>NZ_KB905155.1 GCF_000378605.1 Thioalkalivibrio sp. ALJ21
CCGTAGTTGAAGACGTCGATCGGCTCGCCCGCCAGGATCTTCCGGGTGAACAGGAACAGCGCCATGTCCGGCCGGCCCCAGGGGCCGTAGACGGTAAAGAAGCGCAGGCCCGTCACCGGAAGCTGGTACAGATGCGCATAGGTATGCGCCATCAGCTCGTTGGCCTTCTTGCTCGCGGCGTAGAGGCTCAGCGGGTGGTCGACGTTATCGTGCACCGAGAACGGCATCGTGGTGTTGGCGCCGTAGACGGAGCTGGAACTGGCGTAGACCAGGTGCTCCACGCCGTTGTGCCGGCAGCCCTCCAGGATGTTGCCGAAACCGACCAGGTTGGTGTCGACATAGGCCGCCGGGTTCTCCAGCGAGTAGCGCACCCCGGCCTGAGCCGCCAGGTTGACCACCCGTTCCGGGCGATGCTCGCGGAACACCCGCTCCATCGCCTCGCGGTCGGCGATGTCTTCGTGTTCAAACACGAAGCGCTGGCGGGACGCCGGCAAGGCGCGGATGCGGTCCAGTCGGGCCCGCTTCAGGCTCGGGTCGTAGTAGTCGTTCATGTCGTCGACACCGATCACGGTGTCGCCACGCTCCAGCAGGCGCAGGGCCAGATGGGAGCCGATAAATCCTGCCGCGCCGGTGATCAAGACTTTCATGTCGCCTCTTCCTTGTCAGATGGATGGGACTGACGTGTCCGGACGTTTCGCTTGCCCAGGGGCGTTGTGACGAGGGTCCGGGTCACTCGTTCATGGGGTGAACGCGATGGATTCAAGCATCGGCCGGAATGGCCCCGCAACGCCGGTTCCGGGAAACGTGAGGTCGATCCGTCGAAGCTGTGACTCGCCCCGTAAGTTTCGGATCGCGGCATTGCCTGCAAGGGGTTGGCTGCCGATATTTTGCGCCAGTTCGACGACGATCCGACCTATTCGTGACATGGTCGGCCCGCTTGAGGCGGACCCGGTGGGGCTCGCCAGGATGAATCGCAAGGTGACGACGCAGCCGTGGGCGCCAGGGCGCTGCGGCCATGCGCAAAAGAGGAAGATCCATGAACGTGATCCCCCCCGTACGCTGGGTCCTGTTGCTGAGCCTGCTGGTGATATTGGGTGGGTGTGCCTGGGCCCCTGGCGGGCACATTGCCGAACGCACCTCCAGTGCCCCGGTCGAGGACCTGGTCGATATCGAGCCCATAACCTTTGGTCTGATCCGGGCCCAGGAGACGCGCTCGGTCCCGCCGGACCTTCGCCGTGTAAGCGACGAGATGGCGCAGGACGTCGCTGAATACGATTACCGCATCGGTCGCGGCGACGTGCTGGCTGTCATCGTGTACGAACACCCCGAGTTGACCATCCCCGCCGGGAGCGAGCGATCGGCCGTGGAGTCGGGGAATACCGTGCACCCGGACGGCACGATCTTTTACCCCTATATCGGGCGCGTGGAAGTCGAGGGGTACACGGTGTCGCAGGTGCGCGACCGGATTGCGCGCGATCTCGCGACCTTCGTGAACGAGCCCCAGGTCGAGGTACGCGTGGCGGCCTTCAATTCGCAGAAGGTCCAGGTGACGGGCTCTGTACGCGAGCCCGGCGTGCAGCCGGTGACCAATGTCCCGCTGACCGTGCTGGATGCGATCCATCACTCGGGTGGGCTTTCCGACGATGCCAACTGGCACGAGGTGATCCTGACGCGGGAAGGCGAAGAGATCGTGATCTCGCTCTACGACATGCTGCGCTATGGCGACATGTCGCAGAACCGGCTCCTGCGCGATGGCGATGTGCTGCACGTCCCGGATACCGCTGGCCAGCAGGTCTACGTGATGGGCGAGGTCGGTGAGCCGCAGCGGCTGCCCCTGGGCCGCGGTCAGCTCACGCTGATGGATGCGCTCAGCCAGGCCAGAGGGTTTAACGAGAACCGGGCGGACGCCAGCGGCATCTTCGTGATCCGCCGTGCACCACCGGAGAGCGACAAGCTCGCGACCGTGTATCAACTGGATGCGCGCAATTCCGCAGCGCTGATGCTGGGGGCCGAGTTCGAGCTGGAGCCGTTGGACATCGTGTATGTGACGACAACGTCGCTGGGCCGCTGGAATCGCGTGATCAGCCAGCTGCTGCCCACGGTAAGCGCTGTCTACCAATCCTCCCGTACCACGCGCGACGTGCGCCGCCTGTCGGATGACTTCTAGCCATGTTTAACCGGATTCTGGTGGTTTGTACCGGCAATATCTGCCGCAGTCCCGTGGGCGAGGCACTGCTGCGCGAGCGTCTGCCCGATCGCTCGGTGGAATCCGCCGGCCTCGGGGCCGTGGTCGGGGAGGGCGTCCACCCCGAGGCGCGGCGCCTGGCCGAGGCCGCGGGTCTGGACGTCACGGCGCACAAGGCGCGTCAGATCGAGCCCGATCTGCTGCATCACGCCGATCTGGTGCTGGTCATGAGCGAGGGCCAGCGCCAGGCCGTCGGCGGGCGCCACCCCGAGGTGCTCGGCAAGACGATGCGATTTGGCCACTGGCTGGAAGGTGGCCGTGGCCGAGACATTCCCGATCCCTATGGCAAGAGCCCCGAAGTCTTTGCGCAGGCTCATGCCCTACTCGTGGAGGCTGCCGATGCCTGGGCGCGGCGGCTGAACCGATGATCTCCGACACAGGTAAATCCCGATGACAAAGAACCATTCCCCCGGGGTGCCGGAAGGCGAACTGGATATTGGCCGACTGCTTGGCCAGTTGTTGGACCACAAGTGGCTGATCATTTTCATTACGGCGCTGTTTGCCATTGCAGGCGCGGTATACGCGACGCTGTCCACCCCGATCTACCGGGCGGATGCGCTGGTACAGGTGGAGGATATGGGACGCTTCAGCAGCCCGTTGTCCAGTGTGCGCGAGATGCTGGGGCAGGAGCCGCGCGTCGAGGCCGAGCTGCAGATCCTGCGTTCACGCATGGTCCTCGGGCGCACGGTCGATCAGGAGGCGCTGGATCTGGTGGTACGCCCGCACCGTATGCCGGTGGTGGGCGATTACCTCGTTCGCCGGGGCATGGAGCGCCCCGCCTTTGCTCAGTCCAGTGTCTGGGCGGGCGAGTCGATCAACGTGGGCGAGTTCCAGGTGGCCCGAGCCTACGAGGGGCGCACCTTTACGCTGGAGGTTCTGGATGACGATCGTTATCGCCTGATCAACGGGGATCACGAACTGGGCGAGGGGCGTATTGGCGAGGACGTGGAGTTCTTCGAGGGTGATGTGCGCCTGCGTGTGGCCGAAATGGATGCGGGGCCGGGGGCGCGTTTTGATATCCAGCGGCGCTCGCGCCTGGCGGCGATCAACAGCTTGCGTGGCCAGTTCGAAGCGGGGCAGCAGGGCCGCGAGAGTGGCGTGTTCAGCCTGACCCTGACCGATCCGGACCCGCAGCAGGCCCAGCGCATCCTGAACACCATCAGCCAGATCTATCTGACGCAGAATGTTCAGCGCAAGGCCGCCGAGGCCGAGAAGAGCCTCGAATTCCTGGAGGAGAAGGTGCCGGATGTGCGCGATCAGCTGCAAACGGCCGAGGATGCGCTGAACGAGTACCGCACAGAGCGCGACAGCGTGGACCTCTCGCAGGAGACCCGTGCCGTGCTGGACCGCCTGGTCAACCTGGAACGTCAGCTCAACGAGCTGGAGTTCGAGGAGGCCGAGATCTCCCGGCGGTACACGGCCAGCCATCCGACCTATGCGGCCCTGATCGACAAACGCCAGAAGCTGCAGGAGGAGCGCAACCGGCTGAACCAGGAGGTCAGCGCGCTTCCGGAGACCCAGCAGCAGATCCTGCGTCTCAACCGGGATGTGGAGGTCAACCAGGACATCTACGTCCAGCTGCTCAATCGCATGCAGGAGATGGATATTGCCCGCGCCAGCACGGTGGGGAACGTCCGTATCCTGGACGATGCCCAGGCAGGGCTGTCCCCGGTCGAACCACAGCGCAACATGATCGTGATGCTGTCCACGGTATTTGGCGGTGGCCTGGCGATTGCGCTGGTGCTGGTGCGCGGGATGTTCAACCGCGGGGTGGAATCACAGGAGGAGATCGAGGGGATCGACCTGCCGGTGTATGCCAGCGTGCCGCGTTCCAGGGCGCAGGAGAATCTGCTGCGCCGGGTGAAACGGCGCCACCAGTCGCGGGGGCATGACGTTCCAGGGGATGTGCTGGCCTCGATCGACCCGGCCGATGACGCCATCGAGGCCCTGCGCGGCCTGCGCAGCAGCCTGCATTTCGCGATGCTGGAGGCCGAGGACAACCGGCTGGTGATTACCGGTCCGAGCCCGAATGTGGGCAAGAGTTTTGTCTCGGTTAACCTGGCGACCGTTTGTGCGCAGGCGGGACAGCGCGTGCTGATCATTGACGCCGACCTGCGCAAGGGACATGTGCACCACGCCTTCGGTCAGCGCAGCGACGGGGGACTCTCGGAGTTTCTGGCGGGCCAGGAATCCCTGGAAGGGGTGCTGCGCCGCACGGATATCCAGGGGCTGGACTACATCGCCCGTGGCAGCGCGCCGCCGAACCCGTCGGAGTTGCTGATGAGCGACCGTTTCAGCCGCATGCTGGAACAGCTCAGCCGCGACTACGACCTGGTGCTGATCGACACGCCGCCGATCCTGGCGGTTACCGATGCCGCCGTGGTCGCACGCCAGTGCTCGACCACCTTGATGGTGGTGCGCTTCCAGCTGAACCCGCTACGCGAGATCGAGTCGGCACGGCGCCGTCTCGATGCAGCGGGAGTCGACGTGCGTGGCTGTATCCTGAACTCGATCGAGTACAAGGCCTCGACCAGCTACGGCTACGGCTATTATCACTACTCCTACAAGTAGCGGATCGCGGGGCCGCGAAGCGGCGGCCCCGATGGATTACCCCGTGGCCCCGGCGATTGCCGGGGTTTTTTTGTTTGTCGAACATCGCCCACCGGGGAATGCGGCGCGGATCGCGAGCCTTGGGTGTTCGTGGTCGCGATGGCCGCAGGCGCGGCGGAGCTAGTACAGCGAACGTGGTGGTGCCGGTTGCCGGTCCGGTTTGGGGCAGGCAAGTGCGTGCCCCCGGGCACGCCGTTGCGGCTCCCTTGTGCAGAATGACTGCACGGCCGTCACCACGGCTTGTTCGCACGCAAACGCGAGTCGAGCGCGGACTCGCGATTCAATCAGCGCCTCGCCTGGCAGGAGACCGAACAGGCGGGTGTGACTGAGGGTCGTCGGACGATCAGAACGCACGCGTCTGCCTGCGGAGGGTGGTGGGGCGCCGAGGCGAGAGAGCGTAACGAATAAGTCGCCATCGACAGTCCTGGTGTTCCGTGGAAGGAGCGGCTGGTGCCGGGCTGCCCTGTCATGGATTCGCGACCAGCGCGTATGCGCAGGTGTGCCGGGATTGTCCCGACTGCGTCGGAGGTGGCAAGGGGGAGGGAAGCCTGGGGCGCGAGTGCGAACGCACACGCGCCTGACTCGGCGTCTCGTCAACCGGAGGGAAGGGGTGTCCGGGACGCGATGCCCCGGACACCGGGGGATTAACGCCAGGTGGCGTCGGGCTCGTCCCAGTAGCGGCCGACCTGACGTTCTTCGGTGATGTCGAACAGCTGATGACGCCGGTTCAGGCGGGCGCCACCGTCGCGGGTCAGGGGCTGCCAGGCGATGTTGGCCCGGTTGCGGCTGGAGGTCGAGAAGAAGGAGTCGTAGGGGACCGACAGGTACAGGCCCTTGTCGAAGCTGCCTTCGCCGAAATCGTCCCCGGCGTCGGTGAAGGTCGACCAGGCGCCGACCCGTACGCCATTGGCGAACTCGCGCGAGAAGTCGAGGGTGGTCCCGAGGTCGCCGGCCAGATAGCGGCCCACGCTTACCCGTGCATGGATGTCCTGTACACCGGTGTCGATGTACGTGGTCACATGCCCGGTCACCTGCTCGTAGTCCCGCAGGCCGAATTGCTGGTTGAACTCGCGCTGACGTACCCAGTTGGCATCCACGCCGATGGCCCAGCGGCTGTTGAACGGGCGGTACAAGACCTCGGCACCGACACCCGCGTACATTGTTTCAAGAATGCCGCCATAGCCCATCGCATACCAGTTCTTGCCCAGGCGCTTGGTATGGTTGGCCTGCAGGTTGGTGATGCCGACGCTGGTCTCGGCGAGGTAGTCGCCAATGTGCGTGCGCACGCGGGGAAGGTCGGAATCGGCGATGTATTCGTAGTTCTCGAGGTTGTCCGCCAGGGTCGTCGACAGCATCGACGAGATCCAGGTGCCCTGGGCGAGGTGATAGCTGGCGTCGAGATAGGCGGACAGCCGGTACAGATAGCCGTCGGGGCCGCCAAAGTTCTGTTCCAGGGATGGGCCTGCGCCCCACTCGAAGCGCCGGGGTTCGGCCTCGTAGAGGACCTCGCCACGATCATTGTTGGTCGTGGGTTCGATATCGCGCACCCGCACACTGTGCCGGTAGTCGGTCTCGTGATCCGCAGAGGCCAGGGCGCGGCCGAAGGCCTCGCGATCATGCAGGCTCTCGCGCAGATCGAGGCCCAGTGTCTGCCAGCGGTACTGGAAGGTGTGGATGCCGGCATCGGCCTGCGCCTCGAGCAGACGGTTGGCCCGCCCTTCGGACTGCTTCAGGTTGCGGTAACGGGCTGGTTCGCCCGTGACCTCGATGGTGTCGCCGACCTGGCGGATCTCGGTCACGTAGATCCCGGCATTGGTGTTGAGGTCGGTGGCCACCGCATCCCAGTCGCGACGCTCCACATGGGCGGGATCGACCGGGGCCGGGTCGTCGGCCTTGGGCTGCGAGAGCCGCGCCAGGTTGGTCGTGAAATGCAGGCCCACCATCGCGGTATTGCCGCGTTGCCAGCCGGTATGCAGTTCGATGCTGTTGGTCAGTTTCAGTCGCGCCCCGAAATTGAAGCGGGAATCCTGTTCCTGGGCGTTGTCCTGCGGCTCGTGCTGATAGGTGTTGCCCTCGTACTCGACCTGCAGCAGCAGGCGATCCCAGGGGGTCTGGTACTCGACCCCACCGAACAAGGCCGCCGGGCCACGGAACATCTGGTGCGTGGCGACCTCGCCGCCCTGACCGCCGCCGGCGGAACGTGGCCGTTCGTCAAAGCTGTCGTCAATCCAGCCAAGCGGCGATTCGATATCGCCATGGTTGCCGAGATAACCCCAGCCCAGCCCCAGGGAAAAGTCGAAGTTGTTCCAGCGCTTGCTGGCAACCAGGTACTCGCCCCCGAACAGGGTGGTGCCGCCCAGGTCCTGGAACCCGACGGCCACTTCCGGGATATAGCGGCTCTCCTCGACCAGACGGAGTTTGATGTCCGCGCCTTTGTCGATGTTGTAACGGTCGTCATCGCCGGCGGCCAGGTATGGCCGGTTCTCGACCTGTACATAGCGGAAGCCGAGCTCCATCCAGTCGAGCGGCTGTACGAAGACGCTCCAGCGACGGTAGGGGTAGGTGCGATTCCAGCCGGCGGCGAAGTGACCGGCATCACCGGTGCGGGCCGTGGGGGTCTGCATCAGACCAATACCGCCGGTATCCCGCTGGCCCTGGCCGAGTCCGAACTCCTCGGCCTGTGCCGTGGGCAGGCCCAGGCCGAGGAGCACGGCTACCACCAGGCTGCGGCGGCGCATGCGCAAAGGTGTAGCGTTCATGGCAATTTCCGAAGTGTGCAGTTGTCGCCCGGCAAGCGGGTCGCAAGAAAACGGGGCAGGCGCTGGTTGAGCAGATCACCCTCTACCGACCCCCCCAGGTCACGGACATGGAGGTGTGTCATTACCCGGGTCCCGGGCGCGATCGCGATGTCCTCGCGGTTCCAGGGCGCGGCGCCGAATACGTGGACTTCGCCGATCGGCGAAACCACGGCGGCCGTGTCGGTCCCGCGCAGCGCGGCGCGCGAGGGCTTGGCCAGCAGGTCCTGAAGGGTCATCCCCGGGGTCCATTCATGGCGGTCCACGCCATCCAGTGACCACAGCTCCACCCAGTCGGGCGGGGTGCAGTAGCCAATGTGCTCCATGCCGGTGGGGTCGGGCGCGTGGCGCAGATTGGCCAGGAGCCAGGGCAGGTCGAGGCGCTCGGCACTGCGTACATTGGGTGCCGTCTCCATCGCGTCGACCGTTTCGCTCCAGGAATCGAGCGCCCGGGCCACCTCGGGGCGTCCGCCGATGTCCATCGTCTGGCCGACCAGCTCGATTTCGGCCAGAAGCCGTCTGCGTTCGTGGTCGATGGGGCGTACATCGCGGCTGCGCAGGGCGAAGCCATAGGCCCAGTCGATGGGTTCGGACAGTTCTTCCTGCCAGGCCACCCAGGTTTCGGCGAGCGAGGGTTCGACCGGCGTATCGTCGGTCGAGCCCACCGTAGGGGCCAGGGCCAGCAAGCCCAGGGCCAGCCACATGGGACGAAAATGGTGTTGCATCATGCCTCCTGCGAGGGCTACCACCAGGGGCGAGCCACCTGCCAGGCGATCGAGGGACCATCCGGCCAGGCCTGGCCGTCGTATGCCCATAGATCGCGGGTTTCGGGGTCGCGCCAGAGATCGGCGCGAGTCGTTCCGGCACCTTCCCAGTCGATACGCTCGCGGCAGCGCTCGAGCTCCAGGGTCGCGAGGGGGAGGTCCCGCGATGTGCTTGTCCCGCAGTCCAGGGTGCCCTCGCCGACATGGCGGACGATGGCGCCGGAGGGTACGCGGACATGGCGTTCGACCCGGTAGGTGTCGGGGCTTGCCTGGCGCCAGGGAGGTGCATCGGTGTCGGGATGGTGTGTTCCCAGCAGGTCCTGTTCGAGACCGGATGTGGCAAACAGCCCCCCGTCACGCAGTTGCAGCGAAAGGCCCTCGGCGCTCGGCCAAAAGGTGTTTTCGTCGGAGATGGCCCCAAGGATCAGCAACCCCTGATGGTGTTCGGTCCGAACCGCGAGCGAGGCATAGGGAATCTCCTCTGCCCGGGAGCTCACATCCGGTCCGCCCGTGACCATGCTTTGCAGGGATGCCCCCAGTGGCGTGGGACCGCCGCTACCGCAGCCCGTGACCAGGCTCACGAAAATCCCAAGGCCCAGACATGCGAAAGCCGCCCGGAGGCGGCCTTCGCGAAGGAAGTGCGAATTGGTTCGCATGGGCGTTCGTTACCGAGTGCCCGTCGCCGGTGTGGTACCGGTTCCCGGGGTCGTACCGGTGGAGGCAATCAGGCCCACCAGGCGACCGGAGCGGGTCGCAATACGCGACACCGCGCCCGGTTCCGAACGCGCCGCTGCGGAGATGCCACCCGAGGGGGTGCCACCGGCGACCGGCGAGCTGGGATTCCCCTGCGGGGCACTCGCGCTGGCGCCCGTGCTGGCACCACCGGTGGCGGCCGCGCCGGCGGACTGCGCCATCACGGGGCCGGTTACGAACACGCTGGCAACAATGGCTGTAGCGAATATCTTCTTGATCATGGTCACGTTCCTCACTTCACCGGGGGGTGTCTTTTACCGGAGGACAGTCTAGGAAGAGATGCCTGAAGGCGACAGCGGAGGTGGGCGATTCTGAGACATGAATACGAGGTTTCTCATACGTGTTTTGAACGGCTTGGAAGTTTTGCGGCCTGGAGGTCACATTCAGTCGCGCAACCTTGTGCCCCCGGAATTTCACGCAGCGTTCAGGTCTTCGCCGCTAACTTGAATGATGCAGTTGTGCAGCGCGGCCCTGTGGCCGCGCAACGGAGGCAGAGATGAAAAAGACAGTGTTGTTAGCGGCGGTGGCGAGCGTGGCCTTTCTGCTCGCCGGTTGCCAGACGCCGCCCACCAAACAGCAGACCGGTGCGGTGATTGGCGGTGCGGCCGGTGGTGTCATCGGTTCCCAGATCGGCGGTGGCCGGGGGCGGACCGCGGCGATCATCGCCGGTACGCTGGCCGGCGCAGCGATCGGCGGCTCCGTGGGGCGCACTATGGACCAGGTCGATCGCCAGCAGGTTTCGCATACCCTGGAGCACAACCCGGATCACCGGGCATCCACCTGGCAGAACCCCAATACCGGATACCAGTATCAGGCTACCCCCACGCGCACCTATCAGGCGCACGGGCAGGACTGCCGCGAGTACCAGGTGCAGACGACGATGAACGGACAGCCGGAAACGGTAAACGGTACGGCGTGCAGGGATGCGCAGGGACGCTGGGTCAATCAGTAGTAACGGTCATCTCCTACAAAAAAGCCCCGCAATCGCGGGGCTTTCTCGTTCCTGGGCCTGTGGCAGGATCAGGAGGGTCGGTACATGTCCTCGGTTGTCGGGACATAGCCGAGGTTGTCCTCGCCAATACCCTTGACCTTGGGCTCGTTGAGTTCGCTGATGCGAACACCATTGGACTGGTTGCGCAGGTACTCGGCGACGTTGTCCCAGATCATCGTGCCGGTACCGCCCGCCGGCTCCTGCTGGACGCTGGCCCAGCCGGCGACGACGTATTCCTTGTCCGGGTCGACCTTCTCGCCGCCCAGTTCCATATCGGAGATTCGGTTGCCGATCTCGGCTTCCGGATCGATCGCATACCGAAGGCCGCCCACGCGGACCATGTCGCCACCTTGCTGGTAGAACGGGTCGGCGTTGAACAGGTTGTCGGCGACGTCTTCCAGGATGTCCTTGATCTGCGCACCGGTCATGGCGTTGCGGGTGGTCTCCGGATAGGTCAGGCCGGTCTGGTCCATGATGTGCTCGAAGGTGATTGGCATGCCCGGGAGTACGGTCGTCCCCCAGCGGAAGCCTGGCGAGAACGCGATCTGGGCATCGTGGACCTCCATCAGCGCATCACAGATTAGCTGGTCGAAAGTGCCGTTGAAGTTGCCACGGCGGAACAGCAGGTCCTCGGCGACGGCCAGCTCTTCGGAGAGTTTCTCCTCCATGTTGAAGGTGTCGCCGTCATAGGTGACGTCCTGGCTGCGCATGTTGTCGACGAACTCGGCCATCTCCGGATCTTCGTCCAGGAGGTTGGCGAACACCGGGACCAGGCGGTATTCCCAGTCCTTGATCTCGCCGTCGCGGAAATCGAAGTCCAGCACACCGACGAACTTGGCGTTAGAGCCCGCGTTGGTGACCAGGCAGGTGCCGCCATCGGGGCGCTCCACCGGCAGCGGCTGCGGGACGGCATCGTGCGTGTGACCGCCCATGATCGCGTCTAGACCCTCGACCATGCCGGCCATCTTGATGTCCACGTCCATGCCGTTATGCGACAGTGCGACCACGATCTCCGCGCCTTCTTCGCGCGCGGCGTTGACCTGCTGCTGCATGTCGTCGGGGCGAATGCCAAACGACCACTGCTCGATCATCCAGCGCGGGTTGGCGATTGGGGTGTAGGGGAAGGCCTGGCCGATCACGGCGACGTTGACACCATTCAACTCGCGGATCACGTACGGCTTGAAAATCAGGTCGCCCCAGTCCACGTCGCGCACGTTCTGAGCGACGAAGTCGATCCCGGCATCGGCGAAATCGCCGTTGACGACCTCTTCCACGCGGTCGGCGCCGTAGGTGAATTCCCAGTGGCCGGTCATGATGTCGATGCCCAGCAGCTTTTGCGCATCGACCATGTCCTGGGCATTGGTCCACAGCGCGGTACCCGAACCACCACCCCAGGTGTCGCCTCCGTCCAGCAGCAGCGAGTTGGGGCGGGAGTCGCGCAACTTCTTGACCAGCGTCTTCAGCTGCGGGAAGCCGCCGACGCGACCGTACTGTTCGGCCGCCTCCATGAAGTTCAGGTTGGTGTAGGCGTGGGCAAAGATGCTGTCGCGTTCGATGTCATAGTGCTTGAGGAAGTGCTCGCCAACGATGTGCGGCGGGCGGTTGCGCATATCGGCTACGCCCAGGTTCACGTTGGGCTCGCGGAAATAGATCGGCTTGAGCTGCGCATGGCAGTCGGTGTAGTGCAGCAGGTGCACATTGCCGAAACGATCCAGCATGTCGTACGGGTCTCCCGAGGTGCCGTACTTGCCATTGGTGGCCTTGGCGCAGCCCGCCAGAGGGAAACCGGCCACGCTGGCGGCGGCCAGCAGCTGCATGAATTCGCGGCGTGAGATATGCATGAGGGTCCTACCTCTCTCTACTGTCGTTTATTGTGATTTATTGGTTTCTCGAAGCAGCAGTCTAGACGCTGCATCTTTGTGGAACATTCCCTGGGCACGGAGCCTCCATGCCGACTGGCGCGACGCCTGGCTGGTATGAAGCCGTATTCAGCCCGCAGTGCCTCCAGAACCGGATTCCCCGGCTTCTGGCTGTGACGGATGCTGATGTCTGCCCTTGAGCGTGCCCCGATCCTTCGTGGGGTGCGGCGTCTCCCTAGCGACGCTGTTCGCGCGCCTGCCGCGCGGTTTCCTTGGCCGTGTCTCGCTTGTCTTCGATCCGCTGGATATCGCGCTCGCTGGCATCGCGTGCGTCGATGGCGGCTTCGAACTGACGTACCGATTCTTCGTACTGCGCGCGGTGGAAAAAGAACTCCGCCATGGCCTCGCGGCTGATCGCAATATAGCCGGCCCCATCCGCGATGTCTGCCTTCAGTCGCAGCAACTCGGGGTTGGGCGCGCGTTCATTGCGGATCATCTCGTTGACGATGCGGATGGCGCGGTCGGGGTTGTCGAGATCTCGGTGCACGCGGGCCAGCACTTCGCGGATGACCGGGTGCCCGGGGTAGACCGCGTCCAGGTCATTCAGGATCTCGAGCGCCGCTTCGTGGTTGCCGCGTTCGCGCTCCAGTGCGACGCGCGCCAGCTCCAGCGTCATCCCGGGGGCCTCCTCGACCGGGATTTCCTCCAGCCGTTCGGCGGCGCGGTCCAGTTCGCCGCGCTCCAGGTGAGCCACCATTGCGCCGTAGATCTGGTGCGGGGCCGGGTCCGAGGCCCCGCGATGGATCTCGATCGCACGGCGCGGGTCCTTCAGGGCCCGGGTGCGGGCCTGCATCCACTGGAACTCGGGGCCGCGGTTGCGCGTGTCCACCGCCGGCAGGCCGGCCGCGCGATTGCGGGCGTCGGTGATACGGTCGAGCGTGACCGGGTGGGTGCGCAGGTACTCGGGCACCGCGTCGCCAACGCCGCGCGAGAGTTCCTGTAGACGCTCGAAGAAATCCGCCATCGCGTTCGGGTCGAAGTCGGCGCTGGCCAGTATGCGCATGCCGGCGCGGTCGGCCTCGGCCTCGTTGGCGCGGGTGAAGTTGATCTGTTGCTGGATACCGCCCGCGACACCGCCGGTGATGATGGCCGAGCCCAGGGTTGGATCCGCCATCGATGCCAGGACCCCGGCGAGGATGGCCAGGCCGGTGGTGAAGTTGACCTCGCGCCCGCGCGCGAACATTCGGGCCAGGTGGCGTTGGGTGACGTGTGCAATTTCGTGGGCCATGACGGCGGCCAGTTCGGCCTCGTCGCGCACCTCGAGCATCAGTCCGGAGTGCACCCCGATGATTCCGCCGGGCATCGCAAAGGCGTTGACCTGACCGTTGTCGATCGTCAGGAAGTAGAACGGGCCATCTGCGTCAGGGGCATTGGCGAGCAGCTGCCGGCCAAGGGAGTCGACGTAGAAGGAAACTTCCGGATCGGTCACCAGTGGCAGGGACCGCCGGATCTCTCGAAGCAGGGAGCGGCCGAGCTCGCGCTCTTCCGCGGGGGTCAGTACGCCACCGGAGGCCTCGCCCAGATCGGGCAGGGCGGTCCCGGAGGCCGAAACCGTTGGAGCCCCCAGCGTGAGTACCAGGAGCAGGGTCGAAAGTAGCGTGAGAAGCCGTGTCTTCATACGACGGAGGCCGGCCGTTGGGGCCGGCCTCCGAAGGGTCTTGGCATCGCGGGGTCGGTTACTTGCCGAGGCCCGGAGCCGAAGAGTAGGTGCGCATGCTGTCACGGGTTTCCCAGAGCTTCGGCTTGAGCATCGCTTCCGGGATCATGAACTTCTTGCGGTCCAGCACCTTGTGGGTACGCACGATCTTGACCACGTCGTCGTACTTCAGCTTGAACAGGAGACCCACGTCACCGCCGGAGGTGCGGCGCACGATCATGTACTCGTCTTCCATGCTGTGCACGTAGATGTTGGCCGGGCGCAGCTTGCCGTTTTCGTCCTTCATGGTCACGGCGTAATGGCCGTTGACCTGGAATTCGCTCTTGTCCACCGCAAAGTCCTCCGCGAATGAATCAGGGGTTGATCGTCCGGACGAGCCCGCCCGAGAGCCGGTTGCGTCCATCAGTATTTCCTTCAACTCGGAAAGATAGCACGACTTCTGTCCGCGAGAGAACAAACCACCCGTTGGCGGGCGGACAAGTTTGCATTTGCGGCCCGTTTCGCTATTCTCCGCGCCCATCCTCCGCGACCGGGGCCTTTATCGGAGTCCCGCGAGCGAGGCAGGCAAATGCGGTTCAGCACACTTGGAGTGGCGCGCGCATGTACGGATTCTCGGAGATTACGGCCGACGAACTCGAGCAGTGGCGAACGGAAGGCAAGTCCTTTCGGCTTGTCGATGTACGCTCCCCCGGCGAGACGTCCCGCGGCGTCATTCCCGGTGCAGAACTGGTGCCGCTGACGGTCCTGCCGTTGCGCAAGGACGAGTTCCTGGGGGGCGACACGCCGCTGGTCCTGTATTGCCAGAGTGGCGCTCGTTCCGCCCAGGCCTGCGCGTTCCTTGCGCAGCAAGGGCTGGAGACCGCGAACAGCCTGCGTGGCGGTATCGTGGGGTGGGCCCAGGCCGGCAAGTCGGTCGTCACCCCGGATTAGAATTCGGTTGTATTCCGATCCCATTTCCCCTATAAGGGTGAATTCGGCTGGCAAGGGTTCGATCGTTGTGGTCCCCAAACCACCCCGGTTCGTGCCTCAGCATCCAACTGATTTTGGTAACGCACTAAAGGAGACACACCATGGCCAACTTTGACCAAGAACTCGACGCTTCCGGCCTGAACTGCCCGCTGCCGATCCTGCGCGCCAAGAAGGCCCTGGCGGCCATGGAAACCGGTCAAGTTCTGCACATCATTGCCACCGATCCGGGTGCCGTGAAGGACTTCCAGGCCTTCGCCAAGCAGACCGGCAACGAGCTGATGGAACACAAGGAAGAAGGCGGCAAGTTCTACTTCCTCGTGAAGAAGTCCTAAGGCGTCTCTAAGTGCCTGAAACGGGGCGGCGATCCGCAAGGATCGACCGCCCCGATTCCTGAAAAACGACGGTTGCCATGCGGTAACTGGATAGGTGCCTGGACGAGGTCTAGGCTGGCTGAGCAAGGTTCTCAAGAAACCTGCATCGCCAACAGCGAAGAGGTGACATATGGCGACATACGCTGAGATGCAGCAAATCTTCGACGACATCCGCGGAGATTTTCGCTACGACCACGAACTCAACGGCTGTCTGAACTGCGGCATCTGCACGGCAACGTGCCCCTCTGCTCAGTTCTACGACTACTCCCCGCGCGAGATCGTCCAGCTGCTGTGGACCGAAAACGTCGAGCAGATCTACGACGCGATGCAGGAAAAGATCTGGGCCTGCGCTCAGTGCATGACCTGTGCCGCTCGCTGCCCGTTCAAGAATTCCCCTGGTGGCCTGGTCGCGATTATGCGCGAAGTGGCCATCAAGCACGAAATGCAATCCGCGAAGGACGTGCTCCGTCCGTTCGGTCGCGTGATGCTGAAGCTGATCACCACGGGTAACCAGCTGTCGCCCGACATGATCCAGCCCGACCACTTCCCCGACTGGGGCCCCAACATCCAGAAGGTGGAAGGTGACCTGCGCATCCTGCGCAAGGCGATTCCGGTGAAGACGCTGCAGACGGTCGAGACCGCCTGGGAAGTGTCCCTGAAGACCTCGGTCGAGATGTACACCATCTGGGAAATGACCGGGGTGCTCAAGTCCCTCGAGCTGATGGACGAGAACCTCTTCGACGTGATCGAAGACTTCATCGACGAGAAGCGCGAGGACTACGAAGACTGGCTCGAGGAGCAGGAAGAGGAAGACGACGAGTAAGTCGTCCCGTTTCCGACTCCACTCCAGGACATCAGGAGAAGCGTTATGAGTGAACAGACCCCAGGCAATCACAACCAGAACGGCGAAGGTGCCGGTGCTGGCACCATGAAGCCCGGCTTCCACAATACCGACGGTCAGGGCATCGCCGGTCACGGTTCCTTCTTCCAGGCGACCGACCTGTCCAAGGAAGACGCGATCAAGGCGACCGACTGGGTGCGCAAGCACGTCGACCGCCGCACGGTCGACCTCGGCGACCGCATGGATGACGTCCGCGAGCACATGTACGAGCTCGAAAAAGACGGTCAGATCATCATCCACCGCATCGAGGACCAGCACGAGCCGATGTCGGTGAAGACCCTGTTCGGCTGGGACAAGAAGGTCCCGACCAAGCAGCTCTGGCACCACAAGTCCTGTGGCCAGTGCGGGAACATCCCGGGCTACCCGACCTCCCTGCTGTGGTTCATGAACAAGTTCGGCTTCGAGCCGGGCAAGGACTACCTCGACGAGACCGACCAGACCTCCTGCACCGCGTGGAACTACCACGGTTCCGGTATCGGGAACGTCGAGTCGCTGGCAGCGGTGTTCCTGCGCAACTTCCACCAGGCCTACGTCTCCGGCAAGCAGCACGGCCACGAGCTGGGTCATTTCTACCCGCTCGTCCATTGCGGCACCTCCTTTGGTAACTACAAGGAGATCCGCAAGTATCTGGTTGAGTCCGCCGAGCTGCGCGAGAAGGTCACCAAGATCCTTGGCAAGCTGGGTCGCCTGGTCGACGGCAAGCTGGTCATCCCGGAAGAGATCATCCACTACTCCGAGTGGGTGCACGTGATGCGTAACCGCATCGCCTCCGAGCTGCAGACCATCGACGTATCGAATATCCGTACCACCTCCCACGTGGCGTGCCATTACTACAAGATGGTCCACGAGGATGCGGTGTACGACCCGTCCGTGCTGGGTGGCAACCGTACCGCGATCATTACCTCCACCGCCCAGGCCCTGGGTGCGCAGGTGATCGACTATTCCACCTGGTACGACTGCTGCGGCTTCGGCTTCCGCCACATCATCTCCGAACGCGAGTTCACCCGCTCGTTCACGATGGATCGCAAGATCCGCGTGGCCCGCGAGGAAGCCAACGCCGACGTGATGCTCGCCAACGACACCGGCTGCGTCACGACCATGGACAAGAACCAGTGGATCGGTAAGGCCCACAACCAGAACTTCCAGATTCCGATCATGGCGGAAGTCCAGTTCGCGGCCCTGGCCTGCGGCGCGGATCCGTTCAAGATCGTCCAGCTGCAGTGGCACGCATCGCCCTGCGAAGACCTGGTCGAGAAGATGGGGATCTCCTGGGACGAGGCCAAGAAGACCTTCCAGGAATACCTGAAGGAAGTCGAGGCCGGCAATATCGAATACCTCTACAATCCTGAGCTCGCTTACGGGGGCAAAGTCTGATGCAGCAAGATACTGTTCTAGTAGTGGGTGGTGGCCCGGCTGGGCTGGCCGCCGCCGCCAATGTCACCTCGGCCGGCTTCAAGGCCGTGATGGTCGAGAAGGAAGATGTCCTGGGCGGCGCCCCGATCCTGTCGGGTTACGCCAAGCTGGTCCCCTCTGGCGAGTGGGCGAAGGACGCCATTGGCCGCATGGTCAAGCGCGTGGAAGACGATTCCAACTCGACCGTGCACAAGGGCGCCAAGGTCGAGAAGCTGGAGGGCGAGGCCGGTAACTTCACCGCCACGCTGACCAACGGCGAGTCGGTCCAGGCCGGTGCCGTCGTGCTGGCCACGGGCTTTACCCATTTTGATTCCATCAACAAGCCGGAGTGGGGCTTTGGCACGTACGAAGACGTGCTGACCACCACCCAGATGGAACAGATGGTCGCCTCTGGCAAGATCGCCTGCCCGTCCGACGGCCGTGTGCCGGAGCGGGTCTGCATCCTGCTCTGCGTGGGTTCACGTGATCGCCAGATCGGTCGTGAGTGGTGCTCCAAGATCTGCTGCACCGTCTCCGCCAACCTGGCCATGGAGATCAAGGAACTGTCGCCGGAAACGGACGTGTTCATCTACTACATGGACATCCGCACCTTCGGCCTGTACGAAGACAAGTTCTACTGGAAGTCCCAGGAAGAGTTCAAAACCAAGTTCGTCAAGGCCCGTATCGCGGAAGTGACGGCCTCCGGCGATGGTCGCCTGCTGGTCAAGGGTGAGGATACCCTGGTCAAGCGCCCGATCGTGATCCCGTTCGACATCGTCGTGCACGCCATCGGCATGGATCCGAACGCCGACAACCCGGAGATCTCCCAGGTCTTCGGTGTCGGCCTCGAGAAGCACGGCTTTATCGAGAAGGCCGAGCAGTACACCAACACCTGTGGCACCACCCGCAAGGGCATCTACTCCTGCGGTGCGGCCTATGGCCCCGAGACGATCGATGACTCGATCGCGCAGGGTGCCGCTGCTGGTGGCCGCGCGGTTGCGGACCTGCATGCGCTGGTTTCGAAAGCCGGCTGAGGTCGTCAGCGACGAGGCGGCTTCGGGTGTCAACCCGGAGCCGCTGCAGGTGACCTTTGATCAGGAGATCCTCGCGACGAAGCTGAACAGTCTGAACGAGGCCATCGCCGAAGCCGGCGGGGTCGATGGGCTGGAAACCTTCATCGAGGCATTACGGGCGAAGCATGAAGTCTTCGCCGCGACCGTCGCCAAGGGCGACGAGATGGATGCCGAGGATCTGCGCATCCTGGGTGGTTTGGTCTTCGCCGTTCGCCGGAAGCTGGCGGGTGTGATGGCCGAACGACAGGGCGCGCTGGTAGACGGGATGCGCGCACTTGTGCGCCCGGATACGGATCTGGACTCGCGGCTGGCGGCATTTACCGATCTGGCCGGGGACGACAAGAAACTGCGACGCGGGATCTGGGACTTCGGTGCCGAGATCCTGCATTTCGCCGACCCCGAGACGGTCCCGCTGGCCACGCGCTGGGTCTGGGATACGGGGACGACGACTGGTGCGTTGCGCGAGTTTATTCGCGGCAACGACACCCTGCGGTCGATTCCGATTGGCGAGACCGTCGGGGCGATCGAGGGGGCCAGACGCTGGTTTTATGAGGCGCTGGCCGAGGAAGGCTTCTACCGCGACCTGCCGTTTGTAACGGATCTGGTCTGGGTGCAGGCCTACTCGGACTACGCACGTTCACTGTCGATGAGTCTGGGCATGATCGACAACCAGTTCGGGGCCAAGCAGGACCCGCTGGAGCTGGGTGTGAAGCTGCTGGGGATCGACTCCCCGGAAGGCCGCCTGAAAGGTCACGATGCGTCGCTGCATTGAATAACGGAACGAACTTGAGCCTGGTTGCACAGGTTTTCGGAGAGACGTCATGGCAATACATGAAAAGGCACTGATCGAGGACGAGCGCCTCCAGCAGCACGACGAGCTGGTGGTCGACGGCGTGGACGTGTCCGGACACTGGAACACGATGATCGCCCCGCGCACCGTTCGCGATTACGACGACGATTTCGAGACGAAGATCCAGGGCTTTGCGGGTGGCGAGAACGTGCACCGCTGCTGGCAGTGCGGGTCCTGCACCAACTCCTGCACCATGTACGCGCAGAACGTGCAGTTCAATCCGCGCTACTGGATCTACCTGACCCGCCTGGGCATGAAGGAAGAGCTGGTCAAGGACAAGGACATCATCTGGCAGTGCGTGTCGTGCAACAAGTGCACCAACATCTGCCCGAAGGATGTGAAGCCGGAAGGCGTGATGAAGGCGCTGTCGCACTGGATGGAAGAGGAAGGGATCACCGAGAAGGCCCCGTCCACCATCTTCGACGAAGAGTTTGCCGATCAGATCTACAAGACCGGCCGCATCGAAGACTCCAAGGTGATGCAGAACTTCTTCAAAAAGACCGGCCAGCCGCTGATCCAGGACTGGATCAAGGTCTTCGTCTTCCGGATGATGAAGCACCTGCCGGTGAAGCATCTGATGGCGATGGGCATCAACACCGTACATACGCCGCGCACCAAGTCCTGGGGCAAGACCGGGGACGTGCTGAAGAACTACGTGCGCGAACAGAAGGAGGCCGCTCATGGCTAAGGTTGCTTACTATCCGGGTTGCGCGCTCGAGGGCTCGGGTGGTCCGTATGACCGCTCCACCCGCGTGCTGGTCAAGGCGCTGGGGCTCGAGATGGAAAATCTGCGCGACTACAACTGCTGCGGCGCGATGGAGGTGAAGAACATTCACCCGATGCTGCAGACCTATCTGTCCGCGCGGAACATGGCGATTGCCTCCGAGCAGATGGGTATGGACACGGTGATGGCGCCATGCAACGGCTGCTACCACAACCTGAAGAAGGCCGAGTACGAGACCGCGACCTCCCAGGATGCCATGGACACCGTCCAGGATCTGGCGCGCAAGTCCGACGACCCGGTCTACACCGGTGACGTCCGCACCCTGCATCTGCTCGAGTGGCTGATGGAAGAGCTGGGGCCCGAGGGCATCAAGCAGAAGATGACCAAGAGCCTGAACGGCATCAAGATCGCCAACTACTACGGCTGCATGTACACCCGTCCCCGCCAGATCTTTCCCGAGAAGGACAACGGCCCGGGTTCGGATTCCAGCTATCAGCCGCACTTCATGGATGACCTGCTGGGTGCTGCCGGTGCGGTCAATGTGGACTTTCCGCTGAAGACCTCCTGCTGCGGTGGTGCGCATACGCTGTCGGATTCCGACACCTCGACCCAGCTGGTGCTGAACCTGCTGCAGTCGGCGGAAGATTCCGGTGCCGAGGTGATCGCCACCGAATGCCCGACCTGCCATTCCGGTCTGGAGATGCACCAGGTCCGTGCCGAGACCGAGTTCGGTATCAAGACCGACGTGAAGGTCCTGTACTTCACGCAGCTGCTGGGTCTGGCAATGGGGCTGTCCCCGCGCAAGCTGGGTATCCACGAGAACGTGAGTGACTCCATCGGGCTTCTTAAGGAGAAGGGGGTCATCTGATCCCCTGATTCGAGGCCCGAATGGCCCAGTAGTATCTTCGAAAAACGGGCGCCAGGCGCCCGTTTTTTGTGTCGATGCCAGGAACGAGGCGAAACATGGACTGCAACGGTTGCGAGTTTCATCCCGAACTGTTCTACGACGACGAGTTTCAGATCTGGCTGCGCCGCGAGGATGACGACACCCTGACCGTGGGGATGACCGACCTTTCGCAGACTATCGCGGGAAAGATCATTCACGTACGAGTGCGTCGCCCGGGTACCCGACGTCCGCCCGGGAAGCCGGTCGCCACGATCGAGAGCGGGAAATGGGCCGGACCGATCCCGAACTTCATCGACTGCAAGATCGTCGAGGGCAACGAGGAGGTGCTGGAGAACCCGGTGCTGCTGAACTCGGACCCCTACAATGCGTGGATCGCGCGCGTCGAAGCGACCGATGGCGTCGATGCGGCACTGGAGCAGTTTCTGACCGGCGACAAGGCCGAGGAAGGTTACTGCAAGCGCGCCAAAGATGAAGACATCGAGTGTCAGCGCAAGCTGCGATAGAGAGAACGATGGCTGAACTGGGCAACGATTACTATCTGGACAACGACGAGCAGACGGTCGTGATCATCATGACCTCGGGTCCGTCGACGCCGCATCGTTGTGCGACGCCGTTCTATCTTGGGGCGGTGATGGCCTCGATGGATGTAGACGTCTATATCTTCTTCACCATGGAGGGCGTTCGCCTGATGGAGAAGGGGGTAGCCGATGACCTGCGAGCCATGGAAGATGGCAAGCTGATCAAGGATTTTATCCAGGACGCAAAACGCGCAGGCGTGCGCCTGCACGTTTGCCAGCCCGCTTTGCCGGGGTATAGAATCGACGCGTCTTCGGATCTCATCGACGAGGTCGATGAAGTGAATCGGGCGAGCGAGCTGGCGGACCTGATTCTGCGTAGCGATAAAACGATAACGTTTTAATTTTCCCGCATTATTACTTTCACGCTTGGAGGAAAACATGGGCGCAGTACGGGGTTGTGATATTCCGGAAGATCTGATGTACAACGTTGAAAACAACGTGTGGGTGCGCAAGGAAAGCGACGGCACCGCGACCGTGGGCCTGACCTCCTACGCGTGCTCGCTGGCCGGCACCATCGTGTCCTTCACCCCCAAGAAAGTTGGCAAGACCGTGAAGAAGGACAAGTCCTGCACCACCGTCGAATCCGGCAAGTGGGTGGGTCCGGCGAAGACCCCGGTGACCGGTGAAGTCACCGAAACCAACGACAAGGTCGCCGCCAACCCGGGTCTGATCAACGAAGACCCCTACGGCGAAGGCTGGCTGATCAAGCTCAAGCCGGAAGACTGGGACGGCGAAGTCGGCGACCTGAAGACTGGTTCCGACGCCCTGGCCGCGTTCGAGGCCAAGATGGAAGCGGACGGTTTCGGCGGCTGCTAAGCCCCTGCCGAGCCTCGGGCCGCCGTTCCCCAGTGTTCGGCGGCCTTTTTTGATTCTGTGGTATCCGGAGCAAGCTGATGACGACCTGGAACGAGGTGATCCAGCGGGTCGAACCCCTGGAAGACATCCCTGTCGATGCGGCGTTGGTGAATGACCTTCAGCACAGCGTTCAGCGGGGCTCCGATCCCGGATCGGTTCATTTCTATACCCCGACGTTCAAGTCGTACCAGTCCAGCGAACTCGCGGACTGCGGCAAGAGCGCCTGGCCGGCGATGTCGATCACCGGAGGCGACTGCAAGCTCGCCTGTGACCATTGCAAGGCCAAGATCCTCGACCCGATGATCCCGGTGCGTACGCCGGAAGACCTCTGGGCGCAGGTAAACAACGTGATCGAGTCCGGTGCCCAGGGTATGCTCCTGACCGGTGGCTCGAACCACCGTAACGAGGTCGAGTACGACCCGTACTACTCCACGATTCGTCGTATCAAGGACGAATTCCCGGAATTTCGTATCGCGCTGCACACGGCGCTGGTCGATGACAACATCGCGACGTCGATGGAGCAGGCCGGCATTGACGCAGCGATGATGGATGTGATCGGCGCCCAGGACACAATCACGCAGGTCTACCACCTGCGCCGCAGTGTGGATGACTTCGAGCAGACGCTCGAGAGCCTGGTGAACACCAATATGAAGGTGGTGCCGCACATCGTGATCGGCCTGCACTACGGCAAGCTGCTGGGCGAGTGGAACGCGCTGGAGATGCTTGCGCGCCACCTGCCGGACGCCGTGGTGCTGGTGGTCGTGATGCCGTTTTACGCCCCGGCGAGCCGCCCCTTCGAGACCCCGGACGTGCATGCGGTCGGGCGCTTCTTCCACGATGCGCGCGAGCGCCTGGGGGATACCCCGTTGCTGCTCGGCTGCGCGCGCCCGCCGGGCGAGGCCAAGAGCCAGATCGACAGCTATGCGGTGATGGCCGGTCTGTCCGGTATTGCGCACCCGGCCGAGGGCGTGGTCGAACTGGCCGCGCGTCTGGGCAAGAAGGTCCGCGTGACGCCGGCCTGCTGCTCGATCGCCGTGGGCGACGAGGTCATGGCGGACGGTACTGCGGTCGAGAGCGGTGTCGAGATCGACCTGGATACGATCGTGGCCGAGGAGGCCCGGCGTCGCGAGCAGGAACGCAAGGCGCGCCAGGGCCTGGGCGGGATTCGTATCGTCACCGAGGGCAATGTCGCGGCCGGAGGCGGTTGCCATGTCTGAACGTGATCAGAAGACCCTGCGTGTCCTCGACACCGGACTGCGCGCGGCGGCCGAGAACATGGCCTTCAATCGGGCCCTGCTCGAGTGCCATCAGGAAGGCGTATCGCCGCACACCCTGCGCTTCTTGCAGTTCGAGCCCTGCGCGCTGGTGGGTTTCCACCAGAACGTGGACCAGGAGATCAACACCGAGTACTGCAAGGAACACGGTATTGCGATCCAGCGCCGGATCACCGGTGGTGGCGCGATCTACTTTGATTCCACCCAGCTGGGCTGGGAGCTGTACCTCGACAAGCGGTTTCTCGGGACGGCCGACATGGGGCAGATCGCCGCGCGCATCTGCAATGCCGCGGCCGCCGGGATTCGCACGCTGGGCGTCGACGCACAGTTCCGCCCGCGCAATGACATCGAGGTCGAAGGTCGCAAGATCTCCGGCACGGGCGGCGCATTCGATGGCGACTCGATCATGTATCAGGGCACGCTGCTGATCGAGTTCGATGTCGAGGACATGCTGCGCATTCTGCGGATTCCGGCCGAGAAGCTCTCCAACAAGGCGATCGAGTCGGCCCGTGATCGTGTGGTCAATCTGGCGACCCTGCTGGGCGAACGCCCGGATCTGGATCATGTGAAGGACGCGATTGCCAAGGCCTTTGCGGAAGAGTTCGCGGTCGAGCTGGCCCCATCGGATCTGCTGCCCGAGGAGCAGGAGTCCTTCGAACAGGCCCTGGCCGAGATCGACACCGAAGAATGGGTCTACCAGCGCAACCGCCCGGCCACCGATGCCCCGATGTTCGAGAGCATCTTCAAGTCTGACGGCGGTCTGATGCGCGTAGGTGTCGCCCTGGACCCGGAGCGCAAGCGTCTGAAGCAGCTCTGGCTGACGGGTGACATCTTCGTGAAGCCTGCGCGTACCATTGCCGACCTGGAAGCGGCCCTGCGCGACACGCCGCAGGCCGAGATGGAAGAGCGCGTGCGAGCCTTCTTTGCCGAGCGCGACGTCGAGATGCTGCAGTTGGCGGTGGATGACTTTATCGCGGCGATCCAGTCGGCCCTGGCGATGGCCGAGACCGAGGAGCCGGCGGGATGAAGGCCCTTTGCGCGGTACTCGCCGGGAGGCAGCAGTAATGCTCCCCGAGAAGGTCGATGTCCTGGTCGTCGGGCTGGGGCCGGGCGGCGCCTCGGCGGCGCGCGTGTGCGCGGCGGCCGGGCTGTCGGTCCTGGCGGTCGAGCGCAACAAGGCCTTCGGCGAGCCGGTACAGTGCGCGGAGTTCATCCCGAATCCCATGGGTGCCTATGCCAAGGCAGACGGGGTCCTGCTGCAGCGCATCGATTCGATGCAGAGCTTCCTTCCCTCCGGGGCCGTGGAGCACTCCGACTTCCCCGGCCTGATGGTGGATCGCGGCGAGTTCGACCGCGCGATTATCCAGGCGGCGAAGGCCAACGGCGCGCAGCTGGTGACTTCGACCCCGCTGCAGCGCGTGGATGCCGAGCGTCATGTGGCCACCGTCAAGCACCAGGGGCAGGAACACTCAGTCGAGTACCGTGTTCTGATTGCCGCCGATGGCCCGCATTCTCCGGTGGCCGAGTCCCTGGGGCTGCCCGCGCTGCCGGTCGTGCAGACCCGGCAGTACACGGTGCCGCTCAAAAAGCCGTATACCGCGACCGATGTCTGGCTGTCGGACGACTACCCGGGTGGATACGCCTGGCTGTTCCCCAAAGGGGAGTGGGCGAACCTGGGGCTGGGCGCGGACAAGCGCATCGAGAATGACATGAAGACGCCGCTGGAATCCCTGCATGCCCAGCTCGTCGAGCAGGGACTGCTGGGCGAGGAGATTCGTCACCGCACAGGCGGCGCGATCCCGGTCGGTGGGCTGCGTGATTCGCTGTACCAGGGCGATGTCCTGTTCGTGGGCGATGCGGGCGGGTTTACCCATCCGATTACCGGGGCCGGGATTGCCGCGGCGGTGGTGTCGGGCGAGGCGGCAGGCGAGGCCGCGATCGCGCATCTCGAGGGTGACGCCGAGGCCTTCGACGATTACGATGAAGAGATGCGCGATCAGTACGGTCCGGCCCTGGAACGCGCCTGCAAGCGCCGCGCGTTCCTGAATGAACACTGGCGGACGCCGCGGGCGCAGGAAGATGCCACGCAGCGCCGCGGATGGATTGCTTTTTCCGAGTATTTCAACGATGGTGACCAGGCCGCGTAGGCCCGGTTGGCGGGTGCCCCGCACCCGGTGAACAACGCTGGAGGAATTCCATGAGTGCAAGTGCAGAGGAGATGGTCGCGCCGATCAACTTTTACCGGCCCGACTATCACATCAAGACCCCGGACATGCGTTCGCCGGAGTACGTGCAGATGTCCACGGCGGCTGCGATCACGCTGGGCCTGGTGCCGGGCACCATGCACCGTACGTCCTGCACCCACTGCCTGAACCTGCTGGTCACCTATCCGGAAGGCTGCCGCGCGAACTGCTCCTACTGCGGCCTGGCGCGCCACCGCGAGGAATCGCGTGACTACGCCGACCGCAACTTCATCCGCGTGGACTGGCCGACCGCCCGCTACGACGAGGTGATCGAGCGCGTCAAGAACAACTCCGATGCCGGCCAGTTCGAGCGCATGTGCATCTCCATGATCACGCACCCGAACTCCGACGCCGACACCGTCGAGCTTCTGGAGAAGTGGGTCGCCGAGGTCAACCACATCCCGGTGTCGATCCTGTCCAACCCGACCACCATGAGCTACGAAGACCTCCAGCTCCTGCGGGACAAGGGCGCCGACATCTTTACGGTCGCGCTGGATGCGGTGACCCCGGAGATCTTCGAGCGCACCCGTGGCAAGTCGGTCGAAAGCCCGCATAGCTGGGACAAGTACTGGCAGGCGATCGAGTGGGCCGCCGAGATCTTCGGTCCGGAGAAGTTCGGTGCCCACCTTATCTGCGGCATGGGCGAGACCGAGGAAGAGATCCTGCAGGTCTGCCAGCGCATCCGTGACCTGGGTGGCCACAACCACATGTTCGCCTTCTTCCCGGAAGAGGGCTCGCTGATGGAAGACTGGAACCCGGTCCCGCGTGACCAGTGGCGCCGCGTTCAGCTGGGCCGCTTCGTGATCGACTACGCCGGCGGCCGCATCGACGACATGAAGTTCAACGCCGACGGCCAGGTGGTGGACTTCGGTCTGCCTCAGTCCGAGGTCGACGAACTGATCGCCTCCGGCAAGCCGTTCCAGACCTCCGGCTGCCCCGGCAAGTCGGACGAGGAAGTCTCGGCCTGTAACCGCCCCTACGGCGATTCCAGTCCGACGGACATCCTGTCCTTCCCGTTCGCCCTCAACTCGACGGACGTCGGGTTCGTCCAGCGGCAAATGGCCGGGGAGGATGTCGGCACCTTCGACTTCGATGCCGACGAGGCCGAGGACGAGAAGTCCGCATAAAACTCGATGTAGTCTGAAAGCCCCGGTCTCCGGGGCTTTCGCACGTCAGGGGGGTTGATTAGACGTTTTGAATATTCAGGTTTCGAGCGGGGATATTTCAGGGGCCCCGTCGAAAGAGCTCCCGGGGGGATGGGTCGTCCACCCGCGAGCGGTCACTGCACCACATAACCGGACCGGCGGCAGACAAGGGGGCCGCAGGTAACCGGAGGTGCCGGGCCATACAACAAGAAGACCACCAAAGGAGAACAACATGGAAGCACGCATCATTCGCCGCAGTCTGGTGACGGTCGCGGTCGGCCTTGCAATGGGCAGCGCCGGCGTCGCCAATGCCACCAACGGCTACTTCTCGCACGGCTATGGCACCAAGGCCAAGGGCATGGGCGGGGTCGGCATGGCCATCTCCCAGGACGCCTACGCCCCCGGCATCAACCCCGCCGGTATCGCAGGCATGGAGTCCCGCATCGACGGCTCGCTCACTTACTTCCGCCCGGAACGGTCGTTCGAGGCCAGTGACCCCCACCGGCAAGCACAGGAAGGTGAATTCCCGCTCGCCGGTGGAAGTGTCGACAGCGACAGCAATAACTTCTTTATTCCTTCTCTCGCCTTTGTTCAGCAGATCGATGCCGACCGCTCCTGGGGTATCGCCTTGCTCGGTAATGGCGGGATGAATACGGATTATCCAGCGATCTCCCGCGACTGCAGTGGCGATGGCCAACCCGAGTCTGGCGCGGGAGTTTTCTGTGATGGCACCGCAGGTGTGAACCTCGAACAGCTTGCGATCATCCCGACCTATGCCCAGAAGTTTGCCGATGGCCGGGTGAGCGTGGGTTTCAGCCCGATTATTAGCTACCAGCGCTTCAGCGCAGAAGGGATCGGATCGTTTGGTGAGTGGAGCGAAGATCCGGACAACCTGAGTAGCGGTCGGACAGATTCGAGCTGGGGATATGGTGCACAGATCGGCGTCCAGGCCGAACTGGCCGAAGGGGCTCGGGTAGGTGCGAGTTATCGTTCCAAGATCCGGGCTGGCGATTTCGACCGCTACGCCGGGTTGTTTGTAAATGGCGGGGAGTTCGACATACCGTCGACGTACGGGCTTGGCTTCTCGGTGGATGTTAGCCCCCGTGTGACTCTCTCTGCCGATTATCAGAGGATCCGTTATTCCGAGATTGATGCAATTGCCAATCCGTCCGCCAATATTTACGGCGTGATGGCGGGTGATCCCGATTCACGATTCGGTGGATCCAATGGTCCTGGGTTTGGCTGGGATGACGTAGATGTGTTCAAGTTTGGTGCCCAGATCGACGGGGGTAACGGCTGGATCTGGCGGGTAGGTTACAACCGAGGCGAGAACCCGATCAGCTCGGACGATGTGACCCTCAACATCCTCGCGCCCGCTGTGATGGAAGACCACTTTACCTTCGGCTTTACCCGCGAATTCGGACAGCACGAACTGAATTTCGCTGCCATGTATGCGCCACGTCAGCGGGTCAGGGGCGAGAACTTGTTCTACCAAGGGCAAGAGGTCGAGATCGAGATGCGGCAGTACGAGCTCGAGATCGGGTACGCGTACCGCTTCTGATCGATGGCGCCCGGGCGGCCGTAGTCGGCCGTACCGGTGCCCGGCGCGGGCTTCGGGATGAGCTGCCGGCCCTGGAGGAGGGGCCGGTACCGCCAAGGAAGGCGGGCAGTGTCGGACACCGGGACCCATCGGGGGGTGGGGCCCGGGCCTTTTCGTCGGAAGGCATCCTGATCGAGCCTGTGCTCGAACTAGCAAAATCCAAAGGAGAATCCCATGCGAGCAATCCACGCATTGCGCGGAGGCATTCGCGTGCCTGCCGTTCTCGCGGTTATCGGCGCGTGCCTGTTGACCCTGGGCGCAGCTGCCACAGCGTTTGCAGACGATGTCTATCGGCCGCTGGTGCTGGCCTATACCACGTCCGGCTCCGATGTCAGTAGCGAGGCGGAGACGGTCCGTGAGCGACTGGAAGGGGCCGATTTCCAGACCCTGGGCGAGTATGCCGTCAGCGACGATCGCCATGTAATCGTCGTGACCCACGATGACCTGCTGGCGGTGGCGGGTTCCCAGGATCGGGCGGCGTACATCGCACCCATCCGGGTCGCCGTGACTGCGACTAAAGGCGAGGTTCAGGTCAGCTACAACAACCTCGAGTACTTTCGGCATGCCTATCGCATCGACGCCTCGGTGACGGACGTCAGCTCGCGCCTGGCCGACGTGCTGGGCGACGAGCAGCACTTTGGCTCGGAAGACGGCATGACCCCAAGGGAGCTGCAGCGCTACCGCTACACCTTCGGTATGGAGCGGTTCGATGCCCCGTATGACCTGGGCAGCCACGCCTCGCGTGACGCCGCGCTGGCGGAGCTCGAAGCCGGTCTTGGGGAACGTCGTGGCGGCGTGTCAGAGGTCTATCGTGTGGATATCCCCGGAACGGACGCCACCCTGATCGGCGTGGCGATTCGGGCCGATGATGGCGCCGATTCCGAGGCCACCGACCTCAACACCCTGGAGACGATCGACGTGCGCGAGCTTCGCCACACCGCCTACGTGCCATACGAGATCCTGGTGGAGGGGGGCGATATCGAGGCGCTGCACATGCGTTTCCGTGCGGCGCTGCACTGGCCGGACCTGCGCATGCTCGGCGATCACAGCTTCATGCAGCTTCGCCGCGTCCCGGGCGCGCTGGAAGATGCCCTGCGCGAGGTGGCCGGCTTTGAGGAGCCCGAAGACGACGGTTTCGACTGGTAGAAGCATAACGCCAGGGATGGCGAACGAACCCAGCTAATAGCCCAGGGTTCCTCTCAAGAACCCCGGTCCGCCGGGGTTTTTTTACGGCCGGGGGCTGGACTTGTTTATGCTCCCGGTTCACTCGCGGCAGGACGCACGCCCCATGAAATCGATGAAGATCGCCAACATCGGCGAGATCCGTAACGAACTCAACAAGTACAAGAAGGGCAAGAAGCTCGATATCCACCAGTTCAACCAGGTCGCGCGCCTGGCCTGGCTGGGCAAGATCGTGATGCAGCCCCTGGATCTCGAGGACCCCGACTGCCAGTCCTTCCTGGTGTATATCCAGGAACCGGAAGAGCTGGCCGCGCATTTTTTGAATACCGACCAGGAACTGACCGGCGGGATCCACATCATCGATGGCGAGCAGGCCATGGCCATGGTGGAGATTATGCGCAGCGGCGTCGAAGAGCGCGCCAAGCTGTACGAGGACCTCTCGCGCAGCGACTTCTACTTCCGCTACTTCTACAAGCCCGGCAAGGACGACGAGGCCCCGTCCGAGCAGGACAAACCCGAGGGCTGATCCTTGGTCGCATCCACGGTCACCCCGGAATGGATTGATGCCGGGGCCCGCTCCGCGGAAGAACTCCACGCCCTGTATACCGGTCTGGCGGGCAGCACGCCGCCGGAATCGCCGTTGCGTGTGTTGTGGGTGCACTCGAGAGAGGCCCATATCTCCGTGGGCGCCAGTCAGGACGCGGCCGTGGATCTGGACCTGGCCGCCTGCGAGGCCAATGGCGTGCCCGTGGTGCGCCGTCCGCTCGGGGGCGGCTCTGTCTGGGTGGATGCCGACCAGGCCTGTTTTTTCCTGATTCAGCCGCGCCAGGTCCTCGCCCGTGGCCACCGCCACCTGTTCGCGCTGGGGCTGGGCATCGCGATGGATGTGCTGCGCGAGCTGGGCCTGGAAGGCGTCGAGGCGCGCGGCCAGGATGTCTGGGTACAGGGGCGCAAGATCATGGGTACCGGTGCGGCCACGCTGAACGAGGGTTGCGTGTTTGGTGCCAGCTTCCTGCGCCGGTTCCCGGTGGAACGCTTTCTCGCCTGCGTGCATGCACCCAGCGACGGCTACCGCGAATGGCTGCGCCCGGCATTGGAGGAGGGCATGACCGATTGTGCCGCACAGTGCCCGGAGGCGGCGCCGACCCCGGAACGTCTGGAGGCTGCCCTGAGCGAGGTGCTGGAGCGACGCTTCAGTACCCCTGCGCGGCGTTACCGTCCAAGTGCCGCGGAATACGACGAGTGGCTGGCGGCCGGGCGCGAGGAGCTCGCCGACCTGGCCGATAGCCAGGGCGGGCCGGCCATCCGCGACGGCATCCGCGTGAATCGCGAGAACCACGTATTCGAGACGAGCGGCCATTGCGGCCGCCTGCGCTTGCATATCACCGGGACACACATTGCACGCATTTGGTGCGAGGACCCGAGCGTGGATCGCGTACTGCGCGAGACCCTGGTGGGCGAGTCGCCGGAGCGCCTGCGTGTGCGCTCGCGCCTGAACGGCCAGCTCGACGCGGTGATCGTCGACGAGGTCAGCGCGCGCATCGACGGTCTCTACCGAGGGATCGCCGCCGCCTGATCCTGCTTTGCACGCCGCTGGATACTTCCCCAAAAAGCTTTACGAGGCGAACCGATGTCCGAACCGACCATTCAGCGCCGGCTGGAGAAACGCCTGATCCTGATGAGCCAGGATCAGGCGATGATCGAGCAGATCCGCGCCGCATTGCCGGATGACTGGCATCTGCACCCGGTGACCGATCTGGAAGAATTGGGCGCCTGGAACGAGGTGCTGCTCTACCGCTTCCTGCTGCTGGATCTGGACGAGATCGAGGTGTTCGACCCGCTGGACGTAATCCGCATCCTGCGCATGGAGTATCAGATCAACCTGCCCGTGTTCTGTTTTGGCGGGGACCAGGACATCCGCGACGAGATGCGCCTGGCGCGGGCCGATCGCTTCTTCGATCGCGAGGAGATGGTCGAAAAGCTCCCCGAGTTCATCCGCATGTACGACTGGGGCTGAGCGCCCCATCAAAAAGGCCCCGGGCGTTAGCCACGGGGCCTTTTTGATTCGCGGATCCGCATGATGCGGATCGCGGGGCATCGCACGGCCTTAGCCGATCCAGGCGTGCTCCAGCACGTCGATGCGGATCTTCTCGTGGTAGGTCTCGCCGTTGGCCTCGATCACCAGGTCGCCCACGCGGGTGCCGGCGGTATCAAAGCTGAATTTGCAGTCGAAGGTGCCCGGCAGGGACACGCTGCTCTCGCACAGGGCTTCGCCTTCCACCGAGAACTTGCACTGGGCGGTGCCGGAGCCGTTCAGCAGGGCCTGCACCCGGAATTCCTCGTTGATCGGGCGCCGGTAGACTTCCGGATCGCGATTCGGGTTGTACTGCAGGTTGTTCAGCTTGACGAGTTTGACAAGTTTCATACCGGGTCCTCTATTGACGCGCTGAATCCGAGTTGCGGGCGCCTTCACCTGCCCGATCCCGTACCGGGAAGGGCGTTTGGTTCATGGAAGTGCGCAGGTTCGATAGAATATAAACAGCCAATGATACAACAAAGCCTGCGGGAACACGACGGGATGCCACGGGGCATGCCGCCAGCCCGGCGGAGGGTAACGCCGCTCCCGCGCATACACCAGTCCCGGCCCCCGCGGTCGGCATCGGAGATCCCATGAAGAACCTGATTAACCGTATCCGCGGTGTGGAACGTGACGTGATCGAGAAGCCCGGTGACGCGGGCGATGCCCCGTTCTACAAGGCCCAGGGCGACGAGATCGAGATCTTTCAGGCCGCGTACTCGAAGCGCCTGCCGGTGATGCTCAAGGGCCCGACCGGCTGCGGCAAGACCCGCTTCCTGGAACATGTCGCGCACACCCTCGGCCAGCCTCTGGTCACCGTATCCTGCCACGAGGACCTGACCAGCTCGGACCTGGTCGGCCGCTTCCTGCTGGAGGGCGAGGAAACCGTCTGGCAGGACGGCCCGCTGACCCGTTCGGTCAAGGAGGGCGCGATCTGCTATCTCGACGAGATCGTCGAGGCGCGTACCGACACCACCGTGGTCATTCACCCGCTGACCGACCACCGTCGCCAGCTGCCGCTGGACAAGAAGTCCCAGATCATCGACGCGCACGAGGACTTCATGCTGGTGATCTCCTACAACCCCGGTTACCAGACGGTACTGAAGGACCTGAAGCCCTCGACCAAACAGCGCTTTGTCGGTATCCACTTCGACTACCCGGCCGAGGATGTCGAGCGCGAGATCGTGGCCAAGGAATCTGGTGGTCTGGATGCCGATCGCGTGGAAAAACTCGTGGCGGCCGGCCGCAAGGCCCGGGCCCTGAAGGACCACGGACTGGAAGAGGCGACCTCCACCCGTGCGCTGGCCTATGCCGGCGAGCTGATGCAGGCGGGTCTGAGCCCGCGCGTGGCCTGCCGCGCCGCGATGATCGCCCCGATCACCGATGACCCCGAGCTGATTCAGGCGCTGGAAGAGATCTTCGACGCCCACTTCCCCGAGTCCGAAGCCGCGTGAGCGACCAGGCCCGCAACAGTGGCGGGGCGAACACGGAAGCCGAAGATCTCGTCGAGATCGAGGAGATCCTCCAGCACCTGGAGGATATCAGCTTCGTCGCCCACCGCGACACCAAGGAGGCCCTGCCGGCCATCCGCGCGTTCGGTGCCGCCACCGCGCGGCGCTGGATCGAGACCGTGCGCGAGCTGTTCTTCCACGACCGCGAGGCCGGCAAGAGCTTCATGCGCAATTCCGCGCGGCTCGCGGAGCACATGCAGACGGTGGACCTGTGGCTGGAACAGGCCGCCCGCTTCAAGCAGTGGGTCAACTCCGCCGACGCCCTGGAAGGCTTCTTGGCCCAGGCCGATCGCGTGTATGACGCCTGGGGCGAGGCCGGCGAGCGCGAGTGGGCCGAGATCGGCCTGCGCTGGTGCGAACGCAGCCTGCCCGATGCCCGTGCCTACTTCGAGACGCCGTTCGACAAGCTCTCCGCCGGCCGAGGTATCGAGGGCCTGCGCGCGCTGATCGAGCCGGCCGAGACGCTGTTCGACGAACGCGGCCTGACCCTGGATGCCTATCTTGAGGGTGCCCCGGTCGCCCGCAACCTGGTCGGCGACCAGGGCCTGCTGTCCTGGGCGCGTCGCGGCGCGGACCTGCTGAAGGCCGGGCGCTCGCGCGGCGAAGCGTACTTTCGCCTGGAGAGCGACGAGAGCCTGAAGCTGCTACTGGAGGCGCTGCCGGGCTTTCGCCCGCGCATGCACGGGCGCTTCCTGCGCCTGGTGCTGCTGGCCTGGCTGGATGCCGACATCCCGCTGGCCGATTCCAGCTGGAAGCCGGGCGAGGGCCGCCCGATGCTCGAGACCGACGGCCGACGGCTGTACATGCCGGCGGTAATGGACTCGCGCGAGGAGGCGATGGTCGCCACCCAGCATGCGGCCGCGCATCTGGCCTTCGACACCTATGCGCAGTCCGACGTCGAGCGGCTGTTCGAGCGCGCCGGCGCCGAGCACCCGCCGCTGGATGATCGCTCGCGTATTACCTGGCGCCCGCTGTTCGCGCAATTCGAGGCGCGCATGTTCCGCTTCCAGGTGCTGTTCGACCTGGCCGAGGACCTGCGCGTGAACGCGCGCCTGGCACCGCGCATCCCGAACTTCCTGCCGCGCCTGGTGGCGCTGGCCGAGGCCTATGAGCGCCCGGAGGGCGCGGCCGGCGTGTACTTCGATTTCGCGCTGAAGGCCCACCAGGCCCTGCTGCGGGGCGAGGCGCAGGACCCGCGTCTGGCGCGCGTGCTGGAGCCGGACGCGGATGTGGTCACCGCCTGGGCAGTCGGCGAGGAGCTGTTCGCCGACGACGCCTTCCCCGAGATCACCATCGAGGAGCGCGCCGAGGCCTATCTGCCCGGGCTGTCGCTGAACCAGTCGCTGCCGGTGTATCCGCAGCGCAAACGCGACGGCAGCCTGGCCGACTTCCGCGACCACGAGGCGCACGACGAACACCAGTTCGAGCGCGAGAAGCAGGAAGAGCAGCCGCAGCAGGCCCCGGAGCAGGCGCAGAAGGACCCGGACGCCGACATCCAGACCCCGCAGCAGGAGACCTCCGGCACCGGCGGGCGCATCGGCACGGGTATCCCGCAGCCGGCCCAGGTGGCCAAGCGCGCCGCTCCCTACACCCCGAAGAAGGACGGCATCCCGTATCCGGAATGGGACTACCGCGAGCAGCGCTATATCTCCGACTGGGTGAATCTCTACGAGCGGGTGCTGGACGACGAAAACCCGGAGCTGGCGGCCACGATCCTGTCGGAGAATGCCGATACCCTGAAGCGCCTGACCCGCGGCCTGGAGATGCAGCGCCCGATGCGCCTGGCGCCGCAGCGCAAGCAGATGGACGGCGACGAGCTCGACACCGAGGCGGTGATCGACTTCATCGCCGACAAGAAGGCGGGGCTGTCGCCGAAGGCCTTCATCTACCGCCGCCGTGCGGTGCAGCACCGCGACACCGGCGTCATGATGCTGGCGGACATGTCCACCTCGATCATGGCACGTCACCCGGGCGGGCAGGGCAAGATCGTCGACCGCGTGCGTGAGGGGATGATGCTGTTCGCAGAGGCGATCGAGAAGGTCGGCGACCCCTACGCGATCTCCGGCTTCGCCTCCAAGCAGCGCGACCAGGTCAACTACTACTGGCTGAAGGACTTCAACGAGGACCTGAACGACACCGTCCGCGCCCGCATCGCCGGGGTTTCCGGGCGTCTGGCCTCGCGCATGGGCGCGGGCATTCGTCACTCGCTGGAGGCATTCAAGCGCAGCTCGGCCCAGCGCCGGCTGCTGCTGATCCTGTCCGACGGCCGCCCGGCCGACTACGACGACGGCGGCGATCAGCGCTACCTGCACGAGGACACGCGCATGGCGATGAAGGAGGCGGTGGACGCCGGCGTGCACCCGTTCTGTATCACCCTGGACCCGTCCGGCTCCGAGTACCTGCCGGCGATCTTCGGTCCCGGCCACTACACCATCATCGACCACGTGGACGAGCTGCCGCGCCGTCTGCCCGAGATCTACCTGAGGCTGCGCCAGTGAGTGCCACCCCCGAAACGATCGATACCGCCATCGAGGCTCAAGGCTCGGAGCGTGGCCCGGCCCGGCGTCACGCGATCCTGCTGCATGCCCCGCGCTATCGCGGCCACAGCTACGGCGACAACCACCCGCTCGGGATCCCGCGCGTCTCGCTGACCATCGACCTGATCGAGGCCTATGACGCGATCACGCCGCAGGAGATGGCTGTATCGCGCAAGGCACAGCCGGCCGAGCTCGAGTGGTTCCACACCCGCGAGTACGTGGCCGCGATGCAGCGCGCCGAGGCGCTGGGCAAGGTCTTCCAGCGCTACCGCGACCGCCACAACATCGGCAACTTCGAGAACCCGTTTTTCGCCGGTTTCTACTCCACCCCGGCGACCGCCACCTGGGGCTCCATCCAGGGGGCCGAGGTGGTGCTGGACGGGCGCATGGCCTTCAACCCGGCCGGCGGCATGCACCACGCCGCCCCTGACCAGGCCCGTGGGTTCTGCTACTTCAACGACCCGGCGCTGGCGATCCTGCGCCTGCGTCAGGCCGGGCAGCGCGTGCTCTATCTGGATATCGACGCCCACCATGGCGACGGGGTCGAGGCCGCGTTCAGCGACGACCCGGACGTGCTCACCGTCTCCCTGCACATGGACACCGAGTACGGCTACCCCTTCGAGGGCGGGCGCATCGAGGACACCGGACCGCTGGGCAACGCCGTGAACCTGCCGCTGCCGAAGGAGACCAACGACAGCGAGTTTCGTGCCGCCTTCACGGCCGTATGGGAGGCCGTGCGCACCCGCTGGCAGCCGGATGCGGTCGTGGTCCAGGCCGGTACCGATGCGCTGCTGCCGGATCCGCTCGGCAAGTTCGGCATCTCCACCCAGTGCTTCCTCGCCTGCATCGACGACGTAATCGAGACCAGCCCGCGCCACGCCGACGGCACGCCGAAGCTCCTGGTGCTGGGTGGCGGTGGTTATCACCCGCTGGCGCTGGCGCGCTGCTGGACCGGGGTCTGGGCCCTGCTGACCGGCCGCGAGCTCCCCGCCGCGATCCCGGAGTCCGGCCAGGCCCTGCTGCGCGAGGTCGACTGGGACATGGACGAAGAAGAGGAATGGTACGAGTCCCTCTTTACCTCCCGTCTCGATGCGGATCGCGCCGGCCCGGTGCGCGACGAACTGCGTAATCGCCTTGAACGGCTGCTGGCAGGGCACCCATTGTTCGGTCGCTCGTAGAGGACCCATTCGGCGGGTGTTTGCGCGTTAGCGGCTGGCGCGATAATCCCGCTCGATGTAGCGCAGCAGCTCGGTCGTCTCCCGCAGGGTCGCGCGCTGGATGCGCGTCTCGCCGATAAAGCCGGGGACCCAGAAGTCCGGTTCCACATGCATCTGTATCGTCAGGCGGGTGCCGCCGGCCTCGGGCTGGAGATCCCAGCGGGTGGCGCCCGAGCGCAGATTGCTGTTGTCCGGGTCGACCTCGGCATCAATGCGTTCGGGGTAGTACTCGGTCACCCGTTCGTGCCGGCGGATGGTCCGGCAGAACACGAACACGCAGCTGTGCACGACGCTTGCGACCTCGGCTTGGTCATCGGATCGGGAAACGAGCCGGCTCTCGCGGATGGATTCCGAGTAACGGTTCAGCGCGTCGTAGTCGGTCAGGTACGACCACAGGGCTTCGGGTGGGACTTCGACCTGGAAGGTCACTTCCAGCTCGTATCGGTCACCATCGGTATCAAAATGCCGGTTGAGCACTTCCACGGCGTATGCGGCACCGGGGACCCATGAGATCGAAGCGGTCAGGAGGAGCGCGGACAACGTTCGCATCGCAAATACCTCCTGGTGTTCGGATATCGGCCTGTTCGACAGCCTGTTGAAGATTCGATCCCCGGATGCGACCGGGGTTCAGGTGGCCCCGCGACAGGCGGGTGGACCGTGATAATAGACAAAGACCTCAGGGGTCACTGTCGCGCTGGGCACGCGTCGTCGCGGATTGGCAGGGTGGCGAGAACGGCCAGAAGGCCGATCAGGTGGAGCACGATCAGGATCATCAGATAGTTGCTGGTCAGGTCGACCCCGAGCCCGGTGAGGACCGGACCCAGCGCCGCACCGAGGGCCACGGCGGTGTAGGTCATGCCCAGCAGGCGGCCCAGGCTGTACAGGCCGAACAGGCGGGCCAGGATCGCCGGGGTCAGGGCGATGTACCCGCCATAGCCGAATCCGAGTACCACCGCGAACAGCACAAGGGCGGCATAGTTGCCTGCGGTGCCCCAGATCAGAAAGCTCAGCGTGATCAGGGCGAAGCACCCGCGATAGAGATGCATGAGGGAATAGCGATCGCCCAGCATGCCGATCGCCAGCCGCCCGACCACGCTCGCCAGCCCGATGATCCCGACCAGCCCTGCCGCGCGCAGCGGATCGATACCGCCCGCCTCGGCCGCGGGCGGCAGGTGCACGAACGGTACGTACAGGATCGTATTCAGCAGAAAGGTTGCCAGATAAAGCTGGGCGAAGCGGCGCCCACCCCAGCGGGTGGTGGCGGCGTGGGTGCCATCCGGCGCGCGCCCGGGCCGCGGAAACAGGATACCGGCCAGCGGCAGGATGATGGCCGCCGCGAGCGCGTAGAAATAGTACGTCGAGCGCCAGCCGTGGAGCTCGATCAGCCAGGCGGACAGGGGCGCGAAACCGAGTACGCCCAACCCGATGCCGGACACCGCGATGCCGAGAGCCATGGAGCGCCTGCGGGCGAACCAGCGCCCGACCGCGGCCACGACGGGCACGAATACACAGCTCGCCCCGATGCCCACGCCCAGGCCATAGGCCAGGTAGGCCTGCCAGAGCTCGCCGGCACGTGCCGTCCCAACCAGCCCCGCCGCGATGAACAGGCCACCCGCAATGAGCAGTGGCCCCGGGCCGATACGGTCGGACAGAGGGCCGGTTACACCACTCAGCCCAAAGAACAACAGCGCCGTTACGGAAAAGAACAGCGCGGACCCGCCGTGCCGTGTGCCGAACTCCTGCGCCATGGAGGAGAAAAACGCCCCGTAGCTGTACGCGATACCAAAGGCCACGAACAGCGCCACGAGGGAGAGCCCGCAGGCGAGCCAGGCGGTCGGGGAGTCCAGGGCGGGGTCGCCCTGGTGCTGGCGTGGACGGAGGGTCATCGGCGACCCAGCAGGCGGCCGGCCCCCTTGCGGGTCTGGCGCCAGATCTGACCCCAGCTTCGGGGCGACGGGTGGCGCAGCAGCCGAGTCTTGCGGGTTTGCTGCATGGCCGGGATCAGCGTTTCCAGTTCACTGGCCAGGGCGTCGATGTTGTAGGGCGTTGCGCCATCGAGCCGGGCGGGAATCACCTCCTGTTCGGGCAGGTCGAAATCCGCGGCGATCGCCTGGCGCGCGGCTGCGATGCTCTGCGCCTTGGGCCGAGCTTCCGGTGGGTCGATCGAATATGGTGGCTCCCATTCGCGTGCGGGCGACAGGCGATCGATGTGGCTGGCCACGATGCGAATGGGGGGCTGGCGTCGATCCGGGCGCTCCGCAAAGAAGCGCCGTACGGCTTGCAGCGCCTCGTGGTCCGGGGAGCGGTCGGCCTGGTGCGCCGGTGTGACCCAGAGCACCAGGTCCGCAGTCTGGGCGGCGTCAACCAGGGTATCCACGTCCATGCGGTCACCGAGCCCCGGGGTGTCCACCAGCAGCAGTTCCTGGCCGTCCGCGAGGGTCAGCAGGTAGCCCTCCTGCTCGGCGGTCAGCGGCAGCACGTCCGTGGCCGCTCGGTATTCCCCCAGCAGCGCGTTGACCAGCGTGGATTTCCCGGCCTGTGGCTGGCCCACGACCAGTATCTTCGGCTGGCCCGGGAATGCCTCCTCTGCGGGGCCGCTCGCCCGGGCTTCCTCGTCGGCGATCTCGGCCAGGGCGTCGGCATCGTGCTGCAGGCGCCCGGAGTAGAGTTCGATCGCCGCGCGGCCGACCTCCTCGATCCAGATGCGTGCGACCCGTTGCAGCAGGTATTGGCGTGCGGTGCCAGAGAGCTCGTTGAAGAAGCGGTCGCGCAGCTCGGCGGCCAGGGCGTGCAGGGGATTGGCCAGGCGCGCAATACGGTAGGCCTTGTAGGCCGTGCGCCCGTAGGACAGCCCCGATGCCACCATGGGCCGGTAACCCCAGACACGAAGGATCTGGCCCATGCGCAGGCGATCCGACAGCGGTACCTCCTCCAGCAAAATCTTGCGCAGCCGGGCGCTGACCCGTTCGCTGAGCAGCAGGGCCTCGGGCACGGTAAATTCCCAGATGGGGTCCTCCTGCTCCGGGTGATAGTGCGCGGCCACCGTGCGCAGGGTCTCTTCGCCCGCCTCCCGCAGGCGGTCGTAGTCGGTGACGATGTCGCCGCTGGCCTGCTCGCTCAGGCGCATTACCTCGGCCCAGGCGGCGTGCTCCAGTGGCGCCCAGTCGCCATCGGCGGGGCGCACGGGCTCGGTCGTCCGCTCGCGGGTGTGGACCTTGATCCGGTGGCGCGCCCACAGCGTCATGCCCCATACGCTTCCGGCGGCGATGGCGGCCGCGGCGATCCAGATCAGCAGGGCATTGTGTTCGTAGAGCCAGAGCAGACCCAGGACGAAGGCCACCAGAAAGGGCGACAGCAGCAGGAACGCGGCGAAGGTGACGCCCGTGACCTGCAGGCGGGTAAGCCAGCGGCGTTTCATGGCGTGTCGTTCCCCGACGGCCCGGCCTGGCGGTGCCGGGCGAGGTTCAGGGCCTCGCGCAGGGCATCGCGGTAGGCCTGTTCCACCCCGGCGGTGGCCTCGCGCCCGTCATGTCGCCGGGCCAGGTAGTGGCGTGCGGCATGGCCCAGCGCATAGGTGGTGGCAAAGCTGGTGGCGGCTGCCGCCGCGGCCCCTGCGGTCTGGCCGTAGACCGGGACCAGCTTGCCGACCTGCCGGGCGCCGTGGCTGAGGCCGAGGCCGAGCAGGGTGCTGGAACCGAGCGCCGCGGAGAACTCGCTCATGCTGCGGGAATCCCAGGTGACCCCGTAGATGCTGGCCAGGCTGTGCAGCAGTTTCCCCTGGACCGCCGGCACGGAGAACAGGCCCAGTAGCGGCACGGCATCGGTGGTCGCGGCCACGCTGGCGTAGCCAAGGATGTGCGATCGGGCGCGCAGCCGACGGGCATCACCGCCTGCGGACTGGCGCAGCCCCTGCAGGATCACCCCCATGCGTTCGGGGGCCAGGCTCTCCAGGGCGTCGAGCAGGGCGTCCAGGCCGTAGTGGGTCGGAGTGAAGCCCTCGCCCTCGGGCGTGATGTCGACGGGCACGATCTGCACCGGGCCGGTCCCGGGCAGGTTGCGAAGGGCCTCGACCTGGGTGCGGCGCGCGCGGGCCAGTTCCTCCAGCCCGGGGCTGTGGTCCAGCTCGGCATAGGGCGGATGATCGCGCCCGTCGGGATAGCCCTCGTGCAGGCAGGTCTGCACCACCAGGACCGGCCAGTTCGGGTGCCGGCGGCGGATGTCCCGCAGGGCATTCAGGACGGGTTCCTGCTGCAGATCCATCGCGCGCGCCACGGCGACCACCATGTGTGCGTGGCCTGCGAGCTCGGCGAGATCCTCGTCGGGGTCGTAGGCGACCTCGCCTAGCCCCCGCGTATCCAGAAAGCGCAGCACCGGCGCCTCGGCCGGGAAGTCATAGGCGCGTGCGGTCCGGGTGCAGCTCGTGAAACCAGTCCCGATCGCCACGTCGGAGTCGCCGGTGATCGCTCGCACCAGCGTGCTCTTGCCGGACTGTACCTTGCCCAGCAGCCACAGCACGGGGGCCTGCTCGCGCGCCCGCTCGGCCACGACGTCGGCATCGGGGGCCTCCGCTTCGGGTCGCAGGACGGCCTGCATGATCTTGCGCCAGCCGAGGCCCTTCGGCAGGCGGAGGGATTTCCAGGGCAGCTTCATGCTGTGATTCCGTTTCGCGGCATGGAAACCTTTCGTTAGTGAAGAGGGCGCAACCGTGCAGGACTTGTGAGCCAGCCCGCCGCTCAGTGTGCCATGTATCGGCCAATGTTCGCGGCGGGCGCGGTACACTGAAACGATGAGCAATACCTCCGAAGGCGACCTGTTCGGTCCGGATGCGGGCGGACTGCCCCCAGAGCCCGAACCCGCCGCACAGGGCCCGGACCCGAATGCACCGCTGGCCGAGCGCATGCGCCCGGCACGGCTGGACGAGATGGTGGGCCAGGATCACCTGGTCGGCCCGGATGCCGCCCTGCGCCAGGCGATCGAGCAGGGGCAGACTCCGTCGATGATCCTGTGGGGCCCGCCGGGTTGCGGCAAGACCACACTGGCCCGCCTGGTGGCGGCGGCCGGGGCACAGCGTCTGGTGACGCTGTCGGCGGTGCTGGCCGGCGTCAAGGACGTGCGTGCGGTGGTGGACGCGGCGAAGGCCCGGCGACGCAACGGGGTTGGCACGCTGCTGTTCATCGACGAGATCCATCGCTTCAACAAGGGCCAGCAGGATGCCCTGCTGCCGCACATCGAGGACGGCACGCTGACCTTCGTCGGGGCCACGACCGAGAACCCGTCATTCGCGCTCAACAGTGCATTGCTGTCGCGGGCGCGTGTCTATCGCATGGAGTCCGTTGGCGCCGAGGCGATCGAGGCGTTGATTGACCGGGCGCTGAGCGATCCCGAGCGCGGATTCGGGGGGCGCGGGCTGCGGCTGGAGCCCACCGAACGCCAGCGGCTGGCCCGCGCGGCGGATGGCGATGCCCGGCGGGCTCTGAACTGGCTGGAGACCGCCTCGGATCTGGCGCGCGACGGCGAGATCACCGCCGACGCCCTGCGCGCGGTGATGGGTGCGCAGAGCCTGGCCTTCGATCGCCAGGGCGACGCCTTCTATGACCAGATCTCCGCTCTGCACAAGTCGGTGCGCGGGTCCGATCCCGGCGCGGCCGTGTACTGGCTCACGCGCATGCTGGATGCCGGCTGCGATCCGGGCTATCTCGGCCGGCGCCTGCTGCGCATGGCCTACGAGGACATCGGGCTGGCGGCCGTGGGGCTGGGGGCGCGGGTGCTGGCGGCCTGGCAGACGATGGAGCGCCTCGGACGGCCGGAAGGCGACCTCGCGCTGATCCAGGCGGCGATCGAGCTGGCCGCCGCCCCCAAGAGCAACAGCGCCTATGCGGCGTTGAACGAGGTCCGCGCCAGCATCCGCGAGACGGGCAGCCCCGGCGTGCCCCTGCATCTTCGCAATGCCCCTACGGAGTTGATGCGCGAGGAGGGGTTCGGCGCCGGATATCGCTATGATCATGATGAACCGGACGGTTTCGCGCGCGGGCAGGTCTATCTGCCCGAGGGGCTGGAGGATCAGCGCTTTTATCGGGCGAAACGCGAGGGCACGGAGCGCGCGCTGGCCGAGCGGCTGGAGCGGCTGCGCGGCGGCGACGGCGAAGGTTAGGGGACTATGCCGGTACAGCATCCCAAGCGCTGGTGGCTGATGGCTGCGATCCTGCTGGCAGGCTCGCTAATCTGGGTCGCGCTGACCACTGAGTGGCCGGAACTGCTGCTGCCGCTGGAGGACGTCGAGGCGTGGCTGGCCAGCTGGGGAGCGGGCGCCTACATGGTGTTTGTGCTGGCCTTTATCGTCCTTGCGCTGTTCCCGCTGCCCAGCACCTTCTGGATCCTGCTCGGGGGCGCGCTGTTCGGACCGTTCACCGGCGGGGCGCTGAGCCTGCTGGCGGCGACCATTGCTGCGATCATCGCGTTCATGCTGGCGCGCACCTGGCTGCAACCCTGGCTGGAACCGCGTCTGGGTCCGCGCAGTGCTCGGCTGCGCGAGGATGTGGAGGCCGAGGGCTGGCGCGTGGTCGCACTGACGCGGCTGGTGCCGGTGTTTCCGTTCGCCCCGACCAACTACGCCCTCGGCCTGGTGCGCATGCCGCTCACCGTATTCACGGTTACGACCCTGGTCGCATTGATCCCCAGCCTGTTCGCCTATGCCTGGCTGGGACACGCCACGCGCGAGATGGTGGCGGGCGATGCGGACAGCCACGTTCAGCTGGGGCTGGCGATTCTCGCCGTGCTGGCCCTGCTGCTGTTGCTGCCTCGATTGCTGCGCCGGATCTGGCAGGGGCAGAAATCCGTCCAGTCGCTGGCCTGAGTTTCACGGCAACCATGTCGCGGGAGTCGCCCTTCCTGTCCGTGATTATCCCGGTGCTGAACGAGGCCGAGTCCCTCCCGCCCTTGCTGGATACGTTGAGGGAGATCCTCGACTGTGAGGTGATCGTGGTCGACGGGGGAAGCACGGACGGGACTGTCCGGCAGGCAGAACAACGCGGCGTGAGTGTGCTGTCCAGTGCACCGGGGCGTGCACGGCAGATGAATTCCGGAGCCGAGCGCGCCCGCGGCGAGGTGCTCTGGTTCCTGCATGCCGACACTGCGTTCCCGGACGGGGCCGGGGTTGCGGTGCATGCGCTGCGCGACGTAGTGGCCCGGGGCGATTGCGCCTGGGGACGTTTCGATGTCCGCTTGTCGGGCGGTCGCGCGATATTCGCGCTGATCGCCGCGATGATGAATCTGCGCTCGTGTCTGAGCGGGATTGCGACCGGGGACCAGGGCATCTTCATTACACGCTCGGCGTTCAATGCCGTAGGCGGCTGGCCGGACCAGCCGTTGATGGAGGACATCGAGTTCTCGCGGCGACTGAAGCGCTCGGTGGGACGCCCAAAGTGCCTGCGCACCCGGCTGGTCACGTCGTCCCGGCGCTGGGAGCAGCAGGGTGCATGGCGCACGATCTGGCTGATGTGGCGGCTGCGCCTGGCCTACTGGCTGGGTGCAAACCCGGACGGGCTGGCGCGACTGTATCGTGGCGATGCTTGAGCGTCGGCCGCTGGATGCGCTGCGCGTGCTGGTCTTTGCCCGCGCGCCCGAGCCGGGCCGGACCAAGACCCGACTGATCCCCGCGCTGGGTGCCGAGGGCGCTGCACGGCTGCACGAGCGGCTGCTGGAACACGCGCTGGACGTAGCCCGTCAGGTGGCGCCGGACCAGGTGGAGCTGTGGTGCAGCCCGGGTTCCGATCATCCGTTCTTCAAGCACTGCGCCGAACGCTTTGGCTGTTCCCTGCACAGGCAGCGGGGCGGTGACCTGGGGGCGCGCATGCGCCATGCGCTGGAGGCGGGTCCGTTTCCGGCGCTGGTGATGGGCTCCGATGCCCCGACGCTGGGTGTCGAGGACCTGATCGCTGCCCGTGAAGCCTTGGCCGGAGGGCAGGACGTGGCACTGGTCCCGGCACTGGATGGCGGTTACGTGCTTCTGGCCACCGCCCGGCCCGTACCCGGGCTGTTCGAGGCCATCGAGTGGGGCAGCGACCGGGTGCTGAAACAGACCCGTGAACGGGCCCGGGCGCGGGGTCTTGCCTGGGCTGAGCTGGAATCGCGTTCCGACATCGACCGCCCGGAAGACCTGGTGCACTGTCCGCCAGCGCTCCTGAGAGGCATAACGGCGCCTTGAGAGCGCCTCTCCGGGACCCCGTTACCGGGGCAGTCGCAAGCCGGGCCAGGCTTCGGGTAGGATGCGCGCCATGAAAGCCTTTGTTGCCTGGGTTGACCGCTCCCCACTGTGGCTGTTTGCGCTGTTCGTGGCCACCCTGGGGCTGTCGCCCTATGTCCCCGAGCCGCACATCGTCGAGAAGATCCGCTGGCTCTTCCAGGGCGAGCTGACCCGCCCGATCGATATCCTCGACCTGATCATGCATGCCATCCCCTGGTTGCTGATGGCCTTCAAGCTCTATCGCATGAGTATTGCGTCGAAAGGCGCTTCCTGACTCGGCGCCTCCTTGAGGCTTGTGGGAACTCGACGGTCCCGGCCCGGGTCGCTACGGTGCCTGCCACTTTGACGTGACCAAGGAGAGTCCCATGCGTTTTATTGTTTCTGTCACTGCCGGTACCGACGACCCGACCCGTGCCACCCTCGGCATGATCGCCGCGAACGTGGCCAAGCAGCAGGGCCATGACGTGACCGTCTGGCTGCAGGGCGAGGCCGTGAACATCGCCAACCGCAATGTCTACGACAAGATCGTCGGCCACAACATGCCGGCGATGAAGGACATCGTGGATTCGCTGGTCGAGGAAGGCGTCCCGTTCTGGGCCTGCGAAGCCTGCGCCAACGGCCGCGACGTCGGCGAGCACAACTTTCTGCCGAACGCCGAGATGGCCGGCATGGGTCAGTACGTCCAGGCCGTTGCCGAGTTCGACCGCTCCATGAGCTTCTGATCGAGCGGGCAGGTCCGCGGGTGGGGTGTGATCCCCCGCCCGTTTTGCCCGTGTCTCCTGTGTCAGCCCCTCGAACTGGCACATCGCATGCTTGTTTGTTCCGGGAGTGATCCACGGACGACGAGCATGACCCAGACCCAATCCCCGAGTTTTTCCTTCGAAGAGGCCATTGGCGACTTCCTGGTCGCCTCGCGCAAGTGCGAGGTAGTGAGCCTGGAGCGCCTGCTGGAGGCGGTACAGCTGGTCGGGCGCATCCGCGCGCTGGTGCATCAGCTCCAGCGCGAACGCGGTGCCTCCAGCCTCTGGATCGGCTCCGGTGGCCAGCGCTATGCGGACGAACTGGCGCAGTACCGAGCTGAATCCGACACCACCGCACAGGCGTTTCGTGAACACCTTGATGGCTGGCTGGAGCCCGGGGCCTGTGCCCACGCGCGCAGCCGTCTGCTGGGGCGCATGGCGCTGGCGCTGCATGGCCTGTCGGGTCTGCCCAGCCTGCGGGCGGAGGTCAGCGAACGCACGCTCTCGCCGATGGAGGCGATGCGCGGCTTCAGCGAGCTGATCCGGTCGCTGCTGGCAGTGGTGTTCGAGGCCGCTGACTCCGCCACGGACCCGGAGGTCTCGCGGGCCCTGGTGGCCCTGCTGAACTTCATGCAGGGCAAGGAGCTGGCGGGCCAGGAACGCGCGATCGGGGCCGCCGGCTTTGGTCAGGGCGTGTTCGATGGCGAACTGCGCCAGTCCCTGTTGCACCGGATCGATGCCCAGGAACGCTCGTTTCGGATCTTCTCCGAGTTTGCCCCGAAGCCCGCCTGCGCGGCCTGGCAGGAACTGCAGGGCGCGGGCTTCGCGGCGGAGGTCGAGCGGCTGCGCCGTCAGGCCTGTACCCACGGCGATCTCCGGGGCGATCCCCTGCCGGACCCGGCCCGCGCCGAGACCTGGTTTGCCTGCACCACCGCGCGCATCGACGCAATGAAGGAGATCGAGGACCTGCTGGAGATGCACCTGAACGAGTGCTGTTCGGCACGCATCACGGCGGATCGCGCGGACCTGGGCGCCGTGCGTGATCGGGTGGAGCAACTCGCCGAGTCGGAGCTGCGCGACAGCGTGCCGTATGCGGTGTTTTTCGGCGCGCCGGAGGGCCTGGAGAGCACGCAGGAGGAGGGCGAGACCGTACTCAACGTCCCGATCGTCGGGCACTCGGTGATGGACCTGGTGCAGCGCCAGGCGACCCGGCTGCAGTCGGTGGAGGACGAACTGCATGCGGCACGCCAGGCCCTGGCCGAACGCAAGACCATCGAGCGCGCCAAGGCGCTGCTGATCCAGCACCGCGGCCTCAGCGAGGATCAGGCCTACAAGCTCCTGCGCCAGACGGCGATGAACCAGAACCGGCGCCTGGCCGAGGTCGCCGAGGCGACCGTCGCGATGTCCGACCTCCTGGGCAAGGGCGACCTGTAGCTAATACGCGGGGAAAGGGATTCCGCCCCTGTGGGAGCGGGCCTGCCCGCGAAGCCCCTGCCAGTGTCCGACAATGGCAGGGGCTTCGCCGCCAAGGCGGCTCCTACGGGGTGTGCACCAGAGCGGTTCATCTGCACCGCCGGCGTGCCCCAGGGTGGTGCCGCTTGTGATCGTCATTCCCCTGCCAGGATTCGATTGTTTACCGGGAACCGTCCGATTTTTCCGCGTCAGGTTGGGCTTTGGTCCACGAGAGTCGATTAGCAACAGCTAATTGGCACACCTCCTGCAGGAGACTGAGCAAGACGAGCCAATGGCGGTTCGTCGCCTGACAACAGGGAGACCCGATGACCGGGTCTCCCATGGGACTGGACAAAGGCGTCCATCACCCGGCTGCAAACGCGGCCGGGCTGATGCGACGCCTTTTTTCGTTTTTGGACGTGTTTGCTGACAAGGGGAGTGAGCCCGCAATGACCGATTACACGAATGACACGAAGCAACCCTCCGGCCTGTCGCGCCGGCGTTTCCTGGGCGGTATGGCCGCCGGGATCGGCGCGACCGCGCTGGGTGTGTCCGGGGCCGCGCCCTGGGGCTATGCGAAGGCCGGCAACGGCAAACCGGAGACCACCGAGGCAAAGCTGGGATTTATCGCCCTGACGGATGCCGCACCGCTGTTCGTCGCGCTGGAGAAGGGCTTCTTCGCCGACCACGGTATGCCGGATGTACAGGTGCTGAAGCAGTCCTCCTGGGGCACGGTGCGCGACAACCTGGAACTGGGCTCGCGCCGCGGCGGCATCGACGGTTCCCACATCCTGACGCCAATGCCCTACCTGATCCATCGTCGCGGTACGCCGATGAGCATCCTCGCGCGGCTGAATCTGGCAGGGCAGTGCATCTCGGTGGGGGATGAGTACGCCGATCTGAAGGTCGGCCTGGATACCGGCGAGTTCAAGACCGCGCTGGCGGAAAAGCGCGCCGGGGGCGACGAGGTGCGCGCGGCGATGACCTTCCCCGGCGGGACCCATGACCTGTGGATTCGCTACTGGATGGCGGCCGGCGGGATCGACCCGAACCGTGACATCTCCACCATCGTCGTGCCGCCGGCGCAGATGGTCGCCAACATGCGCGTCGGCTCCATGGACACCTTCTGTGTCTGCGAGCCCTGGAACATGCAGCTGATCAACCAGGGCATCGGCTATACCGCGAACACCACCGGCGAGCTCTGGCACAACCATCCCGAGAAGGCGCTGGGCATGCGCGCGGACTGGGTGGAGGCGAACCCGAATGCGGCCCGCGCCCTGACCATGGCGGTGATGGAGGCGCAGATGTACTGCGAGGACCCGGCGAATATCGAGGAGGTCGCCGAGATCTGCTCGCGCCGGCGCTACATCCATGCCCCGTACGGCGACATCATCGACCGCATGCAGGGGCACTTCGACTACGGCACCGGCCGCGTGGTCGAGGACCACCCCGACCGCATGCGCTACTGGAACGATCAGGCCTCCTATCCCTTCAAGAGCCACGACCTGTGGTTCCTTACCGAGGACATCCGCTGGGGCTACCTGCCGCCGGATCTCGACATGCAGGCCCTGGTAGACGAGGTCAACCGCGAGGATATCTGGCGCGAGGCGGCCGACACGCTCGGCATCGACTCGGCCGCCATCCCCGAGTCGACTTCGCGTGGCAAGGAGGAATTCTTCGACGGCAAGGTCTTCGACCCGGAAGACCCGCAGGCCTACCTCGACAGCCTGGAGATCAAGGCCATCGCGTCCTGACGCGACGGCCCGACGACACCTGTACCGACGATTCAAGAGGATTGGATGATGAGTGCCATTATCGACCGCACCATGACCTTCGGTGCCGGGCGCGAACGCCCGGCGGTGAGGGAAACCTCCACGGCCCCAGTGGCCCGACAGACAGCACCTCCGGCCCGGTCCGGCGGGGTGCCCGCCGATCCCGGCGTCTGGTCGCGGCGCCTGCGCAACTCCGCCACGGTAGTCCTGCCGCCGGTGATCGTGACTGCGTTTTTTTTGCTTCTGTGGGAAATGATGGCGTCCTCCCAGGGAGCCGTGTTGCCCGCCCCGAGTCAGGTGATTACGGACACCTGGGAATTGATCATCAATCCGTTCTATGACTACGGCGGCAACGACGTGGGTATGGCCTGGCAGCTGCTCGCCAGCCTGGAACGTGTGGCCTACGGCTACGCCCTGGCGGTGGTCGCCGGGATCGGTCTCGGCGTGCTGGTCGGCCAGTCCACCTGGGCGATGCGCGGGCTGGACCCGCTGTTCCAGGTGCTGCGCACCGTGCCGCCGCTGGCCTGGCTGCCGATCTCCCTGGCTGCGTTCCAGGCCAGCAACCCGTCGGCCATCTTCGTGATCTTCATCACCGCGATCTGGCCGATCATCATCAACACCTCGGTCGGCATCCGGAACATCTCGCAGGACTACGTCAACGTGGCCCGCGTGCTGCGCCTGAACGGTCTTGAGTACTTCACCAAGATCATGCTCCCGGCCGCCGCGCCGTATGTCTTCTCCGGTCTGCGCATCGGCATCGGCCTCGCCTGGCTGGCGATCGTCGCCGCCGAGATGCTGATCGGCGGGGTCGGCATCGGCTTCTTCATCTGGGATGCCTGGAACGCCTCCATGCTCAGCGACATCGTGCTGGCCCTGGTCTACGTCGGCCTGGTCGGGTTCTTCCTCGACCGCCTGGTCGCGATCGTCGGCAAATGGGTCACCCGCGGCACGCAGGCCGGCTGATCCGGCCCCTCACAGGAGAATCATCATGACCAGCTATCTCTCCATCGAACACGTCCACAAGACCTTTGGCGAAGGCCCGACAGCCAGCGAGGTGCTGCGCGACGTCGACCTGCACGTGGACCGCGGCGAGTTCATCTCCATCATCGGCCACTCCGGCTGCGGCAAGTCGACGGTGCTCAATATCGTCGCCGGGCTGCTGGAGACCAGCACCGGCGCGGTGATCCTGGACGGCAAGGAGGTCAGCAAGCCGGGCCCGGACCGCAGCGTCGTGTTCCAGAACCACTCCCTGCTGCCCTGGCTGACCGTGCGCGACAACGTGGCGCTGGCGGTGGACAAGACCTTCAAGGGCACCAAGTCCGCCGCCGAGCGCCGCGAATGGGTGCTGCAGACTCTGGACATGGTCGGCATGAGCCACGCGCTGGACAAGCGCCCGGACGAGATCTCCGGCGGCATGAAGCAGCGCGTGGGCATCGCCCGGGCGCTGGCGATGGAGCCGAAGGTGCTGCTGATGGACGAACCCTTCGGCGCGCTGGATGCGCTGACCCGGGCCCATCTGCAGGACGAGGTGATGCGCATCCAGTCGGAGCTGGGCAACACCGTGCTGATGGTCACCCACGATGTGGACGAGGCGGTGCTGCTGTCCGACCGCATCGTGATGATGACCAACGGCCCGGCGGCGACCATCGGCGAGATCCTGGAGATCGACCTGCCGAAGCCGCGCGAGCGCCTGGCGATGGCCGACAACGCCGAATACAACCACTACCGGGCCGAGGTGCTGCGCTTTCTCCACGAGCGCCACAAGAACCCCGAGTCGGAGGCCGCGTGATGGATACCGCGAACGAGAAGCCGCGGCTGGTCCTGATCGGCAACGGCATGGCCGGGATGCGCACGGTCGAGGAGCTTTTGAAGCTCAAGCCGGACATGTACGACATCACCGTGTTCGGTGCCGAGCCCTGGGGCAACTACAACCGCATCATGCTCTCGCCGGTGCTCGCCTCGGAGAAGACCGTCGACGAGATCATGCTGAACGACGATGCCTGGTATGCCGAACGCGGCATCACCCTGCACAAGGGCCGGCGCATCGAGCGGATCGACCGCGTGAACCGGCGGGTGATCGCCGAGGACGGCACCGAGGCGCCCTATGACCGCCTGCTGCTGGCGACCGGCTCCGATCCGGTGATGATCCCGGTGCCGGGGCACGAACTGGAGGGCGTGGTCGCCTTCCGCGATATCCACGACGTGGATGCGATGCTCGAGGCCAGCCGCGCACACCGGCATGCGGTAGTGATCGGCGGCGGCCTGCTGGGCCTGGAGGCCGCCAACGGCCTGATGCGCCAGGGCATGGAGGTCACCGTGGTGCACCTGATGGATCACCTGATGGAGCGCCAGCTGGATGCCGAGGCCGCCGGGATGCTGCGCGGCTCGCTGGAGCAGCGTGGCATGCGTTTCCGCATGGCGCATCAGACCGAGACGATCCTGGGCGAGGACCGCGTCACCGGCGTGCGCTTCACCGACGGCAGCGAGGTCGAGGCGGATCTGGTGGTGATGGCGGTCGGCATCCGCCCGAACACCGCGCTGGCCGAGTCCGCCGGGCTGCACTGCGAGCGCGGCGTGGTGGTGAACGACACGATGCAGACCTATGACCCGTCGATCTACGCGGTCGGCGAGTGCGTGCAGCACCGCGGCGCCACCTACGGCCTGGTCGCGCCCCTGTGGGAGCAGGCGAAGGTCTGCGCCAACCACCTGGCCGAGTACGGCATCGGGCGCTACGAGGGCTCGATGACCTCCACCAAGCTGAAGGTCACCGGGATCGACCTGTTCTCCGCCGGCGACTTCACCGGTGACGAGACCACCGAGGACCTGGTGTTCAAGGATGCCGCGCGCGGCGTCTACAAGCGCCTGGTGCTGAAGGACAACCGTATCCAGGGGGCGGTGCTGTACGGCGATACCCTGGACGGCTCCTGGTATTTCCAGCTGATGCGGGACGGAACGCCGGTGGCCGACATCCGCGAGAACCTGCTGTTCGGCCAGGCGCATATCGGCGACTCCGGTCACGGCGACGAGGCCTCGCGGGTCGCGGCGATGCCCGACGAGGCCGAGATCTGCGGCTGCAACGGCGTGTGCAAGGGCGAGATCGTCCAGGCGATCAGCGAGCACAAGCTGTTCACGCTGGAGGACGTGCGTGCCCACACCAAGGCGTCGAACTCCTGTGGCTCCTGCACCGGGCTTGTGGAGTCCGTGCTTGCCACCACGCTGGGCGGCGACTACTCCGACGCCCCGGCGAAAAAGCCGGTCTGTGCCTGCACCGACCACAGCCACGACGAGGTGCGCGCGGCGATCAGCCGCGACGGGCTGAAGACCATGGACGCGGTGTTCGAGGCCCTCGACTGGAAGACCCCGGACGGCTGCCATGTCTGCCGTCCGGCGCTCAACTACTACCTGCTGGCGGCCTGGCCGAAGGACTACCAGGACGATGCCCAGTCGCGCTTCATCAACGAGCGCGCCCACGGCAACATCCAGAAGGACGGTACCTATTCCGTCGTGCCGCGCATCTGGGGCGGGGTGACCACCCCGGCCGAGCTGCGCGCGATCGCCGAGGTGGCCGAGCGCTACCAGGTGCCCACGGTCAAGTTCACCGGCGGCCAGCGCATCGACCTGCTGGGGGTGAAGAAGGCCGACCTGCCGGCGATGTGGCGCGATCTCGGCGACGCCGGGTTTGTCTCCGGCCATGCCTACGGCAAGGCCCTGCGTACGGTGAAGACCTGTGTCGGCTCCGAATGGTGCCGCTTTGGCACCCAGGACTCGACCGGACTCGGCATCCAGCTGGAACGGATGACCTGGGGCTCCTGGACCCCGCACAAGTTCAAGATGGCGGTCTCCGGCTGTCCGCGTAACTGCGCCGAGGCGACGATCAAGGACCTCGGTGTGGTCTGCGTGGACTCGGGTTACGAGCTGCACGTGGGCGGCAACGGCGGGGTGAAGGTCCGCGCCACCGACTTCCTCTGCAAGGTGGAGACCGAGGCCGAGGTGCTCGAATACGCCGGGGCCTTCATGCAGTTCTACCGCGAAGATGCGCGCTACCTGGAGCGCACCGCCCCGTGGATCGAGCGCGTCGGCCTGACCCGGGTGAAGGAACGCCTGGTGGACGACGCCGAGAACCGCGCGGCGCTGTACGCCCGCTTCCTGGAGTCGCAGGAGGTGGCGCAGGTGGACCCCTGGGCCGAACGTGCCGCCGGGCATGCGGCGCACGAGTTCATCCCGATCAAGCCGGTGGACGCGGCCCCGCGCCAGGGGGTGTCGGCATGAGCTGGCTTGCGATCTGTCCGCTCGAGGACATCCCGTCGCTGGGCGCGCGCGTAGTGGCGGGCCCGAACGGAGACATCGCCGTGTTCCGCACAGCCGATGACCGCGTGTTTGCCCTGCGCGACCAGTGCCCGCACAAGGGTGGGCCGCTGTCGCAGGGCATCGTCCACGGCGAGCGCGTGACCTGCCCGCTGCACAACTGGGTGATCGACCTGCAGTCCGGCGAGGCCACCGGGGCGGACAGTGGCTGCACCCATGCCTTCCCGATCCGGGTGACCGACGGTCAGGTGTGGCTGGATCTCTCCGGCGCCACGGGCGACGCCGCGGACGATCCCGCTGCGGCACCGGTCGCCTGCCGCGAGGCGGGCTGAGATGGCCACGGCCGAGCCGGTGACCCGCACCACCTGCCCCTATTGCGGGGTGGGCTGCGGGGTGGAGGTGACCGCGACGCCGGGCGGCGAGTTTCCGGTCGCGGTGCGCGGTGACCCCGCCCATCCGGCGAATGCCGGTCGCCTGTGCTCCAAGGGCGCGGCACTGGCCGAGACCCTCGACGACGAGGGCCGGCTGCTGCACCCGGAGATCGGCGGGCGGCGTGTCGACTGGGAGACCGCGCTGGATCATGTGGCGAACGGCTTTCGCGAGACCATCGCGGCACACGGGCCGGATGCGGTCGCCCTGTACGTCTCCGGGCAGATCCTGACCGAGGACTACTACGTCGCCAACAAGCTGATGAAGGGCTTCATCGGTTCGGCCAATATCGATACCAACTCCCGGCTCTGCATGTCCACGGCCGTGGCCGCCCATACCCGCGCCTTCGGGGTGGATGGCGTGCCGGGGAGCTATACCGACCTCGAGCAGGCCGATCTGGTCGTGGTGACGGGCTCCAACATGGCCTGGGCCCACCCGGTCCTGTTCCAGCGCCTGCAGGCCGCCCGTGCGGCGCGCCCGGAGATGAAGCTGGTGGTGATCGACCCGCGGCGTACGGCCACCGCCCAGGCGGCCGACCTGCACCTGCCGCTGGCGCCGGGTACGGATGCCTGGCTGTTCAACGGCCTGCTGGACCATCTGCGCCGGGAGGATGCGCTGGACCCCGGCTTCCTGGAGCGGCATGTCGACGGCTTCGCCGACGCCCTGGCGGCCGCGCGGGCCTCCAGCCCGTCGATCGCCGCGACCGCCGAGGCCTGCGAACTGGAGCCGGAGGCGGTGGCAACGTTCTTCCAGTGGTTTGCCCGTACCGAACGCACCGTGACCGCCTTCTGCCAGGGCATCAACCAGTCCGACAGCGGCGTGGACAAGGCCGGGACGATCCTCAATGTGCACCTGGCCACCGGCCGTATCGGGCGCGCGGGCATGGGCCCGTTCTCGCTGACGGGCCAGCCGAACGCGATGGGCGGGCGCGAGGTCGGCGGACTGGCCAGCCAGCTGGCAGCCCACATGGGCTTCGACGACGCGGCCCTGGACCGGGTCGGACGTTTCTGGGGCGCACCGAACCTCGCGCGCCAGCCGGGGCTGAAGGCGCTGGACCTGTTCCGCGCGGTCGAGTCGGGGCAGGTGAAGGCGGTCTGGATCATCGGCACCAATCCGCTGTTCAGCCTGCCCGAGGCCGCGCGCTTCGAGCAGGCCCTGGCCGCATGCCCGCTGGTCGTGGTCTCCGACTGCGTGCGCGAGACCGAGACCACGCGGGTAGCCGACGTCCTGCTGCCGGCGACCACCTGGGGCGAGAAGGACGGCACGGTAACCAACTCCGAGCGCCGCATCTCGCGCCAGCGCCCGTTCCGGGCGCCCCCGGGCGAGGCCCGCCACGACTGGTTGGCGCTGGCCCGAGTCGCGCAGCGGCTGGGTTTCGCCGACGCCTTTCCCTATACCCATCCGGGCGAGATCTTCCGCGAGCATGCGGCGCTGTCCGCCTTCGAGAACCACGGCACGCGCGACTTCGACATCGGCGCACTGGCCAGGCTGTCCGACGCCGAGTACGAGGCCCTGGAGCCGGTGCAGTGGCCGCTGCCGGCGGGGAGTCGGACGGGCGCCGAACACCTCTATGCCGATGGCCGTTTCTTCACCGCCAATGGCCGGGCGCGGCTCGCGGCCGTGACTCCGCAGGCCCCGACCGACCCCGTCGCTGCCGACTATCCGCTGCGCCTGAACACCGGCCGCATCCGCGACCAGTGGCACAGCATGACCCGCACCGCCCGCACCCCGCGCCTGAGTGCGCATCAGCCGGAGCCGTTCGTCGAGATCCATCCGGTGGATGCCGGCCTGTTCCGGGTCCAGGCCGGCGACCTCGCCGAGGTGACCAGTCGCCACGGGCGTCTGCTGGCGCGGGTGCAGGTGCGCCGCGAGCAGCGCCCGGGCAGCGTGTTCGTGCCCATGCACTGGAGCCGGCCGATCGCGCGGCTCGCCCGAGTCGATGCTCTGGTGCCCGCGCATGTCGACCCCGTCTCCGGGCAGCCGGCGTTCAAGCACACGGCCGTGGCCGTGCGCCCGGCGGCGCTGGACTGGCACGGCTTCGTGCTGAGCCGCGAGCCGATCTCCGCGCCGGAGGCCGACTATGCGGTCACCGCCCGTGGTCCCCGGCACCTGCGCACCGAACTGGCCGGGCGGGGCGCACCGCCCACGATGGATGCGTGGCGCGAGCGCCTGGACGGGCCGGGGGAATGGCTGGAGTTCGCCGACCCCGCCGGGGGACGCTATCGCGCCGCGCGGATCCACGAGGGGCGGCTCGCCTGCGTGCTGTTCGCGGGCCCCGACCGGGGCCTGCCCGAGCGCGAGTGGCTGGGTGGCCTGTTCGCGGCCGAGACGATCAGCGATGCCGAACGGATGGCTCTGCTGACCGGGCGACCGCCGAACGGCCGGGCCGCGCGCGGGTGCATGGTCTGCGCCTGCTTCGGCGTGGACGAGACGTGCATCCGCACTGCGATCCGCGAGCAGGGGCTTGCCAGCTGCGAGGCGGTGGGTGCGGCCCTCGAGGCCGGGACCAACTGCGGCTCCTGCCGACCCGAGATCCAGACCCTGTTGAATGAAGAAGCCGAGGCGCCCACGAACCCCGTGGCGCGGGAGGGATAAGCATGGAACACCTGCCGATTTATATGCAACTGCACGACCGCGAGGCCCTGGTGGTCGGGGCCGGGCCGGTGGCCACGCGCAAGGCCGCGTTGCTGCTGGAGGCCGGGGCGCGGGTGCGCCTGCGCTCCCCCGAGTACAGCGAGGCCGCCGAGCGCCTGCTGCGCGAACAAACGGGGGCGATCAGCCGCGATCCGGGGGTCTATGACACCGATTGCCTGGATAGTGTGGCGATCGTGATTGCTGCGACCGACGATGCGGCGGTCAACCGCCAGGTCTCGGAGGACTGCCTCGCGCGCTCGATCCCGGTGAACGTCGCCGACCAGCCCGAGCTGTGCAGCTTCATCCTGCCGGCGATCGTGGAGCGCGGGCCGCTGACCGTCGCGATTGGCTCGGGTGGCCGCGCCCCGGTGCTGGTACGCCTGCTGCGGGCGAAGATCGAGAGCCTGATCCCGGCCGGCTATGGCCGGCTGGCCGATCTCGCCGGGCGGCTGCGCGACCGGGTGCGCGCCCGTTTCGACCACGTGAATGCCCGCCGCGCCTTCTGGGAACGGGCCTTTGCCGGGCCGGCCACCGAGCTGGCCCTGGCCGGTCGCATGGACGCGGCCGAGGCGCGCCTGGAACAGGAACTGGCGGACGCCGCGGCCCGCACGCCGGGCGAGGTCTACCTGATCGGCGCCGGACCGGGCGATCCCGACCTGCTGACCTTTCGCGCGCTGCGCCTGCTGCAGCAGGCAGATGTGGTCGTCTACGACCGGCTGGTGTCCTCCGAGGTGGTGAACCTCGCGCGGCGCGAGGCCGAGCGCTTCTATGTCGGCAAGGAGCGCGATCACCACTGCGTGCCGCAGGAGGAGATCAGCGCGCTGCTCTCCCGACTGGCGCGCGAGGGCAAGCGCGTGGCACGGCTGAAGGGCGGCGACCCGTTCGTGTTCGGCCGGGGCGGCGAGGAGCTGGACGTGCTGGCGCGCGACGGCGTGGCCTACCAGGTCGTCCCCGGCATCACCGCGGCCAGCGGCTGTGCCGCCTATGCGGGCATACCGCTGACCCACCGCGACCATGCCCAGTCGGTGCGATTCATCACCGGCCATACCCGCGAAGGGCGGCTGGATGTGGACTGGTCGCAGCTGACCAGTACCCGCGAGACCCTGGTGTTCTACATGGGCCGCAAGGGCGTGGGCGAGATCTGCCGGGGGCTGAAGGGTGCCGGCCGCGCCGGGCAGACCCCGGCGGCGATCATCGAGAACGGCACCACCGCCCGCCAGCGCGTGGTCAGCGGCACGCTGGATACGCTGGCCGCGCGTGCCGAGCGCGAGCAGGTGGGCTCGCCCAGCCTGATCGTGATCGGCGAGGTGGCGGCCTGCCACGCGCGTCTGGCCTGGTTCCAGCCGGATGCCGGGGCCGCCACGGTGTTTCCACAGCCGATGCCGATGCCGATGTCGGGGCCGCGTGCCGCGGCGGCGAGCGCGGCGTGACGGCCGCATCCGTCCTGCCGGAGGCGGCGGCCAGTGGCCTCGCGGGTCGCCGGGTGGCCTTGCCGGAGAGCCGGGCGCTGGAGGTCTTCGCCGGTCTGCTGGAGCGGCGCGGGGCCGAGGTCTGGCGCTGCCCCCTGATCGCGATCCACGACAGCCCCGACCGCACGGCGATCGAGGCCTGGCTGCACAGGGCGATCGAGGCGCCGTTCGACCGCCTGATCTTTCTGACCGGCGAGGGCTTCACCCGCCTGACTGGCTTTGCCCGGAGTGCCGGGCGCGAGGACGCCTGGCTGGCCGCCGTGGTGCGGACGCCGACCCTGGTGCGCGGCCCCAAGCCGGGGCGGGCAATGAAGCCCTTCGGCGTGCGGCCGGATGCGATCGCGGCCGCACCGACGACCGAGGGCATCATCGAAACCCTTTCCGGACAGGATCGGGCCGGACAGGATCGGGCCGGGCAGCATCTGGCCGGGCAGCGTATCGGGGTGCAGCTCTACGGCGCGGAACCCAACCGCCGCCTGCTCGAGTTCCTGGAGCAGGCGGGCGCCGAGGTCTTTCCCGTCTGGCCCTACCGCTATGCGGACGCCGCCGAGACCGGGCGCGTGACCGGGCTGATCGAGGCCCTGATCGCGGGGGACGTGGATGCGATTGCCTTCACCAGTCAGGCCCAGGTGCGGCGCCTGCTGCGCGTCGCCCGCGACGCGGGGCGCGAGGACGCGCTGCTGGCAGCGCTCGGTCGCACCGTCGTCGCCGCGATCGGTCCGGTGGTGGCCGACGAGTTGCGCGCCCACGGGGTGCACCCGACAGTGGTCCCTGACGGGCAGTACTTCATGAAACCCCTGGTCTCGACGCTCGCGCGCCACCTGGGTGCACATGGCGGCTGAATGGCGGGCCCGGCGCGGGTCTCAGTGACCGTCGTGGCCGGCGTACATCGCCTCGATGGCTTCGCTGTAGTGCTCGACGATCACCGGGCGCTTGAGCTTCATGGTCGGGGTCAGCATGCCGTTGTCGACAGACCAGGCCTCGTGCGTTACATGCACATGGCGGATCTTGGCGTAGCCGGGGAAGTCGCGTAGCTGGTACTGGATGCGCTGCAGCAGGGCGCGTTCGGCCTTGCGCGGCAGGCGACCATCGGCCTCGGCTTCGAGATCGTGGTCGCTGGCGAACGAGGCCCAGGCCTCCGGCTCCGGAACGACCAGCGCGGTCAGGAAAGAGCGGTTGTCGCCGACGATCATCACCTGGTCGAACAGCGCATCCAGTGCGATCGCCATCTCCATGTCGGCCGGCGGGACCTTCTCGCCGTTGGTCAGCACCAGGATGTCCTTGATGCGACCGGTGATGAAGACATGCCCGCTGTCGTCGATCCGGGCCTGGTCGCCACTGTGCAGCCAGCCGTCCTCGTCGATGGTCTCGCGGGTGGCCTCCTCGTTCTTCCAGTAGCCGAGCATTACGCAGGGGCTGCGGGTGAGCAGTTCGTCCATCTCGCCAATCTTCACCTCCACCCCGGGCAGCGGCTTGCCGATCGAGGCGGGCAGGTTGTTGTCCGGGGTATTCACGGTGACCACCGGACTGGCCTCGGTCATCCCGTAGCCGTGCAGGACCGGCAGGCCCAGGCCGATGAAGAACTGGGCGATCGGCGGTGGGAGCGGCGCGCCGCCACAGACCGCGAAGCGCAGCTCGCCGCCCAGGCGGTCCAGCACCTTGCGCGCGACGATGCGCTCCAGCAGGGGCCAGAGCAGAAAGCCGGGGGACCAGCCGCCGCGGCCCTGCTGGTGCTCGAAGCGCTTCCAGCCGATGTTGACGGTCGCCTTGAACAGGGCGCGGCCGAGGCCCGATTTCTGTTTCAGGCCGGCCTGGATGCGGCCGTGCACGCGTTCGTAGATGCGCGGCACCGAGATCAGCACGGTGGGGCGCACGTTGACCAGGTCTTCGCCCAGGGCCTGAATGGAGCGCGCGAAGGCGACCTCGGCACCGATCAGCATGGGCATGTACAGCCCGGCGGTGCGCTCCAGCATGTGCGACAGCGGCAGGAACGAGAGAAACCGGTCGGCGGGCGACAGCGGGCCGGCCTGCGAGGAGGCCCAGGCGTTCTCCAGGATGTTGCGGTGCGAGAGGATTACGCCCTTGGGGCGCCCGGTGGTGCCGGAGGTATAGACGATCGTGGCCATGGCCTCCGGGTCAAGATCCGGATAGTGGACATCCGTACCCTCGTGCTGTGCGAGCCAGTCTTCCAGCTCGACTACGCGGTCGTCTTCCGGCTCCGTGTCCTCGCCGCCGATGTTTACGATGCGCCGCAGCGACGGCATGTTCTCGAAGTGCTCGGACAGCCGGCGGCTGTGGGCGCTCTCGCCCAGCAGCAGGATGCGCGCCTGCGTCTGGCCGATGATGTAGGCGACGTTGTCCGGACGGTCATCGGTGTACAGCGGGACCGGGACCAGACCCAGCCCCATCGCGGCCTGGTCGAAGGCGACCCACTCGCGCGAATTGCCGAGCATCAGCGCGACACGCTCGCCGGGCTTTAGGCCCTCCGCGGCCAGTGCAGCCTGCCAGCGATCCACCATTGCGCCCATCTCGCGCCAGGAGGTCTGCTGCCACGCCTCGCGCGCGGTGTTGTAGTGGCGGTAGGCCGGGGCATCCGGTGTCTGTTCGACACGGACACGGAACAGCGAGGGGAGGGTCGGGGCCTGGTCGGGACGGATCGCGGAATCGGACATCGGCGCGTCTCGCAGCTTGGAGTATGTTCGGGACGTTAGAGGACCCGGTCCTGCGCGGCAACCTTGGCGTCTGTGGCGTTCTACAGTCCCAGCGGGTGGGCGGCGGGCCGGTAGGCGACGGCCCCGATCACCAGGCTGATGCCGATCAGCGCGATGATGCCGCCGCCGGCAAGCCCGAAGGCCGGGCCCACGTAGGTCAGGCGGCCGACGCGGGTCGGGCCCAGCCAGCGGCGGGTCCAGTCGCGTGCGGAGACGGCCAGTGTGGCCAGAACGGATACCGTGGCCGCGGTCCCCAGCGACATCGCCAGCACGGCCAGGACACCGGCCCAGGCCAGGCCCAGCGCCGCAGAGACCGCCATAATCAGCACCGCGCCGGAACAGGGGCGGATGCCCACAGCCGCGACCGTGCCCCACCAGGTCCCGCTGTGGTTCGGGTCGACATGATGTGGGGTGCCGCAACCGCAGTGGTCGTCGTGGGTGTGGTGGTCATGGTGGTGATGGCCTGCGTGCTCGTGCCGGGCCTCCGCGCGGGCCTGGGCGTGGGCCTTGTGCAGGCGCCAGGCGTGGCGCAGGGCGCGCAGCATCAGCCAGACCCCCAGTAGGGCGACCAGCGCGAAACTCGCGATCTCGAGAGTGCGGACCTGGCCCAGCGTATCGCGCGCCAGCCAGCCGAGCAGGCCGATCAGCACCCCGACCAGCACGATGGCCGTGACCCCCTGGGCCAGTGCCGAGACGGTGGAGAGCAGGATGCCGCGCTTCAGGTTCTGTGGTTGGGTCAGCAGGTAGGCGCTGATCACGGCCTTGCCGTGGCCCGGGCCGGCCGCGTGGAAGACGCCGTACAGCAGGCTGATCAGGATCAGGGCCCCGGCCGTCTGGGCGGTGGGGGCGTCGCGCAGGGCATGCAGTCCCTGGGTCAGGTCGCGATGCAGCTGGCGCTGGGTTTGCAGCATCCAGGCGGTAACACGCTCCAGTGCCCCGGGCGGATCGGCGAGTGTTTCCGGCACCGGTGCGGTCGCGGTATCCGGCATGGCCTCGCGCTCCTCGGCCTCGCCCGCGGGTGCACCGCCGCCCAGCGGATGGGCCGATTCGCCGGCGTGGGCGCTGAAAACACCCAGCAACAGGAAGAACCCCAAGGCCAGGAGGACCAGGGGGCCCGTGAGGCCGTTCAGTCGATAGGCGGGGGCGACGATCATATCGTTATACTATAACGCTGTCCTGCGGGTGCATCGACCGGTTTTTCGTTCGAATCCTGTGCGAGCGTGCACATCGATCAGTGCTTCGCCTAGTCCGAGGTGTTCCGGCATTGCAGGGTGGCGGTCTCGGCAAAGTAGCGTCCGAGATTGTCGACCGGGCTGCGGTCCTGACGTTCCAGGGTGGCGGCATAGCGCATTAACTGCGGGTCCGGGCGCGCCTCTTCGATCTGCACCTCGCAGCCCTGGCGATTTTCGATATGGACCACGTCGTCCGCGTCATGCAGGACTTCAATCCAGTAGGTCGGGTCGAATACGCGATATGTGAAGCCGTTAGCATTGTCGAGGTCATGTTCGGCCAGTGGCAGGTCGAAGCGCAGATAAAGCCGCCGATCCTCCAGCGATAGCCGGGCGTTTTCCGCCCGGGGTACCGCAAGCTCCGCGTCGTCGTGGCGCAGTTCGGTGAAGTAGTTATAGGCGGCCAGATTTTCCAGCATGCGCTCCGCGACCCGATCCAGCGCCTCGTCGATGCCGATATCGCCGTCCAGGTCCCGGGTCATCTCTTCCAGCAGCATGTGGCTGTAGGTCGGATCGATCAGCCAGGCCTGCTGCATGCGCTCCAGCTGGCCGTTGTCATCGAACACGAGCCCCACGCGCAGGTCGATCCAGGCGTGGGGGTGTGCCAGCGCGAGGCCAGGGATCAGCAACGCCAGGCCCAGCAGGAGTCGCTGGATGAGGCGTCGGGCCATGTTCAGGCGACGCTCCCGCTGCGCTGCCAGCGTGTCCCCTCCGGGGTGTCCTCGAGCTCGATCCCGCGGGCGGTGAGTTCGTCGCGGATGGCGTCGGCGGTGGCGAAGTCGCGGTTCTTGCGCGCGGCCTGCCGGGCGGCGATGCGCTCCTCCACCCAGGCTGAGAGTTCGCCGTCCTCGCCATCGCCCTGGAACCAGGCCGTCGGGTCCTGCTGCAGCAGTCCGAGTAGCCCGGCGCCGGCCATCAGTTCGCCCTTCAGGCGGGCGCGTTCGGCCGGGTCGCTGGCGGCGGCCAGGCCATCGGCGAGGCGGTGCAGAGCGGTGATGCCGCCGGGGGTATTCAGGTCGTCCAGCAGCGCGGTGAACACCGGGGTCTCGGCGGCGTCCACGGGGGGCGGTTCGATATCGGCGTGGTCGCGCAGCACGCGGTAGAGCCCGTTCAGGGCATTGCGCGACTGGTTCAGCGTGTCCTCGGAGAAATTCAGTGGCGCGCGGTAGTGGCGCGACAGCAGCGCCATGCGCAGGACCTCGCCCGGATAGGCCTGCAGCAGGTCGTGCAGCAGCTGGAAGTTGCCCAGCGACTTGGACATCTTCTCGCCGTCGATGGTCACGTGCCCGTTGTGCACCCAGTAACGGGCGTAGTGCGTGCCGTGCTCGGCGCAACCCTCCGCCGCGCAGCCCTGGGCGATCTCGTTTTCGTGGTGGGGGAAGACGAGATCGTGCCCGCCGCCATGGATGTCGATCATCGCGCCCAGGTGGCTGCGGATCATCGCGGTGCATTCGAGGTGCCAGCCGGGGCGGCCATAGCCCCAGGGGCTGTCCCAGCCCGGTTCGCCTTCGGCGGCCGGCTTCCACAGCACGAAGTCGCCGGGGTGGCGCTTGTAGCTGGCGACCTCGACCCGGGCGCCGGCCTGCATGTCCTCCAGCGTGCGCCCGGACAGCGCGCCATAGTCCGGGTAGGAGGTGACGTCGAACAGCACGTGCCCCTCGGCCGGGTAGGCATGGCCGCGCTCGATCAGCCGTTCGATCAGCTCGACCATCGGCTGGATGTGATCGGTGGCGCGCGGCTCGATGGTCGGCGGTAGCGTGCCCAGCTCGGCGATGTCCTCGTGGAAGGCCCGGGTGAAGCGCTCGGTCAGCGCGCCGATCGGTTCGCCGTTCTCCGCCGCGGCCTTGTTGATCTTGTCGTCGACGTCGGTGATGTTGCGTGCGTAGATCACGTGCTCCGGGCCGTACAGCTCGCGCAGTACGCGAAAGAGTACGTCGAATACCACCACTGGGCGGCCATTGCCCACATGCACCCGGTTGTACACGGTGGGGCCGCAGACGTAGAGCGTGACGCGTTCGGGGTCTTGTGGACGAAAGGGCTCGTTGCGTCCGCCAAGCGTGTTGTGCAGGATCAGCTCGCGACCGGGGGTGGCGCTCATTGCGGGTCGTCCTTGTGGCCGTACAGGGTCTCGGGGGCGATCTCCGGATCGCTGGTGATCACGGCCTCGTCGTTGTCGATCTGCACGTAGAAGCAGCTGCGCCGGCCGGTATGGCAGGCGGGGCCGGTCTGATCGACCTTCAGCAGGATGGTGTCGCCGTCGCAGTCCAGGTGCAGGGACTGCAGCTGCTGCACCTGACCCGACTGCTCGCCCTTGCGCCACAGCGCCTGGCGCGAGCGCGAGTAGTAGCACACGCGCCCGGTGCGCAGGGTCTCGTCCAGCGCCTCGCGGTTCATCCAGGCCATCATCAGGACCTCGCCGCTGTCGAACTGCTGGGCGATCGCGGGGATCAGGCCGTCCGGATTGAGCTTGAGTTTTTCCAGCACCTCGGCGGCTGGCTGGCGGGTGTTGCGCGAGGCTTTTTCCAGTGTCTTGAACATGTACGCCGGCATAGCGGAAACCAGCGCCAAGGGTACCATCCCGCGCTCGTGATGAGCAGATCAATACGCGCGGTGAGAGTGCTCATCAGGCGCGCGCGTCGATAGTTCTTGCAACCCCGGTGCGGGTGGTCGATTCTCAGACTAAAGTAGCAATACACAAGCGGGTTTCCGCGCGGGCAGGGGAATGGGTTGGAGCGCGAGGCACGGGATAGGGGCCCATCCACCGGCAAGGCGTTCAGCGCCTGGCGCACGGCCAGCTGGGTGGCGCTGGTCTACCTGGCGGTCGGACTGCTCTGGATCGGGCTATCCGATCAGGCGTTGTTGTGGCTGGTGGATGATGTCCAGGTGCTGGGCTGGCTGCAGACGGTCAAGGGTTTTCTTTATGTCAGCGTGACCGCGGTCGTGCTGTTCCTGCTGCTGTACTGGGTGCTCGCGGCCCGTGACCGGGCCTCGGCCGAAGCGCGCTATCTGACCGAGGTGGTCAATCGCTCGCCGGTGGTCACCATCGAGTGGGCCGCGCGTCCGGGCTGGCCCGTGGTGTATGTCTCCCCGAACGTGCGGCGCTGGGGGATAGAGCCGGAGGCGCTATTGTCCGGTGCGGCCGACTATTCCCAGAGGATTCATCCCGAAGACCGCGAGGCCATCGTCGAGGACGTGTCCCGGCACATGGAGCGCGGGCCGGACGAGTATCTGCAGTACTACCGCCTGGATGTGGGGGGTGGGCGCTGGATCTGGGTCGAGGACCGGACCTGGCTGGAGCGCGGCCGCGCGGGAGAGGTTCGCCGCTTTCACGGCCTGCTGATGGACGTGACCGAACGGGTGCAGGCCGAGCGCAATCTGCGTGACAGCGAGAAGCGCTTTCGCGCCATCTTCGATAATGTGCAGGAGGGTATCCTGCTGCAGGACTTCGAGACGGGCGCCTTTGTCGGGGCGAATGCCGCGGCGCTGGCCATGTATGGCTACGAGCGCGAGGAGATCCTGCGCTGCACCGTCACGGATCTCAGCGCGCGCGAGCCCGGATACGAGGTCGAGCGCCAGCAGGTCCTGATTGACCGCGCCCGGCGGGGCGAGCAGATCGTGTTTGAATGGCGCGCGCGCCACCGCGACGGCCACGTCTTCTGGGTGGAGGCGAACCTGCAGGCGACCGAGATCGCCGACGAGCGCCTGCTGCTGGTGACCCTGCGCAACATCGAGCCGCGCAAGAAGGCCGAGCAGGCCCTGAACCGGCAGATGGACCGCCTGACCCATGCCGAGCGCCATGCGGGCCTGGGTTCCTGGGAATACGTCATCGAGACCGGGCAGCTGTGGTGGTCCGATCATCTGTACGAATTGATGGGCCTCGAACCGCAACGCTATGCGCCCGGCCTGGGCGATGTCTGGGAGGTGCAGTTCGACCCGGATGCGGGCGACGCGGAACAGTTGAAGGAAGTGCTGCAACAGCTTTCCCCGGGCCATGAAGGTATCGGCCGGCGGTTTCGGCTGCTGCGCCACCCGTCACGCGGTACCGAACGCTGGTTCAGCCTGACGGTGGATTCCGTGGCGGAGCGCGACGACGGGCTGCATGCGGTTCAGGGGACCATGCTGGATATTACGGACCTGCAGCAGGCGGAGAGTGAGCTACGTCAATTCAACGCCGAACTGGAGGAGCGGGTGCGCGAGCGTACGGCGGCCCTGGAGGCAGCGAACCAGGAACTGGAATCGTTTTCCTACGCCGTCTCGCACGACCTCAAGGCGCCCTTGCGAGGGATCGACGGTTACAGCCAGCTGCTGGAGGCGGATTACGTCGATTTGCTGGACGCGGAAGGCCAGATGTTCATCCGCAACATCCGGGCCGGGGTCGCGCAGATGAACGAGCTGATCGGTGACCTGCTCGACTACTCGAGGATGGAACGCCGTCCCCTGGAACAACGCGGCGTGCGTCTGCAACCGCTGATCGAGGAGGTGCTCGACGGCCTTGATCCCGCGCTGCGTGAACGTGCCGAGGTGGCCGTCAATATGCCACCGGATCTCGAACTGCAGACCGACCCGGACGGGCTGGGCCTGGCCCTGCGCAACCTGCTCGACAATGCCCTGAAGTTCAGCGCACCGCGCGAAAAGCCGCGCATTGCGGTGACGGCCGAACCTCGGGGCGAGACCCTCCACCTGGCCGTGAGCGACAACGGGATTGGATTCGACATGGCATTCCAGGAACGCATCTTCGAGATCTTCCAGCGCCTGAATCGTGCCGAAGACTATCCGGGTACCGGGGTCGGTCTGGCACTAGTGCGCCGGGCATTGCAGCGTCTTGGGGGCCGCATCGAGTGCGAAGGGCGCCCCGATGCCGGCGCCACCTTCCGACTGGAGCTTCCCCTATGAGTCCGAACGCGCGTCAGCCGGCCATCCTGGTGGTCGAAGACAACCCCGTGGACATCGACCTGATGCAACGGGCCTTTGACCGCCGGAACCTGGCCAATCCGCTGGAGATCGCCCGCGACGGCGAGGAGGCCTTGGCTTGTCTGCAGCGCTGGGAGTCCGGCGAGCAGGAACCACCCGCCGTGATACTGCTGGATATCAAGCTCCCGAAGATCAGTGGCCTGGAGGTATTGCGCGCGGTGCGATCGCACCCGGAGTTCGGGCGTATCCCGGTGGTGATGCTGACCTCGTCCAGCGAGGATCGCGATATCCATACCGCCTACGATGCCGGGGCCAACTCCTACATCGTGAAGCCGGTCGACTTCACGAAGTTCATGGAGGTCGCCGAACACGTCGAACTGTACTGGTGTCTGCTGAACCAGCACCCACGCTGACGCCCTGACGGAATCCCCCCTATGCATGTACTCGTGGTCGAAGACCAGGCTGCCGATGCCGATCTGCAGCGCCGTTCCATCGAGCGCGGCGTCCCTTCGGCTCAGGTCGTCGTGGCGGACACCCTCGCAGGGGCGCGCGAAGCACTGGCAGACCAGACGTTCGATTGTGCGCTGGTGGACCTGCGTCTGCCGGATGGCAACGGGCTGGATCTGGTGGCCGAGCTGCGCGACCAGGGGCGCCCCGAGGCGGTGATCGTCCTGACCGGGCATGGCGAGCAGGAGACCGTGATCGCTGCCTTTCGCTCCGGGGCGGACGACTACCTGACCAAGGCCGAAGGCTATCTCGAGCGACTGCCCACGCGCATCGTCGATGCGCGCTCGCACCGTGATCTGCGCGTGGCGGACCCGCGCGAGCCGCTGGCAGTCCTGTATGTCGAACACAACGAGTTCGATATCGGCCTGGCGCGTCGCGAGCTGGCGCGGCGCGCCCCGAATATCCACCTCACGGTGCAACGTACGGCGGAGGCCGCCCTGGAGGTCCTGCCGAGTTCGCCGGAGGAACCACTGGCGCTGGACCTGCTGCTGGTCGACTATCGTCTGCCCGCGATGGACGGTCTGGAGCTGGCGCGTATCGTCCGCCATGAACGCGGACTGGATCTGCCCGTCGTGCTGCTGACCGGGCAGGGCACCGAGGAACTGGCCGCCCGGGCCCTGCGTATGGGCGTCGACGATTACGTGCTGAAAAGCGAGGGGTACCTCAAGGGCCTGCCCGCCGTACTCGACCAGGTCCATGTGCACGCCCGCCTGCGCCGCGAGCGTGCCGCCCTGGCCGCGAGTGAGCGGCGCTACCGCGAGGTGATTGATCAGGCGGGCAATGTCTTTTTTCATCTGGACCAGCAGGGGCGCTGGGTCTTTGTCAATCCCGCCTGGTCCGAGATCACCGGGTTTGTGCTGGAACAGACCCTGGGGCGGCCGCTGGTCGATTTCGTGGTGGCGGAAGACCGGGGGCGCGTCGGCGAGCTTGTTCGCGAGGTATTGGAGACCGGCGAGACACGCGGCATCGGCGATGTGCGTCTGCAAAGTCGTGAAGGTGGCATTCGCTGGTGCGAACTGCGACTGCGCGCTCGGCAGTCCGAGCGGGACGAGCGGCCATTCACCGGCACGCTGATCGACGTCACCGAACGCGTGCGCAACCAGCGTATTCAGGAGATCCGGGCGAACATCCTGGACCGGATCGCCACGGGCGAGCGTGATCCCGCACTGCTGGAGGATCTGGTGCTGGGGCTGGAGTCCCTGAATCCGGACCTGCACGGCTGTGTGATGCTGCTGGATGCGGATGGGGACCAGCTGGTCGGCGCGGCTGGTCCGCGCATACCCGAGAGCCTGCGGTCGGTGACCAGCCCCATCCCGGTGGCGGATGGGGTCGGGTCCTGCGGCACCGCGGCCTGGTCCGGCGAGCCGGTGCTGGTCGAGGATACGCAGTCGCACCCCTACTGGGCCGGGCTGGAAGAGGCGACGGCGCAGGCCGGGTTTCGAGCCTGCTGGTCGTTTCCCTTTCGCGACGCCGATGGCTACGTACTGGGGACGTTTGCGGTCTACCTGGCCGATGCGCGACTGCCGCGTCCGGAGGAACGCGATCAGCTCGAGGAGTTTGCGCGTCTGGCCGCGCTGGCGGTGCAGAAGCTGCGCGCCTGGCAAGCGCTGGAACAGCGCGAGCGGTCACTGGAGGCTGCTGCGGGCCTGAGCCTGAACCTGCTGCGCAATGAAAACCCGTCGGTCGTGATGAGCCGCCTGCTGGGCGAGCTGGGCCGGGTTACGGGCGCTGATCGTACCTACGTGATGATGGATGCCGGCTCCGATTCCGAGCGCGAGACCCTGGAGCAGCATCGGTTCTTCTGGGTGAACCCCGAGGGGGAGCCTCCGATCCGTCCACCCAGCCTGCGCCACCTGAGCCTCGAGTCCGTGCTGCCTCAGTGGGACGAGCGTCTGCGGGCCGGGGAGATTATTCAGGCCCGGATCGTTGACCTGCCGGATGGCGAGCGGGAACTGTTCGAATCGGTTCAGACCCGGGCATTGCTCCTGGCGCCGTTGTTTGTGCGCGGGGAGTATCGGGGGTTCGTCGGTCTGGACCGTGTACGCCAGGGGCGAATCTGGGGCGCCGCCGACGAGCACATGGTCCGTATCGTCGCCGCGAACCTCGGGGCCGCCCTGGAGCGTCGTCGCGCGCTGACCGGGCTGCGCCGGCTGGCGGCCGTGTTCCAGAGTACCCGCGACGGGATCCTGATCACCGACCTGTCGGCCCGCATCGTCGCGGTCAACCCGGCCTTTAGCGAGATTACGGGGTTTTCCGAGCACGACGCCCTGGGCCGAAATCCCCGCTTTCTGAAGTCGGGGCGGCACGACGCCGAGTTCTACCAGGAGATGTGGGCGAGCCTGGTGGCCACCGGGCACTGGCAGGGCGAGGTCTGGAACCGCCGTTCCACCGGCGAGACCGACCCGCAGTGGCTGAGCCTGGATGTGGTGCGCGACGAGGGCGGTGAGCCGCAGTACTACGCAGGGGTACTGACCGACCTCTCCGCGCTCAAGCGCTCCCAGAACGAACTGGAATATCTCGCCCAGCATGACTCGCTGACCGACCTGCCCAACCGCAGCCAGTTGCAGACATTGCTGGGGCGCGCACTCGAGCGGGCGCGCGCGGAGCGGCGCGGTCTGGCCGTTCTCTGCCTGGACCTGGACCGGTTCAAGACGCTGAACGACAGCCTCGGGCATTCGGTCGGCGATCGGGTGTTGCTGGAGGTCGCGCGGCGCCTGGCCGATGTGCTGGAAAGCCCGGACCTGCTCGGACGACTGGGTGGGGACGAGTTCCTTGCGGTCCTCGAGTCCGCCGACACGCACGAACTGGCAGAGGAAAGAGCCCGGGCACTGCTCGAGGTGCTGCAGCGCCCGTTCGTGCTGGACGACGGGCAGGTGGTCTACGTCAACGCCAGCATCGGTGTCAGCCGCTTCCCGGGAGATGGCGATACGGTGGTGGACCTGATGCAACATGCCGACGCGGCGATGTACCAGGCCAAGGCGCTGGGACGCGAGACCTGGAGCTTTTATACCGAGGACCTGACCCAGGCGGCCGCCGAGCGGCTGGATCTGGAGAATCGCCTGCGTCATGCCCTGAACGAGGAGAATGACGGGCTGGCGGTGCATTTTCAGCCGCAGGTCCGGCTGGTCGATGGCCGGGTTACGGGGGTGGAGGCCCTGGTGCGCTGGCGTACCGGGTCGGGCGAGAGTATCCGTCCGGATCGCTTTATTCCGATCGCGGAGGAGACTGGGCTGGTGGTCCCGCTTGGCGAATGGGTGCTGCGCGAGGCCTGCCGCCAGGGTCGCCGGTTGCTCGACGAGGTGAGCCCGGACCTGGTGATGTCGGTCAATCTGTCCCCGGTGCAGCTGCGGCGTGGCAACCTGGTGGAGCAGGTCGCCATGATCCTGGAGGAAACGGGATTTCCCGCCCGTCAGTTGGAGTTCGAGATTACCGAGACTGGTCTGATGCAGCAGGGGGATCAGGCCGTCACGCGACTCAAGGCATTGAAATCGCTGGGCGTGCGGGTGGCCATCGATGACTTTGGTACCGGGTATTCGTCGCTCGCCGTGCTGCAGACCTTCCCGCTGGATGTGCTGAAGATCGACCGCAGCTTCGTTGACGGTGTGGATCGGATGGACGAAGAGGGGACCGATCGGCTGATCGCATCGACCATCATCGCGATGGCGCGCAACCTGCAGCTGGAGGTCGTCGCTGAAGGCGTGGAGAACGAGGCGCAGGCCCGCTTTCTGATCGAGCATGGCTGCGAGTTCGGCCAGGGCTACCTGTACAGCCCCGCACTGCCGCCCAAGCAACTGCTGGAGTGGGCCGCACGGCGAGTGACCTCGCCCGTTTGAGGCGACGTCAGGCTCGCGCTCGCGGGTTGCGTGCGTACAATGGCGGGCTGTTTACCCGTTCGCCGGAGCTGTCGTTATGTCGTCCCAGCCGCATCCTACCGCCATGCGTTCCCTGATCTTCCACGGCCTGACCCCGGGGCCGCGGCTGATCGTGCTGGGGGCGGTGCATGGCAACGAGACCTGCGGCACGCAGGCGGCCGAGCGGCTGCATGACGAGCTGGAGCGCGGCGAGCGGCGCCTGCAGTGCGGGACGCTGACGCTGGTCCCGCGCACGAATCCGCTGGCCTACCAGCTGGGGCAGCGCATGGGCGAGCGCAACCTGAACCGCAACCTGCGCGTGACCGAGGACCCGCAGGACTTCGAGGACCGCATCGCCAACGTACTGTGCCCGCTGCTGGCGGCGCACGACGTCCTGCTGGATCTGCACTCGTTTCATACCGGCGGCCAGCCGTTCATCATGCTTGGCCCGCGGAACAACGAGGGCGGGCTGGAGGGCTTTACCCGTGCCCGCGAGGAAGAGGCCCTGGCCGCCTGTCTGGGCCCGAGGCGCATGGTCGAGGGCTGGCTGGATACCTACGCGCGTGGGGTCGCCCGGCGCATGAAAAACCCGAACGCCAGCCACCGCGCGCAGATGCTCTCCACCGACCCCAGCTACGGCATCGGCACCACCGAGTACATGCGCTCGCAGGGCGGCTACGGGGTGACGCTGGAATGCGGCCAGCACGACGACCCGCAGGCCCCGGTGGTCGCCTACAACGCGATCCTCAATACCCTGGCCCACCTCGGCATGATCGAGGCCCCGGCCACGCCCGGGCAGGATGATCCGGAGGTCCTGCGCCTGGTCGAGGTGATCGACCGCGACCACCCCGATGACCGGTTCGTGCGCGAGTGGAAGAGCTTCGATCCCCTGCACGAGGGTGACGTGATCGGTGTTCGCGCGGACGGGACCGAAGTGAAGGCCCCGGCCGACGGTTTCATTGTGTTCCCCAACCCCAACTCGCTGCCGGGCAACGAATGGTTTTATCGCGCCGAGTTCAGTGATCGCCGCGTGATCTGACCTCCCGTGGAGTTCGTCTTCTCCGGCGTTGCCGCGCTACTTTTTGCGGCCGGGTTTTTCGCCGGTGCCTTGAATGCCCTGGCCGGGGGCGGCAGTTTTCTGACCCTGCCGGCCCTGATGGCCGTGGGTGTCCCGCCGGTGGCGGCCAACGCCACCGGGACCGCCGCATTGCTGCCCGGGTATGCGGCCAGCCTGCTCGTCGATCACCGTCGTCTGCGCATCCTGGGGCGGGATCTGGGCATGCGCCTGCTGGCGCTGTTCCTGGTCGTGGGGGCGCTGGGCGGGGCGCTGGGCGCGGCCCTGCTCCTGCTGACGGGGGACGCGCGTTTTCGGGCCTTCATCCCCTGGTTGCTGTTGCTGGCGACACTGCTGTTTGCGCTGGGCCCGTGGCTGCAGCGCCGCGCGGCCCATGCGGCCCGTCCGGCACTGGCCCGGGTGGCAGGCGCGGGGCTTGGCTGTGTCTACGGTGGCTATTTCAACGGCGGGGTCGGCATCCTGCTGCTGGCGATTCTGCTGGGACAGGGCATGGTCGACCTGGCACAGGCCAATGCCTTGAAGAACCTGCTCTCCACGGTGCTGACGCTGATTGCCGTCGTGGTGTTTGTAGCGGGCGGGCAGGTGGTCGCGACCGGGCTGCTGGCCGTCGGGGCCGGGGCCATTCTCGGCGCCCGGGTCGGGATTGGGCTACTGGGGGTTCTGCCCGAACCGTGGTACCGGCATCTGGTCACGCTGGTGGGTGCCGGCACCACGGTGCTTTTCTTCGTCGATCCGGTCTGGCTGGGGTAGTTCTCTGGCGTTGGGTTGATGCAATTCGCGGTGCTCATTGCATCCTGCGGTCATCCGTGAACCGCAAGACACAAGGATGCGATGAGCGCAGCGAATCGCATCGGTTGCCCGGGCCATCCCCGAGGCTTATGGCGTGGTGTGCTGAGCGTCGGTTTGAGCCTGTTGCAGCGCGTGGTCGAAGGTGTCCAGTGCCCGGGCGTCGGTCTCTGGCAGGATGGCCTCGATGCGGGGGCGGGTGCCGGTGGGGGGCGCTTCCATGGCCTCGAGACCGCCGTCGCCGTCCACGCGGTTGATGCGCTGCCACCCCTGATCGGTCCGCACGAGGCCCTTGAGGCGTTCTCCGGTAAAGCCGCTCACCAGCGCCTCAAGCGCCGCGTGATCGAGCGCCTGTGCCTCGGGCAGCAGCCAGCTGCGGCCTAGATAACCATCGCCACGGGTGTCGATGGTGACCGGCTCGTCCCCGTGTTCGTGTGGCGCATGATCGTGCTCATGGTCGTGATCGTGGGCATGATCGTGCGCGTGGTCGCCGGCGGACAGAAAGGCCCGGGCCTCCGGGAACAGGGCCCCGCCGCGTTCCAGCCGGGGGCGGTCCAGCCACCCCGATTCCACGCGCCCCTGGGTCGTCTCGACCACCAGCGGGCGTGGTGGCGGCATGGCAGCGACAAACGCCTGCAGGGCCTCGCGGTCCGCCTCGCTGTAGAGGTCGGCCTTGTTGGCCAGCAGGATATCGGCCAGTGCGATCTGGTCGTTCCAGTTTGGATGTTCGCGGTGGCGTGGCGAGGACAGGTGGCGGGCGTCCATGACCGTGATTGTCGCGCGCAGGTCCAGCACGCCGTCGTAGGGGGGCTGGGTGAGGGTGCGGATGATCTCGGCCGGGTGCCCGAGCCCGGTGGGCTCGATCAGGATGCGGTCCGGGTGCTGCGAGCGGATCAGCCGGTTCAGGCCGACGGTGAACATTTGCGCGGAGACGCAGCAAAGGCAGCCGCCTGGGATCTCCTCCAGCGCAACGCCCGTGTCCGCGAGCAGGCCGCCGTCCACCCCGATCTCGCCGAACTCGTTGACCAGCACAGCCCAGTGCTCGCCCTCGGGGCGCAGCGCGAGCAGCTGGCGGATGGTGGTCGTCTTGCCTACCCCCAGAAAGCCGGTAACCAGGTGGGTGGGGATGTCGTGGTGGGTGGTCATGTGGTGTTGGCCAGGTTGGCGGGCGGACCTGGGCAGCGGGTCCGCCACGCGATTGGTTTCGGTTCAGTCGTCGGCGCGCAGTTCGCCCCGATAGAACGCCGCGGCGTCGTTGAACAGAGCCTCGTTGGTGTCTGCCCGCATGTACAGCATGTGCCCGCCCGGGTAGGCGCGCGGGATGATGCGCGAGTCGGCCTCGTCGCCGGCGGCGAACGCGATCTGGCCCAGCAGCCACTCGGTGGTGAAGTAGGGCGTGATCAGGTCCGCCTCGCCGTGCACGCTGAAGATGCGGAAGTCGCGGTTAAGCGAGAGGGCGGTGGCCAGCTCGTCCATCGCGGTGAAGTACCCCTCGCGGCCGCTGGCCTCCCAGTCCCAGGCGCGGAACACGTCGCGGCTGAGCAGGCGGTACTGGTGCCCGTGTTCCCAGTCCAGGGTGTTGCGCAGGTGGTCCAGCATCGCGGTGGAAAGCGGGGCGGTCAGGCCATCGAGGATGGCGTCCGCCTGTGGCTGCAGGTGTGTGGGCACCGGGTCGAGGTTGTCGATGCCGCCGTCGTACAGGCTGACCAGCCGACCTTCGTCCATCAGCAGGCCGCGCTGGGTCATATCCAGCGTGATGCGCCCGCGCGTGGCCTTCAGGCGGTCGCGCGACAGGCCGGTAAAGCGGGCGACCTCGTCGATCCAGTCGTCGTCGATCTGCCCGGGGTGGATCAAGCCCTGCAGGTAATCGCCCAGCGCGAAGGCCTCGGCCTCTTCCAGACTGGGCGGATCGTCGCCCAGACGACCTTGGGCCTTCGCGGCGGCCGTGATCGCCGGCAGGCTCAGGGCCCAGCCGATCGGGCGGGCGGTACCGTGTTCCAGCATGCCGTAGTCCAGCGCGGGCGAGATCAGCACCGTGCCGCTCAGGCTGATACCGGAGCCCTTGGCGATGCGTGCCGGCAGCGCCGCGGCGCGGTAGCCCCCGTAGCTCTCACCTGCCAGGTACACCGCGTTGCCGCGCCGGCCGTGTTCGTCGAGCCAGCGCTCGAGTGTCTCCTCCATTGCGGCCAGGTCGCCGTCGCGGGAGTAGTACTGATCGGCTTCGCCACCCATCACGCGCGAGAAGCCGGTCCCGACCGGGTCGATAAAGACCAGATCGGTAAACGCCAGCCAGGTCTTGGGATTGTCGACCAGCCGGGGCGGGGTGGAGGAAGCCAGACCCTTGTCGTCGGTCTCCAGCACCCGCGGGCCCAGGCCGCCCACGTTCAGGTAGGCCGAGGCTGCGCCCGGGCCGCCGTTGACCATGAAGGTCACCGGGCGGTCTTCATCGCTGTCCACCGTGTAGCTGACGGTAAAGACCCGTGCATCGGGTTCGTCCATCGACTCGCCCAGCGGGACATAGCCGACCGTGGCCTGGTACTCCAGCATCTTGCCGTCGAGCAGTTCCAGCGAGTGCTCGGTGGTGACGGGGTCGGGCAGAGGCGGCGTCGGTTCGGATTCGTTCGCCAGCAGGGGGGCGGACATCCCGGGACCGATCAGCAGGCCGAGCGCCAGCCCGTAGAGCGGGCTGGCGGCGGTACGTGATGCAGTTGCGGGTTTGAGCGGGCGTCGTGGCGGCGCCGTTATCAGCATTGAGCGGTCTCCTCGTGATCGGGGCAGTCATGGCGTACGACACGGTCATCGTCCAGCCATTCCATGATCCCGTCGGTCACGTTGTAGATCTTGTCGTAGCCGAGTCCCTCCGACAGGGCCTGGGCGAGCGCGCTGGTGCGGTTACCGACGCGGCAGATCAGGATCACCTCGTCGTCGGAGTCGACCAGCGCGGTGAACTGGCGGCCGAACTCCGGGTTGAGGCTGCCGTCTTCCTCGAACGCGGTGATGCGGTGGCTGCCTTCCACCACGCCCGTCTCGGCCCACTCGTCCGGGCGGCGGATATCGACGATGGTAACCCCCTCGTCGAGCTTCTCGGCCAGTTCCTCGTTGTCCAGGCCGGTGAACGGGGCGCGCTGGACCTCGACGACCTCCAGTTCAAAACGCAGCGTGGCGTTCGGCGGGATGATGTTGCCGGCACCGCGCTCGCCGTAGGCCAGCTCCGGCGGGATGATCGCCTCGCGCTTGCCGCCCTCGCGCATACCTTTGACCGCCTGTTCGAAGCCGGGGATCGTCTGGCCGGAGCCGATGGTCACGGACAGGGGCTGGCCGCCGCGGCTGGAGTCGAATTCGGAGCCGTCTTCCTCGAGCCGCCCGACGTAGTGGACCAGGGCCGTGTCGTGCCGTACGAGTTCGGGGCCCTCGCCCTCCTCGATGTCGCGAATCTCGAGGCTGTCGGCCAGTGCGAAGGCCGGGGTCAGGAACAGGGCGAACAGAAACCAGGCTTTCATCATTTTATCCTTATAAAGTGCAAGTTTTTGTTTTACTGAGGGGCTTTTACAGGACCAGAAATTTCCTTCCAAAATTCCCCAAAAAACGCTTTGAAATGTATTTGAACTTGGTCTAAAAGGGTCATGGATCCCGATTCGACAAGGCCTTGTTGAAGGGATCTTAACCGCAAGGATCCGTGCGACGGAGGAGCAATAATGACCAAGAAACAAGAAAACCAGTTCTGGGACCGACTGCGGGGCGTAACGGAAGACGCCGGGGCGGACCCTCAGACCCTCGAGATCTTTGACGAAGCTGTCTCCCGGCGTCGTTTCATGGGCCGCATGGGCGTGGGCGGCGCTGCCCTGACGCTGTTCGGCTTTGGTGCCGGCACCGACGCCGCGATGCGCGGCCTGTTCGGGCGTGGCCTGATCCCGGCCGCCTGGGCGGACGAGGCGAATGGCCTCGAGGACGAGCAGGCGAAGTCCGCGATGTCCGACGCCGGCAAGGAGGACGGCCTGATCGTCCATAACGATCGCCCGTTGAACGTCGAGACCCCGCCGCACCTGCTGGAAGACGAGGTTACCCCGGCCAGCCGTCATTTCATCCGCAACAACGACCTGATCCCGCAGCAGGCGCTGGATCGCGACCCGAATGGCTGGTCGCTGAAGATCGACGGCGAGGTGCATGAAGAGCTCGAGATCGGCCTCGACGACCTGAAGAGCATGGACAGCAAGGAACTGGTCCTGCACATCGAGTGCGGTGGTAACGGGCGCGCCAACTTCGACCCGCAGCCGCGCGGCAACCCCTGGGACCGCGGTGCGGTGGGTAACGCCAGGTGGACCGGCGTACCGCTGAAGGACATCCTCGAGCGGGCCGGCGTGAAGGACAGCGCTGTGTACACCGCGCATGAGGGCTACGAGCCGATCCTGGGCGATCGCGGTCCATTCTCCCGTGGCGTGCCGATCGACAAGGCGATGGAAGAGCACACCATCGTGGCGTACCAGATGAACGGCGAAGACATCCCGGCTGCCCATGGTTTCCCGGTGCGTCTGGTCGTGCCGGGCTGGTACGGCTCCTGCTCGCACAAGTGGCTGACCAACATCACCCTGCGTGATCAGGAACACGACGGTCGTGGCATGACCGGCTACTCCTACCGCATGCCGAAGTACCCGGTGGCCCCGGGCGAGCGCCCGCCGGAAGAGGACATGAAGGTCGGCGGCCCGTGGCTGATCAAGTCCGTGATTACCGGTCCGAAGAAAGACACCGGTCTGGAGCGTGGCGAGACCGTCAAAGTCACCGGCCATGCCTGGGCGGGCGAGGACGAAGTCGCGGAAGTCTGGATCTCCACCGACTTTGGTCTCAATTGGGAAAAGGCCGATCTCAAGGGCGACCCGGTCAACAAGTACGCCTGGGTGCATTTCGAGAAGGAGCTGTCCTTCGAGAATCGCGGTTACTACGAGATCTGGGCCCGCGCCGTGGACGACAAGGGCAATACCCAGCCCATCGTCCAGCCGTGGAACCCGCGTGGCTACGACGGCAACATCGTCCACAAGATCCCGGTCACGGTCGCTGCGTGACAAACCTTTATGCCCGGGGCATCATTCGCCCCGGGTTTCTTTTTGATTAGAACGGAGTACGCATGAAGCGTTTTGTAATGCTTTCGCTGCTGGGGTTGGCGTTCGCGGCCCTGGCTTCGCCCGTTGTTGCCGACGAAGCGATATCAGAGGAAGAACAACAAGCCCAGGAAGAGAAGGCCGAAGAGGTCTCGGCGACAAAGGAACTGTTCGAGCAGACTTGTTCTGCCTGCCACGGCATCCGTCAGGCCACCAACCAGAACCTGAATCGTGCTGACTGGAACTGGGTTATGGACGACATGGAAGACTACGGCATGACCTGGCTCACCGACGAGCAGCGTGATGACATCGTGGACTTCCTGGTGGAGAACTACGGTTACGGTGACTAAGCCGTACAGGACCGCTCCGCTGTCAGGAGCAGTATTTCCAGGCGCCCCTCGGGGCGCCTTTTTTGTGTGTTGGGTTGTGCGCTGCGATCCGTGGCCCGCTCCTTTGCACTGATCAGCAGCCCGTGCTGGCTGCGGTGTCCTTTTGGGTTTCGTGGCCTCAATCCGTTGCGTGCGAGATGGCCCAGCAGCGATGGGGTGGCGGCGGTCGGCGGAAGTCTTCGTCCAGCGTATCGCGCGTGATGTCGCGTACTTCCAGCCCTGCAAGTGCCTCGGTATCCAGCTCGAAACGGCGGCGGTTGGTCGAGAAGTACAGGATGCCGTCCTCGGTCAACAGGCGCGCGGCATCCCGGATCAGTTCGACATGGTCGCGTTGCACCTCGAAGTCCGCCTCGGTGCGTTTCGAGTTCGAGAAGGTCGGGGGATCGAGGAAGATCCGCTCGAAGCGCAGCGCCGGGTCGTCGGCGGCCTCCCGCACCCAGGTGATGCAGTCGGCGCGCAGCAGGGCGTGGGGATCCGGTCGGCGCCGACTGCGCCCGTCGCGCACGGTGGCCTCGAAACCGTTGGCCGCGAGGTTGTCGGCGGCCCAGTCGAGGTAGGTATTGGACAGGTCCACCGAGACGGTCTGGCGGGCACCCCCCGCGGCGGCATGGGCACTGACCGCGGCGGTGTAGCAGAACAGGTTCAGCAATCGTAGCCCGCGGCATTCTTCCTGCAGGCGGCGCCGCATCGGGCGGTGATCCAGGAACAGGCCGCTGTCCAGGTAGGCATCCAGCTCCACCTTGAGCCGGCAGCCATGTTCCTCAACCCAGAAGGGGGCGGGTTGTGCGGTCTCGGCACGCTGATACTGCGAGCGACCTTTCTGGGCGCGCCGCTGCTTGTAGTGCAGGTGGGCGGGCGGGACGCCGGTGACTTCCACGGTCGCGGCCAGCGCCCCGCGCAGGCGCGCCTCGGCACGCGCGGGTTCGACCGACGCCGGAGCCGCGAACTCCTGCAGGTGCAGGTGCACGGAGCCATCGGTGGCCTGGTAGCGGTCGATCAGTAGTGGGTATTCGTCCAGGTCCGCACTGTAGATGCGGTAGCAGGTCACGCCCTGGCGCCGCGCCCAGCGGTCCAGGTGCTTCAGGTTCTTGCGCAGGCGGTTGGCGAACTCGGGTGCCGGGGGTGTCGCCTCGGCCTGCCCCTCGCGGGCATGGATGTCGAACTCCAGCAGCTGGCAGTCGATCGGGCCGTTGTGCACGCGGTATTTGCGCGTGGCCCGCAGCCCGAGGCGGCGGGAGTCGGTAGTGTCCGCGACCAGCAGGGCCACCTGCCAGCCGCCAAAGGCCTGTTTCAGGTGTTCGCCCAGCAGGCTGTAGAGCTTGATCAGTTCAGGCTGGTCGCCGATGCGCTCGCCGTAGGGCGGGTTGCTGATCAGGAGCCCGTTCGGTGCGGGGGGCGTGAGGGTCAGCACGTCGGCGACCTCGAAGCGGGTGCAGGCGGCGACCCCGGCCGTCCGGGCCGCCTGGCGAGCGGCTTGCACCGCGCGCGGGTCGCGATCCGACCCCCGCAGCGCCGGGCCTTGCCAGGGGCGAACCGCCGCCCGGGCGGTGTCCACACAGCGCTGCCACAGGGCGGCGTCGTGCCCGGCCCAGCCCTGCGGGCGGAAGTCGTGGCGCAGCAGTCCGGGCGCGGTCCGCGTGGCGATCAGGGCGGCCTCGATCACCAGGGTGCCGCTGCCGCAGAACGGGTCCAGCAGCTGCGCCTGTTCCGGGTCGTCCTCGACGCGTGCGGGCCAGCCGGCACGGGCCAGCAGGGCCGCGGCGAGGTTCTCGCGCAGTGGGGCGGCCCCGCCGGCGCCGCGGTAGCCGCGCCGGTGCAGGCCGCCATTGCCGATATCCACGGAGAGGCGGGCGTGATCGCCCTGCAGTTGCAGCAGGATGCGCACGTCCGGGCGTTTCGGATCCACGTCCGGGCGGGCGCCGGTCGCCTCGCGGAAGGCGTCGGCCACCGCGTCCTTGATGCGCACTCCGGCGAAGTGGGTATGGCGGATGTGGCGGCTCTTCCCGCCGACCTCGACCGCGAAGGTCGCGCCGGGGTCCAGCAGCGCGGGCCAGTCGATCGCGCGGGCGGCGGTGTAGCAGCCATCCCCGTCCGGCTGCTCGAAGCGCGCCAGTGGCAGCAGGATACGGCTGGCGATGCGGCTGCCCAGCAGTACGCGGTACAGCGTCTCGAGATCGGCCGAGAAGTGCACCGCGCCGCCCTCCTCGCGCACGTCGGCGGCGCCGAGGGTAACCAGTTCCTCGGCCAGCAGGGGGCCGAGCCCGCGGGCGACTGTGGCGCGGTATTCCTGCGGGGTACTGGGATCGTTCTCGGGCGTGGCCATGCGGTGTCTTCCTGGGACGGGGGCCTATCTTGCCACAGCCGCCGTTGGGGTCAGCGCAGCAGGCGGCGTCGGATCAGCGCGGTCGCCAGGATGATAGCCGCCGCGCCGTAGCCCACGATCACCGCCAGGTGCGGCCAGACGCTGGCGGGCCAGCTGCCGGTCATCAGCGGACGCACGATCTCGACCACGTGCGCCAGCGGCAGGGCCAGCGCCAGGGTCTGCACCCAGTTGGGCAGCTCCTGTAGCGGGAAGAACACTCCGGAGAGCAGGAGCATCGGGGTCACCGCCAGGGTGAAGTAGTACAGGAAGAAGTCGTAGCTGCGCGCCAGCGCGGTGATGACCAGGGCCAGCGCGCCGAAGGTGAACGCGGCGAGGAAGATCACCGGCAGGGCGAGCAGGGCGCGAGCGTCGCTCACCAGCCCCAGGACTGCGGCGACGACGAGGATGGTGGTGGCACTGATCAGGCCCTTGCTCGCGGCCCAGATCGCCTCGGCGAAAACGATGTCGTCCAGCGTCAGCGGTGTGGCCAGCATCCCGAGCCAGGTGTTCTGCTCCGCCATGCGCGTGTAGGCGGAATACATGCCCTCGAAGCTGGCGGTGAACATCGCCGAGGAGCAGATGATCCCGGAGGCGATGAACACCATGTAGCTCATGCCGTCGAGGTCGCCCACCAGACGGCCGAAGCCGTAGCCGAACGCGAGCAAGTAGAGGATGGGTTCGCCGAAGTTGCCGAGCATCGATGGCACCAGCAGCTTGCGCCAGACCAGCAGGTTGCGCCGCCAGACCGCGATAAAGCGCAGGCTGGGGCGGGGGAGCCAGGTCGAGGTCGGCTCGGGCATCAGTCGCGCAGCTCGTGGCCGGTGAGTTTCAGGAACACGTCTTCCAGGTCCGCCTCGCGCAGCGTGGGTTCGAGGCCCCGTGCGCGCAGGCGTTCGCGCAGCCGGTCCGGCTCGGCCGTGTACACCAGCCAGGTATCTGCCACCTGATGGGCGCGATCCCGGGCGCCGATTTCCTGCTCGATCGCGGTGCCGGCCTCGGAACCACCGACGGTGACTACCCAGGGTTCGATGTGTTCGGCAATCAGGCGGCTGGGTCGGTCACAGGCGATGATGCGGCCGTGGTCGATGATCGCGATGCGATCGCACAGCTCCTGGGCCTCTTCCATGTAATGCGTGGTCAGCACCAGGGTGACGCCGGAGGCGCGCAGCTGCCGGAGTTGGCGCCAGAGGTGGTGGCGCGCCTGTGGGTCCAGCCCGGTGGTCGGCTCGTCCAGCACCACGACCTCGGGTTCGTTGATCAGGGCGCGTGCGAGGGTCAGCCGGCGCTTCATGCCGCCGGACAGGGCATTGATGCGCGCGCCGCGCTTGTCGTTCAGGTTGACCTGCTCCAGCAGGTGATCGATGCGCGCCTGGACCGTTGCGCCGGAGAGACCAAAATAGGCGGCATAGGTGCGCATGTTCTCGATAACGGTGAAGTCCGGGTCCAGGGTGTCGAATTGCGGCACGATGCCCAGGCGCTTGCGCACCTCACGCTCGCCCTCCGGCATCGGCAGGCCCAGTACCTCCACCTGCCCGCCGTCGATCGGGGTCAGTCCCAGCAACATGCGCAGGGTCGTCGTCTTGCCCGCGCCGTTGGGCCCAAGCAGCCCGAAGAACTCGCCGGTGGCGATCTCGAGGTCCACGCCGTCGACCACCGCGATCCCGTCGTACGTCTTGCACAGTTGCTGAATGCGGATGGCGGACAATGGCGGTCCCGGGGTTTGAGGGATGCCTACCATACCCTTTCCCCGAGTCTTCCCCAATGGCCGAGCCATGGCCATAAAAAAGCCCGGGCCTGCTGGCCCGGGCATCCCCGTGTGATGACGGAGTGTGGCTTACGGCTTGCTGTAGGTGAAGCCGTTGTGCTGCAGGTAGGAGATGTGCGCGACGCCGCTGGGGATCACATCATCCTCAGAGGCGTCATAGAGGTCGTTGTGCAGGTCGATGTTCCGACCGGCCAGCGTATTCGCGCAGACCATGAATTCGACGTTCTGCATCTTCAGGTTGTCGATGCGGGCCTTCAGGTCTTCATTGTCCTTCGCGCGCTGCAGCAGGCCCAGGCCGTCGCCGTGCATCACAACCTTGATCTCCATGTTCTCGGCGCCCACGGCATTGATGTGGTTCTGGATGTTGCCCGTGGCGGCCATGTAACGGCGCTCGTCGTCATAGTTCACGTGGTAAACGACCTTGTGGGTGCCGTAGTCAAAAGCAGATGCCATGCCCGGTACGCTCAGGGCGAGGGCAATCAGACTCAGGGCGACAAGCTTCATTGCTTTCATCGTTCCGTTTCCTCTTCGTTCCGTAAAGGTCCGTCCGGCAGTGTGCCGTGCGGTCTTTTGCGCTAGGGGCGCGCCGGTCAGGCCTCCTTTTGGAGGAGTGGCCAGCTACTAAATAAGACGGAGGTAAGTTCCCTTTATTCCGCACTTGAGACGGATCTTTGGCAATAAAAATCACAAAGGATCGTTGGAGTTTTGGCTCCTTTGGAGATACTCCGGTGCCAAGAAAAAGGGCCCGGGAATACTGGGCCCTAAAGCATCGCCGGGAGAACGCGGCGATGCGGAGGTCTTGTCGCCCCCGGGGTTACGGCTTGCTGTAGGTGAACCCCTTGTCCTGCAGGTAGGAGATATGAGCAACGCCACTGGGGATGACATCGTCCTCGGAGGCGTCGTAGAGGTCTTCGTGCAGATCGATGTCACGGCCCGCGAGTGTGTTCGCGCAGACCTGGAAATCAACGTCTTGCATCTTCAGGTTGTCCACCCGGGCCCGCAGGTCGTCGTGTTCCTTGGCGGTGCTGAGGAGTCCCAGGCCATCGCCATGCATCACGACCTTGATCTCCATGTTCTCGGCGCCCACGGCATTGATGTGGTTCTGGATGTTGCCCATAGCGGCCATGTAGCGGGCGGTGTCGTCATAGTTTACGTGGTACACAACCTTGTGTTCGCCATAGTCGAAGTCGGTCGCGGCGGCGGTCCCCGGAAGGACGAAGGCGGCGGCGGTCAGGGCGATCGGCAGGATAAAGGATTTTTTCATGTCTTGGCTCCTCGCGGTTTTCCCGTTCTTTGAAATATGCGGTATGGCGTATGCCGCGCTTCCAGGAAGCACACTGGACTCTTTTGCTTCCGTGGCTTTTTGAATCCAGTTGGGGGTAGGACGGGAACGCAGGGTAATTATTCCGATCTAAATAAAGATAAATGAACTACTAAATACGGTAAATAATAAAATTATGATCAACTGGATTGATTGCTTTCGGTGGGGCCATATACCGGGGATTTTCGTTTCTGGGAGGTCGCAGCGGTGTGGCGGAGGTAGGGCGCAAAGACGAGGAGGAGTGCGGTCGATGTGAGTCTGCTGGGCAAGGGCGAGAGCCCGCTATGACGCTGATAGCGCCAGGAGCGAGCCGATCCGGCGGGCATTTGCGATCGGTCGCGTCCCCACCCTCCATCGGTGTGGGTTGCTAGAGTGTGAGGTTTTCAAATCAACGGGACGGATGCTCGACGGCCGTCCCTCGCCAGGAGCCCTCGCCATGACTACTGCATCCAGCCTCCCCGAAGCACTGCAGCCGATCGGCTGCGTGGGCCTGGGTATCATGGGGGCCCCGATGACCCGCAATCTGCTGCGTGCCGGGGCGGATATCCGGGTCTGGGCACGTCGGCCGGAAGCGGCCGAGGCCCTGGTGGCGGAGGGTGCCGGGGCCGCCTCCAGTCTGGTGGAGTTGGTCCCCGGCCTGCGCGTGCTGATACTCAACGTCTCCGACACCCCCGATGTGGAGCAACTGATGCTGGGCGCGGATGGGGTGCTCGAGCATGCCCGTCCGGGGCTGCTGGTGGTCGACCACAGCACGATCGACCCGATCCGCACCCGCGCGATTGCGCAGGCGGCAGCGGAGCGGGAGGTGACGTTCGTGGATGCGCCCGTTTCCGGCGGCGAGCCGGGCGCACGCAACGGCACGCTCAGCCTGATGGTTGGTGGCCCGGAGGAGGCAGTCGATCGGCTGCGGCCGATCTTCGACATCGTGGGTTCGAAGCTGACGCATGTCGGGGCCAGTGGGGCCGGTCAGATCACCAAGGCCTGTAACCAGCTGGTGGTGGGCGAGACGCTGGTCGCCATTGGCGAAGCCTTCGCGCTGGCGGAGCAGACCGGGGTTGATCCGGCGCGGCTGCGCGAGGCGCTGATGGGTGGCTTCGCCGCCTCGCGTATCCTGGAGGTGCACGGTCAACGCCTGCTGGACGGCGACTTCGAGCCCGGTTTTCAGACCGGGCTCTACCACAAGGATCTGGGCATCGTGGCCGGTCTGGGCGAGCAGGTGGGCCTCAGCCTGGACGGGCTGGAGCCGGTGCGGCACGCGGTGGGCAAGGCGCTGGAGGCCGGGCAGGCCGACCACGATGTCGCGATCCTGGCGCGTTTCTGCCTGCATGCGCGTGGCGAGGGCACCAGGGATTGACGCGCGAGGTCAGCCGAACAGTCGCCAGAGGATGTACAGCAGCGAAAAGATCAGGCTGAACGCGATACCGGACCAGGCCAGACCGCGCAGGCCACGCCCCGGGCGCGCCGCCTCCGGCATGTCCGGCGACATGACCACCTTGAAGGTGATCCATGCCAGCACCGGGGCGGAGAGGAAGGACAGCAGCGTGGCGATATCCACCAGCCGCGTGAAGTGCTCACCGGCCTGCGAGATCAGCAGCAGCGCGCCACTGGCGACGGCCAGCAGCGCGATGCGGTAGCCCCACCACTCCAGTCCACGCTCGCCCTTGCGCGACGGGTCCATGGTCTGCGGCGCGTGGCCGTCCTCGCGCAGGGTACGGATGATCGCCACGATCACGCGGGGGTAGGCATCGGTGACCGCCAGGGTGGTCGAGAACATTGTGGTCAGGGCCGCCACGGCAATCAGGGTGCGGCTCCATTCGCCCAGGCTCTGGGCGTACAGGTCCACCAGCTGGGCCGAGAACGCGGCGGCCCCGGCGGCAAAGCCAATGCCGCTGCCGTACATCAGGACCGCGCCCAGCAGCATGAACGCCACGGCAATGACTACGGCCCCGAGATACCCCAGGCGGAAGTCGAAGATCGCCTCGCGCACGGTCGGGGCGTGCCCGGTCTGGCGGGCGCGCTCCTGGGTCCAGATCGAGTGCCAGGCGGCCACGTCCAGCGGGATGGGCATCCAGCCAAGCAAGGCGAGGATGAAGGCGAATCCGGCCAGGGTCCAGAGATTCGACCACTCCTGGGCACCGGAGAGGGTGGCTAGGTCCGGGGCCTCGCGAAAGGCCAGAGCGACCGCGGCCACGGTGGATACGCTCAGCGCCGCCATGATGATCTTCATGCCCAGGTCCAGGCCACGGTAGGCGCCGATCATCAGGAAGGCGATGCAGGCGGCGAGCACCAGCGCCGAGACCAGCGTAACCGAGAGATCCAGGTCGAACACCAGCGTGACCAGCCCGGCGGTGGTCAGTGTGACCACCGCCTGTATGGTGAACAGCGTGCCTACGGTCACCGCGATGTACAGGCCCAGTGCCCAGTTGCCGAGGCGGTGGTAGCCGGTCAGCAGGTGATGCCCGGTGGCGGCGGCATAGCGCGGGCCGAACTCCAGAAACGGGTACTTGAACAGGCAGGCCAGTAGCACGATCGGGATCAGCAGAAGCCCGTACTCCGCGCCGCCCCGGGTGGCCTGGACCAGATGCGAGACCCCCACGGCCGCACCGGCCATCAGCAGCCCCGGGCCAATGGCGGCCCGCAGCGAGGCGCGAGTGGACGGACTCATCCAGGTTCCTTTCATCGGGAATTCGGCCCGCGATTATAGGGGAATAGCCCGCGACCGCCATCCGGCAGCGGCCATGGCCGTGAGCCCGCTGTTACGTCGTTACAGCGCCAGCGGGGTGCGGCGGTAGAGTTCGGGGGCGGGCGGCTTGAGCTCGTCGGATTCCGGGAAGCGCTGCACCAGCTTGTCGTAGTAACTGCGGATGTTCCGCACATAGTGGACCGGCTCCCAACCGCGGGCGTAGCCGTAGCGGGTCTGTTCGTACCATTCGGACTGGGCCAGACGCGGCAGCCATTGCATCACATCCAGCCAGCGATCCGGGTCGTCGCCGTTGGCGGCTGCCAGGCGCCGGGCGTCGTGGAGGTGCCCCAGCCCCACGTTGTAGGCGGCCAGTGTCATCCAGGTGCGGTCGGGCTCGGAGATCGACTCCGGCAGCCGCTCGCGCAGGTCGATCAGGTACCGCGTGCCACCGTCGACGCTCGCGGCCGGGTCGGTGCGGTCCTCGACGCCCAGCCCCTCGGCGGTGACCTGGGTCAGCATCATCAGTCCACGCACGCCGGTGGGAGAAACCGCATCGGGATTCCAGTGTGATTCCTGGTAGGCCACCGCGGCGATGAAACGCCAGTCGAGATCGTAGGTCTCTCCGGCCTCCTCGAACAGCGGGCGGAACTGTTCCAGGCGATGTTCGACGCGGCGCGCGAAGGTCAGGGCATCGACCAGATCGTGGGTCTCCAGATGGCCGAGGTAGCGATCGAGCAGTAACTCCAGCTCGCGGTTGTCACGCAGCCGCGCGATATACGCTTCCGCTGCGTCAATCAGGCTGCGATCAAAGCCTGCCGGGAAGAGCCAGCGGACCTCGGCGCTGCGTTCCAGCTCGTGTGCCTGGCGCAGGTTCGGGTGCATGCGCCGCAGGCGACGGTACTCCAGGGAATTCATCACTGCGTAGTCGATCTCGCCACGCTCCAGGGCCTCGCGCAGGGCCTCGGCGTTGGTGTAGGGGATGAGTTCGCCATTGTTCGGGTCCGGTTCGGCTTCGCGGCCCGGGGGTGTCGAAATCAGGTCGACCGGCCCCTCCTCGGGCGCTGGCTCGGGCTCGGTTGCCGCATCCGGTGGGGTGTCCGGTTCCATGCTGACCTCGGCCAGCAAGGGCTGGCTCAGGCTTTCGGGTACGGGAGCCTGAGCGGTCATGCCGACGCGCGCCCCGGCCGGTACGTCGGTCAGCGAGAGCAGCGGAGATGCCCGCTCGTTTTCGTTCCAGAAGACCAAGACGTGCTTCACGTTCAGGATTTCCGGACCGGCTTCAATCAACGGGTCGTGTGGCGGTACGAGCAGGCCGGCGGCGATGTCGATGCGGCGTTGGCGCAGAAGGCGATGAGCGGTGGCGGCATCGTCCACGCGGGTCACGCGCAGGCGCGTGCCGAGTTCCTCGGCCAGACCGTGCAGCAACTCCAGCTCGAGTTGGTCTTGCCCCGCAGTGGAGGCGAGCTCGGAGCGGCCCAGGGGGCTCTCGACCAGGGCCACTCGCAACTCGTCACGGAAGGTGAGTTGTTCCAGCGCCGCTGGCGGGTTGTAGTACACCCGCAGCACGATGGCGGTCAGCAGCACGATGAAGAGCCCCAGTTCGATCTGGCGCCAGGTGCTGCTTGGGGGGCGGAGTTTCAGATGCGTGCCCATGGCACTGGATCATACCCAATTGCCCCGATGGTCACCGGGGATGGTAGGGAAACACGGATGAATGTACACACGCGCGTTGGTACCCCAGGTTTTCCGAGACAAGGCGCGTCGTGCAGCGGGTAGAGGTTCTACCTGCAAGCGGCGCAACGCAGGATCGGGGAACCTGGGGTGCCAACCCCACAACTTAATGAACGAAGGGGCTCGACCGCTTTTGCATGCGCACAGCATTGCGGCTCCCTTGTGCAGAATGACTGCACGGCAGTCACCGCGCCTTGTTCGCACGCAAAAGCGACTCGAGCGCGAGCGTGTAGATTCATCCGTGTTTCCCTAGCGCCAGTTCAGCACCAGACCCTGGTCGCGCAGGATCTTGAGCGCGGGGTCGACGCAGGTGTCGATGAAGGAGGCACGGCGCGGGTTTTCGCGGGCGATGCGGCGATAGTCCGGCCCCTTGGGCAGGCCGGCCAGTTCGTAGATGTCGCGGGTGGGGTAGTAGAACGCATGCACGAACTGGCGGAATACGCGCCGCATCAGCGGGCGATAGGCCCATTTCTGCCAGGACGGGAGCGTATCCAGATAGGACTCCAGCGTGTCGCGGGCATGCGCCATGTGGCGTGCCTCGTCGATCATGTGCCGCGTCACGATGTCGTCTACCGTCGGGCTGATCGAGTCCTTGTGCTGGCGGATCAGCCGGTTCATGCGGTCCGGGACCTCCTCGCCGATCATCACCGCGATCCAGAAGATCGAAGATTCGAACGGCGAGAAACGCCCGACCAGGGTGGCCAGCTTCGGCTTCGGGAAACGGCGTTCCGGCAGGGGTAGCCCGCTGCGGCGCATGAACTCGATAAACATCAGGCTGTGGCCGGCTTCCTCGCGCAGCTCGTGCAGGCGATAATTCAGCCGGTCCAGGCGACCGGTCGAGTGCATGGAGATCCGCGAGATGCGCTCCATGAACAGGCCTTCCAGCCACAGCGCCCCACTGATGAAATACAGAAACTCGTATTGCGACAGACGCCGTTTGCGGGCATCGTCCAGCGCCGAGTATTCCGGGGTGCCGAAGAGCGATACGGCCTCCTCCGGGATCCAGAAATCGTCCAGCGACAGCGCATCCCAGCGCACGTGAGTGAGCGGGTCCTCGTACGGCTGGCTGTTGCGGCTCAAGTGATCGAGCAGCTCCTGCGAGGAATTCATCGAAGGCGTACCGAAGGCGCTGGGCGGTTAAACGATCGAATCATACCGGCATTGTCGGTCTGGACCAACGCCAACCCGTTGCAATCTGCGGTTGCTACCCCAATATGAGTCAAGTGAATATGCCCACCACACGCTATCGCGTCAGCTTCCTCAACCAGGGCAAGGTCTACGAGATCTTTGCCCGTGAGGTCTATCAGGACGAGCTCTACGGCTTTGTCACCGTCGAGGATCTGTTGTTTGGCGAGCGCTCGCAGGTCGTTGTCGACCCCTCCGAGGAGCGCCTGCGCACCGAGTTCGAGGGGGTCGAGCGCTTCCATGTGCCGATGCACGCGCTGATCCGGATTGACGAGGTCGCGGCCGTCGGTACGCCCCGTATCCGGGATGCCAGCCAGGACAGTGGCAATGTCCACGCCTTCCCGTCGCTGCCGAGTCGCGGTCCGGGCAAGCCCTCGGACGGTTGATGGTGCCCGTGGCGGCGGTCTGCATTGCTAACCGACCGCCGCTGGTTTACCCTTTCGCGCTTCGCGTAGGCCAGTGCCTTCGCGGGACAAACCGGAGAGGTGGCCGAGCGGTCGAAGGCGCACGCCTGGAAAGTGTGTATACGGTAACCCCGTATCGAGGGTTCGAATCCCTCCCTCTCCGCCAGATTCAAGCAAAGGGGTCCAAGTGGCCCCTTTCGCATGTCTGGCCCCTGACGTATCGGGATTCGAACCCTCGATACATGAGAAAGCCGGGTTCGACGGGTGACGCACAGCGGCACCCGAACGTTGCCGCAGGCGACGACCCGGAGGGCGAGGCGCGCAGCGCCGCGTAATCCCTCCCTCTCCGCCAGATTCAAGCAAAGGGGCCCGAGTGGCCCCTTTCGCATGTCTGGCCCCGGAGTGCTGTGATCTGATCCTCCCCGGCGGGGCCGCATTTGAAGGCGTTCCACGAGGGCGCAGCGGCTATTCTCGTTGGACGTCGTGCGCGGCGCTCGCGTACACTTGCAGGCGTAACCGCACCCGTCACTCAGCCGCCGAACCGTTGTCCGAACGCGGGGTCCAGCCCCGGTAGACGGTGCGGGCGAGGTCGGGTCAAAGATCCCGAATGCATCGCAGTATCGCCGCCGGCAAATGGCCTGGCGGCCTCGACCCAGACCATCCGGAGGTCCCCGTGTCCGCGCCCGCTCTGCTCGTCCTGGAAGATGGCACTGTGTTTCATGGTCAGGCGATTGGCGCCCTGGGCCAGACGGTTGGCGAGGTGGTGTTCAACACCGCGATGACCGGTTATCAGGAGATCCTGACGGATCCCTCCTACCACCGGCAGATGGTCACGCTGACCTATCCGCATATCGGCAACACCGGCACCAACCCGGAGGACGACGAGTCCGCCCGCGCCCATGCGGCCGGGCTGATCATCCGCGACCTGCCGCCGCTGGTGTCGAACTGGCGCTCGCGCGAATCGCTGCCGGATTACCTGCTGCGCCATGGCATTGTGGCGATCAGCGGGATCGACACCCGCAAGCTGACGCGCATCCTGCGCGAGAAGGGCGCACTGAACGGTTGCATCCAGGCCGGCGATGTGGACGAGGCCGCGGCCCTGGCGGCCGCGCGCGAGTTCCCCGGTATCAAGGGCATGGACCTGGCGCGCGAGGTCACCACGCGCAGCCGCTACGAATGGCTGGAGGGCACCTGGCAGCTCGGCGAGGAGCCGGCCCGGGTGGACCCGGAGCAGGCCGAATTTCATGTGGTGGCCTACGACTTCGGCATGAAGCAGAACATCCTGCGCAAGCTGGCGGACCGGGGCTGTCGCGTGACCGTGGTGCCGGCCGAGACACCGGTGGACGAGGTGATGGAGCTGAAGCCCGACGGCGTGTTCCTGTCCAACGGCCCGGGCGACCCCGAACCCTGCACGTACGCGATCGACGCGATCCGCGACATCTGCGAGCGCAAGCTGCCGCTGTTCGGCATCTGCCTCGGACATCAGCTGCTGGGCATCGCCAGCGGCGGCAAGAGCGTGAAGATGAAGTTCGGCCATCACGGGGCGAACCACCCGATCCGCCACGAGGAAAGCGGGCGGGTGATGATCTCGTCGCAGAACCACGGTTTTGCGATCGACGAGGACAACCTGCCCGATACGCTGACGCCGACCTACCGGTCGCTGTTTGACGGCACGCTGCAGGGTATTGCCCGCACCGACTGCCCGGCCTTCAGCCTGCAGGGACACCCCGAGGCCAGCCCGGGCCCGCACGACGTGTCCCCGGCGTTCGACGACTTCGTCGAGATGATGCGCGCAGCGCGCCGCTAAAGCTCCTCCTCCCGAATTTCCGATATCGACAGCCTGCGAGAGCCGTCACATGCCCAAGCGTACCGACATCCAGAGCATCCTGATCCTCGGGGCCGGCCCGATCGTGATCGGTCAGGCCTGCGAGTTCGACTACTCCGGCGCCCAGGCCTGCAAGGCCCTGCGCGAGGAGGGTTACCGGGTGATCCTGGTGAACTCCAATCCGGCGACCATCATGACCGATCCGGAGATGGCGGATGCGACCTACATCGAGCCGGTGGAGTGGGAGACGGTCGCCAAGATCATCGAGAAGGAGCGCCCGGACGCCGTGCTGCCGACCATGGGCGGTCAGACCGCGCTGAACTGCGCGCTGGACCTGTCGAAGGAAGGCGTGCTCGAGAAGTTCGGGGTGGAGATGATCGGCGCCAACGAGGCGGCGATCGACATGGCCGAGGACCGCGACCACTTCAAGGCGGCGATGGCCGATATCGGCCTGGATACCCCGACCGCGATGCTCGCGCACTCCTGGGAAGAGGCGCAGGAGATCCAGCCGAAGATTGGCTTTCCGGTGATCATCCGGCCGTCGTTCACCCTCGGCGGCTCGGGCGGCGGTATCGCCTACAACCGCGAGGAGTTCGAGTACATCGTCAAGAATGGGCTCGACCTCTCGCCGGTGAACCAGGTGCTGCTGGAGGAGTCCGCGCTCGGCTGGAAGGAGTTCGAGATGGAGGTGGTCCGCGACAAGGCGGACAACTGCATCATCATCTGCTCCATCGAGAATCTCGACCCGATGGGCATCCACACCGGGGACTCGATCACTGTGGCCCCGGCGCAGACCCTGACCGACAAGGAATACCAGATCATGCGCGACGCCTCGCTGGCGGTGCTGCGCAAGATCGGCGTGGAGACCGGTGGCTCCAACGTGCAGTTCGCGATCAACCCCGAGAACGGGCGCATGATCGTGATCGAGATGAACCCGCGGGTGTCGCGTTCCTCCGCGCTGGCCTCCAAGGCGACCGGCTTCCCGATCGCCAAGGTCGCGGCCAAGCTGGCGGTGGGCTACACCCTCGACGAGCTGAAAAACGAGATCACCGGCGGGCTGACCCCGGCCTCGTTCGAACCGTCAATCGACTATGTGGTCACCAAGATCCCGCGTTTCACCTTCGAGAAATTCCCGCAGGCCGAGGCGCGGCTGACCACGCAGATGAAGGCGGTGGGCGAGGCGATGGCGATCGGCCGCACCTTCCAGGAGTCGTTCCAGAAGGCGCTGCGATCGATGGAGACCGACATGGACGGCCTCGACGAGCGGATTGACCTGGCGGCCGACGACGTCGTCGACCAGCTGCGCACGAAGCTCGCCAACCCCAGCCCCGACCAGGTGCTGTACGTAGCCGATGCCTTCCGCGCCGGCTTCTCGATCAAGGACATCTTCGACCTGACCGCGATCGACCCCTGGTTCCTGGCGCAGATCCAGGAGCTGGTGGATGTCGAGAAGGGCCTGAAGGATCGCATCCTGGGCGACATCACCGCCGAGGAGATGTATCGCCTGAAGCAGCGTGGCTTCTCTGACCTGCGCCTGGCGAAGCTTCTCAACGAGACCGAGAAGGCCGTGCGCAAGCACCGCCACAAGCTGGGCGTGCGCCCGGTGTACAAGCGGGTGGATACCTGCGCGGCCGAGTTCGCGACCACCACCGCCTATATGTATTCCTCCTACGAGGAGGAGAACGAGGCGGAACCGACCGACAAGCAGAAGATCATGGTCCTGGGCGGCGGGCCGAACCGTATCGGCCAGGGTATCGAGTTCGACTACTGCTGTGTGCATGCCGCCCTCGCGATGCGCGAGGACGGGTACGAGACCATCATGGTCAACTGCAACCCGGAGACCGTCTCCACCGACTACGACACCTCCGACCGGCTGTACTTCGAGCCGCTGACTCTGGAGGACGTGCTGGAGGTCGTGGCGACCGAGCAGCCGGCCGGCGTGATCGTGCAGTACGGCGGGCAGACCCCGCTGAAGCTCGCGCGGGATCTCGAGGCGGCCGGGGTACCGATCATCGGCACCAGCCCGGATTCGATCGACCTGGCCGAGGACCGCGAGCGCTTCCAGGCCCTGCTGAACAAGCTGGGGCTCAAGCAGCCGCCGAACCGCACCGCGCGCAGCGAGGAAGAGGCGGAGAAGCTGGCCGACGAGATTGGTTACCCGCTGGTGGTGCGCCCGTCCTACGTGCTGGGTGGCCGCGCGATGGAGATCGTGCGCGACCGTGAGGACCTGCGCAGCTACATGCAGAACGCGGTGTCTGTTTCCAACGATGCCCCGGTGCTGCTCGACCGCTTCCTGGATGACGCGATCGAGGTTGATGTGGATGCCATCTGTGATGGCGAGAGCGTGATCATCGGCGGGATCATGGAACACATCGAACAGGCCGGCGTGCACTCGGGCGACTCGGCCTGCTCGCTGCCACCATTCTCGCTGTCTCTGGAGCTGCAGGACGAGATGGTCGAGCAGGTGCGCAAGATGGCGCTGGGGCTGAAGGTCGTGGGCCTGATGAACACCCAGTTCGCAATCAAGGGCGACGACATCTACGTGCTGGAGGTGAATCCGCGCGCCTCGCGCACCGTGCCGTACGTGTCCAAGGCCGTCGGACGGCCGCTGGCCAAGATCGCCGCACGCTGCATGGCCGGTCAGACCCTGCACGAACAGGGCGTGGGTGATGCGGTGTATCCCGAGTACTACTCGGTGAAGGAATCGGTCTTTCCGTTCGCCAAGTTCCAGGGCGTGGACCCGATCCTGGGGCCGGAGATGAAGTCCACCGGCGAGGTGATGGGCGTCGGCCGCAGTTTCGCCGAGGCCTTCGCCAAGAGCCAGCTGGGGGCGGGCGTGCTGCTGCCGTCCACCGGCAAGGCCTTCGTGTCGGTGCGCGAGATCGACAAGCCGCATGTGGCCGAGGTGGCCCGGCGCCTGGTCGAGCTGGGCTTCGAGGTCCTGGCGACGCGCGGTACGGCGAAGATCCTGGAGGAGGCCGACATCGCCGTGACGCGTGTGAACAAGGTGACCGAGGGTCGCCCGCACATCGTCGACATGATCAAGAACGACGAGATTAGCTTCATTATCAACACGGTGGAGGGCAAGCAGTCGACCTCCGACTCCTACACCATTCGCCGCGAGGCGCTGATGCACAAGGTGGGGTACACCACGACCATCGCCGGCGCCCGTGCCACGGTGCAGGCCCTGGATCACCTGGGGGCGAACGACGTGTTCCGGCTGCAGGACCTCCACCAGGAGAATCTCGGAGGGAAAAGCGCATGAACAAGACCCCGCTGACCGTAACCGGCGCCGAGAAGATGAAGGCGGAGCTGAAGAAGCTGAAAGGCGAGGATCGCCCGCGGGTGGTGAATGCGATCGCCGAGGCGCGCGAACACGGCGACCTGAAGGAAAACGCCGAATACCACGCCGCGCGCGAGCAGCAGAGCTTTATCGAGGGGCGCATCCGCGAGCTGGAGGGCAAGCTCTCCAACGCCCAGATCATCGACGTCACGGCCCTGCCGCAGACGGGCAAGGTCGTGTTCGGTGTGACCGTGGTGCTCGAGGCGACCGAAGACGGGCGCCAGGTGACCTACAAGATCGTGGGCGAGGACGAGGCCGACATCAAGCAGAACATGATCTCGGTGTCCTCGCCGATTGCGCGCGCGCTGATTGGCAAGGAAGAGGGCGATGTCGTGACCGTCCAGGCGCCGGGTGGCGAGACGGAATACGAGATCCTCGAGGTGCGCTACGTCAACTGACGTAGCGGCCTGCGGCTGGGATCAGGCCGGGTCGAGGGTAACCTTGGGCTCGTCCGGATTGCGCCGGAACAGGGTCGCCACGTAGCCGATTCGCTGGACCAGGGCCGCACCCGTGCGTTCGCACAGGTCCTCGACCGTACCATTGCGAACCTCGCGGTCGCCGATATTGACCTTGATCTTGACCAGTTCGTGATGTGCCAGTGCCTGTTCCAGCTCCTTGACCACGGCGTCCGTCAGGCCATTGCGGCCGATGGTCACGATGGGCTTGCGCGGGTGGGCGAGGCTGCGCAGGTGGCGGCGTTGCGCGTCGGTCAGATTCACGTGGGATTTGATTCGGTATTGGAACACGCAAATTGTAGCACGCGGATCGCGTGCCTGAGCCAGGAGAACCACGGTGCCCAAGCGTAGCCGTTCCAGTCAGCGCTGGCTGAAGGAGCACTTTGACGACCCGTACGTGCAGCGGGCGCAGCAGGAGGGCTATCGCGGTCGCGCCGTGTACAAGTTGCAGGAGATCGACGAACGTGACCGACTGCTCAAACCGGGCATGCGCGTGGTGGACCTGGGGGCCGCGCCGGGTGGCTGGACGCAGTACGCCGCACAGAAGATCGGTCGCAAGGGGGTGCTCGTGGCCTCCGACATCCTGCCGATGGATCCCGTGCCCGGTGCCACGATCATTACCGGTGACTTTCGCGAGGATGCAGTCCTGCAGGCGATCCTGGAGGCGCTGGACGGGCAGCGCGCCGACCTTGTGCTTTCCGATATGGCCCCCAACCTTACGGGTACGGATGCCATCGATCAGCCGCGCTCGATCCATTTGTGCGAGCTGGCGCTGGAGCTGGCCTGCGATGTGCTGAACCCTCGGGGTGCGATGCTGGTCAAGTTGTTTCAGGGCGAGGGATCGGACGCCTACCTGGCCGAGGTACGGCGCCGGTTCGAGAAGGTGCAGGTGCGCAAACCGCAAGCCTCGCGCCCACGGTCACGCGAAGTGTACGTATTGGCGCGTGGCCCTCGGGATGTGTAAAGCTCGCGAGAATCCACGTAGGTAAAAGTTTTTCGAGGTGGCGTTTTGAACGGTCTGGCCAAGAATTTGATCATCTGGGCGGTTATCGCGATCGTCCTGATGTCGGTATTCAATAACTTCAGCCCGCAACAGCAGCAGGATGTGCGGAGTATTACCTATTCCGAGTTCATCCGGGATGTGCAGGGCGGTCGGATCGACAGCGTCACCATCGAGGGCGACAAGATCCGCGGCCAGACCCTCGAGGGTCAGCGCTTCACCACGGTCAATCCCAATGACACCGGCCTGATCGGTGATCTGCTGCAGAACAATGTAGAGATTAATGCGCAGGAGGATGCCGAGCGCTCGCTGCTGATGAGCATCCTGATCTCCTGGTTCCCGATGCTGCTGCTGATCGCCGTGTGGATCTATTTCATGCGTCAGATGCAGGGTGGCGGTGGTGCCGGCCGCGGGGCGATGTCTTTCGGCAAGTCCAAGGCCAAGCTGATGTCCGAGGACCAGGTAAAGGTCACCTTCGGCGACGTTGCCGGCTGCGACGAGGCGAAGGAAGAGGTCTCCGAGCTGGTCGACTTCCTGCGCGACCCGTCCAAGTTCCAGAAGCTGGGTGGCCAGATCCCGCGTGGCGTACTGATGGTCGGCTCGCCGGGTACCGGGAAGACCCTGCTGGCCAAGGCTATTGCTGGCGAGGCCAAGGTCCCGTTCTTCAGCATCTCCGGTTCCGACTTTGTGGAGATGTTCGTGGGCGTGGGCGCCTCGCGTGTGCGTGACATGTTCTCCGAGGCCAAGAAGCACGCCCCCTGCATCATCTTTATCGACGAGATCGACGCGGTTGGGCGCCAGCGTGGCGCCGGCATGGGCGGCGGTCACGACGAACGCGAGCAGACCCTGAACCAGCTGCTGGTCGAGATGGACGGCTTCGAGGGCACGGAGGGCATCATCGTGATCGCCGCGACCAACCGCCCGGACGTGCTCGACCCGGCGCTGCTGCGTCCGGGCCGTTTTGACCGCCAGGTGGTGGTCCCGCCGCCAGACGTGCGTGGCCGCGAGCAGATCCTCAAGGTCCACATGAAGAAGACGCCGATCGCCGACGACGTGCGTCCGGACCTGATCGCGCGCGGCACGCCGGGCTTCTCCGGTGCCGACCTGGCGAACCTGGTCAACGAGGCGGCCCTGTTTGCGGCCCGGGCCGGCAAGCGCCTGGTCGACATGAGCGACTTCGAGCGCGCCAAGGACAAGATCATGATGGGCGCCGAGCGCAAGTCCATGGTGATGTCCGAGGACGAGAAGAAGCTGACGGCCTACCACGAGGCGGGGCACGCGATCGTCGGGCTCACGGTCCCCGAGCACGACCCGGTCTACAAGGTCAGCATCATCCCGCGTGGACGGGCCCTGGGCGTGACCATGTTCCTGCCCGAGGAAGATCGCTACAGCCACTCCAAGACCCGGCTGGAGAGCCAGTTGGCGAGCCTGTTTGGGGGGCGTCTGGCGGAAGAAATCATCTTCGGTGACGACAAGGTGACCACTGGCGCCTCCAACGACATCGAGCGTGCCACCCAGATCGCTCGCAACATGGTGACCAAGTGGGGTCTTTCCGAGAAGCTGGGTCCGCTGGACTATGGCGAAGAGGAAGGGCACCCGTTCCTCGGCGGGCAGATGGGCGCGAAGTCCAAGCCGATGTCCGACGAGACCGCGCGCCAGATCGACGCCGAGGTGCGCCGGATTATCGACACGAACTACCAGCACGCAAAGCAGATCCTGCTGGACAACCTCGACAAGCTGCACGCGATGGCCAAGGCGCTGATGAAGTACGAGACCATCGACGACAAGCAGATCGAGGACATCATGGCCGGGCGCGAGCCCCGCGAACCGGCGGACTGGGACAGCGACAGCGGTTCCGGTGGATCGGCGCAGGCGAGCGACGAGCCTGCCGCCGATTCCGACGACGGCCGCGAGGACGACGACAGCAAGGGTGTTGTCGGCGGGCCTGCCCCGCAGTCCTGACCGGGGGATCTCAACAGGGTGGCAACAGGCCGCTATGGGCCGCCAGGGTTTCTCTGGCGGCCTTTTCATTTGGCGGGGAGGACAAGACATGGGCATGGATACGGAAGGCGCGACAGCGGTCCTGCACTGCGGAAGGCACCGGCTGGCGCTGGATCGCCCGCGGATCATGGGCATTCTGAATGTCACGCCGGACTCGTTCTCCGATGGCGGAGAACATCAGCGCGTGGAGCAGGCGCTGGAGCACGCCCGCAGGATGGTGGAGCAGGGCGCCGACCTGATCGATATCGGGGGCGAGTCGACGCGTCCGGGGGCTGAGCCAGTCGCACTGGAGGAGGAACAGCGGCGGGTGTTGCCCGTGATCGAGGCCCTTGCCACGGAACTGGATGTCCCGCTGTCGGTGGACACGATGAAGCCCGAACTGATGCGCGAGGCCGTGGTGGCGGGGGCCGCGCTGCTGAACGACGTCAACGGGTTTCGCGCCGAGGGGGCCTGGGAGGCCGCCGTCACTACCGCCCGCGAGCAGGGTGTGGCCCTGTGCGCGATGCACATGCAGGGGGGGCCGCAGTCCATGCAGCAGGCCCCGCACTACGACGACGTCGCACGGGAGGTGGGCGCGTTCCTGCGTGATCGGCGCGAGGCGTTTGCGCGCGAAGGCGTGCCAGCCGAGCAGTTGCTGCTGGACCCGGGCTTCGGATTCGGCAAGACGCTGGAGCACAACCTGGCACTTTTCCATGCGCTGCCAGCGCTGGCCGATCTGGGGTCGCCGCTGCTGGTGGGGGTCTCGCGCAAGTCGATGATCGGTGCCCTGCTGGGGGATCGCCCGGTCCAGGAACGTGACGCCGGTTCCGCGATTGCGGCGTTACTGGCGGTGCAGGCCGGCGCGCGTGTCCTGCGTGTGCACGATGTCGCAGGGACACACGATGCGCTGGCGCTATACTCCGCACTGACACCACAGGCGTGGCGGGGATCCCGCCGGCCGTGATCCGTTTTCAGTATTAAGGGAGAAGCAAGCGGCATGGGGCGTTATTTCGGCACCGACGGGATTCGTGGGCGTACAGGCGACTGGCCGATGACGCCCGAGTTCGCGCTGCGTCTGGGTTATGCGGTGGGCGAGGTGCTGGGCGCGCGGGCCAAGCGTCAGGGTCCGGTGCTCGTGGGGAAGGACACTCGGGTCTCGGGCTACATGTTCGAGTCGGCGTTGCAGGCCGGGTTGTCGGCCGCAGGCCTGGATGTGGCCCTGCTGGGGCCGATGCCGACGCCCGCGGTGGCCTATCTCACGCGGACGTTCCGTGCGACCGCCGGCGTGGTGATCAGTGCCTCGCACAACCCGTTCCACGATAACGGCTTCAAGTTCTTCACCCCGGAGGGCGACAAACTCGCGGATGCAGTGGAAGAGGCCATCGAGGCGCGTCTGGAAGAGCCGCAGCGTTCGGTGGACGGAGCGCACTTGGGCAAGGCCGTGCGTATCGCCGATGCCGCCGGCCGTTATATCGAGTTCTGCAAGAGCGCGATCCCGGCGCGCTCCGAGTTGCGCGGCCTGCGCGTCGTGGTCGATTGCGCCCACGGTGCGACCTACAACGTCGCCCCGCCGGTATTCGAGGAGCTGGGGGCCGAGGTGGAGGTTCTGGGTGCCCGCCCGGATGGCTACAACATCAACGCCGGCGTGGGTGCGCTGTACCCGGAGGTCGTGGCCGAGCAGGTGAAGGCCTCCGGGGCCGACCTCGGGGTCGCCCTTGATGGTGACGGCGACCGCGTGATCCTGGCTGATGCGCATGGAAATGTGGTCGATGGTGACCAGATCCTCGGGATTCTCGCCCTTGATCGCCAGCAGTCGGGTCTGCTCCGGGGGGGCGTGGTCGGTACCCTGATGACCAACCTTGGGCTCGAGAATGCCCTGGGTGAGTACGGGATCCCGTTCGTGCGGGCGAAGGTCGGCGACCGCTATGTCCTCGAGGAGCTGCGCCAGCGCGACTGGATGCTGGGCGGAGAAGGATCCGGGCATATCGTCTGCCTGGAGCACACGACGACCGGCGACGGGACCGTTGCGGCACTGCAGGTCGCCCACCTGATGCATCGCACAGGCTGCTCGCTCGCGGAGCTCGCGGCGAAGATCCCGAAGCTGCCGCAGTGCCTCGTGAACGTCCCGATCTCGGGCAAGGCCAATGGCTGTCTGGAGGCACCTGCCGTGCGCTCCGAGGTCGCCGCGGTCGAGGCCGAGCTGGGTGCGCACGGACGTGTCCTGCTACGTCCGTCCGGTACCGAGCCCCTGGTGCGCGTGATGGTCGAGGCCGAGGACGAAGTCATTACCCGCCAGGCCGCCGAGCGCATCGCCGACAGCATCCGCGCGGCTGTTTGATCCCGGTCTGCGGGCGATCCCGGCCCGTTGGTCGTTCCTCAGGGGACTGGTCGCCCGTTTGTCCAGTGCCGGACTCGGTTGATTTGCACCGGGTGCGCCGGTAACATCCCGCCGCTCTAATCATCATGATCGGACTCCGTGTATCCGCGCGGATCCGACCGTTCTCGCAGGAGGAAGATCCGCATGCGCAAGCCGCTGGTCGCCGGTAACTGGAAGATGAACGGTTCGCGGGAAGCGAACCGCGCCCTCCTGTCGGCCCTGAAGGGCAGTCTGGGCGACCTGCAGGATGTCGACGTTGCGGTGTGTCCGCCCGCCGTCTACCTGTCCGAGATCGCCGAGACCCTGTCGGGCAGCGTGATCGAGGTCGGTGCGCAGGATTGCTCGGACCAGGAAAAGGGCGCCTATACCGGCGAACTGGCCGGCTCCATGCTGGCCGAGGCGGGCTGCCGTTACGTGATCGTTGGCCATTCCGAGCGTCGCGAGCGCCAGAATGAGTCAAGCGAGTGGGTGGCAGCCAAGTTCATCGCCGCCCAGGCCGCCGGGCTGACGCCGATCCTGTGTGTCGGCGAGCAGAAGAGTGACCGCGAAGGCGGACGCACCGAATCCGTGGTGGCCGAGCAGCTGGATGCGGTACTGGATGCCGCCGGCGTCGAGGCCTTCGATCGCGCCGTGATCGCCTACGAGCCCGTCTGGGCGATCGGCACCGGCCTGACCGCCACGCCCGAGCAGGCGCAGGAAGTGCATGCCTTTATCCGCAACCGGGTGGCGGGTCGTGATCCGCGCGTCGCTGCGGATCTGCGCATCCTCTACGGCGGCAGCATGAAGGCGGACAACGCCGCAGGCCTGCTGGCGCTGGAAGACATCGACGGCGGGCTGATCGGTGGCGCCTCGCTGGACGCCGATGCCTTTACCGCGATCGCCCGTGCGGCGGCCGAGCGGGTTGCGGCATGATCTACGGGTTGCTCCTGGTCGTTCAGGTCGCGGTCTCGATCGCCCTGATCGCCCTCGTGCTGATGCAGCATGGCAAGGGCGCCGACGCGGGTGCGGCCTTTGGCAGTGGTGCGTCCGCGACCGTGTTCGGTGCGCGCGGGTCAGCCAACTTTCTGAGCCGCTCGACCGCGTTTCTGGCTGTGGTGTTCTTCGTGAACAGCCTGACGCTGGCCTATCTCGCCTCCTCGACGCCCCAGGCCGAAAGCCTGATGGATCAGCTCGAGGCGGAAGAGATGCGCGAGGAGGGCGATATTCCGGAAGGCATTCCCGGTACAGTACCCCGGGACGACGAATCGGATGCCCCGGCCTCGGATCGCCCGGCCGACGTACCCGAATAGGCCGGCGACCGCGGCCTCCTAGACAGGCAGATGTGGTGGAATTGGTAGACACGCTATCTTGAGGGGGTAGTGGCGAAAGCCGTGTGGGTTCGAGTCCCACCATCTGCACCATTTCAAAGGCCCCTGGCGACGTTCGAGAATCGGCGCTTGGGGTCAAAACAAAATAAAATCAGTAACTTATAAAATTACAAAGACTTGACACCGTTTTCACGGTTCACCTAGACTCCGTGCCCGGTATGCGCCCCGGCCTCGTCCATCGAGGTGGCCACCAACCGGTGCATTCAACCAGCAACGCTAGAACGGCTCGCGGACGCGCCGGATCCACGCGGCACCCTGCGAACCGACCCGCCCGAGGGCGGTGTACGGGAGAGAGACATGCTGGAAGGTTATCTACCCATCCTGCTGTTCATCGCAGTGGGGATCGTGATTGGCATCGTGCCGCTGGTGGTCGGGATGGCCGTCGGGCCGCGCAAGCCCGACGCCGCGAAGAACTCGCCCTACGAGTGTGGCTTTGAGGCCTTTGAGGACTCGCGGCTGAAGTTCGATGTGCGCTTCTACCTGGTTGCGATCCTCTTCATCATCTTCGATCTCGAGATCGCATTTCTATTCCCGTGGGCGGTATCGCTGGATGCCATTGGCCTGTTCGGGCTTCTTGCGATGGCCGTGTTTTTGCTCATTCTGGTCGTCGGATTCATTTATGAGTGGAAGAAGGGGGCGCTGGAATGGGAATAGAAGGCGTTCTTGAAAAGGGCTTCGTCACCACCTCGGCTGACAAGCTCATCAACTGGGCCCGTACTGGCTCGTTGTGGCCGATGACCTTCGGTCTGGCCTGCTGCGCGGTGGAGATGATGCACGCCGGTGCCGCGCGCTATGACCTCGACCGCTTCGGGATCATCTTCCGGCCCAGCCCGCGTCAGTCCGACGTGATGATCGTGGCCGGCACGCTGGTCAACAAGATGGCGCCGGCGCTGCGCAAGGTGTACGACCAGATGCCCGAGCCGCGCTGGGTGATCTCCATGGGCTCCTGCGCCAACGGCGGCGGCTACTACCACTACTCCTATGCCGTGGTGCGCGGGTGTGACCGCATCGTGCCGGTGGATGTCTACGTGCCGGGCTGTCCGCCCACGGCCGAGGCACTGCTCTACGGCATCATCCAGCTGCAGAACAAGATCCGGCGCACGAACACCATCGCGCGCTAACGCACCCGGGGTTTCAGATGGCTGAACAAGACAACTGGATCGACGCCCTGCGGGCGGAACTGGGCGACGCCCTGGAGACGGTCACCGAGGCCTATGACGAGGTCACGGTCGATATCCGGCCGGAGTCGTGGCGCGAGTCCGCCGAGAAACTGCGTGACGCGTTCGGCTTCGAGATGCTGATCGACCTGTGTGGGGTGGACTATCTCGAATACGGCCAGGACGAGTGGGGCACGGAGTCCGCGACCAACACGGGTTTCTCCCGCGGGGTCGAGCCGGCCACCTCCGGGCGATTCACCTTCGATGACGCCCCGGAAGACAGCCTCTGGGACGGGCCGCGCTTTACCGTGGCTGTGCAGCTGCTGTCGATCCAGCACAATCGCCGTCTGCGCATGCGTGCCTGGCTGGCGGATGACGAATTCCCCGAGATCGAGTCGCTGGTGGAGGTCTGGGCCTCGGCCAACTGGTTCGAGCGAGAGGCCTTCGACCTGTTCGGGATCCTGTTCTCCGGACATCCGGACCTGCGCCGCATCCTGACCGACTACGGCTTTGTCGGTCACCCGTTCCGCAAGGATTTCCCGCTGATTGGCCATGTCGAGATGCGTTACGACGCCGAGCAGGCGCGTGTGGTGTACCAGCCGGTGACCATCGAGCCGCGCGTGCTGGTGCCCAAGGTGATCCGCGACGACCATCGCTACAGCGAGGGCGAGAAGCCGGGCGAAGGAGCCGAGAATGCCTGAGATTCGCAACTTCACCCTGAACTTCGGGCCGCAGCATCCGTCCGCCCACGGCGTGCTGCGTCTGGTGCTGGAGATGGACGGCGAGGTCGTGCAGCGCGCCGACCCGCATATCGGCCTGCTGCACCGCGGCACCGAGAAGCTCGCCGAGAGCAAGCCCTACAACCAGTCCATCGGCTACATGGACCGCCTCGACTACGTGTCGATGATGGCCAACGAGCACGGCTACGTGCTCGCGATGGAAAAGCTGCTCCAGATCGAGGCCCCGCTGCGGGCACAGTACATCCGGGTGATGTTCGACGAGATTACCCGCATCCTTAATCACCTGATGTGGCTGGGTGCGCATGCGCTGGATATCGGCGCGATGGCGGTGTTCCTGTATGCCTTCCGCGAGCGCGAGGACCTGATGGACTGCTACGAGGCGGTCTCGGGTGCGCGCATGCACGCGACCTATTACCGTCCGGGCGGCGTCGCGCGCGACCTGCCGGGTACGATGCCGCAGTACCAGCCGTCGTCCTGGAAGTCGCAGGAGGTCGTGGACGACCTGAACAAGGTTCGCCAGGGCTCGCTGCTGGACTTCATCGAGGCCTTTACCGAGCGCTTCCCGGGGTGCGTGGACGAGTACGAGACCCTGCTGACCGATAACCGTATCTGGAAGCAGCGCACCGTGGGCATTGGCGTGGTCGATCCCGAACGCGCCATGCAGCTGGGCTTTACCGGCCCGATGCTGCGCGGCTCCGGCATCGAGTGGGACCTGCGCAAGAAGCAGCCCTACGAGGTGTATGACCGTCTCGACTTCGATATCCCGGTGGGCGTCAACGGCGACTGCTACGACCGCTACCTGGTGCGCATCGAGGAGATGCGCCAGTCCAACCGCATCATCCGTCAGTGCGTGGACTGGCTGCGCCAGAACCCGGGCCCGGTGCTGCTGGAGGATCACAAGATCACCCCGCCGAAGCGCGAGGAGATGAAGGCCGACATGGAGGCCCTGATCCACCACTTCAAGCTGTTCACCGAGGGCATGTGCCTGCCGGAAGGTGAGGCCTACGCCGCGGTGGAGCATCCGAAGGGCGAGTTCGGGGTGTATCTGGTCTCGGATGGTTCCAACAAGCCCTATCGCCTGAAGGTCCGTCCGCCGGGCTTTGTGCACCTGTCCGCGCTGGACGAGATGGCGCGTGGCCACATGCTGGCCGATGTGGTCGCCATTATCGGGACCCAGGACATCGTATTCGGGGAGATCGACCGCTGATGGCTGCCGAACAGAAAACCGTCGCCTTCCACAAGCCCGCCGGCAAGAAGGTGGAGCTCAGCGACCACGAGCGCGAAGAGATCGACGCCTGGCTGGCGCGCTATCCCGACGACCAGAAGCGCTCTGCGGTGCTTGGCGCCCTGCGCGCGGTGCAGCACGAGGACGGCTATCTCTCTACCGCGAAGATGGATGCCGTCGCCGAATACCTCGGCCTGCCGGCGATCGCGGTGTACGAGGTGGGCTCGTTCTATTCGATGTACGAGCTGGAGCCGGTCGGCAAGCACACCATCATGGTGTGCAACAACATCTCCTGCATGCTGCGCGGCTCGGAACAGATCATCGAGCACCTGGAGAACCGTCTCGGCATCAAGCTCGGCGAGAGCACGCCGGACGGCAAGTTCTACCTGAAGATGGAAGAGGAGTGCCTGGCGGCCTGCTGTGGCGCCCCGATGATGCAGGTGGATCACGTCTACTACGAGAATCTCACCCCCGAGAAGGTGGACGAGATTCTCGACGGTCTGGAGAAGTAGCATGGCCAACCAGATCTGCTTTGCGACCCGCTACCTGGACGATCCGGCCTCGCTCGAGACCTACAAGAGCGTCGGCGGCTACCAGGCCCTGGAGAAGGTCTACAAGGGCAAGATGGCCCCCGAGGATGTGATCGAGGAGGTCAAGACCTCCAACCTGCGCGGCCGCGGCGGTGCGGGCTTCCCGACCGGGCTCAAGTGGTCGTTCATGCCGCGCAACACCCCGGGCCAGAAGTACATCGTTTGCAATTCGGACGAATCCGAGCCGGGCACCTGCAAGGACCGCGAGATCCTGATGTACAACCCGCATGCCCTGATCGAGGGCATGGCGATCGCCGGCTACGCGATCGGCGCGACGGTGGGCTACAACTACATGCGCGGCGAGTTCATGGACGAGGTGAACACGCGCTTTACGGCGGCCCTGAAAGAGGCCTACGACGCCGGTTATCTCGGCAAGGACATCTTCGGGTCCGGGGTCGATTTCGATCTCTACCCGTCGCTGGGTGCCGGGGCCTACATCTGCGGCGAGGAGACGGCGCTGTTGGAGTCCCTGGAGGGCAAGAAAGGCCAGCCGCGCTTCAAGCCGCCGTTTCCGGCCAACTACGGTCTGTACGGTAAGCCGACCACGATCAATAACACCGAGTCGCTGGCCTCGATCCCGGCCATCATCCGTAACGGCGGGCAGTGGTTCGCCGATCTGGGTGTACCCAAGTCCGGTGGCGAGAAGCTGTTCTCCGTCTCGGGCCATGTGAACAAGCCGGGGAACTACGAGATTCCGCTGGGCACGCCGTTCAAGGACCTCCTGGAGATGTCGGGTGGCGTACTGAACGGGCGCAAGCTGAAGGCGGTGATCCCCGGTGGCTCGTCGGTGCCGGTGGTCCCGGGCGACGTGATGCTGAAGGCCAACATGGACTTCGACTCCATCGCCCAGGCCGGGTCCATGCTGGGCTCCGGCGCGGTGATCGTGATGGACGAGACCGCCGACATGGTCAAGGCCCTGCAGCGCATCTCGCGGTTCTACTTCTCCGAGTCCTGCGGGCAGTGCACGCCCTGCCGCGAGGGGACCGGCTGGCTCTACCGCATGCTGACCCGCATCGTGGAAGGGCAGGGTCGTCCCGAGGATCTGGAACGCCTGGACGACGTGGCCAGCAAGATCGAGGGGCACACCATCTGCGCCCTGGGCGACGCCGCGGCCATGCCAGTGCGCAGCTTCATCAAGCACTTCCGCCACGAATTCGAATACTACATCCAGCACGGTCGGAGCCCGGTGGCAGACGCCGCCTGACGCCCCCCGCGCATCCGCAGCAGGAATCGAGCATGAGTCAGGATCAGAAGCAGGATCTGGTCAGCATCGAGATTGACGGCCGCACGATCGAGGCGCCCAAGGGCGCGATGTTGATCGACGTGGCGGACGATGCCGATATCCGCATTCCGCGGTTTTGCTACCACAAGAAGCTGTCGGTGGCGGCGAACTGCCGTATGTGCCTGGTCGAGGTCGAGAAGGCGCCCAAGCCGCTGCCCGCCTGCGCGACCCCGGTCATGGACGGGATGAAGGTCTACACCCAGTCTCCGCTGGCGCTGCGCGCGCAGAAGGGGACCATGGAGTTCCTGCTGATCAACCACCCGCTGGACTGCCCGATCTGTGACCAGGGTGGCGAGTGCGAGCTGCAGGACGTGGCCATGGGCTACGGCGACAGTGTCTCCAAGTACACCGAAGCCAAGCGCGTGGTGAAGGACAAGGATATCGGTCCGCTGATCGAGACCGAGATGACCCGCTGTATCCACTGCACCCGCTGCGTGCGCTTCGGCGAGGAGATTGCCGGCGTGCGCGAACTGGGCGCGACCGGGCGCGGCGAGCATATGCGCATCGGCACCTATGTCGAGAAGACTGTGGCCCACGAGCTGTCGGGCAACGTGATCGACCTGTGCCCGGTGGGCGCACTGACCGCCAAGCCGTCGCGCTACACCGCGCGCGCCTGGGAGCTGTCGCAGGCCGCGACCATCGCCCCGCACGACGCGGTCGGTTCCAACCTCCACCTGCATACCCACGATGGGCGCGCGATGCGCGTGGTGCCGCGTGACAACGAGGCAGTCAACGAGACCTGGATCTCCGACCGCGACCGCTTCAGCTACACCGGCCTGTACGCCGAGGACCGCCTGACCCGCCCGCGCATGAAGGTGGATGGTCGGTGGCAGGATGTCTCCTGGGAGACGGCGCTGAGCTATGCGGTCGAGGGGCTGAAGGAGACCGCCCCCGAGCGGATCGGCGCGCTGCTGTCGCCGTCGCTGTCGGTGGAAGAGCACTACCTGGCGCAGAAGGTCTTGCGCGGCATGGGCGTCACCGACATCGATCACCGGCTCGATCAGGTGGACTTCTCCGACGAGGCGGCCGCGCCGCTGTTCCCGTACCTGGGCGCGGCCATCGGCGACCTGGATACGGCCGATGCCGTGCTGCTCGTGGGCTGCAATCCGCGCCGCGAACAGCCGCTGCTCGCCCACCGTCTGCGCAAGGCGGCCTCGCGCGGCGCGCGGGTCAGCCTGATCAACGACATGCTGCTGGACCTGACTTATCCCGTGCAGGCCCAGCTGGTCGGCCACGAGCGCGATCAGGTGATGGCCCTGGCGGGCGTGGCCGGGCAACTGGCTGCTGCCGGCAAGTCGCTGCCCAAGAAGCTGGAAAAGATCGTCAAGGCCGCCGAGGCCGATGACGCCGATACGCGGGCCGCGTTCGAACACATTGCGAAGTCGCTGCTGGATGCCGAGCAGGGCCACGTGCTGCTGGGCCAGGTCGCGATCCATGGGCCGGCCTTTGCGACCCTGCGGGCCCTGGCCGGCTGGATCGCCAAGCACACCGGTGCCCGTCTCGGGTACCTGCCGGCCGGTGCCAGTGCCGCGGGCGCCTGGCTCGCCGGTGTGCTGCCGCACCGCGGCCCGGCCGGGGCCGAACTGGAGGCTGCTGGCCGGAACGCCGCCGAGATGCTGGCCGAGGGCCGGGACGCCTTCGTGGTCGCCGGCATCGAGCCCGGGCGTGACGGGGCCGATCCGGTTGCCTTGCGCGCCGCGCTGGAGAAGGCTGGCTTCGTAGTGGCGCTGAGCGCCTATGCCAATGCCGATCTGGAAGCCGTGGCCGATGTACTGCTACCGGTCGCCACCAGCTTCGAGAATTCCGGGACCTTCGTGAACGCCGAGGGTCGCTGGCAGAGTTACCGTGCCGCTGCCCGCGCGCCGGAAGACGTGCGTCCCGGCTGGAAGGTCTGGCGCGTGCTGGGCAACCTGCTGGAACAGCGCGGCATGGACTACCTCGATTCGCGCGCGGTGCGCGACGAACTGAAGGGGCTGCTGGCGGATGCCAATTTCGATACCGCGGTCAACATGAACAAGGTGCAGATTTCCATTCCGGAGCCGGCGCAGGGCGACCTGTATCGCGTGCAGGCGGCCGGGCTCTATAGCACGGATGCCATCGTGCGCCGCGCCGAGCCGCTCCAGAGCAGCCCCGAGGGCCAGCTGGCCGAGTGCGTCATCGTGCATCCCGAGTCCGCGGGCGGGCTTGACACCGGGTCGCGCGTGAAGCTGCGCCAGGCCGGCGCCGAGACCGAGCTGACCCTGATCCTGGACGACGCCGTGCCGGTGGGCCTGGCGGTGACCTTTGCGGGCTCGACGGCCATGGGCCGGTTGGGCGCCCCGAACGCCACGGTCACGCTCGCGCGTGCCTGAGGGAACGTAAGACATGTTCGACTGGATGATGAACTTCTACAGCAGCCTGCCGACGGTGATGCAGATCCTGATCGGCATTCAGCTGATCGTGATCCCGCTGATGCTGGCCGTGGCCTACACGACCTTCGCCGAGCGCAAGGTGATCGGCTATGCGCATGTGCGCGTCGGGCCGAACCGGGTCGGGCCGCGCGGATGGCTGCAGCCGATCGCGGATGCGCTGAAGCTGCTGACCAAAGAGGTCATCCTCCCGACCAATGCCAACCGCTTCCTGTTCCTCAGTGCCCCGGTGCTGACCATCGCCCCGGCGCTGGCCGCCTGGGCGGTAATCCCGTTCTTCGAGGGCGGGGCGCTGGCCGATGTGAACGCCGGTCTGCTGTACCTGCTGGCACTCACCTCGCTGGGTGTGTACGGGATCATCATCGCCGGCTGGGCATCGAACTCGAAGTACGCGCTGCTGGGCTCGTTGCGTTCGGCCGCGCAGCTGGTCTCCTACGAAATCGCGATGGGCTTTGCCCTGGTCGGCGTGCTGATGGCTGCCGGCACGCTGAACGTGGGCGGCATCATCGAGGCGCAGTCGGGCAGCATGTACCACTGGTTCCTGCTGCCGCTGTTGCCGCTGTTCTTTGTGTATTTCATCTCCGGGATTGCCGAAACCAACCGCGCGCCGTTCGACGTGGCCGAGGGCGAGTCCGAGATCGTCGCTGGTTTCCACGTCGAGTACTCGGGCATGGCGTTCGCCGTGTTCTTCCTGGCCGAGTACGCGAACATGATCCTGATCTCGGCCCTGACCGCGATCCTGTTCCTCGGCGGTTGGTTGTCGCCGTTCCAGGGCATCCTGCCGCAGGCGGCCTTTGACCTGCCGGTCATCGGTGCGTTGCTGGACCACGGCATCCACTGGTTCCTGTTCAAGACGGCGGTGTTCTTGTTCGCCTTCTTGTGGTTCCGCGCCACCTTCCCGCGCTATCGCTATGACCAGATCATGCGTCTGGGCTGGAAGGTGCTGATCCCGGTGACCATCCTCTGGCTGTTTGTCGAGGGCGTGCTGGTCGCGTTCAACGTCGGCCCGTGGTTCGCCTGAGGAGTTCGTGATGAAAGCGTTGCGCCGTTATCTGAAGAGTTTTCTGTTCTTTGAGCTGCTGCTGGGGCTGCGTCTGACGGGGCGCTACCTGCTAAGCCGAAAGTTCACCGTGCAGTATCCGGACGAGAAGACCCCGATGTCGCCGCGCTTCCGTGGCCTGCATGCGCTGCGTCGCTACCCGAACGGCGAGGAGCGCTGCATCGCCTGCAAGCTGTGTGAGGCGGTCTGCCCGGCGCTGGCGATTACGATCGATTCCGAGGAGCGCGCGGACGGTACGCGCCGCACCACGCGCTACGACATCGACCTGTTCAAGTGCATCTTCTGCGGCTTCTGCGAAGAGGCCTGCCCGGTCGATTCCATCGTCGAGACGCACATCTTCGAGTACCACTTCGAAAACCGGGGCGAGCAGATCATGACCAAGGACAAGCTCCTGGCCATTGGTGACCGCTTCGAGAAAGAGATCGCCGAAGCCCGCGCGATCGACGCCCCGTACCGGTAACGCAGGGAACGCCCCATGACCTTCGAGTTGATCCTTTTCTATCTCTTCGGCGCGATCCTGCTGGGCGGCGCCCTGGCGATGATCAGTGTGCGCAACCCGGTGCACGCGGCCCTGTTTCTGGTGCTGTGCTTTGTCGCGGCGGCCGCGGTCTGGCTGCTGGCGGAGGCCGAGTTCCTCGGCATCGTGCTGGTGCTCGTCTACGTGGGGGCGGTGATGGTGCTGTTCCTGTTCGTGGTGATGATGCTTGACATCAATCTGGCCAAGCTGCGCGAGGGGTTCACCGAATACCTGCCGGTGGGGATTGTGGTCGCGGTCGCGATGGCCACCGTGCTGGTGGCCGTGATCACCCGCTACATCACGATGGATGTGCCGGAGCGTGCGGGGCCGGAATATGCCAACACCGAGGCCCTGGGCGCGATCCTCTACACCGAATATGTCTATCCGTTCGAGATCGCGGCGGTGATCCTGCTGGTGGCGATCATCGCGGCGATCTCGCTGACCATGCGCAAGCGTCCGGACAACAAGTCGATTGACCCGGGCCAGCAGATGGCGGTGTCGCGCGAAGGCCGGGTGCGTATGGTCTCCATGGCCTCCGAGAAGAAGAAGTCACCGCGTCGTGGTGCCCAGGGCGGCGATGCGGATGGGCAGCAGGACGACCCGTCGAAATAGCAATCCGGAAATAGGCAAACCGAGTAACTAGGCATTCCGGCCAGAGGTCGGGACCCGGACACCGGGGGCGGGTGCGCCCCCGAAAGAACTCAGGGCTAGAACATGATTACGCTAGAGCACTACCTGGTGCTGGCCGCGCTGTTGTTTTCGATCAGTGTGGCCGGGATCTTCCTGAACCGGAAAAACGTGATCGTGCTGTTGATGTGCATCGAGCTGATGCTGCTCGCGGTGAACATCAATTTCATTGCCTTTTCGTTCTTCCTTCAGGACCTCGCGGGCCAGGTGTTCGTGTTCTTCATCCTGACCGTCGCCGCGGCCGAGGCGGCCATCGGCCTCGCCATCCTGGTGTTGCTGTTCCGTAATCGCGGAACCATCAACGTCCAGGATCTGGACGCAATGAAGGGATAACGGGCCATGGATACGATCTATCTACTTATCGTCCTGGCGCCGCTGTTCGGCGCGATCATCGCCGGCCTGTTCGGGCGTCAGATCGGCCGTACCGGGGCGCACAGCGTCACCATCCTCGGGGTGGCGGTCTCGTTCATCCTGTCGGTGGTGGTCTTCTGGGCCCACGTCTTCGGTGATGCCGGGGTCTACAACGAGACCGTCTATACCTGGATGGTCTCCGACGGCATCCAGTTCGAGGTCGGGTTCCTGGTCGACAACCTGACCGCGATGATGATGCTGGTCGTCACCTTCGTCTCGCTGATGGTGCACATCTACACCATTGGCTACATGCAGGACGACCCCGGCTACCAGCGTTTCTTCGCCTACATCTCGCTGTTCACCTTCTCGATGCTGATGCTGGTGATGGCGAACAACTTCATGCAGTTGTTCTTTGGCTGGGAGGCCGTCGGCCTGGTCTCCTACCTGCTGATCGGCTTCTGGTACAAGCGCCCGACCGCGATCTACGCGAACATGAAGGCGTTCATCGTCAACCGGGTGGGAGACTTCGGGTTCCTGATCGGGATCGCCGCGCTGGTGTTCTACACCGGCAGCCTGAACTACGCCGATGTGTTCGCCGAAGGTCAGTCGATGAGCGAGGCGACCATAACCATCTGGCCGGGCTGGACCTTCGGCCTGCTGGATCTGGCGCTGATCTTCCTGTTCATCGGCGCCATGGGCAAATCCGCCCAGGTGCCGCTGCACGTTTGGCTCCCGGACTCCATGGAAGGTCCGACCCCGATCTCCGCGCTGATCCACGCGGCGACCATGGTGACCGCGGGTATTTTCATGGTGGCGCGCATGTCGCCGCTGTACGAGTTCTCCGTCCCGGCGCTGTCGTTCATCCTGATCATCGGGGCGATCACCGCGTTCTTCATGGGCCTGATCGGGCTCGTCCAGAACGACATCAAGCGGGTGGTGGCGTATTCGACGCTGTCGCAGCTGGGCTACATGACCGTGGCGCTGGGCGCCTCCGCCTATGCCGCCGGCCTGTTCCACCTGATGACGCATGCCTTCTTCAAGGCGCTGCTTTTCCTGGCCGCGGGCTCGGTGATCATCGCGATGCACCACCTGCAGGACATGCGCGCGATGGGCGGGCTGCGCCGGCACATGCCGATCACCTATGCGACCGCGCTGATCGGCTCGCTGGCGCTGATCGGCTTCCCGTTCTTCTCCGGGTTTTTCTCCAAGGACGCGATCATCGAGGCGGTCGGCTACTCGCAGATCCCGGGGGCGACATTCGCCTACTGGCTGGTGCTGGCCGGCGTGTTCGTGACCGCGCTGTACACGTTCCGCATGTTCTTCATGGTGTTCCATGGCGAAGAGCGCTATGACCAGGCGCACAAGTACATGCCCGACCATGGCGATGAACACGACGACGAGCATGGCGACGACCATCACCACGGACCGCTGCAACCAAAGGAATCGCCGTGGGTGGTGACCGTGCCACTCATTCTGCTGGCGATCCCGTCGGTCGTGGCCGGCTACTTCATCGGCCCGATGCTGTTCGGCGACTTCTTTGCCGACAGCCTGTTCGTGCTGCCGGAGCAGGATGTGCTGGCGACCAAGGGCGAGACCTACACCGGCGTGATCGGCTTCGTGCTGCATGGCCTGATGCTGCCCGCGTTCTGGCTCGCCATGGCCGGTCTGGGCACGGCCTGGTACCTGTACATGAAGCGGCCCGAGCTGCCGGGCGTGATCGCCGAACGCCTGAAGCTGGGTGTGCGCGTCCTCGAGGACAAGTACGGCTTCGACCGCTTCAACGACTGGTTCTTCGCAGGCGGGACCGTCCGTCTGGGCCGTGCGCTGTGGCGCTATGGTGATGCGCTGATCATCGACGGGCTGCTGGTCAATGGCACCGCGCGCTCGGTGGGCTGGATCTCGGCGCGCATCCGCCACATGCAGTCCGGCTTCCTCTACCACTACGCGTTCGTGATGATCATCGGCCTGCTGGTCCTGATGTTCGCCTTCGTGATCTGAGCGGCTTCGACACCCATGCGCTCGAAGCCCATCGCTGTTTCAAGGAACGACCATGTTTGCTGACTGGCCTATCTTGAGTCTGTTGATTTGGCTGCCGATTCTCGGCGGCTTCCTGGTGCTTGCCGCCGGGCGCGATGCGCCCCATGTGGCGCGGCGGCTCGGGCTCGCGGTGGCCGTCGCGACCTTTGTGGCCAGTCTGCCGCTGTGGTTCGCGTTCGAACGTGGCACCGCGGAGATGCAGTTCCAGGAACTGGCCTCGTGGATCCCCGCGTTCAACGTGAACTACCACCTGGGCGTGGACGGCATCTCCATGCCGCTGATCCTGCTGACCACGCTGATCACCGTAATCGTGATCATTGCCGCCTGGGAGTCGGTGAAGGATCGGATCGCCTACTACATGTCGGCGATGCTGGTGATGGAAGGCCTGATGATCGGCATGTTTGCGGCGATGGACGCGGTGCTGTTCTACGTGTTCTTCGAGGCGATGCTGATTCCGATGTTCCTGGTGATCGGGATCTGGGGCGGGCCGCGGCGCGTCTATGCGACCATCAAGTTCTTCCTCTATACCTTCCTGGGTTCGGTGTTCATGCTGGTCGCGCTGATCTGGATGTACATCCAGTCCGGCAGCTTCCTGATCCAGGACTTCCATGCCCTGCAGATCGGCATGACCGCGCAGATATTGATCTTCCTCGCCTTCTTCATGGCGTTCGCGGTGAAGATCCCGATGTTCCCGGTGCATACCTGGCTGCCGGATGCGCACGTCGAGGCGCCTACCGGCGGCTCGGTGATCCTGGCCGCGATCATGCTGAAGATTGGCGGCTACGGCTTCCTGCGCTTTTCGCTGCCGATTACCCCGGATGCCTCGGCGGTGCTGGATACGCTGATGATCGTGCTGTCGCTGATCGCGATCGTGTACATCGGCCTGGTGGCGCTGATCCAGAGCGACATGAAGAAGCTGATCGCCTATTCGTCGATCGCGCACATGGGTTTTGTGACCCTGGGCTTCTTCCTCGCGTTCTACATCTACCGCAATACCGGTGACTGGGAAGGCGCCTCGCTGGGTATCGCCGGCGGCATGGTGCAGATGATCTCGCACGGCTTTATCTCCGCGGCGATGTTCCTTGCGGTCGGTGTGTTGTACGACCGTCTGCACAGCCGGCAGATCTCGGACTACGGCGGTGTGGTGAACACCATGCCCTGGTTTGCCGCATTCTTCGTGCTGTTCGCGATGGCGAACACCGGCCTGCCGGGCACCTCCGGCTTCGTCGGCGAGTTCATGGTCATCCTCGCCGCGTTCAAGGCGGACTTCTGGATCGCCTTCCTGGCCGCGACCACGCTGATCCTGGCGGCGGGCTACACCCTGTGGCTGGTCAAGCGCGTGATCTTCGGCGCGGTGGCCAACGACAACGTGGCTGGTCTGTCCGACATGAACCGCCGCGAGTTCTTCCTGATGGGCGTGCTGGCCTTCTTTACCCTGCTGCTGGGTGTGTGGCCGGCGCCGCTGCTGGATGTGATGAACGCGACCATCGACCACCTCGTGGCGCATATCGCGCACTCGAAGCTCTGAACGGACGCCTGACATGACTTTCGAGATCCCCAACTTCCTCCCCGCCGTGCCCGAGATGTTCGTGCTCGGGATGGCGTGCCTGATCCTGGTGATCGACGCGTTCCTGCCGGATTCGCGGCGCGACATCACCTACGGCCTGGTGCAGGCGACCCTGGTCGCGGCCGCCGGTCTGACCCTGTGGATGATGGGTCCGGAGACGGTGCTGACCTTCTCGGACAGCTTCGTGAAGGATCCGATGGCGGACATCCTGAAGGTGGCGGTCTACGTAACCAGCTTCCTGGTGTTCCTGTATGCACGTCCGTACCTGATGGAACGCGGGATCCACAAGGGCGAGTTCTACATCCTGGGCCTGTTCGCCGTTCTCGGGATGATGATCATGATCTCCGGGCACAACCTGCTGACGCTGTACCTGGGGCTGGAGCTGCTGTCGCTGTCGTCCTATGCGCTGGTTGCGTTCTGGCGCGACAACACCCGCGCGACCGAGGCGGCGATGAAGTACTTCGTGCTGGGCGCGCTGGCCTCCGGTCTGCTGCTCTACGGCATGTCCATGATCTACGGCATGACCGGCTCGCTGGATATCGCGGTCATTGCCGCCGAGCTGACAGCCGCGGACGAGAGCCTCAACATCCCGCTGGTCTTTGGTCTGGTGTTCCTGGTGGTCGCGATCGCGTTCAAGCTGGGGGCGGTGCCGTTCCACATGTGGGTGCCGGACGTCTACGACGGCGCCCCGACGGCGGTCACGCTATTCATCGCGACTGCGCCGAAGATCGCCGCATTCGCCTTCCTGATGCGCCTGCTGGTGGAGGGCATGGGTCCGATGCATGCCGACTGGCAGGGCATGTTCGTGATCCTGGCCGTGCTGTCGCTGGCGGTGGGCAACGTGATCGCGATCGCGCAGACCAGCATCAAGCGCATGTTGGCCTACTCGACCATCGCCCATGTTGGTTTCGTGTTCATGGGCATCCTGGCCGGGACCGACAGCGGCTACGCCTCGGCGATGTTCTACGTGATCGTCTATGCGATCACCGCGGCCGGTGGCTTCGGCATGATCGTGTTCCTGTCGCGCAAGGGCTATGAGGCGGACCAGATCGATGACTTCAAGGGCCTGGCCAAGCGCAACCCCTGGTTCGCGTTCATCATGCTGCTGCTGCTGTTTTCGATGGCCGGGGTGCCGCCGACGGTCGGCTTCTACGCGAAGCTCGCGGTGATCCAGGCCGCGGTGGGTGCGGATCTGGTCTGGCTGGCGATTGTTGCCGTGATCTTCTCGATCATTGGAGCCTTCTACTACCTGCGCGTGGTCAAGATGATGTTCTTCGACGACCCGCAGGAAGACGCGAAGGAGCCGATTCAGCCTTCTGGCGCGCTTGCCGCCGCGCTCAGCATTAACGGGCTGGCAGTGCTGCTTCTTGGAATTTTTCCGGGCCTGCTGTTGTCTGTCACCCACTACGCAATCATGGGCTAAGTCGTGACACAGTGGATTCCGTTTGAAGTTCTGGTCTGGGGTTTTGTCGTAGTCGCCTTTATCTCGGCGAACCTGCCCTGGCTCACCGAGCGCATCGGCCTGATGGTCCTGCCGGCCAGTGGCGTGAAGGGTCCCTGGACCCGTATCTTCGAATGGGCCGGGCTTTATCTGCTGGTGGGCCTGATTGGAAAGGGCCTGGAGTTTCAGGCCACCGGCGGCATCCATGCGCAGGGATGGGAGTTCTATGTGATCACCCTGTCGCTGTTCGCGGTCTTCGCGCTGCCCGGGTACATCTGGCGCTATGATCTCCGGCAGCACCTTCGGACTCGTGCACACCGCTCGCGGTAAGGGAATCGGCCGGCTGCGCGAGGGGCCTTCGGGTCGGGAAAAATCTCGCGCTTTTCCTTGCAGGGCCCAACCCTCTTTGCTATAGTTTCGCGTCTCGGATGCGGGGTGGAGCAGTCTGGCAGCTCGTCGGGCTCATAACCCGAAGGTCGCAGGTTCAAATCCTGCCCCCGCTACCAATTTTCAGAGAGGCCCCATATGGGGCCTTTTTGTTAGGCAGGTCCGTTGTGACGGTCTTGCCGGGCTGCGCTCCCGCGCGCCAAGCAGTCAGTACGACTGGCTGCGGTCATCGCTGAGGTGTTCGAGGGGCGTTTATCGCCCTTTTTTTGTTTCCGGACCCCGGAAAGGGCCGGTTCGTCAAACGTTCCGAGTGGAGTCACGTGGCGGAAAAGCCCGAACAATTGAAGACACTGCTGGCCCCGGTGGTCGAGGGGCAGGGGTTTGTGTTTTGGGGGCTGGAGTACCACCCCGGTTCCAAGCCCGTGATGCTGCGCATCTACATCGACAGTCCGGAAGGGGTGACGGTGGATGACTGCGCGCTGGTGAGCGAACAGGCCGGTGCGGTGCTCGAGGTCGAACAGGCCCTGCGCGGCAATTACACCCTGGAGGTCTCCAGTCCGGGTATCGAGCGGCCGCTGTTCACGCCCGATCAGTACCGGGGCTATATCGGCCACCCGGTGAAGGTACGCCTGAGCTGGCCGGAACACGGGCGGCGGAACTACCGCGGCACGCTGATTGGCGTGGACGAGGAGATGATCGAAGTCGAGGTCGACGGCACGGGCTACGAGTTGCCGTTGAACGCTATCCACAATGCGCGGGTCCTGGAACAGCTGTAGACCGGTGCGCGGTTTTTGTTGAATCGGCGGGTAACCGCCGAGGTGCGGAGAGACAAGAGATGAACAAGGAGATCCTGCTGGTCGCGGATGCCGTGGCGAACGAGAAGGGTGTCGACAAAGACATTATTTTCGATGCCCTGGAATCGGCGTTGGCCATGGCGACCCGCAAGTACCACGGCGGCAAGATGGACGTGCGCGTGAGCATCGACCGTGAGGAAGGTGACTACGAGGCCTTCCGTCGCTGGACCGTGGTCGATGACGAGGACCCCGAGTTCGAGTCCCCGGAGTACCAGATCCTGCTCTCCTACGCGCAGCAGAAGAACCCCGATGCGCAGGTCGGTGACGTGATCGAGGAGCCGGTGGAGGCCGTGGATTTCGGCCGTATCGCCGCGCAGACCGCGAAGCAGGTGATCGTGCAGAAGGTGCGCGAGGCCGAGCGCGCCAAGGTGGTCGAGGAGTACCAGGACCGCGTGGGAACGCTGGTGATGGGTATCGTCAAGCGCACCGACCGCAACGGCACCTACGTTGATCTTGGCAACAACGCCGAGGCCCTGATCCCGCGGGAACACATGATCCCGCGCGAGACCGTGCGCACCAATGACCGCCTGCGCGGCTATCTCAAGGAGATCCGTCCCGACGCGCGTGGGCCGCAGTTGATCCTGAGCCGTAGCGCGCCGGAGTTCCTGATCGAGCTGTTCAAGCTCGAAGTGCCGGAGGTCGGGCAGGAGATCATCGACATCATGGGCGCGGCGCGTGACCCGGGCCAGCGCGCGAAGATCGCGGTGCGCTCCAACGACCCGCGCCTGGACCCGGTCGGTGCCTGCGTCGGCATGCGCGGTTCACGTGTGCAGTCGGTGTCCAACGAGCTGGCCGGCGAGCGCATCGATATCATCGTCTGGGACGAGAATCCGGCCCAGTTCGTGATCAACGCGATGTCCCCGGCCGAGGTCCTGTCGATCGTGGTCGACGAGGACAAGCAGTCGATGGACATCGCAGTCGAGGAGGACAAGCTCTCCCTGGCCATCGGTCGCGGCGGGCAGAATATCCGCCTGGCTTCCCAGCTGACCGGCTGGGAGCTGAACGTGATGACCGAGGAGCAGGCGGCCGAGAAAAGCGAGGCCGAGGCCCAGCAGCTGGTGACCTTCTTCATGGAGGCACTGGATGTGGACGAGGAAGTGGCCGGCATCCTGGTGCAGGAAGGGTTCAGCACGCTGGACGAGGTGGCCTATGTCGACGAGGCCGAACTGCTGGCGATCGAGGAGTTCGACGAGGACATCGTGGCCGAGCTGCGCAACCGTGCCAGCGACGCCCTGCTGACCCGCGCGATCGCGGGCGGCGAAAACTACCAGCCTGCCGAGGATCTGCTGAGCATGGACGGCATGACCCAGGGCGTGGCCAACAAGCTGGCCTCGCATGGTGTCTGCACCATGGAAGACCTCGCGGAGCAGGCAGCCGACGACGTGGTCGAAATGACCGGATTGAGCACGGAAGAGGCGTCCGAGCTGATTATGACGGCGCGCGCCCCGTGGTTTGAAACCGGGGAATAACCCCCGGACGAAGAATCGCGAAGCCCGTGTGACAGGCCGTCGGCTGGCCTGAAAAGAATATGGAATGGAGGTAAGGCGCCATGGCGCAAATGACAGTGCAGCAATTCGCGGAATCGGTTGGGAAGCCAGTAGACCGCCTCATGGAGCAGCTCAAGGAGGCGGGCGTCGAGGTGGATGGCCCGGAAGCGGCTATCACGGATGCCGAGAAGCGCAAGTTGCTCGATCACCTCCGGCAGTCGCACGGGGAGAGTGAGGGCGGCCGGGTGACGCTCAAGCGCCGCGCGCAGGCCCAGACCCTGAAGGTGAGCTCGGGTCCCGGACGCTCCAAGACGGTGAATGTGGAGGTGCGCAAGAAGCGCACCATCAAGCGCAAGCCAGCCGAGGAAGCCGTCGAGGCCCCGGCCGAAGCCCCGCTCGAGGGCGAAGCCGCGCCGACCCCCGAGCCGAGCGCCGAACCGGCCCCGACTCCGAAGGAAGTCCCGGCCGAGCCGGTGGCCGAGGAGTCCAAGCCGGAGGAACCCGAGGTCGAGGAACCCGCCGCCCCGGAAGTCGAGGCTGCTGCGGAAGAACCCGTTGAGGCGGAGGCCAGCGAAGAGGCCGAAGCACCCGAGCCCGAGCCCGAAGCCGAGCCCGAGCCGACCCCGGCCAAGCCGAAGCGCCCGCTGAGCCGGACCGAACAACTGGCCTTGCAGGTCGAGGCCGAACGCGATGCCCAGCGCAAGGCGCTGGAGGCGCGCAAGCAGGAAGAGGTCGAGCGCGGCGAGCGCCAGAAACGCCGCCAGAAGGAACTGGAGGCCCAGGAGGCCAAGCGCGAGAAAGAAGAACAGGCACGCCTCGAGCGCGAGGCGGCCCAGCGTCAGGCCGCCGCCGAGGCCGAAGCGGGCAAGACCGCGGCCGGCGCGGGCAAAGGCCGCAAGACGCGCAAGGACGACCGCAAAGAGCTGCATGTCGCTGGGGATCGTCGTGGTCGGCGCAAGAAGGGCGAGGGTCGCAAGGCGCAGTCCGCCGCCGCGCAGGCCGTTGCCAGCAAACATGGGTTTGCCAAGCCGACCGCGCCGGTTGTCCGCGAGGTCGAGGTGCCGGAGACGATCACGGTCTCCGAGTTGGCTCAGGCGATGGCGATCAAGGCGCCACAGCTGATCAAGGCCCTGATGGGTATGGGCGTGATGGCGACCATCAACCAGTCGATCGACCAGGACACCGCGATGCTGGTGGTCGAGGAGATGGGGCATACGCCGGTCGCCGCGAAGGAGACCTCGGTCGAGGACGAGATCGACACCGGTCTGGAGCAGACGGCCGAGGCCAAACCGCGTCCACCGGTCGTCACCGTGATGGGTCACGTCGACCACGGCAAGACCTCGCTGCTGGACTACATCCGCAAGGAGAAGGTCGCATCCGGCGAGGCTGGGGGTATTACTCAGCACATCGGTGCCTACCACGTCGACAACGGCCACGACGGCGTGACCTTCCTGGATACCCCGGGGCATGCGGCGTTTACCGCGATGCGTGCCCGTGGTGCCCAGTCCACCGACATCGTGATCCTCGTGGTGGCAGCGGATGACGGCGTGATGCCGCAGACGCTGGAGGCGATCCAGCACGCGAAAGCGGCGGGCGTCCCGATGGTGGTCGCGGTCAACAAGATCGACAAACCGGAGGCCGAACCCGAGCGCGTGATGAACGATCTGGCCCAGCACGAGGTGATCCCTGAGGCCTGGGGCGGCGATACGCAGTTCATCAATGTCTCTGCGCATACGGGCGAGGGCATCGACCAGTTGCTGGAGGCCCTGGGTCTGCAGGCCGAGGTGATGGAACTGAAGGCCCCGGACGAGGGCCCTGCCCGCGGGGTGGTGATCGAGTCGCGCCTGGACAAGGGGCGTGGTCCGGTGGCAACCATCCTGGTCCAGTCCGGCAAGCTGAAGCATGGCGACATCCTGCTCTCGGGCAAGGAATACGGTCGCGTACGAGCGATGTTCGACGACACCGGCAAGTCGGTGAAGGAGATCGGCCCGTCCATGCCGGTCGAGGTCCTGGGTCTGTCCGGTGTGCCGGAGGCCGGGGACGAGGTGCTGGTGGTTGCGGACGACAAGACCGCCCGCGAGGTCGCCGAGCACCGCGACGCCAAGCAGCGCGAGCGCAAGCTGGCCGCGCAGCAGGCCGCCAAGCTGGAGAACATCTTTAACCAGATGCAGGAAGGCGAGATTGCGACCGTAAACATCCTGATCAAGGCGGATGTGCAAGGGTCGGCCGAGGCCCTGCGCGAGTCGCTGATCAAGCTGTCCACCGACGAGGTCCGCGTGAAGGTGGTCTCCGCCGGTGTCGGCGGAATCTCCGAGTCCGACCTCAACCTGGCGATGGCCTCCGAGGCGATCGTGATCGCGTTCAATGTGCGTGCCGATGCGGGTGCCAAGCGCCTGGCCGCCGAGAACGAGATCGACGTGCGCTACTACTCGGTGATCTACGAGGCGATTGACGATGTGAAGCAAGCGCTGTCGGGCCTGCTGTCGGCCGAGATCCGCGAAGAGGTCGTGGGCCTGGCCGAGGTGCGTGACGTGTTCAAGGCCTCCGGCTTTGGCCAGGTCGCCGGCTGTCTCGTGGTCGAGGGTGCGGTCAAGCGGGGCAACCCGATCCGCGTGCTGCGCGACAACGTGGTGATCTACGAGGGCGAGCTGGAGAGCCTGCGCCGCTTCAAGGATGACGTGAACGAGGTCAAGGCCGGTACCGAGTGCGGTATCGCGGTGAAGAACTACAACGACGTGAAGGCCGGTGACCAGATCGAGGTCTTCCAGCGCGTCGAGGTGGCTCGGAGCCTCTGATGCCCGGGAATCGCGACTTCCACCGTTCCGACCGGGTCGGGGATCAGATCCAGCGCGAGCTGGCGGAGCTGATCCGTCTGGAGGTCAAGGACCCGCGCGTGGGAATGATCACGCTGGCGGATGTCGAGGTCTCGCGGGATCTCGCCCATGCCAAGGTGTTCTTTACCCAGCTGGGTGGCGAGGAGAAGGGCCGCGAGGCGCAGCAGGGGCTGAATCACGCGGCAGGGTTTCTGCGCCGTGCACTGGGTCAGCGCATGCGGCTGCGCAGCGTTCCCCAGTTGCGGTTTGTCTACGACGACACGCCGGAGCGCGGGGCCCGCATGTCCTCCCTGATCGACCAGGCCCTGGCCGAGGACCGTGCGCATCACGCCGACTCGGATGGGCCCGACAGCGGTGATCAGGGCGGGTCCGCGTACCCGAAGGACCCGGGCCGCGAGGCCTGATCCCGGCCGGTTCCCTTGATGGCGCGCGCACGTCGCGAGGTCGACGGTATTCTGTTGCTGGACAAGCCCCGCGGGCCGAGTTCTACCCAGGTCCTGGGGCGCGTGAAGTATCTGTTGCAGGCCAAGAAGGCCGGCCACACCGGGGCGCTGGACCCGCGTGCGACCGGCCTTTTGCCGTTGTGTTTCGGTCAGGCGACCAAGGTCTCGGGCTGGTTGCTGGACGCTGACAAGCACTATGTCGCCGAGGCGCAGCTGGGGGTCGAGACCGACAGCGCCGATCTCGATGGCGCGATCATCTGCGAGGCGCCGGTGCCGGCCATCGAGCCGGAGCAGCTGCGGGCGCTGGAACGGCAGTTTAGCGGGGCGCAGGAGCAGGTGCCGCCGATGGTCTCCGCCCTCAAGCACGATGGCAAGCGACTCTATGAGCTGGCGCGCCGGGGCGTGGAGGTCGAGCGCCCCCCGCGGCCCGTGCAGATTCATGCCCTGTCCATCGAAGCCATCGCGCCCGACCGGCTGCGCATCGATGTCCACTGCAGCAAAGGCACCTATGTGCGTTCCCTGGTGGCCGACATGGGGCGTGCGCTCGGCTGCGGGGCGGCGGTCGACAGCCTGCGGCGGATCGGGCACGGCCCGTTCGAGGCCGCCGCGATGGTGACGATGGAGCAGGTGGAAGCCGCATTCGAGGCGGGGGGGGCGGCCGCGATCGAGGCCATGCTGCAGGCCCCGGAAACGGCACTGGGGCACTGGCCTGCGGTTTCCCTCAATGCCCAGGCGAGCGCGGCCATGCGCCATGGTCACGCAGCGGGTCACGAGGCGATCGAATCCCGGACCCCGGGTGCGGAAGGCGCGCCGGTCGAGGCCGAAACCGGCTGGCCGCTGGTGCGGGTGTATGACGCCGAGGGTGGTTTTCTCGCGGTCGGTGCGCGCGAACCGGACGGCCGGGTGCGGCCCCGCCGGCTGTTTGTCCCGGCGCCCTGAAGGGGCCGGGATTCTTCCTATTCAATGCCTTTGTGTCGTGCTAACATTGCGCGCCTATCGCCAGCGCCACTGGTCGATTAACGGTCAAGAAATCTCAGGAGTCAGGTTTTCATGTCGCTCACTACCGAAGAAAAATCGGCCATCGTCGAGAAGCACAAGCGCGATGCCAACGATACCGGTTCGCCGGAAGTACAGGTCGCGCTGCTGACCGCCCGCATCCAGCATCTGATGGGGCATTTCGAAAAGCACAAGCAGGATCACCACTCGCGTCGCGGGCTGCTGAAGATGGTCAGTCAGCGGCGCAAGCTGCTGACCTATCTCAAGCGCAATGACCAGGACCGTTATCAGGCCCTGGTTCAGGAGCTTGGCCTGCGCCGCTAAGGCAGGCACAACGGGCCCGCGCCACTGGTGCGGGCCCGTTCAGTTTCAGGGGCGGCCACGCAGGGGCGCTGACCGGCCCATCGCAAGCAAGACCGATGCACGCATTACGGGAAACGGGATATAACGTGGCACACAAGAAGTCGTTCCAGTACGGAAACCATACCGTCACCTTCGAGACCGGTGACATCGCCCGCCAGGCCAGTGGCGCCGTCCTCGTCAACATGGCCGAGACCGTGGTCCTGGTGACCGCCGTCGCGCGCAAGGAGGCCGAGCCCGGTCGCGACTTCTTCCCGCTGACCGTGAACTATCAGGAACGGACTTACGCCGCCGGCAAGATCCCGGGTGGATTCTTCAAGCGCGAAGGGCGTCCGAACGAGAAGGAAACGCTGACCTCGCGCCTGATCGATCGTCCGATCCGCCCGCTGTTCCCCGAGGGTTTCAAGAACGAGACCCAGATCGTGGCCACGGTCATGTCGATCAACCCCGACGTCGATCCCGACATCCCCGCGCTGCTGGGCGCCTCCGCCGCACTGGCGCTGTCCGGTGTCCCGTTCGCGGGCCCGATCGGCGCCGCGCGCGTCGGCTATCGCGCCGGCGAGTACCTGCTGAACCCGACCTACAGCGCCCTGGAAGACTCCGATCTCGACCTGGTCGTGGCGGGCACCGAGCATGCCGTGCTGATGGTCGAATCGGAGGCCAATGAGCTCTCCGAGGAGGCGATGCTGGGGGCGGTGATGTTCGGCCACGAGCAGATGCAGGCCGCGATCCAGGCGATCAAGGAACTGGCGGCCGAGGCCGGCAAGCCGGCCTGGGACTGGCAGGCGCCGCCGTCCGAGGCGTCGCTGGAAGACCGCGTCAAGGAGGCCGTGGGCAGCGACCTCGTCGAGGCCTACCAGATCGCCGAGAAGCAGGCGCGCACCCAGCGCATCAGCGAACTGCGCAGCCAGGCCGTCGAGGCGATCGCCAGCGAAGACGAGTCCGGGCCGAGCGCGGAAGACGTGAAGACGGCGTTCCACGATCTCGAGTACCGCCTGGTGCGCGACCGCATTCTGGATGGCAACCCGCGTATCGACGGGCGCGACAACAAGACCGTACGTCCGATCAGCGTCCAGACCAGCGTGCTTCCGCGCACGCACGGCTCGGCGGTGTTTACCCGTGGCGAGACCCAGGCGCTGGTCGTGGCTACCCTGGGTACGGATCGCGATGCTCAGGTGATCGACGCGATCGAGGGTGAGCGCCGTGACCGGTTCATGCTGCACTACAACTTCCCGCCTTACTGCACCGGCGAGACCGGCTTCGTCGGCTCGCCCAAGCGCCGCGAGATCGGGCACGGGCGCCTGGCCAAGCGTGGCGTGGCGGCCGTGATGCCGAAGGCCGAAGAGTTCCCCTATGTGGTGCGCGTGGTCTCCGAGATCACCGAGTCCAATGGGTCCAGCTCCATGGCGTCCGTCTGCGGGACCTCGCTCGCGCTGATGGATGCGGGCGTGCCGCTGAAGGCCCCGGTCGCGGGGATCGCAATGGGCCTGATCAAGGAAGGCGAGCGTTTCGCCGTGCTGTCGGACATCCTGGGCGACGAGGATCACCTCGGCGACATGGACTTCAAGGTGGCCGGCACCACCAATGGCGTGACCGCGCTGCAGATGGACATCAAGATCGACGGGATCACCCGCGAGATCATGGAGCAGGCGCTGGCGCAGGCACGCGAGGGCCGGATGCATATCCTCGGCTGCATGAACGAGGTGCTGCCGAGCCACCGCGAGGAGATGTCTTCGCACGCGCCGCGCTTTATCACCATGAAGATCAACCCGGACAAGATCCGCGACGTGATCGGCAAGGGCGGGGCGACGATTCGTGCCCTGACCGAGGAGACCGGCGCGACGATCGACATCCAGGACGATGGCACGGTGAAGGTCGCCTCCACTGACCAGGCCGCAGGCCTCGAGGCCAAGCGCCGTATCGAGGAGCTGACTGCCGACATCGAGGTCGGCCGTCAGTACACCGGCAAGGTCGCGAAGATCATGGACTTTGGGGCGTTCGTCTCGATCCTGCCGGGTCGTGATGGCCTGGTGCACATCTCGCAGATCTCCGACGAGCGGGTGGAGAACGTGGCGGACTTCCTGTCCGAGGGCGACTCGGTCACCGTGAAGGTGCTGGAAGTAGACAAGCAGGGGCGCATCCGCCTGAGCATGAAAGCGGTCGAGTCCGAGGCCTGATCTGGGCTCCGTCACGCAGCGGGCACCCTCGGGTGCCCGGCTATCGGTATCCGGGACGTAACGGCATGGATCTGGTCAGTATCCGCAAGAGCTACAAGCGCTACGCCCGCCACTACGACGCCACCTTTGGGCGGGTATTCGCGACCGGTCGCGAGCGCGCGCAGGAGACCCTGGCGCCGCTGTCCGGCAAGCGCATACTCGAGGTGGGTGTAGGCACCGGGCTCTCGCTGCCGGACTATCCGGACGACTGCGAGATCGTCGGGATCGATGTCTCGCGCGAGATGCTGGATGTCGCACGGGGCCGCCTGAATGGCGGCCTGCCCGCGGTCTCCGGCCTGTGCGAGATGGACGCCGAGCAGCTGGCGTTTGCCGACGGCAGCTTTGATGCGGTGGTGGCGATGTATGTCGCCACCGTGGTGCCCAACCCCGATCGGCTGTTTGCCGAGATGTGGCGCGTTTGCCGTCCGGGCGGGCAGATCCTGGTGATCAACCACTTTGCTTCAAGGCAGTGGCTGCTGCGCGGGTTCGAGCGCTGCCTGCGGCCGTTGTCGCGCGCGGTCGGCTTTCGACCGGACATGGAGTTCGAGGACTTCGTGAATGTGACCGGACAGGAACCGGCGATGGTGGCCCCGGCCAGCCTGTTCGGATACTGGAAGCAGGTGGAGTTCCGCAAGCCCGCGCACATCTGATACGGGCGGTCCGGCCCGCGTGCATGCGGGCGCGAGTTTGCCTACACTACGCGCCGCACGCTGTGCCTGCCCGAAGCCCGCCGTCTGGCGGGTTCTCGCGTTTGCGACGCAGGATAACCCCCGTTTATTCAACCTTAGTCAGGAGAGCCAACATGGCCGCAGAACGTACCCTGTCCATTATCAAGCCGGATGCCGTTGCCAAGAATGTGATCGGCGAGATCTACAGCCGCTTCGAAAAAGCCGGCCTGCAGATCGTGGCCGCGCGCATGATGCAGCTGAGCCGCGAACAGGCCGAAGGCTTCTACGACGTGCACAAGGAGCGCCCGTTCTTTAACGATTTGGTGGAATTCATGATCTCCGGTCCGGTGATGGTGCAGGTGCTCGAAGGCGAGGGCGCGATCGCCAAGAACCGCGAAATCATGGGTGCGACCAACCCGAAGGAAGCGGCCCCCGGCACGATCCGTGCGGACTTCGCGACCTCCATCGACGAGAACGCCGTCCACGGCTCGGACGCCGCGGAAACCGCCGCGCGCGAGATCGAGTTCTTCTTCGGCAACGACGGCGTCTGCCCGCGTACCCGCTAAGCACCGGTCGGGGAAGGGCGCGGTCCGTTGCGGCGGCGTCCTTTCTTCCTGCTACGGGGTCTTTCGCGGGTCTCGCCGGGCCCCGTAGGCAGGCATCCCCCCGGCACAGTACACTAGGGGGTATTTTCAACCGGTCGCGAGCATGGCAGCGGAAACCTCTACACCTCTGAATCTGCTGGGTTACAGCCGCAGTCAGCTCACCGAGCTGCTGGCGCAGTGGGGTGAGCCGCGTTTTCGTGCCACTCAGCTCGTCAAGTGGATGCATCAGCGCGGCGTCACCGACTTCGACGCGATGACGGATGTTTCGCGCACACTGCGCGAGCGCCTGGCGCGCGAAACCGAGATTGCCCTGCCCGAGATCGCGCTGGAGAAGGCCTCCGGTGACGGCACCGTGAAATGGGTGCTGCGCCTGGCGGATGGCAACGCGATCGAGACCGTCTTCATTCCCGAATCCGGACGCGGCACCCTGTGCATCTCTTCGCAGGTCGGCTGTGCGCTGGACTGTACCTTCTGTTCGACTGCCCAGCAGGGCTTTAATCGCAACCTGACGGCCGCCGAAATCATCGGCCAGGTCTGGCTGGCGATGCAGCGTCTGCCGGCACCGGAGGGCCGCCAGCGCGCGGTCAGCAATGTGGTGTTGATGGGCATGGGCGAGCCCCTGGCCAACTACGATGCCGTGGTCGCGGCCTGCCAGTTGATGACCGACGACAACGCCTACGGCCTGAGTCGTCGGCGAGTGACGCTGTCGACCTCCGGGCTGGTGCCGGCGCTGGATCGCCTCAGCGAGCACACCGATGTGGCCCTGGCGGTGAGCCTGCATGCCCCGAACGACGAGCTGCGCGACCGTCTGGTCCCGATCAACCGCAAGTATCCAATCGCGCGCCTGATGGAGAGCTGCCGGCGCTATGTCGAGGCGACGGGAGCCCACAGCGGTGTCACTTTCGAGTACGTGCTGCTGGCCGGCGTGAATGACCGCCCCGAACATGCCAATCAGCTGGCCGGCGTGCTGCGGGGCATCCCGGGCAAGATCAATCTGATCCCGTTCAATCCGTTTCCCGGGGCGCCCTTCGACCGCCCTGCGGAAGGGGATATCGAGCGTTTCGAACGTCAGCTGCAGAAAGCGGGTTACGTGACCACCGTGCGGCGTACGCGCGGCGATGACATCGACGCGGCCTGCGGACAGCTGGTGGGGCAGGTGGAAGACCGTACCAACCGGGGGATGCGCATGATTCGTCTGCACGCCGAACTGCCTGAGCGGCCGCGGAGAGCCTCTTGATGGGGCTTCGCTGGGGGCGCCCGGCCGTCGTGATACTGCTGGGGCTGGCCCTGGGAGGATGCGCGGCGATGGCCGAGCGCGAGGTAACCGGAGAACGCGCAGAGGCCGCGGAGGTCAACGCCGAGCTGGGTATCGGTTATCTGCGCGAGGGAGAGGTCGACCAGGCCGAGCGCAATCTGAAGCGGGCGCTGGAGTTCGATCCGAACCATCCGCTCGCCAATCTGGGTATGGCCAATGTCTACGAGCGCCGGGGTGCGCATGACCGGGCGGAAGATCACTACCGCCGGGCACTGCGTCGGGACGATGGCAACCCCTATGTGCAGACCAGCCTCGGGGCCCTGCTGTGCCGGCGCGAGGCCTTCGACGAGGCGCAGGAGCTGTTTGCCAAGGCGATCGACAACCCCGATTACGACCAGCGCGAGATTGCGTTGATGAACTCCGGTGTCTGCTTTGCCGATGCCGGACAGACGGAACGCGCCGAGGAGAAGCTGCGCGAGGCGCTGCGGCTCAACCCGCAGTACCCGCGTGCCCTCCTGGAAATGGCAAGTCTGACCTACGACGACGACCGCCCGATGCAGACAAGGGCGTTCCTGCAACGCCTGGAAGGACTGGGTGTGGAAAGTTCCGAGACGCTGTTCCTCTGCTATCGGGCGGAATTGGCGCTCGGGAACCGGCGTGCGGCGAACGACTGCGCGGAACGCCTGCGGCGTCAGTACCCGGACAGCATGGAGCTGGTCCGCCTGGAAGACATGGAGCGCAATGGTGGCTGAGCCGCGTGATGACAAGGAACCGGGCCTGGGCCGGGTGGAGGAAGTCGACGATTCCGTCTCCGAGATGGAACCGTTACGAACCACGGACGATGACCCCCATGCGACCCCGGAGTTTCCCGCTGCGAGTGGGCTGACGACTCGGGATCAGCCCCCGCCTCCCGACCCCGAGGGCGGGGAGGGCGAGCCCGGCAACAGCTTGCGCCGCGCGCGCGAGGCCGCCGGTCTGGATACCGCTACGCTGGCACACCGGATCCACCTGGGTCGCGGGACGCTGGAAGACCTGGAGGCGAACCGGTTCGACCATATGGCCCCGGCGTATGTACGGGGCTATCTGCGGGCCTGCGCACGCGAGTTGGGGGTGAACGCCGACCCCTGGCTCCGCGCCTTCGAAGGCCATGGCCTGACCGACCCGGAGCTGCGGGCGGTGGCTACGGCCTCGGCGCGGAGCAAGAGACGACGGCGTTCCAGTGCGCCGTACTGGCTGGCTTTCTTGCTGGTGCTGGCGTTGCTCGGGTTGGGCGTTTACGCGTGGACAGAGCGCGGCGGCGGTACGCCGTCATTCCCGTCACTGGGCTGGCTGGAAGATGATCGCAGTGCCCCGTCCGAGGATGTCGCTGCCCGCGCGACGGATGATGAATTGAGTGCGCCGCCGGCGTTGATCGAGGAAGCCCAACCCGAGCCCGTTCCCGAGACCTCGGTGGCTGCGGAGACCGATGCCGAGGCCAGCGAGACCGAGACGGAACGGGATTCGGCACCCGCGATGGATACGCTGACCGAGCCAATGCCCACAGAAGACACGGCGGCCGACGAGACCGCCCCCGAGGGTACGGCCTCGGAGGATACGACCGCGTCGTCGACTTCCGGACCCGTGTCGGAGATGGCGCTACTGACCGGTGGTGCCCGCGCGGCGCCGGACTCGGAAGAAGATGGCGTCGAGTCGAATGGTGGAGAGGCCGGTCGCGATGGCGTGTACCGACTGGTGCTGGACGTCACCGAGACGTCCTGGGTCGAGATTCGCAATGCCGACGACGAGGTCGTGTTCACCGGCGTGCTGAGCAGCGGCGACCGTGAGGAACTGGAGCTCACGCTTCCCGGACGTGTGGTCCTTGGGAATGCCCGGGGCGTCGAATTGACCCTGGATGGCGAGTCCTTCGATTTCGAGCCCCATGTCCGGAGTGACCGCACCGCACGCTTCGACCTCGAACCCTGATCTTTCGACGCCGGCCATGCGCCCTGGGCAGGCCGGTCCCGAGTCCACAAAGGCAACATGAAAGCGATCAAATCCATCCGCGGGATGCACGACATCCTGCCCGAGTCGATCCACGTCTGGCAGCATCTGGAAGACCGCCTGCGCGGCCTTCTGGATGGCTATGGCTATCAGGAAATCCGGATGCCGGTGGTCGAGGCGACGGAACTGTTCAAGCGCTCCATCGGCGACGTGACGGACATCGTCGAAAAGGAGATGTACACCTTCGAGGACCGCAATGGCGACAGCCTGAGCCTGCGGCCCGAGGGCACCGCCTCCTGCGTGCGTGCCGGGATCCAGCACGGCCTGCTGCACAACCAGGTCCAGCGGCTCTGGTATCTGGGCCCGATGTTCCGGCACGAGCGCCCGCAGAAGGGTCGCTACCGGCAGTTTCACCAGGTCGGTGTGGAGGTGTTCGGGTTGCCGGGCCCCGATGTGGACGCCGAGATGATTGCCATGACCGCCCGGCTCTGGAAGCTGCTGGGCCTGGAGAATGTGCGTCTCGAACTGAACACGCTGGGCACGCCGGCCAGCCGCGCCCGGTACCGGGACCAGCTGATCGCCTATTTTGAGCAGCATCGGGATTCGCTGGACGAAGAGGCGCTGCGGCGGCTGCACGACAACCCCATGCGCATCCTGGACAGCAAGCACCCGGAGACGCGTGCCGTGGTGGCGAACGCGCCGAGCCTGATGGACCACCTGGATGCCGAGTCGCGCACGCATTTTGACAGCCTGCGCGCGCACCTGGATGCACTGGGTATTGAATACGTCCATAACCCGCGGCTGGTGCGCGGTCTGGACTACTATACGCACACCGTGTTCGAGTGGATTACCGACGACCTCGGGGCTCAGGGCACGGTCTGCGCCGGCGGGCGCTATGACGGCCTGGTGGAACAGCTGGGGGGGCGTGGGACCCCGGCCATTGGCATGGCCATGGGGCTGGAGCGCCTGGTCGCGCTGCTGGAGGCCCGGGAAGACGCACCGCAGCCGCCGGGGCCGGATGCCTACCTGGTCGTGGGCGGTGACGAGCTGGTGGGTCCCGCGCTGGAGCTGGCCGAGCGGCTGCGCAGCGAACTGCCCGGGCTGCGGCTGGTCCAGCACTGCGGGGGCGGCAGCTTCAAGTCGCAGATGAAACGGGCGGATCGGCTGGGCGCCCATTTTGCCCTCGTGCTCGGAACTGACGAACATGCCGCGGGCACCGTGACGGTGAAGCCGTTAAGATCGCCCGGAGCCGAACAAAGTGCCGTACCGCGCGAGGAACTCGCGCGCCATCTGGAACAGGCCCTGCACGCCTCCGCCGCCTGACGAACGTCAAGGCGCGTACCGCAACCGAAGGATCAAGAGGACGATGAGCTACCTCACCGACGAAGAAAAAGCCGAGCGCATCAAACAATGGTGGTCGGATAATGCCGTTGCCATCATTGCCGGTCTGGTGCTGGGCATTGGCGGCCTGATCGGCTGGAACTGGTGGAGTGGCCACCAGGAGGAGCGTGCGGCCGGCGCCTCCGACATGTATATCGCCATGCAGGGCGCGGCGCAGACTGGCAACAATGCCCGTGCGATGGAGCTGGCCGACCAGCTGATCGAGCAGGGAAGGGGTACGCCGTATCGCTCGCTGGCCTGGATCTTCCGTGCGGATCTGGCGGTCTCCGAGGGCGACCACGAGGCGGCGATCGAGGCCCTGCGCTCGGCGCGTGATGCCGCACCGGATCGGGGTTACCGCGAACTGCTCACCCTGCGCATGGCGCGGCAGATGATCCTGGCGGAGCAGTATGACGATGCCGAATCGGCCCTTGGCGACGTGCGCCGCGATGCGTTTCGTGGCCTGCGCCTGGAGCTGGAAGGCGACCTCGCGCGGGCGCGCGGGGATCGCGACCTGGCCCGCGAGCGCTATCGCGAAGCGCTTGATCATGGCCATACACCTGAATACCTGAGCCTGAAGTACGAAGAGCTCTCCGCCTAAAGGATCGATATCCCCATGTCCGTGCCTGTCCCGACGAAGACTGCCGTGCGCCTGCTGATTGCTGGCGCGCTCATGCTGTCGCTGAGTGCCTGTGGCCTGTGGCAACGCGATACCACGGAGCCTCCGGCCGACCTGCCCGAATTCGAGGCGGAGGCGCAGCCGGAACAGCTGTGGTCGCGCTCGGTCGGGAGCGGTGGTGAACGCTTCCTCTGGCAGGTCTATCCGGGGGTGGCCGACGACATGCTGGTGGTGGTCGATGCCGACGGCCGCGTCTCCGGGCTGAATCCGGAAACCGGGAGCCAGCGCTGGCGCGTGCGCCTGGACGATGCCCGCGTGTCGGCGGGTGTTGGTGTGGGCGACGAGATCGCGGTGGTCGGCACTCTGGATGGCGAGGCCATCGCGGTGGACCTGCAGGGTGATGGCGAGCGCTGGCGCTCGCGTCTGTCCAGCGAGGTCGTGGCGATCTCGGACGTCGCTTCGGGCGTCGTGATTGCGCGCACCAACGATGGTCGCGTGCATGCCCTCGATGCGGCGTCCGGTGCCACGCAGTGGACCGCCCTGCGGACCACCCCCTCGCTGAGCCTGCGCGGCGCGCATCGGCCCCAGATGACGGCCGGGCGCGTACTGACCGGCTTCGATAACGGGCGTGTGGTAATGCTTGGGCTGGAACGCGGCAACGTGCTGTGGGAGACGACGCTCGGCATCCCGACCGGCCGGTCGGAGGTGGAGCGCATGGTCGATGTCGACGGCTATATGCCGATCTATCAGGGCGCGGCGATCGCATCCGGCTATCAGGGCCGTCTGGCGGCCATCGACCTGAATTCCGGCGAGATCTTCTGGGCCCGCGACTTTTCGTCCTATCAGGGCGGGGATGTGACGAATGAGGCGAACGTCCTCGCGGTCACCGATGCCGAGAGCCACCTGTGGGGGCTGGATCCGCGCAATGGCGCCGATCTCTGGCAAAGCGACCAGTTGCGTCTGCGCGGCGTCACGGCCCCGGTCGTGGTGGGTGATTACGCCATCGTCGGCGACTACGAAGGCTACCTGCACTGGTTCCACCTCGAGGACGGCCGCATCGTGGCACGTCTGCGGGCGAGTTCCGGCGCGGTCGTGACCCGCCCCGTGCTGGTGGACGACATCCTCTACGTGGTGACCGACAACGGTCGGCTCACCGCGGTCAATCCGCGTCTGGACTCCGGGGAATGAGCGTCGCTGGCACGTACCCCCGGATCCTGCTGTTGCGGTAGCGTTGCCTCATGATCCCTGTCATTGCCCTGGTCGGCCGACCCAACGTCGGCAAGTCGACCCTGTTCAATCAGCTCACGCGCTCGCGTGATGCGCTGGTGGCCGATGTCGCCGGCCTGACCCGCGATCGCCAGTACGGCATCGGCAAGGTGGGGGACTTCCCCTACCTGGTGGTGGATACCGGTGGTCTGTCGGGCGAGGGCGCCGAGATGGATCGGGCGATGGCCGAGCAGACCCAGCGGGCCGTTGCGGAGGCGGACCATGTCCTGTTCCTGGTGGATGCGCGCGATGGTTTGACGCCGCAGGACCAGGCGATCGCCGACCAGTTGCGTTCGGCCGGGGTCAAGGCCCGGGTCGTGGTGAACAAGACCGACGGCCTGGATGCCGACGCCGTGAGCGCCGAGTTCTATACCCTGGGCATGGGCGAGATCACGTCGATCGCCGCGGCCCATGGTCGCGGCATCAAGGGCCTGATGCAGAAGGTCCGGCGGGCCGTGGCCGCGGAGCGGCGCGAGGCCGAAGCGGCCGAGGGTGCAGCGGAGGAGGTCGCGGAGGACGGACTGGACGAGGCCTCGCAGCAGGCCGCGCTGGACGACTGGCCGGGCATCCGCGTGGCCATTGTCGGGCGCCCGAATGTCGGCAAGTCCACGCTGGTCAATCGCATCCTCGGCGACGAGCGCGTGGTGGCCACGGATGTCGCCGGCACCACTCGTGATTCCATCTTTGTCCCATTCTCGCGTGATGGACAGGATTACACCCTGATCGACACTGCGGGGGTGCGGCGCCGGGCGCGTGTACACGAGGTCATCGAGAAGTTCAGCGTGATCAAGACGCTGCAGGCGATCGAGGCCGCGCATGTCGTGATCCTAGTGATGGATGCCCAGGCTGGGCTGTCGGAACAGGATGCCCACCTGCTGGGCCTGGTGATCGACTCCGGCCGCGCGCTGGTGCTCGCGGTGAACAAGTGGGACGGTATGGCGCCGGAGGAACGCGAGCGCGTGCGTGACGACCTGGACCGGCGTCTTGGCTTCGTCAACTTTGCCCGGCTGCGGCTGATCTCTGCCCTGCATGGCACCAATGTGGGCCACCTGCTCGAAGACGTGCAGGAGGCCCATACCAGTGCGTTTGCCAAGGTCTCGACCCCCGAGCTGACCCGCCTGCTCGAGAGTGCCGTCGCCGAGCATGCGCCACCCCTGGTCAGCGGTCGCCGGATCAAACTGCGCTATGCCCATCAGGGCGGGCAGAATCCCCCGGTCATCGTGATCCATGGGAACCAGACGGATGCCCTGCCGGGGAGCTACAAGCGCTATCTGGAAAACTTCTTCCGCAAGCACCTCGGGCTGGTCGGAACACCGTTGCGTATGGAGTTTCGCTCCGGACGCAACCCGTACGCCGGCCGGCGCAATATCCTCACCCCCCGCCAGCAGCGCAAGCGCAAGCGCATGATGCGCCATGTCCGGCGCTGATCCGACCCCGTCCCCGTCGATTGCGACGCACGCCCCCGAGTTGTCCGCATTCGGCCAGGCGGTCGAGCCCTTCCGGGTGATGGACATCCTGGCACGGGCCCAGGCGGCCGAGCGTGCCGGGCGCGACATCATCCACCTGGAGGTGGGTGAGCCGGACTTTCCCACGCCCCCAGCCGTGCTGCGTGCCGGGGAACTGGCGCTGGCGGCCGGGGATACCCGCTACACCCCCGCGCACGGCACCCGCGAACTGCGCGAGGCGATCGCGGCCGACTACCGGCGCCGTCATCAGGCCGACATCGATCCCGAGCGCATCGTGATCACGGCGGGGGCCTCAGCCGCGATCCTGCTCGCGCTGGCCGCCGGAGTGAACCCCGGCGAGGAAGTGCTCCTTCCGGACCCGGGCTATGCCTGCAACCGTCAGTTTGTCGCTGCACGCGGGGCCGTCCCGGTCGGGCTGCCGGTGGCGGCCGAGCGCGCCTTTCAGCCGACGGCCGAGGCGGTAGCGCAGGCCTGGGGCGAGCGGACCCGTGCCATCCTGCTCGGCTCGCCGGCGAATCCCACCGGCACCCGGCTGTCCGCCGATCGTCTCGCGGCCATCGTGGACGTCGTGCGTGCGCGGGGCGGTCTGGTAATCGTGGACGAGATCTACGGCCAGATCCTGTTCGACGAGCCGCAGCGCAGTGCTGCGGCTTTCCATCCCGATGTCATCGTGATCAACAGCTTTTCCAAGTACTTCGCGATGACCGGCTGGCGGCTGGGGTGGATGGTGGTCCCGCAGGCGTGGATCGACCCGGTTCGCCGGATTGCCCAGAACCTGTTCGTGGCGCCGGCCAGCATGGCGCAGACGGCCGCGGTCGAGGCCTTCGCCCCCGAGACCGAGGAGATCCTGCAGCGCCAGGTGCGCGAACTGCAGACGCGGCGTGACGTGCTGCTGGAGACGCTGCCGGCGCTGGGCCTCGAGGTCCAGGCCCGCCCCGATGGGGCGTTCTACATCTATGCCGCCTGCACGGCGCACGGGGACGACTCCGAGGCGCTTTGTGCGCGCATCCTCGACGAGGCGGGCGTGGCCCTGACACCCGGCACGGACTTCAGCCCCAGCGCAGGCCACCGCTACCTGCGCATCGCCTACACCCAGCGCGAGTCACGCCTGCGCGAAGCACTGGACCGCCTCTCCGCTATCCTGGTCTGACACCGTTCGAGGCGGGCCTGGTTCGTCCTCTGGAGTCTACGGTGGCTTCGGCCGGCCGCCTGCCTTGCGCTGTTTCGCCAGCGCGCCCCGAGGTACTTTCTTGCTTGCCCAAGAAAGTACCCGTCGAGGCGCACCCGGATTCCGCCCGGGGACCTTGCTCCAGGGCCCTCGGGCCGGCGGCGCTGAAACTCGCTGCGCTACGCTCCGCTCAGACAGTCAGCGCCTCTTTTCCGTCCCGAGGACCCTTCCGCAAGGGGCTTCATACGGGGGATGAAGGTCAAAACAAAAGTATCCCCACGCCTGCAGCAAACTCCAGCGCCGTAGGGTGCGGTTGAGCGAAGCGAAACGCACCGTTCCGACGTTGGGGCAACCCTGATGCGATTCGCTGCGCTCATCAGCATCCTACCCGCCCCCTGGCGCCCGCTCGCGGGCGCGGCACGCCAGGGCCGAAGGCCGCGCCGTGCCGAAGATGTCCGAAGACCCAGCCTCCATCCATGTGCTACGCCGCCGGGACAGCTGTTGTCTTGACCTTCACCCCCGTTGTCGTCGCGCCGAGCGGAGAGGATTTTCGCGGGAAGAGAGGTGCTGACTGTCTGAGCGAAGCCGAAGGCGCAGCGAGTTTCAGCGCCGCCCGCGAAAACCCTCGGAGCGAGGGAAACCCCGGCCCGCGCAGCGGGCCGGGGTCGCGGCAGTCGGGCGTGTTTCTTGGGTACTTCTTTGCACGAGCAAAGAAGCCCGTTTTTGACTAACAACTGGCGCGGCGCGCTGGCGAAACAGCGCATGGCAGGCGGCTGGACGCAGGCACCATGAACACCGGATGACGAACCGGGCCTAGCCTTACCGTGGCAACGAGCTTCGCCGTGAGAGCGGAACAGAGGCTACGGCTTGGTGGGGGCGGTGGCGGGGTCGGCTTCGTAGGACGCCCCCTCCGGCGGCGTTAGCAGCAGCGCATAGCGGCGCAAGACCCAGATACCGCGCTCAAACAGGCTGGTCGCGCCGAACACGGCGTCGCGTACGCTGCCGTCGAGGTCGCTGGAGGCGAGCAGACGGCGGCGGATCGAGTCCATCAGCTCCGAGCGGTCATGGGTTAGGGACTGCAGCAGGGCGATGTCGTCGGCATCCCCGCTGCGCGCCGCGTCGGTCAGGGTCAGCAGCATCATGTGCAGGGTCTCGACCAGGTTGTGGGTCAGGGCACGGGCCTCGGCGGAGGCGTCCGTATTGAGGGAACGCTCAATCTCCGTGGCCAGGTCGTTCAGCGTGTCTTCCAGCTGTAGCAGCAGCTGATTGCGGTTCTTCAGCACGATCGCATGATCGAGGGTCGCGCCACTGAGCGCGCCGGAGAGGATTTCGTCGAGAAACTGCTCGACGGCCTCGGTGACCTGCAGGTTGCCACGGTGCAGGGCCAGGCGTTCGTGACGGGCGCCGTCGCTGTCATCGCGCACGCTGTCGAGATAGTCGGGCAGTCGCTTGAGCAGGCGCAGCTGTTCCTTTTCGACCAGCACCAGTGCGGACCCGGCATCGTTCTGCGCCCCGGCGTAGATGAAATGCGGCTTGCCCAGGGCCTCTTCCTCGGTCGGCGGCGCGGTGCGCTCCAGGAAACGGGCGACGGGACCGTGGACCGGGTGCATCGCCAGGTCGCAGACGACCTGATAGAGGATGTAGGCAAGCGCGATCTGCAGGCTGATACCGATCGCGAGCGCTTCCAGGCCCGAGGCGATCAACGGGACACCGCCGTAGAACTCGATCCAGAACAGGGGCAGCAGCAGAATCAGGCCCAGGCCCTTGAGGATGAACTGATAAAGCGCTAGCTGGCGGCCCAGCCCCTTGTGCGAGGCGGCGAGGATCAGGGTCGACACACCCGTGCCGAAGCTCGCCCCGTAGACGACCATCAGGCCGTATTCGAGATCGATCACGCCGCTGGCGGCCAGGGCCATTGTGACGATGGTGATACTGGAGGCCGAATGCGCGATCACCGCAAACACCAGCCCGGTGGCGAATGCGATCAGCAAGGACTGCGCCGACAGCGACATCAGGCCGGTCATCCAGGTCAGCTCGCTGAGCGGCTTGGCGCCTTCCTTGATAAACATCAGGCCGAGGAACAGCAGGCCGATGCCGAGCATGGCGCGGATCAGGTGGCGCAGGCGGGCGGACTGGTCGCGGTCGAAGTAGAACAGCAGCCCGGTGACCCCGACCAGGATGAAGACCATCAGGGTCAGGTCGAGTGCGGCGATCAGGACCAGCAGTGAGGTCCCGAGGTTGGCGTAGTTGATCACGGGCTGGGCACGGCGGGCGTCGAGTACGCCGGCGGTGACCAGCGAGATCAGCACAAAGATGACCGCGTGGATGCTCTGGGTGATCGCCCCGCCGACCAGGCCGAGGAACGCGGCCGCCCGGTTGGAGCCCGTGGCGCGCCCCACCAGTGCACGCAGGCGCTGGTCCGCGAGCTGGCGCAGGTGCTCGCTGATCAGGCGAATGCCGACGAAGAACAGCCCGAGCCCGGCAAACAGCGTCGCCGCGATCTCGAAGGTGATCATCCACTCGCCATTCATCCGCGCATTCTAACGGGGCTTTCCCCCGGGTGCGCCCACGGACGTGAGGTCGTCGTTACAGGGTATGGTCTGCGCACCCGCACATGGGCAGGGCGGTCGCGCGGGTCGTCGGAGCGTTGCGCGTCAGTTCATTGGCAGATGGCTGCTGAATGTAGAGAGCTGCCAGAACAGGGTCAGCAGGGCGATCGGTGCGATATAGCGCAGGATCAGGCGCCAAATATGGAAGGCGGCCGTGGGCCGTCCCAGCTCGTCGCGGGTGATCGCCATCGGCAGGACCCAGCCGGCAAACAGTGCGATCAGCAGCCCGCTGACCGGCAACAGGATGTTGATGGCCGTGTGTTCCAGCAGGTGGTAGAGCGTCGGCAGTTCGCGCCCCAGCACGACCAGGTCGATCTGGGCCCAGCCAGCCCCCGTGAACGAGAATATGGTGATCAGGCTGAAACCCCAGATGGCCAGCGCGCTCCCCAGGGCGGCCTGCAGGTTCGAGATCCCGAAGTGTTCGTGCAGCAGGTGCACGAATACCTGGACGTTCGCGATCATGGTGCTGAACGCCGCGAGGCTTAGCGCCGCGAAAAACAGCGTGGTGAGCATCACCCCCGCCGGGATCGCGGACAGCGCCAGCGGCAGGGCCTCGAACATCAGGCCGGGCCCGGCGGCCGGATCCAGGCCATAGCCGAACACCACCGGGAAGATCGCAACCCCTGCGATCAGTGCGATCACGGTGTCGGCGATCGCAACGCCGATCGCGGTGCCGGCGATGGAGGTCTTCCTGGGAAGATAGGCGCCGAACATCATCAGCACGCCGGCAGCCAGGGTCATGGTGAAGAACGCGTGCCCGACCGCGATCAGCAGGCTGTGTCGGTCCAGGGCGGAGAAGTCCGGGCGGAACATGAAGTCCAGGGCGGCTTCGATATCGCCGACCCAGAGACCGCCGGCCATGGCGGCCAGCAGCAGGACGAACAGCAGCGGCATGACCAGCGCTACACCGCGCTCCAGCCCGTTGCGCAACCCCAGGGCCACGATCGCGAAGGTCGCCGCAAGGCCCAGCGTGGTCCACAGCAGCATCCCCGAAAGCGATGTCTGGACCCCTTGGAAGATCGCGGTAACCTCGGGCGCGTCGACGCCCGCGAAGGCCCCGCTGGCGGCCCGTGGCACATAAGAGAAGACCCAGCCGGTGACCACGGCGTAGAAGGTCATGATCACGAACAGGGCGATGATCCCGATCCAGCCGACCATCTGCCAGGCGTCGCGGACACGGGCCTCGCGGGCGACGGCAAGTGCCGCGTACCCCGGAGAACGGCGGCCCCGCCGTCCGATCATCACTTCGGCCATCATGATCGGGATGCCGATCAGCGCGATGGTCAGCAGGTACACGGCCAGAAAGGCGCCGCCGCCGTTCTGGCCGAGGATGTAGGGGAACTTCCAGATGTTGCCGAGTCCGACCGCCGAGGCGGTGGCGGCCAGCACGAACGCATAGCCATGCGTCCAGCGCTGCCGGGTGGCGACGATGTCCATCAGCGGTGGACCGGGAGCGGGTCAGGTAATCACATCGGGTTGGTCGCGCCCGGCCAGGCCCGGCAGGTCACCCAGCCGCACGGCGGCCTCGATCAACGGGCGCAACAGCTCCTGCGGCTCGCGGTCCAGGTGCTCCGGGTGAGTCTCGTACTGCTCGATGTAGATGCGCAGGGTCGCGCCTTCGGTGCCGGTCCCGGAGAGTCGGAACACGATGCGCGCGCCGCCCTCGAACAGGACCCGCAGACCCTGGTGCTCGGTCACGCTGCCGTCCACCGGGTCGCGGTAGGCGAAGTCGTCCGTCTCCGCGACTCGCATGCCGGCGAGCGACTGCCCCGGGAGACTCGAGAGCTGTTCGCCGATGCGCGCCATCACCTGTTCGGCGCGGGCGGTGTCCAGCCCTTCGTAGTCGTGCCGGGTGTAGTAGTGGCGGCCGTAGTCGCGCCAGTGGTCGCGCACGATCTCTTCCACCGACTGGCGGCGGGCGGCCAGCAGATTCAGCCAGAACAGCACGGCCCACAGGCCATCCTTCTCGCGCACATGATCGGAGCTGGTGCCAAAGCTCTCTTCCCCGCACAGGCGGATGCGGCCGTCGTCCAGCAGGTTGCCGAAGAATTTCCAGCCAGTGGGGGTCTCGAAGCAGGGGATGCCGAGCGCCTCGGCGACCACGTCCACCGCCTGGCTGGTCGGCATGCTGCGTGCCACACCCTTGAGCCCATCGGAGAACGCGGGGATCAGATGGGCGTTGGCCGCCATGATGGCCAGGCTGTCGGAGGGCGTGACGAAAAAATGCGGGCCCAGAATCAGGTTGCGGTCGCCGTCGCCGTCGGAGGCCGCGCCAAAGTCCGGCGGGTTGCGCCCGTACAGGGCCTCGCACAGCTCGCGGGTGTGGGCCAGGTTCGGGTCCGGATGGCGGCCGCCAAAATCGGCCAGCGGCTCCGCGCGCAGCAGGGTTTCGGCGGGGGCGCCCAGGCGATTGATCAGGATCTCCTCGGCATAAGGCCCCGTGACCGCATGCATTGCGTCGAAGCGCATACGGAAGAAGTCCGAGCGCAGGAGCTCGCCGATGCGTTCCAGATCGAACAGTGTCGCCATGTGGTCGGCATAGGCGCCCACGGGGTCGATGACCTCGATCGACATCTCGCCGAGGTGGGTGGTGTGCAGGTGGTCGATGTCGACGTGCGGCGTGCCGCTCGCGATGCGGTAATGGGTGAGCGACTTGCTGTGTTCGAAGATCGCATCGGTGACGCCGGGCGGCGCGGGTCCGCCGTTGGCCGTGTTCAGCTTGACGCCGAAGTCTCCCTCCGGCCCTCCGGCGTTATGAGAGGCCGAAAGAATGATGGCGCCGGTGGCACCGCGCGAGCGGATCAGGTGGCTGGCGGCCGGGGTCGACAGCAGTCCGGCATGGCCGATCGCGACCTTCTTGACGTCGTTGGCCGCGGCCATGCGCAGGATGGTCTGGATCGCCTCGCGGTTGTGGAAGCGGCCATCCCCGCCGAGGATCAGCTCGCCTTCGCAAAGGCTCGGGTGTGCCTCGAAGATGCTCTGGATGAAGTTCTCCAGATAGTGAGGCTGCCGGAACTGCCGTACCCGCTTGCGCAGGCCCGAGGTGCCGGGCTTCTGGTCGGTGAATGGCCGGGTCGTGACGACACTGATATCCATGAAGTCGTGAGTCCTTTTTCGATTGCACGCCGGAGGTTCCCGTCTGGTTTGACGGTACCAAAAAGGGCGGGGGGTGTCCCGTGCCGGGCGGAGGGTTTGCGTATGGTTTTCGGCAGCCGCTGCGCTGTTCGGTTCGGCATGGTCCGCGTTGGCCAGGCGATGATGCGAGCGGCGAAACAGGGATAACGGGACACTAGTGGCAGCGGGTGCATTGGCCAGTGTCTGCCCGGGGGCTGTTAGACTGCGCGGCATGTTGCTGGATACTCGCACCCCCGCCCATCTCGAGCCGCGCCCGGTGACTTTCGCGGCGCTGATGGAGATGTACGAGGAGAACTACCTGTCCGTCCGGCGTCTGTGCCCCGAGTTGCACCGCCAGCCGGTGCGCGCGGTCTCGCGGGTCAAGGGGGCGCTGGATCTGCATCTGGAGGTGCTGGAGCGCACGCGGTACACGACCACGCTGCGACTGACCTATGCCTTTGCCGGGCACGACGAACCGCGCCTGCAGCCGGATGCCCGGGTGCGTCTGTTCCACGACGCGCGGCAGGCCGAGGTGCTGGGGCGCCACTGCCGGCGCAGCGGTGAGGACCTGGTGATCGACACGATCGCGGGACACCCGGGGCTGGGTTGCCGCTGGCGGCATAACCGCTTTCTGTTCAAGTGGCTGCGTTACTGCCTGCGCCAGGGCCACCGCTTTCGCCCGGACGCTATGCCCGCGCCGCTGGTGACGGACTAGCGTCCTGCCGGAGCAGGCTCGCTGTTCAGGTCAGAAATTTTCGGTGGAGGTGAACAGGCCCACACGCAGGTCGTGGGCCTCGTAGATCGGCCGGCCGTCGACCTCGACGATGCCGTCGCCAATACCCAGCACCAGCTTGCGCGAGATCACCCGCTTCATGTCGATGCGATAGGTGACCTTCTTCGCGGTGGGCAGGACCTGACCGGTGAACTTCACTTCGCCCACCCCCAGGGCGCGGCCGCGGCCGGGGTTACCCAGCCAGGCGAGGTAAAAGCCCACCAGTTGCCACATCGCGTCCAGCCCCAGGCAGCCGGGCATCACGGGATCACCGGGGAAGTGGCAGGCGAAAAACCACAGATCCGGGTTGATATCCAGCTCGGCGATCATCTGGCCCTTGCCATGCTCGCCGCCATCGCTGTTGATCTCCAGGATGCGATCCATCATCAGCATGTTGGGGACCGGCAACTGGGCGTTGCCCGGGCCAAACATGTCGCCGTAGCCGCAGGCCAGGAGTTCGTCGCGATCGTACTGATTTTTCTGCATGGGGGCGCCGCTCGGGGAAAAGCCCGGTATTGGACCGAAACCCGCGCCTAAAAGCAATTGTGCCGGTCGAGGGCGCGGCCCGACGGGCCGCGCCAGGGAAACACGAATCAGGCGTCGGACGGGTAGCGCAGCAGATCGGCCAGGGTGTAGAAGCGCGACCCGCGCAGGTAGCCGGCCTGGATGTCGGCGACCAGGGCGCCGGGGCGGCCCTCGGCGTCGCGCTCGGCGATCCAGGCCGCGGGCAGGGTGTCGAGGATATGCGTGCAGGCCAGGCGACCGTCTTCCAGATGGCTGGCGTGCACCTCTCCCGTACTGCGATTGCGAAACGCAGGCAGCCAGCCGGCGGTGAAACCGGCGTCCAGCCAGCCGGGTTGTTCCATGCGTTCAGGGCCGGCGATCGGAAGCAGGTCGGTCTGCAGCATTGGGATTCTCCGGAGATTTACCCTCCCTATCGGCGCGCTTGCCGCAAACTTGAGCCAGGGAGCCGCGCGCACCGGATGGCCGGATCGGCCATAATCGCGGCGGGGAGAACCGGTGACAGGTGAGTGCCGGTTGCAAACAGGGTAGGTGTGGGGCCCGGTGCGTCCGGGCGACAGGCAGGACCGACGAGGGGGTGGCGTGGCGATCACAATCCTGATGGTGACTCTGGCGATCATGGTCGCCATCGTGCTGCTGGACTGGGCGCGGAATCCGGTGCGCACGGTGCTGCTTGCGATCACGGGCGGTCTGGTCCACCTGCTATGCGCGCTGCGCCGGCATCTCGTACATGTGCGGGATGCCGTGACCGGCTGGCATCGGCGGTATCTGGCACGACTGGAGGCCGATCGCATCCACGGGGCGGTGGAGGCCCTGGAACGCCGTTATGCCCACCTGGTGGGGCATGACCTGGCGCAGATGCCGCAGCTTCGCCAGGAGTCCACCGAGACCTTGCGCGCCCTGCGCGAGGCCTACGAACGGGACGAGACCCGCCTGCTCGAGGAACCCGCCTGGGTGAGTCGTCTCGAGGCGCTGGCCAGCACCCCGGTCAGCGATACTCCGCAGAGCCAGCGTCTCGCACAGGATCTCCAGGAGACGATCCTGCGTATCGCGCGGTTGGGCATGGAGGAGCACCGGCAACTGGCGCAGGGCATGCTGGCCGCCCGGCGGCGGCTGGAGAGCCCGGTGGATCAGCTGGTCGACCGCCTGGAGGGCCTGCAAAGGCGTCTGGGTGACCTGCAGCGTCAGGGGGATCGCCTGGACCGCGCCCTGACGCGCTGCGAGCAGACCGAACCTTCGATCCGCCATCAGATGCCTTCGTATTTCCAGGCCGTTAGCCAGGGCTTGCTCGGGCTGCTGGGGCTTGCACTCACGGTGCTGGCGGTCGCCGTGTACCACCAGCTCTTCGGGCCGCCGTTTGACGGGCAGTTTCCGGGGGTGGAGGACGCGGGCCCCGGGACGCTCTCGGATCGGATCATCGCACTGCTGCTGGGGATCGCGCTGGTAAGCGGGTGGCTGCTGGCCGAGAGCCGCGGGGCGGTCCGGTTGCTGCCGCAGGCGGTGATGGAGCGCGACAACTGGGCCCGTATGGGGCTGGTGGTTACGGCATTGCTGGTGCTGGCCGCTGTGGTGGTGCTGTCGGGCCTGGCCGGTTATCACCTTGAGTGGGTCCGCTATCGCAACGATCTGCTGGAGACCCTGATGGCCGGGGAGGTGGCACCACCGCCCACGTTGTACTGGACCGAGCAGATGGTCGGTGCGGCCGTCGGGCTGGTGGTGCCGCTGGTGGTGGCGCTGGCGTCGCTATGGCTGGTCTCCCTGCTGCAGGCGACACGGGTGCTGATCGGGGGGCTGCTCGGTATTCTGTTGGCACTGCTGACGGGTGTGCTGCACCTGCTTGCCGTGATTGCGCTGCAGCTGCGCCGGCTGCTGCCGGCTCTGTTCGAGCTGGTCACGTTCCCGGCGCGCGCGGTGCGCGAACGCCTCGCGGGTCGCGCGACGTCGGCCCGGGATGCGGACGCCGGAATGTGATGCGGATCACCCCGCAGGCGGTGCGTTGCCGCGAGCCACGAATGCCGCTGTAGAATGCGCCCCCGGTCATGCAGGCGACGTTGACTCCATGGCTGGATCAGGCAACCAGGCGAGAGGCAGGACATGGGCATGCAGATGCAGCGGGTGATGCGCGGACTCACGGTATCCGGGATTCTGATCCTGGGCGGCTTGACTGCCACGGCGGCGATGGCCGAGACCACGCGTTTCGTCAGCGAGGAGCTGGAGGTCGGGGTGCGCAATGGCACTGGGCCGAACAGCCGCATTATCAGTGCAGTGCGCTCGGGGCAGGAGGTCACGGTGCTCGAGGAGAGCGGCGATGGCCACACCCGTATTCGCCTGCCCAGCGGCACCGAGGCCTGGATCCTGACCCGTTACCTGCAGGACGAGCCGCATTCCCGTGAGCGCCTGGAAGAGGTCGAGGCCGAGCTGGCCGAGATTCGCTCGGGCGCGGACGACCAGGAGGGTCGGATTGCCGAGCTGCTGGATACTCGCCGCGAACTCGAAGCCGAGCGTGAAGGCCTGGAGACGCAGGTGGCCGACATGGAGTCCGAGCTTGAGGAGCTGCGTGACGTCGCGGCACGGCCGCAGGAGATCCAGCGCGAAAATCGGCGCTTGGAAAGCGAGCTTGTAGAGGCCCGTGATTCCGCGGACGAGTATCGCCGCCAGGTGGAGGTGATGCAGGCCGACAGCCAGCGGCGCTGGTTCATGACCGGCGCGGCGGTGACCGTCGGCAGCCTGATCCTCGGCATCATCCTGACGCGCATTCCGTTGCGCCGCCGCCGCAGCGACTGGTACTGATCCCCCTTCCGTCCCCGGATTTGCCGGGGGCGCCTGCGGAAACGTGTCCCGATTCGCGTTTCTTGCGCCTCGGCGATCGAGCCATTAGGCTTTCGCAGCTGTTTTGAAGCCGTCGCCGGTGGTCCTTGGTGACGGACGCAACTCCAGGAGCGTGATTCCGGGCAGGTCGTACGGGTCACGCGGATAACGCCCGACGCATAAGGACTCAGCTGGCCGGATGCTCTACGCAATTCTGTCAACATTCCTGGTGGCCGCGATCGCACCCGCGGTCCATCGTGTCACCGGTCGCGCCAGCGGCTGGGTGCTGGGGCTCCTCCCGGCGGCGCTGTTCCTCTATTTCCTGAGTTTTCTCCCCGCGGTTTCCGCGGGCGAGTCCATCGTGCTCAGCTGGCCCTGGCTGCCGGGGCTGGATATCCACCTGTCGTTCCTGGTGGACGGCCTGTCGCTGCTGTTCGCGCTGCTGATCTCGGGTATCGGGTTCTTTATCGTTACCTATGCCGGGCGCTACCTCGAAGGGCACCGCGACCTCGGACGTTTCTACGTGATCATCCTCGCCTTCATGGGCTCCATGCTGGGGCTGGTGCTGGCGGACAACCTGATCGCGATGTTCGTGTTCTGGGAGCTGACGAGCATCACGTCCTATCTGCTGATCGGCTATAACCACGAGAACGCTGACGCCCGGAAGTACGCACTGCAGGGGCTGATCGTCACGGTCGGTGGCGGCCTGGCGCTGCTCGCCGGGATCATCATGCTGGCGATGGCCGGCGGCTCGTACGAGCTCTCCGAGATCCTGGCCAACGGCGATCTCGTCCGCGAGCACGCGCTCTACCTGCCATTACTGATTTTGATACTGATCGGGGCCTTTACCAAGTCGGCCCAGGTCCCGTTCCACTTCTGGCTTCCGCGTGCGATGGCCGCGCCGACGCCGGTCTCCGCATACCTGCACTCGGCCACCATGGTGAAGGCCGGGGTGTACCTGATGGCGCGCCTGAATCCTTCGCTGGGTGGGACCGATATCTGGTTCACCACGCTGGCGCTGTTCGGCGCGATCACCATGTTCACGGGCGTCTTCCTGGCCTTCCGCAGCACGGGCGTGAAGCAGGTCCTGGCCTATTCCACCGTGATGGCGCTGGGCACGCTGACCATGCTGATTGGTATCGGCACCGAGACCGCGCTGATGGCCGCGATGGCCTTCCTGCTGGCGCACTCGCTGTACAAGGGCGCGCTGTTCATGGTCGCGGGTATCCTCGACCACGAGGCCGGAGCCAAGGACTTCCTGCAAACCGGGGGGCTGCGCACCGCGCTGCCGATCACGGCCGCCTTTGCGATTCTTGCGGCGTTGTCGCTGGGTGGGGTGATCCCGCTGTTCGGATTTGTTGCCAAGGAACTGATGCTGGAGTCGGTGCTCGAGGCCCCGGGTCTGGTGGGTATCCTGACGCTGTTGGCAGTACTGACCGCGATCCTCGGCGTGGCGGTCGCCGCCATCGTCGGTATCCGGCCGTGGTTCGGGGCTCGGGTGGAAACACCCAAGACCCCGCACCACGAGGCACCGCCGGCGATGCTGGCCGGCCCGGTCGTGCTGGCGAGCCTGGGCCTGATCTTCGGTCTCGGGCCGGGGCTGGCGGACGAAGGGCTGGTCAACGCCGCGGCGGCGAGCGTGCAGGGCGCGCCGGTGGATGGCTACCTGGCGCTGTGGCACGGCATTAACTGGCCGCTGGCGATCTCCGCCTTCAGCCTGGTCGCGGGTGGTTTGCTCTACTGGCGCTGGGAGCAGGCGCGTCGGGCCCTGGGCTGGGTCGACCGGGCCGCCGAGTACGGACCGGAGAAGGGCTATTTCAAGATGATGGATGGCCTGGTCTGGATCTCCGAATGGCAGACCCGGGTGCTGCAGAACGGCTATCTGCGCTACTACGTGATCGTGATCGTGGCAATGACGGCGGGGCTGGTCGGCGTGACCGCCCAGCTGTTCGACGTGAGTGTCGGCACGGTGCACTTCGAGCGCCTGCAGATCCACGAAATGGCCATCATCGCGATCCTGGTGGCGTCGATGCTGTTCGCGGTGCTGACGCGCTCGCGTCTGGGCGCCGTGGCAGCGCTGGGCTCTCTGGGCTTTACGGTCGCCCTGGTGTACGTGCTGTACAGCGCGGCGGATGTGGGGATCACCCAGGTGCTGGTGGAGACTCTGACGGTGATCCTGCTGGTGCTGGTGCTGTTCCGTCTGCCGGGTTTCCTGAATCTGTCGTCTACCGCGCTGCGGCTGCGCGACGCCGGTATTGCGCTGGTCACCGGCGGCATGATCACGCTGCTGATGCTGAGCACCCTGGATGCCCGCCTGTTCGACTCGATCTCGCAGTACTTCATCGAGGAGTCGGAGCCCTCGGGCTATGGCCGTAATATCGTGAACGTGGTGCTGGTGGACTTCCGGGCCCTGGATACGCTGGGCGAGATCTTCGTGCTCGCCCTGGCGGCGATCGGGGTGTACGCGATGATTCGCTTCCGCGCGGAGGACCACCGCCGATGAACATGCACTCGCTGATCCTGCGCACGGCCGGGCACTTCCTGCTGCCGTTGCTGCTGCTGTTCTCCGTGTTTCTGCTGCTGCGCGGCCATGACGAGCCGGGTGGCGGCTTTATCGGTGGCCTGGTCGCGGCGGCGGCGATCGTGTTGTACCTGTTTTCCATGGATATCCGCTCTGCGCGAAAGGTGCTGCGCGTGGACCCGCGCGACCTGCTGGGTGCCGGCATGGTGCTGGCGGTCGTGAGCGCACTGCCCGCGGCCTTTCTGGGACAGGCGTTCTTCACGGCCCAGTGGTGGGAGTTCACGGCCCCGGTCTTCGGCGAGATCAAGCTCTCCACCGTGCTGATCTTCGACATCGGCGTTTATCTCGTCGTGATCGGGTCGGTGCTGACGATCATGCTCAACCTGGCGGAGGCAGAAGACTGATGGAAGTCGTCATGGCCTTCGTGGTCGGCGGTATGTACGCCGCGGCCATCTACATGATGCTCCGGCGTTCGATCGTCAAGCTGGTGATCGGACTGGTGCTGCTGTCGAACGCGGCCAACCTGCTGATCTTTACGCTGGCCGGCATGCTGCCGGGCGCGCCGCCGCTGATCCCGCCGGGTGCCACGGTTCCCGAAGGGCTGTCGGCCGATCCGCTGGCGCAGGCCGTGGTGCTGACCGCGATCGTGATCGGCTTTGGCGTGCTGGCCTTCGCCGTGGTGTTGATCCATCGCGCCTACGAGGTCGTGAAGGCCGATGACATGGACCAGATGAAGGACACGGATCGATGAATATGTCCGTTGCCCTTCCGGTCATCATCCCGCTGCTCGCCGGCGCGCTGTCGGTGATGTTCTGGCGCTCGCATTTTGCCCAGCGCGCGCTGGGCGTGCTCGGCACTGGCGCCATGCTGGCGGCCACCGTCTGGCTGCTGATGGAGACTTGGGAGCACGGCCATGTCGTGATGGAGATGGGCTCCTGGCCGGCACCGTTCGGTATCGTGCTGGTCTCCGACATGCTGGCGGCGATCATGGTGGTGCTGACCGGCATCATCGGCTTCGCGACCGCGCTCTATTCGCTATCGGGCATCGGCAAGATGTCGGAGAAGTTCGGCTACTACCCGCTGCTGCATCTGTTGCTGGCGGGGGTGAACGGCGCCTTCCTGACCGGCGACATCTTCAACCTCTATGTCTGGTTCGAGGTGATGCTGGTCGCGTCGTTTGCGCTGCTGATCCTGGGGGGCGAGCGCTCGCAGATGGAGGGGGCAATCAAGTACGTCACCCTGAACCTGCTGTCGTCGATGATCTTCCTGACCGCGATCGGTCTGACCTACGGTCTGACCGGCACGCTGAACATGGCGGACATCGGCGACAAGCTCTCCACGGTCGAGGACACCGGGCTGATCACCGTGATCGCGATGCTGTATCTGGTCGCGTTCGGGGTGAAGGCGGCGGCATTTCCGTTTTTCTTCTGGCTGCCGGCGTCCTATCACACGCCGAAGGTCGCGGTCTCCGCGCTGTTCGCGGGCCTGCTGACCAAGGTCGGGGTGTACGCGCTGTTCCGCGTGTTCACGCTGATCTTCAACCAGGATGTGGACTACACCCACGAGATCCTGCTGTGGGTGGCCGCGGCCACGATGCTGACCGGCGTGCTCGGGGCGGCCGCCCACTACGAGTTCCGGCGCATCCTGTCGTTCCACATCATCAGCCAGATCGGCTACATGATCATGGGGCTGGCGTTGTTTACACCGCTGGCACTGGTCGGTGGGGTGTTCTACATCATGCACCACATCATCGTGAAGGCGAATCTGTTCCTGATCAGCGGGATCACCTTCGTGATGAAGGGCACCCACGAGCTCAAGCACATGGGTGGCATCTACCGCACGAACCCGATGCTGGGGGTGCTGTTCCTGATCCCGGCGCTGTCGCTGGCGGGTCTGCCACCGCTGTCCGGGTTCTTCGCCAAGTTCATCATCATCCGCGCTGGCATCGAGGCCGAGGCTTACTGGGTCGTGGCCGTGGCACTGGTGGTGGGCCTGCTGACGCTCTATTCGATGATCAAGATCTGGGCCGAGGTGTTCTGGAAGGCGCAGCCGGAAGGGGTCGAGGGCGAGCTCCGGGATGTCAGCTCGGGCCCGATGATCTGGATGTGGGTGCCGGTGATCATGCTGGCGCTGATGACCGTGGCCATCGGCCTGTACGGCGAGCCGATCTACCAGATGGCGGCGATGTCCGCCGAGCAGCTCCTGGATCCGTCGCAGTATATTGAAGCCGTGCTGGGAGATTCACGGCAATGATCGCGCTGACCTGGAATATCGCGCTGGCCCTGATCTGGGTGTTCCTGACCGGGAACTTCACCGGGGGCAACCTGCTGATCGGGTTCTTCCTCGGCTATGTCCTGCTGGCGTTCGCGCTGCGTGACAAGCCGGCCTTCGCGAGCTACGCGCGACGGGTGCCCAAGTTCATCGCCTTCATTGGGTTCTTCCTGTGGGAACTGTTCCTGTCGAACCTGAAGGTCGCCTACGATGTGATGACGCCGACGCACCACATGGTGCCGGGCGTGATTGCCTTTCCGCTGGATGCGCAGACCGATGGCGAGATCACGATCGTCGCGAACCTGATCTCGCTGACGCCGGGCACCCTGAGCCTGGACGTATCGACCGACCGGAAGGTGCTTTACATCCACGTGATGTATCTGGAAGACCGCGACGCGGTGATCCGCTCGATCAAGTATCTGGAACACCGGGCCCTGGAGGTCCTGCGTTAGGCGCGGGGGACACAGATGTTCGAAATCGCCATCATCGTGGCCAATGTCCTGCTCAGCATCTCCCTGGTGCTGGGGTTCTGGCGTCTCTACCTTGGGCCGACGCTGCCCGATCGCGTGGTGGCGCTGGAGCTGATCGCGTCCCTGACCATTGGCTTTATCGCGGTGTACGTGATCTCCAGTGGCCGGACCCCGTTTATCGACGTGGCAATGGTGCTGGCCCTGACCGCCTTCCTCGCCGCGGTCGGATTTGCCCGCTATCTCGAGAAAGGGGGGCATCGCGAAGATGATTGAGCTACTGACGGCGTTGTTCCTGGTGTCCGGTGCCGCGTTCATGGTGGTAGCCGCGCTGGGGCTCGTCCGCATGCCGGACCTGCCGATGCGACTGCACGCGACGACCAAGGCAGGTGTGCTTGGGGCTGGTCTCATGATGGTGGGGGTCGCCGTCTATTTCGGTGACGGAGGCGTGACCACCCGAGCCGTGGCGGTGATCGGCTTCCTGCTGCTGACGGCCCCGGTGGCCGCGCATGCGATTGGCCGCGCCGGCTACTTCGTCGGGGTGCCATTGTGGGAGCACACGCGCGCGGACGAGTTGAAGGGCCGCTATGACGACAAGACCCACACGCTGGCCTCGCCCCCGGAGATGAACGAGTCCTCGTCGGACGACGAGCCCCGGCGCTGAGTCCGAGCAGGCTGGCGCCTTGGTCGGTTAGCCATAAAAAAGCCGGGACGCAAGGTCCCGGCAATGGGCACAGTCGCAGGAGAGAAATACGACTGGAGGTCACTCAGCCATCAATGCGGGTTCAGGCCGCCTGATGGGTTTCCTTCGCCTCGCGAGCGGCCTTGGCCTCGTCCGGCGAATAGGCCGCGCCAGACCAGAGCATCTCGTAGGCAATCTCTTCGTTACCGTTTTCGCACAGCTCCAGGACCTCCTGGAACAGCGGCTGGAAGGTCTCGCTGCGGTGCGAGGCCTCGTGTTCCTCGAAGCTGCGCCAGAAGGTGATGATCAGCGCCTCCTTGTCCTTCATCGGGCTCTCCACGGCCTGGCCGATGGTGGAGCCCTCGTTGGAGACGGCGCCGGAGTTCAGTGCGACAAAGCCGCCAACGAAGCCGGTGTCCGAGTGATAGGTCTTTACGTTTTCGCACAGCATGGCGACGCGCTCCTGCAGGTCATCGATGCTGTACTCCGGCTTCAGGATCACGCGGTTGATGGTGACGACGCCGTCGGCCGGGAAGTTGTGGATCAGCTGGCTCATGGTTGTCCTCCTTTCGGGAACGGGTGCCCCTGGGTCGGGGCACGGCTTGTTGGTTAGTTTGTTACCAACTGCTGATGAATAGTTCCTGAGTAATTTAGTCAAGAAAGAATTCGGCGCAACAAACCCTCGCTCCCGCTCGGGCCTTGCGCGTCGGGTCGGGGCGGTCTACCTTGCCGACTTCCCCATCTGGAATGCGTTCATGTCCGATCGCGAACTGAAAGATTTGCTCTATGACCAGGTCGCCCGGATTGGCAAGGCGGCGTCCAGCCCGAAGCGGCTGGAACTGATCGAGGTCCTGGTGCAGGGGGAGAAGAGCGTCGACCAGCTCGCGGCGGATGCCCAGATCAGCGTCAAGCTGGCCAGTGCCCATCTGAAGGAGCTGCGCCAGGCCCATCTGGTGGAGTCCCGGCGCGATGGACGGCGTATCTTCTACCGTCTGGCAGACCCGCGGGTGGCCGACTTCTGGGTTGTGCTGCGGGAGCTGGCCGAGAGCCGGTTGCTGGAGTTGCAGGGCGCTGTGCGCGACATGGCAGCCAGTGCCGGCGACATGGTCCCGCTGAGCGGCCATGAGCTTCTGGAGCAGGCACGCAAGGGCGAGGTCATCGTGCTGGACGTTCGCCCGGACACCGAGTACGCCACCGCGCATCTGCCGCACGCCCGCTCCATCCCGCTGCGCGAGTTGAAGCAGCGTCTGGACGAATTGGCGCCGGATGTCCCGGTCGTTGCCTATTGCCGGGGACCGTACTGCCTGATGGCGCGCGATGCGGTCGCGATCCTGGGCGAGCACGGCTTCCGCGCCGTCCGGTTGGACCACGGTGTCGCCGAATGGCGCCATCAGGGTCTGCCCCTGGAACAAGGGAAACACTGATCAGTCTTTCCCCGGGTCTCTCAGACCGCTGAGCCCACCTCGGCTGGCGGACCGCCCGCCAGTTCGTTTACTCCCACAACAGCGCCTCCAGCGGCGGCCTGTGGGCTATGTGCAATCGGACGTTCGTCCGTGTGCTGCGCTGGAGCCCCATCCGCATACGCCAGCACGTATTTGACATCCCTTCGGTCGCGGACTAGGTTACGTTCTAACGAACGTTAGAATGAATGCTGTGTCAGGTGGATTCCGTTCGATTGTGGGGCGAGGTTCCCGGAACGGAACCACTCGATTCCCCATTCTCGGCGATCTCTGGCCGTCATCATGGATGATCCAGGAGGTGTCTCATGTTTTTCCGTCAGTTACCGACTACAGAATCTTCATTGTCGTATCTGTTTGGATGCGGGTCGCTCGGCAAGGCGATTGCTGTGGACGTCGTCGAGGGTGACCAGGAGTGGTTCCTGGAGCAGGCACGCCAGATTGGCGTCGAGATCACGCACGTGATCGATACCCATGTCCATGCCGATCACTATTCCGGTGGTCGTGATCTTGCAGAGCGCGCCAGCGCGAAGTACTGCCTTCATGAATCGGATCGCGAGGTGGTCGAGTTTGATTTTCATCCCCTGCGCGATGGCGACCGGATCGAGGCCGGTAATGTCGAAGTAGAGGTCCTCCACACGCCGGGCCATACGGAGGACAGCGTGTGTCTGCTGGTGACCGACAAACGTCGCGGCGGGCAGCCCTGGTTCGTGCTGACGGGGGACACGCTGTTTATCGGGAGCGTCGGGCGACCCGATCTGGCCGGGCAGGAGCGCGAGATGGCCGGGCGGCTCTACGACAGCCTGCATCAGCGGCTGCTGGGGCTGCCGGATGAGCTCGAGATCTATCCGGGCCATTACGCTGGAAGCGCCTGCGGCGCGGGCCTGTCGGGCAAGCCGTCCTCCACCCTGGGTTTCGAGAAACGCTTTAATCCGGGGCTCGCATTCAGCGATCGCGATGCGTTCGTCGACTTCCTGACGAGTGATATCCCCCCGCGACCGGCGGGCATGGACGCCTATGTAGCCGCCAATATCGCGGCCTGAGTGGCGCAAGACAAGGAACTCTGATGAGCGATCCATCCAGGGCCGCCCAGGCCTATGAACACCTGACCCACGGGATTCGCGAGAACCTCGGGCAGTTTGGGCAGCAACTGATCCAGGTCTTCTTCGTGGGCCTGACGATCGGGATGATGCGCACCGTCATCCCGGCGCTGGCCGAGGACGAGTTCGGCGTGGCCGAGGGCTCGTTCATGCTGCTGACCGCGTTCGTCGTCGCGTTCGGCGTGGTCAAGGGCGTGCTCAATTTCGTTGCCGGGCGGCTGTCCGAACGCATGGGGCGCAAGACCGTTCTGATGCTCGGCTGGATGGCGGCCATCCCGATCCCGTTCATGATCCTCTACGCGCCATCCTGGAGCTGGATTGTGGCCGCGACCATCCTGTTAGGCGTGAATCAGGGGCTCGCCTGGTCGATGACCCAGACCGCGAAGATGGACATCACCCGGGGCGACGAACGCGGCTTCACGATGGGCATGAACGAGTTCTCCGGCTATGTCGGGGTGGCCGTGGCCGGGATCGTGACCGGCTATATGGCCGCTGCCCTCGGGCCGCGCATGGGGGTGTTCGTGTTCGGCGTAGTCGTGATCGCGATCGCGATCCTGATGACCGCACTGTGGGTGCGCGAGACCCTGGACTGGGCCAAGGCCGAGGGGGCCCGGCATGCGGCCGGGCAGTCCACCGGGCCGCAACCGCGGTACCCCAAATCGATCGCCGATACGCCGACCACCTGGGAGGTGTTCACGCTGATGTCCTGGCGTGACCGGCGCATGGCTGCGTTCAGCCAGGCGGGCCTGGTGGAGAAGTTCGTCGATGCCCTGGTCTGGGTGTTCTATCCGGTATTCCTGTATCAGCAGGGGCTGAGCCTGGCCGCGATCGGCTGGGTCGTCGGAATCTACGGCTTTGTCTGGGGTGGCTCGCAGTTCGCCACCGGCAAGCTCTCCGACCATGTGGGGCGGTTGCAGCCCATCGTGTGGGGTATGTGGATCTGCGGCGCTGGCGTGGCCCTGACGCTGCTGGGCGAGGGGGTCATCTGGTGGTCGTTCGCGGCGGCCGTAACCGGCTTTGGCATGGCGCTTCTGTATCCCAATCTAAGCGCGGCGGTCGCCGATATTGCCCATCCGAACTGGCGCGGTTCCGCAATCGGGACCTACCGCTTCTGGCGCGATCTCGGCTACGGCATCGGTGCACTGGCCCTGGGGATCGTTGCCCACATCGGGGGTTCGGTGACCTGGGGGTTCTGGTTTGTGGCCATCGCCATGTTCCTGTCCGGTGCGCTGGTACTGCTGTGGGGGGAGGAGACCCACCCGCGGCTGAATCCCGAGAAGGATTAGGCACCCGCCGCGCGCCTACCAGCGCGCCTTGTCCCACATGTCCGGGTTGGCCCAGAAGCGGGCATTCAGCCAGTCCGGCGTCAGCTTGTAGTCGTACAGGCTGGTGCGGTAGACCGCATGATCCGGCGCGGCCGATTCGGCGTCCGGGTCGCGGCGAAAACCCAGTGCCAGAAACTCATTCAGTCCCCAGCGTTCATCGTCCAGCCGATGCAGGATCAGCACCTCGTCGGCCCAGCGATCCCGCAGCCCGCCGAGCAGATGCTGGCCGATCGGGATATCCAGGGCGCTGAGGGTGTCCAGTAGCAGGACCAATGGCACGCGGGATTCGGGTGGGTGTTCGAGAAAGGCCTCCACGGTGATCTGTTCCAGCCCCGGTGGGCTGTCCGGTGGCTGGGCCCCGGCCGCGAGCAGAAGGGCCCGACCTTCGCGCAGACGGCGCGGCAGATGTCGGCGCAGGGCATCAATGTCGATCAACGCAGGCCTCCTTGGTGATTCCCGTCGCCTGTGCCGACGGCGCGTTCGTTATACTCTAAATCACTCCCACTGCTACTGCGGACCCGTCAGAAGGAAGCCCCCTCATGTCCAAGGAACTGCTGACCGAATTCCTCTCCAAGCACCCGATCTCCGCGTCCCTGACGCCTGCGGAGGTCGAAGTCCTGCTCGAATACCTGGAGGTGGTGGAGACCCACCACAAGCAGGTGATCGCGGATATCGGCGAGGTCGGCGAGTCGCTGTTTTTCGTGGTGAGCGGGACGGCCGCGCTGTATCACGACGATGGCAGCCAGGAGATCGAGGTGGGCCGCATGCAGACCGGAGAGCTGGCGGGTTCGATGTCGTTCTTTGACCGCGTGCCGCGCGGCGTGCGCATGCGTGCGCTGAGCGACAAGACGCGGCTGCTGCGCCTGTCGCGCTCGATGTACGACCGCCTGCGCGTGGAAAACCCGTATATCGCGGTGAACCTGCTGGAGTTCGCGATCATCAGTCTGGATCACCTGATCCGCCGTGTCTCGGAGGACGTGGCGACCTACGCCCACTACCTCTACTCCCCGGGCAAGAAGTAAGCCCCCCGGGACCGCCCATGCTCGCGTCCCTGCAAACCATCGCGGAACACCTGCTGTTGCCGCCGGGGCTGGGTATGACCCTTACGCTGCTGGGCGTGCTGTTGTGGCGGGCCGACTGGCGTGGTGGCCGGCCGCTCCTGGCGCTGGGGCTGGTCGCCCTGGTACTGCCCAGCCTGCAGGTCGTGGCACAGCCCCTGGCGGATACCCTCGAGCGCGAGGTGCGCGACAGCGTACTGGCGACCGGGCGGGCGGATGCGATCGTGATCCTGGGCGGCGGCCGCTGGGTGGGGCGCGCGGAGGACGCCGGCCACGATGCCCTGAACCCCCGCACCCACGAGCGTGTGCGCGAGGGCGCGCGGCTGCATCGTGCCACCGATCTCCCCATTGTGGTCTCGGGCGGTGTACCGAGGGCGCTGCCCGGGCGGCGTTCGGAGGCCGAACTGATGGCCGCGACCCTGCAGCAGGATCTCGGCGTCTCGGCACGCTGGCTCGAGAACACCTCGCGCAACACCTGCGAGAACGCTACGCATACACGCCAGCGCCTGCAGGGGCAGGGCGTGGATGCCGTTTTGGTCGTGACTCAGGCGATGCATCTGCCACGGGCCCTGGAGTGTTTTGAGCGCGCCGGGTTCGACGCCTACCCGGCGCCCGCTGGTTTCCGCGGTACCACCGTTGATCCGCGTGGCCTGCGGTACTTCCTGCCCACGACCGAGGCGATCGAGACCTCGCGCTTTGCCCTGCGCGAGTGGCTGGCGCGGGCGGCGTTGCCCCTGCGCGAGCGCCTGCGCGGCAGTTCGGGAGACTGAGTCCCGTGCCCCGCCCGGTGCGCTGGATGCTGGCGGGGCTTTGTGCGTCAGGCCTCGTGGCCACATCGGTCTCGGCGCAGGCCGAGCCCGACGTCTCCCTCGGGGCCGAGCTCAATATCGAGTCGCTGGTGCACGAGGCCCTGAGCGCCGAGGGGATGAGTTCCCGCATCGGCTGGCGCGACGGGCGTCTGACCCTGGAGCTGCGTGCCGAGCGCATCGAGCTGCCGGAGCCGGTGGGCACGCTGACGGCCGCGCGGGTGGAATGTACCGATCTGCGCCTGACCCGGCGCGAAGTGGCCTGTGACGACGCGCGCCTGTGGGGACGCTCGGGCGACCTGCGGCTGGACGGGCACCGCCTGTCGCTGGCCTGGGGCCGCGACAGCGGCCATCTCCGGCTGGCCGGGGACTGGCCCGGCTGGTTTGGTGGGCGCGGAAGCCTGCGCGCGGATTTCGCCCCCGAACGCGGCTGGGATGTCGATGCCCGGTTGCGCGGGCTGGATCTCCAGGCGTTGGCGGCATTTGACCGCTTGCCGCTGGAACTCCCCGTCGCCGTCGACGGGGGACGGGCCGACCTCGATCTGCGGTTGCGCCCGGATGGCCGGCTCACCGCACGTCTGGGGTTGGAAGATGTTGCGTTCAGCGATCCGCTGGGCCTGCAGGCCGGCGAGGAACTGCGCGGCCAGGCGCAGTTGTCCGGGGACGGCACGCGCTGGGACTTGGACCTCGCACTGGAGGGTGGCGTGGTCTACATCGATCCGTGGTTCGTGGACCTGGACGACGAGGGGCCGGTGGAGCTCTCCCTGAACGGGCTGGAGGGGGACCCCGGGGCGCTGGCATTCCGGATGGATGCCCTGGATCTGCGTTACGGCGATGCGCTGGAGGCACGCGGCGAGGCGGTGGCCTATGACCAGGAGACGGGGCTGGATGGCGTCTTTCATGGGCGGGTCCATGCGCTCGCCCCGGTCTACGATTCCTTGCTGGCGCCCTGGCTGGCCGGGACGGTACTCGGCGATCTGGCCACCGGGGGGCAGATCGCAGGGCATGTGGAGCTGGCGGGCTCGCAGCCTCGGCGCGCGGATCTCGAGTGGGCGGAACTGGATGCCAGCGACCGGCGGGGGCGTTTCGGCCTGGCCGGTGCGCGCGGGGCGCTCGACTGGTCGGCGGACGAGGCGGGCAGCCCCGGGACCTTCGCGCTGGATGCCGCGCACCTGTACGGGCTGCCGTTCGATGCGTTCGAGGCGCAGGTCCGGGCCCTGCCGGCCGGAATGGAGCTGCTGGCCGAAACCGAGATCCCGATCTTCGATGGCGGGTTGCGGGTTGGGGCCTTCGAGTTGCGCCAGACGGACTCGGGCCCGGATGTGCGCTTCGAGGGCGGCATCCGCGCGATCAGCCTGGAGCCGCTGACCGAGGTGCTGGGTTGGCCGCGATTCTCCGGGCGGCTGGCCGGCATGATCCCCCGGGTGCGCTACGAGCGGGGGGATCTGAACGTCGATGGCCGTTTGCTGGTCCAGGTGTTCAATGGCGAGGTGGTGCTGCGTGATGTGTATATCCACAACCTGCTGGGCTATGCCCCGGAGCTGGGCCTGTCAGCCGAGATCCAGCGGCTGGACCTGGATCCGCTGACGCAGGCGTTCGACTTCGGTCGCGTGCAGGGCCGTATCTCCGGGCATGTGCGCGATCTGGTGATGGTGGACTGGTCGCCGGTGCACATGGATCTGGAGTTGATGACGCCGGAGCGTGATCGTGGGCGCCGGCGGATCAGCCAGCGCGCAGTGGAGAACATCACCGAGCTGGGCGGGGGACTGCAGGCCGCGGCCTCGTCGGTCTTCCTGCGGGTGTTCGAGAACTTCAGCTACCGCCGTCTCGGGTTTCGCTGCGAGTTGCGTGGCGAGGTCTGCACCGCCTCCGGCGTGGCCGACCGCCCGGATGGTGGCTTCGTGCTGGTGCAGGGCGGGGGCATCCCGCAGATTCAGGTTATTGGCTACAACCGCCGGGTCGACTGGCCCGAACTGATCAACCGCCTGGCGACCATCCAGGCTGGTGAGGGCCCGGTGGTGCAATAAGCGGCCTGGCGTTTGGTTGCCGTTCAGGGTGTTGGTGTAGATTGGGCATCATGCGGGTTGAACCGCCTCGACAAGGGAAGTACGGCATGAAGGCTTTATGGAGTATTCCGGGACTGGCGTTGGTGTTCGCCCTGATGGCGGGCTGCGTGACCATCAATATCTATTTCCCGACGGCCGCGGCCGAGGAGGCGGCGCGCGCGATCGTACGCGACGCGCTGCAGGTCGAGGAAGGCACCCCGGAGTCGGAAGTGTCACCTGAGGCCGAGCCCGGTGCGATGCTGATGCCGCGCAACACCCCGGCGAATGGCAACCTGCCAGTGCTGGCCTGGGTGCTGGATCGACTGGTGAGCCCGGCTGCCGCGCAGAGTCCGGACCTGCAGATCCAGACACCGGCGATCAACCGTATCCGTGCCTCCATGCGCGAGCGGGCGCCACAGCTCGCGCCGCATTTTCGTAGCGGGGCGATCGGCTTCGGGCGTAATGCCGATGTGGTGATCCGTGACCTGTCCGAGGTCCCGCTGCGCGATCGCAGTACCGTGCAGCGGCTGGTGAGCGAGGAAAACTCGGACCGCGACTCGCTCTACCGCGAGATCGCGCGCGCGAACGATCGCCCGGACTGGGAAGACCGGATTCGCGAGACCTTCGCCCGGGTCTGGGTGGAGGAGGCGCCCTCCGGGTACTGGTACCAGGACCGCAGCGGCCAGTGGCAGCAAAAATAGCCCGCCGATGAGCCTGTCAGGCACAGGGAGTGGTCCGTGCCGGCGTTGACGCTGGCCGAACGCATCGAGGCCCAGCGCCGACGGCTGGTATCGCTGGTGCAGGATACCGACCTGACGCGGCTGCCGCGCTGGAAGGCCCTGCTGCTCGGGATCGTGCGGGGTGCGGGCGCGATCGTGCACGAGGCCAAGGAGGGTCAGCTCACGCTGCGCGCGATGAGTCTGGTTTACACCACGCTGCTGTCGATCGTCCCGCTGATCGCGCTGTCGTTCTCCGTACTCAAGGCCTTCGGCGCGCACAACGCGGTCGAGCCGGTGGTGTTGGGGTTTCTCGAGCCCCTGGGGGAGCAGGGGGTCGAGATCGCGAACAACGTGATCGAGTTCGTCGACAACATGCGGGTCGGCGTACTCGGTTTTGTCGGTCTGCTGTTCCTCGTCTACACCGTGATCGCGCTGGTGCAGAAAATCGAGCTGGCGTTCAACACCATCTGGCGGGTCGAGAACAGTCGCAATTTCGCCCAGCGCTTCTCCAACTACCTGTCGGTGATCCTGATTGGTCCGCTCCTGGTGGTCTCCGCCCTGGGGATCACCGCGACGGTAATGTCCACCACGGCCATGCAGACCCTGGCCGGGATCGAGCCGTTTGGCACGCTGATCACCGGCGCCTCGCGCATGGTTCCGTATCTGTTGATCATGGCGGCGTTCACCTTCATCTACGTGTTTGTGCCAAACACTCGAGTACGGTTGTTCCCGGCCCTGGTCGGGGCCGTCGTGGCCGGGTTGCTGTGGCAGAGCGTGGGCTGGGGCTTTGCGACCATGGTGGCCGGGTCTACGCGCTATGACGCGATCTATTCGGGCTTTGCGATCATGATCCTGCTGCTGATCTGGATCTATCTGGCCTGGCTGATCCTGCTGATCGGGGCGAATGTGGCCTTCTACGTGCAGCACCCCGAGTACATGACGGTGCGCGGCCTGCGCCTGCGCCTGTCCGGCGCGGCGCGTGAACGCATGGGCCTGCACCTGATGCAGCAGGTGGGCCAGCGTTTCCTCGACGGCCGCTCGCCGCCAACACTGGATCATGTGGCGCATGACCTGTCAGTGCCGGGCAATGCACTGGGCGAGGTCGCGCAGGCGCTCGAGTCGGCGGGTCTGCTGGTGCGGGCCGGCACCGATGCCACCTGTTATGTGCCGGGGCGTGATCTGGAGCGGATTCGGGTGGACGAGATCCTGGAGGCCCTGCGCCAGGATGCGGATGCCCGCGCCCTGCGCCGTTTGCAGGGCGACCCGGCAGTCGAGGCCACGCTGGAGGAACTGGAGGTCGCACGCCGGGACCATCTGGACGGGCGTACGCTGCGCGACCTGCTGAAAAGCGAGGGGGCCGCGGCGGCGGCCACCTGAGTCCCGGCGCCGGGCTTACTGGCGCTGGGCCTCGAATTCGATGATCAGCTCGATCTCGTCACCCACGATGTCGCGCGTCAGGCCATAGGTCATGCCGAAGTCCGAGCGGTCGAAGCTGCCGCGCATCGAGGCGCCCAGCACGTAGGGCCGTCCGAACACCCCACCGAGCGGAAACGGATAGCGACCGACCTTGTTGATCGTGACGTCCAGGGTCACCGGGCGGGTCTCGCCCAGCAGCTCCAGGTCGCCGGTCAGGCGTCCGGTGTCGTCGCCGGTGGGCTCGTACTGGGTCGCGGTGAAGCGCATCTCCGGGTATTCCGCGACATTCAGGAAGTCATCGCTGCGCAGGTGGTCGTCGCGCTCCTCGTGGTTGGTGAACACGCTGTCGGTCTGCACGACGAAATACCCTTCGCGCAGTTCCCGGGTCTGCGGGTCGAAGGTGAACTCGCCCTCGGCCTCCAGAAACATGCCCAGCACCTTGGCGTAGCCGGCATGATCCACCAGAAAGCCGACTGCAAAGTGTTCCGGGTCGATCTCCCAGCGATCGGCCTGGGCCAGCGCGGAGACGGGGAGGGCCAGGGCCAGCAGACCGGCCAGGAGCAGGGAGCGTGGGGTGCGGGCGTGGATCATGTCGAACCTCCGGGACGATGACGGTGTAGCCAGTGGATGTCGGTGGCGAACGAGCCGGTCAGGGCCGCAAGCCCCGCCAGGGCGACGGCGATCGCCGCCATCGGGGGCAGGCCCGGGAGCAGGGCGACCAGGAGTACGCCGGTCTGCAGCACGCAGACCGCCTGGCGCCGACGGCTCGGGGGCAGGTCCGCGCCCAGCCAGGGCCAGATGCGCTGCACACCCAGGAACAGATAGCGCATGGCGCCGATCAGCACGACCCAGATCCCGACCGCGGTCATCCACCAGACCAGGATCGAGAGGGCGAGGATGATGGCCGCATCCAGCTCCATGTCGAAGCGGGCGCCGAAGGCCGTGCGGCTACCGGTGCGGCGGGCAACGGCACCGTCCACGCCGTCCAGGATCAGGGCCGCTGCGGCGAGTCCCAGGACCCACAGCAGTACGACCGTCTCGGGGGCGGCAGCGGCCGCCAGAATGAGTGCCCCGAGCGGGGTCGCGATCGCGGCGCGGGCCAGGGTTACGCGGTTGGCGGGCCCGGGTCCGCGCTGCTGTTCTGTAAGCCCGGTCTGGGGTGTGTTCAGGACCAGTATCATACCTAGCAGGAGCCAGATCCCGACGTGCGCGATCAGCAGCGGGGTGACAGTGCCGATCTGCCAGCCCAGCAGCGCGGACAGTGCGAGGCCGCCCGCGCCGGCCAGCGCCCAGTCCCGCGCCCAGGTGCGCAGGCCCGTGCGCGCGCGTTCCGGCCAGCGGTTGGAGGTCAGCGTGGAATCCATGGCTCGAGTGTAGTCCTCACAGTGTTAAGGACCGAGGATACGCCCGCGAGTTGCCGGGAATCACGACCATCGACCACACTGGCCCCATGCCGGACGATGATCGAACCGCTCCATGAGCGCTCCCCGTGCCACCGCCTTCTGGGTCACCGGACCCGGCCGGGGCGAGTTGCGTGACGAGCCGCTGGAGGCGCCCGGTGCCGACGAGGTGCGGGTGCGCAGTCGCTATTCCGCGATCAGCCGCGGGACCGAGTCTCTGGTGTTTCATGGCCGCGTCCCCCCCAGCCAGTACGCCGCGATGCGCGCGCCTTTTCAGACAGGCGACTTCCCGGCGCCGGTGAAATACGGCTATATCAGTGTCGGCGACGTCGTCGAGGGCCCCGGGGCGGGGCAGACGGTGTTCTGCCTGCACCCGCACCAGTCGGAGTATGTCGTGCCTGCCAGTGCGGTGGTGTCCATTCCCGAGGGTGTGCCCGCCGAACGTGCGGTACTGGCGGCCAACATGGAGACGGCGATCAACGCGGTCTGGGACAGCGCCGTCGGTCCCGGGGATCGTATCGCTGTGATCGGCGCGGGCGTGGTGGGCCTGCTCGCCGCCTGGTTGTTGCGAAGGATTCCCGGAACCGAGGTCTCCGTGGTCGACCCCAACCCTGCGCGCGAAGACATCTGTGCCGCACTCGACCTGAACCTTCTGACCCCGGAGCAGGCCGCCCAGGACGCCTTCTTGCAGGACCTGGACCTGGTGGTGCATGTCAGCGGCAACCCGGCCGGTCTGCGTCAGGCACTGAGCCTGGCGGGCGTCGAGGCGCGGGTGGTGGAGATGAGCTGGTACGGTGACCAGCCGGTGGATCTGCCGCTGGGCGAAGGCTTCCACGCACGCCGCCTGACCCTGCGCAGCTCGCAGGTCGGGCGTATCCCGCCCGAGCGGGCGCCGCGCTGGGATTACCGGCGACGGCTGGCGCTCGCACTTGCACTGCTCGACGACCCGGCCCTGGACGGTCTCATTACCGGCGAGGATGCGTTTGTCGATCTCCCGGTCGTGATGCAACGGGTGACAGGGCCAGAGGCGGACCGTACGCTGTGCCACCGCATTCGCTACTGATCCCGCCCGCACAATCACGCAAGGAAACCGCATGTACAGCCTGAATGTCCGTGACCACTTCATGATCGCCCACAGCTTCTCCGGCGAGACGTTCGGCCCGGCGCAGAACCTGCACGGCGCTACCTATGTGGTGGACGTGACCTTTCGTCGCGCGGCACTGGATGCCGATGGCCTGGTGGTGGATATCGGTCGGGCAAGCGAGGTCGTGCGGGCCATCCTGGGCGAGCTCAATTACCAGAACCTCGACGAGCGCGAAGACTTTCGCGGGCAGAACACGACCACCGAGTTTCTGGCCCACGCGATCCACCAGCGCGTGGCGCAGGCCATTGCCCAGGGGGAGCTCGGTGAGTCGGCCCGGGGGCTGGATGCCGTCGCGGTGACCCTGCACGAGTCCCATGTGGCCTGGGCGAGCTACGAGGGCGCTCCCTGAGATATGCCCGAGCTTGGTTTCGTGGTCCCGGGGGCACTGGACCAGCCCACCGGCGGGTACCGCTACGACGCGCGCATGATCGCCGGGCTGCGCGAGCAGGGCTGGCGGATCGAGCTGCGCGAGCTGCAGGGCCAGTTCCCCGGGCCTGATGGGCGCGCGGAACGAGCCCTCGAAGAGGTCCTGGCGGGCTTTCCCGATGGCATGCGGGTGCTGCTCGATGGACTGGCCGCGGGTGCGTATCCCGCCACCTTGCAGCGTCACGCAGCGCGCCTGCGGCTCGTCTACCTGATGCATCACCCGCTGGGCCTGGAGGCGGGGCTTGTGCCCACGCGCTCGCGCGAACTGCTCGCGTCCGAGCGTGCGGCCGTGGCCCTCGCCTCGCGGGTGGTCGTGACCAGTGACTATACGCGGGCGCAGGTGGCCGACTGGGGTGTGCCGTCCGAACGCCTTTGCAGCATCCCGCCTGGCGTGGAACCGGCGCCGCTAGCCCGTGGCCCGGAGGACGGGGTGCCGGTGCTGTTATGCGTGGCCGCCTGGGTGCCCCGCAAGGGACAGCTCGAGCTGGTGCGCGCGCTGACCGGCCTGCGCGATTGGTCCTGGCGGGCCGAGCTGGCCGGTGCCATGGATCGCGACCCGGACTACACGTCCGCTGTGCGTGCGACCATTGCCGAGAGTGGTCTGGGTTCGCGGATCTCGGCCCCGGGCGTGCTGACACGCAAGGGCTTGGCGGAGCGATATGACCAGGCCTCGATCTTCGTGCTGCCGAGCGCCTACGAGGGCTTTGGCATGGCCTTTACCGAGGCGATGATGCGCGGGCTCCCAGTGATCGGGACCACCGGTGGGGCTATCCCCCGGACTGTGCCGGAGACCGCCGGCCTGCTGGTGCAGCCCGGCGACGTGGACGCCTTGCGCCGGGCGCTGGAAAGCCTGCTGTGCGACTCCGAACAGCGTCGGGGCATGGGCCGCGCGGGGCGCGCGCATGCCGAGTCGTTGCCGGGCTGGACGGAGGGTGCCCGTCGTCTGGCCCAGTGGCTAGGGAAACACTGATCCATGTACACGCTCGCGTGGGTACCCCAGGTTTTCCGAGACAAGGCGCGGTGCGCAGCCTGTAGTGCTTCTACCGGTCCGTTGTTGATTGATTCGGGCCGCAACGCAGGATCAGGGAACCTGGGGTGCCAACCGCGAAGGGGCTCGGCCGCCCGTTGTTATCAAAAACGGGCATGCGCACGGCGTTGCGGCTCCCTTGTGCAGAATGACTGCACGGCAGTCGCCGCGCCTTGTTCGCACGCAAAAGCGACGAAGCAGCGAGCGTGTACATGGATCAGTGTTTCCATGGAGGCGGCCTGAGATGCCCGAACGCTTTGCCGGGGACTGGCTGGCCCTGCGCGAACCCGCGGATCATGCGGCCCGACCGGACTCTCTGCTCGGCCCCTTGAACGACGCGCTTGCTCTATGCGAATGGCCTCTGCAGGTGATGGATCTGGGCAGCGGGGCCGGTTCCAACCTGCGTTACCTGGCGCCGCGCCTGACGGGGCCGCAGCACTGGACCCTGGTGGATCATGACGCCGATCTTCTGGCGACCATCGCGGCTCCGCACGAGGCCGTTACCATCACCCCGCAGGTGCTCGATTTCTCGGGTGGGCCACCCCCGATCCCGCCGGATGCAGGTCTGGTGACGGCCTCTGCCCTGCTGGATCTGGTTTCGGCGAACTGGCTCGACCGCCTGGTGATGACGCTGATCGAATCGCCGGTCCCGGCGCTGTTCGCGCTCAGCTACGATGGGCGCATCGAGTGGAGCCACCCGCATGCGGCCGACGAGCGCGTGCGTACCGCAGTGAATCGCCATCAGCGTACGGACAAGGGCTTTGGCCCGGCCCTGGGGCCCGATGCCGCGGCTTATTGTGCCCGTGCCTTGACCACCAACGGCCTTCGTGTGATCACCGAGACCAGTGACTGGCGGCTGGGAAAGGGTCAGGCAGCGCTGGCGGCCGCGTTGATCGGAGGCTGGGCGGAGGCGGCCGCCGAGATGGAGCCGCAGGGTCGTCCATTGTTCCGGGACTGGGCGCGTTCCCGAGTCAGGGACATCGCGGACGGGCGGGTGCATCTGAGCGTTGGGCACTGCGATATGCTGGTGTTAGGGAAACGCTGATCAGTGTTTCCCTCGCGTAATTGGCGGGAGTAACTGCGGCGATTGTGTTGTCACATGCCTTGAGGAGAACGTGCAGTTCGCCAGAATCCCGCATTGCGGTTGAATCTGGCGGCGCCTGGAGAAGGAGCCCGAACATGAAAAGACCACAACACTTTTTCAAGGGTGTTGCATGCGTTGCCGGCCTGCTACTGGCGGGACCCGCGCTGGCCCAGGATGCAGATTCCGCGTCTGACAAGCCGGGCGCCATGCACGCGCCCACCATCCCCGGTCCTTATGGCTACCCGGGAATGCACGGTCAGGGTGGACATCCTGGCGGGCCGGGCATGATGCACCGAGAAGCGGTCCCGGGGCCATATGGCCCAGGCCCCCGGGGGGCTGGCCATAGAGGCATGATGTACGGGCCCATGGGCCCGGGCCCCCATGGGCCCGGGCATGGTTACGGGCCTGGTTACGGCTACGGGTACGGACACGGGCACGGCTATGGTCCCGGTTACGGCCAGCGGCCTTATCACGGTCCCTATCACGGAGGGCCGATGCAGTACGGCATGCCGTACGGCCCCGGCGGGAAGGAGCGCATGCGCGACTTTGAACCGGACTTCGATCCCGAGGACCGCGAGGCGATGCGCGAGCACATGCGCGAACGCCAGGCCGAGCACGAAAAAATGCGCGAGGCACACCGCCAGGCCGCGGAGCGTGCGCGCGAGGTCTATCGCGAGGAAATGCGCCGTCACCGCGAGGCCATGCAAGAGCAGCAAACCGACGCCAACGGATCCTGAATCCTGGCGCGACCTACGGGGGCCGGATGTTCGTCCGGCCCCGAATTCACGCAGTCAGCTCCGACGGAGGTTTCGTCATGAGCCAGTCACGCAGTCTTCTCAAGGCCGGGGTCTTTGGAGCCCTGATGGCCATCCCCTTTACCGTTTCCGCACAGTACGCTCCTGGCGACAATTCCGGTCTTGCGCCTTATTCCGGGCCTTCCGGTCTGGGTGAACGCCCCGCCTTTGAGAGCGAACGGGGCCACGGTCTGGATCAAGTCCAGGCACCAGGTGGCGGTCCGGGTGGCGACCCGGGTGGCCCGGCTGGCGGCGCCCCTCCGGGTGGCGCGCCGGGGGGGCCCCCAGGCGGAGCGCCTCCGGGCGGTACCCCGGGCGGTGCACCGCCGCCTGGGCAGGGCGAACCCCCGCAGCAACGAGACCCGCAACAACGCGATGTAGAGCCGGGCGAGCCCCCGGGCGCGCGTGATCCCCAAGGTCGCGACCCGCAGGGCGCTCCGCCGGGACAAGGGCCGCAGGGTCAGCCGCCTCAGGGCCAGCCGCCGCAAGGGCAACCGCCCCAGGGCCAGCCACCTCAGGGTCAGCCACCTCAGGGGCAACCGCCCCAGGGCCAGCCGCCGGGTGGTCAGGATATGCCCCCTCGTGATGCCGAACCCCCGGGTGGGACCAGCGGGGATGGCCCCGGCGATCCTCCCCCGACCGAGGGTGGTATGGGTGACGAACCGTCCTTTGACGACGACACCGACCTGACCCCGGAGATGAACGATTGACCGTTCCGGGCGAATAACGCGCGGTGCGGACCGTCTGCTACAGAGGATGTAGGATTGAACTGGAAGGTAAACCGAAAGGTGATGCATGGATAACGCAGACAAGCCGCGCAGTTTTATCAACCGCTACTTCATCGTGATCGTGATCGTGCTCTGGTTCATCGCCTGGTCGGCACGTGACGTGCTGGCCCCGAGTGCCGAGGCGATCCCCGAGGACGAGGCGGCCGAGCAGGCCGACGCAGTGCCGGCCGACGATGCCGATGCGCAGGACGAGGCCGCCGCGGAGGATGAAGCCGCGGAAGACGATGTCCGCCCTGGGCCTGCCCGTGACCTGGATGACGAGGGGGATCCCGATCCCATGACCGGGGCCGCGCATGATCAGCCCTACGCTCAGGAAGACGCGGAGGATGAGGCGGCTGCTGACCTGGCTGCCGAGCGCGAGCCCGCGTTCGAAGGTGATGCAGCGGTCGAGGCGGACGCGGAGCGCGCCGCGCAGTTTGCCCAGGCGGCTCTGCAGGCTGGGCGTGATGCCTATTGGCGTGCGGGACCCCGCGCGGCGGTGGGCGTGCTGCGCGAGGGTCTGGAGGCGCTGCCGAAGGATTCGGTGCAACGTGCGGATCTGTATGGCGAACTCGGCAACGCGTTGTTTGCCATGCGCGATTTCGAGGCCGCAATGGATGCCTGGGAGGGTGCCCTCAAGGTGCTGCCCGAGAGCGAGCGTCTGCGCATGATCGAGCGCCTCGCCCCGGTTTACGACCGTCATCATGAGGAGGGTGCGGCGCACCTGGATGAGTATCGATAGAAGAACGCGAACCAGTACGCGTTTCTTTGACGTTTTCGAGCCTTTGTGAGGCAAACGCTGGATCGCCGGCGTTTGCCGGGGTCGTAACCCATATTGCGGGCCACACAGGCGTGGGCGCAGTGGGTATGATGAATGGAGCCAATTCACATCGCGGAGGCATCCGGGCACCGAGGAGCTGTGTCTTCCGGATGGCCACCGCTGCAACGGAGTCCGCATGTTTAATCGTCCTGGTCGCCGCGTGCGCAAGCAGCTCAAGCTGCTGAGCGATCGCCTCGCCGAAGAAAATCCGGTCCTCAAGGGGGTCGTCGATCCCTTCCGCGAACTGGACCGGGTCGGCTACGCCTCCGGGCTGCTGAATCCGCAGGACGACTCCTACGCCTTCACCATCTCCTGGTGGCCGATGATCGCGGTACTGGGGACGTTCTCCTCGGGCAAATCCACGTTTATCAACGAATACGTCGGCACCACCGTTCAGCGCAGTGGGTCGCAGGCGGTGGACGACAAGTTCACGGTCATCAGCTACGGTGGCAGCGAGCGGGTGCAGGAGTTGCCGGGACTGGCACTGGACGGCGATCCGCGCTTCCCGTTCTACCGCGTATCCGACGAGATCGAGCGCATCACCGATGGCGGTGGTCGCACGGTGGACCATTTTCTGGCGATGAAGACCGCCAACTCCGAGCGCCTGCGCGGGCGTATCCTGATCGACTCGCCCGGGTTCGATGCCGACGAGCAGCGTGCCACGATCCTGCAGCTGACCGACCACATCATCGATCTGTCCGACCTGGTGGTCGTCTTCTTCGATGCGCGGCACCCGGAACCGGGCGCGATGCGCGACACGCTGGAGCACCTGGTCAATCGCGTCGCCGAGCGCAACGATTTCAACAAACTGGTTTTCGTGCTCAACCAGATCGATACCACCTGGCGCGAGGACAACCTGGAGGAGGTCGTCTCCGCCTGGCAACGCGCGGTCGTGCGTCAGGGGAATGCCACCGGCCGTTTCTACTGCATGTTCAACGAGAGCGCCGGGGTCGAGATCGGCGACGAGCAGGTGCGCGAACGCTACGAGGAAAAGTCGCAGCGCGACCGCGCGGAGATCCACGAGAAGATCCAGGAGATCAGCTCGTCACGCTCGTACCGCATCCTCGGGTCGCTGCAGGCGATCGCCGAATCCATCGAAATGGATGCGTTGCCCGCCCTGCGTCGGGCCCTGGAACGATGGCGCCGCCGGGTATTGCAAGTCGATGCGGCGATGTTCGCGGTGATTGCCGTGATCCTGGGCGTGATCGGCCACAACACGGCGGGCGGGTTTGGCCCGTGGTTTGATGGCTCGGCCTGGTCGTCCATGGGGGATCACCCGATCTGGACGTCCGCCGGCATCATCGGTTTGGTCCTCGTACTGGCCGGGCTCCACTTCTTCAACCGCCGCTGGGTCGCGCGGCGTATCGCGCGCACGCTGCCGACCGAATCTGCCGCCGGTAACTGGCGGGCGGCGTTTGAAAAAAACACGCGCCCGTGGCGATTGATGCTGGGGCGTGCCCCGCTGGGCCTGGGACGGCGCAAGGTTGGCCGCCTGCATGCGCTGCGTGACCGCGCCGAGGCGTATATCCAGCGTCTGAATAACCAGTTTGTGGATGCCCGGCCGGTGTCGCGCACAGGTGGGCGGGCCTCGGCCGCCGATGTGCATCGCTCGGCAGAACAGGCACAATCGGGTACTGTGTCGGAGTCGACCGGTGATGCCGTACAGCAGGCACCGGCCGTCGAGACGCCAGGGGATGCAACCGCGGAGCGCCCCGAAGCGCGTTAGGGAAACGCCGAGCGGCGTTCCCCTGGTTAGTCCGCGATGCATGGTTTCCTCGTCGGGGGGCGAGGGCCATGACGGAGTATCACCATGACGGTTATCGCCTGGATGCTCTTTGCGCTGGCCATGATTCTGGTCCCGATCTCGGTCTGGGCCAGCCTGGCAGCGCTTGGGGTGTGTGCGGGGTGTGCATTGATCCGGGACTGGCGCAAGGGGCGTCTGGCTTCCAGATAGGCGGACCGGATAACCGATGCTTTAGCGAGATCCAAGTATCGAGGTCGCACGGGGTGACCTCGGTCCACAGGGGGTGGGTTACGCGCAGGGGGCTGTGGCGAATCCATCCTCCACCACCAAGGAGGAGTGAATGAGCGATACCAAGAAGTTGGCCATCATTGCGACCAAGGGCAGTCTGGACTGGGGCTATCCCCCGTTCATCCTGGCCTCGACCGCGGCCGCGCTCGGTTATGAAGTCGAAGTGTTCTTCACCTTTTACGGGCTGCAGCTGCTGCGCAAGAAGATGGACCTGCAGGTCACTTCACTGGGCAACCCGGGGATGCCCATGCCCATGCCGATGCCGGTCATGCTGCAGGCCCTTCCGGGCATGCAGAAGATGATGACCATGATGATGAAGAACAAGATGAAGGCGAAGGGCGTCTCCGATCTCGCGGAGCTGCGCGAGCTTTGCCAGGAGGCCGAGGTGCGCATGATCGCCTGCCAGATGACCGTGGACCTGTTCGATATGGACACCAGCGAGTTCATTGATGGCATCGAGTATGCTGGCGCGGCCGCGTTCTTCGAGTTCGCCGGCGAGTCCGATATCTGCCTGTTCATCTAGTCCGGCAGAAGTCCTGGGCGGCTCGTCCGCCCGTTACGGCCCCGAGGCGTATGCCCGGGGCCGTTTTCGTTCTGGCGGGCCGAAATCCTGCCGGTCTGGAACTTCCAGTGGCTCCGAGGGGACCACGTGAGTATGTTCCAAACGTAGCCACCGCATGTCGAACCCCCCGAATCAGCGTTCGCGCCGTTCATTCCTCCAGTGGATGGCGGGCTCGGCCATCGCCGCCGGTACCGGCTGGCCGCTGGCAGGCGCGAGCGGCGACGAGCGCGAGCCGCACAGGAAGCCGATTCCCTCCTCGGGCGAGGAGATCCCGGTGATCGGTATGGGCACCTGGATTACCTTCAACGTCGCGGATGACCCCGACGCCCTCGCACTGCGCACTGAGATTGTCGATACCTTCTTCCGCCACGGTGGTGGAATGATCGATTCCTCGCCGATGTACGGGCGCGCGGAGGCGGTAGTGGGGCACTGCCTGCAGGAGCTGGGCCACCCCGAAGGCCTGATTTCGGCGACCAAGATCTGGACGGGCAGTACCCGTACCGGGCGCAACCAGCATGCGAAGTCGCTGGACCTGTGGGGCGTGGGCACCCTGGATGTGCAGCAGGTACACAACCTGCAGAACTGGGAGGCGCATCTGGAGACGATGCGCGAGAAGCGCGAGGCGGGCGAGATCCGCTATATCGGAGTGACGACCTCCCACGGGCGCCGCCACGACCAGCTGGAGCGCATCCTGGAACGCGAGGATCTGGACTTCGTACAGCTCACCTACAACATCCTCGACCGCGAGGCAGAAGAACGCCTGCTGCCGCTGGCCCGAGAACGCGAGGCGGCGGTCATCGCCAACCGCCCGTTCCGCCGCAAGGAGCTGATCAACCGCTTCGAGAACGAACCACTGCCCGACTGGGCGGGGGAGATCGACTGCGAGAACTGGCCGCAGCTCCTGCTGAAGTTCATCGTCTCGCACCCGGATATCACTTGTGCGATCCCGGCGACCTCGGTCGTGGAACACATGCGGGAGAACATGGGTGCCCTCTACGGTCCGATGCCGGATGACGACATGCGCCAGCGCATGATCGAATACGTCGAAGCACTTTAAGTCTCTAAAGTTTACCGGGAGTGCGGATGCTGCCATTTGCCGCCGAAACCCTGCTGTCGATCTTCGGGCAATACAATCGCGCCATCTGGCCGCTGCACGCGGTCGCGGTGTTAATGGTGCTCGTTACACTGGTGCTGGCCCTGGTGGGCGGCCGAGGGGGCGGGCGTGTTGTGGGCCTTTTGCTCGGTGTGCTGTGGATCTGGATCGGCGTCGTGTTCATCGGGGGCGCGCTGGCCGAATTCCACTTCTGGGCGACTCGTCTGGCGGGCGTGTTCGTCGCACAGGGCCTGATGCTCCTGTTCGCCCTCACGCTGCTGGGACGTCATGGCTTTGGCTGGCCGGGCGGTGTGGCCGGCCTTGTCGCGATCGTGGTGATGGCCTATGCCATGGTCGGTCATGCCCTGCTGGAGGTCCTGCTCCTGGGGGTGTCCTGGACCCAGGCGCAGTACGTGGGCGTGACGCCGGGACCCACCATGCTGTTCACTCTCGGCATCCTGCTGCTGGCCCAGCCGCGCCCGTCGCTGATCCTGGCGATCATTCCCTTCCTCTGGGCTCTGGTGACCGCCTACATCGCCTGGGAACTGCGCATCTGGCTGGAATATTTACCGGCCGCGCTGGGCGTGATCGCTTTCGTACTGCTGCTTGTTCGGCGGTTTCACTCGAGCGAGAGACAGTTGTTCCGCTCCGACGGATAGTGCGTTTTTGGCGTCCGGTCGCGGTCCCGTTAGGCTTGCCATTTTCCCCAGACAGAGGAGACCGTCATGTCTATCGAAGTGATCCATCGGCCGGAGCAGGACCATCTGGAGCGCCTCGGCGTATTCGACTGGCCGGTGTGGGAGAAGGAGGTCTCGACCTTCCCCTGGCACTACGACGAGCGCGAGGTCTGCTACATCCTGGAAGGCCAGGTGACGGTCACCCCGGACGGTGGTGGCGAGCCGGTGACGGTCGGCGAGGGCGACCTGGTGACCTTCCCCGAGGGCATGGGCTGCACCTGGGAGATCCACCGCGACATCCGCAAGCACTACCGCTTCGGCTGAGTTTCTTTACCGGGCGAGCCACTGGGTGTCGAGGGCGGTGTTGAAGGTCTCCTCGACGCGACGGAGGTAGTAGAGCATGTCGACCGGCAGGTTGATGCCGTCGTGCATCTGCAGGGGGTAGAGGTCGGCGGCGATCACGCAGTCGGCGATGGAAGGGTGGCCGAGATAGAAGCGACTGGCGGCCAGGTGTTTCGCCAATTCCGGCAGCCGGCTCAGCTTCGCCAGCTGGTTGTAGCCGTCGTAGCGGTCGTTGGCGAGTTCTTCCAGCGACAGGCCGAAGCGGTGCTGCACCTGCGCCTTGTAGTCGGCCAGGGCCTCGGCGCTCTCGCCGATTCCGTGAAAGCCCGGCGCCAGCGGGGCATACAGTCGATCGAGCACCACATCGACCTTGCCGCGCCATTCCATCAGGGCTTGCCAGGCATCCTCGGGGATCACGCCTTCCGACAGGGGTTCGCCGGTCGGAAACAGGTGGTCGATATCGCGCAGCGCCGTGAGCGTGTCGGTGACGAGGGTGCCGTCATCGGTCTGCAGGATCGGCGACTGGCGGGCCACGCCCAGTTCGAAGAAGGTCTCGTCGTCGAACCAGTCCAGCGCGACGGTTTCCAGCTCCACACCCTTGTAGCCACAGGCCAGGCGCAGCCGGTCGGCCTTTGCATCGTGCGGGAAGTGGTAGAGCGTGGCCACGCGGCTACTTTCCGCGCTGGGCGTGACTCAGGATGAAGTCCCACTGCTCCTGGGTGATCGGCATGACCGACAGGCGGTTGCCGCGGCGCACCAGCGGGCAGTCCTCGAGCTGCGGCTGCTGCTTCAGCCAGTCGAGGGTGATGATGTCGCCGAATTTTTCCTCGAAGGCGACGTCCACCCGCAGCCAGCGCGGATTGTCCGGGTCACTCTTCGGATCGTAGTGCGGATCCTCGGGGTCGAAGGCGCAGGAGTCCGGGTAGGCCTCCTTCTCGATGCGCAGGATGCCGACAATGCCCGGTGGCTTGGCGTTGGAGTGGTAGAAGAAGGCCAGATCCCCCTTCTTCATCTCGTCGCGCATCATGTTGCGCACCTGGTAGTTGCGGATGCCGTCCCAGGGCTCCACGCCCACGCGTTCCAGGTCGTCGATGCTGAACTCGTCGGGCTCGGATTTCATCAGCCAGTAGGCCATGCGGGCTCCTCGTGCCGGGTCGGGCGTGTGGGTCAGGTGTGCGTATTGTGCCGCGCGCGGCGGGGGAGCGCATGCCACCCGGCCTCGGTGACCACACCGTCCAGTGGGACATCCCATGGCTGGCTGGGGAGCGCCTCGACCCCCTGCAGGGCATGGGCCACGCCGATCAGCTTGGGTCGGCGGATGCCGAAGCGGCGGCGGGCGAAGTAGCGGTCGTAGTAGCCCGCGCCCATCCCCATGCGGTTGCCGGCGTGGTCGAACGCGACCAGCGGCAGTAGTACCACCTGCATCTCGCGGCGCCAGATGCGCGGCGCATCGGGACAGGGCTCGGCAATGCCGAAGCCGTTGTGGCAAAGCGGCGCGTCCGGCTCCCAGGCATGAAAATGCATGCGTCCGGGGCGTTTTGCATCCATCACCGGCAGGGCAATGCGGGTGCCGCGTCGGGCCAGGGCCACGGTGAGGGGGGTCAGGTCCACCTCGCCGCGCAGGCCCCGGTAGGCGCCGATGCAATGCGGCTGCCAGCGCTGGAACCAGCGCAGCAGGTGATCGCAGATCAGGGCGGAATGAAGCTCGAGCCGCTCGTCGGACAGCGCGGCGCGTTCGCGGCGCAGGCGCAGCCGCAGCTGGCGCAGTTCGTCAGGCGTGAAGGAGGTCTCGTCCCTGGACATACGATCCGCAAAATAATGAGGTGGACGCGCCCCGCGGGCGCCGGAGTGACCATCGACCTTGAACCAACGGTTCAGGTGGGAGAAGCCTCCGAATCTTAAGGCTTTCCGCTCGAAGACGGACATGCGCAACGAAACGGAAGTGCTCGGTCCCGTGGTGAAGAATTAAGGCTCAAGGGTACCACCAGGCCACTTTCGCACGCCGCAGCGACGCGTCCGGCACCATTATGAACCAATCCCCCGGGGGCGTGCGCAACCATGATCACATCAGGGTTGCACGATCCAGTCACAGCCAAATCCGGCCGCGCGGGAGACTCGCCGGTTTGGATGGGTTTTAGCAATCACGCTCGGGTGACGTAGGATTCGCGTTTTCCGGATGGATGCGAGCGGGCGGTGCGCGATCGAGTACCGGCCTTCTCCGGACTGTGCAGAGGAGATCTATGGAATCGCCGCAGAAACTGATCCCGGGATACGCCAACGCCAAGGCGACGCGCCGGTATGCGGAGCACTACATCGCCGAGGGCAAGGCCGCCGAGGGCCACTACAGCGAGTTCTCGCGCGCCAAGATGCGCCTGTCCAGCCTGGGCATTGGCACCTTCGGCGGCGCCGCCACGGCCGAGGTGGATGCCGCGATCTCCGCGATCGTCGCCCGCGGGCTGACCGAGGGTATCAATGTTGTCGACACCGGTGCCCACTACCGCTACGGGCGTTCGCTGGCGGCCGTAGGCGCAGGCGTGCGCACGGCCCTGGAGGCCGGGGTCCCGCGCGAGGCGATGTTCCTGATCTCCAAGGGTGGATTCCTGACGCTGCGCGGCGGGCCACCGGAGGACATGGACGCCTGGTTCCAGCGGGAGATCGTGTCCCAGGGCATGGGCACTCGGGACGATCTGGCCAAGGGCGCGCACCTGCTGACGCCGGAATACATCCACTATCAGATGGAGCTGTCGCGCTCGCTGATGGGGGTCGAGACGCTGGATGCCTTCGTCATCGACCAGCCCGAGGTCCATATCCACGAGATCGGCAAAGAGCCGACCAACCGTAAGCTGGAGCCGGTGTTCGAGATGCTGGAGCGCGCGGCGCGGGACAAGAAGATCCGTGCCTATGGAATCTCCACGTTCGAGGGCTTCCGTGAGGAGACCGACGCCGCCGTGTTCCAGTCGCTGACCTCCATGCAGGGACTGGCCGAACGTGCGGCCCAGACCGTGACCGGCGATGACCACGCCCGGCACCACTTCAAGATCGGGATGCTCCCGTTCAACCAGGTGATGCTGGAAGGCTTTACCCGCTTCAACACCGCGACCGGGCAGGGCAATGTGGCCAGCCCGCTGCAGGCCGCACACCAGCTGGAGGTGTACATGTTCGCCTCCCACTCCATGTTGAAGGGACACCTCGCCCAGCAGTCGGTGGAGGTGGTCGAGCAGCAGCTGGCGAACCTGGCCAACCCGGCGCAGCGCGCGATGCAGTTCAACCGCTCCACGCCGGGGTTGGGCACCTCCCTGGTGGGCATGAGCACGCCGGAGCACCTGGACGACATGCTGGCGGTGATGCGCGAACCGCTGCTGGAGAAAAAGGCCTACCTCGGGATGTTCAAGAAGGCCGAGGAGTAAGCCGGAGTCTGGTCTTCCCCTTGTGGGAGCGTGCTTGCACGCGAAGCCCCTGCCAAAGCCGGATGCAGGCAGGGGCTTCGCCGGCAAGCCGGCTCCCACACACAGGGTCCCGGGCTCCGGCTGCAATAGCGAATTCATGCACAAGGGTATGTCATGCAGGTTGATCTGAAGGCCCTCGAATTCCCCGCGATCCAGCGTTTGCTGGAGCGCCTGACCGCGACACCCTACGGTGCGGACGCCGCGCGCGGGCTGGAGCCGGCACCGAATCTGGATGCCGCGCGCGCACTACAGACCGCGGTGACGGTCGCGCGTCAGCGTCTGGATGCTGGCACCCTGCCGCGTCTGGGGCAGCTGCCGGATGTGCGCGCGGCGCTGCGCCAGGCGTCCAACCCCGGGGCCGCGCTGCCGGTGCAGGCCCTGCACAACCTCCAGACAATCATGCGTCAGGCCCGCGAGCTGGCGGATCAACTGGCGGACACTCCCGAGATCTATCCGGCGGACCTGAACAAGCTGTATCCGCCGGAGGCGCTGGAAGAGCGCCTGTCGGCGTGCCTGAACCCCGGCGGGTCGCTGCGCGAGGACGCGAGCCCCGCGCTGGTCGAGGCCTTCGAGCAGCGCGGACGCCTGCGCGACGAGGTCGAGGCAGTGGTGAAAAAGCGTCTGGCGGCCTCCGATGTTGCGCAAAAGGGCGAGGACGCGCTGAAGGTGCAGTGGCACCAGGAGCGCGCGGTGATGGTGCTGCGTGGCGAGGCGGCCAACGCGGTCAAGGGCGTGCGTCGCGGCACCGCGATGGGCGGGCGCGACCAGATCGTCGAGCCGATCGAGGCGGTACCGCTGAACAATCAGCTGGATACGGTCAATAGCCAGATCAACACCGAGCAGCAGCGCCTGTTGCGCGAGCTGACGGACGTGGTGCGCCAGTATGGAGAGCCGCTGGAACTGATGCTGACCGCGTTGACCTGGATCGACCTGGCATCCGCCGCCGCGCAGCTATCCGCACAGATGAATGCCCATGCCCCGCGGCTGGAGGCGGAGGCCGGGGTGGAACTGATCGAGGCCTACCACCCGCTGCTGCTGTTGCAGTTTGCCGAGGGCAACGGGCCGCAGCCGGTGCCGCTGTCGATTCGGCTGGATGGCGAGCAGCCGCTGTTGCTGATTACCGGGCCGAACACCGGCGGCAAGACGGTCGCGCTGAAGACGCTCGGGTTGCTGGTCACCATGGCCTGGTGCGGGCTGCATATCCCGGCCGAGCAGGATTGCCGCATCGGGCGCTTCGACCAGGTGATGGTCGATGTCGGCGACAACCAGAGCCTGTTCCACCACCTGTCGACGTTTGCCGGGCATGTGGAGGTCCTGAAGCGCATCCTCGACCATGCCGGGCCGGAGAGCCTGATCCTGCTGGACGAGCTGGGTACGGGCACCGACCCGGACGAGGGCGCGGCGCTGGCAATGGCGATGCTGGACGAACTGCGTGCGCGCGGCACGCGCGGGATTGTGAACACGCACCTCGCGCCCCTGAAGGACTACGCCGCCCAGCATGGGGGCATCGTGAACGCCTCGATGCAGTTCGATGCCGAGACGCTGTCCCCGACCTACCGGTTGCTGATCGGCGAGCCGGGCGTCTCGTTCGGCCTTACGATTGCCGAGAAGAACGGGCTGCCGGCCCAGCTGGTTGCCCGCGCGCGCGAGCATTTCGCCGAACTCCCCACCGCCCAGGCCGGGGGCGATACCGGCAAGGCCTGAGCCCCGAGCGAGGCGTTACCACATGAGGTCGTCGGGGACGACGTAGTCCTTGTACGGGTCGTCGGGATCGGGCTCGGAACTGCCGCTTTCCTCGGCCGGGATAACCAGCGGCCATTCGGCATCACGCTCGCGGATCTTGTCCGCGATGTCGCGCGGGATTACACGGAAACCCTTGCTCGGGTGCAGCTCCAGGCCGGCCAGCGCCGCGCGGCCGTCGACCAGGCGCTTGCGGGTGTCCTCGGTCACCGGCAGGTGGCGGACCTGCCCGTCGAACTGGAAGTGGTAGTCGATGGCGGCGTCGCCGGTGGGGATCGGGGCCAGGTGCTGGTTCACCAGTTCGCGAATCTGCGCTCGGCGCGCGCGGCGTTCGGCCTTTTCCTGTCGTTCTTGGTTCTTCTCCCGCGAGCGCTGGGCCTGCTCGGCCTGGCGGGCCGCGGCGGCGCTGGCCTCGGCGTCGGCGGGCTTGCCCTTTTTCTTTTTCGGTTGAGTCTTCTGGGCCTTGTGCTTCTGGCTCTTGGCCTTGCGCACCTGTTTTTCGTCCACCAGCCCGGCCTTCAGGAGCTGGTTGCGCAGATCGTCCGACATGCCACTTGCCTGTAGAAAATGTGCCGGGAGGATATCCCGAACACCGGCTATGTGCAGCCGGCTTGTGTGAGTTCGGGTATTCCGTCCCGGATCTCGGCCACCGGCAGGGCCGGGAACAGAAGCCGCAGACGCCGCGTGAGATCGGGGGGTGCAGCGGGATTGCCCAGCGTCCGGGCGTGCTGACACAGCCGCATCGCAGCCGTGCGCTCGCAGGCGATCTCCAGCCCTTTCACGGCGTCGTACAGCGCTTGACGTTGTCGCTCATCGGGACCGTTGGGCTTGAGTCGGCGGCGCAGGGCGCGCACGCGCGAGGTGGTTCGCGCGCGCCAGCTCGCGGTGGCCTGCATCAGCGCCTCCCAGTCGTGTGTGTGTACGCCCCCTGGGTACCACAGGGCGAACAGGGCGAGGATGACGTCGACGTCATGGCGGTCCTGCCAGTGCAGCAGGCGTTCCCGGCCAGGTGCACTGGCCCAGGTCCGCAGCGCGAAATCCCAGAAGCTGTCGAAGTCGTGTGGCCGGGCGGCCTCAGGCACTGCTGGCGGCGGGCGTCAAGGTCACGCCGGCGGTACTGCGCAGGCTCGCCGGTTCGAGGATCTCGAGATCCCGGGTGTGCAGGCTGATCACGCCCTGGTTACGCAGCTGTGTGAACAGGCGGCTAATGGTCTCCTGGGTCAGCCCCAGGTGGTTCGCGATGTCGGCGCGCGACATCGGGAGGTAGAAGCGCTCGGGAGACAGGCCCCGTGCACGATGCCGCTCGGACAGGGTGACGAGGAACGTGGCCAGTCGCTGCTCCGCCGTGCGCTGCCCGAGCAGGGCATGCAGGCTTTCGTCCTGAGCCAGCCCCTGGCTCATCACGTTCATCATGTGCTGGCGGAATGTCGGAAGCCTGCCGGCGAGGTCGTCCACATGGGTGTACGGCACCGCGCAGACACTGGTGGACTCCAGGGCGACGGCGCTGACCGGATGTTTCCTGGAGTGGATTGCATCCAGCCCCAGGAGATCGCCGGCGAGGGCGAAGCCGGTGATCTGCTCGGTACCGTCGTCACCGATCAGAACGGTCTTTAACGCCCCGGTGCGCACGGCAAACAGAGTGTCGAAGCGCTCGCCCATGCCGAACAGCAACGCCCCCTTTTCGATCGGACGGCGTTGCTGAACGATCTCGTCGAGTTGCCAGAGTTCGTTTTGTGGCAGCCCCATCGGCAGGCAGAGCTGGCGCAGGGTGCAGTGTTCGCAGGCTTGGGTCGGGCGCAGTGTCATGTGCTCAGGTTAGCGGTTTTGCCGTCGGTGAGGGAAGGCTTGTGCTTCCCTCGATGGAGGTTGCCCGTATGAGGAATTCCGTTATTGTGAGTGTGGAACCTTTTGGGGTGGCAGGGATCAGCCAATTCAGAGGCTTGCGACGAAGCGAGTGCGATATTTAGACTCTGTTTAATATAGCAGAGGATTCGCAGGGGAAGGGACGCAATGATCGAACGGATGCTGAACGAATACATGCGCCATGGCACGCTGATCCTGCGCGAGCCGGACGGCAGTGAGCGCCGTTTCGGGCAGGGGGCACCCGAGATTACGCTGCAGGTTCATGATCGGGCGGCTCTGAAGCGTATCGCGCGCGACCCCGGATTCCAGCTAGGCGAGACCTACATGGACGGGCTCTGGTCGCCGGGACCCGAGGGCATCCGGGTCTTTCTGGACGTGGCCATGCGCAACTTTGCGCCCAGGTTCCAGCGCCGAGTGCATCCGCTGGTGTGCATGTTTCGTGCGATCCTCGAGCAGGGCAACCGCATCGCGCGCAGCTACCAGAACATCTCGCATCATTACGACGTGGACGAGTGGCTGTTCCGCCGTTTTCTCGACGAGGGCATGTTCTACAGCTGCGCCTATTTCGAGCGACCGGACATGACCCTGGAGGAGGCCCAGCAGGCCAAGTGCGCGATGTTGCGCAAGAAGCTGGTGCTGGAGCCCGGCCAGCGGGTGCTGGATATCGGCTGCGGCTGGGGCGGGCTGGCCTTTCACCTGGCCGAGAACGCCGATGTCCAGGTGGACGGAATTACCCTGTCGCGGGAGCAGCTGCGAGTGGCCCAGGCGGAGGCGAAGCGCCGCGGCCTGGACGATCGCGTGCGCTTTTTCTATCAGGACTACCGCGAACACGACGACCAGTACGACCGGGTCGTCAGTGTCGGCATGTTCGAGCATGTCGGTGTGCCCAATTACGGCACCTTCTTCCAGCGCGTGAACGATCTGCTCAAGGACGATGGCGTGGCGGTCCTGCACACGATTGGCCGCCAGGGGCCTCCGGGCACCACCAACCCCTGGCTGAGCAAGTACATCTTCCCTGGCGGTTACACCCCGGCACTGTCCGAGGTGATGGAGGCACTGGAGCCGACTCCGCTGCATACCACCGATATCGAGTTCTGGAGGCTGCACTATGCGGAGACGCTCGCCGAGTGGTATCGGCGATTCCAGAACATCCGCGCCGAGGCGGTGGAACATTTCGATGAGCGCTTCTGCCGCATGTGGGAGTTCTATCTGGCCAGTTGTGAGGCGACCTTCCGCTGGTGGCGTCAGGTGGTCTTCCATATTCAGGTGGCCAAGCAGCAGGATGCCGTGCCGCTGACCCGCGACTATCTGTATGCCGACGAGGTGCCCGAGGTGGTTTCGACGCCGCCGGGGGAGGCGGCAGCCCAGGGCCGCAGTGCCGCGTAGGGATCGCGGACTACTTCCTGGTTTTCTGAGTATTTTTTCCTGACCGGGCACCCGCAACCTCTCTGTTTTCCCTACACTTCACGGAAACGCTGAAGGGGCAGGGACGACGGGTGTTTGGCAGGTTTCGCAAGCGGCAACAGCGGCAGGAGGCCCCCCAGGCCGCCAGTCCGAGCCAGGACCATGTACTGATCGAGGCCGCCGGACGCAGCCGGATCACCGAGGTCGCGGCGACTGCGCGCAAGGTGCCCTGGTCGCTGAACATGCTGCAGCTGTTGTGGGCGGCCGGCCCGGTGACCTTCCTCGCGATGCAGGGGGGCTACTTCCTGGGCTTTGGCCACGCCGCCCCGGCCCAGAATTTCATCTTCTTTGCGGTCTACACGCTGCTGTTCGGGGTGATTGGCCTGCTGGCGCGATTCATTGCCGATGCCACGCGGGGCAAGCGGCAGGAGCGCTCGCGCGATCAGCTGCGCAATACGATCGACCTGTTGCCGGACCTGCTGTTCGTGACGCGCGATTTGGCGATGGCCGAGATGGCACCGGACATGCGTCGGCGCAAGGCCGCAGAAGTCCTGCTGCACGAGGTGGATATCTCTCCGGAAGGCGTCGCGGTCGCGGTGCGCGAAATGACGGGCGATACCAGCCTCGCGGCGGCGGCCGAGCAGATCGAGATCTACCGCCGACTGGGGCTGCGCTCGCGCGTGGCGGACTTGGTGGACGCCACGGCGGATGCGCGTCTGGCCGCGCTGGAAAAGCTGCACCACGACGCCTCCGAGCTGGCGGACCCGCTGCGCGACCGGCTGCAGGGCGTCGCGCCGACGCGCGAGGATGGCGTCCGGCGAATCGATCAGTTCCTGGACCGCCTGTTTTCGGCCGCCGACTCGGACGACCTGTCGCGCTGCACCCTGGATGATGCGCAGGCGATGTTCGTGCTGGCCTTCGAGATGGTCAACGGGCGGCAGATCCGGCGGCTGAGTTTCGAATGGTCAGGTGGCTGGCGGCTGGGGCATGCGCTGGACCGGCTCGAGTATCAGGGCAACCGCTTCCGTGTCGCCCAGGCCGGCGTGGTCAGTCGCCTGCGCTCGCTCGCGATGTTGCTGGCACAAAGCCCGGCCAGTGGGCTGGATCCACAGGTCCTGCGTTCGCCGACCCTGGGGATCGGGCGCGAGGTGCTGGATGCACTTTCCCGGCTGGAACAGTCCCGCCCCCCCGTGACCTCGCCGGAGGGCCGCTTGCTGGGGCGGGCGCTGCGTCAGGTCGAAGATCTGCGTGCGGCACGGGACCACCTCATGCAGGCCCAGAGCCGCTATACCGCCGCGGTCGAGCGCTGGGAGGCACTGCGACGCCGGGAGGTCGAGAAGAAGGGGCAGCAAAGCTGGTTCAAGCGCAGCGCGCGCGGTATCCGGGTGAGCGAGGAGGTGATCGAACTCACGGATGACCAGAAACTGCGCCTGGCCGACCGGTTCTGTGAGTACCTGTCCGAGCTCGGCATCCGGCGTGAAGGCGACCTGTTCTACTTTGGCGGACACCTGCTGGATGCGGACACCGCCAAGCGCATCGGCATCCAGCTCGCACTGATTCTCGAGCCTCTGGTCGACCTGACCAACCCGAGTATCCAGCGTGCGATCTATGCAAATCCGGCCGCCTATCTCGGGGGGCTGTACGTCGGCATGAATGCGGATGCCAAGGCGGGCCTGGGCTCGGCCATGGTGCGCATGGTGCGCCAGGATCTCGGACGTATGGCGGAGTGGCTGGCGCTGCGCCTGACACGCATCTACCACCTGCCCCTGTCCGACTCCATGCGTGATTTCCTGGTACAGCAATATGGTGCCAATCAGGAGCGCTTGGAGATGCTGGCCGCGCACCCGGTGGAGGAGGGCGCGCAGACGGCACCGGTGGCTTTGCGTGCCGAGCGTTCGCCGGAATTCGACGCCATGCTGCAGGACAAGTCCTGGGGTCGGCTGCTCAAGCGCGGTGTGCGTTATGTGCAGGCCGAGGCCCAGCGATCCTGAGGCTGCGCGTTTCCGGGGCTGGTAATTTCTTGACCAACTGTGTAGGCTTTCGTGCGTTTTCTGGTGCCCGCTGGCGTGTCGCGTCGGGGGGGTAAACGGGAAGTTCGGTGAGCCCGCCAAAGGTATCTGGATGCCTGCGGACGAATCCGACGCTGCCCCCGCAACGGTAATCGAGCGAGAGGCCATGATGGCCTCTGATGGTCGCGGCACACGCCACTGAACGGAATCGTTCGGGAAGGCGCCGCACCGGAACGCTCGTCAGCCCGGAGACCGGCCAGGGAATGATCGCGCGGCATGCGGCGGGCATGCGAGGCGGATGATCAGGCCTGGTCGCATAGCGGCTGTGCCGTGTCCCCCTCGTGTCTGTTTCCCCTGTCTGCGTGATCCCGACGAATCAACGGCGTGCGGGCGGCTCGCCGGGAGACACGGACGACATGAAACGCACAGCACTTTCCACGGCCATCCTGCTGGCCACCACCCCGGTTATCGCCGAGACACCGGACACCGATTCCGAAGCACACACCCTCGATGTGGTCCAGGTCACGGCCGCGCGGGTCGCGCAGACCGTCGACGAGGCCCTGTCCTCGGTCACCGTGATTGACCGCGAAGAGATCGAGCGCCTGCAGCCGCAGCAGTTCACCGACCTGCTGGAGGGCCGCGCCGGGATCGAGACCTCCCAGAATAGTGCCTTTGGCAAGACCACCTCGGTCTACACGCGCGGCACCAGTTCCGACCACACCCTGCTCCTGATCGACGGCGTGCGCATGGGCTCGGCCACCAGTGGCGGGGCAAGCTGGCAGTTCCTGCCACCGGAGGAGATCGAGCGCGTCGAAGTGGTGCGCGGACCGCGTACCAGCATCTACGGCTCCGACGCCATTGGTGGCGTGGTGCAGGTCTTTACCCGCGAGGGCCAGAAGGGGCCGCCCAGGGTCAACGCATTTGTCGGGGGCGGCAGCTTCAACACCTGGGAAACGGGTGTGGGAGTGGCCGGCGGAACCGAGAACACGAACTACAGTTTCTCGCTCAGCCACTTCGAGACCGACGGCATCAATGTGCAGGATGACGTGGGCGACGATGACCGTGACGGCTACGACAACACCTCGCTTGCGACCAAGGTGACCCATCGTCTTGATAACGGTGCCGAGGTCTTCGGGAATGTCTTGTACTCCGAAGGCTCGACCGAATTCGATACTGATTCCCAGTTCTCGCCGGACGCCGCCGATTTTGTGCACGCGGCCTTGCGGGCTGGCCTTCGCATTCCGGTTACACGGCAGTGGGAGACTGAACTGTCCGTCGGCCACAGCCGTGACGAGTCGGAGAATTTTCTTGATGGAGAATTCTTTTCCCAGTTCGATACGCGTCGCGACATGTTGGACTGGCGCAACGATATCGACATCGGGGATCGGGTTTTTCTGACCACCGGTATTGACGCCTACGAGGACCGCGTGGAGAGCGACACCGACTACGATGAGGACTCGCGCCACAACGTTGGCGCTTACTCCGTGGTGCAGGTGGACCTCGGCCGCCACGATCTCGAAGGCAGCCTGCGCTATGACGACAACGAGCAGTTCGGGAACGAAACGACTGGCCAGGTTGCGTGGGGTATGCAAGCCACTGAAGCGGTGCGGTTGCGTGCGTCCTATGGCACTGCGTTCAAGGCGCCCACTTTCAACGATCTCTATTTCCCGGGGTTCGGGAATTCCGATCTCGAACCAGAGACATCGCGCACCTTCGAACTCGGTGCCCGTTATAGCAGTGGCCCGTATTATGCGGATGCGGCGGTGTTTCGCACCGAGCTGGATCAGATGATCAGCTATGATCCGATTGCCTTCCAGGCTGAGAATATCGACGAGGCGCGGATCCATGGGGTCGAACTTGAAGGGGGCTATGCGACCGCCCGGTGGGTGTCCCGTGCCTCGTTGACGTTGCTGGATGCCGAGGATCGTGAAACAGGCAACGAGCTCCAGAGGCGTTCACCCGTGACGGCCCGTGTGGATCTCGATCGGAAGTTTCAGCGCTTCTCAATGGGCGGTTCGGTGATTGCGAAGAGCCGCTCGTATAACGACGCCAATAATGACGAGCGCCTTTCCGGCTACGGCTTGCTGAATCTGCGTGCGAGCTATCAGATCGCGCCGGAATGGCAGATTCAGGTGACGGTCAATAACGTGTTCGACAAGGACTACGAGACCGCCAGAGGGTACAACCAGCCGGGTCGGGCCGCTTTCGTCAAGCTGCGCTACCAGCAGAGGTGATCCATGGGTAATCGACTGTCGAAGATTGTGACCCGCACGGGTGACGAAGGCCGGACCGGCCTGGGCGATGGCTCGCGGGTGGACAAGGACAGCCACCGCGTCGAGGCGTTTGGCGACGTGGACGAGCTGAACAGTGTCGTGGGCCGGGTCCTGGTCCACGATCTCCCGGAAGAGGTTCGGCGCGTGCTGGCTCTGGTTCAGCACGAGCTGTTCGACCTGGGGGCGGAACTGGCAGTGCCGGGGCATCAGGCACTGCCGGATGCCTCTGTGGAGCGGCTCGATGTGGAGCTGGAAAGCTTCAACGCCGATCTGCCGCCGCTCGAAGAGTTCATCCTGCCGGGCGGTGGCCCGGCCACGGCCGACTGCCACATCGCCCGCACGGTCTGCCGGCGCGCGGAACGTCGTCTGGTGGCGGTGAATCACCATGAGGCGCTGCGGCCGAGTTCGCTGGCCTACATCAATCGCCTGTCGGATCTTCTGTTCGTGCTCTGTCGTGTGCTTGCACGCCACGAGAACGGTGCGGAAGTCCTCTGGCAGCCGGCCAACAAGCGCGGCTGATTCCATCTGCCTTTGCCGGTTTTCGGGTGTCGTTTCCACGGCACCCCCCTGCACATAACGAACTGGCGACGCCACCATTGCACCGGTGGCGTCGCCCCATCGGATTTTCTTCGGGGTTGATCGCATGTCCTTCTGGAAACGCAGCGTGGTTTTGCTGATGGTTGTGCTGTGGAGCGCGCCCGCCTGGGCGGATCCCAAGATTGTCGGCATCGTCTCCGAGCGCTCGGCCCCAGAGGTGGCCGCCGGTGCGCATCGATTCCTGGAGGCCGTGCCGGATGCCGAGGTGGTGCTGCGCACGCCTGAGCAGCTAGCGGACAAGTCGGACTCGTCAGTCCAGGCGCTGTGGCGCGATGCCGACGCGGTGCTCGTGGCCGCGGTGTTCGGGGACCAGGCTGGGCGCCTCGAACGTCTGCTGCGCGAAGAGCCACCGGCCGAGTCAGCGCCGATCCTCGCGATCAACAGTGAACGGCGCCTGACCGCACTGTCCCGCATCGATGGCCAGGTGGTGCTGGAGGAACTGGACGAGGAGGCCCGGACCGAACTGACCGAGAACCCTGAAGCGGGCGAGGATCCGCGCGAGCATCTGTCCCGGCAGCAGGAGCGCTTCTCAAACCAGGCCGACTGGCTGACCGGACGTGCGTTCTATCAGGGCCGCACACCGGAGAACATGGAGGGCCTGATGCGCTGGCTGGCCGCTCGGGGCGGGCACTCGATCGAGGTGCCGGAACCGGATCCGCGCGAGACCATCCGCTATTACCGGGATGGTCAGTCGGTCGCCGATCCGGAGGATCTTGGCCTGGAAGCCAAGCCGGCCGTGGCCGTGCTGGACCTGGATACCGGTGACCGTCCCGGTGACCGCGAGCTGCTGGATGCGACCTGCGAGGCGCTTGAGGCCCAGGACATCCAGTGCTTCGCGGTACTCGCGCGCTGGGGTGGGGCCAGTCGCGAGGCGGTCGAGAACCTCGCGGCATCGGCGGCACCCGCCGAACTGAGCGGGATCGTCAGCCTGCAGGACTTCGTTGTGGGCGGCGGTGGCAATCGCGAGGCGGTGGCCGAGGCCTTCGCCGAGCTGGACGTCCCGGTGGTCAAGGGGATTCGTCTGGCGGACGTGAGCGAGACCGAGTGGCGGCTCTCGCACGAGGGCATCCCCTGGGACAAGGTCCACTATCACGTGGCCATGCCGGAATTGCAGGGCGCCAGTCAGCCGATGGTGCTGGCGACGGCTGGCGAGCCCACGCACGACGAACGTACCGGCGTGCAACTGGCCCTGCCCGAACCGGTGGGCGAGCGGGTGGAGGCCCTGGCCGACCGGATGCAGCGCTGGGACCGGCTGCGCCAGCTGGACAACGCAGACAAGCGGGTCGCGGTCGTGTACTACAACCATCCCCCCGGTCGCCAGAACATTGGCGCCGACAAGCTGGACGTCCCGGAATCGCTGCTGGAGATCCTGCAACGGCTGGAGGCCGCGGGGTACGACCTCGGGGACGAGGTGCCGGAGGATGCCGAGGCCCTGCTGGACATGATCCAGGACCGGGCGGTGAATCTGCCGGAACAGGCGGACGCGCTGGACGCGATTGCCGGCCGGGTCGCCTCGCTGGATCGCGATCAGTACCAGGCATATTTCGACGGCTTGCCCGCCGCGGTGCAGGCGGAGCTGGTCGACGGACCGATCGGCTACCTGCAGGCACGCCTGGAGGCGGCCCGGGACGCGGACAAGCACGAACTCGCGGAAGCCGCGCTGGAAAGCGGTGTCGGTGATCTGCGGCATATGCTCGAGAGCTACCCGCACGACGCCCAGGAACGGGCGCTGGATCTGCTTGCCCAGTACGAGGCCGCCTGGGAGGCCACGCTGGCCGGTGAAGACGAACACGAAACCACCGAGCAGCTGCGCAAGGCCTTAGTGCGTACGGGCATTCCGGGTCTGACCGGATGGGGCGAGCCACCGGGCGAGGCTATGACACGCAACGGCGAGATGCTCTTCCCGGGCATCGAGTTCGGCAACGTGTTCATCGGCCCGCAGCCGCCGCGCGGGTGGGAGGTCAGCGAGCGCTTGCTGCATGCGAACACGACCTTCCCGCCGACTCACCAGTACGCCGGTTTCTACCACTGGATTCGCGAGCACTTCGAGGCGGATGCGTTGGTCTATGTCGGCCGCCATTCCACCCGCGAGTTCCTCCCGCGCCGCCGCGCGGGACTGGCGCCGGACGACTACCCCGAGATCCTCGGCGGTGACCTGCCGATCATCTATCCCTACATCGTCGATGGCGTCGGCGAAGGCATCCAGGCCAAGCGCCGCTCGATGGGCGTGATGATCAGCCACCTGACGCCGCCGCTGGCGGCCACTGAGCTCTACGACAGCCTGCTGGAACTGCGCCAGCTGGTAGAGACCTACGAGGCCGCCGCCCAGCCCGATGCGGCCACCCGCTCGCGCGCCGCCCAGACCCTGCGCGAGCGCATCGACGAGCTGGGCCTGACCGAGACCATCGAACGCGAACTGGCGCGGGGGCATCACCATCACGGCCACGACGACGGGGATGGGCACCACGATGACCACTCCGACGGGCATGCGCACGATGACGGCCATGACCACGACCATGGCCAAGACGATGATCGTCGGCACGACCACGACCACGACCACGACCACGACCACGACCACGACCACGACCACGACCACGACCACGGGCACGGTGACACGCCCCTGGCGGAGATGGACGAAGAACTGCTCGTGCACGAGATCGGCCACTACCTGACCGACATGCAGGAGGACCAGATGCCGCTGGGTCTGCATGTGTTCGGTCGCGACTGGTCGGACGAAGCCGTGGACACGATGCTCGAGTCGATGGCCGGGGATGGTGAGGCCGGTCACGACTGGGACGCCAGGCTGCAGGGTTCGCCCGCCAGTGAACGCGCCCGTCTGCTGGCCGCCCTGGAGGGTCGGTTCGTGCCACCGGGTCAGGGCAACGATCCGATCCGCACGCCGGATGTACTGCCCACCGGGACAAACTTCCATGCCCTGTCGGCGGACCTGGTGCCAACACGAATCGCCTGGGGTATCGGTCAGGAACTCGCCTCGGATGCGCGCGAGCACGGTGATCCGGAGGCGGATGGCAGCGAGGCCATCATCCTCTGGGCCTCCGACACCGTACGTGACGAGGGGGTGATGATCGCCTTCGGCATGGACATGCTTGGAATCCGGCCGACCTGGAACAGTCGCGGGATCGTCGAGGGCCTGGAGCGCATGGACCTCGACGAGGCCGGGCGCGACCGTCGCCGGGATGCCCTGTTCACCACGTCCGGGCTGTTCCGCGATCTCTACGAGGACCAGCTCGTGTGGCTGGACCGGGCCGCACGGCTGGCGCTGGATGGCGCCTCGGAGACCATCCTCGAGGAGCACCCGGAACTGGAAGAGGCACTGGAAGCAGCCCTGGCTCCGCTGGCGGAGGATCTGCGCGATCCCGGCGGCGAGTCGTTGGCGCGTAACGATGTCGCCGCGCAGTGGGTGGAGGACACCGAGGCCCTGCGCGCGGCGGGGCTGGAGGATGCTTCCGCCGGGGAGCAGGCCGCATTGCGCGTGTTCGGTACCGCACCAGGGGCGTACGGCGCCGGGGTCAACCGCCTGGCGGACCGCTCCGGCGCCTGGGAGGATCGCGCCGAACTGGGTGCGGCCTACCTGCGCCGCATGGGGCATGCCTACGGCACAACGGCATCCGGCGATGCGGCACACGAGGCGTTCGAGTCGCGCGTGGCCGGGGTCGGGCGCACCTATCTGGGGCGCGCCTCGCACCTGTACGGGCTGCTGGACAACGACGACGGCTTTGATTTCCAGGGCGGGCTGTCCACTGCCGTGGAAAGCCTGCGTGGCGAGGTGCCGGACAACCGCGTGCTGCAGCATGCCGACCCGGACAATCCGCGAGTGGAGACGCTGGGGCGGGCGCTGATGCGCGAGCTGCAGGGGCAGAACCTGAACCCGCAGTGGATCGAGCCGCTGATGGATCACGGCTATGCCGGGGCCCGCACCATGGCCCGCGACTTCGTCGACAACCTTTGGGGCTGGCAGGCCACCAACCCCGAGATCGTGCGCTCCTGGGTCTGGGACGAGGTGCACGACATCTACCTGCAGGACCGGCACGGGCTGGGCGTGGACGAATTCCTCGCCGACGGCCACAACGTGCATGTGAAAACCCACCTGCAGGCAGTGCATCTGGTGGCCGCCAGTCGCGGATTCTGGGAGGCCGAGCCCGAGGTCCTGGAGGCCCTGTCCGAACGCTTTGCCGAACTGGTGGCGGAACACGGCCTGCCGGGCAGCGGGCACACGCGCCCCGACCACCCGATGCTGGACGAGGTGGCCGAGCGCCTGGAGGACCCCGAACTGCGCGAGGCCTTCGAGGCCGTGCGCGCGTCCGCGCAGATCGATCGCGCACAGGCGGAGGCCGACCCCAGTCGTGTCACCGAGATCCAGCCGCTGGAGGACCCGGACGCCCGGGAGATGCAGGAGATGCCGGAAGCGGCCGAGGCCGAGAGTGGCCAGGAGACCGGCGACGCGGCGGCTGGCATGCCCTGGATTCCCTGGCTGGTCGCCGCCGCCCTGTTCCTGCTGCTGCTCGGCGGTATCGCCGCAGGCCGCCGCCGATAACCGCCGCTTGGGCATCTCCTGTAGGAGGCCAGCCCCCTGGCCGATGGGCCGCCGGATATACCCCATCGGCCAGAGGGCTGGCCTCCTACACAGGAAGGTGAGAAGCGCTGAACAAAGGTTAGTGAGGTAAACGCGAATGCCGTTCTCGATCACGATGGAACTGATGGACACCGTAGTGCGCTGGTTGCTGGAGCCGGTGATTGTCGGCCTGCTGGTGCTGGTGGCGGTCGCCGTCTGGGAGCTTGGGCTCGCACTGGGCGAACGCTCCGGCGGGGTGCGCCGGCTGGAGGCCACCGGCGATGCCGAGCGCCTGGCCTACCGCGCACGGCGCCGCATTGACCGCGCTGATCTGTTGGCACGCATCGGCCCGATGCTCGGGCTGATGGGGACGCTGATCCCGCTGGGTCCAGGGCTGGCCGCGATGGGCCGGGGCGAACTGGAAATCCTCGCTCAGGCGGTTACGGTGGCGTTCAACACCACGGTGCTGGGGCTGCTGGTCGGCATCCTCGGGTTCTTGCTCGGACGCCTGCGGCGGCGCTGGTATGACGCCGCGATGGAGCGCCTGGAGGCAGCGGCATGAGGGTTCCGCACTACCGCGCCAGCCGCTTTGATGCTCCCGACGAAGAACCGATGGGGCCATTGGCCAACCTGGCCGACATCATGCTGGTTTTCGCCGTCGGCCTGATGGTGGTGATGGCCGCCTCGGGGAGCGGCCTTGAACCGGCCAGTGGCGGCGCCGAGATCGAACCAGGGCGCGAGATCCCGGACCCGCCCGAGGGTGCCGGCGAGGCTGGCTCGGGTTTCGAATCGATGGGGCAGGTCTACCGTGACCCGGAGACTGGACGCATGATCCTGATCGGCGAGTAGGCCCGCCCCCTGCGCCCCGAATACGCAATGCAATCAAGGAGTAGATCAACATGACCGACGACACCGAAGCCGCACGCGCCGAACGCCACGCCCAGCGCATGGCGCGCAAGAAGGAGATCGTGGACCGCAAGATCGCCGAGGCGCAGGAAGAAAAGGGCGTGTTCCTGGTCCTGACCGGCACCGGCAAGGGCAAGAGTTCCTCGGGCTTCGGTATGGTCGCCCGGGCCCTGGGGCACGGGATGCAGGTCGGCATCGTGCAGTTCATCAAGGGCCAGTTCGCCACCGGCGAGGAGGCCTTCTTCCGAGGGCAGGACAACGTGCAGTACCACGTGATGGGCGAGGGCTATACCTGGGAAACCCAGGATCGCGAGAAGGATGCCGAAGCCGCCCGCCATGCCTGGGCGCATGCCCGCGACATGCTGCGCGACCCGAATGTCGACCTCGTGCTGCTCGACGAGCTGCATATCGCCCTGAAGTACCAGTACCTGGATGTGGCCGAGGTGCTGGAAGACCTGGCGAACCGCCCGCCGATGCAGCATGTGATTACCACCGGCCGCGCCGCGCCGAAGGCACTGATCGAGGCGGCCGACACCGTGAGCGAGATCGGCGTGGTCAAGCATGCCTTTCAGGCCGGCATCAAGGCGCAGAAGGGGATCGAGCTGTGAGTGTGAGCTGCCCCGCGGCGTTCGTGGCGGCCCCGGCCTCGGGTCAGGGCAAGACCACGATCACCGCCGCCATCGCCCGTTACCACCGCAACCAGGGACGCCGGGTGCGGGTGTTCAAGACCGGCCCGGATTTCCTTGACCCGATGATCCTGGAACAGGCCTCCGGGCATCCGGTGGATCCGTTGCATCTGTGGATGGTGGGGGAGGCGGCGTGCAAGGCGAAGCTTTACGAGGCCGCACAGGAGGCCGACCTGATCCTGGTCGAGGGGTCGATGGGTCTGTTCGATGGCGATCCTTCCGGGGCGGATCTGGCCGTGCGTTTTGGACTTCCAGTATTGGCGCTGATCGATGCCGGAGGGATGGCCCAGACGTTCGGGGCGGTCGTTCATGGGCTGGCGACCTACCGTTCTGACGTTTCGCTCACGGGCGTGATTGCCAATCGAACGGGTAGTGCTCGCCACGGGCAGATGCTGGCCGAGAGTATGCCGGAGGGCGTGCATTTCTACGGTGCCGTGCCCCGCAACGATGGTCTCAGCGTGCCGGATCGTCACCTCGGTCTGGTGCAGGCAGGCGAGATCGAGGATCTCGATGCACGTTTGCAAGCGGCCGCCGAGGCGATTGCCGAGGCCGGAGTCACGGAACTCCCGGCACCGGTCACCTTCGAGCCCGAGCCAATGCCGGAGATCACGCGTGACCTGGAAGGCATTCGTATCGGTATCGCGCGGGACGCCGCATTTGCGTTTACCTATCCCGGCAACCTGGATCTGCTGCGCGCGATGGGTGCCGCACTGGAGTTTTTCTCTCCGGTGGCCGGGGACCGGTTGCCGGAAGTCGATGCCGTGTGGTTGCCCGGCGGGTATCCGGAGCTGCATCTGGATGCCCTGGCGGCCAATGTCGGGCTCAAGCAGGATCTCGCCGAACATCATGCGGCGGGGCGGCCGTTGCTCGCCGAATGTGGCGGATTCCTCTATCTGCTGGATGAATTGACCAATCGCGATGGGCATAAGGCATCCATGGCTGGCCTGATTTCAGGCCATGCCCGTCTGGAGCCCAAACTCCAGGGGCTGGGCCTCCAGAGTGCACCGCTGCCCGAAGGCGAGCTGCGCGGCCACACCTTCCACCATACCCATGCCGAGGTGGACTGGGAGCCGATTGCACACTGTCGCCGAGCACGCGACGGCGGAACCGCAGCCGAGGCCATCTACCGTGAAGGCTGCCTGACGGCCGGATACTTGCACGCCTACTTCCCGTCCGATCCCGCCGCCGCAGCCGCACTATTTCGTAGCGGAGTGTCCAGCGTTCGGTTTGATTGATCTGGATCAACGGAACTCTTGTTTTTGATCGCGACCAGGTTCCCGCGTCTGTAGGGTGGGCTTTAAGCGGTTTGGACCGAGTCTATATCGGTCCGCACCGATATCCGCTTCTCAGATGTCTATTGCTCAAGGGGGACCTGTATGAAAACGCTTTCCGGATTCCGCATGACGGCGCTGGCGGCCTGCGCGGCCGTCGCATTTGGGGCCGCAGCCCCGGCCGTGGCTGATACCGACTATTCCGAATACCGCGACGTGTTCGAGCCGCTGCCGGCGCTGCCGCCGATCCCGGCGGACAACTCGATGACCAAGGAGAAGATCGAGCTGGGCAAGATGCTGTTCTTCGAGCCGCGCATCTCCAGCTCCGGCGTGATCTCCTGCGCGACCTGCCACAACCCGGCGCTGGGCTGGGCGGATCGCATCCCGCGCGCGGTAGGCCATGACGGCCAGGTTGGCGAGCGCAATACCCCGACCGTGCTGAATTCCGGCTTCTTCACCGCGCAGTTCTGGGATGGCCGAGAGGACGACCTGGAGGGGCAGGCCCTGGGCCCGATCCAGGACGCGATCGAGATGGCTATGCCGCTGGAGGATGCGATCGCCCGCCTGGAGGAGTTCAATGAGTACCAGGAGAAATTCGAGGCCGCCTATCCCGACTATGACGGCGACAACGTGATCAATACCGACCACGTGGCCAAGGCGCTGGCGACGTTCCAGCGTACGCTGAACACCCCGAACTCGCCGCTGGATCGCTGGCTGGCCGGGGATGAAGGCGCGATGAGTGATCAGCAGATGCGCGGGATGAAGCTGTTTGCCGATAATGGCTGCGTGGCCTGCCACAGCGGGCCGGCGTTGACCGACAGCAACTTCCATCGCATCCAGGTGCCGGGCTCGGAAGACAAGGGCCGCTATCTGGTCACGGGCGATGAGGCCGACAAGTTCGCCTTCAAGACCCCGACGCTGCGCAATGTGGCGCTGACCTACCCCTACATGAACAACGGTGAGACCGCGACGCTGGACGAGGCGATCCGCATCATGGGGCAGGAGATGCTGGGCATGGAGTTCAGCGATGACGAGGTCGCGGACATCGAGGCCTTCATGCATGCACTGACCGGCGAAATGCCGCGCTTCGACATCCCTGCGCTGCCGTAACTGGCCGCACTGGGATCGGGTGTTTCAAGCCCTCTCCGGAGACGGAGGGGGCTTTTTCGTGGTCAGGACTATTCGACCGTGATGGTGATCTTCTCGGAAACAACTGGTGGGTCGAAGCTGATGTGGCGGTAGTCCATGAACAGCAACTGCAGGGTGTATTCGCCGGGTTCCAGTTCCAGCTCGCCCTCGGTCTGCCCGCCACCGAAATGGCGCTTGTGGTCGGAGAAGGGCAGCGAGGCATCCAGGTCCACCTCGTCGAGCGGCTTGTTCACCAGCAGGTGGTGGTGGCCGGTGTTGTCCATCTCTACACCGGCCGGGGCGACACCCATGCCTCGCAGGCCCATCTGGACCCGCACCGGGCTTTCGAGCGTTTCGCCATCCTGCGGGCTGATGAAATAGACCTTCGCGCCATCCGGCGGTGCAATACGATCGGCGGCCGTGGCGGTGCCGACCAGGGCAAGGCCTCCCGTCAGTACGAGCAGCGTGGAGAGCCGAGTAAGAGTGGTGTTCATGGGTGCTCCTTGGACCCGCGTGCGGGCAGTCGGTTGGCTCGTTTACGAGTATAGTCGGCGGTCCGCGCGGCAGTACGGTGGCGTTCTGCTACCCTATGCGCCTTCGTTTTCCACCTCCCGATCGAGACGAGTAGCCCGCATGAGTTTTCGCACCCGTTTTGCCCCCAGTCCGACCGGCTATCTGCATATCGGCGGTGCCCGCACCGCGCTGTTCTCCTGGCTGTACGCCCGCCACCACGGTGGCGAGTTCGTACTGCGGATCGAGGACACCGATCTGGAGCGCAGCACCGCGGAGTCGGTGAACGCGATCCTCGAGGGCATGAACTGGCTGGGGCTGACCTACGATCACGGGCCGTTCTACCAGACGGAACGCTTCGACCGGTACAAGGAAGTGATCGACCAGTTGATGGCCGCAGGCCACGCCTATCGCTGCTACTGCACCAAGGAAGAGCTGGATGCGATGCGCGAGGAGCAGAAGGCGCGCAAGGAAAAGCCGCGCTACGACGGACGCTGCCGCACGCGCACCGAGCCGCGCGAGGGAGTGGAGCCGGTGATCCGTTTCCGCACGCCGGACGAGGGCGTGACAGTCGTCGATGACATGGTGCGTGGCAAGGTTGCGTTTCAGAACAGCGAGCTGGACGACCTGATCATCGCCCGCTCCGACGGGTCGCCGACCTACAACCTGACGGTGGTGGTCGACGATATGGACATGGGGATCACCCATGTGGTCCGCGGCGACGACCACCTGAACAACACCCCGCGCCAGATCAATATCCTGAAGGCGCTGGGTGTGGAACCGCCACGCTACGGTCATCTGCCGATGATCATGGGCCCGGACGGTGCCAAGCTGTCGAAGCGCCACGGGGCGGTCTCGGTGATGCAGTACCGCGACGAGGGCTACCTTCCGGAAGCGCTGCTGAACTACCTGGTGCGCCTGGGTTGGGCCCATGGTGATCAGGAGATCTTTTCGGTCGACGAACTGGTGCGCTTGTTCGACATCCAGGACGTGAACCAGTCTGCCTCCGCGATCAACCCGGACAAGCTCCTGTGGCTGAACCAGCACTACATCAAGTCGCTGGACCCGGATCATGTGGCGCTGGAGTTCGGCTGGCACCTGGGTCAGCTGGGTATCGATCCGGCCAATGGTCCGGCGATGCGCGATGTGGTAATCGCCCAGCGCGAGCGGGCACGCACCCTGCGCGAGATGGCCGAGAACAGCGTGTACTTCTACCGCGAGTTCGAGGACTACGACGAGAAGGCCGCGCGCAAGCAGCTCACCGTCGAGGCCCTCCCGGTGCTGCAGACGCTGCACGACGGTTTCAGCGCGCTGGGCGCCTGGGAGAAGGAGCCCTTGCACGAGGTCGTGGTGCACACCGGCGAACGGCTGGATCTCAAGCTGGGCAAGGTCGCACAGCCGCTGCGCGTGGCCCTGACCGGCAGCACGGTATCGCCGCCGATCGACGACACCCTGGTGCTGATCGGGCGTGAGCGATCGCTGGCTCGGATCGAGCGGGCGCTGAAGAAAATTTCGGCGGAAGCGGGTTGACACTCCAGGGGGTGCTGGCTACAGTACGCGCTCGCCTGACACGGGGCCATAGCTCAGCTGGGAGAGCGCCTGCATGGCATGCAGGAGGTCGGCGGTTCGATCCCGCCTGGCTCCACCAAATTCGGGTGTAAGCGAGTTCACCGATGCATCGTTTTGGGGTTATATCCATCTGGGTGGGTCTGGTGATCGCAGTGGTTGGACTGTTCGGCGGTTTCGGGCTGATGTTCACCGGGGAGCAAACTTGGTCCAAGCCCCTGATTGCGGCGGTTCCGATCGGATTTCTTCTGGTGTTCACCGGTGTTGTAACCACGATCATTTATCGTGAGACCGCCGGAGGCCACAGAAGCGGCCGGCCCCAGGGCCCGCCAAACTAGCAACAAGACGTTGCCTCTGCGTCCCCATCGTCTAGAGGCCTAGGACACCGCCCTTTCACGGCGGCGACCGGGGTTCGAATCCCCGTGGGGACGCCATTATTCCGAGAAGGCCCGAACCGAAAGGTTCGGGCCTTTTCTTTTGTGCGTGGCGGTACCCGTGCTGGCGCGGGATTGGTTCAGGCGAGCCGCGGGTTCTGCTGCAGCGCCTGCTCGGATGGGTCGCGTCGGGGGATGATGCAGTGGTTGATGCGCACGATCTCGCGTTCGCTCCACTGACGCCAGACGTCGTCGCGAGCGAAGCGGGCATAGTCGAGCAGGGTTAGTCGTTCGATATTCGGGTTGCCGTGGTCGTGGGCCAGACGGCGTGCGCGCTCCAGTTCCTGCCAGCCTTCGCTGTCGGTGCCGTCGCTGCGTTCCAGCAGCGCATGGGCACGCAGCCGCCGGATGGCGGGTTCGAAGCCGTGGTCGCCCCGTTTCAGGCAGTTGGTCAGTGTATCGGTGGCGATCTGCAGACGCTCCGCCGGCTTGGCGCCGGTTGCATGCAGTGCGTCGAGCAGGAAGAGCTGAAAGATGGTGCTGACGCCGTCCATGATGTGGCGCAATGCGTCTGCCTGTTCCCGGAGTGGTACCACGGCCGAGGGGTCGCCCTGGCGCGCCAGGGCCCAGTGCTGCAGCGCCAGGCCGGAGGCCCGCCAGAGGGGGTAGTCGTAGTCCTCGGCAATCGCGAGCGCGCGGCGGGCCGACGCCAGGGCCTCGTCAGGATCGTCGGCGAAGAAGCCAAGCGCTGCCCGAAAGGCGTAGACAAAGGCCTCTGTGGGGCGGTGCTCCAGCGCTGCGGCCTCGGCGCAGGCGGCATCCATTTCATCCCACGCGCGAGCGTGGTTGCCGAAGAAGAGGAGCGTCCAGGCCATGAAGCCGCGTGAGCTGATCGCGGGGTTCTCGGTGTGGCGCGCGACCAGGTGCGGGTGGTCGTCTTCGCGGTACAGGGCGAGCGCCTGGGTCTGGTGTTCCAGCGCCAGCGGTAGCTGACCACTCCAGAAGTGCGTGTTGCCTTGTACGTAGTGCGCGGCGATCCGTAGCAGGCGGTCGTTCGACTGCTCTGCGACCTGTTCCATGTCGTTGGCCAGGCGGTGGGCTTCATCAAAGCCATGCCAGGATCCGGCGCCGTGCCAAAGGCCCCAGAGCACACGAAAGTACTGCACCGCGTCTCGCTGAGGCGCGGTGATCCCCAGGGTGCGTTCGAAGATCGCGTGGACCGTGCGGGAGCCGTACCCCAGCAAGGCGAGGTTTGAGGCACCCAGTCCGCCCAGGGCTCGCTGTGTCTGCGCGTCGCGTTCTTCCGAGGGTTCCCGGTCGCCCAGCTCGCGATCGAGGCAACTGAGCGCGTCTTCGAAGTAGTGCGAGGCTTCCAGCAGCATGCCCCGGGCGAACGCCGCCTCTCCCGCCTCGAGCCAGGCGGGCACTGCCTCGTCCACGCGCCCGGCGTTATAAAGATGGCTGGCCACCTGGCCCCAGTCGATACTGCCCGTGCCTCCATCGTCACGCAGGAGATCGGCCAGGCGGCCGTGAAGACGCGCTCGTTCGGCCACCAGCATGGATTCGTAGGCAGCCTGCTGAAACAGGGCGTGACGGAAACGGTAGCGCACACCGTCCAGGACGCCGATCGGCTCGATAAATCCACGGCCCGTGAGGCGGCTGAGCTGGCGGCGGATCGTGTCGGCCGGCTGCTCCAGGAGGTGACTCAGGATGCGTGTATCAAAATCGCGTCCGATTACGGCCGCGGCGTGGGCCAGATCACGCGCGGTGCCGGTTTGTTCCAGACGTGCCACCAGGAGATTGGCCAGCCCGGGCGGCAAGGTGTCGGGAAGGGTCCCCGTGCGCGCGGCTTCGAGGGTGTAGCGCGTCAGCTCCTCGAGAAAAAGCGGGACGCCCTCGCCGCGTTCGATGAGTTGCGCGCGCAGGTGTTTCGTCAGGCGATGCCGGGTGTCGCAACGCTCGATGAGTTCATGTGCAGCCTGGTCGGGCAGGGCGTGCAGTCGCAGGTGCTCGAGCGGGATATCGCGCCAGTTGGAGCGAAAACTCATGCGGGCCGTGAGCAGGGTCAGCAACGGCCGGTCATGCAGGCGCTGATACAGGCGTCGGAGGAATTCGGCCGTGCCGGAATCCATCCAGTGCAGGTCGTCGCAGATCAGCAGGATGGGGCCTCGTTGGGCTCGGCGCCGGGCGAGTTCGACGAGGACGTCAATGATGTGATCCCGGTCGAGACCCTGCGCGGCCAGTGCTTCGAGGCCGTTGCTGTCCGGGTGCGTGAGCCAGTGCGCCAGGCCGTCGGCGATGCCGGCATCGAGTGACCGAGCGGTGCCGAGGGCGCGTGCCAGTCGCCGCTGGCGGCTGGCATTCATGTTGCCCAGTCCAAGCCAGGTGGCGAACGCCTGACGCACAGGCGTCAACAAGTGCCGCGAGCGGTCCTCGCGGCACTTCAGCAGGAAGCGCGAGCGCGCCTGGCCGCGGATACGCTCGTCGAGGTGTCGGGCGAGACGGCTCTTGCCCAGTCCGGCTTCACCCTGGATCAGCACGAAGTGCGGCTTGTGATGGTCGAGTGCCTGGCGCCAGATCTTGTGCAGGCGCTCAAGCTCCTCCGTGCGTCCCGCCAGAGGGGTGAGGCCACCCCGGGCGTGCTGGGCATCGACGCGATCCAGCGGGCCGGGGTCACCGGTGACGCGCTGGCTGCCTTCGAGTTCTCCCGTGCCCGCGTGAGGGCTGAACAGAAAATACCCCGAGACGCGCTGGTGCACGGAAGGCGAGACCACGAGCGTTCCCGTGTCGGTCGACCGTGCCAGAGCCTGCGCGCGCTGACTGAGTTGGCCAGCGGGGTCGGGGGTGTCCGGGTCGACCCCGGTTACGATGAGGTCGGTATCGACGCTCATGCGCAGCTGACAGTCGCTCGGGGCTGTCTGGAGGACTTGCCAGGCGGCGTGCACGGCATCGACGGTGGCCTGCTCGCGTCCTGCAGGATAGCCAAAATAGGCGAGGAGGCCGCTGCCAGGGGCCCGTACGACATGCCCCCGATGGTTCAGCAGGACCAGGTCCAGCTGCTCCAGGGTGTGTTGCATGCGTTCATGCTGCAGTTCGACATCAAGCTTGGCGTCCGCCTGGACCAGGCAGGCCACCACGGTGACCCGGCGGCGCTCGGCACGCAGGGAGGCCGTCTCGGGCGCGGCAGTCGGAGACACCGTTGCCGGTGTCTTTGGTGTTGGGGCCAGGATTTCGTCGCGGGTTCGCACCAGCAGCTGGCCAGGCCCATCGACTGCCTGGCGCTCCAGGCGGCCAAAGTGTTCCAGCGCCCGCTCGCGGTTACCCATGCCGGCCAGGGTCAGCATGACCAGGCGGTGCAGGGCCTCTTCATGGGGCTCTATCGCCAGTAGTCGCTGGAGCTCGGTGAGCAGGGATTCGGCGTCTGCGGAATGGCAGAGATCGTCGAGATTCTCCTCGATCAGGAGGAGCAGCTGGGACCAGTAGTGGTCGCGCTGTGTCTGTGCCCAGGCGGCGAGCTCGGGGAGATCCTGGAGTGCGCGCACGGGATCAAGAAAGGGGCCATGGTAGTGGCGGATGCTCGCGAGGGTCTGTGCGGCCAGTTCGTTGCAGCTCAGGTGGCTGCGGTCGGCCCGCAGGCGGTGCAGGGCGAGGAAATCGATCTCGGTGCCGGGCTGAAGCTGAAAGTGGACATAGCGCGGTGTGGCCTCGAGCAGGGCGGCGGGCGGGTCTGGCAGTTGTCGGCGTAGCTGAAAGAGTCCCTGGCGCAGGTTGACACGTGCGCTGTCGCTGTCCAGCTCGGGCCAGAACAGGTGCGCCAGCTCCTGGCGTGGCACGCGCCGTGGGCATTCCGCCGCCAGGTAGGTCAGCAGCAGCCCCAGCTTGGTGCCGGACAGGGCGGGCACATCACGGCCCTCGACCCGCACGCCGACTGTGCCGAAGGTCGTGATCTCCAGATGAGCCAACCATCCCCCCCTGTCGCAAACGCCGGGTGCATGCCAACGGACGTCGCCGCCGTTGCCGGTGCCCGGGTGGTTACTGCGTGTCTTGCCCGCGCTATCTGGCCGCTAGACCAAATCACCCGAATTGTACCGGGATTTGGGACGCCGGGTCAGTCGATCCGGATGGTGGTGTATCCCTGCTGCTCGTAGCCCATGATGGACAGGAAGGTGTTGCCCACCAGATTGATGCCCGGGATCAGATCGTCCTGGCCGAGATCGAAGCGACGGGTGGCGATGTAGCAGGCCTCCATATGGACGCCATCCAGCTCCTGGATGTCGGCCAGACGGTCATGGATGTGGCGTACGGCCGAGACGTCTTCGATCTCCAGGTGGTCGGTATCGCGCGCGATCAGCGCGGCGGCACCACCGCGAAACGCGAAGACCATGTTCGGTTCCAGACCCTGGCGCACCATGTCCTCGTGGGTCTCCTCGATAACGCTCAGCCGGGCAATCAGGCGTTCGGGATCGCCAATGGTGATGTCCCAGAGGATCTGGCCGTGTTCGATGCCTGCGAGTGCACGCTCGTCGGAGGGCTTTTCCGCCGCCACCGGACCCGTGAGCAGGAAGGCCAGCAGGACAGTACCGATCATGCCGATCAGCCGGTATTTCATGGCGAACTCCTTGCCGACGCCGGGTCGGTTTCTGCGGTAACAATGCTCCGAGTTTAGGGCATGGGAGCCCGTGTGCACACGAGTTCCCATGCCCCAGCGTGCTTCGGGGAGCCGGTTGGATGGCCCCCGCGCGGGCGACTTAGTGCCCGTGGTAGCCCTTGTGCAGGTACTCGACACCCTCGAGGTTTTGCACCTGGATCTCGCGTACCGGGATGAAGCGTGCAGTGCCGGGCCCGACGATCTCCTCGGTAACGCGGATGCGGTACGGGGCTTTCGAATTCAGGACCTGCCCGACGTATTGCTTGCCCTCGTGGGTCACGCGTACCGGGGTCGTCTTGTCGTGGCGGCTGAAGTTGTAGCTAACGCCTTTGGGGTAGTTCAGGTTGCGTTCGGAAAAGGTCATGTCTGGGCCTTGCTGGATGACTTGGTTTGACTGGTTGATGTGTTTTTGATGGCCTCGAAGGCCTCCAATGCGGCCTGGCGGCTGGCTTTCAGATCGACGATCGGGTCGGGATAGCCCAGGGTGCCGCCGGCGCCCGGGGCGTGAATATACCGTGTTTCGGTCTTCTTGAGCACCGGCAAAAAGCGTCGCACGAATCGGCCGTCCGGGTCGTATTGTTCCCCCTGGCGTTGTGGGTTGAAGATGCGGAAATAGGGTGCGGCATCGGCGCCGCAACCACCGGCCCACTGCCAGCCCAGGGTGTTGGAGGCGAGATCGGCGTCGACCAGGGTGTCCCAGAACCAGCGGGCGCCGTGCCCCCAGTGCAGGCGCAGGTTCTTGGTCAGGAAGGAGCCGACCACCATGCGCAGGCGGTTGTGCATCCAGCCGGTTTCCCACAGCTGGCGCATCGCCGCGTCCACGATCGGGATGCCGGTACGACCCTGTTGCCAGGCGGCGAGGTCGCCCTCCGAATCTCGCCAGGGGAAATCCTCGAAGCGCGGGTTCAGGGGCTGTTCCGGCGTGTGCGGGAAGTGATAGAGCACATGGTGCGCAAAGTCGCGCCAGCCAAGCTCGCGCACGAAGGACTCGGGCCCCCGGTGCTCCGGGCAGATGCCGGCATCGCGCAGCGCGCGCAACACCTGGCGCGGCGAGACCTCGCCAAAATGCAGATGCGGTGACAGCCCGGAGGTGCCGTCCTGGTCGGGGCGGTCCCGGCTGTCGGCATAGCCTGCGATCGTCTGCCCGAGGAACCGCTCCAGGCGGTCCCGGGCGCCGCGTTCGCCGGGCGTCCAGGTGGCGCGCAGGCCGCCGGCCCAGTCGATTTGTGGCAGCAGTGCCAGGTCGTCGAGCGACAGGGAACGCGGTGGTTTCTCGGGCCCCGGAAGGCGGGAGGGAGCGGGGAGCGGGTTCTGTTCGATCCCGCGCTGCAGGCAGGCGCGCCAGAACGGGGTGAAGACCCTGTACGGGCCGCCCTGGCCGGTTTCGACATCCCAGGGCTCGATCAACAAGGCCGCGTTGAAACTGCGAACCTCCAGGCCGTCGGCGCGCAGCCCGGCCTTGATTCCTTGATCGCGCAGGACGCGGGCCGGTTCGTAGACGCGGTTCCAGCACACGGCCTCGGCCCCGGTCTCGGCGACCAGCTCGCGCAGGGTGTCGAGGCTCGGGCCGGCGCGCACGACCAGAGGGCTACCGGCCTTGTTCAGCGTCTCGCTGAGCGACTGCAGGCTGTGGTGCAGCCACCAGTTGGAGGCGGCCCCGGGGGGCCACCGCAGGTCCTCGTCCGGGGCATGGATGAACACGGGGATCACGGCTCCGCCGCGCTCGACGGCGGCGTGCAGTGCGGGCTGGTCGGCCAGGCGCAGGTCCTGGCGCAGCCAGACGAGGGTGGGTCCGGGCATCAGAGTCGCTCCCCCTGGCGCAGCCGTTCGCGGATCGCGGCGGCCTGTGTGCGAATGGCCTGAAGGCGTTCGGTGTCCATCTTCTCGATGTGCTTCCACTGCAGTGCGGTGCGCGGATGATTCGCGAAGCGATCGCGGTGGCGATCGAGGAAGTCCCAGTAGAGGGTTGTGAACGGACAGGCGTCGTCGCCCAGCGCCTCGGTCGGGCGGTAGCGACACTGCGTGCAGTAGTTGCTCATGCGCTGGATGTAGCGCCCGGTGGCGACATAGGGCTTGGAGGCCATCCGGCCGTCATCGGCGTACTGCGACATGCCGATTACGTTCGGCATCTCGACCCATTCCACCGCATCGACGTAGATGCCCAGATACCACCTGTGAATGGCGGCCGGTTGTACCCCCAGCAGCTGCGCGAACAGGCCGGTGACCATCAGGCGCTGGATGTGGTGGGCATAGCCAAGACGCAGGGTCTGCCCGACGGCTTCGCGCAGGCAGTGCATCCCGGTGTCGGCATCCCAGTACAGTGCCGGCAGGGGCTCACCGGCTTCGAGCGCATTCCATTCGTGCCAGTGCTCGCCGAAATGGAAATACAGGCCGCGCACGTATTCGCGCCAGCCCAGGATCTGACGGACAAAGCCTTCCACTGCGGCCAGCGGGGCATGGCCACTGCGCCAGGCGTCCTCTGCGGCAGCGATCACCTCGCGCGGGCCGAGCAGGTGCAGATTCAGGGCGGCGGACAGACGGGCGTGGTACAGCCAGGGCTCGCCGTACCACATCGCGTCCTGGTACTGACCGAAGTGGGGTAGCCGGTGGGCGATGAAATCGTCCAGCGCCTCGCGCGCCTGTGCGGGCGTGACCGGCCAGTCGAAGTCCTCGCAGCGGCCGGGGAGGTCCGGCAGCTGCTCGGCGGCGGTCTGGATGACCCCGCGCGTGACGGCATCGGGCGGGAATCCTTTTGGCGCGGGCACCCGGCCGGGGCCTTCGCGGCCGAAATGCCCCCGGTTCTCGGCGTCGAAGTTCCACTGGCCGCCGGCGGGCTGGCCGTCCTCCATCAGCACCTCAAGGCGGCGGCGCTGGTTGCGGTAGAAATACTCCATACGTAGTTGCTTGCGGGTCCCGGCCCATTCGGAGAATGCCTCGAGCGATACCAGGAACAGCGGGTCGGGCAGGATGGTGAGCGTGACCCCGGCGCTGCGGCAGGCCGCCTCCAGCTCGTGCTGTACGCGAACTTCGCCGGGTTGCAGGACCTGAACCTCGCGTGGACGCAGGCTGCGCAGATCGGCCTCCAGGGCGGATTCGAGCGTGTGGTGCCTGTGTTCGCCCAAGGCATGGTAGTGCAGTGTCCATCCGTCCTCGCGCTGGCGCCGGGCGAAGTGGCGCATCGCCGAGAGGAACAGCACGGTACGGGCGGCGTGTGACGGGACATGCAGCGACTCGCCCGGCACCTCGGCCATCCACAGGGCATCACGGGACGGGTGCAGGGACTCCAGCGCGGGGTGTGGCTGGGCGAGCTGGTCGCCGAGGACCACCAGCAATTTCGTCGGGTAGCCGTTCGCGGTCGGAGGGTGGCCGGAGTCCACGAGCCGTGGTGGACCGGCTCAGTGAGGCAGCTGTCGGCTGAGGAGTTCGGCCGCTTCGAGCGGCGCGCCTGGCAGTACTTCGATCTCGCGCTGGTGATTCACCTGGGAGAGTTCGAGCGCGGCGGAACCCGCCAGATAGCAGCGCGGCCCGGGGCGATTCAGGATGGCCTCAATGCGCGGCAGTTCGGGGGAGCGCATCAACTGCGAGGAGCCGTGGATAATCACGGCAGGCGCGGACTGGCGTTTCACCAGTGCCTCGAGGGCCTCGGGGCTGGTTGCGTCAAACAGAGGCAGTGTTTTGAGACCTCGCCGGGCACAGGCCAGTTGCAGGAGCATGCCGCCCACCTGCTGGTGCCCGCCGCCCAGGACCAGGCAGGGGATCGCGGGACCTTCGCAGGCCCGGATCGCGGCGCGCAACTGATCGGCAAAGGCCGCGGTGGCCCAGGCCGCGAAAACCGCCAGGCGCACCTCGCCCTCGGGCGAGTGCCGCGATTCCTCGCGCAGACGCCGATAGACGTCGAGAAAGGCGCTTTCGTGCACGCCGTTCCAGCCGTGGCGCATGACCAGGCGGGCATAGGTCCTTTCCAGCTGACTAACGTCCAGTTCCGCGACGGAGGCGTAGAGCGCCTCGGCCAGTGGGTCGAGCGTGTGAGGGGCGATACCGGGCTTGCTGGTGCCCGTGCGATTGTGAATAGCGGGCGCTTCGGATTCGGTGTGCGACGAGGAGGGTAGTTCCACCGTTGCGCTTTCGCTGGCCAGGACCCGATGGACCTGGGAGACCGGAATCCCCTGGTCGAGCAGCTCCAGGATGCGCTTGATGCGGGCAATGTCGTCTGCGCTGTACAGCCGATGACCCTTGGGCGTGCGCATCGGGCGAATCAGCCCGTAGCGGCGCTCCCAGGCGCGCAGAGTGACGTCATTGATCCCGGTCTCCGCGCACACGTGGCGGATGGGATAAAGACCTTCCTGTTCGGATGTGCTCAATTGTGTCGCGCTGGCCATGGGTTAACTGTACAGCATCTGTACGGATCATGTACTGCGTATTCGGACCGAGCATCGGCCGTACTGATGGTTGCCGTCAACCCCGGCCTCGACCGCCCCCGCGATTGGCCGCCAGGCCTTCATGGGGGTATCTGCGTTGGAATGAACCCGAACGGGGTTTAGTCCCCTAATAGGGCAAAGGATCCCATACGGAGGCGAACCATGCCGCAGGACGGACACAGAGCGCGACATCCGGTCATTCGGGGCGGTTCCATGCTGGCCGTGGTTACGGCCCTGTCTTTGGCAGTGGCTATGCCGGTGCAGGCCAATCCCGAAATGGCAGAGAGTATTTCCCCGTACCTCCGGTTGCATATCGACGACCCGGTAAAGTGGCGTGCCTGGGATCCTGCGCTGCTGGAGAAAGCCCGTGAGGAACAGCGCCCGCTATTGATCTCGAGTGGGTACTACTCCTGCTATTACTGCCACGTCATGCAGGAGGAGAGCTTCCAGGACGAAGGCATCGCCGAGCGCCTGAACGAGCACTTCATCCCGGTCAAGGTCGATCGCGAGGTGAACGGTGCACTCGATACCTATCTGCTCGAGTTTCAGCGCGCGACTGCCGGAGCAACTGGCTGGCCACTGAACGTGGTGGTCACGCCCGAGGGGTACGCGTTGACAGGTGTGGTGTATGCCCCGCGCGATCAGTTCGCGGAGTTCCTGGACGGCATTACCGACCGCCTTGAGGCCGACTATGACAGGCTGCTGGAGCTCGCCCGACGCGGCAGCGACGAGCTCTCCGAGCAATTGCGCAAGGGCGAAGAGCCCATGTCCGACAGCCGGGCTGCGCGTCTGCCGCAGGTCCTCTGGAACGCGATGGAACGCGAGGCCGATGACCTCCAGGGCGGATTCGGGAGTTCGACCAAGTTCCCGCATTCGCCGTGGCTGCGCGCGATGCTTGAGGCCGAACAGGCTGGCAAGGCGCCGGACTGGGTCCCGGAATTTCTCGAGATCACGCTGGACGAGATGAGCGGATCCGGGCTGCGTGACGTACTGGGTGGCGGGTTCTTTCGTTATTCCGAGTCGCCGGACTGGGATGAGCCGCATTTCGAGGTGATGCTGGAGGACCAGGCCCAGCTGGCCTGGCTTTACCTCAAGGCCGGCGCGTACTTCGATCGCGATGACTGGGTCGATATTGGTCTGGAGAACCTCGATTTCGTGAAGCGCGACATGGCCCTGCGCGAGGATGATCTGGGCGAACAGGCTGACGTCGGTCCCAAGGGATTTCGTGGATTCGCGGCCAGTCTCTCGGCCATCGACGAGCAGGGGCGCGAGGGCGGCGCATACCTGTGGCCGGAGGAAGACCTCGACACGGCGCTGGCGGATCACGCGAACCCGGAGCTGGTGCGGGCCTATTTCGGGATGGAAGGGGCCTCGGTGTTCGACCTCGGATACCTGCCGCGTGGAGGCGACTCCATCGCCCAACTGGCCGAGCGCTTCGAGCTCGACGAGGAGGCGGTGCAGGAGAAAGTGGACAGCGGCCGTGAGGCCCTGATTCGGGCCCGCGAGGAGCGTGGTCTGCCACGCGACGAAAAGGTGCTGACCGGGGCGCACGGGCTCCTGCTGTCCGCGCTGGCGCTGGCGGCCGACCACGACGAGCGCTTCGAGGAGGCCGGAGAGGCCGTGCGCTCGTGGTTGCTGGAGGTGGCCGAGTCGCCCGAGCAGCTGCCGACGCTGATGGGCCTGCCGAGCGAGGATGCCGGCGAGGCGACGCTGAACGATTACGCCTATGTTACCCAGGGGCTGCACGACTGGGATTCGGCGCGCGACAGTGGTGATCGCGATATCGCGATCGCCTTGCTGGAGACGGCCTGGGAGCGTTTCCGTGATGACGACGGCTTTCGGTCCGAGCCGGAACCCCCGCTGCCCGGGATGATCTCGCAGCGCTTCCATCCGGCGGTGCATCGGCCGTCGCCGACCACGCTGATCCTGCGGATGACCGAAGAGTGGCTGGAGCACAGCGAGGCGCTCAGGACGGCCTTCGAGGAATACGACTTGCGCCCGGGGCGCGGAGTCGAAGGGCAGCCGAAGCATCATGCGCGGCTGATCCTCTGGTTCGAGGAACGCGACTGATCGCCAGCGCCCGGCGTGTGTCGCACCTGTCCGGTGCCGTTGAGGCTGGGCGTGGTTCGTCTTTCAGTGTTTACGGTGGCTTCGGTCCGCATACTGCCGAGCGCTCACTCGCGAGCGCGCCGCGAGGTACTTCTTTGCTCGTGCAAAGAAGTACCCGAGAAACACGCCCGACTGCCGCGACCCCGGCCCGCTGTGCGGGCCGGGGTTTCCCTCGCTCCGAGGGTTTTCGCGGGCGGCGCTGAAACTCGCTGCGCCTTCGGCTTCGCTCAGACAGTCAGCGCCTCTCTTCCCGCGAAAACCCTCTCCACTCGGCGCGACGACAACGGGGGTGAAGGTCCAAATAACGGCTGTCCCAGCGGCGTAGCACATGGATGGAGGCTGGGTCTTCGGACATCTTTGGCACGCGCGGCCTTCGGCCATGGCGTGCCGCGCCCGCAAGCGGGCGCCAGGGGTAGGATGCCGGTGAGCGCAGCGAATCGCATCAGGGTTGCCCCGACGTCGGAACGGTGCGTTTCGCTGCGCTCAACCGCACCCTACGAAGGCCAGTTTGGCTGCAGGCGTGGGGATACCTTCTGTTTTGACCTTCATTCCCCCCGCATGAAGCCCCTTGCGGAAGGGTTCTCGGGACGGAAGAGAGGTGCTGACTGTCTGAGCGAAGCCAAAGGCGTAGCGAGTTTCAGCGCCGCCGGCCCGAGGGCCCTGGAGCAAGGTCCCCGGGCGGAATCCGGGTGCGCCTCGACGGGTATTCTCTTGGGCAAGCAAGAAAGTACCTCGGGGTGCGCTGCCGAGACAGCGCTTGGCAGTATGCGGACCGAAGGCACGTAAACACCGGATGATGAACCGGGACCAGCCACAATAAGGTAGGCGGTCGGACGAAGCCACGGTAAACGCCAGAGGACGAACCAGGCTCAGCCTAAACGGCACGGAAGGTGGCCGGCTGCAGCCCGGCAGGGCGCGAAGGGGAGGGCTCAGTCGTTCGCTTGGGCGGCGCGTTCTTTTTCGGCCTGGTGCAGGCGCTGCAGCATGGCCTTGAGGACTTTCGGGTTGCCGGCGACGACATCGCCGCGGCGCAGGACGTCCGGGTTGCCGGCCCAGTCACTGACCACGCCACCCGCCTCCTGCACCAGCAGCAGGCCTGCCGCGATGTCCCAGGGTTGCAGGCCCATCTCCCAGAAGCCATCGAAGCGCCCGCAGGCGACCCAGGCTAGATCCAGCGCGGCCGATCCGGGGCGGCGCACACCGGCGGTGCCGGGGACCAGGTGGCGCAGGCTGCTCAGGTAGCGCTCCAGGTCCTGGCCTTCGCGGAAGGGGATGCCCGTGCCCAGCAGGGCACCGTTGAGGTCCTTGCGGTCGGAGACGCGGATCCGGCGGCTGTTGAGAAACGCCCCGGCACCCCGCGTCGCGGTGAACAGCTCTTCCTTCAGCGGGTCGTAGACCACCGCCTGTTCCAGCCGGCCCTTGTGCTTGAGTGCGATGGAGATGCCGTACTGGGGGATCTCGCGCAGGTAGTTGGTGGTGCCGTCCAGCGGGTCGATGATCCACACGTACTCGGCGTCGGCCCCGTCCTGCTGCCCGCCTTCTTCCGCCATGATGGTGTGGTCGGGGTAGGCGCGGCGCAGCGTCTGCACAATCGCCTGTTCGGCGGAGAGGTCAACATCCGACACCCAGTCATTGCGGGCCTTCTCGCGCGTGTTCATGCGATCCGGTCGTCCCCAGGCGCGGGTGGTGATGCGTCCGGCTTCGCGAGCCGCCGATACCGCCGTGTTCAGCATGGGGTGCATGGGGTGTCTCCTGGTGTTCTGAGGGGTGTCCAGCGGGCGCGCGCACGCGCCGCGGAAAGGCCGCGAACAATACACAAGCGGCTCATTTTTGGGAAGTCGCAGGCCCCGGTGTGTACAATCCGACGCCTTGAACGAAGGGGGTTCCGCATATGGAGCAACGCCTGGGCCGGGTGCGGGTCGTGCTGGTCGGCACGACGCATCCGGGCAACATCGGCTCCGCCGCGCGTGCAATGAAGGCCATGGGGGTTACCGATCTGGTGCTGGTGGCGCCGGAGCGGTTCCCGCATGCCGATGCCACGGCGCTGGCCTCCGGGGCCGATGACCTGCTGGCGCGGGCGCGGGTGGTGGACGACCTGGCGGCTGCGGTTTCGGACTGTGTGTGGGTCATTGGTACCAGCGCCCGGCTGCGCACGCACTCCGTACCTGTACTGGGTCCGGATGTCGCGGCCGAACAGGTGCTGACGCATGCGTCCGAGGGGCCGGTCGCGCTGGTGTTCGGGCGCGAGCACAGCGGGCTGACCAATACCGAGCTGGATCACTGCAACGCCTTTGTCCAGATCCCGACCGTCGCGGATTTCAGCTCCCTGAATCTCGCTGGCAGCGTGCAGGTGATGGCCTATGCGCTGCGCATGGCGGCCCTGGCCGGGGAGTCGATCGAACCGGCCGCGGAGCCCGAGGGTGCGCGTGACCCGCTGGCGACCCAGGCGGAGATGGAGGGCCTGTTCAGCCATTTAGAGCAGGCGCTGACAACGATCGAGGTGCTGGATCCTGAAAACCCGCGCCATCTGATGCGGCGTCTGCGCCACCTCTATATGCGCGCGGGGCTCAGTGCCAGCGAGGTGCGCATGCTGCGCGGCATATTGACGCACACGGAGCGTGGCCGCTGAGACGGGTCGCGCGCGGAAGTGATACCTTAGTAAATGACTCAGGAATGAGGCCGGACCATGTTTGACAGGATGCGCGAGGACATTCGCTGCGTGTTCGCACGCGACCCCGCCGCCCGCAACGCCTTCGAGGTGGTGACGGCGTATCCCGGTCTGCATGCGCTCTGGTATCACCGGCTGGCGCACTGGCTGTGGAGCCATCGCATGCGCTGGCTGGGGCGGGTGATTGCCAACTTCAGCCGCTGGGTAACCGGGATCGAGATCCATCCGGGTGCGAAGATCGGGCGGCGCTTCTTTATTGACCACGGCATGGGCGTGGTGATCGGCGAAACCGCCGAGGTCGGTGACGACTGCACGATCTACCACCAGGTAACCCTGGGCGGCACCAGCTGGGAGGGCGGCAAGCGCCACCCGACGCTGGGCAACGAGGTCGTCATCGGTGCGGGGGCCAAGCTGCTCGGCCCGATCCACGTGGGTGACCGTGCCCGGGTCGGTTCGAATGCCGTGGTGTTGAAGGATGTCCCCGCGGATGCGACGGCGGTCGGGATCCCGGCGCGGGTCATCGGCCCGCGGCCGGAGCCGGATCCGCGGTTTCAGCAGATGGCCGACCGCATGGGTTTCGATGCCTACGGCGTTGCGCGCGACATGCCTGACCCGGTGGCCAACGCGATTCACCGGATCGTGCATCGTGTGCACGAGCTGGACGAGCGCATGGACAAGGCCTGCCAGGCCCTGAAGCGTGCGGGGATCGACCCCGGCGAGGTGGTGGGCGATGCGGATTCGAGGCCGATCGAGCCCTGCGATCTGGAGGGTCTGGAACCGGACGAATGCGAAGTGCCCCGGCCGGCGGAAAGCCAACAAGAACGTAAACAGCAGGGGAATACTTGATCGTTTTGGTCGGGTATTCTAAGCTGCGCGTCAAATGAGCAGGAAGCAGACACAGCCATGAAACTGACAACCAAAGGGCGCTATGCCGTCACTGCCATGCTGGACGTGGCGATGCACACCGAGGACGGCCCGGTATCCCTGGCCGAGGTGGCGCGACGCCAGAAACTGTCATTGTCCTATCTGGAGCAGCTTTTTTCCAGGCTGCGCCGACAGGGGCTGGTGAACAGCAGTCGCGGCCCGGGCGGTGGTTATGCGCTGAGTCGGGAGCCCGAGGGTATCTCGGTGGCCGATATCATCGTCGCGGTGGACGAGCCCGTGGATGTCACGCGCTGCGGCGGCAAGGCCAACTGCAATTCCGAGTCGCGCTGTCTGACGCACGACCTGTGGACGGACCTCAGCCAGCAGCTCTATGACTTTCTCAGCAGCCGGACGCTGGCGGATGTGCTGGAACGGCATCAGGCGCAGATGGCACAGGATGGCGTGAAGAAAGTGGTCATGCACGGTGACGCCCTGAAGGGCGGTGCAACAAAATCGAGCAATGCGACCGCCTGAGGCGGCTGCGAAAGGAGTGAACGCGTAATGAGTGACCTGAAACTGCCCATCTACCTGGACTACTCCGCGACCACACCGGTCGACGAGCGTGTGGCCGAGAAGATGACGGGCTGCCTGACCAAGGACGGCCTGTTCGGCAACCCGGCATCGCGTAGCCACAGCTTCGGCTGGGGTGCGGAAAAGGCCGTGGAAAATGCCCGTGAACAGGTCGCCGCGCTGGTTGGCGCCGACCCGAAGGAGATCATCTGGACCTCCGGCGCCACCGAGTCCGACAACCTGGCGATCAAGGGTGCCGCGCACTTCTACCAGCGCAAGGGCAAACACATCATCACGGTCAAGACCGAGCACAAGGCCGTGCTGGATACCGCGCGCCAGCTGGAGCGCGAGGGCTTCGAGGTTACTTATCTGGGCGTGAAGGATAACGGCCTGGTGGACCTGCAGGAGCTCAAGGATGCGATCCGTGACGACACGATCGTCGTCTCCGTGATGCACGTGAACAACGAGATCGGCGTGATTCAGGACATCGAGGCGATCGGCAATCTGTGCCGCGAGCACGGGATCGTGTTCCACGTGGACGCGGCCCAGTCCGCCGGCAAGGTCGCGCTCGATCTGTCCAAGCTCCCGGTGGACCTGATGAGCTTCTCCGCGCACAAGGTCTATGGTCCGAAGGGCATTGGTGCGCTGTATGTGCGCCGCAAGCCGCGGGTACGGATCGAGGCGCAGATGCACGGTGGCGGCCACGAACGTGGCATGCGTTCCGGCACGCTGGCGACTCATCAGATCGTCGGCATGGGCGAGGCCTTCCGCGTCGCCGGTGAAGAGATGGGCACCGAACTCGAGCGCATCCGCATGCTGCGCGACCGCCTGTGGGCGGGCCTCGACGGCATGGAAGAGGTCTACCTGAACGGCGACGCCGAACAGCGGGTCGCGCACAATCTGAACGTCTCTTTCAACTTCGTCGAGGGCGAGAGCCTGATCATGGCGCTGCGCGACATCGCCGTGTCCTCCGGCTCGGCCTGTACCTCGGCGAGCCTGGAACCGTCCTACGTGCTGCGCGCACTGGGCCGCGACGACGAGCTGGCACACAGCTCGATCCGCTTCTCCATCGGTCGCTACACGACCGTCGAGGAGGTCGACCATACGGTCGAGATCGTGCGCGCCGCAGTTGCCAAGCTGCGCGAGCTCTCCCCGCTGTGGGAGATGTACCAGGACGGCATCGATCTGAGCACCGTCGAGTGGGCGGCCCACTAGGCCACCGGCTCGGCACCACGAACGCAACGCGTACTACGCAACAGGAGAACGGTCATGGCTTACAGTGACAAGGTTCTGGACCACTACGAAAATCCGCGCAACGTCGGCAGCTTCGACAAGAACGACGATTCCGTCGGCACCGGCATGGTCGGCGCGCCGGCCTGCGGCGACGTGATGAAGCTGCAGATCAAGGTCAACGACGACGGCGTGATCGAAGACGCCAAGTTCAAGACCTACGGCTGTGGCTCCGCCATCGCCTCCAGCTCGCTGCTCACCGAGTGGGTGCGCGGCAAGACCCTGGAAGAGGCGAGCCAGATCAAGAACACCCAGATCGCCGAAGAGCTGGCCTTGCCGCCGGTGAAGATCCACTGCTCCGTGCTGGCCGAGGACGCGATCAAAGCGGCCATCTCCAACTACCAGGAGCGGCACGGTCAGGACGAGCAGGCCGAGCAGAAGACCGCCTGAGGTGTCTATGGCGATTACACTCACCGAACCGGCGGCCGAGCGCATCCACAGCTTTCTTGCCCAGCGTGGCAAGGGTGTGGGCGTGCGTCTCGGGGTCAGGACGACCGGCTGCTCGGGCATGGCCTACGTGGTCGAGTTTGCCGACGATATCGAGGACACCGACACGGTGTTCGAAGATCGTGGCGTGAAGCTGGTGGTCAATCCGAAATCGCTGGTCTATCTCGACGGCACCGAGCTGGATTTTGGCAAGGAAGGCCTGAACGAGGGTTTCAAGTTCAACAACCCGAACGAGAAGGCCCGGTGCGGCTGCGGTGAAAGCTTCAGCATCTGACTGATGCACGCATCCGGGGTGGTGCATGGTGGTTGCCTGGCAGCCACTGTCCCACCCCGTTTTGCGTTGGGTGCCAGCGCGTTGCCAGGCGCCCGCTGCCAGTCTCTCGTTGCGAGGACAACAGGACGTCATGACCGACCCCTTCGAGCAGTTCGACTTGCCGGTCGCCTTCGAGATCGACCGTCAGCAGCTGGCCGAGCGCTTCAAGCGTCTGCAGGCGGAGCTGCACCCCGACCGCTTCGTGCGCCAGGGCGACCAGGCGCGGCGCATGGCCGCGGCCATGGCCGCCGACGTCAACGAGGCCTACGCAATCCTCGACGATGACTACCGCCGTGCGGTGGCCTTGCTGGAGCGCAGTGGGATTGCGTTCGATGCCGAACGCGATACCAGCCAGAACATCGAGTTCATCGAGGCCCAGATCGAGTGGCGTGAACGCCTGGAAGAGGCCGAATCCGCCGGCGACCGCGAGGAACTGGACGCGGTGGGCATGGAGCTGGAAAAGGCCCGCGACGAAGCGCGCTCGAAGGTCGCCGAGGCCCTGGCCGATCCGACATCGCCCGGGGCACAGGCCAAGGATCGCGTGCTCGAGCTGCGCTTTTTCGACCGCCTGCTGGCCGAGCTGAAACGAACCCGACAGAACCTGGCGCGCGGCTAATCCATAACCCGCCGCGGCCTCCAAAGGAGCCGATTTTCGATGGCGTTACTGCAGATCACCGAACCCGGAGCCGACTCCGCCCCGCACCGGCGGCACCTGGCGGCCGGGATCGACCTCGGCACCACGCATTCGCTGGTCGCCACCGTGCGCAGTGGCGTGGCCGACACCCTGCCGGACGAGCAGGGCCGGCATATCCTGCCTTCTGTGGTGCACTACGCGCCGGATGCGGTAAGCGTCGGGCACGCGGCGGCCGAGCATGCGGCGGATGATCCGCACAACACCATTGCCTCGGTCAAGCGCCTGATCGGGCGCGGTGCGGCGGATGTGGCCACGCTGTCCGGCGAGCTGCCGTTTCGGCTGAAGACCGGGGACTCCAGCGTTCCTCGGATCGAGACGGCGGCCGGGGACAAGACGGCGGTGGAGGTCTCGGCCGACATCCTCAATACCCTGCGCGAACGCGCCGAAGCCACGCTTGGTGACGAGCTGGAGGGTGTGGTCATTACCGTGCCCGCGTACTTCGACGACCCCCAGCGCCAGGCGACGCGCGATGCGGCGCAACTGGCGGGCCTGAACGTCCTGCGCCTGATCAGCGAGCCGACCGCCGCGGCCGTGGCCTACGGCCTGGACCAGGGCGAAGAGAGCACGATTGCGGTCTATGACCTGGGTGGCGGGACCTTCGATATCTCCATCCTGCAGTTGCGCCGGGGCGTGTTCGAGGTGCTGGCGACCGGGGGCGATTCCGCCCTGGGCGGCGACGACATCGACCGCGCGATTGCGGACTGGGTGCTGAATCAGGCCGGGATGACCGGCGAGACCGATCCGCAGCGCCTGCGCCGCGTGCTGCTGGCCGCGCGCGAGGCCAAGGAGGCCCTGACCGACGCCGAGAACACCCGCGTCGACGTCGCGCGCGCCGATGGTTCGATCCACGCGGCGGAGCTCGACCGCGCGACGCTGGTGGAACTGGCGCGGCCGCTGCTGGACCGAACGATGGCCGCCTGCCGCCAGGTGCTGGAGGATGCCGACCTGGCGCCGAACGCGATCGACGAAGTGGTACTGGTGGGCGGTTCCACGCGCATGCCGGCCGTACGCGAGGCGGTGGAGCAATTCTTTGGTCGAGCACCGCACGCCGGGATCGACCCCGACCGTGTGGTCGCGATCGGGGCCGCCCAGCAGGCGGACATCCTGGCCGGCAACAAGCCGGACACCGAGCTCCTGCTGCTGGACGTGATCCCGCTGTCGCTGGGGCTGGAGACGATGGGGGGACTGGTCGAGTTCATCATCCCGCGCAACACCACGATCCCGGCCACCCGCGCGCAGGACTTCACCACCTTCAAGGACGGCCAGACCGCGATGTCGCTGCACGTGGTGCAGGGCGAGCGTGATGTGGTCGATGCCAACCGCTCGCTGGCGCGTTTCACCCTGTCCGGTATCCCGCCGATGGTGGCCGGGGCCGCGCGTATCCGCGTGACCTTCCAGGTCGATGCCGACGGGCTGCTGAACGTGACCGCACGCGAGCAGACCCAGGGCGTGGAGGCGCATATCGAGGTCAAGCCCAGCTACGGCCTGACCGACAGCGAGATCGAGCAGATGCTGCGCGATTCCGCCTCCTCCGCGCGCGAGGACATGGAGGCGCGGCGCCTGCGCGAGGAGCAGGTCGAGGCCGACCGCGTGCTCGAGGCGCTGGATGCCGCGCTGGAGACGGACGGCGATCGCTACCTCGAGGCCGAGGAGCGCCAGACCATCGAGCAGGCGCGCGATGCGCTGCGCGCCGAACGCGAGAAGGGTGCCGATCCCGACGCCATCGAGGCGGCGCGCAAGCGCGTGGAACAGGCCTCCGAGGCCTTTGTCGCGCGGCGCATGAATGACAGCATCCGGCGCGCGCTCGCCGGACACAACGTTAGCGAATACGACGCAGGGAACTGACAACATGCCCCAGGTAATCTTTCTGCCCCACGAGGAAATCTGTCCGGAGGGGGCCTCGCTAGAGGCCGATCCGGGTATCAGCATCTGCGATCTCGCCCTGAAAAACGGGATCGAGATCGAGCATGCCTGCGAGAAGTCCTGTGCCTGCACGACCTGCCACGTCTATGTGCGCGAGGGCTTCGACAGCCTCGAGGAGCCGACCGAGGACGAGGAAGACATGCTGGACAAGGCCTGGGGTCTGGAACCGGACTCCCGGCTCTCCTGTCAGGCGATCGTGGCCGACACCGATTTGGTGGTCGAGCTGCCGAAGTACACCATCAACCAGGTCTCCGAGAACCACTGAGGGCACGGCTATGAAGTGGACCGATACCCAGGAAATCGCGATCCAGCTGGCGGACGAGCACCCGGACGTGGATCCGCGCAACATCAACTTCATGGACCTGCGCCAGTGGGTCATGGAGCTGCCGGAATTCGACGACGACCCGAACCGTTCCGGCGAGCGCATCCTCGAGGCGATCCAGGCGGCCTGGATGGAAGAGGCCGACGTCGACGACGACTAAGCTACTCGCCGGTCGTCGCCGGTTGAGTTTGTTCGGCCTCTTCCTGCTGGTGGCGCCACAGCCGCGCGTAGGCGCCGTTCAGGGCCAGCAGCTCGCGGTGCGTGCCGCGTTCGACCACGTGGCCGTGCTCCATGACCGCGATCTGTTCGGCGTCGATCACCGTCGACAGCCGATGCGCGATCACTAGCGTGGTACGCCGCGCCGACACCTCGTTCAGCGCGCGCAGGATGGCCTTCTCCGAGCCCGAATCCAGTGACGAGGTCGCCTCGTCGAAGACCAGGATCGGTGGATCCTTCAGCAGCATGCGCGCGATCGCGATCCGCTGTTTCTCCCCGCCCGAGACCTTCAGCCCCCGTTCCCCGACGATCGTATCCAGCCCGTCCGGCAGCTGGGCGATGAAATCGTCCAGGTGGGCGAGGCGCACCGCGCGGCGAATCGCCTCCTCGTCCGCGCTCGGCTGGCCGTAGGCGACGTTGTAGCGGATGGTGTCGTTGAACAGCACGGTGTCCTGCGGCACCACGCCGATGGCGCGGCGCACACTCGCTTGTGTCACCTCGCGGATGTCCTGTCCGTCGATAGTGATGCGCCCGCCGTCCACGTCGTAGAAGCGGAACAGCAGGCGCGCCAGGGTGGATTTGCCGGCGCCGCTGGGGCCCACTACAGCAAGCTTGTGCCCGGCCGGGATCTCCAGCGAGACGTCCTCGAGGATGCGCCGGTTTGCGTGGTAGCCGAAATCCACATGCTCGAAGCGCACCGTGCCCGCCCGGACTTCTAGATCGGGGGCATCCGGGCGATCCTCCACCTGAACCGGTTTTTCCAGCAGGCCGAACAGCCGCTCGATGTTGGCCAGCGACTGGCGAATCTCGCGATAGACGAAGCCGAGGAAGTTCAGCGGCATGAACAGCTGGATCATGTAGGCGTTGACCATCACCAGATCGCCCAGCGACATCTCGCCGGCGGCCACCTGGCGTGTGGCCAGCAGCATGATCACGGTGATCGCGGCGGCGATGATCAGGGCCTGCCCGGAGTTCAGCAGCACCAGCGACAGGACGTTCTTGGTGCGCGCCTGCTCCCAGGCGGCCAGCCCTCGGTCGTAGCGCTCGGCCTCAAAGGACTCGTTGCCGAAGTACTTGACCGTCTCGTAGTTCAGCAGGCTGTCGATCGCCCGGGTGTTGGACTCGTTGTCGCGCAGATTGGCCTCGCGCACGAAGCGCGTGCGCCATTCGGTAATCCAGATCGAGAACGCGATATAGACCGCGACCGCCACCAGCACCGTGACCATGAACACCGGCCCTACTGCCACCAGCAGGATCACCGCGACCAGCGCGATCTCGATCAGGGTCGGCAGGATGTTGAATACGGTAAAGCGCAGCAGGAAGCTCATGCCGCTGGTGCCGCGCTCGATGTCGCGCGCCAGCCCACCCGTCTCGCGCGCGAGGTGAAAACCCAGCTCCAGTCGGTGCAGGTGCTGGAACACGCGCAGCGAGGCACGGCGCATCGCGCGTTCCGCCACGCGCACGAAGACCGCGTCGCGCAGCTCGCCGAACAGCGTGCTGCCAAAGCGCAACAGACCGTAGCCGATCACCAGGGCCACCGGTACGGCGACCAGTGCCTCGGTACCGGCGTCCTCGAAGTGCTCGACGATGTACTTCAGCGCCAGCGGGATCGCGACCGTGGCCAGTTTGGCCAGTCCCATCAGCACGAGCGCCAGGATCAGTCGCCCGCGAAACTCCGCCAAATAGGGGAGCAGGCTCTTGAGGATGCGCCAGTTCACCGCACCGGGGGGCGGGGCATCGGGATGCGTCGTGTGGCCGCGCATTCAGACGGTTTCGACGCGGTTGCGGCTGGCGCGCTTGGCCGCGTACAGCGCCTCGTCCGCACGCGCGATCAGACTCTCGGCCGACTCCCCCGGCTGGTGGCCGGTAACGCCGAAGCTCGCGGTCAACGGCGGGTTGGTCCCGAAGTCATGTGCCTCGATCGCCTGGCGCAGGGCCTCGGCGAGCTTCGCGGCCTGGTCGGCGGTGGTGTTCAGGCAGAGGATCAGGAACTCCTCGCCACCCCAGCGTGCGGCGGTATCGGAGCTGCGGATGCGTTCGCGCAGGAGTCGTCCGGTCTCGCGCAGGACATGGTCGCCGCGAGCGTGCCCCTGCTGGTCGTTGATGGTCTTGAAGTGATCCAGATCCATCAAGATCACAGTCAGGGAGCTCGCGTCCCGGTGGGCCTGCAGGATCGCGTCTTCTAGGGCATGGTTGCCCTTCAGGCGGTTGTGCAGACCCGTCAGGGGGTCGGTGGTGGCCAGACGCTCCAGGTGTTCCTGTGCGGCCTCGAGATCCCGCGTGCGTTCGCTGACCATGCGATCCAGGACCTGGGCGCGGTCCTCCAGCTCCTTGATCGGGTAGGGCTCGTCGGTCCCGTGGACCGTGGTCGGGAACGAGCCGTGCAGGTGCGCCAGCCGCCAGCCGCCGTCTGCGCGCCGAAAAACCAGGGTGCCCCTCAACTCGTTGAGCTTGACCTGTTGTCCGTGGATCCGGGTGTGCATCGCGAAGGTGATCATCGCGATCGCGACCTCTGGGTGCGGAAAGGTCACGTGCTCGCGCTGGATCGTGTAGTCAAAGGGCTCCGGCGCCTGCTCGATATCGCGTCGAATAATCGAAGCGGCCTCCGCTGGCGAGAACGCCGCCTCGTCCATGCCGGTACCAAAGCCGCAGAGCGTGTCGGTGTGAAGTGCGAGCACCTGTTCGAGATCCCGTTGTCGCAACCAGGCATCCAGGTACTCGCGGACCGCGCTGTGGACTTCCTCGTCAACCGAGTTGGGCATGCTTGCGGGCCATCACGTCTGGTGGATACGGGTCGGGCGGGGTGGCGACCAATGTACACGGTGGCGTGTGATTCGCACCAGTCGCGACGGGAGAGAGTGCCCCGCCGGGCCGGGCAGGTTCGAGGCTTGCAGCCTTGCCGGGCATTCGGCAGGCTTCGGTGTTTAATAATCGCTGGAGTGTGTTTTGGAACCGACACGTCTCGCCGCCGGGCACGCGCAGGGAAGCGCCCCGGCCATTGCGCCGCTGGACATCCTGCGCGAGACCTTTGGCTATTCCGATTTTCGTGGCCAGCAGCAGGCGGTCATCGAGCATGTGATCGCCGGTGGCGATGCCGTGGTGCTGATGCCTACCGGTGGTGGCAAGTCGCTGTGCTACCAGGTGCCGGCACTGGCCCGCCCGGGCTGTGCGGTGGTGATCTCCCCGCTGATTGCGCTGATGCAGGATCAGGTGGCGGCCTTGCGCCAGAACGGGGTGGCCGCGGCCAGCCTGGATTCCGGCCAGGACGCCGAGACCGCGCGCGGTGTGCTGGCCGCGCTCCATGCGGGCGAACTGGATCTCCTGTACCTGTCCCCGGAACGGCTGTTTGCCTCGGGCATGCTGGAGCGTCTGCAGGGGATCGAGCTGGCCCTGTTCGCGATCGACGAGGCGCACTGCGTGTCCCAGTGGGGCCACGATTTCCGCCCGGAATACGGCCAGCTCGCGGTGCTGGCCGAACACTTCCCCGATGTCCCGCGCCTGGCGCTGACCGCCACGGCCGACGGGCCAACCCGCCAGGAGATCCGCGAACGGCTGCGGCTGGAACAGGCCCGCGCGTTCATCAGTTCCTTCGACCGTCCCAATATCCGCTATCGCGTGGCCCAGGCCGATGGTGGGCGCGGGGGTGCCCCACGCGACCGCCTGCTGCGCTTTATCCGCGAGGAGCATGCGGGCGAGGCGGGTATCGTCTATTGCCTGTCGCGCAAGAAAGTCGACGCCCTGGCCGAGTGGCTGACGGAGCAGGGGATACCCGCGCTGCCCTATCACGCGGGCCTCTCCGCCCGCACGCGCGCGGAGAACCAGACCCGCTTTTTGCGCGAGGAGGGCGTGGTCATGGTGGCCACCATCGCGTTCGGCATGGGGATCGACAAGCCCAACGTGCGGTTCGTCGCGCACATGAACCTGCCCAAGAGCCTGGAGGGCTACTACCAGGAGACCGGGCGCGCCGGGCGCGACGGGTTGCCTGCCAATGCCTGGATGGTCTACGGCCTGCAGGACGTGGTCACCCTGCGCCAGATGCTGGAGGGCTCGCAGGCCGGCCCGGAGCGCCAGCGCATCGAGCAGCAGAAGCTGGACGCGATGCTGGGCTTCTGCGAGATCACCAGCTGTCGCCGTCAGGCCCTGCTGGCGTACTTCGACGAACACATGCCGGAGCCCTGCGGGACCTGCGACAACTGCACGGATCCGCCCGCGACCTGGGATGCCAGCGTGCCGGTGCAGAAGCTTCTGTCCTGCATTTACCGCACCGGCGAGCGTTTCGGGGCGGGGCATGTGATCGACGTGCTGCGGGGCTCTTCGAGCGAGCGCCTGCAACGGCTCGGGCACGATCGGCTGAGTACCTACGGGATCGGCACCGAATTGGACAAGATGCAGTGGCGCGGGGTGGTGCGCCAGCTTCTGGCCCGAGGCCTGCTGCGGCTGGATGACGAGGGCCACGGTGGATTGCGCCTGGACCCCGCCTGCCGAGGCGTGCTGCGCGGGGAGGAGTCCATCCACCTGCGCGAGGAGCAGGCCCGTCCGGCGCGCCAGGCCCGGCCTGCACGCCGCGATACCGCCCGCAGCGTATCCGCGATGGATCCGGAAGACCGGGGTCTGTGGGAACGCCTGCGAGCGCTGCGTACGGATCTGGCGCGGGAGCAGGGGGTGCCGCCGTACGTGATCTTCTCCGACGCCACGTTGCTGGAGATGGTGGCCAGCGCGCCGCGTACGCCGGAGGAGATGGCGGGGATTACCGGGGTGGGGCAGCACAAGCTCGAGCGCTACGGCGATGCGTTCATCCGGGCCATCGAGGGGCATTTCGGGCTATAGTGGTGCAAACGCCGGGACAGGCCCGATAACAAGACAACAACAGCCGGGGAGACCGCGTGAGCCATACCCCTTTTCTGAAAGATTTCTACGAACTCCGGGATGGCCAGGTGGTGGTCACTCCCGAACAGGGCAGCGAGTTCGCCAAGACGCTGGCGGGTGACTTCAACCCGATCCATGACGCCGACAACCGGCGTTTCTGTGTGCCCGGCGATCTGCTGTTTGCCCTGGTGCTGGATACCTTCGGCGCGAGCGCGAACATGCATTTTCGCTTCACCAGCATGGTCGGCGGACATGTGCCGCTGATCTTCCCGGAACACCCGGGCGATGCCTTCGCCATTACGGCAGACGGCGGCAAGAGCGTGATCGAGGTCGAGCGCTCCGGGCGGGTGATCAATGATCCGGATGTGATCGAGTCGCTGATCCGCAGCTACGTCAGCTTCTCCGGGCAGAATTTCCCGCATGTGCTCGTGCCGCTAATGGAGGAACACGGGGTGATGGTGAACCCCAAGCGCCCGCTGGTGATGTACGAGCGCATGGGCTTCAGCCTGCCGGAGCCGCTGGCCGCAACGGCCGGCGTGCCGGAACCGCGACTCAAGGATGCGGTGATGACCGTCAACGGCAAGCGCGGCGAGATCCGCCTGGACTACGAGCTGGTGATCGACCAGGCCGTCGTGGCCGAAGGCAGCAAGCACCTGGTGCTGAGCGGCCTGCGCCCGTACGACGCCGCGGACGTCGAACAGCTGGTGGCCGACTACGAGAGCTGGAAGGCCGCCTACAACGGCGAGAGCCGTGCACGGCGGGTGGCCGGCTAGCTCCGCCGACTCCGCATCCTTCGGAGTCGCTATCTACTCGGCCGTATCGCGCGCGTGTTCGGCCAGGATATTGCGCGGGATGATCGCCAGCGTCTCCTCGTGCGTGGCACGCAGGAACACCCCGGGCGCACAGCCGGCCTTGTAGGCCTCCAGCCAGCGCCCGGCACAAAGACACCAGCGGTCCCCGGCCTTCAGACCCGGAAACCCGAATGCCGGGTTGGGTGTGCTGAGGTCGTTGCCCTTGGCGCGCGAGAACTCCAGAAATTCCTCGGTCAGTTCGGCACAGACGGTGTGAATGCCCTGGTCGTCATGGCCGGTTGCGCAGTCACCATCGCGATAGAAACCGGTGACGGGATCGGTGCCACAGGGTTCCAGTGGACGACCAAAGACGTTGCGGGATTCGAAGCGCTGCATCAGTCAGCATCTCCTGTCGAATGATCTACCCTGCAGGATATCGAAGTCGTCAGCGTACCGAGCGGTTCCTGCACGCTTGGTAAGCGATCATCCCGGATTGCATCCTCGGGATTCTTTACATCGAACGGAATGTGAGGTGGTCGGCAGTTTTTCGGGCGGACTGGAACGACCCGGGCTGGCAAACGGACTCACGGGCAGGAACCCACACAAGGAGTAGGTGACATGATGTCGACGAAACGTTGGGTAATGGCTGCGGCGCTGGGCGCGTTGTTCGCGGTTGGCACCGCTCAGGCGCAACCGGGCCCCGGTGGGCCGCCGGGCGGCTCGCCCGGGGCCAGTGGTGGTACCCCGGCCGGAGGCAGCCCGCCCCCGGGCCATGGCGGGACGCCTCCGGGGCAGCAGCGCGGTGGCAGCAGCCCGGACCTGCCCAAGCCGCCGCGTTCGTCCAGCCCGCCCTCGCCGGGGGACGGCCCGTTGCCGGATCCGTCCGATCTGCCGGAGCCGCCGACCCCGCCGACCCCTGATTTCTGATCAACCTTCCCGGATGGTTTAGCGATTCTCTGCCCGTCGCGCCCGCAGCGCGGCGGGCAGAGCCGGGTTCATCAGGACCGCATACGCCGCGGTGGCGGCCACCACACCGACCAGTGGTGGCACCACCGGCGAGTAGTACGCCGCCGCCGAGCCCGCGGCGTAGGCCAGCAGCCCAGGCCAGTGAAAGCTCGGGAGCCGGGTGTCGGCCAGTTGCGGATACTGCCCGCGATGGCGCAGCCAGTAGTCGGCCATGATTACGCCGCCCAGCGGCGGGATGAAGGTCCCCAGCAGGATCAGGAACGGCACCAGGTAGTCATACATCCCGGCCACCGCCAGTGCCGTGCCGATGGCGGCCCCGAGTACCGTGACCAGACGCCTGCGCTGGGTGCGCAGCAGATTGCAGCCGGCCACGCCGAAGTTGTAGATGGTGTTGTCCTGGGTGCTCCAGATGTTCAGCAGCAGCATCAGCAGGGTGAAGGTCACGAACCCCTGCGCCAGCATCACGTGGACGATGTCCGCCTCGTGATAGATCAGCGCGCCCAGCGCGCCGGTTAGTACCATCAGTCCGTTCCCCAGCACGAAGGCCGCCAGGGTGGCGATTACCGCAATGCGTGGCGTGCGGGCGAAGCGGGTCCAGTTGGTCGCCAGCGTCGCGCCGCCGACAAACGTCCCGATCACGATGGTGAGCGCGGCACCGAAGCCCATGTCCGTTTCGGGATCCTGCCCCAGCAGACCGCCGGGGCCACCGACCTCGCCCACGCCAATGAACAAGGTGAACAGGATAAACAGCAGCATCACCGGAACGGCCACGCGGGAGAGCCAGTCGAGACCACGGTAGCCGATCATCGCGGTGATGCAAAAGGCGAAGCCGAACAGCACCATCAGCCCGACCTCCATGGGCTCGGGGAGGGCGGTGGTCTCGACCAGGATGATCGCAACCGTTGCGGTTCCCCAGGCGTACCAGCCGATCTGGGTGAACGCGAGGATGACGTCGGAGAGCTTGCTGCCCCACTCGCCGAAGCAGAAGCGCCCCATCAGCACCGTGTGCAGCCCGCTTCGGCAGCCGATGTAGGCGAGGGTGGCGGCATAGGCACCCAGCAGGATGTTGCCCAGCGCAATTACCAGCATCAGCTCGCCGAAGCTGAAGGCGGTGCCAAGCGAGCCGCCGGCCCACAGGGTCGAGGTGAAGAAGGTGAACCCGAACAGGACCACGGTCATGGACCAGAACCCCTTGCGGGCGTGGTCCGGTACTTCGCTCAGGGGGTGGTCGTTGTGGTTCACACGGGCCCGCCGGCAGGGAATCCGGAGGGGAGTGTACCGATACGGGGGCTATTTCGCTTTGGCACCGAGCGTTCGCACAGTTTCCAGCCAGCGTTCGCGCGAGGCGGCGTCACCCCCGGACTGCCCGATCAGGGTGTGGCGCACGGGGCCGAAACCGCAGAAACGGAAGACGTTGCGTTCCAGGCTCTTGAGGCTGTGGGCGCGATAGAACCAGCGATAGATCGGCGCCGGCATGCCCATGGTGACGATGATGCGCACCGAGCGGCCCTTGAGGCGGGTATGGCGCAGCTGATTCATGTCGCCGTCGCCCACAAAGGATGGTCGAAACACCTGCTCCAGAAAGCCCTTGACCAGCGCCGGCATGTCGCCCATCCACAGGGGGTAGATCAGCACCAGGTGGTTGGCGACCTCGATCAGCTCCTGTGCCTCGAGGATCGCGGGCGGCACGGTCTCGTCAAGGAACTCGGCCTGGCTGCGCAGCAATGGGAAGTCCCGTTGGGCAATCGGGAACGTGTCCACTGCGAGACCGGCACGCTCCGCGCCCTCGCGGTAGGCGTCGGCCAGCGCATGGTCGAAGTGGCCTTCGGCCGGGTCCGGGTGGCCCTGCAGGATCAGGATGCGTGTCATCGGCCAGCCTCCGACTGCTCGGGAACAAAGCACTTGATTACGAGCGTAGCCCATCACTGCAGCCGTCTGGTTTTACTGGCAGTAGCAGCGGCGGATCGGTGCACATTGATTCGAGTTTGCCCTACGATATTTCGGGTGCTGCAGTGCAGTAACGGAGACGGGTTGAAATGGCTTTTGATCCGGTAGTTCTGTTCTTCCTGCTCGGGGCGATTGCCGGGCTGGCCAAGTCGGACCTCAAGATCCCGATGGCGATCTACGAGGCACTGTCGATTTACCTGCTGCTGGCCATCGGGTTGCATGGTGGCGTGAAGCTGGCGGAAAGCGAGCTGGTGCCGCTGATTCTGCCCGGCCTTGCGGTGCTGACGGTCGGGGCCCTGATCCCGCTGCTGGCGTTCCCGGTGCTGCGCTGGCTGGGGCATATGCCGCGCGCGGATTCGGCCTCTATCGCCGCGCACTACGGCTCGGTCAGTGTGGTGACGTTCTCGGTGGCGGTCGCCTTTCTCGCGGCCCGCGGGATCGACTACGAGGGCCACATGGTGGTCTTCCTGGTGCTGCTGGAGATGCCGGCACTGGTGATCGGCATCTTGCTGGCGCGCATGGGCACAAAGGGACCGGTGCAATGGGGCAAGACCATGCACGAGGTCTTTTTCGGCAAGAGCATCCTCCTGCTCGCCGGTGGCCTGGTGATCGGATTCGTGGCCGGTCCCGAACTGATGGACCCACTGGAGCCGATGTTCTTCGATCTGTTCAAGGGCGTGCTGGCGCTGTTCCTGCTGGAGATGGGGCTGGTCGCCTCGAGCCGGATCGCCGAGGTACGCCAGTACGGGCTGTTCCTGGTGGTGTTCGCGATCGTGATGCCGGTGGTCTCGGCAATCCTCGGGATCCTGCTGGGCTGGGGCCTGGGCATGAGCCTGGGCGGTACGCTGCTGCTGGCTACCCTGTACGCGAGTGCCTCCTACATCGCCGCGCCGGCGGCCATGCGTATCGCGGTACCCAAGGCCAATCCCGCGCTCTCGATTGGGGCCTCGCTGGGGGTCACCTTCCCGTTCAATATCTTCCTGGGCGTCCCGCTGTATTTCTGGATGACCCAGTGGCTTTACTCGCTGGGAGGCTAGGCAATGCAATCCGAGCAGATGCTGTTGTTGACGGTGGTGGCCGAGGCCATCCTCGAGGACATCCTGATCGACGAGGTGCGCCGCCAGGGCGCGGCCGGCTACACCGTGTCCGACACCCGTGGCTGGGGCAAGCATGGCAAGCGCCGGGGCAACTGGCGCCAGGGCGGGAACATCAAGCTGGAGGTGGTCGGCTCCCCGGACCTGTGCGACCGCATTGCCAAACAGTTCAAGGAGCAGTACGAGGCGGACTACGGCCTGTTGATGTTCACCTCTCCGGTCACGCTCAAGAACTGAACCGGACCCGCGCGAGAACCTGGTAGGCGCCGGGGTTGCCACCCTGGCCGGATTCGATCAGCACGACCTCCGTCGCGTTCCAGTGGATTGCGTGCTCGGGCGTTTCGCGTTCGGGCGGACGCGCGAAGCGGCGCAGGGTGACGTGCGGCCGGAACGGGTGGTCCTCCAGCGTGGCGCCGCAGGTCCGGGCGAGGTCGCGCGCCCGCGCCGCGAGCGTGTCGAGCGCGGCCGGTGTCTCCGAGGGCCCGATCCAGCTGACGCGCGCCCGCTCGAAATGCCCCAGCCGGTCCAGCGTGAGTGGGAAGGCCTCTTGCTCCAGCGTACCGATCTCTTGGGCGATGCAGTCGGCCTGGGTGGCGGAAATGGTGCCGGCAAAGGCCAGCGTCAGGTGCAGGTGGGCCCGGGGGACGGGCCGGCCCGGGCCGTCCAGGTGTTGCGCCTGCTCATCCAGCATCCCGCGCGTGGTGTCATCGGGCCACAGCGCGAGGAATACACGGCGTGCATCGCTCAAGGCGTCTCTCCTCGACCCGGTCGGGCCGCCCAGTCAGAGCCCTTAAGGGCGGGGCAGGTTCTCGCGCTGGCGGCGTTCCCACAGGGTCTTGCGGCTGATACCCAGGGCACGGGCGAGTTCGGTCTCGGTCATCTGGGCCTGGTTCTGCTGCACGAAGCGGCGGAAGTAGTCATTGAGGCTCGAGCCCTCGGGGGTCGTGTCGCCATTGCCCGCAGCCGGGGCCAGCCCCAGATGGTCCGGTTCGATCCGGCCGTCCGGGCTCAACACCCAGCCGCGCTCCAGGGCATTGGCGAGTTCGCGCACGTTGCCTGGCCAGTCGTGGGTCTCGAGGGTTTGCTGCGCGGCTGGGGTGAGTTCGGCGGGTCCTCCGCCGTTCCCTGCCAGATCGGCGAGGAAATGCCGGGCCAGTGCCGGGATATCCTCGCGCCGTTCGCGCAGCGGCGGGATTGACAGCTCCAGTACGCGCAGGCGGTAGTACAGGTCGGCACGAAAGGCCTGCTCGCCGATCATCGCCTCCAGGTCGCGATGCGTGGCCGCCAGCAGGCGGACATCGACCTTCAGGTTTTCGTTGGCGCCCACCGGGCGGATCTCGCCGTCCTGCAGCACGCGCAGCAGCCGCGCCTGCGCGGCCGGGGCCAGTTCGCCGATCTCGTCCAGGAACAGCGTGCCGCCGTGGGCGGCCTGGATCAGGCCGGTGCGTGCCTTGACGGCGCCGGTATAGGCGCCCTGGGCATGGCCGAACAGCTCGGCCTCGACCAGACCTTCGGGGATGGTTGCGCAGTTGACCGCAATAAACGGCCCGGCCGCCCGCGAGCTGAGCCGATGCAGGGCCCGCGCAGCCAGCTCCTTGCCGGTGCCCGACTCGCCACGCAGCAGTACGGTGGACTGGGTGGTCGCGACCCGGTGGATCTGGTCGCGCAGGCGTTGCATGGCCACGCTGTCGCCTATCAGGCCCAGGCCATCAGCGTCAGAATCGCGGTCGCTACCCGCTGTTGTTGCGACTGGGGCCCCGGCCCGCAGTGCGGCGCGCAGGGTGAGCAACAGGGCATCGTGATCGAATGGCTTGGCGATATAGTCAGCCGCGCCTTCCTTCATCGCGGTGACGGCCGATGGGACCGAGGCGTAGCTGGTCATGATCACGGTGGGCGTATGACCGGCCTCGGCCAGTAGTTCGATGCCCTCGCCGTCGGGCAGGCGCAGATCCACCAGCATCAGATCCGGAAACTCCTCCCGCAGGGCGGCACGGGCGCTGGCGAGGTCTTCGGCCAGGCGTACCTGGAACCCGTGATGCTCCAGGAACCGCCGCACGGCACGGCGGATCGGGGCTTCGTCGTCAACCAGAAGGATGCGCGTCATGCGTGGTGGCCATCGGGTTTGTGTCGCGGCAGGATCAGGATAAAGCGCGCCCCGCCGTCCGGGCGGTTCGCGGCCATCAGGGTACCACCGTGGTCGCGGACAATGCTGTAGGCCACCGGCAGGCCGAGCCCGGTACCGTGGCCGGCGGGCTTGGTGGTAAAGAACGGCTCGAACAGTCGCTCCAGGCTGGATTCCTCGATGCCCGGCCCGCGGTCGTCGATGATCAGATGGATGTTGCGCCCGCGAGCGCTGGCGCTGATCGATACCGTCGCATTTTCCGGCGAGGCCTGTTCGGCATTGGTCAGCAGGTTGATGAACACCTGCAGCAGGGTCGCGTGCGAGCCGCGCAGATAGAGCCCTTCGAGGCCGTCCAGCTCGAAGCGCAGGTCCTTGCGCCCGGCAAGGCGAGTGAGGCGAATCGCCTCATGGACGATGGCATCCAGCGCGATGGTCTCGAAATGCCCGGCGGAGGGGCCCTCGTCGGCATGGGCGAAGGTCACCAAGGACTGCACGATCGCATTGATGCGCCGCGTCTGCGCGAGGATATCCTCGGCGGTGCCCCGCACCTCCTCGGGGTCCTCCTCCAGCGGGAGGTTCTGCGCCAGCGAGGCGATGCCCGTCAGCGGGTTGCCGATCTCGTGCGCGACCCCGGCGGCAAAGCGCCCGATCGAGGCCAGGCGATCGCCGTGGGCGATTTCGGACTCCAGCTGAGCGCGCTCGGTGATGTCCTCGATCAGGACGATGCGACCCTCCAGCCGGCCGTGCTCGTCCTGGAGCGCGGACTTGTGGAGGTTCAGCCGCCGGTTGCCATCGGGCAGGTCGACATTGAGCTTGTACCACTGGCGATCCGGGCTTTCGATAAAGGCGGTCAGCAGCCCCGCCCAGGGGCTTTCGAGCTGCTGCAGATTGCATCCGATGGCCTGGTCGGTGCTGATCGCCGTCAGTTTGGCCAGGGCCTGGTTCCAGCCGGTGATCTCGCCGGAAGTGCCAAGGCTTGCCACCCCCAGCGGTAGCTCGTGAAGAATCTGGCGGTGGAAGCGGCGCAGGGCGTCCAGCTCGGCCGCCAGCCCCGACAGGGGCAGGGAACGGGTCTCGAGCTGTTCCTCCACCCGGCGCAGGCTCTCGCTCAGGGTGTGGCGCCCGGCCGCGTCGAGACGCAGATGTTGGTCGACGATCATGCGGGCCAGCACCGGGCCCAGCAACCCTGACAGGTTGCGCTCGATTCGCTCGCGCAGGCTGCGCAGATCGCCGCGCGAGCGTGTGTGGCGTGGCAGTCCCAGGTCGTCGAGGGCGCGCTGCACCTCGTGGCGGGCGGCGCTGGCGCCGAGGGTGGCAGCCAGCGCGGTTTCCATCTCGGCGACATCGCCCGCCAGCGGCAGTCCGCCGCCGGTTCCGGCCGATTCGTTGGGGCAGCAGGCCCGCCCGGCCTCGGTCTCCTCGCGGTTGGGGCGCGTCAGCAGCGAGCCGAGCACGAACAGCACGGCATTGATGCCGAGGCTGCACATCAGGGCAAAGCTCCACGGGTCCAGGGCCTCGGCCCTTAGCATGGCCTGTGGGTCCGGGTAGCCGGTCAGGATGCCGGCCTCGGCCATCAGCGGCAGCACCAGCGTAAATATCCAGCCGGCGATGCCCGCACAGAGCCCCAGCAGGAAGCCCACGCGGTTGGCCTGTTTCCACAGCATCAGCCCGATCAGCCCCGGCAGCAGCTGGGCCACCGCGGCAAACGAGATCAGGCCCAGCTGGGCCAGGCCCTCGACCACCTGCAGCAGGCCGTAGAACGCATAGCCCAGACCGATGATGAACACGATCCACAGGCGGCGTCCCCAGAGGAGCCGGGAATAGAGGTTGGCGGCGGCGCTGTCTTCGTCGTGCAGACGCGTGAGTGGCGAGAGGTAGTTGGTCCCCATGTGGGCCAGCGCCAGCGTAGTCACGATCATCATCGCGCTGGCGGCGGAGAGCCCGCCAATGAACACCAGCAGGGCCAGCGAGGGCGAGTCGAGCATGCCGGCGATGCCGATGGCGTAGTAGTTGGTGTCGATGCCGAGCGCGGCCGCCTCTCCGGCCCAGTACAGAACCGGCATCGGCAGGTTCAGCAGGAGCAGGAAGGCGGGAAAGGCCCAGGCGGCCCGATTGAGCGCTGCCGGGTTGATGTTCTCGGTGAACAGCATGTGGAACTGGCGCGGCAGCAGGAAGGCGGCGGCAAATGCCAGGATCATCATCGCGAACCAGCCCCCCTCGCGCACCGGTGCATACAGCGCATCCACGGCCTCCGGGTTCTCGGTCAACCAGGTGTCCAGCCCGGAGAACCCGCCAAACACCGCGTACAGCGCGACCGCGGTGATGCCGAGGATCGCCACCAGCTTCACGATGGACTCGAACGCGATGGCCAGCACCAGCCCGGCGTGTTTCTCGCGCGGCGCGATATGGCGGGCGCCGAACAGGATCGCGAACAACGCGATGGTCGCGCTGAAGGTCAGGGCGAGCAGGTGCGGCGGCGTCTCGGCCGTCAGCACGCCCGCGGATTCCGCGACCGCCTTGATCTGCAGCGCGATGTACGGGAGTACCCCGGCCAGCATGAACAGGGCGACGATCGGGCCGGTCCAGCGGCTGCGGTAGCGAAACGCAAACAGATCCGCCAGCGAAGTGAGCTGCTGCTCGCGCGTCAGGCGCAGGATCGGGCGCAGCAGCCACGGGGTGGCGGCGAAGGCCAGGGTCACGCCCAGGTAGATCGTCAGGTACAGGTAGCCATGGTCCGCGAGGAAGCCGAGGTTGCCGTAGAAGGTCCAGGACGTGGCATAGACGCCGAGCGACAGGCTGAACACCCAGCCATTGGCCGCGATGCGCCCGATGCGCGGGACCCGGTCGGCCAGGAAGGCGATCCCGAACAACAGCGCCAGATAGGCCACGCCGACGGCATAGATCAGGCCCAGGCTAAGGGTCACGGCGACCCCCGGCAAAGGCAACGGCGACCAGCAGGATGAAGACTGCCCAGCCGGCGAATGGCCACCACCAGGCCGGCGTCAGGTGCGCGACCCAGATGACCAGCGGACTGAGGAACAGCAGCGCACCAAGCAGGGCGACCAGGATCGCGCGCGAAGACTCCATGGTCAGCGCCCCGGATTGTGCCAATGCGGCCTGCGACGGGGCGCAGGCAGTGGTGCGAATGGAAGGGCGGGCAGGCACAGCATGGCCGCAGTCTACCTCCTAGGGAAACACTGATGTCAGTGTTTGCCTCGACCGTAAGCAGGCACGCCGGTGGTGAGTGGCAGGCGAGTGGCCAGGGGACGGTCGGTCAGGCGCTCCAACGCTTCGGCTAACTGGGCAGCGGGACGGTCGGGGCAGTCGGGATCGCTGGGTGTCAGTCCGATGCAGGTCAGCACCGAGGCGAGCTGGGCGCGGGTGGCGTCCTCGCACAGCCCCTCGGCGCCCGTCGCCTTCGACAGCTTTTGGCCGCCTGCGGCGATCAGCACGGGGTGGTGCGCGTAGCGGGGCCCGGGGGCAGCCAACGATTGATACAGCTGCATTTGACGGGGAGTGGAGCCCAGCAGATCGACCCCGCGCACCACGTCGGTCACGCCCAGCTCGAGATCGTCCACGATGGTGGCCAGCTGGTAGGCGAACAGGCCATCCGCGCGGCGGATGACAAAGTCGCTGCCGAGGGCCTCGAGGTCGAAGGCGACGGGGCCCAGGAAACGGTCTTCGGCGTCCCAGTGTGACTGCATGGCGCGGGCACGGAAGGCCCGTGGCGGGTCTCCGGCCGGCGGACCCTGACGACAAGTCCCGGGATAGATCGGGCCTTCCCAGCCCGGTTTGCCGTTATGGGCAAGGTCGCGCCGGGTGCAGGAACAGCCAAAGGCAAGGTCCCGCTCCAGCAAGTGCTCGAGCGCGGCCTGGTATGTCGGGGTGCGGTTGCTCTGGCGGGTGACTGGGCCGTCCCAGTCCAGGGCGAAGGCCTCGAGTGTCGAAAGGATCGCGGATTCCGCGCCTGTCTGGACGCGCGGGGTGTCGATGTCATCGATGCGCAGGTGCCAGCGGCCATGGTGGCTGCGGGCGTCCAGCCACGAGATTACGGCGGCGAACAGGGAACCCGCATGCAGCGGGCCGGAGGGGGTGGGGGCAAAGCGCCCCACATAGGGGGCGCCTTGATTCGGGCTGGCGGTAGTCATGGCACAGCCATCCTGCCGCCGGATGACCTGCTAGGGAGACGCTGATTTAATCGCACGTCCGCGCTCGAGTCGCTTTTGCGTGGGAACAAGGCGCGGTGACTGCCGTGCAGTCATTCTGCACAAGGGAACCGCAACGCCGTTCCCGCGCAAAAGCGGCCGAGCCCCTGCTTTCAATGGCTTGTGGGGTTGGTGCCCCCTGTTCCCCGATCCTGCGTTGCGCCCCGAATCAATCAACAACGGGCGGGTAGAACCACTACCCGCTGCACGACGCGCCTTGTCTCGGAAAACAGGGGGCACCAACGCGGACGTGCGATTCAATCAGCGTCTCCCTAGGCCATCTGCTTTTCCTTGATCTCCGCCAGCTGCTTGCAGTCGATGCACATCGTGGCGGTCGGGCGTGCCTCGAGGCGGCGGATGCCGATCTCGACGCCGCAGGTCTCGCAGTAGCCGTAGTCCCCGGTGTCAATCTTGCGCAGTGCCTCGTCGATCTTCTTCGACAGCTTGCGCTCGCGATCGCGGGCACGCAGTTCCAGGCCGAACTCTTCCTCCTGGGTGGCGCGGTCGGCCGGGTCCGCGAAATTCGCGGCGTCCTGGCGCATGTGGCCCACGGTACGGTCGACCTCTTCGGCCAACTCCTGGCGCCATGCCCGCAGCAGGCTGCGGAAATGATCGAGCTGTTCCGGATTCATGTACTCTTCGCCGGACTTCGGCTCGTAGGGCGCGATACCTCCGGCAACCATGTGCTTGGTGGAGGGTTGGTCCTGATTCTTGTCGGCAGCCATGCGGGCATTCTCTCCGGCTGGAAAAATAAGGCGCACTTAGTATCAGAGACAGCTCGGCTGGGCAAGTCCCGTGCCAGTGTTTTTTGTGTGCAGCCTGGAGCGAATCCCACTTTATCAGCGACATACCCAGAGGAACCCGGATGCAGGAACTGAAGGCTTTGATCTTCGATGTCGACGGCACACTGGCCGACACCGAGCGCGACGGCCATCGTGTCGCCTTCAACAAGGCGTTTGCCGAGGCCGGGCTGGACTGGGAGTGGAGCGTCGAGCGTTACGGACAGTTGCTGCGCGTCACGGGTGGCAAGGAACGCATCCGCCAGTACCTCTCGGAGGAGCACCCGGAAGTCCTGGCCGAGCCTGGCATCGATCAGCGCATCCGCGATCTGCATGCGGCCAAGACGCGGCATTACGTGGCGCTGCTGGAGACCGGCGCGATCCCGCTGCGGCCAGGGGTCGAGCGCCTGCTCGACGAAGCGGCGGCCACGGGCCTGCGCCTGGCGATTGCCACCACCACGACACCCGAGAACGTCACCGCGCTGCTGGAGGCGACGCTGGGCGAAGAGGGCCCGTACCGATTCGAGGTGATCTCGGCCGGTGACGTCGTCCCGGAGAAGAAACCCGCCCCGGATATCTTCCAGCACGCCATGGATGCGATGAATCTCGCTCCCGAGGAGTGCCTGGCCCTTGAGGACTCGGACAACGGCGTGCGCTCGGCGCGGGGCGCGGGCCTGAAGGTCGTGGTGACCACGAACGACTACACCCGCCGGCAGGATTTTGCCGGTGCGCTGGCGGTACTCGACGGGTTCGGCGAGCCAGATCAGCCCGCAACCGTTCTGGAGGGTCCGGCGTTGCCGGGGCCTTGCGTGGACGTGACGGCCTTGCGCGCGTGGTGGGCGGCGGCCTGAGGGCCTGCGAGCACCGTATTCGTGCTGATGGGCGGCACAATGAGCTGGAGTCTCCGGAACCCGCCGGCCGCATGACGAGTCCACGGACTTGTATGGATGCAACAGGAGTTCGCGGGATGAGCAAGACGATATTGATGGTGGTGACCAGTCACGGCGAGATCGGCGACGGCCACGCGACCGGCGTGTGGTTCGACGAGTTCTCGGTGCCCTATGACCGCTTCCGCAAGGCCGGTTTCGAGATCAAGGTGGCCAGTCCCAGGGGCGGGCCCGTCCCGCTGGATCCCAAGAGCCTGGAGTCGAATCATCCCGGCCCGGCGGCCGTCGCCGCGCAGGAGGCCCTGGACGACACGATCCATCTCGATGAAGGCATGCACCACGATGCGTACGCGGCGATCTTCTTCCCCGGCGGGCACGGGACGATGTTCGATCTCCCGGAAAACCCGCATGTGCAGCGCCTGGTGGCCGAGTTTCTGGAAAACGACAAGGTCGTGGGTGCGGTGTGTCACGGGCCGGCCTGCCTGGTCGGCGCGATGCTGAAGGACGGCAGCCCGGCAGTGAAGGGGCGCAAGGTAGCCGCGTTCACCAACAGCGAAGAGAAGGCCGTACAGCTCGATCAGGCCGTGCCGTTTCTGCTGCAGGATCGTCTCGCCGAACTAGGTGGGGAGGTCGAGACCGCCGACGACTGGGCGGACCATGTGGTGGTGGATGGCAAATTGGTGACGGGGCAGAACCCGCAGTCCAGCAAGAGCGTGGCTGACGCGATCGTGCGCCTTCTGCGCGAAGCCGGCTGAATGGGTGCCGACGACGGGCGACCGGGGCCTTCTGGGCCCCGGTTTTTTTGCTCTATGCGTGAACCAGGTTCAAATCTTGGTTTTGATTCGGTAGGCTGCGCCGATGGGTACCGAGAACCGAAAGCAGCGCGAGCGCGAGGCGCGTGAGACCCTCTTTGTCGAAAAGGCCCACGAGCTGATCCGCTCGGAGGGGCTTCTGGCGTTGCAGATGTCGCGTCTGGCGGCCGCGTGCGAGTACGCGACCGGCACGCTGTACCAGCATTTCAACTCCAAGGAGGACCTGCTGGCGGCCGTCGCCACCCGGACGACGCGCCAGCGTGCCGAGGTTTTTCGGCGGATTCCGCGGCTGCCTTTGGGAACGCGTTCACGAATGCTGGCCATGGTGCTGGCCGATATCGATTTCGCGCAGGCGAATCCGGATTACTATCGCCTGACCCAGTTCGTGACGACAGAGGTGGTCTGGGCGAGTACGTCGGAGGCGCGCCGGGAGGAGTTGCTGGAGGCCGCGCAGCCCATCAGCGAGGCGGTGACCGTGATTGTTTCCGAGGCTCGAGCCAAACAGGACCTTCCATTGGCCCAGGAACTGGGAGAGGAAGAGATGGGGCTGGGCCCGTGGGCGCTCAATACCGGAATGCAGACTCTTGCCAATGCCCAGGGGCTGCTGGATGCCTACGATATCCACCGCCCGTATGAACACTTGATTCGCCACACCCATGCGCTACTGACCGGCTGGCGCTGGGAACCGCGGATCGATCCGGACGAACCCTCGGTCGTGCGTGCCGAGACGGAGCGGGTGCGCGCGGTCCTGCGCGAGCACATTCCCGAGGCAACTTCATGAGCAAACGATTCTTCCTGATGCTGCTGGGCGTAGCCCTGGTTCTGGGTGGCATCTTCGGTTTCAAGGCCTTCGTGGATCAGCAGATCGCGGAGTTCTTTGACGAAATGCCGGAGCCGACTGCGACCATCAATGCGGCGACCGTGGAAACCGATCGCTGGGCCCCGCAGCTGCGCGCGGTGGGGGATCTGGAGGCGGTGCAGGGCGCCACGCTGAGTTTCGAGGCGCAGGGCATTGTCGATCGCATCCATTTCGCCAACGGGGCCTTCGCCGAGGCGGGCGAGACGCTGGTCGAGCTCGACACCGAGCTGGACGAGGCGGAGCTGGAAAGCCTGCGCGCCGAGGCGCAGTTGTCCGCACGCGAGCTGGAACGGGCGCGGGGCCTGGTGCAACGCAACGATATCTCCGACTCGGAGTTCCAGCGCCGTGCCACCGAGGCGCAACAGGCGCAGGCGGCGGTTAATGCGCAGGAGGCGCGCATTCGCCAGAAGCGTCTGCGGGCGCCCTTTGACGGGCAACTGGGTATTCGCCAGGTGAACGAGGGCCAGTTTGTCGGCCCGGGCGACCCGATCGTGGTGCTGGAGTCCCTGGACCCGCTGTATGTGAACTTCACGCTGCCCGAACGCCGGCTGGCGAATGTCGAACGGGGGCAGTCGGTCGAGGTCACCGTTGATGCCTATGGAGAGACCTTCGAGGGGCAGATTACCGCGATCGAGCCACGTGTCCGTGCCGCTTCGCGAATGTTCCGCGTGCAGGCAATGATCACCAACGAGGACCATCGCCTGCGCCCCGGCCAGTTCGCCCGGGTCACGCTGCAGCGTGGCGAGCCGGAGGAGGGCCTGGTGGTCCCGCAGACGGCGGTCCGCTTTGCGCCCTGGGGCAACTCGGTGTTCGTGATCTTTGAAGACGATGACGGCGACAAGCGCGTGGAACAGCGCCTGGTGGAGATCGGCGAACGCCGCGGTGACCTGGTGCGCATCGTGGATGGTCTGGAAGAGGGTGACGAGATCGCGGTCAGCGGTCTGCTGAAGCTGCAGAACGATACCCCCGTGAAGATCACGGAGGATGCCCAGCCGGATGCCGAACGCGATCCGCGGCCGGCGAATCGCTGAGCGAGCCTGCGACGATGCGCTTTACCGATGTCTTTATCCAGAAGCCCGTGCTGGCCACTGTGGTCAGCCTGTTCATCCTGCTGTTCGGGGTGCGGGCGGTGTTCGACCTGAACGTGCGCCAGTTCCCCGAGGTGCAGAATGCGGTGGTCACGGTCAGCACCGCCTATATCGGAGCAGATGCGGACCTGGTGCAGGGATTCATCACCACGCCGATGGAGCGCGAGATCGCCGAGGCGGAGGGGATCGACTACATCGTGTCCAACAGCTTGCCGGGGATGAGTACGGTGCAGGCGTTCCTGGAGCTGGACTACGATCCGAACCAGGCGCTGACGCAGATCTCCGCCCAGGTGGACAAGATTCGCAGCGATCTGCCATCGGAGGCCGAGGACCCGGTGGTGGATCTCTCCGTGGGTCAGGACGTGGCGGCGATGTACCTGTCGTTCTATTCCGAGCGGCTCTCCAATAATCAGACCACCGACTACCTGATTCGCGAGGTGCAGCCGGAGCTGGCCACCGTCAACGGCGTGCAGCGGGCCGAGATCCTCGGCGATCAGAGCTTTGCGATGCGCGCCTGGCTGGACGCCAATCGCATGGCGGCCTATGGCGTTACCGGGCGTGACGTGCGGTCGGCGCTGGAGGGCAATAATGTCCTCTCCGCAGTGGGGCAGACCAAGGGCTCGATGGTGAGCCTGGACCTGACCGCGGATACCGACCTGCAGACCCCGGAGGCGTTCGAGCAGCTGATCCTGTTCGAGCAGGACGGCGACCTGGTGCGTCTTGGCGATATCGCCGAGGTGGAGCTGGGGTCGGAGAACTACGACACCTCGGTGCGCTTCAACGGTCAGGCGGCGACATTCATCGGCATCGAGCTGGCGCCGGATGCCAATGCTCTGGAGGTGATCGCGGATGTACGCGAGATCTTCGAGCAGCGCATCGAGCCGCGTTTGCCCTCTGGCCTTGAGGGCGAGATTGTCTATGACTCCACCGAATACATCGAGAGCGCGATCGACGAGGTGCTGACGACCATCGTGCTGGCGCTGCTGATCGTGCTGGTCGTGATCTATCTGTTCCTTGGCTCGTGGCGCAGCGTGTTGATCCCGGCGGTGGCGGTACCGCTATCCCTGATCGGGACCTTCATGCTGATGCTGCTGATGGGGTTCTCGCTGAACCTGCTGACGCTGCTGGCGATGGTGCTGGCAATCGGCATCGTGGTGGATGACGCGATCATCATGCTGGAGAACATCTCCCGGCATATCGAGGAGGGCATGTCGCGCATGGATGCGGCCCTCCAGGGGGCGCGCGAGCTCGCCTGGCCGATTGTCGCGATGTCGACCACGCTGGTGGCCGTCTTCCTGCCGCTGGGCTTCATTGGCGGCCTGACCGGTACGCTCTTTATCGAGTTTGCGTTCACCCTCGCGGCGACGGTCGTGATCTCGGGGATTGTCGCGATCACGCTCTCGCCAATGATGTGTTCGAAGATCCTGCGCGATGGTTCGGTCGAGCGACGCGGGCGTATCGAGTCGTGGCTGGACGCTCGCTTCGACCGCCTGCGCGAGCGCTATCGCCGACGCCTGCATGGGGCACTGAATGACCGCTTCACGGTCGCTGCCTTCGGTGCCATCGTGCTGGTGTCCTGCTACTTCCTGTTCGTGACCTCGCAGACCGAGCTGGAGCCGCAGGAGGACCAGGGTTTCGCCTTTTCGATCATGGAGGGCGACGCCTACATGGGGATCGACTACCTGGAGCGCAACACCGCGCTGACCGACGGTTTTTTCGACCGCATCCCCGAGCTCGACAACATCTTTATTGTGAACGGATTTGGGGGCGGGCCCGGCATGGCCGGGGCGACCAACCAGGCCCTGGGCGGTTTTGTGATGGCGCCCTGGGATCAGCGTGAACGAACGACTGCCAAGATCCTGGAAGAGGACCTTCAGCCGGCGCTGGAAGGGTTGCCAGGGCTTGAGGTATTCGCGATCCAGCCACCGCAGCTGCCGACCCCGGGGCAGGGCGCACCGGTCAGCGTCGTGTTCGGTTCCACCAGTTCGTTCGAGGAGTTGAATGAACTGAGTCAGGAGATCAAGGACCGGGCAATGGAGACGGGTCGGTTCATCTTTCTCGATACCGATCTCAACTTCGACCAGCCACGGGTGGATCTGAAGATCGACCGCGAGCGTGCCTCGCAGCTTGGCATCGACATGGCGACGCTGAATGCCGACCTGGCCACGTATCTATCCGGCGGGTACGCCGGGCGGTTTGCGATGGAGAACCGCAGTTATCGCGTGATCCCGCAGGTGCAGCGCTCCGACCGCCTGACGCCGGAGCAGCTGGAGGAGCTGTACACGCGCACCGCGGACGGCGAGCCCGTACCGTTGTCCAGCATCGTGACGCTGGAGGAGACGGTCACGCCGCGCCAACTCAATCGCTTCCAGCAGCTGAACGCGGTGACCCTGCAGGGGGTGCCACGGCCCGGCGTCACGCTCGGGGAGGCGCTGGACATCATCGACCGGATTGCCGCCGAGGTGCTGCCGCCGGATGTGAACGTGGACTATGCCGGCGAGTCGCGGCAGTTGAAGGCCGAGGGTGGGGATCTGGTCGTCACGTTCTTCTTCGCGCTGGTCGTCATCTTCCTGGTGCTGGCCGCGCAGTTCGAGTCATTCCGTGACCCCTTGATCATTCTGACCACGGTACCGATGTCGATTGCCGGTGCCCTGATCTTCATCAGCCTGGGCGTGACCTCGCTGAACATCTATACACAGGTGGGTCTGCTGACCCTGATTGGACTGATCGCCAAGCACGGCATTCTGATTGTCGAGTTCGCCAACCAGTTGCAGCGTCAGGGGCGCCCCTTGCGCGATGCGATCGAGGAGGCGGCCAGCCTGCGTCTGCGGCCCATCCTGATGACCACCACGGCGACCGTGGTGGCGATGGTGCCGCTGCTGATGGCCACCGGTGCGGGGGCCGGTTCGCGCTTCGCAATGGGTCTGGTGATTGCCGCGGGCATGGCGATCGGCACGTTGTTCACGCTGTTCGTGGTCCCGGCCATCTACACCTATGTCGCGCGCGATCACTACGCCGACACGCTGGAGGCGCAGGAGGCCGACGCAGGTCCCGCCTGATCTTCGCTGCGGTCCCCCCGGCAGAGGGGGCAAGGGCTCCGATCACGCTGTGGCCTAAAAGGCATGCATTGACTGCGGTCATGGACTACAATCAGCGACCGCATTCCCGGCTGAGGCTGCCGAGCAGGCGCCGGGCGCTGATGCGAACAGAACCCCCATGCCGCTGCGCGGAACTCTGCGGAGCGGCCCTTCTATAAACGAAAGTCTATTGGTCGTATCTAGATTATTTATTTGTTATTAGCAGTGCGCCTTCCTAATCTAGGCGACCGTCACGATTAACCAACGCGTAGGAGAAAGCCACATGGCCGCCAAGAAGTACTCCGCGGGCGTCAAGGATTACCGCGAAACCTACTGGATGCCGGAATACATGCCGCTGGATACCGATCTGCTGGCATGTTTCAAGATCACCCCGCAGCCGGGCATCGACCGCGAAGAAGCCGCGGCCGCCGTGGCCGCCGAGTCCTCCACCGGTACCTGGACCACGGTGTGGACCGACCTCCTGACGGACATGGACTACTACAAGGGCCGTGCCTACTCCATCGAGGACGTGCCGGGTGATGACGAGTCCTTCTACGCGTTCATCGCCTACCCGATCGACCTGTTCGAAGAAGGCTCGATGGTGAACGTGTTCACCTCGCTGGTCGGTAACGTGTTCGGTTTCAAGGCCATCCGTGCCCTGCGTCTGGAAGACGTGCGCTTCCCGATGGCCTACGTGAAGACCTGCGGTGGCCCGCCTTCCGGTATCCAGGTCGAGCGCGACAAGCTGAACAAGTACGGCCGTCCGATGCTGGGCTGCACCATCAAGCCGAAGCTGGGTCTGTCCGCGAAGAACTACGGCCGTGCCGTGTACGAGTGCCTGCGTGGCGGCCTCGACTTCACCAAGGACGACGAGAACATCAACTCGCAGCCGTTCATGCGCTGGCGTGATCGCTTCGAGTTCGTGCAGGAAGCGACCGAAAAGGCCGAAGCCGAAACCGGCGAGCGCAAGGGTCACTACCTGAACGTCACCGCGCCGACCCCGGAAGAGATGTACAAGCGTGCCGAGTTCGCCAAGGAAATTGGCGCGCCGATCATTATGCACGACTACATCACCGGCGGCTTCTGTGCCAACACGGGTCTGGCCAACTGGTGCCGCGACAACGGCGTGCTGCTGCACATTCACCGTGCGATGCACGCGGTGCTCGACCGTCATCCGAAGCACGGTATCCACTTCCGTGTGCTGGCGAAGATCCTGCGCCTGTCCGGTGGTGACCACCTGCACACCGGCACCGTGGTCGGCAAGCTGGAAGGCGACCGTGCCGCGACCCTGGGCTGGATCGACCTGCTGCGTGAATCCTTCATTCCGGAAGACCGCTCGCGCGGCATCTTCTTCGATCAGGATTGGGGTTCCATGCCGGGCGTGTTCGCCGTGGCCTCTGGTGGTATCCACGTCTGGCACATGCCGGCCCTGGTTTCCATCTTCGGCGACGACTCTGTGCTCCAGTTCGGCGGCGGTACGCTGGGCCATCCGTGGGGCAACGCCCCGGGTGCGGCAGCCAACCGTGTGGCGCTGGAAGCCTGTGTCCAGGCGCGTAACGAAGGTCGGGACATCGAGAAGGAAGGCAAGGACATCCTGACTCAGGCGGCGCAGCACAGCCCCGAACTGAAGATCGCCATGGAAACGTGGAAAGAGATCAAGTTCGAGTTCGACACCGTCGACAAGCTGGATACCCAGCACAAGTGATCGTCCGAGCACGGGCGGCGCTAGCGCGCCGTCCGTGCCCAGAAAGAACCAGAGCACAGGATTACCGACATGTCTGATATCCAGAACTTCAAGCAGTCGCAGAAGTACGAGACCTTCTCCTATCTGCCGGAGATGAATGCCGACCAGGTGCGCAAGCAGATCGAATACTGCCTCGCGCAGGGCTGGAACCCGGCGATCGAGTACAGCGAAAAAGAAAACGCCATGGCCCACTACTGGTACATGTGGAAGCTGCCGTTCTTCGGCGAGCAGTCCGTCGAGGCGGTGCTGCAGGAGATCGAAGAATGCCGTCGTGCCAACCCGGGCATGATGGTGCGCTTCATTGCGTACGATAACTACGCCCAGAGTCAGGGCATGGCCTTCGTGGTCGACCGCGGTCGCTAAGACCCCGGTTCGGTGGAGGCCGGGTGTCTGTGGCACCCGGCCCGTCCATCAAGCGTTATTACCGTTGCTGCCGCCAACTGTAAGGAAGTGCCATGAGTAATCCGACATCCGCGTCTGAAGGTCTCTCGGGTCGCGAACTCGCCCGGGAACGGCGCAAGGCCATGTCTCATAATGGCAAGGCTGCCGTGAAGCCGACCGGCCAAACCAAGGGAACGTCGCGTTCTGCCGCGGCCGCGCAAAAGGCGCGCCAGGCTCAGCGTGTTTCCGAACCGGCCCCCCAGGCGCGGGAGCCGGAGTCGCACTCCAGCGAATCTCAGCCGTCGACCTCGTTCGAGGTCGGCAGCAGCGCACCTGCGCGCCGCCCGGAACCGGGCGCGCACGCCGGTGCCTCGAACGGCCGCCAGGCCGCTCTTGAGCGCCGCCAGAAGATGGCGCGCCAGGGCAAGAAGGCCGTCGGTCGTTCCAATACCCGTGCGCGGGCCCTGGGCGGTTTGGCCCGTGGCGGTTCCGACCGTTCGCGACAGCTCGAAGCGCTGTCGCAGAACCAGGGTATGGAAATCGACTGTTCCAACATGAGCGGGCGCGAAATCTGCCGCCTGCGCCGTCAGGCGCTGGCGACCGATGGCAAAAAGGCCATGGCCGCCGAGCCGCGCCGTGAAGACCTGCTGAAAGGCGAGGGTTCCTTCGCGCCGTCCGCGCAGGAAGAGAAAAAGGGCTGTGGCTGTGGTTGCAAGGACGAGAAGTCCGGGCGCGACGACACCTATAGCTCGGCCAGCGCCGAAAGCGACACCGTCGTGGAAAGCGGCCTCGACCAGCTGTGCGACAAGGTCGAGTCCGGTGGCGAGTCCGCGGGTCCGCATCCGATGATCTCCGAGGTCCGCGCGATCTGCATGGCCCGCCGCGAGGCGATGGCCCAGAACGGCAAGCGTGCGACCAAGCGCCGCTTCAACGGCTCCAAGGGTCGCGGTGCCATGCCGCAGGAAGGCTCGTGGAAGGCCGCGAAGCGCAAGGGTATGTCCACTCGCGAGGTGGCACGCCAGCGTCGTGAAGAGCTGTGCACCATCGGTCGAGGTTCGTCCGATCCGGGTCGCCCCTGTGGTCGTCCCCGTGGTCAGACGAGCGAAGCACCGCCGAAGGTAGAAGAGGGCACGACCCTCGCCGGTGGCCACATCAGCGGCACGCAGGTCGAGGCGACGCGCAGCGTCACCGGCGCCGAAGCGGGCAGCTGCTCGAATATTACCGGGACCGAGTACCTGGGTCTCGAGCACTACGAGCGCTACTGCAATGTGCGCCCGAGTGCCAATCCGGCCAAGGTGGGACACTCCCACACCAGCCGCGGCCAGGAAGTCAGTGGTACCGAGGTCGGGCGCTCTGCGCGAGTGACCGGGGACGAATCCGGTTCCTGCGAGGCGATCACCGGTACCGAATACCTGAGCAGCGAGCAGTACGAAGGCTTCTGTGGCACCCGCGCGCCGTCGAGCAAGCCGCGCACCAGCGTGATGGTGACGCGCCACGGCGAGGGTGTCTCCGGCACCAGCGTCGGTCGCAGCCCGCGTGTCACCGGCGACGAATCCGGCTCCTGCCGCGACATCACCGGTACCGAGTACCTGAATACGCAGGCGAGCGAGGTTCCGTGCAACACGGGAAAGTCCAACGGAGCGCCGATCAAGGTCGGCGTCATGCATACGCTTCGCGGTCGTGAATTGACCGGGACCGAAGTCGGGCGCTCCTCGCGAGTCACGGGCGACGAATACGGCAGCTGCAAGCCGGTCACCGGGACCGAATACATCGGTACGGAACAGTTCAAGGGCATGTGCGGTACCCGCCCGGAGCCGACGCCGGCCAAGGTGCAGGAGCTGCACACGATGGAAGACCAGAGCGTAACGGGCACGGCCGTGGGCCGCAGTCCGAAGGTGACCGGCGACGAGTCCGGCTCCTGCCGCCCGCTGACCGGTACGCCGTACTACAACCAGGCCGATTTTGGTGACCTGTGCGAGCGTCCGGCCGCCGGTGGCGTGTCGAAGGTGGGCGTGATGCACACGCTGCGGGGTCGGGAAGTCTCCGGCACGCAGGTTGAGAGCTCGCTGCGCGTAACCGGTGACGAGTACGGCGGCTGCAAGCCGATCACCGGTACCGAGTATGTCGGCTCCGAGCATTACGATGCCTTCTGTGGCTCCCGCCCACAGGCCGGTCCGGAGAAGGTTTCCGTGAGTCGCACCTGGAACCAGCAGAACGTCTCGGGTACCTCCGTAGGGCGCTCCGCAAGGGTCACCGGGGACGAGTACGGCGCATGCAAACCGGTGTCGGGTACGCCTTATATTGGCGCTGACCAGTACGAGGCCTACTGCGAGCCGCGCGATATGCAGACGGCGCAGACCCGCGTGGCCGAACGCCACGCGACGCCGGGGCATCCGGTTTCCGGGAGTCAGCCGGGTTACGACGAGCGCGTGACGGGCACCGAACGCGGTGCATGCCAGGACGTGTCCGGTGCGCCGTATGTCGGGGCGAACGAATTTGCCGCGACCTGTCCGACGGCCGTTGGCAGCCTGCACCCGCGGCTGCGCCCCGAAGGCCAGGCTGCTGTATCCGCGCCGGTGGCCGAGGTCCCGGCCCATGCGATGCCGAATGACGGCTTCAGCGTTCAGAGTCCGGCCCGCGAGGCGTGGGCGCGCCGCGAACGTCGTGTGACGGGTACCGCCTACGGCGCTTCGGGTGGCATCACCGGCCCGATCAACAAGGCGACGGGCTTGGTGTCCGGGACCGAAGAGTTTCGTTATCAGCCGGATCGTCACCAGCCGGTACCGGCTCAGGCCGACGACGCGGCCAAGATGGGCGCCGAGCGCGTGACCGTTAACGGTAGCAGCAACGGTGTGACGATTACGGGTGATGACTGGGGCCGTGGGAGCAGCGTGACCGGCACCGAAGGGTTCGCCACGCGTCGTAACGCGACGCAAAAGGGCAACCCGCGGGGTGAAGGGCGCAGTGCCTATGCCAATCGCGAGCTCGAGCGCAAGGAAGTGCCGATGAGCAAGATCACAGGTTCCTCCGGGAACAGTGGCAGCGGTTCGCTGGTGACCCTGTCCGGCGGTGCCCGCGGCTAAGCGGCGAATAAGGAGGCGATACGACCACGATGGTGCGCCGAGGCCGCCGCAAGACTTCGCCCTTTGGCACGCGTTACGCGACGCCACGGGGAAGTGCCGTCCGGTCGCCGGTAGCACAAGGTGCCAATTCGGTGGCTGCGCAACCGCTGGTTAGCGCGGTGCCGCCGAAGGCGCCGGAGCCGCTGGATGTGCCTTCTGTGTTGAAGCCCGGGCATCCCCTGGCGGATGTTGCCGACAACGAAAGGCTGTATGCGTTTGAAAGCGGCTTTCGCGATCGGTTCGCGAATCTGGTGCCGGTACTGAAAGAGGTCCATGCGCTGCAACACGAGCGGGACTTCGAGGAAAAGGCGCAACGGATTGTGGAGGATAACCTCGGCTATCGGTTGCCGGAACGCGTCCTGGAAGATGCGTGGATCAACGATCTGGACACGCGCGAACTGTACCTGCACGGGACGTTCGAGCTGTTCGATCAGCTGGTCAATGAATACTGGGCGGGTCGGGATGACCTGGTGGACGAGGCGGAACGCGCGATTGCGTATTTCCTCGACTGCGATTTCCACGAAGTGGACATCTCGCCCTGTTCCGACGGGCGGCTGTTGAGCCTGCGGCGCTTCATCCTGCGCCTGCCGGATCTGGCCGTTCGAGTGAAGAGTTATGCCGGGGCGCAGTTCGACATCGAAGAGGATGTCCGCCACTGGACGAAACGCGAGCTGTTGCGGTTCCGCGAAGGACGGCCGACGACGGCGGATGTGCCGAGTCGCTACCTGAAGATCGCGGCGTATCACTACAGCAGTGCGGACCCGCACCACCAGGGGTGCGCGGCGCACGGCAACAGCGAACGGGATGCGGCGGATGCCGCGCTGCGACAGCTGCGGGCGTTTCGTCAGGCGATCGAGAACACCTACTGCTGTGGGGCCTCGGTCGACACGCTGCTGATTGGTGTGGACACGGATACGGATGCAGTGAAGATCCATATCCCCGACGCCGATACGCGGATGAGTCTGTACCGCTTCGTGGATAGCGCGAAGGTGTATCGGGAGACGCAGGACCTGGACGGCCGTGAGGCGGAATTGCGCGTGTATCAGGCGATCCAGGACGCGATCCACCAGCAGGGCTGGGGTCACGGCAACGGGGCGCCGCACGAGGGGATGCTTCGACTGATCTCCCGTCTGCTGCTGAACAATATTTCGCAGCTCGATTACGTGGCGCGCTACCACAACGGGCATTACGCCGATGTGGGCCACCGCGAGCGAGTGATCATCGTCGGCCAGGAAGTCGAGGAGATGCAGGTACGCAACTTTGCCTACTTCGCGCACCTGGAGACGATGGAAGAAGGCGCCCACGGGATGGATGTGGGGGTGAACAAGATCTTTCGGCAGCTGAATGTCGAGCGGGGCCTGCCGGTACCGGTGGTGATCCATTACCGCTACGACCGCAAGGTGCCGGGGTCGCGCGAGCGGGTCGAGGCCCGCTGCCGGCGGATTCGCGACCAGATCATGGCGCGCTACCGCGAACTGGCCGAGAAGGGCCTGATCGGGTGCCACATGGTGATTCGCGACAAGCGCAGCGGCAGCCAGTTGGAACCGCTCGCCGGGTGAGCTAACGGGACACGGAATGAAGATCTGCAAGGTAGAGAAGACGCTGGTTTCGACCAACCGGATCCGGGATCTGGGTCACCGTCCCTTGCTGGTGGTCCAGGAGAAGGCCGGCGGGCCGCGCACGGTCGCGGTGGATGCGGTCGGTTGTGTTCCCGGGGATTGGGTGATCGTGGTCGGCTCGTCCGCGGCGCGCGAGGCGGCCGGCAGCAAGGAATACCCCAGTGACGCGACGATCGTCGGGATCATCGATTACTGGGAGGAGCAGTAGCTCCATGGAAATTATGCAGGTGCAGGACGAACTGGTGGTGACCCGTCGTGTGGACGGTCTCCAGACCATGTCGCTGCGCGTGCTGGTGGATCAAAAGGGTGCGCTCAGCGTCGCCGTGGATCCGGTTGGTGCACACCCGGGCAACTGGGTGTTCACGATCTCTGGATCGGCCGCGCGCTACGCGCTCGATGACCCCAAGGTGACAACCGATCTGACGATCGGCGGCATCATCGACCACTGGGACGATGGTGGCAGGAAAGCGGAAGGGTCGACGAACAAGGCTGGACAAGACCAGACCGATGCACAGCGCTCTGCTAGTGCCCACAAGGCGGCTTGAGCGTCATTTTAATTGGAAAAACTGTAACTCCAGGAGAAAGAGAAATGGCAACTGAACGTTTTGGTGTGGCGCTGGGCATGATCGAGACCCGTGGTCTGGTGCCGGCGATTGAAGCCGCTGATGCGATGACCAAGGCCTCGGAAGTGCGCCTGATCGGTCGTCAGTTCGTCGGTGGTGGTTACGTGACCGTGCTGGTCCGTGGCGAGACCGGCGCCGTGAACGCTGCGGTGCGTGCCGGTGCGGATTCCTGCGAGCGTGTGGGTGACGGCCTGGTGGCTGCGCACATCATTGCCCGCGTGCATTCCGAAGTGGAAAGCATCCTGCCCGAGCAGGTTGAAAAGTAATTCATCAGTAACGCTTGATAGGAGTTAAGTAATGGCTAGCGAAAACTTTGGTGTGGCCCTCGGCATGATCGAGACCCGTGGTCTGGTGCCGGCGATTGAAGCTGCCGATGCGATGACCAAGGCCTCGGAAGTGCGCCTGATCGGTCGTCAGTTCGTCGGTGGCGGTTACGTGACCGTTCTGGTGCGTGGCGAGACCGGCGCTGTGAACGCTGCGGTGCGTGCCGGTGCGGATTCCTGCGAGCGTGTGGGTGACGGCCTGGTGGCTGCGCACATCATTGCCCGTGTGCATTCCGAGGTGGAAAACATCCTCCCGGAAAAGCCGTAAGTCCCTGCGGCGGATAAACGCCGCCGCGGCCAAGCGGCCCGGCGGCCCGTTTGTAAAAGAGGTTAGCAATGGCGAGCGAAATTTCTGGTGTGGCCCTGGGCATGATCGAGACCCGTGGTCTGGTGCCGGCAATTGAAGCGGCGGATGCGATGACCAAGGCCTCGGAAGTGCGCCTGATCGGTCGTCAGTTCGTCGGTGGTGGTTACGTGACCGTGCTGGTCCGTGGCGAGACCGGTGCCGTGAATGCGGCGGTGCGTGCCGGTGCGGATTCCTGCGAGCGTGTGGGTGACGGCCTGGTGGCTGCGCACATCATTGCCCGCGTCCACTCCGAAGTGGAAAGCATCCTGCCGAAGGCCCCGACCGCCGACGGCTCGGCCAGTTGAGGCAACCTCGATGGCGGATCCGCGGATCGTGGGTTACCTGAACCGCGCGGTGGCGCATGAGCTGTCCGCGGTGCAGCAGTATCTGGCCCAGGCGCGATTGACCGCGATGTGGGGCATGAGCGATGTCAGCGAATGCCTGCGTCGGGACGCTCAGGAGGAACTGGACCATGCGGATCGATTCATGACTCGCATGTTTCACCATGGGGTGGCCCCCAACGGGAGCCAGCTGGCGCCCGTGCGGCTGGGGCGCTCGATGGCCGAATTGCTGGAGCGCAACCGCGAACTGGAGATGGAGGCCGTGCGCCTGTATGACGAGGCGGCGGTCTACTGTCGACGCGTGGGCGCGGCGGCCGATGCCGAGTTGTTCGAGGGAATCCTCGAGGAAGAACTCGAACATGTGCGCGAGATCGACGCACAGGAAGTCGCGGCCCGCTAGGGGTACGCCTGTCCAACGTTCTGGAGTAGTGCATGGCGGATAGCGATCTCGTGGTGCCGGCCGGCTGGGAGCCGGGCAAGGGCTCTTCGGCGACCATCAGCAAGCAGTTCACCTTCGACCGTTACGGCATCACGCGCGAGTTTCTCGATCGGGTGGCCGAGTTGTCGGAGGAGGATGGCTATCATCCCAATATCAGTTTCGGTACGACGTATGTGAACATCACCATTGATGCGCGCGACGGCGACCGGATTGGCGAGGCGGATCAGCGTTTCGCACAGGAGGTGGATCGGCTGGCCAGCGAAACGACTGGCTGATCGACCATCACGTCAGAGGCTACGGGGCTGGTGCGGCCAGTTCCTGCCCAAGGAGGCTGATACGTGGGTTCCCGGGTATTCGCGGTAGTCAATCAGAAAGGGGGTACCGGCAAGACCACCCTCTCCATGAATCTCGCCGCCGGTCTAGCGCGTCGAGGACGCACCCTGGTGGTCGATGCGGATCCGCAGGGATCGGCCGGGCAATGGGCGCGGATGTCCTCGGATGACCGTCCCTTTCCCGCCTCCGTGTTCTCCGTCGCGGGGCCGCTGGATCGCGAACTCAAGGCGCTGCGCAAGGACTACGATCACATCGTGGTCGACTGCCCGCCAACCCTGGAGGGTGGGGCGGTGAGCGCTGCGCTCGCCGGTTCGGATGTCGTGTTGATCCCCGTTCTGCCATCCCCCGTGGATCTTTGGGGCAGCGTCCGGATGGGGCGCGGTCTGGAGGAGGCGCAGATGAAGAATCGTTCGCTGCGCCCCTATGTCGTGGTCAACCAGCTCGAGGTCCGCAGTGCGCTGTCGCGTGCGATGAAGCATGCACTGATGGAGATCGACATCCCCGCCCTGGAGCAGTCGCTCCGCCGGCGGGCCATCTACCGGCGCTCCGCGCTGGAAGGCTGTTCCGTGTACGACCTGGGCAAACCGGGCGAACCGGCGGCGGCCGAGATCGAAGCCATCATCGAGGAGGTGTCGCAATGAGCAATCTGCAAGACAAGCTGGCGGCCGGTGTGCGCAGCGCCCGGGAAGACCAGAACAAGGACAACAACGCCGCGGCGGCCAGCGCGCCGAAAAAAGACACCAGTACGACCCCCGCGAGCGCGCAAACGCATCAGGCGGCCAGCACCAAGGCAGCCGCCACGAAAAAGGCCGCGACGCCAAAAAGCACGGGGCGCAAGACGGCGACCCGCAAGGCTTCGACAGCCAAGCGCAAGGCCCCGGCGAGGAAGCCAGCCGCACAGACCGCACGCAAGACGTCAGCCACGAAGACGGCGGCCAAGAAGTCCAGCGGGTCCGGCAGCAGTCGCGGAGGCCGCACCACCGCCGAGCTTGATCCGGGCAAGGCGAAGGCGACGGCCGACGAGCCGTGGAAGAACCTGCACCCGAATCGTATCTGGCCGGACTGAGTCAGGGCGTTTCGGGGCCGGGGCTGGTCGGGGTGCTGGGCATCCCGTCCCCCGGCCTTTTTTGATTGAGGAGTCTGGGCAATGCAAGACGATCTGCGCGATCACCTGATCACGGAAGAGCCGTATTACCAGCCGGTCGCGGACGAGATCGAGCTGTACGAGGCGGCGTATTCGGTGCGCATGCCGATGATGCTGAAGGGTCCGACGGGCTGCGGGAAGACCCGCTTCGTCGAGCACATGGCCTGGAAGCTCGGCAAGCCGCTGATTACGGTCGCCTGTAACGAGGACATGACGGCTTCCGATCTGGTCGGGCGTTATCTGCTCGATGCCGACGGTACGCGCTGGCAGGATGGTCCGCTGACCCTGGCCGCGCGTCACGGGGCGATCTGCTATCTCGACGAGATTGTCGAGGCCCGGCAGGACACCACGGTGGTGATCCACCCGCTGACCGACAACCGCCGCGTGCTCCCGCTGGAGAAGAAGGGCGAGATGGTCCAGGCCCATGCGGACTTCCAGGTCGTCATTTCCTACAATCCGGGCTACCAGAGCCTGATGAAGGATCTGAAGCAGTCGACCAAGCAGCGTTTCGGTGCACTCGATTTCGACTACCCCGATCACGAGACCGAGGCGAAGATCGTCGCCCACGAGGGCAAGATCAACGAGGAGATGGCCGGCAAGCTGGTCAGCGTGGCCGAGCGCGCGCGCAACCTGAAGGGCCATGGCCTGGACGAGGGCATCTCCACCCGCATGCTGGTATACGCCGCCTCGCTGATCGCCAAGGGCGTGGAGCCCCTGGGGGCCTGCCGCATGGCACTCGTGCGCCCGATCACCGACGATCCGGACATGCGCGACGCGCTGGATTCGGCCGTCACCACGTTCTTCTAGCGCAGCTCGGGGCGCCAAACCCATGAGCATCCATCTGGAGGACTACCAGGACCTCCTCGACGATCTGGGAAACCACGCCACCGAGGTGCTGGAGAGTTCCTGGCAGGAGGCCAGTCGTGCCTTCAGCGCCAGCGGCCTCAAACGCTACTACCTTGAAGGGGCCCGCAGTCTCCAGGCGCTGGGGCGCGGTTCCGAGATGGTCGTCGCCTTCGTGCAGGAGGCGCCGGCACTGGCCCAGGAACTGGGCGAAGATGCCGTTGCGGAACTGCTCGGTTCCGCGATCAAGATGTACTCCAAGACCTCCGCGGCGGTCATCACCCTGGTGATCGAGACTAGCCCGGTCGCGGCCCAGCGGCTTGGCGACTATTCGCTGTTCGAGGGGTATCTGCGCCTGCTGGATAACCTGCTGGGGCAGGCGCCGCGTGGTGTGCGGCCGATGCTGGAACACCTGGACGAGCTGCTGACCCACCTGACGCTGGGCGGTCTGCGGCGCTGGGCGACGTGGGGCGCGCAGGCGCACCGCACGGACCTGGAGGGCCAGATTGCGTACTTCGGTCTGGAGTCGCCGGAGTCACGCTCGGTGTTCCAGAAGGAGCGCCGCGGCACCTTGTTTGTGGACGTGCAGCGCCGCATCAACCTCTACCTGCGCTCGTTGTGGGCACGCGATTTCTTTATGCGCCCGACCAGTGGTGACTTCGAGTCCCGCGAGGGATATCGGCCTTACATCGAGGGCTTCACGATCTTCCTGCCGGATGCCTACGACGATGTCGAGGGCCTGACCGGGCTGGACCTCTATCGCGCGGCGGCCGCGCATGCGGCGTCCCATGTGGTGCATACCCGCGAGATGCAGGCGGAGGAGGGCCCGCGGGGCGTAGTCGGCATCCTGACCGAGCTGTTCGAGGACGCGCGCATCGAGGCCCTGGCGATCGCGGCGTTCCCGGGCCTGCGCCAGATCTGGGTGCCGCTGCACACCGCCACGGCGGAGGATGGCGAGACGCCGCAGTCATTGCTGGCGCGCACCGCGCGAGCCCTGCTCGATCCGCAATACCACGACCCGCATGCATTCGTGCAGAAGGCCGTGCGCGCGTTTGCGGAACGCCTGGACGACCTCGAGGCCGCAGGGCTGGCCCGCGAGCTGGCCGAGGCGCTGGCGTCCGAGTTCCCCGAGCAGGGCTACATGAATCCGGCCAAGGTCGCGCCGGAGGTGCTCTATCGCGACGACAACCGCTATCTCTGGAACTTCGGGCGCGAAGAGGAAGAGGCGGAGGTCCTGGCCGCGCATGGCTCCGGGCAGGAGCGTTTCTATGTCACGCCGATGCAGATGATCAATACGCTGGACGTGCCGAACGCCGGCGACGACGCCCAGCAGATCTTGGTGCTGGCGACCGAGTGGTTCCGCGACGGCGAAGACGAAAGCATCAACCAGCAGGAAGGCAAGGAGCCGATCTCGCTGCCGTTCCACTATCACGAGTGGGACTATCAGATGCAGCTGGAACGGCCGCACTGGGTCACGCTGCTGGAGCGGCGCCCGCGAAAGGGCGACATCGAGGAAATCGAGGCGATTTACGACAAGCACAAGCCGCTGGTCTCGCGCCTGAAGTTCCTGATCGAGGCGATGCAGCCCCAGGGTGTGCAACGCATGCGCAAGCAGCCGGAGGGTGACGAGCTGGACGTGAACGCGCTGGTCGAGGCCCAGATCGACGTCCGCATGCGGCGCCAGCCTGACGAACGCATCTATGTGCGCAATCTGCGTCATGTGCGCGACCTGTCCGTGCTGGTGCTGCTGGACCTGTCGGAGTCGACCAACGAGACGATCGGCGACGGCGAGACGACCGTGGTGCAACTGGCGCGCGAAGCGGCCACACTGCTGTCTGGCGCGATCTCGCGCATTGGCGACCCGTTCGCCATCCACGGCTTCGCCTCCGACGGGCGTCACGACGTCGAGTACTACCGCTTCAAGGATTTCGACGCCCCGTTCGACGACACCGCGAAAGCGCGTCTCGCCGGGATGAAAGGCCAGCTATCCACCCGCATGGGAGCGGCCATCCGCCATGCCGGCCAGTTGCTGCACAATCAGGGCACGGCGAAAAAGCTGCTGCTGATCATCACCGACGGCGAACCGGCGGATACCGACGTGCGTGACCCACAGTACCTGCGTCAGGATGCGAAGCGGGCGGTAGAGGAGGTCGGGCGCAAAGGCGTGTACACCTTCTGCATGAGTCTCGATCCGAACGCCGACGAGTACGTCGAGCGCATCTTCGGGGCCCAGCATTTCATGGTGCTGGACCAGATCGACCGGCTACCGGAGAAGCTGCCGATGCTGTACGCGGGTCTCACGCGGTAAACGATCGTCACGCATGGCCCAGTCCCCTACGCCAAAGGAGTCCGGTCTCCCGCAGGTGATGCTCAAGTCGGAGCTGCCGGCGCACCTGATCCGGCATGCCACGCTGCGTCAGCTGCAGGTGTTCGAGGCGATCGTGCGCCTGGGGAGCTTTACCCGCGCGGCCGAAGAGCTGCATCTGACCCAGCCGACCGTCTCGATCCAGATCAAGAAGCTCTCCACGGCACTGGGGCTCCCGCTGTTCGAATACGTGGGGCGCAAGGCCTTCCCGACCGAGGTCGGTCTGCTGCTGTACGACACCTGCCGCGAGATGCTCGGCGCGCTGACCAACCTCGAGATGAAACTGGCCGAGATGCACGGCCTCAAGCGCGGGCGTCTGCGTCTCGCGGTGATCACCACGGCGCAGTACTTCGCGCCCAGCATCCTCGGTCAGTTCGCCCGGCGGTATCCCGATATCGAGCTGTCGCTGGAGGTCAGCAACTTTGACCGGGTGCTGGAGCGGCTGTCGAACAACGACGACGACCTCTACATCATCGGGCATGTCCCCGAGCGGTTGACTGATGTCGCGGTGCACCCGTTCGCGCCCAATCCGCTGGTGGTGATGGCCAGCCGTGACCACCCGCTGGTCGGCCGGCGCAATATCCCGCTGAAGGAGCTGGAGCAGGAGACGTTCCTGATGCGCGAACCCGGCTCGGGTATCCGCGAGGCGACGCTCAAGCTGTTCCAGGAGCACGGGATCAGCCCGCCCGTGCGCATGGAGCTGGGCAGTAACGAGGCGATCAAGCAGGCGGTGATCGGCGGTCTGGGGATTGCCGTGCTGTCGCTGCACACCCTCAGTGCCGAGGGGGCCGAGGGTCCGGTGGCGCTACTGGATGTGGAACACTTCCCGATCCATCGCCAGTGGCACATCGTCTACCCGAAAAAGAAGGTCCTGTCCGTCGTCGCCCAGACCTTTCTCGACTTCGCCATCCAGGACGAGGCCCGGGTGCGCGGGCAGGTCGAGGACCTGCTGGCCGCGTTCAAGGCCCAGGCCGGCTGAGCGGCGGCCAAGACAGGCCCTGAGGGGTCCCTTGGGAAACGCTGATTGATCGGCGTTTCCCTGCGGCACAGGGACGTGCCGCCGGAATCGACCGCCGTAGGCGGTTGATTCCGGAGCAAGCTGCAAACCCCTTTGCCCGTGCAAAGAGATGCAAGACGATGCAGCGCCGCGTGCGCTGAGAAAGCCGGGATGGCTTTATTCAGCGCTTTCTTTAAAATTCACGCTTTACCCGGCCGCCATCGGCCCGAGTGGGAGAACGCGCAGTGAGCACCGTGACCCGTCCGCGTATCAGCGGTACCCAGTTCATCAACGCCGACGAGGCCCCGCGTTCGCGCCTGAGCCTGAGCGCCTCGCACCGCGACCAGCATCACCCGGTGACCGGGACGGGCAGTGACATGCTCGCCGCCGCGATCGATACCCCGCCGAACGAGAGCTGTGTGGTCTGCGCACCCGCCACGCGCCGTCTGGCCGAGGAACTGTTCGACGCCTGGAACGACGCCCTGCAGACGGGTGACGCCCGCCGCGTGACCGCGTTGTACGCCGACGACGCGGTGCTGCTGCCGACCGTGTCCAATGTCCCGCGCACCAACCATGCCGAGATCCAGGACTACTTTGAGCATTTCCTCGAGAAGAAGCCCTTCGGCACGATCAATACGCGCAACGTGAAGCTCGGCTGCAACAAGCTGACCGACGCCGGCACCTATACCTTCCGCGTGACCGACGGCAACGAGACGCAGGAAGTCCCCGCGCGCTACACCTTCGTCTACGAGAACCGCGACGGGGAATGGAAAATCGTGCACCACCACTCCTCGATGATGCCCACTGCGTGACCCGGTAATCGGTGAACGTTTGTTCCCGGCAGGGCGAGTCGCGATACTGGGCGCTCGCTACCATCGGGAGAAAGGGAATGTCCAAACGCTCATTCGTGATCCTGGCCGCTGCTGGCCTGGCACTGGCCGGTGCCGGTAGCGCGCAGGCCTCCAACAGCGCCGAGCTGGAACTGGACGGCGAGACCTACACGCTGGATGTTCAGGTCTGTGACTTCTCCGGCGAGGCAGACGAGGGCGATCTTCAGACCCTGGTCGGGGATGCCGAGACCGATGATGGCCCGATGCGTGTGTTTGTCTCGCGCAATGAGGTCAGCGGCATGCTGATGCATACGGTCAGCGTTCAGGTCGGGGATGTGATGTCCCCCGAGGGCGAGGTGCTGGAGGCCAACCGCAGCCGTTCCGGCGATCAGTGGTTCTCGGCTGCAGACGGCCCCTCCGAACCCCTGATCCGGATCGACGGTGCGGAACTGGTCGCCGAGGGGCTGTTTTCCGATACCGGAATGACGCGGGATCCGGTCGAGGGGCGCCTGACCGCGACCTGCAACGACCCGGGTGTCTGAGCCAGGCCGCGACCGATCGCAGGCGGCGGTTGCTGCTGCAGTATGCGCAGCCACGGGCGCCCGCCGCGCGACCCCCATTGAGCGTGTCCAGACCCTCTGGAGCGGCTATGGCGAGATCGTTCGCTATCATCTGGAAGACGCGTACGTTCCCACCGTTATAGCCAAGCACATTGTGTTCCCCGATGATCGTCGCCACCCACGCGGCTGGTCGGGAGCGCGAGGGCATGAGCGCAAGCGACACTCCTATCAGGTCGAGATGCACTGGTATCGCGACTGGGCGGGGCGCTGCAGCGACGCCTGTCGTGTCCCGCTTTGTCACCTCGCGCAGGACCTGGGCGATTCCCACCTGATTGTGCTGGAGGACCTGGATGCCGCCGGTTTTCCACTTCGCCACGATCACCTTTCGGTGGAGCAGACCGGCGTTTGTCTGGCTTGGCTTGCGGCCTTCCACGCGACCTTTCTGGGCGCCAGGCCCTCGGGGCTATGGACTACGGGTACCTACTGGCACCTCGCGACCCGGCCGGACGAGTGGGCGGCCATTGCCGATCCCCAGCTGCGCGAAGCGGCCCCAACGCTCGATCAGCGGCTCAATGCAGCGCGCTTTCAGACGCTGGTGCATGGCGATGCCAAGGTCGCGAACTTCTGTTTCAGCGAACGCGGTGATCGTGTGGCCGCGGTGGACTTCCAGTATGTCGGCGGTGGCTGCGGGATGAAGGATGTCGCGTACTTCATCGGCAGCTGTCTGGACGAGGCCGATCAGGAACGCTTCGAAGCAAGACTGCTGGAGGGGTATTTCAAGGCGCTGCGCTCGGTGGTTGCCGCCACGCACGGCACAGGTTTGGATTTGGGCGCACTGGAGCAGGAATGGCGCGAGCTGTTCCCGCTGGCCCAGGCGGATTTCCAGCGTTTTCTGGCCGGCTGGAGTCCGGAGCACTGGAAACGCAATGACTACGCCGAGCGCGTGACACGCAAGGCGCTGGATCAGTTGTAGGCCCGGGCTCTTCGGGCGCCGCGCGGGACGCCCGGAGAGTGGGTTCGGTCAGGAGGCCAGCCGCTTGTACTTGACCCGGTGCGGCTGGTCGGCCTCGGCACCCAGGCGCTTGTGGCGGTCTTCCTCGTATTCCTGGTAGTTGCCGTCGAAGAACACCACGTTGCCATCCTCCTCGAACGCGAGGATGTGGGTGGCGATGCGGTCCAGGAACCAGCGGTCATGCGAGATCACGATCGCGGAGCCGGGGAAGTCCAGCAGGGCCTCTTCCAGCGCGCGCAGGGTCTCCACGTCCAGATCGTTGGTCGGTTCGTCGAGCAGCAGGAAGTTGCCGCCGCTTTGCAGCAGCTTGGCGAGATGCACGCGGTTGCGTTCCCCGCCTGAGAGTTCCTTCATGCGTTTCTGCTGGTCGGTGCCCTTGAAGTTGAAGCGACCGACATAGGCGCGTGACGGCATCTGGAAATTGCCGACCTGGATGATGTCCTGGCCGTTGGAGATCTCCTCCCAGACGGTTTTCTCGTCCTGCAGCGCGTCGCGGCTCTGGTCCACATAGGCCAGCTGCACGGTCTCGCCCAGTTCGATCGTGCCTTCGTCCGGCTGTTCCTGTTCGGCGATCATGCGGAACAGGGTGGTCTTGCCGACGCCGTTCGGGCCGATCACGCCGATCAGCGCGCCGCGTGGCACGGAGAACGACAGGCCCTGGTAGAGCACGCGGTCGCCGAAGTTCTTGGACAGGCCGTCCACCTCCAGCACCTTGTCGCCCAGGCGCGGGCCCGGCGGGATGTAGATTTCCTTGGTCTCGGAGCGCTTCTGGTAGTCGGTGGAGGCGATCTCCTCGAAGCGCTTCAGGCGCGCCTTGCTCTTGGCGCCGCGGCCCTTCGGGTTGGAACGCACCCACTCGAGCTCCGACTCCATCGCCTTCACGCGGGCGGCCTCGGCCTTTTCTTCCTGCTTCAGGCGCTTTTCCTTCTGCTCCAGCCACTGCGAGTAGTTGCCCTGGAACGGGATGCCCTGGCCGCGGTCGAGCTCGAGAATCCAGCCGGCCACGTTGTCGAGGAAGTAACGGTCATGGGTGACCGCGACCACGGTGCCCTGGAACTCCTGCAGGAAGCGTTCCAGCCAGGCCACGGATTCGGCGTCCAGGTGGTTGGTCGGCTCGTCGAGGATCAGCATGTCCGGGCTGGACAGCAGCAGGCGGCACAGGGCCACGCGGCGGCGTTCCCCCCCGGACAGGGTCTTCACGTCCGCATCCCACGGCGGCAGGCGCAGGGCGTCTGCGGCGACCTCCAGCTTGCGCTCGAGGTTGTGGCCGTCGGCCGCTTCGATCTTCGCCTCCAGCTCGCCCTGCTTGGCGGCCAGGGCATCGAAGTCGGCATCGGCCTCGGCATAGGCGGCATACACCTGATCCAGCTCGGCCAGCGCCTCCTTGATCGGGGCCACGGCCTCCTCGACATTGCCGCGCACGTCCTTGCTCTCGTCGAGCTGCGGCTCCTGCGGCAGGTAGCCGATATTGATGCCCGGCTGCGGCCGCGCCTCGCCGACGATCTCGGTGTCCACGCCCGCCATGATGCGCAGCAGTGTGGATTTCCCCGCACCGTTGTAACCCAGCACGCCGATCTTGGCGCCCGGGAAGAAGTTCAGGTTGATGTCCTTGAGGATGTACTTCTTCGGCGGGACGATCTTGCCCACACCGTTCATCGTGAAGATGTACTGCGCCATGATGCTCCTGCGACCAATGCGGTTTGAATGAGGGGCAGGCCATTAACGACCCGCGCTGGGTCCGCACTTTACCATTCCGAGGGGTGCAGGGGCGCATGATCCCGGCGTTAAGCAGCGATTGGGGACTCAGGGCCTGATTGCTGGCGTGACCGGGTCAGTACCCGCTACCAGTGTACTGGTGTTCGGGCGCTGCGTTCCCGGGCATGAAATCATCGCCTTCAGCCCTTGAACTTCACCAGGCGGCTGACCTGGATGTCGGAGATGAAGACGACACCGCTGTGCTGGTTGAAGAAGGGCGTGAACCCTTCGAGGATCGGCTGGACCAGCTCTTCGGGGATTGCGGCGATGATCATGATCAGCACCTCGTCCTCATTGAACATCAGGTGGCCTTCGTGGAAGCCCTGGCTACCCTTTCCGGAGAGGTTGCCAATGATTGTGTAGCCCTTCACTCCGGCGCGGTCCAGCAGATCGGTGGCGAAGGCCTGGTGTTCGCCTTCGAGGATGATCTCGATTTTTTTCAGTGGTTTGAGATTCAGGTCGTTCATGCAGGGTGGTCCTCCACAGCAGGTCGATCGGTTGCGCCTTGCGCGGTGTCGGGCAGGGGTTCGTCGCGCCATTCGCCGTCGACGTATCGGTGCAGTCCGCCGGTTTCGGGGTCCAGGATGACGCACTGCACCCAGCCATTCGCGATCAGGCTGCGCACCTTGGGCACGTTCTCGATGGCCCGGCGCGCGTGGGCGAGCGGCGCCTCGATGAGGGCCAGCAGGCGAACCGGGTCGTGGTAGGGCAAGCCGTCGTAGAGCACGGTCTGCGCGGGCAAGCCGGTGCGCAGGTCCGACAGGTTGCCGGTCATGACCCCGATGCGACAGGCAACGTTGTGGTAGGCCTTGCTGCCGGAGCCGTAGTGTTCATTGTCGACCGCCGAGAAGTAGTGTTCCATGTTGATCCACTGGGCGACGATCAGCGGGCCGGTGAGGATGCTTTCCAGCAGTCGGCCCCTGGGGTCTACCCGGTAGTCGTAGGAATGCAGGAAGGTGCGTCCTTGCAGGTCGGTGGTCTCGGTCCGGTGTCGTTGGCCGATGATGAAGCCCGCATTGCGCGCCAGGCCCCATTCGGGACGTACTTGCGCCCAGTCGACCGTATTGCGCTGCGCCTTGCGCGTGGCCTTGACGGCATCCGCGGCGGGCCCGAGTTCCGGTTCCAGGGTCTGCAGCCGCTCGCGGGCCGCGAGGCGCGTAGCTGAGCGCAGGCCGTTGCGCAGGCGTTCGAGGTAGACCAGGTGGCTGGCCGGCAGCAGATCGAGATCGTGCAGCCGGATCTCGTCGGAGGTGGTGTTGTGCATGGCCGGCAGAAACCACGCGTCATCCGGGATGTCGATGCCCTGGGCACGCAGCCGTCGGCGCACCTCCGGCTTGTTGCCCATGTGCGCGAGTACTCGGGCGCTGACGATCCCGTGGCTGCCTCCGCAGGCGCCACAGTCGAGCGCTGATTCGTAGGGGTTGTTGTCCGACCGGCTGCCATGGCCGGTAAGGATGATGAAGCGCGAGAACTGTTCGGTCAGGCCGATCGAGCGCAGCGCCTGGGCGACGAAGTAGGTCTGCTCGTCCAGCGAAAACCCGATCCGGCCCAGGCGCTCCAGCTGCATCTGCGCATAGGAACGGTTGATGCGGTAGTCATCTTGCAAGGTCTTGATGAACGCCGACTCGTCACTCTCGTTCAGGCCAAAGTCGCGGGCGAAATGGGTTTGTCCGCTGCGGTTGCCCAATGCCGTCTCGCGCAGCTCGCGGATCATGGCATCGGTGATGGCTTCACGCTCGATGTCGAACGCCTGGTGGATCGCCTGGACGATGATGGCCCGTTGCTGGGCGCGAACGACCGAGTCCGCCTGCTCGCGGGTGAGTTTGTCGACCATCAGGCGGGTCGAGGGCTGGTCCGCTTCGATCCTGTCGCGCCATCGGTGGTAGGCCGCCGGAGCGATGGTCTTGCCGATCATGTCAAAGCCGAACAGCAGGCCAATGGCCTCGACGGTGAAGTACGGCGAGAGAACGGAGTTCTTCAGGTCGTGCAGCAGATGCTCGGCCGAGGAGTACAGGTCGAGGTCGGGCGGCTCGGCACCGGTGGTGACTTCCAGTACGACATTCCTGGGTGTAACGACGACCGGACAGAGGTGATCCTCGCTGCCCTTGCCAAGCGCGATAAAGCTCACCGGGACGCCGAAGAAGCCGGCAATGCCGTAGGTCTGGTAGTCGCCGATGGTCTCGAGTTGACGGCGCACGCGTTCGGAGCGCACGTCGATGCAGAAGAGCAATTGCGCGAACGGGCGTTTCGCGCGCGGCGCGGGCGGTTCGAGCCGCAGGCTGGACAGCATGCTGCGGCGGTAGGTCGCCTCCATGGCTTCCAGCCAGACCATACCCTCGTGCTGCTCGAAGTCGCCCAGCTGTTCAAGCACCGCGGCGAGTTGGCTGCGATCGAGATCGGCAAACAGCGACGGATTGCCAGTGAGCGAGGCCAGCGAGCCGAGGGCGCGGGCCTGCTCGCGGCCTTCGGCGCGGCGCTTGGCCGGCAGGTATTGGTCCAGCTGCCGGGCGATTACGTTGGATTTGCCGCGCGCAATGACGGCCTCAACGGTCTCGGCGTAGGCGGGCAGTACCCCGCCGCCGAAAAACTCGCGGCGCAGGTAACACTCGGCGGGGCGCTCATGGAGGAGTGTTTCGAGGGCCTCGCGGTCGCCCGGCATGTTGTGGCGACGGCTGTGTTCGCGGATCAGGGACAGCCCGAGCACCAGGCGGATGGCGAGAAAATCAATCAGGTCGGCCGGGTGCTCGCGTGCCCAGTGATAGTGGTTTGCCGTCGAGCGCCAGCGGATGAAGCCGGCCCAGCCGTGCAGGCGGGTCAGTTCGCGCACGATCAGATCGGGCCAGGTCTCTTCGGGGATGCCGATCTCGCCCAGGACATGGGCGATGATCGCCTCGGGGCTGTCGTGGTCTGCCAGGATCGTTTGGGTGTGCAGGCCAAGCAGGAACAGGCGCGGGTGGTGATGGACGATCGTCTTCCATGCGGCAAACAGGCCGTGTTCGCGGCCGGGCATCTGCCATGCCGACTGACCCTCGTCGAAGTAGTCCAGGCAGATCCTGGTGAGCTGTTCGTCCAGCGTGGCGCCGATACGTGTGCCGAACAGCGAATCGAGTGCCTCGTAGAGCGGCTGCATGACCGGAAAGGCGGCATGCAGCCGTTCGGCGAGCGCGCCGGTATCGGTCGCAGAGGGGGTGTGTTCGCGGCCGTTCAGGGCGGCCGCCACGTCGTCGATATTGGCGAGCGTGCGCGGTGTGATGACCGGATCATGGCATTCGGTCAGCAGCGTGCAGAGCAGGTCGATCCCGCCGATCGCCTGGAGGGCCGGGCGGTTCTCGAGGGCGGCATCGACGCGTGTCTCGAGGGTGTCGCGGTCCACGCGGCCCTCGCGGAACAGGCGCTGGTAGTCGGCTCGTGGCAGGAATCCCCGCCCGTGAAACAGCTCTTCGCCGCGCCGGACGGCTTCCGGGAACGGCAGGTCTTCCAGCCCGTGGAGCGGGTTGTGATGGATGAAGGTGCGCATGGGCCAGAAGTTGGGAATGGGCTCGGCCGCCATGTGCACCATCGAGCGGATCTTGAGCTTGCGTCCTAGCGTCAGCTTCACAGGACACCTCCAGTCCACAGCAGGCCGGACACCACCAGCAATACCACCAGGCTGGTGAAGGTCCATGTCGTGGTGGCCGACAGGTCCTCGGCGATGGGGCCGCTGCGCGGGCCGAACACCGTGCCTTGCAGCAGCCGCGCTCCCGCCCAGCTCCACAGCAACCAGGTCAGCAGCACCCCGAGGGCGATCCCGGGCGTGGCGCCACCCAGCAGCGCCAGCAGGGCAAAGAAGCCCGGGAACAGTGGCAGGGCCATGGCTGCCAGCGTGGTCACCACGATCACACCCGACAGACGCGGAAGGTCGCGGGCCAATCCGCCATGCAGTCCGGTATAGGCCGCCTCCAGCCGCCGAGCAAGCGCACTGCGTACCAGGAGCATCAGAACCGGAGCGGCCGACATCGCGAGGGCGAAGCCGATCACGTTGGCATCAGACGGCCGCTGCATCACGAACAGCCATACCAGGGGCCAGGCGGAGCTTGCCAGCATGGCCGCCCAGCGCCCCGCCTCGCGTATGGTCAGCAGGCGAAAGGCATACAGGATCGCACTGAGGATCGCCCAGGCGACAAGCAATCCGCCGGCCGGTGCCAGATCGCCCCAGAGGATGATCGCGACGCCGATCTGCGGCCAGGCGATGAAGAGTGCCACCTGCACGTAGGTGCTGGTGATGCGCGCGGCAAGGGCATTGAACGCCAGGCTCATCGGGAACAGTGGCAGGAAGACTGCCGCGAGGAGGATCAGCAGAACGGACATCTCAACCCCACCTCAGCCAGCTATTCAGGCGCCGGGACAGCGCCAGCATCGAGACCGTCATGCGGTTGTAGAGGTCTGCGACATAGAACTCGTGGGAGAACAGCGAGTACAGCGTCAGCCAGGTGCGTCCATGTTCCCTGTCGACCCGCTGGCGGCGCACATGGGTCAGGTAGGCACCCAGCCAGCCGGCCACCATGACCAGCGCCAGCAGCACGATGAGCACGCCGAAGGTGATCTGATCAATGCCCGCCGCGGCATAAAGCGCTTCGCGGAACTCGGTATCTGGATACAGGAAACTCTCGAAGCTGTGTCCGATGACGCTGTAGCCGACCACGATCACCGCGAACGACAGCACGATCAGGGCCATCATGCGCAAGGGGTTCTCGGTATCCAGCCGGTGCGAGGCGAAAAGCACCTGGACGCCCGTGATCCAGCCAAAGAACAGGAGCACGATCGCGCCCTGTTTCTGGAAGAAGTCCGGGGCCACCCAGGCATGTGCCAGCACCAGGATCACCAGCGGCACGATCAGCATCGCAGCCCCGATCAACAGCCACGGCAGTCGGGCGGGGGCTGGCTTGCGTTCGACCAGGAAGTCATAGAGCGGGTCGTTGGGCACGCCGTCGTGCTTGCGTGCGGCGCCAATCACCTTGCCGGCGCCGAGGAACAGGGTGCCCTTGAACAGGCCGTGGGCAATCAGGTGGAAGATCGCCAGCGCGAACGCACCCGCACCGGTCTCCATGATCATGAAGCCCATCTGGCCGACCGTAGAATAGCCCAGCGACTTCTTGATGTCGTTCTGCGCGAGCATCAGCATCGAACCGAGCACCGCCGTGAACAGGCCCACGACGAACAGCAGATGCAGAACCTCGCTGCTGTGGACGAATACCGGCGCGAAGCGATTGATGATGATGCCGCCGGCGTTGACGATCCCCGCGTGCATCAATGCCGAAACCGGCGTCGGGCCCTCCATGGAATAGGGCAGCCAGGTGTGCAGCGGGAACTGGGCGGATTTGGCAAAGGCTGCCAGGGCCACCAGGAAGGCCACGGTTCCGGCGACCGGCAGGTCCAGGAACGTACGGGCATCCGGCGTCGCTTCGATGCGGGCGAACAGGGTGGGGAAGTCCAGCGCCCCGTAGGCCTGGAACAGCACCATCGCGGCCAGTACCAGCGGCAGGTCACCCAGGCGATAGGTAATGAACGTCCAGAACGCGTAGCGCTGCGCGTTGACGGGTTCGGTGTTGTGCGCCAGCAGGAAATAGAGGAAGACGCCGATCAGATGCCAGGCCACCAGCAGGGTGATCAGATCGCCGGCCATGACCATCAGCAGGATCGAGCCGGTCATCAGGTCCAGCAGCATGAAAAAGCGGGCGTAGCCCGGCTCCTCGATCATGTAGCGGATCGAGTAGATATGGACCACCAGGCTGATGCCGGCGACCACCAGCGCCATGATCGCGCTCAGCGGGTCGATCTGCAGACTGCCCCAGCCGCCGGCCATGGCCGTCCACTGCGGCCCTGTGTCTCTGGCGATGTAGGTGATCAGTTGGAAAACGGCCACCAGCACCACGACCAGGTTGATGCCGACACTCAGTTGCGCAACGCGCTTGCCCCGCCGGGCACCAAACAAATGGACCAGTAACGCCGAAAGGAAGGGGAGGAAAGGGATCAGCCACTGCGTCTCGATCATTGTCTCGACCTTGGTTGGCGCTGTTGACTGCCCGTCGGGGTGTTGACTTCGATGTACCGGATAATAGGTAAAGAAATATCCAAAAACACGCCGTCCGGATACAAAACAGGTGGGCCGATTGCAAACTCTGGCCCTTCATCACGGGAGACGTACGCGGGGCCCGGCGGGTTGTCCGGCGTGAGCCAGTCGCTGACGGTGGCGGCCGGGGCGGGCTGTCGGCTCGGGGCTCCTTTACTGGTGCGGGTTAAAGCCCCTGCGGCGCAACAGGGCCTTCTCGATTTCCACCAGGACAAAGAGGATCAGGCCGAAGGCGAGGATGCGCAGCCATTCTTCCGCCCCGATGGGGGTGGTGCCGAACAGGAACTGCAGTGGCGGGGCGTAGGTGAACAGGCCCTGCAGCACGACCAGTACGGCGACGGCGATCAGGACGGGGCGGCTGCCGAACAGGCCCTCCCGGTTGAGTGCCGGTTCCAGGATGTAGCGGCTGTTGAACAGGAAGAACAGCTGGCCCATGACCAGCGTGTTGATGGCGACAGTGCGGGCGACCTCGTCCGGTACGCCCTGTTGTTCCAGCCACAGGAAGTGGCCGAAGGTGCCGGCGACCAGCAGCGCGGAGACGAAGACCACGCGCCAGATCAGGAAGCCCGAAAGCAGGGGCGTGTTGGGCGGGCGCGGCGACCGGCGCATGGTGCCGGGTTCGGTCGGCTCGAAGGCCAGGGCCAGCGCGAGGGTGACGGCGGTCACCATGTTCACCCACAGGACCTGCACCGGGGTTAGAGGCAGGGTGAGGCCCAGCAGGATCGCAGCGACGATGGTGAAGGCCTGGCCGCCGTTGGTAGGCAGCAGGAACAGGATTGCCTTCTTCAGATTGTCGTAGACGGTGCGGCCTTCCTCGACCGCGTTGGCGATGGAGGCGAAGTTGTCGTCGGCCAGCACCATCTCGGAGGCTTCACGTGCGGCCTCGGTGCCCTTGACGCCCATGGCCACGCCGACATCGGCGCGCTTGAGCGCGGGGGCATCGTTTACGCCGTCGCCGGTCATCGCCACCACGTCCCCGTGGCGCTGGATGGCCTGTACCAGGCGCAGCTTGTGCTCTGGAGTGGCGCGGGCAAACACATCCACCCGGCGAACCATGGTCTTGAGGTCGTCGTCCGAGCTTTTTTCCAGCTCGTGGCCGACCACTACGCCGCCCTCGGTACTGATGCCCAGTTCATCGGCGATGGCGCGCGCGGTCACGCCGTGATCGCCGGTAATCATCTTCACGCGGATGCCGGCTTCTTTACAGTGGGCCACCGCCTCGATCGCCTCTTCGCGCGGCGGATCAATGATCCCGCAGACGGCAACCAGGGTGAGTCCGCCGTCCTCGACGTCAGCGAATTCCAGCTCGCGGCGGTGGTTCTCCATGCGCCGCGTGGCCAGGGCGAGCAGGCGCTGGCCACGCGCGGCGACGTCGTCCATCCACTGTTGCCAGTGTTCGGCGTCCAGCGGCTCTTCGCCGTCGGTCGTGCGCTGGTGGCTGCAAACGGCCAGCACCCGTTCCGGCGCGCCCTTGAGAAAGAGAAAGGCGCCCCCTTCATGATCGTGGTGCAGGGTGGCCATGAACTTGTAGGACGACTCGAAGGGGATTACGTCGTCCCGCACAAAGAGCTCGTTGATTTCCTTCGGCTCCAGGCCACCCTTCATGGCTGCGGCGATCAGGGCGCCCTCGGTCGGGTCGCCTTCCATGGTCCACTGGTCGTCCTTCAGATAGACCTCGGCGTCGTTGCACAGCAGGATGCCGCGCAGGGTCTCGGCCAGCAGGGGATCGGCCTCCGGGTCGGCCTCCTGGCCGTTGCAGGTGATCCCGCCATGTGGCTCGTAGCCCACCCCACCCAGCTCGTACTCCGCCTCGGTGGTGATGATGCTCTTCACCGTCATCTCGTTGCGGGTGAGGGTGCCGGTCTTGTCCGAGCAGATGGTGGTGACGGAGCCCAGGGTCTCGACCGCCGGCAGGCGGCGGATGATCGCGTGGCGGGCGGCCATGCGCTGCACCCCGATCGCCAGCGTGATGGTCATGATCGCCGGCAGGCCCTCGGGGATTGCCGCCACCGCCAGGCTGACCGCGGCGAGAAAGGTCTCGACAAGGTCGTAGTCGCGTACCCAGTAACCAAAGGCGAAGGTCGCCGCCGCCAGTATGCCGATGGCCACCGACAGCCAGCGGCCGAACTCGGCGATCTGCCGCAGCAGAGGGGTGGTCAGGGTCTCCACCTCGCCGATCAGGGTGGAGATGCGGCCGATCTCGGTATCGGCCCCGGTGCCGACCACGACGCCGCGCCCCTGGCCGAACGCGACCAGCGTGCCGGAGTAGGCCATGGAACGACGATCGCCCAGGTCGGATTGGGTCTCCACCGGATCGGTCTGCTTGTCGCTGGCCACCGACTCGCCGGTCAGGGCGGCCTCGTCGATGCGCATGTTGTGTGCCGCGATCAGGCGCAGGTCGGCCGGGACGCGATCCCCGGCCTGGAGATAGACGATATCGCCGGGGACCAGCGTTTCTGCAGGGATGCTGCGGCGCTGGCCGTCGCGCAGTACCAGTGCCCGGGGCGAGAGCATCCCCCGGATCGCATCCAGTGCCTTCTCCGCCTTGCCCTCCTGGATGTGGCCGATGATGGCGTTGATCAGCACCACCCCGAGGATCACGCCGGTATCCAGCCAGTGACCGAGAAGGGCCGTGCCCAGGGCAGCGGCGATCAGTACGTAGATCAGTACGTTGTGGAACTGCGTCAGAAAACGCAGCAGCGGGCCGCGGCGCGCGGCCTGGGGCAAGCGGTTGTACCCGTGTTCTTCCAGACGCTGGCGAGCGGCTTCGGCGTCCAGCCCGTGGGCATCAGTGCCGAGGGCGTCGAGGGCATGGTCGACGGACAGGTCGTGCCAGTTGCGGGGGCGTTCGCGTTCGCTCATGCGTCTCCCTGATGCATGACCACTCGGGGGGTTGCCAGTGTCTCCATCATGCGCCGGGACGCTCGTGTTGTCAGGGCATCCCGCCCTGCCGGGTGCGCAGGCTCGACAGGTCGACCGAGGCCACGGACAATGCCGGCATGATCGCGTGGTGGGAGGGCCTTTTGCTGGTGGGAGCGGGGGGCGCGCTGGGGGGGCTTGCGCGCTTCTGGCTGTCGCAGTGGATCGACAGCTGCACCGGGGGCCATTTCCCGTGGGGGACATTGGCCGTGAATACTTCGGGCGCGCTGCTGATTGGCCTAGCGCTTGGCCTGGTGGTGGATCCCTCGGGCGCGTCCTGGCTCTGGTTGTTGCTGGTCGTGGGCGTGCTCGGCAGTTTTACGACGGTCTCTTCGTTCAGCCTGCAGACGGTGGGAGTCGCGGAACGGGACGGCCCGCGCCCTGCGATCGTCTACGTCCTGCTCACACTGGGTGGCGGGTTGGCGCTGGCGTATATCGGCCATGCGCTGGGCCGTGCCGCGGGTGGCGCGGGATGACCGGGTACTCGCTGCGCCTGTCCGCGTTCGTCGCCCTGGGGGCCGCGCTGGGCAGCATGGCGCGTTATGGCCTGTCATGGACCGGGCTGCACCTGATGGGAACCGGGTTTCCCTGGGACACGCTGGCGGTGAATGTGGCCGGATCCTGGCTGATCGGGCTTTACGCCGTGATCAGTGCCCCGGAGGGTAGCCGGCCCGCCGATCCGGTGACCCGCCAGTTTGTCCTGGCCGGCTTCTGCGGCGGCTTCACGACCTTTTCGGTGTTCAGCCTGGAGAGCTTGTGGCTGATCGAGACGGGCGATCCCGGGCGTGCGGCGCTGTATGTGTCCGTATCCCTGGTGCTGTGGCTGGCGGGCGTGTGGCTGGGGAGCGCGCAGGGGCGTCGCTGGAATGCCGCCGCGTCACGCGGCTGAGGTCGGTCGGGCCTGACGGCCTGGTCATGGACGGGGCGCGGCCGCGACCGTAGACTTCCCGGTCGTTTGTGAACGGATTACCGACATGCTGGATATTCGCAGTCTGCGCCAGGACCTGGACGCGACCGTGGCGGCGCTGGCCAGCCGCGGCTTCGAGTTCGACCGCGAGCGCTTCGAGACGCTGGAAGCGCGGCGCAAGGACCTTCAGGTTCGTACCCAGGAACTCCAGAACGAGCGCAATACCCGCTCCAAGGGGATCGGGCAGGCCAAGGCGCGGGGCGAGGATATCGAGCCCCTGAAGGCCGAGGTCGGCCGTCTGGGTGACGAGCTCAAGCAGTGCGAGGCCGATTTGCACGCCGTGCAGCAGGAGCTGGACGCGCTGCTGATGCGCATCCCGAACCTGCCGCAGAAGGACGTTCCCGTCGGCAAGGACGAGGCGGCGAACGTCGAACTGCGCCGCGAGGGAACCCCGCGCGAGTTCGATTTCATCCCCCGCGACCATGTGGATCTGGGTCTGCCCGGCGGCTGGCTGGATTTCGAGGCGGCGGTACGCGTGGCCGGCTCCCGCTTTGTGGTGATGCGCGGCGAGATGGCGCGTCTGCACCGGGCGCTGACCCAGTTCATGCTCGACCTGCACACCCAGCAGCATGGCTACCAGGAGACCTATGTCCCGTATCTGGCGAACCCGGAGTCACTGGAGGGAACGGGCCAGCTGCCCAAGTTCGACGAGGATCTGTTCTCGGTGGACTGCGACCAGCGTTTCCGGCTGATCCCGACCGCCGAGGTCACGCTGACCAACCTGGTGCGCGAGCAGATCCTCGGGGCCGGTGCGCTGCCGCTGAAGATGACCGCCCACACCCCGTGCTTCCGCTCGGAGGCGGGCAGCTACGGGCGTGACGTCCGCGGCCTGATCCGCCAGCATCAGTTCGAGAAAGTGGAGCTGGTGCAGGTGGTGCATCCGGAGCAGTCCGATGCGGCCCTGGAGGAGCTGCTCGGGCACGCGGAGGCCGTGTTGCAGGCACTGGAGCTGCCCTACCGCGTGATGCTGTTGAGTACCGGCGACATGGGCTTTGCGTCCGCGCGCACCTATGATCTGGAGGTCTGGTTGCCGGGCCAGCAGGCCTACCGCGAGATCTCCTCGTGCTCCAATTTCGAGGCCTTCCAGGCGCGGCGCATGCAGGCGCGCTTCCGTCCGGAAGCAGGCAGCAAGCCTGAGCTGGTACATACTATCAACGGCTCCGGCGTCGCGGTGGGGCGCGCCCTGGTCGCCCTGCTCGAAAATCACCAGCAGGCCGACGGTTCGATCGCGATCCCGGAGCGACTGCGCCCCTATCTCGGTGGAACCTCGTTGCTGAAGCCGCCGTCTGAACAGTAAGTTGATTCAGACGGAGTGGGTGTGAAACCAATCGGAAAGCCAGTCGCGATCGCCAGCCTGCTGGCGCTGCTGCTGTGCTGGCCGCTGTGGGCGCAGGCCGAGATCGAGGAGGGCTTCGATTTCGACGATGCGCCGCGCATCATCGGCCTGCACACCCCGGACTGGTTCGAACTGAGCTTTCTCGACCTGCCGGAAGACCTGGAGCGCGCCGTGGAGCGCGGCAAGCAGGGGCTGGCCGTGTACTACGGGATGGACGACTGCCCGTACTGCGAACAGCTGTTCGAGGTGAATTTCGAGAAAGAGGACATTCGCGCGCAACTGTCGGACAACTTCGATGTGGTGGCGATCGATGTGCTCGGAAACCGCGAAGTGACCGGGCTGGACGGCGAGATCAAGTTTGAACGCGAATACGCTTCTGAACAACGACTTAATTTCACTCCTTCAATTGCTTTCTATGATGCTGACGGCGAGCGCATCCATCAGATGCGGGGCTACTATCCACCGTATCGGTTCCGTGCGCTGCTCGACTACGTGACCGAGCGTCACGACCGCGAGATGAGTTTTCGTGATTATCTCGACCGCGCCGATCCTCCACCCAAGTTCGACACGGACGACATCAACGAGCGCGACTTCTTCATCAACGAGCCGTATGCGCTGGATCGGAGCAAGATCCCCGCTCAACGGCCCTTGGTGGTGTTCTTCGAGCGCGAGGCCTGCCATGCCTGCGATATCCTGCATACCGAGCCGCTGCAGGAAGACGAGGTGCTGGACCGCATCGCCCTGATGGATGCCGTCCAGCTGGACGCCGAGGACAGAGACACGCCGGTACTGACCCCGGACGGTCAGCGCACCAATCCGCGCGACTGGGCGGCGGAACTCGATGTGCACTGGGCGCCGACGATGATCTTCTTTGACGAGGCGGGCGAGGAGATCATCCGCATTGACTCGGTCGTGCACCTGAACCGGCTGCGCAACGTGATGGACTATGTGCTCACGCGCGGCTATGAGGACTATCCGACCTTCGAACGCTGGCGCGCCCAGCAACCATAGCCGTTAGGGAAACACTGATTCATGCACACGTTCGCGTTGGTACCCCAAGGGGCTCGGCCGCCCGTTGTTATCAAAAACTGGCGCGCGCACCGCGTTGCGGCTCCCTTGTGCAGAATGACTGCACGGCGGTCACCGCGCCTTGTTCGCACGCAAAAGCGACTCGAGCGCGAGCGTGTACATGAATCAGTGTTTCCCTAGGCGGCCGAGGACCGAACTGCATGCATTTTGAACGTGACTTCGTCGTGCGCAATCGCGATGTGCTGGAGGCCATTGTGGCCCGCGCTCATCGTGTCGCGCTGGGGATCTTTGTGCTGACCTTCAGCGGCTACGGGATCGCCGTCTGGCTGTGGTTCCAGGAACAGATGTGGGCGGCGCTGATCACCGCGACCGTCAGCTACCTGGTGTTTCGCCAGTTCCGCATGCTGGCGCTGGGGATCGCGCGCATGCCGTTGCGCGGCGATCCCGAGGCGCTGGAGGCGACCCGGGCACTGGATAACGCGCTGGAAGAGGATCGGCCGCACCCGGTGCTGGCGGAGCTGGAGGCCCACCTGCGGGCGCTGGATGAGGAGGGATCTCCGGAGGCGCCGTCGCAGGAGGGTGAAGACGGCCGGTCGGGCCGAGACTAGGGAGACGCTGATTTAATCGCACGTCCGCGTTGGTGCCCCCTATTTTCCGAGACAAGGCGCGTCGTGGAGCGGGTAGTGGTTCTACCCGCAAGCGGCGCAACGCAGGATCGGGGAACAGGGGGCACCAACCCCACAAGCTATTGAAAGCAGGGGCTCGGCCGCTTTTGCGCGGGAACGGCGTTGCGGCTCCTTTGTGCAGAATGACTGCACGGCAGTCACCGCGCCTTGTTCGCACGCAAAAGCGACTCGAGCGCGGACGTGCGATTAAATCAGCGTCTCCCTAGAGCTCGACGCGTACGCCCAGCTTCTGCCCGATCACGCGGGCTACGGTCTCGTGCAGGTCGTCCCCGTTACGGTCATCCAGCCAGGCATCTTCGTCCTCGTTGTAGCCGAAGTGGGCCGGGCCCTCGGGGGAGGACAGCCAGATCTGCTGCGCAGCCTCCTGGCGGTTCAGGATCATCTGCGCGCCGTCCTCGAACTCGAGGGTCAGGACACCATCGATCAGGTCGATGTCCAGGTCGTCGAGACCGTCCTGGTCGCTCAGGCGGTTGTAGATCTCGTCGAGGGTCTGTTCGGCAAATACGGCGAAGGAGGGCTGGCTCATGGGTCTCTCGGTTCGGTCGATGCTTGTGGCGCGGGCAGTATAAAGGAGGAAGCGCTGAAGGAAGCGATGTCGGCGTTCCGGACGGGGTCAACGTCTTCTTATGCTCGCCAGGCGGCGATGGCCAGGCCCAGCCAGCCGAGGATGAAGGCGGTGCCGCCCAGTGGCGCGATGGCCCCCAGTACGCGCGGGGCGCCCAGTGCCAGGGCATACAGGCTGCCGGCAAAGAGCAGGATGCCAAGCACGAAGGCTACGGCGCTGGCGGTGGCCCAGCCGCTGGCCAGGTGCGACCACAGCGCTGCCAGCAGCAGCAGGGCGAGGGCGTGGATGAAGTGATACTGGACGCCAGTGTGCCAGGTGGTCAGAGCGCGCTCGGACAGCCGTTCCTGCAGGGCGTGCGCGCCGAAGGCACCGAGCACCACCGCGATGGCGGCGAGCAGGGCCCCGATCACGACCAGGGCGCGGATCATCGGCTCGGTCTCCGTACCTGGCATTAGGCGTCGTCGCCCATCTCGCTGTCGTAGTCCTTCCCGGGGATCCAGCCGTGCTCGCGGGCGCGCTCGATCGCTGCATCGTGGATGCGCGTGTGGCGCTCGCGAAGCTCGGGCGGGAGGTTGGCGATGCGCAGGTCGTACTTGTCCCACTCGGCGTTCACCTGGTCGTGCAGCTGCTGGATGCGCCCGAGGTCCCAGCCCTCGCAGGTCTCGGTCTCCGGCAGGAAGCCGAAGACCCAGGCATCGCGGATAATATTGCCGACCGGTGTCATCCCGCCGTACAAGTCATTGTGGATGCCGATGTAGTGGCGGCGTCCGGAGCGTCTGGCTGTAGTCATGCGCGTAGTGTAGAGGCACGCCGGCCAGGCGCAAAGCACATTCTTTACAGACCGGAGAACTCACGATGCAACCTGCGGGCGACAGCCTGAATCGAATGCGGATCCGCGTCCTGCTGAAGCTGATGGTGCTGGGCGGTGTAATTGTGTTCGCCGGTATTCTGGCGAGCTACGCGCTGTCCATGCTGGGGGGCGGTGAGGCCGAGCGCCGCGTTGTCGAGCTGGATGCGATCGCCCCCGGCGAGCTCAAGCGGCTGGACTGGGAGGGTCGGCGCATTCTGGTGCTGCACAGGGACTCGGCCCTGCAACAGGCGCTGGGCGAGGATGACGAGCTGGTCGATCCGCGCGCCCGCCGGGGCCAGCAGCCGGATGGACTGGAACTGCCGCTGCGCAGTCTGCGGCCGGAGTGGCTGGTCGTGATCGGCGAGAGCACTGATCTCGGCTGTGAGCTGGACCTGGTGCATCCGGACGTGGCGGAGGACTGGTCCGGCGGGTTTGTGGATCGCTGCCGCGGGGGGCGCTATGACGCCGCCGGACGGGTGTATGACGGGCAGGACGCCCGGCGCAACTTGCCCATCCCCGAGTACCGCTTCTCCGGAGACGACCGGCTGATTCTGGGTGGTTCGTGACCGGTGAGCCGGGCGTGGGTCCCGCGGGTCGGACTCAGGATTGCGCAGCGGGTGCGTAGACATCGAAACGCACGCTCTTGCCCCTGACGCTGCCCTGGGGTGTGTCGGGACCCAGGGCAGGGGCATGCAGGGGCCGCTTGACGACGACCCGCCGCGTGGCCGCCTCGCGCAGCCGTTGCAGAGTGGTTTCCGGCTCGGGGTCCGGGTCGCCCTCCATCAAGGCCTGGGTCAGCTGCATGTCCTTCTTGACCGCGGCGCGCTTGGCCCGCTCCGGAAACATGGGATCGAATACGGCGGCGACGGGCGGCGTGCTCAGGGTCGCCGGCGCGGCCAGGCCCGCGTGCAGCGTGATGCGCTCGACGATCGGGGCCAGCGCCTCGTCATGGGCGGCGCGCTGCAGGGCATCCGCCAGCAGCAGGTAGACGACCGGGTGGCGTTCCCAGGCATCCACGCGGAAGCCGTGCGCGGCCAGCAGCAGCGTATCGCGCCCCAGGCCGGCGGTGGCGTCCACCACATGGCTGTCCCGCGCGATGTTGCCCATGGCCCGGATCAGGCCCTCTCGCTGATGCCCGCTATGGGCCAGACGATACCCCTGACGACCGGTGGCAAAGTCCAGATGCAGGCACAGTTCGCGCCGACCCTCCTCACGGATCAGTGACAGACCGTGTGCGCCGACCTCCAGTACCAGGGGCGCCTTGCCCGGGTGACGATAGCCCTGGGCGTGCAGGTAGCGGTCGATCTCCCGGGCTCGGACCTCCTGCCCGGGTTCTGCGCGGACTTGAAGGGTCACGGTCAGTAGTGCGGCGGAGGCGGCTCGTTGCCGTCTCCGGGGCCGCCGCCCTGGTCCTCGAGTTCCCGCAATCGGTCGCGGAGCCATTGGAGCTGGCGGCGCAGCGCCTGATTCTCCTGCTGGAGCTCGTGCTGGACGCGAGCCTGCTCGTCCTGGGTGTACTCCTGATGCGCCAGGCGGACTTCCAGCGCCTCGATCCGCGCGATCAGCTCGCGATCGGTACGGGATGGATCAGCTGACGACATGGCGGGGCTGTCCCTGGGCGAAAGAGCGGATGTTGGCCGCGACCTCCTCGATCACGCGCTGGCGGGCACTGCGAGCCGCCCAGGCCGTATGCGGGGTCAGCACAAGGTTCGGGATGTCCGCTGCCAGCAGGGGGTGGTCCGCGGGTGGGGGCTCGGGCTCCAGGACGTCGATGCCGGCACCGCCCAGGTGGCCTGCTCGCAAGTGCCGTGCGAGGGCCTCGGGATCGACCAGACCGCCCCGGGCGGTATTGAGCAGGATTGCCCCAGCGGGCATCTGCCGCAGAGCGTTGTCATCGATCAGGTTGCGGGTCTCCGGGGACAGCGGGCAATGCAGGCTGATCACGTCGCTGGTCGCCAGGAGCTCGGGCAGCGGGATTAGATCCGCGTCACCCGCAGGCGAGGGCACCACCTTCCGCAGGCTGGCGGCCACTTGGATCTGCATGCCGAAGGCCCGGGCGACGCGGGCCGTGGCCTGGCCCAGTACGCCATAGCCGATGATGCCCAGGCGCATGCCCGCCAGGGTCCGGATCGGGTGATCGAGCAGGCAGAACTGGTCGGAGGTGCTCCAGTGGCCGGCGCGGATATCGGCGCGGTAGTCGTCCAGCCGCGTGACCAGCGTCAGTAGCAGGGCAAATACATGCTGTACCACGGAGTCCGTTGCGTAGTCGCGCGCGTTGCTGACGGTGATGCCGAGCCGGCTGGCGGCGGCAACATCGATATTGTTGGTGCCCGTAGCTGCCGCGCAGACCAGCTTCAGGTTTGTGGCCGCGGCCAGAAGCGAGTCGTCCAGTACCACCTTGTTCGTGACCACTACCTCGGCATTTGCAATGCGGGCGGCGATGTCGTCTGTCTCTGTGCGCGGGTGCAGATCCCAGTTGGGTAGCGCCTCGTGCAGGGGGGCGAGGTCCAGGTCGTCACGATCCACCGTGGACAGGTCGAGAAATACCCCGTGTCGCAGTTCAGTCATGGCGGTTACCAAGGGAAAATGACGTTGCGACGCTTGCGGATAGGAGCAGTACCCCCGGCACGACGCGGCTTGTCTCGGAAAACCTGGGGTACCAACGCGAGCGTGTACATTGATCAGTGTTTCCCAACAAAAGGGCCCCGCATCGCGGGGCCCGAATCGCTTGCCTGCCAGCCTGCGACTGTTAGTTGTCGCCCATGAAGGCGTGGAACAGGTTCAGCAGGTGGAGGAACATCACATAGAGGTTCGCGTACAGCGAGACCGTCATCATGATGTAGTTGGCCTCCGGGTCGTGGATCATGCGGCTGGTGTCGAACAGGATCGCAGCCGACAGCAGCAGCACCACGGCCGCCGAGATGGTCAGCGACAGCGCCGGGATCGCCAGGAAGATGTTGGCGACGATCGCCAGTAGCGCGACGATTAGGCCGACCACCAGGAAGCCACCCAGGAAGCTGAAGTCCTTCTTGGTGGCCAGGGCGTAGCCGGACAGCGCGACAAAGGCGACCGCCGTGGCGGTAAAGGCGTTGCCGACGATCTGCGGCCCGTTGGGCAGGCCCAGGTACATGCTGAGGATCGGGCCGAGGAAGAAGCCCAGTACGCCGGTGAAGGCGAAGGTCAGCACCAGCCCGAGCGCGGAATTGCGCGCGGCATGGATGGCGAACGGCCCGCCAATCAGAACCGCCAGCAGGACCAGCCAGTGCACCGCCGGGGCGCCCACGGCCATTGCCACGAAGGCCATCACTGCGCTGAATGCCAGCGTCACAGACAGCAGCATGTAGGTCTGGCGGATGACCTTGTTGGTCGAGATGGTCTCGCTGATGGAACCGGTACTGGACGGGTTGCGGCTCGAGCGAACGATCTGGTCTCGGGACACGGGTCAACTCCTCATTGGGTTCGTAACCTGCTCAGTGTAGCGATTGACGCGGGTGGGTGCAGCCCTTTTCGCCGTCCGTGGCGCGGGCTTTCGCCATCACTTGATCGGTTCACCTACACGTTCGGAGATTTCCTTCACCGCGTGGTCGGTGGACTTGAAGATGTTGTCCTTGCCGATGATGTCCTCGAGCCCGGTACGCTGCATGACCTCCAGTACCTGCGCCTTCACGCCGGCGAAGACCAGGGTGATGCCGCGCGCCTTCAGGCGGTGCACCAACTGGTGGATGACTTCCTCGCCGGAGGCGTCGATCTCGTTGATGCCCTTGCCGACCACGATCAGATACTTGGCCTGCGGGTGGCGGGCAATCAGGTCCAGTACCGCGTCCTCGAAGTAGGGGACGTTGGCGAAGTACAGCGAGCCGTCGAAGCGCATCAGGCCGACCTTCTCGTTGGTCTCCAGCCCGTAGCGCTGGGCCTCGCGAAGCGTCCCGTCGTCGTAGCGGGCCAGTTCGCACACGCGCGGCTGCATGGTGCGGTACAGGTACAGCACGATCGCCAGACCGGCGCCCATCAGGATGCCGTAGTCGAGGTTCGGGGCCATCGCCAGGGTGGCGATGAAGGTGACCACCGCGGCCGCCCCGTCATGCTTGTTGGCGACCCAGGCGTGCTTGATCGCCTTGAAGTTGATCAGTCCGACCACGGCCATCATGATGATCGCCGCCAGCACCGACTGCGGCAGGTGATAGATCAGCGGTGTCAGGAAGAGCAGCGCGATCCCGATAATCACGGCCGTGAATACCGACGCCAGACCGGTGCGGGCACCCGAATTCAGGTTGACCGCCGAGCGCGAGAATGAACCACTGACGGGGTAGCCCTGGGTGAAGCCGCCGGCGATGTTGGCCAGGCCCTGTCCCATCAGCTCCTTGCTCGGGTCCAGACGCTGGCCGGTGCGGGCGGCCATGGCCTTGGCGATCGCAATGGCCTCGGTAAAGCCAACCAGCGCGATTACGAAGGCCGTGGTCAGGAGCGTGGTGATCGTGCCGAAGGTGATCTCCGGGGCGGTGATGGACGGCAGACCCTGGGGCACGTTGCCCACGACAGCGCCACCGCCATTGAGCGAGACCTCATCGCCGTCCACTTGCTCGATCCGCCACGAGGTGCGCTCGGCGCGTTCGCGTTCGGCATCCGTCATGTGATCATCGGCGATGAAGCGTTCGGGTTCGTCGTCCGTCGCCGGGAGTCGGCGCAACGTCGTGTTGCGCAACTCGTCGCGCAGCGGGGCGAGCTCGGCGCGCAGTTCGTCACGCTGCAGTTCGGCCTGCTCCTGCTCGAAGCGCAGGGCTGGTGCATCGCCACGGGCCGCCTCCTGGATCTCGAGTTCCAGTTCGCGCACGCGGTCATCCAGATCGGCCGCCTGTCCCCGCTTCTCCTCGATCTGCTGGGCGAGTTCGACCAACTCGCCAGGCGCGATCTGGGCCAGCGTGGTGTCGGCCTTGCGCTCGTACCCGATCAGCCAGGAGACCAGGATGGTGACGACCACTGCGACCAGGACGCCCGGAATCTTCGGGGCGACGCGCTTCATGCCAACCATCAGGGCGATCGCGCCCAGGCCAAAGGCGAGGGTGGGCCAGTGGGTGTGGCCCAGCTCCAGCACGACACCCCAGAGACCCAGGAGGAAGTGGCCGGAGGTGTCGATCGGAACCCCCAGTAGCTTGTTGATCTGGGACAGCCCGATGATGATCGCGGCGGCGTTGGTAAAGCCGACAATCACCGGGTGGGAAATGAAGCTTACCAGCGCGCCCAGCTTGAACAGGCCCATGACCAGCTGGATCACGCCCACGATCAGGGCGAGCGCAATCGCCAGCATGATGAATTCGGATGAGCCCTCGGCCGCAAGCGGCACCAGGGCCGATGCCGTGAGCAGGGATACCACTGCCACCGGGCCGGTGGCGAGCTGATTCGAGGAACCCCACAGCGCGGCCACCATTACCGGCAGCAGTGAGGCATAGAGCCCGTATACCGGGGGCAGGCCGGCCAGCTGCGCATAGGCCATGGATTGCGGGATCAGGACCAGGGCCACCGAGATCCCGGCGATCAGATCCGCGTTGAGCGTTTCCTTGGTGGGACGCCAGCTCAGGAACGGAAAGATGCGCAGCAGGATCGAATTCATGGCGGTACTCGCTTGGCCTGTTCGTGACGAAGACGACGGCTAGTCGAGCGATCCCGCGCACCCGGCGCACCCGGGCCGTATGGCTGCCAGGGCCGTCGTCACGTGATTGGCAGCCATGTCTGGCCCGGGGTTGGGCCGGGCGCAGTCAGGGGAGGGGGGGATTATAGAAGGTCGGCTTATTTTCTTCTATCAAAGGTATTCAATGCGACATATAGCGTAGAGGATATGTGCAAGCGATCGGTTGAACGCCAAAGACCGCAAAAAAAAAGCCCCGGTCACCAGTGGCGACCGAGGCCTTTCAGCGTATGCTTCGGCGTGGCTTACTGCGGGGGTGCCATGCCCGGGCTGCCGCCCTGCTGCATCTCCTGCTGCAGGGTTTCCAGACGCGCGATGATGTCATCGATGTCTGGATTCTCTTCGCGCATCGCGGCCATCAGGTCTTCACGCAGTGATTCCTGAGCGGAGATGATCTCCTCGTCCTGCGCAACCGCCTGCTGGGCCTCCTGCAGGTTCATCTGCGCCTGCTGGACGTCTTCGGACTGGATCACCTGCTGGCGTTCTTCGGCACTCAGGTCCGGGTCGCGCAGGCGTTCTTCGGCGCCTTCTAGGGTTTCAAGATCCTGGCGCGGCTGGTAACCGGCCTGTTCCATCTTGTCGAGCACGAGGTTTTCAAGCTCTTCGCCCTTGCGCTCCAGATCGGGGTTGTTCTCGATCGCCTGCTGCTGGGTCTCGGCCAGGGTTTGCTGCAGCTGCTGCATTTCCATTTGCGGGTTGGCTCCGCCTTCCTGCTGCCCCTGCTGGCCCATGCCCTGGGCCATCACCAGCGGGCTGGCGAGCGCGAGCGCGGCGGCGGCAATCAAACCGGCTAGAGGCCGGGAACGGTTCGTCATAACAACTCTCCTCGTGAAAGTACGGTGGGAAGCTTAGTGCGTGGCGACTTAACAACAGCTTAACAGGGGCAGGCCGAGGTTTCCGGGGCACCCCGGTTTCCGTTGCAGGCTTCTCGTTTTTCGCCGCTCTCGGGAAACCCTGATCCATGTACACGCTCGCGCTCGAGTCGCTTTTGCGTGCGAACAAGGCGCGGTGACTGCCGCGCAGTCATTCTGCACAAGGGAGCCGCAACGCCGTGCGCGCGCCCGTTTTTGATAACAACGGGCGGCCGAGCCCCTTCGTTCATTAAGTTGCGGGGTTGGTACCCTAGGTTCCCCGATCCTGCGTTGCGCCCCGATTCAATCAAGAACGGGCGGGTAGAACCACTACCCTCTGCACGACGCGTCTTGCCTCGGAAAACCTGGGGTACCAACGCGAGTGTGTACATTAATCAGTGTTTCCCTTGGGCCGTGGGGTTCCGAAAAGCGCAATATCCGGCGCCGGCAGGTGGATCTCCCAGCCAAGATGCGCGGCGATCCAGTGCAGGGTGTCGGGCCCGTAGAAGGCCACATGGGTGGGGTCGCGACGGTAGTGCCAGCGATGAAAGGCCGCCGCGGGGGGCGGCCAGCCAGTCATGATCGCAAGCGTGCCGCCGGGGCGCAGCAGGGTGGCCATCTCGCCAAGGGTGGCGATCGGGTCATGGAGGTGCTCAAGGACCTCGGTACAGGTGACGAGATCGAAACGGTCGGCGGGAGCGGGCCGTGCGGGGGTGAACACCGGGTCATATGACTGCATGGCATAGCCGTGCGCACGCAGCATGTTCGCCAGCACCGGATGGGGGCCGCAGCCCCAGTCGACGCCCTGCGCCGGTGGTGGGCAGTGTGCCTCCAGCGGTGCAAGCAGGCGGCCCAGAAACCGCCGATATCCGGGGTCATCCGGCCGGTTTTCGTGCGTCTGGTAGTACTCGCGCTCGAACGCGGGGGTGGGCCAGCAACGGCGCTCCAGAACAATCAGCGAGCAGGCCCGGCAGCGCTGGTAGTCCCCGGGCGAGGGGTCGCGCACCCCGCGGCTGAAAAACGGGCGCAGAAGGCTGGCGCACAACGGACATCGGGCCATGCGTCAGTGTTTCCCTAGCGGCGCAAAAAGCGGAACCAGGACGCGATGTTCAACAGGCTCATCAGGGACTGGGCGAGGTAGGTATAGGCCGCGGCCTTCAGGATGCGCTGGGCATGGGGATAGTCCGGCGGGTGCAGGTAATTGCCCCGGCGCAGCATCGGCAGGGCGCGGCGAAAGCTCGCATCGAACTCGGTGGGCAGGGTGACGAAGTGCACCAGCGCGGCGATCCCCATCGACAGGATCCCGGCCAGGAAAAACAGGATGCCCGGCGCCGGGTGCCGGGCGATCAGCGTGATGATGGGGATCGCAACCAGCAGCCAGGCCCCGATCTGCTGTCCGTAACGGGACAGGCAGACCAGGTTGCTGCGCATGCGCAGGGGTGGGTAGTCCTGGGCGTGCTGGACCGCGTGCCCGACCTCGTGCGCAGCCACCGTGATCGCAGTGAGCGAGCGACCGTCGTGGTTGTCCTCCGACAGCCGCACGGCGCGATCGAACGGGTCGTAGTGGTCGCCATCGCGGGTGGATTCGACGCGCACGTGGTGCAGGCCATGGCGATCCAGAAGGTCACGCGCCAGCTCGGCGCCGGTGCCGTCGTAGCGGTCCTCCGGCTGGCTGTACTTCTTCATCGTCTGGCGTACCCACCAGCTCGGTGCCCAGGCCAGAAGCAGCACGAGCGGTGCGAGCAGAATCAGCAGTCGCATGCCTTCATCATGGCGCGACTTCCCCTTCGGGGGAAGTCACCCGGGCGAATCCTTCCGGCAGGGTGCTGCGTGCTCAGTCCTCGGCTTCGTCGTAATCGCCCTTGTGCTTCGGATTGGGGCGTGCCCTCTGGTCCTTCGAGTAGTCGCGACCGTCGTCCGTGTTTTCGCCCTGCTCCTGCGTGAGACGCAGGTGCGCGGGCGGAGCGCTGCCGTCCTTTTCCTGACCGAAGTAGATGGTCTGATGCGGGAACGGGATCTCGATACCGGCGGCGTCGAAGTGCTTCTTCACCAGGCGGTTGAACGCACGGCCCAGGCCAAACTGCGTACCGGGCAGCGCCTTGATGCGGATGCGCACGTTGACCGAGCTGTCGGCCAGTGCAGTCACCCCGTGTACCTCCATCTCGTCGAGGATGTTCGGACCCTGGTCCGGGTCTTCCTTGAGTTCTTCGAAGGCCTCGCGCAGGCGCACGATGACCTCGTCGATGTCCTCGCGATAGGCCACGCCGTACTCGCCTACGTGATAGCCATACTCGCGCATGTAGTTGGAGACGGCATCCACCGACGAGAACGGGATCAGGTGGTAGGTGCCGGACAGGTCACGCAGGCCCATGGAACGGATCGTGAGCTTCTCGACCACCCCGGTCATGCCGGCCACCGTGACCACGTCCCCGGTGTTGATGGCTTTCTCCAGCTGAATGAACACCCCGGTGATGATGTCCTGCACCAGCTTTTGTGCGCCGAAGCCAACCGCCAGGCCGAGCACACCGGCGCCGGCCAGCAGCGGGCCGATGTTCACGCCAATCTCGGCCAGCACGATCATGGTGGTCATCACGGCCAGCACAACGGCGACCGCGTTGCGGAACAAGGTCAGCAGGGTCTTCTCGCGAGCCCCGGGCTCGCCCTCGCCGGTATTCGGGCTCAGGCGGTGCTCGATCCAGCTGGCGAACACGAGCCAGATGGCCAGGGCGCCGATCAGGATCAGGGCGACCGAGATCGCGGTGCCCAGCACGTACATGCCCGCATCGGAAGCAATCCAGGCGCCGAGATTGAACGCGCCCCAGGCATCCGCGATCACCGCCAGCACGATGAGCAGGATCACCAGGCGCATCGTCTTCAGCGCCTTGGGGATATAGGAGTTCAGGCGTGCCTCGAGCATCGGGAACTTCATGCGAGTCTCGTCCGGTACCCGGATCTCGCGGCCGATGATCTGGCTGAGCACGTTGGCGACGAAGACCCCGATGAATACGGCCAGTACCGTTTGTCCGGTGGCCTTGGCCATGAAGGGCAGGGCATCTTCCGGGCGGGTAATGCTGACGATCGCCAGGGTCAGGAAGTAGATCAGCGCGATCCAGTGCCAGGCGTTCGCCAGGAAGGTCAGCGTCATGCGCGTGAAAGCGAACCCGGCGCGGTTGGCGACCAGGATCAGGCGGTCATGCACGCGCTGGCGGTTTTGCAGGATGATGACCGCGGCGTAGAGGAAGGCGGTCAGCATGACCAGCAGGCCCAGCGAGCGCCCGGCCTCGCTGGAGAGGTGATTGTTGGCCAGCGGGACCAGCAGCAGCAGGCCGTAGCCGATGTAGGTGACCAGGCGTGCCAGCCAGGCATTCCAGTAGGCGGCCTCGTCGCCGGCCATGGGCAGCAGGCGCAGACCCTGGTAGCGCGTGGCGAAGATCAGGCGCAGGGCCGCTTTGGTGACCTCGATCAGCAGGAAGGCGTTGAGGAACAGCGAGTGCCGCGTCAGCATCTCCCCGGAATCCCCAAGCACAAAGAGCGCGAGGCCATAACCCCCGACCCAGGCCAGGATCACGATCAGGAAATCGATCAGCGCGGCCAGGAGTACGGCGGGGAGTGCGCGCAGCAGGTGATACTGCTCCGGCGAGTTGATCACCCAGCGGTCCAGCGCAGCGAACATCGGGCTGCCAAGACGCCGCAGGATGAGGAAGGCGGCGATCGTCAGGACAATCAGGATCGCGAGGTCCAGCACGCCCGCGCCGAATACCACCGGGTCGATCGAGCTCAGCTTGTCGCCAATGTCCACGGCGATCTCGTTCAGGGCCCGAATCTCCTGCACCGTGCCTTCGGCCAGCGATTGGGTGAGCTGGGCGATCTGGCGCGGGATCGACGTCGGTTCGTCGGTGTCGACCGCCGCCTCATCGTCTGCCGTGCTTTCGTCGTCCCCGGTACGCTCGGCACGCAGTGTCTCGAGCAGGCGTTCGCGTGCCTCTTCGTTTTCCAGTGCCTCGATCAGCGCGTCATGCAGATCGCGTCCATCGCCACCCTCCTGGGCCTGGACGGTCCCCAGGGGCATGAGCAGCGACAGCGAGAAGAGGGTGAGGAGGAGGACGAAGGGGAGACGCAAGAAGCGGCTGGGGGACACGGGCGGACCTCGGGTTTGGACGGGGTTCGCGGGTCGCCAGGAGGACGCCAGTGCGAGCATCCGTGCGACAGCGGAGGAATGTAGTCTAGGGAAACGCCAAGGCATTTTCACGCCCGCGGAGCGAGCGCAGGGACTATTCCAGCAGCATCGGGTCCAGCCATGCGATTCCCAGCTGGTTCATCTGGCGCTCGATCCAGGCGATACGCTGGCTGAGGCGCGGGCCGGGGTTGACCGGGTTGTAGCTGCCCGGGCTGGGCAGAATCGCGGCAAGGCGTGCGGACTGGTGCCGGTCCAGTTCGCGCGCGGACACGCCAAAGTAGTGTTGTGCTGCATGTTCGATGCCATAGATGCCCGGACCCCACTCGGCCAGGTTCAGGTAGACCTCGAAGATGCGGCGCTTGGGCCAGATGGTTTCCATCCCCGCCGTGAATCCGGCCTCCAGCGTCTTGCGGACCCAGGAGCGCTTGTGCCACAGGAACAGGTTCTTGGCCGTTTGCTGGCTGATGGTGCTGGCCCCGCGCAGGCGCTGGCCGTGCAGCATGTGGTCATCTACCGCCTGGCGCATGGAGCCCCAGTCGAAACCGCGATGTACCGGGAAGTGCTGGTCTTCCGCTGCGATCACGGCCAGCATCAGGTGACGCGGAAGGTCATCCAGGCGCTGCCATTCCGGCCGCAGGCGGGATGCGGTCTGCCAGTCCGTGGCGACGACCATGGCCATGCCGTAGGGCGGGTTGACCTTGGCAAACAGCACGATCAGGCCGAGCGCGAACGTGATCGCGAGTGTGAGTGTCCCGGCCAGCAGCCAGGTCAGTGCGCGGAGCAGACGGGCGATCGGTCCGCGTCGTCGACGGGCCATCAGTGCCACCCTGTGTGTAGGTGCAGTCCCATGTTCATCGAGGTCAAGAATACCGCGACTCGCGGTTTGATCGAGTATCTAGTCGGTGCGGTCTGATACGGTAAAGCCCAGTAACGATGCAGACCCAATCTTGACCGACGGGGAAACTCGTTCCCGGTTGAACTGTTTCCGTCATGCGTGGCCCAACCACGTAAGCCTAAGCCGGCGTTCGGCCCGGCGATACCATCCGACCCACACGAACAAGAAGGAGAGACCCATGGACGTGATGCCCTATCGGTATACCACCCCCAGTGGAGAGGCCGTTTCCTTCGAGTTTCGTTTGCATCCCGAGACCGGGTCCGCGGTGCGTGTCCAGCAGCTGCTGGACCGGCTGGTGGAGACCCTGGATCACGAGATCGGACTGCTGGGTGATACCTGCAATGGGGATGTGCTGCAGGCGCTGGCAATGGCGCTGGCCGTGCGCACCGACATGATCCCCGCGCACCCGGAGATGACCCGCGATCTGGCGCGCGACGTGGTTGAACGTGCATTGGGCTCGCTGCCGGAGGCCGAGTATCAGTATCTGGGCCCGGTTGGCCATGCCTGACCATGCATTATCCGGGCGGCGCCCCATCGTCTTTTTCGATGGTGGCTGCCCGCTTTGCCGCCGCGAGATCAGCCACTACCGGCGGCTGGACAAGGCCGGTCGCGTGGACTGGCAGGACATCCATGCCGACGCGGCGCCCTTGAAGGCATGGCGCATCGACTGGGACGCGGCGATGCGGCGGATGCATGTGGTCGATGCCCGGGGGCAGATCCATAGTGGGGCCTGGGCGTTTGTCGTCGTCTGGCGGCATTTGCCGTACTACCGCTTGCTGGGACGGGTTCTGTCGCGCGTGCCGCCCGTGGTGCGTCTGATGGATCGGGTTTACAACGGGATTGCGCGTCGACGCTGGCGGTCGCGTTGTGGTGACGGGCTCTGCCGGCCCGATTAGCCCGGCGGCGATGAAGGCTGTGCAAGGCGCAGTCTCGCGCCAACATGCCAAGTAATCGCCAGGGCGACCTGGATGAGTGCGACGGCACCTGTCGGTGCCGTTTTTGATCGAGGAAATCGGAACCGTGAAACGGCTGCTGGCGGGGCTGGCCCTGGTCGTGGGATGTGTGTTCGGCATGCCGGTTTGGGCGGACAGCCTGGTGGCTGAGCGAGCTATTGTGGCCCAGTTGCAGGAGCCCCATCGGATCCTGTTAATGCGGCATGCCGCGGCTCCGGGGATTGGTGACCCTGCGGGTTTCGATCTCGAGGACTGCACAACCCAGCGCAACCTCTCCGAGGAGGGTCGTGATCAGGCGCGCGATCTTGGTGAGCGTCTGCGCGCCGCCGGGCTGGCGGAGATCCGCGTGTTTGCCGGCCCGTGGTGCCGCAATGCGGATACGGCGCGCCTGCTGGGCTATGGCGAGCCGGAGATCCTCGATGCGCTGGGTTCGATCTTTCGCACCAATGAATCCGACCGGGAGCGCCGGATGCGTGCCTGGCACCAGCATCTTGCGGAGGCCTTCGCGCGCGAGGCGGGCCCGGCGGTGTATGTCACGCATCGCGCGAACATCATGGAGCTGTCCGGTCGCAGCATCGGTGCGGGCGACATGCTGGTGGTGGAGATCGATGCCGATGGTGGCGCCCGGCCCATCGCTGACTGATGCCACAGGCCCCGGCAAGGGGCGCCCTACATGTACGGCCCGATGATGCGCGCGATCCAGCCGTAGATACGGTACTTCCAGGGCCGGTTTTCCCAGGCCTCGATGGTCATGCGCTCGGCCTCGGTCTCGGCCTTGTCTTCCTCGATCAGTTCCCGGATCGAGCGGGCGAAATCTTCGTCATAGATGTTCAGATTGGTTTCGTCGTTCAGACGGAACGAGCGGTTGTGCAGGTTGGCCGAGCCAATGCTGGCCCAGCGATCGTCCACGCTCATCAGCTTGGAGTGATACATCCGCGGATGGTATTCGTACAGCTCCACGCCGGCTTCCAGTATTGGTCGCCAGCGATTGACCGAGGCGTGGCGCACGAAGCCGAAGGTCATCGTGTCGCCCGGCATCAGCACGCGGATCCGGACACCGCGTTCGGCGGTTTCGGTCAGGGCATCGAGAAAGTCCGGATCGGGATAGAAATACGCCGTTCCAATCGTCACCTGCTCTTCGGCTGCGGCCAGGGCGTGCAGGAACATCTTGCGGATGCGATGGCGACCCTCGCGTGGGGCGCTGACGACGACCTGCGCATCCAGTTCGCCTTGCTCTTCGAGTTCCGGGTAGTAGGTATCGCCCAGCAGTAGTTCGCCCATGGCATCCAGCCAGGTCTCCATGAAGGCCGCCTGCAGGTTACCCACCACGGGTCCGGTAACGCGGAAATGGTTGTCGCGGTAGGGTTCGCGATCCTCACCGGGCACCCAGGAGTCGGCCACGTTGGCGCCGCCAATAAATCCGGTTCTGCCGTCCACGACCAGTATCTTGCGGTGGGTGCGATGGTTGAACCGCGACATCTCGTACCAGGAGGGTTTGCGCCAGCGCACGACCTCCGCGCCTGCGTCGGTCATGCGGTCGAATTTTTCCTGGGAGGCCGCCACGGAGCCGATGTAGTCGATGACCACGTGCACCTTCACGCCACGCTCGGCGGCGCGCGCAAAGGCCTCCGCGAAGCGGGCCGCCTGATAGCCCCAGAATTCGTATACCTCGAAGGTAACCGTATGCTCGGCGCCCTCGATCGCCTCGATCTTGGCGTCGTAGATGGCCTCGCCGTCGCGCAGCAGCTCCAGCGCGTTGCCGGAGACGATCGGCTGCTGCAGCGTGAGACCCATTCCGCGGCGAAATGCACTGTCCGACGTCCCATAGTCGATGGCCACCGGGACCTTCACCCGGTCGGGTTTCGGGAGGAGGTTAAACAGGGCAACATTCGCCAGCACGAAGGCGAGCGCGAGGCCCAGGAGGATACCGACAGGAATGCCGATGACGCGGCGGCGCATGGTAGGCCTCTTGTATAGAACCCGTTATAGGGATGGTGGGGAAGGGTTGGATGGTGCCGGTGTGGAACCCGCGTGTTGCAGTGTACACAATGCGCTGCGGACAACCCTGGAAGATGTCATGAATCCTTTTTTGGAAGCAGCACTGGACGAGGCGCGAACCGGCTGGGATGAAGGGGGTATCCCGATTGGTTCGGTCATCGAGCATGGCGGCCGCATCGTCGGCCGCGGACACAATCGGCGAGTACAGAACGGCAGCGCCATCCTGCATGCCGAAATGGATGCCCTGGAGAACGCCGGACGCCAGCCCGCAGGCGTCTACCGCGAGTGCACGCTCTACACCACGCTCTCGCCCTGCGCGATGTGCAGCGGGGCGATCGTGCTGTACGGCATCCCGCGTGTGGTGATTGGTGAAAATGCCACCTTCATGGGGGAGGAGGACTGGCTACGCTCGCATGGAGTTCAGGTCGATGTGCTGCAGGACGCCGCCTGCCAGGAACTGATGACCGCGTTTATCGAACGCCACCCCGACCTGTGGCACGAGGATATCGGTTGCGAATAGCGCTGGTTTGACCGGAACGCCCTTGCTGGCGGGCGGAGCGGGCTTGCCGCCTCGGACAAGGCAGCGACAAGGGGCAGGCGCCCGGTGAGCGCCTCATGGTGCCCTTCGCGGTGAACGCCACTGTTCTGGCATGGTCGCTGCTTGGGTGCCGGGTGTAACGAAAACCGGGAGCACCCCATGATCGACGGCATTGGAATGAATCAGGCGGCCCTGCCACGGCCAGTCCATTCGGCGCAGGCCCCGAACAACGCCGGGCAGGCCGGCAACCAGGCGGCACAGATGGGGCGTGCGGCCCACGCTCAGCCCGCCCAGCAGGCCCAGGCCGCCACGCAAGCGCAGGCGAACGGTCAGATCAACGGGCAGGGCGCGGGCGTCTCGACGTCTCCACATGTCGCCCAGCCGGCATCCACCACGCAGGCCCCCTCGGCACACGAGGCGGCATTCTCGCCCCAGGGCGTTAACGCGACCCCGCCGACACAGGCCACCGCGATGCCGCTGGCCGGTGGCCAGGTCAACGGGGCGCCGCAGGCCGACGATGTCCCCCAGAGGGACGCTGACCTGGACGAAGAAACGGACATGGGTCAGACCTTCATGCCCGACGGCTCGGTGCAGTCCAACTCCAACGAGCACCTCGGATCGCACTTTGACCTGCAGGCCTGAGGCTTAAGGAAACGCTTGCGTCTCCTTAAAGATCCCAGTAGTCCCTGCCCGCGGCCCCCGGGCTGTCCAGTTCCAGTACAGGCTCGTCCAGCGCAGCGGCCTGCTCCCGCAGGGTCAGGATGTGTTCTTCCCAGTAGCGCGGCGTGTAGAACACGGGGAATCCGTCGATGAACGCGGGATCATCCGCCCGGCGGGCCAGCCAGGCGGCGTGGCGCAAGATGCGCAGGGTGCGCAGGGTGCTGATCAGGCCCAGCTCGCGGCGGTCGAAGCGCATGAACGTCTCGTAGCCCTCCAGCAGGTCGCGCAGCTGCCCCGCCATCTCCGGAGGTTCGCCGGAGAGGAACATCCACAGATCCTGCATTGCGGGTCCGTTGCAGGCGTCGTCGAGGTCGACGAAGTGGGGGCCGGCGTCGGTCCACAGGATGTTGCCCGGGTGGGTGTCGCCGTGCAGCCGCAGCTGCGGGACGGGGCCCACGGCCTCGGTGTTTCGCTGCATGCGGCTGATCAGGTCCGCGCTGAGGTCGCGATAGACTGACTGCAACTCGGGGGGCAGGTAGCCGGAGGCGAGCACGTCCTGCCGCGCCTGTTCGCCCAGTGCCACCGGCTCCAGCGTGATGCGTTCGTGGAATGAGGCGCTGAGGCCCACTTCGTGGATTCGCGCAATGAAGCGTCCGATACGCTGGAGCGTGTCCGACTGCTCCAGGTCCGGCGTACGCCCGCCGCAGCGCGGATAAACCGCAAAGCGAAAGCCCTGATGATGGTGCAGGGTCGCCCCGTCGTCTGCGACCAGTGGGGCGACGACGGGAACCTCCCGCGCGGCCAGTTCCTGGCTGAATGCATGCTCCTCGAGGATCGCGCGGTCGGTCCAGCGGCCGGGCCGGTAGAACTTGGCAATCACCGGCGTCGCATCCTCGATGCCAATCTGATACACCCGGTTCTCGTAGCTGTTCAGGGCGAGCAGGCGGCCATCGCAGCGCAGGCCGGTGGTTTCCACCGCGTCGAGAATCACGGTGGGTTTGAGGGCATCGTATGGGTGGGGCTGTGTATTCATGCGGCCAATGTACGCACGCGGGCAGCGTCCGGGTCCAGCGTTTTGACGAATGTGTGTCGGGAGAGGGCCGGTGAATCGAGCGTACTGGGTGGTGGCCATCCTTGCAGTGGCCGCATTGATCGCGTTCTTCGCGCTCGACTTGAGCCGCTTCCTGGAGTTCGAGCGTCTGCAGGCGGCCCAGGGGGATCTGGAGGACCAGCGTGCGGCCCGGCCGCTGTTGGCGGCGGTGGTGTTCTTCTTCGTGTATGTGGTGGTCGCGGCGTTGTCGTTGCCCGGTATCGTGATCATGACGCTGGCGGGCGGGGCCATCTTTGGCGTGTTCTGGGGCAGCGTGCTGTCGTCCTTCGCCTCCACACTGGGCGCGACGCTGACATTTCTGGTGGCGCGCACGATCGCGCGCGAGCCCCTTCAGCGCCGGTTCGCGGATCGCCTGGACCCCATCAACCGTGGCTTCGAGCGCGAGGGGGCCTATTACCTGTTCGCGCTGCGTCTGACCCCGGCCTTCCCCTTCTTTGTGATCAACGCAGGCATGGGCCTGATGCGCATCCGGACGTGGACGTATTACTGGGTGTCGCAACTGGGCATGCTCCCGGCCACGATCGTCTTTGCCAATGCCGGTACTCAGATCAGTCGACTGGACGGGCCCGAAGGGATTTTCTCGCCCGGCTTGATTGCCTCACTGGTAGCGGTCGGTCTGTTCCCGCTGGCGGCGCGGTGGGTCGTTCGTGCGCTGCATGGTTCGACAGGAGACTCGCAGCCACGGTGCTGATGTGAACCCTGTCTAAATATGTGCGAAAGCGCATATAATCGCTGAAAACCAATAACGGTCCGAACGGGCGTTCCAAGGCCGGGGTACACGCGACACGTTTTCAGGCTCTCCAACCGGGGGCGAAACCCGCTTATTGAGGATGTTTGGATGGATAGGCAATTGAAGAGGCGCTGGACCGTGGGGCCAGTGCTGGCCGTTGTGCTGATGGGCCTGGCCCTGATTGCACAGGCCGGGGACGAAAACGACGAGCCGCGCGACCGGCCCATCGAGAAGGTGCTGGAGCCGATCCAGCTGACGGATCGCGTCTGGTATTTCTACGGCTCGCTGGAGAACCGCACGCCGGAGAATCTTGGTTTCACCAACAACACGGGCTTTGTCGTGACCGACGAGGGCGTGGTCCTGATCGACTCGGGGCCGAGCTACAAGGTCGCCGAACGCATGGCCGAGGCCATCGCCGAGGTCACGGATCAGCCGATCACGCATGTGATCTCGGTGGGTTCGCAGGATCATCGCTGGCTGGGCAATGGCTTCTTCCAGGAGCAGGGTGCGGAGCTGGTTGCGCTCAAGCGCACTGCCAGCACCCAGGCCGAGCGAGGCGAGAGTCAGATCGCCTCGCTGGCGAATGCAGTCGGCGAAGAGGCGATGGAAGGTACCGAGCCGGTGCCGGCATCCGATCCCATTGATGCCGACGAATACACCTTGACGGTGGGCGGGGTCGACTTCGAGTTGATCTATGCCGGGGACGCCCATTTCCCGGGCGATATCATGGTCCACCTGCCAGGCGAGGATGTTGTGTTCACCGGCGACATCGTCTACACCGAGCGCATGCTGGGGATCCATCCGTTCAGCAACCCGGTGGAGAAGCTGGAGGCGTTCCGGCATCTGGAATCCATCGATCCGGAGATCGTGGTGCCGGGCCACGGGCGGGCCACCGACATGGCCGAGGCGCGCCAGGATACCGGCGACTACCTGGAGCTGCTGGTGCGCGAGGTGAGCGCCGGGATCGAGGACTGGGAGTCGCTGGACGAGGTAGTGGAGCGGCTCGCGGACCTTGAAGAGTTCAAGCACCTGCGCCATTACGACGACTGGCACCGCCCCAACGTGAACCGGACCTATCTGTTCATCGAAGAGAACATGTAAGGGGCTATCCGGGAATCCCGGCTGCAGGCCGGGAAACCTGCCGCGGCGCGGGGTGTGTGATACGCTTCGCGCCGTTGTCGTTTCCGGCAATCCCCAATTTATGACACGCGACGTTCGACCCCGCGTATGGGTCGGCGAAGGAGCCTCGCAATGCCCGCAGTAACCCTCCCCGACGGCAGCCGCCGCGAGTTCGATCATCCAGTCACCGTGCTGGATGTGGCCAAGGACATCGGTCCGGGCCTCGCCAAGGCGACCCTGGCCGGCAAGGTGAATGGCCAGCTGGTCGATGCCCGCCACGAGATCGACGATGACGCCGAACTCGCGATCGTGACCGACCGCGACCCGGAGGGGGTGGAGATCATCCGGCATTCGACCGCGCACCTGATGGCGCAAGCGGTCAAGCAGCTCTTTCCCGAGGCCCAGGTCACCATCGGCCCGACCATCGAGAACGGCTTCTACTACGACTTTGCCTATGACCGCGGCTTTACGCCGGAGGATCTGGAGAAGATCGAGAAGCGCATGAAGGAGCTGGCCAAGCAGGACCTGCCGGTGGAGCGCTCGCTGATGGATCGCGACGAGGCGGTGAAGTACTTCCGCGATATGGGCGAGGAGTACAAGGCCGAGATCATTGCCAGCATCCCGCAGGGCGAAAACATCTCGCTGTACAAGCAGGGCGACTTTGTCGATCTCTGCCGCGGCCCGCATATCCCGTCCACCGGCAAGCTGAAGGCCTTCAAGCTGACCAAGGTGGCCGGTGCCTACTGGCGCGGCGACTCCGACAACGAGATGCTGCAGCGCATCTACGGCACCGCTTGGGCGAACAAGGACCAGCTGAAGGAATACCTGGAACGCCTGAAGGAGGCCGAACGCCGCGACCATCGCAAGATCGGCCAGGAGTTGGACCTGTTCTCGATCCAGGACGAGGCCGGTGGCGGCCTGGTGTTCTGGCACCCGAAGGGCGCGCGCATTCGCCGCGAGATCGAGAAGTACTGGTACGACATGCACGAGAAGGCGGGTTACGACTTCGTGGTCTCGCCGCACATCGCGAACCTCGAGCTGTGGAAGACCTCCGGCCACGCGGACTTCTACGCCGAGTCCATGTACGAGCCGATGGAAGACGAGCACCAGGCCTTCCAGCTAAAGCCGATGAACTGCCCGTTCCATGTGCTGATGTACAAGGACCGGCTGCATTCCTATCGCGACCTGCCGCTGCGCTGGGCGGAGATGGGCACGGTCTACCGCCGCGAGATGTCTGGTGCGCTGCACGGGCTGATGCGTGTGCGCGGCTTCACCCAGGACGACGCCCACATCTTCTGCCGCGAGGACCAGATCGAGGCCGAGGTGATGGCGGTGATCGATCTGACGCTGGAGGTCCTGCAGACCTTCGGCTTCGAGAAATTCGACGTGAACCTCTCGACCAAGCCCGAGGACGCGGTCGGCTCCGACGCGATCTGGGAGCACGCGACCGCCTCGCTGCGTTCGGCGATCGAGAAGAAGGGGCTGGAGTATTCGGTTGACGAGGGCGGCGGCGCCTTCTACGGCCCGAAGATCGACATCAAGATCCACGACGCGATCGGCCGCGAATGGCAGTGCTCCACGGTACAGCTGGACTTCAACCTGCCCGAGCGCTTCGACATGGAATACGTGGCCGAGGATAACGATCGCCGCCGTCCGATCATGATCCACCGCGCGCTGCTGGGTTCGGTAGAGCGCTTCTTCGGCGTGCTGATCGAGCACTACGCCGGTCATTTTCCGACCTGGCTGGCCCCGGTGCAGGCCGAGGTACTGACGATCACCGAACGCCAGGACGACTACGCGCGCGAGGTCACCAAGACGCTGCGGGACAAGGGATTCCGGGTCGAGTCCGACTTGAGAAACGAGAAGATCGGCTTTAAGATTCGCGAGCACACGCTCAAGCGCGTGCCGTACCTGCTGGTCCTTGGTGACAAGGAAATGGAAAACGGGCAGGTCGCGGTGCGTACACGAAGCGGAGAAGACCTTGGCGTGATGAGCGTCGAGGCCTTCGGCGAGCGCCTCCGGGAGGAGGTCGCCAGTCGCCAACACTGAACCTTGAACTGGAGAGAAGGCTATTAGCGCAGCGAAAACGGTCCGCCTGAACGATCAGATCACGTGCCCGCAAATCCGACTGATCGACGCCGAGGGCGAGAATCGCGGCGTCTGCAGTACTGCAGAGGCCCTGGAAATGGCCCAGGAAAGCGGCCTGGACCTGGTCGAGATCTCACCGAATGCCGAGCCACCCGTGGCCCGGATCATGGACTACGGCAAGTTCAAGTTCGAGCAGGCGAAGAAGGCGCAGGAAGCCAAGAAGAAGCAGAAACAGATCCAGATCAAGGAAGTGAAGTTCCGTCCGGGTACAGACGAGGGCGACTACAAGGTCAAGCTTCGCAACCTGCGCCGCTTCATCGAGGGCGGCGACAAGGGCAAGGTGACCATCCGCTTCCGCGGCCGCGAAATGCGCCACCAGGAGCTGGGTGGCGAGCTGCTGGACAAGATCGAGCAGGACATGTCCGATATCGCGGTCGTCGAGCAGCGGCCGAAGATGGAAGGGCGCCAGATGATCATGGTGCTGACCGGCAAGAAGAAGTAGGCCGGTCAGACAACAAGGATTGCGCAGGTCTCCGCATACCTGCCGGTCCTCCCATAAACGGCCGGCCCGAATCGGGTACGGCCCCAAATGCCGGAGAAAGTAATGCCAAAGATCAAGACCAATCGGGGTGCGGCCAAGCGCTTCGCCCGTACCGGGTCTGGGAAGTACAAGCGGTTCCAGTCGCACCGCAGCCACATCCTGACCAAGAAATCCACCAAGCGTAAGCGTCAACTGCGCAGTCCGGCCATGGTGCACGAGGCGGATGTCGCCGCCGTGCGCAAAATGCTGCCGTACCGTTGATCTGACCGAGGAAGAAAGACATGCCACGAGTCAAGCGCGGTGTAACCGCTCACGCCCGTCACAAGAAGGTCCTCAAGCAGGCCAAGGGCTACTACGGCGCCCGGAAGAACGTCTTCCGCGTTGCCAACCAGGCCGTCATCAAGGCCGGCCAGTATGCCTACCGTGACCGTCGCCAGAAAAAACGCCAGTTCCGGTCGCTGTGGATCGTCCGCATCAATGCGGCGGCCCGTCAGTTCGATCTGTCCTACAGCCGCCTGATGGCGGGTCTGAAGAAGGCCGAGATCGAGATCGACCGCAAGAGCCTGGCCGATCTGGCCGTGCACGACCTGACCGCCTTCGGCAAGATTGCCGAAAAGGCCAAGGCCGCACTGCCGGCCTGACGAGGTCCTGCAGGATTACCCGCCGGGCACTGCCTGGCGGGTCCCGGAAAGGGGAGGGTCGACGCCCTCCCTTTTTTGTTTCGGGAACAGGGAACACCGGGACGGCGGGCATCCGTCGCCCACCATTTTCGGGGAATGCACGTGGAGCAACTGCAACAGCTCGTCGCCGAGGCCCGCGACCGCATCGAGGCGGCCACTGACCTGAAGGCGCTGGATGATGTCCGGGTGCAGTACCTGGGCAAGAAGGGCTCGATTACCGCCCAGCTGAAGGAGCTCGGCAAGCTGCCGGCGGAGGAACGCCCGGCCGCAGGCCAGAAGGTCAACGAGGCCAAGACCGAGATCGGCGGCCTGATCGAGGCCCGCAAGCAGGCCCTGGCCGACAGCGCCCTGGCCGAGCAGCTGGCCAGCGAGCAGGTGGACGTGACCCTGCCGGGACGTCGTCTGCCCGAGGGCTCTCTGCATCCGATTACCCATACGCTCGAACGCATTGAGGCGTTTTTCGCCGGGCTCGGGTTCCGCGTGGCCGAAGGGCCCGAGGTCGAGGACGACTTCCACAACTTCGAGGCGCTGAATATCCCCGAACATCACCCCGCGCGGGCGATGCACGACACGTTCTATTTTGACGCCCACCGTGTCCTGCGTACCCATACCTCGCCGGTGCAGATCCGCACCATGGAACAGCAGAAGCCGCCGCTGCGCGTGATCGCGCCGGGGCGGGTCTACCGCTGCGACTCCGATCTGACGCACAGCCCGATGTTTCACCAGGTCGAGGGGCTCTGTGTGGACGAGGACATCACCTTCGCGGATCTGCGTGGCGTGCTGAGCGCGTTCCTGCAGAGCTTCTTTGACCGCGACGACCTGGCCACGCGCTTTCGTCCGTCGTACTTCCCGTTCACCGAGCCCTCGGCCGAGGTCGATATCCAGTGCGTGCACTGCGGCGGTGATGGCTGCCGGGTGTGCAGCCATACCGGCTGGCTGGAGGTAATGGGCTGCGGCATGGTGCATCCGAACGTGCTGGGCCACGTGGGCATCGACCCGGAGCAGTACACCGGCTTTGCCTTCGGCCTCGGGGTCGAGCGGATGGCGATGCTGCGCCACGGCGTGAATGACCTGCGCCTGTTCTTCGACAACGACATCCGATTCATTCGCCAATTCGGACGGACCGGCTAATGCGTATCAGTATTCAGTGGCTGCGGGACTGGCTGCAGATCGACGAGACCCCCGAGGAGCTGGGCCACCGGCTGACCATGGCGGGGCTGGAGCTGGACGCGATCGAGGCGGCAGCGCCCGCGTTCAGTGGTGTACGCGTGGGGCGGGTGGCGAAGGTGGAGCCGCACCCGGATGCTGATCGCCTGCGCGTCTGTCAGGTCGAGGCGGGCGAGGCCGACCCGCTGACCATCGTCTGTGGCGCGCCCAATGTGCACGAGGGCATGGTGGCGCCGGTCGCGGTGGTTGGCGCGGTGCTGCCCGACAACTTCAAGATCAAGAAATCCAAGCTGCGCGGCGTCGCCTCCGCGGGCATGCTGTGTTCGGCACGCGAACTGGGCCTTGCGGAGGATGCCGAGGGTCTGCTCGCACTGCCCGCGGACCTCAAGATCGGCGCGGATCTGCGCGCGGCACTGGGCCTGGATGATTACATCCTGGAGGTGGATCTGACGCCGAACCGGGCCGACTGTCTCGGGATGCGGGGGATTGCCCGTGAATGCTCGGCGCTGCTCGATCGGCCGCTGAACGAGAATGTGGCCGAGCCGACCGGGGCAGAGCTGGACGCAGGTGTTGCGATCCAGGTCGAGGATGCCGAGGCCTGCCCGCTGTATGCGGCGCGCGTGGTCGACGGCCTGGATGCGCGTGCGCCCACACCGCTGTGGATGACCGAACGCCTGCGGCGGGCCGGGGTGCGGCCGCTCAGCGCGATCGTGGATGTGACCAACTACGTGATGCTGGAACTCGGGCAGCCCCTGCATGCGTTCGACGCGGGCCGTCTGGGGGGCGCCATCGAGGTGCGCTGGGCGCGCTCCGGCGAGGCGCTGACCCTGCTGGGCGGGGACCAGAAAGTCGAGCTCGCCGAGCAGGACCTGGTGGTCGCCTCGGCCACCGCTCCGGTGGCGCTGGCCGGGATCATGGGCGGCGCCGACAGCGCCGTGGACGATGACACGACGCGGGTGGTGCTCGAGTGTGCCCACTTTGCCCCGCTGGCACTGGCCGGGCGCGCGCGGGCCCATGGGCTGCATACCGATGCCTCGCATCGCTTTGAACGTGGCGTGGATCCGACGCTGGTCGAGCAGGCCATGGAGCGCACCACGCGTCTGTTGCTGGAGATCTGTGGCGGGCAATGCGGGCCGGTGGAGCGCGTCGGCGAGCTGCCGTCGTCTCATTTCGAACAACCGATCCAGCTGCGCCGGCCTCGTATCGAGCGGCTGCTGGGGACGACGTTCGCGGATGACGAGGTCGAGCGTATCCTGGGTGCCCTGGGTTGCCAGGTTGCGTCGACGGCCGAGGGCTGGCAGGTCCGGGCCCCGCGTGCCCGCTTCGACATGGAACGCGAGGAAGACCTGATCGAGGAACTGGCCCGGGTGCATGGCTACGACCGGCTGCCGCAGCGTCTGCCGTCCCCGGTGGCGCCGGCCGAGAGGCCGCCGGCCTTGCGTGGTCTGCGCGATCAGCTGGCGAGCCAGGGGTTTCACGAGGTCATCAGCTTCAGCTTTATCGATGCCGAGGCCTCGCGGGCCTTCTATCCCACGGTGGAGCCGCTGGCACTGGCCAACCCGATCTCCAGCGACCTGGCGGTGATGCGCCCCGGCCTGTGGCCCGGTCTGGTCGCAACGGCGGCCTATAACCAGGCGCGCCAGCAGCCGGATCTGCGGCTTTTCGAGCATGGCCTGCGTTTTGTGCCGGATGCCTCCGGCCTGCGCCAGGAGTCGCGTCTCGCAGGTCTGCTGGGCGGACGGGCGCAGCCGGAGCACTGGGAGACCGCGTCGCGCCGCATCGATTTCTTTGATGCCAAGGGTGTCGTCGAGGCGCTTTGCGCCTCCGTGGAAGCGCCGCTGGGCTTTCGATCGGAGAAACATCCTGCGCTCCACGACGGGCAGTCCGCGCGGATTCTGGCGGGTGATCGTCCCATCGGCTGGGTCGGTCGCCTGCACCCGGCGCTTTGCAAGCGGTTCGATGTGGAGCCGGTGTATCTGTTCGATCTCGATGCCCGGGTGATCCTGCATGCACCGGTCGCGCAGTTCGCACCGCTGTCGCCATATCCGTCGATCCGGCGTGATCTGGCCCTGGTGGTGAAGGAGACCGTTCCGGCCGGTGATGTGCTGAGCGCGATCGAAGAACTGGGGCTGGAGCTGGTGCAGGATGTCCGGCTGTTTGATGTCTACCAGGGCAAGGGCTTGAATCCGGACGAAAAGAGCCTCGCTTTGGGCTTGATTTTGCGGGCTTTTGATCGCACCCTAGGCGAACAGGACGTGGCAAACGTCACCGACAAGGTCGTCGAGCATCTGCACGCTCGCTTCCAGGCAACCCTGAGGCAGTGATTCCATGGCAGCAGTGACGAAGGCGGATCTTGCCGCCACGCTGAACGAAGAACTGGGTCTTAACAAGCGCGAGGCCAAGGAATTCGTCGAGATGTTCTTCGAGGAGATGCGCCAGTCGCTGGAGGATGGCGAGGGTGTGAAACTCTCCGGCTTCGGCAACTTCATCCTCCGCGACAAGAACCAGCGGCCCGGTCGCAATCCAAAGACCGGCGAGGAAATCCCGGTCTCGGCGCGCCGTGTCGTCACCTTCCGACCGGGTCAAAAGCTGCGCGAGCGGGTCGAAAGCTATGCTGGAAGCGAGTAACCACCAGGAACTGCCCGCGATCCCGGGCAAGCGCTACTTCACCATTGGCGAGGTTGCCGAGCTGTGCCAGGTGAAACCTCACGTGCTGCGCTACTGGGAGCAGGAGTTCCCGATGCTCGAGCCGGTCAAGCGGCGGGGCAATCGGCGCTACTATCAGCGCCAGGACGTGATCCTGATCCGCCAGATCCGGGCCCTGCTGTACGAAGAGGGGTACACCATTAATGGCGCGCGGCAGAAGCTCTCCGGCGACGAGGCCAAGGGTGATCGCCAGCAGGCACGCCAGATCATCCAGGACACGATCTCGGAGCTGGAATCGGTGTTGCGCGTATTGCGCGCCTGAGGTTCAGGGAAACACTGATCAGCGTTTCCCTGGCCGCTCGGGTCCTTTCGTGGGCGCGGGGAATGGGATATGATTCGCGGCTTCGGGGCGTAGCGCAGTCTGGTAGCGCATCTGCATGGGGTGCAGAGGGTCGCAGGTTCAAATCCTGCCGTCCCGACCAAATTCAACGGCTTGAAGAATATTCTTCAGGTGAAAAAAGGCCGCATTGAGCGGCCTTTTTTGTGTCTGGAGTGAGGGGGAGGCGGGCCTCGTCTGTTACTCCATCGAACGCCGCCGGGCCTCGCGCTGATAGTGCAGCAGGGCGATATTGAACTGCCGTTCAAGCCACTGGTTCATGCCGGTGACCTGGAAGCCGGCATACACGTATCCGTCGCGCGGGCTGCGACGGCGGTTGGCCAGGCGCAGGTCGCCGCCCAGGCGTTCGCCAACGTCGGGCAGCAGCAGGTTCTCGAACCGCATCGCGGTCCCGATCTCGAGCGCTTCGACCCAGTCTTGCGGTACCTCCACGCACATCCCCTGAGCGGACAGGTCGGCCAGGTCCCCGATACCGGGTTCTTTCCATTCGCGGTACTGCAACTCGATGCGTGGGCGCTCGCTGATCGGGATATGCACGCGAAAGGTCTCGCGTCGCTGCAGATACTCCAGAGTGTCGGGGTAGGGGCAGACATAGAGGGCCCCCGCGTCCTCGCGTTCGATGCGCGAGACGGCGGTGGAGAAGCGTACGGCCACCCCGCGCAGGCTGGCGAACACCCGCATACCGGTGCCTTCCTGGGCGTGGCGATTCGCTTCGATGGGCGTGAGTTCGTCGAGGAAGAGCTCGCGTGCACCTGAATCAAGGCGAACCAGCGCGGAGTTGTACAGCGGGCCATCGTCGTCGAGGCGGACGTTGACGAGGGTGAGCTTGTGATCCAGATCCTTGAGGATGCCGGCAATCCGCTCCGGCTTGTCGACGGTGTAGTCGGTCTCTTCCATGCGTGGCGTTGTTTTAGTTATTGGGCCAAGCCGCACGGTACTGCCGGGCCGTCCGGAATACCAGCCCCGGACGCGGAGCGGAGAAGGGCGCAGAGGTGTCGCGCAGGGCGCGCGCGGGTCATGCGCGGGTGATGCGCCGACCGGTACGGCTGCTGGACTGGGTGCGGCCGTAGGGGTCGTAGGTAGGAGCCGGGCCGGGTTCCTCGCCGCGGAGGATCTGGATGGACATCTCCACGCGACGACGGTCGCGATCGATCAGTCGGGCATTCCCCTGGTTGAGGGTATTGCAGCGCTCCACCGAGCGGCGCAGCGCCTGCCAGTGGTCCTCCAACTCGGCGCCGCTCTCGAGCCGGCTGAACAGCCGTGCGAGGCCCTCGGGCGTATAGGTTTCGCCGGCAGCCTCGATCGTCTCGCGCTGTCGCCGGCTCTCGGTCTCGAGCTCGTGCAGGAGTGTCTGTTTCTGGGCCACGACGTCGCTCAGGGTCTCGGCTGCCCGCGATTCTACGGCGCGGGTCTCCTGCAACAGGATGTCTTCCATCTGGTGGCTCAGCCGAATCGAGGCCTCCAGCGAGCGGAGGAAGGCGTGGCGTTGTTCGGGCGACATCGTCGGGGTTCTCTGTTAGCGCAACAGGCTTTCCAGCTCGATCATGCGATCGGCGAGCTGCTCGTTGTCTACCGGGTACTGGCCGTTGGAGATGGCCTCGCGCAATTCGGCGACACGCGCCTCGTCGAACGGGGTGTTGCCAGCGGCCCCGGAGGCGGCGTTCATTGCCTGCGCCGCACCGGTCAGAGTGACGGAGTCATCCTGGCGTGCGGGCGCGGATGCATTGCCCTGGGCGCCTGCGTCGGGCCGGGAGGTCTCGTCGCGGCCCTTTACGCTCGAGCTGTTGCCGTCCGGGCGCAGGCCGGGGGAGTTCGGGCCTTTGATATCCATCATTCGGTTTCCTGTTTTTGCAATTCTACTGCAGGGGTTAGCGGCAGCGCCGGCTGAAACTGTAGCCCCTTGAGCCGTGAATTTTCGATTCGCTTCACAGTTTGTGGATGGTGACGAGACACACTGCCATTCTACAGGGCTACGCGTACATGTCCGGACTCGAGTACCTCGCCTTCCACGACGCGTCCGGACGAGGTGTTCTTCACGCGGATGCGATCGCCCAGTATGCCGTTCTCCAGCGCCTCGCCCTGCATGCGGATCACCACTGAGCCGTTCTCGGCCAGGATGGTGACGCGCTGACCGCGGCTGACCACCTCGCGCTGGGTGACGTGCTGCTGGCCCAGGATCTGACCGGGCCGGATGTTGCGCCGGGTCTGCAGTCCCACCAGTTCGCTTTTGGTCTCGAAATAGCTACCGGCATGGCGCGAGGTCTGAATGCGCTTGGTGCGCAGATCGCCGGGGAGGATCGTGTGCTGGCGTCGCAGGCTGCGGCTGGCGACCAGGACCTCGGCGTAGCGCTCGACCGTCACTGGCACATAGATCGACCAGCTGACGGGGGCCTCGCACTGGACCTGTACCGCTGTATTGCCATCGCGCCGTCCGCCAGGCGGGAAACGGGTCTCCAGCGCCTCGCTGCATCGGGCCAGGCGCAGGCGGTTGTCCAGGCGGCCAATCTGAACTTCTACCGCCTCGTCGCCCGGTTCGACGTTCAGCTCCTCCTGGATGAAGCGCTCTGCCGCCAGGCGGATGTTCTCGACTGCCTCGATCTCGGCCTGTGCCGTTATGGAGACCAGAGCCAGAACAACGCCCATGGCGGCCGAAAGCCACCAGGAGCGAATAGAAGGTTTGAGTGCTGGCTGGTTCATTGGTCTGGATGCGCGTCGGCTCGTCAGGACTCGAGAGGTTTGAACAGACGTGCAAGCAGAAAACATGCCAGGCAATCAGGGTCGTACCCTCAAGAGTGACTACGGCCGGCCGTTATCGGGTCTAGAACGCGTGCAATCGGCATGCGACGGCGGTTTGTGGCATGACAGCGTCGGTCCGCGGGGTGCACACTGGGGACGGCGAGTCGAGGTGGCTGGCCGCTGGGCGAGGGGGAGAGCAGGACAATGAGTCAATTCATTGACGATGTGAATCAGCGCACCCAACTGGTGGGGCAGAACCGTATGGAGCTGCTCCTGTTTCATCTGGGGAGCTCGCAGACTTTCGGTATTAACGTATTCAAGGTGCGCGAGGTGATCCCGTCGCCGCCGCTGCGGCAGATCCCCGGGTCGCTGAGCGTCGTGCGTGGTGTGGCCACCCTGCGTGGCGGGACCGTCCCCATCATCGATCTTGCGCGCGCGATGGGGTTGCGTACCACTGTGGGCGAGACGGACGACCACAAGGTCGTGGTGACCGAGTTCAACCGGTCGGTGCAGGGCTTCTGGGTGTCCGCGGTCGACCGGATCGTCAACGTCAACTGGGAAGACGTGAAATCACCGCCTCGGGGGACTGGACGCGAGTCGTTTTTGGTGGCGGTTACGGAGATCGACAACAAGCTGGTCGAGATCATTGACGTCGAACGAGTGCTGTCAATCGTCAATCCGTTGCCGTCCAGTGTCTCCGACGAGGTACGTGCGGAGGCCGAGGAAGAGCGTGCACGGCATGGACAGCGCAAGATCGTGATCGTCGATGACTCCGTGGTTGCCCGCAAGCAGATCGAGGGTGCGATCAAGGGCCTGGGCTGGGAGTACGTGGTCTTCAAGGACGGTCGCGAGGCGCTGGATTTCCTGGAGGAGCAGGCCGAGGCCGGCACCGTGGACGAGGTGGTGGAACTGGTGATCTCGGATATCGAGATGCCGCGCATGGACGGCTACACCCTCACCGCTCGAATTCGTGCGAACGATCGCCTGAAAGACCTTCGGGTTCTGCTGCACTCGTCATTGAGCGGGGAGTTCAATACGGATATGGTCAAGCGTGCCGGGGCAGACGCCTTCCTGTCCAAGTTCAACCCCGACGAGTTGGCCGAGGCTGTGCTTGATCAGACCCGAAAGGACTGATGGCGGTGCCTGTGCCGTTTGCGTTGATCGACCGATTCGACCCTGGCGGCATGGAAGCGGTAACGGATTGCCGGTCGCATGAACATCGGCGGCCATGGCGCGCCGCATCCAGCACTCGTTGGGATGTTGTCGGCGTCCGCGCGGTTGCACGTATACTGCACCCGTCCGCCATGGGGGATCGCGTGCCCCTCGGCCGGGTTTTCCGACACGCTGTCAAGGATTCGTCATCAACGTGCCCGTCCGCCTGCACCGTCGACTTTCAAGGATGACTTCGTGATCGACTCGCGTGACTACGAGGAGTTCTCGCGTTTTCTTTCCGAGTGCTGTGGCCTGGTGCTGGGCGACAGCCGTCAGTATCTCGTGTCGAGCCGACTGTCGCGGCTGCTGGACGAGTTCGGCTACAAGAGTGTGCCGGAGCTGCTGCACGCAATGCGCCAGGCACCCAATCCGCGCCTGCGCACGCGTGTGATCGATGCGATGACCACGAACGAAACCTCCTGGTTTCGCGATGGCTTCCCGTTCGAGATCCTGCGCCATGTACTGCTCCCGGAGCGTGCGGAGAAAGGCGCAGCGATTAAGGTCTGGTCGTCCGGCTGCTCCAGCGGTCAGGAGGCCTACAGCATCTCCATGGTGGCGTCCGAGTGGGAGGAATCGCGGCCCAAGCGTGTGGTGCCGGTATCGATTCTGGGTACGGACCTCTCGGAGAAGATCCTGGACGATGCCCGGCGTGCGGTGTACGACGGGCTGAGTATCGTGCGCGGCCTGAGCGAGGCGCGGCGTGCCCGCTTCTTCGAAACTGTGGCAGAGGGCCATCGCGTACGCCCGGAGATCCAGCGCCGCTGCCGCTTTCAGAAGCTCAACCTGATCGACAGCTACGCGGCCCTGGGCAAGTTCGACATCGTGTTCTGTCGCAACGTGCTGATCTATTTCTCCGCAGAGACCAAGCGACAGGTTCTTGACGGAATCGCCCGCCAGATGAACCCCGGTGGTTATCTGTTTCTTGGCGCTTCCGAGACCGCAGGCCCTTACACCCAGGCCTTCGAAACCGTTCGCACCGAGTACGGCTCCGTCCTTCGCCTGAAGGGCTGACGCGCCTTGTAGCGCTTCGCCATCCGGTCGCTCCCCGCGACCTCGACACCCCTCTCCAGACATCCGTCAGCCCATAGTGGCACACCAATTGCTTTGTCCCTGTCATGCGGGGCGAAGCGGTTTCGTCCCGAGGAACCTGAAGTTCGCCAGTGGCGGACGGGGTACGACGGATGAGTCTCTCTCTCGACAAGGCGATGGGCATTCTCCCGGAGGCGGTCAACGTCCGCGCGAAGCGGATGGAACTGCTGGCCTCGAATATCGCGAATGCCGACACGCCCAACTACAAGGCGCGCGATATCGACTTTCGCTCGGCATTGCAGGCGGCGGCCGGCGAGGGCGGCAATCTGCCCATGGCGCGCACCCAGCAGGGCCATATTGGTCCTGGTGGAGCGGGCGGCGCGAACGGGTCGCTGGAGACGCTTTATCGCGTGCCATCACAGCCGTCTCTGGATGGCAACACGGTGGACCCGCAGCTGGAGCGAGCAGCCTTTGCGGAGAACTCCCTGCAGTACCAGAGCAGCCTCGAGTTCCTGAACCGCCGGGTTTCCGGCATCCGTGACGCGCTGCGGGGCGAGCGCTAATGCGAGCGCCAACGCTGGGACCAGGAGAGTGATGTCGTGAGTGATCTGTTCAAGCTGTTCAACACCTCGGCCTCCGCGCTGACCGCGCAGTCGGTGCGGCTGAATACGGTCGCGTCGAATCTGGCCAACGCCAACACCGTCGCGACCAACCCGGACGAGGCCTACCGGGCGAAGCAGGTACTGTTTCAGACCGTGATGAACCAGGCCGACCCGAACGGCGCATCCAACGGCGTGCGGGTGGCTGGTATTGACGAGTCGCGCGCGCCGCCACAGGCGCACTACGAACCGAATCACCCGCAGGCCAATGAAGACGGCTACATCTTCCGTCCCGCGATCAGTGTGGTGGAGGAGATGGCCAACATGATGTCGGCCTCGCGCAACTACGAAGCGAATGTCGAGGTGATGGAAACCTCGCGCCAGCTGCTGCAGCGCACGTTGCAGATCGGCCAGGGCTAAACCGGAGCGCCGCATGACACAGATTTCACCGGACATGCTGGATCGACTGGGCCTGTCACGTCCCAGGCAGGACGACAAGGAAACGGATCGCCTGGGTCAGGACGACTTCCTGAAGCTGATGGTGACGCAGCTGCAGAACCAGGACCCGTTCGAACCGATGGAAAACGGCGAATTCATTGGACAAATGGCCCAGTTCTCGACCGTGACCGGAATCGAGGAGCTGTCCAAGTCCTTCCAGCAACTGGCGCAGTCCATGGGGCAGAGCCAGACCTTGCAGGCGGCCTCCCTGGTCGGGAAAGACGTACTGGTACCGACAGATTTCAGCGAGCTGGGGCCGGAGGGCATGGTGCGTGGTGCCGTGGACCTTGATCAGTCCACCGGTCAGTTGCAGGTCGAGGTGTACAGCCCCACGGGTGAACGCATCCGCAGCATGAACCTCGGCTCGGCCAGTGAGGGGCTGCAGGAATTTACGTGGGACGGGCTGCGCGATGACGGGACGCCTGCGGCCCCGGGCGTATATGAGTTCCGGGCCTCGACCCGGAGTGGATCCGGCAGTGAATCAGTAGATGTCTTTCTCGACGCACGCGTCGAGAGTGTTTCGGTAGGTGACGATTCCAGCCTGGGCCTGATGGTAAGGGGCCTGGGCGAGATCAATTTCTCGGATGTCCGGCGCATCAGCAGCTGACGGACTCTAACGGAGGTAGACCAGCATGCCCTTCAATATCGGATTGAGCGGACTGAACTCGGCACAGGCCGATCTGCAGACCACCGGCAACAACGTCTCGAATGCCGGCACCACGGGCTTCAAGCGCTCGCGCGCCGAGTTCGGTGACGTCTTCGCCCAGAGCTTTGGTGGCGTCAGCCAGACCGCGACCGGTGGTGGCTCGCGTCTGATGGCTGTGACCCAGCAGTTTTCGCAGGGACGCACGGAGTTCACCGAGAACGGCCTAGATCTCGCGATTGATGGTGAGGGCTTTTTCGTGATGAACGATGGTGGCAATCGTGTTTATACGCGCGCTGGCGAATTTCAGGTAAACCGTGAAGGCAACTTGGTGAACAATCAGGGTCAGCAGCTGCAGGGCTATCCGCCGATCAATCCGGGCAGCACGGATACCGATTTCAACACTGGACAGCTTGGGGATTTGCGTCTCCAGACTGGGGCCTCTGCGCCACAGGCTACCAGTGAGATCGAGGCCTTGGTGAACCTTCAGTCCGGCGCTGTACCCCCGGAAGAGGCTTTCGACTTTGATGACCCGGATACCTACAACTACTCCACCTCCCTGACGGTTTACGACTCACTGGGGACATCTCGGGATGCTCGGCTCTACTTCGTTAAATCCGAAGACGGACGCGAGTGGGATGCTCATATCCGAGTGAATGACGGTGTCGATAGCGACGGAAATACGACCTACTTTGAAGGAGGCCCCTTCGAGCTCGATTTTGACCCAAATGGTCAATTGTCCAGCGATTCCGATTTCAATTTTACGACTGGTGATTTTGAGAACGGAGCCGCGGCACTGGATATTGACATTGATTTCACAGGAACCACTCAGTTTGGTGGTGACTTTGCGGTGAACGACCTTGGTCAGGACGGGTTCGCGTCGGGTCGTCTGACCGGTGTCGACATTGATTCCAGTGGCGTGGTGTTCGCGCGCTTCACCAATGGCCAATCTTCCGTTCTAGGGCAGGTCGCTCTGGCCAACTTCACCAACCCACAGGGCCTGGAGCAGCTGGGCAACAACAACTGGGCCGAGACCTTTGCGGCCGGTGATCCAGTGTTTGCCTCTCCGGGTACCGGCAATCTGGGCCAGATCCAGGCCGGCGCCCTGGAGGCCTCGAACGTCGATATCGCTCAGGAGCTGGTGAATCTGATCACCGCGCAGCGCAACTTCCAGGCGAACGCGCAGACGATCTCCACGGCCGATCAGGTCACCCAGACCATCATCAACATCCGCTAGGTCAGGGACAGGGATACGAGGGCACAGGCATGGATCGATTCCTCTACATCGCGATGTCCGGCGCGAAGGAGACCATGCACGCGCAGGCGGTAAACAACCACAACCTGGCGAATGCCAATACCGACGGCTTTCGTCAGGCGCTGGCCAACGCCAATACCGTGCCCGTGCGCGGGCCGGTGTTCGACTCGCGTGACTACGCACAGCTGGGCACCGACGGCACGGACTTCTCCAAGGGCCAGATGCAAAGCACGGGGCGCGATCTCGACATCGCAATCGAGGACCAGGGCTTTATCGCGGTGCAGGGTCCGGATGGCGAGGAAGGTTACACCCGTGCGGGTTCCCTGCATGTGGATGCGTTCGGGCTCTTGCGCACCGCACAGGGGCACCAGGTCCTGGGGGATGGCGGCCCGATCGCGATCCCGCCGTCGGAGAAGATCGAGATCGGCACGGACGGCACGATCAGCGTGCGCCCGCAGGGGGTGGGTCCGGAGGCCCTGGCCGCGATCGAGCGTATCCGCCTGGTGAACCCGAACGTGAACGAACTGGAGCGCGGCGATGACGGCCTGTTCCGCATGGCTGATGGCGGCGAGGCGCCGCCGGATGCCGAGGTGCGGGTGGTCTCGGGCATGCTCGAGGGCAGCAACGTGAACACGGTCGAGGCGCTGACCCGGATGATCGAGCTGTCTCGCCACTTCGAGATGCAGGTGAAGATGATGGACAGCGCCAACACGCTGGAACAAAGCAGCAACCGGCTGCTGGGCCTCGGCTGACGCGGCCCCCATTGCAGGACTGACAGGAGAACACCATGAACCAGGCACTGTGGATTGCCAAGACCGGCCTCGACGCGCAGCACACGCGCATGTCGACGGTCTCGAACAACCTGGCCAACGTGAACACCACCGGCTTCAAGAAGGACCGTGCGGTGTTCGAGGACCTGATCTACCAGACCGTACGTCAGCCGGGCGCCCAGGCCACCCAGGATCAGCAACTGCCCTCGGGGCTGCAGATCGGTACCGGTGTGCGCGCCGTGTCCACCGAGAAGATGTTTACCCAGGGCAACCTGCAGCAGACCGACAACTCGCTGGACGTCGCGATCGAAGGACGAGGGTTCTTCCAGGTCCTGATGCCCAGCGGGGACATCGGCTATACGCGCGACGGCAGCTTCCAGCTGAATGCCGATGGCGAGGTAGTAATGTCGAACGGCTATCCGCTGCAGCCGGGCCTGTTCGTGCCGCCGGATACCCAGTCGCTGGCGATCGGCAAGGACGGGACCGTGACCGCGCAGATCCCGGGGCAGGCCGAGCCGGTGGAGCTGGGGAACATCCAGCTGGCGGACTTCGTGAATCCGGCGGGTCTGCAGGCGATCGGCGAGAACCTGTTCCAGGAGACCGCGGCCTCCGGCGTCGCCCAGCAGGCCCAGCCCGGCCTGAATGGCACCGGCACCCTGGTGCAAGGCTCGCTGGAGACGTCGAACGTGAATATCGCCGAGGAGCTGGTGAACATGATCGAGACCCAGCGCGCCTACGAGGTCAACTCCAAGGCGATTTCCGCGGCCGACCAGTCGCTGCAGTTCGTCAACCAGACGATCGGGTAGCGCGATGAACCGGCTTGAGACCCTGATGCGACCGATCCTGGGCCTGGCGGCCGTGGTGGTGCTGTCCGCCTGCGCCGCTACCCAGCCGACGATGCCCGGGGACAACCCGGACTACAACCCCGTGATGCCGCCGCAACCGGTGCCGCAGGCCCAGAACAATGGGGGCATCTACCAGGTCGCGCAGTCCCAGGGCCTGTTCGAGGACTACAAGGCGCGCCAGGTGGGCGACATCCTGACCGTGATCCTGGCCGAGAGCACCCAGGCGCAGAAGTCCGCCTCGACCTCTACGCAGAAGGATTCCAGCCTGGATCTGGGCAACCTGCAGGCCTTCGGTGGCCAGGCGACCCACCGCGGCCGCCCGCTGTTCGGGGCCAGCAATAACAGCAGTCGGGATTTCGACGGCTCCGGCGACTCGTCTCAGAGCAACCAGCTGGATGGCCAGATCACCGTGACCGTGGCCGAGGTGCTGCCGAACGGCAATCTCGTGGTACAGGGCGAGAAGTGGCTGGGCATCAACCAGGGCGAGGAATATGTGCGCTTTCGCGGCATCGTGCGCCCGGTGGACGTGACCACCAACAACACCGTCCTGTCGACGCAGGTGGCCAATACGCGGGTCTATTACGGTGGCACCGGTGTGCTGGCCGACAGCAACACGCCCGGGTGGATCACCCGCTTCTTCAATAGCCCCTGGTGGCCGTTCTGAGCGGGAGAGCCGAGATGCAACGAACAGGGTACAGGTGGCATCAGCGCAGCATCGCAGGGCGTGCGCTCCCCGGTCTGATGGTCGCGGTCGGGCTGCTGCTGGGCGGGATTGCCGGCGCGCAGGCCCAGACGGCGATCCAGCAGCAGGCGGCGATGCAGGAGCGCACCTACACCGAACGGGTCAAGGATGTGGCCAGTGTCTTCGGCGTGCGCGAAAACCAGCTGGTGGGCTATGGCCTGGTCGTCGGCCTGGACGGCACGGGCGACCAGACCACGCAGACCCCGTTCACCATCCAGAGCCTGAACAACATGCTGGGGCAGCTGGGACTGACCCCGGACGCCGGCAACCCGCAGCTGCGCAATGTCGCGGCCGTGATGGTCACCGCCGAGCTGCCCCCGTTCTCCAAGCCCGGTCAGCGCATCGACGTGACCGTCTCCTCGATGGGTAATGCGACCAGCCTGAGGGGTGGGACCCTGCTGATGACGCCGCTGAAGGGTGCGGACGGTCAGACCTATAGCATCGCCCAGGGCAACCTGGTCGTGGGCGGCTTCGGTGCCGAGGGCCGGGACGGGTCGCGTATCACTGTGAACGTCCCGAGCGTCGGGCGCATTCCGAACGGTGCGACGGTGGAGCGCGAGGTGCCGACCGCCTTTGCCCAGGGTGACCATGTGACCCTGAACCTGAACCGCCCGGACTTCACCACGGCCAACCGGCTGGTGGAGACCGTCAACGATACCTTCGGGCCCGGCGTGGCTCAGGCCCTGGACGGCTCCTCGGTGCGTGTGCGCGCACCCCAGAACCCGGATCAGCGCGTGGGTTTTGTCGCCGAGCTGGAGAACCTGCCCATCGAGCGAGGCGCGCCCCCGGCCCGGGTGATCGTGAACTCGCGCACCGGGACCGTGGTGATCGGCTCGAGCGTGCAGGTGACCCCGGCGGCGGTGTCTCATGGCAGCCTGACCGTCACCATCAGCGAGGCCCCGCAGGTCGTGCAGCCGATGCCCTTTGCCGAGGGCGAGACCGCGGTGCAGCCGCAGACCGACATTGCCATCCAGCAGGATGACAGCACCATGTTCCTGTTCGACCCCGGCACCTCGCTGGACGAGATCGTGCGCGCGGTGAACAACGTGGGGGCGGCTCCGGGTGATCTGGTGGCCATCCTCGAGGCCCTGCGCGAGGCGGGCGCCCTGCGCGCGGAGCTGGTGGTCATCTGATGATCTCGTCCGGCCACGACCTCTCCATGCAGGCACGCTCGGCGCTGGCCAGCGACCCGAGCGGACTGCGCGACCTCGGGCGTGCGGCCCAGGCGGGGGGAGACGAGGCGCTGGAGGCGGTCGCGCGCGAGTTCGAGGCGATGCTGATCGGCCAGATGCTCAAGCAGATGCGCGAGGCCTCGCTGGGCGACGGACTGTTCGACAACGAGCAGAGCAAGATGTACCTCGAGATGCAGGATCAGGAATTCGCCAAGGCCATGAGTCAGGGCGACGGGATCGGCCTGCGCGAGGTGCTGATGCAGCAGCTGTCGCAGCAGAGTCAGCCGCAGGACGGACAGGGTCTTCGGGACCCCGAGCGCCTGGCGGCCCTGGACCTCCCGCAACGCCGGGGCGACCTGGATTTTCGGCGTCTGTCCGACGAACAACGCGAGCTTGAGCCGGTTGCGCCCATGCGACCCGCACGGGGCGATACCGAGGCTGGAACCGGTGAGCTCCGGCGGCTGGGCGGGGCGCCGAGCCCGCTGGCGATCGACTGGCCGCCGCGGGATCCGTCCGACTTTGTTGCGACACTGGAACCCCTGGCGCGGGAAGCGGCTGCCGATCTGGGCGTGGAGCCTGGCATCCTGCTGGCACAAAGTGCCCTGGAGACCGGTTGGGGGCGCCACGTGCCCTCGCGCGAGAACGGCCAGCCGAGCTTCAACCTGTTCGGGATCAAGGCCGATTCCCGCTGGGAGGGGGATCAGGTCGCCGTGGGCACCCTTGAGTACCGGGATGGTGTAGCCCAGCGCGAGCAGGCACGCTTCCGCGCGTACGCCGATCCGGCGGATTCCTTCGCCGACTACGTCGATTTCATTCGTAACAACCCGCGCTACCACCGCGCCCTGCAGGCCGGCGACGATGTTCAGTACATCCGTGAACTGCAGGCCGCCGGTTACGCCACCGACCCCGCCTATGCGGACAAGGTGCTGCGGGTACGCGATCAGCTGTCGGGCTATGTGAATCCCGAACCGACTCAAGCATTGGCCGAGCCGGCCGTTACCCGAAACGAGGGGTAGACCATGTCGCAGACACGTAAATCCAGCTGGGCGAGCCTGACCGGGAGGGGCGAAGTATGAGTGTCTCCGGTATTGGGACCTCCGCGCTGCTGGCGTTTCAGCGCGCGATCGGCACGACCAGCAACAACATCGCCAACTCCGCGACCGAGGGCTACAGCCGTCAGCGCACTGAGCTGGGCAACCTGAGTCCGCAGTTCCTTGGGGGCTCGTATCAGGGGCAGGGGGTCGGCGTAGATGCCATCCGCCGCATCTCGGACGACTTCGTCAACACTCAGCTGCGTACCAGCATCTCCGAACAGTCCAACGCCCAGGCGAAGGCGGATCTGGCCAGGCGTATCGACAACCTGCTGGCGGACGAAGCCAGTGGTCTGGCGCCGGTCTTGCAGGGGTTCTTCGACGCCGCCTCCGACGTGGCCAATGATCCGACCTCCAATGCTGCGCGTACGGTGTTCCTGACCGAGGCCGAGTCGCTGGCGGAGCGCTTCAAGGCCATCGACGGGCGTCTGGAGGAGCAGCGGCGTATCGTGAACGGGCAGATCGAGACCAGCGTCAAGGAGATCAACCAGCTCGCCGAATCCCTGGCGGGCCTCAACCGCGAGATCGTTGCCAAGAGCACCCAGGGCACACCGAACGATCTGCTGGATCAGCGCGATCGCGTGCTGAACCAGTTGGCGGAGAAGATCGATGTCACCACGGTCGAGCAGGACGACGGCGCGCTGAATGTGTTCATCGGCAACGGGCAGGCGCTGGTGCTGGGCGGAACCAGTCAGTCGCTGGTGGCCGAATCCTTCTCCGGCGACCCGGGCAGGATGGAAGTCGGGATTCGGTCGGGTAGCGGGGTGGCAAACGTGACTCGCTTTCTGCAGGGCGGTGAACTCGGGGGGCTGCTGGAGATTCGCGACTCGGTCATCGACACCGCGCAGAACACACTGGGTCAGATCGCCACCCAGCTGGGACAGGCCTTCAACGAGCAGAACGCCCAGGGCCTCGATGCCGATGGCCAGATCGGTGGCGACATCTTCGGGATTGGTGAACCCGCAGTGTGGGGACGTTCCAGTAACACCGAGAGTGGTGTCCCGGGCGTCGAGATCGGAAACGCCGACGAGCTGACCACCTCCGATTACCGCTTGCGCGTAAACAGCGACGAGGAGTTCGAACTGCTGCGGCTGCCGGGCAATCAGGTGGTGGAGATGGAAGACCTCGGCGACGGTCGCTTCCGAGCCGACGGCATGATCATTGATGTGGGAGACCTCGGTGCCAACGAAGGTGACAACTGGCTGATCCAGCCCACGCGGAATGGCGCCCGCGACCTCGAGGTTGTCCTGGATGACCCGCGCGGGATCGCCGCGGCTGCGGCAATCCATGACGTCGCGGCGGCTGAGGACAATACGGGTGACGCTGTCGTCGAGGGCTTTCGGATTACCTCCACGGATTATGACCCGGACGTGCTAAAGAACGGGGCCACTGTGACGTTTGAAGACGGTGAATACTTCGTACGCAACAGCGATGGTGAAATGATCGGCCAGGCAGACCATGACGACGGCGAGCCAGTCACGATTCAGACAGAAGATGGCTGGTCGATCACCTTGAGCGGGGCCCCGGACGACGGGGATACGTTTATCGTTGAAGGGGGGCAGGACCGCCCGGGCGACAACCGCAACATGCTCGCTATGGCTGATCTGTCCGAGGCTCGCACCCTCGAGACGGACAATGGAGACCGGCGAATCCCCGGCTTTGGCGATGCCTATAACAGCCTGATCGCGAACGTCGGCACGCGCACGCGACAGGCCAACGTGGCGCTGGACTCCGCGAATGCCCAGCTGGAGCAGGCCAAGGCCCAGCGCGAGTCGATCTCGGGCGTGAATCTGGATGAAGAGGCCGCCGACCTGATCCGCTATCAGCAGGCCTATCAGGCGGCCGCCCAGGTGATCCAGGTCAGCAACTCGCTATTCGACAGCCTGCTGGGCGCGTTCCGCCGTTAGGCGACTTGTGATTCGAGGGAAACCCGATGCGTATCTCCACAACCCAGATCTTCCAGAGCGGGATCAACCAGATCCAGGCGGGCCAGGGCGAACTCAATCGCACCTCGCTGCAGCTGGGTTCCGGCAAGCGCATCCTGTCGCCATCGGACGACCCGAGCGGCGCGACCCAGATCAACCAGTTCGAGCGCATCATCAAGGCGACCAAGCAGTTCCAGCGGAACATGGAGAACACCCAGCCGCGCATGCAGCAGCAGGAATCATTGCTGCAGCAGGGCACCGATGCCCTGCAGCGGGCGCGCGAGCTGGTGGTCACCGGCAACAACGACAGCCAGACCGAGGAGACTCGCAAGTATCTGGCGGGCGAGCTGCGCCAGATCCGTGATGGGTTGTTCGAGATCGCGAACACGCGCGACCCCAATGGCGAGTACCTGTTTGCCGGCACCAAGTCCCAGGACCAGCCGTTCCATCAGGATGCGGATGGGGAGGTGAGCTATTCCGGGGCGTCCGGCGAGGGCAGTGTGCGCGAAGTGGCGGTATCCGCCACGCGCAAGGTTCGCCTGGGCGAGGACGGGGCTCGGGTGTTCATGGAGATTCCCGAGAATGACGGGCGTGTCGGGGCCTCGGTCGCCACGAACAACGGCACCATGGTGCTGGAGAAGGCTGAAGTTTCCGATCGTTCGGCCTTCAATGAGAACCGCGACGAGACCTTCGAGATTGTCTTTAGTGAAGATGACGGAGAGATCACCTACACCATCGAGGATGGAGAAGGCGAGGTGTTCGATGGTCTGGGAGATCAGCCGTATGTCCCCGGGGCCGCGATCGAATTCGCCGGGCGTACCGTGGTGATTTCTGGTACCCCCGCCGATGGTGACACGATCGAATCCCGACCCGCGGAAAACGTAAGCGTCTTCGAGAGCCTGGATCGGATCATCAATGCGCTGGAAAACAGTGGCGGCGGTTCCACGGCGCGTGCGGACCTGGCATCGGCTACCAACACCGCCCTGGCGGACCTGGACGCAGCGCTTGGCAATTTTAGTGATATCCGCGCCGAGTTGGGTGGGCGGCTGAAGACCTTCGACCAGCAAATGGACCTGAACGAGGATCGCCTGCTGGACCTGGAAACCGCAGTGTCGCAGATTCGCGATCTCGACTATGCCGAGGCAATCAGTCGTTTCAACCAGCAGCAGGTGGCGCTGCAGGCCGCGCAGCAGACCTATACCCAGGTCAACCGGCTCTCCCTGTTCGACTTCATCTAGGCAGAAGCGCCTGCGCACGGGCGCGGGCGTCTGTGCGACCATATTACGATCCCCATGAAGCGTCCCCCAGGGACGGAACCGCACAATGGCCAAATACCAGGAACCCTCCGCACCGATCCAGTACCGCTCCACCGGGCGGCCCCCGCGCTATCTGATCGTCCTGCTGGTGCTGGCGGTCATCTGGGCGGCCTTCTGGGGCGTGGTGATGCTGCAGTCCGGCGAGCCGAAGCCCGTGACCCTGAGCGAGCAGGAGCAGGTGGAGCTCGAGGCCAAGCTGCAGGCGATCTCCGCACCCGATGCACCGCGCCCCGATCAGGCCCCCAGTGAGCCGATTGTTGATCTCGAAGCCGACGCGGAGCCGCTGATCCCCGAGCTCTACGAGGAGACCGACGAGGCGCGGATCGTCCAGTTCAGTGAGCGCGAGCTGAATGCCCTGATCGCGCGCGATCCGGACCTGGCCGGCCGGGTGGCGGTCCGCCTGACACCGGGGCAGGTGAGCACGCGCGTGCGCATCGACGTGCCGGCGGACGTGCCGCTGATGGGCGGGCGTGTGCTGAACGTGCGCTCCGGTGTGCGCTTCGAGACCGAGGGCGAGGAACTGCGAGCCCGGCTCGTCGGTGTGTCCGTCGCCGGTATCCCCCTGCCGGATGCCTGGCTGGGCGGTCTGAAAGACGAGGACCTGCTGGCGCTGGAGCCCTTCCAGCACCTGCGCGCGGGGATCGAGAGCATCGATGTGCGCGAAGGGGAGCTGGCCCTGCATCTCGCACGCTAGCCAGCTCCTGCAGATCGACTATGGGTCGACGCGCAGCGTCTCGCCCCCCAGCGCTTCGACCTTGGCGCGTACGGTGACGGACACCGTGGAGGTCCCGGCCTCCAGTGCGGGCTGGCTGGCGGACTCGTCCATCGCCCGCATCGCCATCATCGGCTGCGGGCGGTCATAGCCGCTGTCGACGAGTTCGACCTCCACCGGGCGCAGCTCGGTGGCCCCCAGGGAACGTGCCATCGCGCGTGCCTGTTCCTTCCAGTCGTCCATGGCGGCCTCCAGCAAGACCTTGCGGTGCTCCTGCTGTGTCTCGCGGCTGAGCGAGAAGCGAATCTGACCAACGGTCAGTTCGTCTCCCTGAAGAACACCTACAAGCTCCGTCAGGCTGTCGAAATCACTGCCGACCAGTTCCAGGGTCTGCTGGACCTGCCAGGCTCTGATCTGGTCAGGTTCATCCCGGTCGTGGATGGCCTGCGTCGTGTAGCTGCGGGTCGAGGCCTCGACCGTGTCATAGTCTTCCGCGCGCGCCAGGGCCTGTTCCATACGGCGATTCACCGTGGCTGCGGCGTCCCGCGCGTCCGGGGCACGGGCCTGGGCCTGCATCTGGACCGTCATGCGGTCATTCTCCACCTGCCGCTCGGCATGGCCGGAGAGCGTCAGTGTGGTGTTGCCATCGGCGCTGGCCAGGGCCGGGATCAGCAGCAGGGCGCTCAGCCAGAGGCATGCGACAAGGGGGCGCAGGAACGGAGTGCGGCTCATGGGGTGATATCCGGTGGGGTCAGGGTTCCATCGTACGTGCGAGGCGCACGCCGGCAAAGACATGGCGTTTCTCCGGCGTGAAGAAATTGCGCATGCTGGGGCGTTTCAGTAACGGATCGCTCCAGTCGCTGCCGCCGCGCAGGACGTAATGCCGGCCGTCAAACCACGGGGCCGAGTATTCGTTGTAGGGGAAGGGGCGGAATCCGGGATAGGGCGCGAACGGATTCTCGCACCATTCCCAGACCCGGCCTGTGCCTCGCAGCGTTCCCTCGCGCTGGGCATGTTCCCATTCGTGCTCGTGGGGCAGCCGGGCGCCGGCCCACCGCGCGAAGGCCTCGGCCTCGAAGCGGGACACGCCCACCACCGGGGCATCGGGGTTGCGCTGGACCGTGCCCTCCGGCAGAACCTGCAGGCCAATGTCGGTCCCGGACCCGCGCCACCCGAGTGGGGCCTGGATGTCGTGGGCCTTGCGCCAGTCCCACCCCTCGCGGCTCCATAGTTCGGGACGGTGATAGCCGGCATCCTGTATGAAGGCTTGCCACTCCCCGTTGGTGACAGGGTCGCGCCGGATGGCAAAGGGCGCGAGATGCTTCCCGTGAACGCCCTTTTCATTGTCGAAGACCAGTACGTCGTCGCCGCCAACGGTGGCGTGCACGGCATCCCATTCGCGCCAGGATTGCGAGGTGATCTCGGGCGTCTGCAGGCGGGGCTCCGAGTGGGCAGGGGCAGCCCCCCGAAGGCGGGCAAACCAGCGCACCTGAGCCAGGGTCTCCAGGTGCATCGCGTGGTGCTGGGCAAGGAACCCCGTCAGGTACTCGTTGGCCATCAGCGGGTGGTCGAGGATCCCGGTGTGGCGGGCAAGCCAATCGCGATGCCGGAACTGTAGCCCGCGTCCCCATGGGATGAGTCGATCGAGGGCGGGCAGGCGTCCACCCCGGCGCCATTTGGGGCTGAGCTCGGGGAAATAGAGGTCATGCCAGTCCCGCGTGCGGGGTGGTGCGTGCCCGAGAATACGTTCACGCAGCCAGACGGCCTCGATGAAGTGGCAGTGGGCGTAGTGCCAGCCGATCGGGCTAAGGTCCGGGTGGTACTGGTTACGCCAGATTTCGGTGGGTGTGCTTTCCAGTGCAGTGTTCAAGCGCTCGTGCTGACGGGCCAGGTCGTCCAGCAAGGACGAAGAAGAGACGAGGCTCGCTGGAGGGTCGAATGCTGGGGTGCTCATATCCGAGTGGAAAGGCTAGAGCGCGAGGAGTTCCGGTGGTTCGTCAGGATCGAGGATCAGGATGTGTCCTGAAGGGACGGGGCGCCAGCGCTCCCGGTCCGTCAACGGCTCGGAGGCGACGATTACCGAGTCCTCGGGGAAGTCGTCATCGTCGGACGTGTAGTACAGGCTGGGGCAGGGGCTGTTGATCGCATGGCGGCTGGCGACCAGACGGCGCCCGTCGGACAAGAGGACGTTGAGCAGAGCCATCTCGTCGCCGAGCCAGGTTTCCAGTGTCGAGAAAGCCTCGCCCAGGGCGCCTTCCAGCGTGGCATTCTCGTCATCTGCCAGGAACTGGCGGACCAGGGCGAACAGGTACTCGGAATCTGTGGTGCCCTGGATGCCCGCCTCGATCTCGGGCGTCAGCAGGTTCTCGATCTGCCGGCGGATCTGCGGCCTGAAGCCGCCAATGAGGCCATTGTGGCTGTAGAGCAGCCCGTCGGTGGCGAACGGCTGGGCATTGACCGTGTCGCCTCCGAACCCGGGGGTCGCACTGCGAATGGCGGAGATCCACAGCGGTTCTTCCAGTGTTTCGGCGAGCGCCTGCAGGTTCGGGTCCTGCCAGAGGGGGTCGGCACGCCGGTAGCAGCGCGCAGTGCCGTCCTCACTGAACCAGCCAAACCCGAACCCGTCCGCATTGACACGGGCGTAGACCAGCTCTTGCGGCGCAATCGCCTGCTCGATCAGATTGTGCGGTGGATCCAGCAATACCCGTCTGAGTGTCAGCGGTGGGCCCAGATAGGCTAGATGGCGACACATTGGCGCGGACTCGCGGTTGGGAGGTCAGGAGTTTCATGGTAGCGTGCCGGGAACCCCGAAGCACGGATGTGCCCATGAAGCCCGAGAGTCCTGCCATGCCGCTCCCGGAGCGCTACACCCGTCATGTGGTGCAGGTGCGTGACCCGCATGCGGAGCTGGTGGCGGACTTTTGCGAGGGCATGCTGGAGGCACCGCGCTGGCTGCCGCCAAAGTACTTCTACGATGCCCGTGGTTCGCAGCTTTTCGATGCCATCTGCGACACGCCCGAGTATTACCCCACGCGTCTTGAATCGGCCCTGCTGGAGTCCCGAGCGACCGAGATCGTCGAGGCCTCGGGTGCCCACACACTGATCGAGCTCGGCAGCGGGACCTCGCGCAAGACCGAGTACCTGATAGCGGCGTTGAACGAGCGTGTCGACGATCCGTATTACGTTGCCAATGATGTCTGTGGCGAGATCCTCGACGAGGCGGCCGAGCGACTACTGGGACGATTCCCCACACTCGTGATCGAGGCGCTGTGTGGTGACTATCTCGCCGCGCTTTCGGCCCTTCCAACGCTGACACCTGTCCCAGCGGCCCCGCGCCTATTCACCTTTCTCGGCGGCAGCCTGGGGAACTTCGAGGATGCGGAGGCGATCGCCCTGCTGTCCAAGATTTGCGCTGCCATGGGTGCGGAGGATCGGCTCCTGCTCGGGCTGGATCGGGTCAAGGCCATCCCCGTTCTGGAGGCGGCCTACAACGACGCGGCTGGTGTGACGGCGGCGTTCAACCTGAACCTGCTGTCCGTCCTCAATCGTGAGTTGGGAGCGGACTTTGATCCCGACGGTTTCCGCCATCGCGCCCCGTTCGTCCAGGCGCATTCCCGCATCGAGATGCATCTGGTCGCCCAGGGTGACCAGACCGTCCAGGTCTCCGAACCCGCAACCACTCTGCAGTTCGCCGATGGCGAGTCCATTCGCACCGAGATCTCGCGCAAGTTTACGCGCCCGATGGTGCAGCAACTGCTGTCCGGCGCCGGACTGGCGCAGGTGGCGGAGTGGTCGGCGCCGGACGAGGCCTACAGCCTGTTCCTGCTGGCCCCGGGGGGCGCACAGGCATGAGCCGGAGCCCGCGTCTCGTGCTGGTCCGACACGCCCAGGCCGGCAACGCAGGGGACTGGGAAGGTGCCGACCGGGATCGGCCGTTGAGCGAGGCCGGCCAGGTGAGTGCCCGGCGCCTGGGGGCCTCGCTGACCCACTTGCTTCCCGGCCATGTGGAACTGCTGACCAGCCCCTACCTGCGCGCGCGTCAGACGGCGTCACCCATCGCCGAAGCACTGGGTGTGCCGGTGCGCCAGAAGAAATGGCTGGCCCCCGGGCAGGTGGCCGGCGTCGAACTGGAGGCACTGGCGGCGCGCCTGCCGGCGGACGGCAGCTTGGTGGTGGTCGGCCATGAGCCGGACCTCTCCTCGCTGGCGGGACGCCTGATGGGCTGTCCGTTGGGGGCTTCCGGGGTGCATATGGGCAAGGGTTCGGCATGCGCCCTGGGAGGCGGTCTGCCCGGTCCCATGCAATTGTCCTGGCTGTTGCCCCGCCGAGTGCTGGAGGACCTCTCGGGAGACCACGGGTAGATATGAATATGGACGGGCAGGGCGAGACTGTCGCGGCAGTCGATCTGGGCTCCAACAGCTTCCACATGATCGTGGCCCGGCGTCACGAGGGCGAGGTCCTGAAAATGGACCGGCTCAAGGAAACGGTGCGACTGGCCAGTGGCCTGGATGGCCGCGGTCGTCTGGATGCAACGGTCGAACGCCGCGCACTGGATTGCCTCGAACGTTTCGGCCAGCGACTGCGCCAGCTACGCCAGGGCAGTGTGCGCGTCGTGGGCACCAATACGCTGCGCCAGATGGCCGACAGTCAACGTTTTCTGGTCGCCGCGGAGCAGGCCCTCGGGCATCCGGTGGAGGTCATTGCCGGGCGCGAGGAGGCGCGGCTGATTTATCTGGGTGTGGCCCATACGCTCGCCGATGACGAGGGCCGTCGCCTGGTGATGGACATCGGCGGCGGCAGCACCGAGTTCATTATTGGCGAACGCTTCCGCCCCATCCTCGCTGAAAGCCTGGAAATGGGCTGCGTGACCTTCACCCAGAGGCACTTCTCCGATGGCCACCTGACCCCCCGGGCGTTTGCCGCCGCCGAGCTGCATGCCGGCCAGGAGTTGCAGCCGATTGCCGCTACCTACCGCGAAGCCGGGTGGGATCAGGCGTTGGGAGCCTCCGGCACCATCCTGGCGCTGGATCGTATCGTGCGCGAGACCGGGATTGACGAGGCACCGGGCATGACGCTTGATGCGTTGCGCACCTTGCGCGAACGCATGATCGAGGTCGGGCGCCTGGACAAGCTGGAGCTGCCGGGTCTGGCCGAGGACCGGGTACCGGTGATTGCGGGCGGACTGGCAGTGCTGATCGGGGCGTTCGAGGCGCTGGGGATCGAGCGGCTGCATCCTTCCGATGGCGCCCTGCGCGAGGGGGTGATCCACGATCTCCTGGGCCGTTTCCGGCACGAGGATGTACGGGGCCTGACCATCCACAACCTGCGTCGCCGTTTTGCCGTGGACGAGGCGCAGGCCGAGCGGGTACAGGCCATGGCGGCGCGGCTGCTGGGGGCGGTCCGGGCCCGCTGGGGGCTGGACGAGAGCGACGGCGAGCGCCTGGACTGGGCGGCCGAGCTGCACGAGGTGGGGTTGGCGCTCGCGCACAGCAAGTACCACAAGCACGGCGAATACATCCTCAACTGGGCCGATCTTCCGGGGTTCTCGCAACCCGAGCAGCACGAACTGGCGCTGCTGGTGCGCCTGCACCGCCGCGCGTTCAAGCCGAAACTGCTCAATGACGTACGTCAGGCGCGGGTCGAGCCCCTTCTGCGTCTGGCCAGTCTGCTGCGACTGGCGGTGCTGCTTCACCGCTCGCGCGCGCCGGAGCCGCCGCCGCTGGAGCGGCTCGAGGCACGCGAACGCGGGCTGGTGCTGGGCTTTGCCGCTGGCTGGCTGGATGCGCATCCGCTCACGCGGGCGGATCTGGAGGAAGAGGCCGGGCAGTGGGCGCGCCACGACCTTGAACTGACTTTCAGCTAGCGAGGGTCTTGAGCAACTGCTGCTGTGCCGAATGGGGTGCTTCGTCCGCGGCCGGCTGGACCCGCTGGTAACTCCCGTTGGCCTGCAGGGTCCAGGCACTGGCGGTATCCCGCAGGTAGTTGAAGAGTGATTCTTCCGCGACCCGGTCGCGCATCGCGGTATCGCGAATCGGAAAGGCGACCTCCACCCGGCGAAAGAAATTGCGGGGCATCCAGTCGGCGCTGGATAGATACAGCTCGGGCTCGCCCCCATTCTCGAAGTAGAACACCCGCGAGTGCTCCAGAAAACGGCCAAGCACCGAGCGCACCTCGATGTTCTCGGAGATGCCCGGCACGCCTGGTCGCAGGCTGCAGATGCCGCGCACGATCAGCTGAATCTTCACGCCCGCCTGTGATGCGCGATAAAGCGCCTGGATGATGCCGGTCTCGTTCAGCGAGTTCATGCGCGCGACGATCCGCGCCGGCCGACCGTCGCGCGCGTTCTCGGCCTCACGTTCGATCTTCTCGCACATGGCATCGTGCAGACGGAAAGGCGCCTGGATCAGTTCGCGCAGGCGCTCCACCTTGCCAAGGCCCGTGAGCTGTTGAAACACGCGATGCACGTCCTCGGTGAGTACCGGGTCGGCCGTCAGCAGGCCGTAATCGGTATAGGCCTTGGCGGTGCCCGAGTGATAGTTGCCCGTGCCCAGGTGGGCATAGCGGACCAGCTTGTCGCCGTTACGACGTACCACCAGGGCGAGCTTCGCATGCGTCTTGTAGCCGACCACGCCGTAGGTCACATGTACGCCCGCATCCTGCATTCGGTTGGCCAGTTCGATGTTGTCCGCCTCGTCGAAGCGGGCGCGCAGCTCGATGACGACGGTCACCTCCTTGCCCGACTGCGCGGCCTCGATCAACGTTTCGACCAGTGGTGACTGGGTGCCTGTGCGATAAAGCGTCTGCTTGATCGCCAGCACGCGCGGGTCGCTGGCGGCCTGGCGCAGGAAATCCACCACCGGCATGAACGACTGGTAGGGATGATGCAGCAGCAGGTCCTGCTCGCGGATGGAGGCGAAGATGCTTTCACCGCTGGCATCCGTGCGCGGCAGGGCGGGGATGAATGGGGGAAACTTGAGGTCGGGCCGGTCGACCAGGTCGTACACGGCCATCATGCGGTTCAGGTTGACCAGTCCGGTGACCTGGTAAAGATCGTCTGCCTCCAGATGGAACTCCTGCAGCAGGAACTGCGCGACCTCGTCCGGGCAGTTGTCCGCGACCTCCAGGCGTACCCCCGCACCGTAGTTGCGCTGGGGCAATTCGCCTTCCAGCGCGTTCAGCAGGTCGTCGATCTCCTCTTCCTGCACGAACAGATCGGAGTTGCGGGTTAGCCGGAACTGGTAGCAGCCGGTGACCTTCATACCCTTGAACAGCTCGCTGACGTGGGCGTGCAGGATGGACGACAGCAGCACGAAATCGGAATCGCCGCTGGCCACCTCGCGCGGGAGTTTCACCAGACGCGGGAGGGAGCGTGGCGCCTGGACCACCGCGCGTCCGGACTCGCGGCCGAACGCATCCTTGCCCTTTAGCGTGACGATGAAGTTCAGGCTCTTGTTCAGGATGCGCGGAAACGGGTGCGCGGGGTCGAGCCCGATCGGACTCAGGACCGGCTGCAGCTGCTCGTGGAAGAACTGGCGAACCCAGGCTTTTTGCTGCTCGCTCCAGTGCGAACGACGCACAAAATGGATGCCTTCCTCGGCCAGTGCCGGTATCAGTTCGTCGTTGAGCGCGCGATACTGATCGTCCACCAGGGCGTGCGCCCGGGGCGCGATCAGGCGCAGCTGTTCCGTCGCGGACAAGCCATCCGGTCCTGGCGCCTGGACGTTCAGGTCGATCTGCTGACGCAGCGATCCGACGCGGACCTCGAAGAACTCGTCGAGGTTGGTGGACGAGATGCTCAGGTAGCGCAGCCGCTCCAGCAGGGGAAAGCCCGGGTCGCGTGCCAGTTCCAGCACGCGCCGGTTGAATTCCAGCAGTGACAGCTCGCGGTTGAGAAAGAGCTCGGTATCGGTCACGTCGGCATCCGGCATGCACGACTCGGGGCAAGGGTGGGGCCCCGAGTGTAGGTATGCATTATGTCAGTTTCGTGACAGGCCGAGCGAAGGTCTCAGGCTCCACGGGTCAGCAGGAATTCCATCAGGGCCTTCTGCGCGTGCAGCCGGTTTTCCGCCTCGTCCCAGACCACGCTTTGTGGGCCTTCGAGGACCTCGGTGGAGACCTCTTCCTCGCGGTGCGCGGGCAGGCAGTGCATGAACAGGGCGTCGTCGTTGGCCAGACGCATCAGGTCGGCGTCCACGAAGAACCCGGAAAAGGCCCGGCGGCGGGCGCTCTTTTCCTGCTCCTGCCCCATGCTGGCCCAGACGTCGGTGACGACGAGGTCGGCACCCTCGGCCGCCGCGCGCGCATCGCGGGTCAGTTCGAAATGGTCGCGCGTGGCATCCACGACGTCCTCTTCCGGGTCGTAGCCCTCGGGACAGGCCGCCACAAGCTGGAAGTCCAGCAAGTGCGCGGCATACATGTAGCTGTGGCACATGTTGTTGCCGTCGCCAATCCAGGCCACGCGCTTGCCCCGGATGTCGCCCCGGTGTTCGAGATAGGTCTGCAGGTCAGCCAGCAGCTGCGCGGGATGTTCCCGGTCGGTCAGACCATTGATCACGGGAACCGAGGAGTGCTGGGCGAACAGTTCGATCTTCTCGTGCTCGTAGGTGCGGATCATCACGCAATCCACCATGCGCGAGAGTACGCGGGCGGTGTCCTCGATCGGCTCCCCGCGACCCAGCTGGGTGTCGCGCGGGGACAGGAACAGGGCGTTGCCGCCCAGTTGCTGCATGCCGACTTCGAACGAGACGCGCGTCCGGGTGGAGGACTTCTCGAAGATCATCCCCAGGGTCTTGCCGCGCAGGATGTCATCGTGGTGCTCGCCTGCGTGGGTCTGGCGCTTCAGCTCGATGGCCCGCGCCAGCACGGCGCGCGTCTCGTCCGCGGAAAGGTCATGGAATGACAGGAAATGGCGGGGTTTCATGCCTGTGCCTCCTGGGATACTTCGGACGCGAGCAATGAGCCGACCAGCTCGGCCACGGTGCTGGCGATCTGCTCGACCTGGGCGTCGTCCACGATCAGTGGCGGCAGCAGCCGGATTACCCGCTGCGCGGTCACGTTGAGAATCAACCCTGCGTCGAGGGCGGCCTGAACCAGCGCCCCGGCCGGGCGATCCAGCTCGATGCCGATCATCAGTCCGCGTCCGCGTACGGCGACGACCCCCGGTTTGTCCTCGAGCCGGTCCGTCAGCCGACGGCGGAGGATCTCGCCCTGCCGTCCAGCTTCCTCGCACAGGCCCTCGTCCTGCATCACGTCCAGCACGGCCAGGGCCGCCCGGCAGACCAGGGGATTGCCACCGAAGGTGGTGCCGTGGGTACCCGGGGTGAACAGGCCGGACGCACGGCCGGCCACCAGGTTCGCCCCGATCGGGATGCCGTTGCCCAGGCCCTTCGCGAGCGATATCACATCGGGCGTGATGCCTTCATGCTGGAAGGCAAACCAGTGTCCGGTGCGGCCGATCCCGGCCTGGATCTCGTCCAGCATCAGCAGCCAGTCGTGCTGGTCGGCCAGTTCGCGCAGGCGCCGCAGGTATCCGGGCGGGGGTACGTGGATGCCGCCTTCACCGGTGATGGGTTCGACCAGGATGGCGACCACGTCCGGATCGTCGGCCAGGGCCGCGACGGCCTCGGCATCGCCATGGGGGACGTGCACGAACCCCTCGACCAGGGGTTCGAATCCGGCATGGATCTTTTCGTTGCCGGTGGCCGACAGCGTCGCGAGCGTACGCCCGTGGAAGCTGCCGTGCATCACGATGACCTTCGGCTTCTCGATGCCGCGGCGGCGGGCATGCAGCCGTGCCAGCTTGATTGCCGCCTCGTTGGCCTCGGCGCCGGAGTTGCAGAAAAAGGCCTGTTCCATCTGCGCGAGAGCGCATAGACGCCGCGCGAGCTGTTCCTGCAAGGGGATACGGAACAGGTTCGAGGTGTGTACCAGCGTCTGAGCCTGATCGCAGATCGCATGCGCCACTTTCGGGTGGGCGTGGCCAAGGCCGCAGACCGCAATGCCGGACAGGGCATCGAGGTAGCGTTTGCCCTCGGTGTCCCAGAGCCAGGCACCTTCCCCCCGTTCGAAGGCAACCGGCAGCCGGCTGTAGGTATTCTGCAGGACGTCACTCATTAGCAAAGCTCTCCCAAATGAAGAAGCCGGCGAGCGAGCCGCCGGCTTCTGCCCAGGGTGCCGCACTGTGGCGGCCCCCAATCGCGTTATCGCGACTTATTTCATCTGCTGGGCGACAAAATCCCAGTTGACCACGTTCCAGAAGTTTTCCAGATACTTCGGCCGCGCGTTGCGGTAGTCGATGTAGTAGGCATGTTCCCAGACATCGCAGGTCAGCAGCGGGGTCTTGCCGTCACGCATCGGATTGGCCGCGTTGGAGGTGTTGACGATCTCCACCGAGCCATCGCTATTCTGCACCAGCCAGGTCCAGCCGGAGCCGAAATTGCCGACCGCGGCCTCGTTGAACTTCTCCTTGAAGCCATCAAACGAGCCAAAGGCGCTGTTGATCGCGTCGGCCACCTTGCCGGACGGCTCGCCACCGGCGTCCGGGCCCATGCAATTGAAGTAGAAGGTGTGGTTCCAGACCTGGGCGCCGTTGTTGAAGATGCCGCCAGCCGGGGCCTTCTTGATGATGTCCTCCAGCGAGGCGTTCTCGAATTCGGAACCGGGCAGAAGGCCGTTCAGCTTGGTCACGTAGGTCGCGTGGTGCTTGTCGTGATGGTATTCCAGCGTCTCGGCGGAGATGTGCGGCTCCAGCGCGTTCTTGGCATAGGGCAGATCGGGCAGTTCGTAGGCCATGAAAGACTCCTTGTAAGAAAACATGCGAGACTGCGTCTGGCCGACCATCGGTGGCCGCGCCAGTAAACCCGTCAACGATAGTCACGTTGCCCGGGTGATGCAATTTCCGATGATGCGGCTTGGTTATCGTTCAGCCAACGTTTGCGGAATTGTGAAGGAGCCACGGCATGTCCGCGCACGACGCCGATCGACAATCGGACGGCGACCCACCGTCGGCGGGTGCGAGCCCCGCCCGTAACGCCTACGCCTGGCGCGGGCGCATTGGGCTTCTCCTGGGCCCGCTCCTGATGCTCGCGTTCCTGTTTTTTCCACCGCCAGAAGGCGTTGCGCGCGAGGCCTGGTGGGTGCTCGGGTTGACCCTGTTCATGGCGACCTGGTGGATTTCCGAGGCCTTGCCTCTACCCGTCACGGCACTGCTGCCGATTGCCCTGTTGCCGCTGCTCGGCGTGATGCCGATGGACGCGGCGACCGCGCCCTATGCCAATCCCATCATCTTCCTGTTCATGGGCGGCTTTGCGATCGCGCTGGCCGTGCAGCGCTGGGGACTACATCAGCGGATTGCGCTCGCGATCGTAAGCCGGGCGGGGGACCGCCTGCATCTCCTGGTCGGGGCCTTCATGCTGGCCACGGCGGGGCTGTCGATGTGGGTCAGTAACACAGCGACTGCTGCGCTGATGTTGCCGATCGCCCTGTCCGTTCTGGCGCTGATGGATCGCGACACACACATTACGGGTGACGGCCTCGGCGCCGAGTCGCGCCGCCCCGCGCTGGCGCTACTGCTGGGGATCGCCTTTGCCGCCAACATCGGGGGCATGGCGACGATCATCGGCTCGCCGCCGAACGCACTGACCGCCGCCTATCTGGGCGATCGGCATGGCATCGAGATCGGTTTTGTGCAGTGGATGATGCTGGGCCTGCCTTTGGCCACCGCGTTGCTACTGCTGGCCTGGTGGCTGCTGACGCGCTGGGTCTTCCCGGTCCATCGCGTACGCCTGCAGGGGTTGCAGGCGATGATGGACCAGCAGCGTGCCGAGGTCGGGGCCTGGTCCCAGGCCGAGTACCGGGTTGCCGGCGTCTTCCTGCTGGTGGCGCTGGCCTGGCTGTCGCGCCCCTTCCTCGAAGATCTCCTGCCGATCCACCTGACCGATGCCGGGATTGCCATCCTCGGCGCCGGGCTGTTGTTCCTGCTGCCCTCGGGCGCCGTGGACCAGCGTCGGCTGCTGGCCTGGGATAACACGCGCGAGCTCCCCTGGGGGGTGCTGCTGCTGGTCGGTGGTGGTCTCAGCCTGGGTTCGGCCATCGAGGCGAGCGGCCTGGCGGAGCTGGCCGCCGAGGGCCTGGGCGCCGCCCAGACATGGCCGTTGCTGCTGATTATTGCCGGGACCGTGGTGGTGACCATGTTGCTGTCGCATGTGACCAGCAACACGGCCACCGCTGCGACGCTGCTGCCACTGGTGGCCGCGTTGGCGATGCACATGGAGATTCCGGTCGTGCTCCTCGCGATCCCTGTGGCCTTTGCGGCCTCCGTGGCCTTCATGCTGCCGGTCGCGACCCCGCCAAACGCGATCGTGTTCGCCAGTAATCGACTGCGGGTGATCGACATGATCCGTGGCGGCGCGCTGCTCTCCCTGGTGGCGATTGCCATGATTACGGTTGCGGTCTACGCCATGGCGGAGGTCATCCTGATGCAGGGATAGGCTCGTCTCCCGGCCTTTCAGGCTTCCTGTGACGCCCCTCAAGTTTTATGCTGCGCCGCCGCTAACGTCGGTGAAATGCCGCAGCAAGGATGCCGCAGGCCCGCAAAGCCTTATTGGGGAGAGTCTTCAGAATGTTCGATAACATCCGAATCGGAGTCCGGCTGATGGTCGGGATCATCACGGTGGTGCTGCTGGCCGTGATCCTGACCCTTGTGGTCGTGATGAACAGCCTTGGCACCATGGCCGATCGTGCCGAACAGCGCGAACTGACCGATCTGGCCGCGCAGCTTGTCGGTCGTCTGGACCAGGAAGCCGCGCGCGCGACCGCAATGGCAGAGACCGTGGCGAAGATCCCCGACGTGCAGGAGGCGATGGCGACGGGCGATCGCGAGCGTCTGGCCGAGATGACCGTTCCGAGTTTTGCCTCGCTCAGCGAGCAGTACGGCGTGCATCAGTATCAGTTCCATACCCCGCCGGCGACTTCCTTCCTGCGCGTTCACTCGCCCGACAATTATGGCGACGACCTGTCCGACTTCCGCCAGACGGTGGTCGACACCAACGAGAAGCGCACCCCGATCTCGGGACTTGAGGAAGGGGTAGCGGGTCTCGGGATTCGCGGGGTTGTGCCCATCGAACACAATGGCGACCACGTCGGTTCGGTGGAGTTCGGTCTTTCGTTCGGCGACTCCTTCTTCGAGGAGTTTACGGCGGATACGAATTCACCGGTCGCGCTTTATCTGCGCGATGGCCGTTCGTTCAGCCGTTTCCGCGGCACGATCGGCGGCGACCCGACCTTCAGCGATGCCGAAATGCGCGAGGTCATGGAGGGCGAAGAGCTGGTACGGAACGTGACCTATGAGAGTACCCCGATGGCCGTGGTCGCGCGCCCGGTCACGGACTTCTCCGGTGATGTAGTCGGTGTGCTTGAGGTCATGGTGGACCGCAGCGCGTATGTGGCGATGGCGCGCAACGCGACCGGTACCGTGGTTGCGGTCGGGGTGATTGCCGTGGCGCTGGGCGCCCTTCTGGCCTGGCTCCTGACCCGAAGCATCGTTCGTCCCCTGAACCGTACGGTGGTCCGCCTGAACGACATTGCTGGCGGCGGGGGCGACCTGACTCGCAAGCTGGAGGTTTCCGGGCGCAACGAGTTGGGAGAACTGGCAGAGGCGTTCAACAACTTTGTCGAGCAGATTCGTGGCCTGGTGTCCAGCGTCGCGGCCGGGGGCGATCAGGTTGCCGCAGCAGCGAACGAGCTGTCGGCAACCAGCGAAGAGACCAACGAGCAGGTGCGGCGACAGAAGTCGGAGATCGATCAGGTGGCCACGGCCATGAACGAGATGACGGCCACCGTGCAGGAGGTGGCCCGGAATGCGGCGGATGCCGCCGCCGCGGCCCAGAACACCGACCAGGACGCCAACGAGGGTCAGCAGGTGGTGCAACGCACCGTGGCCGCGATCAACGCGCTGTCGCAGCAGGTCGATGGTGCCGCCGAGGTGGTCAGCCGGTTGTCGCAGGATGCCGAGGAGATCAACAAGGTCCTGGAAGTGATCGGCGACATCGCCGACCAGACCAACCTGCTGGCGCTGAACGCGGCGATCGAGGCGGCACGTGCGGGTGAACAGGGCCGCGGTTTCGCGGTGGTCGCCGACGAGGTGCGTACCCTGGCCAGCCGCACGCAGGATTCGACCCACGAGATCCAGCAGATGATCGAGCGCGTGCAAAGCGGTACCCGCGAAGCGGTGCAGGCGATGGAAGATGGCCGTTCCAAGGCGCACCAGAGCGTGGAGCAGGTCAATCTGGCGGGCGAATCGCTGACCTCGATTACCCAGTCGGTCACGCGCATCAGCGACATGAACACGCAGATCGCCAGCGCCGCCGAGGAGCAGTCGACGGTGGCCGAGGAGATCAACCGCAACGTGGCCAATGTCACCGAGGTGCTGGATCAGACCGCGGCCGGATCGGAACAGATCCGCAACGCCTCGGAGGAGCTTTCCAAGCTGGCCTCCGAGCAACAGCAGCGGGTGGGGCAGTTCAAGGTGTAAGCCCCTTCCCAGTTGATGCCAAGCCCGGGTCCGGAGACGGTCCCGGGCTTTTTTGTGGCCGGCTTACTGGCTCTCGGCGGGTGGAAACAGGCGCTCGCCGTTCTCCCGGGCAATCATGCGCTGTACGTTGGGTGGCAGCTGCTGGAGCCAGGCCCGGGTGCTGTCCTTCAGCACGGTAAAGTGCTCCCAGCGGGCGAGGCTGAAGGTGTCATTGCCGATCAGGAACCGGTCCGGATAGTCGAGGAACAGCTCGAACCAGTCGGCGTCGATGATGCCGCCGGGATTGATGCGCGGGTTGCGCATGGAGACATCCATGACCATGTTCGGGTGCCGGTCCAGGTAGTCACGAACCAGGGGCGGGTAGGCATAGGAACCGGCGTGCGCCCAGAGGATGCGTACCTCGGGCTGGACGGCGTAGGCATGGTCGATCACGGCCGGATCGCCATGGATCACGATCCACAGATCCCGCTCGACTGCCAGTGCCAGCAGGTCCTCGAAGCCGCGGGCGAAGCGATCGTCGGCCTGTATATGCAGCTCCCCGATCCCGCGCCACTGGACCTGGCTTCGGTCGAGGATGGCCTCGACCTGCTCCCGCAGGCCGTCCTCGTACATCCAGTCCATCTTGCGCCCCAGACGCTGGGAGATCTCGAGAAACGGGACGATGCGCGCACCTACCTCCGGTTCCAGCGCTTCGATCAGTTTCGAGCGCGGGGCCATGATGATCGCGGACTGAATCGAATTCTCTTCGAGCGTGCGTGCAACAGCCTCTGGCGGGAAGTGTTCCATCTGCCGGTCACGGTAGTGCAGGTGGGCATCGAACAGGGGGTCAAGTGCCTGGGCGGTGGCTCCACCAAGCAGCGAGCCGAACAGCAGGGCCGCGGCCGGAAGAATGAACAGACGGGGCAGTCTTCGAGAGCGGTTCAGGGCAGCCATCCAGCGGGTTCCTCGGGTATGGGACCCCATTTTATACCGCGTTGTGCCGCCAGGCCTCGCGTTGGTGGTCTGTCCTTCTGGCGTCGTTGTCAGGCGCGGGAGTCCCCGGACACCGCGGCATCTCCGGAGCGTCCGTCCGGACGGTTCGGGTCGAAGCGCTCGCGCAGGTATTCGCCGATCGCATCCGACTCGTACAGCCAGCGTACCTGGCCGTCCGGCTCCTCAATGCGCAGGCAGGGCACTTGCAGCTTGCCGCCCTCGGTCTGCAGCTCCTCGCGGTGCGGGCCGGCCGCCTGGGCATTGCGCAACTCGATGTCCAGCGACAGCCGCTGCATGGTACGGCGGGCGCGGATGCAGAACGGGCAGGCCGGGAAATGATACAGCGCGAGGTGGCGCGTCTGTTCGTCAACGCGGGCCTGGTCGGCGGGGTCGCGCTCGATGCCGCGCGGTCGCGACAGACGCTCGCCAATCAGCATGAATGGGGTGAGGATCAGGCGTACGCCGCGAAAAAACCATCGGATCAGAAATCGCATGCGCGAAAGGATGCCACAAGCCCGCCGGTGGGTGACAGAGCCCGCATCGGGCGTGCGCACGTCAGGGCTGGCCGAAGTCGAACTCCCAGGGGTCTTCCGCGGGGGCGTCCAGCAGCGACGGGCGCAGGCGGATCACGGTGTAGCCTGCTGCCTTCAGCTCCTCCAGCCGGTCCGGTGCGGCCGTGGCCACCTCGACATGCTCGGGGAAGGCGTCGGGTTCGAGATTGCGCCAGCCGGCAAAGGTCCCGCAGACCACGACGTTGACGCCGTCATCCATCACCAGTGACTCGATCTCGGCGTGGAGCGAGCCATGTGCCGCGGCCTGGGCGCGTGTGAGGGTGAACTGCTCCGCCCCGTGGGTGACGACCGCGATCGGCAGGTCCGGGGCGCGCTGGCGCAGCACTCGGATATTCGCTTGGATCTCGGGCAGCAGCGCGCTCAGGGCCGCGCGGTCATTCTCGACAATCTCGAATGCGACGCCATCGGGGAGTTCGTCCTTCTCGAGCAGTGCCTCCACCTCGAAAGAGGGTGCGGCCTCTTCGACGTCATCCGCCGCCCACACGCCTCCAACCGCCGCGAACAGGGTCAGGCCGGCCAGGGCAAACAACGTCGAGATGAAACGCGGCATCGGGTCGCAGGGTCCGGGCATGAATGTGCTGAGCCCTATTTTGAGCCTGATCGCCGGGTGGTTGTCTACTCGGCCGGGTTTGTCGCCTTCCTAGTGACGATCCCCCGTGGCCTCGGCTGCCATCTGGTCGTAACTGGTGTGGCGGACGTTCTTGCCCTTTACGAAATACACCACGTACTCGCAGATATTGCGCGCGCGGTCACCGATACGCTCCAGCGAGCGGGTCGCCCAGACGATATCCATCAGGCGTGGCACCGCATCGGGGGAGGCGGTCATCTGTTTCATCAGCTTGTGCGTGATGGCCTCGTAGAGGCTGTCGATCTGGATGTCCTGCTGTGCGACTCGCACCGCCTGCTCGGTGTCCATGCGCGCGAACGCATCGAGCACGCCGCGCGTCATCTCGCGCACGAGCTGGCCCATCTTCGCGATCTCGTCCATCGGTGCCTCGCGGCGGTCGGAGTCCAGCAGTTGCAAGCCCATGCGGCCCACACGCTCGGCCTCGTCGCCCATGCGTTCCAGGTCGGTGATGGTCTTGATCACCGCGATCACCAGACGCAGGTCGGAGGCCGTGGGCTGGCGACGGGCGAGGATGTGGGTGCATTCCTCGTCGATCTCGACCTCGAGCGCGTTGACCTTGTAGTCGGAGGTCATCACGGTTTCCGCCAGTGCGGTGTCGCCCTCGACCATCGCGGTCACCGCATCGCCGAGCTGCTGCTCGACCAGGCCGCCCATGGTCATCACCTTTTTGATGATGTCCTCCAGCTCGGCATTGAACTGCTGGGAGATGTGCTGCTTGAAAAAGCTCTTGTCCATGATCCGGACTCCTGATCCGAAATGGCCTAACCGAAGCGGCCGGTGATGTAATCCTCGGTCTGCTTCTTGGCAGGCGAGGTGAACAGGGTGTCGGTGTCGGCGTATTCGATCAGCTCGCCCATGTACATAAAGGCGGTGTAGTCGGACACGCGCGCGGCCTGTTGCATGTTGTGGGTGACGATGACCAGCGTGTAGTCCTTCTTCAGCTCGATCATCAGCTCCTCGATCTTAAGCGTGGCCAGCGGGTCGAGCGCGGAGCAGGGCTCGTCCAGCAGCAGGACCTCGGGGTCGATCGCTATCGCACGGGCGATCACCAGACGCTGCTGCTGACCGCCGGACAGGCCAAAGGCGTTCTCGTGCAGGCGATCCTTGACCTCGTCCCACAGCGCGGCACGCTTGAGCGACTTTTCCACCACCTCGTCCAGGCGTCGGCGATTCTTGACGCCCTGCAGCCGCAGGCCGTAGGCCACGTTCTCGTAGATGGACTTCGGGAACGGGTTGGGCTTCTGGAACACCATGCCGACGCGGCGGCGCAGCTCCGGCACGTCCACGGCCTTTTCGTAGATGTCGTCGCCGTCGAGCCGGATCGTCCCCTCGATGCGGGCGGCATCGATCAGGTCGTTCATGCGGTTGAAGCAGCGCAGGAACGTCGATTTCCCGCAGCCGGAGGGGCCGATGAACGCCGTGATCCGGTTCTTCGGGATCTGGATGTCGATGCCCTTAAGGGCCTGATCCTCGCCATAGAACAGCTTCAGGTCCTCGGCGGTTAGGCAGATCTCCTCGCTGGAGAGCCGCAGGCCGCGGTCGGGTCGGTCGCCTTGCGTCACGTTGACGGCGTGGGTAGCGGTGTCACTCATCTCGGGTACTCCATGGGAAACAGGGTTCGACGCATCCCGTCCTCGCGACGGTTCGGAAAAGCACCGTCATCGCGAGCGCCGCAGGCGCGTGGCGATCTCCGTGGGTCGGCCCCGACGCGACCCCGGGCAGGCGTCGGGGTTGCGTCGGGAGGTTGCCGCGGCCCCTTCGGGGCCTCGCAATGACGGTGTTTGCGGGAGGCGTTGTGCATCGGGCAACTCAATCGCTGTCGGCGCGGTATTTCTCGCGCAGGTAGTTGCGGATCGAGATCGCGGTCAGGTTGAGCACGATGATCAGCATCACCAGCACCAGGGCGGTGGCGTAGACCAGCGGGCGGCCGGCCTCGACGTTCGGGCTCTGGAAGCCGACGTCGAAGATATGGAAGCCCAGGTGCATGAACGCACGGTCCAGGTGCAGATAGGGGAAGTTGCCATCCAGCGGCAGGGTCGGCGCCAGCTTGACCACGCCGACCAGCATCAGCGGCGCCACCTCGCCCGCGGCACGCGCCACCGCCAGGATCAGCCCGGTCATCATCGCCGGGGCCGACAGCGGCACGATCAGGCGCCACAGGGTCTCGGCCTTGGTCGCGCCCAGTGCCAGCGAGCCGTGACGGATGCTGGCGCCGATCCGGGTCAGGCCTTCCTCGGTGGAGACGATCACAACGGGCAGCGTCAGCAGCGCGAGCGTCAACGAGGCCCAGATAATCGCGGGCGAGCCGAAGGTTGGCGAGGGCAGGGCGTCGCGGAAGAAGATCTGGTCGATGTTGCCGCCAATCAGGTAGACGAAGAACCCAAGCCCGAACACACCGAACACGATCGACGGGACCCCGGCGAGGTTGTTGACGGAGATGCGGATGGTGCGCACCAGCGGTCCCTGCTTCGCGTATTCGCGCAGGTAGATCGCGGCGAGCACGCCGAACGGGGTCACCACGATGGACATCAGGATAACCATCAGCACGGTGCCGAAGATCGCCGGCAGGATGCCGCCCTCGGTGTTCGCCTCGCGCGGGTAGCCGGTCATGAAGTCCCAGAAGGCGACGACATAGTGGCGTAACTTGGCCGGCACGCTCATGTCGTTTGGCCACCAGGCGTTCACGATGCGCGAGAGCGGGATCGTCGCGTGTTCCCCGTCGGCGGTCTCCAGCACGATCGCAAAGCGGCCCAATTCGTCACGCAGGGCGTTGCGTTCGGCCTCGAGTTCGGCGTAGCGGGCGTCGAGTTCCTCGCGTTCGGCGTCCAGTTCCTCCTGGCGCTGGCCGCGTTCTTCCAGCGACAGCTCTTCGGCACGCTCCACGCCGCGCTGGGCGATGCGCAGGCGCTCGAGCTCGAAGTTCACCCGTCCGATCTCGATACGCTCGATGCGCTCGATCTGCTGAACCAGCTCGCGGGTCTGCGGCATGCGTTCCTCGAACGCGGTTCGCGCCTCGCCACCCTCGGCGACCGTTTCGCCGTCTTCTTGGTATTCCCGGATGTAGCCGTAGAAATCGCCCCACTGCAGACGCTCCAGCACCACCACGTCGCGCGGGCGTTCCCATTCGGACATGAAGTCGTCCAGGTACCACTGGAAGTCGCGGCTGTCGAGGTCACGGTTGCCACGCTTGATCAGGTGGCGGACCACGATGTCCTGGCCTTCCGGCACGGTGAAGCCGGCGTCGCGCATGGCCTGGGCGGTCATGGTCTCGGAGCGCTGCAGCTCGCCCATGACGCGTCGGGGCTCGGAGTCCTGCTCGGTCTGGTATTCGAATTCGATGACCTCGGAGGGCCAGAAGAAGGACAGACCGTTCACGGCGATCATCAGGATCAGGCCGAAGACCATCACCAGTGAGGCAGCGACCGCTCCGGCATTCAGCCAGATCCACGGGGTGCCGGATTTGAACCAATGATTCATCGCTTATGCCTCAAAGGGAGCTGTATTTCTGGCGCAGGCGCTGGCGCACGATCTCGGCGACCGTGTTTACCGCAAAGGTCAGCGCGAACAGGACCAGGGCGGCCAGGAACAGGATGCGGAAATGGGTGCTGCCGACGGCGGCCTCCGGCATCTCCACCGCGATGTTCGCGGAGAGCGTGCGCATGCCCTCGAAAATGTTGAAGTTGACCACCGGCGAGTTGCCGGTGGCCATCAGTACAATCATGGTCTCGCCCACCGCGCGGCCGAAGCCGATCATCACCGCCGAGAAAATCCCGGGGCTGGCGGTCAGCAGCACTACGCGCACCACCGTCTGCCACGGGGTGGCGCCCAGGGCCAGCGAGCCCTGGGTCAGGTGCTTGGGCACGTTGAAGACCGCGTCCTCGGAGATCGAGTAGATGGTCGGGATGACCGCGAAGCCCATCGCGATGCCGATCACGAGCGCATTGCGCTGGTCATAGGTGATGCCCTGGTCGGTCAGCCACTGGCGGGCATCTCCACTGAACATCCAGACCTCGATCAGCGGGCTCATGGACACGGAGAACCAGCCGATGGCCAGAATCACGGGGATCAGGATCGCGGCTTCCCAGCCAGCGGGTACGAGGTTGCGCAGGCTCTCCGGCAGCGCCCGTGTCCACAGAAACGCGGCGACCAGCATGCCCAGCGGCATCAGGATCAGGATGCTGGCGATCGCCGGCAGGTTGGCCTCGATGAAGGGGGCCAGCCACAGCCCGGCGAGGAAGCCGAGGATGACAGTCGGCAGCGCCTCCATCAGCTCGATCGAGGGCTTGGTGATGCTGCGCATGCGCCGCGACATGAAATAGGCACTGTAGATCGCCCCCATGATCGCCAGCGGGGTGGCGAACAGCATCGCGTAGAAGGCGGCCTTGATGGTGCCGATGGTCAGCGGCACCAGCGAGAATTTTGGCTCGAACTCGTCGGTGGCCGAGGACGACTGCCAGACATAGTCGCCCCCGGAGCGGCCCTCGTACCAGACCTTCTGCCACAGCACGTGGAAGGAGACCTCCGGGTGCGGATTGGACAGATCCTGCAGATGCCAGGTCTCGTGATCGTCGATGCCGATCAGCAGGCGGTTGCGCGGGTCGACATACACCCGGTGCAGCGGCTGGTCGGTGATCTGGCGTTCGATCAGGGTCCGCTGCGAGGTGGAGTAGTGGATCTTGACCTCGCCGCGGTCGTCGGCGGTCAGGAAGCCCTTGCGGATGTACTCCGGCTGGGTGTTGCGGATCGGGCCGGCATGCGACGGGAAATCGCGCACCCGGGTGATGCGGTTCACGTTGTCGTCGTCGCGTACCAGCATGTACTGAGCGACCGTGCCGTCGGAGCCCCCGACGATAATCGATACCGTGCCCAGCAGATACTCCAGCGAGGTTACCTCGGCATCATCGCCGCGGATCACGCGCTTGCTGTCGACCAGGCTGGCGCGTGAGGGGTTGTTGATGTCGAAGAAATGCAGCTGCCCCTGGTCGTCGCCGACCAGCATGTGGCGGCCGGTGATATCCAGCAGAATGCGAGTCGGCGTGGCGCCATCCGGGAGCGAGGGCAGGTCGTAGGCCGACCGTCGGACCTCGGTCTCGCCGGTCATCATCGAGGTGCGTTCCTCGAAGCGAACGAGAACGAGATTGCCGTCTTCCGTTGCGGCTGCGACGCGGATGCCGCTGGAGCCGCGCTGTATCCCAACCACCGAGATCGCGCGGCCGTCGTCGTCCACGTCCAGCAGCGCGGAGTCTTCGTCCCCCAGGGGGTACACCAGGCTCGGGTTGTACAGACGGCCTTCGGGACTGAAACGCTCGTTGTATTCGTACTCGATGGCCAGTACCTGCCCGTTGTCCAGGCCCGCGGCCACCAGGCGCGTGCGCGGCTCGGCCGCGCTGAAGCTGGTGACCTGCACATCCTCCGGGATCGGTAGCGACTCTTCTTTCACGATGTCGCCGCTGTAGGGGCGGAAGAAGAGGGCGCGTCGGTCTTCGGTCAGGCGCACCGCCATCTCGCGATGGCGGTTCACCGCCAGGTGGATGGTCTGCGTGTCGGCGCCGCCTGGAGCCGCGTATTCAGTGCGCGGCTCCAGGGTCGCGCCCTGGAACATGGGCAGTGTCTCGCTGGCGAGATACACGAACATCAGGGTCAGTGCACCAACCACGGCCACACCGAAAAAGCCGATGGTGTAACGGGCGGTGCGGTCCTTGGTGCGACGCCAGCGCTGGAAGCGGCCGAGCGTCGAGGTGGCGGAGAGGCTGGACATTCAGGGTCCCCTGATGCGGCGGGTGTAGGGTGCAACTGGCCGGCATGCTACGGCCGCTTCATGACAGAAACGTGACAGCCATGTGACGGACCGTTGAACGCTGTATTGCGGGTCGATCGGGCGGGCAGCAAGAGGCGGGCACAAAAAAACCGGGCCCCGCGAGGGACCCGGTTCGGGCCATCCGGAGATGGCCGGCGCGAGGCCTGGGTTATTCCAGACCGAGGTTCTTGCGCTCGCGTTCGGCCACGGCGGCCGGCAGCGGGATGAACCCGTCACGCACCACGACTTCCTGGCCTTCCTTCGACAGCACCATCTTCAGGAACTCGGCCGCGCGCGGGGTCAGACCGTCTTCCGGGTGCTTGTTGACCATCACGTACAGGAAGCGGGCCAGCGGGTAGTCGCCGGAGGAGGCGTTGTCCGCGTTCGGCTCGTAGTACTCGCCCTCATTCTCGCCCAGCGGGACAGCGCGCACGCCCGAGGTCATGTAGCCGATGCCGGAGTAGCCGATACCGTTCAGCGACTCGGAAACACCCTGGACCACGGAGGCGGAGCCGGGCTGTTCGTTGACCGAATCCTTGAAGTCCCCGTCGCACAGGGCGTGCTGGCGGAAGAAGCCATAGGTGCCGGAAACCGCGTTACGGCTGTAGAGCGTAATGTCGCGGCTTTCCCAGGAACCATCCAGGCCGACTTGACCCCAGCGGGTGATGTCCTCGGCCCCACCGCAGCGGCGGGTGGACGAGAAGATCGAATCGACCTGTTCGATGGTGAGGCCCTCGATCGGGTTGTCGCGGTTTACGTACACCGCGATGGTGTCGATCGCGACCGGGACGGCGGTCATTTCGTAGCCGTGGCGCTCTTCGAACTCGGCGTGCTCGCTGTCGCGCGGCATGCGCGACATCGGGCCGAAGTCGGCGGTGCCTTCGGTCAGGGCCGGCGGCGCGGTGGAGGTGCCGGCGCCCTGAATCTGGACATTGACGTTCGGGTAGAAGTTCTGGAACTCCTCGGCCCACAGCGTCATCAGATTGTTCAGGGTGTCGGAGCCGATGCTCGACAGGTTGCCGGAAATCCCGGAGACCGCCTCGTAGGCCGGGATGTCGGCATCGACTTCGGCGGAGACGGTAAACGGCGTAACGGCCATTGCAGTGGCGGTGGCCAGGGCCAGAATGCTGCGCTTCAACAACATGGGAATCTCCCCTTGAATGGAATTCTTGCAAGGACGCTTCAAGCGACCTTGGTGGGGGATTATGCGCAGCCGGGTTGACGCTCCTGTGACGGGGACATGACAGCCGTGTGACATCGCACGGCGTCAGTTTTTTGCTGACTCGATGGGTTTGGTGCGGGTGATCGAGAGGGGGAACAGGCAGGTGAAGCGTGTGCCGCGTCCGACCTGGCTGTCGATCTCCAGGTGTCCGCCATGACGCGCGAGGACATGCTTGACGATGGCCAGTCCGAGCCCGGTCCCGCCGCGGCGCTGGTCACGGCCGGCATCCACCCGGTAGAAGCGCTCGGTCAGGCGGTGCAGGTGATGGCGGGCGATCCCCGGCCCCTCGTCGACCACACTCAGGCGGGCCCCGTCCGGGTCGGATTGCCAGCGAACCTCGATACGGGTCCCGGCCGGGGTGTACTTGATCGCATTGAACAACAGATTGGCGAAGGCCGAGCGTAGTTCGTTCTCGGCGCCTCGCAACTCGAGCCCGGCCTGGGTGTGAATCTCGATGCGGTGGCGCTGATCGCCGGAGAGCAGGTCCGCCTCGCCCTTCAGCGTCTGCAGCAGCGTGCCGACGTCGACCCATTGTGGCGGGCCCTGCGGGCTGCCGGTCTCCAGGCGGGAGAGGGTCAGCAGGTCGTCGACCAGCAGCTTCATGCGTTCGGACTGCTCGCGCAGCAGCTGGACCGAGCGTGCCTTGTCCGGCTGGTCGGCCAGCTCGTCTTCCAGCGTCTCCACCACCCCGTAGAGTACGGTCAACGGCGTGCGCAGTTCGTGCGAAACATTCGCAATGAAGTCGCGCCGCATCACTTCCAGCCGGTGCAGGTGCGTGGTGTCCCGCGCCAGCAGCAGGAATTGCGCATCGCCATAGGGCACCAGACGGAACTCCAGCTGCTGGTCGTCGTGCAGCGGGGAGGGCGTGGTCACGCTGCCCGGCGTAGTGCGCGCGCTCTCCATAAATGCGATGAAGGCCGGATTGCGCAGCAGGTGGGTAATGCGCTGGCCCTCGTCCTCCGGCCAGTTCAGTCCCAGCAGCTGGGTGGCCATCTCGTTCAGCCATTCGATGCGCAGATCGTCATTCAGAACCACGACCGCGTCCGGCATCGCCCGGGCCGAGTCGCGATAGCGCTCGAGGTACTGGCGCAGCCGGTGCACGCGATGTTCGTGGCGCCGACGGCGGCGGTAAAGATGGTCGAAGGCCAGCCCCCAAAGCCCGCGCACATCCGGTGGTTCGCTGCGGCCGCCCTGACGCAGCCAGCGTTCCAGCAACAACAGGTGCGAGAGGTTCCAGAACAGCGCCGCCCCCAGCAGGAACGCAATCGTGGCCCAGAACTGCCCCATGCTCCAGCCGAGCAGCGCGATCGGGACACCGACCAGCAGGGTTCCCGCGATGACACCGGGCCAGGGGTTGCGTGATTGCATCGGACGACCGAGTGGGGTGATGGGAGGCCGCGGCGCCGGCCGCGGTCAGGGAGTCTGCGAGAAACGGTACCCCGATCCGCGTACGGTTTGCACGAGGTGGTCATGCCCGGTCAGCGCCAGCGCCTTGCGCAGGCGCCGGATATGCACGTCCACAGTGCGTTCCTCGACGTACACATTGGTGCCCCAGACCTGATCGAGCAACTGGCCGCGGGTGAATACGCGGTCCTGGTGGGTCATGAAGAAGTGCAGGAGGTTGTATTCGGTCGGGCCCATCGACAGTGCCTCGCCGTTCCCGCTCACGCGGTGCGAGACCGGGTCCAGGCGCAGACCCTCGACCTCCACCGGCTCTTCGCTGGTGATCGGCGCGGTACGCCGTAGCACCGCCTTGATGCGCGCAACCAGTTCGCGTGGCGAGAACGGTTTGGTCACGTAGTCGTCGGCACCCACATCCAGCCCGCGCACGCGGTCTTCTTCTTCGCCGCGGGCCGTCAGCATGATGATCGGGATGTCCTTGGTGATCGGGCTGGCCTTCAGCGTGCGCGCCCAGTCGAGACCGCTGGTGTCCGGCAGCATCCAGTCGAGCAGGATCAGATCGGGGGGATCTTCCAGAAGCAACGCCTTGGCTGTGCGCACATCGCCCGCCTCGCGCACCGCGTATCCGGCCTTGTGCAGCGGCAGCTGGAGCATTTCGCGGATTGCGGTGTCATCCTCGACCAGCAGTATTTTCACAGCCATGACCCATTCCCGAGTTCAGGATGCCCTGCATTAGATAACAGGGATGTTACAGCTGTGTGACGGCGAAGGAATGGGCCGATGCCGACGGGCGCCGGGGCTGGGAGCCTACCCGGCCTTGAGGGCCCTGTTCTGGGCGTGCAGTTCGAACCGTTCGGAGCCCTCGAGCAGGACCATACGGCTGGCATGCCGCGACTGCTGGAGTTGGTGGCGGATGGCCAGTTCGTGCCCGGGTTTCAAGTGCGTGATGGCGATCCGTGGCTGGTGATGGAGCGCATCCAGGTCATCCGCGAGGCGGTGCGGGGTGTAATGCTTGGCGAGATCGGCCATGCCGTCCATTTCGTCCGGCAGCCCCGACTCGATCATCAGCAGATCCAGGTAGGGCAGCGCGTTCAAGGCCGCCCACAGGGCCTCGGACGACGACGTGTCCCCAGTGAAGGCAAAGCCCATGCCGTCGCTGTGCATCACGCCGTAGCCGATGGCGGGTACCGTGTGCAAGGCGGGCAGGGTACGGATCTCGCGCAAACCGATGGTGACCTGCTGATCCGGCCGGATCGGTCGAAACTGCAGCAGCGGTTGCTCGGGAGACGGGAGACAGGTGAAGTCGGGCCAGATGACCCAGTTGAACACATGCTCGCGCAGGGCCTTCAGGGTGGCCGGTAGCGCGTGGATCTGGATGGGGGGCGCATTCGGTGAATACACCATGTCCGCGAGCATCGGCAGAAAACCGATGTGGTCGAGGTGCGAATGGGTCAGAAATACGTGACGGATTTTTTGTAATTCGTCCAAGGTCAGGTCGCCGACCCCACTGCCGGCGTCGATCAGGATATCTTCGTCGATCAGAATCGATGTCGTGCGACGGTTGGGGCCGATGCCGCCACTAGCGCCCAATATGCGGACAGAGAGACTCATGCGGGATCTGACTGCAAATGAAAATTGTGAATATCTCGGCAGACCATGCGGCAGAGACGCCTCCTTGAAGAGACGGTAGCTACGACGGATTTCCGACGTACTTCTAACATACGTTAAGACTAGAGCAAGTCTAAGCGTGTCTGACGTGACCTGCACCACGAAAATGGCACCTGTGGTCGCGCAACGGCTGAAAAAGGTGCTAGGCATCGCGTTTTCCGCCCGGTTCCGGGCCCGTGCTGACACCCGGGATGGGTTCAGTCACGTCGCCTGGTCAGCCCGGGCAGGGGCGACAGGGCAGAGATCGCGCGTCTGTCTCTTCCCGCGCTCGTCGGGAGTTGCTAGAATGCGCGCCTTGATTGGGGCGGTAGCTCAGCTGGGAGAGCGTCGCGTTCGCAATGCGAAGGTCGGGAGTTCGATCCTCCTCCGCTCCACCACATTCCCAGAAAAAAGGCCTGCTAATGCAGGCCTTTTTTCGTTTGCGGCTTGGTGCAGGTGCCCTACCAGCTCTTGTAGGGCAGGAACTTGCCGTTCCAGGTGATCTTCACGCGGTCGCCCTTCGGGTCCTTGACCTTGTCGATATCCATGGTGAAATCGATCGCGCTCATGATTCCGTCGCCGAATTTCTCGTGGATTAGCGCCTTCATGGTGTCGCCGTACACGTTGATCGCCTCGTAGAAGCGGTAGATCACCGGATCGGTCGGGATGGTCTTGTCCCAGTGCTTGTGCGGGAAGGCCTGCAGCGCCTGAGCAACCTCGGGCCCGAGGCCGAGGAAGCTCGCCAGTTTCTCGGCCTGGTCCGCCTCGAGGTGGTTCATGCCATAGCAGGCGGAGGTCACATAAACCTCATGCAGGCCGGTGGCCTCGGCGATTGCGGCCCAGGTGCTACCGCGGTTCTCCTTGGCCTCGAGGATGGTGGTGGTCATGGCGGTCTTGCTGAGACTCATCGAGTTAGTCCTCTTGGTCGTGTTGGTGGATAAGGGTGTTCAAACGGCCCGGATCGCGGCCCGCTCCTGTGGCGCGGCGGACTCCGAGGGTTTCGCCGGATTCACATGGCGCGGCTGGTGGCGCGGATCCAGCCCCTGGGCGGCTTCCTGCTGAGCCTCCTGGGACATGTCCTTCGCGCGGTGCACCAGGAAGTCCACCAGGTGGTTGCGGATCTTGTAGTAGGACTCGTGCTGGTGGAGCGTGGCGCGTTCGCGGGGGCGCGGAATGTCGATCTTCACCGACTCCGCGACCTTCGCATGCGGGCCGTTGGTCATCAGCAGCACGCGGTCGGCCAGCAGGATCGCCTCGTCCACGTCGTGCGTGATCATGAACACGGTCTGGTGGGTCTCCGACCAGATCTTAAGGAGCTCTTCCTGGATCACGCCGCGGGTCAAGGCGTCCAGTGCCCCGAACGGCTCGTCCATCAGCAGAAGTTTCGGTTCGATCGCAAAGGCGCGGGCAATGCCGACACGCTGGCGCATGCCCCCGGAGAGCTGCGAGGGCTTGCGGTCCATCGCATGATCCAGCCCGACCATCTTCAGATACTTCTCGGCATGGTCCAGACGCTTCTGCTTGCTCCAGTTGGGCCAGCGGGCGCGTACCGCAAACATCACGTTGTCTCGCGCCGACAGCCAAGGCAGCAGGCTGTGGTTCTGGAAGATCACGCCCTGCTCGAGGCTCGGGCCCTTGATCTCCTTGTTGTCCATGATCACGTTGCCGTCGGTCGGCGTGGCCAGGCCGGCGAGCACGTTCAGGATGGTGGATTTGCCGCAGCCGGAGTGGCCGATCAGACAGACGAACTCGCCTTTCTGGATCTCCAGGTCCACTCCCTCGAAGACCGTCATCAGGTCGTCCGAGTCGGGCTGCGGGAAGCGCTGGCTCAGGTTCTCGATTTCGAGGAATCCCTTGCTCATGGTTGTACTCCTGGTTGGGTTGCGCCGACTCAGTCGGCGTAGCGCACGAGTTTGGTGGCCTGGGCGAGGGAGGCATCCAGCAGGAAGCCGACAATGCCGATCATGATGATCGCGAAGATCACGCTGGCGAGATCGAGGTTGTTCCACTCGTTCCAGATGTAGTAGCCAATGCCGGTGCCGCCCACGAGCATCTCGGCGGCGACGATGACCAGCCAGGCGATGCCGATGGAGATGCGCATCCCGGTCAGGATGGTCGGTGCCGCGGCGGGCAGGATCACGGTGAACGCCGTGCGCACCTTGGACAGCTCATGGGTCTTGGCCACGTTCAGCCAGTCATTGCGCACCGAGGCCACGCCGTAGGCCGTGTTCACCAGCATCGGCCAGATCGAACAGATGAAGATCACGAAGATCGCCGAGATGTTCGAATCGCGGATCACGAACAGGGCGAGCGGCATCCAGGCCAGGGGCGAGATTGGCTTGAGGATCTGGATGTAGGGATCGAACGCCTTGTTCAATAGCGGCGACATGCCGATCACGAATCCGAGCGGGATGGCGATCAGCGCGGCCAGGGCAAAGCCCAGCAGGACGCGGTAGATCGAGTAGGCCAGCTGGATTCCGATGCCCTTGTCGTTCGGGCCTGCGTCGTAGAACGGGTTGCTCAGTTCATTGAAGGCGTGGCTGAACACCTGCGTCGGGGCGGGGATGCCGCTGCTGGAACTGCGGTCGGTGCCACCTCCCATCAGCTGTTCGTATTCGCTCAGCTCGCCTTGCTGAGGCGCGAGGACCTCCGGGGCTGTGGCGAGCTGCCACACGCCCAGGAAGGCCACGAGCATCACCAGCGAGAGGACGGTCGCCCGGAAGTTGAGATTGCTCAACATGGCTTAGCTCCTGCGGATTTCGAAGCTGTCGAGATAGCCTTCCGGGTCGGTGTAGTCGAACACCTTGCCCATGATCTCGAAGTTCTTGTACGTGTCGCTGGGTGCCTCGTAGCCCAGCTCGGTCATCACCTCGGCGCATTCGCTGGCCAGGAAGACGTCTTCGGACAGCTGGTTGTAGTCGAAGTCCCGATCGACATAGCCCCAGCGCTTCATCTGAGTGAGGATCCAGCTCGCCATCGAGTGCCAGGGGAACGGATCGAAGTCGATCCGGTGCGGGTCGTTCTGCACGTTCCCCAGGCCGTCGGCGTAGCGACCGGTGAGGACCTGTTCGACCACCGACTGCGGCTGATTGAGGTAAGCGCGCGGCGAAATGGCCTCGGCGATCTCGGCCCGGTTATCGATGTCCGAACTGTACTGCGTGGCTTCGATCAGCGAACGGAACAGCGCCCCGAAGGTATTCGGGTGCTCCTCGGCCCAGGCGGCTGAACAGGCGAAGGCGCAGCACGGGTGCCCATCCCAGATATCCTTGGTCAGCATGTGAATGAAGCCGATCTCGTCCCAGACCGCGCGCTGGTTGAAGGGGTCGGGGGCCAGGTAGCCGTCGACGTTCTCGGCGCGCAGGTTGGCCACCATCTCCGGCGGCGGGACGACGCGGATGCTGATATCGCGATCGGGGTCCAGCCCGTGCTCGGCGACCAGGTAGCGCAGCAGGAAGTTGTGCATCGAGTACTCGAAGGGCACGGCGAAGGTGAAGCCCTTCCAGTCCTTCGGGTCCCGCTTGTCCTTGTGCTTGTTGTGCAGGGTGATGGCCTGGCCGTTGATGTTCTCCACCGCCGGCATGATGTAGTGCTCGCGCGAGGAGCCCGAGCCCAGGGTCATCGACAGTGGCATCGGCGAGAGCATGTGGGAGGCGTCGTATTCACCCGACAGCGACATGTCACGGGCGACGGCCCAGCCGGCGGTCTTGATTACGTCCACGTCAAGGCCGTGGCGCTCGTAGAAGCCCATCGGGTGGGCCATGATGATCGGCGTGGCGCAGGTGATCGGCACGAAGCCGACGCGCAGCTTGGTCTTCTCCAGCGGCCCGCCGTCCTTGATGGCGGCCTTCACCTTGTCCAGAGGCATGACCGAGCCCAGTGCCGCGGCCAGGGTGCCGCCACCCAGCATCTGCAGGAAGCGCCGGCGGTTGATCTCGTTGTGGCCGAACATGCCGCGCACCACCGCGCTTTCGACCGCGCGGTCGATCAGGGCCTCTTCGTCCAGCGTGTCCTGGGCCTTGTGCTCCGCATGGCGCGGCTCGGTCGTGGCGAATTCGCCGTTGTCCATTCGGCGTTCGAGGTTGGGGTCGGCGGTGTCGAAGCAGCTGCACTGACCTGGGCCGTGATGGCCGTGGCGGCAGGCACTGTCGTGGCGCAGATCCACGTTGGCATCAAACGGGTCGCTTAGGCTCTTGGTCGGCATGGCGATGTTCTCCTGGGTGGACGGATTCAAAACGGGGCGGTTGTGTCGCCCATGCCCAAGGGGTTGCAGAAGCCATGCCAAGAAAGGAAATGACGAGCTTTGGGAGTTGGCGGCGAGGTGTCCGGCGACACTTGGTCGACACTCTGGACAGAGTGGACAAAGTGTCGTTATTAAACGGCTTGATTGCTTCTAAGTGACTTCTATGCCGAGCTTTTTCAGCCGATAGCGCAACTGGCGGGGCGTCAGCCCCAGACCGAGTGCGGCTCGCGTTTTGTTGCCGCTGGACTGCTCGATGGCACGCAGCAGACGTTCGGCCTCTGATGCGTGGACACGCTGGTAGGGGCGCACCACGCTGGTGCGTTGTGCGTCATCGTTGGGCGCGATCGCGGCAGGATTGACCACTGCCTGGGCAAACGACTCACTCGTGGTTCGGGAGGGTTCGTGAGGGCTGATGCGTGATTCCTCGTGCAGGATCTCGTCGATCAGCGCGGTGGTGATGCGCCCGTCACTCGAGAGCAGGACGGCCCGTTCGAGCACGTTCTCCAGCTGGCGGATGTTGCCCGGCCAGTCGAAGGCCTCCAGTCGTTCCAGAACGCGTTCGTCCAGCACAACGTTCCAGCCGTGCAGATGGGTGAAGCGGTCAAGGAAGTGCCGGGTCAGCAGTCGGATGTCGCTGGCACGGTCGCGCAGGGCGGGCATGTGGAGCGGGATCACGTTCAGACGGTAGAACAGGTCGAGCCGGAATTCCCCCGCGTTGACGGCCGCCTGCAGGTTTTTGTGGGTGGCGGCCACGATGCGCACGTCCACCGGGATGTCACGATTGCCCCCGATTGGCTGGACCACGCGCTCCTGCAGGACGCGCAGGATCTTCGACTGCAGCGCCTCCGGCATGTCGCCGATCTCGTCGAGGAACAGCGTGCCGCCATCGGCCAGGGCGATCTTCCCGGTCTTGGCACTGCTGGCTCCGGTGAACGCGCCTTTTTCATGACCGAACAGCTCCGACTCCAGCAGATCGGCCGGGATGGCCGCGCAGTTGAGCGAGATGAAGGGGCGGGCGGTGCGCTGGCTGATCCGGTGGATCATGCGCGCGACCTTCTCCTTACCGGTCCCCGAGTCCCCGGTTATCAGCACCGTGGCCTGGGTATCCGCAATGCGGTGCACCTGCTTGAGTACGTGCTTGAGAGCGGGGCTCTCGCCGAGGATTCCGTACTGCCCGCCCTGGGTATCCAGCGCGCTTTTCAGGTAGCGGTTTTCCGATACCAGTTCGGCGGTGCGTTCGGCGATCAGCTGGTTGATGCGCAGGACCTGGCCGATCATGCTGGCGATCACGCGCAGGACGTTCAGGTCGTCCTGGAACTGCCGCGAGCGCCGACGCAGGCGGTGCACGCCGAGGACGCCGATCGCGTGTTCGTCCTGCACGATCGGCACGGCGATATAGGCGACCGTTTCCTGTGGCAGGGTGGCGCGGTCGATCGCACGGGCCAGGTACTCCGGCTCGTTGTCGATATCCTGGATCAGCGCGATCTGGCCCGTCTTCATCACGCGCCCGGTCACGCCCTCGCCAAGACTGTAGCGGCCACGCTCGCGCTCGGCGTCGGTGAGCCCGTAGGCGTGACGGATCCGGAGCTTGCCGGTGTCCGGGTCCGGCAGCAGCACGCGTCCCCGATTCAGCCCCAGCAATTGCGACATCATCCCGAGGATGCGGTAGATCGCGGCGTCGGGATCACCCGAGCGGCCCATCAGTTTGGCCACCTCCAGCAACAGGGTGATCTCCTGTTCACGGGTGGCCAGGTCGGGTGCAGCCGGTTCGGAAAGCGAGTGCAGTGCCATGGCTGGGTATATGCAGAAAGCCTGCCAGCCCGTATTTCCTGTCGTAAGGCGGGCTGGCAGGCGGTTTTGTGGTCTGTTGTGGTGCTGTCTGCCTCGCCGCGGGGCGTGTATTGCACCGCGGCGAGGCTTGCGACTTGCTAAATCTAGCTCTCGGCGTGGTAGCTGCTGCGCTTGATCAGGCGCACGCAGATCGCGTCGAGCATGTAGCCGATGATGCCAATCACCAGCACGAAGGCCGCCAGCTTGTCGTACTCCAGCGTGTCGCGGGCATCGTTGATCGCATAGCCCAGCCCGGAGGTGACACCGAGGTACTCGGCGGGAACCAGCACGATCCAGGCCACACCTACCGCCAGGCGGATGCCGGCAAACACATCCTGGGCGATCGCGGGCATCACGATGTAGCGCAGGGTGTGGATCGGGTTGGCCCCGAGGTTGGAGCCCACCTTCAGCCACATCGGGTCGATGCGCTGGACGCCATGGGCCGTGGCATAGGTGATCGGCCAAATCGCGGCGATCGCGATCAGGAAAATGATCGCCCCGTCCCAGGTGGCGAAGGCCAGCACCGCAATCGGCATCCAGGCCAGCGGCGAGATCATGCGCAGGAACTGGAACGGCACATGGGTGATCTGCTTCAGCGTCAGGAAGTAGCCGATCATTACGCCCATCGGCACGCCGATCGCGATGGCATAGAACAGGCCCCAGCCCACGCGGTACAGGCTGGACTCGATCGGTTTCCAGACGTTGCCGGAGCTGACCAGGTCCCAGAATGCCGCAAGGGTCGGCCCGGGGGCGAAGCTGGCGAACGCCATCGTGTCCTCGTTATTGGCGATCAGCCAGCCGCCCCACCACCACAGGGCGAAGAGCCCGGCGATGCCCACCGTCGGGTACTGCACCCGGCGCCGGACCTGATCCGCCAGCCGCAGGAACGGGATCATCCGTTCCAGGGCCGGGTTCAGCTCGTTCATTGTGGCTTCGCGGTTCATAGCGCGATCACCTCCTCGCGCGCGAACGGCGAATCGAGGTCCACGCCGGGCGCGTCGTGCCAGGCGGTGTGCTTCTCCATCGCCTTTTTCACGAACTCGTAGTTCACCAGGTCGTCGGTCACGAAGTCGGGATCCAGGTCCTGAAGGAAGGTGGTGTCGCCACCGACCAGGGTCTCGTTCATCGCGCTGACCAGATACTTCGTGGCGGACGGATAGGGCCAGGGCGAGAAGTCGATGCGACCGTTACCCCAGTCGGCGTTGCGGATCGCGCCGCTGTCGGCGTAGGTAGAGTCGTTGGTGTAGTTGGTCATGGCCCGTTCCACCACGCCGGCCGGCATCGGCAGGTAGCCCTTGCCGTCACGCGAGAGCAGGGTGGCGACCGCCTTCTTGTCCTCCTGGATGGTGCCCTGCGCGCGGACCACGGCGTTCATGACCTTCTGCGTCCATTCCGGCTCGCGGTCGGTCAGGCGCTCGTTCATGCAGATCACGCAGCAGGGATGGTTCTTCCAGATATCGCCGGTAAAGCGCAGCAGGTTGCCGTGGGCCAGCATCTCGCCCGCCGCGTTGAAGGGCTCGGCCACGATGAACGCATCGATGGAGCGCGCGGCCAGGGCCGGCGGCATGTCCGGCGGCGGCATCAGCATCAGGTTGACCTCGTGCGACTCGAGCGCCGCTCCCTGGTCACGGATCACCGGAGTCAGCCCGGCGTCGCGCAGGGCCATCTGCATCACCACGTTGTGCATGGAGTACCAGTAGGGCACGGCCACGCTCTTGCCGCCGAGGTCCGAGAAGTCCTTGACCTCTACGTGGCGCCCGGTGACCACGGCCGATCCGTTGATATGGGCCCAGGACATGATCTTGACCGGGAAATCGTTCTGATAGCGCATCCACAGGGGGATGGGCTTCAACAGATGCACGAGATTGAAGCGGTTGGCGGCGAAGGATTCGATTAGCGGCGACCAGCCCCGGATCAATGTCGGATCGGCGACCTCCAGGCCCTCGTCCTCGAAATAGCCCTCGGAGTGGGCCACCAGCAGCGCGGCGGCATCGGTGATCGGGATGTAGCCGATTCGCACCACGCCGTCGAAGTCACGGGTGATCCCTTCAGGTTCTTCCAGGCCGTCCGGCTCGGCGCCGAACAATGATCCCGGCAGGGCGAGACCGGTGCCGGCCAGCCCGCCGACCGCGGCGGTGCGCAGGAAGTTGCGCCGCGAGAAGTTGGTCGACAGTAGCTGGTCGAGCTCGCGGTCGATGTCGTGGTGGTGGTCGCAGTTGCACATGATGGTGGTTCCTTTTTTCGCGATGACGGTGACGACGGGTAACGGTTGGTTGCGGCTTCTCAGGCCGCGCGGATCCGCGCCTGACGACGACTGGACTCGCTTTCGGGTTCTGCTTCGGCGCGGGGTTGCACCCCGGAGCCGCCCGGGTGGCGGGTGGCACCAAAGAACTCCATGAGCTCGCTCTTGAGATCGACGAAACGGTGGCTGGCGCGATCACGGGGGTAGGGGAGTTCCACCTTCAGCTCGGCGGTGATCGTGCCGGGGTTGGAGCCCATCACCAGCACGCGGTCGGCCATGGCGACGGCTTCGTCGATGTCGTGGGTAACAAACACCACGGAGATGCCGCGTTCGCGTGCCAGGCGAGTGACTTCGTCCTGCAGGGCGACACGGGTAAAGGCGTCCAGCGCGGAGAACGGCTCGTCCAGCAACAGCAGTTCCGGGTCCGTCGCCAGGCTGCGGGCCAGGGCGACGCGCTGCTGCTGCCCCCCCGAGAGCGACTGCACGTTCACCTCGGCCTTGTCCGCCAGGCCCACCGTGTCCAGGAGTTGATCGATGCGGTCTTTCAGACCTTTCCGGCGACCCTGGAAGATCAGCCCCAGCGAGGCGTTCTTGCGCACGGTCATCCAGGGATAGAGCGAGGGCTTCTGGAACATCATGTTCCAGCGCGGGCTCGGCTTGATCACCTGCTGGCCGTTGATGCGCACGCAGCCATCGCTGGGCAGCAGCAGCCCGGCGAGCATATGCAGCAGGGTGGATTTGCCGCAGCCACTCTGGCCGATCAGGGCGACCGTTTCGCCCGGTGCGACGGTGACCTCGATGTCCTTCAGGGTCGGGTCTTCCTGACCCGGATAGTGGTGGGTGATGTAGTCGATGGAGATGGCGGCGCCCATGGCATTTCCCTCGTAAGCCTGCGTTCATGTGCCGCCCGGTGGACGGCGCGTTCACAGGGGTCCTTACAAGGCGCGTGCCAAACCTCGCGATGTGAGCCCCACAGGGTTCACGGTCCCTCCGATAAATGGCGACGTGGAGCCGTTCCGCAGGTCTTGAATCGCGGCAGGGCTGGGATATCTGTTGGTGTCGAGCAGCCTCGGGCGTCCGGTACGTCGCGGACAAAGACGACAAAGTGTCCGGCTTGGCCGACAAAGCGGACACATCGTCCGGTCCGGGTGACTGGTCAATTTGTCGCGTTCAGGCGGAAATCGCTTCATGAAGCCGTTTTTCGGCGATTGGCACAGCTTCTGCACTGTGCTGGTCGACCCGGGGCAATCCGGGATGGTCACCCAAGCGGTGGCCGTAACCGCCAACCATCGAGAGGAGCTACACCATGTCCACTGCCGAAGCCACCACCACCCTGTCCATGAACGCGCTGGAGCCGATCGACCAGAACGGTCTCAACGATCTGGCCGCCAAGGGCAAGGCCAACCCGGAGAGCATCGTCACCCTGAAGGCCACCACGGTCTGCGAGGGCAAGTTCCGCAACCTGACCTATGTGCGTGATCTGGATGCGCATGTAATCGACGAGCCGCCGCACCTGCTGGGCGACGACACCGCCCCCAACCCCTCCGAGGCCGTGCTGGCCAGCCTGGGCGCCTGCCTGTCGGTCGGCATGCACGCCAACGCCATCGACCGCGGCATCACGCTGACCAAGCTGGAGCTGACGCTGGAGGGCGACATCAACGTGACCGCCGTCTGGGGGGTGGGCGATACCGACGTCAACAAGCGGCTCGGCTTCACCGATATCCGAGTGAAGGCCCACCTGGAGGGCGATGCCAGCGAGGAGCAACTGAAAGAGCTGGTGGCCCATGCCGACTTCTGGTCGCCCGTGGCCAACACCATGCGCAACCCGGTTGGTGTCAGCGTCGAGCTGGCCTGAACCAACTGCCATCCCGAACGGGAGAGAGAACCCATGTTGCAAACCCGTACTGACGAACAGACGGGGGTGTCGCCGGCCGCAGGGCCGGCGGACGCCGATGCCCCGCTGAAGGCCCTGGTGGAACGCGCATTGGCGCCGCTAACCGCCCGTATCGACCGCGAGGGCGTCTACCCCGAGAATTTCCTGCGCGAGGCCGGGCGCCTCGGCGCATTCAATCGCCACCTGGCCAGCCAGAATGCGACCGGTACTACCGACCTCGCCGGCGCGATCCGCGCGACCGAGGTGATCTCGGCCGAGTGCATGACCACAGGCTTTGTGGCCTGGTGCCAGAACGCCTGCGCCTGGTACGCGGAGAACAGTGACTCCGACGTGCTCAAGCGCGAGGCCCTGCCGAAGCTGGCCAATGCCGAGGCGCTGGGCGCGACCGCTCTGTCGAATCCGATGAAGTGGTTCGCCAACATCGAGGAGTTGAAGCTGAATGCCGAGCGTGTCGATGGCGGCTATATCGTCTCCGGCGCGCTGCCCTGGGTGTCCAACCTGGGCGAGGACCATTATTTCGGCGCGATCTTCCGTACCACCGATGCCAACCCGCGTCCGTTGATGGCGCTGATCAACTGTGCCGATCCCGGTTTCAGCCTGACGGCCTGCCCGGAGTTCACCGCACTGGAGGGCTCGCGCACCTTCGGTTGCCACTTCGACCGGGTGTTCGTGCCGGATGCCCATATCCTTGCGGACCCGCTGCCGGAGTACATCCGCCGCATTCGCCCCGGTTTTGTGCTGCTGCAGATGGGCATGGGGCTGGGCCTGATCGATGGCTGCATCGAGACCATGCGCGAGTCCAACGAGACCCTCGCGCACGTGAATGGCTATCTGGATGACCAGGTCGGCGAGCTGGAGGAGGCCCTGGCGGACGCCCGCAGTGCCTGTTACGCGCTGTCGGAGACACCGTTCGATGACTCCGAGCGCTTCTTTGCCGATGTGCTGCAGATGCGACTGACGGGCTCCGAGCTGTCGCTGCGTGCCTCGCAGTCGGCCCTGCTGCACTGCGGCGCGCGGGGCTACAAGGCGGACGCGGCGGCCCAGCGCAAGCTGCGCGAGTCGTACTTCGTCGCCATTGTGACGCCCGCGATCAAGCACCTGCGCAAGGAGCTTGCGCGGATCCACGCCCACTGAACCGGTGCCTCTCGAACCCGCGCGGCCCCGGTGAAGCCGGGACCGCGCCCCGAACGCAAGGAATCCCCATGTTGGAAACCACCACCCGACTGGACCCCGAGACCGCCGTGGAACGGCTGAAGCAGGCGATCGAAGCCCAGGGTCTGAAACTGGTCTCGCACATCAACGGCCAGGCCAACGCCGCGAAGATCGGGATCGAGGTCCCGACCGATCAGATTCTGGAGGTCTTTCACCCGAGCTACGCGGTGCGCGTATGGCAGGCCTGCAAGCCGGCCGGCATCGACATCCCGCTGCGCATCCATGTGTCGGGTGATGGCGATGTCCTGCGTGTTAGCACGCGTTCGGCGCGCGATGTGTTCGCGCCCTGGGCGAGTCCCGAGCTCGACACCATTGGCGCGGAGCTGGATCCGAAGCTGCAGGCGATTCTGGACACCCTGGAGGCCGCGTGATGACTACCGAAACCGACGACTACAAACGCTATATCTGCAAGGTCTGCGGCTATATCTACGACGAGGCGAAGGGCGACCCCGACTCCGGCCTCGCGCCGGGCACCCGCTTCGAGGACATCCCCGACGACTGGTACTGCCCGGACTGCAACGTGACCAAGGCGGACTTCAGTCCCTTCGAGCCGCGGGCCGAGTCCACCGATGCGGTCTCCGCCGCAAGTGCCTGGAGTGGCCCGCGCGGTGACGACCCCGACGCGGTGGTGATCGTGGGTGCCGGCATGTCCGGCTGGGCCCTGGCCGAGCGCCTGCGGGAGCAGGACCCGCGCCGCACCATCCGCATGATTACCGCGGACAGTGGCGACTATTACACCAAGCCGCGGCTGTCGAACGCGTTTGGCCGCGAGACGGCCCTCGACGAGCTGGTCGAAGAGGGCGGGCAGCAGCGCGCGGGGCGTCTGGGTGTGGAGCTGATGCCGTTTCTGCGCGTGCTGGGTATCGATCGTGACCGCCAGCGCGTGATCACGGCACGCGGGGGCATACCCTATGGCCAGCTGGTGCTGGCCACCGGTGCCCGGCCGCGCCGCATCGATTTTCCGGGCGATGCGGCGGCCCCGCTGTCCGTGAATACCCTGGATGACTACTGTCTGCTGCGCGAGGCACTGGAAGCGCCGGGAAAGAGCCCGGCCGAGACACCGGTGGCCATCATTGGGGCGGGTCTGGTGGGCTGCGAGCTGGCCGATGACCTGGCCAGGGGAGGTTTCCCGGTCGCACTGATCGAGTGTGCCGAACAGCCTCTCGCGGGACTGTTGCCGTCGCCCATGAGTCAGGACCTCGCTGCAGCCCTGGAGAAGAGCGGTGTCGATTTGCGTCTGGGCGCGAATATCGCCCGCCTGAACCAGGGGGAGTGGGGGACGACCATCGAGCTGCAGGATGGCGAATCGGTCCAGGCCGAGGTGGTGCTGTCCGCGCTGGGCTTGGAGGGCCAGAATGATATCGCCCGGGCCGCGGGTCTGGACTGCGGCCTCGGAATCCGCGTGAATGCACAACTGGCCACCTCCGATGCGTCGATCTTTGCCCTCGGCGACGGCTGTGAGTTTGCCGGCCGGTTGCGCCCGTACGTGGAGACGCTGCGTGACCAGGCGGCGGTGCTGGCTCGAACCCTCGGTGGAGAAGTGACGGAGTACGTGCCCGGGTCCGGTACGGTCCAGGTGAAGACGGCGAGTCTGCCCCTGAACGTGTGTCCGCCGCGCGACGTCACTCGGGGCACGTGGGTCGAGACCGAATCTACCCCTTCGGGTCGCCAGCTGGAGTTTCACGCCGACGGCGTGCTGGCCGGATTCGCGGTATCGGGGTCCCTGGCTCGGCGCGCGGCAGAGCTGGAGGCCCGGCTGGGACAACCCGTGGGCGCCGAACGCCCGCGCATGGCCAGCTAACAGGTGCGATGGCCGTTGGCGGCAAGGCCCCGACCGGCGTGGAAGAACCGAGTGCTGTGCGGGGTGTTCGTTATACTGGGGCGCTGATGCATTTACGCGATGGCCGGTCCATCGTTGGCAGGAGAGAGCGCCTTGGCCAGTTTTACGATCACCTTGCATGCCCGCACCGCGGACGAGCCCGAAATTCAGCGCGTGTCCGTGACCGCGGGCGGGGACGAGGAGCTGCCGGAGTACGGCCAGGTCTGGGTATGGGACATCCTCTATGCCCAGCAGCTGTTTGCCCTTGGCGAGACGCAGACGGCGCAACAGTTGAAGGAGACCCTGGAGCTGTGGGCGGTGAACATGTCCAGCAAGGTATTCCAGCCGCATGGCCACATCCTGGCGAAGGGCTACCTGGACCTGTCGGAAGACCTGAAGCTGGTCAACGGTGACGAGGAACGCCCGACCGCGGCTGACGGCGACCGCGAGATCGTCGTGACCGTGACCGGTCAGGCTGGCCAGCTGCCGGATGTCGCAGTCAACCCGGAGGCACTGGAGGCCGAGGAGCGCAAGAACCTCGTGCTGGGCCTGGGGCAGTTCTTCAACTTCGACAACCCGATGTTTGCGCGCGAGCTGCCGATCCATGTGCTCGCGATGCGCAAGTACCACGCCGATATCCACGAGCCGCACACCCGCGAGGCCCTGGACGAGGCCCCGTTCTACGCCATTCAGAAGGCGATGGAATACTTCCAGGCGGCCAACCAGGGCACGGTGCAATAGGACGTCCTGACTGCTAGGGTCGGGTCATGCGCACCGTTTACACCGCCGCCGACCCGGTGATGGCCGGGTTCATCGAGAACCTCCTGCAGGAGGCCGGCATCCCCGCCTATGTCGCCCAGGCCGGGCTTTACGGCGCCGCCGGCGAGATCCCGCCGACCGAGTGCTGGGGACGGGTGATGGTGGTGCACGAGGCCCAGGCCGAGCAGGCCCGCGAGCTGATCGTGGAGTACCTGGAAGGCGAGCCGGAGCACGACGGGAAGGAATGGAAGTGCTCGCGCTGCGGCGAGCGGATCGAGCCGCAGTTCACCCAGTGCTGGAACTGCGGGCGCGAGCGGCGCTGATTCTCCACCACTAGTCTGCTACGCAGGGCGTCTTTCTAGCGAATCCCGTTACCCGAGCCGTACTGGGCCCGTACCCGCTGGATGTAGGTTTGGGTCTCGGGGAAGGGCGGCACGCCGCCGTGGCGTTCCACGGCCCCCGGGCCGGCGTTGTAGGCGGCCAGGGCCAGGTCCAGATCCCCGTCGAAACGCTGCAGCATCTCGGCCAGGTAGCGAGTGCCCCCGTGGATGTTCTGGGCCGGGTCGAAGCGGTCGGTCACGCCCAGGTCGGCGGCGGTGGCCGGCATCAGCTGCATCAGGCCGTGCGCACCCACCCGCGAGACGGCCTCGGGGTCGAAGCAGGACTCGACGTGAATCACGGACTGTACCAGGGCCGGGTCGACACCGTTGTGACCCGCGGCGGCGCGGATCAGCTCGGCGAACTCGCCACCGCCGCTGGCCAGGGCCTGGCGGGCCCGTTCGCCGCAGCGCGCCCGGGCTGTCGGGCGGCCGTAGGTGGCGATCAGGTTCATGTTGGCGTTTTGCTGGCGCTGGTTGGTGACCAGACGCTGGCCGTCCGGGCCCTCGAACACGAAGATCTCGCTGGGCGACCAGCTACCCCCTGAAGCCGTTCCGCTCTGGCTGGCAGAGGTGCCGGGACGCTGGGGCGAAGGCACGGTCTCGTACTCGATGCCCTCGGGGCGCTGGTCCGTAATCACGCGGGCACCCGTGGCGTCGTAGTAGGTGTACAGCTCGGCCTGGGCGGGCAAGGCGAGGACGCCGGCGGCCAGCAGCAACGCCGGCAGTCCGCCCGCGAAACGCTTACCATATGCACGATTGCGCAACCGAATCCCCCCTTGTCGCCCACGTCCGAATGAACGCTCCCCAGACGACCGATCCCATTATGGCGCCGGAAACTGCGCAACTGGAAGGGCTGCTGCGCGAGGCCCTGGCGGGAACCGCGCTGGGACTGCCGCTGGTGGAGGTGCTGGAACGGGTGGATTCCACCAATGCACGACTGCTCGACCCCGCGCAGATGCATGCCGGCCCCAGGGTGTGTCTGGCGCGCGAGCAGCTGGCTGGGCGGGGGCGGCGGGGCCGGACCTGGGTGGCGCCCCCGGATGCCGGCCTGGCCCTCTCGCTCTCCTGGCCGATTGCCGCCAACCAGCCGGTGCCTGCGGCCTATCCAGTCGGGGTGGGGATCGGGGTCATCCGCGCGCTCGAGGCGCTCGGTGTGGAGGGCCCTGGTCTCAAATGGCCGAACGACGTGGTGGTGGGCGATGCGAAGCTGGGCGGTATCCTGGTCGAGCAGCGGCTTCCCCGGTCGGATCGGCCCGGGCGCCTGGTGGTGGGGGTCGGGCTCAATCGCCGGGGTTCCGGAGCGCTCGGCCTGGATCGCGAGGTGACCGACCTGGAAGCCCTGTCAGACGGGCAGGGGCCCGACTGGCTGGCGCTGGCGGCCGAGGTGACAGGCTGGCAGATGCGCCTGCATTCGCTGCTGATGGCACAGGGGCTGGCGGCGCTGGCGGACGATCTCGACCGCCTCGATGTGCTGGCCGGCCGCCCCATCCAGGTACCGGATACGGGCCTGTCGGGCATTGCCCGGGGCATTTGCCTGGATTCGGGGCGTCTGCGCGTCGAGGATGAGACGGGCGTCCTGCATGATCTCGACGCGGGGGAAGTATCCATCCGGAGGGCTGGGCATGCCTGACTGCGCGCTGATCGACATCGGCAGTACCCGAATCAAGTGGCAGCGCCGCGACGCGGCCGGTCATGTGCTGGATGAGGGCACAAGCCTCGCGATCGAGGATTGTGCTCAGGCGCTGAAAGACGCTGGTCTGGCGATCTGGGCCGCCCGTGTCGGCAGCCCGGAGCGCCAGGCGGCGCTGGAAGACGCGGTGGGGGCGGCGGTACCCATCCACTGGGTGGGAACGCACTGGGGCGGGCGCTATGGCGTGCGCAGTGATTATGCCGAAGGCCAGCTGGGTGTGGATCGATTCTGTGCACTGGTGGCGGCCCGGGCGGAAGGGCCGGGGCCCTGCGTGCTGGTGGATGCGGGAACCGCGATTACGGTCGACCTGCTGGATGCCAAGGGTCGGCATCGGGGCGGGTACTTGCTGCCGGGGCGACAGCTGGGCTGGGATTCGCTGCAGGCCCGGCTGGCCGACCGCGTCGCTCCGCGTGATCCGGGTGACTGGCCCGAGATCCTCGACTCGACGCCGGGGCTTGGCAGCGAACCGGGCCTGGAACGTGGCCTGATGCTCGGCCTTTCCGGCGCGGTCGACCGCCTGATCGTCGAGGCCCGCACCCACCTGGGCAATGACACCGTCTGCTGGCTACACGGTGGGGATGCATCCTGGCTCGCTGGGCAGCTCACCGAATTCGTCACCCTGCGCGAGAACCTCGTGCTGGAAGGCCTGTGGCAGATTGCACGCGCGGAGGGGGGCTCGTGATGCGCTGGTTCGTCGCGCTGTTGCTGCTGGCGAATCTGGCCCTGTTTGGCTGGAGCTGGCAGCAGGGGCACTGGAACGGCGATCCTTACGCCGATGTGCCCCCCCCGGAGCGGGGTACGCAGATGCTCGACGAGAGCGATGTGCGGATTCACCCGCTCGACGGGGGCGACTGAGTCAGTCGTCCAGTCCCGGGATGCCGGCGCGCAGGGCCTGGAAGCCGATGGCCACGTCGTCGGGATCGGCGCCGGGTTCGATGTGCAGCCGCGCGCGAACCTTCTCCGGATCGATGTGGGATTCTTCTACGACCTCTTCCGGCAGACGGTGCAGCCACCAGGCCAGTGCAGCCTGACTGCGCGTCTCTGACCACGGTTCAAGGTCCGATCCGACACGCTCGGCGTGCGCCTCGAGCTCCTCGTCAAAGAACGGCTCCAGGCGGTCCAGTGCGGCGACCGGATCGGGCAGATCGGGCTTCTCGCCCTCCAGCGCCTCGATCGCGCGGGCCAATTCGAGGCGGGCGATCTCCGGCCAGATCTGTGCGGGCAGGTATCCCTCCATCGCCGGGCGCCCGTCGGCGGTGATGCCGTGCAGGAAGCCGGCCTCTGTGCCCAGGTACCGGTCCAGGGCCTGCATGGCCTCGCGCGCCCACTCCAGGGTGTCTTCGTCCTCCATGACCCGGGCCATGTTGGCCAGGGCGGCAATCGCCTGGCCGGAGCTGTCCGCATAGGTGTTGCGGTCCACCCGCGGGGGATCGGTCTCCAGCCGTTCTTCCGGGTCGAGTTGGTAGTAGTCGCGATCCGCGTACTGGCTGTTGCCGAAGCGGGACTGGTCCTCGTCCCAGAGCTGGTCGCGCAGGTAGTCGCGGATGCCGCGGGCGAATTCGGCGTGATGTTCCTTGCCGAAGCGCTCGTAAGCCTCGGCGTACAGCCAGAGGAACGCGGCGTTCTGGTCCAGTCGCTTGGAGGTCTCGAGGGCCAGGACCGGATCGCGCTGGTCCCAGTCGTGGAAGAAGAAGAATCCGCCCTCCACGCCGTCGTACAGGTCGGCGGCGATCTGGTCGAGCATCGCGGGCATGCGGTCTTCCCAGTCCTCCTCGTCGAGCAGGAAGCGATAGGTCCAGGGCTGCGGGCGCTTGCTCAGGGTGCCGAACGCCGCGCTCCCGCTCAGGCGGTGAGCGGAGCTGTCGTAGACCTCGTCGAGCATCTCGCGGAAGCGATCGAGGTCGTTGATCGCGGCGTCGTCCGGGGTGATCTCGCGGCCGGTGACCGAGAACATGTCACGCTGGGCCTCCAGGATGCCCTGCAGGTCGCGCGGATTCACATGCCCGGTAAAGCGGGTCAGCATTTCGTCCTCGTGGTTCACGATCACCACGAACGGCAGGCCACGACCGCCGTAGCGGCGAAACAGGTCAGCGCGCTCGTCGAGGTCGACCAGAACCGGAATGTAGTGCCGGTCGATCGTGTCGACCACGTCGGGGTTCTCCAGCGATTCGTCCTGGAAGTCGCGGCACCAGGTGCACCACTGACCGTGGAAATAGAAGAAGATCGGCCGTTCGCGCTCCTTCGACTCCGCGAACAGATCGCTGTCCCAGGACTGCCAGTCGATCTGCGAGCCTTCTGGGTAGTCATCCATCTCGAAGCCGTTGTCGGGCCCGTTATCCGGGGCCTCGGCGGGACCGGCCGCGCCCTGTGCGCCAGCCGTGCCCGCAAGGCCCAGCAGGACTAGGCCCAGGACGGAGGTGGTCCACCCGCCGATGGTCGTGACTGCAAGGGATTTGTGCTCGTCCATGGCGCACCTGGAGATTTGGGCTGCTTAATACGGTAGACCACAATCAAGGGCTTGCTGTTCCTCGGGCGACGCCTGCCTCGGTGGTAGCATGACCGTGGATCAAGCCACAGGGGATCGAGATGCGCCTTTGCAGGGGAGGAACGGCCGCGACGAGGGGGTACCCAAGATGGCGAGGGTGACGCTCCTGCTGCCCGGGTTGTTTCGGCGTGCCGAGGCGGGCTTGCCGAAGGACGGCGAGGATCCTCCGGGTATCCGTCACCTTGCCCGCTGGCTGGGCCGGGCACGCCCGCTGGCGTCCGCGCCGGCCAGCGCCCGTCAGGGCTGGGAGGTCCAGCTCGCTCGGAGGCTGGGCTTCGTGCAGCCGGATGCAGGCCCGCGCCTCTGGCTGGTCTGGCCCGTTCGGCTGACGCCGGGGATGAAGGACCTGGTCGCGGATCCGGTCTTCGAGGTCCATCAGGAAGAGCGCAAGGCGCTGTGGGAGGCGGCCCGTCCGGATCTGGAGGCGGCGGGGGCCACGCTGCGGCTGTCTTCGGGTGGACTGTGGCTCCTGGAAATGGAGGGCGAGGGGGATGGCGCGGGCGAGCCGCCCTCAACGGGCTGGGGTCGCTCGATGAGCCGGGGTGCGATGGACAGCGACGTCGCGCGCCGTCTGCAGGTCCTCAACAATGCCCTGCAGATGACCTGGTTCCAGCATCCGGTGAACCAGGCGCGCGAGCAGTCCGGGCGGACACCCGTTCACGGGCTGTGGTTCTGGTCACCGGGGCGTCCGGAGGGTGCCACGGCCGTGCGCGCGGTCTGTGGCGGCGGGCCTGTCGCGCATTTTCTGGCGGACTGGACGGCGCTCGACTGGTCCCCCGACCCGGCATCTGCTGCGGAGATGGCGCGCGATACCGTCGTGGTGCTGGATGCCCTGGCAGGCGCACGCGACCTCGAACGCCATGCGGAGGTCATGCAGTCGCTGGCCGATGACGTCGTGCAGCCCCTGCTGCCCCTGCTCCGGAGGGGGCGCCTGGAGGCGCTGGAGTTTCACGATCCGCTCGCGCGCACCGAGCCGCCCAGGATACTGGAGCGCCGGGACAGCCTGGCCTTCTGGCGGCGCGCGCGAACCCTCTGACCCAGCTTGTCCGGTTGGTCCCGAGTGCGCCAGACGCCGGGTCAGGGGTGTTATACTGCGCGGCTTTTCTGCCCACCCGCACACCGGAAATCGACGCATCATGGAACTGAATCCGCTGTATACCCAGATTGATGACCTGAAAGGCCGCCTGGAAGGCCTTAGGGGGTATCTTTGACTACCCGGTCAAGGAAGAACGCCTAGAAGAGGTCCAGCGCGAACTGGAAAACCCGGACATCTGGAACGACCCGGATCGTGCGCAGGCGCTGGGCAAGGAACGCGCCCAGCTCGAGAACATCGTCGTCAACATCCGCGAGATTGGCACGCAGCTGGACGACAGCCGCGACCTGCTGGAGATGGCCGAGGCCGATGACGATGCCGAGACGGCATCCGCGGTGGAGGCCGACGTCGCCGCCCTGACCGCAAGGGTCGAGGCGCTGGAGTTCCGGCGCATGTTCTCCGGCGAGATGGACGAGGCCAACGCCTATCTCGACATCCAGGCCGGTTCCGGCGGGACCGAGGCCCAGGACTGGGCCAACATCCTGCTGCGCATGTACCTGCGCTGGGCCGAGGCCCACGGCTTCAAGAGCGAGATCATCGAACTGTCCGAGGGCGAGGTCGCCGGCATCAAGAGCGCGACCGTGCGCATCGAGGGCGAATACGCCTTTGGCTGGTTGCGCACCGAGACCGGTGTGCACCGCCTGGTGCGCAAGTCGCCGTTCGACTCGGGCAACCGCCGGCATACCTCGTTCGCCTCGGTGTTCGCCTCGCCGGAGGTGGACGACAGCTTCGAGATCGAGATCAACCCGGCCGATCTGCGCGTGGATACCTACCGCGCCTCCGGGGCGGGCGGGCAGCACGTCAACCGCACCGAGTCCGCGATCCGCATTACCCACGAGCCCTCCGGCATCGTGGTGGCCTGCCAGAACGACCGTTCGCAGCACAAGAACCGCGATACGGCGATGAAGCAGCTGAAGGCCAAGCTCTACGAGATGGAGATCCAGAAGCGCAATGCCGAGAAGCAGGCGGCCGAGGACGCCAAGTCCGACATCGGCTGGGGCAGCCAGATCCGCTCCTACGTGCTCGACCAGTCGCGGATCAAGGATCTGCGCACCGGCGTGGAGGTTGGCAATACCCAGGCCGTGCTCGACGGCGGCCTGGACCAGTTCATTGAAGCCAGCCTTAAGAGTGGGCTGTAACGCTTTCTTTTACCGGGATTCCCGATGACCGAGATTACCGACGAGAACAAGCTGATCGCCCAGCGTCGCGCCAAGCTGAACGAGCTGCGCGAGGCCGGCCCGGCCTTCCCCAACGACTTCCGCCGTGATGCCCTGGCGGCCGATCTGCACGCCGCGCATGACGACACCGAAGGCGAGGCGCTGGCGGGTCAGGGGATCCGCGTGACCGTGGCCGGGCGCATGATCGGCAAGCGCGTAATGGGCAAGGCGAGCTTCGTCCGCCTGCGCGACCAGTCCGGGGACATCCAGCTGTTCGCCCAGCGCGACAGCCTGCCGGAGGGCGTCTACGCGGCCTTCAAGCACTGGGACCTGGGCGACATCGTCGGCGGGCAGGGGACGCTGTTCAAGACCAAGACCGGCGAGCTGACGGTCCAGCTGGATGAACTGCGCCTGCTGACCAAGAGCTTGCGTCCGCTGCCGGAGAAGTTCCACGGCCTGACCGACCAGGAACAGCGCTACCGCCAGCGCTACGTGGACCTGATCACCAGCCCGGACAGCCGCGAGCTGTTCCGCACCCGCACCCGGATCGTGCGCTACATACGCGAGTACTTCGAACGCGAGGATTTCATCGAGGTGGAGACCCCGATGATGCAGGTGATCCCCGGCGGCGCGACCGCGCGGCCGTTCGCCACCCACCACAATGCGCTGGACATGCCGCTGTATCTGCGGATCGCGCCGGAGCTGTACCTGAAACGCCTGGTGGTGGGCGGCTTCGAGAAGGTCTTCGAGATCAACCGCAATTTCCGCAACGAGGGGCTGTCCACCCGGCACAACCCCGAGTTCACCATGCTCGAGTTCTACGAGGCGTTCGTGGACTACCACGCGCTGATGGACCGCACCGAGACGCTGCTGCGCGGGCTGTGCGAGGACGTGCTGGGCACGACCACCATCGAGTACCAGGGCGAGACCTACGACTTCGGCCAGCCGTTCACCCGCATGACGGTGCGCGAGGCGATCCTCGAGCACAACGCAGAGATCAGCAGCGAGGACCTGGCGGACATCGACAAGGTGCGCGCCCACTGCGAGCGCCTGGAGATCCCGATCAAGCCGACCTTCGGCCTCGGCAAGCTGTGGACCGAGATCTTCGAATACACCGCCGAGAACAAGCTGCGCCACCCGACCTTCATCACCGCCTATCCGACCGAGGTCTCGCCGCTGGCGCGGCGCAACGACATCGACCCGTTCGTGACCGACCGCTTCGAGCTGTTCGTCGGCGGACGCGAGATCGCCAACGGCTTCTCCGAGCTGAATGACCCCGAGGACCAGGCCGAACGCTTCCAGGCCCAGGTCGCGGAGAAGGACGCCGGCGACGACGAGGCGATGCACTATGACGCCGACTACATCCGCGCCCTGGAATACGGCCTGCCGCCCACCGCCGGCGAGGGCATCGGCATCGACCGCCTGGTGATGCTGCTGACCGACAGCGCCTCGATCCGCGACGTGCTGCTGTTCCCGCACCTGCGCCCGGAGGCCTGAAGCCGCCCCTTCTCCGCCGAGATTGGGCCGACGGGCAAGCCGATTGCGGGAACACCGGGAAACCCTGTCGGTCGCATGGCTGTGGTTTCACGGAAAGAACGGGAGGTTGTCATGGCAAATTACGGTCCTGTCTGGCGCAGTCTGGTTGGTACTGCGGCCGCCACGGCGCTGCTGGCCGGTGGTGCCCAGGCCGGCGAGACGGTCGAGTCCGGCATCAGCACCGAATACGAACAGTTCGATCTGGTGCGGGTTGCGGGCGATCTGGAACACCCGTGGTCGGTCGCGTTCCTGCCCGGTGGCGGCTATCTGGTCACCGAGCGTACCGGCGCGCTGAAGCACATCCGCAGGAACGGCGAAGTCCGCGAGGTGGCAGGTGTTCCGGATGTAGTGGCCCGTGACCAGGGCGGGCTGCTGGATGTGTCGCTTCATCCGGATTTTCGTGACAACGGCTGGGTATACCTGACCTACTCCTCTGGTGACGAAGACCAGTCCTACACCGCGCTGGGGCGTGGCCTGTTGGAGGATGGCGAGCTGCACGACTTCGAGAAGCTCTTCGAGCAGGATCGTGGGGGCAGCAATCATGGACACTTTGGTTCTCGCCTCGCCTGGCTCTCCGATGGCACCCTGCTGATGACCATCGGCGACCGCCGCCAGGAGGAGCCAGCCCAGGACCTGTCCAGCCACACCGGCAAGCTGTTGCGCCTGACCGAGGACGGCGAGGCCCCGGCAGACAACCCGTTTGCCGACCGTGACGACGCCCAGCCGCACATCTATGCCTACGGCCTGCGCAACTCGCAGGGGCTGGTGGTCGATCCCGCCGATGACACGATCTGGCTGACCGACCATGGCCCACGTGGCGGGGACGAGCTCAATCGGATGGAGGCTGGTGGTAACTACGGCTGGCCCGGTGTCACCCGCGGACGGGAATATCCGACCGAGCGCCCATTTGGCGATGCCCGTCAAGCGGACGATGTGATCCCCCCGGTCTATGAGTTCCTGCCCACGCTGGCGCCCTCGGGTCTGGCGCTGGTCACCTCGGATCGCTTCGAGGCCTGGGAGGGTAATCTGCTGGCCGGCGGCCTGCGCGCCGAGCGTATCCTGCGCATCGTGATCGAGGACGACGAGGTCGTGCACATGGAGGAGCTGCTGCATGGAAAGATCGGGCGCATCCGCGATGTGCGCGAGAGCCCGAACGGACATATCTACGTGCTGACTGACGAGTCCGACGGCGGGCTGTACCGGATGGAAGCCCGCTAGCACCACCGGTCTTGGCTGCTACCAAGGTCCGGACAGTAGAAGGCCCTTCCCGAGCGGGAAGGGCCTTGTTCGTTGCGGGCCTAGAACAGGTCGTCGGCAATGGCCTCGATGCCGGCCTCGGCGCACTCGTGGTCGACTTCACCACTTGGGGCACCGGAGACGCCAATGCCACCGATGATGCTCCCGTTATCGGTGATCTGCACACCACCGCCCAGGATGGTCACATTCGGCAGGTGCTGAATGCCGTAGCCGAGCTCGCCCGGCATGGTCATTTCGCGCAGCTCCAGGGTGTCGGTACGGAAGCTGACCGCTGTCCAGGCCTTCGACACGGCGGTATCGACGGTATGGGCACCGGCGAAGCGGTCGCGTTTCACGGCCTGGGTTACACCGTGACGATCCACAACGGCCACCGCGACCTGGGTATCCCGATCACGACAGGCCTCCACGGCTGCCTCGACCGCTTTTACGGCCAGTTCGGGGAGGAGCGTCGGGGTATTGAAGGTGCCCTCGCTGCTTTGCGCCGGGCTTGCGGCGAATACCAGGGCGCCGGCGAGGAACAGAGGGGTGAACTTGGTGATACGCATGGCGGTACTCCTTTGTTTGGATCCCATCTGTTATCTAGTCATTGATCGGGTGTTCCGCAATGGCGCTAGGTGTGATCTCTCAACAGGTTGTCCACGGGGCGAACACAGTTGGCGAAACCCGTGCGTGATACGTGATGTTTGCGCGTGGATCGGGCACGGTCGTGCTGTGAGTGCAATCGTCCACAGCGCGCGGAGGAAACAGGGTGGAGCACATTAGGCCCAGGGAGGGCAGGCGCCTGGAAGGGGTCGATGTGGCTCGTGCGCTGGCCATGATCGGCATGCTGATGGTGCATGTAGGGCCCACGCGCCTGGAGTCCGTCGCGGGGCAGTGGTATGCGTTGCCGCACGGGCGGGCGTCGGTGTTGTTCATGCTGGTAGCCGGGGTCGGGATCTCGTTTCTGGCGGCCTCGCGGCGTGTCGCGGCCGAGGGCCTGGCCGGTCAGCTCCTGTGGCGGGCGCTGTTGCTGTTCCCGCTGGGCCTGGCCCTGCAGGCCATGCAGGATGAGCTGAACGTGATTCTGCAGACGTACGCGCTGTTCTTTGTGCTCTCGATCGGGCTGGTACGGTTGCATACCTTCGTTCTCCTCCTGATCGGCCTGGTGGCCTTCACCCTGGGCCCTCCGCTGTATCTGTATGGTCAGATGCTGGATCCCGATACGTTCCAGCGGGTCGGCATAGGACCCAACAACCCGCCGGGCGTGATACTGCACGCCCTGCTGTTTTCGGGCCCCTATCCGCTGGTGACCTGGATCGTGCCCTTCCTGGTGGGTCTGTGGCTGGGTCGCTGCGATCTGCGCAGCGACGTGCTGCGTTTGCGGATGCTGCTGGTCGGGGTTCTGGTCGCAGGGGTGGCCTGGGGCCTGCATGTGGGGCTCTTTGCGTGGTGGGGCGAGCCGGGCGTGGGGCTGCGCTGGGCCGATCTGGCCGACATGAAGGCCCACAGCCAGCGTCCGCTTTGGCTCTTGAATGCGACTGGAGTGGCCGTGGCCGTGCTTGCCGTGAGTCTGGTGGCGGCGGATCGTCTCGGGCGTGCGCTGTGGCCGCTGGTCGCAACGGGCCAGCTGGCGCTTACCTTCTACGTGCTGCACCTGGTCGTGATCGCCCTGTGGCGCGACGAACTGGTCTTCAAACAGGAGGTCGGGCCCGCGCTGCTGGTGGCGGGGGCCTTCACCGGGCTGTTCATGCTGTTTGCGGTGGGCTGGCGCCGGCTGTTCCGCAAGGGTCCCCTGGAGAGCCTGCTGGTCGTGCCGTGGACATGGAGGCGCTCGCCGAAGACCGGATCAGGCTGATGCGCGAGACTGCTGCGCCAGGCCGCGTGTGGCCTGACGGAATACCGGTCGCAGCGGCTTGTTGAGGAAGGTTCGCGCCCGGCTCGGGGCAATGCCCTGATGGTGACAGAACAAGGCCAGCGCATAGACGAGATCGTCGCGCCCGAGCGATGCCTGGCGTTCTGCGCTCGGGGCACTGCACGAGCCACAGCCACCAACCCGCACGTGGAAGGCCGTGTTGGCGAGCATCACGCCGAATCCCATCTGTGTGGCCAGCAGTTCGGCCACATGCCCCTCGTTGCCGGCCTGCGAGGGGGCAGGTTCTTCCGAGGTGGGGAGCAGTCTCAGCGCGATCTCGCGGGCAAAGTGCCCGATCAGGGCCTCGTTCTCGCCGACCAGCCGGGGGTCGTACGGAATCGGGATGGATTCGGGCCGGGGTGTGTGGTCCCAGGACCCCATCGGTACCGGGTCGTCCAGGAGGTCGTCCGGTTGCGCGAGCCGAAACGGGCCGTCGGCAAAGCCGGAATGGCTGCATACGGCGTCGAACACGATCTGCGCCATCCCGTGGCGGGTATCGGCCTGCCCGGGGAAATGCTCGCGAATCGGCAGGACCAGGTGGGCCTGGCCGAGCGGGCGCGCCCAGACGGGTTGGCGTCGCGCCCACAGGGTTACGGCGCGGACCCACTGGCGGGCCTCGGTGTCGGGTTCGGGGGCGCGCTGGAACAGACGCGGGATCAGCGAGAGCATCGCGGGCGGCAGGTTTGGGTGTCCCTCCATTGTGCGCCAGGGCAGGGTGTTTTGCAGGTCCTTCTGGAAACACGGTTCGGTGTTCCCTTGACGCAAGAAGGCCCGGGCCGAGCGGCCCGGGCCTTGCCAGATGGCGGGTCTAGTTGAAGGCCTCGCCGGGCTTGACGCCCATGGCCTTCAGGATCATGGCCAGCGGGCAGAAGCCGGTGAAGGCCGACTGCAGCAGGTTGAAGCCGACGAACAGGGTCAGCAGCAGCCACCAGGGGCTGAATACCCAGGCCAGGATGGCACTGATGATGACGACGGTGCCGGCAAAGGCAAGGACAATGCGATCGATGCTCATGGGGGTCTCCCGGGTTATCTATTAGACAACTCTAATATGTGCCCGCGGACACAGAAATACAAGGGCCCATCGATCAATGGGCCCGTGCACGTGTCGAAGCAGGTCGGTTCAGTGGAAGATCTCGCCGGGTTTCATGCCCAGGCTCTTCAGCACCATGGCCAAAGGGCAGAATCCGGTAAAGGCAGACTGGATCAGGTGGACGCCGATAAAGATCGTCAGTAGCAGCCACCATCCACTGGCGGCCCAGGTCAGCAAGGCACTGATCAGGACGACGATCCCGGCGAAGACCAGGAAAAAGCGATCAAGGTTCATGGACGTTCCCTCCCTTGCGTCCTTCATTTAACCAGTAGATAGCACTGGCGCAGTCGAACGGCAAGGAGGGGAACCTGCGGAGCCGGCCTAGCGTTCCTCGATTGAGGTGTACTGGCGAGAGGGGTGCCCGGTATAGAGCTGGCGCGGGCGCCCAATGCGCGATTCCGGGTCCTGCATCATCTCGTTCCAGTGCGAGATCCAGCCGACCGTACGGGCGAGGGCAAAGATCACGGTGAACATGTTCAGCGGGATGCCCATCGCGCGCAGGATGATGCCGGAGTAGAAATCCACGTTCGGATAGAGCTTGCGCTCGATGAAGTAGTCGTCCTCCATCGCGATACGCTCCAGTTCCATCGCGACGTCGAACAGCGGCTGGTTGTCGGCGCCCATGTCGCCCATCTCGGCCAGCAGTTCGTGGCACATCTTGCGGATGATCTTGGCGCGCGGATCGTAGTTCTTGTACACGCGGTGGCCGAAGCCCATCAGGCGGAACGGGTCGTTCTTGTCCTTCGCGCGGGCGACGAAGTCCTGCACGCTCTTGTCCGAGTTCACGATCTCCTCGAGCATGCGCACGACCTTTTCGTTCGCACCGCCGTGCAGCGGGCCCCACAGCGAGGCGATGCCGGCGGAGATCGCGGCAAACGGGTTCGCCTCGGAAGAGCCGGACAGGCGCACGGTGGAGGTCGAGGCGTTCTGCTCGTGGTCGGCGTGCAGGATCAGGATCAGGTCCAGCGCGCGCACGAACACCGGGTTCGGCTGGTAGGGCTCGCTGGGCACGCCAAACATCATCGACAGGAAATTGGCCGTGTAGGACAAGTTGTTGTCCGGATACATGAACGGCTGGCCGTGTGCGTACTTGTACGACCAGGCGGCGATGGTCGGCATCTTGGAGATCAGCCGGTGCGCAGCGATGCTGCGGTGCTCCGGGTTATGCACGTCGACGTTGTCGTGATAGAAGGCCGACAGCGCGCCCACTACGCCAACCATGATCGCCATCGGATGCGCATCGTGACGGAAGCCGTCGAAGAAGCGGCGCACCGCCTCGTGCAGCATCGAGTGTTCCTTGATGATTCGCGAGAAGTCGTGCAGGTCGTCGGAGGAGGGCAGTTCGCCGTTCAGTAGCAGGTAGCAGACCTCAAGATAGGTACTCTCCTCCGCCAGCTGTTCGATTGGGTAACCACGGTAGAGCAGGGTGCCTTCGTCCCCGTCGATGAAGGTCACGTCCGAACGGCAACTGGCCGTGGACATGAACCCCGGGTCGTAGGTGAAGTAGCCGAGTTCCTTGTACAGCGCACGGATGTCGATGCAGTTGGGCCCGTGGGCCCCTTCCTGGATCGGCAGCTCGATGCTCTTGCCGGTGGTGTTGTCGGTCAGCGTGACGGTCTTGCTCATGAAACGGCCTCGAAGATTCGCTGGGGCGCCCGAACGCGCGGAGTCTAAAAGAGCATGGTAAACCATCGACACGGGCCGGGCAGCGTCGTTCCGGACCGTTTCCCCGAATCCTGGACGGGTTCCACCACGTTCTGTCAGTGGGCGTTGCGCTGGCTGCGCTTGTCTTCGTACATGGCCTTGTCGGCATGGGCCTGGGTGGCTTGCAGATCGCCACGTGTATCGCGCGAGCATGCCCCCAGTGCGGCGGAAACCCCGGCCTGGGAGAGGGCTTCGCGGAGGCGCCGGATGATATCCGGAATGTAGTCGATGGGTGTCTCGGGGAAGAGGATCGCGAATTCGTCGCCGCCGAGGCGGGCGACTGTGTCGATGTCACGCACGGTCTCGCGCAGGACACGACCGGCGGTTGCGATCAGCCGATCACCGGCGTCGTGCCCCTCGCTGTCGTTGAGAAGCTTCAGTCCATTCAGGTCGACCATGACGACGCCAGCCGGCAGACCGTGCCGTGCACAACGATCCTCCTCTGAGGCGAGGGCGAGCGACCAACCACGGCGGTTGTAAACGCCGGTGAGGGTGTCGGTGTGGGCCTCAAGCCTTAGCGTTTCCTGCTCGCGCTCCAGGCTGTCGACCTGATGGCGCATATGAATCAGGGACTCGAGGGTGCCCACCGCGGCCTGGATCGGCGCGTCGTGTTCCTCCGGCGAGATGGCGATGGTTTCCGGATGGATCGCACACAGGACGCCATACAGCTGGTGGTCGACGTCGCGGATGGGGTAGCCGATATAACTGCTGATTGGGACCTCGTTACCGGCGGCGGCGAGCGCTTCCAGGGCCTCGGCATACGAGGGTTCGCTGGCGGCGTCCGGTGCAATACGCGGGGCGCGGCCCTCGAGCATGCGGATGCAAAAGGAATTGCTCCAGTCGAAAACCGTGCCGGCCTCGATGCCGTAACCGTGGTCGTCCGCGCGAACCACGATCTGTTCGTTGCCTTCCACCCGCGTCAGCATCCAGGTGTCGAGTGGGGCCAGCAAGTGCAGGAGCCGCAGCGTGTTGTCGACGCCCTGGGTGAACGAGTCGTGGGCGGCGTCGCACCGGTCGTGGGAACGTTTCATTCGATCGCGCACGGGCTTCTTGGCGATAGCCCGTTACTTTGGACTGTCGCTGCATCTTATTAGAGTGTCATCCGGACTGCAGCAATTCCAGATTTTGTGGATGCGCCGCGGGATCGGCGGCGCCTTACAGTCGAGGCAGGTCGGGGTGCGGGAGCTGGCCGCCATGGACGTGCTGGCGACCGAACTCGGCGCAGCGTGCCAGTGTGGGCACGGCCTTGCCGGGGTTCAGCAGGCCGAGCGGGTCGAAGGCCTGCCGCAGCCGGTGGAACTGTTCGAGTTCGAGGGGCGCGAACTGCACGCACATGCCGTCGAGCTTCTCGACGCCCACGCCGTGTTCGCCGGTCACGGTCCCGCCGACCGCCACGCACAGCTCCAGGATCTGCTGCCCGAAGGCCTCGGCGGTTTCCAGCTGGCCGGGCTGGTTGGCGTCGTAGAGGATCAGCGGGTGCAGGTTGCCGTCGCCGGCATGAAAGACGTTGCACACGCCCAGGCCATGTTCGCGCGACAGCGCATTGATGCGCTCGAGCACGGTACCGAGCTGGTGCCGGGGGATGGTCCCGTCCATGCAGTAGTAGTCCGGCGAGATTCGGCCGGCGGCCGGAAAGGCGGCCTTGCGCCCGGCCCAGAACAGGGCCTGCTCCTGGGCGTCGCGTGCGGTGCGCACCTCGGTGGCGCCCAGCTCGAGCAGCTTGCGGCGCACCACCATGATGTCCTCCGAGACCTCGGCGTTGGTGCCGTCGAGCTCGCACAGCAGGATCGCGGCGGCATCCACCGGGTAGCCGGCATGCACGAAATCCTCGGCTGCGCGTATCGCGGCATTGTCCATCATCTCGAGGCCGGCCGGGATCAATCCGGCCGCGATAATCCCGGCCACTGCGCGCCCGGCGGCCTCCACATCGTCGAAGCTCGCCAGCAGAACCTGGGTGCGTTCCGCACGGGGCAGCAGGCGCACGGTGACCTCGGTGACGATGCCGAGCATCCCCTCGGAGCCGATCATCAGCGCCAGCAGGTCGGGGCCCGCGGTGTCCAGGGTCTTGCCGCCCAGGCGGATGGTCTCGCCATCCAGCGTGACCATTTCCAGTCCCAGCACGTTGTGCACGGTGAGGCCGTATTTCAGGCAGTGCACGCCGCCGGCGTTCTCGGCAACATTGCCGCCAATGGAGCAGGCGATCTGGGACGAAGGGTCCGGGGCATAGTAGAGGCCCTGGGGGGCAGCCGCCTCGGAGATGGCGAGATTGCGTACGCCGGGCTGCACGACCGCACAGCGGTTGTCGGCGTCGATCTCCAGGATGCGGTTGAAGCGGGCGAGGGACAGCAGCAATCCGGTGGCACTGGGCAGGGCCCCGCCCGAGAGTCCGGTGCCCGCCCCGCGGGGCACGATCGGGACCTGGTGCTCGCGGCACACCCGCAGGCAGGTAAGCAGTTCCTCTCGCGTGTGGGGCAGCGCGACGGCACCGGGGGTCTGGCGATAGGCGGACAGCCCGTCACATTCGTAGGTGCGGCGCTCGTGGGCCTCCAGGATCAGCCGATCCGCGGGCAGCTCTTGCTGCAGAACCGCGATCGCAGCCGCCAGCGCATCCAGCGCAGTGGAATCCGGGGGCAGGGGCTGTGCGGCACTCATGGTTTGGTCAGGGGCGTCCGGAGTGGGTGATGGACCCTTCAGGTTACAGGCCGTGGGCGGCGCAGGAAATGTCCGTGTCACTTCGTGTTGTCTCTTGGTCCGGCAAACGCTGAATGGGCAGGACGCGGTGAAGGCGGATGCAATAAACAGAGTGCGGGTCGGGAATTTTTCCTGCTGCGTGACGGTCTAGTCATTCGCGGGATTACTAGAATGATTCCAACCCCGACCCAAGGAGATTGCGATGCGGTATTCATGGATCACGACGGCCTGTGCGGCCGCTGCCCTGGCTTCAGCCCCGGCGTTTGCGGCCGACAAGGTCACGCTGGAGCATGACGACCTGACCCTGATCGGTCATTTCCAGGAGGGGGCCGGCGCCTCTCCTGAAGACGGTGTGGTGCTGATGCTGCACGGCACGCTGGCCCATGGCCGCATGGAGGTCATGCAGGCGGTTCAGGATCAACTGGCCGACCGCGGCCACAACACGCTGTCCATCAACCTGAGCTACGGGATCGACGAGCGCGAGGGCATGTTCGAGTGCGATGCGCCGATCCATCATGGCGTGGACGAGCACCTGAAGGAGGTCGCCGCCTGGCAGGAATGGCTGCAGGGTGAAGGCTATGGGCCGGTCACGCTGTTCGGGCACTCGCGTGGCGGCAACCAGGTAGCGCGCTATCTGACCGAACATGATCCGGACGACATCCGCGCGATGGTCCTGGTCGCCCCGTCTACCTTCGATGCGGACAAGGTCGCCGCGGATTACGAAGAGCAGGCCGGCGAACCACTGGGTGAGGTACTGGCCCGCGCCCAGGAAAAGCACGATCGTGGCGACGGCTCCATGCTCGAAGGCGTGCGTTTCCTGCAGTGTGGCGAGCTGGATGTCGCGCCCCATGCGTTCCTGAGCTATTACGATCCGGCTCCGGTCCACAACACGCCCAGCGTGATCGACGGCATTCAGACCCCGACGCTGGTGGTGATCGGGTCCGAGGATGACGTGGTGGCGGATCTGCCGGAGCGGATGGATGCGGTCGAGGACAAGGAGCACATCACCGTGAACACCGTCGATGGCGCGGATCACTTCTTCCGCGACTTCTTCGCCGACGACGTGGTGGACTTCACCGTCGATTTCCTCGATCAGCACTGATTGACTGACCCTAGCCCATCAGGCCGGCCCTTTCGGGCCGGCCTTTTTTGCGCCTGCCTTTTTTGCGCCTGCCTTAAGGAAACACTGATCTGTGGATCACTGTTTCCTCAACCGGCCCAGAGGGTCAGGTACAGGCCCAGCATCGCGGCTGCGAACAGCAGGCCGATGGTCTCCCAGCGTGTGAGCACGCGCTCGGCCAGTTCCAGCCGTTCTCGCAACCGGTAGCGTACCCAGCGCAGGCGCGCCGGGTGGCGCCCGACGCCGGTCCATGCAGGGCGGCGGTGCCACAGGCGCTGGCCGGTGTGCACGAGCCACTCCAGAGGCACAACGAGATCGCCTTCCCGAAGCAATGGTCGCTCGTGATCCCGCGCCCATCGCCAGGCCAGCAGGCCCAGGAACAGGCCGATAGCGATCGGCCAGACAAGGCTCAGACCCGTCAGCACGACCCAGGCCGGAACCTGCTCCGGTGGGGCGACTGCCACCCCCAGCAAGGGGAAGACCAGCGACATGCACGCCAGGCCACCCCAGGCCCACCAGCGGCGGGAGTCCGCGCGGGGCGGCGCCTGTGTGTCTCGCTGTGCCTGATACCAGCGCCAGAGGAAGCGCAGCATCAGGAGCGTCGTGCCGGCAGCCGCCAGTGTCAGGGCGAACTCCGTATGAGCCATCCAGCCGGCCAGATCGGCGTCGTACAGCGGTTCCTTCAGGGTATTCTTGGCCAGTGCTCCGCTGGTCATTGGCATCCCGGCCAGGGCGAGAGCCGGCAGCAACGCGAACAGGAAGAACGCCAGGCGGGCTGCACCAGCCGCGGGGCGCTGGGCGGTCATCCCGGCGGCCAGAAACAATGCACCCTTGGCAAAGCCATGGTGCACGGCGTAGAGCGTAACGGCCATCAGCAGCCAGGCCCGCAGGTCGGGCAGGACCAGCGCCAGCCCAGCCCCGGCCGTCATCAGTCCCATCTGGCTGATACTGGAGTACGCGAGGATGGTCTTGGGACGCGACTGCAGGACCCCGGCGATTGCGGCGAGGAAGGCCGCTGACAGACCCAGCAGCACGAGGGTCTCGCCGAGCAGCACGTGGCCGGTCTCGTCCAGTGGCAATACCCGCAGCCAGCCCAGCAGGCCCGCCTTGATCATGGCGCCCGACAGGACGGCGCTGGCTGCGACCGGTGCCGCCGGGTGCGCCAGTGGCAGCCAGAAATGCAGGGGAAGCATGCCGGCCTTGATACCGAACCCGAGCACCAGCAATGCAAGTCCCCAGCCCTCGGGCCGCGCCTCGGCGATCGCGGTCAGCCGCGTATCGCCACCCGCCTGGTGGATCGCCATTACGAAGCCGGCAAACAACAGGATCTCGCCAACGACGGCCAGGATCAGATAGATGCGCCCGGCCCGCCAGGCCTCCGCGGTATTGAAATGCACCACCAGCCCATAGGCGGCCAGGCTCATCAGCGAGAAGAACAGATAAAAGCTCAGGGCGTCCTGCGCGAGAATCAGGCCCAGGTTTCCGGACAGCGCGAGCAGCCAGAACACGTAGAAGCGGTGGCGCAACGGGTCATCCTGGCGGTCGCTCAGGGCGAACAGGCCGGCGGCCAGCCACAGCCCCGAGGTGAGTGCCAGAAAGGCCTGCCCCAGGGGATCCAGCCCCAGCAGGGTGTTCAGCATCAGCCAGTCCAGGGCGGCCGGCTCGACATCACCCCCAACGGCCGCGCCCGCAAGACCGGGCAAAGCCGCCCACGGGAGCCAGCGGTTGAAGCGGGTTCGGTGCGGCCGCAGGCCGATCAGTACCGCCAGCAGCAACGGGACCAGAGGAATCGCGAGCCAGATCAGGGCGTTCATGGCGCGAACCCCGGGATCGAATAGTCGCGTTCCACGATCAGGGTCACCCAGTCGAGCGGGCTCAGGCTCATCCCGGCCAGGAGACCGCCGAGCAGGCTCAGCGCTGCGACGAATAACGTCGGGACGAGCAGCATCCAGTGCGTCTCGAAGCGCGTGGGGCCGCTATGTTCGACCATGTGCTCGTGCCAGGGGGTGCGGCGCTCGCCGAGCCAGCCGCGGATGACCGGCGGCAGGAAGTACGCGGCGTTGAGCAGACTGCTGGCGATCAGCACCGCCAGTACCCAGTGGAACTGGGCCTCCAGCGCCCCGAGGCCCAGATGCCACTTGGTCACGAAGCCGGCGAGCGGCGGCAGGCCGATCATGCCCAGGGCACCCAGGGTAAAGGCCAGCATGGTCAGCGGCATGCGGCGGCCCACGCCGTCCAGCTCGCTGATCTTGTGGATGCCGAGGGTCTCGGCGAAGTTGCCGGCACAGAAGAACAACGTGATCTTGGTGATCCCCTGATGCACCAGGTGCACCAGCCCGCCGATGACCCCAAGCGGCCCGGCCAGCGCGACCCCCAGCACGATGTACGAGACCTGGCTGACGGTGGAAAAAGCCAGCCGCTGCTTCAGGTCGTCCGTGCGCAGGGCCTGGATCGAGCCGTACAGGATGGTGATTGCGGCGACCACCACCAGCCCCGCGGCGAGCCCGAGTTCGATCGCGACCTCGGCACCAAAGACGTCGTTCACCACCCGCACGATCCCGAAGGCCCCGGCCTTGACCACCGCGACCGCGTGCAGCAGGGCACTGACGGGGGCGGGCGCGACCATCGCAATCGGCAGCCAGGAGTGCAGCGGCACCAGAGCTGCCTTGACCCCGAACCCGATCATCAGCATCACGAACAGGACCTTGAGGGTAGTCTCGTGCGTGCTCGCGAGTTCGCCGAGGTAGCCGCCCGGCACGAAGGATTCGGCCCCGGCCAGCAAGGTCAGCCAGACGATCGCGGTAAACAGCACCAGCCCACTGGTCAGCGTATAGCCCAGATACAGCCGTCCGGCGCGCAGGGCGGCGGGCGTGCCCCGGTGTACCACCAGTGGCCAGGTGGCCAGCGTCAGCAGCTCGTAGAAGATCAGCAGCGTAATCAGGTTGCCCGACAGCGCGATCCCGACGGTGGCGCTGACACAAAGGGAAAAGAACCCGAAAAAGCGGCTCCGACGGGGCGAACCTTCCAGATAGCCGATGGCGTACACGGTGGTGACGAACCACAGGACCGCCGACAGCGTGGCGAACAGCAGCGACAGGGCGTCCGCCGCAAGCACAAAATCGATCCCTGGCAAGAGCGGAAGGACCAGGCGGTACTCGTCGCCACGCAGGACGCTCACCAGAAGCCAGCCGACCAGTACCAGCTTGGTCCCGGCACCACCAAGGTTCAGCAGGGTTCGCAGGCCATAGCGCCGTTCGGGCAGGAAGAAGATCGCCAGGCCCGGGCCCAGTGAACTCATCAGAATCGCGAGGAGCAGCCAGCCGCCGTCGCTCATGGTGCCCCCGGCGTCAGGGTCAGGGTGTGCAGGGTCAGGGTGCCGGCGAACCCGGCAGCGGCCGCGACCACGGCCAGCCCCAGCGGCACCCAGTCCATCCAGGGCGAGACGGCCTCGCCGGCGTCCCGGGGTCCGCGGTGAAAGGCCGGGGCCACCATGCGCAGCACGTACCCGGCGGCGAGCAGCCCGCCCCCGGCAATCGCGATCACCCACAGCACGCCGATCAGGCTGCCTGCCAGGATCGTGGCCAGACCCGCCTCCAGCAGCAGGTACTTGGCGATGAAGCCGCCGGTGAAGGGCAGCCCCATCAGGCTGACCCCGGCCAGTCCGAGCGCGAACACCGTCCGCCCGCGGGCGCGCAGGATTCCGCCCATCTCGGCGATGCGGTCATGCCCGGCCGCGTGCTGGAGCGTGCCGGCCGCGAGAAAGACGGAGGCCTTGGCCAGGGCATGGACGACCGCAAAGAACACCACCACCTTCCACGCCTCGGAGTCCACCAGCATCAGCGGGAAGGCGATCAGCAGGTAGCCAAACTGGGCCACGGTGGAGTAGGCAACGATGGATTTCAGGCGCCCGGAGCGCAGGGCCTGGGCCGAGCCCCAGATCAGCGCGGCCACGCCAAGCAGCCCCACCAGGATGCCGAACGCCGGCGTGGCCAGCGGGGCAAAGGGCCCCATCCACAGGCGCAGGATCAGGTAGAACGAGCCGGTGACCACCAGGCCGGAGAGCACCGCGCTGACGGGGGCCGGGGCAGAGCCGTGTGCGGGGGCGAGCCAGACATGCAGAGGGAACAGCGCCGCCTTAAGCATCAGCCCGGCGGTCATCAGTACCGCGGCCATGCGCTCGGTGGGGCCGATCTCCGTACGGGCCTCCAGCAGCACCAGGTCCAGCACCCCGTGTTCCCCGAACAGGAGCACGACCCCCATCAGGAAGCTGAGCGAGCCGAGGATGTTGATCAGCAGGTAGCGCATCGCCCCGGAGACGGCGGCGGCGGTCCCTGTGAACGCCACCAGCGCCACCGCCGACAGCGACACCACCTCCAGCGAGATATACAGGTTGAAGGCATCGCCGGACAGCAACAGCATGTTCAGCCCGGCCCACAGCCACAGCCACAGGGGCCAGAACTGGCGGCGCTCGATCGGGTCGTGCACGTACCCGAGGCTGTACAGGCTGGTCGCCATCCCCACCACGCTGGTAAGGACCAGCAGCGTCATCGACAGCCCGTCCAGGTGCAGCATCACGCCCAGCGGCGCCTCCCAGCCGCCCAGCGCCACGCGTGTGGCCGCGTTCTCCGGCTCGGGTCCTGCAGCCAGGAACAGGGCGCTCAGCGCCACCACGGCTGCGGCCATTAGAACCGCGCCATAACCCCCAATCCGGTGCGCCTGGCGCGGCCAGATCGTGGCGAGGATGGCCAGCGCCAGTGACAGGGCCACCAGGCCGCTGATCGCCAGCGGGAGCATTGCGGCGGGTGTCTCGCTCATTCGCGACGCTCCCGCTCGTACTCCGTGGACGGGGCATGCTCCTCGCGCGAGATGTCATCCACCGGCGCGTCATCGTCCGGCGGGCCCGGCAGCATCATCGCCTGGCCCGTGATCCGTGCCAGGCGCACGACCAATGCCAGGGCAAATGCCGTCGCACTGACCGCGACCACGATGCCGGTCAGCGTCAGCGCCTGCGCAACCGGGTCTGGTGGACCCTCGCCGCGGGCCGCAATGCCCAGCAGCACCATGAAGACGCCGGAACCCATGATGTTCAACGCGAGAACCCGCAGCACAAGGTGATGGCGGCGGATCAGCCCGTACAGGCCGAGTGCGAACAGGATCGCGCCGGCCGTCGGGTAGATCAGGCCCGGGGCCAGTTGCTGGGCGAGCCATTCCATCAGCAAGCGTCTCCGGCCATCAGTGATCGTCTCCAGCAGGCCGCCCGGCAATGAACAGCGCCACCAGGGTGAGCGCGATCGACAGCGTGGCCGCGACCTCGATCACGATGATCAGCGGATAGGCCCATTCGGGCGGATAGCCGAGCAGGCCCGGGCCAATGAACAGGCCGATGATGCCGATCGCCAGGAACAGGCCCACGCCCGCGGCCAGTCCGAGCCGCAGCGGCGTACTCGGCGCCATCGGCAGGTCGCGCGGCCGCGCCAGTACAAGCAGGATGCCCGCGGCCCCCAGGATGGCCCCCGCCTGAAACGCCCCGCCCGGGGCATGGCTGCCCGCCCAGAGGATATAGACGCCCGTAACGATCGCGACCGGTACCAGGAGCCGGAGGGTGCCGGGCAGGATCGGGCCGGGCGCCGGGCGTGCCGGCAGGCGGTCGTAGCGTCCCAGCGACCAGGCCCCGAGCAGTGCAATCAGCACAATCGCCAGCTCCAGGAAGGTGTCGTAGGCGCGGAAATTCAGCAACACGGCGGTGATCGGGTGATCCACGCCCGAGACGCCCATGTGTTCGTCGACCACGGGCTCCAGGCCCACGGCGTCCGGCTGATGCCACAGGGCGGTGACCATCAGCCCGCCAACCACCAGGGCGAAGGTCAGTGCCGGGACAAAGGTCCGTCGTGGCGGCGGGGGGTCATGCAGGGCGTGCAGCAGGGCGTCGGCGCCGGCCGGGTCGGGTGGCTCGTCAGGGCGCCCGCGCCGGCGTTCGACCGCGATGCTGCGCAGCCGTTCCAGCGTGACCAGCAAGAGGGCACCGGTGATCCCGGCGCCAATCGCGGCCTCGGCCAGGGCGATGTCCGGGGCCTCCAGACGCACCCAGGCCAGCGCGAGCAATAGCCCGAAGGTGATGAAGAGCACCACCGCCCGGAACAGGTCGGTACTCGCCAGGCAGCGCCAGGCGACCCCGAGGAGTCCGACCAGCAGGACCAGGTCGAAGACGACGAGGAGCAGGTCGCTCATCGGTCGGACTCGAATTCCCCGTGGGTCCAGGTACGTTGCGCCACCATGTGCGCGGCCGTGGTGCCGGCCGCCAGGACCAGTACCCAGATCAGGAACAGCTTGAGGATGTCCGCCGGCCCGCCGGCCTGCAGCATCAGGCCGAGGATGACCAGGCCCAGCCCGACATTGTCCGCCTTGGTCAGCGCGTGCAGGCGGGAGTAGACATCCGGGAAGCGCAGCAGCCCGGCTGTGCCGGCCGCGAAGAACACCAGTCCGGCGAGGATCAGGATCACGGTCAGGGTGTTAGCGATCATCGTCCGGCTCCTTTTTCTGGCCGTGGCGCTGATGGATGGGCGTGCCCGACGGTTCCGGCAGGCCGTGCTGGCGGACGAACGCGACTGCAGCCACTACCGCCAGCAACGCGAAGACCAGCGCGACGTCGACCAGTGCCGGGGTCTCGAGCGTCAGTGACAGCAGCAGCAGGATGGTGACGCCGGTGGTGCCGAACAGCTGGGCGGCCAGCATGCGGTCGCCGGAGCCTGGGCCACGTAGCACACGGATCAGGCCGAGCAGGATCGTCGCCAGCAGAAAGAGTGCGGCACCCAGGTAGAAGACAGTCATTGTGTCTCCTCTGATTGCCGGCGTGGGTCTTCGAAGGCGGCATGGATGCGTTTCTCAAGCTCACGCAGGGCCATTTCAGGTTGGCTGTGGCGATCCAGCACGTGCACGGTCAGCAGGCGCCCCTCGAGGCGAACGCTGAGGGTCCCCGGGAGGAGGCTGAGCACGGCCATGAACAGGGTCAAAGGTGGTCCATGTGGGAGGTCGGCCCGGTACTCGATGAAGTCCGGAGCGATAGGCAGCTTGGGGTCCAGTGCGCGTCGGGCGATGTCGATACCGCCGAGGAAGGAGGCTCGCAGGAAATAGCCGATCAGACCCGGTATGGCCCGGAAACGGACGCCGAGGGGGCGGCCGGTGGGCAGTACGAGGCTGGCGGCCCCGGCCAGCAGAACCGCGAGCAGTGCCAGGGGTTCCAGCAGGGCTTCCAGCCCGGCCAGGATCCACCACAGTACGGCGGCGGCCAGGACAGTCCAGGCTGCCCGCCGCCAGCGTGCCCGTGCGCGGTTGAGACCGCCCCGGCTCGTTGCGTCCCTGTGCTTCGCCACACGGGTCATTGTACCGGCCCGTGTGGCGCAGCCAAGCGAAAGCCTAGAGCCGCTCGCTGGCGTCAGTGAAGCCCATCAGCGAGACGTCAAAGGCCAGCGGCTGGTCGCCATGCAGCGGCCAGAAGCCGACCGTCAGCGCACTACCACCACGCATCGCGCTGAACTGGCTCTCGCTGAGCTCATGGCCCGCCACGCAGCCCTGCTCCACGCAGGCGATGTAGGGGGCCTCGATCTCCTCGCCGTCCTCGTCGACCTGCATCAGGATGCCGGGGCGCAGGTCCACGCCCAGTGGCAGCAGGATCTCGATGATGTAGCTGTCGCCATCGCGGAACAGCGAGGCCTGCAGGTAGGCACCCTGCGCCTGCTCGTCCTGGATCTGCAGCGTCTGCTGCATGCGGCAGCGTTCGCCACCCTGAGTCTCGATGCAGGCGACCTCCCAGTCCTGGTAGGTCGTGGTCTCCGGCTCCTGCTGTTGCATCTGCTCTTCCATCTGCGGGTCGGTCTGGGCCTGGGCCAGGGTCAGGCCCGGGATGGCCAGCAGCAGCGCACCAGCGAATGCCAGGTAAGGCTTCATGTAGGGATCTCCGTCATTGCATTGGCAAACGCGTCAGCTTGAACGCGCATGGCGGCGGGTTCAAGCGCATCGGCGTGCCTGTGTGACCGTAATACCGCACCGACGTTCGCGGCGTTACTGGCTGTAGCGATCGGTGAAGTCGCAGCGGCCTTCGGGGAGCCAGCCGGGGATGGCGTAGTAGTCGGCCAGGATCTCGCTCAGGACCTGCTCGCGATAGGCGTCATAGCGAAAGCCGCGACCCTCGGCGAGCTCCCAGTCGACCCCGCGGATCGGCTGGCGGCGGATCACGACCTCGTCGAAGAAGGGTTCCAGGTCGTCCGGGTCGACCTCGCCGCGGGTTGCGACGTACAGCAGGTTCTCCCCGTCGAGGGCGCGGAAGTCGGTCAGCAGGTCGTCCTGGCGTCCGTAGTGCGAGCCGGAGCCGAATACCCCGACCTCGCGTCCGGCGTAGTAGGCAAGGACCGCGGAGCGTGAATAGCTGCGCGTAAACACGTGCCAGTCCGGCTCGTATTCGTTCACGGCCTCGGCCACGGATTCCGGGTCAAGGTAGTAGACCGCATCGGTGTAGCGGCCGTGGTCCTCCAGCCATTCCACGGGCATCAGCGCGATGGTCAGGAGCACGGCTGCATGCACGCCGGCCAGGATGGCCGAGAGCCAGGCGCTGATGTTCAGCGAGCGGGTGCTCAGGAACAGGGCAGGCAGCAGCAGGAAGGGCACGAACACCGCCAGCCAGTGCAGGCCGATACTCTTGAACGGCGCCAGCAGGGCGAACACCGCGAGCGGGATCAGTCCGGCGCTCAGGAAGACCCCGAAGCGATGTTCGCGGATGCCGGGCCCCAGCGCGCGGAACTCGCGGGCGATGAACCACAGCAGCCAGGGGGTGAACACATAGGCGAGCATCGCCGCGTAGGCGAGCAGGTTGGTCGGATCGATCCCGTCGCCGCCATGCCGGTTCACGATGTTGAACATCACGTTGTACCAGCAGTTGTCCCAGTTCCAGTACAGGTTCAGGGCCACCGCCGGCATCACACCGAGGATGATCAGCAGCAGTCCGCCCCAGTGGCGCGGCGCGAACAGCAGGATATGCAGCCCCAGCGCGATCCCGAGCAGCACCGCGAAGTACTTCGACAGGAAGGCCAGCCCGAGCGCGATCCCGGCCAGCAGGAACCAGCCGGGACGCCCGGTGCGCAGCGCGTGCCAGGTCAGGCCGGTGGCCAGCAGGCCGAACAGGAGCAGCGGGGTGTCCGTGGCGGTCAGCACCGCGATGAACAGCAGCGGCACGAACAGGGCGATCAGCGAAACCAGCCGTGCCCGAACCGGGTCCTGGCGATGCCACAGCGCAAGGATCAGCAGGGCGGGGGTCATGGATACGGCGATCCCCAGCGCCCGGATCGCGAGCGGGTGGTCCGAGATTGCCAGCACCAGGGTCAGCCACCAGCCCACCATCGGGGGGTGGTCGTAGTAGCCGAGATCGGGGTTCTGCCCCCAGATCAGGAAGTACGCCTCGTCGCCCGTGATCGGCAGGGTCCAGGCGATCAGGATCTTGGCGGCCAGGGCGGTCAGCAGCGCCGCACCGTAGTGGCGCGCGAGCCAGGGCGCGCGGGGAGGCAGCCGATCGGCACTCATGCCGACGACGTGCCCGCCTGGACCGGCTCGAACCGGCCGCCCCGGAGGCGATAGCCCGTGGTGACCATCTGCAGCATGGGCTCGTCCCCCGCGCTGTCGCCGTAGGCGGCGTAGAGATCCACAGGGGTATCCGGGTCGAAGCGGCCCAGCCAGCTGGCGATCGCGGCGGGTTTGGCCGCGCCCTGGCAGTTGGTGCCCTCCAGATGCCCGCTGACGTAGCCGTGATCGTCGACCGCCAGGCGCGAGCAGATCACGTCGGTCAGGCCATGGCGCTCGGCCCAGGGGCGCAGCCACAGATCCAGCGAGGCCGAGACCAGCACGCAGGTGTCGCCGGCCGCCTGGTGGTGGTGCAGTCGCTCCATGCCGGCCGGGCGCAACAGGCGGTCCAGCACGTGATCGGCGAAGGCGCGGCCTCGGGCCTGCAGATCGTCCAGGGATGCGCCGCCGATCATCCGCTGGAGCACGGCCTCCTTGGCGACCTGGTTGGCGATACGGCCGCGCGCGAAGCCCGCCAGTGTCGGCAGGCACCCGGGCAGGGACGCGAGAAAGCGCGGCGTGCCCAGCGCGAAGCGCAGGAACGGGAACAGGGTGTCGTGTCGGGTCAGGGTCCCGTCGAAGTCGAACAGCACGATGCGTTGCGGCGCCGTCATTACAGCTTCAGGCGTTTGAACAGGTACTCGGGGATCAGGCGGATCACGGTCATGATGCCCCACCAGATCCAGGGCAGGTAGGCGACATCGCTGCCGCGGCGCATGGCCTTGACGATCCCGCGCGCGACCGTCTCGGGTTCCGCCCACAGCGCGCCGGCGCGGTTGAAGCCCTCGGTCATCGGGGTACGCACGAAACCCGGCTTGATCGTGACCACATCCACGCCGCTGAAGAACAGCCGGTTGCGCAGTCCCTGGAGATAGGTGGCCAGCATGCCCTTGGCGGTGCCGTAGACGTAGTTGCTCTGGCGCCCGCGGTCGCCGGCGACCGAGCCGATGGCGGCGATCACGCCACGTCCGCGCTGCTCGAAGTCGGGTGCGATGCGGGCCAGGAAGGCGATGCCGCTGGTGCCGTTCACATGGATCGCCTCCAGCGTGGTCGCGACCGACGCGTTGCAGGCCTCCTGATCCGGCAGCGTGCCCCAGGCCAGCAGCACCGCATCGATGTTGTTGCCCAGCGCCTCCTGGGCCTGTGCCCATACGTCCGCGTGGGCGTCGATGTCCGCCAGGTCGGCCGTCGTGCCGAGGATGCGCGTGCCGGAGGCATCGTCGCCGCGCACGCGCAGATCCTGCAGCAGGGTCTCCAGCCGCTCGCCGTCGCGCGCGATCAGAAACAGTCGGGCCCCGTGCTCGGCGAGTTCGCGCGCGACAGCGGTGGCGATCGCCGAGGTGGCGCCGAGGATCACGACGGATTGCAAACGGTTCATTTGGTTACCCTGCGCCAGAAGCCGGAGGAGAATTCGGAGTCGACAAAGCTAGCGAACTCCTCCCAGCGGGGAAAGCCGCTGCGGAACAGCTCGGGTGACATGCGCGCATCCTTGGCCGGATACAGCGCACCGCCGGCTTCCTGCACGATGCGGTCCAGCCGCCGGAACAGGTGCTCGGTCTCGTTGCCGCGTTCGGGGAAGTCCAGCGCCAGGGTCGCCCCAGGACGGGGGAATGACAGCATGCCCGGCCCCGCGCGATCCCCGAAGCGCTTGAGCACGGCGAGGAACGAGCCCTGGCCGCTGGCGGCCACGGCGTCGAGCAACGCCTGCATGCCGTCTTTTTGCGCATGCGGGGGCAGCACGCACTGGTACTGGTAAAAGCCCTTGTACCCGTAGATGCGGTTCCAGTGGCGGATCGCGTCCAGCGGAAAAAGCCAGGGCAGGTGATGGACGGCGCGGGCGGTCGGGTGTACGGACTGGCGGTAATAGAGCTGGTTGAACAGCCGCAGGGTCACCCGGTTGACCAGTGAAACCGGTGGGTCCAGCGGGATGGCACGGCGGGGCTCCCGGTATTGGTTGCGCGCCGGTGCGGTGGTCGCATGGCGTGCCCCGCTGTAGATGCCGCGCCCGATCTCGCCGCGCGGGCCCGGGTTCAGGCAGTCGATCCAGGCGACGGTGTAGGGCCATTCGCGCTCGGCCCGGGCGTCCAGTTCCCAGAACTCGTCCAGGCTGTCGAAGCGCTGCGACCAGGCGCGCATCCAGGGGGTGCGCACGGGAATGAGTTGCAGCGTGACCGTCTCGATCAGGCCGGTCAGCCCGAGCCCGCCGACGGTCGCGGCGAACCAGTCCGGAGTGCCGTCGGGGGTCACTTCGAGGCATTCGCCGTTGGAGCGGCGCAGGGTCAGGGCGCGGACATGCTCGCCAAAGCTGCCGGCATGGTGGTGATTTTTGCCGTGCACGTCGTTGGCCACGGCGCCTCCGAGTGTGACAAAGCGTGTGCCGGGTACCACCGGCACGAACCAGCCGCGCGGGACCGCGAAGCGCAGCAAGTCGTCGAGGGTCAGGCCGGCCTCGGCGGTGATGCGGCCCGTATCGGGATCGAAGGCGATGAAGCGATCAAGGTCGCGAGTATGCAGCAGGCTCCCGCCGGGATTCAGGCAGACGTCGCCGTAGCTGCGGCCGAGGCCGTAGGCCAGCAGTGGGTGTGAAGCCCCGGGCAGGGGCTGGCCGCGCCGGTTCAGCGTGACCTCGGCGGCGTGCGCGACACGCGGGATGCGGTTCCAGCTCGTGGTCATGGCGCGTCCTCAAGATACCCGTGATTGCGTGGCCCTGTAGGAGGCCAGCCCTCTGGCCGATTCGTCATGGGTGATCGGCCAGAGGGCTGGCCTCCTACAGGAGATCGGTTACGCATGATGCTCTGCTGGGTGTTCGCGGCCGCGGGCCTCGGGGTTGGTGCCCAGGGCGATCAGGCCCAGGATGACCGCAAACCACAGGGTGGTGAAGCGGATCAGCATGGTGGCGGCGACCGCGTCGGCGGCGGGCATGTCATGCAGCAGCAACAGGCCGACCATCACGGCCTCGGTGCCGCCGAGCCCGCCGGGCAGGAAGCTCAGCGCCCCGGCCAGCATCGCCAGCGCGAATACGAACGCGGCGAAGGCAAAGCTGGCCTCGAAGCCCATCGCGTTGAGGATCCACCAGAAGGCGAGCGCCTCCGCGCTCCAGGCGATCACGCTCAGGATAGTCGCCCCGGCCAGCAGGCTCGGGCGATGGCAGCGACGGGCCTGCAGGAGGACGGTCGCCAGGTGATGAACGGTCCGCAACAGGCGCTGGCCGGGCCGGTCCGTCCACGCCTGCAGCCGCGCCAGCGGTCGGCGCCACGACAGGATGACCAGTGCGAGCGCCACCGCACTGGCCCCGGCGAGGATCAGCCAGCCGCCCTGGGCCACCAGGGTGAAGCCGAGCATCGACAGCAGCACGACCGCGATCAGATCCGACAGGCGCTCGCTGACAAAGGCCGCGAAGCTGTCGGGATAGGGAATATGGCGCCGCTTCAGGAGCACCCCGCGCAGGGCCTCGCCTGCCTTCCCGGGGGTGGTGGTCAGGGCGAACCCCGCCAGGTAGATGTGCGCGCTCCCGCGCAGGGGCACATGGTGGCCGAGGCGGCGCAGGTAGAGCTGCCAGCGCGTGAAACGCAACGAGTAGTTCACCAATGAGAGCGACAATGCCAGCAGCAGCCCCCCGATCCCCACGAGGGTGAGGGCATGCCAGACCTCGGTGGCCCCCGCCCACAGTGCGACGCCCAAATACAGCACGACCGCCGCGATTACGGAGAACATCACGGCCCGCATGCGCCAGCCGGACAGCAGCACTGCGCTCATGCGAGTACAGCGATGGTGACGCCCAGCCAGACGGCGACCGTCGCGAGCAGGTGCGGGTCGGTGACCAGGTCGCGCGAGGTGTCGTTGCCCCCGCCTCGGGCGTGCAGCAGGAACAGGTAGCGGAAGATGCCGTAGATTACGAGCGGCAGGGTGTAGATCAGCCCGTCGGTGCCGTGCAGGTCGATGGTCTGTGCACTGACCGTATAAAGCCCGTATGACAGGACTGTGCAGGCCGCGCTGATCGCGATGAACTGGTCCACCAGGCCCACACTGTAGTCATTGAGTACGCGGCGTGGGCCTTCGCGCTCGGGGGAGCGTTCGATCGCGGTATCCGCCAGTTCGGCGCGGCGCTTGGCGAAGCCGAGAAACAGCGTGAGCATCAGGCCGCACAGCAGCAGCCACTGCGAGGGTTCGATCCCGAGGCCGAGCGTGCCGGCCAGGATGCGCAGCATGAAGCCCGCCGAGATGCTGAACACATCCAGGATGACGACATGCTTCAGCCACCAGGAGTAGGCGACGTTCAGCACCAGGTAGGTGAGCACAAGGGCGGTCACGCCGGTGCTGACCATGGCCGCCAGCACGAGGGCGACCACCACCAGTGTGGCGAAGATCGCCCATGCGGTCCCGACCGGGATCGCGCCGCTGGCGATGGGTCGGTTGCGCTTGACCGGGTGCTGGCGGTCGGCCTCGACATCGACGATGTCGTTCAGCACATACACCGCACTCGCGATCGCACAGAACGCGACAAAGGCGACCCCCGCAGCCAGCAGCATCGCCGGCTCCCACTCGTGGGCAAACACGACGCCCAGCAGGACAAACCCGTTCTTGATGTACTGGTGCGGCCGCAGCAGTTTGATCAGTGGCTGAAGCATCGAGTGGCCCTAGGAAACTCGTCCCGCAGTCTACTGGGGCAAGGGATGCGTTACCATCGGCGGCGTTTGCCGCGAGCGTCCGAGCGTTCACGGCGCGCATTGATTCACAGCCCTGGAGGAACCCCCATGAACCGACTGTCCGTACTCCTGCTCGCCGCGCTCTTGGCGACTTCCACCCTGTTCCTAGCGGCCTGCGACGGCGGTGCCAACGCCTCGGCCGACGAAGTGGTCGAGGGCGAGGCCTTCCCCGAGCGCACGCTGAACGACCAGCACGGCAACCCGCTGCAGATTCCCGGCGATGCGCGGGTGATCCTCAAGACCGTGGAGATGGCGCCGGCCGATATCGCCAACGCGGTGCTCGGCGAGATGACCGAGGAAGAGCGCAACGAGATCGGTGTGATCTACATCGCGGATATCCACCAGATGCCGCCGCACGTGATGGAGAACGTCGTGCTGCCGCGCATGCAGGCGCGCGAGTACCCGACCGTGGTGACCCAGTCCGAACAGGACGCAGGCTTCATGCCGCACACGCCGGAAGAGGTCACCGTGATCCTGCTGGACGGCGAGGGCAACGTCACCGGCATCCACACGGCCGCGAACGAGGATCGGCTGAAGGAGCTGCTCGAACAGGCGGGTGAATAAGCCCCTGAAGCGGCGAGCGCCGGTTTCGCGGCGGCGTCGCTGATGGCCTTTTTTCTCGGGCTCCTGACGGCGCTTGGATTCGGCGCCGGGGATTTCTTTGGTGGCCTGGCTTCGCGCCGGATCCCGGCGCTGGTGGTGGCCTGCTACTCGCAGTTCCTGGCCACCGGCGCACTGCTGCTGATCGCCGTTCCCTTTGCGGGGCTCCCGGGCCCGCAGGCGCTGATCTGGGGTGGTGCCTCCGGGCTGGCGCTGGCGCTCGGCCTTCTCGCCTACTATCGCGGCCTGGCAGAGGGGTCGATGGGCCTGGTGGCGGCGATTACCGGCGTCATCTCCGCCCTGGTCCCGTTAGCTGTGGGCCTGGCCGTCGGTGAACGGCCGGGGGCGCTGGCACTGTTGGGTATTGCGGCCATCGTAGTGGCGATCGGCATGATCTCGGGTGGGGCACGCAAGGCCAGTCCGCGGCGTCTGGATCAACCCGTTCGTGGCCTGATTGCCCTGGCGCGGGGCGCGCATCCGGTCAAGGGTCTGCTGGACGCCGTGATCGCGGGGGTCTGTTTCGGCCTGGTCTTCGTGTTTCTCGATCAGGCCCAAACCGGCTCGCCGTTGTGGCCGGTGGTGGCCACCTCGGCGGTCGGGGCCATGACGCTGGCGCTGGTCATGCTGATCCTGCGGCCGGAGCGCGGCATGAGCCGCTCCACCTTTGTGCTATTGGCGCTGGCCGGCCTCTTCCAGGCCGCGGCAACGCTGGCCTTTGTCGTGGCCGTTCGGATGGGGCTGCTGTCGATCATTGCGGTGGCCGGGGCGCTGTCGCCCGCGCCGACCGCGCTGATGGCCCGTCTATTTCAGGCCGAGCGTATGTCCCGTGTGCAACTGGCAGGATTCGTGTTCGCCCTGCTCGGGATCGTGCTGATTGTCTTGGCGGGCCCAGTGTAGAGGGATTGAGCCCCTTCTCACTGGGGCAGTAGCAGAAGTGCTAGTCTCGCCGAACAGGTACGCAATGAGCATAACCATGCCGACAGGAGGTGCAAGGTGAGCGAAGGAACACGACCGGAAGTCGAACCCAGCGAAGTGAGCCGTCCGGTACCGGGTCCGCGCAAGGAGCGCACGATGGTGACCGTGGTGTACGTACTGTATCTGGTCAGTTTTCTGACCGCGCTCACCGCGATCGCCGGTTTGATTATTGCTTACATCAAGCGCCACGACGGGGACACGGTCAGCGATACGCATTTTACCTACCAGATTCGTACATTCTGGATTGGCTTGCTCGGCGTCATCGTAGGGGCTGTTTTGACCCCGATCGGTATTGGATTCCTGGTCTTGCTGTTCATGATCGTCTGGCTTTTGGTTCGGTGTATCAAGGGTCTGCTGGCGAACAATGAGGACCGTGCGATCGAGCAGCCGGAGACCTGGCTATGGTGAGGTGGGTTGATGAAATTGCAGATCTGTCTCGTGTCTGAGACGTAGTGTCCCCGTATCGTACGGTCAGGGATTTTAAATGCATCACAGAAAGGGCCGCTTTCGAGCGGCCTTTTTTATTTTCTATCGGAGATGGTTTCGGGAATATTAATACTCTTCATTAAAATAAATTGTAATTCTTTTTGGTGGTTAATTTCGCGCTCGTTGTTTAATGTTGCGGTCGTCCTTTTCCCCTATATTCCGGCAGAGACATCGCTGAACTTGCAGCGATGGATCGGTTGAATCGAGTTGGCCAGTAGAGCTGGATCAGAACAATAGGGACGGGCATGGCCGGATCGCGAAGGTTGAATGGTTCCTTTTTGCGGTCGGTGGATGGTGGGACTTTCCTGCCCCGGGGGGATTCCGACGAATCGCGTTATGCACTGCAGCGTGCGTGTGCCACTGCGATGGTGCGCGAAGTGGCATGGGTGGACGGTGGCGGAGGAGCGGGGGAATCAATGCCGAGCTTCTCCGATGCCTGGAGGCTGTGGCGCGTCCCGGGGGCGGGTGGCCTGGCCGAGGGCGCGCTCAGCAAGATTCGTGTTGGGCTTGTCGATCTGGGCAGCCCTGTCCCGAACTGGGTGACCGAGTTTGTACACACCCATCAGCACGTGAAGTGGATTGCGCTGGTGCACCCGGATCTATTACTGCAAGACGATGTTCGCGAGCTGATCCGCGAGTCCTGTTACGACTTCCACACCCTGCCGTTCGACCAGGCCCGCCTTGAAATCACGCTGGGCCGGGCATGCGGGATGGCGGCGCTGGAGGCGCGGCCTGCGCGCCCCACCCGGGGTGTCGAGTCGGACCATATCCCCATCGTCGGTCATAGCCCGGTGATGCAGGGACTGGCCCGTCAGATCGAGCGGGTCGCGGGCTCCGAGGCACCGGTGCTCTTTCAGGGCGAGAGCGGGACCGGCAAGGAGCTGGCTGCACTGGCGGTGCACCGTCATTCACGGCGCGCGAACGGGCCGTTTGTCGCCGTAAACTGCGGGGCTTTGCCGGCGCAACTGATCCAGTCGGAACTGTTTGGCCACGAGGCGGGTGCCTTTACCGGGGCGGGCCGACGCAAGGTCGGGCAGTTCGAACTCGCGCATGGCGGCACGCTGTTGCTGGACGAGATTGGCGATCTCAGTCTGGAGCTACAGGTCAATCTGCTGCGTTTTCTGCAAGAGGGAACGCTGGTGCGGCTCGGTGGGTTGCAACCCATCAAGGTGGATGTACGGGTGCTCGCGGCGACCCATGTCGCGCTGGACGAGGCCGTCGAGACCGGTCGTTTCCGCGAGGACCTCTACTACCGCCTGAATGTCATCCAGCTGGATGTGCCCCCGTTGCGTGAGCGGGGCACGGATTTGAAAGAACTCGCGCGCTTCTATTTCGAGCAGTTCCGCAGCCAGAACCCGCGACTGCGCGGCTTTACCCAGGCCGCGTGGCAGGCGATGTACGCCCATGCCTGGCCCGGCAACGTACGCGAGCTGGTGAACCGGGTGCGGCGGGCGGTCACGATGGCGGAGGGCCGCCTGATTCGGCCGGAGGATCTGGGGCTGGCCGGTTCGGGCAATGCCGAGAAGCCGCTAACGCTGGCCCAGGCGCGCTCGACCGCCGAAAGGGAATTGCTGATCAAGGTGCTGGGCCAGTGCGACAACAATGTCTCGCGTGCCGCGCGCCAGTTGGGGGTGGGCCGGATGACGCTCTACCGCCTGCTCGACAAGTACGGGCTGCGTTCCAGTGCGCCCTGAATCTTGTGACGGGGAAGAGGGTGGCCCTTGCGTAACAGTTCGGCCCCTGGGGCCATGGAGAACGACGGTGGAAAAGCGATGGGTCAGGAGAAGTGGTTTTTTAGGGGTGGTGCCGCTGTGTATTGGGCTGGCCGGGCCGGCCGTGGGCCAGGAGGCTCGCGAGGCGGTCGGGGACGCCCCGGCGGACTCGGGCCCCGAGGTGACGGTCTTCGAGGAGCGTGGTGTGCTCACACCGAAGGGGCAGTGGGTGGTGGAGCCCTCCTTGTCGTACGTGCACAGCAGCTCGCTGGATGTGTCGATCGAGGGATTCACCATCATCCCGGCCCTGGCGATCGGGCTGATTGATGTCAGCGAGACGGAGCGCGATACGCTGACCGCGGCGGTGAGCTTTCGCTACGGCCTGACCGAGCGCCTCGAGGTCGGCATGAAGATCCCCTATGTCTACCGCGAGCAGCAGGTGCGTCGGCGGGATATCCTCGAGGCGACCGCGCTGGAGCGGGTGACCGGCTCCACCGGTCAGGGACTGGGCGATATCGAGTTCGGCGTGTCCTATCAGTTCAACATGGCGGATCGAGGCCGGCCGTTCTTTATCGGCAACCTCAAGGCGAAGAGCACGACCGGGAAGGGGCCCTTCGATGTCGCCCGCCGCGAGATCCTGGACGACGAGGGCAATCGCCTGGGCGAGATCTTCCTCGAGCAGCCCACGGGTTCCGGGTTCTGGAGCATCCAGCCCAGCGTGACGATGATCTACCCGACCGACCCGGCGGTCATATTCGCGAACGTCAGCTATCTCTGGAACATCGAGCGCGATGTGGGCGATGGCTATGGCAAGGTCAATCCCGGCGACGCGGTCGGGATGAGTCTGGGGATGGCGATCAGCCTGAACGACCGCACCTCGATGAGCTTTGGCTACGATCACAGCACGGTATTCCGGACACGGGTGGAGAACGAGAGCGGGCTGGAGCCCGTATTCGGGCGGCGCCAGGTCGGGACCGTGCTGTGGGGGATCTCGCACCGGCTGACGGACCGCACCAGTGTGAATTTCTCGCTTGGTGTCGGGGCGACCGAGGCCGCACCGGATGTGCAGGCCACCCTGCGGGTGCCGATCCGTTTTTGAGGGGCGTTGCCGTGGCGGAGGGTTCAGAAGCCTCCGCCACGCTCGAGCATGTGCTGTTCCAGTGCCCGGCCCAGGTCCCCGCGCGGCATCTGCAGATTGCCAAGCTCCAGTTGCAGGATGGTCTGGTGGCGGATGTCCTGTCCGTCGAGTTCGTTCTGAATCGCAGTGACCCAGCCCATGCCCGAGGTCCAGCTTTCCGCCGGCATCGCGCCCCCGGTCTGGATGACGACCGAACGCAGGTCGGTGCCGGGCCAGTGGGAGCCGCTGGCAATATCGCTCAGGGGGCGCAGGGTGGAGTGGTTGATTACCTCGCCATTGAGTGAGGTGATCTGTTCCAGTCCGATCGATATCTCCAGACCATCGCGCCCGAAGAAGCCGCCGCGCTGGGTCTCCAGTACCGAATCCGGTACCACGCGCTCGTCACCAAGCGGTGGCAGGACATCCAGGGCGTGAGCCGTGGTGGCGCATGTCGCACTGGCCAGCATAGCGGCCAGGATGCAGCAGGGCAGGCGTTTCATCATGGCGCTCACCAGTCGCTCGCGCGGGGCAGATGCAGGGTGAAGCTCGCCAGATCGCTGCGCACGACACCCGATTCGATCGGCGCGCGGGTCACGGCGGCCCAGGTTTCCGAGGCATTGAAGTGATGCCGGGCGAGGTCCACGTCCTCGCGGATGATGAACAGGATGTCGTTGACCCAGACCCGCTGGAACTCGTGGCGGGTATAGCTCTTGACCCCTAGCGCGGGATCTCCGACCAGTATCCGCCCGCCTTCGATCCCCTTGATCACCACGAAGTGGCGATAGCCGCGGGTCTCGATCATCGCGATCGCCGGCACCCCGAGGTTCTCGAGGTCGTCCAGCCCGATGCGAAAGCCGTCGGCGGGCAGGCCCTTCTGGCCCTCCAGGTAGTGCTTCATGTCGAGCATGGAGAAGCCCTGCTCGCGGATCAGGTCCTGGTCGCCGTGGCGGAACATGCTGTCAAAGGTCTCGACCTCGGTGGTGGGGCGGTCGTAGTGATACGTGAGCAGGGTGGCCAGGGCGGCGGAGCCGCAGCTGAAGTCGTAACGCTGTGGGACGATGGAGCGAAAGCGCAGGTCTTTCAGGCTCTCCACTGGCACATTCATGCTGCCGATCATGCCCGGGAACTGGGCCCCACTGGCCCATGCAGACAGGGTGGGTGAAAACATCAGAGTGGTGGTGATGACTGCGCAGAGGAACCATCGGCGGATGGGCATCGGTGATTCCTCAGGGGTTGATCGTGATATTCACGATCATCGATTCCTGTATGGCGACGTTATTGCCGCTGTTCTGAATGACCGTGGAGATCCCTCGGGCGTTGTCGAAGGCACCGGCCGCCACGAAGTTCTTGCCGGTTGTGGAGTTCACGGCGTGGTTGTTCGCAAGGTCGATGCGCGAATGGATCTGACCGAGCTGGATATTGGTTACGCCCTGGCGTGCCCGTTGCGCGTCCAGGGTGGCCAGATCGACCACCTCATAGGCGTCGGGACCCGAGCCGAGCAGCAGTGTATCGCCGGCCGGCGAGACGTCGGCATGGGCGATGGCTGTCACCAGCAGCATGCCGGCGGACAGAAAGGCAGCAGAAACGATGCCGCCCCGGTGGGCTGACGGATTACACATGACCGGACCCTCTTGCATGGCAGGGAGAATGCGGCGGGGATGGTCCCCGCCGCATGCCGTTCCGACACGCGGTGTCGGTTAGTTGCCCAGGTTCAGATGTGCCTGCACCGAGACCTGCTGCTGGGTCAGGCTGTTCGCGCCGCTGTTCTGCGAGACCTGGGTAATCCCCGCCGGAGCCACGAAGGAATCCGAGCCGATGTAGTTGTGGCTCTCCTGGTTGGCATGACCCGCGATGTCGACGTAGTTCCCGGTCACGGTACCCGACAGCTCGTTCTGGCTGACCACGGCGTTCACCTGCAGCGTCGTGTTGAAGCTGTCCGTCGCGGTGCTGTTGCCGGAATCCATGATTGCCAGGCTGTTGTCGGAGTTGTCGCTCTGGTCACGGGTCACCGAGGCGGTGGAGCCGTTGTTGGCCGCCGCGCTGTTGTCGTCCGCATTGGCCGAGCTGTTATCCGAGTTGTCGTTACCCGAATCCGAAATGTTCAGGCTGTTGTCGGAACTGTCATTGCCCGAATCAGCGATGTTGGTACTGTTATCGGAGCTGTCGTTCCCGGAGTCCGAGATATTCAGGCTGTTGTCCGAATTGTCATTGCCGGAATCCGAGACGGTGGTGTTGCCCGAGTCGGCGATGTTCGTGCTGTTGTCGGAGCTGTCGTTCCCGGAGTCGGAGATATTCAGGCTGTTATCCGAGCTGTCATTGCCGGAGTCCGAGACGTTGGTGCTGTTGTCCGAGCTGTTGGACAGGTCGGAGTCATTAATCGCGACCGCCTGGGAATACTCGTTCGCCGAGGCGCCGCCGCCATCGGCCGAGGAGGTGGCGGTGGCGGTTTGATCACCGACTTCGCCATCGGCGGTATTGGTCGGGTTGGCCAGGGCCAGGCCCGAGCTCAGGCCGAAGGCCAGGGCGATAGCGGAAGCAATCAGGGTCTTTTTGAAGTTCATGGCTTTGTCTCCATTGGCTAGCTAGCAATAGACGGTTGTCGTAGCCCCCGGTACACGTGGCCCGTGCTACGCAACAACCCAACTAGCAGGAGTTGGGCCAGTGGAAGAGTTGTCTGGTAAAACAATGACTTATTACGTGGAGGGGTATCGCGATTGGACGCAATCTGTGCCATCCGCGATACAGTGCGCTCGCTCGGGAGCGGCCGTGTGGTGTCTAACCCTTTGAGTTAACTACAGAATTTTTTTTCGCGTCAGTGAATCACCGAGGAGACACCAGGTACGCCAGCTGAGGTGGCCGCGGGCGGACTTGCAGGGTAGAGGGGGTGGTGGCGGTCGGGAAGGAGGCCGTTGCAGCGCATCGGGAGATGCAGAGGGGGCGCCTGGCAGGTGGATGCAGCGAGATTGTGGGGCTGCCTGGCAGCCCCTTTGATGCGGATTAGCGTTCCAGATGCTTCAGCTTGCCCTCGACGCCGTCCCACTCCTCGGCGTCTTCCGGCGGATCCTTGCGCGCGGTGATCACCGGCCAGGTGCGCGAGAGTTCGGCATTCAGCTCGATAAACTCGAGCTGGTCCTCCGGGACGTCGTCCTCCGGCACAATGGCCTCGGCCGGGCACTCCGGCTCGCAGAGCGTGCAGTCGATGCACTCGTCAGGGTCGATCGCGAGGAAGTTGGGGCCTTCGTGGAAGCAGTCGACCGGGCAGACCTCGACGCAATCGGTGTACTTGCACTTGATGCAGTTCTCGAGAACGACAAACGTCATGGGTTTCTCCCTGAAATCAGTGAATTGCGGTCCCGCCTTCCGGTGGTCTGGCGAGCGCCGCCGCGCGTGGCCCCGGGGCCTGCGCATGGGCTACAGCGCGCATTGTAACGTCAGGCGGGGGGCGAGACACGTGAATCCTCGCACCCTGCGGGATCAAGGAAACACTGATCAGTGTTTCCTAACCCTTGCGGCTCCCATGGGTCACGACGGACTCGATGCGCTGGGCGCGTTCCAGGTCCATGCCATCGACCTCGGCTAGCTGCTCCGCATCCGTATTCAGCACATCGCGCACGCTGCCGAACTGGCGCAGCAGGTCCCGGGCCAGATCGGGTTCCACACCGGGCAGGCCGCTGACAATGAACTCCGCCGCTGCACGGCGCTTTTCGGGCTTGGCGGGCCGCGCGATTGGGTCGGGGTCCACCTGGGCGTTCATGCCCAGCAGGTAGATCAGCATGCCGCTGGTGTCTTCGTCATTGGACGGCAGCACACTGATCCCGAGCGCGATCGTCAGGTGCGTCAGGGCGCGATGGATGTCCAGCGCCTGCTGGTGGAAGCGGGGCTCGTAGAGATCCCCCTCGACCACGTAGATCACCTTTTCATGCGTTGCCTTCAGCTTGGCGGCGTTCTCCCACAGGGTCTGGTCCACGACGCTCAGGACCATGTCGGTGGCGGACTTGCGCTCCACGACGACCCCATTGGGGAGTTCGTAGTCGCCGACATCGAGATCGACGAACTCCAGCTCCACGCCCTCCAGGCGCTCGAGGCGCTGGATGATCTTGCCCTGTTCGCGGCGATCCACGCGGATCGGGAGATGCAACTGACTCATGCGGTGTACTCCATTGCAGTGAATTCGCCGAGTGTAGGGGGCTCGAACCCGGGGGCCCAAAAGGCCCGATCTTCCCCATGTCTCCGCCCGCTTCTCTCGGGCGTGCGAAAGCGAGGATGTCCCCTATACTCGGATGGGCATGCCGAACGATGCATGCCGGATATAACGAAAACACAGGAGGGAGTGATGGCGATTCAGATCGCGATTGTTGGGCTGGGCCGCGTGGGGGGCCGTTTTCTGGAACTGCTGCTGGATAGCGATACGCCGGGAATGGAGATTTGCGCGGTATCGGAACAGGGCGACACCGATGGCCGCAAATTGGCGCAGGCGCGCGGGATTCCGGTGGAATCGGTCGAGGAAATCCTGGCCCGTGGCGATCAGGTGGATGTGGTCTATGACCTGACGGGGCAGGCCGAGGTACGCCAGCGCCTTCGCGAGGGGATGCAGCGTGGGGGTAATCGCCACACCGTGGTGGCGCCCGAGGTCATGGCGCATCTGACCTGGTCGCTGCTGACGCACGAGGCCCCGCCGGACGTCCACGCGAACATGGGCTACTGACCAGGGGTTAACCGGGCGGTCGGGGTTCGTTCCCGGCCGCACCGGTGTTCCACGGTATTCAGCCGGCGACCGATCCGGAACGCCGGCTTTCCGCGACCGGAACAGGACACGGTTCCAGGGGCTCCGGCACATGGAGTCCGAAGCCCTGGGCATAGTCCACACCCACCAGCCGCAGGGCGTCCATCAGGCTCTCGTGCGAGACACACTCCGCGACCGTCTGGACCCCGATCACCCGTCCGATGTGGTGAATGCTCTCGACCATCGCGCGGCTGACCCGGTCCTCCGCCATGTCACGCACGAAGCTGCCATCGATCTTCAGGTAGTCGACCTTTAGTGTCTTGAGATAGCCGAACGAGGCCATACCCGTCCCGAAGTCGTCCAGGGAGAAGTGGCAGCCTATGCCGCGCAACTCGCGGATGAAGCGGCTGGCCTGGCTCAGGTTGGCGATCGCGGCGGTCTCGGTAATCTCGAAACAGATTCGGCTGGGTTCGACGCCGCTTTGTCCGATCTGGTCAATGATGTAGTCCAGCATGCCTCGGTCGCAGAGGGACTGGCCGGACAGGTTCACGGCGAAGTGGCCTTCGGTATCGGTGTCAGTGGCGGCGTGCTGAAAAACCCGCTTGATGACCCAGCGATCGATCGCGGGCATCTGCCCGTAGCGCTCTGCGGCGGGGATGAAGGTGGACGGCAGGACGACCGTGCCGTCCTCCTCGACCATGCGCAGCAGGACCTCGGTGTGTGTCGGTTCGTCACCGGAGACCGGGACGATCTTTTGTCCGTGTAGCCAGAACCGGTTGTGCTGCAGGGCATGGGTAATGCGCTGGACGCAGTTCATCTCGCCCTGGCAATGCGACAGCTCGGCATCCCCGCTCCGCGAGACATGGATGCGGTTGCGTCCCTGTTCCTTGGCCAGATAGCAGGCGGCGTCGGCCTCGCTCATGTACTGCACCGTGTCTTTCACGTGCCCGAACACCGGGACGACCCCGATGCTGATCCCGACGCGGAAGATCCGTCCCTGCCACTCGAACCGGTAGTTGTCGACGGTTGTGCGCAGGGTCTCCGCGATGCGTTCCGCCTGCACCAGCGGGCAGTTCGACAGCAGCACGCCAAACTCGTCGCCTCCCAGGCGTGCCAGGGTGTCGCTCTCGCGCAGCTGGCTGTGCAGCTGCGAGGTCAGCTGGCACAACAGGTCGTCGCCTGCCCCGTGTCCGCAGGTGTCGTTGACCAGCTTGAACTGGTCCAGGTCCATGTAGAGCAGGGCGTGTTCGCGGTTTTCCTGCTGGGCCGTGGCCACCAGCTGGCTCAGGCGCCGCTCGAACTCCGCACGGTTGGCCAGCGAGGTCAGGCAATCGTGTGTGGCGGCCCAGGACAGCTCGCGGGCCATCTCGCGCGCCTTGGAGACATCGCGGAACACCAGGGCCGCGCCGATGGTGGTGCCGTCGCGGTCACGGATGGGGGCCGAGACCTCTTCGATCGCGTGTTCGCGACCCTCGGCCGAGATCAGGATGGCCTCTTGATCCAGCGTACAGGCCGTGCCGTCCGGCATGCGTTCGGTCAGCGGATGGTGGAGCCGCTCGCCGGTGGACTCCCGGATGATGTGGAACACGCTTGCGAGGGGTTGGTTGTAGGCGGACGCCTGGTCCCATCCCGTCAGGTGTTCGGCGACCGGGTTGAGGTAGTCGACCCGGCCCTCGAGGTCCGTGGTGATCACGCCATCGCCAATGGCGTGCAATGTGACCTGGGCGCGTTCCTTTTCTTCGTGCAGTGCGGATTCGATCCGCCGCGTATGACGCAGGACACCCAGCGTGATCAGCACACCCATCAGTAGGGCGGCGCCGCCGAGCACCAGCATCAGGACGACCGCGGTACGGTATTGACGCGCGGTGTCGCGCACGGCTGTCAGTCCGGCCTCCTGCTGAAGGTTGATCATCGCGTCCAGGTGTTCCAGCACGCGCCCCTGTTTCGGGATAGCCTCCGCGAGCAGCCAGCTCGTCGCCTCGTCGGTCTCGCCGTCCAGGATGTGGTCGAGCACGCGTTCCTGGACCTGAACCGCGCGCTCGGTCAGTCCGCGGGATTCGTCCAGCAGCCGCTGCTCGGCGGCCGTCATCGGCATCGCATCCAGCTGCTGGCGGTTGTACATGAACTTCGAGGCATGGCCACGAAAGGTCATGATCCCTTCATCGAGGTCGAACGGGTCGGTGGTGATCGACAGCTGGAGCAGGGTTACCGAGCGTTCGCGGGCGGCGTTGCGCATGTTGCCCAGCAGCTCGGTCTTCACGTTGTGTTCGTGGACGATCAGCTCGAGGCGGTCGTGCACCTGAGCCATACGATTCAGGCCCAGCGCGATCAGCGCGGCCATCAACACGAGCACGATGGTAAACCCGAGTCCAATCACCCAGGTGGAACGGCTGCGCAGCTCCGGCGGCGCGCTGCCGCCTGGCCCGGATGCCGGCCCTTTGTGAAATCTCCCTGCCACGCCCACTCCCTGTGTCGCGAGGGGGCTCGGCCGAGCTGGCGTCCCCCTTCCTTCTTTTTATGACCCGTTCATTCCAGGCGTTATGTTGCTGATTCAATGGGAGTGTTAGCTGACTGTCAAACAGTGAATGCTAATGCATGTTCAAAGTGCAGCTAGCAGGGCGGGTTTCAGGCATCCAGTTTCGAGTGGACCGTGGCACGGAACTCCTCCACCGAAAGCGCGGGCGAGTAGAACCAGCCCTGGTACAGGTCGCAGCCTTCTCTGCGCAGAAAGGCGAGCTGCTCGGCTGTCTCGACGCCCTCGGCCACCAGCTTCAGGTGCAGGCTGTGGCCGAGCCCCATCACCGAGCGCAGGATCATCTCGGCGTCGCGGTCGTGTCCGATCTCGGCGATAAACGAGCGGTCGATCTTGATCTTGTCGATCGGCAGCGACTTCAGATAGGCGAGCGAGGAATACCCGGTGCCGAAATCATCCAGCGATACGCGCACACCGAGCGCCTTGAGCCCGGAGAGGTGCTCGCGTGTGAGGTCGACATCGGCCATCGCTACGGTCTCGGTCACCTCGATCTCGAGGCGTCCGGGCGAAGCTCCGGCCTCCTTTAGCGCCGCTGCAAGTCGGGAGACCAGATCCGGCTGGCGGAACTGAAGCGCCGAGACGTTGATGCAAATGGACGTGTCGACACCCTGTTGTGCCCAGTCGGCCAGTTGCTGGCAGGCGCGACGGATCACCCAGTCGCCGAGCGGCAGAATCAACCCGTTGGCCTCGGCGCTGGGGATAAAGCGCGATGGTGGTACGGCACCCAGTTCCGGATCGTTCCAGCGGAGCAGGGCCTCGGCGGCGGTGACGGCCCCGGTGTGGGCATCGATTAACGGCTGGAAATAGAGTTCCAGCTGGTCGTGCTCCAGCGCGTGTTTCAGTCGCTCCTGGAGCTGCTGTTCCGCACGTACCTGGGCATCCAGGTGTTCGGAATAGAACGCGTACGTGTTGCGCCCGGACCGCTTCGCCTCGTACATCGCCATGTCGGCATAGCGCACCAGGGTGTTCGCGTCCCGCGCATCCTGCGGGAACAGCGCGATGCCGAGACTGGCACTCGAGCTGAACTGGCGCGTGGGGCCGGTGTGAAACGGCCGGTCGAACTGCGCCAGGATCTCCTGGGCCAGTTCGCCGATCTGCAGCTCATCCGTAATCTCGGGGAGCAGGATCATGAACTCGTCGCCGCCAAAACGCCCGATTGTGGCGTCGGTGCCCGCTGCGTCCTTCAGGCGTTGAGCCACTTCGCGCAGCAGTTCGTCACCCTCGTGGTGTCCGAAGGTGTCGTTGATCATCTTGAAGTGGTCGAGATCGAGCAGCATCACCGCAATGCGATGATCGTGGCGGCTGGCATGGGCAATGCTCTGGGCAAGCCGATCGTGCAGGAGCCAACGGTTGGGCAGGCCGGTCAGGCTGTCGTGGGTCGCCTGGTGCTGGATGCGGGCCTCGCGGCGCTGGCGGTCCGAAATGTCGCGGATAAACGCGGTGATGCGCCGCCCGCCCTGGTCCTCGAAGGCATTCAGGCTGACGTCGACCGGAAACTCGGTACCGTCGAGTCGGCGTCCACGCAGATCGGGTACCTGGCCCATGGTGCGCTCCGAGATATTGTCACCCTGCTGCAAGCGGACCGATTGGTGGTGTGCGCGCAGGCGCTCCGGGATCAGGGTCTCCACGGGCTGGCCAATCAGATGCCGTCGCGGGTAACCGAACAGCCGTTCGAGGTTGCGATTCGCCATCAGGATGGTGCCGTCGCCGTCGGTCACCAGTACCCCGTCCGGCGCGGTGTCGATCAGTTGCTCGTAGCGTTGCTGGCGCAGCTCGACATCCCGGTGGGCGGCTCGGAGTTGTGCCATGGGGGCGCGTACGCTTTCGATGAAAACGGCCCAGTAGATCAGCGCATAGGCCGCCACCTTGTAGACGTGGCCGAGTACAAAGAAGCCGTCGGACAGGTTGTCGTACAGGGTAAAGAATACCTCGCTGGCCATCAGGACCATCAGCGCGGCGGCCACCAGCGGCATCCCCGGGCGCTGCATGAGCTGCGGACGCAGCAGCAGGACCAGCAGGGTGGCGGCGTGCAGGGCCACCACCACGCCCTCCAGCGCGATCTTGAATGGCGTTAGTCCCTCGCCCGGGATGAAGAGCGCCGGGATGCGCTGTTCGTGCCATAACCCCACCCAGGCAAGCACCGCGACCAGCACCAATGCACCCACCAGCATTCCTCTGGGAGCGGGTCCCCGGCTTCTCGGGATCAAGGGGAGTGCCACATACAGCAGGAGCGCCGTTGCGGCGACGAGCCGCGCGGCCAGCCAGAAGAAGATGGTTTGTTGCGAGGAATTGGGCGTGACGAAATCCGGCATCTGCGGATAGGTCATCAGGTGCAGGAAATCCAGCAGGCCTACAGCGAGAAACCCAGTGGCAAGGACCAGTGTGGCCATTACCCGACGCCGGTCGCGCACATGATAGGCGACCGCGAACACCCCGATCGCCACGACCACCGCGAACAGTTCGGTCGCGGTGTGGAATGCGGTCATATGCTCGAGCGGGACCAGCGGCGGGACGGGGATGCCGACCATCCAGAGCAGTACGGGCAGCATGAACAGCGCCAGCAGTGCCAGCCACATCAAGGGCATATGAGGTGGAGCCGGGGAGCGGGGAAGGGCGTTCATCGAGGCCCCTGAGCGACACGACTCATGAGCACGCTCGGGGTCGGGCGTGGCGACCCATCGCTCGGGCGGTTGCCCCGGACGTACTGCATCATCGTGCCCCTCCACAGTCGGCAACGGACGATCGAACTACTGGATGTATGCCGTTGCCGTGAGGCACGCGCGTCTGACCCTGGGTGCAACGGATCCGTATCGCTGGATCTGCGTCACCCGGCCATCCCTGGCGCGTTTATTCTTATAATCCCCGCATTATACGATCGTTTTTGGAATCAGCCCAGATTCTTTACCGTGGGAATTGGGTATTCAGAGAAAATCCGCGGAGAATCACTTGCTTTCACCTTCTGACCCGGTATAGTGGCCTCACCGAACGCCCCGCCCGTCAGCGTCCGTTCACTGATCCGGAACCCTTTCGGTTCCCGTCCCCCCGATTTCGTCATACCCCGATGGGTGCCCCTCGATTGCGAGCGGCGGGTAGCCGTTGGAGTAATGCATGTCTTCTGTTTCTTCTTTTGCCGACCTTGGGTTGGCCGAATCCCTTTTGCGTGCGCTGGACCAGGCCGGATACAAGACGCCGACCCCGATCCAGGCCCAGGCGATCCCCGAAGTCCTGAAAGGCGGGGACCTGCTGGCCGCCGCCCAGACCGGGACCGGCAAGACCGCCGGCTTTACCCTGCCGATCCTGCAGCGACTGACCGATGGCCCGGCGCCCGAGCGCAAGCCGGGGCGCCCGCGGGCCCTGATCCTGACGCCGACGCGCGAGCTGGCCGCTCAGGTCCATGATTCAGTCCGTACCTACGGCCGTCATCTGTCGCTGAAGTCGATGACCATCTTCGGCGGTGTGAACATGAACCCGCAGATCAAGGCGCTGCGTGGCCCGATGGATATCGTCGTGGCCACCCCGGGTCGCCTGCTGGACCATGCCAACCAGAAGACGATTGACCTCTCCGGTATCGAGATCCTGGTGCTGGACGAGGCCGATCGCATGCTGGACATGGGCTTCATCCGCGACATTCGTCGGCTGATTGGCCTGATGCCGAAAAAGCGCCAGAACCTGATGTTCTCGGCGACCTTCTCCGGCGAGATCCGCACACTTGCCTCGAGCCTGCTGAACAAGCCGGCCGAGGTCGACGTGGCTCCGCGCAATACCGCCGCCGAGACCGTGCAGCAGACGGTGCATCTGGTGGAGAGCAGCCGCAAGCGCGAGCTGTTGAGCCATCTGATCCGCACCAACGACTGGGGCCAGGTGCTGGTATTCACCCGTACCAAGCATGGTGCCAATCGCCTCGCACAGAAACTGACGCAGGACGGCGTGCCCTCCGAGGCGATCCATGGCAACAAGAGCCAGGCGGCCCGCACCAAGGCGCTCAAGCAGTTCAAGACCGGGGCCGTGCCGGTGCTCGTCGCGACCGACATCGCGGCGCGCGGCCTGGATATCGACCAGCTGCCGCAGGTGGTCAACTTCGAGCTGCCGAATGTGCCGGAAGACTACGTGCACCGCATTGGCCGTACCGGTCGTGCCGGCGCCGCCGGTGCCGCACTGTCGCTGGTGGATGGCGAAGAGATGAAGCTCCTGAAGGGCATCGAGCGCCTGATCCAGCGTCCGATCGAACGCATCCAAACCGAGGGCTTCGCGGCCCCGAAGCCGGCGGCCAACGATGGCAATGGCCAGCGCCGTGGCGGCAAGCCGGGCGGTGGTGCGCGCAATGGCAAGCCGCGCCAGGGCCGTGGCGGCAAGCCTGGTGGTAACCGCGGCGCTGGCCAGGGTCGTGCGGCCCAGGGCAATCGGGCTGCGCGCGGCCGCTAGATCCCCGGCCGTCCTGACCGCACCCGCCCGCGTCCTCCATGGGGACGCGGGCTTTTTTGTGTTCGCGAACCTGCGGTCGACTTGATCCGGATCACCTGCTCTTGAAGGCGCCTGCGCGAAGATGGGCGTGCTATCAAGAAGCGGCCACTCTGGCCGTTATAGCGGGGAAAGGAGGGACCCCATGAACCGGCTTCTGAAGATCGGCGGACTGCGCCTCAAGCTTGTGATCCTTGTGATTCTCGTCAGTACCATCCCGCTCTCGATCATGGGTGGGGTGACCTTCCACACCATGAAGGGCGACCTGGCGGCGAATGTCGACGCAGCGCTGGTCGATCAGTTGTGGTGGCTCCTCTGGGGCCTGTGGGTGGTGGCCTTTCTGATTGCGCTGGCGATCGGCTGGTTTGCGGCCAACATGCTCGTGCGGCCGCTGGAACGGCTGGCATCGGGGCTGGAGGCGATCGCCTCCGGTCAGGCGGATCTTGGCCATCGGGTCGAGGTCGCGACCGACGACGAGATTGGCCGCACCAGTACCGCGTTCAACGCGGTCATGGAGCGTCTGTCGGGCCTGATCACGCAGGTGGCGGATGCAGCCGACGGGATCGCCGCCTCGGCGCGCCAGCTGGAGGGTCGCAGCAACGAGTTGAGTCGCGAGACCGATGATCAGCGCTCGGATGTCGAGCAGGTGGTCACCGCAATGAACCAGATGTCCGCGACCGTGCAGGAGGTGGCCAACAACACCCAGAGCACGGCGGAGAGCGCCGGGCAGGCCACTCGCGCGGCCGAGGGCGGGCGCAATGTGGTCCAGGCGACCCAGGGGTCGATCAACGCCCTGGCCAGCGAGATCCGCAAGGCCAGTACGGTGATCGACGAGCTCAAGGGTGACTCCGACAATATCGGCTCCATCCTCGAGGTGATCGAGGAGATTGCCGAGAAGACCAACCTGCTGGCCCTCAACGCCGCGATCGAGGCGGCCAGGGCTGGTGAGGCGGGGCGTGGCTTTGCCGTAGTCGCCGACGAGGTGCGCCATCTGGCCCAGCGTACCAATGACTCCACCGGCGAGATCCGCGAGATCATTCAGCGCCTGCAGGGTGCGGCCGGCAAGGCCGTGCAGGCGATGGAGGTCAGTCAGCAGCAGGCCGAGTCCTCGGTCAGCAAGGCCGGCGAGGCGGAGGAGACGCTGGAATACATCCACGACTCCGTGACCACCATCGACGACATGACGCGCCAGGTCGCCTCGGCGACCGAGCAGCAGAGTCAGGTCGCCGAGGAGATCAACCGCAACATCCACCACATCAACGACATCGCAGTACGCAGCGCCGAAGGCGCCCGCGAGATGCAGGAGGCCGTCGAGGCCCTGGAAGGCCTCGCCGAACGCCTCCAGGCCGAGGTAGCCGGCTTCCGCCAGCAACCCGCCTGACACCCGGGGCCTGTCCCTTGCCACCTTCGTTGTGGTGGGGTCTGGTTCGTCGTCTGGTGTTTACGGCGCCTTCGTCCGGCCGCCTGCCAAGCGCTCACTCGCGAGCGCGCCGCGAGGTACTTTCGTGCTTGCCCAAGAAAGCACCCGTCGAGGCGCACCCGGATTCCGCCCGGGAACCTTGCTCCAGGGTCCTCGGGCCGGGGTCGCGGCAGTCGGGCGTGTTTCTTGGGTACTTCTTTGCACGAGCAAAGAAGCCAGTTGTTGATCAAAAACGGGCGCGGCGCGCTGGCGAGACAGCGCATGGCAGGCGGCCAGCCGAAGCCACCGTAAACACCGAAGGGCGAACCAGGGCCCAGCCATAACCACGCCGGCTAGAGCGACGAACGCCGGAGCCCGCTAGAAAAAGTTAGCCAGCCCCAAGCTCACTCGCGGTCGTCGCATCCCAGCCAACGTATACGTCGTCGCCACGCTCGATGACCGGGCGCTTGATCAGCGTCGGATGTTCGAGCATCAGGGCAATCGCACGCTCCTGGTCGATGGCCTCACGCGTATCCTCGGGGAGCTGGCGCCAGGTGGTGCCACGGCGGTTGACGAGGGCCTCCCAGCCAACGGCATCCACCCAGCGGCGCAACTGCGCCTCCTCGAGCCCGTCCTTGCGAAAGTCCACAAAGCGGAAGTCGACGCCGGCCGCATCCAGCGCCCGGCGTGCCCTGCGTACGGTGTCGCAGTTGGCGATCCCGTAGAGCGTGACCTCAGACATCGCGCAGCAGGGCGTTCAGGCCGACCTTGGCCTTGGTCTTCTCGTCCACACGCTTCACGATGACCGCGCAGTACAGCGAGTACTTGCCATCCTTCGACGGCAGGTTGCCCGGCACCACGACCGCGCCGGCCGGCACGCGACCGTACAGGATCTCATCGTTCTCGCGGTCGTAGATGCGGGTGGACTGGCCGAGGTACACGCCCATGGAGATCACCGCGCCTTCCTCGACGATCACGCCCTCGACCACCTCGGAGCGTGCACCGATAAAGCAGTTGTCTTCGATGATGGTCGGGGCGGCCTGCAGTGGCTCCAGCACGCCACCGATGCCGACGCCGCCGGACAGGTGCACGTTCTTGCCGATCTGCGCGCAGGAACCGACGGTGGCCCAGGTATCGACCATCGTGCCTTCGTCGACGTAGGCGCCGATGTTCACGTAGGAGGGCATCAGCACCACGTTGGGAGCGATGTAGCTGCCGCGGCGGGCGGTGGCCGGCGGCACCACGCGCACGCCGCCCTCGCGGAAGTCGCGGCTGGAGGTGTCGGCGTACTTGGACGGGACCTTGTCGTAGTAGTTGGTGAAGCCGCCCTTGATGAACTCGTTCTCGGCGATGCGGAACGACAGCAGCACGGCCTTCTTCAGCCACTCGTTGACGACCCAGTCGCCGCCCTTCTTTTCGGCAACGCGGGCCTGGCCGCTGTCGAGCATCTCCATGGCCTCGTTCACGGCATCACGCACGTTGGTTTCCACGTTGCGCGGGTTGATCTCGGCGCGGCTTTCGAAGGCGGTCTCGATGATGCTCTTGATGTCTGACATGAAACTGTCCTTTTAACTATATGAAGATTCGTATTTGTAGATTTCGGCGATACGTTCGGCTGCCTCGATGCAGGCCGCCGGTTCGGCGACCAGTGCCATGCGCACGTGTCCGGCCCCGGGATTGTGCCCGGTCTCGGGGTCGGTGCGGGAGAGGTAGCGCCCGGCCAGCACCGTGACGCCGGCTTCGGCATACAGGCGACGGGCGAAGGTCTCGTCGTCGCCATCCGGCACGCGCGGCCACAGGTAGAACCCTGCGGCGGGCGGCTCAACATCCATGACCTGCTGCAGGATCGGCACGACCGAGGCGAACTTTTCGGCGTACAGCGCGCGATTATCGGCGACATGGGCCTCATCCGCCCAGGCCGCGAGACTGACCGCCTGCGTGGGTGGGGGCAGGGTGCAGCCGTGATAGGTGCGGTACAGCGCGAAGCAGTCGAGCAGGTCGGCATCGCCGGCTACAAACCCCGAGCGCAGCCCCGGCAGGTTGGAGCGTTTGGACAGGCTGTGGAACACAACGCAGCGCTCGAAGCCGGTACGCCCCATGCGCGCCGCCGCCCCGAGCAGGCCGGCCGGTGGCTCCGCATCCGGGTGGTAGATCTCGGAGTAGCACTCGTCCGCCGCGATCACGAAGTCGTGCCGGTCGGCAAGGCCGATCAGCTCCTGCATCGCGGACTCGGACATACAGGCCCCGGCCGGGTTGCCGGGGTTGCAGATGTAGACCAGCTGTACCGCATCCCAGGTCGTGGCATCGATCGCGGAGAAATCCGGCAGATAGCCGTTCTCCGGCGCCAGGTCGTAGAAAGCCGGTTCCGCCCCGGCCAGCAGGGCCGCGCCTTCGTAGATCTGATAGAAGGGGTTCGGCATCAGCACGTGTGCCCCGGGCTTCTCGGTGACGACGGCCTGGGCGATCGCGAACAGGGCCTCGCGGGTACCGCTGACGGGCAGGACCTGCCGGTTGGCGTCCACCCCGTCCAGCCGGAATCGGCGCTGCAGCCACGCGGCGATGGTCTCGCGCAGCGCGGGTTCGCCGCGGGTGGTGGGGTAGTGGTTGTAGCCCTGGAGGGCGTTGTGCAGTGCCGGTTCGACAAACTCCGGGAGCGCATGACGCGGCTCGCCGATCGACAGGGCGATCGGCTCCCGGTCAGCGGGTTGTTCCAGGTCCGCGAACAGCCGGCGCAGGCGTTCAAACGGATAGGGCTGTAGCCGGTCCAGGCGCGGGTTCATGGCGGCTCGGGCGTCGTGTTCGAGGGAAGCGAAAGACCGCGCAGTATACCGGAGCCAGACCCCAATGGGAGATCCACTCGCTTCCTGTGCGGCCAGTGTGGATGCACTGGTTTTGCTCTCGCGCGGGCCATGCGGCAGGCTTGGCCGTTTCCGATCGGGAGCGATGCATGGCGTGCAGTCATGACCACACGGCGCAGGGGAAGCGCGGGGCGACAACCTACCGCAAGGGATTGCATGACCTGGGGAACGGCGCCTGGGCCTATCTGCAACCCGATGGCGGCTGGGGCTGGAGCAATGCCGGGTTGATCCGCGATGGCGAGGAGGCCCTGCTGGTCGATACCTTGTTCGACGAGCGCCTGACGGCCGAGATGCTCGCGCAAATGGATGCCGCGACCGGGATCGGCGCGGGGGATATCAATCTCCTGGTCAATACGCACGCCAATGGTGACCACACCTTTGGCAACCGCCTGGTGCATCAGGCCGAGATCATTGCTTCACAGGCGAGTGCCGACGAGATGCCGGAGCTGCCGCCGGCGATGCTGGCCGGCCTGATGGCGCAAAGCGGCGCGATGGGCGAGGTAGGGCAGTACCTGCAGCGCTCCTTTGGTGCGTTCGATTTCGGTGGGGTGGAGTTGACCCTCCCGACGCGCACCTTTTCCGGGCGGCTGGACCTGACGGTGGGCGACAAGGCCGTGGAGCTGATCGAGGTGGGTCCCGCTCACACGCAGGGGGATGTGCTGGTCCATGTGCCAGCTGACCGGGTCGTATACACCGGCGACATCCTGTTCATCGAAGGGACACCCATCATGTGGGCCGGCCCGGTGGGCAACTGGATCGCCGCGATCGACCGGATCCTGGCGATGGATGTCGAGCTGATCGTGCCCGGCCACGGGCCCATCACCGACAAGGCCGGTGCCCGGCGCGTGCGCGACTATCTGGTGTATATCGATGCGCAGGCGCGGGCGCGTTTCGAAGCAGGAATGCCGGCGGAGGAGGCCGCGTTCGATATCGCGCTGGGCGACTACGCCAACTGGGGGGATGCCGAGCGGATCGCGGTCAACGTGGACACGCTGTACCGCGAGTATCGCGGCGATACCGCACCCCCGGACATCATGCGCCTGCTCACGTTAATGGCGCGTCTCGACGCCGCCCGTCGCCAGTAGCGCGCAACGGGCGCTCATCATCCCTTCGGGCGCGTGTACCAGAACCAGGCCAGCCGGCGCGAGCGCAGGCTCCAGGGCAGCAGCAGGGCCTGCAGCACCACAAGGATGTGCTGGGCGGGGTTGAACCAGTCCGCCTTGCGACCCGAGGTCCTCACGGGTGTCTCCAGCATCCGGAACCGCTGCCCGTGGTGGCGGCCCCAGCGGGCCACCGCGCGCGACAGGAACACCTCCTCGCCCGCATAGACCCGCTCGCTGAAACCGCCGACTGCCTCGAAGGCCTCGCGTGTGCAGAACACGTAGCAGCCGGCGGCGAGTCCCAGCCGAGCCGAAAGGGTGTTCCAGGCCGCCGCACCCCAGCGGTAGATGCGATGGGTCAGGTGATCGAACGCGACGCGGGCTCCGCCGCCGCAGACCTCGCCGCTGTCCAGGGCGTCGAATGTCGCGCGGATCAGCTCGGCGTCCGGCCAGGTATCGGCATCGACGAACAGCAGGTAATCGCCACAGGCGGCCCGGGCACCCGCGTTGCGGGCACGGCTGATGCGCCGCTCCGGCTCGAACACGACCCGGCAACCGCCCTGCTGCGCGATCTGCGGAGTGGAATCCGTAGAGGCATTGTCGACGACGATGATCTCGGTTTTGCGGTCCACGTTGGCGAGGGCCTGCTGCAGCGCCGCCAGGGTGTGCGGAAGCCACTGCGCCTCGTTCCAGGCCGGGACGATGACCGACAGGGCCGGGAGCCCGCGCACAGGGGGTATCAGTAGGTCGCCATATGGGGGTCGACGTCCCGCGCCCAAGCGTCGATGCCGCCGGCCAGATTGATCACCTTGCCGAACCCGGCCCGCTGCAGAAACCAGCACACCTGCTGGCTGCGCACCCCGTGGTGACAGATGACCACGATCTCGTCGTCCGGGTTCAGCTCCTGGTATGCCGCCGGAATCTCGCCCATCGGGATTAGCTTCGAGCCGTCGATGCGGCAGCGCTGGTACTCCCAGGGCTCGCGTACATCCAGCAGCACCGGTGGCTGGTCCGTCTCGGCGAGGTGATCCTGCAATTCCCGGGGGGACATCTGGCGCATGGCGAATTCCGTGTCGGTGGATGCCAACACGCTAAGTTCACAGGGGGTTGGCCGCAAGAGGCCGGCTGCCACGCAGGGATGGTGGGTTCGAGGACGCGCGGGTGGACGGTGGCGGTTGTCTCAACCGCGGCGCAGGCGGTCCTCTTCGCGGCTACGGTCCTCCAGCCAGCGGCTGCCTTCCTCGGGGCCCAGCAGAGTGGCCGCCAGGGCGATCAGGGCGAACACAATCGCGGGTGCGACGGCCCCCGCCAGGCCCAGGATGTAGGCGACGTAGGCGGTGGGTACGGCGACGGCAACCGCCAGTACGACCACGCCCGGATAGGCCATGCGGTAAAGCCAGCGCGGATCGACCGAGAGGGCCAGCACAACGACCGAGCCCAGCAGGCCAAGCAGGATCCAGCCCGTCGCTGCGGCTTCAAACTCCGCGGCCAGCAGGGCGATCGCCAGCACCAGGCCCAGGGCGACGTGCCGCAGGCGGGTGGAGGCCTTTGGTGTGATCAGCGCATCCATCCAGCAGGGACGGAGGCCGGGGATGGAGTCGGGAGCGGGGGCAGTGGTCTGGTACATGAGGGGCTGTTTGTTTGGTCGGTCCGGGCCGCCGCGTTCATACGCCGGCTCGGTTTTTTGGGGCGTTCTACACATGAAAAAGGGCACCCGCATCTGGATGCCCTCTCTCGGGAATATGGCGCGCCCGGAAGGATAGCGGCGGCGCTACGCGCCTGGCCCTTCCGGGTGTCGGCCCGTGGCCGACACGTTCCTCGCTGCGCTCGGGATCGAACCGACGTGTCTGTCCGGAGGTTCGAATCCTTTGGGGCTTTCTACTAATGAAAAAGGGCACCCTGGTGTGAGTGCCCTCTCTCGGGAATATGGCGCGCCCGGAAGGATTCGAACCTCCGACCACCTGGTTCGTAGACAGAATTAGCCTACACGTCACTGGTAGGCCAAAGCCTGCATAGATCGGCATTAATGAACACGGAAAAAACATAACGCTCTGAAAACTAAACGCGAAAAGCCCGTGCGTATCTGACGGATTAACCCTATTGCGCCCGGTTAGAGATGTCACAAAAGGCCTCTAAAGCCTGCCGCCTGTCACGGCGTGTGGCACAGGCCTTACGGGCCCTTTCGACCTCCTGGCGCTTTCAATGGCTGGGTGCTGTGCCGGGCTCGCAGAAGTCATATTCCTGCTATATCGATGCCTCCCAGGTCTCCATGGCTGTAACGCAGAAGAGGAGGCCTAGCTTGCAAGAGGAAGCGCCACCCTTTCTGGGGCTATCGAAATGGCGCATGGAAGCAAGGCGGGCGTCGCACACGTTTCGAGCACGTTGCAAAGAACTTGTGGTGTTGCCGAAGTTGTGGATGACTTCGGAGCGGGAGCGGAAGTCGTTGTTGGTGTGGCATGGGCTCCTATGGTCGGATGCATTTTTGGTCGGATGCATTTTGCGTCGGGGTTTCTGCGTTAAGGTGCGAAGGATGTTCGGCACAACGCGTAGCTTTGCCCGTGAATCTTTAAAAGCCGCTGGGCGAGTCGCTGTGGGCCGGTGGACCGGCACTGGGCACGAAGTTCCTCTGAGCTGGTTGCATCCGTGCCCTTGGGGTTTTGTCGGAGCTGGGGCGCCGCAGCCCCGATCCTGGAGAGACGCAGTCCCGCAATATATGCTTATCGGCGGCCCCGTGGAGTTGACTCGGGTCCTGTTTGTTGCCATCGTACGGACTGACGCGTCCGTCAGCATCGCTTGGGATCGGTCCTCCACGGCTCGACCCCAAGCGAAGTCACAGTGATCGTATTCCGCTTACGTACAGTGGAGAAACAGGGTAGGCCGTTAGTTAATGACACAGCATGACCAGCAGGTTACGACGAAGCGCACGCGGCTCTCGGCGGAGGAGCGGCGGGAGCAGATCCTAGGCGCTGCCGGGCCGCACTTTGCCGAGCACGGGTATCGATGCTCGGATATTCAGCATATCGCGGATGCCATCGGCGTTGGCAAAGGGACCATCTACCGCTACTTCCCGACGAAGGAAGATCTTTTCGTCGCTTGCGTGGAACGCGCGGTTGAAACGATCAACACCCGTGCGTCGGTTGCGGCACAGAGGGGTCGGGATCCGGTAGAGAAGATGCGGCTTGCAGTGCGGTCTTACCTGGAGTTTTTCGATGAACACCCGGAAGTCATCGAGTTATTCATCCAGGAGCGTGCCGAGTTCAGGGATCGAGGAAAGCCGGTGTACTTCGTCCACTGGGAGCGTAACCGGCCTGACTGGAGTGTGTTGATGGATCAGCTCAGGGAGCACGGCCGCTTCCGACAAATAGACTCCGCCGAAGCTGGCCGATTCTTCTCGTACGCCATGTACGGAACGGTTATCGCCCACAGGCTCACGGGCGAAACGTCTTCCTTAGTTGGGCGGACGGACTTAATCGTCGACATCATGCTCCACGGCATGCTTATACCCGATTCTGAGCCGGACACTCTCTGACCCTGACAGGTCGGCGGTCACATCACATCTAAGACTGAACACAACTGGAGAAGCCAGCGATGGCCACCTTCCGAATAAAGAACCACGGCCGGCGTATCGTGGCCGTTGGCGTACCAATGTTTGCTGCTTTGTTGCTGGGCGGTTGTTCTGGGGACGAACTGGGTCCCGGCGAATCGGATCAGCCACGTCAGCCTGTGACCGTCGTCGCCGTGTCTCCAGTGACGGTGGATGTGCATCAGGACTACGCCGGTCGCGTCCACGGGGCACGAGAGGTGGAGGTTCGCGCCCGGGTCGAGGGCATTCTCGAACAGCGGCTGTACCAGGAGGGACAGTTGGTTGAACGGGGCGACGCTCTATTCCGCATAGACCCGGAGCCGTTCGAAGCGCGGCTAGAGGAGGCAGCAGCTCAGCGGGAATCTGCCCGGGCCGACCTGGAAGAAGCCGAGCGTGAGTGGCGCCGGATTGAGCGGCTGTATGAACGTGATGCCATCAGCGAGCGGGAGCGCGACTCAGCTCGATCCGCCGTGACACTCGCACGAGCTGGCGTATCGTTGGCGGAGGCGCATGTCACCCAAGCGCGCCTGCAACTGGATTACGCAACGGTGGAGGCACCGGTCTCCGGTGTCACAAGCCTGGAAGCGGTGCCGGAAGGCAGCTTGCTGGATCCAGGCACGCAGCTTACTACAATTGTGCAACACGACCCGGTGCATGTGCGCTTTGCCCTCCCAGAGGACGATGCCGCTATCCAGCGCACCGCGCGGCGCGCCCGCGCCGCCGACGGTGACGACCAGGACTACCGCCGTGAGGTGGCGCTGCTGCTGCCCGAGGGGGGTGAGTACGATCAGAACGGAGTAGTGGACTTCACCGCCAGCACCATCGACCACGGGACCGGTTCGGTGACCGCCCGAGCGGTGTTCGACAACCCGGACGGCGCCATAATCCCCGGCCAGTTCGTGCGGATCCGCGTGGTTCTGGAGACCCTGGACGACGTGTTCCGCGTACCGGAGACGGTCATCAGCGAAGGTTCCGACGGACCCCTGCTCTATGTGGTGGACGACGACGGCAACGCCAGTGCCCGCGCCGTGGAGCTCGGGCGAGTAGTCGACGGTGACCAGGTCGTGCTGAGCGGTCTCGACGACGGTGACCGGGTCATCATCAACGGCCACGCCTCTGTCGGCGACGGCGCACCGGTGGATATAACCGATGAGGAGGGCACCTGATGTTCCGCTTCTTCATCGACCGGCCGCTGTTCGCCTCGGTGGTCTCCATCATCATACTCATCATGGGCGGCGCGGCATTGGCCACGCTGCCCGTGGAACAGTACCCGGACGTGGTGCCGCCGGAAATCGTGGTCGAGGCCAGTTACCCGGGCGCTAGTGCCGAAGTGATCGCCGAGTCCGTGGCTGCGCCTCTGGAGCAGGAGATCAACGGCGTCGACGACATGATCTACATGGAATCGAGTAGCACCGACGCCGGCACGATCCAGCTGGTAGTGACCTTTGACATGGGTACCGACCCAGACCAGGCGGCGATCAACGTCAACAACCGGGTCCAGCGCGCGCTGGCACGTCTGCCAGAAGAAGTGCAGCAACAGGGCGTGCGAGTTGAAGCCCGCTCCACGGATATCCTGCAGGTCCTAGCACTATTCTCCAAGGACGGCAGCATGGATGACGTGGACATCAGCAACTATGCGCTGCTCAACGTTATCGACGAACTGGTCCGTCTCCCGGGTGTGGGGAACGCGTCGCTGTTCGGTGCCCAAGACTATTCCATGCGCGTGTGGCTTGATCCGGAGCGCATGGCGCAGTACCAGCTTACCTCGTCGGACATTGCCTCGGCCCTGCGGGAGCAAAACGCGCAGTTCGCTGCGGGTCGCATTGGCGCTCAGCCCGCTGAGGGCGATCAAGCCTTTACCTTCAGCGTCAGCACGCCAGGCAGGCTGACCGACCCTGAAGATTTCGAGGACGTCATCATTCGCAGCGACGCCGACGGGCAGTCTCTGCGCTTGGGGCAGGTGGCCAATGTTCAGCTTGGCGCTCAGAGCTACGATTTCTCCGCCACCTACAACAGCCAGCCCACTGTTCCCATTGGCGTGTATCTGCAACCGGGAGCCAACGCGGTGGATACGGCGGCGCGGGTCCGTGACGTGCTGGAGGAGATGGAACCGCGGTTCCCCGAGGGCCTTGAGTACGAGGTCCCTTACGACACCACCGATTTCATTGAGGCCTCCATCCAGGAGGTGTTGATAACCCTGGTCATCGCGCTGCTGCTAGTGATGGCGGTGACGTTTCTATTCCTGCAGCACCTGCGTAGCACGCTTATCCCGCTGGCGGCGATACCCGTCTCCCTAATCGGCACGTTCGCAGGCATGCAGGCACTTGGGTTTTCGGTCAACCTGCTGACGCTGTTTGGGCTCATCCTGGCCATTGGCGTGGTGGTGGATAACGCCATAATCGTCATGGAGAACGTCGAGCGGCTCATCAAGGAGAAGGCCTTGTCGGCCTACCACGCGTCCGTGGAGACCATGAAGCAGGTCTCCGGGGCAGTGGTGGCTTCCACCCTGGTGCTGGTGGCGGTGTTCGCGCCCGTGGCTTTTCTCGGTGGCTTGACCGGTGAGCTGTACCAGCAGTTCGCTATCACCATTGCGGTCGCGGTGGTGATCTCTGCCGTCGTTGCCCTTACCCTAACCCCCGCCATGTGCGCCATTTTGCTGGACAAACCGCTCAAGGAGCCGGTGGCGCCGCTGCGTTGGTTCAATACCGGGTTCGACCGTTTAACCAATGGGTTCGTCCGTGTCGTGCACTTCTTCCTGCGTCATGCCGTTGTGGGCGTACTGGCTTTCGTTGCCGTGATCGGGGTGGCTCTTTTCACCCTCTCGCGCATGGCTGATGGCCTCGTGCCACAGGAGGATCAGGGTTTCGTGCTGGTGGCTCCCATGCTGCCCGCCGGCGCGTCACTGGGGCGTACCGAGGCCTTCCGGGACGCCGTGACCGACCGGCTGGTCGGCATGGATGAGGTGGACGAGGTGGTGAGTTTTGCCGGCTTCGACATGATCGCCGGCGCTTTGCGCCCCAATGCGGGTGTCGGATTTCTCACGCTAGCGGATTGGAGCGAGCGCACCGGCGAGGGACAAGATGCTCAGGGCCTCGCAAACCGGTTCATGGGCATGGGGGCGCAGATGCAGGAGGGCAATATCCTCGCCTTTGTACCGCCTCCCATCCAGGGCCTGTCACTGACGGGTGGCGTAGAAGGATTTCTGCAAGTGCGTGGTGACGAGTCACCGGAAGAAATCCAAGCAATTGGCGAGCGCTTCGTCGCCGCCGCCAACGAACGCCCGGAGTTGGCCAACGTGAACGTTACCTTGGATACGAGTATTCCGCGGTACCACGCCGAGGTTGACCGGGAGAAGGCGCGCGCCGCGGGCGTGCCCATCGACCAGGTGTTCGGCGCCCTGCAGAGCACGTTTGGGGCCGACTACGTCAACGATTTCACCTTTGAGGGGCGTAACTGGCAGGTGAACATGCAGGCCCAGAGCGCCTACCGCAGTCACCCGGACGACCTCCGGCGGGTCTTCGTACGTAATGACGATGGTGACATGCTGCCGCTGAGCTCGCTGGTGACGCTGGAGCGCACTACCGGGCCCGACATTATTGATCGCTTCAACGTCTATCCGGCGGCGAAGATCATGGCGGATCCGGCGCCGGGTTATACGACCGGCGATGCCCTGGCCGCCATGCAGGCGGTGGAAGCGGAGGTGCTGTCGGACAATGAGTTGCTCGGTTGGACCGGAGAGGCTTACCAGCTCCAGGCGGCGGAGGCTGCCGGCGGCATTGCCTTCGCCTTGGGGCTGATCATGGTCTTCCTCATTTTGGTGGCCCAGTATGAGCGTCTGACTCTGCCAATTGCCGTCGCATCCGCAGTTCCGTTCGCTGTGTTCGGGGCGGCGCTTGCCTCGGCGCTGCGGGGTTTTCCCAACGACATCTACTTCCAGATCGGGCTGCTGGTGCTAATCGGTCTGGCGGCAAAGAACGCCATTCTCATCGTGGAGTTCGCGGCCCAGAACCGAAGCCAGGGCATGTCGTCTCTGGACGCCGCACTCGCGGCCGCCCGCCAGCGCTTCCGCGCCATCATGATGACCGCGCTGACGTTCATCATCGGCACCCTGCCGCTGGTGTTTGCCACCGGTGCCGGGGCAGTCAGCCGCCAAGAGATTGGCACCGTGGTGGTGGGCGGCATGATCGCCGCCAGCACCCTGGCGCTGCTGTTCGTGCCGCTGTTCTACAAACTGCTGGAGGACCTGGCCACATGGCAGAAGGGGCGGCGCGGGCGACGCAAGGAGGCAGCCCATGCGTAAGCTACTGAGTCTGGCTGCCACCACGATCCTGATCACGGGCTGCGCCGTGGGACCCGAGTACGAGCGGCCGGAAACCGACCTGCCCGATGAGTGGCCGGAGCACGAATTGTTCGACACCGCCGAAGATGCCGACTGGCAGGAGTGGTGGACGCACTTTGACGATCCGGAACTGGACGACCTGGTGGAGCGTGCCCTGGGAGAGAACCTGGATGTGCGGTTGCAGGCCGAGCGGGTGATGGAGGCCCACGCCCGCCTTGGCTTGGCGGATGCCGAACGCATGCCGACGGTGGATGCCCAGGCAGAAGCCGCGCGGGAACGCCAGCCCGAGGCGACCTCACCGCTCCCGGGCACTGCAGGCACCGGCAACCTGTTTTCGGTCTCGGGCATGCTCGGTTACGAGTTGGACCTCTGGGGCCGGCTCGCCAGCCAGCGGGAGGCCGCCGAGGCCATGCTGCTGGAGTCCGCTTTCAGCCGCGATGCCGTGCGTCTGAACGTCGCTACCGACGTAGTGACCACCTACATCAGCCTGCGTGCCGCGGAGGAACAGCTCGTCCTGACCGAGGAGACGGTCCGCTCACGGCAGCGGTCTCTGTACATTGAGGAGGCGCGCTACGAGGAGGGCAGTGCCGATGCGCTGGCTGTGCGCCAGGCCCGATCGGATCTGGAGGCCACCCGCGCCAGCCTGCCGCCGATGCGTGAACAGGTCATGACCCTGGAGAGCGCGCTCGCCGTGCTGGTGGGTGCGCAGCCGGGCGAGCTGCTCGGCGAGCTGGACTTCGGCGAAGGCCGTCTGCGCGAGTTGGGCCTACCGGATGCCATGCCCGAAGACACGCCCGCCGACATCCTCCGCCGTCGACCGGACATCCGCGCCGCCGAAGCGGGGTTGATGGCATCCACCGCCGAAATCGGCATCGCCGAGGCGAACCGGCTTCCGCAGGTCAGGCTCTCGGCCGTTCTCGGCACCGCCGCCACGGCCACCGGCGACCTATTCACCGGACCCTCCGAGACTTGGGGGCTGGGCGCATCGGTCGGTGGGCCGTTGTTCGACTTTGGGCGCAGTCGAGCGCAGGTGGAGACGGCGGAATCTCTACGGGCGCAGGCGGAGACCCAGTACAACATTACCGTAACCACCGCGTTTCGCGAGGTCCGCGACGCCCTGATCGCCTACGACATGAGCAGTGACCGCATAGAAGCCGTGGGGCGCCAGCTCGAGGCCATCGAGGATACCCGTGACATGTCCCAGCTACAGTATGACGAGGGGCTGACCGGGCGGTTCGAGCTGCTCGACGCCGAACGGGCTCTGCTTGAGGCGGAGCTGACGGCAGTTGAGGCCGCTCGGGACCGCCTGACCGCAACGGCCACTCTGTTCAAGGCCATGGGAGGGGCTGGCTGGGAAGGACACACAGCGCACGTCTTTGATGCTGAGGGTGCCGATGCCCGCTGACCGCTGACCGCTGACCGCTGACCGCGAGATTTTGGCCTTAACTTGCGCGTGGACACGCGAATGGTGAGTTCAATCTGTCGACACAATAGACATTCGACTATTCGTCCGGGAGCTTAAGAGGCCTTCTTGCGGGTATGGGAGCCTAGGAATAGGTGAAGATTAGGTGCATCGGACGGAGGATGAGGTTTCTCATGCTTCGAGATGTCGGGTCGGCGCGAGGGCGCCGCTTCGCCAAATCGGACACCCGAGCCCCAGATTGGGGAGCTGTACGGATTATTCAGGAGTGTATGCCGCGCTTCTGCGGAGGCGCACCGTCATCGCGAGGGTTTTTTAGTTGTTCACGCTGAGACGAAAAGGAAAGCATGGGCTGCAGCTCGAGAGAGTCCTGCAGAAGGGGGGCGAACACGAGGTTACCCTTTACCTGTTTACGCCTCATGATCGCGGGACTCTCGAACGCGCTCTTGGCGGGACGAAGGCGGTACCGGACCGCTGGCGTCATGGATTTCGGATGCTAGGCCTGCCTGCTGAAGATAAGGCAAGCCTAGCGGATACATCAATTTCTCTGCTGTCGCCGCACTACGAAGTTTTATGTGGCACTTGGCTGTCCCGTTACCAAGCTTCCATAGATCACCTTCGTCAGCGATTCGAAGACAGCGATAATTCCGAGGAGATTGTGAAACGCGCACTTAAGCTGAGCGAGAACTTAGCGCGCAGATTGCGACAGTTTCCCCCTGAGAGTAAAGCGCAGCTGTCATACTTCAGACGAATGGACATATATTTCTCATGGTACTCGGAACAGTTTTTCTTGGAATGCGCGAGCAAGCCCCAGTTTTCCAATTTGGGAGAACCATACAGCGGACGCGTCCGAGCCTATCTGGCTGCGGAGCGTCAATACAGAGAGCGGCAGGGATATTTGGCGGATTTCCGGGGCTCACCGACGCAAGTGTGGCACCGGATGGCGCTGTACCACAAATTGCTGGAGCACTCTGTCGTCACGAAGACCCGAACCACCGATTTGTGGCGCGCCACATACAGGGCAGTGAAGGCGCTCTACACGATGGTGATAATGACTTTATTTACTGTGCTTATATTCCACACGATAAGGGCAGTGCACAGGCTGACAATTACGCTGCTGATCATGATTGCGCTGATTCACGCGCTTCGAGATTATCTTCATGACGAAATGGTCAACAGGATCACGGGGTGGCTTCTCAAAGGAAGACCTCTGGCGAGGACGCAAATTCTGAAGCCGCTGACCGACGAGAGGATGGGTGCACAGTTGACTTGGTTTGATTACTTGCCTCAGGCGGGCCTACCAAGCAAGGTCAGGCGCAATGCGGGCAGGGGGCAGATTGGTGAGGAGATGCAAACGGTCCTCTACAGGGCACGTCTGATGTTGGAACCGAAGGCATTGAACCAGGGCCACGTCCAGGAGGTGGTGGGGCTGGACCTAGGACCCCTGTGCGAGCTAGTCGAAGGTGGACAGAAGCGGTTGTACTCCGGAAAGATTGGTGAAGCGATGCAGGACGGAGTTCAGGCCCATGACATCGAGCGGCAGCATATCTACACCTTGCTCGTGGTGTGCGCGGGTCCGGGTGATCCTGAGACAAGGGCGCAACGGTGGCGCGTTACCCTGTCAGGGTCTGGAATCACACAGTGCGAATCTAGGGAAGCGGACTGGCCTGCGGCAGGGGGGTGAGGCCGGTATGGCCCCTTGCAGGCGGGTGATATGGCGCGTCCTTGCGCCTCACCGGTGGAGTTCATAGTGCAAGCGCGACCCGGCGCGGTTCCCATTGTCCGGGTCAGTCAGGATTTGGATGGCTCATCTTTCCGTTCCCGTTTTTCCTGCCGTCGTTCCTTGAGACTCTTTTGGGCCTTCTTCTTCGGTTTTTCTTTGCTCATGATTCTTTCCTGTAGAGTGATGTTGTCAGTGTTCGGGTGCGCCTCGGGGGCATTGCTAGGACGGCACGACGAGAGTGTTTCGGTCGCTTGATCGTGCCGGTGTGTGCCCGGAGCTAGGACCGAAAACGCGGTTAGTAAAGTAGCCTTGTACGAGGCGGACTGGATCGAGATCCGCCTCCTCGGGCGTTTGGGGCGTGCCCCAAAGACGCCGGAACTTAGAGATTTGGCTACTCGTTCGGGCGATACGCGCAGGATGCAAAGGCCCAGGGTGCGCCGTCCTTATGTCTGTGAGATTGAGCATCCTTACGCTGGCGCGATTCGCACGTTGTCCGTGCGAAGCCGTGACGAGATTGGCGTGGGATTCTCCGAGATTTCTGAGTTCCGCCCGCAGTGAACGCTGTTCCTGTGTTGCGCGACCGGATCCGAGCGGGTTGTGCGGATACCATTGGGAAGATGCTTGATACACTTCGTGCTCCATTTCCGCAGATTGTGCAGACATAACGAGCCCGGCCCGACTTTTATATGAAAAGTCAGACGACAGCTTCGGTTGGGAGATCGGATAGCCGGACGCGATGCCGCGTCCGGCTTAGACCGGAAAGGTCAGGGAAGGACGGAACTGGACGATAAGGTACGTTTCCATCGGTGCTACCAAGCCTGAATGATCGGTTAGTAGAGCGACATATTTCGCGGTAGGTGGAACCTTAAGGCCAACCATAGGCCCGGGGTTCCGAAAAAGCAAATGGCGCTTTTCTGCAGGGCTCTCTCGAGGTCGATGCTATAAGCGAGGTCCTTGCGAGAACGGCCCGAACTAAATACGTGCGGCGGATTTGGTAAGTGTCACGTTGCCCGGGTGGGTCACTTAGAACCCTTGCCTTTTATTGGCCACTCGCGGGTAGATGGTTCGCGCAGGGCCAAGGGCAGGCCTTCCCGAGTCGTATGACGAGTCCCCGGCCAATAGTGTGGCTCTGAACGTTATGGGCGCGCGCCACGGCTTTCATTCTGGGAGGGGCACTGCGCATGCTTACGCTGATGCCATCGCCCATGTGGAACCTTGTGCCTCTGTGTGGTCTCATAGAGCTCGTGAATGGTAATGGACTGGTTGCGGTGAAACAGAACTGGAGTCTCGTAGGTCTTTTGGCTGGCATCTTGCTCTTGGGTGGGTGTGCTGGGCTTGATGCACCGACAGATGGGAGCGGCGACACGGAGCGTCTGGAGAATACTTACTGGAAGCTGGTGACCTTGGGAGAGGATGAGGCGGTGGCTACAGAAGAGGCACGCGAGGCACACTTGGTGCTGCACGCTGAAGATGCTCGCCTGGCAGGCGCCACCGGTTGCAACCGCATGATGGGTGGGTATGAACTTGACCGTGACCAGCTAAGCTTTGGCCAGGTGGCCACCACCATGATGGCCTGCCCCGCCGCCATCATGGAGTTCGAGAGAAAATTTCTCGATGCTCTTGGCGACGTCGCCAGCTGGCAAATCGACGGCGAAATGTTGACGCTCATCGACGGTGATGGTGAGGCACGTGCTCGCTTCGAGGCGGTGCACCTCCAGTGAGTGGAAGCGACTTCTGACGCTTCCGGGTGTGTTGATCAACTGTCGTGGGCACCTCGAGCGGTGGAATGACGTGGAACTGATCGGGGAGACGTCAGGGGGCCCGGGGTCGGCGAAACGACGGCTCGTCGCTGGGTCGAGCAACCCAAGGTAGATCCATCCGGGGCGCCGTCGATGGTCGGCCCCTGACGCCGGATCAGCGGTGGCCCCGGGGCTGGAGTCAGAGAACCGCCGGCTAGGGGGGCAGGTAGACCCTAGAAGACGCGCAATCCCCTTCCACTCCAGGGAACTGAAGTAATGCAGCGCTGCATCAGTGCTCTGAGCGAGAAAACTTAACTGAAGTGGGTCTGCGATCTACCGGAGGTGAGCCGGTCGGGCTGCGACGTGGCACCGACGTGCGGTTGGCGGCCGCGCCGGCCTTGTGTGCTAGCACAGCGGGTCATGGTGGCGCTCGATCAGTCGGGGGTAGTCGTACGGCAGCCGCCGCGTCCAGGCGGCGCTGTTGTGGGATGGGGCTGCACAGTCAGGAACACGAGCCGGGGCTCTGGTTCAAGCCGACCGACCCGGTCAGTGTACCAGTGACGTCTGGCGGCATCTTCTGTCGCAGTATGGCGTCCGCTGCATTTCGAGCCGGCGAATTTAGTGCTGGGGCTATGCGGTGGCCGACCGCCTCTTCTTCAACGTGAGAACGGAGTTGATCGAACAGGTACCGGAGCCACAGGGGCGCAGGAGAAGATCAGGGCAATACGACACCGTTGAATTCGTGCTCTCAGTTGATTCGGGTCAGGTAGGTTTCCAGCTCATTGGCCAGCCAGGTCACCACGGGACCTCCGTGGGCCTGTTCGGATTCCAGTACGCAGAAGGTCTTCCACCACTTAGCGGCCGGATGAGGGATTGTGCGAAGTTGTTCCTGGCGCAGGGCGCTGCTGATGAGCGGAAAGGGTAAATCGGCCCAGCCGGAACCCTCGATCACTGCGTCGCGGATCAGTTCGTACTGCGTGAAGGCGAGGTAGTTGTCAGTGTCGGGAGACTCTGGGATCAGGCCGTCCCTGTCCAAATAGGCCATGACAATCTCCGTATGTCCGACGAGGTCGTCCTGCGTGACCCGGGGGAGGGCTGCCAGTGGATGGTCGGTGGCGGTGACCGTAAGCATGCGCACGTCTGCGAGCTCTCGAAACCACTGGTAGCCCACGGTGAGCAACTGGGGCATTAAGCCGTAGGCCACATCCACGGCCTGGCGTTCCACAAGCTCCGGCAGCTCCCGGGGTGGAGCCAGATAAACGGATACGCTGGTATGCGGAAATGCGTTCTTCAGGCGACGCAGCAGGTCCCGCCACGTAGCCTCAGGGATGGCGTCGTCGCGGGCGATGCGCAGCGCCGATTCGGCACCGCTCATGTGGTGCCGGCAACGGGCGTGGATCTGCCCGGCCACTTGCTGCAGGCGCTGGCAGTCGGTCACGATGCTGCCGCCCACCGGGGTGAGGTGGAGTTGATTGCCGCTGCGCTCGAACAGCACCACCCCCAGTTCGTCTTCTAACGCGCTTAAGGCGGTGCTCACCGTGGTGCGGCTGCGGTCGAGGGTGCGTGCGGCGGCCGCGACGCTGCCCTGTTCTACCACGGCGAGAAACGTTTCGATCTGGCTGTCTTTCATAGCCTCATGGTGACGGAAAACCCGTCGCTCAGCGACTCACATTATTGAATTGGGCTCCCTAGAATAGCCAGCAATTCAATGGGAGGTCATCATGAGTTCGTTCTGGGCGCGGGAAAAAACGGCGCTGTATCTGTCTGCCACCATGGCCGGCATGTTTGCCCTTGGGGGTATCGTTTGGGGCTTGTGGGTTAACTCCCTGGTGATCCTGTTCGACGGGGCGTACTCCCTTGTAAGTCTGGTGCTGTCGCTGCTCTCGGTGTACGCCGCACGGGTTGTGCGGCGGCCAGCAAACCAGCGTTTCCCCTTCGGTCGTGCCGCGATTGAACCACTGGTTATTACCGTGAAGGGGCTGACTATTGCGCTGGTTTCCCTGTTGTCGATTGCATTGGCCTTGCACGCGCTGTTGACCGGCGGTCGCGTAGTGGAGACGGGCATGGCCATGTTATTCGCGGCCATTAGCGCAGTGGCCTGTGTGGTCGTGTGGGGTTATCTGCGCTGGGTGCAGGTTCGTACCCCCGGCGGGTTGGTCTCTGCCGAGCGCCGCCAGTGGCTGATGGATACGCTTTTGAGTGCGGCCGTCCTTGCGGGCTTCGGCCTGGCGGTGTTGCTGGAGCGCACCGCATTTTCGGAGTATGCCGTCTATGCGGATCCGGTCATGGTGCTCCTGGTGGCTGGATACTTCATTGGTGTACCGCTGAAGATGACCTTGGAAGCTGTACGCGAGCTGGTTCTGGCTGCCCCGCCGGCTGAGCTGAGAGCCCGGGTGATCACGGCTCTGAATGAGGCGGCAGTGCCGGCCCGGCAGGCACGCTATACGAAGGTTGGGCCGTACCTCCTTCTGGAGATTCGGTTGCCCGCAAGGGACATGCGGAGAGCCGAGCGGTTGCGTATCCGGCTTTACCGTTTATTAGCCGACTTGCCTGTCCGTCCGGTGGTCGTCATCCACACGGAGGGTCGTAAGGCGGAACGGGTCGTTGAGGCTGGGCCCTAGGGCAGTTGAGTCCTACCATCGGACTTGGAAGGCCCGCGGAGGCCGGCGATGGCCGGCCCCTGACGCCGGTGCAGCGCCGGATCTGGGAGTTGGAGGAAGAGAACCGCCGGCTGTGAGGGCAAGGTCATTCCAAAAAAGGCCTCGGAGCAGCGGTTCTGCGGTTTGCTGGAGATGAACCGGTCGGGCTACTGGGCATTGCAGACGTGCGGCCGGCGACCGCGCCGGCCTTGCACTGGGGCAAAAAGACGTGCGAACAGTGTGGGTGGCCCGTTGGCAGAAGCCGTGTGCAGTCGGAGCTGCGGATGGACGATGTTGAGGTCGGCTGCTATCGGGTCCGCCATCTGATGGGGGAGGATGGGCTGTGCCGGGTCTGAAAGCGGGGGTTCGGGGTCACGGCGCAGCGGGACGAGCCGGAGGATGTGGTGGCGAAATACCTGGACAAGCAGTTCCAGCCGCGTGCCCGAACGCGGCCTGTGTGGCGGACATCACCTACATACGGACCCGCGCGGGCTTGAAGGAAGTATCAGGCTAACCAGGGAGAGCCTCACCGAAGCATCACGGTTTACACCGTTGGCTACTACAACGAGCGCCGAAGGCGCGCGAACCTGAGCTAACTGTCGCTCAACGCATGCGAGCGTAAGTGGGCAGCCCCAACAATTCTTGAGAGCAGGAAATCACCCGACCACTACAAGAAGTTAATCTGCTCTCAGATTCGACTCGTAGAGAGGGGTAGATGATGAGCCAGAGCCAAGCAAGCTTGACTTGGTAACTTCCCCCTCATCGCTATATCGGAGGTTTTTATGTACGATCCCCAGCTTTTCGCGTTGAGCGGTCAAGCCGCCCTTGTTACAGGGGCCGGCGCCGGAATCGGCCGAGCCATAGCCGAAAGTTTCGCCCGGGCCGGAGCTGCAGTAGTCGTCAGCGATCTGGATGCCGCTGCGGCCGCTGCGGTAGCCGAAGGTATCGAGGCCGAAGGTGGTCGTGCGACCAGCATGGCATGTGACGTTACCAGAGAAGAGGATCTTGCCGCAGCGGTGGCCAAACCGGTAGAGGCCTTCGGCAAGCTAACGCTCTTGGTCAGCAACGCCGGCGGCGGTGGACCCAAGCCCTTCGACATGCCTATGGAGGACTTTCGTCGCGCCTATGACCTGAACGTGTTTCCGCTGTTTCGCCTTGCCCAGCTGGCCGCGCCTGAGATGGAGAGGGTCGGCGGTGGCGCGATTCTCGCCATTACCTCGATGTCGGCCGAGAATAGGAACCAACACATGGCAGCGTATGGCTCCTCGAAGGCCGCCGCCAGCCACTTGGTGCGTAACATCGCCTTTGATCTTGGCCCAAAAAACATCCGCATCAACGGCATCGCGCCGGGAGCCACTCGCACCAGGGCGCTGATGTCGGTGCTCAACGACGAGATTGAGCAGCGCATGCTTGCCCGTACTCCCCTAAAACGACTCGGCGAGCCTGAGGATATTGCCAATGCGGCACTATTCCTGTGCTCTCGGGCTTCCAGCTGGATCAGCGGTCAGATCCTTACCGTTTCGGGTGGAGGGGTACAGGAACTGGATTAACCCGATGAAATTGGCGTGGTATCCGTCACAATCTGCGTTGCGAAGCCATCATACTGCACGGTGTCCCTTCCGCGCGCCTACCTGGCAACTGATCGGACGGGCGATTGCCGGTGCGCCGTGGCCATCCAACGCCAATCGGAGCACATCATGATCAGAACCACGAACGCAGCACTTATCCCGACCCTGCTCGTGATCGGGGCAGCGTTGGCGCCACCGACTTCAGCCGCCGGTGTCGAAACGGTAGCACCAATGGATTGGATGCAGGGCTTCCCGCCACCGGAGGATCGCACTATCCGTTTCACCGATGACGATTACTTCGTCGGCGATAAGCTCAAGTGGACGGTCTGCCACTTCCGTGAGTTGATGCCCACCGTCGGTGTGCGGTCTGGGCCCGAGGGTGCTCGGGCCTTGCCCTATGCATCCGACCCCGCGATTGATGACCTGACATTCCAGCCCTCCGACGGTTCAGAGTTGATGACGTGGAGTGAAGCCTTCGACGTGAATCACGCCGACGGTCTGCTAGTGCTTCACCAAGGTCGGGTGGTGTACGAGCGCTACGCCGGCTGTCTGGATGAACACACCCTGCATGGGGTGATGTCGGTTACCAAGTCGCTCACAGGGTTGATTGGCGAGACGCTAGTGGCTGAGGGCACACTGGATGAACAGGCTCGCGTTGGTGAACTGGTGCCGGAGCTCGCTGACAGCGCCTTTGGCGACGCCACTCTGCGCCAGGTGCTTGATATGACCACCGCGCTCGACTTTTCAGAGGATTACTCTGACCCCGAGGCCGACGTATGGGCTTATGCTCAAGCTGGCAGCCCGCTGCCGCCGCCAGCAGATTACGATGGGCCTCGCGGTTACTTCGCGTTCCTTGAGACTGTAGAGAAGGCTGGTGAGCACGGAGAGGCCTTCGGCTATCGCACCATCAACTCCGATGCTTTGGGATGGATCATCTCTCGGGCCACCGGAAAGAGTGTCGCCGATTGGCTGGCTGAGCGGGTTTGGTCGCGGATAGGGGCGGAGCGAGAGGCCTTTTTCACCGTAGATTCGATCGGTACGCCGTTCGCAGGCGGTGGCTTCAACGCCACCCTGCGAGACTTGGGCCGTTTGGGCCAGCTGATTCTCGATGGGGGGCGCCTCGGAGACGAGCAGGTGCTGCCCGAGGAGGCCATAAAACGCATCCGCGAGGGCGGTGACAAGGCAGCCTTCTCTAAGGCCGGCTTCGGAGGCCTTGATGGTTGGAGTTATCGTAGCATGTGGTGGATAAGTCACGACGACCATGGCGTCTTTGCCGCTCGCGGCGTACACGGCCAGACGATCTGGATCGACCCGTCCGCAGAGATGGTAATTGTGCGCTTGGCCTCCCACCCGTTGGCGACCAACGCGGCTAACGATGCAACCTCGCTGCCGGCCTACCGGGTCTTGGCCGAGTATCTGATGGGGCAGGACACGGCCCGCTGATTGTCGCCCTCCCGTAAATTTGGCCCATTGAAAACTGGAGGTCTCCGGGCACACTAGAGCCCAAGGAGGCCGAGATGCGCGAGAGTCGGTTTACGGAAAGCCATATTGTCCAGACGCTGAAGCAGGTCGAAGGCGGCCGGAAGGTGAAGGACGTCTGTCGGGAGATCGGGGTCTCGGAAGCGAGCTACTACCAGTGGAAGTCGAAATACGGGGGCATGGAAGCGGCCGACGTTCGACGGCTGAAGGAGCTGGAGGACGAGAACAACCGGCTCAAGCGGATGTACGCCGAGCTGGCCCTGGAGAACACGGCCCTGAAGGACGTGATTGCCCAAAAAAGCTCCGAGCCCGGACGAGAAGCGCTGTGTGGTCACTGCGTTGACGCGGGAGCATGGGCAGAGTCAGCGCAGGGCCTGTCAGGTGGCCGGGGTTGCGCGGTCGGTGGTGTGGTATCGCAAGCAACCGGACCGGGACGATGCGGTGGTCGCGCTACTGCAGGAGCGGGTGGAACGCGATCCGGAGCGGGGCTTTGGCAAGCTGTTCAAGCTGATCCGACGTTGGGGCATGCCCTGGAACCACAAGCGGGTCTGGCGCGTGTACTGCGCCCTGAAGCTGAACCTGCGGCGTAAGGGCAAGCGCCGCTTGCCACCACGGGAGCCACGACCTCTGGCATCGACCGAAGCTCCGAACGCGCGCTGGTCAGCGGACTTTATGTCGGATGCGCTGTGGGACGGACGGCGCTTTCGCACCTTCAGCGTCGTGGATGACTTCAACCGGGAAGCGCTGGCGGTGGAGACCGATCTGAATCTGCCCGCACCCCGTGTGATCCGGGTGCTAGAGCGTATTGCGGCCTGGCGGGGCTATCCCCAGCAACTCCGCCTCGACAATGGTCCCGAGTTCGTTTCGGCCGCGATCGCCGACTGGGCCGAGCAGAGGAGCGTGGAACTGAGCTTCATCCAGCCAGGCCAGCCCATGCAGAACGGCTTCATCGAACGGTTCAACGGCGGCTACCGCCGCGGCGTGCTGGACCTCTACGTCTTCCGAACGCCGACCGGAGACCGGTACAACGAGCGCCGAAGGTACTCGACTTTGGGATACCTGTCGCCCAACGCCTACGAGCGAAAAAAGGGACAGCCGAAACACCCATCGAGGTGTCAGAAATCACTTGACCACTACACTTGGCGCGCGCGGCCTCGGCCCTGGCGTGCCGCGCCCGCCAGCGGGCGCCAGGTCCCATCGTAGGATGCGGGTGAGCGCAGCGAATCGCATCAGGGTTGCCCCGGCGTTGGCATGGGGTCTTTCGCTGCGCCCGGAAGGCGTGACCGTGGGCCGCTGCCGGGTCTGGCGCCTGATGCGGGAGCAGGGGTGCGGCCACAAAGCCTACGCTTATCGAATGATGTCGGTACTCATAAGCCGGAATAAACATCCTCCAGTTCCAGTCTATTCTTCTAACGGTCCTCCAGCTAGTGAGGAGTGGCCCTTTAGTGGCGACAATGGGAACCTCCAGTTCCGTTTACACCTAAATAAGTTAGGAGACAGGCATGAGAACAATATTCTTTATTCCATTGCTGTTGATTACTACGGCGTTGATATTTTCGGGGAATGCGTCTGCCGTTACTTACGACTATGGAGAAGATAAGGCGGTCTACGACGTGAACTATGATGACAGTGACCGGCATACGATGGTCCTGCGGAACATACAGAACCACGTCAATGCATTAGGTGTCGACAATATTCAGGTAAAAGTCGTTCTGAGTGGAGACGGACTAAGCCTCCTTAACAAGGCGAAAGATGACGATGATCTTCGAGCGAACATCGACAATCTAAAGATGCAGAATGTCCGGTTCTTGGTTTGCAATAATACCTTGGAAGGTAGACAAATTAGCCTGCATGACGACCTGTACGACGCGTCGGAAGAGGACGTCGTAGTCAGCGGTAATGCTCATATTTCGTATCTGCAACGAAAAGGATACACTTTCTTGAAACCATAGACTTTCTTGAAACCATAGACTTTCTTGAAACCATAGACGTATATCGGAGGAATCAAGGAAGAAGAGGCGACCTTGGGAAACAATCGGGGGGACGTAGGTAGGATCTCGATGAGCGTTGCGAGTCGCATCAGGGGCAGCCCCGGTGTTGGATTTGGTGGTTAAGTCATTCCGGATACCGCGTTAGGTGGATTGGCTGCCGTTGGATGCTCATAGTCGCTGGAAGGCAGGTAGCCCAGCGTCGAGTGGATGCGAACGGTGTTGTAGAACCGAGCGATGTCGTCCGCGAAATCCCGCCGCGCCTCGCCGTGGTTCGCGTATCGGCGCTGCCAGACGCGTTCCGTCTTGAGGCCCAGGAAGAAGCACTCGATGACGGCATTGTCCCAGCAGTTACCCCGGCGGCTCATGCTCGCCTGGATCTGGTGCTGGGCCAGTAGCCGCCGCCAGGCGGCGCTGGTGTATTGGCAGCCCTGGTCGGAGTGCAGCAGCAGTCCCGGCTCCGGTTGGCGCTGCTCCAGCGCCATGCGCAGGGCCTCGCAGGTCTGGCTCGCCGGCATCTGCCGATCGAGGGCCCAACCGATGACCTTGCGCGAGTACAGGTCGAGGATGACCGCCAGGTAGCTCCAGCCGGTGGCGGTCGGGATATAGGTAATGTCGGACGCCCACGCCTGGTTCGGTCCGGCCGGGGTGAACTTGCGGTTGAGATGGTTCTCGGCGACCGGGACCCGGTCGTCGCGTTGCGTAGTGGCCACGAAGCGCCGCCGCCAGACGGGCCGCAGGCCGCGCTCGCGCATCAGCGTCCGCACCCGGTAACGGCCCACGGCTGTGCCATCCGCCTGTAAGGCTTTTGCCAGACGCCGGCTGCCGTAGGTTCGCCCGGAAGCCGCGAACACCCGCTCGAGGTGAGCGCCAGCGGCGCAGGGCACGCTTGGGCGTTCGGCCCGCGCCCGCGCCGCGTAATAGCCGGCCCGGTTTTCCTCCAGCAGATCGCAGACCCGCTGCACCGAAGCCTTCTCCATCAAGGCCCTGATGGAGGGATGCATCACTTCAGTTCCCGGGCCAACAAGGCGGAGGTGCGCTCAGCCGGCCGACGCAACAGTGACCGTGAGTTTATCCGCCGGGGAGACCAAGGTTTTCCGCGGTCGCCGATTCAGACGGAGGGCGAGTTCATCCAGGCCGGTCTGTGAGAAGCCGGCCAGTTCCGTCTCCTTGGGGAAGTACTCGCGCTGCAGGCGGTTGGAATTCTCGTTGGTACCGCGTTGCCAAGGACTCTGCGGGTCATAGAAGTACACCTTCACATCCGTTTCGGCGATGAAGATCTTATGTCTGGCCATCTCGCTGCTGCGATCCCAGGTCAGGGTGCGTCACATGTCGCGAGGGGGGACGCAATATGTTCGACCGGATCGCACAGGTGGATGATGGCTATCTGTGTGGTGAACGCAGCGCTGGCAGGGCGGCACGCGGGTTCTGAGAAGAAGGTGCACTCGTAGCGGCGGTATTGCTAAAGGTCGCTGGGCATCCACTACGGGTCAAGCTGTGACCCCGGTAGTCACCTTCAGCGCGGAGGTCATGGGCAAGTGGGACCGCACCTAGCGGACGCCAGGCAGCACTGTGCAATTCGACGGCTTGGGTTGCTTCGGTGCCACCACGTAGCCACGGTCATCGGTGGCCGAAAGCCCCGGCAAATGCCCGAGTTCCAGTGGACCAACACCGTGCGCGACAACCTATTGAGAGATCACACCTAGGGAATGCACGCCGTGCGACGCATAGTCGGGACGATCGTCGAGCGAATTTGGGATGCATTCGTGCCCGAGTGGCATAAAAAAACCGCCGGATGACCCATCCGGCGGTAATGCTTAACGGAGGTTGGAGAGACCAAAGGCTGAAAGCCCACCTTTCGTCTTGGCGACACACAGCTGTCCGGGCTGTGTAGCTAAATGCGAACCATACGCAAGGGCATTTGCATGTCAAGCTTTGGCCTGTGACTTCTTCTCGGTTGCGGGGTGCTGGTCACGCATGGCGCGCGCGGCCTCAACCATTGCCTCCAGCGCTGGACGGACCTCGTCCCAGCTGCGGGTCTTGAGTCCGCAGTCGGGATTGACCCACAGCCGCTCGACCGGGATCCCGCGTGCCGCCTTTTCCAGAAGGGTCACCATCTCCTGTACCCTGGGGAGGCGTGGAGAGTGGATGTCATAGACACCCGGCCCGATCTCGTTGGGGTAGGTGGATCGCTCGAAGGCATCCAGCAGTTCCATGTCCGAGCGGGCAGTCTCGATGGTGATGACATCGGCATCCAGGGATGCGATGGCCTCGATGATGTCGTTGAACTCCGAGTAGCACATGTGGGTATGGATCTGGGTCACGTCGGCCACACCGGAGGTGGCGACGCGAAAGGCGCGCGCAGCCCATTCCAGGTAGCGATTCCATTCGCCTCGTCGAAGGGGAAGCCCTTCCCGAAGCGCCGGCTCGTCGACCTGGATCACGCCAATTCCGGCGGCCTCGAGGTCGGTGATCTCGTCGCGCAGCGCCAGGGCGATCTGCAGGGCAGTGGCCTCGCGTGACTGGTCATCGCGCTCGAAGGCCCATTGCAGCATGGTCACCGGCCCCGTGAGCATGGCCTTGACCGGCTTGCTTGTGAGGGACTGGGCGTAACGTGTCCAGTCGACGGTCATCGGACTGGGCCGCTGCACATCGCCGTAGATGATGGGGGGTTTCACGCAGCGCGATCCGTAGCTCTGAACCCAGCCGTGCCGGGTAAAGGCATACCCGTCGAGTTGCTCGCCGAAATACTCCACCATGTCGTTGCGTTCGGGCTCACCGTGCACCAGCACGTCCATGCCGATGTCTTCCTGGAAGCGGATTACGCGAGCGATCTCCTGGCGCATGGTGCGCAGGTAATCATCCCGGGTTAGCTCACCCCGGCGGTAGTCACGGCGCACCCGGCGAATGGTCTGCGTTTGTGGGAACGAACCGATGCTGGTGGTCGGGAATAATGGGAGGTCGAGTGAGCGTTGTTGCAACGGTGCACGCTGTTCATAGGCCAGGGCACGGCGGGCGTCATCCGGGGACAGTCCCGCCACCCGTTCCCGAACCTGCGGAATGCAAGTACGAACGGCGTTCTGGCGGTTGCTGTGCACGCGCCGACTGTGTTCCAGCTCTTTGGCGACGGCCGCGCGTCCCTCGGTCAAGCCGCGCTGGAGGATCGCCAGCTCCGCCAGTTTCTGGCGCGCGAAGGCCAGCCAGCTGCGTACCTCCGTGTCCATGCCGGTTTCCTGTTCCACGTCAACGGGCACGTGCAGCATCGAGCAGGAGGGCGCGAGCCACAGGCGAGAAATGCCGAGGCTGCTGACGGCGGGCTCCAGAGTGTCCAGGCCGGCCTCCAGATTGGTGGCCCATATGTTGCGTCCGTCGATGATTCCCAACGACAGAATCTTGTCCTGCGGCAGCCGGGCCACGAGGGTCGAGACCTCCATCGCGCCGCGCACGGCATCCACGTGGAGCCCCGCTACCGGTAGTTCCAGTGCCAGGTCGCGCTGGCTGCCAAGGCCACCGAAATAGGTCGTGAGCAAGAGGCGTGGCCCGCCGCGGTGGAGACGGTCGTAAGCCGCCCTTAGCGCCGACTGCCACTCGACGGGCAGATCCAGTGTGAGGATGGGCTCGTCGATCTGAACCCAAGAAGCTCCCTCTGCGCTGATCCACTCCAGGAGTTCCTGATAGGCTGGGAGGAGCCGGTCAAGCAGTTCCAGTGGCTCCCCGTCATCCTTCATCTTCGCCAGGTACAGAAAGCTGACCGGCCCCAGCAGGACAGGCTTGGGCTGCAGACCCATCTCGCGCGCCTCCCGGATCTCCGTTCGTAGTCTGTCCGGAATGGCCGCAAAGGTTTGTTCGAGGGTCAGCTCCGGGACCAGGTAGTGGTAGTTGGTGTCGAACCACTTGGTCATCTCCAGCGCCGGCACATCGGGCAACGCATCGTTGTGGGAACGACCGCGAGCCATGTAGAAAGCAAGGTCCAGCGGGTGCTCGGTCGCTGCGGCATGGAAGCGCTCCGGCAGAACGCCCAGCGTCAGCATCATGTCCAGCACGTGGTCGTAGAAACTGAAGTCGCCGACCGGGACCTGTTGGATGCCAGCTTCGCGTTGCCAGGCCCAATGACGCTGCCGTAACTCGCGGCCCGAGGTTTCCAGTTGATCGCGGCTGATGTTGCCGCTCCAGTAACGCTCAAGAGCCGTCTTCAGCTCGCGACGGGCGCCAATGCGGGGAAAGCCAAGATTATGGGTGGTGATCATGGATCTATAGACTCCGGGTTGAACACGGCGTCCAGTCTCGTCATGCTTGATACATGAGTAAAACGATATTTCTTCACGGACACCATGAATTCCGCTCATGATCTGTCGGGAGTACTCGAGCTCCGGCATCTGCGGGCGGTTTGCGAGATCGTGCGGTTGGGGAGTGTGACTGCCGCGGCTGATAGCCTTTGCGTAACTCAGTCGGCACTGTCGCATCAGTTGCGCCAGCTTGAAGACCGACTGGGTGTGACCCTCTTCGAACGCCGAACGCGTCCGGTGCGGTTATCGGCTGCCGGAGAACGGCTACTGCAGGCGGCTGACCGGGTGTTGCCCGAGATCACCGCCGCGCAGCGTGATGTCGTGCAGATCCGCGACGGCGGACGTGGCCGACTGTTTCTGGTGCTGGAGTGCCACAGCTGCTTTCAGTGGCTGATGCCGGCGGTAGGTGCCTTTCGACGGCACTGGCCGGAGGTGGAGCTGGATCTTACCCTTAGCCATGGATTCACGGCACTGGACGCCCTGCGCAACGGTGACGTGGATGTCGCCGTTGCGGTCGACCCTGTGGATGATCCCGAACTCGAGTCGGTACACCTGATGGAGTACGAGAACCTGCTCGTGGTGCCGGCCGGCCACCGGTTGGCCGAGCGGCCCTGCGTGTTGCCTGAGGATCTGCGCGGGGAGACGCTGATCACCTACCCGGTCAGCGAGGAGCGTCTGGATATCTATCGGCGCTTTCTGCACCCGGCCGGGGTGACGGTCCCGCGCCGGACGACCGAGGTTAGTGCGATGCTGCTGCAACTGGTAGCGAGCCGCCGTGGTGTGGCGGTTTTGCCGGATTGGGCCCTGCCCGAGCTGGAGGCGGGGCTCAACGGGGGAGAGAGTGAGCGTGTCGCGACCCGTCGTGTCCGGCTTGGTCACGACGGTCTGTGGAGCAACCTTGCCATCACGATGCGCCGTGCAGACCGGGAGCGTCCTCACAATCTCGACTTCATCGCGACTGCGCGCGACATTTTGCGTGAGGCTCGGGCGTAGAACTGTCAACTCGAGTTTCGGATGTGGCGGACGTTCGTGGTGGATAAGCGGGTCTGGGAGGCCGCGAGGCACCAAAAATAAGTCCCCTGCTGGGGAGCCGACAGGGGGGTACGAGTGCCCGCTAGCGGCTGGAACTAGATGTGATCTCCCAATAGGTCTACGGGACGACTCCGAAGGATGCTGAGTTTGCCGACTGAGCGATTCCAAGGAGGACGCCCCGTGAACCTTCATCAAAATGCCTTAATGGGCCCCCGTGGTCGAGAGCGGAGGATCCGTTTGGTGGTCGACCATGGCCAGACTGTTCGGGCCACGGCGCGGGTCTGTGGCGTGGATCTAATCCGGGGATGTGGACAGTAGCCCCGCTGCCGGCGGGGGCCGCGCAGCGTGATCAGACAGGCAGCCGTTCGTTGTCGAACAGCTGTTCGTTGAAATGATCGAAGGCCGCTGCAGGACGGAATACATCGACAGGGTGGGGGAGTCGGTCATTGCGTGTTCTCGGATCGAGCGCTGAGTTCCGGGATTGTATCGCCCCGCTTTTGTCGCGAATGGGAGTGTCACAGACGAGGGGGCAAGGGCTTTTACTGTCACGGAAGCTGGCACAGGCTTGGCGCGTCTGAGTGACCTTCTAGCGCATGCCTGATGCGTGTCACGTGCGCTAGTCTTGGAGTTGTCCCCGAGGTGGTCATGAGCGCAAAAGATCCCTTCCCCGTTGCCAGTAGCACCGCTGACCTCTTCAGCGACTTCCCGGATCAGTCGCGAGAGGTGGATGTGGAGGTCCTTTGGCCACCGCCGGATCGTTTCCCGCTCAATGTCGACGGGCGGACGGTGCGCGAGCGGGTGATTGCGGACCTGGTGTCTGCGGATTCGCCATTGGTGGTGGCGGGCTACGGGGCACTGGAAGAGCTCATCCGTCTGGAGGCGGATCTGGGGGAGGTTCGGCCGCTTCGCGTTCTTTTTGGTAACGAGCCGAGTGCAGGGGAGGGTGGTCACCGCAGTCTTAAGGCGTCGAGTTTTCCCGAAGAGGTCGAGCAGTACTGGCTGGATCGAGGGATCTCCCTGCGCCTGTCAGCCCGGCTGATTCATTTTCGGGAGCGGCTCCGGGAGGGCGCCGTCGAGGCGCGGTACTGGCCCGACACGCAGCGGCCGCTGCACGCCAAGATCTATCTCGGGGCGAGGGCGGTAACGCTGGGCTCGAGCAACTTCAGCAAGAACGGGCTGGAGCGTCAGCACGAGGCGAATGCGCGGTTCACTGCAACGGGTGAACCGAGACGTTACCGCGAGGCGGCGGCGCTGGCCGAGCAGTTCTGGTCGCTTGGGCATGACTACACCGATGCGCTTCTGGTGCTGCTCGAGCGTCTGCTGCATGTCGTCGGGTGGCGTGATGCGCTAGCCCGCGCCTGCGGGGAGCTGCTGGAGGGTGACTGGGCGAAGGGTTTTCTGCAGCAGGTCGACCGCGAGGCCTTCCGTGCGCTGTGGCCGGCCCAGCGTCAGGGGATCGCACAGGCGCTGTATCTGCTGGATCGTCAGGGTGCGGTGCTGATTGCGGATGCGACGGGTTCCGGCAAGACGCGCATGGGTGCGCATCTCCTGCGGGCGCAGCAGGCGCGGATCCAGGGGGCGGGCGGGATGCCCCGCTCGGTCATGATTGCACCCTCGACGGTCGTGGAGGAGTGGGAGCGGGAGGCCTCCCGGGCCGACACCGCGCTGGATGTCTTTTCGGTTGGCCTGCTCAGTCACGGCAGCCGCAAGGCATGGCAGCTGGATGATGCCCTGAGGCGGGCGCGCCTGCTGGCCGTGGACGAGTGCCACAACTTCCACAATCGCCGCTCGCGCCGGACACGGCGGCTGTTTACCAACCATCTTGCCGATGACGTGCTGCTGTTTACCGCTACGCCGATCAACCGGAATGTCGATGACCTGGTCCGGATCGCGGATCTCCTCGGCGCCGACAACCTGCAGCCGAGCACGCTGAAAGCCCTGGAAAGGGTCAATCGTCCCGGTCGCTGGCACGGACTGGGCGACGATGAGGCCGCCCGGCTGCGGGACGAGATCCGTACATTCACCATTCGCCGTACCAAGCGCATGTTCAATGCGCTGATTGATCGCGAGCCCGAGGCCTATCGGGATCACTCGGGACGGCCCTGCCGGTATCCGGAGCACCGCTCGTACAGCTATTCCCTGGGGGAACCGGCTACCGACCGTGAACGCGCCAGTCGGATCCGGGGGCTTCTCGATCAGCTCTTTGGCGTGGTCCAGATTCCGGTGGTCCTGGAGCTGAGCGCCGTACAACGGCAGCAGGGGCTCACCGAGGATCAGTATCGTGACAACCTGCTGCTCGGGGCGCACAAGCTGGTCCGCTACCGGGTCATGGCGGCCCTGCGGTCTTCGCGTGCGGCATTGGTCGAGCACCTGTGCGGAACGACGGTGGCTCGGGCCGAGTTCGGGTTGGAGCATTACGCCAAGTCCGCCGATACAGGAGATGTCCTGGGCAAGCTCAAGCAACCCGGGCGTGTGCCCGAGAACCGGCTGGGCGTGCCCTTGCCTGCTTGGCTTACCGATGCGGACGCCTGGGCATCAGCCCACGCGCACGATCACCGGATCCTCTCGCAGGTCTTGGACGAGGTGCGCGCCATGAGTCCGGCGCGGGAGCACGCCAAGGTCGCCCATCTGGCCAGACTGGCGGCGCGCCACGAACGGGTGCTGGCTTTCGACAGCCGTCTGATTACCATCGCGGCCCTGAGCGCCCAGCTCGAAGAGCGGCTGCCGGGCGTCGAGATCTGGCAGGCCACGGGCAGCGACGAGCGAAGCCGCCAGGCGGTGCTCCGTGCATTTCGGCCGGGTGACGACGAGCAGGCCGGCGTGGCGCTGTGTTCGGATAGTCTGTCCGAGGGGGTGAACCTGCAGGCGGCCTCGGCGCTGGTCCATCTCGATATGCCCTCGGTGATACGCGTAGCCGAACAGCGAACGGGCCGCGTCGATCGTCTCGACAGCCCCCATGCCGAGGTCGAAGTCTGGTGGCCTCGGGATGCCGAGGAGTTCGCTCTCAGTGCCGATGCTCGCTTCCTGGACCGGGCCGATGCGGTGACGGAACTTCTCGGGACCAATCTCCCGTTGCCGGAAGACCTGCAGCAACGGTCACGGGATAGCGTTGACGCTGACACCCTGATCCGCGAATACGAGCGTACCGCTCGCTCTATCGAGGAAGCCGAACCGCATGATGCCTTTGCCGCAGTGCGCGGACTGGTGGAAGGCGCGGGTGCGCTGGTCGAGCCCGACATCTATGAGTATTACCGTCAGCGGTCCGTGCGAGTGCTCTCAAGAGTCAGTGTGGTGGCCAGCGACACCGTCTGGGCCTTCTTTTGTCTGGCCGGCAGCGCGGACCGCGCACCGCGCTGGTTTTTCTTCTCCGGCCCGGATTCCGAAGCCACGACCTCACTGGACAAGGTGGCCGCCGCGCTTCGCGAGCGACTGGCGCCCGATCCACCCAACGGTGAAATCGACGAGCCGGCCGCGAGACGGCTTGCGCACTTTTCCGAGCGCCTCCCGGAGGCCGAGCGGGCGCAGTTGCCGCTGCGCAAGCAACGGGCCCTGCAGGAGATGGCCGAGGTGCTCAAGGGCTTTTGCTTGGAGGCGGCTCGCCAGAGGGAGCAGACACGACTCGACGCCTACCTCGATCTGCGCAATCTGCTGGCGCGAAAGCCGGAGACGCTGACGGGCGGCGAGCCGGATTGGGAGGCACTGGCCAATCGCTGGCTGGAGTTCATCCGTCCTTACTGGTATCGCCGCCTGACCCAGCAGCGCAGGGGTTTTCTGCGCCTGCGGGACCTGCGCAAGGAGCTCATTGAGGCGGAGGCCGAACTGGGACCCGAGGTGCTGGAAGCGTTTGCCACCCTCCCGCTTCACAGCTCGGCGGAGGAGCGGGTAGTCGCGGCCATTCTCGGCATGCCCGTTCGTTGATCCGGCGCCAGCCGGGTCAGCCTGCTTCGTCGGAGAGATGGCTCATCGGCTCCATGCACGATCCACAGATAACCTCGGTTTCCGGTCGCGCCCAGACCCGCGCCTCGCAGGTCGGGCAGTTCATGCGCACACGGGGATCCGGGCGCGGTGCGGGTGGCGTAAACACTGCCGGTTTTTCGGCATCGTCGGGCATCGCGATCGTCTCGGCCGGCGCGGGAGCGCTGGCCACGGCCAGACCCTGTTCGGCCAGGGCCTCCTGCACCTGGGCAACCGATTCGGGATCGGTGGGGGCATGCCGGTCGAACCAGGGCAGTTCGAACCCGGTGGCCAGCAGGTCCGCACAGGCTCGGGCGAAGGGCCCGTCCGGCTGGATGTAGTGCGTGACCCGGCGGCCGGTCTGTTTGCCATCCGGCAGGCCGGTATCGCTCGGCACCAGACCGATCGCTTCCATCTTGCCGGCCCACTCCCGATTGTGGTGGTTCGAACGGCTCGGGCGGCCGAAGCACTCCTGCCAGTGATGCACCATTTCGTGTACCAGCGTGGACAGCGCGACCTCCAGCGGATTCAGGGTGAAGTACCCCGGATGAACACCCAACTCGTGGATGATCGTGCCGTCGCCGGAGATGAAGCGCTCGGCGTGGTGGTAGCCTCGCTGCCGACGGGAGCTGCGCAGCGTGATTAGGCAGGGCGGCAATTCGTTGTCGAACAGCCGTTCGTTGAAATGATCGAAGGCCCGCTGCAGGGCGGAGTACATCGACAGGGTGGGGGAGTCGGTCATGGTGCGTTCCCGGGATCGAGTCTTGAGTCCCGAGATTGTATCGCCCCGTTTTTGTCACAAATCCGGTCACAAACTGGGCGAGCCGAGACCTGTCCCGTCCAGGATCTGGTTCGTCCATAGAATCGTTTCACCAAATGCTTGGGATAGAAATCGAAGGGTTATATATCAGACCTTTAATGATGTAGTATCTTCTCAATAATCATTTCAATTGGAAGGTTCGGATGAGGAGCAAGCGAGAGGCAGCGCATCAGCAGCTCGGCTTGGCGCTTGCCAGACTCGCCCCGGTGCGTGCAGCCGATCTTGCCCGCGAGCTGGGGCTGTCGGTCCCCACCCTTCACCGACTGCTGCAGGAGACGCCCGAGCCCGTGCTTGCGGCCGGGCGGGCCCGGCGTACTCGCTACGCTCTGCGCAGAGCGCTGCGAGGCGACTTCGCGCCCACTCCCATCCGTGTGATTGATGAAGCCGGCCAGCCGCACGAGCTCACGGAGCTCTCGCCCATCCAGCCGCAGGGCTGCCATGCCGACTTCGGTGGCTCGGATTGGCCTTTGGAAGATGACGACGAGACCCCCGAAGGATGGTGGGCCGGTCTGCCATACCCTTTGTACGATATGCGCCCCCAGGGCTACCTCGGGCGCCAGCTGGCGCATCGCTTGCAAGACACGCTCGAGGTGTCACCCAATCCGGATACCTGGAGTGACGACGATATCCTCTGGGTTCTGAGTCGTGTGGGGTCCGATCTCCCCGGCAACCTGGTCGTTGGTGATGCCGCATTCAAGGGCTGGCAGAAGGCCCGCCTGGATCCCCCTCCGATTCTCGGGCTGGACGAGATCGAAGGGATGTATGTGAAAGCGGCGGAGGAGGCCATCTCGCTGGGCCTTGCGGGTTCCAGTGCTGCGGGTGAGTTCCCGAAGTTCACCGCCCTTCGGGACCTGCAGGGCAGTCGTAGTCCCCACGTCATCGTGAAGTTTTCGGGTGCGGACGAGTCCGCAACCGTGCAGCGCTGGTCCGATCTGCTGGTGGCGGAGCATCTGGCTCTGGAGGCGGTCGCGGCGCTCCCCGGCGTGCAGAGTCCGCCCAGCCGAATCCTCCAGCAACAGGGCCGCACGTTCCTGGAGGTCGAGCGCTTCGATCGTAACGGACTGTTCGGCCGCAGCCCGGTGGTGACGCTGGAGACCGTGAACGCGGCCTTGCTTGGCCATGCGCCTTCGGCATGGGACACCCTTGCCAAGGGTCTCGCCGACAAGCGTCTGCTGGCGCCGGAGGCGGTTGCAGCCATCCGTCACATCACCTGGTTCGGAAGACTGATTGCCAATAACGACATGCACCTGGGCAATCTCGCCTTTCGACCGGAGGGCGGCCGGCTTGTCCTGTGCCCGGTCTACGACATGCTCCCGATGGCCTACGCGCCGCTCCCGGGTGGTGAACTGCCGCGCGTGACGTTCGAGCCCGCCCTGCCATTACCCCGTGAACATGGTGCGTGGGTCACCACTTGTCACGCCGCGATCGGGTACTGGCAAACCGTGTCGGATGACACCCGCATCCGTTCCACGTTTCGCAGGATTGCATCCGAAAACGCCCTCGAGCTGCAAAGGCGCATGGCACTCGTTGTGCCCTGATCACTCGCCGTGCGGTGCCCATTGGGCGCGGGCATCCATCTAGCGACAATTACTCTGGCCGTCCGAGAAGACCTACAGCGTCAGATGCGCTCGGCATCCGCCGCACTCCGCATACGCTTGGAAATGCGGAGAAAGATCCGCATAATCTCCGCATATTATGCGGAGATTGGCGTGCTATATATCTGGGAGTTGACCGGTTGGCCCCACTGGCAGTGGGACGCGGAACATATCGCGCCGATGGTGGCCGCGGCCGCGCGCGAGCAGGGTCGGTTGCTCGGGCGGATGCAAGGGTTGGGTTTCGCGCTGCGCGAGGAAGCGTCGCTTCGGATGCTGTCGGAGGATATCGTGGATTCCGGCGCGATCGAGGGCGAACGGCTCCCCCTCGATCAGGTGCGCTCTTCCCTGGCACGTCGCCTCGGGCTGGAGGCCGGGGGACTGGTCGCTTCAGGGCGGGATGTCGACGGCATGGTCGAACTGATGCTGGATGCGACGAAGGCCTTTGACCGTGAACTGACAGTGGATCGGCTGTTCGACTGGCATGCGGCCCTGTTTCCGACGGGGCGCAGCGGAATGACGCGGATTCCCGTCGCGCGCTGGCGGGATGACGATCAAGGGCCGATGGATGTGGTGTCGGGCCCCGTTGGCCGGGAGACGGTGCACTTCTCCGCGCCACCGGCCGAACGCATCCCGGGGGAGGTCGACGCCTTCCTCGGCTGGTTCAAGGCGCCCGGCCCGTTGGATCCGCTATTGGTGGCGGGGCTGGCCCACCTCTGGTTCGTGACGATTCACCCGTTCGCGGATGGGAACGGGCGTATCGCGCGGGCGATCGCCGATATGGTGCTGGCACGAGCGGATGGTTCTGCGGAACGTTTCTACAGCATGTCCGGGCAGATCCTTCGGGAACGCAGTGACTATTACGCGATTCTGGAGCGGACTCAGAAACAGGGGGACCTGGACATCACCCTGTGGCTGGAATGGTTCCTGGGCTGCCTGCAGCGTTCGCTGGACAGCGCTCAGGATGCACTCGAGCACGTGCTGTTCAAGGCCCAATTCTGGGAGCGCTTCGCCACGGAGCCGCTGAATGCCCGACAGATCAAGGTTCTCAATCGCCTGCTGGACGGATTCGAAGGTGGGATGACCTCTTCACGTTGGGCCCGGATGGCCAAGTGTTCGCAGGACACGGCGCAGCGGGATATTGCGGACCTGGTGGGTCGGGGCGCGTTGAAGAAGAACCCGGGCGGTGGACGCAGCACGAGTTACTCTTTGCCAGAAACGCTTGCATGACCCCGATCAGGGCGCCGAGCTGTCAAGCAATGCTGATCGCTACCAACCACGTCATCGCGGTAAACCATTTTGATGAAGGTCCACCCGTCTCCCGCAAGAATGACGTAATCGCCGATCCCTACATGGTTATCCGTCGTCTTCAAAACCAGCTGTTGCGAGATCACGCCTAAGTTCCTGCAGACGCAGATCAAGCGCCGCCAGGAGAGCCTCTAGCACCTGCACCTCATCTCTCGGCTGTAGCCAATCCAGTTTCTTTCCTCCACCTTGTGAAACACCGAAAGGCAGTTCGGCCGCGCATCCTTCTACCTCTGTATCGATGCTTCGAGCGTGGGGAAGGGGAAGCGATCGTCTGGGGAAAAGACTAGCACTGATCTTGAATCGTACTTTCGGATCCTCAACCTTTAGAGTGGCGGGTCCTCCCTCAGGCTTCGGTTTAAATGGGGTAGAACCCGTCCGTTCAACGCCACTACTAGTGGTCCGGTGGCTGGGTCTGCTCCTTACGCAGGTCAATCAGTACATCGTTTAGCGCATCCCTGACGGACTCAAGTACCTGTATCTCTTCCGCCGGCATGAGCCATTCCAGCGTCCTACGGCCATTTGGCGCGATGCCGAAGGGCAGTTCCGCCTGCAGGCCTGTCACAGTCGTACGAATATTGCGCGCACTGGCAAGTGGCAGCATTCGGCTGCTGGGTATCAGATTTGCCTTGATGCTGAAGCGAATCTTGGGGTCTTCGACATTTACGCTTTTTCGTGCGTTTTGGGGCTTTGGGGAAAAGGGTTGGTCCATTATGTAATCCTTGCCGGGCGAAAGACCATCAATGGTCATGTTTTTCAGAGATCTCCTGATCTGTTTCTTTTTTGACGAACTTGCAGACGCCAGTTGGTTTCGCAGCAATGCGCTTTGCAGGGAGAGCTGCTTTTTAAAATTATCAACATGGGAGCGATCGCGGAAATGAAAGATAATCGCGATATGATCGCCATCGCGCTTGATCCTTATTTCAGCGGGCTCCTCGCCAACAGGGACCTGTATCGGCTGGAGATCGTGTAGGAACTGTGCGCCTAGCGAATCGGCGGTTCGTTTCTCGACTGCCTCGAGTAGGACTTCGATCGTGTGTCTGGAAGATACATCCATGTATGCGCTCCTTTAAGCCTTGGAATGACAGTACCAATATACACCCTCGTGCTTGGGTCGTTTTTGCGTGCGAATAGGGCGCGAGGTTTCGGTGGATGCTTTCTGGGAAAGCAGTCGAAGCGCCAGGGAGAAACGACAATGGACGGCTCTCCGATGTCGATTGGTTGTGAGACGGATGCTCGACAATCCCCTGTCCTGAATCACCCACTTGCGTGCCAAACCACTACCCGCTGAATATCTTGCCTTGTCTGGTATCACCGGGAGTTCGAATACGAGATCTCTCTTTCGCCAGACTCTTAGTTAGCCATCGGTCAAATAAGCCTGTATGGCAAGAATTAGGAGATGATGTCTGGTGCGTCCAATAGGCGGTATTGTCTGAGCGGTGGGAAGGTATTTTCGGACGATATCGGCGGCCTGCGCATGGGATGAAATGGCGATCAGCTCGAGTCCCAGCGCATGTAGGTCTTTGCGTGGTAGTTGTGCGATGGGGCGGGCGAGGTCGATGAGTGGTTCGGTTCGACTCCTCCGCTTCTGTGGGGCGCCTCTAAGAAATTGGAGTGTCAACAGCTGTTCGAGCCATTGAAGGTAGCTCCGGTCATGCGATATCTGGCCGATGGTACGATCTTGCGCGCGCGCGATCTCTTCGATTGACCAGCCTTCTCGGATGCTTATCGCTGTAGTGAGATACTGGACGAGGCGTTCGTCGGCCTGGTTTGGATCTGGCGATGGGGTAGTAGATAGGCCTATGTGTGAAGGGTCTCCATCGGTTGGGGCCGGGTAGTCACTCACGCGGTGATCAGCATCTAAGGGTGCCAAGGCAAGGGTATCGATGATCGCGGCATCCTCAGGCTGATGAGCACGGCGCTTGCGCAAGGCGGCTTGTGAGAGCGCACCCGGGCTTCGTTTGACCAAGGCGGCGAGACAGCGGCGGGTTGGCCCGGTCCACCCATGGGACACGTCGGTCATCAGGGGGATGGAATGGTCGTAGTGCATGAGGGTGGTGGAGGGGTGTCCATGCCCCAGTTGACGGGAAATGTATCGGTAGCGTGCGCGAAGTGACAGACGGGTCACTGTAGCGGTCGGTGATGTTTTGTAAGGTAGATCCAGCGTTAAGCTAGGAAAATGGTCGCAATGGACGTCGTAGCCTGCCTGCGTCGCGTAGGCATGCCGATAACTGTGCAGTCGGAATGGGGCTAAACAGTCGGATTGGAATAATTGTTGGACGGCTTCAGCGAAATGCGCGTGATAGTTCCGTTGCCAGTCCAAGGAGTTCCCATGAGGGGGAACCGGTAAGAGGTCCTGTGCAGCAAGCGATTGTGTTTTCTTGGTGACGTGGATGCACTCGTGCGTCCGGGTTATTTCTCTGCGCGCTTCGCGCTCTTGGATTGTGGTAACGAGTCGTTTAGAGGCCAAGGACTTTAGCCGTGCTTGACGTCGAGGATGTATCCAGAGAGCGGAGCGATGGTGGCCGATGAGATGGGCGTCGGCGGTCAGGGTCGGCAGTTCCCCGGTTCGCAGTTTGTACAAAAATTGGAGGAGGAGGGCGTAATGGATAACCCGATCAGGCGGGCTAGGTCGAGCGGGTAGCTGTGGGGATGGATTGGGGGCGAGGAATCGCAGGAGCCATTCTGACTCGCCGCCTGTGATGGGGTCGCCCGCACGAGGAAACGCAACCCCTAACTCGTCTGCTTCGGTCAACTGAGCGTGAACTTCCCGCGGTATGTCTTCCGGGTGGTCGCGGTTGTGCCTCAAAACCCATGCGACGGGCTTTTGCTTCTTTGGGTCGGCACAGATTTCGCTGAGGATCAGCTCGGCGGCCTCCCGCGGGTCTTCGCCCGCGTGGCCGGAGAGAGCGAGTTCCACCGCGTGGGTCAGCTGTGTCACGTATTGGTACGTTGTGGATGGGCGAATCTTTTTCCTGTGCTTGGGGGCCGTCATGTGATGACGGATTGCGCGGGCGAGAAGTAAAGGCACCGACCCTGCAAGGGATTCGGAAGCGAGGCGGTCTGCTGCGTTGATGACGGCTGTTGCGCGGTGGGGCACGCAATCCGAGCGCCAGCGACCGATGGCTTTTCGCATCGCCTCATAGTGGCTCAACGCAACAGACTGGGTCTGCATCCTTGTCTCGGTAGTGGATGCGGCTTCTGTCGGCCCAGATGCGGCCTGAGGAGCCACGCGACGCCCCGTCACCAAGGCGAGTAGTCGGTCGCAGCGTGGGCCGGTCGCTTCGAGGTCTCCGCGCTCCCACGCGGCCCGTGTGGCTGGTGTCGTGAGTCTGCGTGCCATGCTCACGGTGCGGCATACACCTTTCAGTGTGATTCCTCGCCCAAGGACTTTCCGGGCTGGGGGGTGAGTAAGGAGAGCCTTTAACGCGACTTCGCCGGATGGATGTAGGACGCCCCCTTCGTGAGCAACGCGGAACGCAGTGGCTTGGGCCGCAGACAAGAGTTGGATGCCATGGATATGGTCCGACCGGGGTAGGAAAAGAGCCGCCACATGGGTGGCATTCGGTACACGGCGCAATTCACCCTCCGAGAGGAGTTTCTTGATCCGTACGGGGTCTGTGCTCACACCCCATATCACACTGAGCACGAGCGCGGCCTGATGGATCTGGCTTGCTGCCGCATCATCCAGCCCCGAAAGCGGCCCGAGATCCTCGACCAGTCGCAGGAGCACCGTTTCGAGCGATCGTGTGAGGCGATATGCCTCCAGGTGCGTGGGCTGGATGACCGATACCGGGACGTTGTTGTCGGGATCCTCGTCATTCGTGTCGGAGGTGCGAGGGTCCGGGGCGTGCTCCTTGGAGGCGCACTCGCGAGCGAGCTGCGCGACCGTGGAATATGGGTTATCGCGGTCCGACGGGCGTTCTTCATCGTAGCCGGCTACTGGGCAGAGGTTCAGGTCCTCTAAATAACTCTCGATAAAAGGCGCGAGCCGCTGGGCCAGCGAGTATGGAGAATCGGGATCAGTCACGTCATAGGGCTCGCCGAGATGACGGTGCCCCATGTGCTGCTGGATGTCACAGCCCGGTGCGCCGAGTTCCTCGATTCGAGTGGCGAACCAGTGGCGTAGGCGGTGAATATCGACAGGGATCTGCGTGTGTGCGACCAAGTCCTCCGGGCGTAGCGTCCGGGGACTGAAATCGATTGGATCGAGCGAGAAAAATAGCGGCGCATCGCCGGAAAGGGCCCGTTCAAGATGCTGGATAGCTGAACGTGCCTGCTCAGATAGATGTACCCGTAGCTCATCCCTAATCCGTCTCATTAACGCTGCCATGGACTGGATCTGAGCGAGGACCGATTGTGGAAGAACGACTATCCGGTCGTCGCCCCGACGTCGTTTATCCGACAGGTACGCGATGCCCGGGCCGGAATCCGAAAACTCGACGAGATGAGCGAGGGAGAACAGGGAAAGGCTGAATCCCATGCGGTGGGCGGTTGCGGCCGCGAACATTAGCGCGGTGTGACGCATGAGGTCGCCGTGCCATTTAAGCGCACCCTGCAGGGACCAGCGCTTTGGGCGGCCATTCACGACCCGGCGCTGGGCCTGCGACATGAGGTCTCGGAGTGATTCGATGTTCAGCGCGCCCCGTGGGGCGCCCACACGGGTCCCGTCATACTGATGATCGACGTGGACCGTGATATCCGCAAGGTCCAGCGCGTCCTTGTATTGCGACGCCACTGTGCTGAGTCGAGGTGCGTAATAGCTCAGGGGCGCGGCGGACGCAAAACCATTTGTACCGACAACGATTTGGGCCGTCCTGGGGTGCCCGGTGACCTGGTAGAGCAGTACCGGAAGTACGCGTTGTAGGCGAACCTGACTTAATCGCGGAACGACTTGAGCGTGGTGCCTGAGCCGCTTCTCGAAGTCCGTTTTCTTGATGGCCGAGGGAATGGCGGGCGAGTGCAGGAAGGCCGGTATGCTCGTCTGTAGGGCTGCAGGGTAAGGCAAAAATAGTTGATCCTGATGAGCCGCTTGCCAGTCCCCCTCGCAGTCTGCTTGTGAGTACTCGATCTCACGGTCCCTTAAGGATATCCAATAGTAGCCGGTGAGTTGGAGGTGGATGCTGTCATCATACTGTTGGCCGTCTTGATCCACCCGGAAGTTCTGCAGTGCGCGTATCACCGTCGACGCACTTCGCGCCGTGGTCAACATTAGCGCGAGGACGAGGTCGATGAGGCCATCCTGATCTATGACTCTGCGACTGAGGTTGTTGGTGAGCTCCGCAAACAGCAGCCGCGCCTCGTCTGCGGAGAGACTAGCCTCGGTATCAGGTACCAGATAAGCACCGAACCGTAAGCGGCTGTCGGGTGCAGCCAATTCTCTCGTAACGAGAGCGTCGGGCTGGTGATCCGCTGGCTGAAAGTCGTCTTGCTGCAGTGTGTTCGTGGGGCGATCCGGCGCTCGGTTGGCTTGCGAGGGCTTTTGATCGGGGCGCGTCGCCCGGTTTCGAGGCGAGATCGCCTCAAGTGATCGGATGGCGAGCGAGCGGGCAGGGTTTCTCGTAAAACCTGCCGTATCCGCCAGGAGGTTGGCGGTTTCTCGGGTAATCTTGCTGTCGCCCGCTAGCGCTTCTTCAAATTGGTCAACCGCCGGAATCGGTTCATTGATCGAACTGATGTAGTTTGATAAGCGCTCAATATACCGCTGGACACCGCGTACTTCGGGAGATGCGCCATAGGTGTAGAGCGCAGCGAAGAGCCAGAGCCTTAGCGCATCCACGCCCGGCGGTTGATCGACACGATCGTGTAGGGCCGCGAATACGGTGCCTGACGGCCCAAAGCCGTGATAGGGGCAGCGTGGGTCATGGGACACATACCGTTCGTGGAGCTCCCGGATGTCGTCGCACAAGCTGCGCAGAAGGTCGTGGTACGTCAGTGTGAGGCGATCCCCGAAGCGATGAAGTATGCGCTCGATGGCTTGCGCCACGACCGCCCCGTGAGCGACTTGCCCGGTGGCGGTGGCTGGGATTGGGAAGAGTACATACCCGGCCAACTGGGCCCTGCCGTCGATGTGCTCGGGGGGCGATTCGATGGCTCGGTACTGAGCCCACGGGTCTGGAGACGAAATCAACGGGACCCTCCCGGGATGGTGTGATCGCCTCCTGTGCCGGGTAGGTACGCCCCAAGATAGGCTTGATGAGTTGGTGGTCTAAAGTCGCTGCTAGGAAAAGGCGCGTCCATGCGTCCTCTCTGTTACGGGATGGCTTGGGGCACGATGATATCGAGCCTTCGGGATTCCATGCATTGCTCACTGGCGGACGTTAGCGGATCGGGACTTGGATGTCACAGGTCGTTTTAGGCGCGGGAGTGGAATGAGATTTCGAAGGCTGGAGCGCTTCGTGCGCAAGCGGAACGACCATCGGTTCATGCCTCGGTGCTTCGATCATCCCCTCGGCATTTTCGGAGTGCAATTTGCTGTTGGGGAGGAGTAAGTGTCAGGTCTCGCGTGGTCATATACACGTTATTGGAAATAAATCGGGACGTTCATGCTGGCAGGCCTTGAGGGTTTCCACCGGTGTCCGATGCCCAAGCGCCTTCTACCGGATGTGATGGTTGTACAGCCTCTGGTAGTGCCGCAGAGGGCGTCGTCCAGGTGCAGACCGGAGTCGAAGTGGCGGGTGCGCAGCAGGTCGGCGATGCGCCCGTTGGAGCGTTCGGCCATACCGTTGGTCTGGGGCTGTTTGGGCCGGATCATCAGAGTGGTATGCAGTCGCTTCGGGCAATGGGACCGGCTTCCACGTCCCGGCGGTAGCGCCGCTTACGCTCGGTTACGCGGGTAATCCCGTAGCGCCGGGCCAGTTCGGGCTCGTTCACGCTCGGCCGCGCTTCTGCAGCGCTCGCTGGATCTCGGGTGTGGTGCACGCGTTCGAATGGATCGTACTCGCCATGCTATTCGTCCTGCGTGGGCCCACCGTACACGGTATTCAGCTACTCCCGGGCACGAAACAGGGGAACCTGCTCGTGCGATATAGAATCATCCGTTATCTAACACCTAGGGTCTGGAGCCACATGAAAGAGATTGACGTCCGCGACGCGCGAGAACAGCTGTCCAGCATTCTGAAAGAAGTGGAGCGGGGCGAGGAGGTATGCATCCTGCGTCGAGGTCGGCCCGTCGCGCGCGTGGTTCAACCTGCCGGGGATCCCCCGAGATTTCGTTCACGTGCCGACTTGCGACAGAGCTTGCCGGCCATGCGGGAAACCGCCGTTGATACGGTTCGTACAGTGCGGGATACCGAACGTTACTGACGTGCTTCGCGGGCACCAGTGCTGTGCTGCCGTTTTGCCGCAGTGCCCCCCAAACGATGTCGTCGAGCCGCTCTTCCTCGGGCAGCGTTAGCCGAACTCGTAGTTGAGGGGGACATCAAACATCCTGATGTAGTAATGACAATGGGGCTGCCTCCTCGCGGTCATGCTTGAGGCGAGCGACACGGCTTGCCGTCAAGGGCGAGTCTGGTCAAGGAAACGCTTGGGATGCCCAAAGCTGCGAAGTCCCTCGGCCGGTGAGGGTTACGCTTGCGTACGAGATCAAATGCCATAGGTGAATGTTCTCCGCTTCACGGAAAACTGTTCCTAGTGCCAGTCAGTTTGAACGAATAGCGGCATTAAGGAAGACGGTCGGATGCAAAGAGGCAATGCCAAAGGGCATGCCCTTTCGATAGGAAGCGACTTGATGTGCGGACGTATGACGCGCTACAGCGCGACGAGTGAACTCGGTAGGCGGTACTTCCAGGTTCCGGTCGACAAAGCTTTCGATGCGCCTCGGTACAACGTTGCACCCGGCACGGACCTCGAAGCAGCATTCCGCGCCGGCGACGAAACACCCGCTGCCTTCCAGCCGATGTTCTGGGGCTTTCGGCCGAAATGGGTGGAGGCTGGCCCTCGCCCGATCAACGCCCGCGCCGAAAAGATCGCCACGAGTCCTTACTTTCGGTCCGCATTCGCCCGCCGGCGCTGCATCGTGCTGGCCGATGGTTGGTACGAGTGGCGCAAGACCAATGACGGCAAGCAGCCGTACTACATCACCCTTGCCGAGGACGCACCGCAGGACATCCTGATGATGGCGGGCATCTGGGAGCCAACAAGCGACGGTGGCGCCTGCTGCGCGATCATCACCGAACCCGCGTCAGAGCGTCTGGCACACATTCACGACCGCAAGCCGCTGGTACTGGATGCCGAGTGTCGCTGGGACTGGCTCGATCCCGAACAGACGGAGCGTGAGGCGATCCGAGCCGGGACCGTCCGTCTGAACCCGGATGCCTTGGTCTATCACCCCGTTTCAACGCGCGTGAACCGCCCAACCGAAGACGACCCCGGATTGATCGAAGCGATCGCCTGAAGGGCTTCAGGCCGTGGGGTAGTGCTACCTTGGTGAATAAGCCCGGAACGGGTACTCAGGCAGGTGGTAGCGATGGCCAAGCAGAGCGAAGTTGAAGCGCGCATCACCCGGATCCGCGAGAAAGCCGCATCGGTTTTCGACACCCAGGAAATCGTCGATGACTGGATGTGCACAGAGAACCTTGTGCTCGGCGATGCACCGATCAATCTTCTGGAGACGGAGGAGGGCGCCGACAGGGTCGAGGCCATCCTGGGCCGGATCGAGCATGGCGTGTATTCGTAAAGGAGAAGGTGCACGTGGAGGCATCGGAGCCAAGCCGCGGCGGAGGCGCCAGGTGGCTCCGGTGGGCGGATCGTTGGGAGCGTATGCCTACTGGTTGGTGCTACCTTCAAGGAAACCCGAGTCATCACGAGCATAGGAACGGAGCCGTGGCAGAGAAAAGCGAGTTTGAGGCACGCGTCGCCCGCATCCGGGAGAAGGCAGCGGCGATCTTTGAGAATCCGGAAAAAGCGCAACGCTGGATGCGGGCAAGGAACCGGGTTCTTGAGTCGGCGCCAATCGATCTGCTGGACTCGGATGAGGGGGCAGAGATGGTCGAAACGGTTCTCCACCGGATCGAGTACGGGGTGTTTTCGTAACAGGCGAGATGGGCTGCAGAAGGAGTCGGAGGCTGCATGACGGATTCAGCATACTCAGAGGTATCGGCCCATGACCGAAGCGCCCTGGCGCGAATGGTGATGCAGGCGTTCGATCACTGGGGCCTTGAAACGGACGAAGCCCTCGCGATGCTGGGCCATGCGCCGGGCGACTTGGACGCGCTTTCGCACTATTGCGGAGGAGAGCCACTGCCGGATGAGCGCGATGCTCTGGATCGTGCGGGCCACATCCTGGGGATCCACAAGGACCTGCGCCTGTTGTTTCCGGATGAGCGGGATAAGGCCTATCGCTGGATGAAGACGCACAACCGTGCGTTCGATGGCTGCACCCCGGTCGCAGTCGTCAGTCGTGAGGGATTGCAGGGCCTGTTGCGCATCAGAGGCTATTTGGGCCGGGCCGTCGCGTAGCGGCTGTGCGGGAATGGCCCGGTTGCTGCTGAGGCTCTTGGGACCCCGGGATTACCCCAGGGACGTTATCGGGTCCGCAGGAGACCGAGGCCGGTGAAAGGCTTTTGTACCGGCCTCGAGAACGCCGTTTTGGCTTACTAGAAGAGCCATTTCTAGCGCGCGCTCCAGCGGTACCTGGAGGCGCTCTCGGCCATTGTCCGTCAGCCGGATGAACCCCATCCGGTGCAGGGCATCGTTCATGGCGGTGTCCCGTTCGAGCGTGCCGGTCTCGGCCACAGTACGAACCAGCGACAGCATCAGTTCCGAGTCGTGGACGTGGTCGAGCTGGCGCAACGCATCCGGCAGGTTGCTCCAGTCCCGCAGGCAGGGCACCGCGAACTGTTCCGGGCGCCCGGAGAACTCACCGTCCAGTCGGATCAAACCCTGCGCGCCCAGCCGGGCCCGAGCCTCGTGGATGCGCGCCTGGATTCGGGAGCCGGCCCGGGAAAATCCAGCGGCCTCCAGCAGTCGCCGGGTGAGGATGACGAGGTGAACCGGTCCTTCGGTATCGACAATCTGCAGCACCGCCTCGTCCAGCGCCTCCTGTGGGATGTCGTCGAACCGGTCGCGCCCGGGCAGCGAGAGTTCGTCTGGGTTCGTTTCCCGGTAGGGTTCGGTATCCCAGGTCGTGACCCATTCGCAGCGATGCTCGCGGCAGTACGCCCGCCACGCGGCACAGGTCTCGGTGGATCCAGGGTTCCGGATCAGGTGTTGATGCACTTGGACCAGCGCATCGAGCGTGCCGGGGCGTGCTGCGCTCATCACTCGCCCTCCAGGACCAGCTCTACGCCCATGGCCTCGGCGGTGAGATCGATCATCGCTTCCTGGAGCAGGGTCTTGGGGCCATCGCGCAGGCAGGCGTCATCCAGTGCCAGCAGCGTCTCGCCTCGCCACTCGGGAGACTCGGCGTTGGCCAGGTTCCGGGCCAGAACCACCAGGATGCCCATGGCCGGTTCGATATCTTCTGGCGGTAACGCACCCAGCCAAGCTTTCCAGCGCTCACGAGCGGTCTGGAGATCTTCGAGCAGGGCGTTCTCGGCAGCGGAGGTGGATCCATCGGCGACCGTCAGTGGCGGGGCGCTCGCCGCGCCGCGACCGATCACCAGAAAAGCAAAGGCCACGGCGGCGAGCTGATCCCGTGCCGCCCAGGCAGAAGGGTCGTCGCCATTCGCGGCGAGCACCTGCTCACCAAGCGCCTCGATTGCCTCCAATACAAACGTCGGGCGCGCGGCTTCCTCTTGTGCGAGTTCGCGTCGGGCCCGGGCGGCGCCGGCCAACCGGACCATTCCGCCGATGATCCCGGTGAACAAGCGAAGGATGCCCCGAACAAGCAAGAAAACAGCGGCGACCAGCGCGAAGATCCCCTGAATGGCCCCTGCGTTGTGCCCGCGAAGCTGCACGCCCGCGATCTTTGCCGACGAACGCCCGGGCCGGATCCAGTTGAACGAGCCGATCGGGGTTTTGGTAGAGACGGTGACGCCGGACTTGGACAGGTTGAACTTGGCGGCATCCGAACCGTACCGCCCTCGAAGAATGAAGCGACCGTTCTGGAAGGCCACCTGCGTATTCTTGGCCAGACGGGTGGAAACGCGCACCCCTCGGTTGGTGTTGCCCGTCAGGTTGATGCCGGCGGCACGGGTCTGCGCCCGCAGGGCAAGGCCACCCGTGCGACTGGCGCGCAGATAGCGCCCGGTGTGTTCGATGCGCTTCTGGCGACCGTCGCGGTCCTTTTCGCCAACCTTCAGCAATGCCATGGCTTGAGCGTATCACCCGCGCCGAGTGCCAGCGCTCGCGAGGGACCCCCCAGGGTTTCCGCAGAGTCGTCGGGTTCAGTTGCACAGGATCAGAATAACTTCAGGGCCCTGTCCAGGGAGATTGCCGCGAACCAAGCCGGGAAGCTCCAGTATCGCCGCGTGTTCTATGCTGTCCAGCATCGCGTGCGATAGGTCGATGTAGCGACCACATTTTGGGCAGACAAGTTGTTGGGCTCCAGTGACAGGGTGGGTATAGATCCGCATGCGAACGTGGCAGGGAGCGTGCGTGATACGCAGATTGCATGGGCCGAGTTCTCCCATGTCCGGCAATGGGTCCAGGTACAGATCGATCGGTGCGGCCATGATGGCATCCCTCGTCCCTTATGAATTGAAGATGCAAGGATGTTCCGCAAGGAGTGGGGCTGCGACTTTGCCGCTAACCGGCTGGGGAGCTTCGTCGTGGCGGGCTGGGTCGGGGCTCGTTAGCATGAGGCACGGCGCGCGCGACGGCTGTCGTCGCAGCGAGCTCCAAGACTGTCCCATTACCTGAACCGATCGAAGGACCGATTTCCTCCATGATCCTGACCCTGAACCAGCTTGAGCGCCACCTGTTCGCGGCGGCGGACATCCTCCGAGGGCGCATGGACGCCTCGGAGTTCAAGGAATACATCTTCGGCATGTTGTTCCTGAAGCGCTGTTCGGACGTTTTCGAGCAGCGGCGGGACGAGGTGCGTGACAACCTGCGCGCCAGCGGCAAGAGCGAGGAAGAGATCGCGAAGCTCGTCGAGATGCCCAGCTGGTACAAGTCGGACTTCTACGTGCCGCCCAAGGCGCGCTGGGAGTACCTGCTGAACGAAGCCCACCAGGGCGTGGGCAACGAGCTGAACAAGGCGCTGGCCGGACTGGAGGAGCACAACCCCAGCCTGGCCGGGGTGCTGGAGCACATCGACTTCACCCGCAAGGTGGGTTCCACCACGCTGCCGGACAAGAAGCTGCGCGATCTGATCGTCCACTTCAGCGAGTACCGCCTGCGCAACGAGGACTTCGAGTTCCCCGACCTGCTGGGGGCCGCCTACGAGTACCTGATCCGCGACTTTGCCGACTCCGCCGGCAAGAAGGGTGGCGAGTTCTACACCCCGCGCCCGGTGGTCCGCATGATGGTGCGGCTGATGGATCCGCAGGAGGGCCACAGCGTCTACGACCCGTGCATGGGGTCGGGCGGGATGCTGGTGATGTCCAAGGAGTACCTGGAAGAGCAGGGCGGTGATCCGCGCAAGGTCAACCTGTTCGGCCAGGAGGCCTCCGGCTCGGTCTGGGCCATCGCCAAGATGAACATGCTGCTGCACGGGATCAGCAGCGCTGACCTGCGCAACGAGGACACCCTCACCGACCCGCAGCACGTCGAAGGCGGCGAGCTCAAGCGCTTCGACCGCATCCTCACCAACCCGCCGTTCTCCATCGGCTACACCCCCAGCCCGCACTTCCCCGAGCGCTTCCACTACGGCAGCGTGCCCGAGGGTGCCAAGAAGGCCGACCTGATGTTCCTGCAGCACATGGTCGCCAGCCTGAACGCCAACGGCCGCCTGGCCACCGTGATGCCGCATGGTGTGCTGTTCCGTGGCGGCGACGAGAAGCGCATCCGCGCCGGCCTGCTGGAAGACGACCTGGTGGAGGCGGTGATCGGCCTGGCGCCCAACCTGTTCTACGGCACCGGCATCCCGGCCAGCATCCTCGTGCTGCGCGCGAAAGGCGCCAAGCCCGAGGCGCGCAAGGGCCGCGTCCTGTTCATCAACGCCGACCGCGAATACCACGAGGGCCGCGCCCAGAACCACCTGCTGCCGGAACACATCGAGAAGATCGTCAGCACCTGGGATGCCTTCGAGGATGTGCCCGGCTTCGCCCGGGTCGTGCCCCTCGAGGAGCTGCGCGAGAACGACTACAACCTGAACATCCGCCGCTACGCCGACAACACCCCGCCGCCCGAGCCCCAGGACGTGCGCGCCCACCTCAAGGGCGGCGTGCCGGTGAAGGAGATCGAGGCCCGGCGCCCCCTGTTCGACGCCCAGGGCCTCGAACCCATGCACCTGTTCACGCCCCGACCGGACGATCCCGACTACGTGGACTTCGCCGAACACCTGAACGAGAAGCGCGACCTCAAGCCCGCCATCGAGGCCGACACCGGCCTGCAGGAGCGCGAGGCCCGTGTGCTGGCCGCCTTCGAGGCCTGGTGGGCCGAGCACGGCGCCAGCATTACCGCACTCTCCGGCAATGGCGGGCGCCTGACCCAGCTGCGAGACGAGCTGCTGGGCAGCTTCTCCGCCGCTCTGGAGCCCACCGGCATGCTCGACCGCTTCGCGGTGCGCGGGATCATTGCCGGCTTCTGGTTCGACAACAAGAACGAGTTCCGCACCCTGCAGACCCGTGGCTGTCTCGGCGTGGTGGACGCCTGGCGCACCACCATCATCAGCCAGCTGGAAGACGACCAGAACAAGGCCAACCCGCTGGACCACCGCCTGGTGCACTTCCTGCTGCAGGACTACGTGGCCGAACTCGAAGACCTGGCCGCCCGTAAGGCCGAACTGGACGCCCGCATCAAGGCCGCCGAGGCCCAACCCGAAGGCGACGACGACGGCGAGGGCGAAGCCACCAGCGAGGACGAAGACGCCCCGACCCCGGCCGAGATCAGGGCGTGGAAGAGCGAACGCACCCAGGTGAAGAAACAGCACAAGGCCAAGGTCGCCAGCTTCGAGACCCACCTGAACACCGCCGTGGACGTCCTGGACGAGCCCGCCGCCGCCCAGTTGGTCGGCACCATCCTGCACAACGATCTCAAAGGGATCCTCGAACGCCACATCCGCCAGCAACGCCAGCAGGTGATCGCCGCCTTCGAGACCTGGTGGGAGAAGTACCGGGTGACCCTGGCCGACATCGAGGCCGAGCGCGACACCGCTGCCCGGGAGCTGCAGCAGTATCTGGAGGGGCTGGGTTATGTCTGATTACCAGCAGCTGCTCGCGGAATTGCCGAGTGACTGGAGCACCCTTCCCATCAATGAGGTTGGAGAGGTCATAAGCGGGGGCACCCCGAGTCGAAATAACCCCAGTTACTGGGGAGGGGGTATCCCTTGGGTGACCCCAAGTGAGGTGACAGGTCTCGCACAGAAGCACTTGGAGTACACCGAGGAAAAGATCACAACCGAAGGCCTTGCGCAAAGTGGTGCGAAGCTCCTGCCGGTGAATAGCCTTCTGATTACAACACGTGCCTCGCTCGGTGCGGCAGCTCTAAACTCGGTTCCGGCAACCACAAACCAGGGTTTCAAGAGCATCGCCTTCGGCAATCACTTCAGTCCGCATTACTATTACCACTGGTCTGCGAAACTGAAAAGCGAGCTGGTTCGTCTCGCTTCTGGAACCACATTCCTGGAGATCTCGGGTTCCGAATTTCGAAAGGTCTCCGTCCCGGTGCCACCGTGGACTGAACAGACACACATCGCCCGCATACTCGACACCGTCGACACCCAGATCCAGAAGACCGAGGCGCTGATCGCCAAGCTGGAGAAGGTCAAGGAGGGCCTGCTCCACGACCTGCTGACCCGCGGCATCGACGAGAACGGCCAGCTCCGTCCCAGCCCCGAGCAGGCGCCGGAACTCTACAAGGACTCGCCGCTGGGGCTCATTCCGAGGGAGTGGGTATGTGATCAGCTGAAATGGTTTGTGCCAACAGCTGATTATGGGATTTCATCCAGCTTGAGTGATTCAGGAGAGGTTCCTGTACTTAGGATGAATAACTTTCAGGACGGAGAAGCCTCTCTTGGAAGCCTCAAGTTCTCACCAGCATCCTCAATCAGTGGTCTGACCCTTCAGTATGGTGACGTGCTCTTCAACAGAACCAACAGTATAGATCATGTTGGGAGAACAGGAATATGGCGAGGCCAGCTTCCCAGAGTGAGCTTTGCCTCTTACTTGGTTCGACTAAACCCTGATCAAGAAAAGCTAAGTCCGGAGTATCTCAATTTTTGGCTTAATCTTAACAGCACAAAGAATATGGTCAAGAGATATGCCACGCCCGGGGTTCATCAAGTAAATGTCAATCCTACGAATCTCAGAAAAGTCTATATGGCTGCGCCAAGCAGTATAAGGGAGCAGCTCAAGGTTGTTGATGCATTGCTCGGTTTGAATAAAAAAATAAATAAAGAACAGCATGCGGCAGCAAAGCTCAAATCTGAGAAAACCGCACTGATGGACGACCTCCTTACCGGCCGCGTCCGCGTCACCCCGCTGCTCGAACAGGGCCAACCCACCACCTCGGCATAGACCGGGCCATTAAATTACCCGCACGACAGCGCACAAGGAACCGCCATGACGACATTCGACAGCACCAAACGCTCACTGCCCGAACTCCTCAAGGACATCACCACGGGCAAGATCCAGCTGCCGGACTTCCAGCGCGGGTGGGTGTGGGACGACGACCACGTGCAGAGCCTGCTGGTCAGCATCGCGCGGTCGTTCCCGGTGGGGGCGGTTATGCTGATGGAAACCGGGGGCGAGGTGCAGTTCCAGACGCGGCCGGTGGAGGGGATCGATCCGAAGGGTGTGGGCGGGGAACCCGACCAGTTGATCCTGGACGGTCAGCAGCGGTTGACCAGCCTGACCCAGGCGGTGGGGCTGGAGAGCCCGGTGGATACCCGGACCTCCAAGGGCAAGCCGATCAAGCGCCACTACTACTTCGATGTGCGCATGGCGCTGGAAGGGGAGGATCGGCTGGAAGACGCGGTGTTCGCGGTAGACGAGAACCGCCAGACGCGCACCAACTTCGGGCGCGACGTGGAAATCGATCTGTCCACGCGGCAGCTGGAGTGCGAGCGGCTGTGCTTCCCGTGCGACAGGATCCTTGACGCCTCCGAATGGCTGCAGGACCTGTTCCGCTACAACCAAGAGGCCATGGGTGAGTTTCTGGAGTTCCAGAAGCAGATCATCAGCGCCTTTTCCTCCTATCAGCTGCCGGTAATCGAGCTGAAGAAGGAGACTTCCAAGGAGGCGGTCTGCCTGGTGTTTGAGAAGGTCAACACGGGCGGGGTGCAGCTCTCGGTGTTCGAGTTGATCACTGCCAGCTACGCCGCAGAGGGCTACAACCTGCGCGACGACTGGTACGGCTCCGACATTCGCGACGTTCCCTCGCGGCAGGCCCGCCTGGCGCAGCACGAACTGCTGGCCGACGTGGAGAACACGGACCTGCTGCAGGCGGTCACCCTGCTGCACACGCGCGAGCGCAAGCAGGAGGACATCGCCGCCGGAAAGCAGGGCAAGCAGGTACGTCCGGTGAGCGCGAAGCGGGCCTCGGTGCTGGACTTGCCACTTCCGGCCTACCAGCGCTGGGCCGACGCGGTGGAGCAGGGCTTCGTCGAGGCGGCATACTTCCTCAAGGGCGAGTGCTTTTACAGTCGGCGCGAGCTGCCCTACGCCACGCAGCTGGTGCCGCTGGCCGCGGTCATGACCCTGCTGGGGAACCGCTGGCGCGAGCCGCGCATCCACAACAAGCTCTCCCGCTGGTTCTGGAGCGGCGTGCTGGGCGAACTCTACGGCGGCGCCGTGGAGACCCGCATCGCCCTGGACCTGGACGAGCTGATGCACTGGTTCGAGGACGACGCCGAACTGCCCCGCACCGTGGTGGATGCCTCGTTCGACCCGGCGCGCCTCGATACCCTGCGCACCCGCCTGAGTGCGGCCTACAAGGGCATCAACGTGCTGATCCTGCGCGAAGGCGCCAGGGACTTCTTCTGGAAGGGGGATATCCAGGCCCTCGACCAGCAGGGCGTCGAGCTGGATATCCACCACATCTTCCCCCGCGCCTGGTGCGATGCCCGGGACATCCCGCCCCGGGTGTACGACTCGATCGTCAACAAGACCCCGATCTCGTACAAGGCCAACCGGATGATTGGCGGCGACGCGCCCTCGGAGTATCTGCAGCGCCTGCAAAACCACGAACAGGTCCAGCTCGGCAACGCGAAGATGGACGCCATCCTCGAAGGCCACCGCATCCCGGTGGAGGCCCTGCGCGCGGACGACTTCGACGCCTTCTACCAGCAGCGCAAGCGCCGCCTGCTGGAGATTATCGAAAAGGCGATGGGCAAGAAGGTACTCATGGGTGGCACTGATGAAGGGACCCCCGAGACGCAGGACGGCGTGCCTGCCTCGTAGCCGTCTTCTTGACGGCGCCCCCGCCGGCCGAAAACGCGTGCCATGGGGACATGCAGTCCATCGAGGCCGAGGTCCGAATCTCGCCAGAAACCCCGGAAGAGAGTCCCGGCTCTCAGGCGACACCCGCGACTCTCTCGCCGGCCAGGAATGGAGGCCGGGATGATACCACCCGCAAGCGCCCCTGGATTTCGTATTGGCCCAACACGCCGCTCCAGTCGACGTCAGGCCGCGACGCGGCCTTCCTCGGCTGAGCTTGGCGTTAAGCTCGCTCGGGTTCTCACCACTCCCTGAGCCTGTCGACCCGAGCATTTCCATCGCGTATACTCTTCACCCCAAGGGTGAACGATTCTCCTCCGAATTTGTCTACACTTAGGGTGCGCCGACTTTGAAAGTCGAATTTCGCAAGAAAAAGCTAGAAAAGTGCTTTAAGCACCAGAAACACGCAGTTAAAGAATTCGGCGATCAGGTCGCTCGAAAATACATACAGCGTATCGAAATCATCAAGTCGGTGGCGAACCTTGATGACCTTATGGGATTACCAGGCCTGAGGTGCCATCCCCTAAAAGGAAAATGCCAAGGCCAATATGCGGTCAATCTCACGGGATTTTACAGGTTGATATTCACTGCTGATGGCGACTGCTTGAACATTGTGATGATTGAAGAAGTGAGTAAGCACTATGATGACTGAACAAGCACATATGTCAGATTTAGCTGTGCCACCGGGAGAGTATCTGGAAGAAGTGCTTGAAGAGATGGGCGTCAGTCAGGCGGAATTGGCCCGTCGAATGGGGCGTCCCTCTCAAGCAATCAACGAGATATTGAAAGGTGAGAAAGCGATAACACCAGAGACCGCACTACAGCTAGAGCAAGTGGTAGGTGTGCCCGCATATTTCTGGAGCAATTTGGAAGCCAGTTATCGATTGATTCTTGCTAAAGAAGTAGATGAGAAAAAGGCTAAAGGGGAGGTGGATGTTGCTTCGTCTTATCCATATTTGGAACTCTCCAAGTTGGGCTTGGTGGAGAAAACCAGAAATAAAATATCTAAGGTCAGAGAGCTCAGAAAGTTTTTTGGTGTTTCCTCGCTTTTTAATATATGTGAGGTAAAGGAGTATTCGCCCGCATTTAGGCAGGTTGAAAAGGACAGTGTTTCTCATGAAGCCCTTGCTGCGTGGTTGAGAGCTGGCCACATTTTGGCGTCCGGTAAAAATACAAGAGAATTTAATCCCGAGCGACTAAATGACTGCTTATATGATATTAGAGGCCTTACCTTTGAAACTGATCCCAATATTCTAATTGAAAACCTTGGGAAGCTATTGGCAAGCTGTGGTGTTGCTTTAGTCTTGATCCCTCATTTTCCTAAGACCTACACAACGGGTGCGACCTTTTGGGTAGACAAAAATAAAGCAGTAATAATGATGTCGCTTAGAGGTAGTTGGTCCGACATCTTTTGGTTCAGTTTAATGCATGAAATAGGGCATATTTTGTTGCACGATAAAAGAGCCACATTTTTAGAAAATGGTCAAAGCGACCCGCGATATCGCAAACAAGAAAAAGAGGCTGATCTTTTTGCTCAAAGGACATTAATTCCTGAAAAAGAGTACAAACAGTTTGTGAGCAAACGTGATTTTTCTGCGAGTTCTATTGAGAGCTTTGCAAACAAAATTGGGATTTTTCCTGGAGTCGTGACTGGTCGCTTACAGTTTGATGGGTTTCTGCCCCATACAGTGCATCACCACAGAATTAGGTTTAAGTGGAAGAAAGCTTAGCAAATGTCTCGAGTCGACCCGTTTGCGCTGGCGCTCCAGCCGGCGGCTTAGCCTGGCGTAAAAGTAGAAGGAATGAAAGATGATCGATTGGGTAAATGTAAGATCTTCAGCGATAAGGAAGATTGGCTACGACGCTTCGACAAGCCAAATGTATATCGATTTCGAGGACAGCGACCCATATTACACTTTCTGCCGGGTACCAGAGCACGTATTCAGAGAGTTTATCAATGCCCGGTCAGTAGGGCGGCACTATCATCAGTACATCAAGGATAGATATGACTGCTAGGGAAATAGTAAGATAACGGGGCCGGACCACGGTAACTGTCGGAAAAAACGGGAGAAATTCGGCAAACGGACGCGTAATTCGGGCTTATTGGGGTGATTTTGGCGAGCAAATGGGACTTCTACCGAGGGAATCCACGGGATAGTCGCGTTTGCGCTGGGTAGATCAAAACGAGCCACGCCGGAGTGGGCGGCGATTACCGTCCGTTGGTCGAGGAGTTCAGCCGAGTTTTAGCGACCTGAGGCGGGGGTTGGGCTTGCGCAGGCGTGCCTCGATGGTCTTGCTGGATTCGCCGGTTTCCAAGGCCGTGGAGGTTGCGACCGCTCGGATAATGGCTTCGCGGCTTACGGGCTTGCGGGTCTTCTTGCCGGACGGTGGTTTCATCATGCGCTCCTGCCGTTTGCCCTCCATTATGCGCTCAACGCGCCCTCGCTGCTGTGTTTGCGCTAGGCCGACCGGGAGAATTGCTATCCTGACCCTACAGATCTCTGGAGCATGGTATGGCCGGATCCGAGTACACGGACGTTGAGAAGCCGCTGATCGATCAGCTCGTCGGGTTGGGGTGGACGCACCTCGCCGGGTCGGTCGAGGATCCGGGCGTGACCCACCGCGAGAGCTTCGCGCAGGTGGTGATGGAGCCGGTGCTGCGCGAGCGGGTGCGGGCGATCAACCTGCGGGCGGGCGAGCCCTGGCTGGACGAGAAGCGCCTGGATCAGGCGGTGTCCGCGGTTACGCGCATCCCGGCCAGCAAGGTGATGGAGGCGAACCGGCAGGCGACCGAGCTGCTGCTGGGCGGCCTGAGCGTGGAGGGCCTGCCGGACTGGGACGGCGGCCGGGGGCAGACCATTCGGCTGATCGACTGGGACGAACCGGCGAACAACCACTTTCTGGTGGTGAACCAGTTCAAGGTGAAGTGCCCGCCCGGGTTCGATGTCGGCAAGGGCCACATCATCCCGGATCTGGTGCTGTTCGTGAACGGCATCCCGCTGGTGGTGGTGGAGTGCAAGAGCCGCACGGTGCCGGAGGGCATCAGCCAGGCGGTGGACCAGCTGCGGCGGTATCACGACCAGCGCTTCCAGGATTTCGAGGTCGAGGAGCACGAGGGCGCGCCGGCGCTGTTCGCGACCAGTCAGCTGCTGGTCGCCAGCAACTTCGACGAGGCGCGCGCGGGCACCGTGGGGGCCGCGTTTGCCCACTACCTGAGCTGGAAGACGGTGGTGCCGCGGCGCGAGTCGGAGGTGGCCGAGGCGCTGGGCGTGGCGGAGCTCTCCGCCCAGCAGCGCCTGGCGGCGGGGATGCTGGCGCCGGATACGCTGCTGGACATCGTGCGCCATTACACGCTGTTCATGAACGCGGGCGGGCAGACGATCAAGCTGGTGTGTCGTTATCAGCAGTATCGCGGGGTGACCCGTGCGATCGAACGGCTGAAGACCGGCCAGACGCGACGCGAAGACGGGGAGGTGGACCGGCGCGGCGGGATCATCTGGCACACCCAGGGCAGCGGCAAGAGCCTGTCGATGGTGTTTCTGGTGCGCAAGCTGCGCACCGACCCGAAGCTGCGCCGCTTCAAGGTGGTGGTCATCACCGACCGCAAGGATCTGCAGACCCAGCTCTCGGAGACGGCCGCGTTGACCGGGGAGACGGTGGCGACCGCGGCGAATACCGGGCGCCTGAAGCTGCTGCTGGCCCGGGAGGGGCCGGGGCTGGTGTTCGGCACCATCCAGAAGTATCGCGACCCCGACATCGAGGGGGAGGGCGGCGCCGGCGAGGCGCCGGGAGACGCGGCGCAGGATGATCTGCGCGAGGTGGCGGAACCACCCAGCGAGTATGCGACCCCGGCGGCCCCGAAGCGCAGCGAGCCCTTCGAGGTGCTGAACACCAGCGAGGACATCCTGGTGCTGGTGGACGAGGCGCACCGGACCCAGGCCGGCGACCTGCACGCCAACATGATGCGCGCGCTGCCCAACGCGGCCCGCATCGGCTTCACCGGTACGCCCATCATCATGGGCGAGAAGAAGCGCACGCACGATATCTTCGGCGACTACATCGACCGCTACACGATCAAGGAGGCGGAGCAGGACGGCGCCACCGTGCCGATCCTGTACGAGGGGCGCACGGTGAAGGGCGCGATCAAGGATGGGGCCAGCCTGGATGGCCTGTTCGAGGACCTGTTCCGCAGTTACAGCAAGGAAGAGCTGGAGGCGATCAAGAAGAAATACGCCACCAAGGGGCAGATCTTCGAGGCGCCGCAGCTCATCCGCGAGAAGGCCGCGGACATGCTACGCCACTACGTGACCCATATCCTGCCGAATGGCTACAAGGCGCAGCTGGTCGCCTACAGCCGGCGGGCGGCCGTGCGCTATTTCGAGGCACTGAACGAGGCCCGGGACGAGCTGCTGCAGGAGGCGATGGCGCTGTCCGTGGAGGACAAGCAGCTCGACGATGCGCAGCTGGTGGCCCGGCCGGAGCGGGTGAAGGCGGCGATCCAGGCCTGGCGCTATCGGGATCTGCTCCGGCGTCTGGAGTTTGCCGTGGTGATCAGCAGCCGCAACAACGAAGATGCGGCCTGGGCGCGCTGGACCGACCGCGCCGCGGTGGAGAACCACATCCAGCGCTTCAAGAAGCCGCTGACGCACGACGACCCCGAGAAGGCCGATCCGCTGGCCTTCCTGATCGTGAAGTCCATGCTGCTCACGGGCTTCGATGCGCCCATCGAGGGGGTGATGTATCTGGATCGTTCGATCCGCGAGGCGGAGCTGCTGCAGGCCATCGCGCGCGTGAACCGCACCGGCCACCGCAAGACCCACGGCATCGTGGTGGACTACTTCGGCGTGGCCAATCACCTCAAGGAGGCCCTGGCGGCCTACAGCGAGGAGGACATCGAGGGCGCCCTGCAAAGCCTGAAGGACGAGATCCCGCTGCTGCGCGATCGTCATCTGCGCACGGTGGACGTGCTGCGCCAGCAGGGCGTGGAGCGCCTGGAGGACGTCGAAGAGGCCGTGCAGGCCTTGGCGGACGAGCGGGTGCGGGCCGAGTTCACCGTGAAGCTCAAGGAGTTCAGCCAGAGCCTGGATGACGTGCTGCCGCGACCGGAAGGGCTGGAGTTCGTCAACGACGCCAAGCAGTTGGCCTACATCCACGCCCTGGCCCGCAACCGCTTTAAAGATGTGCCGTCGCTTGGGAAAGATGTGGGTAACAAGGTGCGCAAGCTGATCGACGATTATGTGATCTCGCTCGGCGTGGACCCGCGTATTCCGCCGGTGCAGCTCACCGATGCCGATTTCGAGCGGCACCTGAACCGTCAGGTGGGCGATCGCGCCAAGGCCTCCGAGATGGAGCACGCGGTCCGTTCCCACATCCGCAAGCATCTGGACGAAGACCCGGTGAAGTATGGGCGGCTGAGCGATCGGCTGGAGGAACTACTGCAGCAACTGGATGGCCAGTGGGCAGAGCAGGTCGATGCGCTGGGAGGTCTGACCCAGCAGCTGCGGGACGATGCGGCCGTGGACGGCGAGGAGCTGCCCGATCTGCCGGCCCACGCCGTCCCGTTCTGGCGTGAGCTGGTGCAGAGCACCGGTGCGGAGGGCGAGCCGACCGGGGAGACCGAAGCGGTCCAGTTGATCGATGTCACCGAAGAGCTGCTCGGGGTGATCCAGGACGAGATCGACGTGCCTGATTTCTGGAAGCCTTCCCACGTTCCGGATCAGGAGCGGCTGAAGGGGCAGCTGTTCCAGCACCTGGTGCAGCGGGACGTGGTGCCGGTGGACGAAGTCGAGCCGCTGGTCGAGCGCCTGTTCGATCTGGCGCGGGCCAACCACGACCGTCTGGTCAACGCATGACAGAGCTACGGGTCGAAGACCTGACCTTCCAGGTGCGCGAGAGTCGGCGCCGCAAGACGCTGGAGATCACCGTGGACCGGGAGGGTGAGCTTTTCATCGCGGCCCCGGCGGGCATCGACCCGGAGCAGATGCGCACCTTCGTGGTCGAGAAGCGCGGCTGGATCTACCGGAAACTGGCGGAAAAGGCTCGGCGTCACCGGCCACTACCGAAGAAAGAATACGTGGACGGCGAGGGGTTCCTGTACCTTGGGCGCAGCCATCGCCTGAAGACGGTCCCCACGACTGGGCAGGCCGTTCCCCTGAAGCTTGATGGTGGGCGTTTTCTCATCCGCCAGGATGCCCTGAACGACGCCCGGCAGCATTTCATCCAGTGGTACACCGCACGCGCGAATGACTGGCTGGGCCGCCAGGTGGATGCCCACGCGCAGCGCCTCGGCCTGTCGCCCGCGGGCGTTCGGGTGCAGGACCTCGGGTTCCGCTGGGGCTCCTGCGGCCGGGGCGACTGGCTCTACTTCCACTGGAAGACCATCCTGCTGCCCCGCAACATCGCCGAATACGTCGCGGTCCACGAGCTGATCCACCTGCACGAGCCCCACCACACCCCCGAGTTCTGGCGCCGCCTCGAACGCGCTATGCCTGACTACGACCTGCGCAAGCGCTGGCTGGCGGAGCACGGGATCGAGGTGGAGGGCATCTGAAACGCCCAGACCGGGGTTAAGGGCCACAACAACACCAAGTGGTACAAATCCGGGTACACAAACGAAATAGGCCAACCGAGAGGTTGGCCCGCGTCGTGGATTATTAGGCCCCCGGGATCCGCTCGAATCACCGACATGGTTAGTAATCGGCCGGTATGTGGGGGCTGTCTTCCCGTTTTGCAGGCCAACCAGCTGGATGGGGCCAGGAGAGGCCCCAGAACCCCGTATAGATGGAGCAGGGGTCTCTGGGGGCCAGTTGTGAACGTTATTCGGCGCGGCGACGGGTGTCCTGGCTGAAAAGGGGCGGAATCCAGACTTTTCGACCTCCGCAGGGAGATTGCCAGTACCGGTGCATCGGCGCCTGTGATGAGCTCTGGAAGGCCGCATCCGTTTGGGCGCTGCAGCCATCCAGGCCACGCACCACGGTTGCCATTGGTGCTGAATAGCTGTCGCCGTTGCGGTAGGCCACTATGAGCGCCCACAGCGTGTGATAGGCGTCTGAGTCCATCTGTTTTAGGGAAAGCAGCGGTTCCTGGAGAGCGTATTCGATGAGCTCTTCATGCGAGCGAGTGGGTACCCGTTCGGCAAATTCCGAAGCAAGGACGATCTTGCCGATGTCATGCATCAGGGCCAGGAGCATGCCGGCTTCCGTTTGCAGCGTTGGCAATGCCATGGCCCGACCCACCGCATGTACCGCTTCTGCCAGTTCGAGGCTGTGGGCGATCAGCCCGCCAGTCTTGGCATGGTGGCATCGCCTGGAGGCCGGGAGCGTGAGGTACTGGATGGCGAATTCCTGATCCGAGAAGGCCTCACTGACGAATTCTCGGTAGGGCTCAACGGAAAGGTTCTGCACCACATTGACCAGGCGCTGCAGGCTGCCAGGGTCGGGTGCGCGGTGGACGGGGAGAAGATCCAGCGGCCCCTTCTCGGGCAGTGCCGACCCGACTTCTGGATAAGCCACAACGTGTCGCTGTCCACGCTCCGTTTCGATGGTGTGGAGGGCCAGGGATCGGAACTGACCTCCTCCCAAGGGATGTCCCTCCCAGTCTCGAATCCTTGCGAAGGCCGTGAAATAACCGGTCGAATCGTAGACCCGAAGTCGGTAGTAGGGTTCTCCGCTAGGAGCTCGGCCTTCGCACTGGATTTCGACCCGTGCGGCGAAAATGACGGGCTCATAGCATGCGATGTCATCCATCCCGACCATTCGCTGCAGTTCTTGAACGTCCTTAGCCTTCATTGCGCACCTCCGTATGCTCTTCGGCGTTCCCTTGGAGAGAACGCAGGAGACGATCCATGGCGGAACCATCCTGGCGTGTCAGGTTCGGGACGTACCGCGAATACACGCGGAACAACATCTCGGTCGTGGTATGGCCCAGTTGCCTGGCGATCCACTCCGGGTTCTCTCCAGACGCCAACCAAAGTGTGGCGGCGGTATGCCGGCACTGGTAGGGCTGGCGAGGCTCAAGCCCGAGATGGCGGAGTAATGGGTACCAGACCCGCTGAGTGACGTTCTTGGTGTCCAGTGGCCGGCCGGCCTTCGTGACGAAGACGTATTCCTGTTTGCCAGTGGCTCGGAACTGTCGTTGCAGGGCCTCTGCGACCACGGAAGACATGGCGACCTCACGCTGTGAGCCGTCGTTCTTGGTGTATTCCGTCCGGCCCTGGTTGTAAGTCTCGCGAATCAGAATCTGGCCCTTCTCGAAGTCCACGTACTTCCACTTCAAGCCGTGCACTTCCCCGGTTCTCAGCCCAGTGAAAAGTCGCACGATGAAGTAGTCGCGGTAGTCGGCTCGGACCGTATTGATGATCTGCTGCGTTTCCTCCCACGTGAACGGCATGATCTCCTTACGTGGTTGCTTGAGCCGTTTCAGATTGTTCATCGGGAACGTAAACTGGAAGCGGTCAGCGGCTTCGGCCAGGATCATCGAGAGCACCCCGAGGGTGTGGTTGATGGTCTTTGGGGACAGGGTCGCGTTGCCTTTCCGGCCTGGAACTTTGGCGAGCTCGGACCGGAAGGCAAGGATGTCCGCTTTGCTGATGTCGCTGACCCTTTGATCACCGAAGTAGGGCAGCAGGTGTCGTCGCAGGGAGCCGCGGTTGGTCTCCAGCGTCTTGAAGCGCCAGGCGACCTCGTTTTCTTGCAGCCACTGTTCGGCGAAATCGCGAAACAGTGGGGTGCTGGCCGTTTCGTCGTCCGCTTCGGTCGGGGCGGCGCCTTCCAGCTCGGCGGAGAACCTGACCGCTCGGCTGCTGTTGGGGAAGTACCGACTGTATTCGAAGGTGCCAAGAGTGATCTCGGCTTCGATCTTCTTCGCGACTTTCTCCATGCTTCGCCGGTTGGCCGGGGTGTCATCCAGCTTCGTTGTTTCACGACACCGCTGTCCTCGATAGCGAAAATCAAAGACGAGTTTTCCGGTTTCCCTTCTACGTCGAACGTTAACCATGGCAGGTGCCCCCCGACGCCATGGGGATGGCGATTTCGTCATCGGTGGAGCCGAGCATGTCCCGTTCGATTGTTTCCCAGATGAACAGGATCTTGCGGCCACCAAAGGGCCGGAAATAGTGGATGCCTTCAATCAGGACGCTGTCTTTGAGGCGCTCGCGGATGGTTCGCGCGTCGTAGTGAATCCGTTCGGCGAGCCCTTCGGTGGTGAGGTATGTACGTTCTTGTGCCATCTTCTGCTCCTAGTGGACAATGTTGATTTCAGGATCGCGTAACAGCGCGCAGTAGCTGTTTTTGCCATCCTGGATAAAATCCTAGGACGCAGAATGTCGTTCGTCAACTAAAAATACGATTCAGGATCAAATTAAGTCGGGGAGAATATGATTCGTTGCCATCTATCGAGGATGATGGGCGAGCAGAAGCTGAAGATCGCCGATGTCGCTCGAGCTACTGGACTAAACCGCAACACGGTTACGCTGCTCTATCAGGAAACGGCGACGCGAGTGGAGCTCCCAGCCGTAGATGCCCTCTGCACCTACTTCAATTGCCAAGTGGGTGACCTCTTTGAACATGTACCTGAAGGTGGTCAGGCGCCGGAGTAGGGTAGGGATTTGGACACAGCGCCAGGAGGTCATCCCGTTGTCTCGTCCGAGGGGCCGATCGCGCGATGCGGCACAGGTTGGTCACAGAATTGGTCACAGGACTTCTGAAGCCACAAAAGAAAAAGGGACCAGCGACTGTAAGTCACTGATCCCTTTCTCTGGAATATGGCGCGCCCGGAAGGATTCGAACCTCCGACCACCTGGTTCGTAGCCAGGTACTCTATCCAGCTGAGCTACGGGCGCATCGACTGAAGGCGCGCATTATCGCGATTGGTCCCGAGGGATGCAAGCGCCATGAGCGATTTGCCTCAGCCGCGCGGGATGGGATGGTAGGGCGTGGAGCGCACCCGGTCGTGTTCGTGCATGCGGTAGTGGACGAATTCGTCCTGGTCGTGGAAGTGCAGAAACGGGTTGCCCTCGTCCTGTTCCGCCAGGGTGGATTCGGCCTTCTCCGCATAGTTGTGGCCCGGGTGGATGCAGGTATGCGCCGGGAGCCCGTCGCGCAGGCCGTTCAGCGTATGGAACATCTGCTCCGGGTCGCCCCCGGACAGGTCGCAGCGGCCACAACCGAACACAAACAGCGTGTCACCGGTGATCAGGTCGTCGCCGGCTGGCATGTGGAAGCAGGCGGAGCCGGGGGTGTGGCCGGGCGTGTGCAGGAAGCGGATTTCGGTATCGCCCAGCTTCATCGTGTCGCCGCCGTGGTGGAGTTCAGGGCGCTCCAGCTCCTTGCCCCAGAACTCGGCCTCGGGCTTGAGGATATGCAGTCGGGCATTGGGGTACTGCTCCAGGATCGCCTCGACGCCGTTGATGTGGTCGTGGTGGCTGTGGGTCAGCAGGATGTCGGAGATGGTCACGTCCTGCTCGCGCGCCTGGTTGAGGATCGCGTCCGGCTCCCAGGCCGGGTCCACCACCGCCGCGCGGCGGCTCGCCATGTCCTCGATCAGGTAGACGAAGTTCTCCATCGGCCCGAGTTCCTGGCGGTGGATGCGGTAGGGCAGGTCGTTGCGGTCCATTGCGGCCTCCATTGAGTCGTTTCCAGTTTGGTAGGGTCCGTTCATTACTGGTTCCATCGTCCGCAGGGAAGGAGAGAGATGCAAAATTCCGAAGAGTCGTCGGCCGTTAATGCCGCCCTGGATGCGGAGGCCGACTGGGAGTCCCGCTATCAGGAGGGCTCCACGCGCTGGGATCGCGGTGGCCCCAGCCCGTCGCTGGAGGCCTGGCTGGCGATCACCGACCTGGCGAAAGGCGCACGGATCGTGGTGCCGGGCTGCGGTTTCGGACACGAGGTCCCGGCCCTGGCGCGCCTTGGGTATTACCCGATTGGTCTGGATGTGGCCCCCACACCGGTGCGCCATCTGCGCGAACAGCTGGAGCGGGAGGGACTTTCGGCGGAGGTCGTCCAGGCCGACATGCTGGCATGGCAGCCGGAGACGCCGGTGGATGGCGTCTATGAGCAGACCTCCCTGTGCGCGATCCCGCCCGAGCAGTGGGCGGCCTACGAGCGGCAGCTGCACGCCTGGCTGCGCCCGGGCGGCGAGCTGTTCGCGTGCTTCATGCAGACCGGGCGCGAGGGTGGGCCGCCGTTTCACTGCGAGATGGCGGACATGCGGGCGTTGTTCCCGGGCAGCCGCTGGGAGTGGCGCAACGATGCCGGGCGCACCGAACACACCAACGGCAAGTTCGAGTTGCTTCATCGCCTGATTCGGCGTTGAATCGGGTGAAGGGGTACATCTGTGCCCCGGGCCGGGACACACGGATTCCGGCCGGATACCGCGTGACGTACCGCGGCAAGGGGAGTAGCGATGCTTGAATCAAACCCGCAGGGGATGGAGCAGGTCCGCGCGCTGTTGCTGGACCTCTCCGGTGTGCTCTACGTGGGCGACGAGGCTCTCCCGGGCGCCATCGAGGCCGTGCAGCGGGCACAGGCCGCCGGGCTCCCGATCCGCCTGATCACCAACACCACGCGCGAGCCACGCGCGGCCATCATCGACAAGCTGGCCGGCCTCGGCTTCGCGTTCGAGTCCGCGCAGCTGACGACGGTCCCCTCCGCGATCCGCGCGCGGCTCGAGTCCGAGTCACGCACGCCGCTGCTGCTGGTACACCCGGCGCTGGAACGCGAGTTCGAGGGCGTGCCCACGGGCGAGCCGGATGTGGTCGTGCTGGGCGACATGGGTGCCGCGTTTGACTACGCGGTGCTCAACCGTGCGTTTCGCGTGCTGATGGGGGGCGCACCGCTATGGGTGATGGGGACTAACCGCTACTTTCGCGAGGCGGATGGCCTGTCGCTGGATATCGGCCCGTTCGTACGCGCACTGGAGTATGCGGCCGATTTGGAGGCCGAGAACTTCGGCAAGCCGGATGCCCGGCTGTTCCAGGCGGCGATTGCGGATCTGGATCTGCCACCGGGGCAGGTGCTGATGGTGGGCGACGATGTGTCGGGGGATGTGGACGGCGCGCGCGCCGCGGGTCTGGCGGCCTGCCTGGTGCGCACCGGCAAGTATCAGGACGGCGACGAACAGCGGGCACAACACGCCGGTGCCGGCCTGGCGGATAGCCTGGCCGACATCGTCGATGCGCTACTGAGTTGAGGTAATCGCACGCCGGTCATCAACGGCCGGCGCGCGGGTCCTGGCCGGGGTCAGGCCGATCGGCGCTTGACCGACAGGGTCCCGTCACCGCGGCTGGCGTTGGCCTTGCGGCCCGGCGCCTTGCGCGGCTTTCCGGCGGCCGCATAGGCCGGGCGCTTGCCGTTGGCCGGGGCCGGGCCACGCCGCTTGGCGGCAGGCTTGCCGGGGCCGTGGGGCTTGCGCGCAGCCGGGGCGTGGCGCTCGGTCGCACGCGAGTCGCGAGTCGGGACAGAGCGCGCCATTTCCAGGCGACGGTTGGCGATATGGATATTGCCCAGGCGGCGCACCGCCGCCTCGTCCAGCGCGGCCGGCAGGTCCACATGGCTGTGGTCGTCCTGCAGGCCGATCCGGCCGATGTCGCGGCCGTTCAGGCCACCCTCGTTGGCCAGCGCGCCGACAATCGCGCCGGGGGCGATGCCGTGATTGCGCCCGACCGGCATGTAGTAGCGCACCATGTCCGCTTCCGGCCCGCGGTCCTTGCCGCGGCTGGGGCGGGGGGCGCGGTCACGGTTGCGATCCGCACGATGACTGTCGCGCTCGGGTCGGCTGGTGGCCGCCGTCACGGGATCGTGCGCATTGGACGTGCCATCCAGCGGCGTGCCCTGGGTCGCCAGGGCGAGCAGGGCGCGGGCGAGATCGCGTTCGCCCATCTGGCCGTTGGCCAGCAGCCGGTCCAGCAGGGCGTCGAGCTGCGGCGACGCTTCGCCGGCCAGCTCGGCCTGCAGGCGCTCGGCCAGGCGCTCCTCGCGTCGGGCGATTACGGCGGCGCGATCCGGGACCTTCTGCTCGCGCACGGGCTTGCCGGTCAGGCGTTCGATATCGCGCAGCATGCGCCGCTTGCGCGGCTCCAGGAACAGGATTGCGCGGCCCTTGCGTCCGGCACGGCCGGTACGGCCGATGCGGTGCACGTACACCTCGGCATCGCCCGGGGCGTCGTAGTTGAAGACATGGGTGATGCGCGGGACATCGATGCCGCGGGCGGCGACGTCGGTAGCCACGATCACATCCAGGCGGCCATCGCGCAGGTCGGCGACCACGCGCTCGCGCTCGCCCTGTTCCATGTCGCCATTAAGCGGGGAGGACTGCACGCCCTGGGCATTCAGGGCCTCGGCGATCTCGGCGGTCGCGGCCTTGGTACGGGCAAACACGATCGCTGCGTCCAGTCCCGCTTCCACCTCGATCATCCGGCCCAGGGCCTCGGTCTTGTGGCGCTGGTCGACCAGGCAGTAGCTCTGGTCGATGTCGGTGCCGGCCTCGTTGCCCTCGCCAATGCGGATCTCCTGCGGCTCGCGCATGTGGCGGTGCGCGATACGGCGGATCGGTGCCGGCATGGTCGCGGAGAACAGCGTGGTCTGGCGCTCGGCCGGGGTCTGTTCGAGGATCCATTCGATCTCCTCGACAAAGCCCATGCGCAGCATCTCGTCAGCCTCGTCCAGCACCACCATGCGCAGCGCATCCAGTGTCAGCGTGCCGCGCTTGATGTGGTCGACCACGCGGCCGGGCGTTCCGACCACGACCTGCGCACCATCGCGCAGGGCGCGGATCTGCACGCCCATCGGCTGGCCGCCGTAGACCGGCAGGATCTCGAGCCCGTCGATGCTGGCCGCGAAGCCCTCCAGGGCGGTGGCGACCTGACCAGCCAGCTCGCGGGTCGGCGCGAGGATTAGCGCCTGCACGCGACGCTGTGCGGGATCGATCGAGTCGATCAGCGGCAGGCCGAAGGCGCCGGTCTTGCCGGTGCCGGTCTGGGCCTCGCCCAGCACGTCGTCGCCGGCCAGCAGGGCCGGGATGCACGCGGCCTGGACCGGGGTCGGGGTGGTAAAGCCCAGTTGCAACAGGGCACGGGCCAACGACTCGGACAGGCCGAGTTCGGCGAAGGAGGGGGATTCGGACATGCTGGGGGTACTCGGGCGGGCCGGAACAAAGGCCCGGCGAAAATCGGATGAATCTACTCAGCGCGCATCATACACGAATTGCGGAACAAAATACGTCTGCGCATATGCAATAAAACTCTTGCCCGCGCACAAACACGGGCATTACGTGGGCTTGGGGTCTGCTACTGCCCCAGCCCGGTCAGCCGGGCCGGCTCCAGGATCTCGATCCAGTAGCCGTCCACGTCCTTCACGAAGGCGATGTCCTTCAGTCCCCCCTCGTCCGGACGCTTCACGAACTCGACATTATTCTCATCGAACCAGCGCACGGCCGCGTCCAGATCCGGTACCGAAAAGCAGATATGGCCGAAGCCCTGCGGCTCCTCGTTGCCGTCGTGGTAGTGAAAGTCGGCGTCTTTCTCCGTGCCGTAGTTGTAGGTCAGCTCCAGGATGCCGCGCTGGCTGAACATCCAGCGGGTGGCCTCGCCGCCATCCTTGGGCGGATGCGGTTCGTCCTCGCCGATTTGCGCCAGGAAGTAGAGCGTGAATTCGAAATCCGGGAAGTCCAGCGTCTTGACCAGCTGCATGCCGAACACCCGCTGGTAGAAGTCCAGCGCCTTCTGCGGATCCTTCACGCGCAGCATGGTGTGGTTCAAGCGAAAGCCTGCGGTGGGATTGTCGCTCATGGTGCGTCCTTGTCGGCTAAAGGAGGGGTGTCCCGGAAGACTGGAACACAGGGCCCGAGGTTCCCTCAAGTGATGGCTTCTGCGCCTGGGCGGGAGATCCAGGCTCTCCGCTGCGCTGTGGCCGGAATGACCGACCGCGCCCGAGCGATTGTGTCCTCTCGGGTCATCCCGGAAACCGCAAAGCGGTTATCCGGGATCTCGCGGATGGATGCCCGGGCCCGGGCAGAACCGGCTACTGCCGGCAGAACGGACCGAACTGGTAGAAGCGGCGGCAGCGGAATTCGGACTCGCAGCTCGCCAGCTGCGACTCGTAGCGGTCGGCGCGCTGGGCAACCTGGCGCGCCGCGGCCTGGACCTGCGGCTTGCTGCGGTAGCTGCCGCGGTTATAGCCGCCCTGGCCCTCGTGGTAGGCCAGGTACAGGTGCTCGCTATTGTGCAGGGAGACCCCGGTGATGCGCTGGGTGCGCGCGTTGTACCAGCCGATAAAGTCGGTCGCGTGCTTCATGTGCGTGCGCCGCGCCATCCGGCTTCCGGCATCCTCGCGGTACTCGCCCCAGACCGGGTCCTGCGCCTGGGCATAGCCGTAGGCAGAGGAGGGCCGGCGCCACGGGATGAACCCGAGCAGGCGCTCGCGATCCGGGCGCACATGGCTGCGGAACGAGGACTCCTGCTGGATGAACGACATCTGGGTGGCGATGGGGGTGCCCCATTCGCGTTCGGAGTCGCGGGCGTAGTCGTACCAGCGCGGCTGCTCGCGGAAGATCTCACAGATATTGCTCTGGTCCGATGGCGGCGACGGCGCGAGCGTCGCGCAGCCCGCGGTGATCGCAGCCAGCGCCAGCAGAAGGCCCGCGCGCAGCCCATTGAGCGCCATGGCCCGCCATTCCCCCTGATATGCCTTGCCCACCCGAATCTCCCGTTCGGTTCCCCAATGGCCGGCAGTATAAAGCACCCTCGGTCGGCGCAAAGGGCGGGTGGCGAGGGGACTCTGTGGCAGGGGCTGTGGGAGTGGACTTGCTTGTGGGAGAGGTCTGTGGGTTCGGGTCTGTGGGAGCGGGCTTGCCCGCGAAGCCCCCGCCCGCGTCGAACTTTGGCAAGTTCCATTCGCGGGCAAGCCCGCTCCCACAAGCAAGCACCTGCCACAAGGAGCACTCCCACCGCTTGTGCTACGGGGCGGTGTTCCAGTCAGGGTCGAGTGGGCTCAGGCCGGGATCGACCCGCCAGGGCCCGGGTGCTTCGGGCGCGTGCGCGATTTCGCGGATGCGTGCGATGAACTCGCGCCGGGGGAGGGTGATCGCGCCGAGGTTGCGCAGGTGCTCGGTCTCCATCTGCACATCCACCAGGGGCCAGTCCCAGGCGACCAGGTGGCGGCACAGCCAGGCCAGCGCGATCTTGGAGGCATCGCGCTCGCGCGAGAACATCGACTCGCCGCAGAACAGCCGACCCACGGCCACGCCGTAGAGCCCGCCGATCAGGCGCGGACCGTCCCAGACCTCCACCGAATGCGCGTGCCCCGTGCGGTGCATGGCGATGTAGGCCTGCTGCATGCTTGCGGTAATCCAGGTGCCCTCGGCGTACTCGCGCGGCCCGGCGCAGGCCTGGATCACGGCCTCGAACGCGCGGTCGAAGCTGACGGTGTAGCCGCGATTGCGGATCGCCTTTTTCAGACTGCGGTGCAGCCTGAAATGGCCCGGTTCCAGCACCGCGCGCGGGTCCGGGCTCCACCACAGGATCGGCTGCCCGGCCTCGAACCAGGGAAACACGCCGGAACGATAGGCGTTCAGCAGCCGCGGCACGGAGAGATCGCCACCCGCCGCGAGCAGGCCGTTCGGGTCGCGCAGGGCATGCCCCGGGTCCGGGAACGGCGCCTCCGGGTGCTCCGGGTCCAGCCACGGCAGCGTGATCTGCGGGCCGCCGGTCATGGGGTGGCGCTCCATCGGCCAGAGGGCTGGCCTCCTACCGGCTGGGTCCGGCGTGCGGGGTGTTGTAGGAGCGCAGCCCTCTGCGCGATCGGGCGCGGGGATAGCCCCCATCGGCCAGAGGGCTGGCCTCCTACCGGTTGGGTCCGGCGTGTGGGGTGATGTAGGAGCGCAGCCCCCTGCGCGATCGGGCGTGTGGATAGCCCCCATCGGCCAGGTGGCTGGCCTCCTACAATGGGTGGTTCAGGGGCGGTCATCGTCGGGTTCGACGTGGCGGTAGGGCGAGTGTTCGTGCAGGCGTTTGCACTGGGTGCGCATCAGCTGGGCCTCGCGTTCGCAGAAGTCGCGCACGGGCTGGTCGAAGCCCTCGGTCAGGATCATGTGGGCGGAGTAGGTGGGCGTGGGCAGGAAGCCGCGCGGGATCTTGTGCTCGCCCTGGGCGCCGGGCTCGAAGCGAGCCAGGCCTTCGCGGATGCAGAACTCGATGCCCTGGTAGTAGCAGGTCTCGAAGTGCAGATCGGCCAGATCCTCGGTGCAGCCCCAGAAGCGCCCGTACAGGGTGTCGTGGCTGCGGTAGCAAAGGGCCGCGGCGATGGTCTCGTCGTCCCCCGCCTCGCCTGGGCGCCTTGCCTCGAACAGCACCACCTGGTCGCCCAGCGCCGCGGCCGTCTCCACAAAAAAGGCCTCCGACAGCGTCGGGATGCCCATGTGCTTCTCGAAGGTGTCGACGTAGAAGCGGTGAAAGCGCGCCCAGTCCTCGGGCGATCCGGTGGCTCCCGTCAGTGTGCGGAACTCGATGCCGGCCTCGTTGACGCGACGGCGTTCGCGCTTGATGTTCTTGCGCTTTTTCGAGCTGAGCGCAGCCAGGAAGTCGTCAAAGCTTTCGTAGTCGGCGTTCGTCCAGTGGTACTGGCAGCCCATGCGTTCGGCCAGCCCCATCTCGCGGGTCACGTCGAGATCATCCGCGTTCGGGAACAGGATATTCACGCCCGAGGCGTTCAGTTCGCGCCCGCGGGTGACCAGGGCGCGCACGAGCAGGGTGCGCAGGTGATCGAAGTCCGGCGCCTCCGGGTGCACCAGCAGGCGCGGGCCAGTGGCCGGGGTGTAGGGCACGGAGACGACCAGCTTGGGGTAGTAGTTGAGCCCGTGGCGGCTCCACGCGCTCTCCCAGGCGAAGTCGAATACGAACTCGCCGTAGTTGTTGGTTTTGGCGTAGGCCGGCGCGGCCGCGACCAGCTCGTCTTCGCGGAAGATCAGCACATGCTGCGGAAACCACCCGAACTGCCGCCCCAGGCAGCCGTGGCGTTCCAGGCCCTCCAGGAAGGCATGGCGCAGGAACGGCTCGGTGCCGCCGGTCAGGGCGTCCCAGGCGGCCGGGTCCACGTCGGCCAGGCCGTCGCGCAGCTCGATGCGCTCGGCGTGTTCTTCCGGCGGGGTTGCCTGGGTGTCGCCCTCGGCGCTCACGACTCAGCCGTTCTCTTCGAGGTACTTCTCCGCGTCCAGTGCGGCCATGCAGCCGGTGCCGGCGGAGGTAACCGCCTGGCGGTAGACATGGTCCATCACGTCGCCGGCGGCGAACACGCCCGGTACGGAGGTCGCGGTGGCGTTGCCTTCCAGGCCGCTTTGAACCTTGATGTAGCCACCCTCCATATCCAGCTGGCCTTGGAAGATGTCGGTGTTCGGCTTGTGGCCGATCGCGATGAACACGCCCATCAGCTCGACGTCCTTCGTCTCGCCGCTTTGCGCGTGCTTGATGCGCATGCCGGTCACGCCGGAGTCGTCGCCGAGGATCTCGTCCAGAGTGTGGTTCCACTCGATGGTGACGTTGCCGTTCTTCTCCTTCTCGAACAGCTTGTCCTGCAGGATCTTCTCCGCGCGCAGCGCATCCCGGCGGTGCACCAGCACGACCTCGGAGGCGATGTTGGACAGGTACAGGGCCTCTTCGACCGCGGTGTTGCCGCCGCCGATCACCGCGACCTTCTGGTTGCGGTAGAAGAAGCCGTCGCAGGTCGCGCAGGCGGAAACGCCCTTGCCGGCGAAAGTGGTCTCGGACTCCAGCCCCAGATACTGTGCCGAGGCGCCGGTGCAGATGATCAGCGCGTCGCAGGTGTACTCACCGGAATCGCCGACCAGGCGATAGGGCTTGTCCTTCAGATGTACCGTGTGGATGTGATCAAAGATCACTTCCGTATCAAAGCGTTCTGCATGCTTTTGCATGCGTTGCATAAGCTCTGGGCCCTGAACGCCTTCGTTGTCGCCCGGCCAGTTGTCCACGTCGGTGGTGGTCATCAGCTGGCCGCCTTGCTCCAGGCCCGTGATCACCACCGGGTTCAGGTTGGCGCGCGCGGCGTAGACGGCCGCGGTCCAGCCGGCAGGGCCGGAGCCCAGGATCAGCAGCGGGCAGTGGCGCGGCTGTTTCTCGTCGCCCTTCTTTGTCTTGGGCGCGGTCTCGCCACCACCAGAGAGCGACACGGCACCCGCGGCCGCCTGAACGGCCCCAGTGGCAACGGCGGCCTTGGGCGCGTCCTTCTTCTCGGCCTTCTTGTTCTTCTTGTCGGATGGGTCCTTGGCGTCGCTCATGCGGTACTCCCTGTCGATTCGATGAATACGGCTGGCGCGGCCGGTTTTCCCGGCCGCGCGGAATCAGGTTCGATAAGGCGGGGATTATTGGTACCCGTGGTGGCTTTGTCCAACACCGCCACCGCGCGCGAGGGTCCACCCGGATTCGACCTTGGGAAGACCCATCGACGGATACCGATTCGGTAATCGCGGGCCATAAAACATTTTCATGTTCGAGTTTGCTGATGATTGGCCCGAACGATCACAACAAGGCCGATTTATCCACCAGCGAGCGAATGCGCAAAGAATGGCGGCAGAGTGCCGGATTAGGGTTTTTATCCACAGCTTGCCCACGGGTTGTGCGAGGGGTTATTCGCCTGGGAGACACAAGATATTGTGTCTATGCACTTCCCGATCCCCGATCTATAGTACTTCACGTCCATTACCCATAGTTACGCGTGAGGCCGCCACCATGTACAGCGACACCCAGACCGCCGAAGCCCAAGAGGGCATCCAGTACCCGCCGCAAGCCGAGCCGTCGGCCGAGGTCCTGGCGACCAGCCCGGGCCAGCACCAGGTGATCCGCCGCAACGGCAAGGTCACCGGCTTCGACGCCTCGAAGATCGAGGTTGCGGTCACCAAGGCCTTCCTGGCGGTAGAGGGCGGCAGTGCCGCGGCCAGCCGTCGCATCCACGACATCTCCAAGGAAGTCGCCGGGCAGGTGGTCGACAGCCTGTTCCGCCGCGCCGGCACCCAGGGCATGACGGTGCACATCGAGGACATCCAGGACCAGGTGGAACTGGCCCTGATGCGTGGTGGCCACCACAAGGTCGCGCGGGCCTATGTGATCTACCGCGAACAGCAGGCGCAAAAGCGCGCCGCCGAGGCCGCGGAGCAGGGCGTGGACGAGCAGGAGATTGCTCCGGCCGTGAACGTGACCCGCGCCGACGGCACCCAGGCCCCGCTGGACGAGGCACGCCTGCAGGCGGTGGTGGACGAGGCCTGCGCCGGCATCGAGCAGGTCGACGGCCAGAAGATCCTGACCGAGGCGCGCCGCAACCTGTTCGACGGTGTGGCCGAGAAGGACGTCTCCACCGCGCTGGTGATGGCCGCCCGTGTGATGATCGAGCAGGAGCCGAACTACTCGCAGGTCACCGCGCGGCTGCTGATGGACGCGCTGCGCCGCGAGGCCCTGAGCTTCGTGCACGGCCGCCCGGAAGAGGCCACCCAGGCCCAGCTGGCCGAGCGCTACGCCGAGTACTTCGGCGCCTACATCAAGCGCGCCGCTGACCTGGAGCTGGTCGACAGCGAGCTGACCCGCTACAACCTCGACAAGCTGGGCGCGGCGATCAAGCCCGAGCGCGACCTGCAGTTTACCTACCTCGGCCTGCAGACCCTGTACGACCGCTACTTCATCCATTCTGACGGCACCCGCTTCGAGCTGCCGCAGGCGTTCTTCATGCGCGTGGCGATGGGCCTGGCGATCAACGAGATCGACCGCGAGGCGCGTGCGATCGAGTTCTACAACCTGCTGAGCTCGTTCGACTTCATGAGCTCCACGCCGACGCTGTTCAATTCCGGCACCCTGCGCCCGCAGCTCTCCAGCTGCTACCTGACCAGCGTCCCGGACGACCTGGACGGCATCTACAGCGCCATCCGCGACAACGCGCTGCTGTCCAAGTTTGCCGGCGGGCTCGGCAACGACTGGACCCGCGTGCGCGGCATGGGCGCCCACATCAAGGGCACCAACGGCAAGTCGCAGGGCGTGGTCCCGTTCCTGAAGGTCGCCAACGACACCGCCGTGGCCGTGAACCAGGGCGGCAAGCGCAAGGGTGCGGTGTGCGCCTACCTCGAGACCTGGCACATCGATGTCGAGGAGTTCATCGAGCTGCGCAAGAACACCGGCGACGACCGCCGCCGCACCCACGACATGAACAGCGCCAACTGGATCCCGGACCTGTTCATGAAGCGCGTGGCCGAGGACGGCGACTGGACCCTGTTCTCCCCGAACGAGACCCCGGACCTGCACGACCTGGTCGGCGCCGAGTTCGAGAAGCGCTACTGCGAATACGAAGAGAAGGCCGCGCGCGGCGAACTGCGTGTGCACAAGACCATGAAGGCCGTGGACCTGTGGCGGAAGATGCTCGGCATGCTGTTCGAGACCGGCCATCCGTGGATGACCTTCAAGGACCCGTGCAACCTGCGCAGCCCGCAGCAACACACCGGCGTGGTCCACAGCTCGAACCTGTGCACCGAGATCACCCTGAACACCTCGGACGACGAGATCGCGGTGTGCAACCTGGGCTCGATCAACCTGGCCGCGCATGTGAACGAGGCCGGCGAGCTGGACCAGGACAAGCTCGAGCAGACCGTGAACACCGCCATGCGCATGCTCGACAACGTGATCGACTACAACTACTACTCCGTGCCGCAGGCGCGGCGCTCCAACCTGCGCCACCGCCCGGTGGGGCTGGGGGTCATGGGCTTCCAGGACGCGCTGTACAAGCTGCGCGTGCCGTATGCCTCCGAGGCGGCGGTGGAGTTTGCCGACACCTCCATGGAGGCGGTGTCCTACTACGCCATCAAGGCCTCGACCGATCTGGCCGAGGAACGCGGGCGCTACGAGAGCTTCCCCGGCAGCCTGTGGAGCCAGGGCATCCTGCCGATCGACTCGATCGACAAGCTGGCCGAGACCCGCGGCGACTACCTGCAGATGGACACCACCCAGCGCCTGGAGTGGGACAAGCTGCGCAAGCGGGTGAAGAAGGTCGGCATGCGCAACTCCAACACCATGGCGATCGCGCCGACCGCGACCATCTCCAACATCTGCGGGGTCAGCCAGTCGATCGAGCCGACCTACCAGAACCTGTTCGTCAAATCGAACCTGTCCGGCGAGTTCACCGTGATCAACCCGTACCTGGTGCGCGACCTGAAAGACCGCGAGCTGTGGGACGAGGTGATGGTCAACGACCTCAAGTACTACGACGGCTCCGTGCAGCCGCTGGACCGCGTGCCGGAGGACATCAAGGCCCTGTACGCCACCGCGTTCGAGCTGGACACCCGCTGGCTGGTCGAGGCCGCCTCGCGCCGGCAGAAGTGGATCGACCAGGCGCAGAGCCTGAACCTCTACATGGCCGAGCCCTCCGGGCCCAAGCTGGACGCCCTGTACAAGCTGGCCTGGGTGCGCGGGCTGAAGACGACCTACTACCTGCGCTCCATGGGCGCGACCCACGTGGAAAAGAGCACCGTGGCCGACTCCTCGCGCGCCAACAAGCTGAACGCCGTCTCCGGCGGCCAGCAGGCGGCCGAGCCCGAGGCCCCGAAGGCCTGCTCCATCCTCGACCCGGACTGCGAGGCCTGCCAGTAAGGCGGCCCCGCCCACGGGCACCGAATACGCACCACAGACCGATCACAACGCACTGAACAAAAGGCCCGGCCACCGCGCCGGGCCGCCACCGAAAAGAAGAGGGGACACTATGCTTTCCTGGGACGATCCGATCGCAGCCATCAAAGGCGAAGGCCAGAAAGAACCCGCCGTCCGCCCCGGCATGGGCTTTCAGGAGAACGAAGCCCTGATGAGCACCGCCGGCGCCGCACCCAGCGTGCCGCCGGAGCCGGAAAACGCCGGCCAGCCGCTGGCCGAGCCGAACGAAGACGCCCTGACCGGCACCGGTCTGGAAGACCTGGAGATGGGTGCCGAGCGCATCCGCGTCGATGACAAGAAGATCATCAACTGCCACGCGGACCTCAACCAGCTCGTGCCCTTCAAGTACAAGTGGGCCTGGCAGAAGTACCTGGACGGCTGCGCCAACCACTGGATGCCGCAGGAAATCAACATGAACGCGGACATCGCCCTGTGGAAGGACCCGAATGGTCTGACCGAGGACGAGCGCACCATCGTCAAGCGCAACCTCGGCTTCTTCTCCACCGCCGACTCGCTGGTGGCGAACAACCTGGTGCTGGCCGTGTACCGCCACATCACCAACCCCGAGTGCCGCCAGTACCTGCTGCGTCAGGCTTTCGAGGAGGCGCTGCACACCCACGCCTACCAGTACTGCGTCGAGTCTCTGGGCCTGGACGAGGGCGAGATCTTCAACATGTACCGCGAGGTGCCCTCCGTGGCCACCAAGGCGGAGTGGGCGCTGCCGTTCACCAAGCACCTGGCGGACCCGAACTTCCGCACCGGTACGCCGGAGGCGGACCAGAAGCTGCTGCGCGAGCTGATCGCCTTCTACGTCGTGTTCGAGGGCATCTTCTTCTACGTCGGCTTCGTGCAGATCCTCTCCATGGGCCGGCGCAACAAGATGACCGGTGTGGCCGAACAGTTCCAGTACATCCTGCGCGACGAGTCCATGCACATGAACTTCGGCATCGACGTGATCAACCAGATCAAGCTCGAAAACCCGCACCTGTGGACCGAAGACTTCAAGAACGAGATGCGCACCCTGATCTCGGATGCCGTCGAGCTGGAGGCGCAGTACGCCCGCGACACCATGCCCCGCGGCGTGCTCGGCATGAATGCCCAGATGTTCGAGGAATACCTGCACTTCATCGCCAACCGCCGCTGCGCCCAGATCGGCCTGGCCGAGCTGTACCCGGGGGCCGACAACCCGTTCCCGTGGATGAGCGAGGTGCTCGATCTGAAGAAGGAGAAAAACTTCTTTGAGACGCGGGTTACGGAGTATCAGACGGGTGGGGCGTTGAGCTGGGATTGAGGCTGGGAAGCCGAGCCCTAACGAAGCGGAGCCAGGGAAATGGCCTTGCAGGAACAGAAGAGGGCGCCGGGAGACGGCGCCCTTTCTGTTTGTTCGCTTTGGATATGAGGGGGAAACCATGAACTCGCCCCCCCCCCCCCCCCCCCCCTCTGGCCCGGAGTTGGCTAGAACTCAAAACAGTTGGATCGACCACTGAGGCACGTCATGGAGGGTGACACGCAGGGAGAGTGGATGGCGCTGGAAGGGTCCTGATGTCGGGACCACCGCAGATGAATGGAAGAGGTCGCACGTGGGTTTCGTTTGTGAAATGGATTGACTAAAGATGAACATCTATCGGTTTTTGCACGTTTCTCCGATTCCGGAAGGTATTCGCCTGCGTCTGCGACGATATTTTATGGATCGGGAGCTATACCGGGAGCGTTTTCGCGTCATGAAGGCAGGCGGAAACGTGGATGATATCTGGGAGGATGGTACCTGGCGGTTTGAGTATCAGCTACTTGAAGAAGACGAAGCTAGTTTTCATTCACAACAGCTCTTGAGGCGCGCTCGAGTCCTGCGAATTCCACCACCCCCGATATTTGAGGGTGATGTTTTGTCCGAGGACTATGAGCGGAGTGGATTGGATGGACGCCGCTATTATTTGTCGCTCTTAGGGGAGCAGAAGGTTCGATCGGCGATCCGTGAAGAAGAAAAATATCGGTCGGAACGTTGGGCAAGGCGTATTCCTTATATTACTGCAATTAGTGGGCTCGTTGGAATGTTCACTGGTCTTGTTGCGGTCTTGGTCAATTGGGCGTAAACCCACCGAAATAACGGATTGCGCCAAAAGAGACCCCTCGATTGCGAGAGCGCATGAGGTCGATTGTCTCGGGTTAAAAGGGAGGGACTGGGATCGCTCCGGACATGGCGCGAGTCAAGAAAACACCGGCCTAGGTTTTGGCGACGGGAGGCGGGTCATGCGCGGGCTACCGCTTGTATGTGTGAGGTCCGGTCCCTGTTGGGGTCAAAATCTCGGGATCCGAGTGTCGTGGGGAACAGGTGCTGTAATGACTTTCGAAACATTACAAGATACGTTTATTTCTTATGGTAGGCTTCTCGAGGCAGACACTTTAGGTTCGTTTGATTTTTTTACCTGTATCATTTGCCTAGATAGCATTGATTCTGGTTGTTTTGAAAATATGATGGAAGCTCGGAAAAATGAAGATTATCTTTATTTGTCAAAGCTAGTTCCTTTATTGGTTCACGAGTTTACGCATTTTATTGATTCGACTTCTACAGTTTGGGGTATGAATCATCTGCGGAAAATGAATGATGCGTATTGCTCAAATGACGGTAAAGGAGGCTCGGAAAACGACTTCTATAAAGCCAAATTGTTTTTAGATCACGTTAGATCATTGCGCCTACCCAGTTACTACACGTTGGTGGAGGAAAACAACAGATCATCCCGGCCGTGGCAGTCGAATATAACAATGGGTAAGCAGTTCGACTTAGATGGTAAAGTATCGGAAGTTCCCATTCTGTTTTCGCGCTTTACAAATCATCGGGGAGAATTGTTGGCCAGATCCCCCGTTTCGACGGTATCACTTCTTGAAGCTTCAGCAATGTCGGTGGAGATGGTCGCTCGCTTGGGGTTGATAAATGAACTGGGCGATGATGCGCGAATAGTAGAGCAGGCGAGGTTTGAAAAAGAGGCACTTGATTATATCTATAATAAAAACATAACAGAGTATTCGGTTTGTGTGCACATAGTAGCGAATCAGCTTCAATGTAAAGATCTATTTGTCGCTTTCGGTATTTGCTCGACAATTAGCCGTTTAGTGTTGAACTTCCCCAAGGCGTTAATTCCCAGAATACTAGAAGTCGCGAAACTACACGATATTCTTGGTGTTCCCGGCTCGCATGAGCTCGCGGGTCGGGCGAAGGTTGGAGTGGAGAGCCATGACCTTGGTATTTTATACTATTTGATCTGTTGCGCTCTTCCCAAAGACTCCGCGGATACGAAGGAGAAGTTTATCTCGGGCTTGGAAATCGCGCTGAGTGAACTTGGCGTCTCCGTGGCGCTGCTTATCGAGGAAGCAACGCGGGAGGTTGAGCAAATAAATGAAGAGCTACAAGTGAGCGGGCTGGATGTCATAAAGGTGTTGTCGCAAGCAGGAATTTATAATTTTCGGGAAATTCCATTTTTTGATGCGGGCTTGGATCTTTCAAACCTAGCACTTCCGTCTGTTTATCTGGGAGATGGTGCCGAGGTGAGAGTGTTTGGTCGGGAGGGGCTCCGTTTGAATGATTTGGGTCTCGACGAGATATTCGGAGAGTTATATGAAGGACAAGAATGGGTGGAAAGATTTTCGGAGGCTTGCATCGCGTAACGAAGGAACAAATGAGCGCGGCGGCAAGAAGGGGACACCCATGATTTCTTGCAGCATGGACTAAGTGCCAAGGGAAGGTTGGAAGAAGAAGATGGCACCCATGGTTTATTGACGGCCCGAGGTGGGCTGTCTACAGGGTTCAGGGGGCGGGGCTCGGAGGGTGCGAGGATGACACTAGCCAGGATGGAGCTCGCCTCGGGAAACGCGAGTTGGCCCCGATGAATGTTCATCGGGGCTTTCTGGCCTAAAACTGATCGGATAGTTCAGCTTTATCCCGATTAAGTTGCCATTCCACGTATTTGGGGGTGCGATAGGCTATAGACGGCATGAGGGTCCCGGTAGGCTGGACAGGACTCCGCTGTGCGCGGATGTGGATACCACTTTCCGACATGTACTCGAGATGGTTGTCGTCGATGCGTCTTGGTTCTCCGTAGAGATTGTTCAAGGCGCGCTTGATAGGGATCCAACTTTCTTGAGTGTAAGCGGCGGTTGCAGAAACCAAGAGACCGTCACTGCTGAAGGAAGTCGCGATCATTGTGAGGTTCTCGATGCCTGCCAGGCCGCCAAGGGGGCTCAATGCAACGTATCCGGGATGATCGGAATATGCCCGATCCGGATTCACGCCCACTTCAGTAAGATTCATGTGAGGGCTCAGGTGCTCGTGTACATCCGAAAAAGTCATCTTACCGACTTCTAGGTTCAGCGGGCCCGTCGCGTGAGTCGTTAATGGAAAAAACAGGGTGAATGCTATCGCTAATCCCTTAAGGGTAGTATGTCTCATCGCCTTTTGGCTCCTTGGTTTTAGGTGGGTTTTAGCTGTGAAAGTCGAGTATGTTAGCCGAAACAGAAGAAGAGGACACCGACGATTGCTTGACGGTCTGATAGGTCAAAGAAGAGGACACCCATGATTTCTTGACGGTCTGATGCGGGCTGTCTAGGTTTGTGGGGGAGTGCATGGACTAGGGAGGGTCCGGAGATGACGCGAGCCAGGAAGGAGCTCGTCTCGGTCGAGACGACGCCGTATTACCACTGTATTTGTCGCTGTGTTCGCCGCGCGTTCCTGTGCGGCGAGGATTCCTATTCGGGCAAGAACTACGAGCACCGGCGCGGCTGGGTGCTGGAGCGCCTGCGCGTGCTGCAGGGCGTGTTCGCGGTGGACGTGTGCGCGTACGCGGTGATGTCGAACCATTATCACCTGGTGGTGCGGCTGGATTCGGATCGGGCGGCGGGATGGAGCGAAGACGAGGTGATGGAGCGCTGGAAATAGCGGGGTCGGACCACGGTAAGCCTCGGAAAGATCCGAGGAAAATGGTCTATAAAGGGTGTAATTCGAGCTTATAGGGGCCATTTTGGCCAGCAAAAAGGGCCTTCTAGGGAGGGAAGCCATAACACGGACGAATCGCTATCACTTGCCGGGCCATGTCTGACATATCACACACCGAAAGAAGGGACACCCATTATTTCTTGACGGTCTTAGGCGGGCTGTCTAGGTTTCAGGGGGAGTGCATGGACCAGGGAGGGTCCGGAGATGACGCGAGCCAGGAGACAAAGAAGAGGACACCCATGATATCGGGTGTGTCTCGTACTAGAGAGACAAATAGATAAGAATTAGGACGTTGGTGCACTGGTATCGCGGGGATTGGTAATGGACTTCTGGCAAACGATTCTCGCCACTTTGATCGGCGGCTCAATCAGTCTTGTGGCTGTGACGTTGACAAATAAACATCAGTGGCGCGTCGAGAGTTCAAGGAAGAGGCTTGAGAAAATCGAGCAAGCCCACGTGCTTACTATTAAGATAGGCGATCTCTACCGAAGGATGTGTGGGGAGCATCTCGCGAGTTTGGTCTTGCGTGAGAGCAAGCCGGTTGATGCGCTTGGTGAAAAAGTGCCGTTTGAAGAACTCAAGATGCTCGTAGACTTCTATGCGCCAGAGTTGTCATGGCGATATGAAGAAGTGCTGCAGGCGACTCAGAAGGATTACGGGAAGATCCATGTTCAGATGATTTCTATTAACAAGTTGAGTGATGAAGAACGTAGTCAGTTGAAGTCATCAATTATGGATCGTCAAAGTGATATAGAAGAGAAGGTTAAGCAATTGCAAGACGGGCTGGTGGATATGGGCCGGAGGTATGTTTAGAAGGGGCGCGCCTGCTGCGAAAGAAGGGGACACCCATGATTTCTTGACGGTCTGAGGCGGGCTGTCTAGGTTAAAATAACGGGGTCGGACCACGGTAACCCTCGGAAAGATCGATGGAAAACGGTTTAGAAAGGGTGTAATTCGAGCTTATCGCGGCCATTTGGGCCAGGAAATGGGCCTTCCAGGGAGGGAAGCCATGCCACGGGCGAATCGCCATCACTTGCCGGGCCATGTCTGGCATATCACCCACCGGTGCCATAAGCAGGAGTTTCTGCTGAAGTTCGCGCGCGACCGCCGGTTGTGGCGCTACTGGTTATATCAAGCGCGGCGACGCTACGGGCTGTGTGCGTTGAATTACATCGTCACGTCCAACCACGTGCACCTGCTGGTGCGTGATGAGGGCCGTGGCGAGATCCCGCGGGCCATGCAGTTGATCGCGGGGCGGGTCGGCCAGGCCTACAACCGGCGCAAGGGCCGGAAGGGCGCGTTCTGGGAGGACCGCTACCACGCCACGGCGGTAGAGACCGGCACCCATCTGGCGCGTTGTCTGGTGTACATCGACCTGAATATGGTGCGGGCGGGGGTGGTGCAGCATCCGCGCGAATGGCAAGCCAGCGGTTATCGAGAGATCCAGGACCCTCCGGATCGGTACCGCGTGATTGACCAGCAAGCGCTACAGGAGTCACTGGAGATCGGTTCATTGCCAGAGCTGAGGCAATGTCATCGAATGTGGGTAGACGATGCGCTAGCGTCGGATCGTGCCAGTCGGGACGATCGTTGGACGACGTGCGTGGCCGTGGGTAGTCGGCCGTATGTGGACGAAGTTCAGAAGGCATTGGGGATACGCTCGCCGGGGCGCGAGGTAGAAGAGTTGGGGGATACGGCGTGCGTTCGTGAGGATGCTGCGGGTTATGCCATGGACGGGCGGTTTTGACCATGAAAATGGCGGATAAGGCATTCATGGACGGGCTCTGGACTGAAAATGCGATTTGAAACAGTCAGGTAGCGAGGTCCGACCCCGATCTTTCGCCTGGAGTGGTACCCACGCCTCGCGCACGCAACGCCCGCGCAGCTGCGTATCTGGGAGATCTCCGCCGGAGGCTACGGAATTCACTGGCCAAAGCTCGACGAAGACCTGAGCACTGAAGGGCTGCTGCGAGGCGCACCTGCGCCTGCTCGGTAGAATACTTATGAGCAACACCAAGACGAGTCCTGAGTTCCAGGACGAGGCGGAAGAACGAGCGTTCTGGGAAAGCCATGATTCCAGCGACGATGTCGATTGGGGCCGAGCCAAGGCCGTCGAGCTCCCGAACCTCAAGCCCTCCACCAAGACGATCTCGCTGCGCTTACCGGAGTCGCTTCTTGACCACATCATGATCGAGGCCAACAAGCGCGATATGCCGTATCAGTCCCTGATCAAGGCGTGGCTCGCGGACGATGTAAAGCAGGCTCGCAAGAAGGGCTAGCGGTTGGGTTGAGGGGCTGAGTTCTGTACGTGGATGGGTAAGCCTGATCGGACTCGGGCCAATAGTAGTGATAAGCGACGCAAGGAGGCGCGCATGGTTTTACTGATTTTGTATATCCCCGCAGTGCTGGTCGCACTGGGAATCCTGTTTATGGCCAGGCGGGCCGCACTGGGGCCTCGGGTGCGGTACGCCCTCGCAACGCTGATTCTGCCCGTTGTCGTGCTCTTTGCAGGCTGGGCTATCGCCGGTGGCGACCCGTCGATGGGGCTGGCGCTGACGGTCTTGTTTCTGGGGTTTGTGGTCGTTCCCGCCGGTTTTGGTCGGATGTTCCTGCGGCGATACCCGTCCGTATCGCCAACGCAGGAGATGAATGTGAACCCGAAGCGGGACCCTTCGGTGACCGACGTGGCGGGGCAGGAGTCTGATGGCGCTGGGCACGAGTCCGATTCGGGGCATGGACACGATGTGGCGCCGAGGCAGGATGACCGGGCGCGGGCGATGCGGCTTGCCTTCATGGTGCATACGCCCGGAGCGATGTTGCTGGGACTCGGCCTGGCAGAACGACTCGGAAACTCGGATCCGATCCTGCCGTGGTTCGAAAACGGCTGGGTGGTCGATGGCATGTTGCTTTTGGGGGTGGTGCTGATCGCGATCTCCACGCGGATAATTCTCGCCACGGTGTTCGGCCCGTCCTCCAAGGCGCGAGATTCGGGGAGCCTGGGCCGCCGGAACCCACGCCTCTGACTCGCTGCGAAAGCAGAAAGACGAGTCATGGGGGGCGAGAAAGCGAAAAGAGGACACCCATGGTTTCTTGGAGCTCGTGCTGGCCGACCCGGACGTGCCGTATGTGATGGGCTGTGTGCGAGTGGGCAACCGGGCCTCCCAGCGCGCGTTTGCCAAGGCGGGTTTTCGCGTGGACCGGGGGTTCGATGACGTGCCGTACGGGCCACACCTGCTGATGCTGCACTGCTGCGCGGGATAGCGCGGTCGGGCGCTGGGTTTCCGCCCGCGCTGGTTGTTGGGGTCAGGCGTGGTCCAGCTGGTTTCGGACGATGGCACCGCCCTTCATGATCAGGTGCAGGTGGTCGGCGGGCGCATCCAGCCAGTCCAGGCCGGCAGCCGGGTCGGCATCGACCACGAGTAGGTCGGCCAGGGCTCCTTCGGCGATGACGCCGAGGCGGCCGGGGTAGGGGGCGCGGCCGCCGGACAGGGCGAGCAGTTGGCCGGCCGCGCCGGTGGCCATGTGCAGGGCCTCCAGCGGGGACATGAAGCGAGTCAGCTTGGCCAGCTGGCGGCCCTGGCTGGCGGCGCCCTCGGGGCTGAACAGGATGTCGGTCCCGAAGGCCATGGGCACGCCGTACTGGCGGCCCAGTTCGAAGGCGCGCTCGGTGCCCGCGCTCACCTGGAGCTGCTTGGCCCGGGAGACGGGGTCCGTTTTCGGGTTGGCGTCCTCGTCGTCCAGGAAGGGCTGGATGCTCCACCACACGTTGGCGTCCGCCATCATGCGCACCGTGTCCTCGTCGGCCAGCTGGCCGTGCTCGATGGAGCGAACCCCGGCGCGGATCGCGCGCTGGATGCCCTGCGGCGTGTAGACATGGGCGCATACGTAGGTGCCCCAGTCAGCAGCGGCGCGCACGGCGGCACGCATCTCCTCTTCCAGGTACTGGGCGGTATCCAGTGGGTCGTACAGGCTGGAGACGCCGCCCCCGGCCATGATCTTGATCTGGCTGGCGCCTTGCATCAGCTGTTCCCGGGTGCGCCGCAGCACCTCGTCCACGCCGTCCGCAATCGCGGCGACGCCGCTGCTCTCGATGTAATTCGGCGGGGTGCTCGGCATACGTGGCAACTCGTGGCGCTGGCGAAAATCGCCGTGCCCGGAGGTCTGGGAGATCATCGCGCCGCAGGGGAAGATGCGCGGGCCGGCCACCGCGCCGCGGTCGATGGCCATCTTCAGGCCGAAGGCCGGGCCGCCGAGATCGCGCACGGTGGTGAAGCCGCGCATCAGGGTCGCGCCGGCCTCGCGCCCGGCCATCAGGTGCAGGAAGCCGATGTCCGCGGTCATGGCGGTCATCTGGCTGACCCCGACCAGCGTGCTGTGCCAGTGGGCGTCGATCAGGCCGGGGATGACCGCGCGCCCGCCGCAGTCGATGGTGCGTGCGGCAGTCGGGCCTTCGCCGCGCCGAGGCAGTGCGGCGATGCGGCCGTCCTCGATCAGGATGTCCACGTCCTCGCGCATCTCGAGGGTCTCGCCGTCGAACAGTCGCAGGTGGGTGAGCAGCAGCGGCTGCCCGGGTTCACCGGCCTTGACCTCGCGCGGGGCGAGGCCGAAGCCCGCGAACATGCCCAGCACGGCGGCGGCACCGCCGAGGAACTGGCGCCGGTTCAGGTCGGCCTCGATGCGCCGGAGGGCCGCCTGGGTATGGGCCGCGCCACAGTGGCAGGGGTTGATGCCGGCGTTCGCGCCGTGCGGTGTACAACAGGCCATGCCCATGACGGTGTGGCTCCTGGTTAACGCACGCGACATCGGGATGCGGCGCCGCGTGGTTCGGGGCGCGCCCCGACGCCCGCGCGGGTGCCGGAATCCCGGCCGCTGCCGATCGCGGGCGATAGCCGGGGCATACCTGCAGCATACCCAAGATCCGGCGCGCGTCTACTGGCCGGCCCGGGGCGCGGTGCCGCGTTCTCCGGCCGGACTTTCGGGCCAGGTCGAAGATGGGAAGAAGAGGACACCTATGATTTCTTCCCATGATTTCGCGTTGGCCATAGAAACTGAAATGGGACGCAGGAAATGTTTTGCGCGATGATGCGGTGCAGTGACATGCGGGGAGCGATGCGTTGATGTCGATTAGCCCAAAGGCTGTGGGTGGGTTGGTTGTAGGGGTTCTCTGTTGGCTGGCAGCGCCAGTCTCGTCGGCCGATCCGTGTGAGGATGTGCTGGAGATTGCCTCAGGGGAAGCAGATGCTGATAGGGCTTCTTCAATTTTGGGAGCTTGCTTGGCGGCGCCCGCGCCATTCGGGACGCATTTACAGGTCGCCCATGCTTTACTTCAGCGGTCGTTCGACGAGGATATGGCTTGCCGATACACCGATGTATTGCTCCAGATGCTCGAGGGGGTTGCGCTAGAGGCTGAACGGTCGGTGGTCGGTATGATCGCGGCTGACGCCGAGGCGCAAGCCTGTCGTTGTGACAGGGCATGGAATCGCAGACTGCGTCTTGAAGGTAGGGACCCAGGAGATGTGACGCGTTCCTGGTTCGGTGTGGACACCCAACAGGTGGAGGTGTTTTCGCTTCGCGAGCCTGTCCATGACGGGGTGGTAGAGATCTTCGCCCATTATCGACGGGGCATGGACCATGTATGCGCTTTCCGGGATGAGTCTTTGCGGTACGCGGAGTCGCGCGGCGCGATTACATCGGGCATCGATCGTGCCCAGGTTTTCGAGTATGGCGAGCATCGGGAACTACGGGCCGTTCTGGTTTGGCGGCGCGGCGTACATGGTGAGGCCTTGCAGCTTCTAGATATCGAAAAGGGCCTACCGATTTTCGAGAGGCAGAGCGCGTGGCCGGTGGGGTTTTCGATTGAGGACAATCTACTGCGCTACAGGGTCGTGAAAGAGAGCGATTCCGGGGATCCAGAGGTGGTTGAAGGGACGTACTAAAAGGGTAGCGACCACGGGGCCAGGCCATGTCTTTTGCCTTTCAGGCTTTGTTTAAGGGCAAAACGTATGGTCTGGCCCCGGAGCTCTATGCGATGGCATCGATGATGGATGCGACCCAGAACAATCGGCAACTCCTTCTAGTCGTAGGCGCGGTTACGCTGCCATTGGCCATCACGACCTCGGGTGTAGGCTTCGCCGCGAGAGTTCCAGCGCATGATGCTCGAGTTGCCAGTGTTCGGGTCAAGGCCCGGTATGGTGTTGTAACGGTCACAGCCAGCGAGCTGGCGATCGTAGGCAGAGGCCGTATAGCTCGTGCAGCGCCAGTCCGCACTGGGCGCGCTGGTGGACCAAGAGCTTGATGGGTTTGGCATAGGAGCGGCCGGCGCATTGTAGCCACCCCACTGGGAAGACGGGTTATTCCACTGCGCGGATACTGGGGTAGCAAGAAGGCCGGCAGACAGAACTGCAATAAGAGCAACGGTTTTCATGTATGTATCCCTCTAGTTTTACGAAGAAGAACAGCGATAGAGATTTAACCTGCGCCATTATTGCCGGGGGTTCCGCCAAGATCGCCGCCATGGTCTCCGACAACAATGGCCAAAGTCCCGACATAACCGCAATCTTATAAAGCTTTACAAGCACAAAAGGCAAGGTTTAGGCCTGAACTAGAAGGCGAAAAGATGGCGAAAAGATAAGGACACCCATGATCTTACCAGGCCAAGCCTGCTCGAAGTGCGGCAGCGCCATGGTGAAGCGCAACAAGGCCCGTCGGGGCTCCAAAAAAGATAAGGACACCCATGATCTTCCCGCGGCAGTTGATGCAGGTAGCGCGGGGTACGGAAGACGTTTGTGATCACCACAAGGTGAACTACCTCGGTCAGGCCTGGGGCTATGATCTGGCGCGAATCTGCCTGGAGGAGGGGGATCCGGAGATTCCTCCGGACGAAGTGGAAAAGCTGCGTCAGGCCATGCCGGAGCTGACACGCCATTTCGAGCAGGTGGACCGGCGGATTGGCTGCCAATTCGATCCGACACTGACGCGGTTGCGCCGGGAGTGGGGCCCCGTCCCCTACTGACTCGAGGACAACGGTCTCGACGGGAAGAGCGAAGAGCGAAGAGAGGACAGCCGCGATTTCGTTGATCCCGCGCAGTCGGCGATGCGGGATCCCGGGAGCGGAGAAGGAAATCGAGATGGATATCGATCTGGGCGCAGTATTTGTGAACGCGGCTCTGCAGTTCTGGTGGGCCTGGGTACTGGCGGCGCTGGTTGCAATCGCTCGGTTTCCAAAGGTGAAGGGCTGGCTTGGCGAGCTGTGGGTTCGCCTCGTTCTGGCGGTTGGTCTGGATGGAAAGTCGGGTCGCGTGGTTCACGACGTTATGCTTAAGACCTCGGACGGGACCACACAGGTCGATCATGTGCTGGTGTCGCGGTTCGGGGTGTTCGTCATCGAGACGAAGAATATGCGGGGCTGGATTTTCGGGAGTGAGCGCCAGGCCCAGTGGACACAGAAGATCTACCGCCGGTCGTTCCGTTTCCAGAATCCATTGCGCCAGAACTATCGCCATGAACGCGCGGTAGCCGAGGCGCTGGGGGTAGACCCGGAGCAGATTCACTCGGTAGTGGTTTTCGTCGGTGGCAGCACCTTCAAGACACGGATGCCGGACAACGTGGTCCATGGGCTGGGGCTGGTGAGCTACATCCGCTCATTCCGGGATGAGGTGTGGAGCGAAGACGAGGTCCACGCCATGCTCGCAACGCTGGAGAATTGCGGACTCGAGCGTTCGCGCCAGACCCGCAGAGCACACGTGGAGGGTTTGCGTGAGCGACACGCGGCGCCGGCTATTCCGGACTGCCCGAAATGCGGCAGCACCATGGTAAAGCGCAAGGCCCGTCGGGGCTCCAATATGGGGCAGGAGTTCTGGGGGTGCACGCAGTATCCCGGCTGCCGCGGGACGAAGGCAGTCCAGTAGGCGGTGACCGGGCGAGAAGGTGCCCCTGTCGCAGGTCAGTTGTCCCGCCGAGCCAACAGGTTGGTTACGGCACGGATGAGCTGCCACTGGCCCACCAGGCCCACGCCTCGCGCATCGATGTGGGAGAAGCCATCGAGCAGATGCAGGTCGGTCTCGCCGACTGCATGGGCGAGGCGCTCGCTTTCGGTGTGGGGAATCATGTTGTCGTCGCGGCCGTGGATCAGGAGCGCCCCGCTGGAAAGGTGCGAGAGGTCCCGATGGCTCAGGGATAGCATGTCGATGGCCTCCTGTGCGCTTGCAGGTAGGTCTTCGAGGAGCCCTGGCACGCGTTCCTGGTCATCGTTCCGGATTAACGCCAATAGGCTTTGCCCCTCTTCGCCCAGACCGGCGGCCAGCTCGTCGATGGGGGCCTCGGGATCGTCCATGCGCCGCCAGGCAATTTCGTCGAGGATCTCGCGGTCTGCGGGGTTATCGAGCATGTGCAGATTGCCGCGCAGGAATAGCCACTTCGCCAGTGGATCGGGAGTCCTGGTCATCCAGCGGTCTGACCCAGGTTCCTGGAAGGCCCCGGTCGTGACGAAGGTTATAACGTTCATCGTGTCGTAGTAGCCGCCGATCCCGACCAGGAAGTCGATGCTCGCTTCTCCCTGTGGCGTTAGCGTCGCGAGCGCGGCCAGGCCCACGGCGTAAGAGATTGCCGCGACCCCGACGTCCTGGTCATCCGGGGCGCGCTCTGCCTCCAGGCGGGACAACAGAGCAGCGGCATCCGCGATGGCGGCGGCATCCTGGGTGCGGATCCTCAGGGCTTTCGTGCCCTCCAGATCGGGGACCAGCACCAGGAAGCGTGCCCGGGCCAGTGTATTGGCGAGTTGTACCAGGCGGGGGTCGTCCTTGCCCTCTGGCGTAAAGCCCGGCACAAGGACAATACGGGCGCCGACATCCTGCCGGGGATGGTAGAGGTCGGCTTCGATGGCCCCTTCGCTCGTCGTGACTGCAAGCGTTTCGCGCGCGGGTTCCGGGGTGCGGTCCTTCAGCGCGCTCGGTCCGTCACCGGCCTCGATGTCCTGGAGCACCCGCATGGCCTCCCAGTTTTGCACTCCGATGTAGCTGGCAAGCATCACAAGGCCCAGCAACACGGCAGCGATGCGAAGCACTAGTCCTGACCTTCTGGGGGTTCTGGTTCACTCATTTGGAAGACGACTCGGTTCCGCCCGGCGTTTTTGGCTTGATACAAAGCGGCATCGGCTTGACGGATGAGGGCGTCCGGATCAAACCGGCGACCGGCTGAAGGGGCCATGCCGATGCCGGCTGTCAGGGTGTGTTCGATGTGGTGGCCCTCGTAATCCGTGGGCGTGTCGGAAAATGCTTTGCGGATCCGCTCGGCCATCAGGCGAACCTGTTCCGGCCCGGGTGCCTCAAGCAGGATGGCGAATTCCTCGCCACCGTAGCGGATGCAGATGTCCTGAGGCCGGGATAACTGCAGCAGGAGATTGCCGAGTCGGGTGAGGATGCGGTCGCCGGCATCATGGCCATAGTGGTCATTGATTGCCTTGAAGTTGTCCAGGTCGATCATGATCAGGAATACCGACAGTTCGCTGGATCGGGGGATTGCCTTTACGCGATCAAATGCCGCGTTGAGTGCGCGGCGGTTGCCCAGCCCGGTGAGCGGGTCCTGGTTGGCGACCTTCAGCGCCTGCAGGCGGTCCCGGTCCCAGTCGATCAACCTTTCTCCCAGAGCAACCAGCAGGAACACGGCTTCGAGCGCGCTAAAGGCCTGGGCGTACGCCAGTGGTGCCATGCCCCATGCAAACAATGAAGTGCCGGCGCTGAACACACTGATCAGCAGGCCCAGACCGTAGAGGCTCCAGGCCACTGTGTACCAGCGGGCATAGCGCATGCCGTTCCGGTAGGCGATCGCGCCCAGGATGGGTAGCAATGCGAGTAGGGCCAGGGAGGCGAAGGAGAGGTACAGGACTGGCGTGTAGAAGCCTGCGAACCGCAAGACGATTCCGGCAACCATGATGCCCTGGGCCGCAAGGATGACCTTGTCGATGCGGGGACAGCAGTATCGAGTCTGGAGAAACAGGCGCGAGAACTGCAGGGCGGTGATGGCGACCGCCAGGAATACGATGTGAAAGCCCTCGTTATGCCAGAACACGGAATTGGGCCAGAGGTACTGGAAGGCAAAACCGTTCAGCAGCGCCCACATCAGAATGCTGGCCAGCAGGAATGCGGCGTACCACAGGTAAACACCCTGGCGCATGATCAGCGAGAACGTCCCGGCGATGATGATCAGAGCCGCCAACAGGCCGTAGTAACCACCGTAGATGAGGTACTCGCCCCGTGACTGGCTGTGGAAGTGATCCGCACGGCTCAGGAAGACGTTCAGCGACATGGCGTCGGGCTTCGTGTACTGCAGCCGGAGAAACAGGTCGGTGTAACCATCCGCCGGGGTGGTATGGGGAAACGCGAGTGTCCGGTAGTTGAGCAGGCGCTCCGCGAAGGGCTGCCGGTCACTGAGCAGCACTTTTTCCAGTGGGGCTCCGTTATCGGAGAAATAGACGGCCATTTCATCCAGGTAGCTGGTCTCGTGGTGCAGAACCCAGTGTTGCGGCTGTTCCGCATCTGTATTGGACAGCCGGACCCGGACCCAGTGGGCATCTTTTGTGATGCCGCGGTTGATTTGATCACTGGTCAGAGGGCGGAACTGATCGAGCGGCAGTTCAGATGGCTCGTACGCGTGGTTGGTGACCCAGAAGGTCGCCGGTTCGCGCAGCGTCATGCTGCCGAGGTCGCCGATCTCGATCGTCTGTTCGGTGGATGTGGAGGCCAAGACCGCCGGGGGAAAGAGAATCCACAGGAACAGGGAGACCAGGAGGGCCAGCCCAAGCCATTGGAAGGGGCTTGCACGTTGAGGCTCGAAACCGGTGGACAGCAGGGGAGGAGGGCGCTTCATTCTCACCGTGTTATGTCGAAGTGCATTGCAACGGACCCGAATCAGGCTTGGCTTACATGCAGTCTGCCATTAACGGAACACCGGATGTCCCGTGAGACGCATGGGGTCAGACCTTGCCTTTTGCCCGTCTCGATGTTCCGTGGGGGCAAAAGGCAAGGTCTGAAATCCAAAGGTAGACCCCTAGGTCCTTGTGCCTGGACACTCGGCGGAGTACTCAATGAGGCACAGCTCCAGCAACTCACTACCGATGCCGAAGAGACCCTTGCGCCATTGCGCGATCCGGATGGCACCCTGACCGTGGTCTTGCCTTGCCTGGTCATCACGGCACCGGCGTCCTGAGTACCTGGAGCCCGTGAAAACCGTCGGTTTGCGATGCCCATCCCCGGTCTGGATGTCCTCTCCGACGTTGGCAATGCTGATTGAAAGCGCAATGCGCCCGTAAACGTCGCCGTGGCAACGGGATAAAAAGACGACAGACATGATTATTACGTCTCGATATGAGTTCGCGAGGCCCGACAACCGGCAGGCGCTGCTTGAGCATTGTCGGCAAGCGGTCTAGCGTCACAGGGAAGGCCGAAAGACTGCCCGGGATACCGGGAAGGAGTGACCTCATGGCCAGCGATAACATCCCGACTGTGGACTGGCAGGACGGACGGAACGCGGGACGAGTGAAATTCCAGGTGATGCACGAGGAGCCGGTGGTTTTGATGATGCCATCGGGTATGGACTGGTCGGTGGATGGCAGCGAATTTGGGTGCAAGGCGGACCCGGACAGCGGAATGCAGCGCGGCTGCGAAGGTGCAGGCCTGGTGCGGAAGCTGGCCGAGCTCAACGACATGCCCAAGCTGAACGACATTGCGGACGCCTGCGAGTACGCGAGTTGTCGCGTCGATATCGATCCCGCCGGCGCGCGCATTATCTTCCACGACTGACCCGTCCGGTATCGACATCGCCGCGACCGCATGGCCTTGCCGAGTGCGGAGGGGAGCAGATGATCTTTGTGTTCGAGATCCGTCTCCGGCCTGGCTGTACCGCCGAGCACTACGCCGACGCCTGGGTGCGGGCCAGCCGGATCATCCAGCAGGCCCCCGGTGCCCTTGGCACCCGCCTGCACCGGAAGATCGGCGACCCGCATGTACTGCTGGCCATCGCGCACTGGGAATCGAAGGACCAGCGCGATGCGATGGAGGCGGACCAGCCGGACCACGTACGCCGCATCATCGCAGAGCAGGCGGCGTGTGTGGATGTGCGGGTCATCGGCGAATTCGCGGACGCCGAATGGCGCGTCGACCCATCCGGAATGGATGACACGAGTACCTGCTGAGTCTTCGGCCTCAGGGACGTCCCTTGCCGCGCAAAAAGAGGACAGCCATGACCTTCCTTTGCCTACTGTGCCGCCGAAGGTCAGTAACCGTGAGTGCCCTTCGACGGCGGGTTGTCTGACGCTTGCTTGTGCGTTTCCTCCTCGGCTTCGCCTTCGGTCTGGGGCAGCGCCCGCGGGTCGAGATGGTAGATCACCGGGGTGGTGCGGGTGAGGGTGCGGAAGGGCTCTCGGGCCTCGGCCGTTTCGCGCTTGAGCAACAAGGCAGCGAGCGCGACCGCTCCGCCAATCGCGGCCATGTAGGCGAATAGCCCTGGCCCGCCCAGCCAGGCGATGGCCCACCCGCCGAGTATCGGGCCCGCGACGGCCCCCAGGCCCCAGAGGAAGAGCAGGGCCGCGGTTACCGCCACGAAGTCGTCGGGCTGGAGTACATCGTTGGCGTGCGACACGCTCAGTGGGTAAAGGGTGAATGCAAGCCCGCCGAACACGGCGGCGAGGGCGAGTATGGCCCAAGGCGGGGCTGCGCCAATGGCGGAAATGAGCGCGAGCGATACCAGGGCTACGCCACCGCCGGTTGTGATCATCAATGCTCGGCGCCCGAAGCGGTCCGAGAAGTAGCCGATCGGCCACTGGAGAACGACCCCGCCGAGAATCAGGCTGGTCATGACCAGCGATACCCCGGTGATGTCGAGGCCCATGCGCAGGGCGAAGATGGGGGTCAGGGTGAAGGCGGCGCCGCTAACCAGTCCAGCGGCGACGCAGACGATTGCCGCCAGGGGCGAGACGGCTACCACCTGACGTAGTTGCATGCGCTTGCGCGCCGGGGTGTCCGGGGGCATCCCGGTGCGTGTCAGGGCCACTGGCACCAGGCAGAGGGCGAAGAGTACCGCGACAACCATGAAGAGCTCGGTGCCGATGGGTTCGTAGAGGTTGAGCAGGGGCTGGCCCGCGGCCAGCCCGAGGTAGGCGAGGAACTGGTAGATGGAGAACACCCGGCCGCGCGTTCGGTTCTCCGTTCGGGCGTTGAGCCAGCTCTCGACCACCAGGTAGGCGCCCGCGAGACAGAACCCGATCACCACGCGCAGGGCAAACCAGGCCCAGACGGCAACATGGAGTCCCAGAAGAAGCACCGCGACAGTGGCGATCGCCGCGAAGATTGCGAAGGCGCGGATGTGGCCGGTGCGCCGCACGACCCAATCGCCCTGCTGGGCTCCGATGACCAGCCCGATGTAGTAGGCGGACATGATGAGCCCCTTTAGCTGGGGATCGATGGCCTCGAGGCTCAGGCGCGTACTGACCAGCGTCCCCATGAGGCCGCTGCCCATCACCAGGATGGTGATGGAGGCGAGCAGCGCGACGATGGAAATGATCAGGCGAGCCAACGCGTCGGGTCTCGGTGGGCGGGCGATACCGGCAGTTTGTGCCAGCCCCGGGCCGGCCGACAAGCCGAGAAAGCGGGGGAACAACCTAGGGACGAGGGCACCAAAATTTCTTGATGTCCCGAGCCGGGCGGGCGCTGGGCGCACTCAAGGGGCGGTCACGATCGTTGGGCATCGCAGGTCCGGGTGTGAATCGAGGTGTTGCTCGTGATCCGGAACGAGGCAGTTTTTGTTGTCAGGGGGAGGAAGGGGCCGGGACGCAAACCGGCATACCCGGGCTACCAGGAGGCCTCGGGCAACGTGAGGGCCGCGACCCGGTTGCGGCCGTCGCGCTTGGCGCGGTAGAGCGCCTCATCCGCCTGGCGCAGCAGGGCCCTGGGCTCCACGGGCCACCGGGTGTGTACGCTGCACACGCCAATGCTGATGGTGACGCGTCCTTCGTCGGTGTCGGGCTGTTTCAGGTCGAGCCCGTACACCGCCTCGCGGATGCGTTCGGCGACCCGCAGCCCGCCCTCGGGGTTGGTGTCGGCCAGGACGCAGGCGAATTCCTCGCCACCGTAGCGGGCGCCGACATCGGCGGGGCGGTTCAGTATCGAGCGGATCACGTCGGCCACTGCCCGCAGGCAGTCATCCCCGGCCTGGTGGCCGAAGGCGTCGTTGTACGGCTTGAAGTGGTCGATATCGATCATCAGCAGCGAGAGGGAGCGTTCGCGCCGGGCGGCGCATTCCCGCTCGAGCTGGTGGTCGAACTCGCGTCGGTTGGCGAGGCCGGTCAGCCCGTCCACGCGTGCCTGGCGGGCCAGTTCCTGCTCCACCTGCTTGCGCGCCAGGGTGCCGGCGATCATGTCGGCGACCAGGCGCAGCGCAGTGATCTGATCCTCGGTCCAGCTATGCGGCGCCTCCACGGCATCGAACCCGAGCATGCCGAAGGCGTTCTGGTCACTGACGAGGGGGATCAGCAGCAGGGAGCGGATCTGCTCGCGGCGGAATTCCTCCTGTTCCACCGCCGCCTCTGCCGGTAGCTCGTCGACGTCTGGCACGTGCACGACCTTTCTCGCGAGGACCTGTGAGGTGACCCAGTTGTGTTCGTGCAGTGGAATCGCCTGAAGGTGTTCCCGGTAGGGCTGTACGCCGCGGGCGCACCATTCGTTTACCAGACTCATCTGCCGGGCGGGGAGGTCGAAGCGAAACACGTAGGCACGCCCGAGGCCGAAGAAGACTCCCAGTCGGGCCAGGCTCGTTTCCATCACCCGGTCGACGTCTTCGGCCGTGATGTTGATCAGGGCGGCGGAGATCTCGGCGATCATGCCCTGCAGGCGATATTGCCGATCGTGGGCGGCCTCCAGACGGCGACGGTCGCTGATGTCGATGGCGACCGCGCTGGCGCCGAGCAATTGCCCGTCCGGCGCGAACAGCTGCTCGGAGTGCCACTCCAGTGTGCGGTCTTCACCCGCGCGGTTGCGGATCGTGCTCTCGAACCCCTGCAGGCCCTTGCCCAGCTGCATGATCTGGCGGGCGCGGGCAAAGACCGCCTCGCGGTAGTTGGGATCGGGATATAGCCACTCCCAGACGCGGTCGTGGCCAAGCACCTCCTCGCGGGAGTAGCCGCTAATCTGTTCGGCAGCACGGTTCCAGAAGGTGATGCGGCCGTCCACATCCAGTGAATTGATCCAGACCGCTGCGTTGTCGACGATCAGCGCGTTGAACTGGTCCTGATCTTCATACGCCATCGATGCCCCCTGGCCAGGCGAGTGATCACGCTCCATGTTGTCAGAATGCCAGAAAGCCCGGTCGGAGCAAGCATGAGTTAAACCAGAAGCAAGGTTGTAGCAAGGCAGGCATGAAACGGGCGGGTGCACCATAAAAGAACGGTCAATGCCTCCCCCTTTTGGAGGCATTGGTTCTAAATAACACCTGTGAATGCAGCGGGTTATCGTGCTTCAGATCCCGGCGAGGCTGGAGCAGCCTACAGTGTGATGTCGGCTTCCAGGATCAGGAACACCAGCAGGGCGAGGGTGACGGCCCAAAGCAGCAGATAGCCGGCCATGCTCTGCGCAGCGGCCTCCCGCTGAGCGCGTCCGCGCGGGCGCACGCCCTGATAGAGAAACACGAGCTTGGCCGACAGGTTTACGCACACCACGTTGACCGCCAGTAGCAGGAAGGCCATGTAGGCGGCGGAGAACTCGCCGGAGCCGAGCATGATGCCAACGGTAGCAGCCGGCGGCAGGAGGGCGACGGCCACCATCACGCCGACCAGAACCGTGGGCAGGCCGGTGGTGAGCGACAGCACTGCGGCGGCGCCGGACGCAAGGGCGAGAGCGACCGAGTCGAGACCGACTTCGGTGCGCATTTGCAGTTCGCGCGCACCGACGTCCACCGACATGACAGTGGCGAGCAGGATCCCGATCAGGATGGCCCCGCCGAGTCCTACCACGTTCGTGCGCAGGGAGCGTCCGATCAGCCGCGTGTCGGCCATGGAGGTCCCCAGCGCCAGGGCCAGGTTGGGACCCAGCAGTGGAGCGATAACCATCGCGCCAATCACGACGGCCACGTTGTCCTCCAGCAGACCAATGGCCGCGACGATGGTGGACAGCACCGTCAGCAGGACGAACTGGCCGGTGAGGTCGGCGCCCCCGGCCACGTTGGTATAGAGCTCTTCACGCGAGATTGCGCGGGCCTTCTTGCCGGTGCGTGCAGCATCCTTCTCGTCGGCGCTGGAGTCCTGCAGCGGGTCGGGCAGGACCGCCTCCACCGGCAGGACCAGGATGCGCGCGGTCTCGACCGCGCCCAGCACACGATAGAGGTCGTCCAGCAGGCGCTGGCGGTAATCCGTGCTGACCAGCATGTGCACGGCCATGCGGTCACGGTTTTCGTCCACCCCGTGCCAGAGGACATCGATGGCCAGCCCGTCGGCGATTCCCAGTACGGTATCCAGATGCCCGGCCGGGCCGACGACTTCAATGATCTTGCTGCTCATGGGCCCCCCTTTGCTTCCGGCATCATAGCAGGGGGGCTGGAGCTGCCGGGTGCGGCAAGAGAACCGGGGGCATGCGCGAACGGGGCACGCAGAATCGCTGAAACTATGCGTGGACCCGGACCGGGGAAGTCGACACCATGGGCATCACGGGTCTGTGGCATTCGCTGGCAGGAGCCGGTGTTGGGAACGGAGGGAGTGAATGGCAACGGCGCTTCAGAATCAGACGGCGCGCAAGATCCTGCGCGGGCTCAAGTCGCACTATCCGGTGTTCTACCTGCAAGGGTGGGACGAGGACCGCATGGAGCGGCTGCTGCGGGCGGTCGCGCGCTCGTACTACGGCGAGGACGGGCACCTGGAGGTGTGGTCCGCGGGTACCGGGTTCGACAGCGATGCCCCCGACGCCCCGACGACCGATCCGCTGGAGGCGGTGGCACGCGTGGCGAAGGGGCGCACCGAAGGCCCGCGCATGGTGCTGCTGAAGGATCTGCCCACCGAGTTCGAGGGCAACCCGGCGCTGGTCCGCGGGGTGCGCGACCTGTACTACCGGCTGAAGAACAGCCGGGATGTGGTGTTTCTCAGTTGTCCGCTGCTGAAGCTGCCGGAGATCCTGAAGAAGGAGGTCTTCCTGATCGAGGTGGACCTGCCGTCGGAGGAGGAGGTGCTGGAGCAGCTGGAGGTCGCGAGCGGCGCGTCCGGGGTCCCGCGCGAGCAGTTGTTCCGCGTGGCGGCCGGGATGCGCGGACTGTCGCTGAACGAGGTCGGGCACCTGAGTGCGCGGCTGTTTGGCGGCAAGCCGATGGGCGAGGGCGAGATGCTGGCCGAGATCCAGGAGGAAAAGGGCCAGATCCTGCGCAAGGAGAGCTGCCTGCAGTTCTACCCGCCGCAGCGTTCGCTGGACGATATCGGCGGGCTGGAGAACCTGAAGGAGTGGGTGCGCACGCGCGCCGACCTCTTTACCGAGAAGGCCTGGCGCGACAACGTGCCGCTCCCGGCCGGTGTGCTGTTCATGGGGGTCAGCGGCTGCGGCAAGAGCATGGCGGCGAAGGCGATCGCGACCGCCTGGGGTCTGCCGCTGGTGCGCCTGGACATGAGCCTGGTGCTCTCCGGCAGCTTTGGCACGCCGGAGTATGCCTTTGCCCGGGCGACGCGGATTGCAGAGGAGATCGCGCCGATGGTGCTGTGGGTGGACGAGCTGGAGAACGCCTTTGGCTTCGACAGCCAGGCATCGGGCAGCGCGGGTAACGTGAACATCTTTTCCAGCTTTCTGACCTGGCTGCAGGAGAAGTCGCCACGGGTGTTCGTGGCGGCGACCGCGAACCGCATCCATCAGCTCCCGGCCGAGCTGATGCGCAAGGGCCGGTTCGACCAGCTGTTTTTCCTGGACCTGCCACAGGCGGAGGAACGCAAGGAGATCCTGCGGATTCATGTCGAGCGCTACGGCGGCAATATCGAGGAGTTCAATCTGAACTACATGGCCGCCAGCACCGAGGACTGGAGCGGGGCGGAGATCGAGCAGGCGGTGAAGTCGGCGCGCATCGATGCCTATCAGGAGGGGCGGGTGTTCAATCAGCGCGACGTGATCCGCAACGTGATCAACACCGTGCCGCTGTCGCGGACGATGGTGGAGCAGATCCGCGAGATCAAGAGTTGGGTGTTCCAGCGCGCGATCAATGCCTCCAGGACGGAGGCGTCGGGGAGCGTGGCCTCCAGTGCGCCGAAGGCGCCAGGGCAGGAGCATTGAGTCAGGGGTATCGGTGATGTCCTGCTCGGGCGGTCACAGAGGATGGATGGGGTAGACCGCGCGGGGTCCGCGGTGGGGCCAGGATTCGAGGCGGACGGGCGTTCCACAGGGCCGGCCGGCACGTCATAAGCCCGGTCGACTGAGGCGGCACCGGCAACGGCGGCCGGTAGCGGTACTGTCATGCAAGGAGCCGAAGAATGTTCAAGACCGTCCTAGTCCTGGGCCATGTCAGTGGCATCCGTATTCAGATCCACATCAGCTGGATCTTCATCCTCATTCTGCTGCTGGCGAGCATGAGCACCGGCTTCTATCACCAGTATCCGGAGTGGAGCCTGGCGATGGCGGTTGGCACCGCGGCGGTGACGGCCCTGCTGTTCTTTTCTTCCATCCTGGCCCATGAACTTGGCCACAGTATGGTGGCGCTGCGGCGTGGTGTGCCGGTGGAGTCCATCACCCTGTTCATCTTCGGGGGGCTGGCCCAGATGGGGCGAGACCCCGAGCGGGCAGAGGACGAGTTCTGGATAGCGATTGCCGGGCCGGCGGTGAGTGCGGCCCTGGCATTGCTCTTCTGGTGGCTCGCGTTGCTCACCGCGGATTGGTTCGAGCCGGTACCGGTGGCGCTGGGCTGGCTCGCGCTGATCAACCTGATCGTGGCCATTTTCAATCTGATCCCGGGTTTTCCGCTGGATGGCGGGCGGGTATTCCGGGCAGTGATCTGGAAGTTGACGGGCGACCCGCGCAGGGCCATCGAGGCCGCCGTCCGTGGTGGGCGGATGGTGGCCTACCTCCTGTTCGGCTTCGCCTTCTGGAATGTCGTGGTGCTTGGCAATCTGATCGGGGGCCTGTGGGTGATGCTGATCGCCTGGTTCCTGCTGAACATGGCCGAGATGCAGGGGCGGATGTATGACATGCGCGAGCGGCTGGTGGGTGTTCGTGCGCGGGATCTGGCAAACCCCGATCCGCCATTCGTCGGCGCGAATGTATCGATCGAGGAATGGATTGACCGTTTTGTCCTGCCGGGTGGCCGCCGCTCCTTTCTGGTGGGCGATGCGGAGCGGGTTCAGGGACTGGTGACGCTCAGCGACAGCCGCAAGGTGCCGCGGGAGCGGTGGCCGAGCACCCGGATCGCGGCGATCATGACCCCCGTGGAGGCGCTGAGTCGGGTCGCGCCGGATACGAAGGCGGAGGAGATTCTGCAGATCATGAGCGAACACAACCTCAACCAGATCCCGGTGATGGATGAATCCGACCGAGCCATCGGCTGGATCGATCGCCAGCAGCTCCTGCGCACCATCGAGATCCATATGGAGCTCAAGCAATCGCGATGAAACGGGATGCATGGGGGCCGGCACGCAAGCGGGCGATTCGACGCCTGTGGCGGCAGGCGCCTTCTGGATGTCGGGTCGGTGGTGGAAGGCCGACATGGAGAACGGGAGGCCAGGGACCAGGATGAGCGAGGAGTTGGATCGTCGTGGCGTAATCGATGTGGACGGTGCGATTCTGCGCTATGCGTGCGAAGGGTCGGGTACGCCGGCACTGGTGATTGGTTCGTCGATCTACTATCCACGAACCTTCTCCCGTCGTCTCCGCGAGAGGATGAGGCTGGCTTTTGTCGATACCCGCCACTTCGCGGAGCCGACCGGTTCGGTCGCACCTGGGGATGTCTCGTTGAATACCTATCTGGCCGACATTGCGCAGGCCCAGACGCAGCTCGGGTTCGATCGTGTCGTGCTCATCGGGCATTCCCATCACGGGAACCTGGCTCTCGAGTACGCGAAGTGGCACCCGGAACGGGTATCCCATGTGGTGCTGATCGGCACGCCCCCAGTGGATGCAGACGAAACGGTGAGGGCGGCAAAGGCGTACTGGAAGCGCAACGCCTCCGAGCCGCGGAAGCGACTGCTAAGAGAGCAGGTGGCCGCCTTCCGAGCGGAACAATCGGTCCGGCTGTTGCCGGCGCAGGCCTATATCGCCGAGTACGTCGCAGAAGGGCCGAAATACTGGTTCAACCCGCATTACGATGCATCACCTCTCTGGCAGGGCGTGCCGCTCGACATGGGTGTTATGGCGGTCTTTCGCGGTTTTTTCGCTGAGGGCTATGAATTGCAGTGGGATCCGGAGCAACTGACCGCCCCTGTTTTCTTGGCTATGGGGCGGCATGACTACGCGGTGCCGCCCACCCTGTGGGATGAGGATCGCCTGGCGCGAAACGGCCTTGCCTTTCGCCTGTTCGAGCGTAGTGGACATACTCCGCAACTGGAGGAGCCGGAAGAATTTGATCGGATGCTTCTCGAGTGGCTGGAGCTATCTGCCGGCAGTCAGCCCCTCTCGTGATCGCCTGAAGTCTCGCGGAGATTTGCTAGATTCAGAGGCAGTTGCGAGCCGAAGCTGCTGGCTTGCGACGAAGACAGGAAATGGGGCCATGGCGTCGAAGAGTCTGCCGGTGGAGGAGTTCACAGCCCCTGACCCGATCACGGCGAACGGGATGCATTCACCTCGTAACGTCGAGTTTTCGCTCCGGTGCGGTCCGCGTGCTGGTGCGGGTAAGGATCAACGAAGGCGCCGTACCTCGCTAATGTCGGTCAGGGCGATTGGCACCACTATGTAGCCGCTCCCGATGCGGCGGCGTACGCGGATATGCCCCTCATGGATTTCGAGCAGCTCGCCGTTGCGGGCGCGACCGTCCGCGAGGGTGATCTGCAGGTTGCGGCCAATGTGTTCGCCCAGTGTATTCAACGCGATCACCGAGTCCCGCGCCGTTTGCGGGGGGCGGGCGGAATCGGATGGCAGGGCCGGTGTGGCGTTCCATCCCGTGTTCGGTTTCGCGGCGAGCCTCCCGGGGCGCGGTGTGACCTGGCGCAGGTCGATGCGACCAAAGGGTCGGCCGGCCACACTCAGGCTGGATTCGACCTGCCGTAGCCACTGTGTCGGGGAGCCGAGGCCGGCCCAGAGCAGGGCGGGGTTATCAATCGGACCGATGCGCACGGAGTAGCCCCGAGGTTCCTGGATGAAGTGACCATAGGCCTCGACCATCAGCGGGCCCGGCTGCAGACCAAGCGGTTCCCAGGCTTCGACCCAGGCCGCCTGATGGTGCTTGAGGTAGTCCCGGTGCTCCATGTCCATCTCGGCCGCACAGAGCTCCATCAGGGCGGGATAGTATCCGCGGTCTTCGTAATCCACGGTCATGGATTGCAGTGAAGTGGTCATCAGGGCGGGTGCGAGGTCACGGGCCCGATTCGAGGCGGCCTGGATGCTGAAATGCGCGGTGGATGTGCCCAGGCCCAGGGGACCCATGCCAAAGGTGCTATGCACGGTCAGACGGTTCTGGTCCTCCTCGAGACGGTAGCGAATGCTCATGTCCAGCGGGATGTCGCGATAGCCGAGGGCGGCCAGGAGGTCGTCCGCAGGGGCCGCCTGGTAAGCGCCGCAGCCGGCAGTGTCGAGCCACAGGGCCGGGATGCCGTCCTGTGCGCCGGTGGCGAGGCCGGGCGGCAGGGTCAGCCCGTTGACCGCAAAGCCCAGTTGCCGGGGCAGGCGCCGGGCATCCAGGGTGTGGCGCAGCCGGAGGAGCTGCCACAGGTTGCCGGTTTCCAGGGTGATGCGTTCGGCCCGTGTGCGGCCGATGGCCGTATTGCGGGGTTCGAACAGGAGCCTGTCGACGTGGAGTTTACCGCCCAGCCCGATCTTCACCCCGCCATAGTGCAGCGTCCCGAGCGGCTCCATCATCTGCGCCATATCGTCGAGCTTTTGCTCGACCTGGCGAATCTCGTAGTGGTAATAGCCGATACCCGCGGCGACCACGGCAAGGCCGCCCACGATCCATTTCCCTGGCATGTCTTCCCCCTGCGGTTGCTCGTTCGGGCCCGTGACAGTCGGCCCGACAGCGGGACTGCCCTGTCCCGCGATAAGAAGATAGCCGCTGTTGGGACATTCCGCACCTGCGAGCAGGGCGCGCGGGCCTGTCGGTGTGCGCGAGCCAACGTGCTTCGGCCTTGGGCAGTGGCAGGAACGGGCGGTTTGACTCGCATGCGGGTCCGCGTCGATGGTGGCGTGATGCGAGGTCCTGCGAACAGTCGAGAAGGAGTGGATGGGCTGGCGGAGCGATCGGCTGCGGGCGCATTGCGGCCGGGATATGGTCGCTCGGCTCGATCCCCCGCAGCCTTGCTCGCCGTGGGCGTCGTAATGACGCTGATCGTGACCGGTGGTTGCATGCCGTCCGGCGAGGAGGAGCGATCCTCCGACGATGACGAGGCGTCGATGCTGGCGCCGCTCGACATGAGTGAGGAATCAATTCGCACAGTAGAGGGCACCACGCTGCTCCGCATCGATGATCTGCCCGGCGACATTCAGGTGGACGAGCAGAACGCCTTCGGTGCGGCGACGCGATTCCGGGAGGCCAGGGCATCCCCGGACAATACCTGGGTAGCGGTGGTCACCAGCGGTGCCGCGCACAGCGCCGGCTGGCTGGTACAGGCGGACAGTGGCGAGGCGTTCCCGGCGGCGTTTCAGTACGGGGGCAGCGTCACGATCGGCCTCTGGAGCGACGATGGGCGCCACGTGGTCTTCGCGCAGGAAGGACCTGCAGGAAACCGTACGCTGACGGTCGTGGATCGCGAATCGCTGGGCGACTCGGTGGAAGCGAATGCGATCCCGGTGCGCGTCGATGACCACGGAGAGCTTGATCCGGAGGACCAACACTACGAGGCGCTGGGCTGGGAAGAGGGAAGTCTTCGGTTCCGTCTCGGCGACGAACCATGGGTGTTTGATCCGGCCACGGGGGCGGTGGAAGCGGAGTAGTGCCAGACTGAATGGGCAGGTCTCCGCGAGCCCTGGTTACTCGTCGCTGGCCGGCAGGGAGGCGTAGTAGGCCGCCAGGGCGGCCATTTCTTCTTCTTCCAGTTCGCTCACGATTCCCTGCATCAGACCGGCAAGTGACGTCTCGCGCGCACCGTGGGCATAGGCCTGGAGCTGTGCCATCAGATAGCGGGGCGGGTGGCCGGCCAGCGGCGGCAGGCTGGGGTTCCGTTCGCGTCCTTTTTCCCCATGGCAGGAGGCGCAGGACTGCACGTTGCGTTCCGGCAATCCTTCAAGGGCAATCTCGCGCCCTCGTTCCGCCAGATCGCCCGGTACGTCATGCGGGCCGCCCGCCGGTTCCATCTCCGCGTAGTGCCGGCTGATCGCTTCGATCTCTTCGTCGTCCAGGTGCTGGGCGATCTGTGCCATGGTGGCGTTCGGGCGCAGGCCTTCCCGGTAGGCCTCCATCTGTTCCACCAGGTACTGCTCCGGCAGCCCCGCCAGGCGCGGGAACGGGGGCTGCGACTGGCCCTGACCCTGTTCGCCATGACACTGCATACAGGCGGTTGCGCCGCGGTCGTTGCCTTCCTGCGCAATGCGTGCACCGGGGTTCTCCTCCGCGCTGGCACTGGCCGCCAGAAGACCAAACAAGGCCGAGGCGAGGGCGAGCCCGGCAGCCGGGCCGAGAGGCGGGTGGACACGTGTCATACGCAAGCGAGGTCATCGGTGTAAGCGTGATGAATGATCGTAGCCCGTACACGGCCTGATTGCTGCGACTGGTGCCACGGGTTGGTGGACGCGGGCGGATGCTGCGCAGGCAGGATAAGCCGTGGGGCAAGGAAGGCCCACCCTGCAGGGCCGCTCAGACATGGGTCAATCCAGCTGGATGCGACCAATGGTGCCCGTGTCGGCCCCGAACCAGATCGTGTTGCTGGGGCCGTGGTAGGTGATGTGCCGCACGATCCCGCCACCATCGGCCAGCTCCAGTGCCGGCAGGAAGGTCTCGGTACTGGGGTCGAAGGCGATCAGCCGGTTGGGCGAGTGGGCTGTTTCCGAGAACCAGACCCGGCCCTCGCCGTCGGTGGTGATGGCGTAGGGGGCACCGGCTGCTTCGCCCGGGGTCCGCCATTCCTCGATCTCGCCGCTTGCCGGGTTATAGGCACCGAGGTAGCCATCGGCGAAGTCGACATACCAGACGCGGCCGTCGTCGGTCACCGTCGGCCTGCGCGGGCGCGCGTCTTCGCGCGGCAGTTCGATCTCCTCGACGGCCTCGCCAACGCCCGCCACTGTGGCGAGCTTGTTGGTGCCGAACGAAGTGACCCACGGCTGTTCGTTGCCATCCAGCATGAGTCCATACGGGCGGGAGCCGGGGGTGGGCACGTCGTGCAGCGTGATGTCCCCGCTGGTTACGTCGAGATATCCGATCTGGTTGCCGTGCTGGACCGTGAACCAGATGTTGCCGTCCTCGGTGAAATCCATGGTGTGTGGGTCGCGCCTCCCGTCACCTGGCAATTCGAAGCGTTCGATTTCGCCGGTTTCCGGGTCGATGCGCCCGATGTGGTCGGCGCGGTTTCCGGCATACCAAGCGCCGCTTTCGTTGGTGATGACCGTATGCGGACCCGCGCCGGATTCCAGGTCGAAGCGTTCGAATTCCCCGGTTTCGGGGTCTAGGGTCGCAACGTAGTGGCCTGTTTGCCCCACGAACCAGACTCGCCCATCGGGGCCCATCCAGGGGTCGCGCGGGCGCGTATTCGGCCAGGGGACTTCCCATTCCTGAATCGAGCCAATGGGCTCGGCATCGTCCGCCACTACCGTGGCACTGCCCATTGCCAGTGCCGGAACCGCCAGTGCTGTCGCTACGAATTTCAACATGTTTGCCACTCCTGAACGGGTCACTTGCCGAACGTTGGATATAGCACCTGGAGGAACAGTCGTTGCCAGGAGCGAAGGGCAGGTCGGCCACGGGAGGCAGACGCCACGAAGCCCGGTTACGCGGTAGACGGCCCGCGTGCAGGAATGGTTCACCGGGCGATTGCCCGCCCGGTCGCAATGGCCGGGACGGGCCGGGTGGTTGGGGTCAGGCGCGGTCGGCGCGAACGCCCGGGTGGGCGTGTCGGTGGTAATTCGCTCGATCCGGGATCACGTTGCGGATGCCGCCACGGGGGTCTTCCACATCGCCTTCGTAGCGGGGCAGCAGAATCACGTGCAGGTGATCGATGCTGCGCCCGGCCATGCGGCCGTCGTTGTTGCCGACGGTGTAGGCATCGGGCCGATTGCCCAGAAAGGGGAGCTCCAGCACGCCTTCGATATGGTCTTTGGGGCGCTCGCTCAGGTCCTCGCGGACCAGCATGCTGCGGTACAGGCTGGCCAGGTCGGTCGACTCGATCACCTGGCGTACGCCATGGATGGCGTCGAAGTAGTCCGACTGTTCGGCCTCGTTCAGCTCGAACAGGGAGACCACGTGCCGCCGCGGGATGACGAGGGCATGCCCCGGGTTGACCGGGTTGGTGTCGAACAGGGCGACGAACGAGCGGTTCTCGTAGATGAGGGGATCGGCCAGTCCGGCCGCGACGCGGCAGAAGTAACAATCCTTGTTGGCTGCTGTGGCACTGGTCATCGAAACGCCTGGTTGATCAGTTTGTTTTGTAAGTCAACGATCTTACTGGATTTTCACTTGTTCGTTCTCCTGCGGCCGATGAAGTTCACCTGGCGGTATGCCCCGGTCGATGCTCTTTAAGGTGCCTTTCGCGCGCGGTTTGCATCCACCGCGCTTGACGCCCTGCAAGTCACCACGTAAGTTGCCCTAGCATTGTAAGGGGTTTTTGCGGTCCTTCTTTCGAGCCGATTCACGGCCAGGCCCACCATCCCCCAATACGTTTGTCGAGGCTGTACGCCCCGCGCCAGCGGAGGCCGCGCGCCTCGACCGTCGCGCGGATGCGCGGCGCCAGCACAAACCGGATGCCCGGATTCGCGCCGGGCGGCCGTGTCGTGTCGACAGCCTGCCTGTCGGCCGCCGCGGGTGCCCGACGTTCCGGATGCTTTGTGTCACGACGTATCGAAGGGGGAGTCCATGTCCATGCCATTTTTCGGCCTCGTGTTTGCGCTGCTGTGTGGCGTTGCCGCGCTGGCCTATGGTCTGTTTTCCATCCGCTGGGTGCTCTCGAAGTCGGAGGGGAGCCAGGAGATGCAGCGCATCGCCCGTGCCGTACAGGAAGGCGCATCGGCCTACATGAAGCGGCAGTACACGACCATTGCGGTGGTCGGGGTGGTTCTGTTCGTCGGGCTTTGGCTCGTCATCGGCGTGGGCTCCGCGATCGGGTTCCTGATCGGCGCGGTGCTTTCGGGTGCGGCGGGTTTTATTGGCATGCATGTGGCGGTACGAGCCAACGTGCGAACCGCGGCGGCCGCGAAGTCGGGGCTGGAAGCAGCGATGGACGTGGCCTTCCGTGGGGGCGCGGTGACCGGCCTGCTGGTGGTCGGGCTCGGGCTTCTGGGAGTGGCAGGCTATTTTGCCGTGCTCTGGTGGCTTACACCGGAGGGTGGCGACGTCGGGCTCTCGCCGCTGGTGGGGCTGGCACTGGGCGGCTCGCTGATCTCGATTTTCGCGCGTGTCGGCGGTGGCATCTTCACCAAGGGTGCGGATGTCGGAGCGGACCTGGTGGGCAAGGTCGAGGCGGGCATCCCTGAGGATGATCCCCGCAACCCGGCCGTGATCGCCGACAACGTGGGCGACAACGTCGGGGACTGCGCCGGGATGGCCGCGGATCTGTTCGAGACCTACGCGGTCACCATCATCGCGACGATGATCCTGGGCACCTTGCTGATACCTGAACTGGGGCTGATGGCCTCGGTGTATCCGCTGGTGCTGGGGGGCGGGGCGATCCTCGCCTCGATCGTGGGCACCTTCGCGGTCAAGGCGCGGCAGGGCTCCGAGATCATCAAGGGACTCTACAAGGGCCTGATGGTCTCCGGCGGGCTCGCGGCGGTGGCCTTCCTGCCCATTACGCTGGTGCTGGTGCCGGACAACGCGCTGGCCACCAGCATGGGCATCGAGAGTGGCGCGGCGCTGAGACTGTATGGCGCGGCGCTGGTGGGCCTGGTGCTGACCGGGGTGATTATGGTCGCCACCGACTACTACACCTCCACGGCGTTCCGTCCGGTCCGCCATCTGGCCGAGGCCTCGACCACCGGGCACGCGACCAACATCATCGCCGGCCTGGCGCTGTCGATGAAGGCGACCACCGCGCCGGTGCTGGCGGTCTGCGCGGCGATCCTGGTGGCCTATGCCTTTGGCGGCCTGTACGGCATCGCCATCGCTGCGACCACGATGCTGTCGATGACCGGGATCATCGTGGCAATGGACGCCTACGGGCCGATCACGGACAACGCAGGCGGCATCGCGGAGATGGCCGATCTGCCCTCCGAGGTGCGCGAGACCACCGATGCGCTGGACGCGGTGGGCAACACGACCAAGGCGGTCACCAAGGGGTATGCGATCGGCTCGGCCGGGCTCGCGGCCCTGGTGCTGTTCGCCGACTACACCCACGAGCTGGTGCGCCACACGGGCGGTGTACACAACTTCGAGCTCAGCAACCCGAATGTCATCGTGGGACTGTTCATCGGGGGGCTGGTCCCGTTCCTGTTCGCGGCGATGACGATGGAGTCCGTAGGCCGGGCGGCCTCGGGTATCGTGAACGAGGTGCGCCGCCAGTTCCGCGAGATCAGCGGGATCATGGAGGGCACCACCAAGCCGGATTACACCCGTGCCGTGGACATGCTCACCAGTGCAGCGATCCGCGAGATGATCCTGCCCTCGTTGCTGCCAGTACTGGTGCCAGTACTGGTCGGCGTGTTCCTCGGTACCGAGGCGCTGGGCGGGCTGCTGATCGGGACGATCGTGACGGGCCTGTTTGTGGCGATCTCGCAGACCGCCGGTGGCGGGGCGTGGGATAACGCAAAGAAGTACATTGAAGATGGACACCATGGTGGAAAGGGCTCCGAGGCCCACCACGCGGCGGTCACCGGCGACACGGTGGGGGACCCGTACAAGGACACCTCGGGCCCCGCGATCAATCCGCTGATCAAGGTCATCAACATCATGGCGCTGCTGCTGGTGCCCGTTCTTTAGGGCCTGGCGAAACGCAAGGAGAATCGAGATGCCGACAATCCGACTGCAAATGGCCCCGGATCTGGAGCTGAACATGGAGCTGGACGTCGAGGGGGTCGACTGCGACAGCCGCGACTGGGACGTGCAGCAGCACAAGGCCGAGATCTACGCCGAGTTCGAACGCCGGCTGAAGGCCGCGTTCCCCGAGGGCTTCAAGATCCATACCTTCGAGTTCGGCCTGGCCTGCAAGCCGCGCTAGCGGGGCGGGAGAACACGCACGCCAGCGGGTTCTCCCGAACCGAAGGTGGGCTTTGGGGGCACGCGAGTGCCGTGTTCCTCCTGACACCATGCACAAGAGCCGACTCGGAAACATCGTGATCGACTGCCGGACGCAGGATCTGGCCGCCGAGGCGCGTTTTTGGGCCGGCGCACTGGGCTACCCGATGCCCGAGGACTTCGATGCGGCCAGCGGCTTCATCCAGCTCGTAACGCCGCCCGGGGAGGTCCAGGTCATCATCCAGCGTGTGGATCACGATCCGCGGGCACACCTGGACATCGACTCCGATTCGATCGAGGCCGAAGTCGCGCGTTTGCAGAGTCTGGGCGCGACCGTTGTGTCCCGGCACGAGGCTTGGGTGGTGATGCAGGCGCCCAGTGGGCACCGTTTTTGTGTGGGCAGCCCCTATCGGGCCGGCTTCGAGCAGGGAGCCAATGAGTGGGCGTGATGTCCCAGTAGTACAGCCCGCACGCACGGGAGAGACATCATGGCAACCGTTCAGCAAAAGCTTGTCCCGCACCTGTGGTTCGACCACCAGGCCAGGGAGGCGGCCGAGTTCTACGCCTCGGTCTTCGAAAACTCGTGGGTCGAGAACACGGTCACCCTGGAAGACACCCCGTCCGGCTCGGTGGAGATCGTCACCTTCTTCGTGCTGGGGCAGGAGTTCCAGGCCATCAGTGCGGGTCCACTGGTATCGTTCAACGAGTCGATCTCGTTCATGGTCAAGTGCGATACCCAGCAGGAGATCGACTACTACTGGGACAAGCTGACGGCCGATGACGGGCAGGAGGTGGAATGCGGCTGGTTGAGGGACAAGTTCGGCCTGTCCTGGCAGATCGTCCCCGCAGTGATGGACGAGATGATGCAGTCTGATGATCCGGCAGCGCTGGCGCGGATCACGCAGGCGTTCCTGAAGATGAAGAAGTTCGACATCGCGGCCCTGGTTCGAGCCTTTGAGGGCCGTTGAAATGGACGCCCGCGGGCCCAGCATGGCCGAGGTGCTGCACCTGACCGTATCCATCGCGCGCACTCCCGCGGATGTCTATGCCTTTGCCTCCGATCCGAGAAACCTCCCGTTATGGGCCGAAGGGCTCGCACGCTCGGAGGTTCGGCAGGAGGGGGATGCGTGGGTGGTGGAAGGGCCCGTTGGGAGGGTGACGGTGCGGTTTGCGGCGCCCAACGATCTCGGTGTGATGGACCACGATGTCGAGCTCCCCTCGGGCGTGATCGTTCACAACCCCATGCGCGTCCTGCCGAACGGCGAGGGCAGCGAGCTGGTGTTCAGCCTTTTCCGGCAGCCGGGGATGTCCGACGAACAGTTTGTTGCGGACCGGTCCGCGGTTGAGAAGGACCTGGACCAACTGAAAAGTCTCCTGGAAGAAAACCCGGCCCTTCCTATTCGGGATGCAGCCAGCAGGTAAACCAGTCCGTTGCCAGCTCCGCCGCCTGCTCCAGGGTGCCCGGTTCCTCGAACAGGTGAGTGGCGCCCGGGATGATCGCGAGCTTGCAGGTGGCCAGCATACGGGCCTGCGCCTGACGGTTGAGCTCGATCACCATGGTGTCGTCGCCCCCGACAATCAGCAGGGTGGGCGACGCCACCCGGGGCAGGGCCTCGCCCGCCAGATCGGGGCGGCCGCCGCGGGAGACGACGGCGAGGATGGTATCCGGGGCCGCCGCGGCCGCCTGTAGTGCCGCCGCCGCCCCGGTGCTGGCGCCAAACAGGCCCATCGGTAGCCCTGCGAGCCGGGGTTGCGAAGCGGCCCATTCGCAGGCCTGTACGAGCCGACGGGCCAGCAGCGGGATGTCGAACCGGTTCTCGTAGGTGCGATCCTCGGTCTCGGTCAGGAGGTCGAACATCAGCGTGGCGAGATTGGCCGCCTGCAGCACGTGGGCCACATGGTGGTTGCGCGGGCTGAGGCGGCTGCTGCCGCTTCCGTGGGCGAACACGACCAGCCCGGCCGGGGTCTCCGGCAGGCCGAGGATCCCCTGATGGGGATGTCCGTCCAGGGCGAGGGTCACATCGTGTTGCTCAGCGCGAGACATCGGGTTTGCGGGAGCGGTGGGCGGTGGCCAGGAGGTCGATCACCTCGTCGTCCGAGGTCTGCTCGAAGGATTCGTAGTAGGACCCGACCGAGCCCCGGTAGTACACCGGGCGGTCCAGGGTCACCACGTGGTCGACCTCGGTCTCGAGCAGCTCCGCCGTATCGGCCGGGGCCACCGGGATCGCGACGATGATCTGCCTGGGGTGGCGTTGCCGGGCGTCGCGGATGGCTGCGCGCATGGTCAGGCCGGTGGCAATGCCATCATCGACGATGATCGCCAGTCTGCCGGCGACGTCCGGGGCGGGCGTGGTGCAGTACAGTTCGCGTCGTCGGCGGGCCTCGGCGCGTTCGCGGGCCTCGGCCCGCTCCAGCCATTCCGGGTCGATGCGATCCTCCTCGCGGGGGTTGCAGACGCGCTCGCCCTGTTCCGGGACCGCGCAAATCGCGTATTCGGGGTGGAACGGGTGGCCGATCTTGCGCGGGATCAGCAGATCCAGCGGCATATCCAGGTGACGCGCGACCTCTGCCCCGAGCGGGACGCCGCCGCGCGGCAGGGCATACACCACGCCGGGCTGACCGCGGAAGCGGTCCAGCGCTTGCGCGAGCCGCCGGCCGGCGTCGGTACGGTCCCGAAAACGCATGGGCCCTCCGAACAATAAGCAGTTGAACTGACCTCGAGTGTAGGACCGGAAGCGCAGGAAAACGGGGAGGTCTGAGCAAAATAGGAGGCCTCGTCCGGAGCCCCTTAAGCCCCTTGCGGTGGCGGGCCTAGCCGATTTCGAGATTGTGGTAGCGAATCACGCGATCGAGTTCGGCGGGGTGCAGCTCCAGGCTGTAATCCAGGCGCAGGCGTTCGATCAGCTCTACACGGTGGCTGGGTGGCGGGTCCATCTGCTGGATGAACTGGCCGACGTCCTCGACGACCGCCCAGGGATAGAGCAGCCAGCGCCACTCGCGGACGGTGTGGCTGCGAAAGTCCGCCGGACAGGTGGTCGTGGTCTTCTCGTGCAGCACGGCGGTACGCACGGCCTCGGGCTTGAAGGTCTCCAGGTAGGGGCGTGCCGCGGTCAGGGTATCGCCGCTGTCGTTGACGTCGTCCACCAGCAGGACGCGTTCACCGCGGACCTCACCACTCAGCGGCACCGTCACCACGGCCGCGGCCTGCTTCTTGCGGGCGCCGGAGGTGTAGTGCTCCACCTTGAGGCTCAGCAGTTTGTGCACCTGCAGGAAGTCGCACAGGAATCGCGCCGGCATGAAGCCGCCACGGGCAATGGCGATGATCGTGTCCGGCCGGAAGCCGCTGTCCAGGATCTGGCGGGCGAGGGTGTCCGCGGCGTCGACCACCGCGTCCACACTGATCAGTTGTACCGGCATCTTGCGGGCTTCAGACATCGCGGGTGCTCTCCAATCCGGCTTCCGCAAGGATGTTATCGGCCGGCCAGAAAGAGCAAGCGTGCGATGAAGGCGATGGTCAGGATGATCCATCCGATGGGATAGGGCAGTACGCCGGTAAAGAATGCGGCCAAGCTGGCGACCAGCAGGAGGCCAAGGATGAGTAACGGGGTGTCCATACCGGTAGGATTGGGGGATGCGGCGATGGTTCGCAGACGAGGCCTTCGAGGACAAGAGATCGGAACGACTGGCCCTGGCGCCGGACGATTGAGAGAGGCTTGATGACTCAGACTAGTAACCATCCCCTCCACTCCCTGGAGATCGGCACGTTGCGCCTGCCCGGGGGGGGAACGATCGGGATGACACTTTGCCCCGGCAAGTGTGAGCCGGGTACGCCCGGTGGTCAGCGGGACCTCGAGGCGGATCTGGCAGCGATCCGGGACTGGGGAGCGACGGCCGTAGTCACGCTGAACCAGAGGCATGAACTGGACGTGCTGGGGGTGCCCGAGCTTGGCGAGGCCGTGGGTGCGGCGGGGATGGCGTGGCTGCACCTGCCGATTGGTGACATGGCGGCCCCGGATCGCCCATGGGAGTTGCGATGGGGCGAGGTCGGCCCCGAGGTGCATCGGCGGTTGGATGCGGGTGAGGGGGTGATTTTTCACTGCGGTGGCGGGTTTGGCCGCGCGGGGACGATTGCGGCCCTGACGCTGATCGAACGGGGCCTCGCGCCGGAGGAGGCCATCGCAACCGTGCGCGATGCGCGCCCTGGTGCGATCGAGAGCCCGGACCAGCAGCGCTATTTGTTGAGCCTGTCCGATACCGGGGTCTAATGATCCGGGCGTGGACCCTGCCGGTCTGCGCTTTTTCGCGGCGGGTTCTGCAGTTCCGCCTCCACGTTGTCGATGATCTCCCGGCTCAGGGTCTGGATCAGCGGTTTGGCCGCCTGGCGGACCGTCTCTTCGAGCAGCGGATTGTCCAGCTCGTACTCCAGACGCAGGTGGATCGTCGTCCCGTCTCTCGCGGGTGTCAGGTGATAGGTGCCGCGATTCTGCACGCCGGTCAGCGATTGCCAGGAAAAGCGCTCCGGTGGTTCCGATTCTGTGATCTCGACATCGAAATTCAGAGGGATGCCGGCGATGCGGACGACCCATCGGTAGCGGCCCTCCCCGACGCGCGCTATCGTTTCGATGGCCTCGCTGTAATGGACGAACTCCTCGACTCGCGTAATCAGGGCGAATACATCGGGTCGGTCCGCGCGGATGTGGGCCTGGTGTTCGATCGTGGGCATGGTCAGAGACGGGGTTCGGAGGACTTCGAGTATGCAGGGAGGCAACCCGGTATGCACCACGTGCCCCGTCCCGAGTGGTAGCGGTTGCGAGGCGCTTTCCGGGAGCCGCCGCGCATGAAGGTGCTCGTGATCCTGGGCCACCCGCGTACCGACAGCCTGTGCGGCGCGCTGGCCGAGGCCTACCGTGACGGGGCCCGATCCTCCGGGGCGGAAGTCCGCTCCCTGGAGCTGGCAAATCTCGACTTCGATCCGCATGTTCACACGCCGTCGCCGAATCAGCAGGCGCTGGAAGACGACCTGGACGCGGCACGGGAACTGGTCGCCTGGGCCGATCACCTCGTATTCGTTTTTCCCACCTGGTGGGGCACCATGCCGGCGCTGCTCAAGGGTTTTCTCGATCGCGTGATGACGCCCGAGTTCGCCTTTCGCAGTTGCGAGGGCGGCACCGGATACGAGGGTCTGCTGCAGGGGCGCTCCGCACAGCTGATCACCACGATGGATACCCCGGTGCTGATCCATCGTCTGCTGTATCGCCAGCCCGGGATCAACGCGATGGCGCGGGCCACCCTGGGTTTTTGCGGCATCCGCCCGGTGCGCTCGCTGATGCTGGGCTCGGTGCGCGAGGCCGACGACCGCCAACGCGAGGCGTGGCTCGAGCGTGCACGACAGGAAGGGCTGCGCCTGCAGCACGGGCGCGAGAGCCTGCGCGAACGGGCCGGTTTTAAGCTGGGGGGCTGGCTGCAGGCCCTGCGCTTGCAGTTCTACCCGATGACCTTTGTGGCCTACACCGCAGGAGCCCTGGCAGCGGCCCCGGACGGTGGTGTGCTGCGCAATCCGGTTTTCTGGCTGGGCTATCTGTGCCTGTTCCTGCTCGAGGTGGCGACGGTCCTGGTCAATGAACGCGTGGATTTCGGCTCCGATCGCCAGAACCGTTTCTACAGTCCGTTTACCGGCGGGTCGCGGGTGCTGGTGGAGGGGCGGCTGTCCCTGCGCGAGCTCAACGCCGGCACGGCGGTGGCGCTTGGGGGCTTCGCGGCGGCATTTGTCTTGCTGCTCGGGGTCGCGCCCGGCGATGCCGGTCCCATGCTGTGGGTGACGGGCGTGCTGGCGGTGCTCGCGATCGGGTATACGGCGCGGCCCCTGAAGCTCAGCTATCGCGGGCTCGGGGAGCTGGATGTCGCGCTGACTCACAGCCTGGGCGTATTGCTGTGCGGTTATGTGTTCCTCGCGGGGGACTGGACGGACCCCTTGCCCTGGTGGCTGAGTCTGCCGCTGTTCCTGGCAATCGTCCCGTCGATTACGCTTTCCGGTATACCCGATCGTGAGGCGGACGCAGCCGTGGCCAAACGTACCCTGGCGGTGCGGCTGGGGAATGGTGGTGCCCTCGTTGTAGCGCTGGTGTTCACCGTTCTGGCGGCGGTTGCCGGAGCGGCATTCCACCTGGCTGGTTGGGCTCAGGGGGCCTATGCAGGGATTGCCTATTTCGTCGTGCCGCATGCGGCGTGGCTGACGTGGCTCCTGTGGCGCGAGCGGCAGCGCGGGGCACCCGGCGGACGTATCGACGGGCTGATGGCGGTATCGCTAGCCTATGTGTTGTGGTTTGGCCTGGTGCCGCTGGTGAATCTCGCCGCGGCTTGAGTGACTGGATGCCGGCCTCCGGCTGATTCAGAGGCCGGGCGGTGCGGTACGGAGGATGTGAGCGATGTTGGGACGGCTGTTAGTGGGCATTGCGGTTTTGGGCATGTTGTCGCTGCCGGCGGTGGCGGATCAGCGCGAGGCGTTTCATATCGCGGGTGATCAAGACGAGGCGCCGTATGGGTACATCAACCGCGACGGGCGCTTTGTCGGTCACTACGTACAGTTGATGCAGGAGGCCTTTGCCCACTTGTGGGTGCCACTGCGCCACGAGCCCTACGAATGGGAAGAGGCGCAGCGCCTGGTGAAGGAGGGCAAGGCCGACGCGATCATTACCACCATGACGCCGGAGCGCGAGGAGTATCTGATCGCGAACGAGGTCGCCCTGGCAGAGCCGGAATGGGTGGCCTTCGTGCGCGAGGATCACCCCGAGCGTGATGAATTGCTGGCCAAGGAGCGGCTGGAGGACTTTCCCGGATACCGCGTGCTGGACTACGCCGGCAACGGCTGGGGCAAGGCCAACCTGGAGGGTCTGGACGTGCAGCGCGAGGGCACGCTGTCGGAGAACCTGCGCCGCCTGGCGGCCGGCGAGGGAGACGTGCTGATCAACATGAGCGAGGTGACGGAACACACGATCCGGGAGCTGAAGCGGGCCTATCCCGACGAGGCGGATGCCCTGGATCGGATCGTAGCTTCCTCCAACGTGCTGGACGTGACATCGATGCATCTGCTGGTGCGCAAGGACTCGCCGCATGCGCACCTGGTGCCGCGCATCGACAAAGTCCTGCGGGAGCTGGGGATCTGACTCCTGCGCTGGAGAGACGTTAGTCTTGCGGGGTAATCGCGGGTACAGGCCGGTCTTCGCCCCGCCAGTCGAACAGGATATGCAGGACCGGTTCGACCGCGGGGGGATATTCCGTCAGGGGGCCGGGCACCAGAAGACCGCGGTGCGAGGCCTCCAGGATCTGGGGCTCGGGGTGTCCTTCCAGTGACAGGGACTCAACTGGCACGACCCCGTCACCGACACCTTCGCTGGCGTCTTGCCACCATTCGCCAATGCGCTCGGGCAGGTTCTCGATACCGAACTGCTCGCTCAGGGACTGCAGGCTGGCCTCCATCGCCGGGGTGGGCTCGGGTACCACGCCGCCGATGATGCGCACGGGAATGCCCTCTGGCCAGGGACGCTGATTCAGGTCCGCGAGAAACTCGCTGTCGGGCCGCAGATCGATCTTGGCCGCGCCCGTGCCGTCGCGCAGGCCGGCGAAAAGCGAAAAGCGCTGTTCGCGAATGTCGGTGAGCCATTCGCGCACCTCGAGCCAGACACGCAGGCGTGCCCAGTCGGAGCCCTGGTTGGGGGTAGCGACCAGGATCACGCCGGCAATTGGTGGTCCTTCGACCCCTGGGTCTTCGCCTGTCGGGTGTCGCCAGCGGGTAACAAAATCGCGGATCACGAGCCCACCCATGCTGTGCCCCACCAGGATCACGGGCTGGTCCGCCTCCAGGGTCTCCCAGTACTCCGCCAGGAGATCGGCGCTGTGATCAATCGCCTGGTCGTTCGGGTAGCGAAACTCCCAGCCGTTGATACCCGCGGTGTCGAGGGCGGACGCCAGCGTGTCCCAGATATCGCCGGGCTCGTCGAGCCCGTGCAGCATCACGACTTCGGGGGGGGCGCTGTCATCGAATACCGTGGATCTCGGGACAAAGCCGCGAAGCTCGTCGGGCAGTTCCATGACCTCCGGAAACCATTCGTGCAGGCGGTCCTGGACCTCCACACGCAGCTCGCGCTCCTGCTCCGGGTGCTGTTCCGTCCAGGTCACCCAGGCGATGAACGCGAGTAGCGGCAAGCCGAACAGGATGGCGGCAGCGTACAGGCGCTTGCGGGCGGGTCTTTGGCGGCGCGGTCTGTGGAGCATATGCCTTAACGATTGAGCATGCGGGGGTGGATCGCAAGCCTGGCGCGGTGTCGGATGTGGCGAACGGGGCACGGGGTATGCGAGGCGTGATGTGTATCATGCCCCGTACGATTTTTGTCGGAGTGTCCGCATGCGTAATTCGCCGCTTGTGTTGTTGCTGTTTCTGCCGTTCTTTCTCTCGGCCTGTGCCGGGCTGGATGTCCGCGACTTTGGTTTGAACGGCGAGGGGAGTGGTGGTGACCGGGCGGAAGAGGCGATCCGCGAGGCCCTGCGAGTCGGCACCGAACGAACCGTGGAGCGGACGGGACAGGAAGACGGCTACTGGGGCAACCAGGCCATACGGATCGGCCTCCCGCAAGAGCTGCGGCAGGCCGGGGATGTGCTGCGCAGCGCCGGGTTGGGCAGCCAGGTGGATGATCTTGAGCGGCGCATGAACCGGGCCGCCGAGGCGGCCGCCCGAGAGGCGGCCCCGGTGTTTGTGAGCGCGATTCGCGGCATGCAGCCGTCCGACGTTCACGCGGTACTGCGCGGCGATGACGATGCCGCCACCCAGTACCTGCGTGGTGCGTCCGAGTCGGACCTGCGCGAGCGCTATGCGCCCGTGGTGCGCGAACACATGGAGGGTGCCGGGGTGTACCGGGTGTACCAGCCGCTGCGTGATGCAGCCAGCCGTATCCCCGGCATGGCCGATCTGGATGTGGACCTGGATCGCTATGTGACCGACCACGCACTGGATGGTCTGTTTACCATTCTGGCGGACGAGGAACGCCGTATTCGCGAGGATCCGGCCGCGCGCACGACGCAACTCCTGCGGGAGTACTTCGGGTCAAGCTAACTCACACGCCGAGCTGATAGGGCCGGGCCCCGTGGCATTGCGCCACGGGGCTTTTTTGTGGGTGAAGCACCTTTTGCGGTATTGCGCGAGGGCTCCGACCCCGGGGAATGGGTCGGAGCGACACGGGTCGGGGCGATGCATGTGTCTGAATGACCCACTTCTCGGTGTGATGGGGGTCCGTTCGATCGAGTCATCCAGGTGCGGAAACCGCCTGGTGGCGCGGCATGCGGCATTCAGGCCATGTTGGCACGGAGGCTGCTTCGCTTCAGGCCAAACGGCCCGTGCATTGCGACGGGCTATCGCAATCCAACCGATCTGATGAAGCACGAGGCGCAGAATGGGACACAAGACCAGTACCGCATATTCGATCGCCCTGGCTTTCGGGCTCGCGTTGGGTGGCGCGGGCACCGTGGCGGCGGGTGATCCGAATGTGTTCGAGCAGGAATGGACCGATGATCCCGAAATGTCCGCCGAGGACGTCAGTGAGAGCGATCTGGAAAGCTTTCTGGCCGCCGCGGAAGCCGCCCAGGACATCCGCGCGGAATACGCAGATGACATCGCGGAAACAGAAGGCGAGGAAGCCCAAGCGCTGCGCGACGAGGCCAATGACGAGATGGTCGCCGCGATCGAGGATGAAGGGCTGACCGTCGAGGAATACCAGGAGATTGCCTACCTGATCGATAACGACAGCGGCCTCGGTGAGCAATTCGCCGAGATAGCGGAGGATTCGTAACCTCCGGGAGTACTACGCCTGATATCTCCCAGGACCCCGGCGGCGCCGCTGTGCCCGCCGGGGTTTTTTTACGCGCGTGTCGCTTCCGGTGTGGGGGGATGGTCCGGATCGACGTTGTCGATCATCAGGAGAGAGGGGATCTGGTCTGCGGTGAGCGGCCGCGCAAAATAGAACCCCTGAATCAGATCGAAGCCGAGTTCCTGGCCGCGCTCGACCTGTTCGAGGGTTTCGATGCCCTCGGCGACCATCTTCAGCCCGAGGGAACTGGCCAGCAGTACGATGCCTCGTGCGAGATCCTCTGCGGAGGGATCATGGCCGAGACGGGACACCAGCTGCCGGTCGAGTTTAAGCGTGTCGATCGGGAAGCGGTTGAGATAGGCGAGGGACGAATACCCAGTACCGAAATCATCGATGGCAAGATGCACCCCCAGATGCTTCAGGGCCTCGAGGGCGGGCTCGGCATCCTCGAGTGCGAGAACGCTCTCGGTGAGTTCGATGGTTAGCAGTTCAGGCGGCAGGTGGTGGCGATTGAGTGCCGACGCGACGTCGTATGCGAGCTCGGGGCGAACCAGGTCCCGGGCGGAGAGATTGATCGCGGTGTACCAGGGCCCGCGGCCCTGTTCCCGCGCGAGGGTCGCCCATTCCTCGGCCTGCCGGCAGCCTTCGGCGATTACCAGTTCACCGATGTCATGGATCAGGGAGGAGTCCTCCGCCACGTCGAGAAAATCCGCTGGAGCGAGTTCGCCGTGTGCAGGGTGCTGCCAGCGAATCAGCGCCTCGACCCCGACAAAACGGCGCTGGCGGAGCGAATAGATTGGCTGGTAGCGCAGAAAGAATTCGTTGTGTTTCAGCCCTCGGCGGATGTCGAACTCCTGGCGCATGCGCCGGAGCTCTTCGGTGACCGGGTGCAGCGCGGGAATGACCAGCCAGGCCATCAATTGCCCGATGCCGACGAAGAAGGCAGTGCGCGTCAGCCAGCGTTCCGTCTCCTGTGCGGTAGCGGCCGCGACATCGACATAGGTCAACGGACCGGCCAGTACGCCGGCCACCAGTGCCACGATGAGGGCGGCGCCGGGACCAAAGCGCGCGGCGGCAAACAGGATGGGCACGTAGTAGAAGTGCGGCACGATGCTGTCGGCGCCACCCGCCAGGTACGGCATTAACCAGGAGATCAGAAGGCCGGCGACGATGATCAGCGTCGCGGATAAAAAGGACATCCCGACCCAGGCGCGAAGCGTGGTTCGGGCCAGGTAGTCGGAATATCGGGTGTTGCCTGCCAGGGGCTGTGCCGACTCGAACCTGGACATCGCGAGGTATCCTTTGGCCTTCCTGGCCGGCTTTGTGCCCTGTTCGGGGCAGGACAATTATGGCGGCGCGGTCGCGGGTCCTCGGCGATATGCGCCCGGGCGTTACACGCAGTTGTAAGTGGTTGTTCTGGTAGTGTAGTTCATGGGAACAGGAAAGAGACGCCCGGGCCGTTCAGTGATCGGTCCGGGCGTCCTGGTTTGAGACCTCGGGGAAACGGCGCCGGGTGAGAATCCCGCGCCGCGGCCGGCAGCAGGCCTAGTCGCAGGCGGAACGCTCGGCGGGCAGGTTGCCGCGCACGCAGGCGCTGATCTCGGGCGGGCTCTCGTTGCTGCGCAGGCGCACGAAGAGGCCATCGATTTCGCCAGCGGCGTTGGTCGGGTAATGGTCGCCCATGTGCATGCCGGCGCCGTGCATGACCCAGTAGTTGAGCTGGTGCTCGTCGCCGTGCGGCTGCTCCAGGTACGCCAGGGTCGCTCCGTGACCCATCTCGGTCACGATCAGGACCCGGACCCGTTCGCCGTCCTCGAAATCGGCATACCCCAGTGCATGGGCAGCAACACTGCCGCCGCGCATGCCCTGCATCTCCGGGGTGTGGTTCGTCTGGATCAGTCGAAAGCGGCCGTGAGGCTGACCATTCCGGAACTCGCCGTCGAAGCGCATCACCATCTTCATGCTGCTGTCTGCGGCGGAGGCGGCGTACAGCCGGCGGGCCTCCTCGATGCTGGAGACGGCGGCCGGTTCCATGGCCTGATGATTCTGGTACCAGGTAATCCAGAAAGAGGCGGGACCATTGTCGACCGCGTCCGGGCAGGCGCCATCGGCGTGCAGTTCGAAGCGGTCGTGGCCGAGATCGACCGAGCCGCGTCCCTTGTTGGTGACCAGGGCGCGGGCAAAGATCACCTCGGAAGGTGTCTCCAGGCCCGCCAGCACGCGGTAGCGGTCGTCCCAGGTGCACGGCGTGGCACTCCGGCCGGGCAATGCCTGACGGCTGACCTGACGTGCCTCGCGAGTGCTCCGTTCGGTTCGGTAGGTGTCGAGTAGCGCACGCGTTCCGGGCTCCAGCAGGCCCGTGTCCACCGCCTGGATATTGCGGTCGAATTGGCGGTCGGCGCCCGGCGTGGCGTGGGCGAGCGAGGTCGTCAGGCCCAGGCTCAGGATCGCGCCCATGGCGAGCATGCGGGCAGGCGTCAGGTGGATTCGCATCAGTGGGTTCTCCGTGGGTTTATTGCCATTGCAGGTCCATGCGTTGCTGCATGCGATGTAATTCGGCGGTGATGATTTCTCCCGCGGCCGCGTGGGCGGCGTCCATGCGCGGACGCGCCTCGGGATACAGGAGCATCAGGGCCTCGCTGGCGCGGGCGAAGTCGCGCCGGGTGCGGTAGTGCACCATGGTGTGTACCAGCAGGCTGTCGAGGTCGTTGAACGAACGGTCGGCGGACTGGCGGTAGCGCACCATGCGCTCCGGGGTCAGTTCGAGTTGGCGGTGGGTCTGCGAGAGCCCGTCGAACAGTGCGAAGAACCCCATGCCCAGCTCGGCGCCCTGGCGCAGGGCGTGATCGCCCAGCTGACGTTGCAACAACTCCCCGGCGCCGAACAGCCCGGCATCGTGATCACGGGCCAGCAGGCCAAAGACGCTGGCGGCAGAGCTGGCGGAAGTGCCACGGGGCTGGGTCAGTTCGCGCATCTGCCGGTCAAGCCGCTGGTGGCCGGCGTCCAGCAGGAGTTCCAGCGCCGGGGCGGTGTCCTGGTCCAGGGCTCCGAGTACGCCCTGGCGTTGGCCTTGCGGAAGGCGCTCCAGTTCGCGGAGTACGCCGGCGATGTCGCGCGAGCCGATCTGCAGGCGTTCCAGCTCGCCGCGCACGGCGGTCTCCGGGTCCTCCAGTACTTGCGCGAGCCGTCGGACCTGATGACCGGCGTGTTCACCCACCAGTCCGCGACTCCCCAGCTCGCCCAGAATGGCGGTGGCCTGTTCGAGGCCTCCGGCCGAGGTGCGGCCAGGTTCGGTGGCCGCGGCGAGGGCTTGGCCGAAGTCCATCGCAGGGATGCCGGACGAACGGCTGGCCTGGTCGAGCATGCCGCCCAGACGATTCGACTGCTGCGCACCGTAGGCCATCGCCGCGGTTTGCAGGAGGCGTCCGGCCAGCCCGGAGATGTCGCGCGAGGATTCGCCCAATGCCTCGTCGACCCAGCCGGCCAGTTCTCCGGAGGCGGTGTACGGCGAGAGGTAGAAGCCGGTGTTATGTGGCAGGGGAGCGGGGGTGACTGCGGACAAGGCTTGCGCGGGCAGCAGCGCAGTCAGCCCGAGCAGGCTGAGTCCGGCCAGGGGCCCGAGTCTCACGATCAAGCCGAACATGCGCGCTGGCATGGGGCGTTGCCCTCCCTGTCGGGTGGTCGCAGCCATTCGGATCCATTCCGGAATGTTTGCCGCCGATCGCGCGGGATCGCCACCCAAAAGAAAGACTAGGCGAGAGAACCCTTGTGGTCAATGGGGGAATCAATGGGCGGGGCACCGCTGCCCGGATGGCTCTGCCTTCCGGGTGTGCGAGGCCTCTCGCCGGGCGGGTCATGCGCGCGGGATGGATGAAACCGATTCGACGACGTGGCTGGCGCCTTCGCGAATTTCGGCCATGATCTGCTGTACCGAGAGGACCTGTTGGCGGCCTTGTTCTGCGACCTGGTTCACCGTGTCGATGCGCTCTGCGATCCCCTGGGTGCTTTGCAGATTGCCATGAATAACCTCGGCAATCTGGCTGGTGGCGTCGCGTGTACTGGAGGCGAGTTTGCGGACCTCCTGTGCCACCACGGCGAAGCCATGTCCCTGTGCACCCGCGCGCGCCGCCTCGATCGCGGCGTTGAGGGACAGCATCTTGGTGGTCTCGGCCACGTTGCGGATAGTCTCGATGATGGACTCGATATTGCGCGCCTCGGCATTGAGCTGGTCAATCGCGGACTTGGTCTGGGCCACTTGCTGGCGTATCTGTTCGGAGTTGGCCACGTTTGCCTCCAGTGAGGCCTCGCCGCGTTTGGCGCCGTCCGCGGTTTTCTGGGCCATCTCGCAGGCGATAGCCGAGGCCTCGCGGGTGCGCTCGGCCATGTGCACGCTGGTGGTGATGTCCGTGGCGAACTTGACGACCTTCACGGTGCGACCCTGCTCATCGAGGATCGGGTTGTAGGTGGCCTCCAACCAGAGTTCCTCGCCGGAGGACTTGAAGCGCCGGAACTTGCCGCTCATGAAGCGGCCGCGTGCGAGTTCCTGCCAGAAGTTCGGGTTCTGGCGGTAGAAGTCGTCGTCGCAGAACATCCGGTGGTGCTGTCCCTGTATCTCCTGCAGACGGTACCCGACGGCCTGCAAAAAGTTGTCATTGGCCTTGAGGATGGTCCCGTCCGGCGTGAACTCGATGACCGCCAGCGAGCGATCCAGTGCCTCGAACACGGCTGCCTGGTCCTGGAGCGTCTCCATCTTGGCGGTGACATCCGATGCGATCTTGACGACCTTGTACACCTCGCCATCGGCGTCTCGTACCGGAAAGTAGGTGGCCTCCAGCCAGATGGTGTTGCCCGCCCGCGTGATCCTGGGAAAGGTGCCGGCGTGGGAATTGCCCGATGCCAGCTGCCGCCAGAACTGCCGATACTCGATGGAGCGGGCGTACGCCGCGTCGCAGAACATCCGGTGGTGCTGGCCGACTACCGCCTCGCGGGAGTGGCCAACCGTGTCGAGGAAGTTCGAGTTGGCTTCGAGCACGGTTCCGTCGGGCGTAAACTCGATATAGGCGACTGCATCGCGAATGGCCCCGAGGATGGCCGAAGTATCGGTAGGGGTAACCGGAGTGCGTGCCCCCTTCGTGGGAAGCCGAGCGATTCTTGCGAACATGGACACATCCTGGGTGGTGGTGGGCGATGGCCTTATTGAACTCCATGTACAGAAATTGTACAAGAGCTGTACACCTGTTTCGTGTGGAGGGCTTAGAGATGATCAAGAACACAACGCGGGTCCCGTCGGTTTCGTGGCCGAAGCCCTGGCTGGCGCCGCTCCTGATACTTCCCGGACTGCTGCTGGCGGGTTGTGCCGCTACCTTCCCGGATGCCCCTGACGACCAGGCTTTCATCGACGGGATGACGGCCCAGGAACTGTTCGACCGCACCATGGCCGCTCACGGCGGGGATCTTCGCGAGTACGACGGCGACCTGAACCAGGCTACGGACGGGGAGTGGGGGCGAATGGTGCAGCGCGTGCAGCCGCTGGTGGCGGATGGCGGGTACCGTGGCCAGGGCGAGGAGCGCTATCGCCCGGCGGACGAGCTGTATGCGGTGCATTACACGGGGCCGGAGGGCACCAAGACGGTCATCCGCCAGCGTGACGAGATTCGCGTGTACTACAACGGCGAGCGCAGCGAGGACGAGGACCGGATTCGTGCCACCGCGATGACCACCGATGCCGGCAAGCTGTTCCACTATGGGCCGACCTTCGTGAAACACCGCGCGACATCAATGACGCGGCTGGAAGATCGCCGTGAGGGTGGCGTGGACTACCGTCGCGTGCTGGCCACGATCCAGCCCGGTTTCGGCAAGGCCGACGAAGACCAGGTGGTGATGTGGATCCACCCCGAAACGGATCGGCTCTACCGGGTGCACATCACCCTGACCGGCTTCGAACCGACCCGGAATGCCCATGTCGATACGACCTTCCTGGAGTACGAGGACGTCGGCCCGTATACGTTGCCATCGCGCTTCGAGGAGCGCGTGCTCGGGCCGATTCGGCTCTTCGTGCATGAATGGTGGGTGACGGGTCGCGACCAGGACCGTGGTTGGACCGACGACGATGTCCGGGGGCCGGAGTTCTCTGGCGCGGCAGCGCGGGCCGCAGGAGAGTAGGGACGCCTCGCCCCTGGTTACTGGAGCAGCCGCAGGAAGGTCTGCGGTAGGGCGTTGGCCTGAACGAGCACGGCAAGCCCGGCCTGTTGCAGGATCTGGGCGCGCACCAGGCGGCTGACCTCGGCCGCGTAATCGGCGTCCAGAATGCGGCTGCGGGCCGCCGCCAGGTTGTCGCTGGTGATGCCGAGGTTGGTGATGGTCGACTCGAAGCGGTTCTGGATGGCCCCGAACTGGCTGCGCCGCGCGTTGACCGCGTCCAGTGCAGCATCCAGACGTGAGAGGGCATCGCTGGCCCCCTGGCGCGTAGTCAGGTCGACATCGTTCAGGCTTCCCCCGGGTTCGGTGGTGGCCGGCAGCCCGAGTGTGTCGATGGCGGTCTCACCCGAGATCGTCAGGGTCTCGCGGGCGATCAGGTTCAGCCGACCGTCGTCGGTCAGGACCGCGCGTCCGGTTGATCCGAGGGCACGGTCGATCGCGGTCGCCAGTTCCTGGGGTGTGCGATAGCGGCCTGCAGGGACCTCCACCGGGTCGCGCTCGCCCACACGTATGAAGAAGTCCTGATCCACCTCCAGCGGATCGTCCGCGAAGGCGGCCTCCAGCTCGGCGGACCAGGCGCTCGCAATGTCGCCCACGAAGCGGTTGCGCATGCTGTTGCCGAGGTCGATGGCAAGGGTCTGCCCGGCGTTGGCGCCGATCTGGAAGAACGCGGTGCCCATGGACCCGTCCAGCAGCGAACGGCCGTTAAAGGTTGTCTGGGTCGCGATGCGGTCGTTCTCGGCCAGGAGCTGGCGAACCTCGCGGTCGATGGCGCCACGATCCGAGGTCGACAGGGTGGCATTGGCCGCCTGTATAGCCAGCTCGCGGACACGTTGCAGGTTGCCGGTCATGGAGCCCAGGGCACCCTCGGCGGTCTGGGCCAGCGAGATGCCATCCTGCGCGTTGCGCATGGCCTGGTTCAGGCCGCGGATCTGGGTTGTGAAGCGTTCGGAGATGGCCAGCCCGGCGGCGTCGTCGCGCGCCGAATTGATGCGCTGGCCCGAAGCGAGGCGCTGGAAGGCCGTCTGCAGGGCGGCCTGCGACTGGCGCAGGTGGCGCTGAGCATTGAGCGACAGGAGGTTGGTGGCAACACTCAACACCTGGGCCATGTTGTCGGGTCTCGCACGCCACAAGGGCGATCCGGCGAAGGGCCGGATTCCGCAGCCGGAATTTCCCGTCTACAGCTGCTTAACGGCCGCGTTTGAGGAAACTTTAGGGCAGGGGTTCCGGTGAGATGCGCCAGGTGGTGGGCCCTGGCGTGCACATCGGCGCGTGTTTGCTTAGGCTGCGCCGATTGGACTGGATTGGAGAGGGGCATGGCCGATACGCAACCCGAGCGCAGGCAGTCGCTGTTCTGGCGCACGCTGATCGCGATCCTGCTCGGGGTCGGGCTGGGGATCGTCTGGCTGTATGTGACCGCCCTGCTGGGGCTCGGCGGCGGGATCGACTTCATGCCTGTACCGCTGGCCCGGACCTTCGAGTGGGGTACGCCGCTGTTGCTGCTGGGCGGTGTCGTCGGGTTTGCGCTGGGCCGGCGGCGGGTGGCGGCTACGCTGTTCGGCCTGGCGGGGGTACTGCTGCTGGCGGCCCTGGCCTTCGAGGGCGCCCGCGTGATCCTGCAGGACCCCGAGGCGCGCAGCTACGAGCACCAAATGGCGCAAACGGCGCGGGAAGGGGCGCTGCAGATCGCCGAGTGCGACAACGGCGAGACGCTACTGGTGCGCGAGGACCGAGTGACGTCGGAGGGGGTCGCCGTACTGCAGATCCAGCGCATCCATGTGGATGGGCGTCTGGACCCGGAGTTGCTGGCGAGCACGGGAGTAGGGTTTACGCCGACTATTAGCGAGGGCATGCGACCGTATCTCGATGGCTCGGTCGAATGTGGCCTGGAAGGCTTTTCCAGTGCTGGCGAGGCGCTTGGCCGGTTGGAGGCGTTTATTCAGGAACACCTGCCGCGGCACTCCAGTGCCGTGGCGCCGGTGGAGCCGGAGTAGCTGCATCGGCATTGGGCTGGCGAACGCGGCAAGTCCAGTAGATACCGTGGAATTCGAGCATGGCGGCTTCGCCCTTGGTCCAGAACACGATCTGCTCGCCGGGGTTGGCGTAGCGCGCCCCGGAGGCCACCTCGGTCGCCTGTAATACGGCCCTGGAGCGGCCAAAACGCAACTCGGCCTCGTTGCCACTGAAGCTCGCCATCAGGTTCGGGCCACGGTCACAGCTGTAGGGCACATCGCGTGCCTGTTCAGCGGTCGGGGGCAGGGTGCCGCAGGCCGCCAGTGCCAGCGTGGCGCTGATGACAATCCAGGTTCTCACGCGCCGGTTCTCCCGCGGGTCGAATGGACTTTTCATCATACGCGTAACGGGCTGTCGCACGTGAAGGAACACTGTGACTCCGGGTTCGAACCGTTATAGTGAGGGCCCGGTCCCGTCAGGCGATTACGCTTTGTTTCCTCGCTGGTTTCTGGTTGCCTACCTGCTTTTTGTCTGCGTCCTGGTGCCGGTCTATGCGGTCCAGTATGGCTGGCTCAATTTCCTCTGGCTGTCCAATCTCGCGCTGATCGCCGGGTGCGCGGCGGCGTGGCTGGAGAGCCGGCGCCTGGCGAGCATGCTGGCGGTGGGCGTGGTCCTGCTCGAGATGGGGTGGGTGATCGACTTTCTGCTGGGGCTGGTGCTGCTGGGCAACCCGCCCTTCGGCTTTGTCGCCTACATGTTCGACCCGGAGATTCCGCTCTACCTGCGGCTGCTCTCCCTGTATCACCTGCCGCTGCCGTTGGTGCTGTTGTGGATGGTCTGGCGCCTGGGATACGACCCGGTGGCGGGGCGTTTGTGGATTCTGGTGGGCTGGGCCGTCTTGCTGGTGTCGTACCTTCTCTCGACCCCGGAGGCGAACGTGAACTGGGTGCTTGGACCGTGGGCGCGCCCTCAGGAGCTAGTCCATCCGTACGTGTGGCTCGCAGCCTTGATGGCCGGCTGCGCCCTGGTCTGGTGGCTGAGCCATCGCATGCTGTGGTGGGGCATGGGTCGCTTCGGGCATGTTCATCCGCGCGGGGAAGATGAGCGCGATTGATCTGACGCAGTGGGCCCCGGCCCGGGACAGGCGATACTCTCCCGGGAACGCTTTTTCGAGGATCGCGCGCGCATGACGCTTTTCTGGGTGGCCCTGGTGCCGTTCGTGGTGCTGTTTGTCTGGCTGGTGCCGTTGCGTCGGCCGGCCTACGAGGCCGCGCCACTGGCCTATCTGGCGACGCTGATCATTGCCCTGTGGGTCTGGCAGATGCCGGGGGCCGTGCTGGGTGCCAGCCTGCTGGATGCGGGGGTGGTGTTTGTCGAGGTCATGCTGATCGTGGCCGTCGCGCTGCTGGTGCTGAACGTGATGATCGCGACGGGCCACATGGATGCGATCCAGTCGGTGATCGCCAGCGTGTCGCGCGACCCGCGCGTGCTGGCGATGTTGCTGGGGTGGGGCCTGGTCGGATTCGTGGAGGGTATCGCCGGGTTCGGGACCCCGGCCGTGCTGGCGGCGCCGCTGCTCGTCTATTTCGGGATGAAGCCGCTGAAGGCCGTGGCGATCGCGCTGATCGGCAACAGTACCGCGGTGCCGTTTGGCGCGGCGGGCACCCCCGTGGTGATCGGCTTCGCGGGGCTGGGGCTGGAAGATGCGGTGGTGCAGGAGGCGGTGGTTCGCACGGCGTTCATCCTCGCGCTGCTGGCCGTGTTCATCACCATCTTCATGACCTGGGTCGCCACGCTGGGGGAGGAGAAGGGGCGCTTTCGCGAGTTCGTGCCATTCGCGGTGCTCTCCGCGCTCGCGTTCGGTATTCCGTACGCCCTGGTGGCATGGCTGATCGGGCCGGAGCTGCCCTCGATTGTCGGCGGCGTCGTCGCGATGGTGATCATCGCGCTGGCTGCGCACAAGGGCTTTCTGTTGCCGGCGCGCTCGCACCAAACCGAGAACGAACCCGCCCCGATCAAGCGGGTGATTGTGGCCTTTTTGCCGTTCGCCGTGATGTCGGTGGCCTTGATTGCCTCGCGCACGGTGATGCCGCTGCGCGAGGCCCTGCAATCGGTGCGCTGGTCGCTGGGCGAGTTTCAGGGGGTGGAGCTGGGACAGAACCTGGCCCCGCTGTACACGCCGTATTTCTACTTTGCCCTGGCGCTGGTAACCGCGCTGATCCTGTTTCGCGTGGGGCGCGCCACGCTGGGCGAGGCCGTGGTGGCCACCGGGCGCAAGCTGCGGGTGGCCGCGATTGTGCTGATCTTCATCATCGCGCTCACCCAGGTCCTGTTGATGTCCGAGCTTAACGCGGCGGGGCTGCCCTCGATGCCTCAGGTACTGGGGCAGGGCCTGGCGGAGTGGCTGGGGGGTACATTCGTGCTGTTCAGCGGATTCCTGGGGGCGCTGGGGTCGTTCATGACCGGAAGTGCGACGGTCTCCAATCTGCTCTTTGCTCGTCTGCAGGCGGATACCGCGGAGGCCGTGGCCTTGTCGTTGCCGTCGATTCTCGCCCTGCAGCTGATCGGCTCAGGCGTGGGCAACATGATTTCTTTGCACAACATCGCGATGGCGGCCGCCGCCTGCGGCCTCCAGGCGCGCGAAGGGCAGGTGGTGCAGGAGACGATTGTGCCCGTGGTCGTGGTTTGTCTCGGGGCCGGCTTGCTGGCGCTTGTCTGGTAAAGCTCCGGCCCCGAGTGCGGTTCAAAAGTTGTAGCCAAGTCCCAGGGTGTAGGCGAATGCGCCGTCGCGGAAGGCATCTTCGGCGTCGCTCGAGCGGCGGAAGAACCACTGGTACTCCACGCGGCCCAGCACGTAGGTGTTTTCCAGGACGTAGTACTTGAGTCCACCCTCCAGACCGGCAAAGCCGCTGTCGCGGACGCCATCACCGTAGATCACGCCGAGACTGCCACCCCCGAATGGGCGCAGGCGGCCGTCGCGGGTCTGCAAATTGGCATAGCCGCGGGTCGATCCGTTCCAGAAGTCATCACGCAGCGATTCGCCCTCGATATTGGCGTAATTGACGCTTTGGCGGACCCCGAGGATGAAGTGGTCGCGCAGGTACCATCCCATCTCGCCGGACACGCCGAAATTGGTGTTGTCGAACTTGCGGTCGCTACTGCCGGTACCGGACAGCGAGAACTCGCGATCACCCTGAGAAGGACCGAAGTTCGCTGCCGATCCCTGCTGGGCCTGCGCGGCCGCCAAGGGAAGGGCGCCGGCCAGGCAGAGCGTGAGCGCCAGTAGTTTTTTCATGATGCAGGCCTCCGTGTTGCGCCCCTTCCAGGCTGGATCGCGGGCGTCTCCGGGGACAGGCACCAGCGAGGCCGGCGCCTGTCCCTGAGGACAGATTGCATGCGGATACCGGTACGGTTCTGTACGGCGGCGCACACAGAAACCGCTCATTGCTAAAGGAAACGCTGATCCATGCGGACACTCGCGTTGGAACCCCGGGTTTTCCGAGACAAGGCGCGCCGTGCAGCGGGTAGTGGTTCTACCCGCAAGCGGTGCAACGCATGATCAGGGGACCTGGGGTACCAACCCCACAACTTAATGAACGAAGGGGTTCGGCCGCCCGTTGTTAAAAGAACGGGCGCGGGAACGGCGTTGCGGCTCCTTTGTGCAGAATGACTGCACGGCAGTCACCGCGCCTTGTTCGCACGCAATAGCGGCGAAGCAGCGAGCGTGTACATGGAGCAGGGTTTCCTTAACGGAAACCGAGAAAGCTCAGGATTACCAGCACAATCACGACAAAGCCGACGATCCAAATGATGTTGTTCATCATGGGTAGATGACCTGACTGGGTGGGTGGGGGCTCCAGTGGGTCACAAGAGGGAGTGGGAAGTCTGTGCGTCGTCGCACAGACGCCGTCCGGGCCGTCTGTCTACGCTCGGGAGTGGATCAGCACTGTCGCTGGTCAGCGACTAGACGAGGATGGCAAATGAACTGGGATATCGTTAAAGGGAACTGGAAGCAGTTCAAGGGGAAGGTCAAGGCTCGCTGGGGCAAGCTGACGGACGACGAACTCGACACCGTGGCTGGCAAGCGGGAAGAGCTGGCCGGCCGCATTCAGGAACGCTATGGCGTGACGAAGGACGAAGCGGAGAAGCAGCTGGCGGAATTCGAGAAGAAGATCGACCGGGATGAACACTGATCGAAGTGGCCCTTTGGCGGCGTCCCGAATCTAGTACTGGGACGCCGCCGGCTCGCCAAGGAGTCGCGCGTATTCGCGAGTGATCACCCCATAGCACTCGCAGCTGCGATTCTCGAGCCCTGGGCGGTCCAGAATGACCAGGCGGCCCCGGTGGTAGGTGATCAAACCCGATTTTTGCAACCTGCCGGCGGCCTCGGTGACCCCTTCTCTCCGCACCCCCAGCATGCTCGCAATGAGTTCGTGCGTCATTTTAAGTTCCCGGTGTGGCGAGCGGTCGTCGCTTAGCAACAGCCAGCGACAAAGCTGCTGCTCCACCGAATGGTGTCGATTGCAGGCGGAGGTCTGTGCGATTTGCGTGAACAAGGCCTGCGTGTAGCGCAGCATGAGTCGTTGCAGTTCGCCCGCTTGGGAAAAGGCCTCGTTGATGATGGTGCTGCGGATTCGATAGGCGTGCCCAGCCATGCGCACCGTGGCTCGGGTCGGTGTTGTGTAGCCGCCCATTAACAGGGAGATTCCAACCAGTCCCTCCCGGCCGGCCACCGCGATCTCGCCCGATTTCCCATCCTCCATCACACACATCAAGGCGATGATGGCTTCGGTGGGAAAGTAGACGTAGTGGGTCTCCGACGGACCCTCATAAAGGCTGGTGCCCAGTGGCAGCAGGACCGAATTCAGGTGTGGGTGCAGATATTCGTATTCACTGTCCGGCAGGGCCGCGAGCAGTCCATTGTCGAGGGGCGTTCGCCCGATCGGTCGGGTTAAGGGCACCGGTGGGTCCGTTTGTTGATCGAGAGAGTTCGATGGTCCGAAAGATTCGGATAATGAATAGCTTAAGGATAGCCCTTCGAGGTGGGTCAAGCCCCGTATCCCCGACTGAAATCTTCCAGACCGGCGGACCATTTTCGCGTTAAGGCACTTGGCGTAGCGACGCCCAACGTTTGGCAACGGTCAGGTCGCGGTGGAGAGGAACCGACCCGAGGGAGGCGATGTCCCTCGGGTCGGGTATTGCCAGCCCTAGTCGCGCTCGTACTCGGGTGCTTCTTTGAGGGTGTCCTCGTCCATGTCGATGTACAGCTTGACCTCGTCGCCTTCGGTGGAGCGGTCAATCCGGTCCCAGGCGATTGCGATGTCCTTTTCCCCCATACCCAGAACACCGCCGGTGCCGATTACAACGGCGATGATCCGGCCATCCTGGTCGATGACGAGGTCGTTGATCTCGCCGATCTCCTCATCGTCAGCCCGGCTGTGGACTTTCTGGTCCATCAGATCGGAGGCATGCAGTCCCTGCGCCGGCATGCGGTCAATATGGGGGGCATCATGGCGTTCGTCGGCATCACGCTCTTCCATTGCGTTCCGGTCATTGCCATTCATCTCCTGTTCGCCCGCCAGGGCTCCGCTCATGCCAAAAGCGAGGATGGGGATCATCGCGGCTGCGAGTTTGAGTGAGGTGAGTTTCTTCATGGTTATGCTCCTTGAAGGGGCCGGCGTTGACGCCGGAGGTCAGTGTCACGCTCATCGCCAGGGTTTCGCCCCGCACGATGCATACGCGTCCCCGATCATGTGGCTGGTTGCAATGTCGGTCTGTACGCCGGACCACAAATGGCCGCAATAGGGGCCAGGAGTGCGATGGACGTTGGGTTATTGGCAGGACGATTCGAGCGGCCCAGGAAACTGGATGCTATCCGCCGGTCGTTTACCCGACGGGGTGCTAGGCTCAGCAGGAGGGCCGGCACGCAAGCGCCCGTCGATCCGAGAGACGCCGATGACGCTCGTCCAGAACCGTGGCTTTCGTAGCCAATGCTTTTGGCTTGGCGTCGGGGGGCTGTTGTGGCTGTTCCTCTCCATCCCCGTTTGCGCCAGCCCGCAGACTTCGTCTCATGCCGGAGTCTTGCTGCAGGACAGCGAAGCCCAGGGTCACCTGCTCGCTTGGCGGCTGGCGGGGTCCGGTGGACCGGAGCCACCGTGGGGCAGGGAGTCGTTTCCGCCCCAGGAGACCCGGAATGCGTTTGACCGGTTGGATGATCAGGATGCCGGCCGGCGTGTGCTCTACCAGGACAGATCAAACCTGACCAGCCAGCACGCGGTACGCGTCGAACTCGATCAGGCGTGGTGGTACCGGATTGCGCTGATCGCAGGCGCTACCTTGCTTCTGGTGACTCTGCTTCTGCTGCATTACGTGCGCGTCAGCCGCCGTCTGCGGCAGGAGGCCGCCCTGCGCCAGGAGGTTGAGGCAACCCTGCGTCAGCAGCAGGAGGAACTCGTGCGTCTGGCCAGTACGGACGCCTTGACGGGGGTGTGGAACCGCCAGAAGTTCAAGACCGAGGCGGAACACGAGGTGGCTCGTGCAGAGCGTTACGATCTGCCACTTTCGTTGATTTTCCTCGATCTGGACTACTTCAAGGAGGTTAACGACCGCTACGGTCATGCGATGGGGGATGTCATCCTGCGGGAGATGTGTCAGCGGTTGCAGGCGTGCCTGCGCGAATCGGACCGACTCGGCCGGTGGGGCGGCGAGGAGTTCCTGATCCTCGTGCCGCACGCCGACTCGGACCGTGCAGCGTTGCTGGCGGAAAAACTCCGCCAGGCCATTGCGGACACACCGGCGGCCCATGGCCAGCCGATGTCGATCAGCCTGGGGGTGGTGTCACGCGAGCCCGGAGATGCCCTGGAAGATCTCGTGCGCAAGGCGGATGCGGCGCTCTACCGCGCCAAGGCGCGTGGTCGAAATCGTGTCGAGGTCCACCGCGCGGATGGAACGCCAGACGCTTTGTGAATCAGGTGGCCGTGAGTGGTTCCACGCGTAGCTCCACGCGGCGGTTCAGGGCGCGCCCATGTGACGTGTCGTTATCGGCGATGGGGCGGTCCGGTCCGTAGCCGATCGCAATGATTCGCGCCTCTCCGACACCATTGTCGTGGAGGTGACGCCCGACCGACAGCGCCCGTTGTTCCGACAGGTGCTGGTTGTAACCGCGTGCACCGGCGGAATCGGTATGCCCGGCGATCGTCACCAGGCTGGCGTCGTACTCCTCGAGCACCTGCCCCAGGGCATCGAGGGTGGCTACCATGTCCGGGTGAATCTCCGCGCTGTTGGTCTCGAAGGCCTTGGCGCCGGGAAATATCAGGGTGATGATTCGCCCCTCGCGTTCCATTTCCACGTCGTGACCCGCCAGCTCCTGGCGCAAGCGTGCGGTCAATACGTCCATATAGAAGCCCACCCGATCCAGGGCGACGGATTCATGCCCCTCGTCCAGCAGGTGCTGGCGACGTGCGCTGACGGCGTCGTCATCGCGCGCCAGATAAACCGCGTTCCGGGGCGCCGCGTGAGAATCGTCCCGATGGGCGGTATCGCGAGCGTCGCGCGCCGGCTCGCCGTTGGCGTTGGCGGCTTCGTCAGGCGCGCGTTCTCCCTGAGTGGGCATGATGTTACACCCGGTCAACAACAGTGTCGCGATGATGGCTGCAAGCATGTTGTGGCGAATAATGGCGTTCACTTCGAGTCCCCGGCTTGTTGGCACCAATCACGGAATGCGTGCGCCGAGAGGGGGCGGCTGAAGCGATAACCTTGCCCGAATCCAACCCCTTGCTGGCGCAGCCACTCGACCTGATGCCTGGACTCGATGCCTTCGGCGACGATGTTCAGCTTCAGCGAGCGGGCCATCACGATGATATGGCTAATGATGTTGCTGGTCACCGCTTCGTGGCCAATGGCGTCGGCAAATGTTTTGTCAATCTTGAGGGTGTCCAGTTCGAAGCTCTCGAGGTAGGCCAGGCTGGAGTAGCCGGTGCCAAAATCGTCAATGGCGATGCGATGGCCGCGGGCGCGCAAATCCTGGATTCTCCTGCGAACGTCATCCGTGTTAAGTAGCGAGCGCTCTGTAATCTCGAGTTTGATCGCGCGGGCCGGCACCTTGGCGCGCTCCAGCTCGCGCTGGAGGGCTTCGCTAAAGCGGGTCGAGGCCAGGTCCTGCCCGGTGATGTTCAGGTTGACCGGGCAATCGGGCCGCTCGCGCAGTTGTGGCCCCAGCTCGCGGAGAACGCAGCGCAGGATCGCGAGGGTCAAGTCGGTCCCCTGTTCGGTATCTTCGGCCAGGGGCACGAAGACATCCGGGCCGATGGTTTCCCGGTTATCGCGCCGCCAGCGCGCCAGGGCCTCGGCACCCTGGCAGGCGCCTGTCTCCAAATGAACGATGGGCTGAAATACCACCTGCAGCTGGTCATGCGCAATGGCCTGGCGTAGCTCCTGAGCCAGACTGAGCTGGTGGCGGAAATAGCGCAGAATCAGAAACAGCCACAGCCCAACCAGTAATAGGCCAAAGGCCCCGACCCCGGCCAGCGTGGGCAGATAGCGCTGCCAGAACTGCGCCATCGGCTGCACGGCGATGATGTCGATGGGCAGGATGGTGTCCAGCGACGAGCGGCTGACCAGCCGCTGTTCGGCGCGATCCACCGTGAGTCCGGGTTCGAATGACGTGGGGTCCGGGACTTCGGCGTCCGAAGGATGGGTGATCATCGGCATGGACTCCACCCAGAGCCCGACTTCCTGATCCTCCAGCAGGCCCGGGTTTACGAGCAGGCGCGGATCGATGGCCACGTCGTGCTGGCCATAGCGCATCAGGAAGAGCTCTACGCCACCGATTGCCGTCGTGGGGCCGGGCCACCAGGCCACCAGGCCGCTGTCGTAGATACGGCTCGCCTGGGGGGGTGTGAGAGCATCGCCCTGGACAAAGCCGGCGCCGCATTCGCGTTCTACCGCTCGCCAGTAACCAACAGCCCGAATATGGGGCCGCGAAATCGCGGCTTCCTGCAACTGGTTGAGGTGCTGCGGAGAGCAGGGGGGCACATCGAGGGCGTTGAGTTCGTCGAGCAGGTCGCGCGCGTCGAGGATCGCCTGTTCGGTTTGCTGGCCGAGCTTCTGCGCGAGTTCGTCCAGACGCTGTTCCTCCGCGACCACGGACCCTTGCCAGAGATACCAGCCCAGGATGAACAGCGGCAGCAGGAGCCCGAGGACGGTCACGCCAAAGACGGCAAACAGCAGCTTGTCGCGCCGTGTAGCCATGGGGTTCCATCCTCCGCGAGGCCCGAATAGACGGGATTTCAAGAGTGTAGCATGGGGTTATTGGGATCCTGCCGCATCCGGGAGGATGGTGAGAAGGATGGCAACACCGTGCGGATTCACGATGAACGAAAAGGTCACTGTGAGGGAAAAATCAGGGTCATCACTGAGCCAGCACGAAGGGGTGTCGGTGGCCTGCGACTGTTGCTCCTGCGAGGCGGAGCCCTATTGGTGGGAGGTTGCCGCGGAAATGGGGATCGATCCGCAGTCGGACAAGCCGGACCGGGCGGCAAGTGCCGCCCGGCCGGGAGGTGATTAATCGACCTCGACGGAGCCTTCGGCCCCACCTTCGGCGCCGGCTTCGGCACCGCCGTCGTCGCCTTCGGCTTCACCGCCAGCACCGGCTCCGGCACCTGCATCGGCGCCCATGCCGCCACGGGCATCGTCGTCCTGACGGACGTCACCGCTGGCGCCGGCATCGCCGCTCGCGCCAGCACCACCCTCGGCACCCGGGGCCTGGCCTTCGGCCGCCGCACCGCCGGCGGTCCCGCCACTGGCTTCGCCGCCCATTTCGGAGCCGCCGGCGGCTCCACCGCTGGCTTCGGCACCGGTCTCGGCAGCACCTTCGGCTGCCGCACCCAGGTTTTGCGCCTGTGCGGTGGCGAGACCACCCAGGGCGAACATCGAGGCCAGGGCAAAGGCAATTGCAGTCTTGCGATAGCTATACATCAGTACAACCTCCTGTTTCGGATTTAGGAACGGTACTTCCGTGCCTTGCGACCGACCGATCGGCCATCGGCTCGTGTCGGTCTGCGTGTACAGGTCTAGCTCCCCCGGGCAGGGGGACGAAAGGGGATGGGCGGGAAGGTGCGAACGCCTTCACTGCACAGACGGGAGGAATCGAACCTCGGTCAAACTATTGCCCGGTGCGGTCAGTCGGTCGTCGCGCTGGATGCGCAATGGCCAACGGAGCCTGCCGCGCAAATGCGCCCATCAATCCAGATGGCGCGGTCCAGTCGAGCCCCTTCAAGCCGGGCGTCGGTCAGATCCGCGCCGGAAAGGTCGGCATGGCGCAGGTCCGCGTCTTCCAGGCGGGTGCCCCGGAGTCGAGCGTTCCGCAGGTCGGCACCGGTTAATTGGGCGCGTGAAAGATCGGCCCCGTCCAGGCGGGCTCGGTCGAGGCTTGCATAGCGTAAATCGGCGTCTGCGAGCTGCGCGCGCTCCAGCCGCGCGGCGCTCAGGCGGGTGTCATACAGGCTGGCACCGGCCAGGTCAGCTCCGCGCAGCGCAGCCCCGGCCTGGTTGCAGTAATTCCAGTTCACCGAGGGTCCGGGTGGCGCATCGCAATCAGGTGCCGGCGTGATCTCCTGTTGCAGTGCAAACCAGACCAGCAGGCCAGTGGCAAGCAAAAGCGCAATGCCGGACAGGATCCAGGGGCGTGGACCCTGTACCCATTGGCGCCAGGGAAATGGCGTACGGTCGAGCAGAGCGGCCCATAGCTGGCGATGGCTCAACGTCTCCAGGTTCTCGGGACAGCGGCGGTCGCCCTTGCGCTGGTCGCGGTAGAACGAATCCGAGGCATGCGAACGACGTTCCCGCAGGCGTTCGTCCTCGCGCAGCCGGGCGCGCTCGAGGCGTTCCTTGCCACCGGGGGTGTTGGCCAGACGCACTTCCTCGGGAATCAGGTGGGGGCGTTCGGCGATCCGTACCCAGAATTCCCGGTCCTGACTGATCTCGTCCTGTTCGGTCAGGCGCCCCAGGATCAGGAAGCGGCCGATCTGGCGCGCCGGGTAGGGCCCGCAGACGCCATCCGGGCGACGCAGGAACCAGAGCTCGTGGCGCACGGCCTCGGGCGAGGAGGCGGGCGGGTCCGTGGTCCCGGTGGCCGCGTCCGATGGATCGGAAGGCTGCGTGGTCATTGTCGGCCCCCCTGATCACGCGTGACGGAGTCGCTGGGTACCCAGTCCTTCAGGTGCTGGCGCAGCTCGGCGGCGCTCGGCTGGGCGGCGTCCAGGATCAGGTGAATGCGGTTGAAATGGAGCAGCTGCGCGCCACCGGTATCGGGCGCCAGATAAAGGTCCGGTTGTTCACGTCGGATCATCTCGCGGATCAGCGATTTCTGCATGATGCTGAAGGTCTTGAACAGCAGGTCGGTCAGTCCGGGAAGGGACTGATCGGTCGCATTCCATGCGCCGGATACGTCGACCGCGATCACGATGTCCACCTTGTCGCGCAGCAGGTCGTACGGCAATGGATTGGAGGCCCCACCGTCGATCAGCAACCGGCCGTCGTCCGACGGGACGGGCTCGAACAGACCGGGCACCGCCATGCTGGCTGCAATGGCCGGAAAGAGCTCACCTTCCTGGAGCGTGACCGTCTGACTGGTCCAGTAGTCGGTCGCCACCAGGGTCAGCGGGATGCGCAGTTCGTCGAAGCTGCGGGTCGGGGTGTGTGTCGCAAGAAAGCGCAGGAAGGTATCGGCATCCAGCAGGGCGTTGCGGCCCAGCCGCAGGGGGATCAGTTCGAACAGCTCAAGATCCGATCGGGCCAGGCGCGAGAGGGCGTCCATCTCCGAACCGGCGAAGTCGTCAAAGATGTCGAGGATTTCCTCCGCGCTGAGGCCGGCGGCATACAGGCCGCCGATGATCGCGCCAATACTGGTCCCCGCGATATGGTCCGGTTGCAGACCAAGGTCATCGAAGGCCTGCAGTATCGCGATGTGCGCCAGACCGCCCGCACCGCCGGAGCCCAGAGCCAGACCAATAGTGGGACGGGTATCGCTGGCTGATTCCGTGTCGTCGGCGTTCGCCGGCATGGCCACCCACGCCAGCAGCATCAGGGCCAGTAGCAGAAGCAGGCCAGGGCGGGTCTTCGAGATGCGGCGCTGGAGGGAATTGATCGCGAACACGCGGATGCTCCGGCAGGTACTGTTGGCAGTATAGCGGTCGTTGTTGCATGGCGTAGCTTGGTACCCTGAATGTCCTGCATATCCATCCGCATGGCAGATGAATCCGCACCCAACCCCCAATCTCGGCGTGTCGCAGTGTTTGCTCGGCGAACCCGTGCGCTACGACGGCGGCCACCGGCGGGAGGCCTTTCTGGTCGAACGGCTGGCACGCCATGTCACCTGGGTACCCGTCTGCCCGGAGGCGGTGCTGGGCACGCCGCGCGAGCCAATGCACCTGGTTCGTGAAGGGGGACGCCTGGCGCTGCGCGGGAACGAAACGGGTGGGGACTCCACAGGCCCCGTGCAGGACTTTGTTCAAGGGCGTGTGCCGGCGCTCGTGGATGCCGGACTGGATGGCTACATATTCAAGGCACGATCGCCCAGTTGCGGACTGCAGGTTCGGGTGTCGAACGAGGCCGAGCCTGCTGCGGGCCTGTTCGCCGCCGCACTGACCGATGCGCTACCCGATCTGCCCGTCATCGAGGAGAACGGGCTGGCCGATCCTGATGCCCGCGAGGCCCTGATCGAGCGCATTTTTGCGCATGCGCGGGTCCGCGAGTTGTTTGCCGCGCGGTGGACCCCGGCAGACCTGGTGCGTTTCCATACGCGCGAAAAGATGCTTCTGCTCGCCCATGATCGCGTCGGCTACGATCAATTGGGACGCATGGTCGCAATAGCCGCTGGTCAGCCGCGAGACGAGGTCGTGCGGGGATACACGCGGCGGTTTATGGGGGTGCTGGCAAGGCCCGTGTCGGTCGGCCAACATGTGAATGTGCTGCAGCATATCGTCGGTCACTTTCGGGATTGCCTGGACCCATCCCGCCTGACCGCCCTGCATGGAGCGATCGATGCCTGCCGCCGGGGCGAGTGTCCGCCACAGCATGTCTACGCGCGAATCCGAGCCCTGGCCGAAGAACTGGATATCCAGTGGGTGCGCGAGCAAAGCATCCTGAACCCGTTTCCCCAGGAACTCCTGACCGAAGAGATTCATGACTGACGTCGCTGCAACCCCGATCATCGTTCGTCTCGCCCCGGAGATTCACCTGAAGTCGCCGAGCACCCGGCGCCACTTCACGCGGGTCCTGCGGCGAAACCTCAAGCGTGCGCTGACCGGCATCCCGCATGACCTGCGTACCCAGCAGGGGCGTCTGGTGCTCTATACGCCGAAGCCGGAGGCGGCGCAGTCGATCCTGCGCAAGACCTTCGGGGTCAGCACCTTCTCGCCGGTCGAGGTGGTGCTCCAAGAGGTCTCGGTGGAACGCCTTTGCGAGGTTGTGGGCGCCCGTTTCACGGAGGCGGTGCGCGGGCGCCGGTATGCCGTTCGCTGCAAGCGCCATGGCCGCAAGGATATCTCGGCAACGGAGGTCGAGCGCCGGGTGGGTGCGGTCCTGGACGGGCCCGGCCGGGTCGATCTCGACAACCCCGAGGTTGTCGTCCGCATCGATCTGGACCGCGAACAGACCTGGATCTATTCCAGGCGCGAGCAGGGGGGCGGAGGATTGCCGCTGGGCGTACAGGGGCGCGCCATGGTGCTGATCTCGGGCGGGTTCGATTCGGCAGTGGCGGCGTGGTACATCATGCGCCGCGGGACCGCCGTGGACTTCGTGTTCTGCAACCTCGGCGGGACCGTGCACGAGGAGATGGTGCTGGCGGTCTGTCGCCGCCTGGTCAGTGACTGGGGCGCGGGCATTCGCCCCAGGATGTTCAGTGTCGACTTTTCCGGTGTAGTCGATGACCTGCGTGCGAAGGTGCCCGGCGATGCCTGGCAGATCGTTCTGAAACGTCTGATGTATCGGGCGGCCGAGCCGATTGCGCGCGAGCGCGGCGCGGAGGCGCTGGTGACCGGCGAGGCGCTCAGCCAGGTCTCTTCGCAGACCCTGTCCAACCTGGAAACGATCGATGGAGTAGCGAGTCTGCCTGTGCTCAGACCACTGATCGGCTTCGACAAGACCGAGATCATGAATCGTGCGCGCGCGATTGGCACGTTCGAGCTGTGCGAGAAGGTCCCCGAGTTTTGCGCGATCGCGAATCAGCGGCCGATGGTGACCAGCAAGCGCGCGCACATCGAAAGGCTGGAGGCCGTGCTCAGTGAGGACTGTCTGGACCACGCCGTTGCCGAGGCCCGGATGCATGACCTGATGGCGCCGGCGCCATCCGCTGATCGCACGAGCCCGCTACTGATCGAGCACATCCCCGAGGCGGCGGAGATTATCGATTGTCAGCCACCCGATCTGTATCGGGACTGGCACCTGCCGGGCGCGGTGAACCACCCGGCCGACGAACTCGCGGCGAGCTTCGAGCAGCTCCCGCGAGACCGCGCGTACGTGCTCTACTGCTTTCGTGGTACGCAGTCCGCGGTACTGGCCGAACGCATGCGTGCGGCGGGCTATGACGCGCGGGCCTTTGCGGGCGATGTGACCAGGCTCCGCCGGCTGTGGGACAGGCAGCCCGAGGCCGTGACGGGTGCGTGAGAGAGCCGGTCAGTCGCCTTTGGGGGTGACGAGGACGCGCCCGCGGACCTGACCGGCCAGCAGCGCATCCGCGCGATCCGGGAGCTGTGACAGGCCGATCTCTTCCGCCAGGCACCGCTTGAGTGTCTCCGGGGAGAGGAGGCGGCCGATGCGTTGCCAGACCCTTTCGCGGTCGTTCGCGGGATATTGCACCGAGTCGATGCCCTGCAGCCGAATGCCGCGCAGCAAAAATGGGATGACCGTGGTCGTCAGTCCCGCCCCGCCGGCGAGCCCGCAGGCGGCGACGACGCCGCGGGCCTGGGTCTCGGCAAGTGCATGGGCCAGGGTATCGCCACCCACGCTGTCGATTACACCCGCCCAGCGTTCGGACAGCAGCGGGCGGTCGGGCTGCTCGGCGAGCTCGCCTCGGGGCACGATCGACCGCGCGCCCAGGGCCTCCAGGTGCCTGGCGTTTTTCGGCCGGCCGGTGGCGGCCGCAACGTGATAGCCCAGCGCGGCAAGGAGTGCGATCGCCAGGTTGCCGACGCCGCCGGACGCGCCTGTGACCAGGATCTCTCCGCTTTCGGGGGTGATGCCACCGTGTTCCAGCGCCTCGATCGCCAGCATGGCGGTAAACCCGGCCGTGCCCACGATCATCGCGCTACGCCCATCCAGTGTGTCCGGCATCGGGGTCAGCCAGTCGCCCTGGACCCGGGCGTATTCCGCAAAGCCGCCCCAGTGGCGTTCGCCGACATGCCAGCCGGTCAGCAGGACGCGATCCCCCGGACGATAGCGTTCGTCGGCCGATTCGCTCACCGTGCCCGCCAGGTCGATCCCCGGCACATGGGGGTACTCCCGCACCAGGCGACCCAGCCCGTTGAGGATCATCGCATCCTTGTAATTCAGCCCCGAGTGGTCAACGGCGATCAGTACTTCCCCTGCGGGGAGGTCGGTCGGGTTCAGGGTAGATAGCTCGGCGACCGGTCGTGGATCGCCCGCTTGCAGCAGCAATGCGTTGAAGGTGTCGTTCGGGGTCATTGGGGTCTGTAATCAGATTTTGACGATGTGTGGTTCCGCTACGGGGAAAGCAGGCCGGCGCGGAACAGCTCGTCATAGGTCGTCAGGCCGCGTTCGGCCTTGTCCATCCCGTCATCGAGGAGCATTCGCTGGCCCTTGTCGGCCAGGCGCTGGCGCAGGCCTCTGTCGTCGAGGTGGTCGAGGATGGCCGCGCTGTCGGACTCGTCCAGGTGCCAGACCTCGAAGATACCGATGCGGCCGTGGTAGCCCAGATTGTTGCAGGCGGAGCAGCCGCGCGCGGCCCAGACCGTCTCGGGTGCCGCGCGCCCACCGATGCCGAGCCACTGTTGTTCTCGGTCGTTCGGCGCCCGGCGCTCGTGGCAATGCGGGCACAGACGCCGCACAAGACGTTGTGCGATCACCAGCTCGAGTGTCGGCGCGATCTCGAAGTCTTCAAGGCCCATGTTGCGTAGGGAGGCGACGGTACCGACTGCATCACGACTGTGCAGGGTGGCCATCAGGGAACGCCCGCTGGTGGCGATGTTGATCGCGCCGCGGGCGGATGGCCCGTCGCGGACCTCGCCGACCAGTACGTAATCCGGATCGAGTCGAAGCAGGGTCTGCGTGCCTTGCTCGAAGTCGAGCCCCTGGTCGGCATTGATCTGGATCTGGTTCACGCCCGGGATGGCGTACTCGACCGGGTCCTCGAGCGTGATGATCTGCTGCGGTGTCTGGCCGATTTCGTGCAGGAGGGCGTACAGGGTCGTGGTCTTTCCGCTGCCGGTGGGGCCGGTCACCAGCAGTACGCCACCGGCTGTCTGTGTCCACTGGCGAATGGCCTCGACTTCCTGTTCCGGCAGACCCAGGTCGCTCATGTCCTGGAAGGCATCGGGCTCGGCCAGGATGCGCACGGACAGCTTGTCGCCGTTGACGCAGGGTACGGTTGTCACACGCAGATCCAGGTGCCCCGTGTCTTCGTCGCGCCAGGCGAAGCTGCCTTCCGCGGAGTTCAGGGTGGGCATCGGGTCCAGACTGGCCAGGGTCTTGAGCTGATTGGACAGCAGTTCCCCCAGGCCGGACTCGAGTGTTGTGGCGTCCACCATCAGGCCATCGATGCGCAGCCGAATGCGGTAGCCGTCAGGCTCGGGGTCGAGATGGATGTCGGAGGCGCGTACGGCGACGGCGTCCTCGATCAGGGCATGTGCCTCGAGCCGGCCTTCTGCGTGCTCGTCCTCGTTGAGGTATTCGCGCAGGCCGGGGACCAGATGGGGTTTCAGTGCACGCCCGTCACCGGGCGTTGGTCGGAGCGATTCCGGCATTCAGCCCCCGGTGAAAGGGTTGGGGATGTCGCGATACCGGTCGTAACCGGCAAAAGCTACCGCTGCGGGCGTTCTCGCAGGTCGCTCGCGGAACGGGTGACCTGTGCCTCGCGGTCCAGCATGATCAGGGCCTGAGTCTCCTCAGTCTCCTCGCTGACCATCTGGTCACCTTCGACCCCGGGCGGCGGGCTTTGAGGCCGCATTTCCATGACCTGCGCGAGAGTGGGCAGTTCAACCTTCGAGACCAGCTGGGCAGTGGCGTCCTGGGCCTGCGGATTCTGCATCGTCAGCACGAAGCCGGTCGCCAGCACCAGCAGCGACAGGATAAACGGGTGCTGTTGTTGGGCCGTATGCAGCGGACGGGTATCGAACATCGATGCAGCCTGGGTCAGGTTCTTGATCCATGGACAATACCCGCGGGAGCGGGTTCCTTCAAGCACCCATACTCCGGCCGCGAGTGCGCGCCTCAGGCCACTCGGCGGCAGACCAGAAAGACCTCGCCGACGTCTTCTGTGGGGATCATGCCCGGGTAGAGCTGGAGCGCCTTTTGCCGCTTCAGGGCCAGTGGCATGAAGTAGCGGTTGTAGTAATGCATCGCCGTATCGCGGTGATGCTGCAGGAACCACATGCCCAGGCGGGTGAGGAGTGACGAACGGGGCTTCATGCCGAACACGCCGCTCTGGTCGATGGTAAGACCGTGGCGTTCCAGCAACGCGAACAGGCTGTTGGGCGTGTAGCGGCGATAGTGACCCACGATTTCGTCGAAGCGGGTCCAGTATTCCGGATGGAGGGGCGTCGAGAGCAGGATGCGCGCCCCCGGGGCGGCGACCCGCGCCAGTTCGCGCATGGCCTGTTCGTCATCCTCGACGTGCTCGATGATGTCGAGCGCAGAGATCAGGTCGAAGCGGCTGTCTTCGTAGGGCAGGTCGCCGATGACGGCAGATTCCGTGTGCCCGCCTTCGGCACGCAGCGTGCGCAGGGCGGGCTCGCTGATGTCGGCGAAGTGCGTGCCGGCGATGGGCAGCCGTGGGCGCATGCCGGGCCCGACTTCAAGGCGTTCGCAGCCGTCGCGGTTCAGCCGGCAGACCAGCGGCCAGGTATTGAACTGATCGGGCGACACCAGTTGCGAATCTTTCCACAAGTCATTGTAGAAACGGCGATTGGTGTCGAGCAGCCGATCGTGATCGGCGGTATGCGGGGAGGCAGAATCAGACAAGCGGAATTCCGGGGCGCGAATATGTGAAGAGTATAGGGGTTCTGTCTGGCGCCATGGCGGTTCCCCGGGGGCGCATGTGGGAAGCTGTGAACGGGTCCGGGTTTCTAAAGACGCTTGTGCAGCAGCGGGGTGAGGGCATCCGCCGGCATGGCGCGACCAAAGTAATAGCCCTGGCAATAGGTGCATCCCATTGCGGCCAGCATGCTCGCCGCTTCCGGGTGCTCGATGCCCTCGGCGGTCACTTGCAAATCCAGCGCCTGGGCGAGACCAATGATCGAGCGAACAAGATTGGTGTAGTACGGGTCCTGGCCGAGTGGCTGAACGAAGCTCTTGTCGATTTTGAGCGTGTCGAGGCGTAACCACTGCAGGTAGCCGAGCGCCGAGTAGCCGGTACCGAAATCGTCGAGCGCGATATGTACCCCGCGCTCGCTGATGGCCGCGATTCGGTTGCGGATGCTGGAGTCGCCCTCCAGATACACATTTTCGGTGACCTCCAGGCAGACGCAGTCGGCGGGCAAGGCCGTGTTGGCCAGGGCTTGGTCCAGTACGGTCAGAAAGTGGTCGCGCTTGAGCTGTACCGGCGAAACGTTCACCGAGATGCGCTCAAACTGGTGTCCCGCCGCGCGCCAGTCTGCGGCCTGCTGCATCGCGGTATGCAACACCTGGTCGCCGACTTCCAGCATGAGGCCGAGTTCTTCCAGTATGGGTACGAATTGATCCGGCCCGGGTGCCCCGGGACGCTGCCAGCGCAGCAGGGCCTCGGCCCCGATGATGCGCCCGCCGGGCAGGGCCACGATCGGCTGAAACCAGGGGATTAGTTCGCCGTTGCCCACGGCAGCGCGGACTTCCTGCTCCAGCTCACGCCGCCGCGCGCTGCGCTCGGCCAGTGCGGGGTCGAACACCGTCAGGCGGGCCCCACCCTCTGTCTTGGAACGCTGCAGGGCGGTTTCCGCACAGCGGGTCAGGGCCTCGGCGTTGGGGGCATCCCCGGGAAACACCGCAACACCCGCGCTCAGTCGGGGCTCGAATTCATCGGCTACGTGCATGGAGTATCGGTGATGCAAGGCCTTCAATACGCGCTGGCAAAGCCCCTCGACATCCTCGGAGGAGTCGATCCCGTCGAATACCACGACAAACTCGTCACCGCCGATGCGAGCCGCCGTATCGGTCTCGCGGATGACGCCCTGCAGGCCTTGCGCGAGTGTGATCAGGAGCTGATCGCCGGCCTGCTTCCCGACCATGTCGTTGATGTCGCGAAAGCGGTCGATGTTGAGTGCCAGAACCGCTACGCACTGATCGGCTCGTCGCGCGCGACGCAGGGCGAACTCAAGGCGGTCGAAGAACAGGGCGCGGTTACCCAGCCCGGTCAGGCTGTCGAAGTAGGCCATGTGTTCGATCACGCGGCGATCGTGTTCCCGCTTGTACACATGGCCGAGCGCCTGGGCGATCCCCTCGATGACCTCGCGGCTAAGGTCCGGGTCGATATCCGGGGTGTCGGCGAATGCCTCGATCAGCCCATAGCAATGACCATGGACATAAATGCTGCAGATGCAGCAGCGTTCCGGGCGGTTGGGGTGTTGGCTGGCGAGCCCAAGTTGGCTCTCGATGCCGCAGGCAGACTCCAGCAGGACACGACCGGCCGGCGTGGGCTCGACCTCGTCATCCGGTGCCGGCAGGTTCAGGTCGGCGATTCGGCGTAGCTGACCCGCCGGGTCGCGGTAAAGGGCGTGAGCGCGCCGCCAGACGGTGTGGGCAGCGAGCTGTTGCAGGCCCTGGGTAGTGGTGTCCTCCAGGCTGTCGCTGGCATTGGCTAGTCGAGTGACTTCCAGGATCGTCTCGAGCTTGACCTGTTCCCGATACAGACGCCGGGTTGCGTCTTCGGCGATTCGCTCGGCTTCCTGGCGAGCTTGGCGTTCGCGTTCCAGGCGGCGGTCGCGCAGTGCTGGCGCCTTGGCACGATCCTGGTGGTAGGAGTCAGCCAACGTTTGGCTCGACGTGGATCTGGAAATGGCAACGGCCGTCGCCTCGATGCTGGCACTCCGGGTGCTCGACGTGGACGGTCTGCCCATAGCGGTCCCCCGTGCCCAGCATCAACCCGTGCGCCAGCGAGCAAAGCCCCCGTTCCGAGCGGTAGTCCATCGCCAGCTCTTGCGGCCCTGTCCGCGTGCAGTCAAAAACGGGAACCCGAGCGCCCGGATAGAGTTTCACGACTTCCGGATGGATCACATCGTTCAGGGCCTGAAGCAGCCCGATCGAGTCGGGGTAGTGATCGAAGACGCCCGGATAGGCCTGCTCGAAACGCGGAAGCATCTCGCGTCCGATCCATTGCAGACAGTCGGCGGTATTGAGGCCCGTGACCTCGCAGGCGGCGCCGACCAGTCGCATCATCTCGTCGTCCTCGTAGTTTCCGAGCGAGGTATAGGCGCCGCTAACCTGCGCCCGGTCCAGGAGATCCTCCCAGCCTTCCTCGCCATAGTGCTCCGTCACGATCTCTTCAAGGACGTTGAATACGATGCCTTTCATTCCACTGTTCCCGTTCGCGTGTCCGTCCCGCGACCCTAAACGATTGAACCAGCGGAAGACAGAGTGGGCGACGGTGGCCGCTCAGCCGTAGTGTTCCGCTGCGGGGTTGTGATGTTTTCCGGGGAGGGAGACGACGCAGTTCCGGCCCTGGGCCTTGGCGTTGTAGACGGCCTCGTCGGCTGCACGGAACAGGTCATTGAGTTCGGCATTGCTGCCGGGCTCTCGGCTGGTGACACCAAAGGATGCGGTGAGCGGCAGGCCCGCCGGGCGCAGATCCTGGACCCGCTGGCGCAGGTCCTCGGCACGGGTATGGGCATCGAACAGGTCGCTGCCTGGCATCAGCATCAGCAACTCCTCGCCGCCGAAGCGGACGGGGACCTCGCCGGGCGCGGCAACCGCGCGCAGCAGTTCGCCAATGGCCGCGAGGACCTCGTCGCCGACCAGGTGGCCGTGACGGTCATTGATGTCCTTGAAGTGGTCGAGGTCCATCAGGATCAGGGCCAGCGGTTGTTCGTGGCTGCAGGGTTCATCGAAGAATCGGCTGGCGAACTCCGTCAAGGCATTGCGATTGCTCAGACCGGTTAGTGGATCAACCATCGCCATCTCGTAGTGCTTCTGGCGCTGGAGGCGGACCTCTTCCATCAGGCGTTTGTTGTTCAGCAGGTTGTACAGGCGCGCCCGAAGTTCATCCCCCTGGAAAGGTTTGGTAACGAAGTCATTGACACCGAGTCGAAAAATTTCTGCCCGTCGATGCTGGTCATCCAGGCCCGACATGGCGACGATTGGCATCTCGGTCATGTCCGGGCATTGCTGCCGGATGCAACCCACAAGCCCCATTCCACTCAGCTCTCCCTCAACCAGGATGTCGCTCAGGACCAGGTCAAACTGCGAGGGGTCGAAGGCCGCGAGGGCTTCGGAGGCACTGGTGTAGTGCACGATATCGAGGCCCATAGGCTCCAGGGCGCGGCGCAGGTAGCGTGCGGCAGTGGGGCTGTCCTCCACATACAGAATCCGTCCACTGAGGAGGCTCTCCAGCGGCTGCGCGTAGCGTTCGGCCTGCTGGAACAGTTCCCCAATGTTGGTTCGGTCATGGACATCGGTCGCGCCCGCGGCGAAGGCGCGTTCGCGAATGCGCATATCAGGGTTGGACGTAAGGATGATCAGCGGAAGCCCGCGGCCGTAACGCCTCTTGCGCGCCGCGCGGCAGAATTCCAGGCCATCCATGTCGGGCAGACTTAGCGAAACGCAGGCCAGCTCTGCGCGGAAGATGTCCAGACGTGCGAGCCCCTCGGCGCCGGTGCCGGCCATGCTGGCTTCATGCCCGGCGGTGCCCACCATGCGGCTCCAAAGGGCGCGGAACACGCGCGAGCGATCGACGACCAGGATCCTCATGATCCCGGCCCCTGTTGGCGATCCGGCCGTGGCCCCCTGTGCCCGCGCATGTCCTTGCTCCCATTCCGTCCAGAAACCGCAGCGTCCGTGCTGCCGCTCCGTATAGTGCGCGCTGCCAGCGTTTGCAACAACTGCGGCACTTCGGCTGTGGTGTCAGGGCATGAATGGCGTGTGGGTCGCCTGACTGCGTAAGCGAACCCACGGTACAGTTCCCTCATGAAAGGAGACGACGCTGGCCAGACACCGGGAGCGCGCGAGTATCGCCAATTGGATGCCTGCGCCTGTGCGGCGGCCGTGCGTGACGGGGAGGTCGCGCCCGAGTCTCTGCTGCGGTGCGCGCTGGAGCGCCTGGATGCGGTGAACCCCGTGCTCAATGCGGTTTGCATCGATGCCCGTCCGCGTGCCAAGGCGAGAATCGACGAGGGCGTTAAGGGACCATTCGCCGGGGTCCCGTACCTGGTCAAGGACCTCCTGCAGGACGTTCAGGGGCTCCCCTCGACCCTGGGCAGTCGGTCCTGCCGTCAGGTGATTGCGTCGGCCAGTGCTGACACGGTCCACCGGGCCGAAGATGCAGGGTTGGTGATTCTGGGCAAGACCGCGACGCCGGAATTCGGGCTCAAGGGGGTTACGGAGTCCGCGCTCTGGGGGCCGACGCGAAACCCGTGGGATATCGATCGCTCGCCCGGTGGTTCCAGCGGTGGGGCGGCGGCAGCCGTGGCGGCCGGGATCGTGCCCATGGCGGGTGCCAACGACGGGGCCGGGTCGATTCGCATACCGGCCTCGTACTGCGGCCTGTTCGGACTGAAGCCTTCGCGCGGTCGGGTGCCGGTGACGCCGCTGGCGGGCGAGGCCTGGGAAGGCGCGGTGAGCGAAGGGGTGCTTTCGCGCAGTGTGCGCGACAGTGCTCGAATGCTTGATGTCCTGTCCTCGGGGCGGAGTGCTTCCGCGCCCTTTCGGGTGGAGCCACCTCCGGCAAGCTTCGAGGAACTCGCCCGACGCGAGCCGGGACGCCTGCGGATCGGCTGGAACGTCGATTCGCCCGTGGACGGACGGGTCGACCGCGACTGTGTGGAGGCGGTGGAGCGGGCCACCGGTTTACTGGAAGCCCAAGGGCACGTCATTGAGCGTGTGACCAACTGGCCGGTGGACGGCCGGCATGTGGCGCGGTCTGTACTGGCGTTGTTGTACGGGCAGGTAGCGGCATTCGTGGCGCGTGCGCGCGAACGGGGTGCGCGCTGGGACGACTTCGAGCTGGATACACGCACACTGGCGCGGCTGGGGCGGGCGTTGACCGCGGGGGAATACGCCCGCGCCCGGCAGGGCTGGAATCGCGTGAGTCTGGCGCTGGCGACGCTGTTCGAGCGCTATGACGTCCTGCTGCTGCCGACCGTGGCGATGCCGCCCCCGCGGATCGGCGAGCTGGAGCCAGCCCCCCTGGTCCGCGCCCTGCAACGGCTTGCCCTGTACCTGCCGGTGGGCCGCTGGATGCTGAACAGCCGCTTTCTGGAGCGGATGACGTTCGAGAACCTGGAGCGCACCCCGTTTACCCTGGCCGCCAATCTGGCCGGGATCCCGGGGATGTCGGTACCGCTGCACTGGGATCATGCCGGGCTGCCTGTGGGCGTGCAGTTCATGGCGCCCTGGGGCGAGGAGGGACGGCTGCTGTCGCTGGCGACACAACTGGAGGCCGCGCAGCCCTGGTTCCACCGGGTGCCGCCAGACCTGCCGGACACTCGCCAGGGCTGAAGGAAACGTCCTGGCCCCGTTTGCGGTCAGGCGACGCTGTGGCGCCAGTCCGTGATTTCGGCGTGCAGGTGCTGGCGGGCCGGGTCGTCCAGGAAGGCGGCTTCGACCGCGTTGCGGGCGAGCTGCTCCAGGTCGTCTAGGGACAGTCCCAGCGCGTCCGCAGTCGCGCGGAAGTTCTCGCCGATGTAGCCGCCGAAGTAGGCGGGATCATCGGAGTTGATGGTGACCCGCAGCCCGGCATCGAGCAGGCGCTTGAGGTTGTGGTCCTCGAGCCGGTCGAACACGCAGAGCTTGATGTTCGACAGCGGGCAGACGGTCAGCGGGATCTGCTCCTGCGCAAGCCGTTGCAGCAGGCCGGGGTCCTGCTCGGCCTGCACGCCATGGTCGATGCGGTCGACCTGCAGGAGGTCCAGGGCCTGGTGGATGTATTCGGGCGGGCCCTCCTCGCCCGCGTGGGCGACGACACGGAAGCCGGCCTCGCGCACGCGATCGAATACCGCCCGGAATTTCTCCGGCGGATTGCCCTGTTCGGCCGAGTCCAGACCGAATGCCGCAATGCGGTCACGGTAGGGCAGGGCCGCCTCGAAGGTTTCCATCGCGGCCTCGGCGCTCAGGTGGCGCAGAAAGCACAGGATCAGGCGACTGGAGATCTCCAGCTCGCGTTCGCCATCGTCCAGGGCGCGGGTGATGCCGTCGATCACGGTCGCGAACGCCACGCCGCGTTCGGTATGCGTCTGCGGGTCGAAGAAGATCTCGGTGTGGCGTACGTGATCCTGCTGGCAGCGCTGCAGATAGGCCCAGGTCAGGTCATAGAAGTCCTGCTCGGTCAGCAGGACGCAGGCCCCCGCGTAGTAGATATCCAGAAACGACTGCAGATCCTGGAACTGGTAGGCCGCGCGCACCTCGTCGATCGAGCCATAAGGCAGTTCCACGCCATTGCGTTCGGCCAGCCGGAACAGGAGTTCCGGTTCCAGCGCGCCCTCGATGTGGAGGTGCAGCTCTACCTTGGGGAGGCGGGCGATGGCGTCTTGCATGGTGGCGGCCTGTGGTTTCGTGCGTGGGCGAGGAATGGTAACGGCTTGTTCTGGATCGCGCTTGATGGGCCGCGATTACGGGTCGATACGCGTCTCGCTGGCGCCGCCGTGCTCGATCCAGCCATGGATCATGCGTGGGGTCGTCGTGCCGGCCGCACAGTGGCCCTCGCGGTCGATCACGATCGCACCGCCGTAGCCATCCAGTCGCTCGTGCAGCCGCCGCAGGCTCGCGTTGAGGGCTTCAGAGGCGCCGAGGCCGAGCAGCTCGATACGGTCGGCCAGGTCCTTGGCGAAGACACTGCGCAGGAAATGCTCGCCGAGGCCGGTGGCGGAGATGGCGGCGGTGTGATCGTCGGCGTAGACGCCCGCCCCCGCGATTGGCGAGTCCCCGATGCGACCGGGCCGCTGGCCATTCATGCCGCCGGTGGAGGTTGCCGCGGCCAGGTGGCCGTGCTGATCGCGGGCGACCGCACCGATGGTCCCGGGGGCGGGCTCGTCATGGTCAAGCGTGACCATGCCACGCCGGAGCGTCCGTTCCAGTTGCTCCCGCCGCTGCGCCGTAATCAGTCGGCGTTCGTCGATCAGAGGCCGCCCGGCCTGCCGGGCAAAGCTTGCGGCACCCTCCGCAACCAGCAGCACATGCGCGCCATCCTCCAGGATCGCGCGGGCCAGTCGAATGGGGTTGGCGATGCCGCGAACCGCGCCCACGGCCCCCACACCGAGGGTTTCACCGTCCATTATCGCGGCGTCCAGTTCGACCGTGCCCTCGCGCGTCAGCGCGGCTCCGGTACCGGCGTTGAACAGCGGGTCGTCCTCAAGCAGCGCCGCGCAGTGTTCCACGGTATCGAGTGCGCGCTCGCCGCGGGCCAGTTGCTCGCGGCCGGCTTCCAGTACCCGCAGTATCGCGACGTGGTACTGCTCGGCAACCAGCGAGTCCTGCGCCTCGCGGATGCGCCCGGCCCCGCCATGGATCATCAGCGAGAAGGACTTCGAGGCCATCAGCGGTCCTGAGCCTGTCCGCGGATCAACAGGATGTCGCTGTGGCTGCCCGGGACAAAGCGGCTCTGGGCAATCGCGATCTCGCCAGCCGCGTTGGCGGCCATCCGCCGTTTCAGCTGCCCCTGAAGCCCACCGCTGTAGGGTTGGTCGACGGTCCCGGGGACGGGCTCGACAGGCGCGAACGCCAGGGTGTCCAGTGGAGCGAGGCTAAACGCGAGGCCGTACGGGCGATCAGTCGGGTGTGGATAGCGCTGCCAGACGAGATAGAGCCGGTCGGCGGAGCTCGACAGCGTGGGGAAGCCGCCCGGCCAGTCGTCCGCGTCGAGTTCGTTCGCCGGGCTGAACTCAAGGGTGTCCGCATCGGCCTGGGTGATGTGCATTCGACGGTGGTAGGGCTGGCGGTAGTCCTCCAGGTCGTTCGCCGGGATGGCCCCGAACGCCAGATGCACGGTGCCTTCGTCATCCACTACCAGCGAAGGGGCGTCGGCGTGACCGGGCGTTTCAAGCGCCGTCGCGGGTGCGGAAAAGCCTTCGCCCAGTTCACCCGAGGTCGCGATGCGGATATCGGCATACGGGCTGTCGCCCTCCGACCAGGCGAGCAGGATCCGCCCCGAGGGAGCCCGGGCCAGACTCGGTGCGCGGGCCGGTTTGTCGGCCCCATCGTTGATCGTTTCGGGTTCCGCGAAGCTTTCGCCGTTGTCGGACGAGTAGGTGACGCGCAGTGGACCCCGATATTCGGTCCAGGCCGCGACGACTTGTCCATTCCCGGCCAGGAGCAGGTCCAGGCTGCCATTGTCCCAGCGATGGGCTGTGATGCGTCCCTTGCCAGCCCCGTCGCGCGAGTTGGACAGGTTCTGGTGATCCTCGAACGATCGGCCGCCGTCCCGGGAGCGGGCATAGAGGATCTCCCCGCCGTGGTCGCCTCCGGTAAACAGGATCTCCTGCCAGAGCAGGTGAACGGTGAAGTCGTCCTCGTCATCCGGTGCCGGCTCGATCGCGACGCGCGGGAGCCAGGAGAAGGTGTCCGGTTGCCCGCCGATACGGGTGGGTTCATCCAGGACGGCCTGACCGTCGCGGTCGTAGCGTTGCAGCAGGATCGCCTGCTCCACCTGGTCAACCCAGACGACGACCACTTCTCCGTGGTCGTTGATCGCCACCGAGGCGTCGTCCACATAGCGAAAGTCGGAGGCATTCATGCGCCAGGGGCCTCGGTAGGCCTCGCCGCGGGCGACTTCGACGGGATCCTGCCAGACAACCTGGCTCTGGGCTTCCTCGTCCGCCAGGATCGGTGTGGGCGCAAACGCGAGAGCAAGCCCGGCGACGAGGCCAATGGCTGGCCATGCGTGTGCGTATGTGGTTCGAGGCATGCGACCTCCTGTGGCGAAATCCGGGCAACTGCGCTTTATGGGACCACCGGGGGCCCGGAAGGATTCACGTCTATCCCCCAAGCGGCGACAGGAGCTCCTGCACGAAACGGCCGAGCAGGGCCGGTTCCAGCAGGAGCATGAAGCCCACGCCCCAGGCACCACCCCACAGGTGAGCACTGTGATTCACGTTGTCCCGTGCCTGCCGTTGCGCCCAGAACGAATAGGCCACGTAGGCGGCCGCGAACACGATCGCCGGCATCGGGATAAAGAACACGAACAGCATCGACCAGGGCTGTAGCAGGATATAGGCGAACAGGACGGCCGACACTGCGCCCGAGGCTCCCAGGCTGCGGTAGAAGCGGTTGTCCCGGTGACGCAGATGCGTGGGCAGGATCGCCAGCACGATGCCAGCCAGATAGAACGCCACAAAGCCGAGTACGCCGATCTCCGGGACCAGCACGCGCTCCATGGTCATCCCGAAGAAGAACAGCGTGATCATGTTGAACGCGAGGTGGGTGCCATCCGCGTGGATGAACCCGTGGGTGATCAGCCGCCAGTATTCGCCCCGGGCCACCGCCGGTGGCCAGTAGATCATCCGCTCCATCACGCGTGGGCGCTGCCAGGCCCACACGGAGGTGGCCACCGTGCCTGCGATTATGAACAGCGTGATGTAAAAGTCCTGTTCCATTGATGACCCACCGCTCCCAAGGGGCCGATTTTTCTGATGGGTTTGGCCCCAGGTATTGAAAAGCTCGCTCGACTTCCTAGGTATCGGTGTAGGAGCCCTGAACGCAAGTGTTCACGACACACGACACGAGGAGGTGACGGCATGGACCTGCAAAAGCTCAAGCCGTGGAACTGGTTCAAGCGCGAGGAACAGGAACAGCCCGAGGTCCTGCCCGCGCGGAGCGATGACGCCACGGGCGACCCGCTGCTGCGGATGCACCAGGAGATGGACCGGATGTTCGAGCAGTTCTTCGGTCGTGCCCCGGGCGGTGCCCTCGCGAGGCGTACCGGTCCATTGTGGTTGAAGCCCAGCGTGGACATCGCCGAAGGACGCAAGGCCTACCGGATCTCGGTGGAGGTGCCCGGGATCGCGGAGGAGGAGATCGACCTTTCGATCGATGGCGACGACCTGATCGTCTCCGGCGAGAAGCGCCAGGAACACGAAGAGGACGAGGAGGGCTACCATCGAATCGAGCGAAGTTACGGGCGGTTTCGCCGGGTCCTGAGCCTGCCCGGCGACGCCGACGCGGACGGCATATCCGCGCGTTTCAGGAACGGGGTGCTGGATATCCACGTGCCCCGCCGCAAGGATGGCGAGCGCCCCGGGCTGCGGCGCATCGAGATTGGCCGTTAGGCCAAGGAAAGCTAGCCAACGGGGAGCCGAACGGCACATGCGCAACGGCCCGGCGCAGTCTAGGCTGAAGAAAGGGTAGGCGGCAGGGAGGCCATGGATGACGCGTCGTATCGTGATCTGCGCGGACGGGACCTGGAACCGTCCGGAGGAGGACGTCGAGTCCGACGTCCCGACCAACGTATTGCGCCTGGCGCGGGCGGTGGCGCCCGTGGATGCTGCCGGCGATACCCAGCAGGTGTTCTATGACTGGGGTGTGGGGTCGTACCACGCCCGGGTCAGTGGCGGAGTAACCGGGCGGGGCATCCACAAAAACATCACCGATGCCTATCGCTACATCGTGCAGAACTACGCCTCCGGCACGGAGCTCTTCCTGTTCGGGTTCAGCCGGGGCGCGTACACCGTGCGCAGCCTGTGCGGCCTGATCAACAACTGCGGGGTTCTCCGGCGCCCGGATGCACGCCTGATCGAAGAGGCCTTTCGCCTGTACAAGCGCACAGGGGCGGCTTACAAGCCCGAGGGCAAGCACTCGCGCGCCTTTCGCGAGACCCACAGCCATCCCTCTCGGACGATCCGTTTCGTGGGTGTCTGGGATACCGTCGGGGCACTGGGCATCCCGTTTTCGGTGCTCGGGCTGTTCGACCGCACCGACGAGTTCTACGACACCAAGCTCGGCCCGAATGTCCGGATCGCCCGGCATGCACTGGCCATCGACGAGCGCCGCGCGGACTTCGAACCTACCCTGTGGGAGCCGCGCGAAGGGCTGGATCTGGACCAGCAGTGGTTCGCCGGGGTGCACGCGGATATCGGGGGCGGCTATCCACCCGATGCCCGGGGGCTGCGGGTCGCCGATATTGCCCTGGACTGGATGCTGGAGCAGGCATCCATCGGAGGACTGGAGTTCGAGCCGCACCTCCCGGCCAGCCTGCGCCCCGACGCTCGCGCCGCGATCCACCAGTCGCGGCGTCACATCTATCGCTTGCGCCGTACACTGGTCCGGGATCTCGACCAGGGGGATTCCCCGACGCGGCTGCACTCGTCGGTCGAAGAACGCTACCGGCAGTCGCGCGACTACCGTCCTCCAAACCTCAAGGCCTATCTCGACAAGCGATCCCGCGACAGGTGACCTCACTGGCGCCGGGTCGTGTCATCATGAATGCACCGGCACGGGGGCGTTTGGAGGTATAACCGCCGCTTTGGCGGGGGTGCCGGACTCGGGACGAAAGGGTAGCAAGGACTCCGGGGAGGGGGCATGGCGAGGTCGCGTGACGCGAGCCAGGAACGCTGGATCGATCGGTTTCGTGTGCTGGAGACATTGGGGGAGAGTGCGCGCGACGGCCTGTATGTCGCGCATGACGGCGTACTGGACCGGCGCGTGATGGTACGTACGCTGACGCACCAGGCCCTGGGCGATGCCGAGGCGCGTGATGACCTGATGCGCGCGGCCCGCGCGGTGAGCCGTTTCCGGCATCCCCACAGCGCGGCGATCTTCGAAGCGGGGCCCTGGGACGAGGGTCTCTATCTCGTATGCGAATACATCGAGGGCGAAACGCTGGATGCCCTGCTCGCCGGGGGACGGCTGCCGCTGGACCGCGCCCTGGCGCTGATGCGCGAGATTGTCGATGCCCTGGCGGCTGCGCACGAGCAGGGGATTGTCCATGGGTCGCTGCAGCCTGCGAACATCACGGTTGGCGCGGACGGTCATGCGCGAGTCACCGGTCTGGGTCTCGCGTTGCCTGAGGGTAGCGAACAGGCCGCGGGGCATCAGACACAGACGCGCCATTACCTGGCCCGGGAGCAGCTGTGTGGAGGGCCGCCGACAGTGGCAGCGGACGTGTTCTCGCTGGGCGCGCTGTTCTATGAACTGCTGGCGGGACGGCGGGCCTTTTCCGGGGACGCCGACCGGGATGTGCCGGGTGAGATGGAAGCCGGTGTCCCCGAACCGCCGTCGAAGCACACAGGCGAGGGCGACGAACGCCTGGATGCCATCGCCCTGAGGGCACTGCGGCCCGATCCGCACGAGCGTTACACATCGGCCCAGGCGCTGCGCGAGGCGTTTCTCGCCGTGACCGAGGGTCGCGAGACCGAGGCGGGGGATCCGGGCGATTTCATCCTTCGCCGGATTCGGCGCAAGCCGGATTTCCCGGGGATCTCGGCCCATATCCGCGAGATTACGCAGTGCTCGGGCGACAGCCAGCAGCGCTCGGTCGCCGAGCTGTCGAATGCCGTGCTGAAGGACTACGCGACGACCCAGAAGCTTCTGCGGCTGGCCAATTCCCCTTTCTACAGCAACTTTGGCGGCAACATCCGCACGGTGTCTCGGGCGGTCGTCCTGCTGGGGTTCGAGCAGGTGCGCACGGCGGCGCTAGGCCTCGTCCTGCTGGAAAACCTCAAGGGAGGGAGCCAGTCCGCTCGCCTGATGCAGGCGATGGTGCAAACGCTGTTCAGCGCGATGCTGGCACGCACGCTGGCCCGGCAGCTCGGCGGGGTCGAAAGCGAACAGGCGTTTGTCTGTGCGTTGTTCCACGACATCGGTCGCATGCTGGCGCTCTACTACCTTCCCGAGGAGGCCGACGAGATTCAGATCCGGCAGACGCAGGGCGTTTCCGAGGGCAGTGCGGCACGCCAGGTGCTTGGGCTCTCGTACGAGGCACTGGCGCGTGCCGTGCTGGAGGACTGGAACTTCCCGCGCGAGATCGTTCAGGCGGTCGAACGGGCGCCCGAGGGCACGCTGCCGGCCGTACGCGACCCGGACCAGCGTCTACATCGGATCGTAACTCTGGCCAGCGAGATGGCGGGTCGCATTATCCACCAGGACCCGGCGGAGCAGGATCTCGCCCTGGCCGAACTGCGGCGACGCTACAAGGCGTCGCTGGATGTCGAAGCCACGGGGATGCACCGGGCCATCCAGGACGGGCGCGAGCATCTCGAGCAGTTTCTGAGCGTGGTCAAGCTGCCGCGCGAGGGGCAGGAACATCTGCGGCAACTGCGGCGGAATCTGGGGGTTGGCGAGACCGCGCAGGGTGGCGATGTTCCGGACGAGGAGGCCCTGCTGGATGCCAATGGTGGCCTGGCGGCCGACGCCCCGGGCTCCGGGGCGGCGTCACCGGCCGAGCAGGCGGCGGCGCTGATGGAGTCGCTGACGGACATGCTCGATGCGATGGTCGAGGGGTTCGAGCTGAACCCGCTGGTCCAGGCGACGCTGGAGAATATCTACCAGGTGCTCGGATTGCGCCGCGCGATGCTGATGCTGGCGGATCGGGAACGCCGCACGCTGGTGGCCCATACCGCGTTCGGGCATGAGGCGGAATCCCTGTCCGGGCGCCTTCGCCTGTCGCTGAGCGGCTCCGGCAATGTCCTCTCGCTGGCCATGACACAGCGCAAGGACATGGTGATCAGCGACAGTTCGGACCCGGCGATCAGCCGCTACATTCCGGGGGAGTTCCGTGATGCGCTGGATGCGCGCAGTTTTCTCTTGCTGCCTCTGGGTGTGCGTGAGCGCTGTGTGGGGCTGCTGTACCTGGAGTTGGCGCCGGGCAGTACGGAGCTGGACCCGCTGGTGCTGCGCGCTCTGAAATCGGTTCGGAATCAGTTGGCCCTGGCGATCTGCGAGGCGCGGTCCTGACGCGATTCAAGGCGACTCCTGCCCGGCGAGTACGCCGATGCGGTAGTCGGGGAGCATGTCGTGAGCGCGGCGGCTGTGGGGGCGGCCGGTACCCTTGGTATCCCATCCGTGCGAGGCATCCGTTCCGCAGTCGTCCTCGATCGGCGTCGGATGACGCGGCAGGTACTCAGTGAGGTCATAGACCACGCCATGGATCGCCATCCAGCAGTCGTCTTCGCTGGCGTGGCGGACCAGTTCCTCGTGCGTGATGCCCTCGTCGCCCTCCACAACCGGTGGAGTGGTGTCCGGGCCCAGCAGGTGCACGACCAGGAGGGTCAGCAGGCTCGCGATAAACGCGACTAGGAGCGTATAGACAGTCTGGCCGGTTCTTGTCATGGCGTGCTCACAGTAGATGGAAGGCCTCTGAGTGGATACGCGAGTTCGGCACGCCTTCGGCATGCAGGAGTCCGCGGACGTAACGATCGACAACCCCCGGACCACAGATCCAGAACTCGGCGGATGCGAAATCCGCACAGTGCTGCCGCAGGAAATCGGCGCTGAGCAGGCCGTCCCGTTCGCGCAGGTGCAATGTCAGGTCCAGATCCTCGATCGTGTTGGCGAGACGCTCGAGTTCGTCATGGTAGGCCGCCGCCTCCCGCCGATCGGCCAGCTGGAAAAGGTGCACGGGAGGGTTGGCCGAACGTCCTTCGCGCGCCAGCGCGCGTACCGCAGACACAAAGGGGGTGATGCCGACTCCCGCGCCCAGCCAGACCGCTGGCTGCTTGCGGTCATGCCCGTCCAGGAAGGTGCCATACGGGCCCTCGACCTGGACCGGGCTACCCTTGGCGATCGTCTGCAACGCGCGCGATCCATCGCCCAGGGCCTTGATTCCAATCCTCAGGTATTCCTCCCCGGGCGCGGAGGCGATGGTAAAGGGGTGTTCTTCGCCCTGGCCGCTGGCCAGTCCCGGGTCGAGCGGCGTCAAATAAACAAACTGGGCCGGTTGATGCGCCAGCGGCTCTCCTTCGGGACGCAGACGCAGCTCGACCATGGTCGCGGTCAGCCGCTCGACGCCGTCGACCCGGTACTCATGCCGTCCGATCCGGGGCGAGAGCAGCTTGCGCCACAGGTAGGCGGCCAGAGCCAGTATCCCGAGCAGCCACCAGGGCCAGGTCGCCTGCGCCAGCGGCCAGGCATGGACAACCCCCAGCAGAAGCGCGAGCCCGGAAAGCACATGCAGGCGTTTCCAGCGGGCGTATCCGGGTTCGCCGAAGAACTTGAAGGTCGGCGCCAGCACGATGACCAGCACGATCAGTGCCCCCCAGCCGGCGAGGATGGGCCAGTGATCGGGGCCCGGGAACAGGCGGTGAACGGCGGATGCTACCGAGTGCCCCAGACCCCCGGCGGCGACGAGCCAGACATGGGCGATGGCCAGGAGCAGGGAGGCGGCGCCCAGGGCGTGGTGGCGTCTCCAGAGATCGATCAGCCCGCCGAACAGGCGGTCGCTGTGCGGGAGCCGGATGCTCAGGATGCCGGCCAGCAGCATGCAGGTGAGGGCGAGTACCCCGGAGACCTGCGTCAGCCAGCGGATGACCTCGTCGCGCTCCCAGATGATGGGCGCCAGGTGCCCACCGGCCCAGAGCGGGACCAGCAGCGCCAGCAGTAGCAGAAAATCGCCCCGGTGGAGTCGGTTCACGGCGGCGCCCTTGAGAATGTCCGTTAAGGAAATGGCTGCAAGTGGGCGTTAGAGCTTGCGCCGGTACCAGTGGATCACGATCCAGTCGTACAGCGCGTGGGTAATGATGACCACCAGCAGGTTGCCCGTCAGATAATAGACGAGCCCCAGATAAAGGCCGATGGCTGTCGCAAAGACGAAATAGAGCCGCGTGATCGCATGGGCCAGGCCGAAGACCACCCCGGCGATCAGGATCGCCAGGAATGCCGGCAGGTGGGTGTCGAGCCAGGTCTGCAGCACGCCGCGAACCAGGAGTTCCTCGCCGAGCCCGGCCAGCAGCGAGATCAGCAGGATGGCCCCTGGCCAGGCGTTACCGAACAGCCGCGCGATAAAGTCGCGCACCTGGCCCGAAAGGGTGTCATAGGCGGACCCGCCGAAATGCGCGACCAGCCCCAGCATCGCCAGCATCGGCAGGACCGCGATCACCCCGATCAGCGCATGATCCGGATCCCAGTGCAGGTGCTCGCCCAGCGGAATCCCGGCGATTGCGGCCAGGAAGAATGCCAGGGGGATCAGAGCGGCCTGGAACATCAGGCCGATCAGGAGGGGGTGGCTGCGCAGGTTCATGGGCGCAGGGTAGCGCACCCATGGGGTGGTTACGTGTTTTCCGTCAGTGCATGCACATGGCTGCGTACGCTGCGCGCCAGCGCCGCGAGATCGTAGCCACCCTCAAGCACCGAGACCAGACGGCCGGTCGCGTGCCGCTCGGCAATGGCCATCAGCTGACGCGTGACCCACTCGAAGTCACTCTCGAGCAGATTGAGCCCAGCGAGCGGGTCGTCCCGGTGGGCATCGAATCCGGCCGATACCAGGATCAGCTCGGGCCGGAATCGCTCCAGGGCGGGCAGCCAGTCGCGCTCGATCGCCGTGCGAAAGGCGGGTCCGTCTGTCCCCGCCGCAAGCGGTGTATGGACCAGGTGCTCGCGCCGGGACAGCGGGCGGTTCGGATAGAACGGATGCTGGAAGCTGGAGCAGAACAGCACCCGGGGATCATCGCGAAAGATGTCCTCGGTCCCGTTGCCGTGATGGACGTCGAAGTCCGTGATTGCGACACGACTCAGGCCGTGTACGTCCAGGGCCCAGAGCGCCGCGATCGCCACGTTGTTGAACAGGCAAAAGCCCATCGCCCGGTCCCGCTCCGCGTGATGTCCCGGAGGGCGAACTGTGCAGAAGGCATTACGGGCCTTGCCATCAAGGACCCGGCGCGTCCCTTCGATTGCCGCGCCGGCTGCATGGTGGGCCGCGCGAATGGAATGCTCGTTGATGTGCGTGTCGGGGTCCACGGCCACGCGAACGCCCGGATCGGGTTGTGCTGCGTGGATCGCGTCCACATGGGCGCGGGTGTGGGCGCGCAAAAGGTCCTCGTCGGCGGCCGCCGGCGGGTCCTCGATGCGTTCCAGTCCATTGAGGTTTTGCAGGGCCGCATCGATCGCGGCCAGGCGCTGCGGGCACTCCGGGTGTCCGGGTCCGCCATCATGAAGCCGGCAGGCGGGGTGGGTGATGTACAGGGTGCGGGCCATCGGCATCGACCTCTGCATAGTGGCCGCGGGATACGGCAGGGTTCAGCGCAACTGGCTGTCCTTGGAGGCGCGCCGGTTGTAGGGGCTGAAGGCCGCGTCCGCTTCGTCATGCGCTTCCTGGCAGGGGACGCACAGGCGTACGCCGGGCAGGGCGCAGCGGCGGGCCTCGGGGATCGTGGCCCCGCATTCCTCGCACGCCTCGAGGCTCTCGCCCTCGGGGAGCTGGCTGCGCACACGCGCCAGCGCGTCCTCGACGGTGTCGTCGATCTGCTCCTGTTCCGCACCGTCTTTGGACCAGCCACCCGCCATCACACCCCTCCGTCAAAACCTGTGGGTGTTAGATACCCGGGTCCTGGCACGGAGTTCCCGAGGTGTTAGTCGCCGTGGCCGAATTCGCGGGCGACGTAGTCGATGTCCTTGTCGCCCCGGCCGGACAGGTTGGCGAGGATCGTGACGCCGGGGTTCTCGCGGCCGTATTTCATCGCCCAGGCAACGGCATGGGCACTCTCCAGCGCCGGGATGATGCCCTCGGCACGCGACAGGCGATAGAAGGCCTCCAGGGTCTCGTCGTCGCTGATCGCATGGTAGGCCACCCGTTCGATGGTCTTCAGGTAGGAGTGTTCCGGGCCGACACCGGGGTAGTCGAGGCCCGAGGCGATGGAGTGGACCGGGGCCGGGTTGCCTGCCTCGTCGGCCAGCAGCATGCACTTGAAGCCGTGGATCATGCCGGGCTTGCCGTAGGTCATGGTGGCGGAGTGTTCGCCCAGCTTCGTGCCGCGTCCGAGTGGCTCGACCCCGTTGAGCTGGACGCCGGCGTCCTCGATGAAGCCGGCAAACATGCCCATCGCGTTGGAGCCGCCGCCAACACAGGCGACCACATGATCGGGCAGCTCGCCGCCGGTCATCTCCATGAACTGCTCGCGCGCCTCGATGCCGACCACCGACTGGAAGTTGCGCACCATCAGCGGGAACGGGTGCGGACCCACCACGGAGCCGATCGCGAACAGCGCCTGGTCGGCTTGCGACAGGTAGGACTGGAAGGCGGAGTCCACGGCCTCCTTGAGCGAGCGCCCGCCGAAGGACACCGGCACGACCTGTGCGCCCATCAGCTTCATGCGGGTCACGTTGGGCGCTTCCTTGGCGATGTCGATCTCGCCCATGTGAATCTCGCATTCCATGCCGAAGTAGGCGGCCGCCGTGGCCAGCGCGACCCCGTGCTGGCCGGCGCCGGTTTCCGCGATCAGCTTGCGCTTGCCCATGTGCTTGGCCAGCAGGGCCTCGCCCATGCAGTGGTTCAGCTTGTGTGCTCCGGAGTGGTTAAGGTCCTCGCGCTTGAGATAGATATGCGCGCCGGCCTCGCGGCTCAGGTTGTGGGCGTAGTACACCGGGGTGGGGCGGCCCTGGTAGTGCTTGCGGATGTAGCGCAGCTCGTTCAGGAAGTCGGCCGAGCGGGCGAGCACGAGGTAGGCCCGGTTGATCTCGGCAAAATGCGGTTCCAGTTCGGGGGGCAGGAACGCACCCCCGAACTCGCCGAAATAGCCTTCCTGGTTCGGAAAATCCTTCAGGTATGACATCGCCCGCCCTCGTGCATGTTCGAAAGGGCGAATGATCCTGTGCCGGGCGCCCGTTGCCAAGCCCGTTCGCTTAAACGCGACCCTCAGGAACGCGAGAGGCGGTCGCAGACCTGGGCGGTGAGTTCCAGGGAGCGACGACGGGCGTCGTGATCGAAGGTCGTGGTGGTCAGGATCAGTTCGTCGACCTGCGTGGCCTCGAGAAAGCGGCGCATCTCCCCCTCGACGGTGTCGGGTGCCCCGATCGCGGAGCAGGCCATGGTCTGTTCCACAATCGCTCGTTCGGCGCGGTCGAGCTGTTCGCGGTAATGCGGAATCGGGGGCTGGATCGGCTCCGGCCGGCCGCGCCGCAGGCTGATGAAGGCCTGCTCCATGGAACTGGCCAGCGTCTGCGCATCGGTATCGGTTTCGGCCACATAGACGTTGTAGCCGGCCATCACCCAGGGCGCATCCAGGTCCGGGGCGGGCCGGAATTCGCGGCGGTAGACCGCGATTGCGTCATGCAGCTGACCCGGGGCGAAGTGCGAGGCAAAGGCGTAGGGCAGCCCCAGGTACGCTGCGAGCTGGGCCCCGAAAAGGCTGGACCCGAGGATCCAGATTGGAATGCGCGAACCGGCGCCCGGTATCGCACGAATGGCCTGATCGGGAACGGGATCGGCGAGATAGCTCTGCAGTTCCGCGACATCCCGCGGGAACTGGTCGGGGTCGCTCTCCGCGCTGCGGCGCAGGGCACGGGCTGTGGCCGGGTCCGTGCCCGGCGCCCGTCCGAGCCCGAGGTCGATTCGACCCGGAAACAGAGCATTCAGGGTGCCGAACTGCTCGGCCACGATCAGCGGCGCATGGTTGGGCAGCATGATGCCTCCGGCACCCACGCGGATCCGCGTCGTGGCGGCCGCCACCTGGCCGATTACCACCGCAGTCGCAGCACTGGCGATCCCGGGCATGTTGTGGTGTTCGGCGAGCCAGTAGCGACCAAATCCCAGTTTCTCCGCCAACTGGGCCAGATCTAGGGTGTTGTGAAGGGCCTGGCCGGCGTCAGCGTGCGCGGTGATCGGAGCGAGATCGAGAACTGAATATCGAGTCATTCGCCCATTATACGCCCGCTGTGGTCCCCTTCCCGGGATCCAGGGTGCGCTTCCTCATTCCCGCGACCCGCGGTAGACGAACTAGTTTTCTAATTCGTTAATTTGTGATCAAAACTTGCGCATCAAATGTCTAAATCAGCACCTACTGACGTTCCCATAATGTTGGTATGGCCATGTATGTCTGAACCCCTCCCGCCTGACCAGTTCCACTAGGTTTGCTTATGCTGTTCGGCAATTGTTGAAACTGAATCACCCCAGTCTCAACGATTGGATTACTATGGCTTCCCTCATCCATTGGTCACGAGATCCCTGTCAGGGAACGGCCGTGGTGGTCTCCTGTATATGGAGGGTTTTGTATATTGCGTCACAAAAAACCCCCTCTGAAGGGGTGGTGGGTCGTGTAGATTGCTGGCAGGAAATTGGTATTGGCCTCCCTTAACATGGGTTAAGGGTTGTCGCTCACGAATATTAACTTGGGTTAAGGGCGTGGCGTAGCTTTCGCGTCGTGAATCCTCTGCACTGTGAGCGTCGACGGAGCTGGGTGCGGCCCTCGCGAAACACGATATTCGTCGCATCAACAGAAGACCAAGGCCGGTGCGTTTTAGGAGAACGGATGACTGTAAGAACACCGGAAGAAATCGAGAACGAGCGTCGCACTGTGCTCGTGAACATCTTTGCAACGTCAGGTTCATTCATTTTGTTCATCTTTGGCGTTCTGTCGATGTCGACGGGGTTCGTGGTTCTAGGTTCTGTTGTCCTTGGAGCATCGGTATTAAGTTTAGGATTGATGGTATATGGTCGGCTGTCTGGAAGGATCAGAACGGTTAGTTACCTTTTCTCAGCCCTTGCGTTCATGTTGGCAATATTTCTTGTTGTACATGGTGGTGTGAAAGGTTCCGGAGCCTACTTTTCATTCCCGCTGGCTGTCATCATGGTGATGACAGGGTTTACGAGCGTTCGTTTTACATTGACGATTTGTTCCCTGTTTCTCTCCGTTGTCGCGCTTGCACTTTTTGGCCCAGTAGGCGAGGGATGGGTATATCCCTATGGCGCCGATGAAAAGATGCACATCATGCTCGGCCTGGGCGTTCTCGTTTTGCTGGCGGTGTTCTCGGAATGGATACGGCTGCGGTCCTATTCCGCAACGCTTGACACCCACGAGCAGCTCAGGACGGATGCGCGATACGACGCGTTGACCAAACTGCTGAACAGGAGGGGGTTCGAGGAGGCGATGGCAGCCCTTCCCCCCGAACGCTTTCCTGTGGTACTGGCGATACTGGATCTTGATCATTTCAAGTCAGTGAATGACGAGCACGGGCACGAGGTGGGAGACCATGCACTTCGGGCCTTTGCCCGGCATCTGCGCCCCTGTGTGAGGGGAGGGGATCTGCTTTGCCGCTGGGGGGGGGAAGAGTTCCTCTTGCTGATCACCGAAGCCGGGCCAGATGAGGCCTTGGCCGTCGTGGACGACATTCGAATCGGCTTCGCGAGCACGGTGTTGCCCGTTGGCGAAAACGGCTTGAAGCTGACCTTCAGTGCGGGGTTGTCGTGCTTGCAGGATGCCGGGGGGTTTGAACAGGCATTGATCGAAGCCGATGAAAGCCTCTATCGCGCCAAGGACAGGGGGCGCAACCATCTGGAGTTGTCTGAAGCGGAACATACGGCGGTGGAGCCTGGCGAGGCCGGGCTTCAGCCTGTGTCTTCCGCGGTACCCCGGAACAAAGACCAGAAACCTCCAGATATTCTCCCGGCTTGAGCCAGCAATGCAGGGTTCCTTCATGGAATCCATCAGGGCCTCTGGGCATCGTCGGTCGGCTTCCTTCAACGGTTCCATTCTGGTCCCGACGTTTCCCCTGGTGGTCGTCTCTCGATCGCTCGCCGTTCGGCGAACGAGCTGGAAGGCTCTCGTGGTAGCGTCCAGCAGAACGGCCGATTGAGGTCCTCCCGCGAGAGAAGTCGTGCCAGGGGAACCTTGGGTCAGGGTTTGCGCACAGTCGTTGCGTGCTTTGGGACCGAGGAACATCGCCAGGGGTTCATCGCGGCGAGCGGAAGGTTTGCGCCATCTGGGCCGTCTCCTGTTCAACAGGGGCGCAATACTCGTGGGCTTTATTCAATCCATTGGCGGCCGATAGCGGCCTTCCTGTCTACGTCTCTGTACACTGCTGCTGCCGCGGTGGGCGATGGTTGCAGCCCATCCGGTGTCAGGGCGGTTTGTTGCGGAGCGTGGCGGTCCGCACTCGAGACGGCTGGCCTCCCGTGTGGGGTGGTGAATGGCAGTGCGGGAAGGGCCGCCGCGGGGTAGCAGGGAGTTTGACGAGCGCGACAGGATGCTTGCGCTGACCTGGGCCAGGAGGGCGAACCCGGCATTTCCGACGGAGGGGGCGGATGGCTGGAAGGACACCCGAGGCGATCGAGGCCGAACGCCGCGTACTGCTCGTATCGCTGTTTGCGACCGTCGGTTCGACGATCCTCGTGATATTCGGGACATTGGCCGTGATGGCCGGGCGCTCCGGCCTGGCGCTGGTGCTACTGGTGACGGCGGTCCTGTGTCTGGCGTTCATGCTGTACAGCCGCCTGACGGGGCGAGCCCGGGATGTGAGCTACTTCCTTTCGGCGCTTGCTTTTCTACTGGGGGTCTTTTTGATCCTGCACGGGGGAGTGGAAGGCACTGGCGTGTATTTCGCGTTTCCAGTGGCGATCATCATGGTGATGGCCGGGTTCACCAGTGTGCGTTTCACCATGTGGATTTGCGCGCTGTTCATCGCGGTCGTGGCGCTGGGGCTGTACGGGCCCTATAGCCAGGAATGGGTCTACCCCTACAGCCTGGTGGAGAAGAGCCGGATCATGGTGGCCCTCGCGGCGCTGGTTCTGCTGGCCGTGCTTGCCGAGTGGATGCGGGTGCGCTCGTACTCCGCGACGGTCGATACCCATGAACAACTGAGCGTCGATGCGCGCCGGGACCCCCTGACAGGTTTGCTGAACCGGCGTGGCTTCGAGGAAGCGATAGCCGAATTTTCGTCGGAACGTTTTCCCGCAGTGCTTTCGCTGATGGACCTAGATCATTTCAAGACCGTCAATGACCTACATGGTCACGAGGCAGGCGATGAAGTGATCCGTGCCTTCGCCGAGCATCTTCGCCGCAATCTCAAGGGCCGCGATCTCCTTTGCCGCTGGGGTGGCGAGGAGTTTGTGGTGCTCCTGGGCCAGGCGCAGCCGGATGAGGGTTGGGCCGTGCTCGATGACATTCGGCGGGACTTCGCCGGCACGAGACTGCCGATTGGCGACAATGGACTGCGAGTGACGTTCAGCGCGGGGCTGGCCTGTATGTGCGATGCACGTGATTTCGAGACGGCCCTCGCCCGGGCGGACCAGTGCCTCTACCGTGCCAAGGATGCCGGACGCAATCGCCTTCAAATCGCGGAGACCGAATACAAGCAAGGGGTTGCCGAGCCGGTCGGATGATGCGGGTCTATAGTCCGTGGATAAGGACAGCAAGAGGGCCGCAGCATGGGCATCGCGAGAACCCTGAGTGATTATCTGGCGGCGCAGGGCGTCGCCTTTGAGTTGGTCCGGCATCCGTATGCCAGCAGTGCGACCCGCACGGCGGAGGCCGCGCATGTGCCCGGCGATCGACTGGCGAAGGCCGTGCTCGTAGAGGATGCCGGGCATTACATGCTGGCGATCCTGCCGGCATCGCGGCGTCTGCACCTAGGGCAACTACACCACCTGATTGGTGAACACGTCGGGCTGGCCACCGAGCAGGAGGTGGCGGAACGCTTCCCCGATTGCGCCCTGGGTGCGATCCCGGCCCTGGCCGAGCCGTACGGCCTGGAGCCGCTACTGGACGAACATGCCCCCACTGAAGGGGATGTGTATCTGGAAGGTGGCGACCACGAGACTCTGGTCAAATTGCCGGCCCTCGCCTGGAGGGATTTACTCGGGACTCCCCGTCACGGGCTGTTTAGCCGTCATTTATAAAGCCACTTGGTTGCGCCCTCGGCTTGTGCGGTGAATGCTACGCCGATGGGATCAGCGATTCGTTTGCAGGGGCTGGTGCGTTCCTATAACGGCACGCGCGCGGTCGATGGCGTCGATCTGGAGGTCCTGAGCGGGAGCATCCTGGGGCTTCTGGGCCCGAATGGTGCCGGCAAGACGACAATCGTGCGCGTGCTCTCCACCCTGATCACGCCGGATGCGGGAACAGCGGAGGTGGGTGGCTTCGATGTCGTGCGCGATGCGGCACGGGTGCGCGAGATCATCGGGCTGACCGGGCAGTACGCCTCGGTCGACGAGAAGCTGACCGGCCGCGAGAACCTGTTGCTGATCGCGCGGTTGCTGGGCTTGGGCCGTGGTGGCGCTCGCCGACGTGCGGACGAGCTGCTCGGGCAGTTTCATCTTCTGGATGCGGCGAACCGTCCGGTGCAGACCTATTCCGGGGGAATGCGGCGGCGGCTGGATCTGGCGGCCAGCCTGGTCGGGAACCCCGCCATTCTCTTCCTCGACGAGCCGACCACCGGGCTGGACCCGCGGGCGCGCCGCGACCTGTGGAGCCTGGTGGGAGAACTGCGGGAGCAGGGAACCACCGTGCTGCTTACGACCCAGTATCTGGATGAAGCGGACGCGCTGGCAGATCGGATCGTGGTGCTGGATCGCGGGCGGATCATTGCCGAGGGGACCTCGGCGGAATTGAAGGAACGCGTGGGTGGTCGCTCGCTGTTCGTGGTGGTGGCGGACACGGCCCGGCTCGATGATGCGGCCGGAGCGATCGCGCCTATCGTCGGGGAACACCCGCAAGCGCGGGACAACACCCTGAGCGTCGCCGTGACGAGCAGTGCCGTGGTGCCGACCGTGCTGCGAGCCCTGGATCAGGCGGGGATCGAAGTGGTCGAACTCGGCCTGCGCACCGCGAGCCTGGACGATGTCTTTCTGGCGCTGACCGGGCATGCGGCCGAGGTTACGTCCGAGACGGCAGAGGAGGGGGCATGAAGTCGCTGGACCAGACGCTGGCCCTGGCCTGGCGCAGTCTCGTGCAGGTGCGTCGCAATCCCTGGGAGCTGGGGGATTACTCCATCCAGCCGATCCTGTTTCTGGTGCTGTTCCTGTACGTGTTCGGCGGCGCGGTGGCGGGCTCGACCGAAGCCTATCTGCCGTTCGTGCTCCCTGGCGTGATCGCGATGAACATGCTGTTTGTCACCGTTTATGTCGGGCATGGCCTGAATACGGATTTGACGCGTGGGGTGTTCGACCGCTTTCGCGCTCTGCCCATTCCCCGCTGGGCGCCGCTGGCCGGGCGCATCCTGGCCGATCTGCTGAAACAGGCGCTTTGTATCGCGCTGCTGTTGATCGTGGGGGTGTTGCTGGGCTTTCGGATCGAGACCTCGGTCTGGGAGGTGCTGGCGATGGTGGCGCTGGTGCTGATCTTCGCCTCGGCCGCATCGTGGATCATGGTGCTGGTCGGCGTATTGTCCCGCGACCCGGAGCATGTACAGCTGTTCGGTTTCACGGCGTTGTTCCCGGTGACGTTCGTCTCCACCGCGTTTGTACCGCTGGAGACGATGCCCGCCGTGCTGCAGCCCTTCGTGCAGGCCAACCCCGTCTCGTTGCTCGCGGACGCATCGCGCGCCCTGTTGAGCGGAGGCGATGCGCTGGAGCCCGCTTTGTGGACCCTCGTCTGGGCTGCCGCGATTGCGGTGCTCTTTGCACCGCTGTCCGTCTGGGCCCTGAATCGGCGTCTGGCGCGGGGATAGAGGCCCAGGAGAGGCGCCCCTTCGAAATTACATGCGCAGGTCCACGCGCTCGGAGCCCGGTGCGTCGATCCCGCGGTGCAGCAGCAGCGTACCGCTCGCGTTCAGGAGCTCGGTGGTCAACTGGCGAAAGCGCACAACCGTCTCGGTCAGGCGCAGACGGCTTTCCAGCAGGTCGCGCTGGGCCTGAGCCACGGCCAGCGCTGTCCCGGCTCCGACGCGGAATCGGGTCTGCTCGACGCGCAGGAGTTCCTCCTGCAGCTCGATGGTCTCTTCCTGCGCGCGGATCTGCTCGCGCACGCGGGCGGCGTCGAACCAGACCGAGCGCACGTCTTCGATTGCCAGTTGTTCCAGGTTGGCCAGGGTCTCGGCGATCTGCTGCCGTGTGAGGCGGGCGCGCGTATGCTCCGCCTCGGCGGCGCGGTTGCCGATCGGCATCTCGAAGCGCAGCCCCGCGGCGAGGTCGTAGCCGTCGCCCTGGGTATCGCGGAAGGTGCGCCCGAAACTGTCCGCATAGCCGGATTGGCCGAGCGTGACGAAGAAGTCCAGCCGGGGCAGGAGCCCATTGCGGGTGCGGATCACCTCCAGATCGTCGCGTTGCACTCGCAGGCGGGTTTCGTTCAAATCCGCGCGGTGATCGCGGGCCAGCGCCACGTAGGTATCAAGCGGCTCGATCTCGTACCGGTCCAGTGCCGGTTCGGAGCTGGTCAGGAGCCGCGTGTCCCACAGGCCCCCGTCGTCCTGGATCAAGCGCGCCAGGGTGTCCTGGGCGCGGGCGCGTTCGCTGCGGGCATCGATCAGCCCCTGGCGACGCAGGGCGACCTCAGCGCGTGCGGATACGGCCTCGGTCTCTGGCCGATCACCGGCATCGATGCGGCGTTGCGTCTCGTCCAGTTGCTGGCTGGCGACCGCCAGGGCCTCCTCGAAGATCTCGATCTGCTCGCCGGCGAGCACCAGGTCCCAGTAGGCGGTCTCGACGTCCGTGATCAGCTGCTCGACGAACGCGCGCACCTCGTATTCCGTAGCCTCGACGTCCAGCCCGGCCTGCTGCAGGCGCACCAGATTCGACTCGATCCGGCCTCCACGCAGAAGGGCCTGGGTCAGCGTCAGCCCGGCGCGCGAGGAGAACTGGGTCTGGTCGACGCGCGAACTGCTGGCGCGCTGGCTGCGCACGGACAGGCTCAGGTCGGTACCCGTCGGGAGCGCCTGACGAATGCCCGCCTCGCCGAAGCGTTGGGTCGAGGTGACCTCGTCGGTATCTTCTTCGGCCTCCTCCAGCAGCCGCACGCTCTGGTCACGGCTGACCTCGACCTCGGCGAACAGCTCGGGGTCGAATACGGCGCGCTCCTGTGCCTCGAAGGTACCCGCGATCGCGGTCTGCAGGCGTTCGGCGCGCAGGCCGCGGTTGCTTTCCAGCGCTCGTGCGACTGCTTCTTCCAGCGAAAGCGTCTCCTCACCGACCGGCTCGCGGGCGAACGGATCGATTGCCATCAGCTGTTCGGCCGGCAATGAAAGGCGCAACCCGTTGCCTGTCGGCTCGTCTTCCTCTGCCGTGGCGGGAATGGCCAGGGCCAGCGAAGCCAGCAGTGGCAGGGCGACTCGGTACAGGCTAGGCATCTTCGGTTCCGACTCGGTAGACGGGTTGCGGGCGTTCTCCGCGACGGTGGAACAGCAGGTACAGCGTCGGGATCAGCACCAGGGTGATCAGGGTAGACGACAGGAGCCCGCCGATCACTACCCGCGCCATCGGCGCCTGGGCCTCGCCGCCGTCGCCCATGCCGATGGCCAGCGGCGAGAGGGCCAGTATCGTAGTCAGCGTGGTCATCAGGATGGGTCGCAGACGCTCGCCCGCGGCGGCCACGACGGCCTCGTGCAGGTCCATGCCGTCGTCGCGGTGCCGCCGGGCCATGCGGTCCACCAGGAGAATCGCATTGTTCACCACAATGCCGACCAGCAGCAGCACGCCGATCAGCGACTGAACGTTGAGCGTGGTGTTGGTGAGGATCAGCGCACCGGTCACCCCGATGATCGCGAGCGGGATCGAGAACATCACGATCAGGGGATCGCGCAGGGATTCATACAGGCTGGCCATGACCATGTACACCAGCAGGGTGGCCAGCATCGTACCCAGCAGCAGCTCCGAGAAGGCGGCTTCCTGTTCTTCGATGTCGCCCGTGACGGAGTAGTCGATCTCCTCGGGCAGCGGGATGTCGGCCAGGGCCTCGCGGACCGAGGCCGCCACTTCACCCAGCGAGCGGTCGCCCAGATTGATGAACAGCGTCCGTACGCGGGCCTGTTCACGTCGTTCGATGCTGTCGGGCCCGATCTCGGTGTCGAAGGAAATCAGGCTGCGCAAGGCGACGCGTTCGCCGTCCTCGCTGCGCACGGTCAGGTTAAGCAGGTCGTCCAGCGAGCTCTGGTCGGCGTCGCGCAGCTGGACCCAGATGCGGGTCTCGTCGCCCCCCGCGCGCAACTGCCCGGCGCTGGAGCCGCCCAGTGCGGTCTCCAGCGTCTGGGCGATCGTTCGCACATCCACGCCGAGGTCGGCGGCGCGGTCGCGATGGATGCGGGTGGCGAATTCGGGCTGGCCGCCATCGGTCCCCACCCGCGTGTCCGTAATGCCGGGGACATCGGCCAGCGCCTCCTCGAAGCGCTCGAGTACCGCATTCATGGTCGAAAGCTCGAAGCCGCGCACCTCGACCGATAGACGCTCCTCGTCATCGCCACGGCCGAATCCGCGGAAGAAGATGTTGCTGGAGGCGCGGACACGAATCTCGGTTCCCGGCGGGGTGCCCAGGGCCTCGCGCAGGGCAGCGGCAATCTCCTCGGAAGAGCGGCTGCGACTGTCGCGCGAGCCGACCATTACACGCATGTTGCCGGAAGCGGGCGACGATGCACGGAAGGCCGAGGCGCCCGAGCTGGACACCAGGTTCTGGAGCTCCGGCACCTCGTCGCGAATCACCTCTTCCAGGCTGGCCATGGTGGAGTACAACTCTTCGAGTGGTGTCCCCGGTTCCATGGAGACATGCACGCGCAGTTCGCCCTCGTCGGTGGCCGGCAGAAACTCGGTGCCGACGCCGCGCAGACCGGCCAGTGCGATGACCATCAGCAAGGCACTGATCCCGATCACCATCCAGGGATGCGCCAGCGTGCCGCGCAGAAGGCCCTGATAGCGCCGTTCCATGCGGGCGAGGGCGCTGGTGTCGCGCCTGGGCATCGGGGCGCGTGCCATCAGCATTGGCACCACGGTCAGGGCCACGATCAGCGAGGCGGCCAGCGCGAAGGCAACCACGGCGGCGAGTGGTTTGAACAGCTGCCCGGCCAGTTCTTGGGCGAAGAACAACGGCAGAAAGATGGCGACGGTGGTCAGTGTACTGGCGATGATCGCGGGTGCCACACGCCCGGTACCACTGACGGCCGCCTCGATCGCGCTTTGCTCCGCGTGTTCTTCCCGCCTTCGGGCGATGCTCTCGATCACCACGATCGCGTTGTCGACCATTAGGCCCACACCCAATGCGATCCCGCCCATGGTCATCAGGTTGAGTGAGTGCCCGCCGAAGTAGACGAGTCCGAAGGTCGAGATGACCGCCAGAGGAATCGCGGTGGCCGCCACCAGTGTGTAACGGATGTTGCGGAGGAAGACGAGCAGAACCAGAACGGCCAGCGCGCTCCCGTAGAGGATGGACTGACCGACATTGGTGATGGAGCTGCGGATGAATCCCGCCTCGTCCGTGACGGCGCGGATGTCGATCTGCGGGAAGTCGCGGTTGAGACGGACCAGTTCGGCATGGACCGCTTCGGAGACCTCGACCGTATTGGCGTCCGCCAGTTTGCGCACGGCCAGCTGGACGCCTTCTTCCTGGTTGACTCGGAAACGGCGTGTGACGCGCTGGTGGGTATCGCGGACCTCGGCGACCTGATGCAGGTAGGTCACGCCATCCTCGCTGCGCTGGACCACCGTATCGCGTATCTCGCCCACCGAGCGGAACTCGGCCGGTGTACGCAGCCGGTATTCGCGGCGACCGTCCATGATCGGGCCGCCGGGGGTAATCACGTTGGCATCGCGAATTCGATTGCGCAGATCGTCCAGCCCCAGGTCGATCGCCTGTATCCGGTCTGGATCGACCTCGACGCGCACCTCTCTCTCCAGCCCGCCAAACGTATCCACCGCGGCCACCCCGGGGATGCGCTCCAGGCGCGGGGCAATGCGGTTGTCGATCAGGGTGCGCAGATGGATCGCGTCGAGCTGCGAGCCGACGCCCAGGCGCATGATGGGCGAGTCCTGGGTGTCGAACTGGCGCACCAGGGGGCGGTCCGCCTCATCCGGCAGCTGACCTTCAATACGCGCCAGACGATCGCGCAGGTCGTCAACGGCCTGTCGGATATCGGTGCCCCAGGCAAAGTTGACGCGCACATTGCTGTTGCCTTCGGCCGAAGTGGACCGGATCTCCTGGGCCCCGGTGATTGCGGCCGCTGCCTGTTCCACCGGACGGGTCACCAGTTGCTCGACCTCCTCGGCCCCGGCGTTGGGGTAGGAGGTCATCACCGTGACCACCGGATAGGTGATGTCGGGCAGGAGGTCGACCGGGAGGCGGGTCAGCGCGGTCAGGCCCAGGATCACCACGATCAGGGCCACCATGCTGGTCAGCACAGGGCGGTGGACGGTAAGTCGAGCCGGATTCACGGCTCTTCGGTCTCCGACATGCTCGGGGCGAAGTCCGCGCCGGGCACACTGCGCGGGTCGGTCAGGCGCAGCGGGGTGCCATCGGCGAGCAGGTGCTGCCCGAGCACCACCACCTCGGTGCCCTCTGGCAACTCGGGCTCCAGCAGTTCGATCCAGTTGCCGTCACGCACGCCGGTAACGGCCATGTGGCGGCGCGCCTCGGGGCGGTCGCCACTGCGGTCGACGCTGAACAGGGTGGGACCCGCCTCGCGCTGGATGATGGCATCCCGAGGTATCGCCAGGGTGTCCGAGCGCTGGCCGAGGGTGATCGCGGTCTCGACAAACATCCCGGGCCGCAGCCGTTCATCGTCGTTCGGTACCTCGACCTCGATCCGTGCCTGGCGCGAACCCGGGCGAAACTCCGGGGAGATCCGTGTGATGGTGCCTTCGAATAACGCGTCGGGGTACGAGGAGGTGCGCACGGTCGCTTCCTGGCCGCGCGAGATCCTCGAATAATCCGCCTCGGTGACCGCCAGAATCGCGCGCACCGGCTGCAGGGTGACGAGCGCAAGCGCGGGTTCGTTGGCGCTGATTACCGAGCCGGGGTCGACCAGGCGTTCGGCCACCCAGCGGGTGGTGCTGCCCGGGTCGGCATCGATACGCGTATAGCCCAGCTGGATCTCGCGGGTGCGCAGGGCAGAGCGGCGTTGTCGAATCTGGGACTCGGCAAGGGCCACGCGGGTCTGTGCCAGCGCGAGTTCGGTCTCGGCGGCCTCAAGCTCCGAGCGCGAGGCAATTCCCTGATCGCGCAATTCGCGGGTGCGCTGCAGGTCGCGCTGGGCGGCGTTGCGGCTGGCGACGGCCTCCGCCAGGCTGGCTTCGGCCACTTCCAGCTCGGCCTCGGCCTGGGTGACGTCCTGCTCGAATTCCTCGGTGTCCAGCTGCAGCAGAGGATCGCCCGGTTCCACTCGGTCGCCCAGGTTCACGAAGACTTCGGCGACGCGTCCCCCGACGCGTGGTGTCACCACGATGCGATCGGCGCCCTCGATACTGCCGGTGAAGCGGCGGCGTTCCACCAGATCCTGCTGTTGCACGGTGGCGACGGCGACGGCCACGGGCCGGGTTTCGCCGCCACCGGAGCGCGCGGAAGAGGCCTGTTCGTCATCCGGGCCCCAAAAGAGCCAGGCGAGCACACCGCCCGCCAGGAGGAACAGGACCAGGGTGATCAGGGTGGAGAGCTTGGGCATGCACGCGGCTCGAAATGGGTGAACGGGATCACGTTTAGCTGCGAGTGTGCCGCAAGCCGCTGAATCGCGCATGAACCTCGTTCAGTTTGCTGATTTCGGTTCAAACTCCCTGCGTCGGGGTCTACAAGCAAGGGTACGGGGCACGCGAGAGAGGAGGGTCGATGATTAATACAAGGGACGGAGTCGGACTGGTGGGCTGGGTGGCGCTGGTGTTCCTGGTGGCCTCCGCGGGTGGTTATGCCACCAGCCTGTCGGTACAGGACTGGTACCAGACGCTGGAGCGACCCGAGCTGAATCCGCCCGATGCCCTATTCGGCCCGGTCTGGACCGTCCTGTTTGCGCTGATGGCCGTGGCCGCCTGGCGGGTATGGCGTCGCACCGGCTTCGCGGGTGCACCGCTCGCGATGGGGCTGTTCCTCGCCCAGCTGGTGTTGAACCTGGGCTGGTCCGTACTGTTCTTCGGGATGCAACGGCCCGATCTGGCACTGGTCGAGATCCTGATCCTCTGGCCCCTGATCCTCGCGACCCTGATCGTCTTCTGGCGCCACGACCGAATCGCGAGCGCGCTGCTGGTGCCGTACCTGCTGTGGGTAGGTTTTGCGATCTACCTGAACGCGGCTATCGTCGCTCTCAACTAGGGGCACTGCTCAGTCTGTAATGCGGTTGTCATGATCGGGAGGTATCCTGACGCGATTTTTCGCGGGAGGGCGTCATGGCCGTACGGGTCGGCATCAATGGGATGGGGCGGATCGGCCGCCTGGCGCTGCGTGCGGCTTGGGATCGCGATGACCTCGAGATCGTGCACCTGAACGAGGTCGCGGCGGACGGTACGGTTACCGGACACCTGCTGGAGTTCGATTCGGTGCATGGGCGCTGGGATCACGGCATCCAGGCCGAGCCGGATGCCCTGCGGATCGACGGCCGCAGCCTGCGCCACACGCAGCTGGGCGAACCGGGGCAGGTGCCCTGGGCCGAGTCCGGTGTAGATATCGTGATCGATGCCAGCGGCGCCTTCCGCACCATGCAGACCCTGCAGCCGCACTTCGACCGCGGGGCCCGGCGCGTGGTCGTCGCGGCACCCGTGAAAGACGAGCGTGCGCTGAACGTAGTGATGGGCGTCAACGATGCGGCCTACGATCCGGCCCGGCACCGCGTCGTCACCGCTGCCTCCTGCACCACCAACTGTCTGGCGCCCCTGGTCAAGGTGCTGCACCCGGCCCTGGAGATCCGCCACGGGACGATCCTGACGGTGCATGACATGACCGCCACGCAGTCGCCTGTGGACCTGCCGCGCGACAATCTGCGCCGGGCCCGTGCGGCCGGGTTGAACCTGATCCCGACCACCACCGGCTCGGCGAAGGCGATCGGCGACATCTTCCCGGAACTGAACGGACGGCTGAACGGCCATGCGGTGCGCGTGCCGCTGATGAATGCCTCGCTGACGGACTTCACCTTCGAGGCGGCGCGCGAGACCTCCGCGGAGGAGGTGAACGAACTGCTGCGCTCGGCGGCCGAGGGCGAGCTCGCCGGCATCCTGGGCTTTGAGGAACGCCCGCTGGTCTCCAGCGACTTCCGCACCGACCCGCGCTCGTCCATTGTCGATGCGCAGTCGACGATGGTGGTGGATGGGACGCAGGTGAAGGTGCTGGCCTGGTACGACAACGAATGGGGCTATGCCAACCGGCTGGTCGAACTGGTCGCGCGCGTGGCCGAGCAGGGCGTGTAGGACGGATGGGCAGCCCGGCCGAAACGCCGAACGCACCGCCCACCCTGGGGCTGGGCGCCTACGCGCGCATCACCGCGAACTACTGGGCGTTTACCGTCACCGACGGCGCGATCCGCATGCTGGTCGTGTTGTTCTTCCACCAGCTGGGCTACAGCCCGCTGGAGATCGCGTTCCTGTTCCTGTTCTACGAGCTGTTCGGGGTGATCACCAACCTGACCGGCGGCTGGCTGGCCGCGCGGCTGGGAGTGAACACGACGATGATCGGCGGGACCTTGTTGCAGGTTGCGGCGCTGCTGATGCTCACGGTGCCCGAGGCCTGGCTGGGCGTGGCCTACGTGATGTTCGCGCAGGCGCTGTCGGGCATCGCCAAGGATCTGAACAAGATGAGTGCCAAGTCCGGGGTGAAGCTGGTGGCCGGCGACGGGGAGGGGCGGCTGTTTCGCTGGGTGGCGGTCCTTACCGGATCGAAGAACGCGCTGAAGGGGGTGGGCTTCTTCGTCGGCGGTGCGCTGCTGTACTCGGTCGGGTTCCAGATGGCGCTGGTGATCCTGGCCGGGATGCTGGCGGTGGTGATGCTGTTCTCCATCGTCGGCCTGCCGCGCGGGCTGGGGAAGGTCGGGGGCAAGCCGAAATTCACCCAGATGTTCTCCAACTCCGCCGCGATCAACGTGCTCTCGGCCGCGCGGTTCTTCCTGTTCGGCGCACGCGATGTCTGGTTCGTGGTCGCCTTGCCGGTATTCCTCAGCGCGACACTTGACTGGAACCACATGCAGGTGGGGGCGTTCCTGGCGCTGTGGGTGATCGGTTACGGGGTCGTGCAGGCCTCGGTGCCGCGCCTGCTGGGCCGCGGCGGGCTGCATCCGACTGGGCTGACCGCGCGGTTGTGGGCCTTCATCCTGATGCTGCTGCCCATCGGCATCGTAATCGGCCTGGAGACGGGGCTGGACCCGGCCTGGGTGCTGATGGTCGGGCTGGGCGTGTTTGGCGTGGTGTTTGCGATCAACTCCGCCGTGCACTCGTTCCTGATCCTCGACTACGCAGAGACCGACCGGGTCGCGATGAAGGTCGGCTTCTACTACATGGCCAATGCCGGTGGGCGTCTGGTCGGCACCGTCGCCTCCGGTGCCATCTTCATGGTCTGGGCTCTGGAGGGCGCGCTGATCGCCTCCACCCTGTTCATCTTCGCCACCTGGATGATCTCCTCCCTGCTCCCCCGCGAGGCCGCACGCGCCTGAGACGGTGGTTCGACTGCAGTCATCAAATTACTGTAATTCCTCGATCACCGCCGCAAGGGTTCGCGAGCGGTAGCGGTCCGCGTGGCGGACCCAGCCGAGCTGGCGGGTGATGGATGGGGCGGGCCATTCGAGGATGGTCAGTTCGTCGGTGGCCATGGTGCGGGGGAGGAAGCCGATCCCGAGGCCGGCGGCGATCATCATGCGGATGACCTCCAGGTACGGGCTCTCCTGGGCAGCGGCGGGGTGCAGGCCCTCTGCGGCCAGGGCCTGATCGATCTGGCGGCGGGTGGTGGAGCCCAATGGCGGCAGGATCGCCGGCCAGTCGTGCAGGCGCTGCAGGGTGTCCTGCGGCGCATCCTGGGCGCGACTGCGGGCGATCATCGGGACCAGTTCGTCGGTCCAGACGGTGTGCGCCTCGGCGTCTTTTGGCAGGTCGGCGGGCAGGGTGGCCAGGGCCAGGTCGGCGTCGCCGTGCATCACTGCCTCGATGCCGGCCTCGGAATCCATGAACGCGAGTTCCAGCTCCAGCTCGGGGTAGCGGGTGCGCAGGGCGGCCAGCGGGGCGGGCAGGCGGTGCAGGGCGATGTGGTGCGAGGTGGCCAGGCGGATGCGGCCACGCACGACCTGGTCGAGGTCGGCCACCTGCTGCTCGATCGCGTGCAGGCGGGCCAGGATCTCGCGTGCCTCGGGCAGCAGGCGCTCGGCGACCTCGGTGGGTCGTACGCGGCGCCCCTGGCGCTCGAACAGGGGGCGTTGGAGTGTCGCTTCCAGCGACTGGATGCGCTTGCTGATCGCCGGCTGGGTCAGATGCAGCCGCTCGGCCGCGGCGGAGAAGGCGCCGGTATCGACCACCGCCACGAAGGCCTGCAGGGACTCGATGCTGAGCTGTTCCGGGCGCATCCTCCGCCTCCGTGGGATAATGAACGGCTGACTGATGCGACTCCGCATCGCCAATTCATAACTATATGGAATGGTAAAGATAATAAATCGGATTTGAAAGAATGGAAGAGCGGCCGCAGACTGGCAATGCGGTGGTACCGCTCGTCTGCAGGAGGCCAGCCCTCTGGCCGATCCGGCGTCGGGGCCCATCGGCCAGAGGGCTGGCCTCCTACAGGGGGCTTTGGCGGGCGCTCACCGAAAATATGGCAGGAACATCGCGGCGCGGCCGCGGGAGCAGGTGATGGCAGGCAAGACACTGTACGACAAGCTGTGGGAGGCGCATGTGGTGCGCGAGGAGCCGGATGGCTCGACGCTGCTCTACATCGACCGCCACCTGGTGCACGAGGTGACCAGCCCGCAGGCCTTCGAGGGTCTGCGTCTGGCCGGGCGCAAGCCCTGGCGCGGGGATTCCGTGCTGGCGGTGCCGGACCACAATGTGCCCACCGCCAATCGCGACCGCGGGATCGAGGATCCGGTCTCGCGCACCCAGGTGGAGACGCTGGAGACCAACGTCACGAGCCTGGGGCTGAAGTTCTTCCCGATGGCGGATGTGCGCCAGGGCATCGTGCATGTGATCGGCCCCGAGCAGGGGGCCACCCTGCCGGGCATGACGGTCGTCTGCGGCGACTCGCATACCTCCACCCACGGCGCGCTGGGCGCGCTGGCCTTCGGCATCGGCACCTCCGAGGTCGAACACGTGCTGGCCACGCAGTGCCTGTGGCAGAAAAAGACCAAGGCCATGCAGATCCGCGTGGAGGGCGAGCTGCGCCCGGGCGTGACCGCCAAGGATGTGGTGCTGGCGATCATCGGCCGCATCGGTACCGCTGGCGGCACCGGCTATGCGATCGAGTTCGCCGGCTCGGCGATTAGCAGCCTGTCGATCGAGGGCCGCATGAGCATCTGCAACATGTCCATCGAGGCCGGGGCCCGCGCGGGCATGGTCGCGGTGGACGAGAAGACCATCGAGTACGTGCGCGGCAAGCCACAGGCGCCGAGCGGCGAGTTGTTCGAACAGGCCGCAGAATACTGGCGCACGCTGGTCTCCGACCCCGACGCCGAGTTCGACGCGGTGGTGGAGATGGATGCCGCCGAGATCGCCCCGCAGGTGAGCTGGGGCACCTCGCCGGAGATGGTCGCGTCGATCGACGGCCGTGTGCCGGACCCGGCCGCCGAGTCCGATCCGGTGCGCGCCGAGGGCATGAAGCGTGCGCTGGAGTACATGGATCTGCAGCCGAACACACCGATGACCGAGATCCGTCCGGACAAGGTGTTCATCGGCTCCTGCACGAACTCGCGGATCGAGGACCTGCGCGCGGCCGCCGAGGTGGTCAAGGGCCGCAAGAAGGCCGACAACATCAAGCTGGCGATGGTGGTGCCGGGCTCCGGGCTGGTGAAGCAGCAGGCGGAGCAGGAAGGGCTGGACCGGATCTTTCTGGATGCCGGCTTCGAGTGGCGCGAGCCGGGCTGTTCCATGTGTCTGGCGATGAACGCGGACCGACTGGAGCCGGGCGAGCGCTGCGCCTCGACCTCGAACCGAAACTTCGAGGGCCGCCAGGGGCAGGGTGGGCGTACCCATCTGGTCAGCCCGGCGCTGGCCGCTGCGGCCGCTGTGGCCGGGCACTTCGTCGAACCGTCGGCACTGAAGGAGGCGTAAGCGATGCAGGCCTTTACCGTACACCGTGGGATTGTCGCGCCGCTGGATCGCTCCAACGTCGATACCGACGCGATTATCCCGAAGCAGTACCTGAAATCGGTCAAGCGCACGGGCTTTGGCCCGAACGCCTTTGATGACTGGCGCTACCTGGACCCGGGCGAGCCCGGCATGGACAGCTCGCAGCGCCGGATCAACCCGGATTTCGCGCTCAACCAGGCGCCGTTCGACCAGGCAAGCATCCTGCTGGCGCGCAAGAACTTCGGCTGCGGCTCCTCGCGCGAGCACGCGGTGTGGGCGCTGACCGACTTCGGCTTTCGCGCGGTGATCGCGCCATCGTTCGCGGACATCTTCTTCTCCAACAGCTGCAAGAACGGGCTGCTGCCGGTGGTGCTGGCAGAGGACGAGGTGCAGGCACTGTTCGAGCAGGTCGAGGCGAACCCGGGCGCGCAGGTCGAAGTGAACCTGGAAGAGATGACCGTAACGGCGCCGGACGGTACGGTGTTTCGTTTCACGCTCGACGAAGACCGGCGCCATCGCCTGCTGAACGGCCTGGACGATATTGCCCTGACGCTGCAGTACGCCGATGACATTCGCGCCTATGAGGAGCGCCAGCGCCGCGAGTGGCCCTGGATGGCGGAGCACTCGCAGGGCTGAATGGTGCCCCTTGTAGGAGGCCAACCCTCTGGCCGATTGGGCCTGTCCTGGCGCCCAATCGGCCAGAGGGTTGGCCTCCTACAGGTAGAGAAGAAATTCGATTGATCTGATGGTTAGGAGAGGTTTGTGAGCCGAATTCTGGTATTGCCCGGGGACGGGATCGGACCCGAGATCGTGGCCGAGGCGCTGAAGGTGCTGGAGCGTGTAGGCGAGATCGGCGGGCTGGATCTGGAGATCGAGCAGGGCCTGATCGGGGGCGCGGCGCACGATGCGGCAGGTCACCCGTATCCTGTGGCCACCCGCGAGGCGGCGCGCCGCGCCGACGCGATCCTGCTGGGCGCGGTCGGCGGCCCGCAGTACGAATCGCTGGAGCGCGACCTGCGCCCCGAGCGTGGCCTGCTGGGAATCCGTTCGGATCTGGGGCTGTTCGCGAACCTGCGCCCGGCGATCCTGTATCCGCAGCTGGCCTCGGCCTCCACGCTGAAGCCGGAGGTGGTCAGCGGGCTGGATATCCTGATCGTCCGCGAGCTGACCGGCGGGATCTACTTCGGCCAGCCGCGCGGGATCGAGGAGCGTAACGGCGAGCGCTACGGCTTCAACACGGCCGCCTACAGCGAATCGGAGATCGAACGCATCGCGCGGGTCGGGTTCGAGGCGGCGATGAAGCGCGGCAAGCGCCTGTGCTCGGTGGACAAGGCCAATGTGCTCGAGGTCTCGGAGCTGTGGCGCGAGGTGGTCGAGCGGGTCGGGAAGGAATTCCCGGAGGTCGAGCTGTCTCACATGTATGTGGACAACGCGGCCATGCAGCTGGTGCGTGATCCCAAGCAGTTCGACGTGATGGTGACCGGCAACATGTTCGGCGACATCCTGTCCGATGCCGCGGCCATGCTGACCGGGTCCATCGGCATGCTGCCCTCGGCCTCGCTGAACAGCGAGGGGGTCGGTCTGTACGAGCCGATCCACGGCTCCGCGCCGGATATCGCCGGGCAGGGCAAGGCCAATCCGATGGCGACCGTCCTGTCGGTCGCGATGCTGCTGCGCCACAGCCTGAACCGAAACGACCTGGCCGAGCGTATCGAGCAGGCCGTGGGGCGGGTGCTGGATCAGGGCCTGCGCACGCCGGACATCTTCGGGGAAGGCATGACGCTGGTCGGCACCCAGGGGATGGGTGATGCCCTGGTGGCCGCGCTGGAGAGCTAGGCGTTGTAGCCAATGATGCGTTTCGCTGCGCTCAACGCATCCTACGAGTATTACGAATAATCAATATCTTGAAGATAGAACTTAAACCGGGAATGAACGATGAGTGACCGCAAGTTTGACGTGGCCGTGGTGGGCGCAACCGGCGCCGTCGGCGAGACCCTGCTCTCCATCCTCGCGGAGCGCGACCTGCCGCTGGGCAAGGTGCATGCGCTGGCTAGTGCGCGCTCGGTCGGCAAGACGGTCGCCTTCGGCCGCCGCGAGCTGGAAGTGGAGGACCTGGCCACCTTCGATTTCTCGACCGTGCAGATCGGGCTGTTTTCGCCGGGGGCCTCGGTGTCCGCGGAGTACGCGCCGAAGGCCGCCGCGGCCGGCTGCGTGGTGATCGACAACACTTCGCAGTTTCGCTACGACCCGGAGATCCCGCTGGTGGTGCCCGAGGTCAATCCCGAGGCCGTCGCCGGCTACAAGAAGCACGGGATCATCGCGAACCCGAACTGCTCCACCATCCAGATGCTGGTGGCGCTGAAGCCGCTGCACGACGCGGTCGGCGTCGAACGCATCAACGTCGCGACGTACCAGGCGGTCTCCGGCACCGGCAAGGATGCGATCGAGGAACTGGCCCACCAGACGGCGGCACTGCTGAATGGCCGCCCGGTGGAGTGCAACGTCTATCCCAAGCAGATCGCGTTCAACGCGCTCCCGCACATCGACGTCTTCCAGGACAATGGCTACACCAAGGAAGAGATGAAGATGGTCTGGGAGACCCGCAAGATCATGGGCGACGAGTCCATCCTGGTGAACCCGACCGCCGTCCGAATCCCGGTGTTCTACGGCCATTCCGAGGCCCTGCACATCGAGACCCGCGAGAAGATCAGCGCCGAGAAGGCGCGCGAGATCCTGTCCGCCGCACCGGGGGTGACGGTGCTGGACAAGCACGAGGATGGCGGCTATCCGACTGCCGTCACCGAGGGTTCCGGCAAGGATGCGGTGTTCGTCGGCCGCATCCGCGAGGACATCTCGCACCCCCGCGGGCTGGACCTCTGGGTGGTCTCCGACAACGTGCGCAAGGGGGCCGCGCTGAACACAATCCAGATTGCCGAGGTTTTGATCCGGGATTACCTGTGATTTAATCCGGTAAAAGTCCGGGAAAATTCATACCCGGCAACACGCGGTCAGGGGGCGCTGGGGCTTTTATTCAAGCCCCATGCGATGACAGGCCGCGCGGCACATTCAGGGGGGATTCGTGCGCAAGTTACTACTCGGGCTACTGCTCTTGCTGCTGGTTGCACCGGCATCATCGAATTCGGTGAGCTTCGGTGAGGTCAACCTGCAATCCCATCTGAACCAGACCTTGCGGGCGGAGATTCCGCTGCGAGGCGGTGCCGCGGCCAGTGATTCGCTGCAGGTGCGTCAGGCTTCGGAGAACGAATACCGGCGCGCCGGCATGAGCCGCGGTAGCGTGCCGGGCGACCTGAACATCCAGGTTCAGGGCGAGGGGGCGGATCGCCGGGTGGTGCTGACCACGCGTCAGCCGGTGCGCGAGCCGTATGTGGGTATCCTCCTCGAGGCCCGCTGGGATGGCGGGCGTTCAATGCGTGAAGTCTCTTTGCTGCTTGATCCGCCGGACACCATGCCTTCCGGGGCGGCGGCTCCGGCCCCGCGTGACACCGCCCGCGAGGCGCCGCGTCGACAAGACACGCCGATGCCCCGCGAAGGCGAGGCCTATACCGTGCGTAGCGGCGACACCCTCTATCGCATCGTGGAGCGCGCGGGTCTGGCCGGCATGGCGGATCAGGCGATGCTGGCGTTCCTGGAGGCCAACCCCGACGCGTTTTCTGACCAGAACATCAACAGCCTGCGCGCGGGCGCTGAACTGACTGTCCCGTCGCGTTCGGAGCTTGAGTCGCGTAGTGCGGCCGAGGCGCGCCAGGAAGTGCAGCGACAGGTTCAGGCCTGGCGCGAGGGAACGGTGACCGCAGCTCGCGAGGAACCCGAGCCTGAGGAAGCGGCCGATGCCGAGCCGGAAGTCGAGGCGGTCCCGGAAGAGGACGAGGCGGTAGCGGAGGACGATGAGGCGGTGTCCGAGGACGACGAGGCCGCCGCGGATGATGCCGTGGCCGCCACGGACGAGGACGATGACGCGGCGGCGGCCGACGACCGCCTGGAGATCGTGACAGAACTCCTGCCGGAAACGGATGAAGGGGCGGCGGCCGCGGCCGAGTCCCCCGATCTGCTCCAGGAAGCCATGTTGTCCCAGCGCGCCGAGATGGAAGGGATGCGCGAGCAGATCACCGAACTGCGCGAGGAACTGGGTGAGCGTGGCCGCCTTGCGGAGCTTTCGAGCGAGAACATGGCGGAGCTCGAGGAGCAGCTGAGCCAGCTGCGGGCGGAACGCAATGAACTGATGGCACGGCTCGATCGGGCAGATGCCGAACGCAATGCGCCGCTGCACGAGCGGATCATGAATGATCCGCTGCTGCTGATGATGGCGATTGCACTGGTAATCCTGCTGCTGCTGGTGTTGCTGGCCTTTGCGCGTGGTGGTCGGCGCGAAGTGGTGGTTGAAGAGCGTGCTTCCGGCATGCCGGCGCGGGCGGACAACAGCGGTGTGCGGGCCGCGGCGGCGGATCCCGCCGGCTACGAGGCACGTGAAATCGACAGTGCCGGCGCGGGATCGGGCGGCGCCGCTACAGCCGTAGCCGGCGGGGCCGCTGCGGGCCTGGCGGCCGGAGCTGTCGCGGGCAAGGACGACGATCGCGAACCGCTGGCTGATTCGGACGAGCCAGAGGAGTCGGTGAGTGAGCCTGTAGTGGTGAGCTCCAGTGGCGATGCCTCAGTGGACGACGTGCTGGCCGAAGTGGATGTTTGCCTGGCCTACGGGATGAATGATCAGGCCGAGGAGACCCTGACCCAGGCCATCGAGCGCGACCCGGACAATACCCAGTATCGTCTGAAGCTCGTCGAGGCGCGCGTGGCGCTGGGCGACGAGGAAGGCGCCCGTGAGGCGGCATCCGCCCTGCGCGAACGCCTGCCGGCGGACGATGTTGGAACGCGCAATCATCTGGCGGAGCTGGAATCGCGCATCGGTGGCGCTGGTGATGACAGCGCAGGGCCCGCGGGCGCTCCGGCGGGGGTAGAAGGTCTGGGCGCTGCAGTGGAGCCGCAGGCGGCAGATGACAGCGAAGCACCGAACGAGATCGACTTCTCCGGCCTGGATCTCCCAGACGTGGAATCGGAGACCGATGATCTCGGGAAGACCGCCGAGCCGCAGGAAGAGACGGACTCCGGGCTGACCTTTGATTTTGACGAGACCTTCGATGAAGGGGCTTCGACGCCAGCGGAGCAGACCCTTTCGGAGACGGACGAAGCGCGCAGCGATGACCTGAATGACTTGTCGTTCGATATCGACGACAGCGATTTGCCGAACCTGGATGAAGAAACCCGGGAGGATGCGGCCGGGAGTGATATCCCGGCACTGGATCTGGGCGACGAGGACCTGCCGGCTGCGGGCCAGGAAGATGCCTTGCCGCAAGAGGACGGAGACTCCTCGCCCATCGGGGCCGACGAAGACAATGAAACGCGCCTGAGTCTGGCGCAGGCCTATGCGGACATGGGCGATGACGAAGGTGCACGCGAACTGATCGACGAGATCGTGGCCACCGGGTCGGAGGATCAGAAGGCGAAGGCTGAGGCGATTCGTCAGCAGCTGGAGAGCTCCTGAGCCGCCAAACTGTGTTGTGAAGCAGTATCCTGTCGCGATGATGCGGCAGGGTTTCGAAAGGGAACAAGAAACGGCCGGGTTGGCGTCCCTCTGGGCGCTCCCGGCCGTTTTGCTGGCGTCGGTGGCTTTGGCGACCGCAAAGCCGCCCGTGGTCCTGGCAGTGCTGGTCGGGGCGGCGGGGCTGGTTTGGCTCGGGCCGTTCGCCTGGCGTCGCTGCGGGCGCCTGCTCTGGCGATTGAAATGGTTCTATCTCTCGTTGCTGGTGTTCTTCGGCGTATGGCCAGTCGAAGCGCAAGGCGGTTCGGCACTGGCCGGCCTGAGCGAGGCCGCGTGGCGCATCGGGGCGCTGGCGCTGGTGGTTGTCCTGGTGGTCTGGCTGACCGAGCGTTTCTCGCGAGGGGAACTGGTCTCGGCGCTGTCGTCGTTGTTGGCGGGCCCTCGTGGTTGTTTTGGCGCGTGGGGCACACGCTTCGCGCAGCGGCTTTTTCTGGCCCTGGAGCTGTTCGAGTCGGATCGGGTCAACACCGAACGCGAACGTGAGCAACTCCGTGGTGGTTGGCGTGAACGACTGCAGGCGGCGCGCGACTGGCTGATTGTTCGGCTGGACCGTGCCTTGAGTGGGGAGCTGCCCGAGCCAGCGGCTGGCGATTTCAATCAGGGCATGGGTGGAGTCCGGAAAGGGGGCGCGGTGGCCGTGGCGTGGTTGTGGATGGTTGCGGTCGCAGGCGGCTGGATTGCCTGGTGGTGGTGATCGGGTGATGACAAATACGGCGTCGACAATGCGTGATGCAGATCGGGTGTCTGGAGCGGTACGTCAGCGATGGGCGTTGGGGGTCGAGTACGACGGGCGCGGGCTGCTGGGCTGGCAGCGCCAGAAAGACGGCCCCAGCGTGCAGGGGCATCTGGAAGCAGCGTTGAGTTTCGTGGCTAATGATGGGGTCGAGCTCACCTGCGCGGGCCGCACGGACGCGGGAGTGCATGCGACCGCTCAAGTGGCGCACTTTGACACTTCGGCGGTGCGTGAACGGCACTCCTGGGTACTTGGAGCGAACAGTCGCCTGCCGGACGGGATAGCCCTGCGTTGGGCCGAGCCGGTCAATGACGACTTTCATGCGCGCTTCAAGGCCTTTGGTCGCCGTTATCGCTATGTGATCGCGAATCGAGCGGTGCGGCCCGCGCTGGAGGCGGGGCGGGTGGCCTGGTGGCGACGCCCGCTGGATACCGCGCGGATGCATGACGCGGCGCAGACGTTTGTAGGCGAACACGATTTTTCCAGCCTGCGTGCCGCCGGATGCCAGGCGAAATCGCCGATTCGGGAGGTGCATTCCATTGCGGTCCAGCGGCGCGGTTCGTACGTGGTCCTGGATATCCATGCCAATGCCTTCCTGCATCACATGGTGCGCAACATCGCCGGGGTGCTGCTGGCGATCGGGGACGGGCGCGAAGAGCCGGGCTGGGCTGCGCGGATTCTCGCGGCCCGCGACCGGCGGGTCTCGGGCATCACGGCCCCGGCCGATGGGCTTTACTTCGTGCATGTCGACTATCCACCCGAGTTCACTCTCCCCAGTGCCGAGGGGCCGGCGCTGGAGGGCATCCCCGGCAATGGGGCGATCTGATTGCGGGAAAGCCGGGCCCGAGCCCGGGTTCTGGTAGGCTTGCGACTGCGTTTTTCGAGATGGCGGGCATGCGCTACAGGGTCAAGATCTGCGGAATCAAGACGCCGGAGCAGGCGGAGGCCGCGGCGCGTGCCGGGACCGACGCGATCGGCCTGGTATTCCACCCGCCCAGCCGCCGTTACGTCGAGTCTGACCGCGCGGCGGAGATCGTGGCGGCGCTGCCCCCGTTCGTGACGACGGTGGGGTTGTTCGTGGACCCGGACCCGGCACGCGTCGAGCAGGTCCTGGCCGGTGTGCGTCTGGACTGCCTGCAGTTTCACGGTCATGAGTCGGCAGCGGAATGTACGCGTTTCGGGCATCCCTACCTCAAGGCTGTGTCGATGAACGAGGCCGATGATCCGCGGCCGGTGATGGATGCCCACCCCCACGCGCAGGGCTTTCTGCTGGACAGCCATGGAGGCGGGCGTAGCGGGGGATCCGGCCACCGCTTCGACTGGGACACAGTGCCCGAGGCGCTGGACCGGCCCTGGCTGCTGGCCGGGGGGCTGGACGAGGATTCGGTACGCGTGGCGCTGGGACACCTGCGCCCGTACGGGGTGGACGTAAGCTCCGGGGTTGAGAGTGCCCCGGGGGTCAAGGATGCACGGCGCATGGAGGCCTTCGTGAAGGCCGTGCGCCAATGCGAGGTGAATGAATGAGCAAGATCGACTGGGCGGCGTTCCCGGATGCCCGCGGGCATTTCGGGCCTTATGGCGGGCGCTTTGTGTCCGAGACGCTGATGGGCGCGCTGGACGAACTGCAAAAGGCGTACGAGCAGTACATGGGCGATGCCGATTTCATGGCGGAGCTGGACCATGACCTGAAGCAGTTCGTCGGACGCCCCAATCCGCTGTATCACGCCGAGCGCCTTTCAAAGGAGCTGGCCGGGGCGCAGGTGTACTTCAAGCGGGAAGACCTGAACCACACCGGTGCGCACAAGGTGAACAACACCATCGGTCAGGCCCTGCTGGCCAAGCGCCTGGGCAAGACCCGGATCATCGCGGAGACCGGTGCCGGCCAGCATGGCGTGGCGACCGCGACCGTGGCCGCACGCCTGGGACTGGAGTGCGTGATCTACATGGGCGAGGAGGACACGCGCCGGCAGACCCCGAACGTCTTCCGCATGCGTCTGCTGGGGGCCGAGGTCGTCGCGGTGAAATCGGGTACGCGCACGCTGAAGGATGCCCTGAACGAGGCGATGCGCGACTGGGTCACCAACGTCGACGACACCTTCTACATCATTGGCACCGTTGCGGGTCCGCACCCGTATCCGGCCATGGTGCGGGACTTCCAGGCCGTGATCGGCCGCGAGGCGCGGGCGCAGCACCTGGAGATGACCGGCAAGCTGCCGGATGCCCTGGTGGCCTGCGTAGGTGGGGGCTCCAATGCCATCGGGCTGTTCCATCCGTTCCTGGATGACGAGTCCGTGGAAATGATCGGTGTCGAGGCCGCGGGGGCGGGCATCGAGTCCGGCCGGCATTCGGCACCGCTTTGCGCCGGGCAGCCGGGCGTATTGCATGGCAACCGCACCTACCTGATGGAAGACGAGCACGGGCAGATCGTCGGGACCCACTCGGTCTCCGCCGGGCTCGACTATCCCGGAGTCGGGCCGGAACACGCCTGGCTGAAGGATACCGGCCGTGCGCGCTATGTCGCCGTGACCGATGACCAGGCGCTGGAAGGCTTTCATCGGCTCACGCGTACCGAGGGCATCATCCCGGCACTGGAAACCTCCCACGCCATCGCGCATGTCCTGGAGCTGGCACCGACCATGCGCCCGGATCAGAGCATTATCGTCAACCTGTCGGGCCGGGGCGACAAGGACCTCAACACCGTGGCGGAACGCGAAGGAATCACGCTATGACCCGCATCGAGCAACGTTTTGCCAAGCTGCGGTCGGAGAACCGCGCCGCGCTGGTGCCCTATGTGACCGCGGGTGATCCGGAGCCGGCAGCCACCGTGCCGCTGATGCATGCGCTGGTGAAGGCGGGTGCCGACCTGATCGAGCTGGGGGTCCCGTTCTCCGACCCGATGGCGGATGGGCCGGTGATCCAGAAGGCCTGCGAGCGGGCGCTGCGCTACGGCACGAGCCTGCGGGATGTGCTGGGCATGGTCGCCGAGTTTCGCAAGACCGACGTCGAGACGCCGGTGGTACTGATGGGCTATCTGAACCCGGTCGAACGGATGGGCTACCAGACCTTTGCCGAAAAGGCCCGCGAGGCGGGGCTGGATGGGCTGCTCACGGTGGACCTGCCGCCCGAGGAATGCGACGACGTCGCGGGGCTGCTGGAAAACGCGCAGATCGCACCGATTTTCCTGGTGGCGCCCACCACCTCCGACGAACGCATTGCCCATGTGGCGCGCGCGGCGCGCGGGTTCATCTACTACGTCTCGCTCAAGGGTGTGACCGGCTCGCAGACGCTGGATACCTCGGCGCTGGCCGCGCGCCTTGAGGCCATCCGCCAGCACACGGACCTGCCGCTGGGTGTGGGTTTTGGTATCCGCGATGCGGCGACGGCCGGACAGGTCGCGCGCGTGGCCGATGCCGTGGTCGTGGGCAGCGCGATCGTGCGCCTCGCCGAGGAATTCGACGGGGATCCGGTCGGCTTCGCTCATGCCGCGTCCGAAGTCGTCGCGGGGATGCGCGTAGAAATGGACCGCGTGCGCGCATCCGGCGTCGAGGCGTCGGTGTAGTAGAATGCGGCGCTCGCAGGACTAAGGGATTCAGGATGAGCTGGTTTGAAAAACTGATGCCTTCGCGCATCCGTACCGACAACAGCAGCAAGCGAGGAGTGCCCGAGGGGTTGTGGGTGCGCTGCGAGGGCTGCGACGCCACGCTGTATCGCCCCGAGGTGGAACGCAATCTGGATGTCTGCCCGAAATGCGGGCATCACCGACGCATGAGTGCGCGGCGTCGGCTGGAGACCTTCCTCGACGAGGAGGGGCGCGAGGAAATCGCCGCCCAGATCGAATCTTCCGATGTCCTGAAGTTCCGCGACTCCAAGAAATACAAGGACCGCCTGGTCGCCGCGCAGAAGGCGACCGGCGAACGTGACGCGCTGGTCGTCATGCAGGGCCGGCTGATGGGGCGCCCGCTGGTGGCCTCCGCCTTTGATTTCCGCTTCATGGGCGGATCCATGGGTTCTGCGGTGGGCGAGCGCTTTGTCCGCGGCGCCAACCGTTCCCTGGAGCAGCGTATCCCGCTGGTCTGCTTCAGTGCCTCCGGCGGGGCGCGGATGCAGGAGGCCTTGTTCTCGCTGCTGCAGATGTCCAAGACCAGCGCGGTGCTGGCGCGGATGCGCGAGGAGCGTATCCCGTTCATCTCGGTGATGACCGACCCCACGATGGGCGGCGTCTCCGCGAGCCTCGCGATGCTGGGTGATGTGAATGTTGCGGAGCCCAACGCCCTGATCGGTTTCGCCGGTCCGCGCGTGATCCAGCAGACCGTGCGCGAGACGTTGCCCGAGGGGTTCCAGCGGTCCGAGTTCCTGCTCGAGCACGGGGCGGTCGACATGATCATTGAACGCGGCGAGATGCGTCGTCGTCTGGCCTCCGTGCTCGGCATGCTGACGCACGGGCCGGCCCCGGCCCCCGAGGCGCCTCCGGTCGAGGAAGAAGAGCCGGAGGTGGAAGTGATTCGCGCGGAGGACACCGGCGAATCGGCGGACGCCCCGCGCTCTACCTGATTCCACCCGTGCGCTACGCCACCCTGGCTGAATGGCTGGCCTTCCAGGAGCGATTGCACCCGGTGGGGATGGACCTCACCCTGGAGCGCATCGCCCTCGTCGCCGATCGGCTGGGCCTGCGGGGTCCGGGCACGCCCCGTACCGTCATTGTCGCGGGGACCAACGGCAAGGGCACGGTTACTACGCGCACGGCAGCGCTGTTGCAGGCACAGGGTCTGAAGGTCGGGCTGTTCACCTCGCCGCATTTGCTCCAGTACAACGAGCGCATTCGCCTTAACGGCATGCTGGCCTCGGACGAAGACCTTTGCCGGGCATTCGAGGCGATTGATCAGGCCCGGGGTGACGATTCGCTGACCTATTTCGAGTTTGCGGCCCTGGCAGCGGCCTGGCTCTTCCGCGAGGCACGGGTCGACGTGCAGGTGCTGGAGGTCGGGCTCGGCGGGCGGCTGGATGCCGTGAACATCTGGGATGCGGATGTGGCGGCGGTTACCGCCGTGGACCTCGACCACCAGGCCTGGCTGGGTGATTCGCGCGAGGTAATCGGGCGCGAGAAGGCCGGCATCATGCGCGCTGGGCGCCTCGTGGCGCTCGGCGAGCTGTCGCCTCCGCAGAGCGTGCTGGACCATGCCCGGGCACTTGGATGCCGTACTGTCCGCCTGGGCCGCGATTTCGATCTCCTGGTCGAACAGGAACGGCTCGTCTGGCGCTGGAATGGCGCCCAGGTCGAGTGGAATGTCCCGCTGGCGCGCGGGCTTAGCGGCGCCGCCCTGGCGAACACCGCCACCGCGCTGGCCGTGGTTGAGTCGCTTGGGATGGGCACCGGGCTGAGTGCGGCCACCATGGAGCGTGCCCTGAAGGTGCGCCCGCCGGGCCGCCTGCAGCGCCTGAGTGGCTCGCCGGAATGGCTCCTGGACGTGGCGCACAACGGCCAGGCCGTCGCCGAGCTCGCCCGCTGGCTGCGCGAGAACCCGTCGGCCGGCCCGACCGTTGCGCTGGTCGCGGTGATGGCCGACAAGGATCGCAGTGCCATGTGGCGTGACCTGGATGGGCTGGTCGATACCTGGACTCCTGTACCGCTCGATCTCCCGCGTGCGCTTCCTGCGCCCGATCTGGCGGCGGAGCTGGAACAGGCGGGTCAGTCCGATGTGCGTCCGGCCGCCGGTATCCGGCAAGCGCTGCAACTGGCGACCGATTCGGCCGGTACCCAGGGGCGGTGCGTGGTGTTCGGTTCCTTTCACACGGTGGCGGCGGTTCTTGAACAGGCGCCGGATCTGGCTGCCGCGGCCTTGCGGGAAGCCGTCCCGGACGTGGCCGTAGTGGAAGAAGTCCCCCATGGCTAGGGGGATGCCGACGGATTCCCCCGTTTGCCTTGCCCGAGCAGGCGCCCGCGGCGTAAGGTCGCGGGGAAGACCCGATGCACGGGACGCCAATGCGCATATGGCATGACCACCGATAATCCCATTCGTTTTCGCCTCACGGGCGCGGTAATCCTGATCGTGATTGCCGTGATCTTTCTGCCGTGGCTGTTCGATGGCGCGGGCTACGAATACATGAGCGGTATCGATGACCCGGTGCCCGATGCCCCCACCTTTGCCGCCCCGGATATCGCGCTCCCGTCCGAGCGCGAGGCGGCGCCTGCGCGGCCCGAACGCGAGGGGGACGGCGAAAGCCGGATCGCCGATCTGCAGGCGGTGGAGAATGGTGGTGCCGAGGACGGCGAGGACGAGAGCGAGCCGAGTGATGTGGTGAGTCCCGAGCCGGTGCGGCAGGCCCCGGAATCGCGCGCGATTGACGCGGGATGGGCCGTCCAGGTGGGGAGCTACCGCGACGGAGACAATGCGCGCGAGGAAGAGGCACGCCTGCGCGATGCGGGTCTGCCGGCATTTATCGACGAGTCCGAGGCCGAGGGACGCAGTATCTATCGGGTGAAGGTGGGGCCCGTGGCGCAACGCGACGAAGCCCAGAAGCTGGGCGAGCAGTTGAAGGACGAGCTCGACATTACCGGCATCGTGGTGACCTTCCCGTGAGGCTTCGGCGCTACTCAAGCGTGGGCGAGCCCCTGCGAATTCCCGGTCGCTGCGGTACACTACGCAGCCTTTTCGCACCCGAAGTCCGCCGCGCGTGAACTGGATCGACCTGGTCATCATTGCCCTGATCGTTGTCTCGGGGCTCATCAGTCTGTTTCGTGGCTTCGTGCGCGAGTCGTTTTCGCTCGCGACCTGGATTGTGGGCATCTGGCTGGGTATTCGACATGCCGCCGAGGTCGCCGAAGTCCTGCCGCAGGCGCTGTCGGATGCGACACTGCGCTTGGGGGTTGGCTTTGCCCTGATCTTTATCGCGGTGCTGATCGTGGGCGGCATCCTTGGAGTGCTGGCCAATCGGCTGGTGCGCGGTAGTGGCCTGACGGGTACGGACCGCTCTCTGGGTGTGATCTTTGGCCTGCTGCGCGGCGTGCTCCTGGTGGCGGTGCTGGTGTTTGCCGCCTCGCTGACGTTGATGCCGGAGGAGGGCTGGTGGGAGAACAGCCGCCTGATCCCCGAGTTCGAACGTCTGGTGGACTGGATGGTTGCGCAATTGCCCGACAGCTGGCAGGAACAGATCGGCAGTCTGCTGGCCGATGATCCTGTCGAGCCCCCCGTGGATGAGCCGGCCAGTGAACCACCGGCCCCGGAAACCGAACCCCCCGCCGACCAACGCTAGTCGATCGCCTTGCTGGAGTCCTGAACCGTATGTGTGGAGTAGTCGGAATCGTCGGGCGTGGCCCGGTGAATCAGCCGCTTTATGATGCCCTGCTGGTGTTGCAGCACCGTGGGCAGGATGCCGCCGGGATCGTGACCTGTGACGACGAGGGGCGGCTGCACCTGCGCAAGGACAACGGCCTGGTGCGGGACGTGTTCAACGACCAGCACATGCAGGGGCTGATCGGCAACATGGGCATTGGCCATGTGCGCTATCCGACCGCCGGCAGTTCCAGCTCCGCCGAGGCCCAGCCGTTCTACGTGAACTCCCCGTTCGGCATCACGCTCGGACATAACGGCAACCTGATCAATGCACGCGAACTGAAACAGGCCCTGTTTGCGACCGACCGCCGGCATATCAACACGGATTCCGACTCCGAGATCCTGCTGAACGTCTTCGCGCAGGAGCTCCTGCGCTATCTGGATAACGGCCTGACCGCCGACTCCGTGTTCAACGCGGTCGAACGCGTGCACGAGCGCGCCAAGGGCGCGTATGGCGTGGTCGCGATGATTGCCGGGCGCGGCCTGCTGGCCTTTCGTGACCCGAACGGGATTCGTCCGATCGTCTATGGCTCGCGTGAAGCCGAGGAGGGCGGGCGCGAATGGATGGTCGCCTCCGAGAGTGCCGCGCTGGAATCCCAGGGCTTCGAGCTGGAACGCGACCTGGCGCCCGGGGAGGCGGTGTTCATTACGCCCGAGGGCGAGGTCTCGACACGCGTGTGCGCCGAGGACACCCAACTCAACCCCTGCATCTTCGAGCATGTGTACTTTGCCCGGCCCGATTCGGTGATCGACAACGTATTCGTGCACCGGGCGCGCATGCGCATGGGTACCGCGCTGGGCGAGAAGATCCGCCGCATCTGGCCGGATCACGACATCGACGTGATCGTGCCGATCCCCGATACCGGCCGCACCGTGGCGCTGGAGATGGCGCACGAACTGAACATCAAGTACCGCGAGGGGTTCATCAAGAACCGCTACATCGGCCGCACGTTCATCATGCCGGGGCAGACCAAGCGGAGGAAATCGGTCCGCCAGAAACTCAACGCGATCTCGCTGGAGTTTCGTGGCAAGAACGTGATGCTGGTGGACGACTCGATCGTGCGTGGAACCACCTCGCGCGAGATCGTGATGATGGCGCGCGAGGCCGGGGCCAAGAAGGTCTATTTCGCCTCCGCCGCCCCCCCGGTGCGTTACCCCAATGTCTATGGCATCGACATGCCCGCGGCGCATGAACTCATCGCCCACGGCAGAGACGAACAGGAAGTATGCGAGGCGATCGCCGCCGACCGCCTGATCTACCAGGACCTGGAAGACCTGCAAAAGGCCGTGCGGCGGGGGAACCGGAACATCGAGACCTTCGACTGCTCCGTGTTTACCGGCGAGTACGTGACCGGACTGCCCCCGGATTACCTCGAATACCTGGCCTCGCTGCGCGGCGAGGGACTGGTGAATACGCCCGTGGCGGGCGAGGTGCTGGATCTGGCCAACAAGAAGTGACGAGAGAGTAGTGACCTTGCCGAGTTTGCAGTGGATCGAACCGGTCGTGGAAGCGGCGCGGGAACAGGCGGGAAGCAGCGAAGGTTTGCCGGCGGTCGTGGTGCGCGTGGACCAGCAGCGCCTGTACGTGTGGGAAGACGGAAAGGTCACGGAAATCTTCGATGTCTCGACCTCCCAGCGCGGCATCGGGAACGAGAACGGCACCTACAAGACGCCCCTGGGGCTGCATCGTATTGCCGAGCGCTTCGGCGATGGTGCCGAGCGCGGCACCGTGTTTCGGGCGCGCGCGAACACCGGCGAGATCGCCGAGATCCTGACCGGCGAGGGCGAACGCAGCCGGCGCGACAACATCACCTCGCGCATCCTCTGGCTCGAAGGGCTTGAGCCTGGCCTCAATCGCGGGGGCAGCATCGACTCCTACCATCGCTACATCTACATCCACGGTACGGATGAAGAAGGGCGGATTGGCCAGCCGGCCTCCGAAGGCTGCGTGCGCATGCGCAACGACGAGGTCATCGAACTGTTTCCCCGCCTCCCGGTGGGGACCCTCGTCGTGATCCTGAACGGCCCGGATTACGAAACCGGCCGTATCCTCCCGGTTTAACCCCCGTCCGACGGCCTCGCGCAGGCGAAGTCCGTCCTGTTCCAGAAATCCCTAATTTTCTAACAATTTCCGAGGGAACTCCGTCAGTATCGGACGGCTCTCACAATAACCTGCGTCTGGCGTACGTGAATTCACGGCAATCGCCTGATATAATCAGGGAATTATTCCTGACAACAACTGTCAGGTAAAAAGGGAATTATTCCTGACTCTGATTGTCAGGAAAGGTGAACGGATTCGATTCTGTGAATGGATGTCGACCTCGACACGCACGATCACGGTTTCTCGGAGGCTTTAAGACATGAAACTCTCAACCAAGGGCCGCTACGCGGTGACCGCCATGATGGATCTCGCGATCCATGATCGGGTGGGACCGGTGACCCTGGCCGACATCTCGCAGTGCCAGGGCATCTCGTTGTCCTATCTGGAACAACTGTTTGCAAAGCTGCGCAAGGCCGACCTGGTGGAAGGCGTGCGGGGTCCCGGCGGCGGTTACCGCCTGGCCAAACGTGCCGACCAGATCAGCATTGCCAACATCATTACGGCAGTCGACGAGTCGGTGGACGTGACCCGCTGCAAGGGCCACAAGGACTGCCAGGATGGCGAACGCTGCCTGACGCACGAGCTGTGGGATGATCTGAGCCAGCAGCTGTACGACTTCCTGGACGGCATTACGCTGGCACAGTTTGCCAACCGTCCGGAAGTACAGAAGGTTGCTCGTCGTCAGGACGAGCGCCGCGGCGCGCGGCACCACTTCATCTTCCGTAACGACGCGGCCTGATAGCGGCCGGACGACCCAGCGGCCCGGGGCTCCCGGCGCCGCCTCGGAAGACCTGGAGGCCCGACCGGATGCTGAATCCGGCCGGGCCTTTTTTTGTTGGGCTTATGGCATCCGCAGCGAGGCCTGGGCGGCGGCTGGCTCGCGAAGGTCGGATACAGCGAGACGGCGCAGGGCCGTCAGGTGTCCGGCCCGTTCGTCGGGCCGGGCGGGCGCGAAGCGGGCTCGGTTGTAGTGCTCGGCGAAGGCATCGACGAGGGGCGCGAGATCCGGCCGTGCAGCCTTGACCCGTCGGGCCCAGGCGACGACGGGCTCGTGCGGGCGCCGGCCAAGCCCCGTGTGCTGTCGTTCGATACGGCGGGAAAGGCGTTGCAGCAGTCGATCGGCTATCTCACGGGCACGGCGAGGGCGGCGCCAAACGTTCCAGGCCAGCGCTGCGACAGCCAGTAGACCAAAGCCGACACCCAGTGCCGTGACGATGTCACGCCAGTCCGTCGCGTCGAGCCCGAAACGGGCAAACAGTTCCCGCTGGCGCTCGGGATCGAATGCCAGCACCCAACTCTCCCAGCGGAACCGGGCGAAATCGCGCCAGTCTTCGAAGCCAAATCGAAATTGCTGCACCCAGCCCAGCCCGTCACGACGCAGGAAATCGGGCACGGATTCGCCCTCGCCACCGGTAAGGCCGCCAATGCCGGCCTCAATGCGCTCCGGGGCGATCGCCGCAGTGGGGTCGACGCGAATCCAGCCTTCGCCATCCAGCCAGACCTCGTTCCAGGCATGGGCGTCGGCGTTGCGCAGGCGCAGGTATTCGCCCCGCTGCATCCATTCGCCCCCTTGGTAGCCCGTAACCACGCGGGTGGGGATCCCCGCCGAGCGCATTAGCACGGCGAACGCGGAGGCATAGTGCTCGCAGTAACCGGCCTGGGTCTCGAACAGGAACTGGTCGGTGACATCCCCCTCGAGCGTGGGGGGCTGCAGGGTATAGCGATAGGGGGCGGCTGCGAAGCGATCCAGGGCGGCCTGGATGATCGCGCGGTCATCGTCGCCATGCGTGGCGCGCCAGAGGGCGACCTCGGCACGGGAGCGAGGGGCTGCGCTGGGTGGGAGCTCAAGAGCGCGTTCACGGGCGGACCTGCTCAGGGCTTCGTCGCCGCCCGGTGGGCGTGTCAGGTCGGCCTCGGCGTCGTACTGGATGCGGTTTACGATGCGCCGATCGCGTACGACCTGGTGGTTGTCGCGGTACTCGGCGTTGTCCGGCAGGGAAACGGGATAGTCGAGCACCGGCAGGTAACGCACGCGGGTGGGTTCCAGCGTGGCGGTGTAGGCCACCACCTCGTTCGGGTCGCCCGGCTGGGGCAGGTCAATACTGGATTCCCCGCCCTCGGCCTGCCAGCGGCGGCCGTCAAAGTCCGTCATTACCAGCGCGCGCCAGTACTGGGCCCGTGGTGGAGGCACGTAGTCGTGGAACTGGACACGCATCGCGGTGGTTTCGTCCTGCAGCAGCTCCGCGATGTCGCCGGGGTTCAGTTCGCCGGAGAGGGCCGTGGTAGCCACTTCGTCGCGTTGCGGGTCGCCCCACAGTGGTCCCTGTACGCGCGGGAAGGCGACGAACAGGATCAGCATGAACGGGAGGGCATGGACCATCATCCAGCCGGAATGCTTCGCCAGGCGCCGCCGTTCGAGGGGGCGCCCGGCATGCACCTGGACCAGGGCGGCGGTGAGCAGCCAGGCGGACAGCAGAGACCAGGCGGCGATCAGCATCGACTGGTCGAAGAAGTAGGTGGTGACGACCACGAAATAGCCGAGGAACAGCCCGATCACGATATCCCGCCGGTTGCGGGTCTCGAGCAGTTTGAGCGCCATCATGACCAGCAACAGGGCGGTGCCTGCCTCCTGCCCGAACAGGGTGCCGTACTGCAGAAAAGTCAGTCCGCCCGCGAAAGCGGCGAGCAGGGCCATCTGTCCGATGGAAGGGGGCTTGCGGTCGCGCAGATGGAACCAGCTGCGCAGGAGGATGGCCGCCGCTACGAGCAGCGTGACCCACAGTGGCTGGTGCCAGGCATGTGGCAGCGCGGCCACTGGCAGGGCGAGCAGCGCGAGTTCCAGGCCCTGCAACTCCGGTAAATGCTGCCGGCTCGAACGGTTCACTTCTTTGCTCCCCTGGCCGTTTCCGCGACCGGCAAGGGGATCGGCTCGAAGCGGAATTCGGCGAGGGCGCGCAGGCCCCGCTCCCGCTGCGCCGGGCCCTGCCCGGGCGGGAGGGTCTGGTCGGGCAGGCGCAGGCCCCAGGCGCGGCCTTCGGCCTCGGCGGCCAGGATCTGATGGCAGAGCATGGAGAGGCGCGTTTCGGTGTCGCTGGCCGGCATGGAGGACCAGTCGATCCAGAGCGTGTCACGGCCTCCTGCGACCGTTTCGCGGATGTGCAGCTTGCCGGTGCGAGCCAGGGCCTTCCACAGGATCCGGCCAGGCGGGTCTCCGGGGCGGTACGGGCGGATGTGATCCGGTGTGGAGGCATCCTGACGCCGCTGGGCGCCGGCTTGGTCTCCGAGGGCGGTATGGGCGGCCCCCGGGTCCACGGGTTGCGGATACACGAGGATCTCGCTGGTCAGCCCCAGCCAGCTCCAGGCGTTCAGGATGCCGAGCGGGTACTGGGTGCCCAGGTGTTGGCGGGGCAGTCGGTACACCCCGCGGCCGGGGGCCGGCAGAGACAGGGAGGCCACTTGCTGCCCACGGCCCGGTACCGCAACGGGTTCGCTCGTGTATTCGCCGATGCTCAGATGCAGGGCCTCACGGTCGCGCCCGCGCGTATCCTCCAGGCGCAGGGAGACGGACAGAATCTGGTTGGCGAATACCGGTGTGGTGGGCAGCGCCGACACCTTGAGCCCGAGCAGGTTGCGATGGGTGTACCAGATGGCGTTATGGCCGATCCCGACCAGGAGAAAGGTCAGCAGGAACGCCATGTTGTTGGAATAGTTGATTGCCCCCAGCAGCATCACGCCCAGGATCGCCAGCAGCGTGTAGCCGGCCCGGGTCGGCAGGATGTAGATGCGGTCGCGGCCTAGGGTGGTCTGTGCCCCATCGTCGCGATGGCGCCGCGTGACCCAGCGGATAACGCCTTCACGCAGGCGCCGCCCCCGGGATCGGAGCCGCTCAGCGGGCCCTAGCGAACTGGCACGCATTCCAGCAGCCGTTCCACCGTGCGTGCGGGGCTGTCCGGTTCGCGGGCGCGGACCCGATGGCCGGCCACGGCCGGCAGGACGTCCGCCAGGTCGTCCGGGGTCACGTAGTCGCGTCCGTCGAGGAAGGCATGCGCCCGTGCGGCGCGCAGCAGGCCGAGCCCGGCCCGCGGCGAGAGTCCGTGGGCAAAGCGTGCGCGGTCGCGGCTCGCCTGAATCAGGTCCTGGAGATAGTCCAGCACCACCGGTTCGGCATGCACCTGGACAATCCGGGACTGCCAAGCCTGCAGGTCCTCGGGAGATACAATCGCGCTCGGGGCAGGATGGGCAACGGGAGCCGCCGCTGCACCGCCGCGTTCGAGCAACGCGCGCTCGGCGCGGGCATCGGGATAGCCCAGTTCGATGCGCATCAGGAAGCGATCCATCTGGGATTCCGGCAGGGGATGTGTGCCGACCTGTTCTTCCGGGTTCTGCGTGGCGATCACGAAGAACGGTTCGGGCAGGGGGCGGGTCGCGCCCTCCACACTGGCCTGACGCTCTTCCATCGCCTCGAGCAGGGCGCTCTGGGTCTTGGGGGGCGCGCGATTGATCTCGTCGGCCAGCAGGACCTGGGTAAAGATCGGGCCGGGGTGAAAGCGGAACTCGCCGGAGCCCTGCTCGAACACCGACACCCCGAGGACATCGCCGGGCAGGAGATCGCTGGTGAACTGCACGCGGCGGTAATCGAGGTTCATCGCCGCGGCCAGGGCATGGGCGAGGGTCGTCTTGCCAACGCCCGGCTGATCCTCGATCAGCAGATGGCCGTTGGCGAGCAGGCAGGTCAAGGCCAGCCGGACCCGATCGGGTTTGCCCAGCAGGATGTCGTTCAGCGCGCTTTCGACCTGGTGTAGAGCTTCATTGGCCGCAGGCATTGGGCTCCTCGTGGTGGATGGTGTCGGGCGAAAAAGAGGGCGCCCGATCAGCGTGATGCGTGCGAGATATTTAAGCCCCGCTTCGCGTGTCGGGTGAGTTTGCGGCTACCATGGCCGCAATTGCCCCATGAGCGACAGTATGGACAAGCAGGCCGCCGATTCGGGCCAGACGTTTCGCTATGATGCCACAGCCTCGCCGGATGCCTGCCTGCAGCTGTCGGGTCGGCTGGACGTGCATGCGGTGGAGCGTGTCTGGTCGCCTCTGCGCCGCCGCGCCCGCGAGCTGGCCGAGGGTACGCAGGCTGCGGTGACGCTGGATGTCGGTGACCTCGAGTATTGCGATGGTGCCGGGGCGGCGTTGCTGCATGCCCTGGAGCGCGATATCGAGCGGGCGGGGCGCCAGGTGGAACTGGTGGGTGTCCAGGGTCTGGTGGAGGAGCAGCTGACCCCGTACCGTGAGCTGGAAACCGTAGAGCCGGCGCGTCACGAGACTCGCGGGGGACTGCTGGCCCAGTCACTCGAGGCCGTGTCGCGCGTTGGGCAGGCGGCCTATTCGCAGTTCGGATTCATCGGCGAGCTGACGCGGGCCCTGGGTTCGGCCGTGCTGAATCCCCGCCAGGTTCGCTGGGGGGACACCTTTCGGGTGGCCGAGGCGGCCGGGTTCCAGGCGCTGCCCATCGTGTCCCTGATTGCCTTCCTGCTGGGTGTGATCCTGGCATTCCAGTCTGCGATCGCGATGCGGCAGTTCGGTGGCGAGATCTTTGTCGCCAATCTGGTGGCAGTGTCGCTGTTCCGCGAGCTGGGGCCGTTGATGATGGCAATCCTGCTGGCCGGGCGGTCCGGGGCCGCGTTTGCGGCCGAGATCGGCACGATGAAGGTGAACGAGGAGGTCAACGCCCTGAAGACCATGGGGCTCGACCCGGTGCGTTTTCTGGTGCTGCCGAAGGTGCTCGCGGGCATCCTGGTCGCGCCGCTGCTGGCGCTGTACGCGAACATGATTGGCCTGCTGGGTGCCGCAGTGGTGATGCAGGGATTCGGGATCCCCTGGACGGCGTTCTTTAATCAGGTGACCGTCGCGCTCGACCTTTCGGACCTGTTCACGGGACTGTTCAAGGCGTTGATCTTTGGCCTGCTGATCGCGGGCGTGGGCTGCCTGCGCGGGCTGCAAACGGCCAGCGGTGCCGCGGCCGTCGGCATCTCCACTACCAGCGCGGTGGTGACGTCGATCATCCTGATCGTGGTGTTCGACGGCCTGTTTGCCGTCCTGTTCTATCACATGGGGGTCTGACAGGTGGCGAGCGCGGAGCCGGTGATCAAGGTGCGCGACCTCACCATGGGGTTTGGCGACTTTGTGCTGATGCGGGACCTCAACTTCGACGTTCAGCGTGGCGAGATCTTCGTAATCCTCGGCGGCTCCGGGAGCGGCAAGAGTACGCTGCTCAAGCACATGATCGGGCTCTACACACCGCAGAACGGACACATCTGGGTGGCCGGCGCCGACATCACGACTGCGGAAGGCAAGGCGCGCGAGGCGATCCTGCGCCGTGTCGGGGTGATGTACCAGATGGGGGCGCTGTTCGGCTCCATGACGCTGCTCGAGAACGTGCGTCTGCCGCTGGAGGTCCATACCGACCTGCCACGCGAGGCGATGGACGCGATCGCCAGGGCGCGCCTGCAGCTCGTCGGGCTTGGGGAGTTCGCGGACTTCATGCCTTCGGAGATCAGCGGCGGCATGCAAAAGCGCGCGGCGATTGCGCGTGCGATGGTGCTGGACCCGGAAGTCCTGTTCCTGGACGAACCCTCCGCAGGGCTGGACCCGATCACCTCGGCGGAGCTCGACCAGTTGATCCTGCGGCTGGCGCGCAGCCTGGACATGACCATCGTGATTGTCAGCCACGAGCTGGCCAGTATTTTTGCGATTGCCGACCGGGTCATTATGCTCGACAAGGAAAGCAAGGGCATCGTTGCCGAAGGGAACCCGGCGACTCTGCGTGATACATCCGATCACCCGTGGGTACAGCGGTTCCTGCAGCGGGCCGATTCGGCCGACTCCGAAGAGAGATCTACATGAGTGCCCGACAACATTTTCGCCTGGGATTGTTCATCGTCGGTGGTCTGGTGGCGCTGGTGACCGCGCTGATCATCATGACCGCGGGCAATCTCTTTCGCGCATCGATCCCGATCGAGACCTACGTCGATTCATCCGTGCAGGGGCTGGAGATCGGTGCGCCGGTGAAGTTTCGCGGCGTGACCATTGGCGAGATCACGCACCTGGGCTTTACCTCGGTGGAGTACCAGCAAGACGTGGACCCGCGCGAGCGCAAGCGCTATGTGATGGTCGAGGCCCGGCTCTGGCCGGACCGCTTCGCGGCTAGTGCCCGCGAGCAGGATTTCGAGGCGGAAGTCCTGAAGAACCTGGTGGAAGCGGGCCTGCGGGTGCGCATTGCGGCACAGGGCATCACGGGCATGAACTATCTGGAGGCGGACTTCTCCGATCCGGAAGAACACCCACCGCTGGAACACGACTGGGAGCCGCGGTCGATCTACATCCCGTCGTCCCCGAGTATCGCCGTGCAGTTCATGGAGTACGCCGAGAATCTGCTCAAGCGGATCGACGGGCTGGATATCGAGGGCACCATCGAGAACCTGAACACGTTGCTGGTGACCGTCGACGACACCGTATCCAGTCTGGACACTGGGGGGCTGAACCAGCGAGCTGATGACCTGATCTCGGAGCTCGAGCAGACCATGCGCACGGCCGATCGGGTAATGCAGTCGGTCGAGGCCCTGGTGGACCACCCGGACACACAGGCACTGCCCACCGAGACTCGCAAGGCGATCCAGGAGCTGCGTCGTACGGCCGAGGCTGCCGATGTCGCGGGCCTGGTCGAACGCATGGACTCGATGGTCGAGCGACTGGATCGGGGCATGGATGTCAGCGAGTCGAAGCTGCTGGAGACCCTGGACGAGCTGCAAGGCGCGATCTCGGGCCTGCGCAGCTTGTCGGATGATGTACGCCGCAACCCCGGTGGCACGCTGTTCGGTGCCCCGCCACCGCGCAGCCGCATGGACGAGGAGTAAGCATGAACTGGTGGAAAGTTCCGACCCTGATGCTCGCCGCGCTGGTCCTGGGCGGGTGCACGCTGTTGCCGGATCGCGAGCCGCTCGATCGCTCCTGGTATCTGCTGGAGTTGCCGGACGAGCCGCCCGCACGTACGGCGGAGGGGCCGGTGGCCGTCGAACTGGGGTCGGTCCGGGTCGCTCCGGCCTATGCCGGCAATGGGCTGGTGTACCGGCTGGGGAATCACCAGTATGAGTCGGATTACTACAACGAGTGGTTCCTGAAGCCGTCGGAGCAGCTTGAACAACTGCTGCGGGAACGCTGGACGCGCAATGATGCCGCGCTGGAGCTGGTCGACAACGCCTCTGCAGTGCGCGAACAGGGGCGTCCTGCCGTGCGGGTCCATGTCCTGATCACCGCGCTGTACGGAGACCTGGAAGGGACTGATGAGGTCGGATCCAATGGTCTGGCCGTGATGGGGACCGGGCACATGGGGCTGCGCGCCCAGCTGAGCCAGGGCGATCGCAGCCGTCTGGTCCACCTGGAATCCGAACAGGCGCTGGAACGGCGTTCGGCCTCACAGCTGGTGTCGGCCCTGTCGCGTGCGACGGCCGAGGTCCTGGCGGATCTGGAGGATGCGATTCTGGAAGATGTCGAGGCTGCGCGCGATGACTGATGTCTTCGACTTCTCGGTGCCGGCGGCAGATGGCACCGAACAGCCCCTGGGGGCCTATCGCGGGGATGTCCTGCTGATCGTCAATGTGGCCAGCGAGTGCGGGTTCACCCCGCAGTACGAGGGGCTGCAGGCACTGCAGGAACAGTTCGCCGGACGCGGCTTTCACGTGCTCGGCTTCCCCTGCAACCAGTTTGGCAGGCAGGAGCCGGGTGATGCGGAGGCCATACAGGCCTGCGGTGTGCGTTTCGGGGTCGAGTTTCCGGTGTTTGCCAAGATCGAGGTGAACGGCGAGGGTGCGCACCCGTTGTACCAGCACCTCAAGCAGCAGGCCCCCGGCGCATTGGGCACGCAGGGGATCAAGTGGAACTTCACCAAGTTTCTGGTCGGTCGTGATGGCTCCGTACTCGACCGCTTTGCGCCCCAGCGCAAGCCGCAGGACCTGGTCGACGTGATCGAGCGCGCACTCGCCGCACCGCGCCCGGGCGATGGCGGCTGAGGTCGCGTCCGACGCGCGGAGCATGGAACCCGGCGAGCGCGGTCCGGCGCCCACGGAACCCGGTGCGCATGCCTACTGGATGGATGTCGCCCTTGCGCAGGCCGAGCGGGCCGCGGAGGTCGGCGAGGTGCCGGTGGGCGCTGTTCTGGTGGATGCGGAGGGTTATTGTCTGGCCGTCGCCCACAACGCACCGATCGGCGAGCATGACGCCACTGCGCACGCCGAGATTAGAGTCCTCCGTAGAGCCGGAAAGCGGTGTTCCAACTATCGGCTGACCGGTACCACGCTCTACGTGACCCTCGAGCCGTGTTCGATGTGTGCGGGGGCGATGATCCACGCCCGGGTGGAACGGCTGGTGTTTGCAGCTTCAGACCCCCGCACAGGGGCCGCCGGAGGCGCCATCGACCTGCTTCATCACCCCGCTCATAACCACCGTCTGGAATGCATCGAAGGCGTGGCGGCGAAGCGTTCTGCCGAGCTGTTGCGCAATTTCTTTCGTCTACGCCGAAAGCGTTAGATCCCCGTGATGTAAAGGCGTTGCCCGGCGGTACGTTGGGGCGCAGAATCAAGCAAATATGAGAAGGCGTTCACGTTCTGCACATCAACAGTGCGCGCGGATGCCGAGATTCTGTGTCCGGCCACAGGGGTGTACCGATTAGCCAGCCTCCTTCCAATGATGATCGCGGGGATCCCGTACTGGATCCGGCCACGGGCACACCCGAGTCGGGGTCCATGGGCGATGTGGATGACCGCGAGCCGGAGTTCCCGATCGTGGATGGGGAGGGCCGTTCGGACAGCCTTCTCGGTGGATTGATCCTGATCGCCCGCATGCACGGGCTGCGTCTGACGCCGGATTCCGCGCTTGCGGGTCTTCCGCTGGACGACGGGCGGCTGTGCCCCTCCCTGGTCCCGCGTGCGGCACAGCGTGCCGGACTGACCACACGCACCGTCACCCGCGACGCCCGCGGACTGAAGGACGACCTGCTGCCCGCGCTGCTGCTGCTGGACGAGAACGAGGCCTGGGTGCTGGTCGGCTGGAACGAAGACAAGAGCGTGGCCCGGGTGATCGACCCCGAGCTGGGTGATGCGGTCATCGACGTCCCGCTGAAACGGCTCAAAGAGCGTTATGTGGGACGTGCAATCTATGTGCGCCCAGAATTCCGCATGGATGCGCGCGCACCGCGGGTCTCGAAGGAGAGCAAGGGGCACTGGTTCTGGCGGGTTATTCGCGAGAACCGGCCGTTGTATCGCGATGTGCTGATCGCGGCGGTGATGATCAACCTGTTCGCGCTGGCGATGCCGCTGTTCGTGCTGAACGTGTACGACCGCGTGGTCCCGAATCATGCGACCGAGACGCTGTTCATGTTCGCGGCGGGTGTCGTGATCGTGCTGATCGCGGACCTGATCCTGCGCACCATGCGCAGCCACTTCGTCGACAAGGCGGCGATGCGCGCGGATGTAAAACTCTCTTCGCACATCATGGAGCGCGTGCTCGGGCTGCGCATGGAGAACCGCCCGGCCTCGGTGGGTTCGTTTGCGTCGAACATTGGCGCGTTCGAATCGGTGCGCAGCTTTATATCGTCCGCAACGATCATCGCCTTTGTCGATCTGCCGTTCGCGTTCATGTTTATCGCGATCATCGCGTTGATCGCCTGGCCGCTGGCGATCCCCGTGGCCATTGGCGCGTTGCTGCTGCTGTTCTATGCCACTGCCATCCATCGCAAGCTGCACGGACTCGCGGAAGAGAGCTACCGCGTGGCGGCGCAGCGCAACTCGACCCTGGTCGAGAGCCTCACCGGTGCCGAGACGCTCAAAGCCCTGGGCGCGGAGGGGCGGGTGCAGGCGACCTGGGAACGCGCCACGACGCACCTGGCCCGGACCAGTGCGCAGAATCGACTCCTGACCGCAAGCGTGACGCACACGGCGATGTGGGCGCAGCACACGGTCGGCGTCGCGATCATCGTGCTCGGCGTGTTCCTGCTGATGGAGGGGGATCTCTCCATGGGCGGGCTGATTGCCGCCTACCTGATCTCCTCGCGCGCGATGGCGCCCATCAGCCAGACCGCCGGGCTGCTGATGCAGTATCACCAGGCCTCGACCGCACTCGGCTCGCTGAACGAGATCATGGCGCTGCCGGTGGAGCGCCCGGCGGACTCGCACTTCCTGAGTCGCGATCGGTTCGAGGGCGCGATCGAGTTTCGCAATGTTGGCTTCGCCTACCCCGAGTCCGCCACGCCGGCGTTGCAGAGTGTTTCGCTGAAGATCGAGCCGGGTGAACACGTCGCCGTGCTGGGACGGGTAGGCTCCGGCAAGAGCACCCTGGCCAAGCTGATCATGGGCCTTTATCAGCCGACCTCCGGGGCCGTGCTGGTGGACGGGATCGACGTTCGCCAGCTGGACCCGGCCGAGCTGCGACGGTCGCTGGGCTACGTGGGCCAGGAGGTCACGCTGTTCTATGGGAGCCTGCGCGAGAACCTGGTGGCCGCCGATCCGCTGGCCGGCGACGAGGCCATTCGCAAGGCGATTGCGATCTCCGGGATCGAGGATCTGATCAATACCCATCCGGAAGGGGTTGATCTGCAGGTCGGGGAGCGCGGTGGCCGGCTTTCGGGCGGGCAGAAGCAGAGTGTTGGTGTGGCGCGGGCCGTGTTGCACGAGCCCAGCATGCTGTTGATGGACGAGCCGACAAGCTCCATGGATAACTCCACCGAGCAGGGCATGAAGCGCCGTCTGGCGGAGTTCATCCAGGGGCGCACCACCGTGATCGTCACGCACCGCACCTCGCTGCTGGAGCTGGTGGACCGGATCATCGTGCTGGATCAGGGCCGTGTGGTGGCCGACGGGCCGAAGGAGCAGGTGATCCAGGCGTTGCGGGAAGGCCGCGTGGGCAAGGCGCAGGCATGAGCAAGCGCACGCGCAGGGACGGCCAGGGTTTCGAGGCGCTTGGCCGCGGTATGGATCAGACCGGAAAGGTCGGTGCGCCGATGGTGGACCGTATCTTTCGCCCGTGGCTGACCAAGGGTGGTGGCGACCACCGCAACTGGGCATCGGACGCCGACTGGACGCAGATACAGGAGCGTCCGATTCGCGCCCGCGCGCTCCTCTACGGGATCCTGATCACGCTGGGCCTGCTGGTTTATTGGGCCTCCGTTGCCGAGATTGACGAGGTGGCACGCGCGGATGGGCGGGTGATTCCGTCGCAGAATCTTCAGGTGCTGCAGTCGATGGACGGGGGTGTGGTCTCCGACGTGCTGGTACGCGAAGGGGATGTCGTGGAACAGGGCGATGTGCTCGTGCGTGTGGACCCGACGCGATTTTTGTCCGACCTGGGCGAGGCAAGGGCGAGCGAGTTCGCATTGAAAGCGCGCCGCGCGCGCCTGATGGCGCTGCTGACGGAAACCCCGTTCCTGATTACACCAGACCTTCAGGAAGGACCGCAGGCCATCGTCGAACAGGAACAGCAGCTTTACGAAGAAAGCCTGGATGAGCTGCGCTCGCGAATTCGCATTGCCGAAGAACAGATGCGGCAAAGACGCGAGGAGCTGAACGAGGTAAGGGCGCGCCGCAGCCAGGCCATCCGTGCCCTGGAGCTGGCCAGCCGCGAGCTGGAGGTGACCGAACCGCTGGTGCAGAGCGGGGCGGTATCCGAAGTGGAGATCCTGCGCTTGCGCCGCGAGGTCTCCAACGCCCGCGGGGACCGCGATCAGGCGACGGCCCAGATCGCCCGTCTGGACGCCGCGATCGAGGAAGCGGAAGAGAAGATCCGCGAGGTGCGGCTGAATTTCCGCAATCAGTGGCGCTCGGAGCTCGCCGACACCCTTGGGCGGCTGCAGGAGCTGGCCGAGGGCACCGAGGGCCTGGAGGACCGTGTGCGGCTGTCCGAGGTGCGATCGCCCATGGCGGGGATTGTGCAGCGGATGTTCATCACTACGCGCGGCGGCGTGATCTCGCCCGGGCGCGAGGTGGCCGAGGTGGTGCCGCTGGAGGACGAGTTGCTGATCGAGGCGCGCGTGTCGCCACGCGATATTGCTTATCTGCGTCCGGGGCTTAACGCCAAGGTGAAGTTTACCGCCTATGACTTCGCCATCTACGGCGGCCTGGATGCCACCGTGGAGCACATCAGCCCGGACACGATTACCGACGACGACGGCAACACCTATTACAAGGTCCGCGTACGAACCGAGGAAACCGGGTTCGACGAGGAGCATCCGATCATGACCGGGATGGTCACGCAGGTAGATATCATCACTGGGCGGCGCACCATCCTGCAGTATTTGCTGAAGCCGATCCTCCGCGCGGGCGAGCTGGCTTTTACGGAGCGTTGAGCAACATGCAGATCTTTATGATGGACCGAGCGTCGCGGCCGTCGTCGCGCTGGGTAGAGGCCTTTCCGGATGCCCAGGTGCTGCGCCCGCCATTTCCGTCGACCCTGCCGGAGGGCACCGAAGCCTGCTGGATTGGTACGGATCTGGCCGACTGGGAGGAGTACGTCAAACAAAGGACGCTGGTGCATCGGGTGATCGTGCAGTCGCGCCACCCGAATGACGAGGAGGGTATCCGCGCGTTCGACGCCGGGGCCCACGGCTACTGCCATACACTGGCCAACGTCGCCCAGCTGCGAACGATCGCAGCCACCGTCACCGGGGGTGGCTTGTGGGTGGGTCCCGACCTGATGACCCGGATGATTCGCACAGTCCGCAGCGCCCAGCCCCGCGACCCGGAAACGCCGCCCGAGGGGTTCGAGAACCTTACGCCCCGCGAGCGGGAAGTTGCCCTGGCCGTGACCACGGGGGCGCACAACAAGGAGATTGCACGCCAGCTCGGCATGACCGAACGCACCGTCAAGATGCACCTCGGCTCCGTCTTCAAGAAGCTCAACGTGGAGGACCGTGTCCAGCTCGTGCTCCACCTGACCCGCCTGCGCGAATCGCACCCGACCGTCTGATTCTCGGGCCACGCGCGTCAGCCGCCTCCAGCGGCGGTGGTGCGATTCGCTGCGCGCATCGCATCCTACGACCCTCATCAAACGAGGGGGATGGCGTCACGTAGGATGCGATGAGCACAGCGAATCGCATCAATCCAGCCCCCGCGCCCCGCAGCTTCGACCCGTTTTCATCCAACCGAGCCTCATATCGGTTCTCCCATAACCCCACAAACCCTGTACTTCGGTACACCTGTCGTGCCAACGCCGACTCCCCTAGGCTCGTACCCATCGAAAACTGTGAAGTACTTCCGAGTCCAAGGAGAAGGTCATGTCTGAAGTCGTCGTAGCTACCGTCGAGTCCGTTGTTGGCACCGTGATCGCGCGAGACGAGGACGGCAACACCCGCGTCCTGCAAGCCGGAGACGAGATCTTCTACGGCGAAGAAGTCATCGCCGAAGACGGCGCCTTCATCGAGATGGCCTTCGAGGACGGCTCCACCATGTCCCTCGCGGGCAACGAGTCCGCCACCATCACCGACGACCTGGCGGAATCCGCCCAACCCCAGCCCGAAGAAGGCGAGATCGCCGACGCCACGGTCGAAGAGATCATCGCCGCCCTGGATCGCGGTGAAGACATCACCGACATCATCGAAGCCCCGGCCGCCGGTGCCGACGGCGGCGCAGCTGGCGAAGGCGGCAGCTTCGTGCGTATCGCCCGCGGCTCCGAAGAGATCGGCCAGATCGAGTACGCCTATGACCCCAACGCTCTGGGCGGCCCCGGTGACGCCGGTGGTGAAGGGGGAGGGACGCTTGCGGATGGAGACACCTCGGAAGGTGATGCCTCGGATGGTGATACCTCGGAAGATGTAACTCCGGGCGGTTCGATCACGCTCTCGTCCTTCATGTATGGGCCGGGCGAGCGTATGCAGCCGAACGATTTCGGCCCGCAAGGGGATGGTCAGACCGGAATGATGATGTTTGCCGTGCCTGACTTTGGGGAAGGCATGCAGAGCGTGCTGGCGACGATTTCCGGATCGACCGAGGATATTCCTGCCGGTTCATTCGTCAGCCTCACGATTACCGATTCCGATGGCAACAGCGTCAACTACGGCAGCACGGACGGCAGCACGGTCGGTCAGGAAGTGGTGATCCAGGACGACGGATCCTGGATCGCGACCAATGTTGATATCTCGGGATTGAACCCGGGCGACCTCCAAATCGAGGCTTTCGTTGTCGATGAGAATGGTGACGAACAGACCGGCGTGCTGGAAGCGGCATTTACGCTCCCATCTGTGGAGATCAGTGACTTTGAATTTGCCCCTGAGGGCTTCGCCGGTGGTAATGGGGGGGATCCGAATCCTTCCCTGACGATCAACGCAACCGATGCCACTGGTGTAACGGTGTTTGTTAACAGTCAATCGGTCGAAGCGACTCAGGAAAATGGCGAGTGGGTTGTTGACCTCACTGATCTGAACTTCGAGGAAGGAGTTGAGTATTCGGTGTATGCGCTAGCCACCGACGACCTCGGGTTTAGTTCCGTTTCGCCATCGCTCATGGCGTCGTTCGATCTGCCGACGGTGGGTGTGAGCTTCGAGCTGGGCTCGGAGAACAACGAGGTCTCGGCGGAGATCAGTGGCACCTCGAGCAATGCGACGTCGATCGAGGTCGTGGTCAGTGGCGAAGGTGTGGACCAGGCGTTCACGGCGACGCCGGCAGACGATGGCACCTGGTCGGTGCCGACGGCGGAGCTGGAGGGTCTGGCCTTCGAGGATGGCGAGACCTACGAGGTGACGGCGACTGCGTCGGATGATGACGGCAATACGGCGGAGGCGTCGGACACGGCGGGTCCGTTCGATCTGCCGACGGTGGGTGTGAGCTTCGAGCTGGGCTCGGAGAACAACGAGGTCTCGGCGGAGATCAGTGGCACCTCGAGCAATGCGACGTCGATCGAGGTCGTGGTCAGTGGCGAAGGTGTGGACCAGGCGTTCACGGCGACGCCGGCAGACGATGGCACCTGGTCGGTGCCGACGGCGGAGCTGGAGGGTCTGGCCTTCGAGGATGGCGAGACCTACGAGGTGACGGCGACTGCGTCGGATGATGACGGCAATACGGCGGAGGCGTCGGACACGGCGGGTCCGTTCGATCTGCCAAATGTCGATAAGCTCGAAGTGGATATGAGTGCCCTGAGCCTTCAGACTTTTGATGCGGGCACGATCGGCGAAGGGTCCAGCACGGACCAGACCAATCTTTCCAGTTACGTAACGGCAACCGGTTCGGTGGGTTCTGAATCACTGACTGCGTCTCTGACCTACGCCTTGCAGGCCGACGAGGGTGATTCGGGCCTGACAAGTGGTGGGGAGGCAGTCTATCTGACCGTGCAGGATGGTGCCGTGATCGGGCAGCTCTCGGACGACACGACGGTGTTCGAAGTCCGGATCAACGGTGAAATCCTGGAGATGGAGCAGTTCCTGCCGATCGATCACGCGGACACGGACAATCCGGATGACATCGTCTCGCTTTCAGGACTGATCGACCTTGAGGTTACCGCAACGGTTGAGGATGGCTCGGGTAATACGGCGAGCGAAACGATTACCGAAGGGCTAGGCAAACAACTCGAGATCGTCGACGACGGCCCGAGTGATTTCGTTCCGGATCAGGCGGCACTTGAAGCGGGCTATACCGGCACGCTCAACTTTACCGAAAACGCTGGGGGTGATGGTGTTGGCGACGTGGTCTTCGCTTTCGACGAGGGCGTCCTGGCTTTGGACCGCGAAGGTAACCAACTGTACGTCGATGGTGAGGTGCTCATGCTTTACAAGGATGGGGATCCGAGCACCATGGAGGCGCGCACAGAAGAAGGCACCGTCGGGTTCCGCATCGGGCTGGATGCAGTTAATGACCAGTACACCATTACAAATGTTAACGAAGTCTATACGCTGAGTCGTTTTGAAATTAATTTGGTTAGCTTTAACGGAGGTAGAGATCCGCTGTATTCATTGAGCTCGACCACGGAGGGTGCTTCGGAAGGCGTGCTGATTTCGGCCGAGTCTGGGGTGAATCTGAATACGAGTGCTTCGCGAGGGCTTGGAGTTAATAGTGGCCAAGGATTTGACTCAGGCGAGATGGCTCGATTCAATTTCGTTGATTCCCTTTCCAATACTGGGAGCTCCGCAGATTGGAGTCGGAACCTCTCTGTAAATGAGTTCAGCCAAGCTCTCAGTGCGAGCACAGGCGGTAACAATAGTTTTGCCCTTAGAGTCAGTGCATTCACCGATGTCACTGCTCTTTCAGACGAAGGTAATGGGGGCCTTATTGGACAAGGAGTTCCAGTTGTCCTTAAGCCATCTGATGTCGAAATAAGGGATGCGAGCGGCGGTTCGGTTGATTTCACAACGGACGGCACCGGTTCGGTTGACGTCAGTAGTGAGGGAGATTCGCTGCTTATTAGTGGCCTTCAGGATGGGTGGACGTACTCAATCAGTTCGAGTCAGTCGTTCCAGGCACTAGAGATCGAGGCCGCCGAGGGCTCGGATCGTTTTAACCTGAATGAATTTGAGTTCAGTAGTGTCGAGGAGGCAGTCGGGAGTGGTATTCACTTGCCGATCGAAGGCACTGATGGGGATGGCGACGGTATCGAATCTGCACTAACCGCTTGGTTTATGTCGACGGACGGAATCGGGGAGATCGTGGTTGCGGATTCCGAAGGGGAAATGATCTCGGCGCCCGATTCCGAGGAAGGGAGTGAACTGGAAGGAACCGACGGCAATGATATTCTCATCGGTGGTTTTGGCGACGATTTGCTCGACGGTGGCGCCGGGGACGACATGTTGATTGGGGGCGGCGGCAACAATACCCTCACTGGGGGCGATGGCAACGACACGTTTATCTGGATCGGCGGATATCAGGGTGACGCGGGTTCGCCGACAGAAGATGTGGTGACCGACTTCAGCAATGGCGATAACGTTCTCGATCTGAAAGACCTTCTCCAAGGGGAGAACGAAGATAACATCGCTGACTTCATCATCGCGGAGCAGGATGGGAACGATACGAAGCTCTACATCCATTCGGAAGGCGGTCTTGGTGATTCTACGGATAACGCCAACCAGGTCATCGTGCTGAAAGATGTCCAGTACAGTGAGGATATTGTTAAGGATATGCTGGAAAGCGGGCAGTTGAAGATCGACCAGTAATAGGTCGAGTGAGGAGCCCCGCCGGTCTGAATCGGCGGGGCTCTCTTGTGTCTGAGGGTGTAGGCTGGGAGCAGGAAGGCCGAACGGCCGGAGGGCCGCGTATGTATGTGAGACGGAATTCAGAGGGAAGGATCGATTTGGTGAGCCGGGATCCGGATGCCGAGTGTGTAGAGTTCGTGGCGGCCGATGCACCGGAGCTTTTGGCGTTCTTGTCGAGTAGTGACGGCGAGCCCGCGCCGCCTGCGGCGTTGCAGGCATCGGATCTGGAGTTGATCCGGGTGCTCGAAGATCTGGTGGAAGTGCTTACGGACAAGGGTGTTATCCGGTTTACGGATCTGCCGGATGCGGCGCAGCAGAAGCTGCTGGGTCGCAAAGATCTTCGAGCTTCGGCTCGGCGCCTGAATTTGGTGGAAGACGACGAAGGCCTTCTCTAGAAAGGCTGGCTAGACCATCACGTGTCATGCACGACGGTGTGCCGGTGGCGATGGACCCAGACCAGGCACTGAGGTTGGATCGATTATGGACGCGAAGGCGTCTGTTTGAGCCGGTCTTGAGGGCTGGCGCATGAGGGGGATTCGATGGCAGTGAATACGGTAGTGGCCACCGTCCAGGCATTGACCGGGACTGTGATTGCGAGAGATGCCGACGGTATTTCCAGGGTGCTCGCGGTCGGCGATCCCGTGTATGCGGGGGAAGAGGTGATCCCACTGCAGGGGGCGTCGGTTGATCTGCAGGCAATGGAAGGTGGTGTCTTGTCGCTCGGTGAGGGTCAGCAGGTCCTGGTGGGCGAAGCTCTGGCGGATAGCGGCCGTGCGGACAATCCAGAGATTCCGACGGCGGAAGAAGTGATTGCGGCCCTGGAGCGTGGTGAGTCACTGGACGCGCTGATTGCGCCACCGGCGGCCGGTCTCGAAGGTGGTGATAGCGATGGCGGCGGTTTCGTGCGTGTCGCACGCATTAACGAGCCAGTAGAGCCGATTAACTACACTTTTCCGGAAAACGTCTTCGGTCGTCCCGATGCTCTGGGCGAGACCGTCGCGGTGCCGGGAGGAGAAACGGCGGACACGGTTGTGCCTCCCGGGCAGCCACCAGTAGAACCACCGGTTGAGCCGCCCCCTCCGGTGACAGCCAACCCGACGCTAACGGTGTCGGTATCCGTGGCGGCCGGATACGGCTATGACGACGCGAACGATGCGGCTGCGGGCGATGTGGTCTTCGAGGTTTCCCATACCCTGAATCTGGATGGGCTGGACCCCGTCCTGGCCAGCGCAATCGTCTACAGCATTGTCGGCGGCGATACGGCGTATCTTGCGCTCGCTCAGGATGGGGCGGGCAACTGGGTGGTGGTGCTGACCGAGGCCGGGGCGGCCGCAATCCGGGCAGGTGTGGTGGACGGTAACCACTTGAACGTGATCGTGGAGGGGACGATTGAACTGGTGGACCTTCCCGATCTGGTGGATACCGACAGCGCTTTTGCGCCGGTTCCCGAGCCTGGCGGGGAAGAACCCCCCGAGCCCGTGCCGGATCTGTTCGCGTCGGCTCATGTGGTCGGCGGCAGTGATGTGCAGGGGACGATGGCGAATGCGAACAACCTGAAGTCGACGGGCGCGCAGAGTGCCGCGGTATCGCATCAGGACGGGTTCTTTGCGATCGACCATCAGTCGGCATCGGATGATCCGAACGCGATCGAGTTTGGCGAGGCCCTGCTGTTTACGTTGGTCAGCCCCACGGATACAGCAGTGTTCCAGATTGAAGGTGCGATCAATGGCGGCTCGTATCACCTTTACGATGCCGATGGAGTGCGCATCGGCGAGGCTCGTGATCTTGCCGCGGATGTGAATGAAGACGGTTTCCTGGAGCTGAGCGGCGAGACGTTTTCCTATATTGCATTTCAGGGCGGCAGTACAGGCTCGGGAGGGAGCGGCGATCGAAGCGAGTTCTCGGTTCGACCGGTTGATCTGTCGGTCCAGGTTGGCGAGGGCGAAGATGCCGATTTCTATCCTGCCGGAGCTGAGGAAGCCCTCGCCACCGAGTCGGTGGAGGCGCTCGAAGAAGCCGATGACTTTGGCGCGAACTTCCTGACGGTGGACTCGGATCAGGACATCTTTGTGGTCGCGGAAGGCGGGCAGGGGACGACGGACGACCCCGCTCGGTTCGTGATCCAGGGTTTCAGCCTGGAAAGCGAGAGTAGTGGGGCTCAAATTACACTGGGCGAGCTGCTGTCGAGTGCGAGCCAGGAGACCATCGATCAGTACCTGATGGCCGAGTCGCAGGGAGAAGATACCGTGCTCCACATCAGTTCGGGCGGCATGCTTGGGTCGGACACGGGCGGCGCTGATTATGCGATTACGCTCGAAGGGGTCAGCATGGACGGTTTCGATTCGTCCTATGACTTCATCCAGACGCTGATCGAGAACGGTCACCTGACCATCGACCAGTAAGGGGTTGTCTTCCTGATGAAAGTGCCCGGGCCGTATCGCGGACCCGGGCTTTTTTGTGCCCTTGTATGAGGCGAGACCGCCATCGTTTTGACGGGTTCATGGAGAAACTCATCCCCTGTACTTCAGTACAGCTATCGGAATTTTGACGTTTGGCCTAACAATTCAACCGTAAGCCCCCAGTACTGGGGGCATGATGAGGGAATAAGGCCATGGGCCCGGAAATGATTGTTGCAACGGTTCAGGCGGTGATCGGGACCGTGACTGTTCGTGACGCCGAGGGCAACTCGCGGGTACTTCAGCAGGGTGACCCGATTTATGCTGGAGAGGAGGTTACAACCCAGTCTGGTGGCTTGGTGGAGCTCGCTTTGGCAGATGGTTCGAGCGTCACCCTGGCGGAGGGTGAGGCGGCGACGCTCACAGAGGACCTGGTGCAGTCCGCAGACGCGGATGCGATGGCGTCACAGATAGGAGATGCCACGGTCGAGGAGATTATTGCGGCGTTGGATCGGGGAGAAAGCCTGGATGATCTGCTGGAGGCGCCGGCCGCGGGCGTAGAAGGCGGAACGGCCGGTGAAGGCGGTGGCTTTGTGCGGGTTGTCCGCGTGAATGACGAAGTGCCGCAGGTGCAGTATGTTTTTCCCACGAATGCACTGGGCCAGCCGGAACCCGGTGAGGGGACCGACTCGGGTGGGTCTGTTACCTCGGCGGACGAGATCGTCGTCGATGAACAACCGCCGCAGGACGTGCCTGGCGACGAGGATCCGGGCGACGAGGATCCGGGTGATGAGGATCCGGGTGATGAGGATCCGGGTGATGAGGATCCGGGTGATGAGGATCCGGGTGATGAGGATCCAGGGGATGAGGATCCAGGCGATGAGGATCCAGGCGATGAGGATCCGCGCGACATCTATAGTGACGTGACGGCGCATACGGTCGGTAACTCGACGCAAGGCACCGCTGCGACGGCTTCTGGCTTGAAACAGACCGGGCACCAGAGTGCCTCCGTCTCCGTCAGCGAAAATGGCTTCTATGCAGTGGATCATCAAAGCAATGCGGATGATCCCAACGCGATTGAGCACAACGAAGGGCTCTTGTTCGAACTAGCCCAACCGGTCGATGGCGTTCAGTTTGCCGTCGAGGGCCCTATTACCGATGCGACGTACGCCCTTTATGACGAACAGGGCGACCGGATTGCGACAGGGGATCTGGTGGTGGTCGACGGCGTTGCGACGATCGAGCACGATGAAAGCTTCTCGTACATCGCGTTCTTTGGCGGTCGGGACGGCTCCGATCAGAGCGCCTACTCGGTCAAGCCGCTGGGCGTGACCCTTGTCGGCACCGAGGATAACGACACCCTGATCGGCTCGATCGGCAATGATGTGCTGATTGGTGGCGATGGGGACGATGTCCTGTTCGGAGGCAGCGGCGACGATACGTTGATCGGTGGGGCCGGAAACGACACGCTAACGGGCGGAGGCGGCAACAATACCTTCGTCTGGAATACGGGAGACCAGTCGAATGTTGCGGGGCAGCCGGCCGAAGATACCGTCACGGACTTCAAGCCCTGGGACGGGACGTCGGGTGATGTGCTGGATCTTTCGGACCTGTTGCAAGGTGAAAGCGAGGACAACCTCGACAATTACCTGTACGCGCAAACAGAAAACGGAAACACCGTGCTGTACGTCCACTCGAACGGCGGTCTCAACGGTGACAAGGACAATGCGGATCAGATCATCACGCTGCAGGGCGTTGATCTGGGTGACAGTTCCGATGCCATCATCCAGGCGTTGCTGACTAACGATCAGCTAAAGATCGACCAGTAGAACGCGCGATTCGTTTTTGTCCGCGAGGCCCCGCCATTGTTGGCGGGGCTTTTTTGTGTCGATCAAGCCTTGATGGACTGAACGGATCGGCCGGTCACGCCGTCGATGCCAAGCTCCATCAGGGGCTCGATATCGTCGGTGCTGTCGCAGCCTTCGGCGATCACCAGAATTCCGATCGAGTGCGCCAGGGTGCAAAGCCCCCGAATCAGCGCCTGGGTCTCCGTGGATCGATGGACGCCCTGGATCAGCGAGGCCTGCAGCTTCACGTAATGCAGCCCGTACGCGGTAAGGTCGTGTGAGCGGAAGGCCTCCGGCCCCGCGTGCTCCAGACCGACCACGAAGCCCGTGACACGCGCGATACGGCACAGGTCGCGCAGTTCGGCCGGATGCGCCAGGGCGCCCCGGGCCGGGAATTCCAGCCACAGTCGACCGGCCACTTCCGGGTCGGAGGCCAGGCGGGATTCCAGGCGTTGGCGAAAGTCGGTGTCCTGTAGGCTGTCGACCGACAAATTGATTGCGAGGCGCTCGTTGCCTGCCCGTAGCTGATCCAGCGCAACATCGAGGACGGCGTCGTCCAGCTGCCGGATCAGGTCCAGGCGCACCGCCCACGGCATGAAATAGCCCGCGGGGCGCGATTCGCCATCCAGTAGCAGGCGCATCGGCGCTTCGTGGTGCATCAACTCGTGGTCGGCGTCCATCACCGGGAATCGCGCCAGCTTCACGCCATGCGTGGCCATGGCCACGGTGATCGCGGTACGCCATTCGTTCTGATTGGCATGTGGCAGCACGGCATGCGGTTCTTCGGCGATGGAATCGCCCGGTTCCAGCTCCGCGCGGGCCAGTGCCTGGTCGACGCGGCTGAGCACCTCTCCGGTGGTGTCGTCGGGGTGGTAGGGTGTCCCGGCCAAATGCAACGCCATCGCCTCGGGAGCCTTGGGGCCCAGTTCTGCGCGGATCGCCGTCAGCAGGGACTCGGCAAAGCGGCGGCTGTCCCCGATGCCGTCGCCAAAGACGGCAATATCCGAACCCTTCAGGCGCCCTGCGGCGCCGTAATCGGTCACGCTCACCTGCTGTTCCGCGACTTCCGCAATACGTGCCAGAAGCTCATCCAGTTTGTCGTGTCCGATCGCCTGATTGAGCTCGGGCAGGCTGGCGACGCGCAGGACGACAAAGCTCCCGGCGGATCCGGCGTGCCGATTTTCAAGGGTCGCCTGGAATCGAGCCAGGAAGGATTCGCGGTTCAAAAGGCCTGTTACATCATCGTGTTGAAGGCGATTTTTCAGGCGTTCTAGGCGCGTCGATTCTTCCTGCAGCATCATCCGGACATGCTCGGTCAGTCGGTTCATGGCGCGGACCAGTGCCTGGAACTCCCAGGTGCGGGGCTCCGGAGTGGTCACGAACCGCCTTTCGCCGACGGCCTCGGCCTGTTCCACCACCTGCTTCAGTGGCCGAATCAGCCGGCCGAGCAGGAACGACCCAATCAGGCCGATGATCAGCAAACCGCCGGCAAAGATCGCGGTGAGGCGGAGGGTTCCGTCCCACAGGGCCTCGTAGGCGTAGTTCGTCTGGCTCTCGACTATCAAGGTGCCGAATGATGACCAGCCGTCGGACACATGCGCGACCCCGGGGCGGACGTTGAAGGCCAGACGCTCGACGAACCATTCGGGCACGCCCTGGGGTGGCTCGGGGTTGCGGCGTTCGATCATGAGGTCGCCGGTCGGATCGATCAGCCGGATGTGCTGGTAGTGGCCGGTGTCGAACTGCGAGGCGATTTGCAGCTCCACGGTGGTCTCGTCCTTGGGCAGCTGGGAAAGCGACAAGGCCAGGGATGCGGCGTTGTCGATGTTCTTGGTCAGCAGCTGCTGCGCCAGGTAGTCGCGGGCGGACAGGGTGCTCACCACGATGCTGACCAGTAACGCCAGCAGCATGATGATGGCTACTGCGATCCAGAGTTGTTTTCTCAGCGTCATGACTGCGCCCTCATTCCGGGGTCGAGTTGATGGGTCGGTCGAGATCAAGGCCGTATTCGTCCAGCTGCTCCAGGACGCGGCGCCAGCGTGACAGGCGGGCGGTGGGGTCGGCCGCGGACTGTGCCTGCCCGTCGGGCCAGAGTCCCTCGCTGTTGAACGAGAAGATCGGCGTCAGGTCGTCGCGCTGGGATGCGCGTTCAATTCGGGTCACCAGGTTATCCAGTACCTTGGGCTCGTCTCGCGGGTCGGTGAAATAGCCGAGAACCATGTGCGCCTGGCTGAGATTGCTTCCAGGCCCGCCAAGGCGGGCTCGGACGTAGAAAAGCCGCAGGCGGTCATCGGGGATACCCAGTTTGCGCAGGCTGACGTATTTGGCGATGGAGTAGTCCTCGCAGTCGCCAGCACCCTTGTTCAGGGCCTCCAGGGGGGTCGCCCAGAAGTCTTCCTGGCCCCAGGTGACCTGGTCGTCCTGGTAGCGCAGCTGACGATTGAAAAACTCGTTCACCCGTGTGATCTGGGTTTGCTCGTCTTCATCGGCGAGATCCTCCAGCAGCTCGCGCCAGCGCCGCACCCGCTCTGCGGTTTCCGGCCCATAGCGGTCGGCCGCAACCTGCTCGAGCTGGGCGAAGCTGTCGAGGCCCGCATGGCTGGAGCCCAGCAGCCACGCCCCGGCGAACAGCACGAGCACGAGGCTTGCACGCTGTATCAGTCGGGACGGGTTGCGGGGCCAGATGCCAGGCACGTCGGCGCACTCTCCGGTGGCTGAAGAAAGCACTACTTCCCGAATGATGAGCCACGCCTTTATGGAAAGCCAGAAACATAAAACCCAAGCGTAGTGCTGTGCGCTATTTCTCGCCTTATCAGGCGTTTGTTTGCCGTTATGTGAACCACTTCAAAAAGGATTGCGCGGGTATGGGCTTAGGCCTATCGTTCAAAGGTGTGAGGCGTACATAAGCGTTTCGTCCGGTTAGCGGGATGCGCTGGCTCGGTGACAAAAAGAGTGGGCGAACAGGTTTCATGGGAGGACAAAAATGATGAACGGAATTAGGCCTGTGGCTGGCAAAGGTGGTTTGCTGGCCCTGACGGCGGCTGTGGCGATGGTAGTGGGTGGGTCGGCGCAGGCCGAGGCGCCGGAGCCGTTGCGCGACGCCGCGATGGAAGCGGTACTTTCCAACCCCGATGTGCAGTCGCGGTGGCATGCCTTTCGCGCCTCCGGGGAAGAACAAACCGGCGCGCGCGGGCGCTTCCTGCCCGAGATCGACCTGAATGCCCGTGCGGGGTATCAGCGCCAGCGCTCCAGCGACGACGATTTTGATTCGTTTTCGCGCAATCCGCGGGGCGTCGATATCACGCTCACGCAGATGCTGTACGACGGCTTCGAGACCGCAAGCGAAGTGAGCCGCCTGGGCGAGATTCAGCGGGTACGTTATTTCGAGCTGCGCGAGACGACCGAGGAGATCGCACTGGAAGCCGTGCGTGCCTTCGCCGATGTCCAGCGCCAGCGCGCCCTGGTCGACCTGGCGCAGGAGAACTACGACGCGCACAAGGAGGTTTACGATCAGATCGTGGACCAGACCGATCGCGGCGTGGGCCGGGGCGTTGACCTCGAGCAGGCCTCGGGGCGTCTGGCCCTGGCCGAGTCGAACCTGCTGACCGAGCGCCAGAATCTTCACGACGTGAATGCGCGGTACTACCGGATCGTGGGGCAGATGCCCGCGGACGACCGGGTGGACCTGGTTGGCACCTTCTCTGACGAGCCGATTCCCGGCACGGTTCAGGAGGCCCTGACCGAGGCCATCACCAAGAATCCGGCCATGTTCGCCTCGCTGCGTAACATGGAAGCGGCACAGGAACAGCGCAATGTGGCCCGTTCGGCCTTCCATCCGCGTTTGGATCTGCAACTGCGTCATGCCTACGAGAACGATGTGCTCGAACGCGAGGACATCCGTATCCATGACACCTCGGCGCTGGTGGTGATGACCTGGAACCTGTTCCGCGGCGGCACTGACCAGGCGCGGGTGCGCCAGTTCACCGAAGAGTTCAACCAGGCGCGCGATCAGCAAGAGTCGGTCTGCCGTAACGTGCGTCAGACGGTATCGGTGGCCTACAACGACATGCGTTCGCTGGACAGTCAGCTGCGCTTCCTGCGCCAGCATCGGGACTCGTCCGACCGCGTGCGCACCGCCTATCGCCAGCAGTTCGGGATCGGCCAGCGCAGCCTGCTGGATCTGCTCGACACCGAGAACGAGCACTTCGAGGCGAGCCGCGCCTATATCAACGCCCAGCACGACATGGAAATCGCCAAGGCGCGGGCGCTGAATGGGATGGGCCGACTGCTCGAGTATCTCGACATCTCGCGTGGCGACATGCCCACAGCCGCCGACCTGGGCTTGGTAGATGATGCCGCCCGGATCGATCCGGAGTCGGTCTGCCCGGCGGATGCCCCGCAGATGAGCGAAGCCCGCCACGAAAGCATCTTCCGCTAAGACCGACTCGCGGGAATGCAGACAAGCAAAGGGCCAGCCATTTCGGCTGGCCCTTTTGCTGTGTGCGATATGGAGCCGGCGACAGGAGTCGAACCTGCGACCCTCTGATTACAAATCAGATGCTCTACCAGCTGAGCTACACCGGCCAGGTGCGTGGTTTCGGGCCTGGCAGCGGGCCCGAGAAAAGAGGTGGTGCCGGGAGCGAGAATCGAACTCGCACTCTGTTGCCAGAACCGGATTTTGAATCCGGCGCGTCTACCAGTTCCGCCATCCCGGCTTTCGAGGCGCTAGTGTAGCGCACGAGCGGGGTGTGGCAAGGGAGAAGGCGTCTTCGCTTGATCCGCATTCAGGGCGCCGGTGCGTGGTAGCATCGCGCGCCATGCGTGTTTCCGATTTCGACTACGAGCTCCCGCAGGAGCTGATCGCCCAGTATCCGCTGCCCGAGCGAGCCAGCTCGCGCCTGCTCGTGCTGGAGGACGAGCAGGCGGAAGATGCCGCGTTCGGCACGATCGAGTCACTGCTGCGCCCGGGCGATCTCCTGGTGCTGAATGACACGCGCGTGATCCCGGCGCGGGTCTTCGGGCAGAAGGCGAGTGGTGGGCAGGTCGAGGTCCTCGTGGAACGGATCGAGTCACCCACCCAGGTTCTGGCGATGGTGCGGGCCAGTCGGGCGCCGAAGCCCGGCACGCGCCTTCACCTGGCGGATGCCTTTACGGTGGAGGTGACGGATCGTCAGGGGCCGTTTTTCCGGCTGCGTCTGGTGGATGACGCCGACATGCTCGCGCTGCTGAAGCAGCACGGTCATATCCCGCTGCCGCCGTACATTGAGCGGGCGGACGAGGGCAGCGATGCCGAGCGCTACCAGACGGTATTCGCTCGCAAGGAGGGCGCGGTGGCGGCGCCGACGGCTGGGCTCCATTTTGACGATGCACTGCTGGACCGGCTGCGCGCGCAGGGGGTCGAGACGGCCACGGTGACGCTGCATGTCGGGGCGGGGACTTTTCAGCCGGTGAAGGTGGACGACACCTCGCGCCACGAGATGCACGCCGAGTGGCTGGAGGTGGGGCCGGAGGCCTGTGCCGCCGTGGCGGCCTGCAAAGCGCGTGGCGGGCGTGTGGTGGCTGTGGGCACGACCTGTGTACGGTCGCTCGAGACGGCCGCGGCGGAGGGCGAGCTGAAGCCCTTTCAGGGTGAAACACGACTGTTCATCCAGCCCGGATATCGCTTTCGCGTAGTGGACCGGATGGTCACTAACTTTCACCTGCCGCAGAGCACGCTGCTCATGCTGGTGGCGGCCTTTGCGGGATATCGGCGGATCCTGGACGCCTATGCCCATGCGGTCGCGAATCGCTATCGCTTTTTCAGTTACGGGGATGCCATGTGGCTGGCACCGGGCGATCCCGCGGATCTGCCGCCGAGTGTCCGGGAGGAACACGATGGAGTTTGAACACCTGGGGCAGGATGGCGCGGCACGCCGAGGCCGACTGCGGTTCCCGCGTGGAGAAGTCGAGACGCCGGCCTTCATGCCGGTGGGGACCTACGGCACCGTAAAGGCCATGACGCCGGAGGAGCTGCGCGAGCTGGGGGCGCAGATCATCCTGGGCAACACCTTCCACCTGATGCTGCGCCCGGGTACCGAGGTGATCCGGGCGCATGGTGATCTGCATGACTTCATGCACTGGGAAGGGCCGATCCTGACCGACTCCGGCGGGTTTCAGGTCTTCTCACTGGCCGAGATGCGTAAGATCAGCGAGGAGGGTGTGCGGTTCCAGTCACCCGTGGACGGATCGAAGGTGCTGATGACGCCGGAGTCGTCCATGCGGGTGCAGCGCGAGCTGGGATCGGACATCGTGATGATTTTCGATGAGTGCACGCCCTATCCGGCCACCGAGGACGAGGCGCGCAAGTCGATGGAGCTGTCGCTACGCTGGGCCGCGCGATCGCGCGAGGCGCATGGCGACAACCCGGCAGCATTGTTCGGCATCGTCCAGGGCGGTATGTACCCGGCGCTGCGTCGGGAATCAGCCGCGGGCCTGCGCGAGATCGGCTTTGATGGCTATGCGATCGGCGGGCTGTCAGTCGGGGAACCCGAGGACGAACGGCTCGCTACGCTGGATGTGACCGTGGCGCTGCTGCCGGAGGACCGTCCGCGCTACCTGATGGGGGTGGGGCGGCCCGAGGATATCGTGGAAGCCGTGCGCCGTGGCGTCGACATGTTCGATTGCGTGATGCCGACCCGCAACGCCCGCAACGGGTTCCTGTACACCCGGGAAGGAGTCCTGCGTATCCGCAATGCGCGGTTCCGTGACGACACGGGCCCGATTGATCCCGAATGTGGCTGTTACACCTGCCGTAATTATTCAAGGGCTTATCTGAAACATCTCGACAAATGTAACGAGATTCTCGGGTCGCGCCTGGCGACCACCCACAACCTGCATTACTACCAGGACCTGATGCGCGGCCTGCGCGAGTCGATTGCGGCGGGTACGCTTCAGGCGTTCGTCGCCGATTTCTATGGTCGGCGCGGCATGGAAGTGCCGCCTGTGCCATAATCCGCGCGGCAATTTTCGCGAGCCCGATCACGGGTCTCGCGGGTGCCGGGCGCCTGTTCCGGCACCCTGAACCGATTGGCTAGACGGGAGTGTTTCGATGGATTTTCTGATTTCTGCAGCGCATGCCCAGGACGGCGGGGCCGCCGGTGGTGGCATGATCGAATTCCTGATCATGATCCTGATCTTCTTCGCGATCATGTACTTCCTGATCATTCGCCCGCAGAGCAAGCGCGCGAAGGAACACCGGTCGATGGTGGAGTCGCTGTCCAAGGGTGACGAGATCGTGACCAATGGTGGAGTGGCCGGCACGATCACCGAGGTGGGCGACAACTTCATCAAGGTCGACATCGCCAATGGCGTGAACATCGCCGTGCAGAAACAGTCGGTCCAGCAGGTCATGCCCAAGGGCACCCTCAAGGACCTCTAGGGTCTTCGAATATGCGCAATTCCTATCCGGCGTGGTTGTACGCCCTGATTGTCGTCGTCATCCTGGGCGCGGGGCTTTATGCCGCGCCCAATCTGTTCCCGGAGGACCCGTCGGTCCAGATCGGGAACCCAACCACCGGCGAGATCGATCAGAACATCCGTGAGCTGATGGGCACCATCCTGGGTGCTCAGGGCGTCACGCCGCATACGGTCGAGGAACAGGACGACGGCCAGATCCTGCTGCGCTTCGAGACTACCGACGAGCAGTCAACCGCCGCGGAGATATTGCGCAACGCGCTGGATGACAATCACACCGTCGCCCTGAACATGGCCCCGGCCACCCCGCGCTGGTTGCGAGCCATCAATGGCCAGCCCATGGCCCTCGGCCTCGACCTGCGTGGGGGGGTTCACTTCCTGATGGAAGTGGACCTGGACGCCGTGATTGGCACCGCGATGGAACGCTACTCGAATGAGCTGCGTGGGCGCCTGCGTGAAGAGCGTATTTCGTTTGACACCGTAGAGCGTGGCTCCCGCGATCTGACCGTGATGTTCGAGAGCGAGGCGGACCGCGAAGCGGCCGAGAGCTGGTTGCAGCGCCAGTATCGCGAGGAATTGGTCTGGGAGTCGCGTGGGTCCGGTGACACCAGCCGACTGGTCGCGACGCTGGATGACGACCACCTGACAGAGTTGCGCCGTCAGGCGCTGCAGCAAAACATATCCACGCTGCGTTCGCGGGTCGACGAACTGGGTGTGGCGGAGCCGATCATCGCCCAGCAGGGCGAGAACCGGATTGTGGTGCAGCTTCCGGGCGTGCAGGACACGGCACGGGCGAAAGAGGTCCTGGGCGCGACCGCGACGCTGGAATTCCGCCTTGTGTCCGAGAGTGGCGATGCTCAGGAGGCTGACGAGACCGGGCGTGCGCCGTCGGGTACGCGTCTTTACCACGAACGTGACGGGACACCGGTGCTGCTGCAGCGCCAGGTCATGCTGACCGGGGACTACATCACGGATGCCTCCTCGGGCATTGCCCAGGATACGGGCGGTCCGGCGGTGTTCATCAATCTGGACGGCCAGGGCGCGCGCATCTTCTCCCGCGTGACCTCGGATAACGTCGGGCGGCTGATGGCGACAGTGTTCATCGAGACCTCGACCGAGACGGTAGAGGAAGACGGCGAGCAGGTGATGCGCACCTCCCGTAGCGAAGAGGTCATCAACGTCGCGCGCATCAACGAGCCGCTGGGGCGTCGCTTCCAGATTTCAGGCCTCGACAGCAGCCGCGAGGCCCGCAACCTGGCGCTGTTGCTGCGCGCCGGGGCGCTTGCCGCGCCGATGTCGATCGTGGAAGAACGCACGGTGGGCCCGAGCCTCGGTCAGGAAAACATCGATCGCGGTATGCAGTCGGTCGTGATCGGGTTCATCGCCGTGATGATCTTCATGGTGTTGTACTACCGGGTGTTCGGGGTCATCGCGAACGTCGCGCTTGCGTTGAACCTGATCTTCATTGTCTCGGTGTTGTCGATGCTGCAGGCGACACTCACCTTGCCGGGCATCGCGGGGATTGTGCTGACGGTGGGTATGGCGGTGGACGCCAACGTGCTGATTTTCGAGCGAATACGCGAAGAGTTACGCAACGGGTTGTCACCACAGGCTGCGATCGCCTCGGGCTATGATCGCGCATTCACCACGATTGCGGATGCCAACGTGACCACGCTGATCGCGGCGCTCGTGCTGTTCCTGTTCGGCACCGGCCCGATCAAGGGGTTCGCGATCACGCTGTCGATCGGGATCATCGCCTCGATGTTCACGGCGATTATCGTGACCCGCGCCATCGTCAATCTCACCTACGGGCGGCAGCGTCGGCTGAACCGTCTGGCTATCTGAGGCGGAGAACGACATGCTTCCGCATTTGAATTTCGCCGAATCGAATCTCGATTTTCTCGGGAAACGCAAGATCACGATCACGATCTCCCTGATCCTGATCCTGATTTCCGTGGCGCTTCTGGCCACGCGCGGGCTGAACTTCGGGATCGACTTTACCGGTGGCACGCTGGTCGAGGTCGGATATCCCGAGGCCGTCGAGCTCGATCCGATCCGCGAGACACTGGCCGAAGGCGGCTTCGCCGGGGCCCAGGTGCAGACCTTTGGTACCTCGCGCGATGTCCTGATTCGTCTACCCCCGAGCGAAGACGACGACGACCCGGCCACGCTTTCGAACCGGGTGCTCAACGCCTTGCAGGATGGTGGTCCGGATGACCCGGATCTGCGGCGTGTGGAATTCGTGGGGCCCGCCGTGGGTGAGGAGCTGCGCGAGCAGGGGGGGCTGGCGATGATCTACGCCCTGGCCGGGATCCTGATTTACGTCGCGGTGCGCTTCGAGTGGCGGTTCTCGATTGGGTCGGTACTCGCGTTGATCCACGATGTGGTAATCACGCTCGGTATCTTCTCGCTGCTGCAGCTCGAGTTTGACTTGGGGGTCCTGGCGGCGGTGCTTGCGGTGATCGGGTACTCATTGAATGACACGATCGTGGTGTACGACCGAATACGCGAGAATTTCCGGATATTGCGCAAGAAGGGCACCGAAGAGGTCATGAACATCGCGGTGAACAAGACCCTGGCGCGCACCATCATCACCAGTACGACGACTCTGCTGGTGTTGTTCGCGCTGGCGTTCCTGGGCGGGGCCGCACTGCAGAACTTCTCGATCGCCCTGATCATCGGGGTGATTGTGGGTACTTACTCGTCGATCTTTATTGCCGCTACCGCGGCATTGCTGCTGGGTGTGGACCGGCAGGTACTGCTCCCTGTGAAGAGGGAAGGCGCCGAGGAAGATCAGACGCCTTAGCGGGTAAGGGCTAGCAATAGGGGGCACAAAAAAGCCCGGCTAGCCTCGCAGGCTGCCGGGCTTTCTTGGTTCAGGCCGTGCTCAGAACGACAGCGCTTCCTTGATGATGCGCTCGACCAGTTCATTGACGTCTCGAAGGCTCTTCTTGGAGTCTTTTTCTCCGACCTCGGGGACAGGGGTATAGCCCATGTACACCACGCCCGGCTCATCGGTCAGCTCGTACACCGTGATGATGTAAGGGCAGAACACCATGTTGTGAGGGTCGGCCTCCATCGTGGCGCGCGAATAGCTGGCGCTACAGAAGTCCACGGACTTGCCATTGAGATAGATGCCCTCGCCACTCTCCTGGCCGGCGGTGCGGTCCAGCATGTCGGCGATGTAGCCGACGTTGTTGATCACGAGGCCTTCGGAGGCAATCGCTTCCTCGACCATTTCAAAGTAGTGATCGAACTCGCCTTCGATCTTGAAGATCACGCGTTCGTCGGTTTCCATGACGGTTTCGTACGCGCTGGCAGTGGCACCCAGTGCCAGGCCGGCGCCCAGGGTCAGAGCGAGCGCCGAACGACGCAGCAGTTGGGACAAATGAGGGAATGCCTTCATGGTTCCTTCCTCGTAGTAGGTTCCAGGGGCGCAAGGCCCATTAGTCGAAAAAATGGCCCGCGAATCGGGTGCGGGGGGCCCAGTAGGGATTGTCGAGTTCCTCGATGCGGACCTGCCCGCGCGAGCTTGGCGCGTGGACAAATCGGCCTTCACCGACATAGACCCCGACGTGGTCAATTTGATTCCCGTTGATGGCGAAGAACACGACGTCTCCGGGGCTTGGGTCACCATCACGCTGGACCGCGGCGGCGGCCTGTTCGCCCGTGGTCCGCGGGACATCTTGACCCGCCTCGCGGTAGGCGCGCTGTACCAGAGCAGAGCAGTCGAGCCCATTGGCGTCGGTGCCGCCGTAGCGGTAGGGCGTGTCGAGGTGTCCGAGCGCCGCCAATACAACCTCGGAGCGCTTCAGTTCGGCTTCGGGGACATAGCTTATCGGGCCTTCGACCACCCGGGGTTCCGGGTCGACCTTGAGAGGCTCCGGTGCAGGGCCGCGTGGCTCGGGGCTACCCGCACAACCGGCCAGTACGAGCGCAGCCCCTAGTAAGGGGAGAGCGCTGTGGGAGTATGGCATGCCGGATTGGGACCCGTAGGCCGGGGAGGGCGCGGGCCCCGGAGTGCTAGAACATCTCGGTTTCTTCATAGCTTTCCGGTACCTGGAACAAGGCCTCGCTCAGGGGGTCCGTCGACAGTCCTGCCAGTCGGGTCGTGACGCCATCGTGTTCGCGCACTTCCAGAGGGATGCCTTCCACGCGAGGGAGGAGCGAGGCCCCCATCTGGGAGGCCATGGGACCTCCGGCCTCAAGGGCTCGCAGTGACAACTCGTACAGGCGATCCATCAAGGCCCCGAGGGTTTGAAAATCGGATGCCTCCAGACCCAAGGATTGCGCGTCGGCGACGCAAACGGTGCTCTGGGGGCGGTCATCGATCAGCACTTCGATTTCGCTGCAAACAAATTCCCCGATCTCCCGTTGCTCATCCGTCTCGCGGGTGCTGATTTCGGCCTCGAACCCCTCGGGGCCGATCCCCAATTGCTGTTTGAGCTGGTCGCGAACGTCGGGTGGGAGCTGTTCCATCTGGCGGCGCAGGTCGCTGACCATGTCGGTCATTGCCTGGATCTGTTCGTCCATCACCTCGCGCGTCAGTGGCAGATAGGTTTGCTCCTCGTCATCCACGACGGTGAGCTGGTCGTTGCGCGCATCGAACAGCATGTACCCGGAGGTCCCGCTGATTGCCTCGTTCAGTTCCATGCGGATCATGTGATCGCGCACGAGAATCTGGCTCTCGAGCCCTTCGTCGTCGATGTAATGCAGCAGGGCATCGGCCTGGGCCGGCAAGGCCGTGGCCAAGGCAAGCAGGCAGGCGGTCGAGAACAGGGTGAGAGAACGGTGCATAGGCATTCGCAGGGATTGAGTCAGGCTATATTGTGACACGTACGCGTCGACCTAGGCGGACACCGGTTGCAGAAGCTGGCGTGCCAGGGCATCGGTATCCAGCGGCTGCTCCGGGGCAACCTCCACGACGCCCTCCGCTCCGGTCGGCCATTCCTGGTGCGGGCGTTGTTGCTGCATCACCTGGTAATCGGCATCGGAGGCATCCTTGCCCGCCGCTGAGCGTTGCTCGAGGCGTTCCTGCAGGATTCGGTCGCTGGCGTGACAGGCGACGACCGCAAACCCCGCCTGGTGCCGGGTGGCGAGCTTCTGGAAGGGTGCCCGCTGGGCACGGGTCAGGAAGGTCGCGTCGACGACCACGGTGTGCCCCAGCGCCAGCAGGGTGTCCGCGCGAGCGCGCAGGTGGTCGTAGATCTGACCCCGGGCCTCTTCGCTGTAGGAGACTGCGTCGCCCATGCGCTTGCGCTCGATATCGGAGCGCAGCCGCAGCGCCCCAAGGGCCTCGACGATCTGCGTGCTGATCACAGTCTTGCCGCTACCCGATACGCCATGCATCAGCACCAGGCGGGGCGCAGACGGCTCGGTCAGGCGTTCCGCGAGTGCGAGATAGCGCCCCATTTCGGCGCGATGCGCTGCCTGTTCGTCCGAGGGGAGGTGCGACTCCTGCGCGTGGATGCCCTGCACCTTGGCGCGGATCAGGGCGCGATAGACCTGATAGAGGGGCAGCAGGCGGAGCCCGGCGATGTCGTCACGACCGTCCAGGTAGGCGTTCAGCAGGCGCCAGGCATGTGCGCGGGCCTTGCGTGACAGCAGGTCCATAGTGGTGAACGCGATCTCGGAGATCACGTCGATCCAGCGCAGCTCGGGGTCGAACTCGATCGCATCAAACGCCGCCAGGGTCTCGCCGTTTTCCGGATCGTCGACGTACACGATGTTGCCCAGGTGCAGGTCGCCGTGCCCGTGGCGGATGAAGCCCTCGCGGTGGCGCGATTCGAGAAGCGGGCCAAGGCGTTCGACTTCGTTCCGGGTCCAGCGCTCCAGGGCCGTGAGCCGCGCCCGGTCGGCCTCGCCATGGATCGCCTCGCCCAGGGCCGGAAAGTTGTCGAGCATCGGTTGGGTTGCCGCTTCCGGAGTGCCATGGGAAGAGTCCGCACCCGCCCGCTCGGTGCGTTCGTGAAAGGCGGCGATATAGTGGCCAAGTGCCTCCATGGCCTCGGTAGGCAATCGGCCCTGTTCCAGCAGGTTGTCCAGTTGCTTGCGGCGATCGAATCGGCGCATGCACACGGCGTAGTCCAGAATCGGACCTTCGCCATTGATGCGTGGAGCCGTGGCGTCTCCGTTCAGGGTTACCACATCGAGATAGATCTGCGGGGCGAGGCGACGGTTCACCTCGAGCTCGGTCTCGCAGAAGTGCTGGCGTGCCTCCAGCGTGGAGAAGTCCAGGAACCCCAGTGCCAGCGGCTTCTTGAACTTGTAGGCATAGTCGCCGGCGAGAATGACGGTCGAGATGTGGGTCTCGATGCGCTGCACCTGGTCGTGCTGGGGAATGGGCTCCGGGAATCCCAGCGTCGTAATCAGGGCCTGCAGTTGTTGTTGGTGTTGTTCCAGCGCGCTCATCACGCCTCCGTGGGATTGGCAGATCGCGATCGGGTGGACGGGTTTTGTGCCGATTCGTTCCCGGAAACGCGGCATTGGCGGCATGTCCGTTGCGCCCGGTCAGGTTAACATTGGGGCTGATCCCTTTCCTTGTGCCGTTTCCAGAAGCCCTCATGCCCCGAAAACGTACGACCCGTTCCCGCCGAGGTGCCCGATCCGGAGGCCTGCGCCATTTCTTTGGTGCCGGGATGTGGCTGTTCGCCGGTCTGGCGCTGGCCGGTATCGGGGTTGGGGCGATCTATGTCGTCTCGCTCGATCAGGAGATTCGCGAGCGCTTCGAGGGCCAGCGCTGGGCGTTGCCGGCGCGCGTCTACGCGCGACCGCTGGAGCTCTACGAGGGCCGGGCGCTTACGGCCCAGGCGCTGGAAACCGAACTGGAGACACTGAACTACCGCAGTAGTGCACAGGGAAGCGGCCCGGGCGAGTATCGCGTGGACGGCAACCGGGTGTCGTTTACCACGCGCCCGTTCACCTTTGGCGACGGTCCGGAGCCGGCCCATTCGGTGCGAGTGGATTTTTCGGATGGAAGGGTGCAGTCCGTCCAGAAGCAAGGGAACGGTGAGCGCGTCGATCTGATGCGGGTCGAGCCCTTGTTGATCGGGAGCATCTACCCGACCCATGGCCAGGATCGCATCCTCGTGGCCATAGACGAGGTGCCGCGGGAACTAATCGGCGCGCTGCTTGCGATCGAGGATCGTCGCTTCATGTCGCACCGCGGGGTGGACCCGGCGGGTATTGCCCGGGCGGCCATGGCGAACGTGCGCGCGGGGCGGACGGTGCAGGGTGGCAGTACGCTGACGCAGCAGCTGGTCAAAAACTTCTACCTGACACGGGACCAGACGCTGGCGCGCAAGGCGAACGAGGCGGTCATGGCCCTGTTGCTGGAGCGGCGCTACTCCAAGCGGGAAATCCTCGAGGCCTATATCAACGAGGTCTATCTGGGCCAGTCGGGTGAGCGCGCGATCCACGGATTCGGCCAGGCCTCTCAGTTCTACTACCAGCGGCCCCTGAACGAGCTGCGCCTGGACCAGCTGGCGCTGCTGGTGGGGCTCGCCCGCGGTGCGAGCTACTACGATCCGCGTCGTCACCCCCAGCGTGCCAAGGCGCGCCGTGATCAGGTGTTGCGCGCGATGCTGGAGACCGGGCTGGCCGATGCCGACCAGATAGAGGCTGCGCTGGATACCGAACTCGATGTATCTCCTGTGGTGCCGCAGGGCCGCAGCCGATTCCCGGCGTTCCTCGACATGGTGCGTCGCGAGTTGCGCGCCGACTACGCGGACGAGGACCTGCGCAGCGAGGGTCTGCGCATCTTCACCACCATGGACCCGGTCGTGCAGCTCACCCTGGAGGAGCGTCTGAAGGCGGGCGTGGATCGGGTGATCGAGCAGCGCGGGTCCAACCTGGAGCGGCTACAGGCGGCGGCCGTCGTGACCGACCCGCAAGCGGGAGAGGTGCTTGCGGTGGTGGGTGATCGCAATCCGCAGTATCCCGGCTATAACCGGGCGGTCGAGGCGCAGCGGCAGGTCGGGTCGGTGCTCAAGCCCTTCGTGTACCTGGCGGCGCTCACGCAACCTGGGCGCTATACGCTTGCGAGCCTGCTCGATGACAGCCCAATGACCATCCAGCTGCCGCATGGCGAGCCCTGGACGCCGCGCAATTTCGACCGCGAACACCGCGGCGACGTAACGGCCTGGGAGGCGCTGGTCCAGTCGTACAACGTCGCCACGGTCCAGCTGGCACAAGAGATCGGCATTTCGCAGCTGATCGACGTATTGCAGACGCTCGGCTTGCAGCGCACCCCGGCCCCGTTGCCTTCGCTGGCCCTTGGGGCGATCGAGTTGTCGCCACTGGAGGTGGCCGGGCTGTACCAGGCGCTCGCCAATGGTGGCTATGCGACCGGCACCCGTGCCATTCGCGACGTCCTCGATCTCGAGGACGAGGTCCTGTCCCACTACGGGCTGGAACTGCGCGGTGCCGTACCCGATGGCGCGGTCAGCCTGCTGACCCACGCCCTGCATGACGTGACCACCGAGGGGACCGGGCGGCAGATCAGCCAGCGCCTCCCGGGGCGCGTCGTGGCCGGCAAGACCGGCACCACGAACAACTTCCGCGACAGCTGGTTCGCCGGGTTCGATGATCGCCACGTCACGGTGGTCTGGCTGGGGATGGACGATAACAAGGCGACCGGCCTGACCGGAGGTGTGGCTGCGGCTCCCATCTGGGCCGATGTGATGGCCGGTCTGGGCGCACAGTCGCTGCGGCTAGACCGTCATCCCGAGATTGCCTATCAGGAAATTGACCTGAAGTCCGGCCTCCGCGTCGAGCAGGACGATCATGCCTGCGAGTCGGTGAAAACGCTCCCGTTCTGGCAGAATTCCATCCCCGAGAGCCGTGCCGACTGCGACACGGGCCGCACCCCGGATGAGCGGGGCTTTTTTGAGAGATTGTTCCGCTAATGATCCCAAACAACTCCATACGCTTGAGCCTGCTGCCTCGACCTCGCCCGGTTGCCGCGCTGCTGGCCGTCCTGTTTCTGGCTGCCTGTGCGGTGCCGGAGACAAGGGGCCCGGCGCCAGAGCAGCCGCCAGGGGCCGACGCCCCAGAGCCGGAGGCGATCCCGCACGAGGAGTCGCGCGAGCCTGAACCGGCTGCGGAGCCGGAAGCTACGCCTTCGGCCGCGTTGGCCCTGGCCGAGCAGGCAGAAGGCTCGCGCAGCGAAGGGAACCTCGAACGCGCTGCCCAGCAGCTGGAACGTGCGCTGAGGATTGCGCCGCGCGATGCCTCGTTGTGGCATCAGATGGCCCGCATCCGGCTGGAACAGGGCAATTACCCGCAGGCGGACCGTCTCGCGGGGCGCTCGCTGCAACTGGGCGGCGAACGGGATCGCTCGCTTGCTCTGGAGAACTGGCGAGTGATCAAGGCCGCGCGAGAGGCGATGGGTGACGAAGAAGGCGCCCGGGAGGCCCAGGAGGCCATTCAGAGGCTGGAAACTGGCGTTGTCTGAGTCCGCCGAATCACCCGCGCCGACCCCAACCGGTTCGGCGGCGGTGCGCGCGCTGAGCCCCGGGGGCGATCTGGCCGAGGCCCTGCATGGGTTTCGTCCGCGCGAGCCGCAGCAGCGCATGGCAGTGGCCGTGGAGTCGGCTCTGGAGCAGGCCCCCACCGCCTTGCTGGTCGAGGCCGCCACGGGGGTGGGCAAGACCTTTGCGTATCTGGTGCCGGTCCTGCAGGCACGCCGCAAGGCTCTGATCTCGACGGGGACCAAGACGTTGCAGGATCAGCTTTTCGAGCGGGATCTGCCGACCGTATGCGAGGCACTGGGCTATCGCCCGCGCACCGCACTGCTTAAGGGCCGCGCCAACTACCTGTGCCATTACCGCCTGGAACTCGCGGCCGCCGAGGCCGGAGGGCAGACGCAACGCAGCGCTCAACGCGAGCGCATGCCCGTGATCGAGGCGCTGCGGCAGTTCGCTCGCACCCATCCCACTGGCGATCTGGGCCAAGCCGGCATCCTGGCCGAGGACTCGCCCCTGTGGCCACAGGTAACGTCCACGGTCGACAACTGCCTGGGCGGCGAGTGTCCGCAGTACAACGATTGCTTCGTGGTGCAGGCGCGCAAGCGCGCGCAGGATGCCGATATCGTGGTTGTGAACCACCATCTCCTGCTGGCCGATATGGCGCTGAAGGAAGAGGGCTTCGGCGAGCTTCTGCCGGAGGTCGATGCCGTGATCGTCGACGAGGCCCATCAACTGCCGGAGATCGCCGGGGCGTTCTTTGGCGTTTCCGTCGGGAGCCGGGCGTTGCGCGACCTAGCGCGCGATGTGCGCCGGGAGCAGGAGCAGGCAGCCCCGGAAATGGTGATGATCCGCGAGGCTGCGGTCGAACTTGAGACCGTCGTGAAGAAGCTGCTCGAGGCGACACAGGGCATGGAACCGCGCGCCGCCTGGGACGTGGTGAACGAGAAGGGCCAGGTGGATCCATCGCTTGAGGAACTGGACGAGGCCCTGCGCGCGTTGAGCGATGCGCTGGCGCCCGCCACCGAACGCGGGCCCGGGCTCGAGCAGGTGCAGGGGCGTGTACTCCTGATGCGGGAACGCCTGCAGGGCTGGCGCGAGGACACGCCGGATACCGTGGCCTGGGTTGAGCGCTTCGCGCAGAGCCTGATCCTGCACAGGACGCCGCTGGATGCCGCGCGACCGCTGGCGCAACGGCGGGCCGCGCGCCCGGCCGCCTGGGTCTTCACCTCGGCTACGCTGGCCGTTGGAGAGGACTTCACCCACGCCTCGCGGCGCCTGGGCCTGCCTGCGGACGTCGCCCAGGAACGACTGGAGAGCCCTTTCGACTTCGCCCGGCAGGCGTGTCTGGTGCATCCGCAGCCACCGCTGCCCAACCCGAACAGCCCCGACTACACGCGCGCCTGTGTCGCCTGGGCATGGCCTCTGCTGCGCGACAACCCGGGCGGCGGGTTTTTTCTGTTCACCAGCCATCGTGCCCTGCAGGAGGCAGCGGCACTGCTACGGGCCGAGTTGCCGGACCGCGAGCTGCTGGTACAGGGCGAGCAGCCCCGCAACGATCTGCTGGCACGGTTTCGCGAGAACGGGAACGCCTGGCTGCTGGGGGCCCACAGTTTCTGGGAGGGCGTGGACATCCGCGGCGAGGCGCTGTCGGTGGTGATTATCGATCGGCTGCCGTTTGCGGCGCCGAATGACCCCGTGTTGCAGGCCCGCGCGCAGGCCCTGGAGGCCGAAGGACGCTCGCCGTTTATGGAATTCAGCCTGCCGCAGGCGGTGCTGGCCCTGAAGCAGGGGGCTGGACGCCTGATTCGTGATGCGGATGACTCCGGCATCCTCGCGATCTGTGATCCCCGCCTGACCGGAAAGCCTTATGGACGCCGGTTCCTGGCCAGCCTTCCGCCGTTTCATCGGACGCGGGACCCGATCGCGGCCCTGCAGTTTCTTGCGACGGCCCGGGAGCGTGTCGGATGCGACTGATCGCGATCGAGACCTGCACCGAGATGTGTTCCGCCGCGTTGTGGGTCGATGGGGCGCTGGAAAGTATCGAGGTCCGCGCCCCACGCCAGCATGGCGAATTGATCCTCCGGCAGGTGGAGGAGTTGCTGGCCCGGTCGGAGATCGCCCGCTCGTCCCTGGATGCCGTTGCCGTCGGCCGTGGTCCCGGAGCGTTCACGGGGGTCCGGCTGGGGCTGGGTGTGGCACAGGGGATGGCCTTTGCCCTGGATTGCCCGGTGGTCCCGATATCGACCCTGCAGGCGCTGGCGCAGCAACTGGTTAGCGAGCAACCCGACACTCCACCGGTTGAGATCCTCGCGGCTCTCGACGCCCGTATGGGAGAGGTGTACTGGAGTCTGAATCCGGTCGTCGAAGGGCGTGCGCAGGCAGCGCCGGAGCAGGTCTCGGTACCCGGTCAGGTGCTGCCCGCCTGGCGCGGAGCACCGGATCGGGGCATCGGTTCCGGATTCGCGGCCTATCCTGAATTGGTCGAACGCAGCGGCCTGAGCGAGGAGCGGCTCTATTCGGATGCATTGCCGCGGGCGCGCGAGGTCGCCGTGCTGGCCGTGGATACCTGGGAGCGGGACGGGGCGATTCCGCCCGAACAGGCGCAGCCGGTTTACCTGCGGGATAACGTTGCCGCGCCGCCCAAGCCGCGAGAGGCGGGTCCATGACGCCGGTATATCCGTGGTCGCCACCGATTACCGGGCGCATGAAAGAGGCCCCGGAGGATTTCTGCGTGTTCGAGCTACCTGCGACCGAGCCCGAAGGCAACGGCGAGCATCTGTGGCTGGAGATCGAAAAGCGGTTGCTCAACACCGAGGATGTCGCTGTCGCGCTGGCGCGGGCTTGCGGGGTACCACGCGGCCAGGTGAGCTATGCCGGGCGCAAGGACCGGCAGGCCGTTACGCGGCAGTGGTTCAGCGTGCAGTGCACAGCCACTGCCGAACCGGATTGGCAAACTCCAGCGACCTTGATGGAACGCCTGGGCAAGGACGCCGAGGGCGAGGCCCGAGTGCTGCGGGCCGAGCGGCATTCGCGCAAGCTGCGCACCGGACACCTCGCGGGGAACCGTTTTGTCGTCTGGCTGAGGGACGTTGCGGGCGATCGCGATATGGCGGAGCAGATCCTTCGGCGTATCCGGGAGCAGGGGGTCCCGAATTACTTCGGTCAGCAGCGGTTCGGCCGTCGCAACCTGGAACAGGCCGAGCAATGGCTAAGCGGGGGGAGGGCGCCACGGAGTCGCAACCAGCGCAGCCTGCTGCTCTCTGCGGCGCGTTCCGCAATCTTCAATGCCGTGCTGGAAGAACGGGTAGCCGACGATACCTGGGCACGTTTTCTGCCCGGCGACGTGGCGACGTTCCAGGGGTCGGGCAGCGTCTTTGCGGTCCCCGAGGTGACGGCCGATATCGAGCAGCGTCTGGCGGAGGGTGTGATCCACCCGACAGGCCCCCTATGGGGTCGCGGCGACCCGCTGACGACGGGCGATGTGCGTCTTCGGGAGGCGGAGTGCGCCCGACGATTCGAGACCCTGGCATCGGGCTTGGAGGCTCAGGGTATGAAACCGGCCCGTCGGGCCCTGCGGCTACTTCCCGCGTCACTCGATTGGGAATGGCAGGAGGACGATCTGCGTCTGGAGATCGCCCTCGGCCCCGGGGAGTACGCGACCAGCATCCTCGATGCCGTGATGGACAGCGTACCGAAACAGGATACGGCTTAGGGAGGCACTGATCAGTGTTTCCCCCGGCGCTCAGGAGAGGAGCGGGCGTTCAGGCCGAACGGGCCTCGGTTTCCTGTAGTTTCTGCTCGGCTTTCGCGGCCCGCTGCTCGGCTTCGATGCGCGCGGTAATGTCTTTCTGGATGCCGATGTAGTAGGTCAGGTGGTCTTCGTCATTGAACACGGGCGTGAGCGAAAGCTCGTTCCAGAACAGGGAGCCGTCCTTGCGGTAGTTGCGCAGCGTGACCCGGCAAGGCCGATTCTCCTGAATCGCGGCGCGGATCTCGCTGCGTGCTTCCTGGTCGGTATCGTCGCCCTGGAGGAACCGGCAATCCCGATAGAGGATCTCTTCCGAGCGATAGCCGGTTAGTTCTTCAAAGGCGCGATTGACGTAGATCAGGATGTTGTCGTCGCCTTCGCGCTCAGCGATCACGACGCCGTCATTGGAGGCGTCTACCGCCAGGGCCAGGAGTTCGGCATCAATCGTTCGCGTCATAGTTCGGTCTGGTTCGTGTTCTGGTGAGCGGACGAGGTCGTCGGAGGGTGATGTCCGCTTTGGGTTGAGGCTGTGTCTCGAAAATAGCACGAATGGCCGCACACGCGGGCGATTGTCGGACGTTACGCATAAAAAAGGCCGCCCGAAGGCGGCCTCACGGTGACCCTTTAGCGCTTACATCTCTTGTGTAATCGAGAATGCGCCACGCACGTCACCCTCGCTGAAGCCCGTGGCCTGGTCGTCGGGGTACAGGCGCTCCAGGGCGTGCTTGACGTCGCTGCTGATGTCCGAGCCGTGGCAGGCCAGGCAGGCGCCGCCGGTCGGGATCGCCGCCATGAAGCGGAACCGGGCGCCATCTTCGCCCTCGACCACCTCGTGGCGCGGCGCAAGCTCGTTGGCGGGGGTGCCTTCGGCATGCTGGGACTGGAAATGCTCCAGCTGGATGCGTTCCCATTCATCCGGACTGTTGTCCGGGTTGCGGATCTTCAGGCTCGTACGACCCACTTCCCAGCCGGTGTCGGCCGCAATCTCGTCCGCGATTTCGGGTGCCCGCTGGTTGCAGACCTCAATGGCCTGGGTCGGCCCGCCTTCTTCCATGGCGGCGACCAGTTCTCCCTGGAGGGTGCTTGCGAACTGCTCGATCGCCGCACGTGTTTCAGCGATGCGTTCTTGCAGTTCTGCTTCGGTCATTTCTTTTGCGTGATCGTCGCCAAGGGCGTGTCCGCTAGTGCTAACGAACGCGGCCAAGCCAAGGGCGATCGGGGCTAGCTTCCAATTCTTCATGAACAGGACCTCCCAATGCAGTGTCCGTTGCGTCCCGTAGAACTGTACAAGACTTGTACAGAGCATGGTACGGATTACTGAAGATTGCAAGGATTGGTATAGGAAAAACGTGAACCAGTCCCGCGCTGAATCTACAGCCTGGAATCAGTCTAAGCCCAATAATCAGCGAATGGGAATATGTGACTTAAGTATAGTTGGTGGGCGTCTCAGCGCTGCGCGTTCGGGCGCTTCAAAAGTACATATACGGCTCCGGTGCCGCCGTCTGCTGGAGGCGCCGAGCAAAACGCCAGTACATCGTGGCGCTGGCGCAGCCAGTGATCGGTGAGCCCCTTGAGTACCGGCCCTTTTTGCCGTGAACGCATGCCCTTGCCATGCACCACACGGACGCAGAGGCGCCCGTGTGCGCGGGCCTGATCGAGGAACTGCCCGATCGCCTGTCGCGCCTCGTCGGCGAACATGCCGTGCATGTCGAGTTCATCTTCCACGCGGTAATGGCCATTACGCAGTTTGCGAAAGATCCGGTGGCTGATCCCGTCACGGGCATAACGCAACTCGTCACCGGGCTGAAGTTCCGAGGCGCCGATGGGATCGCTGAGCCAGTCGGAATGCGCGGCGGCCTCGTCGCGGTCGCGCTGGTGCGCGCGGGCAGGGGGGCGCGGCTTGCCGGTGTCGGCCTGGTCATGGTGCAGGCGTCGCACATCGCCAATCGCACGCAGGAATTCGTCCGCGTCATTGGGCATATCGTTGGGATCATCACCAGAGTTCATGGCAGGATACTCGCGTTTTCCGTGGCGTGGACGGAGAAGAACCTCAGGCAAACGGTGAGGTTCGTGGCCGCGCTCGGTGTTCGGAATCCAGTATATTAGGCCACTTCCCAGCGACCCCAATCCGCATGCGCATTCTGGTAAGCAACGACGATGGTATCCATGCGCCCGGCATCCAGTGTCTGGCGAAATGTCTGCGTGAAGTCGCGGAGGTGCGCGTTGTGGCGCCGGATCGTGACCGCAGTGGTGCTTCCAACAGCCTGACGCTGGTGCGCCCGGTGCGGGCACGGGAAGTGGGGCATGACGGGATTCAGGTGGACGGGACGCCAACGGACTGTGTGCATCTCGCATTGACCGGCCTGCTGGGTGAGTGGGAGCCGGATGTCGTGATCTCCGGGATCAACTCCGGCGCCAATATGGGCGACGATGTGCTGTATTCCGGTACCGTCGCGGCTGCGATGGAAGGGCGGTTCCTGGGCCTGCCGGCTATTGCGGTCTCGCTGGTAGGGACGGACCTCACGCACTATGAGGCGGCCGGCCGTATTGTGCTGGATCTGCTGGACCGGATTCATCGCGTACCGCTGCCGGCGGCCACGATCCTGAACGTCAATGTCCCCGATCTGCCGCGCGAACAGATTCGCGGCGTGCAGGCGACACGGTTGGGCAATCGGCACCGAGCCGAGCCGATGATCGCGGACGCCGATCCGCGTGGGCGGCCGATCTACTGGGTGGGGCCGGCGGGTTCGGAACAGGACGCCGGGCCGGGTACGGATTTTCATGCGGTGCGAGAGGGCTATGTCTCGGTGACTCCTATTCAGGTGGACTTAACGCGTTACGACGCCATCGATACGGTGGGCCGCTGGCTGGAGGATGCAACACCCGGGAGCCACCATGGTTCCTGATGCGCGCGGGGCCGGTTTGACGTCGGGCCGAGCAAGAGAACGACTGATCCGCTTGCTGGAGGGTCAGGGCATCCGTGATCGCCGGGTGCTCGAGGCTGTTCGCGATGTCCCCCGCCACTTGTTTGTCGAGGAGGCGCTGAGCCATCGGGCTTACGAGAATATCGCGCTGCCTATCGGACATCGTCAGACCATCTCGCAGCCGTTTATTGTTGCGCGCATGACCGAGGCCTTGCTGGAGGGCGGTCCTGTGAGCACGGTGCTGGAGATTGGCACCGGATCCGGCTACCAGGCGGCCGTGCTCGCCAAGCTTGTGGACCGCGTCTACTCCGTCGAACGCATCCAGGCGCTCAGCCGGAATGCGCGTGAGCTGTTAAGCCGCCTGGGGATCAACAACGTGAACCTGCGGCACGGCGATGGGGCGGAAGGCTGGCCCGAGCGCGCGCCGTTCGACGGCATCATCCTGACCGCCGCACCGCACAACGTTCCGGAGACCCTGCTGACGCAGCTGGCGCTCAATGGTCGCCTTGTGGCACCGGTGGAGGGGCCGGACGGGCGCCAGCAACTGGTGCGCTATACGCGTACCGAAGAGGCCTATGTGCGCGATATCCTCGATGCGGTCATGTTCGTTCCCATGTTGCCCGGGGCCGAGCAGTGAGGTGCACGGGTGCTCAGGCGTGATGTCTTCAGCCTCCGGGGATCGGCATGAAGCTATTTGAGCCGTTGTATGATCGGGTCATGCAGTGGTCTCGCCACCGCCATGCCCCGCGCTACCTGGCGACGCTGTCGTTTGCCGAATCCTCCTTTTTTCCGGTGCCGCCGGATGTCATGCTGGCGCCGATGGCGGCTGCCCGACCACGGACGGCCTGGCGCCTCGCTGCCCTGACGACGATCTTCTCCGTGCTGGGCGGGTTGCTGGGTTATCTGATCGGGTGGGCCGCGTTCGAATGGATTGGACCATGGCTGGAGCGCTGGGGATACGGGGCCGAGCTCGCGCAGGCCGAGGCCTGGTTTGCGGTGTGGGGCGTGTGGGTGGTGCTGATCGCCGGATTCTCGCCGATCCCGTACAAGCTGTTCACGGTGACCGCCGGGGCCCTGTCGATGGCCCTGATCCCATTCGTGATTGCATCGCTGATCGGGAGGGGGTTGCGGTTCTTCCTGGTGGCACTCGTGATGGCCTGGGCGGGGCCTCGAGCCGAGCAGCACCTGCGGCCCTATATGGAGCGTATTGGCTGGGCGGGTGTGGTCGCACTGCTGGGTGCGATGGTGATCGTGCTGCTGATGGAATGACGCCTTGAGTCGGCGATTCTTGCAAACGCTCATGCTGGTGGCCATCGCGGGCCTGTTGGTCGCTTTGGTCAGCGGTTGCGCGACACGGGCCCCCAGCGGCGGCAGCGACACCTCGCGTGCCAGTGGCCCGGTGCCTGCGACCCACACGGTTCAGCGCGAAGAAACCCTTTACCGGATTGCCCACCGCTACGGCCTGGACTGGCGTGAAGTCGCCCAGCGCAATGCGATTAGCGCGCCGTACATCATCTACCCCGGGCAGGAACTGCGCCTGCGCGGGGCGGCGCGCTCGTCTCCGCCGCAGGCCCCGCGTCAGCAGCGGCAGGAATCGTCAACCGCGAGCGGCAGTGACGGTGATAGTGATGCGTCGCGAAAAACCGCGCGCTCGGATCCACCGCCGGATGACCCGGGTGGGTGGCGTTGGCCGGCGGATGGTGACGTCCTTCGTGGTTTCTCCAGCAGCGGAACGCGGCGCGGGCTCGCGATTGGCGGAGAGCGCGGCGACGAGGTGCGGGCGACGCGGTCCGGCGAGGTGGTCTATGCAGGTGGCGGCCTCGTGGGGTATGGTCGACTGATCATCTTGAAACACGACGCGCGCTTTCTGAGTGCCTATGGCCATAACGACGAGCTGCTGGTCTCCGAAGGGGATCAGGTCGAGGCTGGCGAGACGATAGCGCGTCTGGGTTCATCGGGCGCGGAGCGCCCAATGCTGCACTTCGAGATACGGGTAGATGGAACGCCCGTGGATCCGACCCGATACCTGCCGGATCGCTAGATAGAAAAGGGAGTACAGGGCATCCATGGCTAAATCCCGGAAGCCGGTCGATTCGGAACTGGACGAAGAACACCTGATGGATGACGGAACCGGCCTGTCGGGTGAGGAGAATCCTGCCGAACACCTCGGCGCGAATGGTGACCCTCTGGTGACTGGAGAGAGTCCCGAAGAGGTCGAAGTCCCGGCCCCGGAAGACGAGAAGGAACTCTCCCCGGAACAGGATGTTCCAGTACGCCCCCGCACACTGCGCGATGCCCGCCCGGCCGAACTCGATGCCATCCAGATCTACCTGCGTGACATTGAATACCGGCCTCTGCTGACTCCCGAGGAAGAGCGCAAGTACGCGCGCCTGGCTCGCGATGGCGATGAATCCGGGCGGCGACGCATGATCGAGTGCAACCTTCGGCTGGTGGTGAAGATCGCGCGGCGCTACCTGAATCGCGGTCTGCCCCTCCTGGACCTGATCGAGGAGGGCAATCTGGGTCTGATGCACGCTGTGGAGAAATTCGATCCCGAACGCGGCTTTCGTTTCTCGACCTACGCGACCTGGTGGATCCGGCAGACGATCGAGCGGGCCCTGATGAACCAGGGGCGCACGATTCGCATCCCGGTGCATGTCAGCAAGGAGCTGCGAATGCACGCGCGGATCGCCCGCAACCTGACCCAGGAGCTGGGTCGCGATCCCACCGAGGAAGAGCTGGCCCAGCGCCTGGGCAAGCCTGTGGCCGAGATCCAGAAGCTGCGGGCGATGTCCGAGCCGTCGACCTCCATGGACCTGCCGCCCGGCCCGGACGGCGAGCGCTCGCTCACGGATATCCTGGCGGACGTGAATGCACAGGAGCCGTCATCGCTGCTGGAGGATCAGGACATTCAGCACCTGGTGGACGAGTGGCTGGGGGAACTGGATTACAAGCAGCGCGAGGTGCTGGTGCGACGCTTCGGGTTGCATGGATTCGAGCGCTCGACCCTTGAGCAGGTGGGGGCCGAGATCGGCGTGACACGGGAACGGGTGCGCCAGATCCAGATGGATGCCTTGAAGCGCCTGCGACGTTTGCTTGAATCGCGCGGGATGAAGGGCGACGAGGTATTGCCCAACTCCTGACGGCGGTGTCCCGTAAGGCCGGGTTCAGTCCCCGCCGTCGATGATCAGGGCGGCCGCCACCTCGCGACCCTCGGCCATGATCAGGTTGTAGGTCCGGCAGGCGGCAGCGGTATCCATGATCTCCACGCCGAATCCCTCGCTGCGCAAATGGCGCCATACAGCCCGGTCCGGAAAGCGTTGTACCTCGCCGGTACCGATCAGCAGCACCTCCGGGGGATGATCGATCACGGGCTGCAGGTGTTCGACCGCCAGCGCGGCGACGGAATCCACCGGCCAGTCCTGCTGCAGTGCATTCGGGCGCACGATCAGGCTGCGGGTATACCCCACCTGGTTGATCCCCACCGCACCCGACTCGTAGCCGGTCACGATGTAGGTCTCTTCGCTGGTGACTTCGGAGAACAGCATGCGCTACACGCTACTCCGCGCGCGAGGCAGGCTCAAGAACAGGCATTTGTAGCCGGGCCAGTTTGCTGCCCGATTCGTTGACAGAGGCGGGCCCGGGTTATACTTTGGCGCGCTTTCCGGTGCGGTATTCAAGGGGATTCCGCGGCGTCTCCCCCGACCTGCTGCCGGCTCGCTTGGCCCAACCAGGACCTGACCTGTGACCGACGTCTTTCCCCGTATCGAGCGCCTCCCGCCCTACGTCTTCAACATCGTGAACCAGTTGAAGGCCGAGGCACGTGCCCGCGGCGAGGACATTATCGACTTCGGCATGGGTAATCCGGATCAGCCGACCCCGCGCCACATCGTCGACAAGCTCTGCGAGGCCGCCCAGCGCGGCGATACGCATCGCTATTCGGTGTCCAAGGGCATTCCGCGGCTGCGCAGGGCGATCACGCGCTGGTACAAGAGCGAATTCGATGTGGAGCTGGACCCGGAGACCGAGGCGATCGTGACCATCGGCTCCAAGGAAGGTCTCGCGCATCTGGCGCTGGCCACCCTGGGTCCCGGGGACGCGGTGCTGGTTCCGAATCCCGCCTATCCGATCCATCCCTATGGCTGCGTGATTGCCGGGGCGGACGTACGCCATGTGCCGCTGACGCCGGACGTCGATTTCTTCGCCGAGCTGGAGCGGGCGATTCAGGATTCCTGGCCCAGGCCGAAGATGCTGATCCTGAACTTCCCGGCCAACCCGACCACGCAGTGTGTGGATCGGGACTTCTTCGAGCGGGTCGTGGCGATCTGCAAGGAGCATGGCATCTGGATCGTGCACGATCTCGCCTATGCGGAGATCAGCTTCGATGGCTACAAGGCCCCGTCGATCCTGGAAGTGCCGGGCGCGAAGGATATCGCGGTCGAGTTTTACACCCTGTCCAAGACCTACAACATGCCGGGCTGGCGAGTCGGTTTCATGTGCGGCAACCCGACGTTGGTAGCCGCACTGGCGCGCATCAAGTCCTATCTGGATTACGGCACCTTCACGCCGATCCAGGTCGCCGCGATCGCCGCGCTGGAGGGTCCGCAGGACTGCGTCGACGAGATTCGCGAGCTTTATCGTTCTCGCCGCGACGTGCTGTGCGAGGGGCTCGGCAAGCTGGGCTGGCATGTGGAGAAGCCGAAGGCGACCATGTTCGTCTGGGCGCCGATCCCGGAGGCCTACCGCGAGATGGGGTCGCTCGAGTTCGCCAAGAAGCTGTTGCGTGATGCCAAGGTCGCGGTTTCGCCGGGCGTTGGCTTCGGCAACTACGGCGACGACTTCGTGCGCTTCAGCCTGATCGAGAACGAACAGCGCACGCGGCAGGCCCTGCGCGGGATCAAGGCCATGTTCCGCGCCGACTCGATCCTGGCCGATGCGACCACCGAGTCGGCCGAGCCGGGGCGCGGCGAGTAGCAATCAGGCATTCATTCGGGCGGTAGCGCCCGCACGCAGACAAGACAAGGCTTTTATGACGCCGGTAAAGATTGGAATCCTGGGGCTGGGCACGGTTGGCTGTGGCACCGTCAATGTGCTGGACCGTAACGGAATCGAGATCGCGCGCCGGGCTGGCCGTGGCATCCAGGTGGTCGCGGCCGCCGCGCGTGATATCAAGCGTGAGCGCGACTGCGATTGCTCGCAGATTCGCCTGACCACGGACCCCGCGGCGGTCGTCAACGACCCGGAGGTTGAGGTCGTCGTCGAACTGATGGGCGGCACCGACCCGGCGCTGAACCTGGTGCTGGCTGCGATCGACGCCGGCAAGCACGTGGTCACCGCGAACAAGGCCCTGATCGCACTGCACGGCAACACCATCTTCCAGCGCGCCCAGGAGAAGGGCGTGATGGTCGCGTTCGAGGCCGCGGTGGCCGGGGGCATCCCGATCATCAAGGCCATCCGCGAGGGCCTGGCCGGCAACCAGATCGAGTGGCTCGCCGGGATTATCAATGGGACCGGCAACTTCATCCTGACGGAGATGCGTGACAAGGGCCGCGACTTCGACGATGTGCTCGCCGAAGCCCAGGCGCTCGGTTATGCCGAGGCCGACCCGACCTTCGACGTGGAGGGCATCGATGCCGCCCACAAGCTGGCGATCCTGGCGTCCATCGCCTTCGGTATCCCGCTGCAGTTCGACCGGGTTGCGGTCGAGGGCATCAGCAATATCACCCGCGAGGACGTCGGTTTCGCCGCCGAACTGGGCTACCGCATCAAGCATCTGGGCATTGCCCGGCGCACCGACAAGGGCTACGAGTTGCGCGTGCACCCGACTCTGATCCCGGAGCGCCGGCTGATCGCCAACGTCGACGGCGTGATGAACGCGGTGCTGGTCAATGCCGACGCGGTGGGCCCGACGCTGTACTACGGCGCGGGTGCCGGTGCCGAGGCCACCGCCTCGGCGGTGGTGGCCGATCTGGTCGACGTCGTGCGCGCCCTGACCACGGACCCCGAGAACCGGGTCCCGCATCTCGCCTTCCAGCCGGATGCTTTGTCGGACAAGCCGGTGCTGGATCTGTCCGAGGTGGAGACGTCCTTTTATCTGCGCCTGCGTACCCAGGACCGTCCGGGCGTGCTGGCCGATATCACCCGTATCCTGGGCGAGCACGGCATTAGTATCGAGGCGATCCTGCAACGCGAGCCGGATGCGGAGCGCGGCGAGGCCACGATCATCATGCTGACGCACAAGGTCCGCGAGGGCGCGATGAACGAGGCGATCGCCGCGCTCGAGGCGCTGGATCACCTGCTAACCCCGATTACTCGTATCCGCATGGAAGCGCTGGGCCGCTAGGCTCCGAGTTTCCTGCGCAACACGCTAAAGAGAACACCATGGCCTTTGGACATCGCTATACCGGACTGATCGAACGTTACCGTGACCGCCTGCCGGTGCACGACGACACGCGCATCATCTCGCTGGGCGAGGGCAACACTCCGCTGATCCGCCTGAACAATATCCCGCGGGACCTGGCGCGCGAGGTCGAGATTTACGTGAAGTTCGAGGGCCTGAACCCGACCGGCTCGTTCAAGGACCGCGGCATGACCATGGCGGTCACCAAGGCCGTGGAAGAAGGCTCGCGCGCGATTGTCTGCGCCTCCACCGGTAACACCTCCGCCGCGGCCGCCGCCTATGCGGCACGCGCCGGGATCACGGCATTCGTCGTCATCCCCGATGGAAAGATCGCGATGGGCAAGCTGGCCCAGGCGATGATGCACGGCGCCACCGTGATCCAGATCGAGGGCAACTTTGACGATGGCATGCGCCTGGTGAAGGAGGTCGCCTCCAACACGCCGGTGACCCTGGTGAACTCGGTCAATCCGTATCGCTTGCAGGGCCAGAAGACCGCGGCCTTCGAGATCGTCGAGGAACTGGGCCGCGCCCCGGATTATCACTGTCTGCCGGTGGGCAATGCGGGTAACATCACCGCGCACTGGATCGGCTACAGCGAAATGGCCGCCAAGAGCAGCGACGACGTGACGGATGCCTGCTCCTATTGCAAGGGCCACTGCAAGTACGCCGGTGGTGGAATGGTGGGTAACCGCCCGCACATGGTCGGCTATCAGGCGGCCGGCTCCGCGCCTTTCATGCGCGGCGCAATGGTCGACGACCCGGACACCGTGGCCACTGCGATCCGCATTGGGCACCCACAGTCCTGGGACATGGCCTGGAAGGTGCGCGAGGAATCTAGCGGCTGGTTCGACGAGTGTCAGGACGACGAGATTCTGGCCGCGCAGAAGCTCCTGGCCGAGAAGGAGGGCGTGTTTTGCGAGCCCGCCTCGGCGGCGTCGTTGGCCGGCGCCCTGCGCGATATCCGCGACGGCAAGATTCGCGAGGGTTCCACCGTGGTGTGCACCCTCACGGGTAACGGCCTGAAGGATCCCGACACGGCCATCGCGCAGAGTGTGGTCCAGCCGACCAAGGTCCCGGCGGAGCTGGACGCGGTCTCCCGCGCGATCCGCGACAACCTCGCCTGAGACCCTTTAACAATCGCAGCGAGCGGCCCCGAAGTGCTCAGGGCTTGCTGCGCAGGTCCAGGTCGTAGAGGGTGTCGCCACCCAGTCGAAAGATCCGGCAGGGTGGGCGCAGGGCCTGATCGAGGGTGTCGATCTCGGGCAGGGTGATGCCGTGGCGCCCGGAGCCGATCAGCATCGGTGCGATCGTCAGATGCAGGCGATCGAGAGTGTCACTGGCGAGAAAGCGCGACACCGTCCGGCCTCCGCCCTCGACCAGCAGTCGATGCAGCCCATGCTCGGCCGCCAGGCGGTCGCGGAGCTCGGGCGGTGGAAAGCGGCCATCGGCATCGACGGGCATCTCCATGCATTCGACGTGGCCGGGCATGTCGCAGGGGCCGTGGCCCTCGGCGTGAACGACCAGCGTTTTCACCTCGCCGTCCTGGAAGACGCGGGCACTGGACCGGATTCGTCCATCCGGGTCGAGGATGACCCGCACCGGATGGACGCCCTCGGCCTTGCGGACGGTGAGACGCGGGTCGTCGGCGACTACGGTGCCGGCACCCACTACGACGCCGTCCACCAACGCACGCAAGCGGTGCAGGTGCTCGATGTCCTCGGGGCCGGTTACATACTGGGAGTGCCCGCTCTGAGTGGCGATGCGGCCGTCCAGGCTCTGGCCCAGTTGCGCGACGGTGATGCTCTCCGCCTCGATGATCGGGCCGTAGAGCTCCAGCAGGTCGTGCGCAGCCGGGGCAAGGGGGCCGGGCAGGGGGCAGCAGCCCGGATCGGCACGCTGGGCCAGCAGCCAGCGCCAGGCCTCTTCCTCGGTCACCGGATAGGCGGTCATGCCTCGAAAACCCGGGTTTCGCGACCCTTTAGGGGTACATGCGATAGGCTTGGGGGAGACGACAGGGGTGACGGGTCGCGGCTGGACAGAGTGGAATTCGCGTCCTGCGGGCTGGTCATAAGAAAAACTCCATTGGGAAGGACCTGATGCACAACGCCGATCGTGGGATTTTCGACCTTCGCCGGGGCCATCCGGTTTTGCTGAGCGGCGAGCAGTCCAGCGTACTGGTTGCTGCCGTTGAAGGTCTGACCCCGGTGTTGCTGGATCGCCTGACGCATATGACCGGCGGCCGCCCCCGTCTGATTCTAACGCCCCACCGCGCGTCCGCAATGGGCTGGCCGCAACCACTGGCCGAGGGATGGGAAGGCGTGGCGCTGGAGTTTGCGCCCGGAACGGACCCCGAGGCACTGTTTACCCTGGCCAGTGCGCCTGAGGCCTCTAACGAGGGCGAGCACCCGACCCACGCGCTGGACCAGGCGGACGTTCGGCCCGCCGAGCCCGCGGAAGTCGCGGCGCTGGAGCTGGCCCGCGCCGGTCGTCTGCTGCCGGCCGTCGTATCGGCGCGCGTGCCCGAACCCGTACCCGAGGCCATCCACTCGGCGCTGGCCGACGGGATGTTCCTGGACGTGGACGAGCGCGAGGCACGAGCGGTCGCACATCACCCACGCCTGGAACTGGCCTACGTGAGCGAGGCCCCGGTACCCCTGGCCGATGCCCCGGTGACCCGCTTCATGCTGTTCCGGGAGGGGAACGGGATCCTGGAACACGTGGCGGTGGTCATCGGCGAGCCGAACGAATGGCCGGAGGCCGTCCCGGTACGGCTGCATTCGGCCTGCCTGACGGGCGATCTGTTTGGCAGCCTGCGCTGTGACTGCGGCGATCAGTTGCGTCTCGGTGTGAAGACGATCAACGAGAGTGGTGGCGGGGTGCTGCTGTATCTGGCCCAGGAAGGGCGGGGCATCGGCCTGGCCAACAAGCTGCGCGCCTACACCATGCAGACGGCAGGTCTGGACACGATCGATTCCGACTGCCAACTGGGCTTCGAGGCCGATGGACGCCGCTACGATGCAGCCGTGGAGATGCTGGAGTTTCTCGGCATCGACACGGTGCGCGTGCTGACCAACAACCCCGCGAAGATCGAGGCGCTGCGCGCCGGGGGGATCCAGGTGGTGGCCCGCGAGCCCGTCCACGGCACCCTCAATCCCCACAATCTGCGCTATCTCAGTACCAAGGCGGACCGCGGCGGCCACTGGTTGCAGGAACTGCTGGCCTCGGAGGCGGAGCGAGGCTGAACGGGCCGCCTGCCACCAAGGGGGTGGATATCCGTCAGATCAGCTTCAGGTCACTGCGGGCCCGCACGATCTTGCGCAGGGCAATCAGATAGGCCGCCGTGCGGTAATCCAGCACCGCTCCATTGCTCTCTACTTCGCGGGTCTCGTACATCTCGCGGAAGGCCTCGCGCATCGTGTCGTCGAGGCCGGAGCGGACCAGGTCGATCTCTTCCGCGCCGCGCACGATGGATTCGCGTATCCAGTCCGGCAGCTTGTGGTCCGTGGACATCTCGATGGCGGTGACCAGATGCTGGCCCTGAGACTGGTCATAGCGCCGCTCGAGCCGTCCGAAGCGCATGTGGGCAAGGTTGCGCACCCATTCGAAATACGAGACCACGACCCCGCCGGCGTTGACGAAGACATCGGGCAGGATGGTGATGCCGCGGTCCTGCAGGATTCGGTCGGCTTCGAAGGTCACTGGCCCGTTCGCGGCCTCCGCGATCAGCCGGGCCTGGATGTTGGGTGCATTCTCGCGATGGATCGCGCCCTCTAGCGCCGCCGGAATCAGGATGTCGCATTCGCGCTCCATGATCCGGTTGCCATTGCGCTCGAATTCCACGCCGGCGAAGCCTTCCATGGTTCCGGAGCGGCGTACGTAGTCGTTCAGGGCGTCGACATCGATCCCGTCCTCGCAGTAGACACCGCCATCACTCTTGATGACCCCGACGATCTTCGCGTGGTCGTCGTTCTGCAGGAAATGCGCGGCGTGATAGCCCACATTGCCAAAGCCCTGCACGATGATGCGCTGGTCGCCCAGGCCGCCTTCCAGCCCCGCCTCGCGTGCGGCATTGCCCTCACGGAAAAAGGCCTGCAAGGCGTACTGCACGCCGCGCCCGGTGGCCTCCAGGCGCCCGCGCATACCACCCAGGTCGACGGGCTTGCCGGTCACGGCGGCGCTGTGGTTCACGTCCTCCGGGTGGCGTTCGCGATAGGTCTCCATGATCCAGGCCATCTCGCGCTGCGAGGTCCCGACGTCCGGCGCCGGCACGTTCTGGGCGGGGCTGATGTAGTCGCGCTGGATCAGTTCGTGGGCGAAACGGCGGGTGATCCGCTCCATCTCCCACTCGTCATACTGGCGTGGATCGATACGCAGCCCGCCCTTGGAACCCCCGAACGGGATATCCACGATCGCGCATTTGTACGTCATCAGGGCGGCCAGGGCCTCTGCATGTTCCTGGTCCATGGTGGGGGAGAACCGCAGCCCCCCCTTGACCGGGAGACGGTGGGAGGAGTGAACGGCACGCCAGCCGGTAAAGACCTCGATGCGGTCGCGAAAGCGGATCGGAAAGCTCACCTGGATGACCGAGTCGCAGGCCTTGATTGCATCCATCGCACCTTCGGGCAACTCGAGGAAATGCATGGCGCGATCGACCATGTGTGAGACACTGTCCAGAAAGGTTTCCGGCGTTTCGTTTTCCGACATGCGTATTCATCCCTTGGCATTCCGGGCACCACCCGCAGGGCGGGGGGCGCCGTGACTGAATCGTTGCGTTTTCCCGATCCGCGTTTTTCGGTGGCGCCGATGATGGACTGGACCGACTCCTGGTGCCGGCGTTTCCATCGGCTGCTGACCCGGCGCGCGCTGTTGTACACCGAAATGGTACACGCCAACGCGGTGATCCACGGCGATCGCGACCGGCTGCTGGGCCATGTCGCGGCGGAACACCCGCTGGCGCTGCAGCTAGGTGGATCGGATCCCGACACGCTCGCTCAGGCCGCCCGCATCGCGGCAGAGCGAGGCTTCGACGAGATCAACCTGAACGTCGGCTGTCCCTCCGACCGTGTACAGTCGGGCACGTTCGGCGCCTGCCTGATGGCGCAGCCGGAGCAGGTGGCCCGGATGGTGCGCGCGATGCAGGATGCCGTCGACGTTCCGGTGACCGTCAAGCATCGTATCGGGATTGACGAACAGGATTCCGAGGCCGATCTGCGCAACTTTGTCGAAACCGTGGCGCGAGCCGGCTGCCGGCATTTCATCGTGCATGCGCGCAAGGCGTGGCTGCAAGGCCTGAGCCCCAAGGACAATCGCGATGTTCCGCCGCTCGACTACGAGCGCGTATTCCGGCTGAAGGCGGAATTCCCGGAATTGACCATCGTGCTGAATGGCGGCCTGGACGATGTCCGTACAGCACACGGCTATCTCGAGCGAGTGAACGGGGTGATGTTTGGGCGGCTGGCCTACCACCAGCCCTGGGTACTGTCCGAGGTCGACCGGTTGTATTTCGACGGGCCCGGCGCGGTGACGCGCGAGGCCGTGCTGCAGGGTCTGGTCGACATGGCCCGCGAGATGCGCGCCAAGGGCGTACCGCTGGCGCGGCTCACACGGCATGTGCTGGGGTTGTTTCACGGCGAGCCGGGGGCGCGCCAGTGGCGGCGTATCCTGACTGAGGGTGCGCACCGGGCGGATGCCGGACCGGAGCTGATCGAGCGTGCGGCGGAGCCATGCCTGCGCGCCTGTGCCTGATTGATTGCTAGTTCGGGCCGTCAGCGGGCTCGAGCCAGCCTTCCTCCAGCCCGTCGTGAAGCATGTCGTGAACCGCCGGCCACTGGTGTTCCCACTGCTCGGGATTGACGATCTCCGTCGCACACAGCTGTTCCAGATCCCCTGGAGCCAGGCCGTATGCCGGATAGCTGTGGCCGGCGGCGCAGAGGACCGGCCCGGCCGGTGTCTGCAGCCAGTGGCGCCGAATATCCGGGTGAACACGGCACTCCCTCGCTGTGGCGAGGGGATCACCTGTATGCAGTTCGACGTTCCCCGCCGGGCGGCTCAGGAAGCGCCCAAGGAAGACATCCAGTTCCGTGTCGTCGGCAGCGAGCATCTCGCGCAGGATCTCACGCAGTCGGGTGAGGTCGTGTGATGGCAGTTCGCTCGCGTAGGCGGACACCGGGCGCTGGGGATCGCTGTATCGGGGTGCTTCGCCAACCCGGTTGGCCCGTTCCTCCAGGAACCCGGTCAGCAGGTCGAGGTAGGTCGGGGCCCGAAAACCGATCGACCAGGTCATGCACTGGTCATCCAGTGAAAGGCCGTAGTGGGGCAGGTTGGGGGGCAGGTAGAGCAGGTCGCCGGGTTCAAGATCCCAGCTCTCGCTTGGTTCAAACTCGCGCAGGATCGCCAGCGGCAGGTCGTCGTGGCAGTCCAGCGGTCCCGGTGGTGACTGGATCTGCCAGCGCCGCCGCCCGGCCGCCTGGAACAGAAAGACATCGTAGGCATCGACATGGGGCCCGACCGAGCCGTCGGGTGCCGCGTAGGAGATCATCAGGTCGTCCCGGCGCCAGCGCGGGACAAAGTCGAACCGGGACAGGAAGTCGTGCCCTCCGGGCCAGAAGCGCTCGACATCGCTGATCAGCAGCGTCCAGGCGCGATCGGGCAGGGAGGCGAAGCGATCTTCCTCGAACGGGCCGTATTCGACTGCCCAGTCGCCGTGATCGGTGTCGCCGAGTACGAGCCGGGCGCTGGCATCCGGATCACAGGCGAGCCCGGCCAGATCGTCGGGCTCGAGGGGGTTGGCGAAGCCCGATACTGCGCCGCGTACAAGCAGCGGCTTTTGTTGCCAGTAGTCGCGCAGAAACTCCGCCGGTGAGAGCCCGCCCAGTAGCTCCAGGCCCTGATTCGGGTCTTGGGCGGGCACGCCTTACTCGTCGCGAGCCAGCTGGCTGGCGATCCCGGTGTAGCGTCCCGGGGTCAGCGCGCGCAGGCGCTGTTTGGCCTCGTCCGGGATCTCCAGGCCGTCGATGAACTCGACCAGCGCCTGCGGCTTGATGCGCTGGCCACGGGTCAGGGCCTTCAGTTTTTCGTAGGGAGAATCGACCCCGTAGCGGCGCATCACCGTCTGCACCGCCTCGCCCAGCACCTCCCAGTTCTGGTCGAGATCCTCGTCCAGCCGGCCGGGTTCGATCTCCAGCTTGCCCAGACCACGCTGGAAGGCCTTGTAGGCGATCAGCGACCAGGCGAAGCCCATGCCGATGTTGCGCAGCACGGTCGAATCGGTCAGGTCACGCTGAAAGCGCGAGACCGGGAGCTTGTTCGCCAGGTGATCGAACACGGCATTGGCGAGACCGAGGTTGCCTTCCGCGTTCTCGAAATCGATCGGATTGACCTTGTGCGGCATGGTCGAGGAACCGACCTCGCCGGCCACTACCTTCTGCTTGAAATAGCCCAGCGAGATGTAGCCCCAGATGTCGCGCGAGGCATCCAGCAGGATCGTGTTCAGGCGCATGAAGGCATGGAACAGCTCGGCCAGGAAGTCGTGCGGCTCGATCTGGGTGGTGTGGGTATTGGGGACCAGCCCAAGGCTTTCCACCATGCGCCGCGAGAGCGACGGCCAGTCCACCTCCGGGTAGGCCGCGTAGTGGGCATTGAAGTTGCCCACCGCACCGTTGATCTTGCCCAGGCACTCGTTGGCGGCGATCGCGGCGCGCTGCCGCTCCAGACGGTGGACCACGTTGGCCAGTTCCTTGCCCATGGTCGTGGGCGAGGCCGGCTGTCCGTGCGTCCGGGCCAGCAGGGGCTGATCGGCGAAGCGCTGTGCCAGCTCGCGCAGCGGCTCCAGCACCGCATCGAGCGCTGGCAGCATCACGTGATTGCGCGCCTCGCGGACCATCACCCCGTAGGCGAGGTTGTTGATGTCCTCGGAGGTGCAGGCGAAGTGCACGAACTCGATCTGGCTTTGCAGATCGGAACGGCCGCGCATTTGCTCCTTGATGTAGTACTCGATGGCCTTGACGTCGTGATTGGTCGTGGCCTCGATCTCCTTCACCCGGGCACCCGCGACCTCGTCGAATTCCAGGGCGATCTCGTCCAGAAAGGCCTCCGCCTCGGCGGTTAGCGGCGGGACCTCGGGGATAGCGGGCTCGGCGGCCAGGGCCTTGAGCCAGGCTATTTCCACCCGCACCCGGGCCTGCATCAGACCCTGTTCGGAAAAATAGGGGGCCAGATCGCGGGTGTGCCGGGCATAGCGGCCATCGACGGGACTGATCGCGGACAGGGGGCTCAGGGACATGATGCACTCGAGTCGGAATGGATGGGGTCCGTCAGGGGGCGTGGGTCATGTGTCCTGCGGACGGTCGATTGACGCGGCGCAGTATAATACAAAGCTACGCTCGATCATTTGGAGGAGTGCATGTCGAAGTCCCCGACCCGCCAGGAGCAGGACAGCCTCGGACCGGTGGAAGTCCCCAGGGATGCCCTGTGGGGTGCCCAGACCCAGCGCGCCATCGACAACTTTCAGATCGCCGGCCGGCCCATGCCGCAGGTGTTCATTCGGGCCCTCGCGCTGACCAAGGCGGCCTGTGCGGAGGCCAACCAGGAACTGGGGCAGCTCCCGGACGGTGTGGCCAGCGCGATTGTGGCGGCGGCCGAGGCGGTCGCTGCGGGGGAGCATTCAGATGCCTTCCCGGTCGACGTCTATCAGACGGGTTCGGGCACCAGCAGCAACATGAACATGAACGAGGTGCTCGCGCGGATCGCATCGGGTAGGGGGGAAGAGGTCCATCCGAACGATCACGTCAATCGCTCGCAGAGCTCCAACGACGTGATCCCGACCGCGCTGCATGTCTCTGCGGCGCTGGCGCTGGAACAGGAACTGGTGCCTGCGCTGCGCCACCTGATTGCCACGATCGCCCGGCGCGAGCGCGAGGTGGGAGCCCTGGTCAAGACTGGACGCACCCACCTGATGGATGCGATGCCTGTGACCCTGGGACAGGAACTCTCCGGCTGGCGCCGCCAGCTGGAACTGGACGTGGATCGTCTGGAACATACCCGCGTGCGTATTCAGCGTCTGGCCATCGGCGCGACGGCGGTGGGCACCGGTATCAATGCACCTCCGGCGTTCGGGGAGCGTGTGACACGCCGCCTGGCCGAGCGAACCGGCCTTTCGTTTGTGCATGAGGGCAATGGCTTTGCGGCGCTGGCCAGTCAGGACAGCGCGGTGGAGCTTTCGGGCCAGTTGCGGACCGTTGCCGTGGGGCTGACCAAGATCGCGAACGACCTGCGCTGGATGAACTCCGGTCCCCTGGCGGGGCTGGGGGAAATCGCCCTGCCGGCCCTGCAACCCGGCAGCTCGATCATGCCGGGCAAGGTGAACCCGGTGATCCCGGAGGCCGTGATCATGGCCTCGCAACAGGTGACCGGTCTGGATGCGGCGATCGCGGCCGCCGGCGCCGGGGGCAATTTCCAGCTGAACGTTGGCCTCCCGCTGATTGCTGACAACCTGTTGACTCAGATGGGCCTGCTGGCACGGGCCTCCAAGCATCTGGCGGATCGAGCAATCGCGGGCTTCACCGTGAACGAGGACAACCTGCGGGCCGCGCTGGACCGTAATCCGATCCTGGTAACGGCCCTGAATGCCGAGATCGGATACGAGGCCGGCGCGCGTATCGCCAAGGAAGCCTACGCCACCGGGCGGCCAATCCTGGACGTTGCGGCGGAACGCACGGATATCCCGCGCGAGCGGCTGCAAGCGCTGCTGGATCCGGCGCAACTGACGGGCCCGGAGAGTGCAGGCGGATAAGGCTTACCCAGTGCGCGGGAGGCGGGCCTGGTCCTGGAGGAGGGCATGGAAGTCATCAAAGGCCATGGGGCGCGCAAAGAAGTAGCCTTGTGCCTCGTTGCAGCCGAATTCTCGCAGGATTTCGGCCTGGCGCTCGGTTTCGACGCCTTCGGCGATGATGTTCAGGCCCAGGGTATGCGCCATCTGGACGATGGCCTGGACAATCCGCGCGTCGCTGTCGCTGCGCTCGAGGTCCTGGACGAAAGAACGGTCGATCTTGAGGGTATCCGCCGGGAGTTTCTTCAGCTGAATCAGCGAGGCATGGCCGGTACCGAAATCGTCCACAGCCAGCCGCATGCCGATCTCGCGTAGACGCCCGAACATACGGGCAGCGCCTTTCGGGTCATCCATGATGGTGGTTTCGGTCAGTTCCAGCTCGATGCACTCGGGCGCGACGTTCGCGGCCTGCAGGATGGCGTGAAAGTCTCCGGCGAGGTCGGGCTGGCGTAGCTGTCGTGCGGAGACGTTGATGGCGACACGGAAGGCGTGATCCCGGCCCTGCGAGGGCAGTCGCTTGAGGTCCTGGCAGACCTGGCGTAGCACCCACTCCCCAATGGCCTCGATCAGGGTCATGTCCTCCGCCAGCTCGATGAAGTGGCTGGGGGGCAACAGCCCAAGCTTCGGGTGCTGCCAGCGGATCAGCGCCTCTGCGCCGAGGATATCGCCGGTATGCAGGTCGACCTTTGGCTGGTAGTGCAGGACCAGTTGATCTTGCTCAATGGCGGTCCCCAGTTCCTTTTCCAGCTCGAAATGGTGAAAGGTCCGGGAATTCAGGTCCTGGGTGTAGAAGCGGAAGCCGTTGCGGCCACGTTGCTTCGCCTCGTACATGGCCGCATCGGCATTGCTGAGCAGGACATCGGAGTCTTCTCCGTCGTAGGGGAATACGGCGATCCCGCAGGACGCGCTGGTCACCACCGGCCGATCGAAGATCGTCCGTTCCACCGCGGTTGTGCGCACAACGTCGGTGACCAGTCTTACACAGCCCTCGAGACCCTGTAGATCCTCCACCAGAATGCCGAACTCGTCGCCCCCCAGGCGCGACAGGGTCGCGCGCAAGGGACGACCCGAGCGGTCGCGACTGCGATCCAGCAGTTTTCCGAGATCCTGCGCCACCTTGCGGATCAGCTCGTCGCCGGCGCGATGGCCGAGCGAGTCGTTCAGGCGTTTGAAGTTGTCCAGGTCCAGCAGAATCAACGCGATGTGATGATCGGTTCCCTGGTGGCGGTGAATGGCTTGCGACAGGCGATCACTGAACAGCATCCGGTTGGGGAGGTTGGTCAGCGAGTCGTGCGACTGGTGATGAAGCAGTTCGCGTGACTGGTGCTCGGTAATCCGCTGCAAGGCCTTCTGCCGACGGTCCATCATCTGGAAGAGATCGGCACTCTCCAGGGCATAGGCGGTGTTGAACAGCACCATGGTCAGGGTCGAGAGGGTCATCTCGTGGCGCTGGAGGTCGTTCTGGCGAAAGCGGGCGGCAAACATGCCGCGAATGCGGGTGCGGGTCGAGATGACATGGAGCAACACGCTCTCGCCCTCGAAGCGCGAAGGCAGACAGACGGGATGATTCTGATGCAGCGCCCAGGAGAAGGTACCTTCCTGAATCAGATCCTCGACGGCATCCGCGAGGTCGTATTCATCCTCTTGAGGATGCTGTTGATAGGCGAGATCAAACGATGACTCGCCGTCGAGGATGTAGACGGCCATGTCGCGGGCCGGCAGCAGACGCCGGATGGATTCCAGACTGCTCTGGATGATCAGGTCGGGGCTGCGATTGCGGTCGGTGTCGCCAAAGATCGCGGTGGTCGAGGCGAGCACGTCCATCGCGTAGGCATTCGCCTCCAGCGCTTCCTCGAGGAAACGGATGCGCTCGTGCAGCGCATTGACCTCTTCAGGTGTTTTGTACGAAGGGCTCATGCCGGGTCGTCCTTTACCTGCATCCGTGCGCTCATCCGTCCCTCGTCAGTCCAGCAGGATGGCCTGCATCTGTCCGAGCTGTTTCCGGGCATCGCCGATCACGGCCTCGTAGGTCTCCATCTCCAGGCCAATGCGGTCGAAGGTTTCCGCCTCCACGGGCGGAACGAAGCGTTCGCCCGACGAGCCCAGCCGCAAGGCATTGGCGATGCTGTCGGCGACATGGACGATCGCGGTTTCGACCGGAAAGGCCTGCGCGTCACGCGGCGCATGGTGGAAACGGGTGGCCTCCACCTGTGCCGGCGACATGTTCCATTGCTCCATCAATTCGGCGCCAATGGCGGCGTGGTCGAAGCCGAGAAACTCCATCTCTGCCTCGAACAGCAGCATGCGTTCCCGCTCGCGGATATTGATCAGCTCCTCGGTGCGACTGGACAGATGCAGGAACATCAGCAGACGTCCCAGGTCATGCATGATCCCGTAGAGGTAAAGCCGTTCGATGTTGGCCTCGCGCCGGAATCGGGCGATCGAGCGGCTCAGTACGCCGACGGCGAGACTGTGCCGCCAGAAGGACTCCATGTCCACGCCGATGACGGGTACGCCGCGAAAGTGCTCGATTACGACCGTCGACATCACGATCTGCCGCATCTGTTGCAGGCCGATGATGGAGACCGCCCGGTGCAGGGTGTCGATCGGCTCCGGGAAACCATAGAGCGAGGAATTCGCCACCTTGAGCGTCTTGGCCGCGATCGTGGGGTCCAGTTCGACCGCCTCGGTGATGGCCGCGACATTGGCCGTCGGGTCGCTCAGGCGTGTGAAGATGGTGTTGTAGCTTCCGGAGAAGCTGCACAGAGCGTCATCCGCGGCGAGGAATTCATCGACGGTCATGCCTGTTCGCTCTGCCTTCTCGGTGCATAGCGGCACAGGTCATCCAGCAGGGCTTTCCGCGCCAGAAGGTAGATGCCAGACATGGGGTGGTCCTCGATCGAGCAGTGCTGAAAACGCTCGGCTAGGATCTCGTCGGCGCGGGCCTCCATCTCGGGGGTAGGCTCGGTCGCGGGAGGCTCGTCATGCTCGTCCGGGGACGACATGGAGGCGTCGTCGGCACCCTCATCCAGCACTTCGACCGCCGTGATTCCCCAGGACAGCAGTACCCGAATCTGCTTGTCCTGGAGGACCATGCCAGCGGGGATTAGCAGCCTGCCCGAGCGGTCATAAACCGCAGTCGCCAGTGTATGGCCGGACCTCACGTCCTCTATAGGTACCCGCCGCGTCATGAAGTGACCTTAGTCTCATTGTGCCAGTTGGCGCAACACATAGGGCAGGATGCCCCCGTGGCGGTAGTAGTCGATTTCCTGTGGGGTATCCAGGCGCACCCGTACGTTGAAGGTCGTGCGCTCGCCATCATCCGCTACGGCGGTGACCGTGGCCTCGCGGGCCTCGCCGTTGTTCACGCCGGTGATCGAGAACGTCTCGCGACCGGTCAGCCCCAGGCTGGCCGCGTTATCGCCCGGCAGGAACTGCAGCGGCAGGACACCCATGCCCACCAGGTTGGAACGGTGAATGCGCTCGAAGCTCTCGACGATCACGGCTTTCACGCCCAGCAGCAGCGTGCCCTTGGCCGCCCAGTCGCGCGAGGAGCCGGTGCCGTACTCCTGCCCGGCGATCACGATCAGGGGCGTGTCTTCCTCCTTGTACTGCATGGCCGCGTCATAGATGGACATCTGCTCGCCGTCCGGCAGATGGACCGTGACGCCACCCTGGGTACCGGGCGCCAGCAGGTTGCGCAGGCGGACGTTGGCGAAGGTCCCGCGCATCATCACCTCGTGGTTGCCTCGCCGCGAGCCATAGGAGTTGAAGTCGGCGGGCTTCACGCCCTGTTCTTCAAGGTAACGTCCGGCCGGGCTGTCCTTGGCAATGGAGCCGGCCGGCGAGATGTGGTCGGTGGTCACCGAGTCGCCCAGCAGCGCCAGCACACGGGCACCCTGGATGTCGGTCAACGGCTGGGGCGTCATGCCCATGCCGTCGAAATAGGGCGGGTTGCGCACGTAGGTAGAGTCGTCCTGCCACTCGAAGCGGTCCCCGGTGGGGGCCTCGAGATTGCGCCAGCGATCTTCGCCGGTGTACAGGTCACCGTAGGCGGCGGTAAAGCTCTGGGCATCGACATGCGCCTGCACCGCCTGGTTGACCTCCTCGGTGGTCGGCCAGACATCCTTCAGGAACACGGGGTTGCCCTGCGCGTCCTCGCCAATCGGGTCGTTGTACAGATCCAGGGTGCTGCGCCCGGCCAGCGCGTAGGCGACCACCAGCGGCGGCGAGGCGAGGAAGTTCATCTGCACCTCGGAATGGATCCGCCCTTCGAAGTTGCGGTTGCCGGAGAGCACGGAGCTGACAATCAGGTCATCCTTGATGATGGCCTCGCTGATCGGCTCGGGTAGCGGTCCGGAGTTGCCGATACAGGTCGTGCAGCCATAACCCACCACATGGAAGCCCAGCGCCTCGAGATCTTCGAGCAACCCGGCCTTTTGCAGATAGTCGGTCACCACGCGCGAACCGGGGGCCAGGGAGGTCTTCACCCAGGGCTTGACCTGCAGACCGCGTTCGCGCGCCTTGCGCGCCACCAGGCCGGCGCCCAGCATCACGGACGGGTTGGAGGTGTTGGTGCAGGAGGTGATGGCCGCGATCACGACGTCGCCGTGGTCGAGGGTGAAGGTCTCGCCGTTCATCTCGATGGCGGTGTGATGCGGCTCTTCCGCCTGGTGCTCCACGCCGACCGCGGTGTGGCCACCCTCGGCGGCGAAACGCTCGGCCTCCTCGGGTTCGTCGGCGCCGCTGTCGCGCTCCTTGAGCATGGTATCGAGGTGGCGGCTGATCTCCGCTCCAGCCTGGCTCAGGGCGATACGGTCCTGCGGGCGCTTGGGACCGGCCAGGCTGGGCTCGACGGTGGACAGGTCGAGCTCCAGCATGTCGGTGTAGCGTGCCACCGGGGCATTATCGTCGCGCCACAGGCCCTGGGCCCTGGCGTAGGCCTTGATGAACTCGATATGGCCCGCCTCGCGGCCGGTCAGGCGCAGGTACTCAAGGGTCTCGTCGTCGATCGGGAAGATGCCGCAGGTCGCGCCGTATTCCGGTGCCATGTTGGCGATGGTGGCGCGGTCCGCCAGCGGCAGATCGGCCAGCCCGTCCCCGAAGAATTCGACGAACTTCCCGACCACGCCCTTCTTGCGCAGCATCTCGACGATCACCAGCACGAGGTCGGTGGCGGTGGCCCCTTCGGCCAGCCGGCCGGTCAGGCGGAAACCCACTACCTGCGGGATGAGCATGGAGATCGGCTGACCGAGCATCGCGGCCTCGGCCTCGATCCCGCCGACTCCCCAGCCCAGGACGCCCAGGCCGTTGATCATCGTGGTGTGGGAGTCGGTACCGACCAGGGTGTCGGGGTAGGCGAGGCAGCTGCCATCGGCACCGTCTTCGACGAACACGGTGCGCGCCAGGTGTTCAAGGTTGACCTGGTGCACGATACCGGTGTCCGGGGGGACCACCTTGAAGGTGTCGAACGCCTGCTGGCCCCACTTCAGGAAGCTGTAGCGCTCTCGGTTGCGCGAGTATTCCAGCTCTGCGTTCAGGTTCATCGCGTTCGCGTTGCCGTACTCGTCGACCTGCACCGAGTGGTCGATCACCAGTTCGGCCGGCTGCAGGGGCGTGATCTTCTTGGGATCGCCGCCGAGCGCCTCCATCGCATCGCGCATCGCCGCCAGATCCACGACCGCGGGCACACCGGTGAAGTCCTGCAGCAGTACGCGGGCCGGGCGGAAGGCGATCTCCTGCGTGGGTTCGGCTTTCGGGTCCCAGTCGAGCAGGGCCTCGATATCGGCACGCCTGACCGTGCGCTCGTCCTCGAAGCGCATCAGGTTCTCGAGCAGGATCTTCAGCGCGTAAGGCAGGTCCCGCGCGCGCGGGTCATCGGTGATCGGCACGTAACGGCACTCGCGGCCGCCGGCAGAGAGGTTTTCGGTCTTTTTCGGTTCTGCGTGGCTCATGATGCGCTATCCGCTGTCAGGTGTTCAGTCGTTGAAGGATGTGGTCCGCTTCGCTAATTAGTCGCTTGCGGCCCAGAAGGAGCTTCCAGCGAGACCCACCCGCCTGGCGCCAGAGCACGGCGGCACGGATGCCGGCCAGCAGCAGGGCGCGCACACGCGCGGCGATCTCGGGATTGGAAAGATGATTCTGCTCGCCCTGGACGACGATACGGGGGCCCAGCTCGGAGATGGTCTCCTTGTATATCTCGGCCAGGCGGGCGATCACGCTCTCGTGCGTGATGGTGAAATAATCCACCTGCCGCTGGGCACCCTGCAGCCCGTCGCCCAGCTTTTGCAGCATGTCCGGACGTTTTTGCAGCTTGCGTTCCAGAAAGATCAGGCCGACCGCGTAACGGGTGATCTCCATATCCGGTGGTTTGCCGCCATTTTGCAGCTGGCTCTGTACCCGCTCCAGGCCCGGGCGCAGGCTGCTGGCGCCACGGTAGACATCCTCGGGCGTCTCCGCATCGAACGCGAACAGGCTGCCGATCAGGATCTCGAATTCGTACTCGTCGCAGCTGCCGCGCCAGGCCAGGTCCTTGACCAGGCTCGCGCATTGGAAGAGGGCGGCCAACGCCAGGGTGCGGTTGTGGTCGTTACGGTCCAAGCCGGAGGGCTCCCGGAGCAGGCGTGAGTGGGTGGATACGGAAAACGCGCCTACTATACCGGAACCGGGGCTTCCGGCTCACTGGCCAGTGTGCGGCGGGTGGCAATCACGGCACCCCCCAGACACACATCGCCGTCATAAAAAACCGCCGACTGACCGGGCGTGGCCGCACGCTGAGGGGACTCGAAGCGAACGCGTAGACGGTCCCCATCGACGGATTCCAACCGGCAGGGCTGCAAGGGCTGGCGATGACGCAGGCGTGCCATCAGCGGCTGTCCCGGTTCGGGCGGGCGGTGAATCCAGTGGACGGACTCTGTCTCGATCTCGGGACTCATCAGCAGCGGATGCTGCGGGTCCTGCGCGACGATCAGCCGATTGCTCCCCAGGTCCTTGTCCACGACATACCAGGGGGCCTCGGGAAACCCGTCGATCCCGCCAATGCCGAGTCCCTGGCGCTGTCCCAGGGTGTAGAACATCAGGCCCTGGTGGTGCCCCACGACCTGACCTTCGGGCGTGCACATCTCGCCCTCCGGCGCCCGCAGGTATTGCGCCAGGAAATCACGGAAGCGGCGCTCGCCGATGAAGCAGATGCCGGTGGAATCCTTGCGGGCGTGGTTGGGCAGCCCCAGCTCGCGGGCGCGCGCCCGGACCTGGTCCTTGGGGATGTCCCCCAGCGGGAACAGCGCAGGGCGCAGCTGTTCCTGCGTCAGGGTATGCAGGAAATAGGTCTGATCCTTGTTGGCATCCGTCGCCATGCACAGCTCGCTGTGGTCGGGGAGGTGGCGCACGCGGGCGTAGTGGCCGGTGGCGATCCATTGCGCGCCCAGTTGGCGGGCGTGATCCAGGAACGAGCGGAACTTGATCTCGCGGTTGCACAGGATGTCCGGATTCGGCGTCCGGCCAGCCTCGTACTCGTGCAGGAAATGGCGAAACACCCGCTGGCGATAGTCCTCGGCGAAGTTCGCCTTGTGCAGGGGGATCTCGAGACAGGCCGCGACCTCGCGGGCCATTTCGTAGTCGGCCTCGGCGGCGCAGTACTCCGCGTCGTCGTCATCCTCCCAGTTCTTCATGAACAGGCCTTCCACCCGATAGCCGGCCTCCAGCAGGCGGCTGGCCGCCACGGCCGAGTCCACCCCGCCCGACAGGCCCACGATGACCCGGTCGGGGCTGCTCACGGCCCCTCCGCATGAATCAGTGAGCCGGCCGCCGCGAGCGGCAGGCGCATCCCGTCCTGATAGCGGCGGATGCTGCGCAGGACCAGCGGGCTGCGCAGCGGCCATCCGCGACGCGCCTCATCCGGTGTCAGCCAGTGGAGGGCATGGATGGCGGGGTCGCGGGCCGGCGGATGGCTGGGGTCGCTTGCCGTGCCGCAGAACGCGACGCGCAGCGTCACCGCGCCATTGGCGAGCGCGAGCAGGTCGCAGCCGAGCAGGGCCTCCGGCTGGAAGTCCAGACAGGTCTCCTCGCGGACCTCGCGAATCACCGCTTCGACCAGGTCTTCCTCGGCATCGAGATGGCCGGCTGGCTGGTTCAGTACATGGCGGCCGTCGTCCGTCTCCTCGACGAACAGGAAGCGCCCGTCCCGCTCGATGACGGCAGCGACGGTGATATGGCAGGGCAGGCGTTCGGTCATGCCGCGAATGATAACGCAGCGGCCCGTCGCACTGGCGTTTTGCAGACCACGTTCCCCTCGGCGGGAGCGGATGGGTATGTATAATCCCGGAGAACGAATTCAATTCTCACGCACAAGGAGTTTGCATGGCCTACCAGCACATTCAGGTCCCCGAAAAGGGCGAGCGCATCACCGTCGACGAGCAGGGCAAGCTGGTGGTGCCGGAGCGCCCGATCATCCCCTTTATCGAGGGGGACGGGATCGGTGTGGACATCACGCCGGTGATGCGCCGCGTGACCGATGCGGCCGTGGAGAAGGCCTACGGTGGCCAGAAGGCGATCGAATGGATGGAGGTCTATGCGGGCGAGAAGGCCACGCAGATTTATGACGACAACTCCGGACTGCCGGATGAAACCCTGGAGGCGGTCAAGGACTATCGCGTGTCCATCAAGGGCCCGCTGACCACCCCGGTGGGTGGCGGGTTCCGTTCCCTCAACGTCGCGCTGCGCCAGAAGCTGGACCTGTTCGTCTGCCTGCGCCCGGTGCGTTACTACGACGGCACCCCGAGCCCGCTGAAGGAGCCGGAAAAGACCGACATGGTGATCTTCCGCGAGAACTCGGAGGACATCTACGCCGGCATCGAGTTCGAATCCGGCACGCCGGAGGTGAAGAAGGTCATCGACTTCCTGCAAAACGAGATGGGCGTGACCCAGATCCGTTTCCCGGATACTGCCGGCATCGGCGTGAAGCCGGTCTCCAGCGAGGGTACCAAGCGCCTGGTGCGCAAGGCGATCGAGTACGCGATCGACAACGACCGCCCGTCGGTGACGCTGGTGCACAAGGGCAACATCATGAAATTCACCGAGGGCTCGTTCAAGGCCTGGGGCTACGAGCTGGCGCGCGAGGAGTTTGGTGCGAAGGATCTGGACGGTGGCCCGTGGCAGACCTTCAAGAACCCGAAGACCGGCCGCGACATCGTGATCAAGGACGTGATCGCGGATGCCTTCCTGCAGCAGATTCTGCTGCGCCCGGAGGACTACTCGGTGATCGCCACGCTGAACCTGAACGGCGACTACATCTCCGATGCACTGGCTGCGCAGGTCGGGGGTATCGGGATCGCGCCCGGCGCAAACCTGTCCGATACCACCGCGATGTTCGAGGCGACCCACGGGACCGCCCCGAAGTACGCCGGTCAGGACAAGGTCAACCCGGGCTCGCTGATCCTGTCGGCCGAGATGATGCTGCGCCACCTGGGCTGGTCCGAGGCGGCCGATCTGGTCGTGAAGGGCATGGGCGGCGCGATCAGCGCAGGCGAGGTGACCTATGACTTCGCCCGGTTGATGGATAACGTCGAGCCGGTGAGCTGCTCGGCCTTTGGCGAGGCCCTGATCAAGCACATGTAATGACAGCGGGTGCGGGCACTTGGCCCGAGCCCGGAACCGAACGACCATGAACATGGCCTAAGGACCCAGGGAGACATTGGATCAGTGTTTCCCTGGATGGCCGAACTGGCATGACCAAACCGCTGAAAGCGTGAGTTCGACCGATGAGTGAGAAAAAGCCCCAGATCCCCGATCACGACAGCAATACCGCGGTCGAAGAATCGAGGCCGGAGCTCAAGCCACCGCGGCAGTACAAGGTGGTGCTGCTCAACGACGACTTCACGCCTATGGAGTTCGTGGTCGAGGTGCTGGAGACCTTCTTCAGTATGGATCGCGAAAAGGCCACCCAGGTGATGCTGCACGTGCATACACGCGGCAAGGGAGTATGCGGCATCTATACCCGGGACGTGGCCGAGACGAAGGTGGCACAGGTGAACGATTACGCCCGTAGCCACCAGCATCCACTGCTTTGCTCGATGGAGGAGGTCTGACTCCCATGCTCGACAAGGAACTCGAATTCAGCCTGAACATGGTCTTCAAGGAAGCGCGGGAGAAGCGCCACGAGTTCGTGACCGTGGAGCACCTCCTGATGGCGCTGGCGCAGAATCCCAGCGCCGCAACGGTGCTGCGCGCCTGTGGGGGCGATCTCGACCGCATCCGCGACGAGCTCGAGGTATACATCGACGAGAACACCCCGCGCATCCCGCCGAATGACTCACGCGAGACGCAGCCGACCCTGGGGTTCCAGCGGGTCCTGCAACGGGCGGTCTTTCATGTGCAGTCCAGCGGCCGCAAGGAGGTCTCCGGGGCGAACGTGCTGGTCGCGCTGTTCGGCGAACAGGACAGCCAGGCGCTTTACGTGCTCGGGCAGCAGAACATCAGCCGCCTGGACGTGGTGAATTTCATCTCTCACGGCATCTCCAAGGTTGGAGAAGACGAACTGGGGGGGCAGCAGAATCCGAACGACCCGCAGCCGGAGCCGGTGGAGGGCGAGCGCGAGGAAAAGACCAACGCGCTGCATCTGTACGCTACCAATCTTAACGAGAAGGCGCGCAAGGACGAGATCGACCCGCTGATCGGGCGCGATCACGAGATCGAGCGCACCATCCAGATCCTCTGCCGCCGGCGCAAGAACAACCCGCTGCTGGTGGGCGAAGCCGGTGTCGGCAAGACCGCGATCGCCGAGGGCCTGGCGCGGCGTATCGTCGACGAGCAGGTGCCGGAGGCAATCGAATCCGCGACCGTCTATGCGCTCGATCTGGGCGCGCTGGTGGCCGGAACCAAGTACCGCGGTGATTTCGAGAAGCGCCTGAAGGGCGTGCTGGCGCAGCTGAAGAAGGAGCCCGGCGCGGTGCTGTTCATCGACGAGATCCACACCATCATCGGTGCGGGCGCCGCCTCCGGCGGGGTGATGGACGCGTCCAACCTGATCAAGCCGATGCTCGCCTCGGGCGAGCTGAAGTGCATCGGCTCGACCACCTACCAGGAATATCGCGGCATCTTCGAGAAGGACCGCGCCCTGGCCCGTCGCTTCCAGAAGATCGAGGTGCCGGAACCGACAGTGGACGAGACCGAGCAGATTCTGCGGGGGCTGAAGTCGCGCTTCGAGGCACACCACAATGTCCGCTTCACGCGTCCGGCGCTGCGTGCCGCCGCGGAACTGGCGGATCGCTACATTACCGACCGCTTCCTGCCGGACAAGGCGATCGACCTGATCGACGAGGCCGGTGCCAGCCGGCAGCTACTGCCAATGAGTCAGCGCAAGAAGACCATTGGCGTGCAGGATATCGAGACGATCGTGGCCAAGATCGCGCGCATCCCGCCGAAATCGGTCTCCAGCTCCGACAAGGAGACGCTGCGCAACCTCGAACGCAACCTGAAGATGACCGTCTTCGGCCAGGACGAGGCGATCGGGACGCTCGCGACCTCGATCAAGATGGCGCGGTCGGGGCTTGGCGACATGGACAAGCCGATCGGTTCGTTCCTGTTCGCCGGTCCGACCGGGGTCGGGAAGACCGAGGTGACGCGTCAACTGGCGCAGCAGCTGGGGATTCATCTGGCGCGCTTCGACATGTCCGAGTACATGGAGCGCCATACGGTCTCGCGCCTGATCGGGGCGCCGCCCGGCTATGTCGGCTACGACGAAGGCGGGCTGCTGACCGATGCGATCCTCAAGCATCCGCATTCGGTGCTGCTGCTGGACGAGATCGAAAAGGCCCATCCGGATGTCTTCAATGTGCTGCTGCAGGTGATGGACCACGGCACCCTGACGGACGCCAATGGCCGCGAGGTGGACTTCCGCAACGTGATTCTGGTGATGACGACCAATGCCGGGGCGGAGCAGGCCAGCCGCCCGTCGGTGGGCTTTACCCAGCAGGATCACTCCAGCGATTCCACAGAGGCGATCAAGCGGACCTTCACGCCGGAGTTCCGCAACCGGCTGGATGCGACCATCCAGTTCGGTCCGCTGGACGAGGCGACCATCCTCAATGTCGTGGACAAGTTCCTGACGCAGCTGCAGGCCCAGCTGGACGAGAAGAAGGTGCACCTGACGGTGGAGCCGGATGCCCGAGCCTGGCTGGCCGAGCATGGCTACGACGTCAAGATGGGTGCACGTCCGATGGCGCGTACGCTGCAGGAGCACATCAAGAAGCCGCTGGCCGACGAGTTGCTGTTCGGGCGTCTGGCGCAGGGTGGCGAGGTCGTGGTCCGGGTGGGCGAATCCGGGCTGGAGCTCGATATCCGCGAGCCGGCCGTCTCCTGAGCCGGATTCCGGCCTGCAGAAACCACGAAGCCCCGGTCCAGCCGGGGCTTCGTCATTCGGGGATGGGCCCCTTGATCTTTCGAGCGGACCCGCAACCCCGTGGGCGGAACTACTTGTTGCGGTAGACGATACGGCCCTTGGTCAGGTCGTAGGGGGTCATCTGCACGATCACCTTGTCGCCACGCAGGATGCGGATGTAATGCTTGCGCATCTTGCCGGAGATGTGGGCGGTGATGGTGTGCCCGTTTTCGAGCTCGACCCGGAACGTCGTATTCGGCAGGGTCTCCACCACCGTTCCTTCCAGCTCGATTTCGTCTTCCTTCGCCATGCAGTTCCTCGCGTATTGAATTCGGTGGCGACATTATCCGGATGCCACGCGCGAACACAAGTCAACACGGGGTTTTCCGCGTGACAGCTGCCGGGTACGGGTAGCCGGGTGCCCGCCATTCGCGGAGGATGGCGGGCGTGTACATTGATCAGTGTTTCCCTTGGGCCTACACTACGCCCGCTTTTTACGCGCGAGACGATTAGCGAATGACCACTACCTGGGCCGCAGTCTTTCCGGGGCAGGGCTCCCAGTCCACCGGCATGCTCACTGATCTGGGCGACGACCACGCGGTCGTACGCGATACCTTTCAGGAGGCTTCGGACTGCCTGGATGCCGACCTGTGGAGCCTGTGCCAGCACGGGCCGGTCGAGCAACTGAACCAGACCGAATGGACCCAGCCGGTCATGCTCGCGGCCGGCGTGGCCACCTGGCGGCTGCTGATGCAGCAGACGGACGCGCGTCCCGCCGCGGTGGCGGGCCACAGCCTGGGCGAGTACAGCGCGCTGGTCGCGGCGGGTGTGTTGCGGTTTCCCGATGCGGTGAGACTGGTGGCCGAACGGGCTCGCGCCATGCAGGCTGCCGTGCCCGAGGGCGAGGGCGCAATGGCTGCGATCCTCGGTCTCGACGATACCGCGGTCGAGCGACTCTGTGCGGAGAACGCGAGTGGCGAGGTCCTTGAGGCCGTCAACCTGAATGCCCCCGGGCAGGTGGTGATCGCAGGCGCGGCCGTGGCGGTCGACCGGGCGGTTAGTGCGGCGAAGGACGCCGGGGCCAAGCGGGCGCTCAAGCTGCCCGTGTCCGTGCCGTCGCATTGCGCGCTGATGCGCCCGGCCGCCGAACGCCTGCAGTCGGTTCTCGATACGACGAGCTTTGCGGCCCCGGAGATCCCCGTTTGGCAGAATGTGACCGCGGCGCCTGCCGAGACGGCCGAGGCGATCAAGGCCAATCTTGCCGCGCAGCTCTACCGGCCGGTGCGCTGGGTGGAGACCATCCAGGGGCTTCGCGGCCAGGGTGTTGCGGTACAGGTGGAATGCGGACCGGGACGCGTGCTCACAGGCCTGGCCAAGCGGATTGATCGCGGGCTGGAACTGTTCGATGTGGCCGATCGCGATACTCTGGGCGCCACCTTGAACCGGCTGGCAGCCGGCTGACCCTCTACATTCGATTCCCAGTACGTCCAAACACAGAAGGCGAATGATGTCCGATAACAAACGAGTGGCCCTGGTGACCGGGGCCAGCCGCGGCATTGGCGCGGCCATTGCCCGCCGTCTTGCGGACCAGGGCCTGCAGGTCGTGGGGACCGCGACCAGCGAATCCGGCGCCCAGCGCATTACAGAGGCGCTGTCCGAGTGGAACGGGCGGGGCATTGCCATGGATGTGACCGACGCCGATTCGGTTGCAGCCGGGCTCGCCAGCATCCAGGGGCAGGAAGGACCGGTGGAGGTGCTGGTGAACAATGCGGGCATTACCCGCGACAACCTGTTCATGCGGATGAAGGACGAGGAGTGGGATGCAATCATCAACACCAACCTGTCCGCCGCAGCCCGCCTGACGCAGCGCCTGCTGAAGGGCATGATGAAGCTGCGTCGTGGCCGCATCATCCTGATCGGCTCGGTGGTCGGCTCCGCTGGCAATGCCGGTCAAACGAACTACGCGGCGGCCAAGGCAGGGCTCGCGGGTTTCGCGCGGTCTCTGGCACGCGAGGTGGGTAGCCGGAACATCACCGTTAATACGGTCGCCCCGGGTTTCATTGATACCGATATGACCCGCGAGCTCGGGGACGAGACCAAGGAACACCTGCTGGGCCAGATCCCGCTGGGGCGCCTGGGCGCGCCGGAAGAGATCGCGGCTGCCGTGGGATTCCTGGCCTCCGAAGAGGCCGGCTATATCACCGGCGAAACGCTGCATGTGAACGGCGGGATGTTCATGCACTGATCAACCCGCGGGGCCCGAGGTCCCGCGCAGGCCCGAGAGGTTCGCGTCTCCCTGGATCGCGGCCGGGCTTTTCTCTAGAATGGCGAACCTTCAAACGAAGCCGCCTCAATTGGAAGGGGATTTCTGAACCATGAGTAGCATTGAAGAACGCGTCAAGAAGATCGTTGTCGAGCAGCTGGGCGTCAAGGAAGAGGACGTCACCAACAGTGCCGCCTTTGTCGACGACCTGGGTGCCGATTCGCTGGACACCGTGGAACTGGTGATGGCGCTCGAAGAAGAATTCGAGACGGAAATCCCGGACGAGCAGGCGGAAAAGATCACCACGGTGCAGCAGGCGATCGACTACATCAACGAGCACATGAAGGACTGATTGGGCGCCCCCTGGGCGCTCGAACAGGACGCGGACGGGCCTCTCTGCGAGCAGAGTGGCCCTTCGTCGTTTCGTTGAGCGCGTATTTCAGTCTTTCCGAGGAGAACATCATTGGCTAAGCGACGTGTCGTGATTACCGGACTGGGCATTGTGTCCCCGGTCGGCTCTACCATCGACAAGGCCTGGTCCAACATCAAGGCCGGCAAGAGCGGCATTTCTCCCATCGACGTATTCGATGCATCGGAGATGCCGGTCAAGATTTCCGGAGCCGTGCGGGACTTCGACGCCAATGACTATGTCCCGACGAAAGACCAGAAAAAGATGGACACGTTCGTCCTCTACGGTCTGGCCGCCGGGATTCAGGCGCTGGACGACTCGGGTCTGGAAGTAACCGAGGAAAACGCGGACCGCATCGGGGTCGCGATTGGGTCCGGCATTGGGGGCCTGCCGTATATCGAACGGTCTTATGCCGCCTATCTCAAGGGCGGTGCTCGCAAGATCTCGCCGTTCTTCGTGCCCAGCGCCATCATCAACATGGTAGCGGGTAATCTCTCCATCATGCGCAACCTGCAGGGCCCGAACATCTCGATCGTGTCGGCCTGCGCGACCGCGACGCACAACATTGGCGACGCGGCCCGCATGATCGCCTATGGCGATGCGGATGCGATGGTGGCCGGTGGTGCCGAGATGGCCACGACTCCACTGGGGATCGGCGGCTTTGCGGCGGCGCGTGCGCTGTCGACCCGGAATGACGATCCCGAGCGGGCCTCGCGCCCCTGGGATCAGGATCGCGACGGCTTTGTGCTCAGTGACGGAGCAGGCGTGATGATGCTTGAGGAATACGAACACGCCAAGGCGCGCGGGGCGCATATCTACTGTGAGGTTGCCGGCTTTGCCTGGAACGCTGATGCCTACCACATGACCCAGCCTTCCCAGGATGGAGCGGGTGCGGCCAAGTGCATGCTGCGTGCACTGAAAGATGCCGGCGTGAACCCGGAAGAGGTGGGCTACATCAACGCCCATGGTACGTCCACTCCCGCAGGCGACCTGGCCGAAACGCAGGGTCTTAAGAAGGCCTTTGGCGATCACGCCTACAAGCTGTTGGTGAATTCCACCAAGTCGATGACCGGGCACCTGCTGGGTGCGGCTGGTGGGATCGAGGGTGTGTTCACGGCACTGGCGCTGCGCGATCAGGTCTCTCCGCCGACGATCAATCTCGAAAATCCGAGTGAAGGCTGCGATCTGGATTATGTGGCTAACGAGGCACGTGAGATGAACACGAAGGTGGGCCTGTCGAACTCCTTCGGTTTTGGGGGCACGAACGGCACCCTGGTGTTTCGCACCCTCTAGTCCGCCAGCATATGGCAGTCGAACGGCTGGGGCGCGGGATCGATCTGGCGCCCCTGGCCCGGCGCTTCCCGGAGCGCTATCCCCACCTGCTCGAGTCGGCCCTGATTGGTCAGGCGCCGGCTCGTTATTCCATCCTGTTTGCCTTTCCGGGTGAAACGGTCGATGCCCGAGCGGATGACGAACTGTTGTCCGTGCTCGATCAGGACCTGAGCGATTCAAGGGCCTCCACTGAAATCGAGCCGGGTTATGACCATCTGCCTTTTCTCGGGGGCTGGTTTCTCTATTTAGGGTATGAATGGGCATGGCAGCTGGAGCCCGCCCTGGGTCGCTGCCGCGCGGATCCCTGGTTGCCCGCCGCCCGTGCCATCCGCTTTCCCGCCGCCATCATTGTGGATCATCACGACGATGAGACCTTTCTGGTGTGCGAGGAGGGGGCAGAACCGCTCGCGGACATGCGGGCAGATGTCGAGCGGTGCCGGGAGGATGTACTGGGTCCAGGCGTACTGCCGGAGCTCGTGATCGACGAAGAGCAACCCGAGCGCTATCGCGAGGCGGTGAAGCAGGGACTCGAGTACATTCGCGCGGGCGATACCTTTCAGGTGAATCTGTCGCGCGAGTGGAAGGCCGCCAGCGCAGAGGCACTCGATGGGGCTTCGTTGTATGCGCGACTGCGGAGCGCGAATGCCGCACCGTTCGCCGCCTGGCTGCAGTTTCCCGAGGGTCAGGTGATCAGTTCATCGCCCGAGCGTCTGGTGTCTGTGGACGGTGGCGAGGTCGAGACGCGGCCGATCGCGGGCACTCGCCGCCGGGACGATAATGCGGATAAAGATTCTCGTCTTTTTAGTGAATTACGTGGCAATATTAAGGAACGATCTGAGCATGTGATGCTGGTTGACCTTGAGCGCAATGATATCGGGCGGGTGGCCTGCGCCGGGAGCGTGCGAGTGGCCGAACTGATGACCGTCGAGAGCTACCGGCGGGTTCATCACATCGTGTCGAGTATCGTGGGACGGTTGAAGCCCGGGACGCGGGCGGGCGATGTGCTGCGAGCCGTGTTTCCGGGCGGGACCATTACCGGGTGCCCCAAGATACGGAGCATGCAGATCATCCAGGAGCTCGAGAGAGGCGCGCCCCGAGGGGTGTACACCGGGTCCTGTGGCTATGTGAGCCGGCATGGGCGCATGGATACCAACATCCTGATTCGTACCCTGGTGATGCGCGATAACGAGCTGCGCTTTCGCGCCGGAGCGGGCATCGTGGCGGACTCGGATCCGGACCGCGAACTCGCCGAGACCCGCCACAAGGCGCATGGTCTACTGGATGCACTGGAGACGCAGGCGTGATCCTGGTCAACGGCGTCGAGAGCTGCGTGCCGGGTGACGACCGGGGTCTGTTGCTGGGCGACGGCCTGTTCGAGACGGTCATGATGGAGGCTGGGCAGCCACGCTTGTGGCCTTATCATGTCGCACGGCTTGAGCGGGGCCTGAAACGACTCGGCTTTCCGCCGGTTGACGAAGCACTGCTGCGCGAGGAGCTGCAGCACGTCGCGCCGGAAGGGCGCTGTCTGGCGCGAATCACGATTACCCGCGGGCAGGGACCGCGCGGTTATGCGCCGCCCGACACGATTGCGATGACACGGGTTGTCTCCGGCGGCGCCGTGCTGACTCCATCGACTGGTAGCGACCCGGTTCCACTGCGCATGGGCTGGTCGCGGGTTGCGATGGCGATTCAGCCCGCGCTGGCAGGGCTCAAGCACACGAGTCGCCTGGAGCAGGTGGTAATCCGGCAAGGCTGGGAGTCTGGATGGGACGAGGCCGTCGTTTGCGATACGCGGGGGCGGCTGGTGAGCGCCACGCAAGGCAATCTCTGGTGGCGTCAGGGGATGGACCTGTTCACCCCTCCGGTGGACCAGGCGGGAATCGCGGGTACGCGCAGGGCCTGGGTATTCGACCATGCGTCCGACTGCGGCTTCGCCGTGCACGAACAAAGCGCGGAACCGCAGGCACTGGGCCGGGTGGACGGGCTTTATGTCAGCAATGCGCGGCTGGGATTACACCCAGCCCGCCTGATCGAAACGGACACGCCGAACACGGCATGGCAGGATGACCCGGTTAGGGTTCTGAGTATGGCGCTCCATGAAGCGGATTAGTGGTTGGATAATCGGAATGGTGCTGGTCGGCGTGATGGCTGGAGGCTGGTGGTTGGCCGATCGCTATCACCAGGATCTTACCCAGCCACTGGCGCTCGACCAGACCGAGCGGTTCCAGCTTGAACGGGGGCAGGGGCTTCGTCAGGTGAGCAAGGAATTCCAACGGCGCGGCTGGGTCGAGCAAGCCTGGATGATCGAGCTGTACGGGAGGCGCCAGGGACTGGCGCCGCGGCTACAGGCGGGCGAGTACGCGGTCGACGCCGGTGCGACACCGCGCAGCCTGTTGCACGCCATGGCGCGTGGAGAGGTGGTGCAGCATCGATTGACCGTCCCGGAAGGCTGGACGGTTGCTCAGGCCTTGCGCGCCTTGCGCCAGCACCCCGAGATCGAAGGGCCAGCGGAATCCGTCGGGGTCGATAACCTGCTGGACGCATTGGGACTCGAAGAGCTGGAGCATCCGGAAGGCTGGTTCTTGCCGGACACCTATTTCTTTGGCTCCGGGACCGATGCCCTGGATGTGTTGCGGCGCGCATACCGCGCGATGGACGCCACCTTGCACTCTGCCTGGGAGTCGCGCACCGAGGATCACCCGGTCGAGTCACCGTACGAACTCCTGATCCTGGCCTCGATCATCGAGCGCGAGACGGGCCGCGGCGAAGAGCGTGATCGAGTCGCAGGTGTGTTCGTGAACCGGCTCCGCCGCGGGATGCTGCTGCAGACCGACCCGACGCTGCTCTATGTGCAGGAACCTGGCGTGCAGCGGCTGACCCGCGCCGAGCTCCAGCGCGATCATCCCTACAACACCTACACTCGTGCCGGGCTGCCGCCGACCCCGATCGCCTTGCCAGGACGAGCGGCGATCGAGGCGGCCGCGCGGCCGGCCGAGACGAATGACCTGTTCTTCGTCTCCAGGGGCGATGGCACTCACCACTTCTCCGAGACGTATCGCGAGCATCGCCAGGCCGTCATTCGCTATCAACTCGGCGGCGATGGCACTCGCTACGGCATCCGGAACCGCCAATGACCGCCGACGCATCCAGCAATGCACGCTTCGTGGTGCTGGAAGGCATCGAAGGCTCGGGCAAATCCACGCAGCTCGCCACGGTGGTGGAGGCCCTGCGCGCGATGGGCATCGAGCCTGAATGCACGCGTGAACCGGGGGGTACGGCGCTGGGCGAGCGGTTGCGGGGGTTGCTGCTCGATCCCGATCTTCCCGGCATGTGTCCGGAGGCGGAGCTGCTGTTGATGTTTGCCGCCCGGGCGCAACATCTCGCCTCGGTGATACGGCCGGCACTCGCGGCGGGCCGCTGGGTGGTCAGTGATCGCTTTACCGACGCCAGCTTTGCCTATCAGGGTGCGGGGCGAGGGCTGGGGGCAGAGCGCGTGGCCCGGCTGGAAGAGTGGGTGCAGGGCGAGCTGCGGCCCGACCTGGTCCTGTTGCTTGATATCGATCCGGCGACCGGGCTGGAACGTGCTGTGCAGCGGGGTCGACGGGACCGCATCGAGCTCGAGGCACTGGATTTCTTCGCACGCGTGCGCGAGGCCTACCTGGACCGGGCCCGGGCCTACCCGGAACGCTACCGGATTATTGATGGGCATGCCGCTCCTGAACAGGTGGCCGAACGGGTCCGTCAGGCGCTGCAAGAGTGGCACACGAAGATCATGCCCCGGGGCGCCTGATGTCGACCCAGCCACCCTGGCTCGAACCCATCCGCCAGCGGCTCGTGCAGCGCGGGCGGGACGGACGGCTCCCCAGCGGGGTTCTGGTCAGCGGGAGCCCTGGGGTGGGCAAGGCCCTGCTGACGACCAGCCTGGTCCAGAGCCTGCTGTGCCAGCGGGTGTCCGGCGATGAATCCGCCTGCGGCGAGTGCAACGCCTGTCGCAGCCTGGAGGGCGGCGTGCATCCGGAGGTCCGGTTACTGGAGCCCGCCGAGCCCGGCAAGGATATCCTGGTCGATGCCGTACGCGACGCCACGGAATTCCTCACCCTGAGCGGCTCGGGCGGGGCGCTGCGCGCGCTGATTATCCGTCCGGCCGACGCACTGAACGTGAACGCGGCCAACGCCCTGCTGAAGACACTGGAAGAACCGCCCGCCGGGGCTACGCTGTTTCTCGAGGCCGCGCGTCCCGCCAGTCTGCCCGCAACCATTCGCAGTCGTTGCCAGCAAGTCGATGTCGTCAGTCCTTCGATAGAACAGGTCCACGAGTGGCTTGCGGCTGAAACCGATCAGCATGAACGGGTGGCGGAAGCCTATGCTGCGAGCCTCAATCGTCCGCTGCTGGCGCGGGAGATCCTGACCGATTCCGCGGCGCTGGAGGCCTGGGAGACCGATCGTCAGATCCTGACTGGACTCCTGAATGCGGCCGATCTGCATTCTAGCGCTGCCGCCCTGCAACGCAGCGTGCCGGAACGCCTGCTCCCGCGCCTGCAGGCCTTGCTGTTATCGGCGCAGCGCCTGCTGCTTGCGGGGCAACTGGATGCCTTTGGCGAGCAATTTCCGCGCGACCGTCTGCTGGACTTCGCACGCGCGCGGGGCGCGCGTCGTCTCGCCTGGCTGGCGCAGCAGTCACTGGAGTGGCAACGCCAGAGTGGCGCAAACCTGAATCCGGCGCTTCGCAGTGAGACCATCGCGCTTGCGCTGGGGCGACGCTGACAGGATGTCCCAAGGGGGGTGGCGCGCGCCACGCGGGATAGGGGATACTCGCTAGTCCAGACACCGTCACGGGAGGGAACATGGCCGGGCAGGGCATGCTGACCTTGGCAATCAAGGAAAAACCGGCGCTGTACGCCGCGTACATGCCCTTCGTGACCAACGGCGGGCTGTTTATCCCCACGGACAAATCCTACAAGCTCGGGGACCAGGTGTTTCTGCTGTTGTCTCTGCTGGAGGATTCCGACCGCCTGCCGACCCCGTGCACCGTGGTATGGATCACGCCGCCCAGGGCGCAGGGCAACCGACTGCGCGGCATCGGCGTGCAGTTCAACAAGTCGGACAAGGGCGTCACGCACCGCCGGATCGAGGAACACCTGGGCGGTATGCTCAACTCGGACCGCAAGACCCACACGTTCTGAACATCTGGGCCCTGCGGCCGTCAGGCCGCGATCCCGAGCGCCTTCTGCACCTGATCCAGGGCCCGCTCGATCTGCTGATCCGTCAGGTAGTAATGGGGCGAGAAGCGGATGCCCCCGCCCCGTACCGCGCACAGGACCCCTCCGGCCTGGAGGCGTGCGTAGACAGCATCGAGATCTGCCGTTGGGGGACGGAAGGTCAGAATCCCCGCGCGGCGGCCACGCGGAGTAAGCACCTCGCACCCCATCGCCTCGAGCTCCTCGGCCAGGTGGTGCCAGTGGAAGCAGATGTCGTGGTCGATGTTCTCGATCCCCACCTCCATCAGCAACGAGAGACTGGCATGCAGCGCATGAATACCCAGCATGTTGTGGCTGCCCGGTTCGAAGCGGCGCGCCGACGGGGCAGGGGTCAGGCTCGGGTTTGCGAAGTCACCGGCGTGCGCCAGCATGTTCCAGCCGTACTCCTGTAACCGCAGCTGTTCGCGAACCTCCGGGTTGACGTAGAAGATCCCGATCCCCTCCGGTGCCAGCATCCACTTGTGGCCATCCGCCATCACAAAGTCTGCGTGGCAACCCGGGGCGTCGAAGGACAACGCCCCCAGGTGCTGGATCGCGTCCACACAGAACAGGACCCCGCGGGCCCGCAGCTCGGCCCCAAGTGCCTGGATATCCACGCGTATGCCCGAGTCATAACGCACCGCACTGGTCGCGACCAGCCGCGTCTGACGGTCGCAGGCAGCCAGCAGGTCGCGTTCGGGTTCATCGCCGACCTCGACCTCGCGCACCTCGACGCCGAACCGTTCGCCCGCCGCGTGCCAGACGACCCGGTTGGACGGGAACTCCCCGGCCGGAAAGACGATATTGTCGCCCGCCGACCAGGGCAGACCGAACGCCACCATCGACAGCGCTTCCGAGGTGTTCTTGACGAAGGCAATATCCGCCGCATCGCGAGCGCCGATCAGGGCACGCGCCAGCTCGCGCGTCGCATCCACCTGCTTGAGCCATCGGCCATAGTCCTTCGATCCCTGACGTACGTTCTCGCGCGCGAACTCGCAAACCGCCTCTTCGGTACGCCTTGGCCAGGCGCCCACCGCCGCGTGGTTGAGGTGAATGATGTCTTGCTGCGGAAATTCGGGGTGCATGGGATCCTCCTGGCCGGCAGCAAAGGGTACCCCAGAAGAGGGGGGTGGCTGAATCCCGGGGCACAGGCGGGATGCCTTGTCCGGCCACGGACCCCCTGCTACTTTCCGCGCATCGAAAAACTCGCCCCTCCGGCGCCTTCTTTCCAGCGCAGAGGAGCCACAGCGCCCGAGAATTCGCCGCATGGACAACGAACAGCTCAAACGCCGGGACCTGCGTGCCCTCTGGCACCCCTGTACCCAGATGAAGGATTACGGAGAAGAGGGGACCTTGCCCCTGCTCCCGATCCAGCGCGGAGAGGGCGTCTGGCTGTACGACTTCGACGGTAATCGGTATCTCGATGCCATCAGCTCCTGGTGGGTCAACCTGTTCGGCCATGCGAACCCCCGGATCAATGCCGCGGTACGCGACCAGCTGGACCAGCTCGAGCACGTGATTCTTGCAGGCTGCACGCATGAGCCGGTGGTGGAGCTGTGTGAACGACTGATCGACCTCACCCCCGATGGGCTCGATCGGGTGTTTCTGGCGGACAACGGCAGTGCCGGGGTGGAGGTCGCACTCAAGATGAGCTTCCACTACTGGCTGAACAGTGGCCGGAGCGAAAAGACCCGATTCATACGGCTGTCCAACAGCTACCACGGGGAGACCCTCGGGGCGCTTTCCGTCAGCGATGTCCCGCTCTACAGCGCCACTTACAAGCCCCTGATGCTGGATGTGATCACCGTACCGGCACCGGACTGCTACGAACGCGAGCCCGGGGAGAGCTGTGCCGATGTAGCGCGCCGCCAGTTCACCCATATGGAGGCCGCACTCGCCGAACACGCGGACGAGGTTTGTGCCGTCATCGTGGAGCCGTTGGTGCAGTGCGCAGGGCACATGCGCATGTACGACCCTGAGTACCTGCGTCTGCTCCGCGCCGCCTGTGATCGCCATGGCGTGCACCTGATCGCCGACGAGATTGCGGTGGGTTTTGGGCGAACGGGAACCATGTTCGCCTGCGAGCAGGGGCCCGTGGTCCCGGATTTTCTGTGTCTGTCCAAGGGGCTGACAGGCGGATATCTGCCCATGGCCGCTGTTCTGACGTCCGATGGTATCTACAACGCCTTTTACGATGACTACGAGAAACTCAATATGTTTCTCCATTCACATTCGTATACAGGTAATCCTTTGGCCTGTCGTGCCGCGCTGGCGACGCTGGACATCTTTACTTCCGACCTCGTTCTTGAACGCAACAAAGTGCTGGCGTCTCACATCGAAAAGCGCCTTGCACCGCTCGCCGATCACCCCCATGTCGCGGACGTGCGGCAGCACGGCATGATCGCGGCGGTAGAACTCGTACAAGACAAGGCCTCCGGTACGCCTTATCCCTGGCAGGAACGTCGAGGCCTGGAAATCTACCGGCATGCCCTTACTCGGGGTGCGCTTTTGCGTCCATTGGGCAATGTCTCCTACCTCATGCCGCCCTACGTGATTACGGAGGACGAAATTGACTTCCTTGTCGAGGTGATGACCGAGGGTATCGACCGCGCCACGCATCAATCTTAAGACCGCCTAGTCATTCTGTGTATTCTCCGCGTGAGTTTCATCACTCTGTGCTTGACGGGCCATCGGACCTGTGCCTATATACTTTTTAAAAGTACGGATACGTAGTTGGTATTAGGCCCATCGGAAGGGCTCCAGAGGCAAGTCTGACAAATCTAATCGGTTGACTCGGACCCGCCTCGTCTTTCCAATATCAATGGTTCAAATGTGGAGAGCAGGTGAGGTCATGAGCGAGCTAAACGATGATTCACAAGTACTGATTGTAACGTCGGCATCCCCCCAGTCGGCGCTGTTTATCGAGTACGTTTCCGAGAAAACCAAATGCTCGGTAACAGGGTTGGAGCCCGGGTCCCCAAAAGTCGCCCAGACGCTCAGGGATTACAGCCTTGCACTGTTTGACGCCAGCGCCCTGGACGAGCGCGATATTGGGCATGTGCAACAGGCCGTCGCGGACGGGGCAAAAACGGTCTTCGCCGGATTCAATATTCCGAACGAAGACGAGGCACTCCGACTCCTGGATGTGCTGTACCTGCAGGGCATTTTTTACAAGACGGATCAACTGGACCTGTTGTGCAAGGGGATCCTGTGCCTGCTGAACGGCGACTTCTGGATGTCCCGGCACCTGATGACACGGCTGGTGCGGCTGTATCGTCAGCAACGGACCAACACCTATCGGCCCGCCTGTGGGTTGACCCAGCGCGAACTGGAGATCCTGGCCATGCTGGGTTCGGGCGAGACGAACATGAATATCGCGAAACAGCTGTTCATCAGTGAGCACACGGTCAAGTCGCACCTGTACAACATCTTCCGCAAGATCGAGGTCAAGAACCGCACGCAGGCGATCAACTGGGCCAAGGATCATCTGGGCGCTCCGCCACCCCAGGTTATGTGGCGTCGTCGTCGCACCGAGGCACGCGCCGTCTAAGGCGTGCTGGCTCCCGGTACCCCGGGCCAAGAGGATAGGGTGAGGGCGGCTGTATTTGCCAAACCGTCCTCACCAGGCGAGGCAGGCGCAATGCCTGAAGCTGATGTGCCTGCGTCATCGATCAAATCTGGAGCGTAGGACGAACGGCTGACGTAGCCGGCGATCCTGATCGATTCCCAATCACATGGCTCATACTTCTCGCGTGATAACGACCGACAAAGCTCTCCCGGAAAACCACCCGTTATTCTGATGCCTGCTGCCAAACCGACCGCCATACTGCAGTTGGATTAACGGTCGGAGGCCGCCGTCGTGCCTGCACCCGCCGCGAGGGACCCTCAAGCGCCCGCCAGGCGATGCCGGAATTTACCTCGACCCTGACACCCGCGATCGGCCAGGCATCCTGGTCCGTCATGTTCCTGGCGATCCCTGACGGATTGCCCTTGGCCTGGAGGTGTTCACGCGATGTCGACATCGCCCAACGAATCGCGTATCGGCCTGCAAGCCTCCGGGCCCGAAGGTACTGCGTATTCCATTACCTGCACGGTCACCCGTACCCACGACGTCGAGGAAGTGGAGTTCGAAGGCGTCGTGCCACTGGAGGTGGAATTTGAGGGGATCGGAGTGGATTGCAGGGTCGTACAACTCAGCGGGCCGGGGTATCTGGATCTGGTCCTGACGAAAAACGGCCATGTGACACGTTCCCGCTGCCATGGTCTGAACAGCACCATGAACCTGAGGATTCGGTGACACGGGGCACTTGAACCACGCCACCCATAACGACGCATAATACATATTATGTTAAGTGACGGATTGATGAGCGTCAGCTGTTTGTTCTAGCGGGCCTGCTCCCCTGGTCAAAAACGACGATCGTTCCCGGTCCTGCGCCTCAGGACAGCGTCTCGATCACGTGCGTCAGCACATCTTTCACCCGCGCCATCCCTTGATCCAGGTTTCGGCCGATCTCGTCCATGGTGATCTCGCCCTCGGCACGACCGGCCGCCCAGTTGGCGATCACGGCGCAGCAGGCGTAATTGAGCTCCAGCTCGCGCGCCAGCGCCGTCTCCGGCATGCCGGTCATTCCCACCAGGTCGCAGCCGTCTCGCGCCATGCGATCGATCTCGGCCGCTGTCTCCAGCCGCGGGCCCTGGGTGGCCCCATACGTCCCTCGGTCCGCCGCCTCGAGACACAGGTCATCAATCGCGTTCAGCAGCGTCTCCCGCACGCCCTGGTTGTAGGGCCAGGTCATGTCGATATGGGTGACCTCTTCGAGGTCGCCGCCTTCGAAAAAGGTATTGGCGCGTGACCAGGTGTAATCGATGATCTGATCGGGAATCGCAATCATGCCCGGCTTCATCGCTTCGGTAATGCCGCCGACGGCCGCCACAGCGATCACGTTGTCGACACCGGCATGCTTCAGGGCCCAGATGTTGGCCCGGTAGTTCACCTGGTGCGGCGGGATGGTGTGACGGGCCCCGTGCCGCGGGAGAAAGACGATCTCGGTGTCATTCAGCCGCCCGAAGACCAATGGTCCCGACGGTTCGCCATACGGGGTATGCATGACCTGCCTGCGGGTAATCTCCAGCGACTTCAATTGGGTCAGGCCGGTGCCGCCGATCACGGCAAGACGGGGTGTCGACATATGGCGGGTATCCCTAGTGGTTCGCGACGGCAAAAATGCCGGGCGCGTTGCGGAGGTAGTCCTGGTAATCCATCCCGTAGCCAAACACGTACCGATTCGGTACCTCCAGGGCCGCGAAATCGACAGTAATGGCTGGATCGCGTTCCGGGTTGGCCTTGTCCACCAGTACAACGGAATAGACCTTCTCGGCGCCCTGCTCTTCGCAGAAAGCCTGGATGCCTTCCAGGGTAATGCCACCGTCGAGGATGTCATCCACGATCACGACAGTACGGCCCTTGATCGGTGTCTGGGGGCGCGCCAGCCAGTGCAGCTGCTCCCCGCCTCGCGTGCCGCCGCGATAGCGCGTGGCATGCAGATAATCGACCTGCATTGGAAACGACCAGCGGGTCAGCAGCCCGCCCATCAGGACGACCCCGCCATTCATCACGCCCAGGACCAGCGGGTTGCGGTCCTTGAGTACCTGTGCCGTGCGTTCCGCCAGGCGGTCGATCGCAGTCTCGACTGCATCGCGGCTGTATAGGCAGTCGGCATCTCGGAGCGTTGCGCGGGCCTGTTCCGGGCTCATCAAGGGTCCTGCGGTGGTGGTCTGGAGGAAGGATGTTGGCCGAGCGTCTGGCAGACGGCAAGGTCCGGGTCCGGTATGCGCGGGCTTTACAGGGCCCTTAAACGCAACCGGCCGGCGCAAGGGCCGGCCGGTTGGCAAAGCGACGGACGTGGAGACCCTTAGTAGGTAAAGGTCACGGTGTCGTCGTCCATGGCTTCGGAAATCACGTAGGCGCCGCCCACGGTTTCTTCGATTTCCGGGATCAGGTCGTTGCCCCACAGATCCAGAGTCGGGGTGCAGACCTTCATCACCACGCCGGCTTCGTGGGCGTCCTTCATGAAGTCGTAGACGCTCTTGCTGGAGCCTTCCTGGACAAACAGGTTTTCGGCAACACCCTTCTTGGCCAGCTCGCCGGCACGACCGGTCATGACGACTTCAACGTCATATTCCATCGCGGCGGCCACGGTGGCCTGGAAGAACGGGGCACCCAGCTCAGACGGGTTGCTCGGATCGGTGTTAACCATGACGATCAGGAGCTTGTCGGCCATTTTTGATCTCCAACTTCAGTGGTGAGTGTGAATATTAACAGCTGCTCAAGCGCAAACCGGTGGCGCATTATAGGCGTGCCAGCGCCTGTGCGCCAATGTGCCCGCGGGAGTAACTCCTCCGCAGGGGGAGCGCGGTCTTCAGGCCGTCGCTGCCTGCCGGGCCGCAAGCCACTGATGCAGCTGAGCGCGAAGGGCATGAATCCGTCTGGGTTCATTCGCGATGGATTGTGCCCTTAACGCCTCGACCCTTCGCAAAGCCTGGGCGTCGAGCGGCTGTCCCTGCTGCGACTCGAGAATGGCGTCCGCCTGCTCGGGCTGGTTGCAGATCAGCACCATGTCGCAGCCTGCCGCCCGCGCCGCCACGGCCCGCTCGGCCGCACTGCCGATGGCCTCGGCACCGGCCATGGCCAGATCATCGCTGAGAATTGCCCCACGGAAACGGAGTTCGCGGCGCAGGATGTCCTGTAGCCAGATGCGCGAGAAGCCGGCGGGCTGGTCATCCACCTGTGGGTACAGGACGTGCGCGGGCATCACGGCATCGAGATCGCCCAGTACGGGGCGAAAGGCCGCGATATCGTCGGCCTCGATCTCGGCCAGCGGGCGGTCATCCACCGGGAGCGCGATATGGGAATCCGCCTGGACGGCCCCGTGTCCGGGGAAATGCTTGCCCACACTGGGCATGCCGCCGGCCGCGAGCCCGCGAATCAGCTCGCCGGCCAGGCGTGCGATGACATCGGGATCATGGTGGAACGCACGATCCCCAATCACCTCGCTGACACCGATGTCCCGGTCCAGGACCGGGGTGAAACTGAAATCGATGCCCGCCTCGCGCAGCTCCAGCGCCAGCAATTCCCCGGTCGCATGGGCCAGTTCGCAGGCCTTGTTGCGATCGTAATCATCGACATGCCCCAGCTCGCGCATGGGCGGTAGCGCGGTGAATCCGTCCCGCAGACGCTGTACGCGTCCGCCCTCTTGATCCACGGCGATCAGGATGCCGGGTCGCTCGGCGCGTATCGCATCGGTGAGCGCCCTCACCTGCTCCGGCGTACCGGCGTTGCGGGCAAAGAGGATGACGCCGCCTGTCGCCGGGTGGCGCAGGCGTTCACGGTCTTCCGGGGTGAGTTCCAGACCGGTCACATCGAGCATGACCGGCCCCAGGGGCAGGGATACGGGAGAAGCCATTGAACCTGTACTCAACTGGCGCTCGTGACCCGAGCAATCTTTTTAGGATAGCGAGGCTTCCGGGCGAAACGCGAGTGCCTTGAGCTTCTCGATGCGGTCACGGATCCGCGCGGCCTCCTCGAACTCCAGGTCGCGGGCCTTCTGGAACATCTCCTGTTCCAGCTTTTCGATCTCCTTGGCGGCCTGCTCCGGGGCGTCGATGTAGTCCGGCGCATCCTCGGCCACCTTTTTCTGGCCACGCCGGCGACCGGAGCCCGGCGTGGCATTGCGGGCCTCGAGGATGTCGGCGACATTCTTGCGAATGCCCTGCGGGGTGATGCCGTGCGCCTCGTTATGGGCGATCTGCTTCTCCCGCCGGCGCTCGGTCTCGTCGATCGCCCTCTGCATCGATCCGGTGACCTTGTCGGCGTACAGGATGGCCTTGCCATTCACGTTGCGTGCCGCCCGCCCGATGGTCTGAATCAGCGAGCGATCGGAGCGCAGGAAGCCCTCCTTGTCGGCATCAAAGATCGCCACCAGCGAGACCTCGGGCATGTCCAGGCCCTCGCGCAGCAGGTTGATCCCCACCAGCACGTCAAACTCCCCGAGCCGAAGGTCGCGGATGATCTCCATCCGCTCGACGGTGTCGATATCCGAATGCAGATACCGCACCCGCACGCCATGCTCCGAGAGATAGTCGGTCAGGTCTTCGGCCATGCGTTTGGTCAGCGTCGTGATCAGTACGCGCTCGTCGCGCTCCACCCGGTCGCGCACCTCGGACAGACAGTCGTCGACCTGGCTGCCCGCCGGGCGCACCTCGAGAATCGGGTCCAGAAGCCCGGTGGGCCGGACGACCTGATCGACGATGGCCCCGGCATGCTCGCGCTCGTACGGCCCCGGTGTAGCGGACACGTAGATGGTCTGCGGCTGCAGGGCCTCGAATTCCTCAAAGCGCAGCGGGCGATTGTCCAGCGCCGAGGGCAGACGGAAGCCGTATTCCACCAGGGTCTCCTTGCGCGAGCGGTCGCCCTTGTACATCCCGCCCACCTGGGGCACCGACACATGCGACTCGTCGACCACCAGCAGCGCGTCCTGCGGCAGGTAGTCGAAGAAGGTGGGTGGCGGCTCGCCCGGGGCCCGGCCGGAGAGATAGCGCGAGTAGTTTTCGATACCGTTGCAGTAGCCGATCTCCAGGATCATCTCCAGGTCGAACAGCGTGCGCTGCTCCAGGCGTTGCGCCTCGACCAGGCGATCCTCCTTGCGCAGGAAATCCAGACGCTCCTTGAGTTCGTCGCGGATCTGGTCCACCGCCTCCAGCAGCGTCTCGCGCGGGGTCACGTAGTGCGTCTTCGGGTAGATGGTCAGGCGCGGGACGGTACGCAGCTGCTCGCCGGTCAGCGGGTCGAAGTACGACAGCCGCTCGATCTCGTCGTCGAACAATTCGATACGCACGGCCTCGACCTCGGATTCCGCGGGATGGATGTCGATGACCTCCCCGCGTACCCGGTAGGTGGCGCGCCGCAACTCGGTGTCGTTACGGGTGTACTGCAGCTCTGCCAGACGACGCAGCAGGTCGCGCTGGTCGATGCGATCCCCGCGCTGGAGGTGCAGGACCATCGAGAGATACTTGCGCGGATCGCCGAGGCCGTAGATGGCCGACACCGAGGCCACGATGATCGCATCCCGGCGCTCCAGCAGTGCGCGCGTCGCGGACAGGCGCATCTGCTCGATGTGGTCGTTGATCGAGGCATCCTTTTCGATGTAAGTGTCCGAGGACGGGACGTAGGCCTCCGGCTGGTAGTAGTCGTAGTACGAGACGAAGTACTCCACCGCGTTGTTCGGGAAGAACTCCTTGAACTCGCCATACAGCTGCGCGGCCAGGGTCTTGTTCGGCGCCAGGATGATGGTCGGGCGCTGCAGATTCTCGATGACGTTGGCGATCGTGAAGGTCTTGCCCGAACCTGTCACACCCAGCAGGACCTGATGCGCCAGCCCTGCCTCGATGCCGTCGGTCAGCGCGCGGATCGCCGCCGGCTGGTCGCCGGCGGGCTGATACTGCGATACCACCTTGAATTGTTCGCCTTCATCTGGCTGCACGCCTTATCCTCCGCGCCTGATTTCAGTATTATTTCGCCACCTTGCGGCCGGTTATGCATTCGCGCCCGGCCGCCCACATCGCCCAACCCGCATGAGGCCCGCCTTGGATATCGAGCTCTCCGATCGCGTTCAGCGCATCCAGCCCTCCCCCACCCTGGCCGTCAGCGCGCTGGCCGCGCAGCTGCGGGCCGAGGGCCGCGATATCGTCGGTCTGGGGGCCGGCGAGCCGGATTTCGATACGCCGGAGCATATCAAGCAGGCGGCCATCGACGCGCTTGCCCGCGGGGAAACCAAGTACACTCCGGTGGATGGTACGCAGGGCCTGAAAGACGCCATCATCCGCAAGTTTGATCGCGACAACGGGCTTTCGTTCGAGCGTGACCAGATCCTGGTGTCCTCTGGCGGCAAGCAAAGCATCTTCAACCTATGCCAGGCCCTGCTGAACCCGGGTGACGAGGTGGTGATCCCGGCGCCCTACTGGGTCTCCTACCCCGACATCGCACTTCTGGCCGGTGCGCGACCCGTAGTGGTCAGCGCCACCCAGGAGGCGGGATTCCGGATCACGGGCGAGCAACTCGCGGCGGCGATCACGCCGAATACCCGCCTGGTGTTTATCAACAGCCCGTCCAACCCCACTGGAGCGGCCTACTCGGCTGACGAGCTGACGGCCCTGGCCGCCGTGCTGCGCGAACACCCCCGGGTGGTGATCGCCACCGACGACATGTACGAGCACATCCGGTTTGGCTCCACGCCGTTTGTGAATATCGTGAATGTCGCACCGGATCTGCTCGAGCGCACCGTCGTGCTCAATGGCGTTTCCAAGGCCTACGCGATGACCGGCTGGCGTATCGGTTATGCCGGTGGACCCAAGAATCTGATCGCGGCGATGAAGAAGATCCAGTCGCAGAGCACCTCCAACCCTACCTCGATCGCCCAGGCCGGAGCGCAGGCCGCACTGGATGGCGATCAGGGCTGCGTGATCGCCATGTGTTCCGCGTTCGCCGAACGGGCGCGGCATGTGGTGGACGGCCTGAACGCGATCGACGGCATCGACTGCCTGATGCCCGACGGCACGTTCTACTGCTTTCCACGGGTCACCGGCCTGATGCAGGCGGCCGACATCGACACCGATGTCGCCCTCACCAAGCAATTGCTGGACGAAGTCGGAGTCGCCCTGGTGCCCGGCAGTGCATTCGGCGCCCCGGGCCATGTACGCGTCTCGTTCGCCACCAGCGTCGAGATGCTAGACAAGGCACTGGATCGACTCAGGCAATTCGCCGCGACTCACCGCTGAAGCAACAATTGAAGCTTGACGGGGTGGCCGCCCCCCATTACGATCTGCGGCCAATTCCCCGGTAGCTCAGTCGGTAGAGCGGGTGACTGTTAATCACTAGGTCGGCGGTTCGAGCCCGTCCCGGGGAGCCAGATAGAAGAAAAAGGGCCAGGTCTGCGATGCAGCCTGGCCCTTTTTCATGCAGCCCACTTCTCGTTCAGTCCGGCTCGTGTTCGATGGGGTCCAGCGACTGCAGGTAGGCCGCGATTGCCCGGCGGTCGTCACTGGTCAGGTAGGACGTGCCATGTTCGATCACGTCGGCCATGCTGCTACCGGCAAAGTCGCCGTCACGGGTAATGCCCATCTCCAGGTAGCGGGCGATATGTCGCGCGCCCCATCGGCCGATGCCCGTTTCCCGATCTGGCGTAATATTGGGTGCGACGTCGCCATCCGCCATGCGCGCCCCTGCCCCGAGACGCTCAAGATCCAGTCCGCCTGTCCGGGTACGCGGGGTATGGCATTCCATGCAGTGCCCCAGGGCCTGGGTCAGATAGGCGCCACGGTTCCACTCCTCGGACTCTTCAGGATTCGCCTCGAACTCGCCGGGCTCGAAATGCAGCCACTTCCATACGCTCAGCGATGGCCGAAAGCGCACGAACCAGTCCAGATCATGCGGGGTGTTATCCTTGGCGACCGGTTCGACCTCGGACTGCAGATAGGCCCATAACGCCTCCACGTCCTGGTCCGTCATCTTCGTGTATGCGGTGTACGGAAACGCCGGGTAGTAATGGGTGCCGTTCGGGCTGCGCCCTTCCCTCAGGGCCTTCGTGAAGTCGCCCTCCGACCAGCCGCCAATGCCGTGCTCTTCGTCCGGGGTGATATTCGGGCCGTAGAACACGCCGAAGGGGCTTTCGATCGGTCGACCACCGGCCAGGAAGTCGCCATCCTCCGCGGTGTGACAGGTCACACACCCGCCGGCGCGCAAGACGTATTCACCGTAGGCAATACGTTCGTCCTCGCCCGCCTGGGGATCCTCTTCACCGATCTCCACCTCCGCCTGTGCGACGGAACCCCATGCAAAGGCCGCAATGGCCAGGGCCGGCAGCCAGGCGGCCGGCCCTGTGCGCCTTGTGGTCACCACCACCGATCAGTCGCGGCGGAAGTCGTCGTGGCAGGCCTGGCAGGACTGCCCCAGGTTACGGAAGCGAATCGGGAGTTCGTCGTCGTCACCGGCTTCAACCGCGGCATGCAATGCCTCGGCCGCATCCTTGGTGTCCTGAGAAAGCTCCTGGAACCGGTCCCAGTCGTCCCAGATCTCCTCTTTGGCATCGGTATCGGGGAAATCACTGCCTTCCGGGAACAGTGCCGGGATGTCCGCGGTGAGATCCACCAGATGCCTGGTGTGCATCTCGAGGTTGTCGCCAAACTCGGCGCCGTCGACAACGACTGCGGCGATAGAGCCGACGTTGCCGCCGATGGACCGCATCACGCCCTGACGGTAGTCAATAGTGGCCTCGTGCTCGTCAAAGGCATGTACGGAATGCACAGCGCCCAGACCCAGCGCAAGGGTCCCGGCAACGGAAGCCGCAGTCAGAAAACGAAGGGGTTTTTTCATAGGTTGTCCTCCCTGTTCAAGGAACATCGTAAAGTGCCGCGCAACCGCTGCGGCCTGCCACGTGCAGCCTTCAATATAGATGTCCAGCCGGCGTTCGCGCCATCCGCGTCTTCACGTCCCTCTCACGCCAGCCTCTCGACATTGACCCCATAAACTAGCGGGTGTTCCCCGAGGCATCCTTCGAGCGTGTCGCGATACAATCCGGTGCTCATCCATCCGCCCGGACACCGATGCCTGCCACCGACGAACTGGCCCTGCGCCAGGCGATTATCGAAACCGCGCTCGAGACCAACCGCCGTGGTCTGAATCAGGGCACCTCGGGGAACGTCAGCGCGCGCCTGGGCGATGGCATGCTGATTACGCCATCCGGCGTGCCCTACGAAGCCCTGCGCCCGGAGGACCTGGTCGCAGTTGACGCACAGGGACTCTGGCCGGATCACCAGAAGCCTTCCAGCGAGTGGCATTTTCATCGGGCGATCCTCCAGGCGCGCCCGGAGTTGAACGCCGTGGTGCATGTCCACTCGACCTACGCCAGCGTGGTCGCGATTCAGGGGCGTGATATCCCCGCCCTGCACTACATGGTGGCGGCGGCCGGGGGCAATTCGATCCGTTGTGCCCCCTATGCCACGTTTGGCACGGAGCAGCTTTCACGCTATGCGGTGGAGGCCCTGCAGGATCGACTGGCGTGCCTGCTGGCCAACCACGGCATGATTGCGACGGGAGCGGATCTCGCGCGGGCCTTGTGGCTGACCGAAGAGGTCGAACTGCTCGCGCAGCAGTATGTGCTGAGCCTGCAAATTGGCGGCCCGCAGCTGCTCGGCGATGATGAAATGGCGCGCGTGCTGGAAAAATTCCGGGACTACGGGCCGTCCCGGCGCGCGCAGGGCAGCTGAACTACAACCCGCCCAGCGGGCTCGCGGACTCCGGGGCGCCCATCGGCGCAAACTCGTTCAGGTGGCGCGTTTGCTGGTAGTGACCCAGGGCCCAGGAGACCGAAGGAAATGCCAGCTCCCCGGGCAGATCATTGAAGTCGAACAGCGCGACCTCCTCGGACTCTGGTCCGGGGGCAACATCGTCGCCCAGCAGTTCGGCACGGTAGATCATCTGGACTTGTCCGATATGCGGCAGACTGTAGACCGCGAGCAGGCGATCGATACGCAGCCGGGCGCGCGCCTCCTCCCAGGCCTCCCGCTCGGCGCCCTGCTCGGTCGACTCGCCAAGCTCCATGTATCCTGCGGGCAGCGTCCAGTGACCTTTGCGCGGTTCGATCGCCCGGCGGCACAACAGGACCCGCTCTTCCCATGTGGCGACCACGCCGACCACAATCCGCGGGTTCTCGTAGTCCACGAAGCCACAGTGATCGCAGATCTTGCGTTCGCGGTCATCATTTTCGGGCACAGCCCGGTGAAATTCGGGACGGGGGATGCTGACGTCACGGGACATGGTATACGGTCGCTTTGCGGGTCCATGACCACGCGCCGGAACGCGAGACCCGGGCGATGGTCTTTTCTGAGAGACACTGCCAATGCAGCACGCTTAATGCACCAAACGCCGCCAGGGGGCAGCGATGACACAGGGAACACGCTTCACCGTGGGTGAGCTGGTCCACCATACCAAGTTCGGCTACCGCGGTGTGATTGTCGAGGTCGATCCGGTCTACTCCGGCTCGGACGAATGGTACGAGACCGTGGCCAGGAGCCGTCCCCCCAAGGACCGGCCGTGGTACCACGTGCTGGTGGATGGATACTCGCACAGCACGTATGTGGCCGAACGCCACCTGGAACCGGATACCTCCGGCCAGCAGATCGACCATCCAGCGCTGGGCCAGTTCTTCGATCACTTCCTCAACGGGCGCTACTGCCGGGGAAGCAATTCTCGCACCCACTAGTCCGCCCGCTCGCGGGCCGGACAACGGACAGGACGACTCGATGACCCAGGACAATCGACGCAGCCGCGTCGTCACCGAAGGTCCACGCCGCACCCCCAACCGCGCCATGCTCAGGGCGGTGGGCTTCGGGGACGACGACTTCCAGCGCCCCATCGTTGGCATTGCCAACGCCCACAGCACAATCACTCCCTGCAACATGGGGATCGGGGCACTGGCCGAACGCGCGGAATCAGCCGTACGCGCCTCGGGCGGCATGCCACAGACCTTCGGTACCATCACCATCTCCGATGGCATCTCGATGGGCACACCAGGCATGAAGTACTCCCTGGTGTCGCGCGAGGTGATCGCCGATGCGATCGAGACGGTCGTCAACGGCCAGAGTCTGGACGGGCTGCTGGCCACCGGCGGCTGCGACAAGAACATGCCCGGCGCCATGATGGCGATCGCACGGCTCAACGTACCCGCGATCTTCGTCTACGGAGGCACGATCAAGCCGGGACGCTACAAGGACCAGGACCTGACGATCGTCAGTGCGTTCGAGGCCGTCGGACAGCATGGGGCGGGAAAGCTGTCGGATGAAGACCTGGCCGGCGTGGAGCGCAATGCCTGCCCGGGAGCCGGCTCCTGTGGCGGCATGTTCACAGCCAATACCATGTCCAGCGCCTTCGAGGCGATGGGCATGAGCCTGCCGGGCTCGTCGACCCAGGCGGCCGAGGATCCGGAAAAGGCCGACTCCGCCGCCCGTTCCGCCGAGGTCCTCCTGGAGGCGATCCATGCCGACCGCAAGCCACGCGACATCCTCACGCGCGAGGCCTTCGAGAACGCCCTGGCCGTGGTTATGGCCGTCGGGGGATCGACCAATGCCGTGCTCCACCTGCTCGCCATTGCCCACTGTGCCAACGTGCCGTTGACGCTCGATGATGTCGAAAACATCCGTCGCCGCACCCCGGTCCTGTGCGACCTGAAGCCTTCCGGCCGGCACGTGACCACGGAATTTCATGCGGTGGGAGGCACACCGCAGGTCATGAAGATTCTGCTGAACGGCGGACTTTTGCACGGCGACTGCCTGACCATTACCGGCCAGACCCTCAGCGAGGTCCTGGCAGACATTCCCGATGCACCACCATCGAACCAGGCCATCATCCGCCCGCTGGATGCCCCCCTGTACCCGCAGGGCCACCTGGCGATCCTGAAGGGCAATCTGGCGCCGGAAGGCAGCGTGGCCAAGATCACCGGGCTCAAGTCCACTTCAATCCGCGGGCCCGCGCGCGTTTTCGAATCCGAGGAGGAGTGCCTGGACGCCATCCTGGCGGGTGGTATTCAGGCTGGAGACGTCATCGTGGTCCGTCACGAGGGACCTCGTGGGGGGCCCGGTATGCGCGAGATGCTCGCCCCAACGGCGGCAATCATCGGTGCCGGTCTCGGCGATTCGGTTGCCCTGATTACCGACGGTCGCTTCTCCGGGGGCACCTACGGTCTCGTCGTCGGACATGTCGCGCCCGAGGCGGCACAAGGTGGACCCATTGCCCTTGTGCGCGAGGGCGACATCATCGAGGTCGATGCCGACCGCAATCGCCTCGCGCTCGAGATACCGGAGGACGAACTGGCGCGTCGCCGCAGTGCCTGGCAGCCCCCCCCGCCGCGCTTTGATCGGGGTGTGCTCGGGAAGTACAGCCGTCAGGTCGGATCCGCCAGTCGCGGTGCCGTCACCGACGACTTTCGCTGACCGCGGCCCCGATGACGCACCCGGACCCGCGCCACCCCGATTTCAGCATGATGCCTCCAGTGATCGGCTTTTTGCTGATCACCAACGTGGCACTCTTTCTCGCTCTGCCCTGGCTGGGCGGCTGGCTGATGACCCATTTCGCCCTGTGGCCTATCGGCACGCCCTCGATGATCCTGCAGGACGGGCAATGGCTACGCGTGCCGGACTTCCAGCTCTGGCAGCTGTTGACCTACGGATTCCTGCACGGTGGCCTGGTTCACCTCTCGGTGAACATGTTTGCTGTCTGGATGCTGGGGGTGCAGATCGAGAACGCCTGGGGTTCGAGGACCTTCGGCCTGTACTTTCTGATCTGCGTGATCGGTGCCGGGCTGGTGCAACTCATGGTCACTGCCTACGGGGACAATGGGATGGTCTATCCCACTGTTGGGGCGTCCGGCGGCGTGTTCGGGGTCTTGCTGGCGTTCGGGATGATGTTCCCCAACCAGCGGCTTTATCTGTTCTTCCTCCCGATACCGATCAAGGCAAAGTACTTTGTCATCGCCTATGGGGCGCTGGAACTCTACCTGGGGATCTCCGGCACCCTCGCCGGTATCGCGCATTTCGCACATCTGGGGGGGATGGCATTTGGCTTCCTGGCCATCCAGTACTGGCGCGGCAGACTCCCGATCCGCCCGCGCCAGCGAAGATTCTGGTGGTGAGGTTTCAGGAGGCGCTGGCGCGGGATTTCAGATAGTTGCCAAAGTCGTCCTTCAGCTCCGGGTGCATCAGCGCAAACTCCACAGTCGCCTCCAGATAGCCCAGTTTGCTTCCGCAGTCGAAGCGACGACCCTCGAAATTCAAGGCAGTTACGCGCTCTTCCTGAAGTAACTTCGCAATTGCGTCGGTCAGCTGGATCTCGCCCCCAGCCCCGGGCTCCTGCTTCGCCAGCAGCTCGAAGATGCGCGGGGTCAGGATATAGCGGCCCACGACCGCCACATTGGAGGGCGCGTCCGCTGGCTGCGGCTTCTCCACAATGCCGCGTACGTCCCAGGTACGTGGGCCGGTTTGCACCGGGTCGATGATGCCGTACTGATGGGTACGGTCCGCCGGCACTTCTTCCACGCCCAGTACGCTGCATCCATGCTCGTTAAAGGCCTCGACCATCTGTTTCGTGGCACCGCCCTGCTCTTCCTCGATCAGGTCGTCCGCCAGGATCACCGCAAAGGGCTCGTTACGTACCACCGGCCGCGCGCAGGCTACCGCGTGTCCCAGACCCAGGGCCTCGGCCTGACGCACGTACACACAGGTCACGTTGGACGGCACGATATTGCGCACCTTTTCCAGCATCTCCGTCTTGCCGCGTTCTTCGAGCTCCGTTTCAAGCTCGTAGGCCTTGTCGAAGTGATCGGGGATGGAACGCTTGTTGCGCCCGGTCACGAACACCAGCGTCTCGATACCCGCACGCACGGCCTCCTCCGCTGCATACTGAATCAGCGGCTTGTCGACGATCGGGAGCATCTCTTTGGGGTTGGCCTTGGTGGCCGGAAGAAAGCGGGTGCCCATGCCCGCGACAGGAAAAACAGCGGTACGGATCGGTGGCGTATTGGGGTTCATCCTGACTCCAGGTGGGAAAAGACGACGGGGATCGGCCCCGTCGTCCTCGATCGGGCTACTCGACCTCGATACGGTCGAGATTCATCTCCACCGTGCGCTCGCCGATGCCGGATACGTCCGTCAGTGCCTGCACCGAGGCAAACGGACCGTGGGCCTCGCGATGCTCGACGATCGCCTCGGCCTTGACCTGGCCGATGTTCTCCAGCGTCGCGAGTTCATCCGCCGATGCCGAGTTCACATTCACCGGCGTCTGCCCGCCTGATGCCGTAACCAGCGCCAGCGGCAACACGCACAAGGCGGCGAAGAACCAGCATTTCACACAGTAGATGGCATTTTTCATGTTAACTGCTCCATGTTGAGTGATAACCGGCGCAACCCTTGCGCCAAGGTCATCCTAACGGGATCAGTGGCTCTGGAAAACCCTCTCCAGGCGATGTGCGAAATCGGTCGCAGCTGCCGCCGGATCGGCCGCCCGGGTAATGGGGCGACCCACCACAATGGCGCTGGCACCGGCCTTGATCGCATCCTCCGGTGTCATCACCCTGCGCTGATCGTCCCCTTCGGCGTCCGGAAGCCGGATTCCGGGGGTCACCAGCATCGGGCCCGAGCCCAGCTCCTCACGCAGCAGACTTGCCTCCTGCGCAGAACACACCAGACCCTCCAGTCCAGCCCGCGCGATGGCCAGATTGCCCAGCAGGCGCACCTGGGCCTCCGGGCTGCGCTGAACGCCAATCTCGCGCAGCGTGTGGGCGTCGCTGGAGGTCAGAACCGTAACTGCCAGAACGGCGGTGTGATCATTGACCTCGCGGACCGCCTCGTGCGCCGCCTGCATCATCTGCAAGCCACCACTGGCGTGCACATTTACCAGCCACACGCCGGTTCGCGCCGCTGCCCGGCAGGCGGCGGCCACTGTGTTGGGGATGTCGTGAAACTTGAGATCGAGGAATACCCGAAAGCCGAGATCGTGCAATCTGCCCAATAAATCGGGCCCGGCCACGACAAACAGCTCGAACCCGACCTTCAGAGCGCACAATGACGGGTCGAGACGCTGCGCCAGCTGGATGGCACTGTCGGCATCGGCAAAGTCGAGTGCCACGATCAGACGCGGGGCTGGGGACTGAACGACGGCTCGCATGGCTCTTCCTGATTGAATGGGTTTCAGCGCGTCCCTTCGCGGACCAGCGCATCTTCAGCCTCTTCGGTAGAGGCATCGAGTTCAAAGTCCAGCCCCCGCAGGGTATCCCATCGGCGACAGCTCGGACATTGCCAGACGTGTGCTCGACCCTGGTAGCCGCAGTTCATGCACTGGTACAGATGCTGGCTGCCGAGTTGATCCGAAAGTGCTTTTTCGAACGCAGCGAACTCCACGCTGTATTCCTGCACCGCGGGAAGAATCTTCATCCAGCGCACGGCCTCGAGCAAGCCCGATGTCGGCACCGGGCGTTGCGAAAGGATCATCCCGAGTTCGGAAAGTGCGGCATCCAGCCGCCCGGTGCGACGGTACAACCGCATCAGTGCGATCCGCGCCACGGTGATCCCGCGGCTGTTCGCTAGATCTTCCAGGGTTTGCTCCAGCTGCCCAAGGCGGTTCTCACCTGGCAACGCCTGATGCAGCCGTTCGAGGCGCGGCACAACCAGGGGCGCCAGCGGCGGCGTGCGGGCCACGGCCTCTCGGCCATATGCAATCGCATCGGCGATGTGGTCTTCGCGCTCTGCGATCTCGGACTTGATCAGCAACGCACGCGACAGCCCCGGGACCAGCTTTTCTGCTTGTGCCGAGCGCTCGGAAGCGGTTGTGCGGTCACCATGTTCCAGCGCGATGGTCGCCAACTCGCAGTGATAATGCGCGATTCGAAGGTGTTCATTCGGCACATTGTGCGATTTCAGTCGCGTGCCGACCTCGATCGCACGCTCCCATTCACGTTGAGTTTCGTACACATGCTGCAGACCCTTCAGGGCCGGCACCGCCTGGTGCGGCGAATCCGCAAGTTCGCGGAAGACCGCCTCGGCCCGATCGAGCACGCCGGCCAGCAGAAAGTCCTGCCCCAGCTCGTTCAGCGCCTGGGCCCGCTGCTCATCCTTCAGAGAAGGACGCGCCACCAGGTTCTGATGGATGCGGATCGCCCGATCGACCTCGCCTCGACGCCGGAACAGACGTCCAAGAATTACATGGGTCTCAAAGGTTTCGTGGTCCACCTCCACCATCTCGATGAACGCCTGCAGGGCATCATCGGTACGGTCGTCCAGAAGATAGCGGACGCCCTCAAGGTAGCGATGAAGGGAGGGTTCCTGATCCCCCTGGTCTTCCGGGTGGAGGCGACGGGCTACCCACCAGCCGCTTGCCGCCGCCACGGGCAACAACAGCCAGAACCAATCGTTGATCACAAGACGCCCCTGGGCCCGGACAACGCCGCCAGGCATACCCATTTCCAAGCCATGCAGCATACGCCACGGAGCGGGCCAGGCCAGCCAATCTTGTCACATCGGGTGATCAAGCAAAGAGCGTTCACAGGAAAAGAAACGGGCCATCCCAACCATACGGTCGATCGATTCTCGGACGGAGCGGAAGACATGGCGCGTCGCTTGTGCCTCAAGGCTAGCCTACACCGGCCGCACTGCGCGCGCGGGCAAATGGGACTCCAGCGCGGGTATGCACAGTGATCTGCATTTCTCTAATAAAAATCTCGCATCGGGGCCGTTCGCATCTGCTCGACCTCGGTCTTCAACGCGCGATTCTCCGCGCGCAGGTCCGCCACCTTCTGGTTCAGTCGGCGGATACGGAGAAGCAGGATTGCGGCCGTAACGACCACACCGACGAGCGCGGAAATGCCCAGCAGGACTACCAGGGGCGCTTGCACGTCGACCCATGGGAGACTCAGGGTCACCTGACCCTCGTTGAACACTACAAGGATACCGATCGCCGAAGAGATCAGGATCAGCAAGGCAAACGCGACTGCGTTGCGGACCTGCTGGCGCCGTCGATCGGACATGCCGATTACTCGTCGACAACCGCGGGGCTATTGACCCGCTCGCGCAGTTCCTTGCCGGGTTTGAAATGCGGGACATGCTTGCCCGGTAGTGCCACCCCTTCCCCCGTCTTGGGATTGCGTCCCAGACGCGGCGGGCGGAAATGCAGGGAGAAGCTGCCGAAGCCACGAATCTCGACCCGCTGGCCATGCGCCAGGGCCTGACTCATCCGTTCCAGCAACGCCTTCACGCACATCTCGACATCCCGTGCGGGCAGGTGAGGCGATTTCTGGGCGAGGCTTTCGATCAATTCCGATTTGGTCATCTGACGCTCGTCACAGACAGAAGAAAGAGATCCGCAATACGCGGATAAAAAACAGTCCACGGCATCCGTACGGACACCGTGGACTTTATTGTGACGGACTTAGTCGTTCTTGCCCATCTGTTCCTTCAGTAGATCGCCCAGGGAGGTCGTCGCGCTACCGCTGGCGGAGTAGTCAGAGACCATCTCGGCCTCTTCGGCGCGGTCCTTGGCCTTGATCGACAGGCTGATTGCACGGGTCTTCTTGTCCACACCCATGAACTTGGCCTCAACCTCTTCGCCGACGTTCAGCACGGTACGCGCATCTTCCACACGGTCCTGGGAGATGTCGGCGGCACGCAGGATGCCGTCGATGCCGTCAGCCAGTTCGATCACCGCGGCCTTGGCGTCCACTTCCTTGACCGTGCCCTTCACAATGCTGCCCTTGGTGTGCTCGGCCACGAAGTTGGAGAACGGATCGCGGTCCAGCTGCTTCAGGCCCAGGGAGATGCGCTCGCGCTCCGGATCCACCGACAGCACCACGGCCTCGACCTCGTCGCCCTTCTTGAAGTTGCGGATCGCCTCTTCACCAGCCTCGTGCCAGGACAGGTCGGACAGATGGATCAGGCCGTCGATGCCGCCGTCCAGACCGACGAACACGCCGAAGTCGGTGATCGACTTGATCTGGCCACGGACCTTCTCGCCACGGTTGTGGTTGGCGGCGAAGTCGTCCCACGGGTTGGACTGGCACTGCTTCATGCCCAGCGAGATGCGGCGGCGCTCTTCGTCCAGGTCCAGGATCATCACCTCGACCTCGTCACCGATGGCCACGACCTTGCCCGGATTGACGTTCTTGTTGGTCCAGTCCATCTCGGACACGTGCACCAGGCCTTCCACACCGTCTTCGATTTCCACGAAGCAGCCGTAGTCGGTGATGTTGGTGACCTTGCCAAAGATACGGGTGCCGGTCGGGTAACGGCGGGTGATGTTCTCCCACGGATCCTCGCCCAGCTGCTTCAGGCCCAGCGAGACACGCATGCGCTCGCGATCGAATTTCAGGACCTTGACCTCGACTTCCTGGCCGATCTCGACCACGTCGGACGGATGCTTCACACGCTTCCAGGCCATGTCGGTGATGTGCAGCAGGCCGTCGATGCCGCCCAGATCCAGGAACGCACCGTAGTCGGTCAGGTTCTTCACGATACCCTTCACGACCGCGCCTTCCTGCAGGTTCTTCAGCAGCTCTTCGCGCTCGGCGCTGTATTCCTGCTCGACCACGGCGCGGCGGGACACGACCACGTTGTTGCGGCGGCGGTCCAGCTTGATGAGCTTGAACTCCAGTTCCTTGCCTTCCAGGTACGCGGTATCGCGCACCGGACGTACATCCACGAGTGAACCGGGCAGGAACGCACGGATGTCTCCCAGCTCGACGGTGTAACCACCCTTGACCTTGCCGGAGATCTTGCCGGTGACGTACTGCTCTTCTTCCATCGCACCTTCAAGACGATCCCAGGCCTTGGCCCGCTTGGCCTTCTCGCGCGACATGCGCGTCTCGCCGAAACCGTCTTCGGGGGTTTCGAGGGCCACTTCGACGACATCGCCGACCTTGACCTCGAGCTCACCCTCGTCGTTCATGAACTGCTCGGTGGGGATGACCCCCTCGGACTTCAGGCCGGCATTGACCACGACCACATCCGGGGTGACCTCAATGACGGTGGCACTGAGGATGGCACCCGGCTGCATCTGGGTGTAGGCCATGCTCTCTTCGAGCAGTTGCGCGAAACTTTCACTCATGGATTTAAAAACCTGTGATTAAACAAATTCTTGCAGCGACTTCCTACAAGAGGGTTTGAACGTTAATGAACCCGCTTCGAGGCTATCCCTCGATTCGGGGGCTTTTTTCCGGGAGTACGTCCCGGAGGCGCTCCAGGATCATGTCCACCACGCTGACGATGTCGAGTTCCGTGGTATCCAGCACCCAGGCATCTTCGGCGGGCTTGAGGGGGGCCACGCTGCGCTCGCGGTCACGGCGGTCGCGCGCCTCCATCTCGTCCTGAAGGGCGGAAAGATTAGCACTAAGTCCTTGTTCCTTCAACTGCATGTAACGCCTGCGTGCCCGCTCCTCCGCAGAGGCCGTCAGGAAGATCTTGAGGTCCGCGTCCGGGAACACCACGGTGCCCATGTCACGCCCGTCCGCGACCAGTCCCGGGGTCTGCGCAAACGCTCGCTGGCGATCCAGCAAGGCCTCGCGCACCGCGGGCAGCGCGGCGACCTGCGAGGCATCGGAACCGGCCTGTTCGGTGCGCAGGAGAACGTCCACTGGCTGCCCCTCGAGCAGGGTTGTCACCCGTGTCGCATCGCCATCGATCTCGAAGCTGACGTCCAGTGCGGTGGCCAGGCGCTCAAGGCCTTCGATGTCCGTCAGCTCCACCCCATGCTGGCGAGCAGCCAGGCCCAGCAGTCGGTACAGGGCCCCACTGTCGAGCAGGTGCCAGCCCATCGCGGCGGCGACACGCATGCATACCGTCCCCTTGCCGGCCCCACCGGGGCCATCGATCGTGAGCACCGGGATCGTTGCTGTCATGCCGCCTCCAGTGCCAGGCCGACGGTTCGGGCGAGATCCACAAAGCCCGGGAACGACGTGGCCACGTTTGCGCAGTCACGGATGCGTATCGGGGCACTGGCCCGCAGCCCTGCCATCGCGAACGACATCGCGATGCGGTGGTCGCCATGGCTGTCGACCTCCCCGCCGGAGAAGCCCTCGCCACCCTGGATGCGAATACCATCGGGCTGCACCGTGCACTGCACGCCCAGCGCCTGAAGGCCATCGGCCATCACCTGGATCCGATCGCTCTCCTTGACCCGCAGCTCTTCCGCGCCGGTCAGGACGGTCTCGCCCTCGGCGCAGGCCGCTGCGACGAAGATGGCCGGGAATTCGTCGATCGCCAGCGGCACCAGCTCGGTCGGAATCTCGATCCCCTTGAGGGGGGCAGCATGCACCTCGATGTCGGCCACCGGTTCACCCCCGGCTTCGCGTTCGTTCTCCACGCGGATATCCGCACCCATCAGGCGCAGGATGTCGATCACACCGGTCCGGGTCGGATTGATGCCGACATGCGCCAGGCGCATCTGCGACCCCGTCGCGATGCTCGCCCCCACCAGGAAGAAGGCGGCCGAGGAGATGTCCGCCGGGACATCCACCGAACTCGCCTGCAGGCGCCCGCCCCCGGTAACACAGGCCTTCGGGCCATCCCGCGTTACCACGCAGCCGAAGCCATTTAGCATGCGCTCGGTATGATCCCGGGTGGGCGCGGGCTCGGTCACACAGGTTTTCCCTTCTGCCCACAGCCCCGCAAGCAGGATCGCGGACTTTACCTGGGCGCTGGCTACCTGCAGCACATGGTCGGTACCCCGCAGGGGCGCTCCCCCCCGTATGCGCAAGGGCGGAGTACCCGCCTCGCTGGTCTCGATCTGCGCCCCCATGCGCGCCAGGGGCTCGGTGACCCGGCGCATCGGGCGACGTGTCAGGGATTCATCGCCGATCAGCTCACTGTCGAAAGCCTGTCCGGCGAGCACCCCGCACAGCAGCCGCATCGCGGTCCCCGAGTTCCCCATGTCCAGCGGGCGATCCGGTGCCTGAAGGCCATGCAGGCCGCGCCCCTGAATCACGACCTCGCCAGGTCCGTTGCGCTCGATCGGCACGCCCATCGCGCGAAAGGCCTCCAGCGTCGCCAGGCAATCGGCCCCTTCGAGAAAGCCGGTGACACGCGTCTCGCCCTCGGCCAGCGCGCCCAGCATGATCGAGCGATGGGAAATGGACTTGTCGCCCGGCACACGGGCGACACCGGAGAGCGTGCCCCCCGGCTGTACGGTAAAGGTGTTCATGTTTCAGGTATCCAGTTGTGCATCCGCCGGGTCGCAAAAACGATCCCGGGTTTCCTTTGCATGCCGAAAGCGTGCCTCGAGCGCGGGCCCGTCAGCCGCCTCGATCATCCCGCGCAGCTGCTCCAGGTCGCCCTGGTAGCGCTCGATCACCTCGAGGATCGCCGCGCGGTTGGCCAGGCAGATATCGCGCCAGACCACCGGGTCCGACGAGGCAATGCGGGTGAAGTCGCGAAAGCCGCCCGCGGCATAATGAAAGATCTCGTCGCGCTCGCTCATGTCCGACAGCGACGCCACCAGCGTGTAGGCCAGCACGTGAGGCAGATGGCTCGTCGCCGCGAGCACCCGGTCGTGATGGGCGGGTGTCATGAATTCCACCCGCGCACCGGCCGCCTGCCACATTTGTGCAATGCGATCGCTGGCCATCGGATTGGTCGCATCCGCCGGGGTCAGGATCACCAGCCGGTCCCGAAAGAGGCTGGGAAATGCGGCCGTTACCCCGCTCTTCTCGGTTCCGGCGATCGGGTGACCGGGCACAAACTGGCGCGGCGTGGTGCCAAAGCCCTCGGTCACCGCGTCGATCACGGCCTGCTTGCTCGAGCCGACATCGGTCAACAGGCTGTCTTCCGGCCAGCAGCCCGCCAGATCGCGTGCCAGCGGACCCATTGCCCCCAACGGGACTGCCAGTACGCCGATATCCGCCCCTTCCGCGGCCTCTGCCACCGAGGTCGTCCAGCGATCGATCACGCCCAGACGCTCGGCCTCGCGCAGGTTGTCTGCATTGCGTGAACAACCCACGATCTCGCGCACCGCACCCGCCTCTCGCAAGGCGAGTGCGAGCGAGCCGCCGATCAGGCCAACCCCGAAGATGACCAGCCGCTCGATCATGCCAGGGCCCGATCCAGCGCCTGCAGGAAGCGTTCGTTGTCCTCGGGCGTGGAGACCGTCACCCGCAGATGGCCGGGCAGCCCGTAGTTCTCCACGGGGCGGGTGATCACGCCTTCGCGTTGCAGCGCCTCGTATACCGGCCCCGCATCACGCCCGGTGTCGAAAGTAATGAAGTTGCCCACGGACGGGATTACACGCAGCCCGCGTTCGCGCAGACCCTCGCCCAGCTGCACCAGACCCTCGCGATTGACGCGCACCGAACGCTCGATATGGGCGGAGTCGCCCAGCGCGGCCAGCCCCGCGGCCTGCGCGACCGCGTTCACATTGAATGGCTGGCGCACACGATTGAGCAGTTCCGCCACCGAGGGCGAACTGATCGCGTATCCCAGACGCAGGCCGGCAAGGCCCTGAATCTTGGAAAACGTGCGGGTCACGATCAGATTCGGGTAGCGCGCGACCCACTGGGTGGTGTCGGGATAGTCTTCCTGCTCGACATACTCCGCATACGCCTCGTCGATCACGACCAGCGTGGTGGCCGGCATCGCCGCTACGAAGGCCTCGAGCGCCGCACGTCCGACCCAGGTGCCGGTCGGGTTGTTCGGATTCGCCACGAACACCACCCGCACGGTCTCACCCACGGCTTTCTGCATCGCAGCCAGATCGTGCCCGTAGGGCTGTTCCAGGTCGGTCGCAGGCAGTGCTTCGACCACCCGGGCATCGGCCCCTACCGCCTGGGTAACCAGCGGGTAGACGGCAAAGGCATGAGCCGAAAAAACCGAGGTCCGACCGGGCGCCAGCCACGCCCGCGCAACGAGCTCCAGGATCTCGTTGGACCCATTGCCGAGGGTAATGGCATCCGGGTCGACACCATGCCGGGTAGCCAGCGCGGCCTTGAGCTCGAAGCCTGCCCCATCGGGATAGATATGCGCCTCGCTCATCGCCGCGCGTGCGGCCTCCACCGCCTGGGGCGAGGGCCCCAGCGGATTCTCGTTGGAGGCCATCTTGATCGCCTGCTGGATGCCCAGCTCCCGTTCGAGCGCCGCGATCGGCTTGCCGGGCTGATAGGGCGTCAGGCCCCGAACGCCATCCACGGCAAGCGCGGCGGCATCAAAGCCACCCGGGTTCGTATCGGACACGGGATTGCGTGAAGCCATGGGATACCTCGGTTAGGGGAACACTGATTCATGCACGCGCTCGCGCTCGAGTCGCTTTTGCGTGCGAACAAGGTGCGGTGACTGCCGTGCAGTCATTCTGCACAAAGGAACCGCAGCCCCGTTCCCGCGCCCGTCTTCGATAACAACGGGCGGCCGAGCCCCTTGGGGTTGGTACCCCAGGTTCCCCGATCCTGCGTTGCGCCCCGAATCAATGAAAAACGGGCGGGCAGAACCACTACCCGCTGCGCACCGCGCCTTGTCTCGGGAAACCTGGGGTATCAACGCGAGCGTGTGCATGAGTCAGTGTTCCCCTCAGGTAGCGGCCTGGGGGTAGCTCCCCAGCACCTTGACGGTATCGGCGGTCTGGCGCAGTTGCTCAAGACAATCCTGGATTTCCGGATCCTTCTGGTGGCCCACCAGATCCAGGAAAAACACATAGGTCCACTGGGTGCAGCGCGAGGGCCGCGACTCGATCCGGGTCAGGCTGATGCCCGCCTCTGCGATCGGCTTGAGCAGCGCATACAGCGACCCTGGCCGGTTCGCGGTACTGAGCATGATCGAAGTCCGGTCGGCACCACTCGGCTCGGTGGACGCGGTGCCGATAATCAGGAAGCGCGTGGTGTTGTCCGCGCGATCCTCGACATGCTGCACCCGCAGCGGAACACCATAGTGCTCGGCGGCCACGCGGCTGGCGATCGCCGCGCTTTCCGGATCTTTCGCCGCGACCTCCGCCGCCCGCGCGTTGGAAGACACCGCCTCGCGCTCCGCGTGTGGGAGGTGGGTGTCCAGCCACTGCCGGCACTGGGCCAGCGCCTGGGCGTGCGCGCGGACACGGCGAACCTGGCTGAGGTCTTCGGCCTGCGCCAGAAGATGATGATGGATCGGCGTCACGACCTCGCCGCAGATCTGCAGCGGCGAGTCGAGGAAACAGTCCACGGTATGCGTGACCACGCCCTCGGAGCTGTTCTCGATCGGCACTACACCGAACTGCGCCCGCCCGGCTTCCACCGCGCCAAACACCTGATCGATCGAGGTCAACGGGGTTGTCTCCACCGCGTGACCAAAGTGCTTGCGTGCCGCCAGGTGGGTAAACGTACCCTCGGGGCCCAGATAGGCGACCGTCAGCGGGTGCTCGAGCGCCAGGCACTCGGACATGATCTCCCGGAACAGCCGGACCACCGCATCGCCGGACAAGGGCCCGGGGTTTTCCTCGCGTACGCGCCGCAGGATCTCGGCCTCGCGCTCCGGACGGTAGAAGACCGGATTCGGCTCGAAGTCGCGCTTGACCCGCGCGACCGCCTCGGCGCAGCGAGCACGCTCGCTGAGAAGCTCCAGCAACTGCCCGTCGAGCTCATCGATGCGGTTGCGCAAGGACCCGAGGTCTTCCGGCCCTGTAGCGGCTTTCGGCGATGGCCCCTTCTTCGTCACGATCTACAGCACCCGCGCGCGCAGCACGCCATCAATCTGCAGCAACGCCTCCAGCGTGGACGGATCGGGCTTCCCGTCCACGTCGAGCAGCGTATACGCCAGATCCCCGCGGGAATCGTTCATCAGGTGCAGGATGTTCAGGTTGGATTCGCCCAGGACATGCGAGATACGCGCCACGCGATCCGGGAGATTGCGGTTGACCACAGCGATGCGGGTGTCGCCCTTGCGGTCCAGCACCAGGGTCGGCAGGTTCACCGAATTCACCACGTTGCCGTTCTCCAGATAGTCGCGCAGCTGGTCGGCAATCATCACCGCACAGTTCTCCTCCGACTCGGTCGTCGAGGCCCCCAGGTGCGGCAGCGTGATGACCCGCGGGTGGCCCAGCATGTTGGGCACCGGGAAGTCCGTGATGTAGGCGTGCAGCCGTTCGGCATCCAGTCCCTCGCGGACGGCCTCGTCATCGACGATGCCCTCGCGCGCCAGGTTCAGCACCATCGCGCCCGGGTTCATACCCTCCAGCCCCTTGGCGTTGACCAGGTGCCGCGTGTTCTCGGTCAGCGGGACATGCACCGTCACCGCGTCCGCACCCTCCAGGGCCGCCTCCACGGAGCGCGCCCGCTCGATGTCCGAATCGAGGCGCCAGGCATTCTCGACCGTGACCTTGGGGTCGAATCCCACGACCTCCATGCCGAGGGCCTTGGCGGCATTGGCCACGCCGACACCGATGGCGCCCAGCCCCAGCACGGCGAGCTTGCGCCCGGGCAGTTCGAAGCCCGTGAACCGCTTCTTGCCGTGTTCGACCGCGGCCATGAAGTCGTCCTTGCTCGGGTCCAGCTCCTGCACATAGCCCGCCGCCGGCAGCAGGTTGCGCGCGCCCAGCAGCAGGCCGGCGATCACCAGCTCCTTGACCGCATTGGCATTGGCTCCGGGGGCGTTGAATACCGCGACCCCGCGATCGGACAGCGCCGCGACCGGGATATTGTTGACCCCGCTGCCGGCGCGTCCGACGGCCAGTACGGAATCCGGGATCTCGACATCGTGCAGGTTGAACGAGCGCAGCATCAGCGCGTCGGGCTGGTTGATGTCCGAGGCCACCTCGTAACGGTCCCGCGGGAAGCGGTCCAGCCCGCGTATGGCAATGTTGTTATAGGTCTGTATGCGGTACATCCGGGCCCTCCGTGATCGGTTCCCTCAGGGAGACGCGCTCAGGCGTGGCGGTTCTCGAAGTCCGCCATAAACTCGATCAGCGCGTCCACGGCACTCTCCGGTACGGCGTTGTAGATGCTTGCCCGCATCCCGCCTACCGAACGATGCCCCTTCAGCGACGACAGTCCCGCGGCATCGGCCTCGTTCAGAAACGTACCGTCCAGCGAGTCGTCCGCGAGGATGAAGGGCACGTTCATCCACGAACGCGCATCCGGTTCGACCGGGTTGCGATAGAACGCCGAGTTGTCCACGAAATGATAGAGCTTCTCGGCCTTGCGCTGGTTGATCTCGGCCATCTTTTCCAACCCGCCCTGCTCCAGCAACCATTCGAAGACGAGTCCCGCCAGGTACCAGCCGAAGGTCGGCGGCGTGTTGTACATGGAGTCATTTTTCGCCTGCAGCGCCCAGTCGACCACCGCCGGCAGGTTGGGATTCGACTCCTGGTCCAGCAGGTCGTTGCGAACGATCACCACAGTCAGCCCGGCGGGCCCGATGTTCTTCTGCGCGCCAGCATAGATCACGCCGAATTTCGACACGTCGATCGGGCGCGAGAGGATGGTGGAGGACATATCCGCGACGAGCGGCTTGCCCCCGACCTCCGGGACCTCGTGAAACTCGACGCCACCGATCGTCTCGTTCGGGGTGTAGTGCACGTAGGCGGCATTCGGGTCGAGATTCCAGCTGTCGCGCGGCGGGATCGAGGCGTAGCCACTGGCCTGCGAGCTGGCGACGATGTTCACGGGCCCGAACTTCTGGGCTTCCTTGATCGCCTTGCCCGACCAGGCGCCGGTGTCGATGTAGTCCATCGGTTTCCCGCCCGAGTGCAGGTTCATCGGGATCGCCGCGAACTGGCCCGTCGCCCCACCCTGCAGGAACAACACGCTGTAATTGTCCGGAATATTCATCAGCTTGCGCAGGTCCTGCTCGGCCTTCTCGGCGACCTGCATGAACGGCTTGCCGCGATGGCTCATCTCCATCACGGACATCCCGGCGCCATGGAAATCGATCAGTTCGTCGCGTGCCCGTTCCAGGACCGCCTGCGGCAGCGCCGCCGGCCCCGCACTGAAGTTATGCACTCGGCTCATTCCGGATCTCCGTTGTCCATGGTGTTCTGGGTGGGTTCGTCGTCTTCGTCGCCCTCGCTGTCACTGTCGAGGTCTTCATCCTCGCCCTGCAGCTTTTCGACCCGCGCCAGTTCCACCAGGCGCTCGCCCTCGTCCAGACGGATCAATCGCACGCCCTGCGTGTTGCGCCCGATCAGCGGGATCTGGTCCACCGGCGTGCGCACCAGCGTCCCGCCCGTGGTGATCAGCATTGCCTCGTCGTCTTCCAGCACGCGCGCGGCCCCGACCAGCGGGCCATTGCGCCCCTCCGTCTGGATCCCGATCACGCCCTGACCGCCACGACGGTGGACCGGGAATTCGTCGAAGCGGGTCCGCTTGCCGTAGCCGTTCTCCGTGGCCAGCAAGGCCGCACCCTCGGCGACATTGAGCAGCGCAATCACGCGATGATCCGATTCCATGCGCACGCCGCGCACACCGCAGGCGGTACGGCCCATCGGCCGCACGTCACTCTCGGAGAAGCGCACTGCCTTGCCGGCCGTGGTAACGAGCATTACGTCCATCTGGCCATCGGTGAGCGAGACGTCCACCAGGTAGTCGTCGTCGCGCAGATCCACTGCAATGATCCCGGTCGAGCGTCGACGCGAGAAGTCTGTCAGCGGCGTCTTCTTGACCGTGCCTCGGGCGGTGACCATGAACACGTAGTGGTCCGGGTCGTATTCCCGCACCGGCAGGATCGCGTTGATGCGCTCACCGGATTCCAGCGGCAGCAGATTGACGATCGGCTTGCCGCGCGAGGCTCGCGAGCCCTGCGGCAGCTCGTAGACCTTCAGCCAGTACACGCGCCCGCGGCTGGAGAAGCAAAGCACCGTGTCGTGCGTGTTCGCGACCAGCAACCGATCGACGAAATCCTCTTCCTTGAAGCTCGCGGCCGCCTTGCCACGACCGCCTCGGCGCTGTGCGCGATAGTCGGCCACCGGCTGGTACTTCACATAACCAGCGTGCGAGAGCGTCACCACGACGTCTTCTTCGCCGATCAGGTCTTCCAGCGTCAGGTTCGCCTGGCGCTCGCGAATCTCGCTGCGCCGTTCGTCGCCGAACTGCTCGGCCACAGCCAGCAACTCGTTGCGGATCTCCTGCTGCAGGCGTTCGCCCGAGCTCAGGATGTCGAGCAGGTCCTCGATCAGGTCCAGCAGTTCGCGGTATTCGTCGAGGATCTTGTCCTGTTCCAGCCCGGTCAGGCGGTGCAGGCGCAGATCCAGGATCGCCTGGGCCTGGGCTTCGGACAGGCGGTAACCGTCGTCGCCCACGCCGTATTCGGGGGCCAGGTCCTCGGGACGCGAGGCGCTGGCCCCGGCCCGATCCAGCATGTCGCTGACCACGCCCAGCGGCCAACTGCGCGCCAGCAGGCCGGCCTTGGCCTCGGCCGGATTGGGGGCGGCACGGATCAGTTCGATCACCGGATCAATATTCGCCAGCGCGATCGCCAGGCCTTCCAGGATATGGGCGCGCTCGCGGGCCTTGCGCAGATCGAAGATCGTGCGGCGGGTGACCACCTCGCGGCGGTGCCGCAGGAAGGCCTCCAGCACCTGACGCAGATCCAGCACCTTCGGCTGCCCGTCGACCAGGGCGACGATGTTAATGCCGAAGACGTTCTGCATCTGCGTATGCATGTACAGGTGGTTCAGGACCACCTCGGCCATCTCGCCACGCTTGAGCTCGATGACCAGGCGCATGCCGTCCTTGTCCGACTCGTCGCGCAGCTCCGAGATGCCGTCGATGCGCTTTTCCTTGACCAGCTCGGCGATCTTCTCGGTCAGGCGGGCCTTGTTCACCTGGTACGGGAGTTCGGTGACGACGATCGCCTCGCGCTGTCCGCCCTCCAGCGGCTCGACATGCGAGCGCGCCCGGATCAGCACCCGGCCGCGGCCGGTGCGATAGGCCTCGCGCACGCCTTCCACGCCGTTGATGATCCCGGCCGTAGGGAAATCGGGGCCCGGCACGTGCTCCATCAGGCCCTCGATGGAGATCTCGGGGTCATCGATCAGCGCCACACAGGCGTTGATCACTTCGCGCAGGTTGTGCGGCGGGATGTTGGTCGCCATCCCCACCGCGATCCCGGCGGAGCCGTTGACCAGCAGGTTGGGGAACTTGCTCGGGAGGACTGCCGGCTCTTGTTCGGAACCATCGTAGTTGTCGATGAAATCGACGGTTTCCTTGTCGATGTCGGCCAGCAGCTCGGCCGCGATGCGCGCCATGCGCACCTCGGTATACCGCATGGCCGCCGGGGAGTCGCCGTCAATGGAGCCGAAGTTGCCCTGACCGTCGGCCAGCATGTAGCGCATCGAAAACGGCTGCGCCATGCGCACGATGGCGTCGTAGACGGCCGAGTCGCCATGCGGGTGGTACTTACCGATCACGTCACCGACCACACGCGCCGACTTCTTGTAGGGCTTGTTGTAGTCGTTGCCCAGCTCGCGCATCGCGTAGAGCACGCGGCGATGGACCGGCTTGAGGCCGTCACGGACATCGGGGAGGGCCCGGCCCACGATTACGCTCATCGCGTAATCGAGGTAGGACTGCTGCATCTCGTCTTCGAGATTGACCGGGAAGATTTCCTTGGCAAATTCAGCCATCGAGAGTTACGCCGTCCGTCTGAACAAGCTCGCGATCATACCACAGGGGTAACCACTGGGACCTAGAAAATGGGCCTGAAATCGCCCCTCCGTAGCTCTCAGCCGGGGTATGCCACTGTGAAACACCGTGATCCGGCGCTGTCAGCCCTCGAGAACCGGGTCCACAGCGACGGCTTTCCGCCGCAGGGCGGCCAGTTTGTCCCGATCCGGTGCCTCGACCACGCCATGCTCGGTCACGATCGCGTCGACCAGGTGCGCCGGCGTGACGTCGAACGCCGGGTTGTAGGCCCGCGCGCCGTCCGCGGCCACGCGCATCCCGGCGAGCGCCAGCACCTCGTCTTCGGCTCGCTGCTCGATCGGGATACCCTCCCCGTCCGGCATATCGAAGTCGATGGTCGACAGCGGGGCCGCGACCATAAAGCGCACACCGTGGGCACGCGCCAGCAGAGCCAGCCCATAGGTGCCGATCTTGTTCGCGACATCCCCGTTCGCCGCGATGCGGTCAGAACCCACGATCACCCACCCCACGCGTCCGGAGCGCAGCAAACTGGCGGCCGCCCCTTCGCACAGCAGCTGCACCGGGATGCCATCATGCACGAGTTCCCAGGCGGTCAGGCGGCTCCCCTGGAGCCACGGGCGGGTCTCGTCGGCAAAGACCTCGGTCACCCGCCCCTCGTCCCAGGCCGCGCGGATCACCCCCAGGGCCGTGCCATAGCCCCCGGTGGCCAGCGAACCCGTATTGCAGTGGGTCAGTACCGCATGTCCCGGCTCGATCAAGGAAGCCCCGTGCCGTCCCATGCGACGGTTGCCCGCAATGTCGTCGTCCAGCATCTGCCGGGCCGCGATGGTGGTCGCCTCAATGGCCGCCTCCAGATCCATCGCCGCATCGACCTCCCGGGCCATGCGGTCCAGTGCCCAGAACAGATTCACCGCCGTGGGCCGCGAGGCCCGCAGGCGATCCATGTCCGCAGCCACTCGCGCGCGCCAGTCGTCCCCCCCCCGGGCCTTCTGGCAGGCCAGCACGACCCCGAACGCAGCCGTGATCCCGATGGCGGGCGCACCGCGCACGACCATGTCGCGTATCGCGGTCGCCACTTCGCCGGCATCGGTATAGCACTGGCGCACGGCCTCGCCCGGCAACAGGCGCTGGTCGAGCAGATAGAGGTTGCCGTCTTCAAAGCGAATCGGGCGGATCGTGTCGGAGCGGTGTTCTGTCATGAGATTATTCTATCAGGGCTCTTTTCGATCAGGGCTCTCGGGATGCCAGAATCGCACCCTCGGGCGCCCGGTCGCCGGAGCGCTGTCGAGTCGCGCGCTGCTCGTGACCAGTGCACCGCTCCGGCGGGTCTCGTACAGTGGAATACCGCTTAGCTCCAGCCGTTTCCGGGCCTCGTCGGGCAGACCGCCACCCTCGGCGGTCGTCGCCGCCCAGACCTGACCTGGCGGGAAACGCGCCAGCCAGTCAGCCTGCAGGGCACGCGGATTGGAAGTCCTCGGCGCCACCAGCAAATCAACCGCAAAGCCCGCGTTGTCCCGATGCATCACGGCCTCGCCGAGACCATCCAGCCCGCCCATGACCAGCAAGGTCGCGCCCGCCCCCTCCACCTTCAGCACACAGGACGCGGACGAGTCGTCATTCCAGCCCGGCGGCGGATGGAGTACCTCGAAGCGCACACCGTCCCAGTTCCACTGATCCCCCTTTTCGCAGCTTTCGTCATTGTCATGGCTCACCGGAGTGCGCCGCAGCGTGCGCCCCACCGGAATCCGTTCCCGGACGGCCGCCACGCCCCCTGCGTGGCCGGCATGTTCGTGCGTCACCATCAGGGTATCCAGGGAGCGGATAGCGCTCGCCCGCAAGGCCGGCACCACAATCCGGTCGCCCGCGCTGAAGCCGCCCTCTCGACCCGGACCTGCATCAACCAGCAGCGCGTGTCGTCGGGTCTCAACGATAGTGGCCTGCCCGGCGCCAACATCCAGGACCTGAACGCGCCATTGCCCGGCCGCGAGGTCCGGGCGCAGCGGCGCCACCAGAGCAATCGCGGCTACTGCAATCCAGGGGGCCAATCGCCGGGCGAGCGGCTGCAAGGCCAGGAGAACGGCCACGCCGCCCAGCAGGGCCGCGGCCACCGGAACATGGCGCTGGTCCACCAGAACAGGGATCCCTGCCAGTGCCTCCAGCATCATCACCAGCAGTGCCAGCAGGCCGTCCCCAATACCCAACAACAGGCCGCCGGCGGCCGGCCACCACCAGGCAACCAAGGCGCCAACCAGCAACAACGGCAGGATCAGCAGCGTCACCATGGGCACCGCAATCAGGTTGGCCACGGGTGCGACCCAGGACCCCAGCTGAAACCAGGCCAGACTGAGCGGAAGCATCGCGATCGCCAGCACGACCTGGATACGCAGGCCGTCGCGCCAACCGGTCGCCCCGACCCGACCCTGCAACAGCAGCAGGATCACGGCCACCGCGCCGAACGAGAACCAGAACCCCGGGGCCAGCACGCTCGGCGGGTGCACAATCAGCACCATGGCCGCGGCAAGGGCCAGGGCGCGCCAGGCAACACCCTCGCGACGCGACAGTACCGCCAGCGTGAACGCAATCAGCATCAGCAAAGCCCTTTGGGTCGGGATGCTGAAACCGGCGAGTACCGCATAGCCCGTGGCGGCCACCAGCCCGACCACACTCATGAACAGCCAGCGCCGCAGCCGTCTAAAAGCCGCCACCCCGGACCACAACCATCCGGCAATGCCGCCGGCAAACCCCGCGACCAGGGCCACATGCAACCCGGAAATCGCCATCAGGTGATTGGTCCCGGTGTGCAGGAAAGCCTGCCATTCACTCTCGGTCATGGCCTGGCGATTGCCGATGACCAGCGCCTGCACCAGGCCCGGGTGACGCAAATCTGGTGCCGCGCGCTCCAGACATGCCTGCATTGCGGCCCGAAGGCGGTGCATGATCACGCGGCCCCTGGCCCCCTCCTGCACGCCTGCCAGTGGGGTAACGGAACGCGCAACGGCGCTGCCGTGCATCCCCTCGCGGTAGAACCAGCCTGCGGCATCGAATGCCCCGGGGTTGCGGGGGCCGTCGACACCACGCAATCGCAAGTCCAGCCGCAGCGAATCACCCACCTGTATCGCCGGCCGCGCGGGGAAGGCGCTCACCCACAACTCGCGGCCTTCAAGCTCCAGCCCCGGGTTGCCCTGCTCGATCTCCGACACCCCAACCCGGAACCGGCTGCGCCGCTCCCCGTGCTCCGGCAAACTGACCACCTGTGCCCGCACCAAGACCTCGGCTCCCGACCACTCGGGACTCACGACCTTGCCCGACCAGTCCGTCGCATGCGGGAGTGCCAGCCACACGCCCGCGAGCAACCCCAGCGAGGCTGCTGGCAACCACGTGAAAGGAGAACCTCGCCGAGCCGCCTGGACCCAGCCAAGTGCGACCAGCGCGCCAGCGACAGGCAGGAATACTCTCAATGGACCTTCGAGCAAGACAGGCAGGACGGGGAGCTGGTGCAACCCCCACACACCGGCGATCAGGCCCAGCACCGCGACCATCATGGCGCACGGTCCCGTCCAGGAAGAGTTGGAATCCTCTCCCCAGGGCCCAGTCCTAGCAGGTAGGATGCACGCCCAGGATTGGGCCTGCGAGAGTCCGACAGATACCCCGAGACATGGCGAAGCACATCATCAGAAGGCTGTTCCCCGGCATGGAGGGCGTGCGCGGCCATCGCGCACTCTCCCCCCTGGGGCCGCGCCTGCGGTCTCCGGATCTGTGGCATCTGAACCGCCGCTCCGTGGCTGGTGCGTTTGCCGTTGGGCTGTTCGTGACCTTCCTGCCTATCCCTATGCAGATGCTGGTCGCCGCGATTGTCGCGCTGATTGTGCGCGTCAACCTGCCCATCTCGGTGATCCTGGTCTGGATCTCCAACCCGATCACCATGCCCCCCATGTTGTATATGGCCTATACCGTCGGCCGCAAGCTGCTGGGTGAGCCGCCCCGCGATGTCCATCTCGACTGGAGCTGGGAATGGTTCAGTACCGAGCTGCTGACCATCTGGCAGCCGCTACTGCTCGGCAGCCTGCTCTTCGCGACGCTGGCCAGTCTCTCCGGATATCTGCTGGTGCGTGTGCTGTGGCGCGTGAATGTCGTACAGCGCCTGCGGACCCGTCGCGCGTTGCGGCGGTTGCGTCAGGAGCGGGAAAGGGAAAAAGCGGAAAAAGACGATTCGGGCCGGTAGCCGACGCACGCCAAGGGCTGACCGCAACTCCGCAAGGCTTTACCCAGCGCTCCCGAGCGGACGGATCAGTCGTCGGCCAGCTGACCGTGGAAGTGCTCGCGCTCCAGATGCCCCTTGACCAGCTGTACCGACCGATCCAGCTCGCGCGCGAGGGTGATGTCATGCGTCACCAGTGCCAGCGCGGTGCCAGTAGAGCGGTTCATCTCGCGCAGTAGCGCGAACACATGCTGGGCGCGCTCCTGATCCAGATTCCCGGTGGGCTCGTCGGCCAGAATCGCGGACGGCCGCGTCACCAGCGCCCGTGCGATCGCCACGCGCTGGCGCTCGCCCCCCGACAGTTCGGCCGGCTTGTGCGCACCACGGTGCCCGAGGTCGACCTGTCCGAGCCAGTGCTCTGCCTCCTGGCGCGACCGTCGGCTGGAGGTCCCCCGGATCAGCAGAGGCAGCGCGACATTCTCGACCGCCGTCAGCTCCGGCAGCAGGTGATGGAACTGGTAGACGAACCCGAGGTGCTGGTTGCGCATGCGGCCCCGGCGCGCCTCGCCCATGCGCGACCACTCCTGCCCCAGCAGCCGAACCTCGCCCGCCGTGGGGCGATCCAGTCCCCCGAGCAGATGCAGCAGCGTACTCTTGCCGGAACCCGAGGCACCGATGATCGCCGTCTGGTCGCCCCGCTCCAGGCGAAAATCGACGCCCTGCAGCACGGCCACATCCAATTTGCCATCGCGGAAACGCCGCTCGACCCCCACGGCCTCCAGTACCGGAGCAGTCTCAGTCATGGCGCAGGGCCTCCGCCGGCTGCGTACGGGCCGCCCGCCAGGCCGGGAACAGCGTCGCCACGACGGTCAGCAAGAACGCAATCCCGCCCACCCGAAAGACATCGGATGCTTTCAATTCCGACGGCAAATCACTGATGTAATAGACATCGGCCGCGAGAAACTCGATGCCCATCGCGCGTTCTATGAAGGGCACCACGACATCGATATTGAGCGCCAGCGCGACACCGGCGACCGAGCCGAGCAGGATGCCGATCGCGCCGATCACCACCCCCTGGACCACGAACACCAGCATGACCCCCGAGGGGGACAGCCCAAGGGTTCGCAGTATCGCGATATCCCCCTGCTTGTCGGTCACCAACATGATCAGCGTGGAGACGATATTGAAGGCCGCTACCGCAACGATCAGGGACAGGATGATGAACATCACCATCTTCTCGATCTGGATCGCGCGGAAGAGGTTGGCATGCTGGCGCGTCCAGTCGGACACCCGGAACAGCCCGTCGAGCTGACTGGCCACCTCGCGCGAGACCACTCCCGCCCGCATCATGTCCGTCAGGCGCAGGCGCAGGCCGGTGACGCTCTCGCCCGTCTGGAAGACCGCCTGGGCGTCCTGCAGGTGAATGAAGGCTGTCCCGCGGTCGTATTCGTACATCCCGACCTCGAAGATCCCCGCCACCTCGAATCGTCGCATGCGCGGCATTACACCCGCCGGCGAGACCGAGGCCTGTGGCGCCATCAGGATCAGCGAATCGCCCACCCGCACGCGCAGTTCCGCTGCCAGCTCGCGGCCCAGCACAATGCGGTAGGCACCGGGTTCGAGCTGCCCGAGCCGGCCCTGGGTCATGTGCTCGCCGATCCGCGCCACGCGTTCCTCGGCCTCCGGGTCCACCCCACGGATCAGCGCACCGGAGATGTTCCCCGTCGCACTGAGCATCGCCTCGCCCTGGACATACGGCGCGACCGCCAGTACCCGCTCGTCGATGGTCTCGACCTGCTCCTTCAGTGACTCCCAGTTGCGCAGGCCGCCATTCACGTCCTGGATGGTCGCGTGCGAGGCCATACCCAGGATGCGATCGCGCAGCTCCCGTTCGAAGCCGTTCATCACCGAGAGCACGGTGATCAGCGCCATCACGCCCAGCACCAGGCCGAGGATCGAGACGACCGAAATAAACGAGATGAAGTGATTACGCCGCTTGGCGCGCGTATAGCGCAGACCGATGGCGAGCGGGAGCGGGCGGAACATCGCGAAATCATGCCAGAGTTACACGGGCACGCCTATCCCCGATGGCACAGAGTTTTGCCACCGGAGGCACAGGCGGGAGGATGACGCTACCATGTGCCTTATCGTCCGCGAGCCATCGGAGATTCGTCTCATGCAAGGGAATCATGCAAAGCCACCGCTCACCCGTCCGCGCGGCCTGTTCGCCGTCTCTGCCGCGGCGGTCCTGGTCACGACCACGGCACTGGCCTCATTGACCGTCAACGAGGCACAGGCGGAGATCCTGCGGGGCACAGGCGGAGACTTCGAAGTGCAAACCCGTGAAGGACTGCCGGCCCGTGGCCAGAGCCAATCCGGGGTGCGCAGTCGTCATGGCGAGCCCAGCCTGCGTCATCCCACGGTCGGTGATCCGCCGATCACCCGCTGGGACTACAATGATTTCTCGGTCGTGTTCGAGGGCGAATACGTGCTGCACAGCATCGTCCACGGCGAACAGACCCCGCGCCGGCCGTGACGGAAAGCGCATCCTCCCCCAATACCCGGCGACTGCCAGCAGAGTGGGAACCACAGGCCGGTGTTCAGCTGACCTGGCCGCATAACGGTACCGACTGGGCCGCAGAACTGGACCAGGTCCACCCCGTCTTTGCCACGCTCGCGGCGGCGATCAGCCGTTTCGAGCCGGTGGTGATCGTCGCCCGCGACCCGGAACACATCGAAGAGATCTCCGGATTTCTGGTCGAGGCCGCCATCCGCAACGACCGCCTGTGGTTCGCGCTGGCCGACTCCGACGACACCTGGGCTCGCGACCATGGCCCGATCACCGTACTGGAAGGGCCGCAGCCCCGCCTGCTCGACTTCACCTTCAACGGCTGGGGCGGCAAGTTCCCTGCGGAGCACGACAACGCGATCACCACCGCCCTGGCCCAGCAGGGCGTCTTCGGACCGAACGTGCCGGAGCCCATCGCAATGGTGCTGGAGGGTGGCAGCATCGAGTCTGACGGCGACGGCACCCTCCTGACGACTACTCAATGCCTGCTGCGGCCCACACGCAACCCGGATCTGGACAAGGCCGCTATCGAACGCCGCCTGCACGAGCATCTGGGGGCGCAACGGGTGTTGTGGCTGGAACATGGCCACCTCGAAGGGGACGACACCGACAGCCACATCGACACCCTCGCCCGCTTTTGCAGCCCGGACACGATCGCCTATGTCCAGTGCGACGACCCTGACGATCCGCACCACGGCGAACTGGCGGCCATGGAAGAGGAACTGCGCTCGCTGCGTCAGGCCTCCGGCGTGCCCTACCGGCTGATTCCCCTGCCCTGGCCTCGCCCGCAACACGGCCCCGATGGCCAGCGCCTGCCGGCGACCTACGCGAACTTCCTGGTCCTCAACGATGCGGTGCTGATGCCGGCCTACGATGACCCCGCCGACGCGATCGCGCTTGATCGCCTGACCGAGGCCTTTCCGGGACGCGAGATCGTGGAAATCGACTGCCGGGCCATCATCCGGCAGGGTGGCAGTTTGCATTGCCTGACCATGCAATACCCCAAGGGCGCCCTTGGCATCCCGGAAGACTGATCTGCGATGACAACCGATACCCTTCCCGTGGCCCTGATCCAGCACCGCGATGCCGGGAGCGTCGAGGCCAACCTGGACGCGACCGCACAGGCCGTGGCCGATGCCGCGGCGGGCGGGGCCCGCCTGGTCGTGCTGGCCGAGCTGCATACCGGACCCTACTTCTGCCAGACCGAGGATCCTGACGTTTTCGATCGGGCCGAACCCATTCCCGGCCCGTCCACCAGGCGCCTGGGACAGATCGCCCGCGACAACGCCGTGGTGCTCGTGACCTCGCTGTTCGAACGCCGCGCGGCCGGCGTGTACCACAACACCGCAATCGTCTTCGAGGCCGATGGGCGCACGCTGGGGCTGTATCGCAAGATGCACATCCCGGACGATCCCGGCTATTACGAGAAGTACTACTTCACCCCGGGTGATACCGGGTTCGTCCCGATCGAAACCTCGATCGGGCGCCTGGGCGTGCTGGTCTGCTGGGACCAGTGGTATCCGGAGGCCGCGCGCATCATGGCCCTGTCCGGGGCCCAATGCCTGATCTACCCGACCGCCATTGGCTGGGACCCGCGCGACGCGGCCGACGAGCAGGCGCGCCAGCGCGAGGCCTGGATCACCGTCCAGCGCGGCCACGCGGTCGCGAACAACCTGCCGGTCCTCGCCTGCAATCGCACCGGGCACGAAATGGACCCGTCAGAGGCCAGTCCCGGGGCCCGATTCTGGGGCACCAGCTTCGTTGCGGGCCCGCAAGGCGAGTTCCTGGCGCGGGCGGGCCAAGATCAGCCCGAGATCCTCCGCGTCACCCTGGACCTGGGCCGCACCGAGGCGGTCCGCCGCATGTGGCCCTTCCTGCGCGACCGTCGCATCGACGCCTACAGCCCGATCCTCAAGCGCTACATCGACCGCACGGACTGACCGTGACCAGCTAATTCAGCGCCTTCCCGACGGGGTTCCGCCGCAAACAGGATCGAATCCGTATAATGCCGGCCCGTTTTCCCGGATCGTCGACACTGCATGTCCGAACAGCCGCGCAACCCGCTAAAACCCGGTCGCTTTCCCGGCGACGGATTCGAGATCTGGTCGGGGCTCAATGCCTCGGCCGCTCCGCTGGCACTCGCACGCGCCGCCGCATCGGCGCAGTGGCCGTTGCTTGTCATCGTCGAGTCGAACGAAGCCGCGGACCGCTGGCAGGAGGAGTGGGACTTTTTCGGCGCCGGGCTCGACCTGCCGGTCATGCGTCTCCCCGACTGGGAGACCCTGCCGTTCGATGTCTTCTCCCCACACGAGGACATCATCTCCGAGCGGCTGCGCACGCTGTATCACCTCCCGTCGCTGGAGCGCGGGATCATCCTGATCCCGGTCTCCACGCTGATGCAGCGCCTGCCCCCGCGCGACTGGCTGACCACCCAGGGCCTCTCCCTGCGCAGTGCCCAGCGCCTGGACCGCATGCAGCTGCGGGAACGGCTGACCGAGGCGGGCTATAGCTCGGTCAATCAGGTGATCAGCCACGGCGAGTTTGCCGCACGCGGCGAGATCCTGGATCTGTTCCCGATGGGCGCCGAACAACCGGTGCGCATCGAGTTTCTCGATGACGAAATTGACTCACTGCGCCATTTCGACCCGGAGACCCAACGCTCCACGGAAAAGGTCGAGCGCGTCGAGATCCTCCCTAGCCACGAGTTCCCGCTGAACGAGGACTCCATCCGCGCGTTCCGCACCCGCTACCGCGAGCAGTTCAGCGGTGATCCCAGTCGTCACCCGATCTACCGGGACATCAGCGAAGGCCTGGTACCCCCGGGCATCGAGGCCTACCTGCCCCTGTTTTTCGAGGGCATGGACAGCGTATTCGACTACGCCCCCCAGGCTCGGGTGGTGCAGGTCGGCAATATCGCCGACGCCGCGCAGGAGTATGCCCGCGAGATCGCCGACCGCTTCGAGCAGCTGGGCCACCAGGTGGAACGCCCCCTGCTGCCACCGGAGCGCCTCTATCTCGACGAGTCGGCCCTGAACGAGGCGCTGCGCGCCCGCGCCGGCATTGCTCTGGGCGGCGAGCCGCCGCAGCCGCTCCCGGCGGACCGTGGCCGGACCGTGCCCTTCACCTGTGATCCCCTCCCCGAACTGGGAATGGAACACGGCAAGGATGCCCCCGCCGAACGCCTGAAGCGCTTTGTCGGGGAACAGGAGCGGGTGCTGCTCACCGCCGAGTCCGCCGGCCGGCGCGAGGCGCTGCTCACGCTGCTGCGCGAGCAGGACGTGCCGCACCACGCGGTCGATGACTGGGAGGCTTTCCTGGGGGGCGAGCCCGGCCTGAGCGTGACTGTCGGTGCGCTGAGCGAGGGGTTCCGGCTGCCGGACGGGATCGTGCTCGTGCCGGAGTCCGCGATCCTCGGCGAACGCGCGCGGCAATCCCGCCGACGCAACCGTCCCACCCGCGATGCGGACGCCGTCATCCAGAACCTCAGCGACCTGACGATCGGGGCCCCGGTCGTCCACGAGGAGCAGGGCGTGGGCCGATACCTCGGCCTGCAGACACTGGATTTCAGCGGCCAGCCGTCGGAGTTCCTGACTCTGGAATACGCCGATGGCGCCAAGCTCTATGTCCCGGTCTCCTCGCTGCACCTGATCAGCCGCTATACCGGTGCGGATGCGGAACACGCCCCGCTTCACCGCCTGGGCAGCGAACAGTGGAACCGCGCCCGCCGCAAGGCCGCCGAAAAGGCGCGCGATGTCGCCGCCGAGCTGCTGGAGGTCCACGCGCGGCGCGCCGCCAAGCAGGGCACGGCGTTCGCGACCGAGACTCCCGAGTATCACGCCTTTGCCGCCGCCTTCCCGTTCGAGGAAACCGCCGATCAGCTCCAGGCGATCGACGCGGTACTGACCGATATGGCCGATACCCGGCCGATGGACCGCGTGATCTGCGGCGACGTCGGCTTCGGCAAGACCGAGGTCGCGATGCGCGCCGCGTTCGTCGCCGTGCAGAACAATCGCCAGGTGGCCGTGCTGGTCCCGACTACCCTGCTCGCCCAGCAGCACCACCAGAACTTCAGCGATCGTTTCGCCGACTGGCCGGTGCGCATCGAATCCCTGTCGCGTTTTCGCAGCGCCAAGCAACAGGCCGCCGTCCTGGAAGGGCTGAAGGAAGGCAAGGTCGACATCGTGATCGGTACGCACAAGCTGCTGCAGTCGAATCTGGACTTCTCCAACCTCGGGCTCGTGATCGTGGACGAGGAACAGCGCTTTGGCGTGCGCCACAAGGAGGCGCTGAAGAGGCTGCGCGCCGAGGTCGACATGTTGACCATGACCGCGACCCCGATCCCGCGCACGCTGAACATGGCCCTGTCGGGGCTGCGCGACCTCTCGGTGATCACCACCCCGCCGCGCGAACGCCTGGCAATCAAGACCTTCGTCAACGAGTGGAACGACGCGATCATCCAGGAGGCCTGCCTGCGCGAGATTCGCCGCGGTGGCCAGGTGTACTTCGTGCACAACGAGGTCAACACCATCGAACGCATGGCGGAGCAGATTCGTGCGCTGCTGCCGGGTGCGCGCATCGGCATCGCCCACGGCCAGATGCGCGAGCGCGAACTCGAGCAGGTGATGCTCGACTTCTACCACCGGCGCTACAACATCCTGGTCTGCTCCACCATCATCGAGACCGGCATCGACGTACCCACCGCGAATACCATCGTGATGAATCGCGCGGACAAGCTGGGCCTGGCCCAGATGCACCAGCTGCGCGGTCGCGTCGGGCGCTCCCACCACCGGGCCTACGCCTACCTGGTCACGCCGCCGGAAAAGGCCATGTCGGCCGACGCGCGCAAGCGCCTGGAGGCGATCGCCTCGCTGGAGGACCTCGGCGTTGGCTTTACCCTCGCGAGCCACGACCTCGAGATCCGGGGCGCCGGCGAGCTGCTGGGCGACGAGCAAAGCGGCCAGATCCAGGAAGTCGGCTTCTCGATGTACAACGACCTGCTCAACCGTGCGGTCAACGCCCTGCGCTCCGGCAAGATGCCTGAACTGGAGACTCCGGAGACACCCGGAACGGAGGTCGAGCTGGGCCTGCCCGCCCTGCTGCCAGATGCCTACGTGCCGGATGTGCACACACGCCTGATCCTCTACAAGCGCATCAGCAGCGCCGAAAACAGCGATGCACTGCGCGAGCTGGAGGTGGAACTGGTGGATCGTTTCGGGCTGTTGCCCGATCCGGCGAAGGCCCTGTTCGAGGCCGCTCGCCTCCGGCTCAAGCTGACGCCGCTGGGAATCCGCAAGCTGGAGCTGGGCCCGGCCGGCGGGCGCTTCGTTTTCGGACCGAATCCCGAAATCGATATCGCCGCCCTGATCGAGCTGGTGCAATCCGATCCGAATGCCTACAAACTGGACGGCCAGAAGGCTTTCCGCTTTTATGCCGAAATGGAGACCCTGGAGGCCCGCTCGCAGACCGTCCAGCGTCTGATCCACACCATCAGCCCGAAACAGCAGGCCGCCTGAATGCACGCCAAAACCAATCGCCCCGACCTGAACCGCCGCAGGCTCGTCAGCAGCCTCGCCCTCCTGCCGCTTCTCGGGGTCGGGACGACCGCCACGGCCCAGGTCGGCCGCCGTTACCGCATCGAGCTGGTCATCTTCGAGCACACGACCGCGGAGAGCCGGCGCCTACAGGAGGAGATCGCCTCCGTGCGCGAACCCAACCTGGCAGGATCCGAACTGGGTGGGCGCATCTATCAGGATTCCCGGCGCGGCTTCGAGTTGCAGCGGGCGGCCAGTCGGGTCGAAGACTCCGGAACCGGGCGTGTGATCGCGCGTCTGGCCTGGGATCAGCTGGGCCGAGACCATAGCGCCACTCCCTGGCTCAAGGTACAGCAGGGCCGCCGCCTGGGGGCACGTCAGGCCGTGTTCGGCGACTCCACCACTGCGGCGCAGCCGATCGTGGCGGACGAAGACCGCTACGAACTGGAGGGCCGGCTACGGGTATGGGTCGGGCGTTTCCTCCACTTGGAGACCGACCTCGTCTATCACGTCGACCGTGACGGGGCTGAACCGCTCGGGGTAGCCGTGCGCGGCCACCAGCGCATGAACTCCGGCAGCCAGCTCTTCTACCTGGACCACCCGGTCGTCGGGATCATCGCCCGCGTGACGCGACTGGACAGCTAGTCCGGACTGAAACAGGCGGCACCTCGCCTGTTTTGCCGGCTCAGCGCCAGTTGGGCTTGGTCTCCATCGCCAGCCAGCTCTGCAGGGCCGACATGCCCAGGTCCTCGAACAGCAGCTGCAGGGCACTGCGGCGGGGCTTGAAAGTCACCATCTTCTCGATACCGATCACGTCGCGCGCGACCGACTGATCCGTCCCCAGGCCATCAATCAGGCCCAGGTCTACCGAGCGTTGCCCGGACCAGATCAGGCCATCAAACAGCTCCTCGTTTTCGTTCAGACGATCCCCTCGCCCCTGACGAACCACATCGACGAACTGCTGGTGCAGCCCGTCCATCAGGTCATGGATATGGCTGACGTGCCCCTCGTCGAGCGGCAAAAAGGGATCCAGCAGGGCCTTGTTATCCCCGGAGGTAAACAGCCGGCGTTCCACGCCGATGTTGTCCAGCAGATCGACTACCCCAAAGCTGTCCAGGCGCACCCCGATCGAGCCGACCATGCTGGCCTGGCTGGCGTAGATCTCGTCTGCCGCCACGGCGATGTAATAGGCCGCCGAGGCCCCGATATCGGTGATCACCGCGTAGACCGGGATATCCTCGTGCTCGTCCTTCAGCCGCAGGATCTCGTCATGGATCGCGGCGGCCTGGACCGGACTCCCGCCCCCACTGTTGATGCGCAGCATCACGGCCCGGGTGCCATCCGCCTCGAAGGCCCGTTTCAGGGTCTTGTTGAGCTCTTCCGCGTTGGCTCGCGCACTAGACGCGATCAGTCCGTCGACCTCGACAACGGCCACGTGCTCCTCGGGCTCGCGGTCGTCCTCGAACCAGCCAGACAGGCCCATGTCCCCGCCCCGCACCAGGACCAGCAGGGCGAACAGGTAGATGAACAGCAGCAGCTTGAAGAAAATGCCCCAGCGCCGGGCACGGCGTTGCTCCACCACCTGGGCCTGGACCAAGCGCTCCAACGTCTCGCGCTCCCAGCCCGGCTTGTTTTCGTTCGACCAACCCATCGTTTGTCCTCAGTCCTCGGGAAGCGGCTCCGATTGCCGCAGGAGATCCAGCAGTTCCTTCAGGTCGCGGGCCACGGCCAGCGGGCGCCCGTCCATCAGCCGTCGGTGATCGTGGACCCCATGCGCCACCGCCAGCGACGCAACGCCGGCGGCTCGAGCCATCTGCAGATCATAAACGCTATCACCGACCATCCGGACCCGGGAGTGTTCCACCCCGCAGCGCGCTATCACATGCTCGAGCATCACCGGGCTGGGCTTCGACGGATGCTCGTCCCCGCAGGCCGTCGCGACAAAACGTCCCTTGAGGCCAGTGGCTTCCAGCGCCTGATCCAGCCCCGCCCGCGACTTGCCGGTCGCCACCCCCAGCAACACGCCGCGTTCGTCGAGCCAGTCGAGCAAGGGCTCTACATGCGGGAACAGCGGCGTCTCCGGCGCATCCGTGGCGCCCAGATAGCACTGGCGATAAGCGGTGGCGAACGTCCCGACGAATGCCGTGTCGGCACCCGGGAACAGCCTTTGCACTGCGGCCTCCACACCCAGACCAATAATATCGCGCAAGGCGCTTTCGGCGGGCGCCTCGCGACCCAGTGCCGCGCAGGCGCGCTGCAGACAGTGAACGATCCGCCGCGGCGAGTTCATCAGCGTCCCGTCCCAGTCGAATACGACCAGACGCAGGGCATCGCCCTCCGGTGGAAGCAATGGGTTCATTCGGACACTTCAGGGCTTGCGAGCGCGTCGAGGACCGACTGCAGCTCGTCCGGAAGCGGCGCGGAGTACACGTGCGACTCGCCCGCCGAATCCTCGTATTGAAGCGCCTGGGCATGCAGAAACAGGCGTTTCAGGCCTGCCCGGCGCAGTACGCGGTTCGCATCCGGCAGCCCGTAGTCGTGATCGCCCCCGACGGGATGACCGATGGCCTGGCCGTGGACGCGGATCTGGTGGGTCCGTCCGGTACCGATCCGGACTTCGGCCAGCTGGAAGGACCCGTATCGTTCCAGCGGGACGAACTGGCTGATCGCCGAGCGAGCGCTCTCGGGGTCGGCATCCTCCCCCGCACGCATGCGGCGCTTGCCGTCCTGACCCCGACTGGAGGCAATCGGCTCGTCGCACGCGATGGGCTGATCGCTGGGGAACGCCCCCACCAGCAGTGCCAGATAGCGCTTCTCCACACGCCCCTCGCGCAGGGCCGCATGGAAATCCTGCAATCCCGAGCGAGTCTTGGCCAGCAGCAGGCAGCCGCTGGTCTCGCGATCCAGCCGATGCCCCAGCTCCAGCTCGGAACCGGGACGCAGCTGGCGCATCGCCTCGATGATCCCGAAGGCCAGTCCGCTGCCGCCGTGCACGGCAAGGCCCGAAGGCTTGTCGAGGACCAGGACCTGGTCGTCTTCATGCAGGATGGAACGCCGCAGACGGTCCAGCACCCCCGGGGGGATGTCCCGGTCAACGGCCTCGGGTCGGTCGAGGTCCGGCACGCGCACCTCCGAGCCGAGGCTCAGCCGCTGGGTCACCTTGGCGCGCCGCCCGTCGACCCGGACCGCCCCCTTGCGCACCAGACGGTAGACCAGGCTTTTGGGAACTCCCTTGAGCTCGCGCAGGAGGAAGTTATCCAGACGCTGGCCATCCCCGCGCTCGGTGACCGAGAGCGTACGTGGGCCGGAGGTAGACTGCGACTGTTGGGGGCGTCCTTTCATCCGGCGCGATGCTACCGCAGGCGCGCCGTCCGAACCATGTTCCCTGGCATTGGCGCGACGAAAAAACTTGCCCAAACGGGGGGTTATGCCCTACATTGGCGCACGGTACCTGCTGGCGGACATTGCGCCCGGGCGCCTCGAATTACCCGCCGATCTGGTCCTGCGCTGTGCGACTTCGTGCGACCAGAAGGCCATCGCCCAAAAGCGAACCTGTGACACTATTTCTTCTAACCCAGTCCTGTCTCCCCGGCCCCGCATCCCGCGGGCGGCTGGTCCCGTGGCTATTGGTGAACACCTGGCTGGCGCGTTGGATTCCCCTTCGCGCCGCCATGGCGGGCATGCGTCTCGAAACGTCGACGTGCCGCCTCCGTTCCGCAGCGCGTGGCCCCGGGCTTGTGACCGATGTACAGGACGACCGACCGAGTCCATTGCATGAAACGCATCCTGATCAATGCCACGCAGCCCGAAGAGCTGCGCGTGGCCATGGTCGACGGCCAGCGGCTGTACGACCTCGATATCGAACTGCCCTCGCGCGAGCGCAAGAAAGCCAACATCTACAAGGCCAAGATCACCCGCGTCGAGCCGAGCCTCGAAGCCGCGTTTGTTAATTTTGGCGCCGAGCGCCACGGCTTTCTCCCGTTCAAGGAAATCGCCCCCTCTGCCGTCGGCGCACCGGCTGACAGCGACAAGCCCATCCGCGAGCTGCTGAAGGAAGGGACCCAGCTTCTCGTCCAGGTGGAGAAGGAAGAACGTGGCAACAAGGGTGCCGCACTGACCACCTATATCAGCCTGGCCGGGCGCTACCTGGTCCTGATGCCGAACAACCCCAAGGCCGGCGGCGTCTCGCGCCGCATTGAGGGTGAAGATCGCGCGGAACTGCGTGAGGCCCTGTCCGGCCTGACCATGCCTGACGGCATGGGCGTGATCGCCCGCACTGCCGGCGTAGGCCGTAGCACCGAAGAACTGCAATGGGACCTCGACTACATGACGGCGCTGTGGTCGGCCGTGACCGAGGCGGCCGAAAAGGCCAATGCCCCGGCGCTGATCCACCAGGAAAGCAACGTGATCATCCGCGCCCTGCGCGATCACATGCGCAATGACGTCGGCGAGGTGATCATCGACGACGAAGCCGTTTATCAGCAGGCGGAGGACTTCGTCCGACTGGTGATGCCGAACAGTCTGCGCAAGCTGAAGAAGTACGACGATCCGGTCCCGTTGTTCAACCGCTACCAGATCGAGAGCCAGATCGAAAGCGCCTTCGACCGCGACGTGCAGCTCCCCTCCGGCGGCGCCCTGGTCATCGACCATACCGAGGCCCTGATCTCCATCGACGTGAACTCGGCCCGCTCCACCAAGGGTGGTGATATCGAAGAGACCGCCTTCCACACCAACCTGGAGGCCGCTGAAGAGGTGGCCCGCCAGTTGCGTGTGCGGGATCTGGGCGGTTTGATCGTGATCGATTTCATCGATATGAACGCCAACAAGCACCAGCGCGAGGTGGAGAACCGGCTGCGCGAGGCACTGGAACTCGACCGCGCGCGCGTTCAGGTCGGCCGCATCAGCCGTTTCGGGTTGCTCGAGATGTCGCGCCAGCGCCTGCGTTCGTCGCTCGGCGAATCCAGCCAGATCACCTGCCCCCGCTGCCAGGGGCATGGCCAGGTCCGCAGCGTCGAATCGCTCGCCTTGTCGATCCTGCGCCTGATCGAAGAAGAGGCGATGAAAGACCGTACCGGCCTCGTCCTCGCGCAAGTCCCCGTCGATGTCGGCACCTTCCTGCTGAACGAAAAACGCGCGTCGATCAACGAGATTGAGGCACGTCATCGGGTCGACATCAGCATCGTCCCGAACCCGCAGTACCTGACACCGAAGTTCGAGGTCCAGCGCGTGCGCGGCGATGAACGCGAAGAGGTCGTCAGTGGCCGCGGATCGCATGAACTGGTGGAGCCCGTCGAAGAGGATACCGACACGCACGGCGAACGCCGCGGCAAGGTAGAGAAGCCCCTGGTCCAGGGTGTGAAGGTCAAGGCCCCGGCACCCATGGCCGAGTCCCCCGCCCCGCAAGCACCCAGCGAGCCCGTGCAGCAACCCGGGTTCTTTACCCGCATCTGGTCTTCTCTCTTCCCCAATGCCGCCCGCAATCAGGAGCCGGAAGCCGACGAGAAGGATGAGGGGCGCAAACGTGGCAAAGGCGGACAACGCCCCAGCCGCGGTGGCGGAAACAGCCGTGGGGGTGGCTCCAGCCGCCGCCGTGGTGCGCCTGACGACGGCGGGGAAAACCGCGAGGCGCCCAAGCCATCAGGCAAAGGCGGGGCACGCCAGGATGGCAGCGCCGCTGGCGACGAGGGCGGCAAGGGCCGCTCGCGGCGGCGTGGCGGCGGCACGGGTGGCGCCGCCACCAAGACCCGTGACGCCGAACCCAAGGCTGCAAAACCGAAGGCGGAAGCGGAAGAGCCCACCACTAAGTCCGAGGAAGCCGGGGCACCGTCCGGGAACGGCCCGTCCACGTCCGACGACGATAGCGGCAAGGGCCGCACCCGTTCGCGCCGTTCGCGCCGTGGCGGGCGCCGTCGTGGTGGCCGTGGCCGTTCCACGACCAGTGACGACAGCTCGGGCGGTGACAATGCCGGGAACCAGGATGCTGCCGCGGCCCCGAAGGAGGCCGCCACGTCCGGCTCCTCGTCCCCGGACAGCGACGCCCCCGGGAAGCCGGCCGTGAAGGAGGCCGGCAAGGGCGACGGCCAGCCAGGCGACAGCGAGTCCAAGCCGGCCGCGAAGCCGAAATCCGCCGACAAGGACTCCGGCCAGGCCACCGATGGCAGTAGCGCAAAGGCACCGGAAGAGAAAGGGGCCGGCAGCGACAAGGCTCAGGCCCCGGCGGAGCATTCCCGCGAGGCCGGAAAGGCCGAAAAAGCGGCACAAGACAGCCCCAAGGCTTCATCCGGCGCACGCCGGACGAAGGCGAGCGCTCAGTCCCCGAAAACGGATGATGCCAAGGGCAAGGACGATTCCGGATCGCACACCGAGAATCGCCCTTCCGAAGCCGCCAAAGCGGATGACAGCCCCGCGTCGAAGCCTTCTCGTGGCAAGAAAAGTGATGCCAAGCCGGCGCCCGCGAAGGCCGCATCCGCCGAGGCCAGCGGTACTGCCCGATCGGAGCCGGACTCGGCACCGCCGGCCGACAAGCCGGCCCGCAAGCCGGAACCGGAGTCTGCGTCTTCGGGCAGCGCGGACGACAAGCCGCGCGATTGAGGTGAAAAACGGCCGCTCGCGTTTACGCGTTATCGGCCAGTGGGAGAACGCCCCGGTCGCCTGACCGGGGTCCTCAGGATACGCGCTCCAGCGCGTGTTCCCGGCAGATATGGTCCAGCAGGCCGTCGCTGGCGGCCTCGACCAGATCCATCACATGAACGAAGCCATCCGGCCCGCCATAGTACGGGTCCGGTACTTCGCGCTCGGGATAGTCCTGGGCGAACTCCAGGAAACGGTGCAGCCGCGCGCGGGCGCCATCCGGCTGGATCTGCTGGGCATTACGGTAGTTCGCCTCGTCCATCGTCAGGATGTAGTCGAACGTCTCGAAGTCTTCGACCTCCAGCTGCCGCGCACGCAACTGGTCGAGATCATACCCTCGGCGACGGGCTTCCTCGCGGGCGCGCGGATCCGGCCGTGCCCCAACGTGATAACCCGCCGTACCCGCCGAGTCCACCTCGATGGCGGACTCCAGACCATGCGCGCGTACGCGAGCCTGGAAGACACCGTGAGCCATGGGCGAGCGGCAGATATTGCCCAGACAAACCATCAGCACTCGAATCTTTTGCATGCCTACTTTATGTGTTCGCGAAATGAACACACAGGATAACAAAGCCCCGCTCCGATGCCCGCCCGTAGGCGCGGCGGACGCGGTGTGCGATGCTGGTGACATGCCTGCTGTGCGGGCAGCCGCTTCCCCGGCGACTCGGAGTGTCCATGCCCGACTTTACCGGCCCTCGTCCAACCGGAATGCCCGCAGGCGGCCTTGATCGGTTAGGGCCGCGCGCGAGCGCGATGCCAACGCTTGAGACCGGCACCCGGTTACAGGTCCAGATCATCGGGCAGCTCGCCGAACGGGGAGTGCAACTGCGCCCGCTGACGTCGTTCGGCGCGCAAAGCGTGGACACCCGCGCGCCCACCTTCAATGCCCAACTGGCGACACCACTACCCAACGCCCTGCTACCCGGCAACCAGTCCGGTCCGCGCATCGCCCTCGCCGAGGTGATCCGCACGGAGCCGCGCCTGGAGGTGAGGCTGCTACCCCTGCCCCCTGGAACCTCCCCGGCGACCAGCTCGGCCTCGCCCTCGACACCGACTTCACCATCGACTCCGACGGTCGGGCAGCACGACGCCACGCAGTGGCTGTTGCGCGAGTTGCGCCACCAGATACCGGGGGCGCGAGGCCTGGCCGGAGGCATGCAAACAATTCAGAACACGCTGGCCACGGCCATAGCAGCCGGCACGCCACCCACGGCGAGCGAAGCCCGACTGCTGCCGGCGATGAACCGCCTGATTGAACTGACACCTCCTGCCGTGCGCCTGACCAGCCCCGATAGCCTGAATCGCCATATCCAGCAGTCCGGCCTGTGGCTGGAGACCATGCTCGCCCAGGGGGTGCGAACCAATACCTCTGGCACGGCCGCTCAGGACCTCAAGGCCCAGCTGCTGCGCGTCGCCGAACACCTGCGCCAATCGGCCGAGACCCGCGCCCCTCTGCCAACACCCGCGACTACAACCCCCGCCCCACCCGCGCCCACTGCGGCGGGGCTGCCTCCCATGGGAGCGCTGGCCGGGCTCATCGAGGGGATGCTGAAGCGTATTACCACGCTGCAGCTGCACTCACTGCAACCCAGCGCGCAGGGGGACGACGAATCGCATCCCCGCTGGTTCTTCGAACTGCCCTTTCGCAGCCCGCAAGGGCTTCACTCGCTGGCCGGCCAGTTGCAGCACGAGGCCGGCCGCCCCCCCGAACGCCCGGAGGGATGGACCCTTGTGCTGGATCTTGATTTGCAGGCACTCGGTCCCACTCGTGTCGCCCTCGCGCTGCGCGACGACCGGGTATCCGTTCATTTCACCGCAGAACGCCCGGAAACCGCCCAGCGCCTGCGCGCCGGCACGCCCGAACTCCACCAGCGGCTGGTCGGGCGTGACCTGATCGTCGGATCACTCTCGGTGCGTGAGGGTCAGGTGGAGCCACAGGACCCGGCGAGTCTTACCTTGCGTGACGGGCTGCTGGATGAACGCGCCTGAAGGCTTGAGATGAGCAAGCGACGCCCCCCTGACGAGCACGACGAGCCGTACGTGGAGCCGCGCGGTCCCCGCCGCCCGCAAGCGGTAGCGCTGGAATGGGATCGGCAACGGGCGCCGCGGATTACCGCGAGTGGCAGTGGTGTCACTGCCGAACAGATCCTGCGGATCGCCGAGGAACACGGGATTCCCCTGCACCAGGACCCAGGCCTGACCGAGGCACTCGCACAGGTACCGCTGGGCGAAGAGGTCCCGGAGAGTCTTTATGTCGCCGTCGCCGAGGTGCTGGCGTTTGTATTTGTGCTTGCGGGGATCACACCCGAGGACCGCGAACAGGGCTACCGCCGCGACGATTCAACGTCGGGCGAGTGAAGGCACACAGGAGGGGCTAACGACGACCCGCAGAGCCGGGGGCGTGCAGGCTGTACAGGAGATCCAGTTCGGTGGTGGTCAGGCCGCACATCCGGCGGACTTCTTCCCGCTCGCGGCCCTGGCGGATCAGTTCGATCGCCTGCTGATAGGCGCCATCATCGGCGTCGCGGGCCCGGAGTTCGCTTTGCTGGTCATTGAGGCGCTCCAGCGCGCGCTGCACCGCGGATTGCGCCTGGCTGTGATTGACGACCCCCTGGGAGATGACCTTCATCGCGCCCTGGAGGGCCATCACCGAGGTGGCCTGGCGCTGATAGTCCTGGCGCAACGTCGCAAGCTGGCGCCGCAAGGTCAGCACGAGCGAAACGGCCAGCACTGCCACGACGGTCGCCACCAAAGCGATTGCCGCGACAATCCAAACCAGAATGCCTTCCCCCATCGGCCCAATACTCCAAACGGTCCAGAGGCGATTGTCGCGTGAAATGGCTGGATACACCAGCCGGGGCGATCCAGCGGCCCCGTGAACCGGACAATCAGGCGTAATCGTCGATCAAGCCCTTGCGGGGTCGCTTGCGATCACGCGGGGAGCGCTGCTGTGCGGGCTTTATGGCCGGACGCAGCACCGGGTCCCGATCGTGGTCATCACTGAGCGTCCGCCCGGGCACGGTGGTGTGGACCGGGCGAACCGTGGAGTTCGTGGCCGGCGGCTGCACGGGGCGAACCGTTCGATCCGGCTGCAGTTCATCCACCATCGTCCCACCTCCCCCCGCATGCCGTGTTCCGGAGCCATCCACCGGTTTGATCCGTTCTACTGCGCGGCGGTTCCTGTTCGCCGAATGTACCGCCCCTCTACAACTCCCGCAGCTGCGCCCATTCCTCGTCGGACAGGAGCTTGTTCAGGTCGACCAGGATCGTCAGCCCCTGCTCCGTGCTCGTGACCCCCTGGATGAACCGCGAACTATCGTCGTTCCCGACTTCCGGAGCAGGCTCGACCGAATCCAGCGAGATCCTTACGACCTCCGAGACCGAGTCCACCAGGATGCCGACATTCTGGTTGTCGACATCGATGATCACGATGCGCGAGGCCTCGTCCGGCTCGCGGTCCTCCAGCCCCATGCGGCGGCGCGCGTCGATCACGGTCACGACGTTGCCCCGCAAGTTGATGATGCCGAGGATATAGTCCGGCACACCGGGAACGGGCGCGATCTCGGTGACCTTCAGCACCTCCTGCACCTGCAGGACGTCAATCGCGTAGGTCTCCTCCGCGAGACTGAACGTCACATACGGGGCCGTATCGGCCTTGGCCATCGCTTCTACGTCTTGTGCGCTGCTCATGTCTTCCTCGTCGCTCGCGAACCCTGTTGCGGGCCCGGTGTTCGGTTCCTGAATACGTTATCGGCCGCGCTCGTCCCGGCTTGAGTCCGGAGCCCCGCCCATTTCCCAGCTACCCTGGTCCAGGGTCCGGTCGAGGGCCTCCAGGTCCAGCAGAGTGGCCATCTGTTCGCGCTCCACCCCGGCCAGCCAGGGCAGGCGCTTGCGATGGCTGCGCCAGCGCAGATTCTGGGGCTCGATCACGCGGGTCCCCTGAATCGAGCGGCAGGCCAGCGCAAAGCGCGAACCGGCCAGGAACACGACGTGGCGGGCCGTCTCCGGCTCATACTCCCTGTCTTCGGGCGTCACCACGGCCGCGAGATCAATCAGCTGTACCCGCCCTTGTTTCGTGTCCGCCAGGCCCAGATACCAGACGGAGTGGTTGGGCGTGGGGCGCACCTCCAGATCGTCGAGCGGTGCAACACCGCCCAGCGAGGCTAGCGGCGCCAGCAGAGTCAGATTCCCGGCCTCCAGCACCAGCGCGGAGAATCGCTCGGACGGACGCGGGTACTCCTCGCTTTCGACAATCGTGCGCGGGGGTGCCGGGGGCGCAACCGCTTCGGCCACCACGGGGACGTCGGGTACGGCGACCGGCTCCGGTTCAGCGGGCGCTGGTCTCGGTTCGAGGATATCCGGGCGCAGCAGGTGCGCCGGGGCGACCGGCGCCGGTTCGTCCAGCAGGCTGCCAAAATAGTCATGCAGGGCTTCGGGTTCCGCCTTGAGCGCCAGGTTGTCATCACGCGAATGGTTCATCCCTTCTGCCTCCGGGCCCGGGCATGCGGCTGCGAAAGCTGACCGCCAATTGCCTCCAGCAAGTCCGAGTACGCCAGCACCCCACGGGCGTCAGGAATCATGAAGCACAGGGGCTGGCCGGCACTCGACGCATCGCGGAACTTGGTATCGACCGGAATCACGCCGGGCCAGACCTCATCCCCATACAGTCGGCGCAACTCGGCAAGCGCCTCGTGCGCGGCCCGGGTGCGCCGATCGAACAGGGTGGGAATGATCCGGTACAGCAGTTCGGCCTTGCGCGACTTCTGGACCATTTTCAGGGTATTGATCATGCGTTCCAGGCCCTTGAGGGCAAGGAATTCCGTCTGCACCGGGACCAGTAGCTCGTCACAGGCCGCCAGGGCATTGACCATCAACACGCCCAGCATGGGTGGGCAGTCCATCAGGACGTAGTCGTACTGGTCGGCGACCTGCTCCAGCGCCTGGCGCAGCACCAGGCCCATCCCGCTGCGCGTACCAAGCTGCCGATCGAGTGTGGCCAGTGCCGTACTGGCCGTCAGCAGGTCCAGCCCCGGAAAGCGGGTCTCGCGGATCAGCCCTCGCGGATCAGGACGCTTCCCCTCTGCGCACTGGCTGAACAGCTCGTACACACCGCGGGTGGCGGTCTCCGGGTCGTGGCCGAAATAGGCCGTCAGCGAGCCATGGGGGTCGACGTCGACCATCAGGACGCGCTGTTCCGGACCCGACAACAGACCACTCAGGGTGACTGTGGTCGTGGTCTTGCCTACCCCGCCCTTCTGGTTGGCCACCGCCCAGATCTTCACTCGGTATCCCCCTCGTCCCCATCCATCGTTGGTGCAACCGGCGAGAGCGGAAGGTCTTCGCGCAATTGCTCGGGTTCCTGCGCCCCGTCTTCGCGCGGGCGCGCGCCGGGCAGGACCACGATGGCCACCCGCCGGTTTTCCGCCCGTCCTTGCTCGGTATCATTGCTCGCGACCGGACGATGCTCACCATACCCCAGGGCCACCAGATTCTTCGGCTCGATGCCCGCGTCTTCAAACACGCTTACCACGGCCGCGGCGCGTCCCGACGAAAGCTCCCAGTTGGAAGGATAGACCGCCGTCTGGATCGGGACATTGTCCGTATGGCCCTCGACGTGCACCCGCGACACCCGCGGCGCGAGGATCGCCCCGACCTCGTCCAGCAGGGTCCGCGCCTCGGGATTCAACGTGGCCGAACCACTCCCGAACAACAGGCGGCTGGTGATCTCGATCTCCAGCCAGTATGCCTCCCGGCTTACCCGGAGGTCGCCATCCTCGATCAAGGGGGCCATCGCCATTTCCAGCTCGTCGGCGACCTCGGCCAGTGCCTCCAGGAATTCCTGCAACTCGTCATCCGTGCCCGCATCGTCCAGCAGCCCGGAAAAGGCCATGTCGATGGGCGCCACACCGTCGTCAACGATGCCGGGCTGCACATCAATCGGCACCAGTGCGCGCATCTCGTCCAGGGACTGCTCGCGCGACACCGTCGGTTCACCGACCTGGATCGGGTCGGTCTGCGCCGGCGCGCGGAAGGCATCCACCAGCGACTCCGACAGCACGCGATACTTGCCGTCATCCACCGAGGAGATCGCGTACATCACCACGAAGAATGCCAGCAACAGCGTGACCAAGTCCCCATACGGGATGGCCCAGGCCTCGTGATTCTCCGCTTCTTCATGGCGTTTGCGCCGGGCCATCGCGACCTCACTCGTGGATGAAGCCGCTAAGCTTGCTTTCGATGTTGCGCGGGTTCTCGCCCTCGGCGATGGAGATCAGACCCTCCATCAGCATCAACTGGTGCTGCGAGCGCTTCTGGATGATCGATTTCAGCTTGTTGGCCACCGGCAGGAACAGCAGGTTGGCCGACGCGATCCCGTAGATCGTCGCGACAAAGGCCGCGGCAATCCCCGCCCCCAGCTTGCTGGGGTCGGCCAGGTTCTGCATCACCGCCATCAGCCCCATTACGGCGCCGACAATGCCAAGCGTCGGGGCATAGACCCCCATGCTCTCGAACACCTTGGCGCCCTGGGTATCGAAATGCTCGCGGTTATCCAGATCCGCCTCGAGGATCTGCCGGATGGTCTGCGGCTCGGAGCCGTCCACCAGCAGTTGCAGCCCCTTGCGCGCGAACTCGTCGCTCTCCTCGTCGGCCAGCGTCTCCAGGCCCAGAAGCCCTTCCTTGCGCGCCACATTGGACCACTCCACGATGCGCGCCAGCATCGCCTCGTTGTCGATCCGCGGTGGCTTGAACGCCCAAGGCAGAATGCGCATCCCGTGGAGAAACACCGCCATGCGGGCCTGCACCAGCGTGGCCCCAAGAGTCCCCAGCACCACGATCACGAACGCGGCCGCGTTCCAGAGTGCGCCCAGACCACTCCCCTTCGCGATACTCCCCCCGAGCACCGCGACGAGCCCCAGGGTGATCCCGATGAGGCTCAGAATATCCATCTAGCAAAACCCCTTGACCAGCGCCGGGCCCACATCCGGCAACGGATACACCTGGTCCACGAGCCCGGCCTCCGCGACCGCGGCCGGCATCCCATACACCACCGACGTGGCCGCATCCTGTGCCCACACCTGTGCCCCGGCGCCCTTGAGCGCCCGTGCACCTTCGCGCCCGTCCGCGCCCATCCCGGTCAGCACCACGGCCAGCACCTGTCCGCGCAAAGCCTCGACCGCCGAGCTGAACGCCGCATCCACGCTGGGCTTGTAGATCGTACCCAGCGGGCTCTCGGTTACCCGCACCGTCGTCTGGCTGCCACGCTCCAGCGTGGTTTGCAGGCCCCCAGGGGCCAGCAGGGCCACCCCGGGACGCATGACATCACCATCCTGTGCCTGCTTGACCCGGATCTGGCACATGGCGTCCAGGCGCTCCGCAAACGCCGGCGTAAAGCTCGCAGGCATGTGCTGAATGAGCAGAATCGGCTGGGGGAAGTTCGCCGGCAGGGCCTTGAGCACCTCCTGCAGGGCCACCGGGCCTCCGGTGGACGTCCCGATCAGCACCGCGCGGACCTGCCGCAGCGGCACGGCGGGCCGACCGACCGGCGGTGCCTGTCGCTGTACCTCGGCCGCCTTGCGGTCGGATTCTTCACGACGCGCAGAGGGGCGGGCCTCGACCGCTGGTCGTGCGCTCCCCGGCTGGCTGACGGAACGGGCCCGGCTGCGTGACAGGCTGCGTACCCGCCGGCGCAGCATCATGCGTGCGCTGTCCTCGTCGGACGCGATGTCACTGAAGCGCTTCGGCAGAAAGTCGACCGCCCCCGCCTCAAGTGCATCCAGGGTCGCCTGGGCTCCCTCGGTGGTCAGACTCGAGAACATCAGTACCGGCCGAGGGTTCTCGGCCATGATCCGGCGCACCGCGGTGATGCCGTCCATCACGGGCATCTCGATGTCCATGGTCACGACATCCGGGTCCAGTTCCTTGACCTTGCGAATCGCCTCCTCGCCGTTCTCCGCGCTGCCGACGACCTCGATCCCCGCGTCGGCGTCCAGAATTTCACTGATGCGGCGGCGGAAAAACCCGGAGTCATCCACCACCAGTACCTTAACCGGCATCCTTAGCCCTCGATTGTTTGCGCAGGCCGCCGGGTGCGGCCCGCCGACGGGATCGTGTGCGTCAACAAACCCACGAGATCGGCGACATCCAGGATCAGCGCAATCCCTCCATCACCCGTGATGGTCGCGCCGGCCAGCCCCTTCACGCCCTGCAAGTTCTGCCCCAGCGGCTTGATGACCACCTCTTCCTGCCCCACCAGATCATCGACGACCAGGCCGACCTTGCGATCGGCGGTATGCACCACGACCACATGCGATTCCGGTTTCGCTTCGGGGATGAAGCCCGGCTTCAACCAACGCTTGAGATAGTGAACCGGAAGCGCCTGATTTCTGACGACAATGACCTCCTGGTCATCCACGTAATGGGTCTTGGTCAGATCCAGGTCCAGGATCTCCGAGACGGACGCCAGCGGGATCGCGAACCGCCGCCCGTCGAGGATAACCATCAACGCAGGAAGGATCGCCAGGGTCAGCGGCAGCTTCACCCGCAGCGTGGTCCCGACCCCAATCTCGGAATCGATCTCGATGGTCCCGTTGAGCTGCGAGATCTTCGTCTTGACGACGTCCATCCCCACCCCGCGACCGGATACATCCGAGATCTCGGTCTTGGTGGAGAACCCGGCCATGAAAATGACGTTGAAGGCCTCACGATCGGTCATCCGTTCGGCCATCGCGGGCTCCATCAGCCCCTTCTCGACGACCTTGCGCCGTAGGGCATGCGGATCCATGCCACCCCCATCGTCCTTGATCAGCAACGCGATGTGATCGCCTTCCTGTGCCGCGCCAAGCACCACCGTCCCCTTGCGCGGCTTGCCGGCCTTCTCGCGCACCTCCGGGGTCTCGATACCGTGGTCCACGGCGTTGCGCACCAGATGCACCAGCGGATCGGACAGCGCCTCGACCAGGTTCTTGTCGAGGTCGGTATCCTCGCCAAAAATCTCCAGCTCGATCTCCTTACCCAGGCTGCGCGACAGATCGCGGATCACCCGCGGAAAGCGATTGAATACCTTGTTGACCGGCTGCATACGGGTCTTCATCACCGACGTCTGAAGATCCGATGTCACCAACGCCAGCGAACTAATGGCCTTGCCCAGCTCGTCGTCCACATGCTGGGTTCGCAACATGCTCAGGCGGTTACGCACCAACACCAGCTCGCCGACCAGATTCATAATCTCGTCGAGCCGTTCGGTGTTCACACGGACCGAGGCCTCGCCCTGAGGGGCCTGCCGGGCGCCGGCCGCCGCGGCCGCAGGCTTGGCAGCCTGTGGCTTGGCCTCGGGAGCCGGCGGTTCCTGTGCCGCGCTGGCGGCTTCGGGCTCTGCGCTCGGCTCTTCCTGCGTGGACGACTCAGCGGCAGCGGGTGCCGGCGTTGCACTGGCAGGAGGCCCGTTCCCTCGCGCCTGCAACTCGTCCAGCAGATTCTCGAATTCATCGTCGGAAATCAGGTCTTCACCGTCGCCACCTGGCCCGGCTGCATCCGGATCCGTGCTGGACGACCCTGCGTCCTCGGTCGACGACGTAGAGGCGTCCTGGCCCGCCTGCGGCGCACCGTCGCCGTGCAGCGAATCCAGCAGGGCCTCGAACTCGTCGTCGGTAATCTCGTCATCGGCACCGACCAGTCCCGACTCATCCCCTGCAGCATCGCCCGCAGCCACCGCGCTCGCTTCCACCTCGGCGGGGGGTGCCGGTTCCGGTTCCGGCTCCGGTTCGGGGGGTACATCTGGCGTCGACGCTGCGTCGGGTTCGGAATTACCGGCTACGTCTTCGTTCTTGGCCATCCGCCGCAGGTCTTCGACCAGATCGGCCTCCGCGGGCGTCGGATCAACCCCGGAGCGCAGGTCGCCAAACATCACGTTCAGCGTATCGAGGACCCGCAGCATGGTATCCATCAGGTGACCATCGACCTGACGCTCCCCGTTGCGCAGGAGATTAAACACGTCCTCTGCGTGATGGCAGACCGTCACCAGCGGATCCAGGCTCAGAAAGCCCGCGCCGCCCTTGATCGTGTGGAAGCTGCGGAATACCGCGTTCAACAGATCCCGGTCATCGGGATGCTGTTCCAAGTCGATCAGCTGCTCGTTGAGTCCTTCGAGCAGTTCCCCGGCCTCGATCAGGAAGTCCTGAAGGATTTCGTCGTTGGGGTCGATGGCCATTCGGTCTCTCCGTTCCGGTGAGGCTTGCCGTTAAGGGATGGGCGCCGGGAAGCCGCCGATTCAGGAATCAGCGGGCTGCCTAGAAGCCCAGACTGGACAACAGATCGTCCACCTCGTCTTGTCCTTGAACGACATCCTGGCCGGAATCTTGAGTCTTCGGCACTGCTGGCCCGTGTCCGCGCCGATCGCCCTCGCGCCGGTCGGCATCGTCATCCAGCGTCTTCTCCGCCGCCTCCACCGTCTCCATGCGACCGCTGGAAAGCCGGATCAGCGTGACCAGGTTCTCCTCCAGGTCCGTCACGAGCTGGATTACGCGCCGGATGACCTGCCCGGTAATATCCTGGTAACTCTGCGCCATCAGCACCTCCGACAGCAGGCGCCGCAGCTCTTCGGTATCGTCGTTGGCCTGAGCAAAAAACTCGTCCAGTTCGCGGGCGAACTCCCGGAACTCGTCGACCGAGAGCTGCCGTTTGCGAAAGCGGGTCCACTTCGCCGTTAGTTGGCCGGCCTGCTGGCTGAACGACTCGGCAATCGGGAGACTCGTCTCGATGGCGGTCAGGGTCTCGTGTGCGGCCTTCTCGGTCATCGTGACCACATAATTGAGACGCTCACGGGCATCCGGGATCTCGGCCTGAGTCAGCTCGACCAGCCGCGAATCCCCCCGGAAGCTTTGCAAGGCCTCGTGCAGGTCGCGCGTGAGCTTTCCGAGTTCGTCGAAGAGTTCGCGGTCGTAGGGGCGCGCCAGATCCTGGATCAGCGCGCGTGCGGACACCTCATCCCCTGCCTCCAGAACCTGCACGAGCTCACGCGCGCGAGCGATCTGCTGCTCACCGATCGATTGTTCTTGGTCTGTCATCCAAAGCCCCTTGCTCGCTCCCCATCCCGAACGTGATGACCGGGATCGATCTCCCGGTCATGCATTGGCCCGGACCAGGAGATTTCGACACCGAAACCCAAGTTAACCTTGCGCTTCAATGCGTTCGAATATTTTGTCGATCTTTTCCTTGAGGGTTTCCGCGGTAAAGGGCTTCACCACGTAGCCGTTCACGCCCGCCTCGGCCGCCTCGACGATCTGATCACGCTTGGCCTCCGCCGTCACCATCAGCACCGGCATCGTCTTCAGCTTCTCATCGGCACGAACCGCCCGCAGCAGGTCGATCCCCGGCATGTTGGGCATGTTCCAGTCGGTGATCAGAAAGTCGAAGTCGCCGTTCTGGAGCATCGGCAGTGCCGTGCTGCCGTCATCGGCCTCTTGCGTGTTGTTGAAGCCAAGATCACGCAAGAGGTTCTTGATGATCCGTCGCATCGTGGAGAAGTCATCCACAATGAGAATTTTCATTCCCTTGTCCACAGGTCACTCCGGGATAAATGATTCATGTGAGTACTAGAGCTTGGCCTTCAGAATAACTGCAAAGCCTCGCCGTCTTCGAGCCAGGAACCCAGGCGCGCGCGCAATCGGATGACGGCCTGACTGCGGATCTGGCTGACGCGCGACTCGGTCACCCCCAGCACCGCGCCAATCTCGCGCAGGTTGAGCTCCTCGATGTAATAAAGCGACAGCACCAGCCGTTCGCGTTCGGGCAAATCGCCCAGCGCGGCGGCCAGCTCCTCGCGAAATTCCCCGGCCTCGATCGTGCGCGAGGGCGAGGCCTCCTGTCCCTCGATCACGCGGTCGGCCTCACCATCGGTGCCGCCCAGGTCGTCCAGCGCAAACAGATGGGCGCCGGCATGGTCCTGCAGCATCGAGTAATACTCGTCGATCGGGACCTCGAGTTCCTCGGCCACTTCGACCCCGCGCGCCGCGCGCCCCTCTCTGGCTTCGACGGTCTGGATGGCCGAGGCGATCTTGCGGCTGTTGCGGTGTACCGATCTCGGCGTCCAGTCACTGCGGCGTAACTCGTCGATCATCGCGCCGCGGATGCGAATCCCGGCATACGTCGCAAACGTCGCGCCCTGCCCGCCCTCGAACTGCCGCGCGGCCTCCAGCAGGCCGATCATGCCGGCCTGGATCAGGTCGTCGACCTGGACCGAGGAAGGCAGACGCGCCATCAGATGATGCGCGATGCGATGCACCAGCTCGATATGCTCCGCAACGCGCTGCTCGTGGCCTGTCGCGGCCACGCTCTCGTATCCGGGGAGGCGATTACGCGGCGACATCATGCGCTCTGCAGCATCCGTTCAACGAAAAACCCGACACCACCATCGGCACCACGGGCCACCGGCCAGCGGTCGACCGTACGGGCGAGCTCGGCAAAGGCCTTGGCCGCCGGACTGCCCGGATACTGCTGCACGACCGGTGCCCGCTTCTGTACGGCCTTGCGCAGATGCTCGTCCATCGGGATGTAACCGGCGAGATCCAGGATGACTTCCGGCAGGTAGTTGTCGCAAACGGTGGTCAGTTTCTGCAACAAGCGCTCGGCGCCCGCGCGATCCTGGACCATGTTCGTGACCAGCCGGAAACGCCGCATGCCATGATCGCGGTGCAGTACCTTGATCAACGCATAGGCATCGGTGATGGACGCCGGCTCGTCGCAGACGACGATCAGGGTCTCCTGGACCGCCCGACAGAAGGTCGTCACGGATTCCTGCAGGCCGGCTGCCGTATCCACCACCAGCACATCCAGCGGCTTGGAATAGGCGCTGAATGCCTGGATCAGACCGTTATGCTCAAGTTGAGTGAGATTCGCCATCGCAGCGATCCCCGAGGCCGACGGTATGACCTTGATTCCGTCCGGGCCCTCAATCAGGACATCCTGGAGGTCGTCCACCTGCCCGGTCACCAGGTCATGCAGGGTACGCTCGGGTCGCAGCCCGAGCAGCACGTCCGCATTGGCCAGCCCCAGATCGGCATCAAACAGCATGACCTCGCGACCCAGTCGCGCGAGCGCCACGGACAGGTTGACCGACACGTTGGTCTTGCCGACGCCTCCCTTCCCAGAGGCAACCGCAATGACCTTCAACGGCTGATTAGTGCGTGGCATAGCGTCCTTTCCCCACCGGATGGATCATCTCCAGAACGCCCGCATCCTGAGTACGGCGCGGCGATGGCGCACTGCGGCCAGCATTCGAGAACTCCGCCAGGCTGGCATCGGTCCATCGTTCATCGCGGGAGGATCGACGCGCGGGGCTGCGTTCTTCGCCGAGCGCCCGCCGGGTCAGATCGCCCGTTTCGACCCGGTGGAAGTCTTCGGCAATCCGCTGCCCATCGCTGACAAAGGTGAGGCCCAGGTGTTGATCGAGCAATACCGACAACGTCTCCCCCAATTGTTCGGCTTCATCGAGTTTAGTCAGTACCAGCGCTGCCGGCTCTGTCTTGCGGAAGGCGTCCAGCACCCGCCGCAGCGCCGCGGCCTGGGTCGTCGCGGAGACGACCAGCCAGCTCTCGCAGCGCACGCGGTCCGGCCAGCCAGCAAACAGGGACTCGTCACCCACCGCCGACGGTGCCTGCCCGGCGGTGTCGACCAGGATTAGATGCCCATCCTCGACCCGCGCGGCCATATCCCGCAACTCGCGCGGGTTCTGCAACACCCGCAATGACACCCCCGCCATCTGCGCAAATGCCAGCAGCTGGCGCGTGGCCCCAATGCGCTGGGTATCCAGTGTGACCAGCGTAACCGAATCCGCACCCATACGACGGATTTGACGCAGGGCAATGCGTGCGAGTGTAGTGGTCTTGCCCACCCCCGTAGGCCCCACCAGGGCCAGTACGCCACCTTCATCCAGGATATCCGGATGGCGAGTCGCGATCGCCCCGGAAAGGCGTGCGCGCAGCCGCTCCCAGGCCTGCTCCACCGTGCTGTCGTCGAGAATGCTGCCGGCGAGACTGCGCGCCAGAGACTCGCTGAACCCACGGTCCATCAGACGTGCCTTGCACTCCGCCGCCAGCGGGTGCCGCGCCGCCCACTGCGCGGCCTCGTTGTCGCTGTGCTGGCGGGTGAGCAGGCTGCGCAAATCCCGCAGCTCCTGGCGCATCGCGGCGAGCTCGGGGTCCGCGGGCCAGGCCGAGCCTGGGCTCGGACGCGACGCGGATGGGGGCGCCTCGCGCGGGGTATGGACCGCGTTCACCGCGGCCTGCTGCTCGCGCTCCGGGACACCCGCATCCCCATCTTCCAGCGCCGCGACGACCTCCAGCCAGCCATCGACACGGCGGCTCGACAGGATCACGGCATCCTCGCCCTGCTGTTCACGCACTTGCCGCATCGCATCGCGCATGTCGCGTGCCCGGTACCGTCTCACATTCATCGCTGTTCTCCCGTTACGCTCAAGGGAAACACTGATCAGTGTTTCCCTCTCGTATCCGATCGCTACTGTTCGTCTCAGGCGCCCGTGGGCGTCGCCTGCCGGGCCGGATCTTCCTGGCCCACCGTGGCCACCACGCGGATCCGCCGGTTATCGGGGATCTCGGTAAAGGCCAGCACCGCCAGGCTGCGCACGGCTCCACGGAGCCACCCGGCAATCCAGGAGCGGATTTCCGGGGCCACCACCAGGATGGCCGGCTGGCCGCTGGCCTCCTGGCGCTGGGCCGCCTCGGACACCGAGCGCTGCAGGCGTTCCGCCAGGCCCGGTTCCAGCCCCACGGTCTCGCCATTACTGCCCTGAAGAGACTTATGCAAAAGCTGTTCCAACGAGGGATCGAGCGCGATCAATGGCAGCTCATCGTCCGGTCCCACAAGGTCCTGCACGATCGAGCGCGACAGCGAGACACGCACGGCCGCGGTCAAAACGCCGGGATCCTGACTCTTCACACCCTCCTCTGCCAGGGTTTCGGCGATCGTGCGCAGGTCGCGGATCGAGACCTGCTCGGCCAGCAGGTTCTGCAGCACCTTCAGGATCACCGACAGCGAGAGCGTCTTCGGCACCAGGTTCTCGACCAGCTTCGGCGAGTGCCGGGCCAGCTGGTCCAGCAGGTGCTGGGCCTCTTCGTGACCAATCAGGCGATGGGCGTTCTCGCGGAACACCTGCGACAGATGCGTGGCGATCACGGTCGAGCAGTCGACCACGGTGTAGCCGGCGCCCTGCGCCTGATCACGATCGGCGGGGTCGATCCACAGGGCATCAAGATTGAAGGTCGGGTCCTTGGTCGGCGTGCCCGGAACGGTGCCGAACACCTCACCCGGATTGATCGCCAGCTCGCGATCCGGGAAGACCTCGGCCTCCGCCACCGTGACACCCAGCAGGGAGATGCGATAGGCATTCGGACTCAGTTCCAGGTTGTCGCGGATATGGACCGGCTGCAGGAGGAAACCCAGCTCCTGGGAGAGCTTGCGGCGCACACCCTTGATCCGCCCCATCAGCTGGCCATCCTGGGTGCGATCCACCAGCGGGATCAGGCGATAGCCGACTTCCAGGGAGACCAGGTCGATCGGCGGCACGTCGTCCCAGGTGAGGTCGCGATTTTCCGGACTGGTCTCCGCCGCTTCGTCGGGTACGCGTTCTACCTCCACGGCCTGTTCGCGCTCGCGCCGCTGCATCAGGTAGGCCGAGCCGATGGCCAGCGAGGCCAGGCCCAGGAAGACCGCATTGGGCATGCCCGGCACCAGGCCCAGCACCGCAATCACGCCGCCGGCCACATACAGCACGCGCGGGTTGGAGAACATCTGGCCAAAGACCTGCTGGCCCATGTCCTGGGTGCTGGATACGCGGGTCACGATGATCGCCGTGGCCGAGGACAGCACCAGCGACGGGATCTGCGCGACCAGGCCATCGCCAATGGTCAGCAGCACGTAGTTGGTCGCGGCGTCGCCCATCGACATGCCGTGTTGCAGCGTGCCGATGGTCAGCCCGCCAATGATGTTCACGAACAGGATCAGGATCCCGGCGATCGCATCGCCGCGCACGAACTTCGAGGCACCGTCCATCGAGCCGTAGAAGTCGGCCTCGCTGGCGATCTCCTCGCGGCGCTTGCGCGCCTCTTCCTGGGTCAGCAGGCCGGCGTTCAGGTCGGCGTCGATCGCCATCTGCTTGCCGGGCATGGAATCCAGGGTGAACCGGGCGCTGACCTCGGAGACACGCCCCGCGCCCTTGGTCACCACCACGAAGTTGATGATGATCAGGATCGCGAACACCACCAGACCGACAGTGTAGTTACCACCCACGACGAAATCGCCGAAGGCCTGGATCACCTGGCCTGCCGCATCGGTGCCGGTGTGGCCTTCCAGCAGGATCACACGCGTGGAGGCCACGTTCAGCGCCAGGCGCAGCAACGTGGCCACCAGCAGCACCGTCGGGAAGACCGCGAACTCCAGTGGGCGCGGCGTGTAGACCGCGACCATGATCACGACCAGCGACAGCGCGATATTGAAGGTGAACAGGACATCCAGGGCGATGGGCGGCAGCGGCAGCACCATCATCGAGAGCATCGCGATCAACAGGATCGGCGCCCCCAGGCCCCACTTGCCGACAGTTCCCAGGCGGTCGAAGAAGGCCATTAGCGGTTCCTCCGACGGCCGCGCTGCTGCTGCGGATCGAGATAGTCTTCCGGCACCGGCAGGTCATCCGGCATCGCGACGTCTGCATCCGAGCGCTTCAGCTGATAGACGTAGGCGAGGATGCGCGCGACCGCGACGAACAACCCGTTCGGGATCTCCTGGTTCAGATCCGTGGTGAAGTAGATGGCGCGGGCCACCCGGGGTGCCTCGACGCGAATGATCTTGTGTTCGTCCGCAACCGCGCGGATCGAGGCCGCGACCTCGTCCACGCCCTTGGCCACCAGCTTCGGCGCGGCCATGCGCGAGGCCTCGTAGGTAATCGCCACCGCATAGTGGGTCGGGTTGGTGATGACCACGTCGGCCTTCGGTACCTCCTCCATCATCCGGCGCTGCGCCATCTCCTGCTGCAACTGCCGGACCTTCTGCTTGACCTCCGGCTTGCCGTCGGTCTCCTTGTATTCGTCCTTCAGCTCCTGACGCGTCATGCGCAGCTGCTTCTGGTGGTTCCACATCTGGAACGGAGCGTCGATCGCGGCCACCAGGATCAGTGCGGCCGAGACCGCAACGAAGGTGCCCAGCGCCAGCTGCGCCGCATGCGCGATCGCCTGCTCGAGGGGCTCGTACCCGAGCATCAGCAGGCGATCCGAGAAGGTCCACAACACTGACATCGCGACCCCCGCGACCAGCACGAACTTGGCGAAGGTCTTGCCAAATTCCATCAGGCCCTGCCACGAAAAGATGCGCTTGAGACCCTTGAGCGGGTTCAGCTTGGAGGCCTTGGGTTTCGCCGCCTGCCAGGAGAAGTTGGCGCCGCCGATCAGGATCGGCGCCAGTACCGCCGCGACCATCAGCACCCCGAAAAGGGGCAGCAGCGTACGCAACGTCATGAAGATCTGTTCCGACAGATACGGCAGCAGCAGCGAGCTGTCATAGGCCAGATCACGCTCGATATCGAAGCGCCCGGCCGTCTGTTCGGCCAGCTGCCCGCCCAGCGTCGGACCGAAGAACGTCATGAAACCGCCGGCCGCCATCAGTACGAGGAAAGTCGACAGTTCCCGCGAACGCGGGACCTGACCCTTCTCCTTCGCCTCGCGCAGGCGTTTCGGAGTCGGTTGTTCGGTTTTCTCTTGTCCGCTCTCGTTCTCGGCCATCCTAGAACCCCAGCATCGCTTGCATCAGGCCAAAGCCGTCGAACAACAGATCCCCAAGCCGCTCCGGCAGTCCGGGCATGGTCAGCATCAGCAGGATGAAGCCCATCAGGATCATCATCGGGAAGCCCACCGCGAAGATGTTCAGCTGCGGCGAGGCCCGCGTGATCACCCCCATCGAGAGGTTGACCAGCAGCAGCGAGGCCACCGCCGGGATCGCAACCAGCACGGCCCCCTGGAACATCACGCTGCCAAACGCGATCAGCGACGCCAGCGCCTCGGCATCCAGCCCCGAAGGGGCGACCGGCAGCGTCTCGAAGCTGGTCAGCAGCAGCTCGAGCGCGATCAGGTGCCCGTTCATCGCCAGGAAGATCAGCGTGGCCATGATCACGAAGATCGTGGAGACCACCGGCACCTGCACGCCCTGCGCCGGATCCACGATCGAGGCGAAACCAAGACCCATCGAGAGCGCGATCACCTCGCCGGCCTGCGTCAGCGCGGAAAACACCATCTGCAGGATGAAGCCCATCACCAGACCGATCAGGATCTGGTGCACGGTTACCACTACGCCCTCGATGCTGATCGGGTCCACCGCCGGCAGCGCCGGACCCTGCATGGCCACGAAGATCGCCAGCACCAGGGCGAACAGGATGCGCACCGTCGCGGTGAGCTGGTCACCGCCGAACACCGGCATCACCAGGAGCATCGCCCCAATGCGGGCGAACGGCCACATGACCGCCCCCACCCACACGAGGATCTGCTCCATGGCAAGGTTCACGTCTGCCTACCCCACCATGCCCGGCGCGGCATCATAGAGCCGCTCCGTGTATTCGATGATCAATGCCAGCATCCAGTGCCCCGAGATCAGCAAGGCGGCAAACATCGCCAGCAGCTTGGGGATGAAAGACAGCGTCATCTCCTGGATCTGTGTCGCGGCCTGCAGCATCCCGATCGCCAGACCTACGGCCAGGGCCGTCAGCAGCGGCGGCGCGGCCAACAGGACCACGACCGTGAGCGTCTCGCGCCCGACATCAACCACCATTTCGGGTGTCATCGCGTATCCCCTAGACAAAGAAGCTGGTGGCGAGCGTGTTCATCATCAGCGCCCAGCCATCGACGAGGACGAACAGCATCACCTTGAACGGCAGCGAGATGATCAGCGGCGACAACATGACCATCCCCATCGACATCAGGACCGAGGCCACCACCAGGTCGATAATCAGGAACGGAATCAGGATCAGAAAGCCGATCTGGAATGCCGTCTTCAGTTCGCTGGTCACGAAGGCGGGTACCAGCAGGCGCAGCGGGATGTCATCGGCGTCATCGAATCCGTCGATGCCGTTGATCTCGGCGAACATGCGGATATCGCTCTCGCGGGTGTGTGCGAGCATGAACTCGCGAAGTGGCTGCACGCCGGCCTGCAGGACCTCTTCGGTCCCCATCTCCTCGTTCATGTACGGGACGACCGCGGTCTCGTAGATCTCGTCGAATACTGGTGCCATCACGAACAGCGTGAGGAAGAAGGCCAGGCCGATGAGAATCTGGTTCGAGGGGGTCTGCGTCGTCCCCAGGCCCTGGCGCAGGATCGCCAGCACCACGAGGATGCGGGTAAAGGCCGTCATCATGATCAGCGCCGCCGGCAACAACGTCAGCAGCGTCATCAGCAGCAGGATCTGCAGGGTGACGGAATAGGTCTCGCCACCCTCGCCGTCGGTGGTCACCGTCAGGGCCTCGATCCCCTCGCCGCCGAACTGACCCCAGGCCAGCCCCGGAAGCAGCAACAGCGCCAGAGCCAGAACGGCGCGCGGCAGGTACCTGAGCCGGCCCGCCATCACGACCGCTCGCCTCCCGCCTCGCGCCGACCCGAGACGGCTCGGCGCAGCGCACTGGAGAAGTCAGGCGTCGTCGCCTCCTCGACGCTGACCGGCTCCCGCAGCGTGTGCAGGGTACGCATCCCCGAGGGTGCGACCCCGATCAGAACCTGCTCGTCCCCTACCTGGACCAGCATCAGGCGCTCGCGCGTCCCCACCGAGCGCACCGCCACCAGCTCGATGGTCTGCGAACCCCGGCTCAGCCCCCCCTGGGTCCGGCGAAGAATCCAGCCCAGAACGACGATCGCGATGATCACGATGACCAGCCCGCCGATCATCTGCGTCAGGTGGGCGGCGGCCGAGATCCCGCCGTTCGCCTCCTCGGCGAGGCCGATCGCAGGCCAGAGCCCCCCTGTGCCGGCCAGTCCGAGGACTGCCAGCCAATGTGCAAATCGAAGTGTCATCAGTTACTTGAGCTTGCGAATGCGTTCACTTGGGCTGATCACGTCAGTCAGCCTTATGCCGAACTTCTCGTTGACCACGACCACCTCGCCATGCGCGATGAGCGTCCCGTTCACGAGCACATCCAACGCCTCCCCCGCGAGCCGGTCGAGCTCCACCACCGACCCCTGGTTCAACTGCAACAGATTGCGAATGGGGATGCGGCTGCGACCGATCTCCATCGAGATGGTGACCGGCACATCCAGCACCATCTGCAAATTGATGTCCTCGGCCGACATGCCGGCCGAGGCTGCCAGTTCCTCCGGCTTCAGGGGTTCGGCTTCCGGATCGGGCTTGTGCTTGCGCTCCCTTTTCTCCGCCCCCATCAGGGCATCGGCCGATTCACTTCCGCTACTGCTGGCCTGGGCCTGATTCAGCAGTTCGTCCGGATCGGCGGCCGGCTCGCCGTCGGTGTCCTTCTGCTCGGCCAGCGCGGCGGCCCATTCGTCCGCCAGGGCGTCCTGATCTCCTTCGGTGTCACCCGACGCGGTTTCTGCAGTCGCCTCGGTCGTTACATCGCCCTCCTCCTCGGAGGCCTGATTTTCGTCGTCTTTCTTCTGGTCTTCGGTGTCTGCCATGAGTGCAGCCCTCTATCGCTTGATAATGCGATCCGTCACCTGGATCGCATTCTTGCCATCGGATACGCCAAACTTCCCTCGAAACAGCGGGATATCTTCGACTTTTAATGTAACGGTCTCGGGGAGATTGATCGGGATAATGTCGCCCGGCTGGATGTCGAGCAGCTCCTGCACCGTCACCTCGGTCTCGGTCAGGGTGGAGCTCACCTCGACTTCCGCGTCCTGGATCTCCTCTTCCAGCGCCTTCATCCAGCGCTGATCCACGTCCGATCGGTCCGACTGCAGCCCGGTGTCCAGCTGCTCGCGGATCGGCTCGATCATCGAGTACGGCAAGGTGAAATGCAGATTGCCGCCGCCACCATCGAGCTCGATATGGAACTCGCTAATCACGACGATCTCGGTGGGCGATACGATATTGGCGAATTGCGGGTTCACCTCCGAGTTCAGGAACTCGAAGCGCAGATCCATCACCGGCTGCCAGGCCTTGACCATGTCCTCGAATGCGCCTTCGAGGATGCCGTGGACCACGCGCATCTCCATCGGCGTGAAGTCACGCCCCTCGATGCGCGTGTGGTAGCGGCCGTCGCCACCAAAAAAGTTGTCGACCAGGATGAACACCAGCTTCGGATCGAACACGAACAGACCGGTCCCATGTAGCGGATGGGCCCGCACCAGGTTCAGGCTGGTCGGCACGAACAACGAGTGCATGTACTCCGAGAACTTCGAAACACGCGTGCCGACTACGGAGAGCTCCGCGGAGCGACGCAACATATTGAACAGGCGCACCCGAAGGTGTCGTGCAAAGCGCTCGTTGATCATCTCCAGCGTGGGCATGCGCCCACGCACGATCCGATCCTGCGTCGCGAAGTTGAACTCGCGGGCCTCTCCGTCATTCGGAAACGGATCATCCGTTTCGATATCGCCGTCATCGACGCCGTGCAGGAGGGCGTCGATTTCGTCCTGGCTGAGGATGTCCGTTTGCGCCATCGTGGTGCCTACTGCATGACCAGTTCGTTAAAGCGCACCGCTTCCACATCATGTGGTGCGTCCCGCTCCTCGAGGATCTCGGCGATCGCCTCGCGCAGCTCCTCGGCAAGCGATTCCTTCCCGTCACGCGTATTGAGGTCGTCGTAGTGTTTCTCTCCAAGCAGGCCCAGCACATCATTGCGAACGGCCGGCATATGCCGCTGCAGCGCTGCAATCACCTCGGGGTCGGTTGTCACGACGCTTAGCTCGAGCCGGAGATAGCGAATGCGTCCGGGCCCATCAATGTTCACGGTCATCGGCTCCAGTCCGTGGTAGTGGCGCTCGGCAGGGCCTTCTTCGCCGGTCTCTTCCTCGCCACCGCCGGACAAGAAAAACCACGCTGCCGCGGCGCCGGCCCCGGCGAACACGAGCACCAGTAAAATGACAATCCAGATCAGCCCCTTCTTGCCCTTTTTGCCGGCGCCTTCTTCACCCAGTTCGACTTCCTTCTCCGCCATTTCCCACCCTCGAGATTCGTGAATCCGTCCATGTTGACGGCACGGGATCGCGCTGACTATTGCCTGAACTCATAGCAAAGGCAGTGCCAACATCATTTTATATAATTATTTCCGCTACTTACGCGGAATCCAAGAGAACACTGGAGGGGTGCAGCCAGGAACAAAAAAGGGAATCGTCAAGATTCAGCCGCCCCGAACCCGGCAGAAGACGGGATCTTGGCGGCACAACAACCGGGGGTAGGAACGACCGGGCGGGTTTACGCACCCGGTCTCTTGCAAACAGACTTACTCAGGCAAAGAGGTCGAGCCGGCGGTTCAGGATCGAAAGGGTGCTACCCGTGGCCTGCTCGCCCTCGGCCTCGGGCTCATCGCCCTCGTTCCCAGCCCGCTGCCCGTCAGCCAATGCCTGCTGACCTTCGCGCTCTTCGGTCGCCTGATCGGACACGGTCGCATCCTCGAGCGTAAGCCCACTCTGGGCGAGACTCTCACGCAGCCGGGGCATCGCCGCCTCCAGGACCTCGCGGGTCACCGGATTTGCACTGATGAACTGGACTGTGGCCCGATCACCATCGACGTTCAGACGGACATCGAGTGTCCCCAGTTGCGGCGGGTGCAGCTTGATCTCCGTACGGCCGCCCTGGGCACGCGCCAGCATGCGGATCTGGTCCGTCAGCTCGCGCTCGCCCCCCGGCTGCAGCAGCCGCGCCAGGTCCAGGCGCAGCGGACTGCGTGAGCCCTCGCTACCTTCCGCAGCCTGTGCATGCGCCGGCAGAATACCGGCCAGGGGTTCCGCGCGTCCCTGCCCCCTTTGCGTGTCCGTCCCCTGGGACATCCATTGCGCCAGCAGTTCCAGCACATTTTCACGCGAAAGGCGACTGTTCGGACCCAGCAGCTCGGTACCCGCCCCACTGCCCGAACCAGCCGCGCCAGTCGGGCCCTGGCTGGACTCGAGGAACAGCCGCATGACCGCCGCCGGCAACGGCTTGATCTCGCGCGCACCACCGCTGTCATCGGCGCGGTCCATCCGCGCAGCGGGCGGACCAGGGCGATCATCCACTGCCGTCATGAGCGCGGCCAGCGGCAAATCCTTGCCGCCCGGCTCGATCTCGACGGCCAGTTCTCCCTCGTCCATCAGGGACTGCAAGCGGGCCAGCATGCCCTCCAGATCGAGCCCCTCAAGCTCCTCTTCACCGACGCCCAGATCGACCAGCAGCGCCTCGAGCTGCGGCTGAAGAATATCGAGGAAGCCCGCGCCGTCTGCGGTTTTCAGGTCCTTCAGCCCTTCGAGGCCTTCGAGCGCCTGAAGGTCCTTGAGGTCACTGCCAGCCCCCAACAACTGCAGCAGCGGCATCATCCCCTGACCGGCATTGCCTGTCGCGATCATCAATGGATCCTCTGATTCATTGCCCGGCTGGCAACCGTTGCCGGGCATTCCTGGTCAGCTTATTCAAGATTCTTGCCAGTCGTTGTTCGCATCCTGCGTGCGCGTGTGCACCTGCCGGGTCGCCCACATGTCCTGCTCATGCTGGCGTCGGCGGTCGGCCTCCCGCTCCTGTTCAGCAATTCGGCGCTCCAGGAGCTTTTCCAGGGACATCACCGCCCGGTGGCGGAGCAGCCACTCCTGGCGTGCCTGCTCCGCCTGGGCACCCGCGGCCTGCGCGCGAAGATCCTGCTGTTCCAGGGCATGCCGCAGTTGATCCCGCATCCCGGAAAGCCACTTGAGCTGATTTGTGTCATCGGGCAGTGGCGCGCGGAGATACTCGAGCTGATAGCCCTCCAGCTGGCTCCGCTGGGTCTCGACAGCGTCCAGTTGTTGCAGTCGCGCCCCCAGTTGGCGCGTGGCTTCACTTTCCTCGATGCGTCGCATACGCAAAAGACGTTCCAGCCGCCGAGAATCCATTTCAGGCGCCCCCGATCAAGGCCAGCAGTTCGTCGCGGGCCTGATCAAACCCGACCGCCTCGTCGCGGCCCTGCCCAAGATAGGCCTCCAGCCGCTCGTGCATCGCCACCGCTTCGTCCAGATGGGTATCCGCCCCCCTGCGGTAGGCACCCACGGCAATCAGGTCGCGGTTGCGCATGTAGGTCGAGGCCAGATCCCGGAAGCGCCGGGCCGCCTGCTCGTGCTCCGGCGTGATCAGCGCGCTCATCACTCGCGAGACCGACGCCGACACGTCGATCGCGGGATAGCGCCCGGTCTCCGCGATCTCGCGCGACAGGACCACGTGCCCATCGAGGATCGCACGCGCCGCATCCACGATCGGGTCGTTCTGGTCATCCCCCTCGGCGAGCACCGTGTAGAACGCCGTGATCGAACCACCGCCCACATCCCCGTTGCCGGCCCGCTCCACCAGTTGCGGCAGACGCGCGAACACCGAGGCGGCATAGCCCTTCGAGGCCGGTGGCTCGCCAATCGCCATCGCGATCTCGCGCGCCCCCTGAGCAAAGCGCGTGAGCGAATCCATCAACAGCAGTACATTGAGCCCACGGTCGCGGAACGACTCCGCCACCGTGGTGGCCACCCAGGCCCCGTGCTGGCGAAGCAGCGGCGACTGGTCGGCGGGCACTGCCACGACAACGGTGCGCTGGCGTGACTCCTCGTCGAGGATCTCGTGGATGAATTCATTCACTTCGCGACCACGCTCGCCAATCAGTCCAACCACGATCACATCGGCGTTGGTATTGCGCGTCATCATCCCGAGCAGGACACTCTTCCCGACACCGGAGCCGGCGAACAGGCCCAGCCGCTGCCCCCGCCCGACCGACAGCAGCCCGTTGATCGAGCGTATCCCGACATCCAGCGGTTCCCGCACCGGCGCCCGCTGTAAGGGGTTGATCGGGCGGCCCGACAGCGGACTGTGGTCGCGCGCGCGCAAGGGCCCTTTCCCATCCAGCGGCTGGCCATTGGCATCGATCACGCGCCCGAGCAGCGCGTCCCCGACCGGGATCTCGCGTTGGATATCCAGTGGTTCAATGCGCGCACCAGGCGTCAGGCCCGAGGCCAGCTCCTCCGGCATCAGAAAGGTGCGGTCGTTCTGAAACCCCACCACCTCCGCCGGGACGGCCGCGCCATTCTCGCCGTGAATCAGCGCCCGGCCACCCATCGGAAGGCGCAAACCCTCAGCCTCGAAGGTCAGGCCCGTCAGCCGCGACAGGCGGCCTTCGGACTGTGGCGGTTGCACGCGCTCCAGCCGGCCACGCGACTGCTGCAGACGATCCAGAAGCCCGGTGGTCAGTTGCTCTTGCCCGCGCTTGCGCAGGGTGTCGACGGGCGCGCTCATGAATCATCCTCCGATGCCGAAGCATCCTCGGGCGCCCCCGGACGGGCAGGTTCGGCCAGATCGCCCCAGACCGCCTCTACCGCCTGTTGCAGGCGGCGCTCCAGCGAGGCATCCACAGACGCCGCGCCCGACTCGACGCGGCAGCCACCCCGCGCAAGGGTCGTATCCGCGACCCAGCGCACCCGCGTATCCAGCGACTGGGCATATTCGTCCAGCAAATTGCGGTCATCCGGGTGCACATGCACCCGCACTTCCTGACTCCGCCCAGGCAGTTGTGCCAAGGCCTGATGCAACACCTGTTCGATCAGTTCCGGTCGGGTCTCCAGCTCCGCAGCCAGCACCTTGCGGGCCAGGGCGACGGTCAACGCCAGAAGCTCCGGCTCCAGCTGGTCGGCTGCTTCGGCCAACGGGTCGGTCAGACCACCCGCCAGTGACTCCAGCCTGGCGACTGTCTCGCGCAGCTGCTTGTCCGACTTTGCCCGCGCGGCCTTCTCGGCCTCCTGTTTCCCGACCTCGTGGCCTTCGGCGTATCCGGCCTCGAAGCCATTCTGACGCGCCTGTTCCTCGATCGCCTCGATCTCGGCGGCCGTCGGCAGCCGCCGAGGCGGCCGCAGCCCTTCATCGCCAATCTCGGGCGGTTCCCAAACCGACGCATCGGGGTCATGGACCCGCACCTGAGCGCCGGGACGGGACGTCACAACATCGCCTCGCTACCCTGCCCGCCGAGCACGATCTCGCCGTTCTCGGCGAGGCGACGAGCCACCGCCAGGATCTCCTTCTGCGCCGCCTCGACCTCGCTCACGCGGACCGGGCCCTTGGCCTCCAGGTCCTCACGCAGCATCTCGGCCGCACGCTTGGACATATTGCGGAAAATCTTGTCCTGAAGCTCCTCGTCGGCACCCTTCATCGCCAGCACCAGCGAATCGGTGGAGATCTCGCGCAGCAGGGTCTGGATGCCACGATCGTCGATATCCACCAGGTTCTCGAAGACGAACATCTCTTCTTCGATACGCCCGCCAAGATCCGAATCGGACTCCTTGATGGATTCCATGATCTCGGCCTCGCGCGAGCCTTCCATCAGGTTCATGATGTTAGCCGCTGTGCGCACCCCACCCAGCATCGAGGTCTTGCTGGCGGCATTCCCCGACAGCTGCCGATCCAGGATTTCATCCAGCTCCTGCAGCGCCTGCGGCTGGATGCCGTCCAGCGTCGCGATCCGCATCACGATGTCCGTCTGCACACGGGTAGGCAGGTATTGCAGCGTGTCCGATGCCTGATCGGAATCCAGGTGCGACAGCACAATCGCGACGATCTGAGGGTGCTCGTTGCGCAGCATGTCGGCGATCGCGCGCGGGTCCAGCCACTTGAGGGCATCGATGCCCTTGGAATTGCGCCCCAGCAGAATCCGGTCGATCACGCCCGAGGCCTTCTCCCCAAGGGCATTCTCCAGCACGCTGCGCACGTACTCATCGGCCCCCACGCCGAGCGCAGTTTGTTCCTGCACATGCGTGGAAAAATCGTGCAGCGCGGAGTCCACATCCGCGCGCGAGATGCGGTCCATCGAGGCCATCGCGGTCCCGATCTTCTGCACCTCTTTGGGCCCCATATGGCGCATGACCTCGGCGGCGGCATCCTCGCCGAGACTCATCATGAACACCGCGGCGCGTTCCGCGCCATCGAGCTTCTTGGGTTGCTTGTCAACGGCCATCATCACCCAACCAGGTCTTCATTACCTGTGCCACGCGCTTCGGATCCTCGCGCACCATCTCGCGTACCGCCTCGAGATCCATCTCCTGCTGATCCGGCCCCTTGGGGCCCGTCAGTGCGGCCACGGCGGACTGCGACCCCGCCGGGGCACCGGCACTATCGTCCTCCGACTCGTCCGTCAGCGCCCTTTGCTGGTCGGCCCGCCGATCACGCGGCGGGCTCGCCATCAGCTGCTTGAGCGCTGGGCGCACCACCGTCAGCAGCAGGATCAGCGCCAGCAACAGGCCTGCGCCGATCTTGACCATCTCGAGGAACCACGACTGAGACCAGAACGGCACCTCGTCTTCGATCATCTCTTCCGCCGGGGCCTCAAAGGGCGCCGTCACGACGTTCAGCGTATCGCCTCGGGCCTCCGAGAATCCAACCGCTTCCCGCACCAGCGCTTCGATCCGTTCCAGCTCCTCGGCATCGCGCGCCACGCTCTCGGTGGCGCCGTCCTCGCCCACCTGCTCACGGAAGTCCACCACGACCGCGGTGGACACCCGGCGGATACCGCCCGGCGCCTCGCGGATATGGTTGATGCGGCGATCGACCTCATAGTTACGCGTAACATTGGCGCTCCGGCTCGTCGGCAACGGGGCCGGGGCCATCTCGCCTTCCGGGTCTTCAACCGCGCCACCCTCCGGCGGCTGATTCGTAAGGGCACCGGGGACGCCAGCGGGGCCCCCGTCCATCCCGGTACGCTCGTCTTCGCGCGTCTGCTCCGAGCGCAGGGCGATGGTCTCCGGGTCGTAGAGCTCCTCGGTACGTTCCACCTGCGAAAAATCGATATCGGCATTGACCTGGACTCGCACCTTGTCCGAGCCCACGATCGGCGCCAGCAGATCATGGATCCGCTCGGCATAGCGCTGTTCGACCTCGCGCGAGAAGGACAGGCGATCACTGCTGGCCATGCCGCCGCGATCGGCCCCGTCCTGCGTCAACAGGCGGCCCCTCTGGTCGACCACCGTCACCCGCTCCGCCTCGAGCTCCGAGGTGCTGGAGGCCACCAGATGCACGACCGCGGCCACCTGCGAATCGGAGAGCGAGCGTCCACCGCGCAGATGAACAACCACCGAGGCACTGGCGGGCCGGCGATCGCGCACGAATACCGACTGCTCGGCCTGCGCGATATGCACACGCGCCCGTTCGACCGCGTCCAGGGACGCAACAGTACGCGCCAGCTCGCCCTCCATCGCGCGATGAAAGCGTGCCCCCTCGACCATGCGGCTGGTCCCCAGCCCGGTGTCTTCCTGCAACAGCTCGAAGCCCACATCCCCCGAGCGCGGCAGGCCTTCCGATGCCAGCTGCAGGCGGGCCTCGGCTACATCCCCCTGGGGCACTTTCACCTGCCCGGTCGCCGCGTCCACCTGGTACGAAATTCCCGCCTGAGAAAGCGCCTGCACGACTTCCGCCGCCTCCTCGCTCTCCATGCGGGGAAACAGCGGCACATACGTCGGCCGGAAGGCCCAGTACAATACCGCCACGATCACCACGATCGCGCCGGCCAGCATGCCCAGCAGCGCAAGCTGACGCCCCGCCGGCATGCCATTGAACTCGCGGATACCGCCCGTGATTACGGTCGGCAGGGATTGTGCGTTCTCGGCCATGAGTACTTATTCTCCGTGGGGTCCGCGCATCAGACCTGCATCCGCATGATTTCCTGATACGCATTCAGGAGCCGGTTGCGCACCTGGTTCGTGGCCTCGAACGCGATGCTCGACTTGTTCATTGCCACCATGACCTGGGGCAGGCTGACGTTCTCGTCGCCCAGCTCGAAGCGAGTCTGCAGATCGGTCGCGCTCTGCTGAACATCATTCACCCCGCGCAGCGAGTCGCGCAATACGTTCTGGAACTCCGCCCCGCCGACCTTGCCCGGCTGCTGTGCGGGATTGGTCCCCTCCACGCCCGAGCTCTGGGTCAACTGGCGCATCTGGGCCAGCACGTTCTGAATCTGCATCTCGCTCATGATTCGGCTCCCCTATTCACCATCCACGCCCACGTGCGCGTGTCTTCCCCTTCGCGCCAATGCCCGATGTGGCCGGTCGGCGTCGAAATAGCACGAAGCAAGGGCCGTGCCAGCCCATTCACTAGTGACTCGACGAAGGCACCGCGAAGCCTGATTCGCGTAACCGGGCAATCTTGTAACGCAATGTTCTGGGGCTGATTCCCAGACGTTCCGCCGCCTCCTTGCGCCGTCCGCCCGACTCGCGCAGGACATTGAGAATCACCCGACTCTCCTGTGTCTGCAGGGTCTGTTCCAGCATGGGCGTCGAGTTCTCGTCGACCGAGTCGCGGTCAGTGGGGGCTGAAGCGTCCGATGCCCGACACTCGTGCGTGCCCCAGGGCATCAGCATGTCCAGGTCCAGCCAGATCGCCTCGATCCCGATCGCGGGGCCGCGCGCCGCATCGTGCAGCGTCACCGCGCGTTCCATCACGTTAGCCAGCTCGCGCACATTGCCCGGCCAGTCGTGTTCCACCAGCCGTTTCCGCGCAGACGCATCGAGATCGGTCAAGGTATTGCCGCTCAATCGGCGCAGCAGGGTACGCGCCAGCGGCACGATATCCTCCGGGCGCTCGCGCAGCGGCGGGATCCAGACGGGAAAAACGTTCAGGCGATAGTAGAGGTCCTCGCGCAGCTCTCCTTCCGCAAGTGCCTCGCGCAGGTCGCGGTTCGACGTCGCGATCACCCGTACGTCCACGCGGCGGGCCTGCCGGCCTCCCAGTGGCTCTACCTCGCGTTCCTGCAATACCCGCAGCAGCTTGGCCTGCAGGTTCACCGGGATCTCCGTGACCTCGTCGAGCAGCAGCGTCCCGCCATGGGCCTGGGCAAATTTCCCGGGGCGCGCCTCCAGCGCCCCGGTAAACGCCCCCTTCGCATGCCCGAACAACAGGGCCTCCAGCATGGTCTCCGGCAGCGCCGCACAGTTGACCGCCTCGAACGGGCCGTTCGCACGTGGGGAGCGGGCGTGCACCTGGCGCGCCAGAACCTCCTTGCCAACGCCTGATTCGCCGGTCACGAAAACCGTCGCCGGGGTGGCGGCGATCCGCGACACGAACGCGTCCAGCAATTGCATTGAGGCGCTTTGCGCCACCATCCGCGGAACCACGATGCTGGGCGATGGCTTGGCCACCGAACGCAGCCAGTCAGCCATCGCCTCCGCCATATCGGGAAGCGCGAAATGCGCGGCCAGCCCTTCGCGCAAGGCCCCGATCTCGTCGTCCTGCGTGGCGTCATGCCCGACCGCGGCGACCGGCATCCGCGCACCCAGTTCGGCCCAGTTGCCCGGGGCATCCCTGCGCGCCACCAGCACCGCACGCGGACGATGGGTCTCCAGCGCGACCGGTAGCGCCTCGCCCCGACAGGATTCCAGCCGCACACGCGGGATCGTCGCCAATACACGGACCACCGCCTCGCGCAGCGCGGGTTCCGCATCGACTAGGAGAATGGTCGCTCTGGACATAAACCGGTTCCTCGAAAGTTCAGGAGGCAACCAGCAAGAACCAAGCCAGAAAGAAGAAAACGAAGAAATACAGGTACTTCAGGGGGATTTCAGATGCCTGTCGTCAAATCCTCGTCGGACGTATCGGTCTAGACGTGACCCCCACCTGACGGTTTCCCGACGAGGTGAGGCCAAGGGGCCGTAACCTCAGGCCTTGCCCAATCCGAACTTGCGCATACGCTCGACCAGGGTGGTGCGGCGCATGCCGAGCCGGCGCGCCGCACGCGCGACGACCTGCCCGGTTTCATTCAGCGCCGTAACGATCATTTCGCGCTCCAGGTCATTCAGATAGCCGCGCAGGTCCACACCTTCCGGGGGCAGCCCCTCGCGGGCCAGGCCCAACGCCCCATTCGGCGCGCCGCCGGCGGCCTGTCCATTCGCATCACTCTGCGGAGGCATGGTCAAATCTTCGATCCCCTCCGGACGGACCCGTGGGGGAAGCTGCCCGAGATCCACTGGCAGATCCGGATACATAATGGCCAACTGCTCGAGCAGGTTCGCCAGTTCACGGATGTTGCCCTTCCACGGCAGCTGGCTCAGGTGGGCCATCACAGCCGGGGTCAAATGCGCCGGGGTCATGCCCTGGTCCCGCAACCGATCCTCCAGCGCGGCCACCAGTGACGGTATATCGCTGGCGCGCTCGCGCAGCGGGGGCAGCTCGATGGGGAATACATTCAGCCGGAAGAACAGATCCTGACGGAAACTGCCCTCGGTCACCGCGTCATCCAGATTGCGGTGCGTAGCGGCGATGATCCGTGCATTGGTGGAGATCGACTTGTTCGAACCGACGCGCTCGAACACCCGCTCCTGCAGGACACGCAGCAGCTTGACCTGCATCGGCAACGGCATGTCCCCGATCTCGTCGAGGAACAACGTCCCGTCACCGGCCAGTTCGAAGCGGCCGGTACGCGCGGTAAAGGCTCCCTTCTCGTGCCCGAACAGCTCGCTTTCGAGCAGATCCGCCGGGATCGCACCGCAGTTGACGGCGACGAAGGGCTTGTCCGCACGATCGGAGGCCGCGTGGATCGCCCGCGCAATGACCTCCTTGCCGGACCCGGTCTCGCCCAGAATCAGGGCCGTGGCATCGGTACGGGCCACCTGTGCGACCAGGCGCTTGACCGCGAGCATCGTCGGATGCACCCCCACCAGGCCCGGCATGTCGTCGTGACCGGGCTCGCGGCCGTACCGCAGCCACTGCAGGACCTGGCTGACCTGGGCAATCGACAATGGGTGCTCGACCACGCAACCCGAGTTCGGGGCACTGATCTTCTCCCCATCGGTGGGCTGCACGACCACGGTCGTCTGACCGTTTAGCCCATCGAACAGGCGCTGGTCCAGCTCCGCGGCCGGGCCGCACCACCACACCGCTGCGGCGTCGGAACCCTGGTCGATCAGGGCTTCGGGGGATTGATGGGATTCGGTCTCACAACCAAGACAGGACAGAATCGCCTGCGTGTCGCGGGCAGCGCCTGGTTCACCGGTGAGAGCAATCCGTAGTTCCTGGCTGCGTCCATTCAGATCCGTCATACCGGCCACCGCTCGTAGACTGAGTTGACTCATGCAGGGTCCAAAGCCGACCCATACAAAGGTGTGATGAGTGTCTCAGTATCCGGCTAGTTGTGACCGGCGTCAACTTTCTGTCGTTTGTCGGCAATCTCGCGCCGATGGAGGCGAAAAATCCAGCGACCGAGGGCCTCTCTCAGGGTGTCCTCCATGTCCGCCCACCGCATCAGCTGTACGTCTCCGGCGGTTGTCGGACTCTCGACACCCAGTACGCAAGGCTGCGGCAGAAGCCGGCTGAGGTAGATCTCCAGCCGATCACAGTCCTCGGGTACGGTGCCCGTCGGCAAGACAATCCCGTGGCGCGACAACGTGGCCTCCACAGGTGCCGGACGAGCCGGGTGCAGCGATTCGGCCACCAGATGCAGCAGCAGGTCGAGCTTGTGTTCCAGGCGCTGGATCTCGGGTGCGGTCTCGTCCTCGTGCGGGATCGAGCGCGGGTGAGTGTCGTCGAACAGATCCAGGCTTTCGATCAAACGCTGTGCGAGCCCCGGATCCGTCAAGGCACGCTCGGATGGGCCGACCGCCAGCGCACTGCTCACTCGCAGATCATCCCCCAGGTACTCGCTCCATTCGCTCGCCACCATCGGACCTCCTGGTTACCGGCGGGGTGCGATTCCGCCATTTGCGCGGCTTGTACAGACGCTTATAGACGATCAGCCCACAAACACACGCGCATTGCGGAACAACCGCATCCAGGGGCCGTCTTCGCCCCAGTCCTGCGGGTGCCAGCTGTGCTGCACGGTGCGGAACACCCGTTCCGGGTGCGGCATCATGATCGTGGCACGGCCATCCTGCGAAGTGAAACCGGTGGCGCCGCCCGGGGAGCCGTTGGGATTCGCCGGATAGTGGCTGGCCGGCGTGTCGTCGGCCTCGACGTAGCGCAGCGCCGCCTGATCATGTACCGGGAGCTCGTCCCGATACTGCACGCGGCCCTCCCCGTGCGAGACCACGACGGGCAGCAGAGACCCGCCCATACCGTCCAGCAGGACCGAGGGTCCCGGCTCCACCCGGACCAGTGACAACCGGGCCTCGAACTGCTCCGAGCGATTGCGCACAAAGCGCGGCCAGTGATCCGCCCCGGGGATCAGCGGGGCCAGATGAGACAACATCTGGCAGCCATTACAAACCCCGAGCGTAAAGCTGTCGGTGCGGTCGAAAAAGGCCTGAAACTGATCGCGCAGCGCCGTATGGTTCAGGATGGTCTGGGCCCAGCCGCCCCCGGCCCCGAGCACGTCACCGTAGGAAAATCCGCCGCAGACGGCGAGGCCCTGCATCTCGTCCAGCGCTCGTCGACCCGAGAGCAGGTCCGTCATATGGACATCCACCGGTTGGAAGCCCGCGCGCTCGAACGCCGCCGCCATCTCCAGCTGGCCGTTCACCCCCTGCTCGCGCAGAATCGCCACGCGCGGCCGCTCACCAGTCGCGATCATGGGCGCGGCGATATCCTCGGCCGGGTCGAAACCAAGGCGTGCTGTCAGGCCGCCATCTTCGTCTACGCGAGAGAATTCCTCGTCGGCGCACTCCGGATCGTCGCGCAGCCGCTGCATCGCGGCCGAGGTTGCCTGCCACTCGCCCTGCAACTGCGCACGCGTCGTCTCCAGCAAATCCTTCGGTCCCTGGCGCACGAGGACGCGGTCATCCGCGCGCACGGTCGCGACGCGGTGCAGGTGCGCGCCCAGGCCCACGGCGTTCAACCCGTCACGCAGCGCCGCCTCGGCCCCCGGGGCCAGCTGCACGACTGCGCCCAGCTCCTCGTTGAACAGCCACTCCTGAGCGCGGTGGTCGTCGGGCACCGTGACCTCCAGCCCGCAACGACCGGCGAAGACCATCTCCGCAAGCGTCGTGAACAGGCCGCCATCGGAACGATCGTGGTAGGCAGCCAGCAAATCCTTGCGACGCAGCCCCGTGATCACATCAAAGAAGCCACGCAGGCGCGCCACATCGACCAGATCCGGTGTCTCGCTCCCGATATGCCCCCAGGCCTGCGCCAGCGCCGAACCGCCCATGCGGGTGTTCCCTTCGCCCAGATCAATGAGCCACAGGGTCGAATCCGCACTTGGATTCAACTCGGGCGTCACGCTACGCCGGACATCGGCGACCGGGGCAAAGCCCGAGACAATCAGCGAGACCGGGGAGTACATATCCCGCGCCTCGCCATCGGCGGTCTCCCAGACCGTACGCATCGACAGCGAATCCTTGCCCACCGGGATAGAGATGCCCAGACCCGGGCACACATCCTCGGCCACCGCGCGCACGGTATCGAACAGGTTCGCGTCTTCCCCGGGCACGCCGGCGGCGGCCATCCAGTTGGCCGACAGCCGAATCATCTCGGTACTGTCGATATCCGCGGCGGCCATGTTGGTCACGACCTCGCCGATCGCCATGCGCCCCGAGGCCGGGCCGGAGAGGATCGCCAGTGGCGTGCGCTCGCCCATGGCCATCGCCTCGCCGGTATAGCCCTCGAAGTCGGTCAGCGTCACCGCGCAGTCGGCCACCGGCACCTGCCAGGGGCCGACCATCTGATCGCGCGCGACCAGCCCGCCCACACTGCGATCGCCAATCGTGATCAGGAAGTGCTTGGCCGCCACCGTCGGGACCTGCAGCACGCGGCGCACCGCCTCATCCAGGTGGCAAGCGCCTGCGTCAAAATCGGTGGCCGGCGGTGCCGTGCGACGGTCCTCGCGCGTCATGCGCGGCGTCTTGCCGAGCAGCATGCCCATCGGCATGTCCACGGGCGGCTCGTGGAACAGCCGGTCCTCGACCTTCAGGTGCCCTTCCTCGGTGGCGCGACCGACCACCGCGAACGGCGCCCGCTCGCGCTCGGCCAGCATGCGGAAAGTCTCCAGGCGGGCGTCGTCCACGGCCAGCACATAACGTTCCTGCGCCTCGTTGCACCACAGCTCCATCGGCGACAGGCCCGGCTCGGCGGTTGGGACCTCCCGCATCTCGATCACGCCGCCCCGACCGGCATCGTCGAGGATTTCGGGGATCGCATTGGAAAGACCGCCCGCACCCACGTCATGGATCGAACGGATCGGGTTCTGCACCCCCAGCGCGGTGCAGCGGTCGATCACCTCCTGGCAGCGCCGCTCCATCTCCGGATTGCCCCGCTGCACCGAGGCGAAATCGAGCTGCTCGGCACTGGCACCACTCGCCATCGACGAGGCCGCCCCGCCGCCCAGGCCGATCAGCATCGCGGGGCCACCCAGCACCACGATCGGCGTACCCGGTGGCACGTCCTGCTTGTGCACGTGTTCGCCCCGGATCGATCCCAGCCCGCCGGCCAGCATGATCGGCTTGTGATAGCCGTACAGGGCCTTGCTTCCATCCGGGCGCGGCAGGGCCATCTCGAAGGTGCGGAAGTATCCGGCCAGCGCCGGGCGGCCGAATTCGTTGTTGAATGCGGCGGCGCCGATCGGACCATCGAGCATGATCTGGCGCGCACTCTCGATCCGCTGCGGCCGGCCGAAGTCACGCTCCCACGGCTGTGGCAGATCGGGGATCTGGAGATTGGACACGGTAAATCCGGTCAGCCCCGCCTTGGGCTTGGAGCCCTGGCCAGTGGCCCCCTCGTCGCGGATCTCCCCGCCCGAACCCGTGGCGGCACCCGGAAACGGCGAGATCGCGGTCGGGTGGTTATGGGTTTCCACCTTCATCAGGATCGGCAGATCCAGGGACTCGCGCTGATACTCGCCGGTGATCGCGTCCGGCATCAGACGGATGCCCGCATGCCCGGCGATCACCGAGGCATTGTCGCTATAGGCCGACAACACGCGCTCCGGGTGTTTCTGATGGGTACTGCGGATCATCCCGAACAGGGTGCGTTCGTCCGCCTCGCCATCCAGGATCCAGGCGGCGTTGAAGATCTTGTGGCGGCAGTGTTCGGAGTTCGCCTGGGCGAACATCATCAGTTCGGCATCGGTGGGCGCGCGCCCGAGGGCCGCGTAGCCGTCCGCGAGATACTCGATCTCGTCCGGCGAGAGCGCCAGCCCCAGATCGACATTGGCGGCTTCCAGCGCCCGGCGCGGGTCGTCGCCCAGCTCTACACGGCCCAGCGAGCGCGGCGTCTCGGTCTGGAACAGCCGCGCCGCCTCCGCCGGATCCTCGATAACCGTCTCGGTCATCCGGTCGTGGAGCACATCGCCCAGCGCCTCAAGGGCCGCGCCCTTGGCCCCCTGCCCGCCGATCTGCCAGTGGATGCCGCGCTCGATCCGCACTACGGCCTCCTCGAGGCCGGCGTGGTGTGCGATCTCGGTGGCCTTGGACGACCACGGGCTGATCGTGCCAAAACGCGGGATCACCACCAGTTCGCGCTGGATTTCGAAGTCCGGCTCGCGCCAGGCCTCGCCCTCCGACAACAGGCGGTCCAGGATCGCGTCTTCTTCCGCCGTCAGGCGGCGCCGGGGCTCGATGAAATACACAAACCGTGCCGCGAGCGGACCCGCGTCAGGGACACTCGCCCGCAGGCCGGCTTCCAGTGCCCGCAGCCGAAATGGCGAGACGGCGATACCCCCTTCCACAAACCGCATTGCGCTTCCTCGATACCCGGAGATGACAAAGGCTGCGCATTGTACCGGACCCGGCGCCGGGCCGGGACCGCCGCGCGCCTACTGGATCACTCTCCGTGGACCGTTATGGTCAGCGTGCGGGTGTGTGCGGCGTAGCGGTGTTCCCACAGAAACAGGCCCTGCCAGGTACCCAGGATCAACCGGCCGCGGCCGACCGGAACGGTCAGGTCGTTGTGGGTCAGCATCGCGCGGGCATGGGCGGCCATGTCGTCGTCGCCTTCCATGTCGTGCCGGTAGGCAGGATCGCCGTCCGGTGCCATGCGCGCGATCAGGGTCTCCAGATCATGGCGCACATCGGGATCGGCGTTCTCGGTCACCAGCAACGACGCACTGGTGTGGTGCTGAAAGACATGACAGGTACCCGTGGTGATCCCGCTGGCGACCACGACCTCTTCGACCTGGCGCGTGATGTTGATCGTGCCCCGCCCCTCGGTGCGTACGCGAAAGCTGTCCTGATGCACGGCCATACCCGGCTCCCCAACAAAAAAGCGCCCGAAGGCGCTTGATTGGACTTGCTAACTTGGTGGAGGCGGCGGGAATCGAACCCGCGTCCGCAGGCCCTCCGCCTTCGGCTCTACATGCTTATCCCGTCTTTCAGTTTAACCAGCCGCTACCCGACAGGCAGGGAAAACAACTGGCGATCCCGGTTTAGTTTTAATGGATCCACGCCGGGCGCGCTTCACCACGAGCTTGTGAGAGTCGACGCCCGATACTGGACGCACAAGCACGGCTCCAGTCGGACGGCATCTACCGGTTTTTAAGCGGCGAGTGCGTAGTTGTCGTCGTTGGCAACTATTTTTTTGCAGTGATTTTTACGAGGCTCACCACATCCTCGGCATGCACCTCAGGTTTCGCGACCCGCGTCGAATCCAAGTCGCCCCCTTGCAGTACACAGACAGTCTACCGCGCCGAGGGTTCCCCGACCAGACGGATATGCACGGTGACCTCCTCGCGGTCGTGATACAGCTGCCGTGCCCTGACTTCATAGGCCAGCCCCGCCGCCGTCAGTCGTTCGTCCAGGCGCTCCAGGCAGTCCCGCACCGTCTGCCAGCGTTTCTTCATCGGCAGTTTCAGGTTGAACACCGCCTCGCGGCACCACTGCCTCTCCAGCCAGTCCCCCATGCGCGCCGCAACACGCGCCGGCTTGTCCACGATGTCGCAGACCAGCCAGGTCACGGGATTGGGCGGTTCCCAGACGAAGGCATCCTCGCGGTGATGCTCCACCTGGGTCGTCGCCATCAACCGCTCGTCCATCGGCCCGTTGTCCACTGCATGCACGTGCATCCCGCGCCGCACCAGCTGCCAGGTCCAGCCGCCCGGAGCGGCCCCCAGATCCACGGCCTGCATGCCCTCGGCCAGACGCTCCGGCCACTGCTCCGCCGGGATAAATGTGTGCCAGGCCTCTTCCAGCTTCAGCGCGGATCGGCTGGGCGCGTCGGATGCCGCCCGCAGGCGCGGCTTGCCCTCCGGCCAGTCGCTGCGTTCTCCCGGCCGGGAGAACGCAATCTGTACACGGTCGCCAGCGGACCAGAACAGGTGCGCACGCAACCCGCCCGCGTCCGCCACCAGCAGGCCGCATTTTCGCAACACCGCCTGCAAGGGTCGATCCAGCGCGCGTGCCAGCCGGACCAGTGACTGGCCCTCATTGGTATCCGGACATTCATGCCACACCGAGTCGAAACAGATCCCCGTCAACTGAAGCTGGTCCAGGATTGGGGTGACCCGATCGTCCCGACTCAGGCGTTCCAGTGGGTGCAGCGCTAACAGGCGCTGGCGGGCAAAAAACAATTCATCCAGTGGCAGTGCCGCGGCCAGCCCCACCAGATCGCCATCCGCCGGGACAAAGCGTACAAATCCGGTATCGGGCTTCGCGCGCGGATAGGCGGCCATGCCCTTCTCCGCCGCCCGCTCCGTCAGCTCGGCAATCAGGTCGGGCTCGAAGCCCGGGCGGCAGTAAAACAGCAATTCGGACGCCGTCGCCTCGATCGCCTCCATGTCCCCTCCATGAAAAAAAGCCGCCGCACCCGAGAGGGGTGAGGCGGCTTTGAGGGTACCCGGACCGAACATCCGGTCACCAATCCACGGTCGGGATCAGACCTCCAGGCCCGGATCGCCTTCGACGTTCTTCAGCTTCGGCAGATAGGGCTTGCTAACCTCGACCGTACCCTTCTCGCGCAGGTAGTCCGCGACCAGTTCCCAGACCGGCTCGGAGTCCAGCGGCTCGTGCACGTTCGCCCAGCCGGCCACGACATAGTTCTTGTCCATGTCGATCGGCTCGCCATTGATCTCCAGATCGCTGATACGCGAACCCATCGACTCGTGCGGATCAATCGTGTACTTGATCCCGCCGGTGCGGACCATGTCGCCACCGCGGTGGTGATACGGGTTGGCGTTGAAGATCGAGTTGGCGACGTCTTCCAGCGTGTTCTTCAGCTGTTCGCCGGTCATCTCGTTACGCTGGACCTCGGAGTACGTGGTCACGGTCTGGCTCATCACCTCCTCGAAGGTGATCGGCTGACCCGGCAGGACACTCACACCCCAGCGGAAGCCCGGGGACAGCGCGACTTCGGCATCCAGCTTCTCGCGCAGCGCATCCAGGATCACCTCGTCAAAGGTGCCGTTGAAGTTGCCACGGCGGTACAGCACGCCGTCGGTCACCGCGAGCTCTTCGTTCAGCTTGTCCTGGTAAGGCTCGTGAACCTTCTTCACGTGCTCTTCCATCTCCGGATCGGCATCCAGCAGGTTGGAGAACACCGGCAGCATGTGGAACTTGTAGTCGCGCACGCCGCTCTCGCCGACATCCAGGTCCAGCAGGCCCAGGAACTTGCCGTTCGAACCGGCGTTGGTCACCAGCGTGATGTCGCCACCGGCGTTTTCGATCTCGACCGCACCGGGGATCGGGTCGTGGGTATGACCACCCATGATCACGTCCACGCCTTCCAGGTTACGGGCCATTTCCATGTCCGTGACCATGCCGTTGTGCGACAGGATCGCGACCACCTTCGCGCCCTTTTCGCGGCACTCGTTGATCATGCGCTGCATGTTTTCGTCGCGGATACCGAAGCTCCAGTCCGGGAACATGTAGCTCGGGTTGGCCACCGAGGTGTACGGGAAGGCCTGACCAATCACCGCCACCGGCACGCCATTCATCTCGCGGATGGTGTAGGGCTCGAACACCGGGTCGCCCCAGTCGCGGTCCTCGATGTTCTGCGCCAGGAAGTCGATGCCGTTCGGCTTGAAGTCGTTCTCGACGATCTCCATCACGCGGTCGTCACCGAAGGTGAACTCCCAGTGGCCCACCATAATGTCGATGCCCAGCAGCTTCTGCGCGTCGACCATGTCCTGACCGTCGTCCCACAGGGACACCGCAGAACCGTGCCAGGTGTCGCCGCCGTCCAGCAGCAGCGCTTCCGGCCGGTCGGCGCGCAGCTTCTTGACCAGCGTGGAGAGGTGCGCAAAACCACCCATGCGGCCGTATTTTTCCGCCGCGTCGGCGTAATCCAGGTGCGTGACCGCGTGCGCCATCGGCGTACCGGGCTTGATGTCGAACCACTCGAGCAGCTCATTGCCCACCAGCACCGGCGGCTTGCCCTTCATGTCGCCCACGCCAATGTTCACGTTCGGCTCGCGGAAGTAGATCGGCTTCAGCTGCGCGTGGCAGTCGGTGTAGTGCAGGAACGAGACATTGCCGAACTTCGGGATGTCGTACATCTCGCTGCTCAGGGGCTTCCACGACCCCTTCTCGCCGGCCCAGGCATTCATCGAGAAGCCGGCGGCGCTCGCCACGGCCATGGCTTGCAGGAATTCTCTCCGAGTCAGATTCATTGACTGGCTCCTATTGGTGGTTTGAATTGGATAAATCGCAATTTCTGGCTGGACCTGTTCCGGTCCTCTTCCCGGTTATTCCGGACGTGCTTTGACCGATTTTGTTCCATCGGCCTGGTCGTTAGCGGGTGCGCAGCCTACAGGAGTTAGTGCGAGTTCGCGCGGGATCGAATGAAATTCGAGCCCGTTCCAATCCGATCTGCGCCGACAAAAAAATGCTCCGGGAGCCTGCCAGAGCCACAACGCAGGTCACAAAAAAGGCCTGTCACCCTGGGGGTAACAGGCCAAGACGCGACATACACCGCCGGAGGAATCGATACGGGGGCACGGCGCCAACAGCGCTGATCCTTGTGCCTTCGCCGATCGACCCATGCCCGGCAGCTACAGTCTATGAACCTCAAACCCGGCGGGGATTGATTCAGATCAACTATCCCGCGGGTTCGGGGTCACGCCCCCTCATCCTGATCCACGCGGCCTAGGCTGCGTACTTGCCCTCCGCGGCCAGACCATTGTCGCGGGCGCGCTCGTACACGGTCTTCTGCGCGCTCTCGAAATTCGCCTGCATGTTCTCGCCCCAGAGCTTCATCGCGGCCTGCTGCATGCCACGGCCATAGGAAAACGAGAGCGGCCAGGGCGTGCCGCCAATGCGATTCATCGCGTCCAGGTGCGCGGTCGCATCCTCGTCACTCTGCCCGCCGGACAGGAACACAATGCCGGGCAGGATCGCGGGCACCGCGGATGCCAGGCAGCGCAGCGTCGCATGGGCGACATCCTCCACGCCCACCTGCTCCGGGCAGTCCTTGCCGGGGATCACCATGCTCGCCTTCAGGATCGTGCCTTCCAGCAAGACGTGATGCTCGTACAGCGCGTTGAACACCGCCCGCTGGGTCGCCTCGGTGACGCCATAGCAGGTCTCGATGTCGTGATCGCCATCCATCAGCACCTCGGGCTCCACAATGGGCACCAGCCCCTGCTCCTGACAAAGCGCCGCATAACGGGCCAGCGCATGGGCATTGGCCTCGATGCAAGTGTCAGTCGGCATGGTCTCGCCGATGGTGATGACGGCACGCCACTTCGCGAACTTCGCGCCCATGCTGGCGTACTCCTGCAAACGCTCGCGCAGCCCGTCCAGGCCCTCGGTAACCTTCTCGCCGGGGAAGCCCGCCAGGTCCTTGGCGCCGGTGTCCACCTTGATACCGGGCAGGATGCCCGCCTCGCGCATCACATCCGCGAATGGCTTGCCGTCGCGCGTCGACTGGCGCAGGGTTTCGTCGTACAGGATGGCGCCGGAGATGTATTCGTTCAGCTTCGGCGTGGTCAGCAGGAGCTCGCGGTAGGTCCGGCGATTCTCCTCGGTGTTCTCCACGCCCACGGCATTGAATCGCTTGCCGATCGTGCCGGTGGATTCGTCGATCGCGATGATGCCCTTTCCAGGGGCCACCATCGCCTCGGCTGTTTCGATCAATGTGTCGATTTTCATGCCTGCTCCTTGGGGTCGGTATGCCCGTATGGATTTCCGTTGGAGACTAGTTCCCCGCTCGGGGTTCTTCCATACGGACTCCCAACGCCCGGGAGCAGTTCACAAACAGTGTTTCTCTAATTCAGCCACTCCTTGCGTACGACGAACGTCTCCGCGATCAGGTCGTGCAGCGCCTGGCGGCGGCGGGTAAACGCCACCATCAGGTAGCCGATGCCGAACAGCAGACCGGAGAGGATCTCCGCGAGATAACGTCCCGTGGCGCGCATGAAGGTGATGCGCTCCCCGTGATAATCAACCACACGCAGCCCCACCGCCATCTTGCCGACCGTCGCCTGGTAGCGGGAGCTGTGCATCCCCGCCCAGTACAGCCAGGCCACCAGGATGTTGATCAGCATCCAGGCAATATCAGCCGCCATCAGCTCGGGTTCCGGCCCCTTGGGCGCCATCGTCTCCGGGCTGATGACCATCTGCGCCACGATCTGCGGCACCCCGATCACCACCATGTCGACCAGGGTGGCCAGCACGCGCCGCCAGAATCCACCAAAGGCGGCGCGATCCTCCGGCGGGCCCGCCCGTCCGCCCGATGGCACCACTTCGGTCAGATCGGCCCCGCACCCATTGCAGTAGCGCGCCTCGGGCGGGTTGTCCCGCCCGCATGCCTTACATTCCATGTAACCCCCCGTGACGGTAAAGCCCTACGGATGCACGACCGTGTTGTGCCCGAACCGGATCTGCCAGCCGTGGTGGTCGTCCCGCTCGAGCAGAAAGCTCATGCGGGTGTACAGCACGCCATCCCCGCGATCCGGCAGCCCGGCCGGCATGGACTCGATATCCGATACCCGCAGCACGGCCTCGGCAAACGCCGCGTCTTCGCTCAGCATCGAAATATCCTGGACATCCACGCTCAGCGAGCTACCGGCAAACGGCCCCTGCAGGACCTCGGTATGCCGCCTGGCATTCGTCGCGCGATCGTCAAAGCGCGTCCCGAACAGGTTCACGAGCCCCGCGTCTTCCTGATAGTCACGCGCCCAGGCCTCGCCATCACCGGCCTCCCAGGCCGCCTCCTTGGCCTCCAGGATGCGCTGGATTTCACCTTCATCGGCACCGGCGGTGGAGATCAGCGCGGCCAACGGCAGGGCGAGAAGCAAGAGCAGTTTTCGGGACATGACGACTCCAATCGTGAACGGCAAGACAGGACCCCTGTTTACAGGAGCGGCTCCACTGGCGCCAGTCGTGTAATCCCGGACAAGAAGCGCCGCCAGATACCCGCCTTCGGATCGGTGCGGTAGAGCGTTCCCTCGTCGTCCGTCCAGATCGGCCAGCCCTCGTCGTCCAGCCGAACCTGATACGCCAGCTCCGGCCGGGTGCTGTGCTCGTACAGCTCCAGCAGCTCCTGGACGATCTCCGGCTCGCGCAGGAACACACCCAACTCGGTGTTGGTATAGCGCGAGCGCGGGTCCAGATTGAACGAGCCGACAAACCCCTCCTCGCGATCAATGATCAGCGCCTTGGTATGCAGGCTCGCATGCGAGGAGCCAATCCCCATCTCGCGATCCGCGGCTGCGCGCGGCGGCAGCGCCGTCGGGCGCAACTCGTGCAGCTCCACTCCGGCCTGCAGCAATGCAGGGCGTCGGCGCGAGTAGCCGCTGTGGGTAAAGGCCACGTCATTCGCCGCCAGGGAGTTTGTCAGCACACTCACCCGCACGCCCCGCTCGCGCATCGCGATCAGCTGCGCCGTGCCATCCCGCCGCGGCACAAAGTACGGCGAGATCATCAGCAACTCGTGCTCGACCGCATCCAGCCGCCGTGCCACCGCCTCGGCAACCCCGTCCCGGATATGCTCGTAGCCCTTGGCCTTGCCCACGTCATCCACGACCAGCTTGGCCTGATCGGTCCAGGTGTACGCCCCGGCATCATCGATCGGCTCGGCGAGGGGCATACCATTCAGCGGCTCCAGCGTCAGCAGCGGATGGCCCTGGTGCTCGACCAGCCAGGCATCGAGGTTCTCCCGGTACCGTGCGAGCTTCTCCGGGTCCTGTTCCACCCGGCGCATGCGCCGCAGATCGATCGCCGCGCGGCTGTTCCAGTACTCCACAAACGAATGGTCCACCTCCGTCGCCAGCGGACCGACCATGACCAGATCCAGATCCGTAAAGTTGTAATACGGACTGACCTCGAAGTACTCGTCCCCGATGTTGCGCCCGCCGATGATCGCCAGGTGGCCGTCGACCACCCAGGCCTTGTTATGCATACGGCGGTTCAAATCGCTGCCACGAAAGACAAACTCCACCCCCGCGCGCACCGCACCCCGGCGCGTACGAAACGGGTTGAACACGCGAACCTCGATATTGGGATGCTGATTGACCGCGGCCAGCAGCTCATCACTGCCGCGCAAATCCATGTCATCCAGCAACAGCGACACCGCCACGCCCCGGTCCGCCGCATCCAGCAGCTCCCCGAGCAGCGTCCGACCGGCCACGTCATCGCGCCAGATGTAGTACTGGATATGGATGCGTTCCTGCGCCTTGCGCGCACTCTGCACCCGCCACTGGAAGGCCTCCGCCCCGGTATCCAGCAGCCGGAACCCCGTCTGCCCTTCCGCGACCGCCGGCAACGTATCCAGCCAGGTAGCCAGCTCGCCCTGCACCGCCGGCGCCTGCGGGGCACGGTCTACCCGGTCCGGCGCCGGCTGCATCGGTGTACAGGCCGCCAGAAACGCCAGCAACAACGCCGCAAGCAGCGGCTGAAGCAACGTACGCGCGTTCATTCGCAGATGTCCGACACCCGCCCCCAACGAAGCACCCATACCGCAAGCATGTACCCACCGTGCGAACCTTTCCATGGTCCGTATCCCCAAAACAAAAAAGCGAGCCGGGAGACCCTGGCTCGCTTTCTCAAAATACTGGTAGGCGCGATTGGACTCGAACCAACGACCCCCACCATGTCAAGGTGGTGCTCTAACCAACTGAGCTACGCGCCTGTCGTCTTCGAGCCGCGTATTCTACGCGCTCCCCGCCCCCTGTCAAAGCCCTTTGTAACGCACTGTATTCCTGCCGCACTGGCCCGCTGCGCCCGCCCCGAATGACACAGCCGCTCGCCGGCAGCACCCCAACGGCATCAACGCGGAACCACCCTGTGCCTTAGGGATACTTCACCCTTCGCCATAGTCTTATAACCAGGCGGTCTGACAGACCCGTCCACGCGCGCATCCCGGCGCGATCTCACCCATTAAAAGGGGGCCCACCATGCGCCCGGACCTGATCACGGTATTTGGCGGCACCGGCTTCCTCGGCCGCGCAACCGTCCATGAACTGCTCGACGCCGGGCACGCCGTGCGCATTGCTTCACGCCACCCGGCGCTACCCGACTCCCTGCAAGAACACCCTCAGCTGGAGCACTGCCGCGCCGACATCCGGGACGATGCCGATGTCGCCCGCGCCGTGGAAGGCGCCCGGGGCGCCGTCAACGCCGTCAGCCTGTACGTGGAGCAACGCGACCTGCGCTTTACCACCATCCACGTCGAAGGCGCCGCACGCCTCGCACGCGCGGCCCACAAGTCGGGCCTGGAGCGCCTCGTACAGATCTCCGGCATCGGCGCCGACAGCCGCTCGCCCTCGTCGTACATCCGTGCCCGAGCGCAAGGCGAAGCGGCCGTCCTCCGCGAATTCCCCAACGCCGTCATCGTGCGCCCCAGCGTCCTTTTCGGCCCGGGCGACGCCTTCCTACGCAACCTGGCCGGCCTCGCCCCGCTGCCGGTGATCCCCCTGTTCGGCCGCGGCACCACCCGCCTGCAACCGGTACACGTCACCGACATCGCCCGTGCCCTCGCAAGCCTGTGCGCAGACGAGCCGCCCACACACCCCATCTACGAACTCGGCGGCCCGGACATCCTCACCTATCGCCAAATCGTGAGCCTGGTCCTCACGCACCTGGGCCGCAAGCGCCCCATGCTGCCCATACCATTCACCCTCTGGCACGCCCTGGCCGCCGTGGGAGCGCTACTCCCCAACCCACCCCTGACCCGCGATCAGCTCTATCTGATGCAACAGGACAACATCGCCAACCCCAACTTCGGCACCTTCTCCGACCTGGGCATCACACCCCACTCCTTCGAACAATCCCTGCCCGACTGCCTCCCCACCCACTAATCTCACCCAAAGAAATCACCCCACGATTCCTCCTCCCCCTGTAGGGGCCTGTTTGCAGGCGAAGCCCCAGCCAAAGCCAGAAACAGTCAAGGGCTTCGCGTGCAAGCACGCTCCCACATATTTGTGGCCCCTCGTCTTCCCGGCCGCAACGAAGCGAAGAGCGGGGCATAAATGGCACCGGATGGCCCTCAGTCAGCAGGTGAGTGAATCCGTTAGGATGCCCAGACCACGACCAGCAGTCTGAGGAGCGAAGATGAACGCAGAATCGAACGGTACACAGAGCCTAGAAGAGCTGGCTTCCCGGGTAGAGACGTTCGTTGAGGAGCGCGACTGGGCCCAGTTCCACTCGCCGAAGAACCTGTCGATGGCGCTCGCCGGCGAGGTTGGTGAACTCATTGAGCATTTCCAATGGGTAACTCAGGAACAGTCGCGGGATCTGTCCGGCGACGTACGCGAGGCGGTCACGCAAGAGATCGCAGACGTACAGATCTACCTGCTGCTCCTGGCGCGCAAGCTAGATATCGACTTGGTGCAAGCTGCCAGCGACAAGTTGGAGATGAACGCGCGGAAGTATCCCGTGGAAAAAGCGCACGGCAACGCCCGAAAATACTCGGAGCTCTGACCACCGTCACTCAGGAGAACCACACGATTGAGGCGACCGCGCGGCAGGATCCAGCAGCCTGGACGAACGCCCCTTAACTATCGAGCTGACCGATATATTCGCCCACCACAACGAGCTCGGAAAGCGCATCTTCCTCCAGCACAATCGGCTGATACCCCGGAAGCCTGGACTCCGGCTTGAGAATGATCCGTGCGTGGCGCCACTCCGTATCCGGGTCGGTGGTTTTCTCGCTGTGGTACCGCTTGATGGTGAAACTGGCGCCGGTGTCCGGATCATCGATGTCGCGATGCTGCACCAGTACGATCTTGCCCTCTCGGGTACCGCCCCCAGGCGGAGCGAACAGGCACCACGCCCCATCCGGAATCCGGCGGTTCATCGATTCACCGACCACTTGGGCGATAAACATGCCTGGCTTGGGCGCGATGAAGTCGGGCGGTGTCACCCAATCGAAGGCCTCCGGGTTCTGTTCAACGTTCTGCAGTTCGCTGAAGCCGCCCGCAGCTGCCTTAAACGAAACTACCGGAAGCGCATTCTCGAAAGGCTCAACTTCCTCCAATGCGAGTTTCGGGAACGGCAGCGTATCCACATCGACGCTCTCGTTATCCGCCACATCAGGCTCTCCAACGTGTCGATGCACAAGCGCGCTGAAGTATTCATTGGTCTCCGGGTCCGCCGACCAGATCAAGCACCCCTTCTTCCCACGGCTCATCAGCGTGCGGTAGGTGTTCTTGATGATCTGGTCGGCCTTCTTGCGCGCCTGGTCCGGGTTTTCCCTCAGCGCCTTCTTGTAGCCCTTGATCGAGGCATCATTCTTTGAACGCGCCTCCGGAACCGTGATCACTTCGCCATCGCGTACGATCAGGTCCGGCCCGATGATCACGCCCACATAATCCAGCTCCAGCCCCTGGCTGGTATGGATACAGCCAATCTGGTGCACCGACTCCGGCTGGATCATCCAGGTGGACCCGTCCTTGTCCAGGTTCCACTGCATCGCGAAGTTGTGCTCCGCGAACCGGATATCCATCGCCTCCCCGTCCTTCTTGCTGTCCCAGTCCCAGCAGTAGCCGGCCAGCAGCCGCGCCCGATTAGCCTCCACGTTCAGCGCGAAGATGCGATCACGCAGCTCGGTGGGCGACCCAACCACCTCGACGGAGTAATCCAAGTCGTCCAGGTTCTCGTTCGCGGTCTCCCGGATCTGCAGCGCCTGATCGAGCCAGGCCAGGTAGCCGTCGGAACCGGCACAGCGAAACTGCGAGCGCAGCTCGGCGTAGTGGATAGTCGCCCCGGCGGCCTTCGCCCACCGTTCGATCTCCTCGCACGAGCCAATATCCTTCCAGTGGATCCGCTGCTCCTCATCCAGAAAGAACACGGCCGTGCGTGCGGCTCGGATGATCTCCTTAACCTGGTTCTCCCCCAGGTTCTGATACATGCCGGACTTCTCGTTCAGGCGGTGGGCCTCGTCCACGATCAGGGTGTCGAACGTGTCCGCCTCCGTCTCGTGATAGGAACCGGAACCTCGGAACAGGTTGCTGATCCGAGTCTTCTTCATCGTGCCGGTCAGTCGAGCCTCGTATACCGCCCTGGGGGCTGCATTACGCGTCACGTACTGGGCCACCTTGCCCTGCCGGGTTAGCTCCCCTAACAGGTTCACCGCCACGACCGACTTCCCGGTTCCTGGCCCGCCCTGCACGATGAACACCTGTTTGCCGTGCTCTTCGGCGATCGCGGAAAGGTTGAGCGCGCTCTCGAAAACCAGCTTCTGGTCATCGATCATCAGAAACTCGGCATTGCCCTGCAGCAACGAGGCCAGATGGTCCGCCAACGACTTCGACGGACGGATGCGGCCGTGCTCGACCCGATAGAGGATGTCGTTGGCATCCCCCTCACGCACATGCTGGCTCAGGAACCGGGCGAGCTTTTCGGTATCCGCCTTCAAGAAGGCCGGCGCGCGTTCCAGGTGCTCGTGATACCGCTCATCCCCGATCGCAGGCGACATGCTGTTGTGCAGGTAGGCGCAGGGATGCAAACCGATGTTGTCGGTCTGAACGGTTTCATTGTAGTCCTCCAGAAGCGCTGCATAGGACCACGCCTGGTAGGACGGATGGGTGACTTCGCGTTCTCGGCCACCGACGAAGGTACGCACAATCGCATCCTTCTGGGTCGCCTCCACATGCTCCCACTGCTTTAGCTCGACGATCACTGCAGTGTCATGCCCGTCGCTGTTGCGCCCGGTCAGTATGAAGTCCACCCGCTTCGAGGTCTGCGGGATCATGTATTCGATCGCCACGCCCGCATCATCCGGAATCCTCGACGCGCTGAGCACGTTTTCCATGTACTGCATCGAGTTGCGCCAGGACGTGATCTCGTTGGGCGAAGGCTTGCCCTTCCCGCTTCCCAGCATCCTTGCCAGGATGCGATCCTCGATCTCGTTGCCGCGTACATGCTCGATGAACCGGCGCTTGTCAGCCGTGTAGATCAGCATCGCGACGTTCCATGCGCCCGTCTAAACCTCTGCCTCCTCGCACGCACTACACCGCTCCTTGTCTGCCGAATATATGAACCGTTCGCTCAATCACCCACGCGAGCCCCTGTGTGATCCCTCGGTCATCGCCATCCCTTGGCCCAATGCGGTCGTTCGCTCGCATCGTACCCAACTCCGCCCTGCTCCGGTAATCGCGGCTATGTCTGCATAAACAAGCGCCATTCGCTCAAGATTGGTATGGTCTCTCCGAAGAGTCCACGAACAACATGACCAACCAACGAGAGAGCTGCACGGATGGGGCTATCAGACGGAGTTTGCGACCTCGCCGACCGCCTCGTCGGCCGCCCCGGCGCCACCACCCCGCTGCCGGACAAGCCCACCGACCAGGCCGAAGCCGAAGAAGAACTCCTCAGCCGCCTCGTCGCGCTCAACGCCGAACGCGCCGCCGAAGAAGCCCAGGGCCACATTCGCTGGCTGCGCCCCGACTACCAGGCCCCCGAAGCCACCCAGACCACCGCCACACTGGAAGCCAAACCCGAGGCCGCCCCCGAAACCCCGACCGAACCGGCCCAAAAGCCCACCTCGCCCAAATCCATGCCAGAGCAGGTCAAAGCCGTCCGCCGCCTCCTCGCCATCGGCCCCCAGACCCCGGAAGCCCTGACCACCCACTTCAAGCGCAAACCAACCAAGTCGCTCACCGGGGTCCACGCCGCCCTCCAAATCCTCGGCCAAGCCACAACCGACAACGACCACTGGCGCCTGACATAACAACCAACAGGTTAGTAAACGCAACCCAAAGGTTCAGTGATGGCCTAATCTAATATGATGCGATGCTCGATGAACGACTAGACCGCCCGGGCGTTGCGGCATACCTCCGTAGCCAGTCCTACGGATTTTTCTGATTAAATGCGCACAATGTTCTACCCTACTTGTTCCACAAACATTTAACACAATTAAATTGTTGACTCACTATGCCAAGACAGCCTCAGCCTGGCGTCCCAGCCAAATACAAATACAACCCAGTCAGGTACTCGCATGTACCTATCCGCCCGGGACAGAGTGCGGTATTAACCGCTGACCCGTGGTCCTATCTACACGGCTACATTCTTCAGACTTCCTCACGAAAGCGGGGGGACAACCGTCGCAACCTTAAGCGTGCGAATTACTACGCTCGGTTGGCCGAGGACTTCTACCGGGCTGGATCACTTGTTGATCTGCCGACGCAGGGCACGCTTCTGTATTACGGAATGCTAAACCTAGTAAAATGCTTGTTATCTACTAACGGCGTCCCTCTCGAATCACAGATCGAGCATCACGGCCTAAATCTAGCACCCGAAATGAAGTTCGAATTAAACATTCCCGCGAACACGAATAATTGTGTCAATATATTCTCCGAATTCGCACGCATCCTCGACACACCCGTCGCTGGAAAGCACCACGCCATGCTTCAAGATGCAGTCGCGCATGTACCAGAGCTCCATTCCATCAGTAGCAACTTAGGATTCATCCGTCGACCAAAATTTCTACCGATTGATGTGCACTTCATGACCAACCCCGGCCATACCACCCTGTTTACGGAGGTAAGTTTTAGCAAGGGTCACGAACAGAACCTCCCGACAAGGAAATTTCTTTCAGGATCGCGCAAGGACTATTTCACACAATGTCCCGACCGCGACGGAAAGGCTGTCTACCGAAGCAAGTCTCGAAAAAGGATTGGGAAAGACTGGAAGAAGGTCTACGGGAACATTCTAAAAGAGTACTCAAGCTTTCACATCGCATCTGTACTAACGAGGAGCGGCTACCGCTACTACTGCGATCTTGAGCCCGGCGAGTACCACCATCTTTGCTACGCTTTAATGATTATGTTCTATATCGGGAGCGCCGCTCGCTACAGACCGAGCGAAGTTGACGAAGTCTTAAATGGTCCTTTGAGGCCGCTAGTAACCGAGGCTGTAGCACTTTGCCCTCAGCAGTTCCTATATCAAATGGTAAGCCTTATCACCGGGCAGCTCTGCGTGATCCCGTATGCGCAGATAGACTGACACAACACCGATGAAGGGGTCGGAACACGAAGAGGGAGGAGGAAGAGGACATCCATCTTCTTCCGGGCGCCACGCGATTATCCCAGCTGGAAGAGCCGGGATCTCTGACATCCGCTCCTGTCCCCGTGCCAAAGATCCCGGATAACCGCTGCGCGGTTTCCGGGATGACGGGGGGAGTGGCGGGGTTAGTCGCTACGGGTGCAGAAGAGATCACGGGGTCGGACCACGACTAAGCGTGGATCCGTGCGTTGCAGGAGCTTGGCAGCTCGCACAGGCATGACTGCACATAGACTGAAGGAACTGGCAGGTGAAGGCCTGCGGAGAGGAAAGGGGATTTCCATGGGTGTCGAGCGTTTGTCGTCGATCTTTTTCGTTCTCACTATGCTGCTGATAACCGCTGGCGCACCGGCCATGGCCGCGCTACCGCAGGGGGCATGGCTTGACCTCTTGGAGCTCCGGGCGGACCAGGCCATGGACGCCGGTGATTACGCAGAGGTGATGCACGTCCTGGAACTGTACCGCCGAGCGGATGGGGAGCCTGGAATCAAGCTGAGGGCGCAGGAAATCGTTGCCAAGGCTCGACATTCCGGCGATCCCGGTTCGGCCTTCGTCCCCTTGGGCGAGTTAATTGCTGAAGCAGGACCGCAGCACCCATTCTACCGCTCGGCGCTAGAGCTATATGCAGAACTGGAGCGGGAGGCTCCTCACCCACATTACCGGCCCCCCGCTCATGAACAAGCGGAACGCAAGGCAGGGGAACAACTTCGGCCGGAGCGCAGACTGGAAACGCAGCGTCGGCTTGATGCGTTGGGGCCCGAGCGAGACACCGCCGAACGCCAAGCACAACAGCACCGGGAAATGAACCAATGGCGCACCCAGGTACAATCCGTTATTCAACGTCGCTGGCATCAGCCATCGGGGCTAGACCCGTCGAGCCGTTCGATTGTGCGCGTACATGCGAATGAGTCCGGGGAAATCACCAATTTCGAGATTGAGAGCTGTTCGGGCGGCTCAGCCTTCTGCGAATCGGTGTGGGAAACCATGGCCCGCTTGTCCTCGTTACCGCGCCCGCCGGATGCGGATGCCGTTCGCGATGGACTCCGAATCCGCTTCGAGCCTAAACGATAACGGGGTCGGACCATGGTAACCAGGCCGGGGTGGCACTCGGTAGCTGGTGGTCTTTATTAGTCGTTTTGAATCTGAAGGGGTGATTACCCTCCTGGGTCAGACCGTGCCCCTTGGACTCGGTCAGGCGAGGAACCAAGAAGCAAGGTCTCACCCTCTGATGCGATCTTCTACCCCGCTCTGGTGCCGAACAGAAGCAAGCCCCCGCAGGAACTACCAAGACTCCTACCGAGACTCGATTAGGATATCGGGCCGTGTTCGATATTCTGGCCGCTGTAGAGCCGGATCCGTTTCATCGAGACAATAGAAAGTAACTTCAGCGGTACCGCCCGGAAGATGCGAAGATGGGGCAGTACTTACATTTGTCACAAGGAGCTCCTTCTCGAGCGTCTGGCAATGAGTGGCGGCTTCGTCCATCGCCAACCTTTGCGCACCCTGTATACCCCCACGTGCAGGCGCAGCATGCATTGAGACCGAATAGGTATCGGGTCCCATTTGCATCACGCCACTCGACTGTGCACATCCTGCAAAGACCACCGGAGACAGAAGGTAGACAATCCATTTTTTCATGGACAAGCTCCTTTCCTTGAAACCCTGAACATCCAAAGCGCAAGTACGAATCCTATACCTCCCAAGGCTGCTACGACAGAGGTTTGCGGGGCTTTCATACCGATAACTTCTAAGGCCGCAACGATGACCAGCATGTAAGGGAGCGCAAGAATAATGGTAGCCCATAGTGGCAGGGACCGACCAAGGCGCCTTAAAACCATCCCCAGAAGTGCCGGCGGCACCAAGGAAGCAGCCACTAAGCCGTAAAATTCAATCATTCGCACCCCCTATCCCTGGCCCGATTTCAACACTACAATGTGCAAGGTTTAGAAACAAGCCAGAGGGCGGCGTCGGGTAGCTTGATAACGGGGCCAGACCACCGCCACAGAACGGACCACGGTAACTAGTGTGTCGTGGAATAGAAGAAAAAGGACACCCATCGTCTTCCAGGCGCCCTCGCCCTTTGGGCCGACCTGAGCTGTTGAACGCGCGCCGCGTTGTGGTAGCTGTCTCTACGAGCATTCCCATCAAGACGCCACTGAAAGGCCGTAATGGCGACACACCCAACGGCCTGGCGCTATCCGACCACAGGATGCATCGAGTCGGTTGTTGCGCCACCGCCGGTCCTGCGGCACCCTCGCGAGACTTCCGCGCCTGGCGGGCGCGTTCCCAACGGTATCCTCCGAGCGAAGGCCATGAGTGAAGCGACAATGACGGCGGTGGCCCGGCAGCGACTGCTGAACGGCTAACGGGGTCGGACCGCGTTAACCATCTGTATTGCAGACGATGAACGTCCCCGGACGGCTCGTTCAACGTCTTAAAGCGCCCATTTCGACGCTGAAATCGGCCGCTGGGGGCGCCTGGCGGAAATCGTGTAAGGGGACGACGGAGAGGCTGTACGGCTCAACTCAGGAGATTCGATGATTCTTAAGGAGAAGGACGGCCTAAGCGGCCAAGATGAACGCTCGAAGGCCGGGCACCAGCAGGAACAGAACGTAGCGTTCTACCTGCGGCGCGAATTTGGCGACGATGAGACCGTGCGGATCATCAACGACTTGCGCATCGAGCATAATGGTGAGCGCGCGCAGATCGACCACCTGGTGGTGCACCCCTATGGGCTGGTCATCATCGAGTCAAAGAGCATCTACGGCGAAGTGAAGGTGAACGGCCATGGAGAGTGGTCGCGTAGCTACCGCGGCGACTGGTACGGCATGCCCTCCCCTGTGCGGCAGGCGGAGCTGCAAGAGGCCCTGGTCAAGGATCTCCTTCGCCAGAACGTGGAGAAGTTTCTCGGCCGACTGCTGGGCCTCCAGACCCAGATTGGCGGCCGTGACTGGAGGACGCTTTGCGCCGTATCCAGCAGCGCGATCCTGCATCGCGATGAGATGCCTCGTGCGATCGCGAACCGCGTGGTGAAGAGCGAGTTCGTCGCGGAGAAGGTACGCGAGCTCGTTGGCTCACGAGCCAAGGGACTGGTGACTGCCCGGGCACGATTCAGCCAAAAGGAAATCGAAGGCATCGGCGACTTCCTGCTCCAAAGCCACCTCGGGCCAAGCGCGAACACTTCGGCCGTGGCCGAGCCGGCCCCGCAGGTACATGAGCGGCCCCCTTCCGTTAAGCCCGAGCCAGCACCAAAGACGCAGCGACCGTCGACGCCGAAACCGCAGCCCAAACAAGCCACGCCCTCCCCGGCTAAGAACCCGAGTCAGGCCTCCACCCTCGCCTGCAAGAAATGCGGCGAGCAAAACAAGCTGACCGGCATGTACGGCAAGTACGGCTACTACGTGCGCTGCGACTCCTGCGGCACGAACACCTCAATGAAGGTCCCCTGCCCGGCCTGCCAGTCCCGCAAGGTCCGAGTGACCAAATCCGGCCCGACCTACACCGGCGCCTGCCAGGACTGCGCCCACGAGTGGGTGGTATTCGAGCAGCCTGGCAATTCCGCCGACCAGTAGCATCCTGACTTCGACTAATCCTGGAACCTGAAAAGCGGCTACAAACGTTCGTTGACGATTGCGGCTTTACCCCTAGGGGGACAGCGCCGGACTCGTATTTCGGCAGGAAAAGAGGACACCCGCCTTGTTCAAATGCCGCCACAGCCCCTTCTCTCGTAGGAGCCCAGCCCTCTGGGCGATGGGGCATTGGGCACGTCTGATCGGCGAGGGGGCTCGCCTCCTACAAGGGGCTCCGCGGTCAGGCCTTGCCTTTTGTCCATAGGGTCAGCGCTTGTCTTTTGCCGCTGTCTCGGCCAGGGGGCGGGCCTGGAGCTGTTGAACGCGCGCCGCGTTGTGGTAGCTGTCTCTACGAGCATTCCCATCAAGACGCCACTGAAAGGCCGTAATGGCGACACACCCAACGGCCTGGCGCTATCCGACCACAGGATGCATCGAGTCGGTTGTTGCGCCACCGCCGGTCCTGCGGCACCCTCGCGAGACTTCCGCGCCTGGCGGGCGCGTTCCCAACGGTATCCTCCGAGCGAAGGCCATGAGTGAAGCGACAATGACGGCGGTGGCCCGGCAGCGGCTGCTGCTCCAGGGGCAACTGTCGACCGCACTGGCGCGGCTGGTGGGCCCCTGCGCCGAGAGATGGGGTGATCGCGAGGCTCTGGAGCAGCGGCTCGCGGTGGCCCTGGGCGCGCTGCCGTCCTGCAAGTACCTCTATGTGCTCGATCAGCACGCTCACCAGGTGACCGCCAACGTATCCCCGGAAGGCCCCTTGCCAGACCAGGCCGGACGGGATCGCAGCACCCGGCCCTACATGGCCGATGCCCTGGCCGGGGCCGATTTCTCCATGTCGTCGGCCTATATCAGCCGCAACCGGCGCCGCCCGACCCTGACGGCCGTGCAACGTCTGACCCAAAGCGACGGCACCTTGCTGGGATTCCTGGGGGCGGACTTCGACCTGCGGGAGCTGCCCCTGACCCGCGACCTCTATCAGCAGCCGGACCAATGGATGCAGCTGAAGGGGGATCCAGCGATCCGCAGGGGTCTGTTCAACCAGCATCGGGTGGACAGCCCGCTCGACACCCGTATCGACGAGGTACTCGACCTCTTGACCGAGCTGGTGGCCGCCCACGGCGTATTCCACGGCAAGCTGCACTTCGCCAGTTCCCGGGCCACCTTGTGGCTGCGCGACGACCCGTTCCGCTACCGCTTGCTGGACTACGAGGACCTCACGGATCCCGGGATCTGTCTCGCCTATCCCCAGCGGTCCTACCCCGAGGAAGCATTACTCTCCACGGAGCAGGTAGCAGCGGTGTTCCGTACCTTCCGTGAGCTGCGCTTCATGGACGACACGATCTACCTGCGCTCCGGCTCCCTCAATATCTTCAACGGCATGGTTGGCCTCAACTTCTCCTGTGACGGGTCCCACTACATGAGCGGGCAGGAGTTTCTGGCCAAACGCCTGGACTTCTGGCTGGGCTCCGAAGAAGAGCACGAACACCCGTAATCCCTCGGCCTCCGGGGAAGGGCAACCTGGGCAAGAATCACAACGCGTCGTAATGGCCCCCGATCGCGAAGATATAGATGGCTTGATCGTCGAAGTGGTAGATCAGTCGGTCCCGGGCGGAGAGACGTCGGGACCAGAAGCCCGAGAGCGAATGCCGGAGGGGTTCCGGCTTCCCGGTTCCGGTGGCCGGGTCGTTCCGGAGCATCTCCTTCAGGATCCGGCGCAGGGCTCGATGCAGCTTTGGGTCGCGCTCCCGGAGCGTTTCGTACGCGGCCCAGGTATTACCCTCGAATACCAGTGATCTCATCGATCTCCCCTTCCGTGGGTCGATAACCGTCTCCCTTCCGATGGGTGGCGGCGGAGTCCGCAATCTGCTGCATCAAGCTGGAGTTCTGAAGCACATAGAGCGTTTCCTGCTCCCGCTCCCAGTCATCCGCGCTCATCACTACGAAGGCTTCACCCGCGCGCCGCGTCACCTTGAGCGGGGTGTGCGTGGATACCGCTTCCTCGACAAAGGCCTTCAGGTTCTCACGAAACCGGTTGACGCTTACTGTTTCCATGGTCGCTCCGAACCGTACGGTAATTCAGTACGAGAATAGACCAATTATTGGGGGTGATTCAATCGCCAAACATGGCTGGAAGCATGCGAAAGTGAACACCCATCTTGTTCACATGCCGCCACAGCCCCTTTCTCTCGTAGGAGCCCAGCCCTCTGGGCGATGGGGAGCTGGACACGTCCGATCGGCGAGAGGGCTCGCCTCCTACAGTGGGCAGGCCCCAGCCTCGGCGGCATGAAAATGAGGAAGCCCACCCTCCTCCGGCTCCACGCCGCCTATCCGGCTGCATTGGAGCTCCAAGTTATCGACCGGCAGGATCGCGAGCCCCTTCGTGTGTGGCTTCAGGCGCAAGCGCCTTGGGGCGGTATCGCCGTTTCGCTGAGGGCTGGGTTCCCGCGCAGATCGCTAATGGATCGAGGCAGTACCAAAAAACCCAACCATGCGTGGAAGGGTTGTCTATAGTTCACAAAGCACATTCCAAGAGGACTTCGAATCACATGGCCGATGCTTCCGGCAGCACCCCGCAGGCGAAGTCCTCTCCAGCTCCATCCGATAACACCACCAGCCGGGACTTTGTCCGGGGACTGCCACGGATGGTCGCCGACCTGGCCGACCGGTGGTACATGATCCGGCAGCGGGGCTGCCGCCATGTGGACCTGGGGGAGATCCGCGCGCTGACCCGGGTGATCGCCGGGGGCCTGGCCGGGACATCGCTGAAGGAATCGCTGAACACCGCACGGCGCATTGACGAGCGCGTGGCCCAGCACCTGCAAAGCCCGCTGCCTCCCAACTCCAACGAGCAGGAAACCATTGGCGCCCTGATCCTGCGCCTGCAGGGGACGCTTCCGGATGATCTCGCCGCGTCGGAGGGGCTCCCGGCGGCTCCGGAGCCTGGCAGTGTGCCCACTCCGATTCCCGACCGGCTGCGGGTCCAGTTACTCGGGTCCGCCGGCGCGACGCGCGACGAACTGGCGCTGCAACTGGTGGCCTGCGGCTTCCGGGTGGACGCCTTTGCCAACCTGCAGGAGGCGGTGCATGCCGAATCGGCGGCAACGCCTCATGCACGCGTCGTCCTGGCGGCGCCGCCGGGCCCGCCGACACCGGATGATGAGACCCGCCTGCCCAACATCCTGGTTCTGCACGCAGCCCAAAGTGGAGACCAGCCGACGACGCTGGACGACTGGGACGCGGTCCTGACCATGCCCACGATTCCCTCCGAAATGGCCGCGACACTGGAGGGCCTGGTGGACTCCAGCCCGTGGGACCCGCTGCGGATCATGCTGGTCACCACGGGGCAGTCGGTCTCCCCTACCCGCGCCCTGCAGGAGGCCACGGCGCTCGACATCCAGCGTCTCTCGCCGGAGGACGACGTGCTGGCCCACGCGCTGGAGAGCCTGCCCGAGGCCATTGTGATCGACGTGGACATCGCGGCCGACCAGGCCTCGGCCCTGTCCCGCTCCCTTGATCAGGACCCATCGCTGTTCGACATCCCGCGTGTTCTGCTGACGCCACCAGAAGGCCCTGGAGCCGAGCCGGGCCCTCGGCTTGCGCACATATCGCCGGAGGCGGCGCCCGCGCGTGTCCGCTCCGAGGCGCGCCTCTGCCGCCGACGTCGTCGGGCCGGGCGGGCCCCCGCCACCCTGCGCTCCGGCGACCTGGCGCCCCTGCTGGACCACTGGCGAGCGGAGCTGGCCACTCAGCCCGGAATCGTCGCCCTCGCCTGCGTCGAATGGGACGAGGCCCCAAGTCTGATCCGGGAACAGGGGGTGGCCGGTTTCTCGCTGCTTCAGCGTCGCCTGTTGGGGCGAATCGCGTCAGGCCTGGCCGCGGGCGAGCGCATCACCCGATTCAGCGAGAACGCGACCCTCGTGCTGCTGAACCGAGCCGACGCGGAAGCCCTGTCAAGCTGGGGCGATGCCCTTTATGCGAAGGTCCCGGCGCCGCATGGTGCCCCGAGCCACGCGCCGTACCCGGGCCTGAGCATCGGGATCACGGCACTGGCCGACATTCCCACGGCAGATGCAGTGGACCAGTCTCTGGCGCTTTGCGCGCAGGCCCGCCGAGAGGGCGGCAACCGTATCCAGCTGGACCCGGCGCTGATCACGCCGGAGTGCGGTGCCGCCCAGCAGCAGCACTGGCGCCAGGTGATCACCCGGGCGATTCACGAGCAGCGCCTGTTCCTGGTGTATCAGCCCATCGCCAACATCGCCGGCTCCGACAACACGGAGCGCTACGAAGTCCTGCTCCGGATTCGCGACCCGGAAGGCCACACCCAGCTGCCCGGCCCGTTCGTGAACATGGCCGGACACCTGGACCTCGACCGGGCGCTGGACCGCTGGGTGCTGGCCAACGCAGTGGACATCCTGGGCGCACGACTGCGCACCCATCCGGACTCGGTGTTCTTCGTCAAACTGTCGCGCGGGTCGCTGCGCGACCAGGACCTGGCGGGTTGGCTCGGGCGCATCCTCGCCCAGGCGGCCTTGCCCGCCCGGGCACTGGTGCTGCAACTGGCGGAAGAGGACATCGTGGCGGACCTGCAACAGGCCGAACGCATCACGGGGGCGCTGCGCGACATCCAGGTCGGGGTGGCCGTGGAGCACTTCGGGCTTTCCAGCCAACAACCGACCCAGCTCCTGCGCAGCCTGCAGCCCGACTACGTAAAGGTGGCCCGCCCCCTGACCCACGGGCTGCACGATGCCGCCGACAAGCTCACACGCCTGGAACCGCTGCTGAATATCGCCCGGGCCAGCGGTGCGCGCACCATGGCGGCGTATGTGGAGGACGTAGACGGCCTGGCCCTACTGTGGCAGTCGCAGATCGACCTGGTGCAGGGCAACTTCCTGCGCCAGCCGGACGAGAAACTGCGCTACGACATCGAGTTCTAGCGCACGGTGCAGCGGTGCCTTCAGTCGCAGGAGGGCCCGAGATCTACCTTCGGATTGAGCAGGCCGGCGCGTTAGCGGAAGAGGTCACCCATCTTGTTCACCTACCGCCACAGCCCCCTTCTCTGGTAGGAGCCCAGCCCTCTGGGCGATGGGGTGCTGGACACGCCCGATCGGCGAGAGGGCTCGCCTCCTACAGTGGATAGGCCCCAGCCTCGGGGACGAAACGGCGTGCCGCATGCCGCACAAGGTCCCTTCTCCCGTAGGAGCCCAGCCCCCTGGGCGATGGGGCGCCGGGCACGCCCGATCGGCGAGAGGGCTCGCCTCCTACAGTGGGTAAGACCCAGCCTCGCCGAGGAATCGGCGTGCCGCATGCCGCACAAGGTCCCTTCTCCCGTAGGAGCCCAGCCCCCTGGGCGATGGGGCACCGGGCACGCCCGATCGGCGAGAGGGCTCGCCTCCTACAGTGGGTAGAGCCCAGCCTCGCCGAGGAACCGACGTGCTTTCAGTCGGAGCTGGCGGGTCGGGCGATGGCTAGGACGGATGCGCGCGGGCCGTGGCGTCCGAGCGTGGTGAACTCGTCGATCGCGAACCCCGCTCCCGCCACCTGCTCCCGAAACGCTTCTTCGTAGGTCACGCGGCCGAAGTCGATGGTCGTGATGCGCTTGAGCAGGGGCTTGAAGCGCTCCATCCAGCGGGAGGGGCAGGTCTGGAAGGTCTGGGTGAAGAAGACCTTCCCGTCCGGTTTCAGCAGGCTGCGGCAGTGGCGCAGTGCGCCTTCGGGGTCCGGCAGGACCATGAAGCTGGCGGAGAAATAGATCGCGTCGTACGGGCCGCCCGTGTGGTCGTAGATAGATTCGAGTCGGGCCTCGGCACGATCGGCCAGGGACGACTCGCGCAGGGCTTGCCGGGCGTGCTTGATGTAGTCGGCGTCGATATCGATCCCCGTGATGACGAGCCCCTTCGCGCGCGCCGTGGCGGCATTGGCGAGCAGCGCGCCGGCGGTGCCGATGCCTACGTCCAGCAGAGCCGCCCCGTCCGGCAGCCGCCGCATTACCTCGGCATACCACTGCGAGGTAAGGCGGAGGATCAGCAGGTTGTAGAGGGCGCTGCGCATAGGGGATTCGTCACTGGGATCGGCGGGTAGCGGGCCTACCATACCGGAGCCGGCGCACCGGCTCGAAGCCAGGGTTTCTTGCCAACCCCATATACTGTTTATATAAACAGTATATGGATGCGACTGCCCCCAAACCGCCGGAATACGCCGAGCTGACGGTGGTCAGCAACTTCTCGTTCCTGCGCGGGGCCTCGCACCCGGAGGAGCTGGTGGAGCGGGCCCGGGCGCTGGGCTATCGCGCGCTGGCGCTGACCGATATCGCCTCGCTGGCCGGCGTGGTCCGCGCGCACGCGGCGGCGAAGGACTGCGGGTTGCACCTGATCCTGGGGGCGACCTTCCGGCTGGCGGACGGCCCCGCCGTGACCCTGCTGGTACGCAATGCGGCGGGCTATGCCGCGCTGTGCCGTCTGATCACCCGGGCGCGCGGGGCGGCGGATAAGGGGCACTACCACCTGACACAGGCGGACCTCGACGCCCTGCCCGCCGAGGCCCGTACCGGCTGGCACGTCCTGCTGCGCATCGAACCCGAGATCGCGGAGCCAACGCTCGCCGAAGCAGCCCACTGGCTGGCCGGATGGGCCGCGCCGGGGCAGGCCCATCTGGCGGTCAGCCAGCTGCGCACGCCGCAAGATGCCACGCTCGCGAACCGCGCACGGCAGCTCGCCGAGACGACGGGACTCCCGATCGTCGCTTGCGGCGATGTACACATGCACTCTCGCGGCCGGCGTGCCCTGCAGGACGTGCTGACCGCGCTGCGCCTGCGCACCACGGTTGCCGAGGCGGCCCCGGCGCGCTTCCCCAACGGCGAGCGCTGCCTGCGCCCACGCGACGACCTGGCGGCGCTGTATCCCGCCCGCTGGCTCGCGGCCAGTGTGCGCATCGCTCAGGACTGCGACTTCTCGCTGGACGCGGTCACCTACCGCTATCCGACCGATCCCCTGCCCCGGGACACGAGCCCGGCCGCCTATCTGCGCGAGGAGACCCTGAAGGGCGCACGCGGGCGCTGGCCCGACGGCATCCCGCCGAAGGTGTCCGAACAAATCGAGCGCGAGCTCGAGATCATCGCGCAGCTCGGCTACGAGCCCTACTTCCTGACGGTCTACGACATCGTGCGCTTTGCCCGCGGCCGCGGGATCCTGTGTCAGGGGCGCGGCTCGGCGGCGAATTCCGCGGTCTGTTATGCCCTCGGGATCACGGCGGTGGATCCCTCGCGCTCCAGCATGCTGTTCGAGCGCTTCATCTCCGCCGAGCGTGGCGAGCCGCCGGATATCGATGTCGACTTCGAGCACGAGCGCCGCGAGGAAGTGATCCAGTACATCTACCAGCGCTACGGCCGCGAGCGCGCGGCGCTGGCCTGTACGGTAATCCGCTACCGCCGGCGCAGCGCCCTGCGCGACGTCGGCCGCGCCCTGGGCATCTCGCGCGCGCGGCTGGATGCGCTGACCGCCAACCTCGCCTGGTGGGACGACGGCATCCCCGCCGAGCGCCTGCGCGAGGTTGGGCTGGACCCGGACGGCGCCCTGGCCCGGCAGTGGCAGACGCTGACCGCCGAGCTGCGCGGCTTCCCCCGCCACCTGTCGCAGCACACCGGCGGCTTCGTGATCGCCGAGGGCCGGCTGGACGAGCTGGTGCCGATCGAGAATGCCGCGATGCCGGAACGCTCGGTGATCCAGTGGGACAAGGACGACCTCGACGCGGTGGGGCTGTTGAAGATCGACGTGCTGGCGCTGGGGATGCTCTCCTGCGTGCGCCGTGCGCTGGAGCTGATGGCGCGCCACCGGGGCCGCGACTGGGGCCTGGCCGACATCCCCGCCGAGGACCCGGCGGTCTACCGCATGCTGCAGAAGGCCGACACCCTGGGTGTGTTCCAGATCGAGTCGCGCGCGCAGATGAGCATGCTGCCGCGCCTGAGGCCGGCGAACTTCTACGACCTGGTGATCGAGATCGCCATCGTGCGTCCCGGTCCGATCCAGGGCGAGATGGTGCACCCGTATCTGAAGCGCCGCGCCCACCCGGAGCGGGTGCGCTACCCGAACGAAGAGGTGAAGCGCGTGCTCGGACGCACCCTGGGGGTGCCGATCTTCCAGGAACAGGTGATCGAACTGGCGATGGTCGCGGCCGGCTTCTCCGCCGGCGAGGCGGACGGGCTGCGCCGGGCGATCGGAGCCTGGCGCCGTACCGGCCAGCTCGCACGCTACCGCGAACGCCTGATGGACGGCATGCGGCAGCGCGGCTATCCGGAGAAGTTCGCCGAGCAGCTCTACAAGCAGATCCTCGGCTTTGGCGAATACGGCTTTCCCGAGTCGCACTCGGCCAGCTTTGCGCTGATCACCTGGGTCTCGTCCTGGCTCAAGTGCCACGAACCGGCGATCTTTGCCTGCGCCCTGCTGAACAGCCAGCCGATGGGCTTCTACGCCCCGGCACAGATCGTCGCCGACGCGCGCCGCCACGGCGTGGAGGTGCGCCCGGTGGATGTGCGCTGCAGTGACTGGGACTGCACGGTGGAAGCGGTGGCCGGGAGCGACGCGCTGGCGCTGCGCCTGGGCCTGAACCGGGTCGGCGGGCTCGCACAGGCCGTGGCCGAGCGTGTCGTCGCCGCGCGCACCGAGCGCCCGTTCGCGGACGTGCCGGACCTGGTCGCCCGCGCTGCACTCACCCGCGCTCAGGCCAACCGCCTGGCCCGCGCCGACGCCCTGAAGGGCCTGGCCGGCAACCGCCACCAGGCGCGCTGGGCGACCGAGGCGGTGGAGGAACCCCTGCCCCTGTTCGCCGACGCCCCGGCCGACACAGTGCGCGAGTCCGACGTGACCCCGCTACTGCCGCGCCCGGATGCGGTGGATGATCTGGTGCAGGACTACGCCACCCAGGGCCTGAGCCTGGGCCCGCACCCGCTGGCGCTGATGCGCCCGTTCCTGGAACGCAAGCGACTACGCACCGCCGCCCGGCTGTTGGAGTGCCCCGGGCACCCGGGCGCCCGCTATGCCGGCCTTGTGATCACCCGCCAGCGGCCGGGATCGGCCAACGGCACGGTGTTCCTGACCCTGGAGGACGAGAGCGGCACGCTGAACCTGATCGTCTGGCCGGACCGGGTGGAGCGCTTTCGCGCCGAGGTCCTGCACGGGCGCCTGCTGGAGGCCCACGGGGAATGGCAGTACAGCGAGGGGGTCGGCCACCTGATCGTGCAGCGCCTGATCGACCGCAGCGCCTGGCTGGGCGAGCTGACCACCCGCTCCCGCGACTTCGGCTAGTACGAGGGATTGTTCCTCGGGCGGTATTCAGACGCGGCCGTAGAGGTCCTCCAGCCGCACGATGTCATCCTCGCCCAGATAGCTGCCGGACTGGATTTCGATCAGCTCCAGCGGGATCGCGCCCGGGTTCTCCAGCGAATGGATCTGCCCGATCGGCACATAGGTGGACTGGTTCTCCGTCACCAGATAGGTCTCTTCGCCGTTGCGCACCCGCGCGGTGCCGCTGACGACCACCCAGTGTTCCGCGCGGTGGTGATGCATCTGCAGCGAGAGCTTCGCCCCGGGTTTTACGGTAATGCGCTTGACCTGATAGCGCCGCCCGACGTCGACACACTCGTAGCAGCCCCAGGGGCGATACACCGCCGGGTGGTCCACATGCTCGCTGCGGTTGTCCGACTTCAGCCGTTCGACGATGCGCTTGACGTCCTGCACGCGGTCACGATCCGCCACCAGCACCGCATCACGGGTGGCGACCACCGCGAGGTTTCGCAGGCCGATCCCCGCAACCAGCAGGCCGTCGGCATCGACCACGCAGCCCTCGCTGTCCTCCAGCAGGCAATCGCCGCGCAGGGTGTTGCCCTGCGCGTCGGTGCCGCGTACCCCGGCCAGCGCGGACCAGGACCCGATATCGCTCCAGCCGGCGGCCAGGGGCGTAACCGCCGCGCGGTCGGTGCGCTCCATTACGGCGTAGTCCACCGAGATGTTCGGGGCCCGAGCAAACGACTCCGGGTCCACGCGCAGGAAATCGAGGTCCTCGCGCGCGCCCTCCAGCGCGGACTGACAGGCCGTCACGATCTCGGGCTCGAAGCGCTCCAGCTCCTGTAGATACTGCGAGGCGCGGAACACGAACATGCCGCTGTTCCAGAGATAGTCCCCCTGGCTCAGATACTCGCGCGCGGTGGCGGCATCGGGCTTTTCGACAAAACGCGCGACCCGTGCACCGGCCTCGCCCAGCGACTCGCCCTGCTGGATATAGCCGTAGCCGGTCTCGGGCGTCACGGGCACGATGCCGAAGGTGACCAAATAGCCGGCCTCCGCCAGCGCCACGGCGCGACCCACGGCAGCCTGGAAGGCATCGGCATCCCCGATGTGGTGATCGGCGGCCAGGACCAGGAGCAAGGGGTCGCGCCCTTCCGCGCGGGCCTGCAGCGCGGCCAGGGCAATCGCCGGGGCCGTGTTGCGTCCTTCCGGCTCCAGCAGGATGCGCGCCTGCTCGACACCAATCGCCCGCAATTGTTCGGCGGCCAGAAAGCGGTGCTCGACGTTGGCCAGCACCAATGGTGACGCTGCCTGCAGGCCCTCCAGCCGCCCCACGGTCTGCTGCAGCAGCGTCTGGTCGCCGGTGAGGGGCAGGAACTGCTTCGGGTAATGGCTGCGCGACACCGGCCACAACCGCGTGCCGGTACCGCCGGCCAGGATCACCGGCTGTAGTTGGTTCTGGATATCGGCAGGCGCCATCGTTTTATCCCCGTATCAGGCGGGAAAGCTCTTCCACGCGCCGCTCCAGCAGGGCCGGGTCGGCGCGGGTCTCGACGTTCAGCCGCAGCAGCGGCTCGGTGTTGGAGCTGCGCAGGTTGAAGCGCCAGTCCGGGAACTCAAGGCTGACCCCGTCGGTGTGATCCTCCGCCCCACCCTGGCCCTCAAGGGCCTTGAGGACGCGATTGGTTGCAGCCTCAACATCCGTGACCTCGAAGTTCAGCTCGCCACTGCAGGGGTAGCGCGCCATGCGTTCGGCCACCATTTCGCCCAGCGACTGGCCACGGCGCCCCATCAACTCGGCGACCCGTAGCCACGGCAGCATCCCGCTGTCGCAGTAGTAAAAGTCGCGAAAGTAGTGGTGCGCGCTCATCTCACCACCGTAGATGGCATCTTCGTGGCGCAGGCGCTCCTTCATGAAGGCATGCCCCGTCTTGGACTGGACGGGCTCGCCTCCGGCGGCCCGCACCATCTCGATGGTGTTCCAGGTCAGCCGCGGGTCGTGGACGATCCGCTCGCCGGGGTGCCCTTCCAGACAGGCCTGCGCCAGAAGTCCCACGATGTAATAGCCCTCGATGAACTGCCCCGCTGCATCGAACAGGAAGCAGCGGTCGAAGTCGCCATCCCAGGCCACACCCAGATCCGCGCCATGCTGGCGCACGGCATCGGCCGTGGCCGCTCGGTTCTCCGGCAGCAACGGGTTGGGGATGCCTTTGGGGAAATGGCCATCCGGATCGAAGTTCACGCGGATCAGCTCGAACGGCAGATGCGGTTCCAGTGCCTCCAGCACCGGGCCCGCACCGCCATTACCCGGGTTTACGACTACGCGCAGCTTCGGCAGCGCCTCGCGGTCGACCGATGCCAACAGCCGGACGATGTAGTCGGGCCGGTGGTCCAGCGGATGTACCTGGCCCTGCGGCATGGGGCGGAAGTCCCCGCGCTCCGCGCATGCCCGAATCGCGTGCAGCCCGGAATCCCCGCTGATCGGTCGCGCCTCGCCGCGCACGAGCTTGAGCCCGTTGTAATCCAGTGGGTTGTGGCTCGCGGTAACCATCACCCCGCCACCAGCCCCGTAGTGCGCAGTCGCAAAGTAGACCTCTTCGGTCCCGCACAGGCCGATGTCGGCGACATCACTACCGCCGGCGGTGAGCCCTTCGTTCAGGGCCTGGGCCAGGGCCGGGCTGGAGAGACGGATGTCGTGTCCAACCACCGTGCGGCCGGGTCGGACCTCTTCGGCAAAGGCACGTCCGATGGCATATACCACCTCGGGGTTGAGTTGATCCGGCACGCGGCCACGTACGTCATACGCCTTGAAGCAATCGATCTTCATGCAGTTCCCTTCCGGCCCCCTCCGACTCCCGGCCCCGCCGGCAGCGCGCACTCCTTTCTCCTCATGATACATAGCAGAGCCGCGGCATGATGCGACGGGGGTTACAACGAGGCGAGTGCCGTTACTTGACGATCAGGAGCCATACCCCCGACCATGGTGGGTTTATCAAACGAGGAGAAGCCGATGAGTGAGCCGCAAGTGAAGACCGAGGAGAAGAAGCAGCATTTCGACGATATCTACGTCGCCGAGACCCCGGTGCCGTTCAAGGAGCGCATCATCGACGCGCTCGATTACATCTCCGACGACTTCAACCGGCAAACCTTCGACCGGCTGATTCTCCCCTGGGCACAGCAGCAGGCCGACGCGGGCAAGACCCTGAACTACGTCGACCTGTGCTGCTGCTTTGGCAATACCACCATGGCGGCCGTGCACGGCATGGATGTCGAGGCAATCCGCGCCAACTGGGCCGATGAACAGGCCTGCAAGACGGTCGCCGCCCCGCGCCGCCTGCCCATCAAGACGACCGGGATCGACATCTCCGGCAACGCCTTGGCCTACGGCAAGAGCGCGGGTCTGTTCGACCAGACCTTCGAGGCCGACCTGAACCAGGCCGACGCCGAGACGCGCAACGCGATCGAGCAGTCGATGGAAGAGGCGGACATCGTCATCTCCACCGCGTCGCTGGTCTATCTGGATCCGCCGGCCATCGAGAGCCTGGTGGACGCCTTCGCGCGCGGCAAGGGCGAAGGCTACATGCTGGTGAATTTTCTCAACCCCTTCGCACTAGAAAAAGCGGACGCCACCAAGCGTTTGTTGCTGAATCGTCTGGACTTTGTCGGCAGTACCGCGACCCGTCACCGTCGTCTGTCGCCGCTGGAGCAGGAAAACTACCCCGGCGAAGACTGGGCCCTGCTGGAAATCTGGGTGCTGCGTCGCCGCGGATAAGCCGTGAACGGCGCGTCCGCGCACGCATGAAAAAGGCCGGCGTCTGCCGGCCTTTTTTGTGTCTGAATAATCCGCTGCCCTACAGGGCCACGACCCGATCACGCCCTGCTTGCTTGGCCTGGTACATGGCCTCGTCCGCGCGCCGCGCGAGGAGCTTGGCACTGTCACCGGAGGCGAGTTCGGCGACCCCGAAGCTCGCCGTCACACTTGGCACCCCGGGCACGCTCATGGTGGAGATGGCCTGGCGCAGTTTCTCGGCCAGGGCCGTCGCCCCGACCAGCCGCGTCTCGGGCACCACGATGATGAACTCCTCGCCACCCCAGCGACCCAGGGTGTCCGCGTCGCGCAACTCCGCGCTCACCGTTTGCGCCAGCGCCTTGAGGACCTCATCTCCCGCCTCGTGGCCGTACTGATCATTTACCGCCTTGAAGTGATCCAGATCGAACATGATCAGGCTCAGCGGACGACCATAGCGCTGGCTGCGCTCGATCTCCGCCTCCAGCGTGTTCCCGAGGCTTAGCCGGTTCGCGACGCCAGTCAGCCAGTCGGTATGCGCCACACGGCGGATCTCGTCCTCCATGCGCACCCGGTCGGTCACGTCCTTGCCCAGCGCGACGTAATGCGAGATCTCGCCGTGGTCATCGAGCACCGGGGTGATCGTCTGCTCCAGATGGATCAGGGATCCATCGCGACGCCGGTTCACGAACTCGCCCCGGAAGGTCTCGCCGCGCTCCAGGGCCCGCCACATGCCCAGATAAAAGGCCGCATCCTGGCGGCCCGACTTGAAACGCCGGGGATTCTCGCCCAGCACCTCGCTGCGCGAGTAGCCCATCAGCTCCTCGAACGCGGCATTGACGTAGGTGATCGTGCCTTCCGGATCGGTAATCAGCACCGGATCCCCGGACACCTCGACCGCCGTCGACAACAGCCTTAGCTGCTCGTCGCGCGCCCGTTCATCCGTCACGTCCTGCTGCAGGGACACGTAGTGGGTGATTCGTTTGGGCGCCTCTTCGGCATACACGGGGGAGATATGCCAGCGCACCACGTACGTGCTGCCGTCCTTGCGATAGTTGATGGCCTCGCCATCGAAGGTCTCGCCTGCACTGAGTGCAGCGCGCAGGCGGTCGAGGATCACGCGTGATGTCCGCGGGCCCTGCAGCAGGCGCGGCGTCTCGCCCAGCACCTCGCCCGCCGCGTATCCCGTCATCTGTTCGAATCCGGCATTCACGTAGACAATGCGCGGCCCGTCATCGAGGTCCGCGTCCGTGATCAGAACGGAGTGGCGCGACTGGTCGATGGCTGCATCCAGCAGCCGGAGTTTCTCGAACCCCTCGATGTACGCGACAGTGGCCACGGGACTCCTTTGAAATGGATTAGCCTGGGACCGGCACTACCGGTCCGAGTGTCCCGCGGCATGGAGGTTCATTCCATATCCGCCATTTCGAGAATCGAGCCCACGATATCGCTGGTGGTGACGATTCCTTCCAGGGTATTGCCCCGCAGCACAACCAGGCGCCGGATGCCCTGATTGACCATCAGCCGCGCCACGTACTTCACGTCCATCTCGGCCGGCACGGTGATCACTGGCTTCGCACAGACATCATAGACATTGGAGAGGTCGATATCGCCCTCCTCCGCCACGATGGTCTTCAGGATTGTTGTGTAGGTGATAATCCCGTAGGCGTCGTGCTCGTGCTGCTTGTCCACCACCAGGGACTTCACGTTGTGCCGCCGCATCAGTTGCATCGCCTCGCGCAGCGGCGCGAGCGGCGACACGGTAATCACATTGGGCTTCAGGATGTCGCTTACCAGCATGCTCGAGTCCTCTCAGATTTCTTCCTTCACGTGTTCCTGGAACTGCTCGATCTGCTTGCGCCCGATCCCGGCCAGGTGGGCGATATCCACAGTGAACGCCACGCCGCGCGGGTCGCCTTCGAGTTCCAGGTCCTGGCTGACGGCCTTGAGCACGTTCAGCGCGACCTTCTTTTCCAGTACCCACATCAGCACCGACTGGCTGCCCTCGTAGGTCATGCCCAGAAACGTCTTGCGTGCCTCCGCGCCGATACCGCGGGCATCCATAATCGTGACGCCGCCGGCGCCCGCGGCCTTGGCCGTCTCGATGGCCCGCTGCTCGAGGTCATCCGGAAGCACGGCGATCAATGCCGAAAATCTCATGGTGAATCCTCCTGTTGCGCGCCGCCCCTGCCAGTCCAGCGCTCGTAGATGTCCACCAGGATGGCGTAGACCATCACGGTGACGATGGGGAAGATCGACGCGAAGGCGATCAGGCCGAAGCCGTCGATCAGGACATTGCGGTCTTCCAGATGGGTGGCCAGGCCGATCCCGAGGGCCGTCACCAGAGGTACCGTCACCTCGGACGTCGTGACCCCCCCCAGGTCAAAGGCGAGCGCCACGATCTGCTTGGGCGCGAGGATCGTCAGCACGATCACGAGGAGGTAACCGCCCATGATGTAGTGATGGATCGAGTCCCCGGCCAGGATGCGGTGGACACCGATGGTGATGCCGATGGCCACGCCCAGCGCGACCAGGATGCGGATGACATTGCCGCGCAGAGAACCGCGCGCGGCTTCCTCGGCCTTCTGCCCAATCGCGATCAATGCCGGCTCAGCCATCGTGGTCGCGAAGCCGATGGAGAACGCGAACAGGTAGACCCACAGGAACAGCTCGTTGGTAATCAACTGCTCGGCCATGCTCTCGCCGATCGGGAACAGGCCCAGCTTGAGCCCGACCACAAAGGCGTACAGGCCCAGCACCACCAGCACGAAGCCGAAGATCACGCGCGGCAGATACGGGATGCGCTTGCGCAGCACGAAGTACTGGAACACCACGATCACCGCGATGATCGGGGCCACGTCGCGCAGCATCAGCAACAGATCCATACCCATCGCGGACAGCCAGTGTTCCTCGCCCGCGCCCGGAAGATCCGTGTCCGCGTCCATGGCCGCGGTCTCGCCATTGCCCGGGGCATCGACCTCCGCACCGGCAAACACGATGATCCCGTACAGCTGCACCGTGATCATCGGCACCATCACCGCCAGCGCCACGAGCCCAAAGCCGTCCCGCAGCGGGTTGCGCCCGCTGATCGACGCCGCCAGGCCCAGGCCGAGGGCCGCCACCAGCGGCACCGTCACGATGTTCGTGGTGACCCCGCCCGAGTCATAGGCCAGACCGACGATCTCCTCGGGGGCAAAGAAGGTCACCAGCACCACCAGCACGTAGCCAGTCAGGATGTACCAGTGCAGCGGGTGGCCCATGACCGTGCGCAAGATGCCCAGCGCGACCACGGCACCCACGGACAGCGCGACAATCAGGCGCAGGACCAGGCCCTCGATCCTTCCCTCGCTGATCAGCTCCGCCTGCTCCGCGACCGCGATCAGGGCCGGCTCCGCGATCACCGTGGCAAAGCCGAGGGTGAAGCCGAAGGCCATCAGCAGCAGCAGCGAGCCGCGTCGTGCCAGCGCGTTTGAAAGGTTCTTGCCAATGGGGAAGATCCCCATCTCCAGGCCCTGCAGGAACAGCGCCACGCCAAAGACCACGATGGCCAGCCCGATCACCATGGACAGCAAGCCATCCGGCACCGTGCGCAGCACCAGTGCCTGGAACACCGCGACCACGATCACGATGGGCGCCAGATTGCGCGCCGCATGGCCCAGCGTGTGGAGAAAGTTCATGCGCTCCCTTGCCGAGGCATGGCCCCGGAATCAATTCCCCGCGCGGCGGTCGCAGGCAGTATGGAATCCCTGCAGATACCCTATCGCGCCGTGGTCGTCGGTGCCACGGGCGGGCTCGGCGCCGCGTTTGTTGAGCATCTTGAAAAAGACCCGAACTGCGGGTGCGTAGTGGCACTTGGCCGCCACAGCGAACCGCCCGTCGATCTCCTCGACGAAACCAGCATCGAACGCGCCGCTGGCTGGCTACGCAAACAAGCGCCCGAATGGGATCTAATCCTGGACGCCACCGGCATCCTGACCATCGACGGCCACGGCCCGGAGAAGCGTCTGCGCGATCTCGATCCGGCCATTATGGCGCGCTCGTTTGCCATCAACGCGATCGGCCCGGCCCTGCTGTTCAAGCACCTGGCACCTTTGTTGCCGCGTCTGCGCAAGGGCATCCTGGCCACCCTGTCCGCCCGCGTCGGCTCCATCGAGGACAACCAGTTGGGCGGCTGGGTGAGCTACCGCGCCGCCAAGGCCGCGCTCAACCAGATTGTCCGCACGACAGCGCTGGAGCTGCGCTTCAGCCATCGCCAGGCCACGGTGATCGCCCTGCAGCCCGGGACCTGTGCAACCCGCCTGTCGGAGCCCTATCGGGCCCGTGCTCCCGAGGTGCTCGCACCGGAATACGCAAGCGGCGAACTCCTGAAGGTTCTGGATCGTCTGGACGCGACGGACTCCGGAAGCTTCTACGACTTCGAGGGCCAGCGGCTGCCGTTCTGAAAACCGACGTCGCGCATGATCTGTATCAACAAGCGCTAATGAGAGGCGGGCAATAGTACCTCCGAACATTCACATTGTCGGAGGAACCGAACATGCGCCGTACCCTGACCTTTCGTGCCCTTGCCCTGGCCGGCCTGCTGGCCCCGGCGGCCCTGATCCCGGCCCATGCGACTGCCGCCAGCGCGGATGTCTCCGCCGGCGACTGGCTGCTGCGCGGCGGCCTGACCTACATCTCGCCCAAATCCGACAATGGCGAACTGACCCCGGCCGACCTGAACGTGGACGTCGGTTCCAGCACGCGCCCGACCGGCACTGCGACCTACATGTTCACCGACAACCTGGGCCTGGAGCTGCTGGTCGGGATCCCGTTCAAGCACGACATCGCGCTGGAAGGTCTGGGCAATGTCGGCTACACCCGCCACCTGCCGCCGACCCTGAGCCTGCAGTATCACTTCAACACCGGCTCGGCGTTCCGCCCATACCTGGGGGCTGGCGTGAACTACACCCACTTCTTTGACACGACCACCCGCGGTGCGCTGTCCGACAGCCGCCTGCGCCTCGACGATTCCTGGGGTGTCGCCCTGCAGGCCGGGATCGACATCGCCCTGGACGACAACTGGTTCCTGAACACCGAGGTGCGCTGGATCGATATCGAGAGCACGGCCCGCCTGGACGGTCAGCGTATCGGCACGGTCGAGATCGATCCGTGGACCTTCGGGATGAATGTCGGCTACCGCTTCTAAACCGGTCTAACCGAGCCCTTCCACGAGGCCGAGGACCCGCTGCATGCGGTCCTCGGCCTCGTTCTTTTCCAGACCCCGCTCGGCGGGGACACCCCAGACCGGGCCCGGCCAGGCCGGATCGCCCGGCTGACGGGCGACATGGTGCAGGTGCAACTGCCCGACAATATTGCCGAGCTTGGCCACATTCAGCGTCTCGGGCTCAAACGCCGCCTGCATCGCCCGCGCCAGGGCCGAAGACTCCCGGGCCAGAATCGCCGCATCGTCGGGCCCAAGCTCATGCAGCTCGCGCAGGCCTGCGCGACGCGGAACCAGAATGAACCACGGGATCGCCGCGTGATCCATCAGCAGTAGCGTCGACAGGGGCCAGTCCGCAACGAACCAGGTGTCCGCGCGCAGGCGCGCATCCAGCGCGAACGCCTCCTTCATTGCAGCTCCTTCCAGATCCCCGGCGTGGCCCAGTGTCCGGTGCTGCGCTCGTCCCCCTCCAGCAGGACATAGCTGTAGTGCGCCCGGTGGCGCAGCTCGCCCGCCAGTGCGCGGCGTTGCTGCGCATCGGGACCCGCAATCACGATCACATTCTCGCCGGGCACGGCCCAGGCGGCCGCGTCCGGGGACTCGGGCAGATCACTGTCGATCGCCGTCGGCGATTCCGGCCAGCCGCGGGCGCGGAGCCATTCGCGCACCGATTTGGGTTCGCCCAGTACGATACGGGTCCCTTCCACGTTCTGGCTCTGCTCGGGTGCCCGCCCCAGCCAGGGCGCGACCTCGACCGGCCGCGCCGAACCCAGCGCGATCACCTGCGTGTCCGGGTCCAGTGCGGCGCGGCGCAGGATCGCCGGGGATTCGTCATCGGCCAGATGGCGAAACAGCCGCCAGTCCGGGTCCGCAGCGACGCGCAACGGCGCGGCATCCAGCTCGACCACGAACGACTTTTCACTATCGGCCAGCGCCAGCCAGAACGTCTCCGACCCCTGTTCGCTCTCGACCACAAGCGGTACGCGCAGATCCCAGGGTTCGTCATCGCCGGACTGACGCAACGTGCCCGACAGCGTCCACCCGTTCTCGTCCTGGTCGACGGCGAGATCGGCCAGCTCGAGCGCCGGCGCGCCGCGCCGCTCGACCCACTGGCGGAAGAACGGTTCCAGATCCTCGTCGGTGGCGGAATCGAAGGCCGCGATGAGTGCATCCCAGTCGGCCTCGCGTCCTTTCCAATCTTGGTAGAGCGTGCGAGCACCCTCCAGAAACGCCTCGCGCCCAATCCAGTCCTCCAGCATCCGCCAGATCATCGCGCCCCGGTGATAGCCGGCGATGCGCCGCGCGCCCTGGTTACCGCCCTGGTATTCACCGTGCGCGCGATCCTCGTCCGCCGGAAGCGCCGCGTAGTCACGCAGCCACTGTCCCCGCTCCTCGCGCCCCTCACCCGCCTCGCGCTTGAACTGGTAGTCCGCCATGTAGGTGGTCAGCCCCTCCGACCAGTTCGCGCCCAAACGGTCGACATAAACCCCCGTGCCCCACCACATGTGCAGGACCTCGTGCCCCAGCGAGGTGTGCGGGATAAACGGAAGCGGGATTACCTGTTCGCCGAGCAGCGTAAAGCCGGAGAACGCCAGCCCCACCGGCTGCGGCGAGGCCGCCACCGTCAGGCTGCTGTACGGATACGGCCCGATCTCGGATTCGAATCGCTCGATGTATTCGGCGGTCTTCTCGCGGTAGGTCTCGCCAAAGGCCTCATGCAGCGACTGCGGGAACAGGGTGCGCACCTGCCACCCATCGCCCTCGATCACGCCCAACTCCCAAATGCCGGAGGCGAGCGCCAGATGGCGCGCAGCGGGGTGTTCGTAAAGGGCTTGATAGCGCACACCCTCGCGCGTGTCATCGATCAGCGAGCCGGAGACCACGGCCTTCTGGCCACCGTCCACTGTCAGTTGAATCCGCATGGGCACGGGCTCGTCCTCCAGCGCGGGATACCAGCCCGCACCCGCTGGCAGGAACCCGGCCTCCTCGCCCAGGAATCCCGAGCCCGGACGCGCCTGATCGGGCCGCGACAACCGCGCGCCATACGCGATCACCAGGAGCCCGGCATCGCGATCGGACAGCACACTCCCCAGTTCCAGCCAGCCCGACTCGGTCAGCTCGTGTTCGATGGGCTCACCATCCAGGGTCACGGCATCAATCCCCATGGCGGGATCAAGGCGCAATCGGCTCGGCGGGTCCCGGTCCAGGAGCTCCAGGTCCAGCGTCAGACGCCCGTCGAAGCTCGATTCGCCCGGGTGCAGGTCCACGCTCAGGCCGAGCGGGAAGTCGGAATCGAGTTCGGCGTAGTCGTTACCGGCGGCCGAAGAGACCGCGAAGCCCAGCGATGCCAGAAGGCCAATCGAGATCCACCATGCCGCGCGCATATTGCCCCCTCGTTTACTCGGCGTACGGGAATCGGGCTACGCGCTCTTCGGCCTCGCCGTTGCGCTCGATCTCCAGCGGCAGCCACGTACCCGGGGTCACGCGCTGCACGATCCGTTGCAGATCCGACGGACGCTCCACTGGCTGGTCGCCGGCGCGAAGGACTCGGTCGCCCCCCTCCAGGCCTGCGGCCTCACCCACGGAGCCTGCCTGCACGCCCTGGATGATCACGCCGCCGTCCTCGTCGCCGCGCAGCTGTACGCCGAGCATCGGCGAAGCGCGGTCAAAGCGATCCCCATCCGTGATGCCGAACACCGCCCGGGCCAGATCCGGATCGGCCGCGGAACAGTCTTCCCGGTACTCACGGGGCAGCAGGACCGGGGCCTGCTCAAAGCCCAGATCCGCCAGCTGATGCGGCACGCCATGACCATACTGCAGGTGGCCGGAACCGATGATCCCGACCACCAGCGGCGGCTCGTCCGAAGCCTCCAGGATCTCGGCAATACCGGCGGCCATCATGCGGTCCCAGGCCAACTGTGAGCCGATGAACCGATCGGAGTCGCGCTCCATGCCCGCCGGATGGCGTTCCATCACCTCCACCAGATACTCGCGGTAGGCCTCCGGCGGATCAGCCGGTTGGCTGACGCCGTAGCGCTCGTCCTCCGGTACCGCGTCCCAGCCTTCCTGCCCGAGCCGCTGCACCAGCGCACGTTCTGCGTTCAGCGCCACCAGCGGGACGTCATGTACACGGGCGAAATGGAGAATCGGCCAGTACAGTTCCGGATCGAACCCCCAATGGGTATACCAGTCGCTGTCGCGCAGGAACGCATCCGCGTCCAGCTCGCCGGCCACCCATTGATCCAGCACCGGCTGCGCGGAGCGCGGCAGCATCTCAAGCCCGATCACCATGTCCGGGCGCTGTCCGTGCAGGGCTGCCAGAGTTCCCAGCTGCCAGCGATGGTGATCCATGCGATCGTGGCGCTCGCCCAGGAGCACCGCATCCGCCTGTGCCAGTTCGGCGAACAGCTCCGCGCGGTCCAGTTCGTCGCCGGCCGGCGTCGCCCACTGTCCCGGGGCCGGACAGGCCGCGCTGGCCACGCCGGGCATCACTGGCGCGGCCAGCATCGCGGCCAGCATTACGCCAATGCCCCGCCGTCGGATTCCTCTGCTCTGCATGCCACTCTCCTTTCTGGGGCTCCATCCCCGGTGATCGACCTACTGTCGGACCCCGTGATGGCCGGCACGTTCCGCGTCCGGTAGCCTGCCGACATGGACACTCCCGAGAACACCGCCGCGCGCAACCGCCTCCTCCAGCGCCTGCAGGCATGGCTGGGCACTCTGCGCTCCATGGCGATCTACTGGCGACCCGGGCGTCAGGCCGGCCTGCGCCGCCTTTACGCCGGATTCGTGCGGCCCGATGATCTCGTGTTCGACATCGGTGCCCATATCGGGGATCGCACCCGCGCCTTCGCCGCGCTCGGGGCGCGCGTGATCGCGCTCGAGCCGCAGCCCCATATCCTGCGGCTGCTGCGCAAGGCGACCTCCAGGCTCCCCGGCGTGCGCGTTCGCCGCGAGGCCGTGGGGCCCGAGAATGGTACCGCGCAACTGGAGGTCAGTCGCAGCACCCCGACCGTTTCTTCGGTCTCGCGACGTTTCACAAGCGAAATCGCGAAACGCAATCGCAGCTTCCGCAAGGTGACCTGGGACGATCAGATCGCGGTCCCGATGGTCACCCTGGACCAGCTCATCGCCGATCACGGACTGCCGGACTTCTGCAAGATCGATGTCGAGGGTCTGGAAGCGGAGGTCCTGCGCGGGCTCAGCCTGCCCGTCCCGGCGCTGTCCTTCGAGTTCGTCGCCGGTGCCGAAGAGGTCACCGAGGACTGCCTTGCACAACTGACCGCCCTGGGGGACTACGAGTACAACCTGATCGTGGGTGAACAGCGGCGCTTCCGATTCGACACCTGGCAGACAGCGGACGCCATACGGTCCTGGCTGGACCAGCATGTGGAGCGCGTAGGTTCCGGCGACATCTACGCCCGGCTGCGCGGGGCTTGACCCGGGCGGCGCTCGCGGACAACGCTGCCTGAATGGACACCCGCAATCTGATCCGCTGGCAGGACCTGACCACCGAGGCCGTTGCCGACCATGCCCGTCGCGACGCGGTCGTGTTGCTGCCCATGGCCGCGATCGAGCAGCATGGCGCCCACCTGCCACTGGACACGGACCTGCGTATCGGCCAGGGCCTGCTGGATGCGGCGGCGCCACGCCTCCCGGGTGACCTCGAGCCGCTGATACTGCCGCCGATGGCGATCGCCACCAGTGCCGAACACACCCATTTCGCCGGGACGCTGAGCCTGACACCGGAAACGGCGCTGGCCGTGATGCGCGAGATCGGGGCGGCCGTCGCCCATGCCGGCTTTCGCCGCCTGGTGCTGGCCAACAGTCACGGGGGCAACACCGCGATTATGGAGCTCGCCGCGCTGGACCTGCGCCGGGACCATGGACTGCTGGTCACCAAGCACCATTACTTCCTGCAACCCCTGCCGAACACCCTCGACATCCCCGAGCACGAGCGTCGACATGGGCTGCATGGCGGCCTGATCGAGACCGCGATGATGCGCGTGCTGGCACCGACACTTGTCCAGATGGATCGCGCGCAAGACGCCCGTTCCCTGGGCGAGGATCTCGAGGGCACGACCCGGCGCCTGAGCGCCACCGGCGAAACCACGTTCGCCTGGATGGCGGACGACCTCAACCCCGGCGGCGTGGTGGGAGCCGCGGATCGCGCCACTCCCGAGCTGGGTCAGGCGCTAATCGGCCACTACGCCGAGGGCCTGGCCCAGGCGATCATCGATACCGCTGCCTTCCCGATGGAGCGACTGTCTCGCTGAAATCCCGCTTACGCTTTCTGGCGGGCGTAGCGCCCTTCCAGCGCCCCGTACAGCGCGCGCAGCCCCATCGCCTCACCCCCCTTGGGGCGGCCCGGCCGGGCGCGCACGTTGAACGCCATGATGTCGAAATGCAGCCAGGGCACGTCTTCCGGCACGAACTCCTTCAGGAACAGCCCCGCCGTGATCGCGCCGGCATAGCCACCAGTCGAGCTGTTGACGATGTCAGCGACATCGCTGTCCAGCATGTAGCGATACGGGGCATGCAGCGGCAGCGGGCAGACCGGGTCGTCCCAGGCCCTGGCCGGGGCTTCCAGTGACTTCGCCCAGTCATCATCGCTGGCAAAGACGGCGCTGATCTCGGTCCCCACCGCGACGCGGGCCGCGCCGGTCAGGGTTGCGAAGTCCACCAGCAGGTCCGGGTGGAAGCTCCCGGCCCGATCCAGCAGGTCCGCGAGTACCAGCCGCCCTTCCGCGTCGGTGTTGTCCACCTCGATCGTCTTGCCGTTGCGCGCGGTCAGTACATCGCCGGGGCGGAACGCACGCGAACCCACCGCGTTCTCCACCGCGCCGATCAGTACCGTCAGCCGAACCGGCAGTTCCGTCGCCATAATCAGACGCGCAAGGCCAAGGACGATCGCGGCCCCACCCATGTCCTTTTTCATCTGGCGCATGGAGTTGCCCGGTTTCAGGTTCAGGCCTCCGGAATCAAAACAGACGCCCTTGCCCACCAGCACCACGGACGGGGCACCCGCGGGGCCCCAGGTGAGTTCGATCACCCGCGGGCCGTGTGCACTCGCCTCGCCCACCGCGTACACGCAGGGGAACGACTTCTCCAGCGCGTCGCTGTCGCTGACCACGTGCAGGCTGCAGCCAAAGGCCTCGGCCAGCTCGCGCGCGGTCAGGGCCAGATTGGCCGGCATCATGTCGGCGGCCGGGGTATTGATCAGGTCGCGGGTCATGGCGATGGACTCGATGTAGGCCCCCACCCGCTTGCGGTCGACCGTTTCGGGCCAGACCAGCCTGGGCGCCGACCGATCCTCGACCGCCCGATAACGGTCGAAGCGGTAGCATCCCAGGCCCCACCCAATCGCCGCCTGCTCCTGGGTTAACGGGTCCAGCCCGTCCGTTTCGAGCCGATAATGGCCCGTAGCCAGGGTCTCGGCGGCAGCCGCCAGCATCCACAGCGGTGTCTCGGCATCGAACCCCACCAGCACCGCAGTCAGCTGTCCGCGTTCGTTCGGCACGCGCAGGACCTGCCCATCCTTGCCCTCGAAGCGCCCCGCCTCGGCCCAGGCGCGCCAGGTTGGCGGTGCCGCCTCGAGACGGGACTCCAGGGTGTCGGTGGTGACGGGCACCAGATCGATGGCATCGTCGGCGGCTTCAACAAAGGCAGAATCCACGCGGCTTTCCTCCCGGCTCGGTCAAAACGGCCATAATAACGCCCGTCGGCCGCCCCGGCCGGTACACCCACCGTCACAGGATGTGAGCATGACACCAGCGCTGGAAATTCGCGGCCTGCGCAAGACCTACAAGAACGGCTTCGAGGCCCTCAAGGGCATCGATCTCGAGGTTGCGCCCGGGAGTTTCTTCGCCCTGCTCGGCCCTAACGGGGCCGGCAAGTCCACCACCATCGGCATCATCACCTCGCTGATCAACAAGACGGCCGGCGAGGTGCGCGTGTTCGGGCACGACCTCGACCGCGATCAACAGGCCGTGAAGCGCTCGATCGGGCTGGTCCCGCAGGAGTTCAACTTCAACAACTTCGAGCCGATCGGCGAGATCGTGGTGAACCAGGCCGGCTACTACGGCATCCCGCGCCACGAGGCCTGGCGCCGCACCGAGCACTACCTGCGCGAGCTGGGACTGTGGGAGAAGCGCAAGGACATGGCACGCACCCTGTCCGGCGGGATGAAACGGCGCCTGATGATCGCCCGTGCCCTGGTGCACGAACCCAAACTGCTGATCCTGGACGAACCCACGGCCGGGGTGGACATCGAGCTGCGCCGCTCGATGTGGGACTTTCTCCGACGCATCAATACCGATGGCCGCAGCATCATCCTGACCACGCACTACCTGGAAGAGGCGGAGTCCCTCTGCCGCAACATCGCAATCATCGATGACGGTCAGATCGTCGAGAACACGACAATGAAGCAGCTCCTCGCGAAGCTCGAGACCGAGACCATGGTCCTGGACCTCAGCGAGCCGGTCCGGCAGCTGCCCCACGACTCCGAGATCCCGCTGCGCCAGATCGACGAGCTGACCCTGGAGGCCGACATCAAGCGCGGGCAGCACCTGAACGACCTCTTCCGTGTACTGGACCATGCAGGGCTGCGGGTTCAGAGCATGCGCAACAAGTCGAACCGGCTGGAAGAGCTGTTTCTCCGCATGACCCGTAGTGACGCCGCCCCGAGCCACCTGACACAGGGGGCCGAGGGCGCCGCCGAACAGCCGGAGAACCCGCAATGAGCGAGCGTCACCTGCACGACTACTGGGTCGCCTTTCGCACCATTGTGACCAAGGAGGTGCTGCGCTTCGCGCGTATCTGGGTGCAGACCATCCTGCCGCCCGTGATCACCACCGCCCTGTACTTCATCATCTTCGGGGGGTTGATCGGCGAGCGCATCGGGGACATGGACGGCTTTCGTTACATGGACTTCATCGTCCCCGGGCTGATCATGCTCGCGGTGATCACCAACAGCTACTCGAACGTCGTCTCGTCCTTTTTCGGCTCCAAGTTCCAGCGCCATATCGAGGAGATGCTGGTCTCGCCGATTCCGAACAGCGTAATCATCCTGGGTTTTGTGTTCGGGGGTGTGGCGCGCGGACTCAGCGTCGGCGTGGCAGTGTTGCTGGTCTCGCTGTTCTTCAGCCCTCTGAGCATCCACAACGCAGGCGTGATGCTGATCGTGGTCCTGCTCACCTCGATCCTGTTCGCGCTGGCCGGACTGATCAACGGCGTGTTCGCGCGCACCTTTGACGACATCGCGATCGTGCCCACCTTCGTGCTCACGCCCCTGACCTATCTGGGCGGCGTGTTCTATTCGGTCAGCCTGCTCCCGGAGTTCTGGCAGGGCGTGTCGATGCTCAATCCAATCCTCTACATGGTGGACGGATTCCGTTACGGCAGCCTCGGGTCCAGTGACTTCCCGATCATGGTCTCGTTTGCCGTAATTGTGGCCTTCATCGCGGTCTTGTACACGGCGGCCCTGATACTGTTGAACAAGGGGATCGGGATCCGGTCCTGATGCATCTGCGACGACGCCACCCTGCCCGCGCCTCCGCGCAACGTGGGCAAGAGGGGGTTTATTACCGGAAAAAACGTGGTATAAAGCGGAAACTTTTCCGGGTAGAGGCCATATGGGCGTCAAACGAAAGATTCCACCCGTCTTTCTTCTCGGCGCGGCCGGGCTCGCTGTAGCGATCAGTGCCAGTCTCCTTCTCGCTTCGCAACCCGCAGAAACCTCTCAGCCGCTGGACATTGCAGCGCTGCAGGCCGGGTCCAACGGCAAAATGTCGCCGATGGTCCCCAGCATTTCTTCCAATGGCCAGAATGGTCAGGTCGAGCGTCTCTCGCAGTCGCGCCATACGGCGCCAGCCGAACACACCGGTTCGCACTTCGATGCCGAAGCCACCAAGGTGGCCTACGCGACCGATTTGATTAATGATTCCGGCTTTGACGACGAGACCGACTACCCCACCTCCTACGAAACCTTCGACCTCGACGAAGGCGACGACCGCGTGGTGGAAGACGATCGCTCGGACTGGAACACCCATACGCTAGACCAGGGCGAACGCCTGACCAGTCTCTGGCAACGCGACTGGGATCTGCCGCTGGCGACCCTGTACCGCCTGCTGGACGACGACGAGAACGCCTCCATCCTCAATCGCATCCGCCCGGGGCAGGAGATCGAGTGGCAGGTCGACGAGGAAGGCTACCTGACCCATCTGCGCCTGTGGACCGACCGCGCCAGCGGCTACGAGTGGGTCCGCGAAGACGACGGTTGGGATTTTGAACGGGGCGAAGTCGAAAACGGTCGCGAAGTCAGCCATATGGTGATCAGCGCCGAGATCGAGGGCAATATCTCCGCCGCACTGGCCGAGCGCACCGATCTCTCGCCACGCGCGGCCGGTGCCATTGCCGTGCTGCTGGATCGCTACCTCCCGGTGCGCACCCATGCCCGCAGCGGTGACGAGTTCACCCTGCTGCTGGAGATGGAAACCCTGGTCGGTGACGACACCCCGCACAACCTGCGCCTGCTGGCGTTTGACTATGAAGGTCAGCGCATTTCGGTGCGCGCCGCGCGTAATACCAACGGCCGCTTCTACACGCCGGACGGCGAGAGCCTTTTGCCACCGTTCGATCGTCGCCCGTTCTCGGGCAATTACCGCATCAGCTCCGGTTTTGATCCGCGTCGGCGGCATCCGGTGACGGGTCGTGTGGCCCCCCACTCCGGCACCGACTTCGCGATGCCGATTGGTACGCCCGTGAACGCGCCCGCCGATGGACGCGTCACGCGAGTCGAGAACCACCCCTATGCCGGGCGTTTCATCGTCATCGAGCACGGACAGGGATACTCCACTCGCTATCTCCACCTGCACCGGCAACTGGTCAGCGTCGGAGACACCGTGAAACGCGGGGACCGTATCGCGCTATCCGGCAATACCGGCCGTTCAACCGGGCCGCATCTGCATTACGAAATCCACGTGAACAACCAGCCGCGCGACCCGATGCGCGTCGAACTCCCCGAAAGCGAGTCCCTCGCGGGCGAGGAACTGGAGAAATTCAAGAGCCTGAGCCAGACCCTGCTCGCACAGCTCGACAACAGCGAACGCAACACGCAGGTCGCTTTCACGCCCTACGACGAGTTGCTGAGCCAGTAACGCATTGCTTTTGCTACAGGTTGGCACCTCACCTCGTTACAGGTGGGGCGCGCTTCGATTGTGACCCCCACACATTCTCCTGCTATCCCGTGTGAACCACTGACGCAGGCGCAGCTCGTCTGGCGCGACGGGCGCCCGTACGCACCCGAATACCAGGACGCCTATTTTGGCTCGGACGATCCCCGCGCCGAGGCCCTGGAGGTCTTCGTCGAGGCCAACGACCTCCCGCGCCGATTTGCCGCCGGCGGAACGGTTGCCATCGGAGAAACCGGTTTTGGTACAGGCCTCAACGTCCTGCTGACGCTGCAACAGTGGCGGCAACAGGCGCCCCCCGGCGCCTTCCTGTCGATACTGAGCCTGGAAGCCCACCCGTTGTCGCTCGACGATCTGCGGCAGGTCCATCGGCACCTGGACCTGGACGACGCAGACAGCCAGGCCCTGCGCGCGCAGCATCCGCCTCCGATCAGCGGCCTGCACCGAATTGTGTTCCCCGGAGCCCGGGCCATCCTGACGCTCGGTCTGGGCGATGCCGCCCCCCTGCTGGCGCAGATCCGCGGCGGTATCGATGCCTGGTTCCTGGACGGTTTCGCGCCACGTTCGAACCCGGGCCTGTGGAATACGGCGGTCTTTCGCCAGATCGCACGCCTTTCACGCCCTGGCGCCACCTTTGGCACCTATACCGCGGCCGGCCAGGTACGCCGGGATCTGGAGGCCGTGGGATTCGAAGTCAAACGCGCCCCGGGGCATGGTCAGAAACGCGAACGCCTGGAAGGGCGCTATCGCGGAACCGAGCCGGACTCGCACAACCGGCCCCGGGTTGCGATCATCGGTGCTGGCGTTGCCGGGCTCGCCTCTGCATTTGCATTGCACAACAGAGGCTGCGAAGTCGGGGTGTTCGACCCTGCCGGCGCCGGGGGCGGCGCGTCCGGAAACCCGGCCGCGGTCCTGTTGCCCAACCCTCACCCCAAAGACACGGAGCTGAATCATCTGGCCCTCGCCGGCATGCGCTCGACCCGTGCCCTGCTCGGCGAAATTACCGCGCAAACCGGCATTGACCCCGTGCTGGCGGAAGGCGTCTCCTTTCATGGCGTCAGCGCCCATGGCCGCAAGCGGGTGCAGCGCCTGCTGCGCGCAGGGCGGGAGCACACCGGGGCGTTGTTCGACCCCGAGGGCGGGCCGGATTCGGGTCCGGAGCCACGCCTGTACTATCCCGGGGGCTGCGGCCTTAATCTCGCCCGGTTTTGTACGGCCCTCGCGCAGTCGCTCCCGCCTGTGGAGACCCGCCTGATCACCGCTCTGCGCCTCACCGACGAGGGCCTGATACTGGAAGCCGAACCGGCCGAGTCCAACGCCGATCCTCTCCCATGGGATCACGTGGTCGTCGCAACGGCGGCTCCCGGGTTGCACACCCTGTGCCCGGAACTGGAACAGGTATCGACCGTTTCCGGGCAAATGACGCGGATCCGCGCCCCGCTCCCGGACTGGGGCGGACAGGTCGCGACGGGACAGGGGTACTGCATCCCGCTCGGTCCGGGCGAGGCCTGGATTGGGGCTACGTATCGGCGGACACAGATGCCGGATGCAGTGGACGCAGCACTCGACACCACTCCCCGCGCCGAGGACGACCAGCTCAACCTCGAACACCTCAGCTGGGTTCCCGGACTCGGCGACCCCGCACAGGTCGAGACGCTGGAACGCTGGGCGGGGACCCGTGCCGTGGTACGCGATCGCCTGCCTCTGGCCGGTGCGAGTCTCCACGACCCCAACCGCCGGATCTGGCTGAATGTGGCCCACGGCTCGCGCGGGCTGTTGTACGCGCCCCTGGCCGCGGAATTGCTGGCTGACCGCCTGCTGGGTCTGCCGGAACCGCTGCTGGACAGCACCTCTGGCCGCCTCGACCCGCAACGCCCCCTTTCCTAGTCGCGCAGAACACGCCCCATCAGCTGAGTGTTGGCGACTTACGCCCGCGGCGTGGAGCACCCATAGTTATGGGGTGCATCACCCGCCAGGCCGACATCGTTGCGCCCCTGCGCCTTGACCTGATACATGGCCCGGTCGGCCGCGACCATCAGGTCCGACAGATGCCGGCCTACATCCGGATAGAAGGCCACACCAATACTGGATGTGACTTTCAGCTCCACGAATTCGCCAGGACCGGTGTGGACCTCGAACGTATTATTGAGGTCCTGCTGAACCCGCTGGGCCAGGTGAAGGCCCTCTTCACGCTCCTCCAGCGGCGCGGTCAGGACGATGAACTCGTCCCCACCCAGACGGACGAGGACGTCGTCCGGGCGCAGGTGCGATTTCAGCCTTTCCGCGACCCGGCGCAAGAGCTGATCGCCCACGGCATGACCATAGCGGTCATTCACCGGCTTGAAATGATCCAGATCGATGAAGAGCAGCGCGAGGCGTCCCCCCTGACGCTCGGCACGCGCCGCCAACCGCGGGAACGCACGATCCAGTGCCGCCCGGTTGGCCATCCCGGTCAGGGGGTCTTCCCAGGCCATGGTCTTCAACTTGACTTCGAGTTCCCGCCGATCCGTGACATCAAGCGCGTGCCAGACAACGGCGGGGAGGCCGTTGATTGCGCGCGCAAGAGGCCGGATCCGTGCCTCGAACCAGCGCGCACCGGTTTCATGCTCGGGGATCCCCAGACGCTTCAGCAGATCCACGTCCAGACGGTATTCGTTCGTTTGCAGTGTCCCCTCGTCGATCGCCCGGTTCACCATTTCGAGGAAGTTCGCCGCCACGTCCGAGGGAAACAACTGATCCAGGGTGTCGCCAAGGAGGGTTGGGGCCATCTCCTGTCGATGGCAAGCCTCCCCGAACACGTGTCGAACCGTGCCCTCCGAATCGACCACAAAGGCATACCCCGGAATGGCCTCGAACATCGCGTCCTGTAGATCCCGCGCCGCCGTCAGTGCGTCGAACAACAACCGGTTCTCATTGACGTCGACAAACGTCAACAGCCATGCTCGGCCTTGCTCCCAGTCCACAGGCACCCAGCGCAACAGGAAAAAGCGACAGCCCCCTTGAAACACGCATATGCGAACCTCGCGCCCATGCGTCTCGGCCGGTGTATCGGTGAAATCGAGGTTGGGTGGAAGCCGATCGAGATCATCCGGATGCACAAGATCCAGCTGGGACAGCTCCGTATTCACAGGCGGTTGTTGCCCCAGCATCCGAACAAACGCCGGGTTTGCCCAGAGGATGCGTCGCCCCGACACCACCAGCGTCGGGTCTTCCAGCCGATTCACCAGACCCCGGTAGCGATCAAGGTCGCGCCGACGTGCCTGCATGCCCGTGCCGACGCGATAGGTGTAGCCGCCCACCGCAAGTGCGCCCACGAACCCCAATGCCCACCAGGCCATCGGGCGATCCGTACCCCTGTGCGCCGGGTCAACATCCGCCAGCAGCTGCCATTCGCCCCCCGGGAAGCGAATCCGATGCCGGTACGACGCCTCTTCGTCGAGGCCGTGCGGGTTGTAGAACAACGGGCCGGCCTCGCCCACACCATCCCGGCCGCGCAGGGCCAGCAACAGCGTCCCCCGTTGTTCACCGATGCCCGCACGCTCCAGCAAGGCCTCAAAATCCAGCGCTATGCTGCTGATACTCAGCTGGTTTGCATGCTCGTCAATGACTAGGTGAGAAGGCCCATCTGGAGCGGGATCCGTGTCCACTGGGGCGCGCACCAAGAGCCCATAGCCACCCTGAACCAGCGGCCAGGGGCCCGCTACGACCACCTCTCGTTCGTTCAGGACTCGGCGAAAGGAATCCGCCTGTTCGGGATGAGTCGCGAGGTTGAGCCCGACCACGCCCTCGTTCCCCTCAAGGGGATAGACGAATTCGATGATTGGCCCCCGTGCTAGCGTCAGGGAGATCACCAGATCTTCATGCCCGCGGTAGATGCGCTCGGCTACGCGCTCGAACTCGTCGCTTTCCAGGTCCGGATGCACATAGGCGTAGGCCGCCAGGCCGATGGTCGAATGCACCAACCCATTGATCAGGCTTTCCACCTGAGTGCGCAGACTGGCGAGCTCGCCCGCCACCGCGGCACTCTGGCGATCTTCCAGCTCGATCTTCCAGGCGCGGTCAATCAGCAGAAACAGCCCGAGGAACACGAGAGCGGCCGCCAGGCCCAGGACAAAGGGACCCGCCGTGGAGTGCGAATCCCGGCCCCCGTGTCGAGGCGCGTCGTCAGGGGCTTCCGTGCGCGTGTGGGTACTGTCATCCATGCCCAGACCTGTCACTACCAGCGGAATACCCACTATGCGCCCAAAACGCCCCCCTGTGAACGGTGAGATCGCTGCTCGGCAAAGGCCCAGAAACATGCTTCCGCGAGGCATGAAAGGTCCACAAAACACGGACGGAAGGAACGGTATGGTGGGGGCGGCCGGACTCGAACCGGCACAGCCTTGCGGCCGAGGCATTTTAAGTGCCTTGCGTCTACCCGTTTCGCCACGCCCCCGGGGACTCGCATCATACCGGCTGCGCAAGCCCCGTGTGGAGTGTCAGTCGGGCGACTCGCTCCCCTGCGAGCCGTCCGCCATCTCGGCGATGGGCAGCGGGATGTGCAATGCAGCGGCCATGGCGCGTAACAGCTCGATCTCGGCCACCTGAACACCACCGCCGCGCTGAACCGTCGCCAGCATCGCCTCCACCAGTGTCCGCTTGTCCTTGACCCGCAGCTGGTCGAGCCGCTCCAGGGCCTTGTCGAGCACGGATGCCCAGGCAGTGCCGGCAGTAGCCTGCTCGAGCTCCGGCGGGGCTTCCGACTCCAGCGGCATGATCCCCGTGAGCGCCGCCACACCGGCATTGAACGCTGTAACCGCCGCATCGGGATCATCCGGATGGCCGTGATGGGCCAGAACCGCGAGCACGTAGCGCGCCTGCCCGCCGTTGTCGGCCAGCCGACGGCGCCCCCCCGAACGTGCCTGCGAAGGCCGTTCGATATCCCGCAGCTGGCGCCGGACAAGCCGCCCGAGCGCATACTCGAAGGCCGACACCCGTCCATCGGCCTGAATCAACTCGTCGACCAGACGCGACAGGACTTCACGTTCCTGCGGCGGGTGTCGGCGCAGCACGGGGAAGGCCATCTCCAGCAGCGGGATGCGCAGATCCGGGCTGAGTTCCGGCACTTCCTGAAGCAGTTCACGTACCCGCTTTTCGCTGTCTTCGCCACGCGTCTCGAGGATGCGCATCAGCTGGGCATCGCGCACTTCGGAATCGGACGAAATCAGCAGGTACAGCACGACCTCGGCGGCCCAGCGGTCGGAATGCACCGAGCGTTCCAGGGCGCTGGGCACCGCGGCGACCAGGAATCCCGCCCCGAGGATATGCGCAAGACCAGGGTCGCCAATCGCCTCGAGCAGGGCCTCCGGGTGTAGCCCCAGCCCACCCCCGGCCTTCGGCTCGGCCTGTTCGCGCGCGGCTTCGGCCTTCTGCTCCTCGCGCCGGCGCCGCGCATCTTCCTGCATCCGTTTTTGCACGGCCTCGAGCTCCGAGGGGTCGAAACCCGGGTCGATTTTGCGGATGCGATCCTCCAGCGGCGGATGCGTCGCGAACATCCGGCCCAGCCCGCCGTTAACGAACAGCATGTGGCCGACCTCTTCGCTGTCCGCGTTGAGGCCGGAATAGCTGGCCCCGATCTTCTTCAGTGCCCCTGCAATGCCCTCCGGCTGGCGCGTGAACTGCACGGCCGAGGCGTCCGCCAGGTATTCGCGCTGACGCGATACCGACGCCCGGATCCAGCGCCCGAAGAACAGGCCGATGTAACCGACGATCATCAGCACCAGGCCCGCGACCACGATCCCGCCCGCGTTGCGGTTGTTGCGGGAAAAGCGCATCGCCATCAGCACACGCTGCCCGATCAGCGCCATCACCAGAATCCCGAACAGCATCCCGACCAGGCGGATGTTCATGCGCATGTCGCCATTGAGGATGTGTCCGAACTCGTGGGCGACCACGCCCTGCAACTCGTCCCGGTTCAGGTGTTCCAGCGCACCGCGCGTCACCGCAACCGCCGCATCCGAAGGCGAATACCCGGCCGCAAATGCATTGATCCCCGGCTCCTGCTCCAGCACGTAGACCTCGGGCACCGGCACGCCCGAGGCAATCGCGACCTCTTCCACCACGTTCATCAGGCGTCGACGCAACGGGTCCCGGGTATCCCCCTCGATCCGCGTCCCCCCGAGCTCGCGCGCGACCGCCCCGCCGCCATCGCGCAGGCTCAGCATGCGATAAAGACTGCCCAGGCCGATCAGGCCCACGGTGAACGCGCTGGTCCAGCCGACCACGCCCAGGTTGTCGCGAAGAAACTCCCGGGTCAGCCAGGGTTCGCCCGGTGCGGTCGCCTGCGCCTGGCCGAACAACACCAGCGCGATCAGGTTCATCACCACCACAATCGCCAGCACGGCCAGCATGAACAGGCCCAGCAGCCAGCGGGTGCGCCGCTGGGCACGGTCCTGATGCTCAAAGAAATTCATGCCCTGTCCCTAGGAGAAGTTGACCTCGACCGGCTCGCGCTTTTGCGGATCCTCGATCTCCAGCAATTGTGCGGTGCGGAAGCCGAAGTTGTTTGCGATCAAGGTGTTCGGAAACATCTCGCGCAGGATGTTGTACTGCATCACCGCATCGTTATAGCCCTGACGCGCGAAGGCCACCCGGTTCTCGGTGCTGGTCAGCTCCTCGGAGAGCTGCATCATGTTCTCGTTCGCCTTCAGGTCCGGATAGTTCTCGGACAGCGCGAACAAGCGTCCCAGGGCGCCGGACAGCCCCTGCTCGGCCCCGGACAGCTGGCGCACGGCCTCGGTGTTCGTGGGGTCCCCGCCCACCTGCTTCAGCCGGTCCATCGCCTGATTGCGCGCCTGGATCACTGCTTCCAGCGTGTCGCGCTCGTGGCTCATGTAGCGTTCCGCGACCTTCACCAGGTTCGGGATCAGGTCGTAGCGCCGGGTCAGCTGGACGTCGATCTGGGCAAACGCATTCTTGTAGCGGTTGCGCGCCGTCACCAGCCGGTTGTATGTCCAGACCGCCCAGACCACGAGCAGCACCACAATCGCGATCAGCACCCATTCCATGCCGGCCTCTCCCTCAGCAAACAAAGCCCCGAGTGTACGCAGGAACGACGCCGCCGGCGAACGCCCGGGACTGCGTGAACCCGGCGCGGCCGTGCTATACCCTGACCCCCATCAATCCCGGAGCCTCACGGATTCCTGAATGAATCTCTCGACCCTTCTCGGCATCATCGGCAGCCTGCTGGTCTTCGGCAGCGTGATCGCCTTTTCCTCGCAGGATTTGCATGCCTTCCTGAACCTGCCGGGGCTGGGCATCGTGCTCGGCGGCACGATCGCCGCGACCCTGATGAGCTACCCCTTTCACGAGGTGGTGCGGGTCTTCCGTGCGGGGGCGCACGCCATCCGCGAGGAACACTACGACATCGCCCGCGACCTGGAGGAGATCGTCCAGGTTTCGCGCTACTGGTATTCGCAGAACCTGCGCGGCGTCCAGCAGCGCCTCGAACAGGTCCAGAATCCGTTCCTGCGTACCGGCATCCAGCTGGTGATCGACGACACGCCGATGGACGACATCCAGGACCTGCTGAACTGGCGCATGGCCCGCCTGCGTGCCCGCGAACAGGCCGATGCGCAGATGTTTCGCACCATGGCCACCTATGCCCCGGCCTTCGGCATGCTCGGGACGCTGATCGGCCTGATCAACCTGTTGCTGACGACCGAGACCGACGACTTCACCATCATCGCGGTCAACCTCGGGATCGCCCTGATCACCACGTTCTACGGCATCCTGCTCGCGAATCTCGTGTTCCGCCCGATCGCGATCAAGCTGGAACGCCGCACCGAGGGCCGCGTCGTGCTGATGACCATGGTGCTCGAAGGCATCATGCTGATGCGCAAGGGCCGCACCCCGGGGTACATCCGCGAGACCCTGCGCTCGTTCATGGAGAACCACCGCGACGAGATCCGCCAGACGGAGCCCAACGGCGTAGCCGACACGGATGAAGCCGATCGGCAGGAACGCACCTGAGCATGCCCAGCCCCGGATACTCCACTTCCAGCCGAGCGGCCATGCAGGCCGAGATGCATGCTCAGGCGGCCACGCGTCCGGAGCAGGCCTTTCTCGGTTCCTATCCCGGGGAGCGCCAGCGCGACGACGAGCACGCCTGGATCCTCACCTACCTCGACGTGCTCACCCTGGTTATCGTCGTCTTTGTGATCCTGCTGACCTTTATGGATCCGCGGGACGACCGCCCCCTGGCCAGCGCGGCTCAACCCATACAGCTCGCCCACCCCGATCACCAGGCCCTCCTCGACCCGTTGATCGCGCCACTGATGGGAGACCTGGGGGATCTCGAGGGGCAACTGCATCAACCGCTGCCGGAAGCGGACGCCCCCGATCCGGAGGGCATGGGCACGACCGCGTCCAGAATGCGCGAGCATGCGCCTCAGGGCGTCGAGGTCGTCGAGCACCCGGGCCGCACCGAGCTGCGGATCCAGGACGAGATCCTGTTCGCCAGCGGTCAGGCCGATTTGCAACCGGAAGGCCGGACGCTGCTGGCCCAGCTGGAGCCCCTGCTGGACGAGCACGACGGCCTGATCACCGTCGAGGGACACACCGACAACATCCCGATTGCGACGGAGCGCTTTCCCTCCAACTGGGAGCTCTCCTCCGCCCGGGCCAGCGGCGTCGTCCGCTACCTGGTGGATCAGGGACTCGAGGCCGAGCGCCTGCGCGCGGTAGGCCGCGCCGACACCCAGCCTGTAGCCAGAAACGACACTGCGCGAGGCCGATCCGAGAACCGGCGCGTCGCGCTGATCCTCGAGTCTCCAACGGCCGCGCATCCATGACGGTCTAGGGATTCCCATGCCTGCCCCGGGAATCCCGCAGCACGCAACCCACCACTTGACCGCAGACCCTGCGCCCCCTAAAGATGTGCGCCTTATTCAGCTTCTGAGCAACTGGCAGACATGCGCACAGGACGCGGCCTCCTACTCGGCGACTTCCTCGACACCACCAATCACAAGGACAAGCTGATCGCCCTGATCGGGGCCGTGATCGGTCTGTATCTGTCACTGGAGGTCGCGGCCTCGGTCACCGAAAGCGGCATTAACGGGCTCATCCTCGCCTCCCTGGGGGCTACCGCCGTCCTGCTCTTTGCCGCACCCCGGGCCGCGCTGTCCCAGCCCTGGAATGTCCTTGGCGGGCACGCCATTGCCGCCATTGTGGGGGTTGCTGTCCGGCAGGCGGTGGACCACCCGCTGGTGGCAGCCGCGCTGGCGGTCGGCCTCACCGTCTATGCGATGTACTACTTGCGCTGTCTGCACCCCCCCGGGGGTGCCACGGCCCTGTATGCCGTGGTCGGCGGGGCCTCGGTCGAGGAACTCGGCCTGCTGTTCATCCTGCACCCGGTGCTCTCCAGCGTGGCCGTGATGCTGATGGTCGCCATCGTGATCAACTACCCGTTTCCATGGCGCCGCTACCCGGCCGCCCTGGCGCGTCTGGACGAACCCTCGCCCGCCGGACCATCCGGTGCACTGGAACGTGCGGGCCTGAGCCAGGCCGACCTGGAGCACGCGATGCGCGATCTTAATTTGTATCTCGACATGACCGAGGACGACCTGGCCCGCCTCTATCTGCTGGCACGACGCCACCACGAGCACCCGGACGCGATCGATCCTGCGGATATTCGACCCGGACAGTGCTACAGCAACGGCGCCCAGGACCACGCCTGGAGCGTGCGCAAGGTCCTGGCGCGAGATGGCGAGCTGATCACGTATCGCGTCATCAGCGGCGCGGGCGTTCCCGAGGAAGGCCGCTGCTCCGTGACGGACTTTGTTGCCTGGGCACACCATCGCCTGGACGCTCCAGGGTGACCATCACCATAGCCTGGGCACCGCCAGGCCCCTTTGGCGCGAATCCCGACACATGCTTATACTCGCGGCGCGGTTGTCTCCGTAGCTCAGCTGGATAGAGCAGCCCCCTCCTAAGGGGCAGGTCGCAGGTTCGAATCCTGCCGGGGACACCACCTTCCATTAGCGTTTCCTTATTGAAGCACTGATCAACGTACACGCTCGCGTTGGCACCCCAGGTTTTCCGAGACAAGGCGCGGTGCGCAGCGGGTAGTGGTTCTACCAGCACGTGCCGCAACACAGGATCGGGGAACCTGGGGTACCAACCCCGAAGGGGCTCGGCCGCTTTTGCATGCGCACGGCGTTGCGACTCCCTTGTGCAGAATGACTGCACGGCAGTCGCCGCGCCTTGTTCGCATGCAAGAGCGACTCGAGCGCGAGCGTGTACGTCGATCAGTGTTTCCTTAACGAACTGGTGTCGGCGCAAAATCCGCCGTAAGGTACGTCAATGGCGACGCTCACCACGGAACAGGCCGAACGGCTGGTCGATCTCCTGGCCCCACTGATCGGGGTGCAGGGGGAAGTCGATGGCCGCATGGTGGAACTGGTCGAGGTCCTCGACGAAGGTCCCCGCGGCGAGCCGGGTATCGCGTTGATGGAGACCGGCCTGGACCGCCCGATCCAGGCCAATCAGTACGGCGACCCGCTTTCGCGGCATTCGCTGGTTCGTACCCTGCCGCTGCTATCCGAGGTCGAACGCGATGTCCACCCAGTGCTGCGCCAACTCCTTCCCGAGGACGTCCTGACGGATCTGCGCCGGGCGCTCGGAAACTGAAACCGCGTCGTCCAGACAGGCTTCTATCCCGCGCATCATGGGCTCCAGGTGGGGCCATACCGCATCCAGCATGTAGGGCTGCGCCTCGGGCGTCGGATGGATACCGTCATCCATGATCATCCCGTCGCGAAAGGCGACCTCGTGCAGGAAGAACGGCTCGAACACCAGCCCGCGTTCCCGGGCCAGATCGGCGAAGACGGCCTCGAACCGCTGACTGTACTGGGGGCCATAGTTGGGCGGAATGCGGATCCCGAGCAGCAGGGTCTGGGCGCCCGCCGCGTCGATCGCCTCCAGCATCGCCTCCAGGTTCTGGCGCATGGCCCGTGGCGACAGCCCGCGCAGGCCGTCGTTGCCCCCCAGGGCCAGGATGACGAGGTCGGGGCTCTCGCGTTCAAGAACCTCCGGCAGGCGTTCGCGTCCCCCGGCCGTCGTCTCGCCACTGATCGAGGCATTCGCCACGCGCCAGGGATGGTTGCGCTCGCTCAGACGCTCTTCCAGAAGCCCCACCCAGCCTTCCGCATCGCTCATCCCGAATGCCGCGCTCAGGGAATCACCGAACACCAGCACCTTCGCGGGTTCTTCCCCTGAATTTTCCGAGCTGATGGAATTCGCAAGGCCAAGCGGACTCCATAGCAACGCGAGCCACGCAATAATGACCAGGGAATAACGCCACATGGATGCATCCTCATCTTCGGTTCTGGAAGCCCGCGACCTGCAACAGCGGATCGCCGGCCCCAGCGGTGTACTGGATATTCTGCGCGGAGTCTCGCTCTCGGTTCACACCGGCGAGACGGTTGCCATCCTCGGCGCCTCCGGCTCCGGCAAGTCCACATTGCTGGGACTTCTAGCAGGTCTGGACGCCCCAAGTGCCGGAGAAGTTCGCTTGCTGGGGCAAACGATCAGTGAGCTGAACGAGGATGGCCGGGCGGCCCTGCGCGCCGGGCGCGTCGGCTTCGTGTTCCAGTCTTTCCAGCTCCTCCCGGCACTGACGGCTTTCGAGAACGTGCTCCTCCCGCTTGAACTGAACCCCGAGCACGAGGCGCGCTCGCAAACCGAGATCTCCGCCTGGGCCCGCGACGCGCTGAAACGCGTCGGGCTGAGCGAGCGCGAAGCCCACTACCCGCACCAGCTCTCGGGAGGCGAGCAGCAGCGCGTCGCCATTGCCCGCGCGATCGTGGATCGCCCGGCCGTGTTGTTCGCCGACGAGCCCACCGGCAATCTCGACGGCCAGACCGGCAGCCGCATCATCGAACTGCTGTTCAGCCTGGCCCGACAACCGCATGACCACAACGATCGCACGGCGCTGATCCTGGTGACACACGACGCCGATCTCGCGCAGCAATGCGATCGCATACTTCATATCGAGGACGGCGTGCTGGCATGACGCGGCTTTCCGGGCGCGGCGGTCCGCGCGAATGGATTCGCGGCACCTGGCGCGAATGGCGTAGCGCCGAACTGCGCGTGCTCGCCGCGGCGCTGGTAGTCGCAGTGGCGGCGGTCGCGGCGGTCGGGTTTTTCACCGACCGGGTGGATCGCGGCATGGCGCAGCAGGCGACACTGCTTCTGGGCGGGGACATGGCCGTAGTCGGCGATCAGCCAATCCCGGAAGACTGGCTCGAGGAGGCCGAACGCCGAGGCCTCCAGACCGCCCGCACCGCCGCCCTGCCCAGCGTGCTGTTCACCCCCGAGGACGACTCCCGCCTGTCCGCGCTGCGCGCGGTGGACCGTGACTGGCCCCTGCTGGGCGAAGCCCTCGTACGCACCGCCCCGGACGCGGACCCCGAGGTACGCACCGAGGGGCCGGAACCTGGTACGGCCTGGCTGGAGGGCGCCCTGCTACAGGCCCTGGAGCTGGAGGTTGGCGATACGGTCGAGGTCGGCGAACTGGCGCTGGAAGTGGCCGGCGAGATCACGCGCGAGCCGGATCGCGGCAGCGCCCTGCTGGATATCGCGCCTCGGCTGATGCTCTCCTATGAGGACCTCGAGGTTAGCGGGCTGATCGGACCCGGCAGTCGCGTGCGCTACGAACTCTTTGTGACCGGCCCGGCGGCCCAGATCGAAAGCTACCGCGACTGGATCGAGGAGCGGCTGGAGCCGGGTCAGCGCCTGCGCGGCCTCGATGACGCCAACCCACAGCTGCAGGTCGCGATCGAGCGGGCCGAGCGCTTTCTCGGGCTGGCCTCGCTGATGGCGGTCCTGCTGGCCGGTGCGGCGATCGCGGTCGCCGCCCATCACTTTGCCCAGCGTCGTGCGGACGCCGCCGCGGTCATGCGCGCGCTGGGCGCCAGCGGGCGCCATGTACTCAGGCTTTATTTTGGTCACGTCCTGATCATTGCCTTGCTCGCCAGTGGCATCGGGCTGGTCATCGGGTTCGCCGCGCAGTTCGTACTCTCCGCGCTACTCGGGGAGTGGCTGGCGGGCGACCTGCCGCCGCCGGGGTGGCGCCCGGTGGCGGCGGGCCTCGGCGTGGGCCTGATTACCGCGATTGGCTTCGCCCTGCCCGCGTTGCTGCGCATCGGCCAGGTGTCTCCCCTGCGCGTGCTGCGTCGTGATCTGGGGCTACCGCCCGCCTCCGTCTGGCTGTCGGGGCTACTGGCCCTGTTGGCCTTCGGTGCGCTGTTGTATTGGCAAGCGGCCGACCCACGCCTGGCCGCCTGGGTCCTGCTGGGAACCGCGGGTGCGCTGGTCGTACTCGGGGCGCTGGGCCTGCTGCTGGTGCTGGCCCTGCGCCCGCTGCGCAATCACGGGGGCATGGCCATGCGATTTGGTCTCGCCAACCTCTCCCGCCGGGGCGGACTGAGCGCCGTGCAGCTGGTCGCCTTCAGCATCGGCATCCTTGCGCTATTGCTGCTGGCGATTGTGCGCGTGGACCTGCTCTCGGCCTGGGACGCCAGCATCCCCGCCGATGCACCGAACCAGTTCTTCGTCAACATCCAGCCCGGACAGGAAGAGGCGTTCGCTGACCGGATCGAGGCCTCCGGGCTCGAGCGCCCGCAGATGGACCCGATGATTCGCGGACGCCTGATCGCGATCAACGACAACCCGGTCCAGCCCGATGACTTTGAGGACGACCAGACCCGGCGCCTGGTGGATCGCGAGTTCAACCTCTCCTACGCGGAGGAGCCGCCGGAGCACAACCGCGTGACGGAGGGCCACTGGTTCCACCACGGGCCGACCGGCGAGGCGGCCGACGGTGCCTGGTCGGTAGAGGCCGGGCTGATGGAGCGCTTCGGACTGGAGATCGGCGACAGCCTGACCTTCCGGGTGGGCGGGCAGCCGGTGCGCGGGATCATCGCCAATGTACGCGAGGTCGACTGGGACAGCTTCCGCGTCAATTTCTTTGTGATCGGCCCGCCCGCCCTGCTGGGCGAGCAGCCGCGCACCTACATCACCGCACTGCATGTGCCGGAGGGGATGGGCGCCGAGCAGAACCGCTGGCTTCGCGAATTCCCGGCCGTCTCCGCGATCGACGTCGGCGCGATCATCGAACAGGTCCGTGACGTGATGGACCAGGCCACGCGGGCGGTGGAATACGTGTTCCTGTTTACGCTGCTCGCGGGCCTGACGGTGTTGTTTGCGGCGGTACAGGCCACGCGCGACGTCCGCCGCCGCGAGACCGCCCTGTTGCGCACGCTGGGGGCCCGACGCCACCACATCCGGCGGGCGCTGCTGGCCGAGTTTGGCAGCCTGGGCTTTCTGGCCGGCCTGCTGGCGGCCATCATCGCCACCGCGGTGGGGGCCCTGCTGGCCTGGCAGGTGTTCGAGTTCGACTACCGCATCAACCCGATGACGTTCGTGTTCGGGATCGTCGGCGGGACCCTGGGCATCGCGCTGGCCGGTTGGCTGGGGACGCGCAGCGTACTGCGCCAGGCGCCGCTCGGGGTCCTGCGCGGCCCCGAGTGATGCACCACGGCCATCAGTGACCGTACATGATGTCCACGTCGAGGAAGCCGAACAGCACCAGGGCCGCCAGCGCCCAGACGTAGAAAGAGAAGACCTTCAGACGCGCGCGATAGAGGAAGAACAGCACCATCTTCAGCGAGACCACCCCGACCACCGCGGACACCACAAACCCCACAATCAGCGGCGTCCAGCTCAGGTCCCCCAGCCCGTTGCCGTTCGTCCAGACATCCAGCGACTGGACGGCGGTGGCCGCCAGAATGGTCGGGATGGCGAGGAAGAAGCTGTATTCCGCCGCCCAGCGCCGCTTGAGGCCCGAGAACAGCGCGAAGGTGATGGTCATCCCGCTGCGGCTCAGCCCGGGCACCAGCGCGAAGCCCTGCGCCACACCAATAACCGTGGCGATCTTCGGCCCCAGCTTGCGCAGGCCCAACGGACGGCGACTGAGACGGTCCGTCCACCACAGCAGGATGCCCGTGAGCGTGAGCGTACCGGCGATCAGCGTCGGGTTGGCGAACACGTGCTCGAAGCTCGCCTTCAGCGTAAAACCGATCACGGCCGTCGCGAACACCGACAAGCCGCAGAGCAGCGCGAGGCGCAGGAACAGCATCTCGCGGCCCGCGCTGCCGCCGGCCGAGGCCCATTGCCAGCTCTCGCGGGCGATCCCGCCGCTCAGGCGCCACAGACTCTGGCGGAACACATAGACAATCGACACCAGCGTACCGACATGCACGACCAGATCGAACAGGATCATCTCCGGGCTTTCCGGCGGCGGCAGCGGCTCGCCACTGAGGATCAGCCAGTGCTGGGTGAGCACCAGATGCGCGGTCGAACTGACCGGCAAAAACATGAAAATGCCCTGCACGACACCGAGCAGGGTGGCAACCCAAACTGTCATTCCGATTCCGGTTTTGTCCCAAAGGCGGGCGCAGTATACGGAAACGGCCCGGGAAACGTTGTTACCGGGTTCGCGCCCCGACACTCGGTTTCATATACCCAACGTACTTGTTTTTGCGCCAGCACGCGCTTATCGTGCCGTTATACATTCACGTAGCCGTATATTTGGCAGCCGACCAACCGAACCCGTGCGACCCGCGAGAACGTACGGGACCTGGCGAGCGCCGATCTGGCCTGCAAACCGCCAACGAGTCACCCCATGCAACTAACTCGCTTTACTGATTTCTCCCTGCGCGTCCTGATGTACCTCACGGTCCAGCCCGACGGCCAGCGCGTCACCGTCACCGAGATCTCCGAACGCTTCGGCATCCCGCGCAACCACCTGGTCAAGATCGTTCACCAGCTGGGCCAGAAAGGATACCTGGTCACCCGCCGCGGCAAGGGCGGCGGCATCTCGCTCGCGCGCGCCCCTGAATCGATCAATATCGGGGCCGTCGTTCGCGACATGGAACCCAACCTCAAGGTCGTCGACTGCGAAAGCCCGATGTGCCCGATCCTGCCCGGCTGCCAGCTGCGCGGGGTACTGGACGACGCCCGCGACGCCTTCCTCGCCGTGCTCGATCAGTACAGCGTGCGCGATGTCACCCAGTCGCCCGAGAACCTTCGGTCCCTGCTACGCTATAGCGCCTGAGCCGCAATCCCGAGGACGCCGCCATGGATCGGCACGTGACCTCCTTGCAACCACCACGATGGACCGCAACCCTGCTACTTGCGGCCCTTGTGCTTGTCGCGTCGCCCGCGCTTGCGCTGGCACCCGCCTGCCCGTCCGACCGCGCCAGCCTCACGACCGACGAGCTGCTGGCGGAACCACTGGCGGACGATACATCCGTCGTCCTGGAGGGCATCGTCACCGGGGTCTTCATGGGCGACGATGAGCTGGGCGGCTTCTACCTGCAAAACAACGACCCTGAAAGGCCAACCGGGCTGTTCGTCTATGCCCCGCGCCACGAGCCGGTTACGCCGGGTGATCGTCTGCGCGTACAGGGCCGCTTTGGCCATCACCACGGCCGTCCCCAGCTCGCCCGCATCGACGGCGTCGAGAACTGCGGCAGCGGTCGCCTGCCCGAAGCGGTGATGCTCGAGCTCCCGCGCGACGCCGAACGACTGTCTGACTTTGAAGACGTGCGCGTGCGCTTTGATCAGACGCTGACCGTATCGGGCCACAATGAACTCGAGCGCTACGGCAACCTGAAACTCGCCGCCGGCGGACGCCTGTGGCACCCGGGGCAGACGGGAGCATTCGACGACCACGACCATGCAGAACGCCGCATCGTGCTGGACGACGGCAGTTACCGCGCCCGTCCGGACCCCATCCCTTATCTCGACGACCAGGGGACGCGGCGGGTCGGCAGCCAGGTCACGGGCCTGACCGGCATCCTGACGCATGCCTTCGATGCCCACCGCCTGCACCCGACCGAAACGCCACGGTGGGAGGGTGGCACCCGCCCCGAAGCGCCTGAACCGCCGGCCGACGGGGCACTGCGCATCGTCACTGCGAATATGGAAAACGACTTTGTCACGCTGGGCGAGCGTGGCGCGGCGAGTCGCGGCGAGCGCGAGCGACAGGAGGCCAAGCTGAATGCCGCCCTGCTCCCCCTGAAAGCGGACCTGATGACAACCATCGAACTGGAAAACCAGCCCGCCGCCCGCGAACGCCTGATCGAACGCCTGAATCAGCACGGCGATATCCACTACGAGGCCGTCCGGCACCCGGCGCCCGGTACCGACGCCATCAAGGTGGGCATTACCTATAGACCCGATCGGCTGGAGCTGCTGGATGCCGTGGCCGACGAAGACCGCATACACCATCGCCCGCCACTGCTCGCATGGTTCGGCACGCCGGAAGGCGAACCCCTGTTCGGGGTGGTCGCGGTGCATTTCAAGGCCAAGGTCGGCTGCCCATCCAGCGGCGACGTGGATCGTGGACAGGGCTGCTGGAACAAGCGGCGCACGGCCCAGGCCGAACGCCTGGCGCAATGGATCGAACAGGAACGTCGTGAAGGGCTGCCCGTGATCATTGCCGGGGACCTGAACGCCTACGCCGCCGAGGATCCGCTACGTGTATTGCGCGAGGCGGGCAAGCACGATCTGGTCCATGACGAGCCCGACCAGGCCTATAGCTATGTCTTTCGCGGACAGTCCGGGCAACTGGACTACCTGCTCGGCCCCGAGGGAATCGCTGAACACGTCGGGGACGCTGGCTCCTGGGCCATCAATGCCGACGAACCGGCGTTTCTGGTATTCGACGGGAACCAGCCCGCCGACGGACCATGGCGCGCCTCCGACCACGACCCGGTCTGGCTGAACCTGCGGGTCGACTAGTCGCGCGCTGGGAGTTGCTCTGACGCTCCTGCGTCGGCCTCCGGCTCGGTGACCTCCTCGTCGATCTTCTCGGCGGCCTCCGTTTCCTCTTCGCTCAGGTTGTCCTGGATCAGGCGCACGGGGATCGGCCCACCATCAATATGGCTCAGCGTGCGCTGCGGGAACGGGATCTCGATGCCGGCCTCGTCCAGTGCGGCCTTCACCTGCATGTGCATGCTGTTGCGCAGGTCCAGGAATTTCTCGCGCCGCGCCCAGACCGACAGCTGAATCTTCAGTGCGGAATCCCCGTATTCAAGGAAGATGAACAGCGGCTTGGGCTCCTCCAGGCAGACCGGGTTACGGTCCGCCACGCCCATCAGGATGTCGCGCAGCGCCTTCAGGTCGGTGCGATAAGCCACCCCGATCTGCATGTCCAGACGACGGATCGGGAAGCGCGTCATGTTGGTGATCTGCGACTTCACCAGGCTTTCGTTCGGCACCCGCACCAGCAGGTTGTCGAAGGTGCGCAGCTTCACCGACAGCAGGTCGATGGACAGCACCTCGCCGGTCGCGTCCCCCACCTTGATGATGTCGCCCACCGAGAAGGGCCGTTCGCCGATCAGGAACAGCCCCGAGATCAGATTGGACGCCGAGGTCTGCGAGGCAAAGCCCAGCGCGACCGTCAGGATGCCCGCCGCCCCCAGCAGAACGGTCAGATCGAAACCCAGCTCGCGCAGCCCGGAGACAACCGCCAGCACGATGATGATGTAGAAGCTGATGCGACGCATCAGCATGATCTGCTGGGCATCCATGTGCCGGCCGAAGGCCCGCGTCAGGTTGCGCGAGACCAGCCGCGCCAGGATCAACCCGACGATGATGTACAGCGAGGCCCGCAGCGCGGCGAGGAAACCGTCGCTGGTCAAAAAGTCCATGGTGCTTTGCATCCAGGCGTCCATCCTGCGTTCCTATTGAAACAGGGCGCTGAACGCCCGCACCATCACATGCCGACCACCCACCTCGCGCGGCTCGGCGATCCGCGTTGCGCCCTCGGCCTCAGCGGGCGGCCCAGCGTCGATCTTCATCGCCGCCATATCCTTGTCTTCCTCGCGCTCCATGCGTACCGCCGGGGTCCACAAGCGGTTGTGGCGATCGGCATAGACCGGGAGACGCGGCACCGGAAGATTCACGCGCTCCAGGAACAGCGCATCCAGCGCCTTGTTGTGGATCGTCAGCGGCGTGACCACGCGATGGGGGCGCTCGGGGACATCCTCCAGGGCCAGCCGCGCCTGGGTGCGCGTCGCATAGCACAGTTCCCCCTCGACCGTATTGGGGCCGAACCAAGTGTCCGAGGGCGCATAAACCGGGAACTCGTGGGCCCGTGCATCGCCCAGATAGAACTGGACCCAGGCAGGCGAACTGAGAAACAGCGTGACCCGGCCCTGGGCCGGCACATAGAACGGGTTCTCCGGCCGACTGACCATCGGACGGTCGGCCAGGGCGATACGCAGTTCCGGCTGGGTGTCGCCGGTAGCACCGGCGAAGCGCAGGCGCTCCGAGAGCGACTCGGGCCACTCGGCATCGGTCGGCACCTCGATATCCAGCGTTGCATCGGCCGCGTCCCGCGGCCGGTCCAGCCCAAGGCGCCATTCCGCCGGGGAATGTTCGAGCCAGATATCCAGCGGCCCGACCGACCAGCGCCCGATCCGTCCTTGTGGCAGCGACCAGCGCCCCCACCAGGTTGGCCGCTTCCCTGTCTTGTCCTTGTCGGTCATCCCTGGTGGTGTCCTGTGTCCGTTGCCGATGTTCTCGACGACCACTGTAGCGCACTCCTAGAAGAGTTCCAGCTGCGGACCGCGGTCGGCCTCCGGCGCCGCCGGTGGACGAAAGCGTGTGGTATCCAGCTCCGCAAGGCGGCCTGCCAGACCGGCCCTGCGCCGGGCCAGGCGAAAGCGCTGGCGCAGCAGTGTGGCATAGGGGCCCGCTCCGACCATCCGGTGGCCGAAGGTCGAATCGTACAACTGCCCCCCGTGCGCCTCGCGCAGGCGCTGCAGCACATGGTCCGCTTTCAGTGGGTGGTGCGTACGCAGCCAGTCCTCGAACAGCGGCGCCACCTCCCGCGGCAGGCGCAGGAGCACGTATCCGGCGCTGGTCGCCCCGGCCTCGCGCGCCGCATCCAGCAGAGATTCCAGCTCGCCGTCGGTGAGCACCGGAATCAGGGGTGCGACCAGCACCGCCACCGGCACCCCGGCCTCGCTCAGCCGTCGCATGGTTTCCAGACGCCGCTGGGGCGCGGCCGCGCGGGGTTCCAGGTGGCGCGACAACGCTCGATCCAGCGTGGTCACGGAGATCGCCACCTGCACCAACCCCTGCTCCGCCATGGGTCCCAGCAGGTCCAGGTCCCGCTCCACCAACGCGGACTTGGTCACGATCGAGACCGGATGTCGCGCCTCGGCCAGCACCTCCAGCACCTCACGGGTGATGCGCCACTCGCGCTCCACAGGCTGGTAGGCATCCGTGTTGATGCCCAGTGCCAGCGGCGTCACGCGATGCGCGGGCCGTGCCAGCTCGCGGCGCAGGCAGTCCGCCGCGCCGACCTTGGCGAACAGCCGGCTCTCGAAATCCAGGCCCGGTGACAGCCCGACATAGGCATGCGCCGGTCGCGCGAAACAGTATGCGCAGCCGTGTTCACAGCCCCGGTAGGGGTTCAGGGACAGTTCGAACGGGACATCCGGCGACTGGTTCCAGGACAGCACCTTGCGTGGGTGCTCCGGTGTCACCTCGGTGCGCAGCGGCCGAGGCTCCTCGTCGTCGCCCACCCAGCCATCGTCAAATGCTTCGCGGTGCGTGGTCTCGAAACGCGCCAGGGGCTGGATCGTCGCGCCGCGGCCACGAACCGGTCCATCACGCTGGTTCATCGGCGCGGGCCGTCAAGGGAAGCACTGATCCATGTACACGCTCGCGCCCGAGCGCGCCCGTGTACATCAATCGGTGCATCCCTGGAAGACAGCATGCGTCAATGCCCCAGCCGTTCGCGGTAGACATCCGCATCGGCCGCACTGAACGCGCAGACCAGCAGACGGCGAAACTGGTCCTCCTGCGCGCGCAGCTGTTCCAGCGCGATGCCCGCCGCGCGGTCCTTCGGAAAGCGGTAGACACCCGTGCTGATCAGGGGAAAGGCCACCTCGCGCAGGCCATATTCGATCGCCAGTTCCAGGCTTGCGCGGTAACAGGAGGCCAGAAGATGGTCCTCGCCTGCCTGACCATCCTGCCAGACGGGGCCGACGGTGTGGATTACGTACTCGGCCGGGAGTCGAAACCCGGGGGTAATGCGCGCCTCGCCGGTGGGGCAGCCACCAAGGGCCCGAGTCGCCTCCAGGAGTTCGGGGCCGGCGGCGCGATGAATGGCCCCGTCGACGCCGCCACCGCCCAGCAGACTCTCGTTGGCGGCGTTGACGATCGCATCCACCTCCAGGGTGGTGATGTCGCCCTGTACGACCGAGATCATGGCTGCCCTACGCCGGCACCATCCAGAGCGTCAGTGACAGCAGGATGGCCGTCATGCTCAGGCCGATCACCGGCAGCATCATGATCCCCGCCAGCGCCTCGCGCCGGAACAGCCGAAACGCCATGCCAATAAGCGTCAGGGCCCAGCCAAAGGCGACGAAGAATGCCAGTGCGAAGATCTCGTTGCCCCACAGCACGATCAGGGCTACCGGCAGCGCCAGGTTCAGGAACACCACGCCCAGCTCCTGCGAGCCTGCGGCACGCCCGGCCGTCAGCGCGTAGCCATAGGCGGCCCAGACCATCACCATGCCAAAGGCCAGCGCGCCTGCGGCCGGCGACTCCAGCGGCGCGCGCAGGATGGCCGCGCCATGCGGCTCCAGGCCCACGCCCAGCGCGATGATCAGCAGGCCCACGCCCACACTGATCAGCAGCCAGAACCACAGGGTTCCGCGTTGTACGTCCGGTTCGGTCATGTGCCCTCCCTGGGGTCGGAAATTGGCTACTCGATGCAAACGATGTCTGTACTACCGGGGACCACGGGGACGGCTTGAGGTTCGGACCCGCCACCGCCGCTGTCGTGTCGGTCACGCCGTGGGGTCAATGCCGCGCCAGCTGCCAGGCGACGGTTTCGCCCGCGCGCAAGGGCACGCCCGGGTCATGGCCGAACAGCACCGCCTCCGGCACGGTCCAGTCCACCCGCTCCAGCGTGATGGTGTCCGTGTTGCGCGGCAGGCCATAGAAATCCGGGCCGTGGAAGCTGGCGAAGCCCTCCAGCTTGTCCAGCGCATCCACCGAGGCGAAGGCTTCCGCATAGAACTCGATCGCCGCATGGGCCGAGTAGATGCCCGCGCAGCCACAGGCGGACTCCTTCGCATGCCGCGGGTGCGGCGCGCTGTCGGTCCCGAGGAAGAAGCGCGGGTGCCCGCTGGTCGCGGCTCGCAACAGCGCCTGGCGATGGCGCTCGCGCTTCAGGATCGGCAGGCAGTAGTGATGCGGCCGAATACCGCCGACGAACAGCGCATTGCGGTTATACAGAAGGTGCTGCGGGGTAATGGTCGCGGCGATGTTGTCCGGGCCCGACTCGACGAACGCCACGCCCGATTCGGTCGTGGTGTGTTCCAGCACCACCCGCAGTTCCGGGAATTCGCGAATCAGCGGCTGCAGGTGGCGTTCGATAAACACCGCCTCGCGGTCGAAGATGTCGACCTCCGGATCGGTCACCTCCCCATGCACCAGGAGCGGCAGATCGACCCGCTGCATCGCCTCGAACACCGGATAGCATCGCCGGATATCCGACACACCACTGGCCGCGTTGGTCGTCGCCCCTGCCGGGTACAGCTTCACCCCGTGAATGAACCCGCTGGCCTTGGCGGCCTCGATCATCCCGGGCGTGGTTGCCTCGGTCAGATAAAGCGTCATCAGCGGCTCGAAGTCGGCTTCCTCCGGAAGCGCCGCGAGGATGCGCTCGCGATACTCGGCCGCCGCCTCTACCGTCGTCACCGGCGGCTTGAGGTTCGGCATGATGATCGCGCGGCGAAAACGCCGGGCGGTATCCGGCAGCACGCTGCCGAGGACATCGCCATCGCGCAGGTGCAGGTGCCAGTCGTCGGGTCGGGTAATCGTCAGACGGTTCATGGGATCCTGGAAGAGTCGCGGGAGCCCTGGCGGCTCCATTGAGGAAACGCTGATTGAGTCTGGCAATCAGAATAACGCGCGGTGCAAGTCCGCCTCGCTGTAACCCTCGATCGCCACGGTCTTGTCGCGCGCGGTCGCACCCGCCACAACGCTCACGTCACGGGCCGGGCAACCCAGCGCCTTCGCCAGCAGGGCACAAACGGCCTCGTTTGCCCGGCCTTTCTCTGGTGGGGCCTGCACCCGAAGCTTGAGGATATCCCCCATCCAGGGGCCAATCGCATCGCGCTTGCTGCCCGGCGCCACGCGGACCCTAAGGCGAGCCAAACCGCCTAGTCGGCCGGCCGCGTCGCCAGGTAGGCGCTGAATACGCCGAGCTGCACATCGCGCTCGACGTCGCGGAAACCGACATCCTCCAGCACGCCCATGATCTTCTCCGGCGGCACGCACTCGTTGATCGTGTCCCAGAAATAGCGCATCAGGAGATGGCCGTCCGGGTCGCGCGTCAGCAGACGGCTGAGAAACGGGATGAAGTCGCGGAAATAGAACCGCGCCATCTTGAACTGGCGCTCCGTGCTGGGCCGCGAGACCTCGAGGATCATGCAGCGACCGCCCGGCTTGAGCACGCGGAAGTACTCCCCAAACAGCTCGTGCAGGTCGCGCACATGGCGCAGGCCGTAGCCCATGTACACACGGTCGAACTGTTTGTCCGGCAGCGGCAGCTGCTCGCCCAGACCCTCGATGAAGCGCGCCTTGATCGAGCGCCGGGCCACGTCGATCATGCCGCGGCTGGGATCGACACAAGTGATGTTCTCGTCACCGACCACCTTGCGCACCTCGCGCGCCACCGGGCCCGTGCCCGTCGCGACATCCAGGATACCCATGCCGGGCTGCAGGCCGGATTTCTTCAGCGCGTAGCGGCGATAGGCCTGGCCGGTGCCGAGAAACCCCCAACGCAGGATGCGGTCGTAATGCGGTGCCGTTCGGTCGAACAGGTCATCGACAAACGCCCGTTTTTCCGACTCGTCGCCGTAATAGTCCTTCAGTACCGGATGCGGCTTGTACCCCGGATCATTCATCCACTTCCCCCTTCTGCGCGCCGCGCGCGCCCAATGCCAGTTCAATGCCCGCGAGAGGCGGGGCCCTGCGGGCTAGCCCTCGCGGTACAGCCCTTCGATTTCCACTAACAGTTCGCTGCGGCAGATATCCCCATGCAGCAGCAGGATGTCAACGTCTTCGCCCAGGCACTCGCGCAGATGCCGCTGCGCGCGAGCACCGTCTGCTCGGTGGCGCAGATAGACCTTCAGCATCGACAGGTCGCCGGGATCGCGCAGAGCCACAGCGCCCTCCTCGGAGGCCGCCGCCAGCAGCACCCCGATATTGCGCAGGCTCTCGTCGATCTGGGCCTCGAGATCCTCCGCGTGCCGGCTTTCGTGGCCCACGATGCTGGCCGTCCCGGAGATGAACAGTTCCGCGGCCCCGCACGCCTCCTGACTCATCCGCGCCCGCGCGAACGACGGGCTGCGCGGTCCGTACTGCCGCGGATAGCGAAACGCGCTGACCTGGCGCGGATTCTCGATACGCAGCGTGGTCTCGCGCATGGCGATGAAGTAGATCAGCATGCCATCGACATGCGTACCAATAGCCGTCGCCGCCGGCAGGTGCCGCTCGAAATCCGGCAGGGCCTCGAACACACGGGCGCGCCCGGCACAGAAACTGCGGTAGCGCTCCTGGCCGTTCAGTTCCTGGTTGATCGCGGGGAAGTAGTTCCAGGCGCGCACCAGGTGCCCGAATCCCCGCTCCTGGCAGGCCTCGAGGATCGCATGATAGGCCTGCTCGGTGATCGCCTCGGGGTCCTCGTCGGCGCCATGCGGCCGATACCAGCAGCCCACGAGCCGGTCCCCCGCGTGCGCCAGCATCAGGTCATCGATTTGTTCGGTGCGCACCGCGCCCGCCGCATACCAGAGCTCGGGCGCCGCCTCGCGGCCTTCCGGGATCTCCAGCGGCTCGAGACCTAGGGCAATATCGATCCCGTCCGGGCGCAGCTTGGCCCCGGTAACGGGACCGAAACGCAGCGTGAGTACCGGTGCGTCCCCCCGGCCTTCCTGCCGACTGATCGCGAGCCCCGGTGGGCCTAATTCAAGCTGAGGCATTCATGCGTCCATGCCGTTCAAGACGGGCACAAAAGACGCCGATTTTAGCACCGCGCCTACTCCCCGTCCCCATTCGTCGCATCCCGCGGGCGCAGCTCCAGGCCTGCATCCTCCAGAAACTCGCGCAGGCCCTCGATGTAGCGCGATCCGGTCGCCCGAAAGGCATCATTGTGCCCGCCGTCCATCTCCATCAACTGTGCCTCGTCTCCGCTCGCCTCCAGCAGACGCTCGGCATGCGCAAACGGCACGATCTCGTCCTCGCGCGCATGGGCGAACAGCAGCGGCGCCTCGATCGCCCCCACCCGTCCAAGCACGTCGTATTCATGCCGGATCAGCGCGCGCACCGGGAGCCAGGGGTAGACCTCCGCCCCGAGGTCGGCGGCCGAGGTAAAGGCCGCCTCCAGGATCACAGCCGCGGGATTCCGGGTCTCGGCCAGCCGCGCCGCCACGGCCGCGCCCAGGGACCGCCCAAACAGCACGATCTCCTCGGGTTCGTACTCCAGGTGCTCGCGCAGCCAGTACCAAGCCGCACGGGCATCCTCATAGGTGCCCTCCTCGTGGGGCCGCCCCTGGCTCTGGCCGTACCCGCGGTAGTCGATAATCAGCACTGCAAGCCCCAGGTGATGGAACTGCTCGAGCGACTCCAGGCGATGGCCGATATTCCCCGCATTGCCATGCAGAAACAGCAAGACCGGCGCATCATCTTCCGGGCCCGGCAGATACCACCCGTGCAGCCGCACGCCGTCCTCGGTCTCCAGCGCCACGTCCTCGTATTCCAGCCCGATATGCGCGGGACTGCCGACCACATTGCTGCTGGGCATGTAGATCAGTCGGTCCTGCGTCAGATAGATCAGGCCCACGACCAGGGCGTAGCCAACCGCCAGAATCAGCGCCAGTTTGAACAGGTTCAGCATGATCCGATCGTGACCCGGCAGGGGTCCGATGGCAAGCCAAACCGGCAGACCGTCACATGAATTGCCTTCGGACAGAGCCTTTGCCCGCCGGACGGCTGACGTACAATAGCAAGCGATCATGCGCCATTCGCTACTCACCAACACCGAGCTGCAGGGCCTGGACCGCGACCAGATGGTCGCGCGCTTTGCCGGGCCCAATGGCGATGCCGCATCCGCAACCGCGCTCGCGGAGGCGCTGGACCTGGCGCTCACCTCGGTGGATGCCTCCGGGCTGGAGTCTCATCCGCTGGACGTGGCCGAGGTCCTGCGTCACCTGAACGTCGACCGGCAGACCATCACCGCCGCGCTCCTGGTCAGCGCCTATCTGGCCCGACAGATCGACGAGCGTGCCCTCAAGGAGCGCTTTGGCGACTCGATTGCGCGCTTGACCGTCAACGTCGCGGCCCTGGTCAGCCGTCGCTTCGAGGCCCCGGTCGGGCGCCCGGAACAGGCCGAACGCCTGCGCCGCATGCTGATGGCGATGGTCGACGACGTGCGCGCGGTGCTGATCAAGCTCGCCTACCGGGTGCAGCACCTGCGCCTGGCGGTGAAGGAGCCGGACGACGGCGCCCGCGTGCTCGCCCAGGAGACGCTGGACGTGATCGCCCCGCTAGCCAACCGCCTGGGCGTGGGCCAGCTGAAATGGGAGATGGAAGACCTCGCGCTGCGCATCCTCGAACCCGAGACCTACCGCGAGATAGCCAAGGGCTTGGAGGAGAACCGCACCGAGCGTGAGGCCTATGTCGAACGCTTCGCCCATACCCTGCGCGACCGGCTGGCCGAGGCCGGCATCCAGGCGCGGGTGTTCGGGCGGCCCAAGCACATCTACAGCATCTGGAAGAAGATGCAGCGCAAGCAGACCTCGCTGGACGAGCTCTACGACCTGCGCGCCACGCGGGTGATCGTCGACGAACTCGCCACCTGCTACACCGTGCTTGGCATCGTGCACAACGACTGGCGCCACCTGCCCAGCGAGTTCGACGACTACATCGCCAACCCCAAGGACAACGGCTACCAGTCACTGCACACGGCCGTGGTAGGCCCCGATGGCAAGGTCGTCGAGGTGCAGATCCGCACCCGCGAGATGGACGACTTCGCCGAACTCGGGGTTGCCGCGCACTGGCGCTACAAGGAGGGCGGGCGCGAGGATCAGGCGCTCAACCGTGCGATCAGCAGCCTGCGCCAGTTGCTGGAGGCCGCTGACAATTCCGACCAGAACCTGCTCGACGAGATCCAGAGCGAGCCGCTGCACCAGCGCGTGTTCGTGCTCACGCCCCAGGGCGAGGTAATGGACCTGACCCAGGGCGCCACGCCACTGGACTTCGCGTACGCCGTACACACCGAGGTCGGCCACCGCTGCCGGGGTGCCAAGGTGGACGGGCATATCGTCCCGCTGACCTACAAGCTGAAGTCCGGCGAGCGCGTCGAGGTGCTGACCACCCGCGAGGGCGGCCCCAGCCGCGACTGGCTCAACCCCAATCTCGGCTACCTGAACACCGCCCGCGCCCGCTCCAAGGTACGCACCTGGTTCCGCCAGCAGCACCAGGACGAACACCTGGCCACCGGCAAACACCTGCTCGACCGCGAATGCCAGCGCCTGGGCTGCGGCTCGAACCTGGACCGCACCGCGCTCGCCGACGCCATGAAGTTCCAGACCTTCGACGAGCTACTGATCGCACTCGGCGCCGGCGACATCACTACCTCCCAGATCGCCGGACGCATCTCCCAGCAGCTGCGCGAACAGCGCCAGGCGGAAAAGGCCCACGCCGAAGAGGCGGCCCCTCCCCAACCCGCAGAACCACGCCGGGAAGAACGCATCCAGGACGACGAGATCCGCATCCGTGGCGTCGGCGGCCTGCTGACCTCCCGCGCGCGCTGCTGCAACCCGCAACCGGGCGACCCGATCGTCGGCTTCATCACCCGCGGCGCCGGCGTCTCCGTCCACCGCAGCGACTGCGTCAACATCCTGCGCATGCCGGAGGACAAACGCGGCCGCCTGATCCCCGTCTCCTGGGGCGACGAGCCGGAACGCGAACCCATCACCCTCGAGCTCGAGGCCCACGACCGCGCCGGCCTGCTCGGCGAAGTCGGCAATGCCTTCTCCGCCAGCGGCATCAACCTGCTGCGCGTGAACACGCGAACCGACCCCCACGACCGCAGCGTGCACATGGAACTCGAAGCCGAGATCACCGACCTCGGCGAACTCAGCACCCTCTTCGACCGCCTGCAATCCCTCGGCAGCGTCCAGTCCGTGCGCCGCACCCCCAATCCGTCAACCTGAGCTTCCGGCTGCGTAAGCACTACTGCATCGGCCAGAGGGCTGGCCTCCTACACCAACACGCGCCCACCTGTAGGAGCGCAGCCCCTGCGCGATCCAACGCTGGACAGCCCCCTAGCCCCCAGGCTTCATCGGCCCGGAGCGCATGGAGTTGCGGCGGGTGTTCTCGTAGGCGTTGGTGCCTTTCCGCCCCGCGCGCAGTTCGCGCAACTGGCGGCTGGCATCACCGCGGCGTTCGGTCAGGATCGGAACGGTTTCTTCGTAGAACGCCGACAGGCGTTCCAGCGCGCTGCGCAGGGCCTCGCCCGTGTCATCACGCAATGGTACGGGCTCTTCGCCAAATGCGCGTTCGACCAGTACGCGCGCCTTCAGGTCGAGCTCTTCCAGGCGATCCCAGTTTTCTTCGCGGATGGCCTGGTCCATCAGGCCGCGTACAGCCTCCACCGCATCCTCCAGCGTTGCACCGGAGTCCTCTGTACCCGCATCGTTTGTCGTCATGATCGGCGAACAACAGCACGCGGCTCCCCCGCGGTCAAGGTCGGACGCCTCAACCGGCCTTGCGCTGACGTTCCTCCGGCGGAATCTCGTCCCAGCCGGCCTTGATCTCGCGAAGAAGCTTGGCGACCTCGTCCAGCGCCTCCGGGTCATTCTGCGCGTTGCCTTCCAGCAGACGACGGCTCATGTAACCGTAGAGTGCATCCAGGTTCGCTGCCAGCTCCGGCCGATGCTTGTGATCCAGCATCGCCCTGAGTGATTCGACGATATCGATCGCCTTGCCAATGCGTTCGCCCTTGACGGTGACATTGCCCTGCTGGATCGCACCCTTCGCCACCGCGATACGCTCCAATGCCCCCTCGAACAGCATCTGAATCAGACGGTGAGGATTGGCCACCTGTGCCTCGGCCATGGGCCCCGCTTCCCGATACTGGTTGACTGCCCTGTTCATGCCCGGTCCATACATTTCACTACCCCTGGTCGGTGAGGTTATCGGGATTGATTTCTGGCCAGCGGCGTGTTGGCCAGTTGCGCCATCAGTTGATCACCCGTCGCCTGCATTTGCGCCACCATGGAGTCCATGCGGGAAAACTGGCGGACCCAATTCGCCTCGAGGCGCTCAATGCGGGCCTCCAGATCCTCACGCTGGCGCTCGATTCGGCTGAGATCGCTTTGCAGGCCGTCCTGCCGGACCTGTATCAGTCCATCGCGACCGGTAAAGCTGTCGGTCACATCGCGCATCTGGCCCGCGATGTTGCGCACGGTGTCGGAGATGTTCTCGAACCCGTCACGGTCCATGGCCGAACTGAAGCGAGCGCTGTCAAAGCTCAGCGTCCCGTCTCGGTTGGAGATAATGCCGAGTTCGGCCAGCGTCTGATTCGAGCCGCCTGCACCTTCCGCCGGCTGGATCAGTGCATTGCCTAGACGGCTGCGAATCCCGCGCACCGTGCTGTCGCCCGTCAGCACGGCTGCCTGATCTTCTTCGGGATCGTAAGCGGTGAGCTGGTTGGTCTGCCCAATGAGCGCGTTGTAGTTCTCCACGAAGCTCTGCAGCAGCGATTCCAGCTCGTCGCGATCCTCCGACACAGACACGGTCGTCGGTCCGCTGGAGACACCCGTCAGTTCAATTTCGAGCCCCTCGATCGTGTCGCTCAACGTGTTAGTGGCGCTGGTTACGGTCAGTCCGTTGATGACAGCCTCGGCATCCTGGGCCGCCCTTGTCTCGGTCAGGTTGCTGCTATCCAGACGCCCCAATCCACTTCCCTCGGGGTCTTCCGTCGCAGTGACGGAGATGGTGTTTTCCGCTCCGGTCTCATTCGCGCTAAGGACCAGGCGCGCGCCGTTGCCGTCATTCACAATGGACGCGGTGACACCCGCTTCGGAGTCGTTAATCGCATTGCGCACGTCACGCAGCGTGGCGCCCTCTTCCACGTCGATGGAGACCGCATTGCCATTCCCGACCTGGATTTGAAGCTGACCCGCGCCCACCTCGTCATCGGCGCTGTCGAAATCTCCGGCAGCCGAGGCGACGATCTGAGATTGCGCGAGCTGATTCACCTCAAGCGAGAAATCGCTGTTCTCGGCGTCCCCGGTCACCGTGACATTCGCCACACCTTCATCCGCCACCGAGGCCGATTGCGCAGGCTCGAAACCGGAAAGGTCGCCCAGCACCGAACCCACCCGATCCACACTGCTGGTCAGCTCGCCAAAGGCCGAGATTTGTGCGTCGATCCGTTCTTCGCGCTGGTTAAGGCGCAGCTCCTTTGGCTCGCGTTCGGCTGCTACGAGCTGCCCTACCAGCTGATTCAGGTCCAGCCCGGACCCTACACCAAGAGAACTGATTGCCATGACGCGCCACCTCACCACGCCCCTGTTCGGGACTTTCGCATGCGTTCTAGCTGAGTATAACGACTGTCTCAGCGATTTCTTTAGCCGAGCCGGACCACTTCATTCGTGAACCGCCTCACCCTTTTCGCTCCATTCTGGCCTAACCGAAGGGGTTACCCAGCCTGCCCCCGTATGCCTCGGATTCACAACCGCCCAATAAAAAAGGGCGGGCAGCCAAAAGCCACCCGCCCCCAATAAGGCCTTTTTGGAAGACCCTGAGTTACTGCAACAGTGCCAGCACGTTCTGCGACGTGGCGTTCGCCTGCGACAGTACGGAGGTCCCCGCCTGCTGCAGGATCTGGGCACGTGTCAGCTCCGCGGTTTCCTCGGCGAAGTCGGCGTCCCGGATCCGGGAGCGGGCCGCATCAAGGTTCTCCGAGGAGATCTCCAGGTTGGCGATGGTGTTCTCGAAACGCACCTGCACCGAGCCCAGGTCGGCTCGCAGGGAGTTCACCTGGTCCAGGGCGCCATCCACTACGGCCAGGGCTTCGGTGGCGCCCGCGCGGCTACCGATGTCCACATCCGTTAGGTTGAGCGGATCCGATTCGACGCCATCGGTACCGGCAGTTTCGGAGAAGAGATCAATCTCGTCACCGTCCTCACCACCTTCCAGTTCAACCTGTCCACCGCTGACGGTAAACTCGGTATCAAAGTTCCCGCGTACCGCAATGGTAGTGTCGCCATCATTGTCTGTTACGAGAGCGGCGCTAAGTCCGGCGCTCCGTACCAAGTCTGTCTCATCGTCATCCCCATCGAAGTTCGCAATCGCCGAATTGATCTCTCGGACCGCGTCCTCGAGCGATGTGACCCCATCCAGATTGACCTCAATATCAAGATCTTCGATGTCCTCCTGGACCCCGACCGCGGTCAAGCTGATCTCGATGTCACCGATCTCCTCGATGCCGACGTCGTTAATTTCCTCCTGGCTCAGGCCTTCTGCACCTTCGGCGATCGCCCGACCCAGTTCGGTTGCCCGCGCATCGGCGCCGGACACCGCGATGTTCTGACCCTGGTTGGCACCGATCTGGAAGAAGATGTCGTTCAGCGCACCATCCAGGATGGCGTCGCCGTTGAACTCGGTCTCGTTGGCCACGCGGCTGATCTCGGCCACCAGCTGCTGGGCCTCGTTGTTCAGGGCTTCGCGGTCGGACGAAGAGTTGGAGTCGTTCGCCGCCTGCACGGACAATTCACGGATACGCTGCAACGCGTCGCCCACGGTGCTCAGCGCACCTTCGGCGGTCTGCGAGAACGAGATACCGTCGTTGGCGTTGCGCACGGCCTGGTTCAGACCGTTGATCTGCGTGCTGAAGCGCTCGGAGATGGCCAGACCGGCAGCATCATCCTTTGCGCTGTTGATTCGCAGGCCCGAGGACAGCCGCTCGAGGCTCTGGCCCAGGGCACCCTGCGACTGGCTCAGATTGCGCTGAGCATTCAGGGACAGGATGTTCGTGTTGATAACTTGGGACATGATTACGTCTCCTTACGGCATAGCTTTAGACCGCCTCGGGCGATCGCGATGGCGGCATTCAACCGCTCTCAGGCCCGTTAACGACAAGCTATCCGCCAGCTTTAACACGAATTTTCGATTTTCTTGTCATTGTGTCTCTGTCGGGTCCGCAACAACTTCCATAGAGCCCCCACATCAGGTGCACACCCAAGTCTCCAGACAGAAAAAAGCCGGGACAAGCCCGGCCGAAAGTCACTGTGATTGATAATGCGTCGGGTCAGTCAGGCGCGTTCCTCGACCCCCGTACCATCCAGGCCTTGCTGTTCCTGGAAATGACGGATCAGGGCAACTACTGCCTCCGGTGGAATCTGCCGGATCACCTCGTCCTGCTCGGCATCCTTCACCGTGATCACCGTCCGGCCGCTGGAATCATCCACACTGAATTCCAGCGCACGCTTGGACGATTGCAGATATGCATTGATCGACTCCACCACTTGCTCCATGCCCTCCGACTCTCCCAAATCCACAGACTGGGTCGACTCATCCAGCCCCCGTTCAGGAGCACCGGGGCCCACCGGGGCATCCCCGAAACTGGCATTCCGAGAACTCGCGGTATCGGTCAACCCTTTGGCAACCGGCATCGAGGCATCGCCCTGCCCCTGACGAGCAGGCTGAAACACCAATGAAGTGATACTGCCAATCGAATCACTCATCTTGCTTCCCTCGCCATTAAAGGCGGGTGACCGTCTGGCCACCCGCCCGTCTCATGGCCTTTTACCGGTTCAACTTACTGCAACAGGGCCAGCACGTTCTGCGACGTGGCGTTGGCCTGGGCCAGCACCGAGGTACCGGCCTGTTGCAAAATCTGCGCCCGGGTCAGTTCGGCCGTTTCGGCGGCAAAATCCGCATCACGGATCCGGGAGCGGGCGGCCTCCAGATTCTCCGAGGACACCTGCAGGTTCGCGATAGTGTTCTCGAAGCGCACCTGGACCGAACCCAGGTCGGCCCGCAGAGAATTCACCTGGTTCAAAGCCCCGTCGACGATGGCAAGGGCTTCGGTCGCGCCGAACCGGTTGCCGATATCCACATCAGTCAGATTCAGCTGCTGCGATTCCGTGTCGTCGAAAAGCGCGATCTCGTCCGTTCCTGCGGTACCACCCTCAAGGAGGATCCCGTCTTCTTGGTCAACGTCGAACGCCGTGTCGAAGTTCCCGCGAATCGCGATAGTCGTCAGACCCTCGTTATTCGTGACGAGTGAGGCGCTCAAGCCAGCGTCACGAACAGCCTGCTCTTCCAGCGCTGCATCCTCGGGATCTGTCTCATCCGATGTGAAGTTCGCAATCGCAGAATTAATTTCTCTCACGGCATCTTCAAGGGAGGTGACGTCCTCCAGGTCAACCTCGATCTCAATGCCAAGATCCTCCAACACCCCAACATTGTCGAGCGTAATCGTGATATCACCGATGCTTGCAATCCCAACATCGTTGATCTGTTCTTGGCTCAAACCGACCGATTCATCGACCGCTACAGCTCGGCCCAGTGAGGTGTTTCTGGCATCCACCCCAGACACAGCGATGTTCTGACCCTGATTGGCCCCGATCTGGAAGAACAGGTCGTTCAGCGCCCCATCCAGGATCGCGTCACCGTTGAACTCGGTGGAGTTCGCGACGCGGCCGATCTCGGCGATCAGCTGCTGGGCCTCGTTGTTCAGGGCTTCGCGGTCGGAGGCGGAGTTGGAGTCGTTCGCCGCCTGCACGGACAGCTCGCGGATACGCTGCAGCGCGTCGCCCACGGTGCTCAGCGCACCCTCGGCGGTCTGCGCAAACGAAATGCCGTCGTTAGCGTTGCGCACGGCCTGGTTCAAGCCGCGAATCTGAGTGGTAAAGCGTTCGGAGATCGCCAGACCAGCGGCGTCATCCTTGGCGCTGTTGATACGCAGGCCGGAGGACAGTCGCTCCAGGCTCTGGGCCAACGCGCCCTGGGAATTGCTCAGATTGCGCTGAGCATTCAGGGACAGGATATTGGTGTTGATGACTTGAGACATGATTACGCTCCTGTAGCGTCATGCCGAACCACCTTGGTCGGCTTCCTCGGCGAACACTCGTGCGCCTTCGAAAGCAGTAACGACCACTCGACCGAATCCTTTAGCCCCATTCCGGAAAAATTTTGCCGCCCGCCTGAACGTGTCCGCCACGGCGCCTCTCGCCATCCCCAGCGCTTCGGCTCACACCACTCATCAGCCACGGCCGATGCCGATGCCGAGCCGAACTGCGCCACAGGGGACACCAGGCCAGCCACATACCCGTGGCCCTGAACAACTGCTTTGACGCACCCAGGTAATGCGAGAAAGCTGTGTCAGGTCCGAAGCCACTACTACCGTCATTGCCAAGGAGCAAGGCCACGCAGCAATCGCCCTGGACCCTCAGAGATACGGATCTCGGGTAACGAAAACCAAAGCGGCCCCCAGTTGCCCGATTGCCCCCTGTAGGAGGCCAGCCCTCTGGCCGATGGGGCGTTGGCATATTCCCAATCGGCCAGAGGGCTGGCCTCCTACAGGGCCGGAGTGAATCAGATCAGCCAGGTCGTGCCGATGCGGGTCCCTGGGGTGGCGCCAGGGATCAGGTCCATCAGCAGCCAGCCGAAGATGAGGGTGATGAAGGCGCCGCAGAAGACGGTGGCCACGAACAGGCCGATGCGGTTGCCGCGCTTCAGGCCGAGGATGCCGCGCAGTGACCAGTACAGCAGCCACAGGCTGTAGAGGATCAGCAGCAGGCCAACGGTGTTGCCCCAGGGCCAGGGGAAGGCGGCGGCCACCTTCCCCACCCAGGCGGGCAGCAGCCCGATGGTCACCGCCAGCATCGCTCGGTCCGGGTGGGAGTACCCCTGGAACAGTTCGGTCAGATAGTGCGCCGACCAGGCCAGGCCGAGCACCCCGATGCTCATCGCCAGCACGCTGTAGGCGCCGAAGCCCCAGGCCCCCGGCATCGCCTCCGGCGGCAACCCGGTCGGAATGACCTGGTACAGCCACTGGCTGGCAATCACGCTAACCAGCAGCACCGGGAGCGCCAGACGCAGAAAGGTTTGCCACCAGGGGGGTATCGCCTCCAGTTCGCCCACCTCCCGCACCGCCCGCAGGGGGTTCGTCAGCGTGCGCAGGACCAGAAGGCCCGGGTTCAGGCGAGAGGGGAATGAGTTCATTCCGTCAGTATGTGGCAATGCGGTGACGGTTTCGTGACAACGTCTGTCTTTAACCTGGCCTGATCGACCCGGGCTCAGCCCGCGAGCGTCAGCACCAGAATCACGAGGGTCAGGGTCTCTACCAGCTCCAGCGTGGCCCCGGCCGTGTCGCCGGTGAAGCCTCCCAGCCAGTGTCGCAGTACGCGCGTTGCAATCCACAGCGTCAGCCCGGCGGCGAGCAGGGCCGGTATCACCCCCCAAAGGCCGGAGAGCAGGCCCAGCACCAGCACCACGGCAGCCGAGACTGCGACAACGCCGATGGCGGCGCTGCGTGGAAGGTGCCTGGCCATGTCCGCGCCCAATCCGACGGGGTTCACGTAGGGCGTGGTCAGAAACAGCACCGGCGGCACCACGCGCCCCAGGAGCACCGCCAGCAACAGCGCGACCCAGGCGCCGGTATCGACCAACGCCACCAGCGCCGTACCTTTCAGCAGCAAGATCAGGATCAGCGCCGCGACCGCCATAGGGCCACAGGCCGGGTCTTTCATGATGGCCTGGGCCCGCTCCGGATGCCGCTGACCGCCGACCCAGGCGTCCACCGTGTCCGCCAGCCCGTCCAGGTGCAGCGCGCCGGTCAGGGCCACCCAGAAGGTCAGCACCAGCGCCGCGACCAGCAACACCGGCGCCCCGGGGATCGCGGAAAGCCCGATCCCCACCAGCACGAGCAACAGCCCCAGGATCAGGCCGACCAGCGGATACGCCAGGACCGAACGGCCTAGGTCCTCGGGCTGCGGCTCCTGTGCCGGCGTCGGCACGCGGGTCAGGAACTGCAGGGCCAGCCAGAAGGGGGCTAATACCGAGTTCATTGCACCCCTCCGTCCCTTCTTGCTGTAGGAGGCCAGCCCTCTGGCCGATTGGAAACATGCCAACGCCCCATCGGCCAGAGGGCTGGCCTCCTACATAGGTTCTGCTTGATCACGAGGGCACCCCATCACGCTGGCCCGGCTCGACAATGTGCAGCGAGGCCAACGGGACTTCGATCGACAACAGCTTTTCCAACGGCCAGCCCTCCAGGTGCGCACGCAGCAGGCGGATCACCCCGCCATGCGTCACCACAAGCACACGATCGCCCGGCGCGATCACGCTCTGCTCCCAGCCGGCCAGCACCCGGTCGCGGAAGCTGCCGAGGTCTTCGCCGTTGGGTGGCGGGTAGCCGAACGGGTCTTCCCAGAACCGACCCAGTGCCTCGGCGTCCGTCTGCATTAGTACCTCGGCCGTTTGCCCCTCCCAGTCACCAAAATGTAGCTCCTGCAGGCGGGGATCACACTGGACGGGGAGCCCGGCCGCGCGGGCGAAGCCCTCGGCCGGAAGCCGGCAGCGCTGCAACGGAGAGCACACGACACGATCCCACTCGCCCGAGGCCTCGAACGCCGCACACATCGCCCGCTCGCCTTCCGGGGTCAGCGGATCATCGCAGCCGCGCCCGCGAAAGCCGGCACCGGTCGTCTCGCCGTGGCGCAGCAGACCGATACGGACCGATTTGGTCATGGGGTATCGCCCGACACGCCAGCCTCGGCGAAGGTCGCCATACCGGCGTGTAGCTCGCACGCCAAGCGCAGCAGCGGCACGGCGGTGGCCGCCCCGCTGCCCTCGCCCAGGCGCATGCCGAGATCGAGCAGGGGTTCGGCGGCGAGTGCTTCCAGCAGCCGCTGGTGCCCAGGCTCCGCCGAGCTGTGGGCGTAGAAGAACCAACCCGACGTGCCCGGACACAGCCGTTCGGCCGCCAGCGCCGCCGAGGTGCTGATGAAACCATCCACCAGCACCGGCAGCCCGATCTGCGCCGCGGCGATATAGGCACCGGCGAGGCCCGCGATCTCGAATCCCCCCAGACAACGCAGGCTGCCGAGCGCCTCGCTGCGCACCGCTGCGTGGGTTCGCAGGGCCTGTTCGATCACCTCGGCCTTGTGGCGTACGCCAATCGCGTCCAGGCCCGTGCCGGGCCCGGCCAGATCGGCCGGCGGCAGGTCCAGCAGTGAACAGGCGAGTGCAGCAGCCGCCGTCGTGTTGCCGATGCCCATCTCTCCACCGATGAACAATTGCGCCCCGCCCCTTCGCGCCCGCTCCGCGCACTGGCGGCCGGCGTTCAAGGCGCGTTCCAGCTGTGCCGGTGTCATCGCGGGTTCGCGGGCCAGGTTCGCGGTGCCGGGGCCCAGGTTCAGCTGCTGTACGCCGGCGACGGCCGGTGGCTGGGCCACGGTACCGAGGTTGATCACCTCGATGGACGCGCCCAGGTGCCGCGCCAGCACCGAGATCGCGGCGCCGCCGTTCGCAAAGTTCGCAACCATCTGCGCGGTCACGGCTTGCGGGAAACGCGAAATGCCCTCCGCCACCACACCGTGATCGCCCGCGAACACCGCGACATGCACGCGCTCGAGCGCAGGCTGGGCCACACCCTGCATGGCGGCCAGGCGCTCGGCGATCGCCTCCAGCCGTCCGAGCGAACCCGGCGGCTTGGTCAGCTGGGCCTGCCGTTCGGCCGCCGCCCGGCGCGCCTCCGCGCTCAGGGGCGCCGGCGGCACCTGCAGCCAGTCACAGTCTTCGGTCACGCCTTCTCCTTATTCGGTCAGGATTCGCGGGCAAGCCCGCTCCCACAAGCAAATCCTCTCCCAAAAGGGCAGGTGCGGCAGCCCTGTGGGAGCGGGCTTGCCCGCGAATCGCCGTCATCCTGGCCGCGGCAAAGCACGCTCTGGATCACAGAGGGTCACCCTTGAGCACATGCGGAAGGCCGGCGACGGTCAGGACAACGCGGTCCATCGTGGGGGCCAGGCGCTGGTGCAGCCAGCCCGCCTCGTCGGCGAAGCGGCGGGACAGCGCGTCCATCGGGGTGATTCCCATGCCGGTCTCGTTGGAAACGAACACCAGTGTGCCCGGCAGCCGCGGCACGGTGGCGATCAGGGCCTCACGTTCGCGTTCGATCAGGGCCTCGTTCTCGGTGCACAGGAGCTGGGTCAGCCACAGCGTCAGGCAATCCACCAGTAGGCATTCATCCGGTTTCGCGGCTTCTTCAAGTGCGGCGGCCAGGCCGGTATCGGCCTCAACCAGGCCCCAGTCACCGGGCCGGTCTGCGCGGTGGCGCTCGATACGCCGTGCCATTTCGGCGTCGTCGGCACGCGCGGTGGCGACATAGGTCACGCGCAGGCCGCTGGCATCGGCGAGATTCTCCGCCAGCCGGCTCTTGCCGGAACGCACACCCCCCAGTACCAGCGTCTTCATGTCACAGGCTCCGTGTTCTCTGCCCGCAGCAGGGCAAGGATGCGCCCCAGGTCCAGATGCGCCTCCAGCGTATCGGCCAGGCGTTCCAGGCCACGCTCGCGTGCGGTCCCCAGGTCTTCGCCATGCTCCGTCCCCGTGCGCATTCCGGCCCAGTGCAAAAGGGCCTCGGCTGCGGCGGAAGTATCGAATACTCCGTGGACATAGGTCCCCGCCACCGCATCGTCCTCGCTGCGCGCACCGTCCGGGCCATGCTGCAGCTCCAGCAGCGGGTGATCCAGCCCGGGCCCGGTCGTCACACCGGCATGAATCTCGTAGCCCTCCACGCGGGCCTCCCGGCCCAGCACACGGCCCCCGTGAACTCGCTCCAGGCGCTTGTCGGGTGCGAGGCGCGTCTCCATGTCCAGCCAGCCGAGCCCCGGCGTGGAACCAGGGCGCCCCTCGACGCCGTCAGGATCGTGCACGGCCCGGCCCAGCATCTGGAAGCCGCCACAGATCCCGAGCACCTTGCCGCCATAACGCACATGGCGCTGCAGCTCGTCTTCCCAGCCCTGTTCCCGCAACCAGGCGAGGTCGTCACGCACGGCCTTGGACCCGGGCAGGATGACCAGGTCCGCCGGCTGCAGCGACTCGCCCGGGCCGGCGAAGCGAAGGTCCACACCCGGGTGCAGGCGCAGCGGGTCAAAATCGGTATGGTTGGAGATACGCGGCAGGGCCGGCACGACGACCTTCAGGGCATTCACCGCCTTTTCCGGCACCGCCTCGCGCGGCAGGGCGTCCTCGGCATCCAGGTACAGCCCGTGGAGATACGGGATCACGCCCAGCACCGGCTTGCCGGTCTCCTGCTCCAGCCAGTCCAGCCCCGGCTGCAGGAGCGAGATATCGCCGCGGAAGCGGTTGATCACAAAGCCCCGCACCCGCGCGCGCTCCGTCTCGCTCAGCAACGCCAGCGTGCCCACCAGATGCGCGAACACGCCGCCGCGGTCGATATCCGCGACCAGGATCACCGGGCAGTCCACCGCCTCGGCAAACCCCATGTTGGCGATATCGCCTGCGCGCAGGTTGATCTCCGCCGGCGAGCCCGCGCCTTCCACCAGCACGTGCGCATACTGCGCGGTCAGCCGTCGATGCGAGACCAGCACGACCTCGTGAGCGACGGGCTTGTAGTCGTGGTAGGCACGGGCATCCAGCTCGGCTGCCGGACGGCCGTGGATGATCACCTGCGCCCCCTGATCGGAGCTGGGTTTGAGCAGTACCGGATTCATGTCGGTATGCGGCTCCAGGCCGCAGGCGGCGGCCTGCAGGGCCTGGGCACGCCCGATCTCGCCGCCGTCCAGGGTGACGGCGCTGTTCAGCGCCATGTTCTGCGGCTTGAACGGCACCACCGACAGCCCACGGCGGTGCAGCACCCGCGCCAGGCCGGCCACCAGCACGCTCTTGCCGGCATCCGAGGTGGTCCCCTGCACCATGAGCGTTGTACCGTTCATGCCTGCTGCAGCCCCGCTTCCAGCCGCTGCCACTCGGCGTCGCTCCCCGGCAGACCGAAGCGCAGGCTGGCTGGACGGTCGAAACGACGCACGAGGATGCCCTGCCGCGCCAGCGCATCCTGAATCACCTGCGCACGCTCGGTCCTGCACCACCGGAACAGCGGCGTCCCGCCCGTCGGCGGCAAACCGGCTTCCCGCAGCAACGCATCGAGCCGATGTCCCGCCTCCTGCAGCTGCCAGCGCGTCTGTGTCTGCCACGCCCGGTCTTCCAGCGCCTGCCGCGCCACCCACCGCGCGGGACCCGGCACGCTCCACGGCCCCAGCAGCGAGTCAACGCGTTCCAACCACAGCCCCGGCGCCAGCACAAATCCCACGCGCGCCCCGGCCAGACCGAAGAACTTGCCCAGCGACCGCAGCACGAACAGCCCCTCGCGCGGCGTATATCCCGCCAGGCTCTGCTCGGGCGTGGTGTCCATGAAGGCCTCGTCGACCACCAGCCAGCCACCGCGCGCGGCGAGCGTGCAGTGCCAGTCGAGCAGTGTCTCGGGGTCGAAATACACGGCTGTGGGGTTGTTCGGATTGACCAGCACCAGTACGTCAAGGGTGGTCGCTGTCCCGGCGAGCTCGTCTTGGCTCACCGCGACCACTTCGTGTCCGGCCGCCCGCCAGGCACGAGTGTGCTCGTTGTAGCTCGGCTCCAGTACCCCGACACGCGCAGGCCCCGCGCGCAGCCTCGGAAGCGCCTGGATCGCCGCCTGGGAGCCGGCGACCGGCAGCAGCGATTCAGCGCCGTAGTACGCCCGGGCCGCGGCCTCCAGGCCGTCCTCGTCCTCCGGCAGGCACTGCCAGACCTCGGCGGGCACCGGCCCGACGGGATAACCCTGCGGGTTGATCCCCGTGGACAGATCCAGCCACTGCGCCTCGGGGATCCCGTAATGCGCAGCCGCCGCGCGCACACCGCCCCCGTGGACCTGCTCCAGCGGACCGCTCACGGACTCGGTTGTGGCGTCAGACGAATACAACAATCAGCACTCCTGTTGCTATGGCCACCAGCCAGATCGCCAGTGCGCGATCGACCAGCCGCAGCGCGGCATCGATGGCGCCCGGGCCCGGGGCGGCACCGGCACCGAGAACCGGCCGGTCCTCGATACCCCCGGCATAGCGCGCCGGACCACCCAGTGTCACCCCCAGCGCCCCGGCCCCCGCGGCCATCACCGGCCCCGCGTTCGGGCTCTTCCAGCGCGCGCCCTGGTCGCGCCAGCAGCGCAGCGCCGTGCGTGTCTGGCCGGCCAGCGAATAGGCCAGACTGGTCAGGCGTGCCGGAATCCAGTTCAGGATATCGTCCAGCCGCGCCGCGACCCGCCCGAAGCGTGCATGGCGCGGCGTGCGGTAGCCCCACATCGCATCCAGCGTGTTCACCAGCCGGTAGACCACCACACCCGCCGCACCGGCGACCAGAAACCAGAATACTGTCGCGAACACCGCGTCGTTACCGTTCTCCAGTACCGACTCTGCCGTGGCCGCACGAACACCCGACGCGTCCAGCTCGGAGGTGTCACGGCTGACCAGCATGCCCACCGCCTGTCGGGCGCCAGGGAGGTCCCCTGCCTGCAGGGCATCGGCCACACGACGGGCGTGCTCCTCCAACCCGCGCCCGCCGAGCGCCAGCCACAGCACGGCCAGCTCCACCAGCCAGCCGCCGGGGAGACGGCTCAGCCACCACGCTGACAGCCCGAAGGGCACGACCAGCACCAGTACCCAGAAACCGCCGCGCCAGACCGAATCCGCATGGCCGCGCCGCTCCACCCCGGCCGCCAGCATCCCGAACCCGGCCAGTGGATGGCCGCGCCGAGGGTCCCCCAGCAGCCGATCCAATACCAGCGCGGCGACCAGCAGGGCGAAGGTGGTCATGCGCGGCGTCGAGCCGCGCGCGGCGCATCGACACCCGAGTCCCTTTGTTTCCAGCGATTCTCGAACACCAGTTCGTCCAGCGACCGCCGCTGGTCCCAGCCCTCGGTTTCCAGCATCGGCCGCTCGTAGAACGCATCCACATGACCCAGACACAGGATCGCGATCGGCCAGGCCCCTTCCGGCATCCCCAGCTCCCCGGCCAGCCAGTCCGGGTCGAACAGCGACACCCAGCCCATGCCCAGGCCCTCGGCCCGGGCGGCGAGCCACAGGTTCTGGATCGCACAGGCCGCGGAACACAGGTCCATCTCCGGGATCGTGCGCCGGCCCAGCACGTAGCGTTCACGCCCGTCGGTCAGGGCGACCACCAGCAGCTCGCCCGCATCGCGGATGCCTTCAAGCTTCAGCCGGTGCACCTCGGCGGCACGCTCGCCGCAGGCCTCGGCCGTGCGCACCTGCTCGGCCGCTACATGGCCGTGCAGCGCGTCGCGCAGCCGGGCGTCCGTCACCCGCAGAAAGCGCCAGGGCTGCATGTACCCCACGCTGGGCGCCTGGTGCGCGGCCTCCAGCAGCCGCCGCAGGGTGTCGGCGTCCACCGGGTCCGGACGGAAATGGCGCATGTCCCGGCGCTCGCCGATCACGCGATAGACCGCCGCGCGTTCGGCCGAGGCGAACGCGTTCGGATTCTCTTCTGGCTGGTTGGGAGCTGGGGCCGTCATGAGGTTCCGTCGAGGCGACGGCACGGCGAAGACACGAAGGAACAGGCATCAAGCAAGCACGCCTGCGCCCTCGACCGTTGCCCGCCGCACGGTCGCAGGATGATTAACAGCCAGGCCGGTCTCCGGGCTTGCGAGCGTCGGACAATGCCGATCGGCGGACGCCTTCCCGGGCACAGGACCCAGTGGCCAGTCTGCCGAGCGATTTACCGCTCGCTTACCGTTGCGGGGGCAGCGCCGGATTTGCACCGGCTTCCCGTTTCACCTGCTGACTGCAGGCACCTGGCGAAAGCAAGTCATGATACGCACTCAGGCCACCCGCTACCAATTTGGGCACCAAACCATCTTGCCCTTGCTGCTATGATGAAGCGCTTTCGCTGCCCTTACAGCACCCCGAAAACACGGTGCTTTTAACATTACGAGCCATCCCCAACAGTCGGATTTTTTAATGACTTTTATCGCCATAAAACGCCAGTTGACACTCCTTGTCACGATACTCCTGTGCGCGACACCGGCGCTGGCCGAACCGGTCACGGTGACTGACGATGACGATCGCGAGGTCACCCTCGACCGGCCCGCCGAACGCATCGTCAGCCTGGCCCCGCACATCACGGAAGTCCTGTTCGCCGTCGGCGCCGGAGACAAGCTGGTGGGTGTAACCCAGCACAGCGACTTCCCGCCGGACGCGGAGATGATCCCGCGGGTCGGGGGCTACAGCCGCATCGACCTGGAACGCGTGGTCGAAATGGACCCGGACCTGGTGGTCGCCTGGCGCAGTGGCAATTCCAGCTCGCAGATCGAGCGCCTGCGCGACCTGGGGATGAACGTCTATGTCTCGGAACCACGCAGCTTCGAGGGCGTGGCCTCCAGCATGCGGCGCATGGCCCAGCTCGCAGGTACCGAGGAACGCGGCGAAGAGGCCGTGCAGGCCTTTCTCGACGAGATCGAAACTCTGCGGCTGGACTATTCCGACCGCGACCCGGTCCCGCTGTTTTACCAGGTCTGGGAGCAACCACTGATGACGATCAACGACGATCACCTGATCAGCGAGGCCATCCGCCTGTGCGGGGGGGAGAACGTGTTCGGCCATCTGGACCGCCTGGTGCCGCGCATGGACCGCGAGGCCGTGATCGAGGCCGACCCGGAGGTGATCATCGGCGGTGGCATGGGCGAGGACCGACCAGACTGGGTAATTGCCTGGGAACAATGGGAGGACATGACCGCGGTGCAGCGCGACAACCTGTTCTTCATCCCGCCATCCCTGCTCCAGCGTCACACCCCGCGGATTGCCGAAGGGACCCGGCTGATGTGCGAGGAACTCGAACGGGCCCGCCAGCGCCGGGCGGACTGACCCTCCGTGACCCGCTCCTTCCTCCTCGCCACGGGGGTCCTGCTCCCGGCGTCCTTGCTCGCGATCCTGATCGCACTGGCCTATGGCAGTGTCGCCATTCCCGCCGGGGACCTGCTCGCCGTGATTCAGGGCGAAGGGAGTCGCCTGCACAGCACGCTGGTGCTGGAACTGCGTCTGCCGCGCGCCCTGGCCGCGTTCGCCGCTGGCGGGCTGCTGGGCGTCGCCGGCGCCCTGATGCAGGTGTTGCTGCGCAACCCGCTGGCCGACCCCTATGTGCTGGGCCTCTCCGGCGGGGCTTCGGTGGGTGCGCTGCTGGCGATGCTCGCCGGCCTGTCGATGTTCTCGGTCTCGGTCGCCGCATTCGCGGGTGCGCTGCTGTCCACGGTGATCGTGTTCGGCCTGGCGCACGGCACCGGCAGCTGGACGCCGACCCGGTTGCTGCTGACCGGCGTGGTCGTGGCGGCCGGCTGGGGGGCGGTGATCAGCTTCCTGCTCGCCGTAAGTCCGACCGCGGAGCTGCCCGGAATGCTGTACTGGCTGATGGGCGATGTCTCCCATGCCCGCAATCCCTACCCCGCCTGGGGCGTGCTGGTGCTGGTGGTATTGCTGGCCCTGCCCCTGGGTCGGACGCTGAACGTCCTCGCGCGCGGCCCGATGCAGGCGGCGGCGCTGGGCGTGGCCGTGCGGCCGGTGGAATGGACGATCTATATCGCGGCGGCATTGATCACGGCCACGGCGGTCATGCAGGTTGGCGCGGTCGGCTTTGTCGGGCTGATCGTGCCGCACATGCTCCGTCTGATCTTTGGCAACGACCAGCGCGTGATCCTGCCCGCCTCGGCGCTCGGCGGCGGCATCCTGCTGACGCTGGCCGACACCCTCGCCCGAACGATGATCGCCCCGGAGCAATTGCCCGTCGGCGTGATCACCGCGATGCTGGGGGTTCCCGTGTTCCTGTTCCTGCTGTACCGGAGCCGCTGATGCCTCCGCACACCGCCGATCCACAACGTCACGGCGATCCCCATGCGCCCGGTTTCGAGAGCGTGCACGAGGCGCCACGGCCGGACACCCTGCTGGCCACCCGCGATCTGGTCATCGACATCCCGGAGCGTGCCAGTGGCGCGCCCCTGGACCTGACCATCAACCCGGGCCAGTGCTGGGGCATCCTCGGCCCGAACGGGGCCGGGAAAAGCACCCTGCTGCATACCCTGGCCGGGCTGCGCGCGGCGCGCGCGGGAGAAATCCATGTGCAAGGCCGCCCCCTCCCCGAATACTCCCGCACCCGGCTGGCCCGCGAACTGGGCCTGGTGTTTCAGAAGCACCACGACGGGTTCCCCGCGACCGTATTGGAGACGGCCCTGATCGGCCGCCACCCCTACCTGCGGCCCTGGGACATCGAGACCGCCGAGGACTATGCCCAGGCCCGCACCGCACTGGCCTGGATGGACCTGACCGAGCTGGAGCACCGCCTGGTGGACACCCTGTCCGGTGGCGAGCGCCAGCGCCTGGCCATCGCCACGGTGCTCACCCAGAACCCGCGGCTCCTGTTGCTGGACGAGCCCACCAGCCAGCTCGACCTGCATCATCAGGTCGCGGTACTGGACCATATCCGCGGTATCGCCCGGGATGATCGCGCCGCGATCCTGGTGCTGCACGACGTGAACCTGGCGGTACGCTACTGCGACCACCTGCTGCTGATGTTCCCCGACGGCAAGGCCTGCTGGGGGCCAACAAGGACGATGCTGGTGCCGTCCGCACTGGAGCGGCTGTACAACCAGCCCCTGGGGGTCGGCGAAATCGACGGATACCCGGTTTTCATGCCGCGCCCTGACTAGGGAGCCGCATACCCCGGCGGCCGCAAACCGCCCCATGAAAGGGCGCAGTGCAATTTTCTTTTGTTTTCATGGTCGGTATGGTGCAGGCCTTGTTGCGAAGGAGAACGCCATGACCCCGACCCCCCCGGACACCGTACGCACCGCTCAACCGACCCAGGATGGCGCCGGGGTAAAGATTCGTCGCATTCACGACTTTAACGGGGGGCTCGATCCGTTCCTGATGCTGGACGAGCTGAAAGCGAGTGCAAGGGAGGACTACGTCGGCGGATTCCCGTCCCACCCGCATCGCGGCTTCGAGACGCTGACCTACCTCGTCCACGGCGGCCTGACCCACGAGGATTCGATGGGCAATCAGGGTCGCGTGGAGGCCGGGGAAGCCCAGTGGATGAGTGCCGGGCGCGGGGTCATCCACTCCGAGATGCCCCTGCTGGACTCGGACGGGCTGCACGGCTTCCAGCTCTGGGTGAACCTGCCGGCACGGCGCAAGATGGACCCGCCGCGCTACCGCGACGTGCGCGCCGACGCGATGCGCCACCTGCCGGAAGACGACGGCCCGCTGCACTTCAAGGCGATTGCCGGGTCCTGGCAGACCAGCGCCGGGGACACCGAAGGTCCGCTGGCACAGATCGGCGAAGGCGCGGCCATGGCGGATCTGAGCCTGCCCGCCGGCTACCGCCTGTCGCTGGCCGTCCAGCTGGACGACCGGGTACTCGCCTATGTCTATGATGGCGAGCTGACCGGGCTGAAGACGGGGCAATTGGGCACCTGGAGCGGGCAGACGCAGATCCACCTGATCGCCCAGCAGGATGCGCGGGTGCTGCTGTTCAAGGGCCGCCCGCTGGGCGAACCGATTGCCCACTACGGCCCGTTCGTGATGAACACCTCCGACGAGATCGAACAGGCGATCAGCGACTACCAGTCCGGGCAGCTCGCCGCCGAGCCGGCCAGCATCGACTGATCCGGCAGGGTCTGACTCTGGCAGGGGCTTTGCGGGCAAGCCCGCTCCCACAGACTTCAGGGTAGCGCCGGGTAAAAGTCATCGTTCTATCCACTGCCGCCTGTGGGAGCCGCCTTGGCGGCGAAGCCCTTGCCCACGCCAGCCAGCTCCCCCGGACCACCCGCCCGCTAGTCGGTCGCCTCGTTGTCGTCCTCGCGCGCCCAGCCCATCGTGCGCTTTACGGCCTTCTTCCAGCCCCGGTAGTAGCGGTCACGGGTGGCCGCATCCATCTGCGGCTCGAATACCCGGTCCAGCTGGCTTTTTTGCTCCAGTTCGTCGCGCGACCAGAAACCCACGGCCAGCCCCGCCAGATAAGCAGCTCCCAGCGCGGTTGACTCCGTAACCGTCGGCCGCTCGACATTGACCCCGAGCATGTCGGCCTGGAACTGCATCATCACGTTGTTGGCGACGGCACCGCCGTCGACCCGCAGACCTCTCAGCGCGATGCCGGAGTCCTGTTCCATCGCGTCGATCACGTCCTTGGTCTGGTAGGCCAGCGAGTCCAGTGTGGCGCGGGTGATGTGTTCCTTGCGCGTACCGCGGGTCAGCCCGAAAATCGCGCCACGAGCATACATGTCCCAGTACGGCGCCCCGAGCCCCGCAAATGCCGGGACGACATACACGCCATCGGAGTCCTCCACCTTGCTCGCGTAGTACTCCGAGTCCTCGGCCGAGTCGATCAGCTTGAGCTCGTCGCGCAGCCACTGGATCGCGGCACCGGCGATGAAGATGGATCCCTCCAGGGCGTACTCGACCTGGCCATCGACGCTCCAGGCGACGGTCGTCAGCAGACCTGAGTGCGACGTAACCGGCTCGGTGCCGGTGTTCATCAGGAGAAAGCAGCCGGTGCCATAGGTGTTCTTGGCCATGCCGCGCTCGAAACAGGTCTGCCCGAAGAGCGCCGCATGCTGGTCGCCGGCAACGCCCGCGATGGGGATCTCATGGGCACCGAACATCTCGGTCCCCGTATGGCCCAGGACCTCGCTGGAGGCGCGGACCTCGGGGAGCATGGCCCGCGGGATCTCCAGCTCGCGCAGCAGCGTGTCATCCCAGTCCAGCTCGTGGATGTTGAACAACTGCGTGCGCGAGGCGTTGGAGACGTCCGTTACATGCCGCTCGCCGCGGGTGAGATTCCAGATCAACCAGGTATCCATGGTGCCGAACAGCAGCTCGCCGCGCTCCGCGCGCTCGCGCGCACCGTCTACATGGTCGAGCAGCCAGCGCAGCTTGGTGCCGGAGAAGTAGGCATCCACGACCAGGCCCGTGCGGTTGCGGATCGTCTCTTCCAGCCCGCGCGCCTTCAGCTCGTCGCAGAAACTGGCGGTGCGCCGGTCCTGCCAGACGATTGCCGGGTGGATCGGCTTGCCCGTCTCGCGGTCCCAGACCATGGTGGTCTCGCGCTGGTTGGTGATGCCGATGGCCGCGAGCTGGGCCGGCTTGATACCGCGGGTCTCCAACACCTCGCGTGCGGCCCCGATCTGGGTGCCCCAGATCTCCATCGCGTCGTGCTCGACCCAGCCGGGCTGCGGGTAGTGCTGGGTAAACTCGCGCTGGGCGACGCCGATGATCGACGCATCACGATCGAACAGGATCGCGCGGCAGCTGGTCGTGCCCTGATCCAGGGCCAGGATGTACTCGCCGTCCATGCTCCCTCCTCGTGCAGCGGGGGTCCCGGCGCGGCGCACCCGCGCGGTGTCAGCCCGCCTCGATCAGTTCGACGGTGTTGCCGTCCGGGTCGCGTACGAATGCGGCAGGCCGCCCGGACTGGCTGCGCTCGGCCGAATGCCCGGCGTTCTCCAGGCGTTGCAGCAAGGATTCCAGACCGCGCACACGCAGGGCCAGGTGGCGGTCTCGGCCGCCGCGTACACCGCGTTCGGTGGCATCCGGATTGGGCACGCAGAGCAGATGCAGCGTCTGCCCACCGCCGAGGTCATACCAGAGTCCCGGAAAGCCGAGATCCGGACGCTCCACGGGCTGCAAGCCCAGAATCTCGCCATAGAACCGCGCGGAATCCTCCAGACCGGCGATCACAACACTGACGTGATCCAGACCCTGCACGCTGGGGGATCGAGCCGCCGTCATACGTGCATCAGCCCCGAGGCCGGCTCCAGCAACACCACTGCCTGGGCCGCCACACCTTCTCCGCGTCCGGTAAAGCCCAGGCGCTCGGTGGTCGTTGCCTTCACGTTCACCGCACCCGCCGTGAGCCCCAGGTCCGCGGCGATGTGTTCCTCCATCGCCGCCACATGCGGGGCCATTTTCGGCGCCTGGGCGATTACGGTCGCGTCCACGTTTACCGGGCGCCACCCGGCCTCCTGGACGCGACGCAGGGTCTCGCGCAGCAGCTTGCGGCTGTCCGCCCCGCGAAAACGCTCGTCGGTATCGGGAAAGTGACGCCCGATATCCCCCAGCCCCGCGGCCCCGAACAGGGCATCGCAGATCGCGTGCAGCAGGACATCGCCATCGGAATGCGCGACAAAACCGTGATCGAACGGGATGCGCACACCGCCCAGGATCAGGTGATCGCCCGGCCCGAAGGCATGCACGTCGAAGCCCTGCCCCACGCGCATGCGACTCATGGCCGGAACGCCCCGTCCAGACGCCCCTGCTGCATCAGGTACAGCTGGGCCAGTTCCAGATCCTCGGCGCGAGTGATCTTGATGTTCATCATCGAGCCCTCGATCAGACGCGGACGGGCGCCATGCCATTCCATCGCGCTGGCCTCGTCGGTAACCGGGTGGCCGGCCTCGCGCGCGGCCCGATTAGCCTCCCGCAGCATGCCGAGACGGAACATCTGCGGAGTCAGCGCGCGCCAGACACGCTCGCGCTCCAGCGTGCGCTCGACCCGCCCGTCCTCGTCACTCCACTTGACTGTGTCGGTGCTGGGCGTGGCCAGCAGACCGCCCACCGGATCGTCCCGCAGCGATTTCAGCAAATGGTCCAGGTCCGCGCGTGGGAGACAGGGGCGTGCGGCATCGTGCACCAGCACCCAGTCATCGGGGGCCGCCCGTTCCTGCAGGAAATCGAGCCCGTTCTGGACCGAATCCGCCCGCTCGGCCCCGCCGGCCACGCGAAATAGACGGCCACCCGCCGTCGGCAGGTCCAGCGCGTCCGGATCCACATCCGGCCCCAGCACCAGCACCACACCGCGAATGCGCGGGTGCTCCAGAAAAATCGACAGGGTATGCGAGAGGATGGTACGTGACCCCAGCGTCAGGAACTGCTTGGGTCGACCCGATCCCATGCGCCGGCCCACGCCGGCCGCCGGGATCAGGGCCCAGTAGGCGGGTTCCGCAGAGGGATTGTTTGCGTCGGGATCAGCCATCAAACGGATCCTCGGGTGGCAGCGTATCGGTTGCCGGCTCGCGCTCGCGGTCCGGGATCTCGGCGGGGCCCGGGGACACATCCCGCGCCGGATCCGGCAGCGGCTCCGGCACCGGGCGCCGGTCGTCGTCCTCGCCGACCACAAAGAAGAAGATCTCGTCTTCGCGGATCATGCCCAGGTCGCGGCGGGCGCGTTCTTCCACCGCATCGGTACCAGTACGCAGGTCCTGCACCTCGGCCTCCAGCGCCTGGTTGCGCTGTTCCAGTTCGGCGTTGACAGCACGCTGCTCCTCGACCTGCTCTCGCAGGTCGCGCACATCCCGCCAGCTGCCCTCCCCAAGCCACAGCGGCCACTGCAACAGCAGCAGCACCACGGCCAGACCGATCAGCAACCCGCGCATCAGCGATTCCCGCGACCGGCCGCCACGGCCTCCTCGGCCGGCCGCAAGGGAGAGAGTCGAGCTTCCATGCCCGGCATTCTACGGCCCATTGGTCGTGGGGCACAGGAACCGCCCCGCAGGCTGCGAACCCGGACCGCAGCAAACGAGGCAACCGCAGACCTATCGCCGGATGTTGAAGGCATCCATCCCCGGATAACGCGCCCGAGACCCCAGATGCTCCTCGATCCGGATCAGCTGGTTGTACTTGGCCACGCGATCCGAACGCGAGAGCGAACCGGTCTTGATCTGACCGGCACCCGTCGCTACAGCCAGATCGGCGATGGTCACGTCCTCGGTCTCGCCGGAGCGATGCGAGATCACCGCCGTGTACTTCGCCTGGCGCGCCAGTTCGATAGCCTCCAGGGTCTCGGTCACGGTGCCGATCTGGTTCAGCTTGATCAGGATCGAGTTGGCCACACCCTTGTCGATCCCTTCCTGCAGGATCTGCGTGTTGGTCACGAACAGGTCGTCGCCCACCAGCTGCACGCGATCACTCATTCGCTCGGTCAGGGTCTTCCAGCCGTCCCAGTCGTCCTCGGCCATACCGTCCTCGATGGTCAGGATCGGGTACTGGTCGACCCAGTGGGCGAGGTAGTCGCAGAACTCGTCGGCGGAGAAGGCCTTGCCTTCAGAGTCGAGGTGGTAACGGCCGTCGCGATAAAATTCGGAGCTGGCACAGTCCAGGCCCAGCCAGATGTCCTGCCCGGCCTTGAAGCCCGCCTTGTGGATGGCCTCGAGGATCACTTCGATCGCGGCCGAGTTGGACGGCAGATCGGGGGCGAAGCCGCCCTCGTCCCCCACGCCCGTCGCCAGATTGCGCTGACCCAGCACCTTCTTCAGGGCATGGAACACCTCGGCGCCGTAACGCACGGCCTCGCGCACGGAATCCGCGCCCACCGGCAGGATCATGAACTCCTGCATATCGACGCTGTTGTCGGCGTGGGCGCCGCCGTTGATGATGTTCATCATCGGCACGGGCAGCAGATTCGCCTGCTCGCCGCCCATGGACTCGAACAGCGGCTGTTCGCGATCCGCCGCCTGCGCATGCGCGGCCGCCATCGATACCGCCAGCAGCGCATTCGCACCCAGGCGGGACTTGTTCTCGGTGCCGTCCAGCTCGAGCATGCGGCGGTCCACCGCGGTCTGGTCCAGCTCCATGCCGCGCAGGGCATCGCGGATCTCGCCATTCACATGGCCCACGGCCTTCTGCACGCCCTTGCCGCCATAGCGCGCCTCGTCATCGCGCAGCTCCAGCGCCTCGCGGGCCCCCGTGGAGGCCCCCGACGGCACTGCGGCGCGACCCATCGCGCCGGAATCCAGGACAACGTCGGCCTCGACCGTCGGGTTGCCCCGCGAGTCGATGATCTCGCGGGCATGAATCTCCGCAATCTGGGACATGCTTTCTCCTTGAAAAATAAACTCATCCGCCCCGCAAGTTGCAGGCGAAATTTAAACGAAACTCTAAAGCAAACCTGCGCGAATCAACCCAGCCCGTATTCGGCCTCGGCAAACGGCTGCGCCTTGGCGGCGGCATCCAGCGCCCTGAGCGTGGTCAGCAGCTCCGCCATGCGTGGCAGTGGCCAGGCATTGGGCCCATCCGAGAGGGCGCGCTCCGGATCCGGATGGGTCTCCATGAACAGACCCGATACCCCGGAGGCGACGGCCGCCCGCGCCAGCACGGGGACGTATTCGCGCTGTCCACCGGACGTCGCGCCCTGCCCACCCGGCTGCTGGACCGAGTGCGTGGCGTCGAATACCACAGGGCAACCGGTCTGGCGCATCTGGGCCAGGCCCCGCATGTCCGAAATCAGCGTGTTGTAGCCGAAGGAGACACCGCGTTCGCAGACCATGATCTGGTCGTTGCCCGCCTCGCGCGCCTTGTCCACGACATTGCCCATATCCCAGGGCGCCAGGAACTGGCCCTTCTTGATGTTCACCGGGCGTCCCTGGCGCGCGACGTTCTGGATGAAGTTCGTCTGCCGACACAGGAACGCGGGCGTTTGCAGCACGTCCACCACGGCCGCGACCTCGTCCAGCGGGGTGTCCTCGTGGACGTCGGTCAGCACCGGGACGCCCAGCTGCTGCTTCACCTGCTCCAGGATGCGCAGGCCCTCTTCCATGCCCGGACCACGGAAACTCTTCGTCGACGAGCGATTGGCCTTGTCGAACGAGGACTTGTAGATAAACGGGATGCCCAGCTCGTCGGTGATCGCCTTGAGCGTACCCGCGGTCTCCAGGGCCATCGCCTCGGATTCGATAACGCAGGGGCCGGCAATCAGAAAAAAGGGCCGATCGAGGCCGACTTCAAAACCGCAAAGCTGCATGCAATGTCCTGTCTGGCGGACGCCACCCTCCGGGTACGGCCGCAAAGCGCCGTCATACGGCGCGTTAGGAAAACACTAATCCGTCAACGCAGTCGTGGTCTCCGGCTCGCGCTCGTCCTGATAGGTGCGCGCGGCGCGGATGAAACCGGTAAACAGCGGGTGCCCGTCGCGCGGGGTCGAGGTGAACTCCGGATGGAACTGGCAACCGATGAACCATGGGTGGCCCGGCAGCTCCACCGCCTCGACCAGTTCGCCGGACTCGGACACGCCGGAGATACGCAGGCCCGCGGCCTCCAGCCGCTCGCGATAGGCATTGTTGAACTCGAAGCGGTGGCGATGGCGCTCGCTGACCTCTTCGCGGCCATAGGCCTCTGCAATCCGCGAGCCCTGGGCCAGTCGCGCGGACTGTGCCCCCAGACGCATCGTGCCGCCGAGATCGCTCTCGGCATCGCGCCGCTCGATACGGCCCTCGCGGTCCTGCCACTCGGTAATCAGGGCAATCACCGGGTGCGGAGTATCCGGGGCGAACTCCGTACTGTGCGCGCCTTCGAGCCCGGCCTGATCACGGGCGAACTCGATCACCGCAACCTGCATGCCGAGACAGATGCCCAGGTAGGGCACGCCGTGCTCGCGCGCATAGCGCACGGCCGCGATCTTGCCTTCCACACCGCGCTCGCCGAAGCCACCGGGCACCAGGATCGCGTCCAGGCCTTCCATCTCGCCCTGGATCTCGGCATCCGCCCCTTCGAGTTTTTCCGAGTCGAGATAGCGAATACGCACGCGCGTCCCGACCTGTACGCCGGCGTGGGTCAGGGCCTCGTTCACGGACTTGTAGGACTCCGTGAGATCGACGTACTTGCCGATCATGCCGACGGTGACCTCGGACTCCGGGAACTCCATGGCGTTGACCACGTGCTTCCAGTCCGACAGGTCCGCCTGCGGCGCCTCGATATGCAGCTTGCGCAGCACGATCTCGTCGAGCTTCTGCGAATGCAGCCACAGCGGGATCTTGTAGATGTTGTCCACGTCCACAGCGGAAATGACCGCCTTCTCCTCGACGTTGGTGAACAACGCAATCTTGCGCCGCTCGCCCTCGGGAATCGCCTGGGTCGAGCGGCACAGCAGAATGTCCGGCTGGATACCGATCGAGCGCAGCTCCTTGACCGAGTGCTGCGTGGGCTTGGTCTTGATCTCGCCGGCGGCGGCAATAAAGGGCACCAGGGTCAGGTGCATGAACAGGGCATTCTCGTGCCCTAGCTCCACACCCATCTGGCGGATCGCCTCGAGGAACGGCAGGGACTCGATATCGCCCACCGTACCGCCGATCTCGATCAGCGCGATGTCGGCATCGCCCGCGCCCTCGCGGATCGAGCGCTTGATCTCGTCGGTGATATGCGGGATCACCTGCACCGTACCGCCCAGGTAGTCGCCGCGGCGCTCCTTGCGGATCACGTTCTCGTAGATCTGCCCGGTGGTGAAATTGTTGCGCCGCGAGGTGCGGATGCGCACAAAGCGTTCGTAATGCCCCAGGTCCAGGTCCGTCTCCGCGCCGTCGTCGGTCACGAAGACCTCGCCGTGCTGGAACGGGCTCATGGTGCCCGGATCGACGTTGATATAGGGGTCGAGCTTGAGCAGCGTCACCTTGAGGCCGCGCGCCTCCAGGATGGCCCCCAGCGAGGCGGATGCAATGCCTTTGCCCAGAGACGAAACCACGCCTCCGGTAATGAATACATAACGCGTCATGCGGGAAACCTGGCTAGGGAAACACTGATTAATGGACACGCTCGCGCTCGAGTCGCTTTTGCGTGCGAACAAGGCGCGGTGACCGCCGTGCAGTCACTCTGCACAAGGGAGCCGCAACGCCGTGCGCGCACAAAAGCGGCCGAGCCCCTTCGGGGTTGGTACCCCAGGTTCCCCGATCCTGCGTTGCGCCACTTGTGGGTAGAACCACTACCCGCTGCGCGACGCGCCTTGTCTCGGAAAACCTGGGGTACCAACGCGAGCGTGTACATTAATCAGTGTTTCCCTGGGGAACGACGGACCCCCGCCACAAAAGGGCTCACGGGCGGCTGAAATCGGCCGAAATGCTACCAGAGAGCCCCTCTCGGCTCAATCAACTGCGGCATCGCGAAGCGCACTTTGCGCATTAGGCGGAAGAGGTCGGAACGCGACCAGCGTCATATCGTCGCGCCGTGGTTCACCGCCGCGATAATCCTCCAGTACGCGGACCACGGAATCGATCTTGGCGGCCAGGTCACGCGGGGACTTTTCCGCCAGCACATGGCGCAGGCGCCGGCGCCCGAACAGCCGCGGCGGCTCGCCCCCCACATGGTCGTGGGCGCCGTCGGTAATCAGGAAGAATTCCATGCCGGGCTCCACCGACACTACGTGGTCCACCGGCTGCGCGGGCTCCAGGCTGCGATACCCCAGCCCTCCGCGCACGCCGCGAATCTCTTCCACCTGTCCCGCACGATCCATGATCAGCGGCAGCCCCACGCCGGCAAAGGTCAGCGTCCGGGCATCCGGGTCATAGACGCACACGGCCGCCTCCAGTCCGTCGTCGGAATCCGAGTCCTGACCGTCCTGGCGCAGGCGCGAGCGCACCAGCCGATCCATCTCGCGCAGGATTGCCGACGGCTCCAGGAGCCGGTGCTCATGCAGGATGCGATCCAGCGCCGAGGCCAGCACCAGGGTAATGAACGCCCCGGGGACGCCATGCCCGGTGCAGTCCGCGGCCACCAGTACACTGCGCCCGTCGATGGCCTCCAGCCAGAAGTAGTCGCCCCCGACCAGGTGCAGCGGCTCCCAGTAGACCTGCACCTCGTCCAGGTGACCGTCCAGGGCGTGCTTGTCCGGGAGCATCGCGGTCTGGATGCGCCGCGCATAGCGGATGCTCTCCACCACGAGGCGGTTGCTGCGCTCGAGCTCGCGGTTGGCCTCGTCCACGCGCGCGAGCGCGCGCTCCGTTTCCAGCTTCTCGGCCTCCAGCTCGCGGGTACGCTCGACCACACGGCGCTCCAGGTCCTCGTTCAGGGCCTTCAGCTCGCCACGCGCGCCATCGCGGGCATCGAGGCCCTGCTGAAATGCGTTCAGGAGGCGATCAAGCGAGCGGTCCAGGGCGCCGAGCTCGTCATTCGCATGATGGCCCATGCGGGGCCGTGGCCACTGGGCCGGGCGGTCGGGATCGGTACCTGCGACGGCGCGGGAGATGCGCAGCATCGGGCGCAGCATCAGGCCATAGAACAGCAGCACGACGACCAGCGAGACGATCACCGCCTGTACCACGCTGGTGATCACGCTATTGCGCAGGCGCTCGACCAGGGCTGCAGCCAGCACATCGGGGGCGAGCTCCACACGCAGCGTGCCCACCGCGCCATTGGTCTCGCGCAGGTCCGGGTGGAGCAGTTCGCGCTCGTGCTGGCGATCCGCCCCGAACAGGCGCTCCCCAAGCCAGGAGGCACCGCCTCCCTCGCGTTCCACCTCGGCCAGGGTGCGCCCGAAGTCGTCGAGGATCTCGGCGCGGTGGATCTCGTCAAAGGCCTGCAGACCCGCCACCAGGGACTCCGCCTGATCGGCATTCAACTGATAGGCCGCCTCGGCCGCGGGAGGGGCCACCAGCCGTTGCAGCCGTTCGATCTGTTCCAGGGTGTCCGCGCGAAAGGCGCGCGAGTCGGCCGCGATCACGTAGGCGCTCGCCAGCAGGCTGAGCGCCAGCGCAACCAGCAGGGTCGCGAGCGCCAGCTTCGCGACCAGGCTGCGGCTGCGCGCCGGGCCGGACTCTGTCATACAGGCTCGCCGTGGAACTGGACCTCGACGCGGTTACGGCCTTCGTTCTTCGCGCGGTAAAGCAGATCATCCGCCGCCGCGACCAGCGCCCCCGCATCCGGCCAGCGCTCGGTCGTCACCACCAGACCGATCGAGACCTCCAGATGCAGCGGCTCGCCCTTCCAGCGCGGGATCGTCTGCTCGACACTGGTGCGAATGCGCTCTGCAAGAGTCATGGCGGCGTCGAGATCGAGATCTGCCGCCACCACCAGAAACTCCTCGCCCCCCATGCGCCCAGCGTACTGATCGGCACCGAGCTCGCCGCGCAGGATCTCGGCGAAGCTCTGCAGGGCGTAATCCCCGGCGGCATGGCCATGGGTGTCATTCAGGGTTTTGAAGTCGTCGAGGTCGAGCATCATCACGGCGAGCGAGCGGGCCTGATCGCCCACCGTTTCGGCCAGCCCCTCGACACAGTCCATTACCCGGCGCCGCGAGAACAGCCCGGTCAGGGCATCCTCCAGCGCCAGGCGCTCGAGCTCGGCCGTCAGGCGCTCGCGCTCGCGCACCTCGTCTGACAGTGCACAGTTGAGCTGTTCCAGGTGCGTGGCCTGCTCACGCAGCTGACGGTTCGCGGCCTGCAGGTCCAGCTGCATGCGATCGCTCATGCGCATCATGCGGCGCTGAACGCGGTAACTCTCTGAATAGGCCTTGGCCAGCATGCGCACGCCTTCGGCTACATCATCCAGCGCCTCGAGCATCTGCTCGGAGCGCTGCATGATCTGTTTTTCCTGCTCGAACAGGGAGAAGTCGGCAAGCGCTTCCGAATCGTCACCGTCGCGTGAAGTCGGTGGCAAAGGCACGGGCTGATTGGGGTCGTGAGAGAATTTCATGATGTCGGGCACATGCGGTAGTCAGCGTGCGCGAAGTCCTCGGAAAAGTCCTCGCCGAATTCTTCCATCGTCTCGTCGTCTTCGTGGTAGCACCAGTTGATCCGCACGTTGATACCAGCCTCGGCGGCCTCTTCGAGGATCTGAAAGAGGTTCATCAGCGCCTTCGCGGTCGAGCTGTTGAAGTAGATCATCTCGACGCTGAACTCCAGCGACTCGCTGGCCCGCTCCTCGACCGCCTGTCGCAGGCCCTGGGTCAGGGGTCCATAGAAGCTCGCGGCGTCTTCCGGGTAGGACTCGCCGGCAATGCGGTATTGCCCCGCCGCGAAATCGAACAGGACCTCCGGGGTGCGGTCCGTTGCCTCGTGTCGAATGGGGTCCAGTGCTGCCATCAGATGTAGGCCTTCAGTACAAAGTAGGAATACGCGTCGGAGAGGTGCTCGAAGTCGAACTGGATCGGCTCGCTGGCTCGGCGTGCGATCTCGATCAGCCCGATGCTGCCCCCCTTGCTGCCCTCGTCCGGCGGCTCGCGCAGCTTCTCCTTGTAGAAGCGCCGCAGGGCCTCCGGGTCCATGCCCTGCAGTTCGCTGAGCCGGCCGCCGAGAGTATCGGCGTCTTCGCGGGCGATGATATTGCCGCAGATCACGAAAAATCGGCCTTTTTCGGAGCCGACCGTAATCATGCCGGAGCTCAGCTCAACCGGGGGCTCCGCCGCGTGCTCGATCCGTTCGGCCGAGTAGCGAATGATGTTCTGCACCTGCTCGACGAACACCGAGAACACCCGGTTTACGGTCTTGTTGTCCGTCGACTCCAGCCGGATCTTCTGGCGCAGGGCGTCGCCCAGCGCTTTCAGGATGCCTTCGGAGATATAGCCGGTGAACGAAAAGATGATGCCGCGCCGAGTCATGTTGCGCTGAAAATCCAGCACCTCCTCGGCGATCAGGCCCCCGCGATCCGCTTCGCGCTGCGTGGCGAACTCAGTCATTCGGGTCTCCGTTACGTTCGAGCACGTCGCTGACGATCGCTGCATAGCGACCGTCCTCGCGCATGGCATCCAGCGCGCCCTGGAGGCGGTCCAGGCGATCGCGATCGGTATCCGGGTGGCAGGCGAGCGACATCACCGTGTCGTTGAATGCAAACAGCGAGCGCAGCTCTCCGATCTCTTCAAGGCGCGCGTACCAGGGTGCGAGGTGCTCGCCGCTGACCCAGACGTCAATCCGGTCGGCCGCGAGCTTGCGCGCGTTCAGGCGGTCATTGGGGGCGGTATCGACCTCAATCCCTCGCGCCTCGACATACAACGCGACGGCATCGTCGCGATAACCACCCACTCGATAGTCGTGAAGGTCTTCGAGTGCTTGCGCCGCGACGTCGGAACCCGCAAGGGCATAGGCATGCCACTGATTCTCCACCAGCGGGCCCACCCACTCGAAGAGCTCTTCGCGTTCCGGAGTCCGCGTCGTGGAGAACACGCAGGTATCGGGGTTCGACTGCGCCTCGGCGTAGGCACGACTCCAGGGCAGCAACCGGATCTCCGCCTCGATCCCGGTCTCCTCGAGCAGCTGGCTCATCACACGCACAGAGATACCGTCGAGCTCGCCATCCGGCGTCTCGAAGTTGAATGGCGGATAACTCTCGGTGGCCAGGTTGAGGGTTCCGCCCTGTGCCGTTGCCATACCCAGCAACGCGAGCACACAAGCGATACCCTGGACATACCCCCCGGTCTGCCGGCTGATGGTTCTCACACCCCAGCCCCTCAAAAGTATGACGAAGTTCAAGCATTGGCTTTTCCGCTCGCCCCGTCAACTGTAAGGTGACTACAGGTTTTGGACGGATCACCATCCATCATACCAGCCACTTTCAGGGACTCAGGTCTCCATCCGACCAGAGAATTGCCACGACGAGCCCATCCGCCTGCCGCCTGATCAACGGCAGATGCTCGCGCTCCCATGGCGGGATCCCCCGCTCCTGAAGCCGCTTTTTCAAGGGTCGGCGGCCAGCTGGCGTCACCACGGTCTCCCCGCCGCGGCGAAAACCGACCTCCAGCGCCTCCTGTGCGTCCACACCCAGGGCCACCAGCGCGGCGCGCTCCAGCACGCGACCATCCGGGAGTGTCAGACGCGCATGCCCCGACGGCCAGGAAATTACGTCCCCTGGCGCGGCTGGTTTCGCATCCGGGGCTTCGGCGTAAATCGTTCCGCGATAAACGCCCATCCAGCCATCCGCCCAGCGCAGCTCCGGATTCCGATCCGGCCCGTGGACCTCCAGTTGTCGACAGAACTCCTCCAGCCGCGCATGGCCCGGTGGTCGCAGGCCCTGTGCGCGCAGCCAGGCCCGCAATCGCGCCCGCCGAGCGGGCCGAGCCAGCTCGGCCAGCGAGGCCAGCTCGAGCGAGTCTTTGTCCGGAACGCGTTCATCCTCCAGGCCCTCCAGACGGTCGACGACCTCCCGCTGCCAGCGCGCGCAGCGCGTCAGGGAGGCGTAAACGGGGAAGCGCTCCGCCAGACGCGGGAGGATTTCGTGGCGCAGAAAATTGCGATCGAAGCGAGTGTCGTCATTGCTTGGGTCGTGGTACCAGTCGAGGTCTGCCACTCGCGCATAGTCCGCGATGGCCTCGCCGGGGACCTCCAGCAACGGACGCCCCAGCCAGGTATCCCCTTCGCGACGCATGGCCCGCATGCCCTGAAGGCCTTCCGGCCCGCTCCCGCGCAGCGCGGCAAGCAGGAAGGTCTCGGCCTGGTCGTCGGCATGCTGGGCGGTCAGGATCAGGTCCTGCTCGCCGAGGCCCTCGCGCAGAGCCGTATAACGCGCACGGCGCGCCGCGGCTTCCGGCCCCTCGGAGGCATCATCAAGAATGGTCACCTTGCATACGGTCAGCGGTACATCCAGCGCCTCGGCAACGCGAACACAGAACGCTGCCTGCGCATCGGCATCCGGTCGCAGACCGTGATTCACGTGCCAGGCCTCAAGGCCTCGGGGACGCAGATGGGCGAGCGCATGCAGCAATACGGAGGAATCGCGACCGCCGCTGAAGGCAACCCGCAGGGAAGTAGCACCGGGGTGATCCTGCAAAAAGGCCCCAACAGCGGCCATCACCGGGTGGGCGCGATCCGGCCCCCGGCCCGGTGTCTCAGGAGGCGGCTTCCTGGAAGGCACCGTAGTCCATCAGGCGGCGGTAACGCCGATCCAGCCGCTTGCCGGGGTCCAGCGCCTCCAGGCCATCGAGGGTTTCCAGCAGCGCCGAGCGCAGTTGTGCCGACATCGTTTCCGGATCGCGATGGGCGCCGCCCAGGGGCTCGGGGACAATGCGATCGACCAGCCCGAGATCGTGCAGCCGCTGCGAAGTAATCCCCAGCGCCTCAGCTGCCTCGGACGCGCGTTCGGCACTCTTCCAGAGAATGGAGGCGCAGCCCTCCGGCGAGATGACCGAGTAGGTCGAGTACTGCAGCATCAGCGTGGCATCCCCGACCCCGATCGCCAGCGCACCACCGGAGCCGCCCTCGCCAATCACGGTCGCGATGATCGGGGTATCCAGCCGAGCCATCACCATCAGATTGCGGGCAATCGCCTCGCTCTGACCGCGCTCCTCGGCTCCCACGCCCGGATAGGCGCCCGGGGTATCGATGAACGTGAGAACCGGCAGCCGAAAACGTTCGGCCGTCTCCATCAGCCGCAGGGCCTTGCGGTAGCCCTCCGGGCGCGGCATCCCGAAGTTGCGGTAGACCTTCTCGCGCGTCTGGCGCCCCTTCTGATGGCCGATGATCATCACCGGACGCCCGTCGAGACGGGCCACGCCACCGACGATCGCCGGATCATCCGCGTAGGTTCGGTCACCGTGGAGCTCCTCGAACTCGTCGAACAGCTGCGGAATGTAATCCAGCGTGTACGGACGCTTGGGGTGGCGCGACATCTGCGCCACCTGCCAGGGGGTGAGCTTGGCGAAGATGCTCTCCGTCAGCGAACGGCACTTTTCCTCGAGGCGCTGGATCTCTTCCTGGATGTTGACCTCGGCATCGTCACCCACATAGCGCAAATCCCGAATCTTGGCTTCCAGTTCGGCAATGGGCTGTTCGAAGTCGAGAAAATCCGGATTCATGCAGGGTCCCGCGTCGGAAAGATGGGCGTCAGGCGCGGAATTGTAACCAATTACCCCGCACTTCGCTGCCCGTTCGAGACCGGCCAAAACGGTTAGGCAACAATATGCGCTGGCTCAGGGCTACTGATCACAACGCCCGATATCGTAGAAGCCGACAGAATCACCGACCGTACAGGACCTGGGCCTCGCAACCCGGCCCAAGGGTCTGCTGCAGATTGCGCAGCAGGCGCTCGTCCGGGCGGATGGCCCAGGCCTCGGGCAGGCTCAGCTCGGCCTCGAGGTCATCCCGCCGGTAGCACAGGTGGACCCGGCACTGGCCATCGCGATGCTCCTCCATCAGGCCGCGCAGGTTTTCTACCTGCTCGGCACGCACCCCTTCCAGACACAGGTGCAGGGCGCGCGCCCACTGCGCCCGCGCCTCGTCCAGGGTATACACCGCCCGGGCGCGCATGCGGATGCCGCCAGCATAATCATCCAGCGCTACCGTCCCTTCGGCCACCAGGAGGGTGTCCGGCTCCAGCCGATCGCGATAAGTATTGAAGTCGTCGTTGAACAGCACGATCTCGGCACGCCCGCTGCGATCATCCAGCGTCGCGATGCCCATGCGGCCATTCTGCGTGTTGCGCACCCGTACACCCACGACCAGGCCGGCAATGCGCACCGTCTCCTGGCGCCCGCGACGCCCCTGCTGGCCGCTGTCATCAGGTCGCTGTTCCAGCTTCGCCTCCAGCTCGGCCAGGGTGCTGCCCGTCAACCGCTTGAGCTCGGCGCGATAACGCTCCACCGGATGCCCGGTCAGGTACAAGCCGAGTGTTTCCTTCTCCCCACGCAGTCGGTCGTCGTCCTCCATCTCCGGGAGGGTCTCGCTCTCGGGGACCACGGCGGCCGCCGGGTCGCCAAACAGATCGACCACGCCCAGGCTCGCATTGCGCTCGGTCTGTTCCGCCGCGGCGACAGCCGTGGGGATGTCGTTCAGCAGCGTCGCGCGGTTCGCGCCGATCGCATCCAGCGCGCCCGCACGCACCAGCGTCTCCAGCACCCGCTTGTTCAGCTTGGACAGGTCCACGCGCTGGCACAGGTCGATCAGTCCGTGGAAGGATCCATCCGCCGCACGCGCCTTCAGCAGCGTGTCGATCGCGGACTCGCCCACGCCCTTGATCGCCCCGAGGCCATAGACCACCGTTTGCGCATTGAGGCAGGTAAAACGGTAGTCCGACTGGTTCACATCTGGCGGCAGGACCTCCAGACCCATATTCCGGCATTCCTCGATCAGGCCCACGACCTTGTCGGTGTTGTCCATATCCGCGGACAGCACCGCCGCCATGAACGGCGCCGGATAATGCGCCTTCAGCCAGGCAGTCTGGTAGGCGACCAGGGCGTAGGCAGCCGAGTGCGACTTGTTGAAGCCGTAGCCGGCGAACTTCTCCATCAGATCGAAAATGTAGGTCGCGGTACTCTCCTCGACCCCGCGCCCAAGAGCACCCTCCATGAAGATCTGGCGCTGCTTGGCCATCTCCTCGGGCTTTTTCTTGCCCATCGCGCGTCGCAGCAGGTCGGCGCCGCCCAGGGTGTAGTTCGCCAGCACCTGGGCGATCTGCATGACCTGCTCCTGGTACAGGATGACCCCGTAGGTCGGCTGCAGGATCGGCTCCAGATCCGGATGCGGGTACTCCACCTGCGCGCGGCCGTGCTTGCGGTCGATGAAGTCATCCACCATTCCGGACTGCAACGGGCCCGGACGGTACAGGGCCACCAAGGCGATGATGTCCTCGAAGCTGTCTGGCTGCAGGCGGCGAATCAGGTCCTTCATCCCGCCCGATTCCAGCTGGAACACCGCGGTGGTCTGGTAGGCCTTCAGCAGCTTGAAGGTGTCGGGGTCATCCAGCGGGACCGCATCCAGGTCGATGCGGGCCTCCGGGTCCATCTTGCGCACGTTCTCGACCGCCCAGTCGATGATCGTCAGTGTGCGCAGCCCCAGAAAGTCGAACTTCACCAGGCCCACGGCCTCGACGTCGTCCTTGTCGAAGTGGGTCACCAGCGACCCGCCATCGTCTTCGCAGTACAGTGGCGAGAAGTCGGTCAGCGCAGACGGTGCAATCACCACGCCGCCGGCGTGCTTGCCCGCGTTGCGCGTAAGCCCCTCGAGCTTGAGCGCCAGATCGATGATCCCTCGCACCTCCTCGTCCTGGTCGTACTGCGCCTTCAGGTCCTCGCTCTCGGCCAGGGCCTTGCCCAGTGTCATGCCCAGCTCGAACGGAATCAGCTTGGCGATACGGTCGACAAATCCGTAGCCATAACCCAGTACGCGGCCACAGTCGCGCACGACCGCCTTCGCGGCCATGGTGCCGTGGGTGATGATCTGCGAGACCTTGTCGCGCCCGTAACGCTCGGCCACGTAGTCGATCACGTCGTCGCGTTTCTCCATGCAGAAATCGACATCGAAGTCGGGCATGGAGACGCGCTCAGGGTTAAGAAACCGCTCGAAGAGAAGCTCGTAACGCAATGGATCGAGGTCAGTAATTCCCAGCACATAGGCCACCAGCGAACCCGCACCCGAGCCACGCCCCGGCCCCACCGGGATGCCGTTGTCCTTTGCCCACTGGATAAAGTCGGCCACGATCAGGAAGTAGCCGGGGAAACCCATCTGGCAAATCACGTCCAGTTCGAGCTTCAGGCGTTCCTCGTACTCCGAGCGCTCGGCAAACTGAAAACGTTCCAGCCGCGCTTCGAGCCCCTTCGCCGAGGTCTCGCGCAGGTGATCCTCGACCGTGTATCCCTCCGGCACCGGGAAATCCGGCAACACCGACTCCCCGAGCGTGAGGCTCACACTGCAGCGCCGCGCGATCGCGACCGAGTTCGCCAGGGCCTCGGGGATATCCGAGAAGCGTTCCGCCATCTCCTGCGGGGTGGCGAGGTACTGATGCTCGGAGTAACGCCGGGGGCGCGAGGGGTCATCCAGCGTTGTGCCGTCATGGATACAGACACGCGCCTCGTGTGCCTCGAAATCCTCGGCTTTTAGGAAACGAACGTCGTTGGTCGCCACCACCGGCAGCTCGAACTGCTCCGCCGCCGCCAGGGCCTGCTCGATCCAGGCCTCCTCGCCCGGGCGCTCGGTGCGCGTCAGCTCCAGATAGAAGCGCCCGGGAAAACGCTTCACCCAGGGGGCAAGATCATCGTGAGTCAGCGCGCGCGCGACCCCGGAGCCACTCACGAACAGACCATCGATGCCACCCGACAGCGCGATCAGGCCCTCGGCCGCACTGTCCAGCCATTCGGCGTCAATCCGCGGGATGCCCTTTTCCTGACCTTCCTGCCAGGCCCGAGAGATCAGTCGAGTCAGGTTTCGATAGCCGGGGTCGTTCTGCGCGAGCAGGGTGATGCGCGCCACGCTCCCGTCGGCGCGGGCATCCCGTACCAGCAGATCGGCCCCGATGATCGGCTGCACGCCCTGGGCGATGGCCGCCCGATAGAACTTCACCAGCCCGAACAGGTTGCAGTGATCGGTCACCGCGACGGCCGGCATGCCCTTCTCCGCGACCGCCGCGACCAGCGGTTTCAGGCGCACCAGCCCGTCGATCAGGGAGTATTCGGAGTGCACCCGCAGGTGCACAAAGCCGGGGTCGTGCCATTCGCTGCTCATGCCTGTTCCCCCGCAACAGCGGCCAGCGCGCGTGCCACCGGCCCAAAGCTGCGACGGTGCTCCACACACGGCCCGAGGCGCGCCAGCGCGTCGCGGTGATAAGCCGTCGGGTAGCCGGCATGGCGATCAAAGCCGTAGTCGGGGTAGCGCTCGTGCAGGGCCGTCATCTCCGCGTCACGCGCCACCTTGGCGATGACCGAGGCCGCGCTGATTGCGGCTACGGAGCCATCCCCCCCGACGATCGCCTCGGCGCTCCAGGGGCCATCGGGCGTGAAGCGGCCATCGACCAGCAGGTGATCGGGCGCCTGCGACAATGCGACTACCGCGCGCTGCATCGCCAGCAGAGTCGCGCGATGGATGTTCAATGTGTCAATCTCGGCCGCCTCGGCCCGCCCCAGCGCCCAGGCCACCGCCCGCTCGCGAATCTCGACATCCAGCGCCTGCCGGCGCCGGGCCGAGAGTTTCTTGGAATCGGTCAGCCCCGGTGCTTCAAAACCCTCCGGCAGGATCACCGCGGCCGCCACCACAGGCCCCGCCAGCGGGCCACGCCCCACCTCGTCGACGCCCGCGACCCAAGCGTTTGCCACCCTGTTTGCGGACATCGAACCCCCGATCGGGCCTGGACACCAGGAAAACACTGAAACCTGTGTTTCCCTGGACAGTAGCGGGAATGGATCGCGGACATGCGCGGTCCGGGCGATCCGTTACAATAGCGCCGGAAATCCTAGCACACGCCCCACGAACCTCGAGCCCGCCCATGTCTCAGAATCCCCTGCGCTGCGCCGCGATCGGCGTCGGTCACCTTGGCAAATGGCATGCCGCCAAATACGCCGCCCTGCCCGAGACCGAACTGGTCGCCGTAGCCGATGCCGATGCCGCCACCGCCGAGCGTGTCGCCGCCGAACATGGCTGCGCCGCGGTCACCGATCACCGCGAGCTGCTCGGCCAGGTCGATGCGGTCTCGATCGCCGCGCCAACCACGCTGCACTACGACATCGCGCGGGACTTTCTCGACGCCGGGTGCCATGTGCTGGTGGAAAAACCGATCACCGCGACGCTGGAGCAGGCCGAGGCCCTGAACCAGCTGGCCGAGGCCAAGGGCGTGGTATTACAGGTCGGGCATCTGGAGCGTTTCAATGCCGCCCTGCGCCGGCTGACCGACGATCCGCTGCATCCGCGCTTTATCGAATCGCACCGCCTCGCGCCCTACAAGCCCCGCGCGACCGACGTCTCCGTGGTACTGGACCTGATGATCCACGACATCGACATCATCCTGTCTCTGACGGATTCGCCGCTGACCGAGGTCCGTGCCTCCGGCGCCCGCGTGCTCACGCAGGACATCGACATTGCCAACGCCCGTCTGGAGTTCGCCAACGGCTGCGTCGCAAACGTCACCTCCTCGCGCGTCAGCAACAAGTCCGAGCGCCGCATGCGCATCTTCCAGTCGCACGCCTACGCCTCGGTGGACTTTCAGAACCGTATCCTTTCGCTGAACCGAATCGGCGCGCCCGATCCCGAGACCGGTGCCCCGGAGATCCATAGGGACGAGAGCGTGTTCGACGAGGCCGATGCCCTGCTCGCCGAGATCCGCGCCTTCGTGGCCGCCGTGCGCGGCGAAGGCCCGGTCGTGGTCAGCGGCCGCGATGGTCAGCGGGCGCTGGCCACCGCCGAGCAGATCACGAAGCTCGTCTATCAGAATCTCAACGTGATGGGCCAGGCCGACGGCCCCCACAGCCACCTCGACAACACCCGCACAGGAGTCAAGCCGTGATCCCGATGGTCGACCTGCAGCGCCAGTACCAGAGCCTGCGTCCCGAAATCGATGCCGCGCTGCAGGAGGTCCTGGCCGGGGCCCGCTATATCCTCGGTCCCAATGTCCAGGCGCTGGAAGACGAGCTGGCGCGCTATCTCGGAGTGGAGCATGCGATCACCTGCGCCTCGGGCACGGACGCGCTGCATCTGGCCCTGGCCGCCGCGGGCATCGGGCCGGGCGACGAGGTGATCACCACGCCATTCACCTTCATTGCCACCGCCGAGGCAATTCGGTATGTGGGGGCCGATCCGGTGTTCGTGGACATCGATCCCGATACCTTCAACATCGACCCGGAGCGTGTCGAAGCGGCGATCACCGAACGCACCAAGGCAATCATTCCAGTGCACCTGTTCGGACAGCCGGCCGACCTGCCACGCCTGCAGGCCATCGCCGAACGCCACAAGCTCCTGATCGTCGAGGATTGCGCCCAGTCCTTTGGCGCCGCCATCGATGGCGCGCAGACCGGGTCCGCCAATGCCTTTGGCTGCTTCTCGTTCTTCCCCTCGAAGAACCTCGGGGCCTTCGGCGACGGCGGCCTGGTCACCACCAGCTGCCCGACCTCCGCCGAGGCCCTGAAGCGACTGCGGAACCACGGGTCCAGCGAGCGCTACTACCACGACGAGGTGGGCTACAACAGCCGCCTGGACGAGATGCAGGCGGCGATACTGCGCGTGAAACTGCCGCACATCGACGACTACAACGCCCAGCGCCGGCGCGTCGCCGCCAGTTACCGCAAGGGCCTGGAGGGCCTGCCGGTTCAGACCCCGCACGAGGACGGCATCGGCACGCATGTCTACCACCAGTACACGCTGCTGACCGATCACCGTGACGCGATCATGCAGGCCCTGAAAGAGGCCGAGATTGCGCACGCGATCTACTACCCGGTGCCGCTGCACCAGCAAAAGGCCTTCGCGGATCTCCCGAATCTGCCGACGAGTCTTCCGGTCACCGAGTCCGTCACTGCACGCTGCCTGTCCCTTCCGGTGTTCCCCGAGCTCGAGGACGGCCAGATCGAGATGATCTGCGACACCATCCGGCACGCCCTCGCCTAAGCGCCGAGACAGACCCGGCCCCATGGAACGCCACGTGGTCATCTGCGCCGGAGAGAGCTCCGGCGATGCCCTGGGTGCCGGGCTGGTACGCGAACTGGCGACCCTGGAGCCCGAAGTGCGCTACTCCGGCATGGGGGGCGCGCAGATGCGTGACGCGGGTGTCGAGACGCTAATCGATGTCGAGGAACTCGCGGTCGTCGGCCTCGTCGACGTCCTGGTGAACTACCCGCGCCTGCGCCGACTGTTCCGGCGCATGGGTACCCACCTGGAGCACAACCGTCCGGACCTGTTGGTCCTGGTCGACTACGTCGAATTCAACCTGCGCCTGGCGGCACATGCACGACGCCTGGGTATCCCGGTCCTGTTCTATGTCAGCCCCCAGTTGTGGGCCTGGCGATCCGGGCGCATCCGCCGGATTCAGCAGTGCGTCGATGCGATGGCGGTGCTGTTTCCCTTCGAAACCGAGATTTACGAACGTGCCGGCGTCCCGGTGCGCTACGTGGGCAATCCACTGGTGGACCGGGTCCAGGACCCCACCGTACCGTTAGCGGAACGGATCGCCGTCGCCGAAGATGAACGCGTGATCGGGCTCTTGCCCGGCAGCCGCAGCGGAGAGCTCAAGCGCCACTGGCCGCTCCTGGTCGAGGCCGCGCGACGGATGCACGGGGAGGAGCCCGCACTGCGCTTCGTGGTCGCGCTGGCCCCGGGTGTGGACCCGTCGCGCCTGGACGCACTGGCGCCGCGCGACGGCCTGCCGATCTCGTTTGTCTCGGGCGAGGATGGCACGCACGCGCTGATGGCGGATGCCGATCTGCTGCTGATTGCCTCGGGCACGGCCACGCTCGAGGCCGGACTGCTCCAGGCGCCCATGCTGGTGTTCTACCGAATGGGAGGGCTTAGCCACGCGGTCTTTTCCCGCCTGGTCCGCCTGGAGAATATCGCCCTGGTCAACATCGTCGCGGGCGAACGACTGGTCCCCGAATACCTTCAGCGCCAGGCGAACCCCGAACGCCTCGCGTCGGACGCGCTCGACCTGCTGCGACACCCGGAGCGGCTCGGCGCGATGCGGGAGTCCCTGGCCTCGATCCGTGAACGTCTGGGAGACGGCGGGGCCGACCGCCGTATCGCCGAGATGGCGCAGGAACTGCTCAGCCAGGGGCATCTGTCCCAAGGTTGAATCCGGCCTCGGGGATCAGCGTTTCCCTAGTGCGGCCGCCCGCCACGAAGTATGCCGCGCTGGCTGTTACGCACGAACCCGATCAAGTTGCGCACCTCCGGGACCTCGGTCTCGTCGAACATCGTCTCCAGATGGCGCTCGCGACCCGCGCGACCGCGCATGCCCAGGATAAAGACCCGATGCAGCGCCTGGATCGCCTCGTTGGAGAAACCGTTGCGCCGCAGCCCGACCTTGTTGATCCCGATCAACCGCGCGTAGTTGCCACTGGCCAGGCAGTAGGGCGGCAGGTCGCGGTTCAGCGCCGCGCCCATACTGGTAAAGGCAAAGGTCCCCACGCGACAGAACTGGTGTACCAGGGTAAACCCCCCCAGCGTCACGTTGTCCTGAATCTCGACATGGCCCGCCAGAGAGGTCGCGTTGGAGAAGATGATCTGGTTGCCGATGGTGCAGTCGTGCGCGATGTGCACGTAGGCCATGATCAGATTGTCGTGTCCGATCACGGTCTCGCCGAGCCCCTTCTCCGTGCCCCGGTGCAGCGTGACGGATTCACGGATCACGTTGCGATCCCCGATCACCAGCCGCGTCGGCTCGCCCTTGTAGGTCGTGTCCTGCGGTTCCTCGCCTATCGAGGAGAATTGGAAGATGCGGTTCTCGCGACCGATCTCGGTCGGGCCACGGATCACCACATGCGGACCCACGCGGGTACCGGCCCCGATCCGCACATTCGGACCGATTACGCTGAACGGCCCCACCTCGACCGAGGAGTCCAGCTCCGCGCTCGGGTGTACGTCGGCCCGAGGGTCGATCACGAGGGGATTTCCTGCCCGGAACACATCAGCTGCGCCGTGGCACAAACCTCATCGCCCACACGAGCAACCGCGTCAAAGCGCCAGATGCCGCGCATGGTGCGCTTGAGATCCACACGCAGGTGGAGCTGGTCACCGGGCACCACCTGGCGCCGGAAACGTGCCTCGTCGATGCCGACAAACAGGTACAGCTGCTGCTTGTCCTGGTTCTCGTTACGCGCCTCTTCGGTCTTGAACGCCAGGAGGCCGGTGGCCTGCGCCAGCGCCTCGAGGATCAGGACGCCGGGCATCACGGGCTTGATCGGGAAGTGCCCCTGAAAATAGGGCTCGTTGATACTGACGTTCTTGATACCGGTCAGATAGGTGCCGGGCTCCCATTCCAGCACCCGGTCGACCATGAGAAACGGATATCGATGCGGCAGATAGCGCATGATCTCCTGGACATTGAAGTCATCCACGCGGCATTCCTTTTTTGTTGATTCTGACGAGCCGAGACCAAAGGACGACTCCAACACAAGCGGGACTCACGCATCCCGTGTCCGGGCGAGCCGACGCAGCCGTGCCAGCATCCGGTTCCACAGCCGGGCATCCTGGTGAGGGACACCGGATGCATACTCCCCCGGTTGATCAATCGAGCGCGTGACGAGCGTCATCGCGTGCAGTGTCACCCGATCGGCGATCGCCAGGTGGCCGAGAATTCCGACCCCGCCCCCAATGGCGCAATGCGCCCCGATGCGTGCGCTGCCCGCAATCCCCACACAACCCGCAATGGCCGTATGGTCGCCAATCTGAACGTTATGGGCAACATGGACGAGGTTGTCGATCTTGACCCCGTTGCCGATCCGTGTGGACTCAAGCGATCCGCGATCGATGGTGGAGTTCGCACCGATCTCCACATCATCGCCCACGCGCACATCTCCCAATTGCTCGATCTTCTCCCAGGAGGAATCCGGGCCAGGTGCGAATCCGAACCCATCCGCGCCCAGTACCGCGCCACTGTGGATGATGGCGCGTTTGCCAACCTTCACGTCATCCAGCAGGCTGACGCGGGGATGCAGGTAGCACCCCTCCCCCAGCTCGACGCGCTCCCCCAGCACACTGTTTGCGCCGATCACCGAACCTGCACCAACCCGCGATCCGGGGCCAACGACCGCGCCGGGCCCAACCTGCACATCGGCGGCAAGATGCGCATCCGGATGCACTCGCGCGCTTGCGTCCACTCCGGGAACGGCGTCCCGGCGACCGGCAGCCAACCAACGGGAAACCTGCCCATAGGCCCGATAGGGGTTGTCGACGGCAATCCATGCATGCGCAGTCGTGGCCACTGGCTTGATACCCGACCGGGGGACCAGAACACAGCCCGCTTCGGTCGACTCCAGGGCATTGCGATAGCGATCGGGATTCGTCACAAAAGCCACATCCGCTGGCCCGGCCTGGGCGAGCGTCGCCAGGCCTCGCAACGGGATCTCCGCCGACCCGGTGAGTTCGCCGTCCAGATGCTCGGCGAGCTCACCGGTGGTAATCACCCGCTCAGTCGTCGCGCTGCATTGCGGCAAGGATATCGTCCGTGATGTCGACCCGGTCGCTGGCGTAGAGCACGTTGCGCTCGGTCAGGATGACGTCGATCTCGCGTTCGCGCGCCAGTTCCACGATTGCATCGTTGATCCGCCGCTGCAGCCGCGAGAGTTCTTCGTTACGGCGCACGTTCAGGTCCTCGCTGAAGCTCTCCTGGGCGCGCCGGAACTCTCGCGACCGCTGGGAAAACTCCCGCTCCAGATCGGCCCGCTCGGAGGGATTCATCATGTCCCCGTCGCGCTCCAGCCGGTCACGCATGCGCTGCAGCTCTTCGCGCTCGGCCACAAGCTCGGCGTCACGCGGGGAGAACTCACGTTCGAGCTCGCGCATAGCCTGCTCGGCCTGCGGCGAGTCCTCCAGAATGCGGTTCATCGTCACGAACGCGACGTTCTGAGCCCCGGCCTGTGCCGGGAGGGCCAGCCAGCCAGCCAACAACAGCACGGCGGACAGCGCCAGGGCGCCGCCCTTCATGGTCCCACTGCGCTGACTCATCGTTTCTTGCTCCTTACGCTCAGAAGGACGCCCCCAGCAGGAACTGGAAGCGCTGAATATCGTCTTCCGGCTGGTCGTTCAGCGGCTCCGCAATACTGAAGCTCAACGGACCCACCGGCGAGAACCAGGTTATCGCAAACCCCGCGGAAGCCCGCAGTTCGCCGACGTCCCAGTCACCCGGATCGTTGAATACATTACCTGCATCGACAAAGGTACTCATGCGCACCGCATCGTTGTCGGCCGCAAAGGGCAACGGATAGAACAGCTCGCCCGAGATCGTGGTGCGGAACCGGCCACCATACGGGTCGTCGTTCGAATCACGCGTGGCGGGTCTCAACTCGCCGTCGAACTCGCGCAGCTCGCGCTGGTCGCCCAGGCGATTGTCCTCGTAGCCTCGCACCGAACGGATACCGCCGGCGAACAGGCGTTCATAGAACGGCAGTTCGGAGCCGCCGTAACCATCCGCGTAGGCGATACCGCCAGAGAGGCTGAAGGAATACCGATCCGAAAGGCGGAAGATCTCCTCGCCCGAATAGGTCAGCTTGTAGAACTCTCGGTCACTGCCGGGCACAGCAAGTTCCAAACCAATGCGGTGGCGCCGACCCTGAGTCGCGAATGTCGTGCGATCTCGGGTGTCGTGGATATAACTCGTCTCGATCTTGTAGAAATTGGCGGAGCTGCCGAATTCGTCGATCTCGGCGAAGATCTCTTCCGGGCTTCCCCGCCGTCCATCACGCTCTACCGTGTCGATCTCGATGTGTTCGTACCCGGGCACGATCCGAATCCGGTCGAACTCGGACAGCGGGATCCCGTAGCTCACGTCGAACCCGTAGCGGTTCGAGGAGTAGCGCGAGATATTCGCCCGCTCGGCGTCGATCTTGCGGTAGAAGACGGAGAACCCGCGACTGGCCCCGGCGGGGGTGTAGTGCGGGTTGGTCACGCTCATGCGGAAGATCTGGTTCACCCGGCTGGTGCTGATCTCCGCGTTGAAGCGGTTCCCGGTGCCCAGGAAGTTGTCCTGCTGCAGCCCGGCCGTCAGCAGCACGCCCTGGTTCTGCGAGAAACCCGCCCCGAGCGTCAACGCACCGGATTGCTGCTCGGTGACCGTGATATTCAGGTCCACCTCGTCATCAGTACCGGGGACCCGCTGCGTCTCCACATTCACGCTCTGCACGAATGGCAGACGCTGCAGCCGCACGCGGGAGCGCTCGATCAAGGCCCCGTTGTACCAGGAGCTCTCCATCTGCCGCAGCTCGCGGCGATAGACGCGCTCCTCCGTATTCTCGTTACCGGTGATCTGGATGCGACGAACGTATACACGCGGGCCTGGGTCGATGAAGAAGGTGATATCGACCTCGCGGCTGTCCTCGTCGACATCCGGCACGGGATTCACGTTGGCGAATGCATAGCCGTCCTGCATCAGACGGTTCGTGATGCGTTCGGCCGATTCGGTCACCTGGCTGCGCGAGAAGGGTTCACCTACATCAATCTCGACCAGCTCTTCCAACTCGTCCCGCGAGACCACGAAATCGCCCGCCAGGTCGAATCCGGTGACGGTATAGCGGTCACCCTCGTCCACATTTATCGTGATGAACAGATCGCGGCGGTCCGGCGTCAGGGTCACCTGGGTGGAATCGATATCGAACTCGAGAAAGCCCTCGTCCAGATAGTGCGAACGCAGCTGCTCCAGATCACCCGACAGCTTCTCGCGGGAATAGTGGTCCCGCCGACTGAAGAAGGCCCACCAGCGGGGTACGCCCGAATCAAAACGGCGGGTCAGTTCGCGGTCGGTGAAGGTCTCGTTGCCCACCACATTGACCTGCTGGATACGCGCCACAGGGCCTTCGGCAATATCGATCTCGATATCCACGCGGTTGCGCGGCAGGTCGATGATCTCCACATCCACCTCGACGTTGTAGCGGCCGCGCGCGAAGTACTGCTGACGCAGCTCGCTCTCGATCCGGTCGAGCATCGTGCGGTTGAACACGCGCCCGCTGCGCAGCCCGGCCGCTTCAAGCGCCTCGCGCAGGCCATCGTCCGGAATGTCTCGATTCCCGGAAAAGTTGATCTCGTTGATGGCCGGACGCTCGGAGACAATCACCACCAGCACGTTCCCGCGCCGGGCAATCTCCACGTCGTCGAAAAACCCCGTCTGGAACATCTCGCGGATGATGTCCGGGCTCTGGCTTTCATCGAAGGTGTCGCCCACTTCGACTGGCAGATAGCTCAGCGCCGTACCGGCGGTAATCCGTTCCAGCCCCTCGATCTCGATATCCTCGATCTGGTAGGTCTGTCCCCAGGCCGTACCTGCCAGACCCAGGAGACCGACCAGGGCTATTGCTCTCAAGCTGTTTCGCGACATGCTTTCCGCCAATTCAGAAGGGCTGTTTCGGGGTTACCCGAACAGACGTGTCAAATCGTTGTAGAGGGCCAGCAACATCAACCCGGCGATCGCGAGGATGCCGAACTGCTGCCCGATGATCTGGGCGCGCTCGGACACCGGGCTCCCTTTAACCGCCTCCACCGCGTAATACAGCAGGTGGCCACCATCGAGCAGCGGGATCGGCAAGAGATTGATGATCCCCAGCGACACACTCACCAGCGCCAGGAACCCGAGGAAGGCCGAGATCCCGATCACCGCGGTGGTGCCCGCAAACTCGGCTATGGTAACCGGTCCGCTGATGTTTTTGACCGACGCCTCGCCAGTGACCATACGCCAGAGGATGCCGACCGTCAGAATCGAGACATCCCAGGTGCGAGCCGCCCCTGAAACCAGCGCCTCCACGGGGCCCTGGCGCACCAGCACCGCCATCTCGCGCGCCGCGGGCTGGTCTGGATCCACCCCCGCACCGATGCGCCCGATGGTCTCGCCATTGGTGGCGATTGCCTCCGGCGTAACCCTCAGCTCGACCGTTTGGTCACCACGTTCCACCTGCACGACCTGTTCACGCTCCGGGCTCGCCTGAATGCGGCGGACCCAGTCGTTCCAGTCGTCGATCGGGTCACCGTCCACGGTCAGCACGCGGTCGCCGGGCTCAAGCCCGGCCGTCGCCGCGGGGCTGCCCGACTCGACCTGGCCGATGCGCGGCACCAGTGCCGGGCGATAAGGCGCGAGCCCCACCTGCTCCAGGAATTGCCCCTGGCCCAGGATCGCCTGACGATCGCGCAGATCCAGCGTGCGCTCCACCTCGCGGCCATCGCGGTCGCGCACGAGAACCGGCACCGTATCACCCCGTACGGCGTGGTCAAGGAGCCGAAGGTTCGTTTGCTCCCAGTCCCGCACGGCGCGCCCGTCGACCGCAAGAATCTCCTCGCCGCGCTCCAGGCCCGCGACCGCCGCCGGGCTGTCCGCGGTAATGTCGCCCACTACCGGTCGCACCCCGCCCACGCCAATCATGAACATCGCACCGTAAGCAACGATCGCGAACAGGAAATTCGCCAGCGGGCCGGCGGACACGATAAACGTGCGCGCCTTCAGGCCCTTGTTGTTGAAGGCGCGATCCCGCTCCTCGGGCGCCACATCGCCCTCGCGCTCGTCGAGCATCTTCACGTACCCGCCAAGCGGCAGGGCCGCCACGACGAACTCCGTTCGATCCCGTCCGATCCGGCGGCTCAACAGCGGCCGCCCGAACCCGACCGAGAACCGCAGGACCTTGACCCCCATCGCACGCGCCGCCAGATAGTGCCCGTACTCGTGCACCGTCACCAGCACACCGATGGCCACGGCGAACGCCAGCAGACTGGTCAACAGCGTCATGACACCGCCCGGCGCTGCAGACGCCCGATCTCGCTACCGGCATGGGCGCGTGCCTCGGCATCCGCCGCCAGGACGCGCTCCAGGGAGTCGGCTGGCTGCGTCGGCAGGGCGTCCAGCGTCCGTTCGATGACCACGGTGATGTCGCTGAAGGCCAAGCCGCCCGACAGGAAGGCCTCTACCGCGATCTCATTCGCCGCGTTCAGCACGGCGGTAGCCGTACCGCCCTGCTCCATGGCTCGGTAGGCCAGCCCCAGGGCCGGGAACCGTTCGGCCTCCGGCTCGCGAAACTCCAGCGGCCCCACACCCAGAAGATCCAGTGGCGCAACACCGGACTCCACCCGGTCGGGCCAGGCCAGGGCATGCGCGATCGGGGTGCGCATATCGGGATTGCCCATCTGGGCAAGCACCGAGCCGTCGTTATACGCCACCATCGAGTGCACGATGCTTTGCGGGTGCAGGACGACCTGGATGGCCGAGGGATGAACCGCGAACAGCCAGCAGGCCTCTATCACCTCCAGGCCCTTGTTCATCATGGTTGCGGAATCGACCGAAATCTTGCGCCCCATGTCCCAGTTCGGGTGAGCACAGGCCTCGTCCGGCGAGATGTCGCCAAAGGTATCGAGAGGCCGGTCGCGGAACGGGCCACCCGAGGCGGTCAGCCAGATGCGCTCGACGCCATGCGGCGTAACCTCGTCCGCGCAGACATAACCCGTCGGCAGACACTGGAAAATGGCGTTGTGTTCGCTGTCGATCGGCAGCAGGCAGGCCCCGGAACGGCGCACCGCATCGATCAGCAGCGCCCCGGACATCACCAGGGCCTCCTTGTTGGCCAGGAGCACACGTTTGCCGGCCTCGGCCGCCGCCAGAGTCGGCAGGAGCCCGGCCGCGCCGACAATAGCAGCCATCACGGCGTCCACCTCCGGCGCCTCCGCCACCTTGGCCAGTGCTTCCGGCCCCGCCCGCACCTCCGTGGGACAACCGGCCGCCTCCAGTTCGCGCTGAAGCGCGCTCGCGGCGTCCTCTTCGGCAACGACGGCGATGCGCGGTCGCACCTGCAGACATTGCGCTTTCAGACGTTCGACATTGCGATGCGCGGTCAGCGCGTAGACGTGAAAGCGGTCCGGCTGGCGCGACACCACATCCAGGGTGCTGACGCCGATGCTGCCGGTGGAACCGAGTATGGTGATCCGCGTGGGGCTCATAACGTGTTACCTGCGACTCTTTATGCCCCGGGGACGGGCAACAAGGCCAGCCAGAGCAAGCCGGCCAGAAAGATCGGGGCCGCCGCGATCAGGCTGTCGATGCGATCCAGAATACCCCCGTGACCGGGTAGCAAGGAACCGCTGTCCTTCGCACCCGCCTGGCGCTTGAGAATGCTCTCGAACAGGTCGCCCACCACCGACACCAGCGCAATCAGGATCGACAGCAGCACGAACACCAGCGCATCCATGGGCGCCAGCCCCCAGACACCGGCCACCACCACGGCCAAGGCGAACACGGCGCCCAGACCGCCGAGCAGACCTTCCCGGGTCTTCCCCGGACTGATATGCGGAGCCAGTGCGGTGCGCCCGAAGGCCCTTCCGGCGAAATAGGCACCGGTATCGGCAAAGCCCACCAGAACGATCAGGTACACCACCAGCCAGGGTGCCAGCGCATGCAGCCAGACGATGGCCATACCCGCGGGCACCAGCGTCAACACCGCCGCGACGGTTAGCAGCTTGGGGCGCGGCCCACGCTCGTCGATCCCGGAGCGGTAAAACGGTAGTGCCAGCACAATCAGCAGCCACCAGACAACCGCAAACAGGAGAACCAGTAGATGCACGGGCTGCGCCAGCGTCAATCCCAAGGCCACCAGTGGCGTCAGCACCAGCACCACCAGCACCGCGCGTTCCCAGGCTGCGTGCAGTCCGGTCAGCTCGCCCCACTCCCAGGTGGCCAGCCCAATTCCCAAAGCCATCAACGCCAGCACCGCCCAGTTGGGCCCGAACGCGATCAGTGCCAGCGCGGGCAGCCCGATCACCGCGGCGGTCATTACCCGGGTTCTAAGCACCGGGGGCCTCGGTCGCTGAATAGGCCCCGGCTGACACTCGGCCAAAACGCCGCTGGCGCTGGGCATACCAGGCCAGACTGCGCTCGAAGTCCTTCACGCCAACATCCGGCCAGTAGGTTTCGATGAACAGTATTTCGGCGTAGGCCGCCTGCCACAGGAGGAAGTTGCTGATGCGTTGTTCGCCGCCGGTGCGGATCAGCAGGTCCACGTCGGCCAGACCGGCTGTACTCAGCTCGGCCGCAAAAGCGGCCTCGGCATCACCATCGGCCTCCGAGCCACCACTGGCCACCCACCGCCTGGCCGCCTGCAGGATGTCCCAGCGGCCGCCGTATCCCAGTGCAACCACCAGGCACATCCCCTCGTTGCCCGCGGTGGCCTCTTCGGCCTCGCACATACGGGTTTGTAGCGTTGGAGGAAAAGTGGCGCGATCGCCGATGAATCTCAGGCGAATGCCGCGCTCGACCAGCTCGGGCAGTTCGCCCTCGATAGCCGTGACAAAGAGTTCAAAGAGCGCCTCGACCTCGGCGCGGGGGCGACCCCAGTTCTCGCTGCTGAACGCAAATACCGTGAGCGACTGAATACCGTGTTCGGCGTAGAAACGCACCGCCCGGCGGGTCGCCTCCAGACCCTCGCGATGGCCTTCGGAGCGGTCCAGCCCACGGGCCTGGGCCCAGCGCCCGTTGCCATCCATGATGATGGCAACGTGGCCGGGCAGCGCGGGGTCGGTGGCGGAGGAAACCGGCATACGGGGATGGCCGGTCAGACTTCCATCAACTCGGCTTCCTTGTCCTCGAGCAATGCATCGATCTTCGCGATGTGGTCGTCGGTGAGCTTCTGCACCTGTTCCTGTGCCTTGCGCTCTTCGTCTTCCGAGACCTCCTTGTCCTTCACCGCCTGCTTGAAGGTGTTGTTGGCGTCGCGGCGGATATTGCGCACCGCAACACGCGCATTTTCGGCCTCGGCCCTGACCACCTTGACCAGGTCACGGCGGCGTTCTTCCGTCAGCGCCGGCAGCGGCACCCGGATCACGGTGCCCATGCTCGCCGGGTTCAGACCCAGGTCCGAGGTCATGATCGCCTTCTCCACCTTCGCGACCATGTCCTTTTCGTATGGCACCACGGCCAGGGTGCGCGAGTCCTCGGCGTTGATGTTCGCGACCTGATTGATCGGCACTTCCATGCCGTAGTAGTCGACATGCACATGCTCGAGCAGACTGGGGTGCGCGCGACCCGTGCGAATCTTGGCCAGCTCGTTGCGCAGGGCCTCGATGCTCTTGTCCATGCGCTGGCGCGCGTCCTTGATCGTGGCGTCAGTCATCTCGGGATCCCTCGACCAGGGTTCCCACCGGCTCGCCCATCACCAACCGGCGGAGGTCCCCTTTTGCAAACATGTTCATCACGCGGATTGGCAGGCCGTTGTCACGACACATCACCAGCGCGGTCGTATCCATTACACCCAGACGGCGTTCCAGCGCCTCGTCGAACGTCAGGCGTTCATAACGGCGGGCATCCTTGCTCGTCATCGGGTCCGAATCATAGACCCCGTCCACCTTGGTGGCCTTGATCATCAATTCGGCATTGATCTCGATGGCGCGCAGCGAAGCGGCGGAGTCGGTGGTAAAGAAGGGGTTGCCGGTTCCCGCGGCGAACACCACGATCCGGCCCTTTTCCAGATGCCGCACGGCGCGGCGGCGAATGTAGTCTTCGCAAACCTGATTGATGCGGATGGCCGACATCACACGCGAGAAACGACCCGCGCGTTCGATCGCATCCTGAATGGCCAGGGCATTGATGACCGTTGCCAGCATGCCCATGTGGTCACCCGTAACCCGGTCCATGCCACCCTGGGCGAGACCGGCGCCACGAAAGATGTTGCCCCCTCCGATCACGATGCCGACCTCGACACCCATGCTCGAAAGCTCCGACACCTCTTCGGCGACCTGCGCCAGGACATCCGGGTCCACCCCATAGGATTGCTGGCCCATCAGGGCCTCCCCGCTTAACTTCAGAAGGATGCGCCTGTACGCGGGCTGCCTGTCCTGACTCATTGGGCTCCTTTATCGGGCTCGGGTCCTGCACCTGTCATCAATGGCCGTGCTTGCCGGCCGGCGAGCGATGCGGGCGCGTCCTGCGCCCGCATCGGGAGTCTACGCCAAAGCGATTCGGCGGATCAGGCCCCGCGGGCCTGGGCCATCACTTCTTCGGCGAAGTTCTCTTTTTTCTTCTCGATGCCTTCGCCCACCTCGTAGCGCAGGAAACCGGTAACCGAAGCGCCCTTCGCTTCCAGCAACTGGCCAACGGTCTGGTCCGGGTCCTTCACGAACGGCTGACCGACCAGGGTGATCTCGGCGAGGTACTTGCGAATGCGGCCTTCGATCATCTTCTCGATGATGTTCTCCGGCTTGCCGGATTCCTCGGCCTGCGCCTTGAAGATCGCGCGTTCCTTGTCCAGCAGGTCCTGCGGGACACCGGACTCGTCCACACACACTGGCTTCGAGGCCGCGATGTGCATCGCCACGTCCTTCGCGAGGGCCTCGTCGCCACCCTTCAGGCTGACCACGACACCAATGCGCGTGCCGTGCTGGTAGAAGCCCAGCGCGTCTTCGGCCTGCAGGCGATCAAAGCGGCGCACCTGCACGTTCTCGCCGACCTTGGCGATCAACTGGGTGCGGTGCTCCTCGAGGGTCTGGCCATCGACGGTCTCGGCCATCAGGCCTTCCACGTCGCCAGCACCGGAGCTCAGGGCAATCTGGGCGCACTGGGCGGAAAAGGCACGGAAGTTGTCGTCGTTACCAACAAAGTCCGTCTCGCAGTTGATCTCGACCAGCACGGCCTTGTTGCCCTCGCTGACGATCTCGACGCGACCTTCGGCCGCCACACGACCGGCCTTTTTGTCGGCCTTCGCCATGCCGGACTTGCGCATGGCCTCCACGGCGGCTTCCAGGTCGCCCCCGGTCTCGGTCAGTGCCTTCTTGCACTCCATCATGCCGGCGCCGGTGCGCTCGCGCAGTTCTTTCACTTGGGCAGCAGTAATCTGCATCGGGATGTACTCCTGAAAAATTCGTCAATCGAGCCGGCCACGCAGCAAACCGGGGCCGGCTCTCTGGTTCAAGTGGCCCGGGCGCGGTATCGCGCACCGGGCCCAATGCCCACTCAGGCCGGGTTGGCCGGGGCCGCCTCGCTGGATTCGGCACTGCCCCCGGCAGCGGCATCCGCACCCGCGAACTCGTCCTCGGACACGCCGCCCGTGGTCACCGCGCCCTTGGCCTCGATGATCGTGTCAGCGATCGCAGCCACGTACAGCTGGATCGCACGCATCGCGTCGTCGTTGCCCGGGATCACGTAGTCCACGCCTTCCGGCGAGTGGTTGGAATCGACCACCGCCACGACCGGGATACCGCGTTTCTTGGCCTCGGCCACGGCGATCTTCTCGTAGCCGACGTCGATCACGAACATCGCGTCCGGCATGCGGTTCATGTCCTTGATGCCACCCAGGCTGCGCTCGAGCTTGTCCTTCTCGCGGCGGCGGGTCAGCGCTTCGCGCTTGTTCAGCACCTCGAAGCTGCCATCGGCGTCCATGGTCTCCAGGTCCTTCAGGCGCTTGATCGACTGCTTGACCGTGCTGAAGTTGGTCAGCATGCCGCCCAGCCAGCGATGGGACACGAACGGCATGCCGCAACGGCGCGCCTCTTCGGCCACCACTTCACGCGCGGAGCGCTTGGTGCCCACGAACATGATCTTGCCGCCGTCTGCGGCGATCTTGCCGAGGAAGTTCAACGCGTCGTTGAACATCGGCAGGGACTTCTCGAGGTTGATGATATGAATCTTGTTGCGTTCCCCGAAGATGTACGGGGCCATTTTGGGATGCCAGTAACGCGTCTGGTGGCCGAAATGCACACCGGCTTCCAGCATCTGTCGCATAGTCACGAGGGACATTAGGTTTCTCCTGTAACGGGTTGAGCCTCCACGCATCCCGATCTGAAACCCGAGCACGAGACCGAAGCCTCCTGGCGGGCACCCGACAGACCGTGTCGATGCGTGTGTGGATTAAGGTTCCGCGAGACCGCCGGCTTCCGGCCGCCTCCCGACCCCGCCGAATTGCCAGCGAGGCGCGCGCTTTATAGCATAGGACGCTGACTTGAACCAACTATCCGGGCCCTGTTTGGCGCCGTGTCGCGGGCTCCCGAGACCCGCCACACAACCCTCGCAGGTCTCGACCGGAGCCCCCATGTCCGTAACCATCAAGACCCCAGAAGAGATCGAACACATGCGCGTCGCCGGCCGCCTGGCCGCCGAAGTCCTGGAGATGATCGAACCGCATGTGCAGGCCGGGGTCACCACCGGCGAGCTGGATCGCATCTGCCACGATTACATCGTGAACACCCAGGATGCGATCCCCGCGCCGCTGAACTATCGCGGCTTTCCCAAATCGATCTGCACCTCGGTCAATCACCAGGTCTGTCACGGCATTCCGGGCGATCGCAAGCTGAAAAACGGCGACATCCTCAATATCGATATCACCGTGATCAAGAACGGCTTTCACGGCGACACCAGCCGCATGTTCGTGATCGGCAAGCCCAGCATTCAGGCGCAGCGCGTGATCGACGTCGCCCGCACCAGCATGTATCTCGGCATCCAGCAGGTACGCCCCGGCGCGACCCTTGGCGACATCGGACACGCGATCCAGCAGTACGCCGAAAGCCAGCGCTGCTCGGTGGTGCGCGAGTTCTGCGGTCACGGTATCGGGCGCGGCTTCCACGAAGACCCGCAGGTGCTGCACTACGGCAAGCCGGGCACCGGGCTGAAACTTGAGGAAGGCATGTGCTTCACCATCGAGCCGATGATCAATGCCGGGCGCCGGCATACCCGGATCCTCGCCGACGGCTGGACCGCCGTCACCAAGGACCACAGCCCGTCCGCGCAGTGGGAACACACCCTGCTGGTCACGGCCGACGGCTACGAGATCCTGACCCTGCGCAAGGACGAGACCCCGCCCCAGGAACTCGCGGCCTGAGTCGATGAGTACACTGCCCGCCGGCGGCACCCCCAGCGAGGCCGACGCGCCCGCCTTCTCGCCCGACTGGGGCGAGGACTACCAGCGCCTGAGCCGCAACCCCGGGAATATCTCCCTGTTCCGCGATCGCCGACGCGCAATCCTCGAACAGCAGTACCAGGGCTTTCGTGACGGCATGCCGATCGAGGAGCTGATCCTCGGTCACGCACGCCGCATTGACGAGATGCTCAAGCTGATCTGGGCCCAGCAGGGCCTGGCCGATGACGACCGGCTGTGCCTGGTCGCGGTCGGGGGCTACGGGCGCGGCGAGTTGCACCCTGCCTCCGACATCGACCTCCAGATCGTGATCGACGGCACGGCGGACCGAGAGGTGTTCGACCGGATCAGCGCATTCGTCACCTTCCTCTGGGATATCGGGATCGAGGTCGGGCACAGCGTACGCAGCATCGAGGACTGCACACGCGAGGCCCGCGACGACATCACGGTCGCGACGAATCTGATCGAATCACGCTATTTAAGTGGCAATTTGAGCCTTTTCAACGAATTTCGCGGCGCCATCGACTCCGATCGCATCTGGGACTCGCGTAGCTTCTACGCGGCCAAGCTCGCGGAACAGCAGGCGCGGCACCGCCGCTTCGGCGAGACCGGCTACCGCCTGGAACCCAACGTGAAGGAAGGCCCCGGCGGGCTGCGCGACATCCAGATGATCGGCTGGGTAACCAAGCGCCACTACGGCGCGGAACGTATAGAGGAACTGGTCTCGCTGGGCTTCCTACGCGAAGGCGAGCTTCACGAGATGCTGGAGGGTCAGAGCTTTCTCTGGCGTGTACGCTTCGCCCTGCACATGCTCGCCGGGCGCCGCGAGGACCGGCTGTTGTTCGACCTGCAGCGTCAGCTGGCCAACACCTTCGGCTTCGTGGACCAGAACCACAACCGAGCGGTCGAGCAATTCATGCAGCGCTACTTCCGCACGATCAACGACCTGGAGCGGCTTAACGAGCTGCTCCTGCAGCACTTCAACGAAGCCATTCTCGATGATCCGCAGGCCCTGCAGGAGCCGGTCCGCATTCATCAGCGCTTTCAAGTACGCGGCGGCTATCTGGAAGTGGCCCACGACCAGGTTTTCATGATCTACCCACCGGCCCTGCTGGAGGTCTTTCGCCTGTTGCAGGAGCATCCTGAGATCCAGGGGATCCGCGCCTCGACCATCCGCCTGATCCGCGCCCACCGCCACCTGATCGATGGCCATTTCCGTCGCAACCCGGTCTGCCGCGCCCTGTTCATGGACATCCTGCGCGCGCCCCGCGGCATTACCAGCCAGCTCCGCCGTATGAACCGCTACGGCGTGCTGGGGAACTACCTGCCCGCATTCGGACGCATCATCGGACGCATGCAGTACGACCTGTTCCATGCCTACACGGTGGACGAACACACCCTTAACGTGGTGCGCAACGCCCGCCGGCTGGCCCTGCCCGAGTTCGCCCACGAGCAGCCGCTCGCGCACCGCATCCATAGCGAGCTTGAGCGTCCCGAACGGCTGGTATTGGCTGCCTTGTTCCACGATATCGCCAAGGGTCGTGGCGGAGACCACTCGGAGCTGGGCGCCCACGATGCCCTGCATTTCTGCCAGCAGCACGGCCTGTCCGACGAAGACGCGGGCCTGGTGGCCTGGCTGGTCCGCTCCCACCTGCTGATGTCGCTCACCGCCCAGCGCAAGGACATCTCCGATCCCGACGTCGTGCTGGCCTTCGGCCGCGAGGTGCGCACCCGCGAGCGCCTCGACTTCCTGTACCTGCTGACCATCGCCGATATCCGCGGCACCAACCCGGAGCTGTGGAACAGCTGGAAGGATTCGCTGCTGCAAACGCTTTATCACGCCACGCGCAACGTGCTCGAGCGCGGCCTCGACGCGGCCCCGAACATGGACGCACAGATTCGCGAGACCCGCGGCGAGGCCCTGCAACTGCTCGAGGGGCGCGGCTTTGGGGCGCACGACGCCGAAGCCCTGTGGGACGAACTCGACGACGAGTACTTCCTGCGCCACTCTGCCGACGAGGTCGCCTGGCACGGACAGGCCCTGCTGCCGCTGAAGGCGGACGAACTGCCATTGATTCTGGTGCGCCCCAAGACATCGCGCGGCAGCACCGAGATCTTCGTTTACGCGGAAGACCACCCCTACCTGTTCGCCCGCATCACCAGCGCGCTGACCCAGCTGGGCCTCGACATCGTCGACGCCCGCATCATCACCACGGCCGGGGGGCGCACACTGGACACCTTCCTGGTGCTGGAGAGCGGCGGCGGCCAGACGGTGGACGCCGGCTACCGCAGCGACGAAATCCGCCAGTACCTTGCCAACGAACTCACCCGCACCGATGGCGAAAAGGCCCCGGTGAGCCGCCAGTTACCACGCCGCCTGAAGCATTTCGACGTGGATACGCAGATCGAATTCGAATCCGCCTCCGGCGGGCAAGCCACACGCATGCGCCTGCGCGCGCTCGACCGCCCGGGACTGCTGTCGACCATCGGCCACGTACTGGCCGAACACGCGATCGACGTGCGCACGGCCCGCATCGCCACGGCCGGAGAGCAGGTAGAGGACAGCTTCCTGCTGGAGTGCAACAACGGCGGGGCCCTCTCCGACAACCAGCAGGAGATCCTCCGCAACGCCCTGCTGGAACGCATCTGACGCACACCCGCGCCCAGAACCCAAAGCACATCGGTCAGGGCGAACGCGCCTCCAGCGGTTTGGGGGACGGGCGGGCCTCGGTGTTGCCCAGAAGCCGCGCCTCGAAGTCCGTCAGTACGCTGAACTCCACCCGCCGCGAGGCCTCGTGGTCTTCCTGTCCATCGGCATCCAGCACCCGCCGCGACGAGGACAAACCGACCGCCGCCACACGCGAGCGGAACCAGTCGTCCTCCTGCAGGGGCTCAAGCCGGTAGGCATGCTCGAGCACCGCTCGGGTACGGCGCTGACTCAGGTCCATGTTGCCAAAGTAGGCATCAATCGCATCGTCGCTTCCGGCCCACTCGCTGGAGGTATGCCCCTCGATACGCACCTCGCGGATCACGTCCGCAAACGGCCGCAGCTGCTCGGCGTAGCGCGGCATGAAATCGTCCAGGATCGCCTCGAAGCGCGGGCGGATACTCGCGGAACTGCGCTCGAACAGAACCTCCGGCTCGCGAAAGCGCAGCGTCAGGGTGTCGCGGTCAAGCTCCGCATTCCAGCGCGGCAGGTCCTCGCGAAACTCCTCCTCCAGCACCGAGTAGATCGCCGCCCGCAACGCGGCAGCCTCGTTGCGCACCTCGACATGCGCCGCACTCGAGCGTTCGACCTGAACCATGTGCAACAGCGCCAGGAACAGGAAGATCATCATCAACGCGGCCATGAGGTCCGCCAGCGCCAGCCAGTGCGACCCCTGATCCGCCTCGTGCGCAGCGCCACCCGCACGCCCCCGGCGTCGCAGCAACCAGCGCAGGATCACGACCGCGCCCCCAGGGTATCCGTCGGCGTCGCCATCCCCACTGCAAACGCGTCTCCCCGCCAGCGGGACTCGGCCGCGCGCCCGGACTGCACGGCGTTCTCGATGCTCTCCAGCATCGCCTCGAGCCTGGCATCCATCGCGGGGAAGGCCTCGGTGGCCCGGTCACGCAGCGCCGCGATCGCACTCAGCAGGGCCTCCAGTTCCACCGTTTCCCGACGCAGACTGGCCAGCGTCGCATCCTGCTCCTCGACATGCCGGGTAATCTTCAAGGCCTGCCCAGTCAGACGCTCCAGCGCACCCTCGCTTTGCTCGACCCCCTCGCGCGCCTGATCGAACGCCCGGTGCAGGGTATCCATCTGCTCGCGATAGCGATCCTGCCAGTCCACCAGCCGCGCCACCGAGTCATCCAGCCGGCGAAAGTTCTCGCCGAACTGCTCGCCCAAGCGGTCATTGAAGTCGCGAATCACCTGCTCCAGCGCGGCCACCAGGTGTCCGCTGCTGAGCTCGCTCATGCGATCCGCCAGCCCCTCCAGGCTCTGCTTCAGTTCGTGGTGCTGCGTCTCGAGACGCTGATCCAGGCGACGATCCATCTGCTGTACCGCCTGCAGCAAGGCCCGCGTCGCATCGCGCTGCTCGGCCAGCACACGCTCGGGATCACCGCTGACCTGGGGGTCGCCCCGGTCATCCGGTGCCGTCACCGGCGCCGGCATCATCACCTGCAGTACGCGCAATACCGACGCCAGCAGGATGCCGACGATGCTGGTCACGAACGCAAGCTTCAGCCCCTCCAGCAACGCCGGAATACTCGCCTCGACCCGCGCCGCATCGAAGTCGATCAGGCCGATCGCAACCCCGAGGAACGTACCCAGGATCCCCAGGGTGGTCAGCAAGGCGGGCGCGGCGCCCTGGAAAGCGTTCGCTCGCCGCAGCGTCAGCGCCATTAGGGCCAACAGGAACAGCACGAACAGAAATAGTGAAAAGGCCCCGATAACGGTCAGCGGGGTCAGCCCCTGCAGGGTGGCGAGCAGCGCCTCGGCGACGCGGTCGAAAATGGTCATCTTGATTCCTCCGGCCGCGCCCGTCGGCGCGGTGATCTGCATGCAACAGCGCTCCATGCAAATTCGACGCCAGCCCCCCTCGCAACCCGCCCTAGGCGCCACACACGTGCGGATTCAACGGGTTTCCGACAGCCGCCTGAAACAGCACCCCCGCTGCGGTGCCGATTTATTGACGCATGGACACCCCTGGTGCGGTTGACTATAGGAACCAGTAAGCCCATCCGCCGGGATCGCACCCGATGGGAAAACGTCAGGCCGGGTTACCCCCTCTTCCAGCGTCCGTAAACCGCCGGGCCCGCCTGCGCACCATTGGACTTGTGCTGGTAGTCGCACTACTGCCTGGCACAGCGTTTACGGACGAAGCCTGGGAGCTGGGGATACAGCCATTCGCGAGTCCCCAGGCCCTGTTTCAACGATACGCGCCGTTGCGCGAATGGCTTGCCGACCTGCGCCAGGCGCCCGTACACCTGGAAGCCTCGCGCGATTTCCCTCGGTTTATCGAGCGCCTGTCGGAGGAGCGCTACGACGTGGCGATTGTCGCGCCACACGTCGTTCCGCTGCTCGGCGAAACCAGCGCGTATCGCCCAATCGCTCGTTCGCGCAATACCCTGGCCATGATCATCGTGGCACCAGTGAATGCGCCGCACCGGCAATTGACCGACCTGGAAGACGCGACCCTGGCGACCCCCGCTCGGCACAGTCTGGGTACCCGGCTGGCCAGCGAGCGAATCCGCGCGGTGTTCGATACCGAGGATCCCCCGATCCACTATCTGGAGTTCCCGCACCACAATGCCGCCGCGGCGGCCATGCAACGCGGACTGGCCGAAGCGGCCGTCCTGGTGATTGACGCACGCGCCCTCGAGTCGCCACGTTCGCCGCAGGAGGGGCCCCGCACCATTGCCCTGGCCGATGGCAGCCTGGTCCGCATCCTCGCCCAGTCGGACCCCTTCCCAGGCGTTACGATCGTGCTGCACCAACGGGTGCAAACGAATGATCTAGACTTGCAGACACAATTGCTGGAGCTCTCCAACACCACCTCCGGACAACAACGGCTGCGCGCGTTTGGCCACTCTCGTGGCTTCGAACCGGCAAGCCCGGAGGACTATGAAGCCTTCAGGAGCCTACTGCGCGAGCACTGAATCTGACCCAGCTGCTCAACACAAGACCCCGCGCAAACCTCAACCACGCAATCAGGAGACAACGAAATGGACAACATGCTGGACGACACCGGGAAGCTGATCCTGCGACTGGCGCTGGGCGTCATGATCCTGCTGCACGGGATCGACAAGATCTCCGGAGGCGTTGGACACATCGAGGGGATGCTGGCCGGGGCCGGGCTGCCCGGAGTGCTGGCCTATGGCGTGTACATCGGGGAGGTCCTGGCACCCGTCCTGCTGATCATTGGCCTCTACGCGCGCATTGGCGCGGTAATCATCGCGGTCAACATGCTGTTCGCCATCGGCCTCGCCCATGCCGACGAGGTCGTCCAGCTGACGCAGCACGGCGGCTGGGCCATCGAACTGCAGGCCATGTTCCTGTTCTCGGCAGTTGCGCTCGCCCTGACCGGACCGGGCCGCCTCGCCATCAATCGCTACTAGGGAAACACTGATCAATGTACACGCTCGCGTTGGCACCCCAGGTTTTCCGAGACAAGGCGCGTCGTGCAGCGGGTAGTGGTTCTACCCGCAAGCGGCGCAACGCAGGATCGGGGAACCTGGGGTACCAACCCCAAAGGGGCTCGGCCGCTTTTGCGTGGGAACGGCGTTGCGGCTCCCTTGTGCAGAATGACTGCACGGCAGTCACCGCGCCTTGTTCGCACGCAAAAGCGACTCGAGCGCGAACGTGTACATTGATCAGTGTTTCCCTAGGGCCACGAGGGCTCGTGCCGCCAGGCGGCACGAGCCCTCGCTGAATATTGAGGCGGAGGGCGCCAACCATTCGCGCGCCCTCCGCCCGAAAGCAAGAAAATCAGCCTTCGTTCAGGTACAGTACGTAGCCTTACCGCTCCTGAACCCCGCTCAACCCCGGGTGCTCCCAGACGCGCCATGCCTCGTCTCCTGCTCGCATCCAAGCCACGCTGTGCCTCCCTGCGCCGTGCCCGTTCTGGTGGGCCTGTGGGGCTTTCATGCGCCTGAACGTCGCCTGGCAGATCATCATTGGCACCGTCGCGATCCAGGTTGCGATGGTCGCGGCATTGCTCTTTAGCGGAATCACCCAGGTCCAGCAGAACCAGCAGGAGGTCCTGGAGCGCACCGCCGAACAACAAAGCCGCCTGCTGGGGTCTGCGCTGACACCGGGCCTCGCTTACGCCGATCCCGCGATGCTCCAGGACCTCCTTGAGCTGCTGGGCGACGACTCCAACGTCCTCTACGCGGTCGTACTCGACGCCAGCGAGCGCCCCCTGGCCTCGGTCGGCGTCGCCCCGGACACCCTCCCCGCCCCCGAGGCCGGTGTGCGCAGTGAATCCGGCCAGGTCGAGATTGCCCGGGACATCGAGCTTTCCGGCCAGCCTCTGGGTACCGTGGCCGTCGGCTACTCGACCGATGCGATCGACCAGCTCTCGACCAACCTGCTGGAACGCAATGTCTTGCTGGCCCTGGGCGTTCTGGGGCTCTCGATTCTGGCGGCCATTTTATTCGCCCTGATGACGACCCGCCGTCTGCGCCTGCTCCTGCAAGGGGGCAGGGCCCTGGAGGCCGGGCAGCTCGACCATCGAGTAAAGATCGATTCCCGAGACGAGTTCGGCGACCTGGCGCGGACGTTCAACGACATGGCCGCCCACCTGGACACCACACAATCCACACTACTCCAGCAAAACCAGCAGTTGAATCGCTCCGTAGCCCGCCTGGAATCCATGCTGGGCGGGGCCAACGCCATCCTGTGGGAGTCGAATCCCGAGAGCCACGAGTGGGAGTTCGTCGCAGGAGACACCCGCAAGCTGCTGGGCTTCCCCTCGCGCAACCTGGGGCGCGGGGAACTGCGCGCCCGGCATATCCACCCGGATGACCTCCCCCGCGTGCGCGAGGCCGCGCGCGCGGCCGGTAACGAACCCCAGGTGGTTGATTACCGCTTCGCCCACCGCAACGGTCAGTGGATCTGGCTGCGCGATATCCTCTCCTCGGCCGAAGACCCCGGCAGCCGTCGCAGCCTGCGGGGACTGACGCTCGATGTCACCGCCCACCGTCGGGCCACAGCGGCACTCAAGGAGAGCGAAAACCGCTACCAGGATGTCGTCAACCACATTTCCGAGGTGATCTTCCGTACCGACGCCGAGGGCCGCTGGACCCTGCTGAACCCCGCCTGGGAGGCCCTGACAGGGTTCACGGTCGAAGAGACTCTGGGTCAGCCCATGTGTGCCTTTGTTGACCCCGAAGACCGCGACGACGCACAGAGCTTCTGTGCCACCCTGCTCGAAGGGGGCACTCACGCGCAATCCGAGGAGATCCGCCTGCGCACGCACGACGGCAGTCATCGCTGGGTCAGCATCTACGCCAGTGCGCGCTTCGATGAAGACGGCCAGATCATGGCGACCTTTGGCACCATGATGGATATTTCCGACCGCAAGGACGCCGAAGAGGAAATCCGGCGCCTGGCCTTCTTCGATGGCCTGACCGGCCTGCCCAATCGAACGCTGTTGCACGACCGTCTGGGCCAGGCCCTCGCCAATACGGCGCGCACACGTCACCACGGCGCGGTCCTGTTCATCGATCTGGACAACTTCAAGGACATCAACGACACCCTCGGGCACGCGGTCGGCGATGACCTCCTGTGCCAGGTCGCCCGGCGCATGGAGAACTCCGTGCGCGAGGCCGACACGCTCGCGCGCCTGGGCGGCGACGAGTTCGTGATCATCCTCAACGATCTCCATCCTGATCCCTCGCGCGCTGCCACGGAGGCCGAGGCGGTGGGGCGCAAACTGATCAATCTGTTGCGCGAGCCCTTCGAGCTCGCCGGCCAGAACCGCCACGTCACCCCCAGTATTGGCGCCACCCTGTTCAGCGGCCGCAGTCTCGGCGTGGAAGAAGTGCTGAAGCAGGCCGACCTCGCGATGTACCGGGCCAAGAACGCCGGGCGCAATACCGTGCGTTTCTACGACCCCGAACTGCATCGCGCGGTGGAGGCCCGCTTCGAGCTCGAAAGCGACCTTCGCCACGCCCTCGACGAAGATCGGTTCACCGTTGCCTATCAACCCCAGGTCGAGGCCGATGGCCAGGTGATCGGCGCCGAGTTGCTGCTGCGCTGGAACCACGCCCAGCGTGGCGAAATCCCGCCTACCGAGTTCATCCCCATCGCGGAACAAACCGGCCTGATCGTGCCGATCGGGCGCAAAGTCCTGCGTACCGCTTGTGCCCAGCTCGCTGCCTGGCAGCACACCGCCGCCTTCCGCGAGTTGACCCTCTCGGTCAACATCAGCGCACGGCAGTTCCGCGACCCGCAGTTCGTCCAGAACTTGCGCGAGATCCTCCACGAGACAAGAGCCCCCGGCGACCGGCTGAAACTGGAGCTGACCGAGAGCATGCTGCTCGAGGAGATCGACACCGTCGTCGCACACATCGACGAGCTGCGCACGCTGGGCGTGGAGTTCGCCCTGGATGACTTCGGCACCGGTTACTCGTCCCTCGCCTATCTGAAGCAGCTTCCGCTAGCGCAGCTGAAAATCGACCAGTCCTTCGTGCGCGACGTACTGGACGACCCCAACGACGCCGCAATCGCGCAGATGGTCGTCAATCTCGCTCGCACGCTGGACCTGGACGTAATTGCCGAAGGCGTCGAAACAGTCGAGCAGCGGGCCTTTTTGTTCGGCCTGGGCTGCCGCCACTTCCAGGGGTTCCTGTACGGCCATCCGGGAGACCTGGCGGACCTCGAACGGGCCGTGCTCGGGGCATCACCCTCGCTTCAAAGTTCTGCGCAGCCACCCCGCTGACCATTCGTTTTAAACGAACAATAAAGCCATTAAAAGGCCATTTTTGTTCGCTTTAATGGGAATTAAGCTGGTCCTCAATTAAACCCGGAGGTCCTTCCCATGAGCACCAAAGTCCTCATCCTCTATTACTCCACCTGGGGCCACATCGAGCAGATGGCCGAGGCCGTCGCCCGCGGCGCCCGCGAAGTCCCCGGCACCGAGGTCACGATCAAGCGTGTCCCGGAACTAATGCCCGAGGATGTCGCAAAGCAGGCCGGGGCCAAACTGGACCAGGCCGCCCCCATCGCCAGACCGGAAGAATTGGCGGACTATGACGCGATTATTATCGGCACCCCGACCCGCTTTGGCCGCATGTCCGCGCAGATGGCCAATTTCCTCGATCAGACCGGTGCGCTGTGGTTTGGCGACAAGCTGGTCGGCAAGATCGGTTCCGTATTCGGTTCCACCGCCTCGCAGCACGGAGGGCAGGAGACCACGCTGGTCTCGACCATCGTCAACCTGATGCACTACGGCATGACCATCGTCGGCCTGCCCTACACCGAGAAGCGTCTGCTGGACATGAGCGAAATCAGCGGCGGCACTCCCTACGGTGCCACCACCCTGGCCGATGGCGACGGCTCGCGTCAGCCGAGCGAGAACGAACTCGCGATGGCCGCGTTCCAGGGCCGTCATGTCGCCGAGGTCACACGCGCCCAGGTCCTGGGACGCCAGGCCAGTTAACCGGTTCGACCGGCTCAAAGGGGCGGCCTTCGCCGCCTCTTTGGGGTACCATGCGCGGCCGAAACCCCTCGGTCTGGCTTCCCATGTCGACAACCCGAACCCTGGTTCTCAGTGCCTCGCAGATTCTGCCCGTGATCCCGCGCGACACGGTGCTCGACGATCACGCACTGGTCATTCGCAACGGCGTGATCGAGGCCCTGCTCCCGCGCGCAGAGGCCCTCGCAAAACACCCCGATGCCGAACACCTGCATCGCGAAGGGCATGCCCTGATCCCGGGCCTGGTCAACGTGCATACCCACTCCGGCATGAGCCTGCTGCGCGGGGTAGGCAGCGACCGCCCGCTGATGGACTGGCTCAAGCGCTACATCTGGCCGGCCGAGGGCCGCCTGCTGTCGCCCGAGTTCGTGCGCGCGGGCACGCGGCTGTCCATCGCCGAGATGCTGCGCGGCGGGACCACCTGCTTCAGCGACATGTATCTGTTCGTCGACGACGCCGCGCGCGTGGTCGACGAATCCGGCATCCGCGCCGCACTGGGGCTCACCGTGTTCGACTTCCCCACACCCTGGGCCCAGACGACGGACGAATACTTCCAGCGGGGCGCCGAGGTCGTCGATCACTGGCAGCACCACGACCGCATCCACTACACCGTGGCGCCGCATGCCCCCTACACCGTGGGTGACGAGAGTCTGCAGCGCGTGGCGGAGCGTGCCCGCGAGCTGGCCGCCCCTATCCACATGCATGTACACGAGACCGCCGGCGAGATCGCCGATGCCGAACGCGACCACGGCGAGCGACCGCTGGCCCGGCTGGCACGCCTGGGGCTGCTCGACCAGCCGTTCATCGCCGTGCATATGACCCAGGTCAGCGCGCAGGACCGCGAGTTGCTTCAAGGACGTCCGGTGTCGGTCGCGCACTGCCCGGAATCCAATCTCAAGCTCGCCTCGGGCTTCTGTCCGGTCGCCGAACTGCTGGGCGACAACATCACCGTGGGGCTGGGGACCGATGGCACCGCCTCCAACAACGATCTCGACATGATCGGGGAGATGCGCACGGCCGCGCTGCTGGCCAAGGGCGTCAGTGGCGATGCCTCGGCCCTCCCCGCCACCGCCGCGCTGGAGATGGCCACGCTGGGCAGCGCCCGTGCGCTGGGCCTGGCCGACCGCATCGGCAGCCTGGAACCGGGCAAGCAGGCCGACGTGGTCAGCATTGATCTTCGCGCCATCGAGCTGCAACCCATGCACGAACCCGCCGCCCAGATTGTCTACGCCGCCACCCGCGAGGCGGTCACCGACGTCCATGTGGCCGGACGGCCATTGCTCAGGGACCGGGAACTGCTTACGCTGGACCTGGACGAGCTCCAGGCCGAGGCCCGCGAATGGGGCGCGCGCGTGCTGGAAATCCAGCGCGAACTGGCCGCGTAATCGAGATGACCATGACCCGCGAATCCCACGCCAGCACTGGCGACAACGTCGATCACGCCGAACTGCACAAGTTCACGCATCGGGCACACGAGTGGTGGGACCCGAACGGCGCCTTTGGCACCCTCCATGCGATCAATCCCCTGCGCCTGGAGTGGATCGACCAGCACGCCGATCTGGCTGGCAAAAAGGTGCTGGATGTCGGCTGTGGCGCGGGCATCCTGTCCGAGGCGATGGCGGTGCGCGGCGCACAAGTGACCGCTCTGGATGCCGGCGCCGAACACCTGGAGGTCGCGCGCGAGCACGCACACGACTCCGGGTTGGAGATTCACTACCTGCACACCACCGCCGAGGCCCATGCCGAGCATCATGCAGGCGACTACGACGTGGTCACCTGCCTGGAGATGCTGGAACACGTGCCCGATCCCGAGGCGGTTATCGACGCGCTGGTCCAGCTGGTGCGCCCGGGTGGCTGGCTGTTCCTCTCGACCATCAACCGCACCCCCCGCGCGTTCGCCGAGGCGATCGTGGGTGCCGAATACGTACTGCGCCTGCTGCCCACCGGCACGCACGAGTACAGCCGCTTTATCCGGCCCTCGGAGCTGGGCGCGGTCCTGCGCAAGCACCGCTTCGAAGTCGTCGACATGACCGGGCTCACCTACTCGCCCCTGTCTGGCCGCTATCGCCTGGTCCCGCGCACGGACGTCAACTACCTGATGGCCGCGCGCCGCCCGGACAACAACAGCGAGACCCCATGAGCCGCGAAATCCGCGGGGTCCTGTTCGACCTGGACGGGACCCTGCTCGACACGGCCCCGGACATGCATGCCGCGCTGACCGTGCTGCTGGCCGAGAACGATCGCCCGCCCCTGCCCTTCGAGGCCGTGCGCAATCACGTCTCGCACGGCTCCCAGGCCCTTGTGCAGCTGGGCTTTCCGGATGTCGAGGGTGCGCGCCGCGAGACCCTCAAGCAGCGCTATCTCGAGATCTACGCCCGTGACCTGTGCATCGACACCACCCTCTTTCCCGGGCTGGACCAGGTGCTGGACGCCTGCGAGCAGCGCGGCTGGCCGCTTGGTGTGGTGACCAACAAGCCCGCCTGGCTGACCGAACCGCTCCTGGACGCCCTGGGTCTGACGCCCCGGCTGGCCGCGATCGTCAGCGGCGACACCCTCCCGCAACGCAAGCCGGACCCCGAGCCCATGTGGCTGGCCGCACGCCAGACGGGGCTCCCGCCCGAACAACATTGCTATTGGGGCGACGCCGAACGCGATATCGCGGCCGGCCGCGCCGCCGGCATGGCCACACTCATCGCGCGCTGGGGCTACATCGACGCCACCCAGGACCCGGACCGCTGGGGCGCCGATGGCACCCTCGATCAACCGGATGACTTCTGGCGCTGGCACCAGGCCAAGGCAGGCCCGCAATGGCTGGCGAGCTGACCGCACTCCCCCTCACCGCCTGGACCGCACTCGGTGCCGCCCTGCTGATCGGGCTGGTGCTCGGCTATTCCCTGGCCGGTCTGCGCCTCAATCGCCGCGTGGGCGATCTGCAGACGCGCAATGCCCGCCTGGAGGCCGAGCTCGAAGCCGCGGAACAGCGCCGTGAGGACCTGCGCCAGAGCTTCGAGACCGCGCGCCAGGAACTCGACCGCTCCTTCTCGGCACTCGCCAGCGAGGCGCTGGAGGCCAATTCCAACCAGTTCCTGCGCCTGGCCCAGTCGATCCTGTCCCAGAAGCTCAGCGAGGGGCAGAACGAGATTGAGCGTTCGGAGAACAAGGTCGAGGCGATGCTCAAGCCCATCCGCGAGACGCTGGGCAAGACCGAGGCCGAGATCAACGCGATGGAGCGCTCCCGCGCCCAGGCCTTCGCCGCACTGAATGAACAGATCCAGCGCCTGAGCTCGGACAACGCCACCCTCCAGCGCGAGGCACACAACCTGGTGCAGGCGCTGTCGCGTCCCGGCGTGCGCGGGCGCTGGGGCGAGCTGACCCTCAAGCGGGCAGTGGAACTCGCCGGCCTCTCGGCGCACTGCGATTTCACCGAACAACCGGCGCTGGATGGCGACAGCGGCCGCCAGCGCCCGGACCTGCTGGTCCACATGCCCGGCAACCGCGCCCTGGTCGTGGACGCCAAGACCCCCCTGGATGCCTATCTCGACGCCGTCGCCGCGGCTGACCCGGAACCGCGCGCAGCGGCCTTCAAGCGTCACGCCCAGCACCTGCGCTCACGCGTGACCGAGCTCTCCAGCAAGCAGTACTGGGCCAGCGTCGAGCAATCCCCCGAGTTCGCCGTCCTGTTCCTGCCCGGCGACCCGTTCCTGGCCGCCGCGCTGGAACACGAACCCGGTCTCCTGGAATACGCGCTGGAGCGCCAGGTGCTGCTGGCCACCCCGAGCACGCTGATCGCCCTGCTGCGCACGGTCGAATACGGCTGGCAACAGGCACAGCTCACCGAGCACGCACTGGAGATTCGCGACCTCGGGGCGGAGCTCTCCCACCGTCTGGGCACCATGACCGAGCACCTGGCGCGCCTCGGCAAGGCGCTGGATCAGAGCACCGACGCCTTCAACAAGACCGTGGGCAGCCTGGAGCGCCAGGTCATGCCAAGCGCCCGCCGCTTCCAGGAGCTGGGCATTCGTGCGCGCAAGAGCCCCGAGACGCCGGACACCCTGAACAATCGCGCCCGCCAGCCCGTTGACCAGGACCAAGACACCAATCGCCCGGACGACGATACCGCTCCGGATACGGGCTCGCGGGACTGAGCCGCGTGGCGGGCCACCCCGACATCCGCGCCGCCTACCGTCACTGCCGGCGCCGCGCGGCCGCGCACTACGAGAATTTCCCGGTCGCCTCCTGGCTGCTGCCCGCGCGCCTGCGCGGGCCGGTCGCCGCGATCTACTGCTTCGCCCGCGATGCCGACGACCTCGCCGACGAGGACCAGCGCCCGGTCGACGAACGTCGGGCCGCGCTGATCGCCATGCAGGAACGCGTGCAAATCCTCGAAGATCCGGCCGCGGAATCCGAACCGGAATGGATCGCGCTGGCCGATGCACGGCAGCGCTTCAGCCTGCCCGCCGCCCCGTTCGTCGATCTGGTCGACGCCTTCATCCAGGACCTGGAACAGACCCGCTACGCCACCTTTGGCGAGGTCATGGAGTACTGCCGCCGCTCCGCCAACCCGGTCGGGCGGCTGATGCTGTACCTCGACGGCAACCCGACCGAGGAGATGATCGGCTACTCCGACGCGGTCTGCTCCGCCCTGCAACTGATCAACTTCTATCAGGACCTGCACCAGGACATCACCGAGAACAACCGGATCTACCTGCCGCAAGACGAGATGGCGCAGTACGGCGTCAGCGAGGAGATGATCGCGGCGGGCCAGACGACCTTTCCGCTACGCAACCTGATGCAGTTCCAGTACGCCCGCGCCGACCGCCTGCTGCGCGCCGGGGCACCGCTCGGCGGCATGCTGCGCGGGCGCATGGGCCTGGAGATCCGCGCAATCATCAACGGCGGCGCCCGCGTGCTCTGGCGCCTGCGCCAGCAGGACGACGTCTTCGCCCGCCCGCGCCTGCGCGCCCGCGACGCCTGGATCATCCTCGCCCACAGCCTGCGCCCACGCCGCCGCAGGCGTAACGCTACCTAGACGACCTTCGAGTAGCGCCGCTTCTCACGGTCGAGGTAGGCGTCGAAGGCCATCGCGATGTTGCGCAGCAGGAGCCGGCCACGTGGCTGGACCTCCAGGCAATCGCTGCCGATGGTGACGAGGCCGTCGGCCTCCATCTCGGCCAGGCGGTTCAGGGCATCGCCGAAGGTCTCCCGGAAGTTGATGCCGAATGCGTCCTCGATGCCGCCGAAATCGACCCTCGAGTGGCACATCAGCTCGCTGATCACCGCGCGCCGCAGGCGGTCGTCCGCGCTCAGCTCCAGGCCGCGGAACACGGGCAGCTCGCCCGACGCCAGCCGTTCCTGATAGGCATCGACCTCGCGCAGGTTCTGGCTGTAGCTGCCCCCGATCTTGCCGATAGCGGTTGGCCCCAGCGCGACGAGGTCGTATTCGGCGCGCGTCGAGTAGCCCTGGAAGTTTCGCTGCAGCGTGCCCGCGCGCTGGGCGATCGCGAGTTCGTCATCGGGCAGCGCAAAGTGATCCATGCCGATGTACACGTACCCTGCGTCGGTCAGGCGCTGGATGGTCATCTCGAGGATCGCGAGCTTCTCCGTGGCCGGCGGGAGGTCGCCATCGCGGATCTGGCGCTGCGTCTTGAACAGCTCCGGCAGGTGCGCGTAGTTGTACACGGCCAGCCGCTCCGGGCGCAGTTCCAGCACGCGGTCGAGGGTCGCCGAGAACGTGTCCACCGTCTGCAGGGGCAGCCCGTAGATCAGGTCCAGGTTGGTGGAGACAAAGCCGTGCTCGCGCGCCTGGCGTACCGCCTGCTCGGTGACCTCGAACGGCTGGATGCGGTTGACGGCCTTCTGCACGGCCGGATCGACATCCTGCACCCCGACACTGATGCGGTTGAAGCCCAGGGACGCCAGAAGCGGCAGGGTGCCGGGCCGCACGGCACGCGGATCGATCTCGATCGAGAACTCCCGCTCCGGGCCCGTCTCCAGCGTGAAATGCCGGCCCAGGGCATTCATGACTCGGGTCAGGTCTTCGTCAGACAGATAGGTCGGCGTCCCACCCCCGAAGTGCAGCTGGCGCACCGGCCGGTCCCCATCGAACAGATGGCCCTGCAGGGCAATCTCCTGCTCCAGCGAGTCGAGATAGCTCGTCGCCCGCCGATAGTTTCCGGTAATCACCTTGTTGCAGGCACAGTAAAAACACACCGTGTTGCAGAAGGGCACGTGAACATAGAGCGACAGCGGACGCGCCGCCCCTTTGGCATTCGTCGCCCGCGCCACCCGCGCATAGGCCTGCGCGTCGAACCCCTCGTGGAACTGCGGCGCCGTGGGATAGGACGTGTAGCGAGGGCCGCTCACGTCATAGCGACGCAACACTTCGGGATCGAATACCAGACGCTGTTCCATACGGCTCTCCGCATCGGGAGGGCGGGCCCCTTGCGCCACCCTGACATCCTCACCCTACGCGCCCTCCAGCTGGGCACGGTTGATGTATATCAAACGTGGCTTCGATCACCGCCGCCATCCGCATCCCGGTCCCGCTGTGCTAGCCTTGCCGTCCCAAGACGGTACCCCGATCCCGAGCGCGTATGTCCCCCGACGAATATTGCGAGGAGAAGGCCGCGAAGAGCGGCTCCAGCTTCTACTACGCATTCCGGTTCCTGGAGCCAGACCGGCGCCGTGCGATCACCGCGCTGTACGCGTTCTGCCGCGAGGTGGACGACATCGTCGACGAGGTCAGCGAGGAAAGCGTCGCGCGCACCAAGCTCCAGTGGTGGCGCGAGGAGATCGAGCGCCTGTTCGATCATCAGCCGCGCCACCCGATCACCCAGGCCCTGCAGCCGCATCTGGCGCCGTTTGATCTCAGCCGCGAGTATTTCGACGAGATCATCGACGGCATGCAGATGGATCTCGACTACGACAGCTACCCCGACTTCACCACGCTGTCGCTGTATTGCTACCGCGCGGCCAGCGTGGTCGGGATCCTGTCCGCCCATATCTTCGGCTTTTCGGACCGGCGCACGCTGAAATACGCGCATGACCTGGGGATGGCCCTGCAGCTGACCAACATCCTGCGCGACGTCCATGAAGACGCAATGCGCGGCCGGGTCTACATCCCGCTGGACGAGCTGAACAAGCACGGCGTAAAGCCCGAAGAATTTCAGGTCAACGTCACCGACGACCGCCACCGCGCCCTGTTCGCCGAACAGGCCGAACGGGCCCGACGCTACTACCAGCGCGCAGAGGAGCACCTGCCCGCCGAGGACCGCTACCCCCAGCGCCCGGGCCTGATCATGGCCGCGATCTACCGCACCCTGCTCGACGAGATCCAGGACGACGGCTATCGCGTGCTGGAGCACCGCGTGCGGCTGACCCCGATCCGCAAGCTGTGGATCGCCTGGCGCACCGCGCGCCGCCTGAAGCGCGAATACCGCCGCGCGGGCTGACCCCGCCCGCCCCATGGCCGCCGTTCCCGCATCGCATCCGGTCGTCGTGCTCGGCGCCGGCTGGGCCGGCCTGACCGCCGCACTGACCTTGGCCCGGGCCGGCATCGCGGTCCATCTGATCGAGGCCGCCGCGACCGCAGGCGGGCGCGCCCGCAGCCTGAACCGCGACGGTGCGGAGCTGGACAACGGCCAGCACGTGCTGGTCGGCGCCTGTCACGCCACCCTGGAACAACTGCGCTCGGTCGGCACCGAGCCGGAGCGCGCCTTCGCGGCCCTGCCGTTCGGCCTGCGCATGCATGCACCGGGGAATCCTCACCCGGCCTTCTCCCTGGAACCCCGCTCTCCGCGCCTGCCGGCCCTCGCCGGTGGCCTGTGGAAAAGCCTTGCCGGCACCCCGCTGCACAGACGCCTTCCGGCCCTGCTCGGGGCGGCCTCGATCCTGCATCGGCCGCTGGACGAAGACATCGACGTACTCGAATGGCTGCAGGCGCGCCGTCAGCCGGACACGCTGATCCGCCAGCTATGGGAACCGCTGTGCCTCGCGGTCATGAACACGCCGATCCGCAGCGCCTCGGCGCATATCTTCCAGAACGTGCTGCGCCTGGCCCTGAACCACGGGCCGGACGACGCCCGGCTGCTCATCCCGACCCGGCCACTGGGATCGCTGTATCCGGAACCGGCCCTGCGCGAACTGCGCGAGCGCGGTGCCACGGTCGAGACCGGACGGCGCATTGTGGCCATCGAATCCGGGGGAACCGAGTCCCGCTACCAGCTCCTTGACCGTAACCATCACGTTACCCATGCCAACGCGGTGATCATCGCCACCGCACCCAGCGCGGCGACCCGGCTCCTGCCCGAGGCCCCCGAGCTGCAACCCCACCATCGGGCCCTGAGGGCCATGGGCGAACGCAGCATCTGTACGGTCTACCTGCGCTACCCGGGCCCGGTCCCAGCCCGCCCGCCGCTGCAGGGGCTGCTCGACCAGCACGGACAATGGCTGATTCCCCGCCGCGTGGCCGGCGAGCCGGACTGGCTGGTCGTCGTGATCTCCACCGCGGACGACCTACCGTCCATGCCGGCGGATACGCGCTGGCGTCGGGTTGCGGAAGAACTGGAACAGACCTTCCCTGACCTGGGAATGCCCCGGATCGGCCATGTGGTGTGCGAGAAACGCGCCACCATCGATGCCCGCGTCGATCTCGACGCACTGCGCCCGGTGGCCGGCACCGCCTGGCCCGGATTGTTCCTGGCTGGCGACTATGTGACGCCGGGCCTGCCTTCGACCCTCGAAGCCGCCGTGCGGTCTGGATTAGAATCAGCCCACAAGCTACTGGAGACCCTCCCTTGACCGATCTCGACATCCCCGCCCTGCTGGACTATCGCCCGGAACCGGGTGCCTTCAACGACCGCGTGATCCTGGTAACCGGCGCGGCCGCGGGCATCGGGCGTGCGATCGCCCAGGCCTGCGCGGCGGCGGGCGCGATCGTCGTGCTGCTGGACAAGGACATCAAGGGGCTGGAGAAGACCTACGATCTGATCGAGCAGGAAGGCCACCCGCAGCCGGCCATCTATCCGCTCAATCTGGAGGGCGCCACGGTCAAGGACTACGGCGACCTGGCCGAGAACATCCGCGACTCACTCGGGCGCCTGGACGGGCTGGTGCTGCACGCCGGCTGGGCCGGGACGCTGACGCCGATGAAGGGATACGACCCCGAGCTCTGGTTCAAGGTCATCAACAGCAACCTGCACGGCCCGTTCTTCCTCGCCCAGGCCGTACTCCCGCTGCTGGAAGACAGCCCGCACGGCAGCCTGGTCGTCTCCACCCAGGACTGCCGCAAGGCCTTCTGGGGTGCCTTCGGCATGGCCAAGGCCGCACAGGATGCGATGATCGACATCCTCGCGCGCGAGCACCGCAACGAGAAGCACTTCATCCATGTGAACGGCATCGATACCGGCCCCGTGCGCTCGCGCTTCCGCGCCGGCCACTACCCGGCCGAGGATGCCGACAAACTGCCACGCCCGGAAGACGTCGTCGGCCCGTACCTCTACCTCCTCGACACCACCGACCCGGAACACACCGGCCTGCACCTTTCGCTGGAAGGCCACGTACCCGAGCCGGCACCCCGCCCGCACCGCCAACCCCAGGAGGGCTGAGCGCCGCAACTGGCCACGCGGGGCTTCGCGGCCAAGGCCGCTCCCACGGGCTTGTGGTGGCCGCCGGGGTCTACCTTCGGATCTTGCCTTTTGCCTCTGTGGGAGCGGCCTTGGCCGCGAACCTCCGGCGCATCCTATGGACGCTGCGGTCGGCGCTTGCCGGGGCGGGATTTGGCCCGGGGCGGGCCCTTCTTCGGGCCTGGGCCTGCCGGGCGGGCGGCGGTCTCCACGCCCTTGTGCTGGGTCTGGAAGGTCTGGCCGCGCTTCTTCAGGGCCTTGCCGCCGCGGGTCACACGGCCGCCGGTGGCGGGCCGAGCCCCGCCCGTACCCTGGCCGGTGCCGGCCGGCTGCCAGGTGGGGATCAGGTGGTGCTTCCCATTGCCGATCAGGTCCGCGCGACCCATGCGCTTGAGCGCATCACGCAACAGCGGCCAGTTGTTCGGATCGTGGTAGCGCAGGAACGCCTTGTGCAGGCGCCGCGCCCGCGCCCCGCGCGCGACCGGTACCCGGTCCCCCGCCTTGCGCTTGATGCCCCGTAGCGGATCACGCCCGGAGTGCCACATCGCGGTCGCGAGCGCCATCGGACTTGGCAGAAAGGCCTGCACCTGGTCGGCGCGGAAGTTGTGCCGCTTGAGCCACAGCGCGAGGTTCAGCATGTCCTCGTCGGACGTACCCGGGTGCGCGGCGATGAAATACGGGATCAGGTACTGTTCCTTGCCCGCCTGTTTCGAGTATTTCTCGAACATCGCCTTGAAGCGGTCATAGGCGCCCATGCCTGGCTTCATCATGCGGGAAAGCGGCCCGGATTCCGTATGTTCCGGCGCAATCTTCAAGTAGCCTCCCACATGATGGGTGACCAGTTCCTTCACATACTCCGGTGATTCCACGGCCAGGTCGTAGCGCAGGCCCGAGGCAATCAGGATCTTCTTGATCCCGGGCAGCGCCCGCGCCTTGCGGTAGAGGTTCACCAGCGGCGTGTGGTCGGTATCGAGGTTCTTGCAGATCCCGGGATAGACACAGGACAGCCGGCGGCAGCTGCGCTCGATCTCCGGGTCCTTGCAGGCCAGGCGGTACATGTTCGCGGTCGGCCCGCCGAGATCGGAGACCACGCCGGTAAAGCCATCGACCTTGTCGCGGATCTCCTCGATCTCCTTGAGCACGCTCTCCTCGGAGCGGCTCTGGATGATGCGGCCCTCGTGCTCGGTGATCGAGCAGAACGTACAGCCGCCGAAGCAGCCGCGCATGATGTTTACCGAGAAGCGGATCATCTCCCAGGCCGGGATGCGCGCATCGCCATAGGAGGGATGCGGCGCACGGGCATACGGCAGGTCGAATACCGCGTCCATCTCGGCGGTGGTCAGGGGGATCGGCGGCGGGTTCAGCCAGACCTCCTTGTCGCCATGGCGCTGCACGATGGCGCGGGCATTGCCCGGGTTGGTCTCCAGATGCAGCACGCGGGAGGCATGGGCGTACAGCACGGAGTCGCCCTTGACCTGCTCAAAGGCCGGGATGCGGATGACCGTCTGGTCTCGCGGGGTCCCGCGCGGGATGTCGCGGTGGAAGCGAACGACCTGGGCGCCGCCTTCCTCGGTGGCACTTTTCGGTTCCTGCTTCGTTTCGGCCTCGGCGCAGGTCGACGGCGAGACCATCGCGTAGGGGTCCGGGTTGGCATCCACCGGCCCCGGGGTATCCACTTCGCTGGAGTCCAGCTCCACATAGCTGCCCGGCACCGCATCGCGCAGGAACGCCGTACCCCGCAGGTCGGTGATCTCCCGCGGGTGCTCGCCGGCGGCCACGCGATGGGCCAGTTCGACCAGGGCACGCTCGGCATTGCCGAACAGCAGGATGTCGGCACGCGCATCCAGCAGCACCGAGCGGCGCACCTTGTCCTGCCAGTAGTCGTAGTGGGCGATGCGGCGCAGGCTCGCCTCGATGCCGCCGGCGACCACTGGCACGTCCTTGTACGCCTCGCGGGCGCGCTGGGCGTAGACGATCACTGCCCGGTCCGGCCGGTGGCCGTGCACATCCCCTGGGGTGTAGGCATCGTTGGAGCGGATCTTCCGGTCAGCCGTGTAGTGGTTGACCATCGAGTCCATATTGCCGGCGGTAACACCGAAGAACAGATTGGGGCGGCCCAGCGCGCGGAACGGCTCGGCGGAGGTCCAGTCCGGCTGCGCGATGATGCCGACGCGAAAGCCCTGCGCCTCCAGCAGCCGCCCGATGATCGCCATGCCGAAGCTCGGGTGGTCGACATAGGCGTCCCCCGTAACCAGCACGATGTCGCAGCTGTCCCAGCCGAGATCATCCATCTCCTCGCGGGTGGTCGGCAGAAACGGGGCCGTACCGAAGCGCTTGGCCCAGTAGGGCTTGCGCGCAAACAGCGAAGGCGGGAAATCGGGGACAGCGGACATGGACTCGGACTCCCGGCGCGGGGCCGGTGGATTCAAACCCGCGCATTACACGCCGGAATCGCCGCCAGATCAAACGGCCCCGGTGCCTGCGGGGCCGAAAAGTTCGCTCGGATCGATCGGGCTCAGTACAGCCTTACGAACAGATCAATCGCCGGCTGCATCGCACCGCGCCAGCGCTCTGCCAGACCCGGCTCCCAGCGCGGATCGATCTCAGCGGCCGTGCGCACCATGCAGTCCAGCCAGATCGGGTACAGATCCGGCTCCACGGGTACCCGTCCCTCGCGGGAATGGGCCTGCCCCATGCGTTCCATGGTGGAAGCCACGAAGCTCTCGCCCTCGGCATAGCTGATCGCCGTCGAGATGGCCTGTCCGAGTGCGCGTTTTTGCTGCGAGAAGTCCGTCGAGCCAAACGCGGCCTTCACCCGTGGGTCGGCCTGCAGGAAGTGTTCGTAGAAACGCGTAACGAAGTCGCCCGCCCTGCGGCATCGCCCGTAGCTCTGGTGCACGTCGGAGAAATCCATGGCTGTCCCTGCAATAAAGGAGACGGAAGGATAGAGCCCCTGGCAGACCGAGCGATTGAGCCAGATCAAGCTTCCCTGGCAGCCGTCGAGTCCACCCAGTGCAACTGCGCAAAAAGATCCACCGTCGGCGCCGTCGCTGCGCGCCAGCGCGACGCCAGCTCGTCTTGCCACTCGGGGTCGGTGTCGCGGGCGGCCTCGATCAGGGCCTCGACCCAGCAATCGTTCAGCGCGGGCTCGACCGGCACACGGCCATGTGCGCCATGAACCATGGCCATGGTATGCACTGGAGCCCGACCGTCGCTGCGCCGTTCGGCAAAGTCCAGCGCGGCCAGCACCGACTCGTTGAGGATGTGCTCCTGGCGGGCGGGATCACTGTCGCCAAATACCTCGGGTATCCGCGGATCCGCCGCCATCAACAACAACCGGAAGTGGCGCAGGAAGGCATCGGTTCGTATGCAGCGATCATGGCTCGCGCGAACATCGGGGAAAAACATGCGGTACTCCGCTGATGGGCCCCGTGATGCTACGCAGCCGAGCGTTTGCCCGCGATAACCCATGCTAACGTGGCCCGCCGCATCGAGCTCCACGCGTCGAGTCAGGACTTCGGGTACACCCCGGCGTACTGAATACCCGCCAGTTCCGCCAGCTCTCGGTCGAACGTCGTCAGGTCGTTCGGGCCGAAGTCCTCCAGACGGTTGTGGCCACAGGCCCGCGCCAGCACGCACATCAGCTCGCTCGAGGCCTGCAGGAAGCGCCCGAGCCGTTCCCCGCCCTCCTGGGGATCCAGCCGCGCCCGCAGCTTCGGGTCCTGTGTCGCCACACCGGACGGGCAGCGATTCGTGTGGCAGATCCGCGCACCCACGCAGCCCACCGCCTGGATCGCGGCATTCGCCAATGCAATGCCGTCCGCACCCAGCGCCAGGGCCTTCACGAAATCCGCAGGTGTACGCAGCCCGCCCGTCACCAGCAGCGTAACCCGGCCACTGGCGCCATTGGCATCCAGAAAGCGCCGCGCGCGGCCCAGTGCCGGAATCGTGGGCACACTGATGTGATCACGCAGCAGCGCGGGCGAGGCTCCAGTCCCGCCACCACGACCATCCAGGATCACGTAGTCCGCCCCCGCCTCCAGGGCAAAGGCCAGATCCGCCTCGATATGGTTGGCCGAGAGCTTGAAGCCGACGGGAATGCCCCCGGTCTTCTCCCGTACCTCGTCGGCAAAACGGCGGTAATCCGCGGGCGTCTCGAACCCGTCCAAGCTGGCTGGCGAGATGGCGTCCTGCCCCGCGTCGATCCCGCGCACCCGCGCGATCTCGTCACTCACCTTCGCCCCGGGCAGCACGCCGCCCACACCGGTCTTGGCTGCCTGGCCGGCCTTGAAATGAAAGGCCTGCACCTTCTCCAGCACCTCGTCGGAATAGCCGAACCGCGCCGGCCCCAACTCGAAAAGATAGCGCGAGTTCTCCGCCTGTTCGGCATCGAGCATCCCACCCTCGCCGGAACAGATCCCCGTGCCGGCCTGCTCGGCCCCGCGTGCCAGCGCGATCTTCGCCTCGCGCGACAGCGCGCCAAAGCTCATGTCCGACACCAGCATCGGGATATCCAGTTGCAGCGGCCGCTTCGCCTCCGGCCCGATCACCAGCCCCGTTTCGACCGGGGCCCCGTCCGGCAGCGGCCGGCTCGCCAGCTGCGCCGCCAGCAGCTGCAGGTCGTCCCATATCGGAAGCCGGCTGCGCGGCACACCCATGGCCACCGTCGGCCCGTAGTGGCCCACCTCGTCCAGCCCCGAACGGGCCATGCGATGGATCAGCTCGACATGCGGCTCCGTCTCGGTATTGCGCGGGTCCGGCGCCTCGTTACCTTCATCCTGGTCCGATTCGCCCTTTGACTCCGGCTCGGTCCCGATATCGTCCTCGTCGAACTGCTGGTGCGTCCCGTCACAGTACGGCAGATCACCCGATTGCTTGCACTGGCAAAGAAACGCCTCGCCGTCTTCCTCGGGAGTAAAGGCGATGGGCTCCAGCCCCGTCCCCTCGTGCGAGCCGTCGCAAAACGGCTGGTCCTTCGATCGCCCGCAGCGGCAGAAGTAGTACTCCTCCCCCTTCTTGAGCTCGACACCTTTGGGCTCCACTGCCGCGATCTTCGCTCCAGCCATCATCCGCTCCTTGCTGTTAGTACATACAGATTCAAGTAATGACCCTGTGACAACAAAGCCACCGCAAATTTCCCGTGCCGTTCGCGATAGCAGCCTTTATCATGTGCGCAAAGGCCACCGGGAGACCCGATGAGCACCACCGACCACCGCCACACCCGCCGCGACTACACCCAGGGCGAACTCCACCGCCGCGACCTGCTCGACAACCCCCTGACCCTGCTCGACCGCTGGCTGGTCGACGCGCGCGAGGCCGGAAACCCGGACCCCACCGCGATGATCCTCGCCACGGCCGACGCCGACGGCCAGCCCTCCGCGCGCACGGTTCTGCTCAAACATGTGGAGGGCGAAGACCTCTGCTGGTACACCGACTCCCGCAGCCGCAAGGGCCAGGACCTCACCGAGAACCCGCGCGCAGCCCTCCTGTTTTACTGGCCCGAGACCGAGCGCCAAATCCGCGTCGAAGGCAGCGTAACCGCCCTGCCCGGCGAGGCCGCCGACGAATACTTTGCCCAGCGCCCGCGCGCCAGCCAGCTGGCCGCAGCCGCCTCCATCCAGAGCCAGCCCATCGGCACCCGCGCCGAGCTCGAGGCCCGCGTCCAGACGCTGGAAAAGCAGTACCCCGAAGGCGCGATCCCCCGCGATCCCGCCTGGATCGGCTACCGCCTGCAGCCCGAGCTGTTCGAATTCTGGCAGGGGCGCGCCGGCCGCCTCCACGACCGCTTCCAGTACCACCGGGCGGACAATGGCTGGCACATCACTCGCCTGATGCCCTGACGCGCTACCGCAACGTCCTCCGAATCTGCTAGGATTCGCTCCGCCGTCGCGGCTCGACCCCGCACGGTAAAGCAATTCGGAGAGGTGCCGGAGTGGTCGAACGGGGCGGTCTCGAAAACCGTTGTACTCTCGCGAGTACCGAGGGTTCGAATCCCTCCCTCTCCGCCATATTCAAAGACTTGCGATCCGGCCAGACCGGGGGCCCTGGGACACCGGGGCGCGTTTGGGACAATCCTGGGACACCGCGATGGCAACGATAGAGAAGCGAGGCAAGACCTGGCGGGCGAAGATTCGCCGCCGAGGGTTCCCGGCGATCAGCCGCACGTTCGACACCCGATCCCAGGCGCAGCAATGGGCACGCCGGGAAGAGACCCGCATCGACCGGGACGAATGGGACGACCCAGGCGAGGCCCGGACCACCACCCTGCGCGAAGCGTTGGAGCGGTACCTCCGCGAAGTAACCCCCCGCAAGCGCGGCGCGCGCCAGGAGACCCTGCGGATTCAGGCCTGGATGCGCCACCCCCTAGCCGACCGCCCCCTCAGCCGCATCCGCAGCGCAGACCTTGCGGAGTACCGGGATGCCCGCCTAGAGGACGGCGTGAGCGGGCAGACGGTACGGAACGACCTGATCCCGATAAGCCACCTCTTCAACACCGCCCGCCGGGAATGGGGCATGACCGGCCTGCGGAACCCGGTAGAGGACGTGGCGAAGCCCGCCCCCAGCCGCGCGCGGGACCGGCGCCTGCGCCCGGGGGAGGAAGAGGCCCTGCTGGCGGCCGCCCCCACCACCGAATGGCGGGCCTTGATTACCCTGGCCCTTGAGACCGCCGCCCGCCGCAGCGAGCTACTCCGCCTGACATGGGACCGGATCGACACGAAGGCCCGCGTGGCGCACTTGACCGATACCAAGAACGGAGAGGACCGGCGCGTGCCCTTGAGCCCCCGCGCGCTGGAGGCCCTGCAGGAACTACGGGCCGGGCCCCGGCAAATCGACGGGCGCCTGTTCGACTTGAGCCTGGACGACCACAGCAACCGCTGGCGGGCCCTACGCAAGCGGGCCGGCATAGAGGACGTGCGCTTTCACGACTTGAGGCACGAAGGCACCAGCCGCCTGGTGGAGTGCGGCCTGTTCAACAGCGCCGAGGTAGCCGCGATCACCGGCCACAAGACGATGGTGATGCTTCGCCGGTATTACCACGCAGACGCCGCCCTGCTGGCGGATCGCATGGGCAAGGCGGGGAAAGGATAGGAGACGGCGCAGAGCCCGGTGTCCATTACCCGGTTAAAGGGAACGGACCCCACGCCATCCGGTGGTGCGCTTTGCCTTTTAAGCCTCGGTCAGATGCCTGTCGCTGCCCGTTCTGCATCGGTTCACCGGCCCGCCGCCCCCGTTCGCTACCCCTTCAGAGGGGGCCGCTTCCGCGCGGCTCGGCTCGCTACTAAGTTCTTGCCCGGTTAGCGTCTTCTGTTCGTCAGCTTTCCAGCATCTTCGGGGCCCGGTCACCGGCACCCCAAAGCACACCCCGCATGGAGCGGATAAAGGTGGATGGCGCGGGCCGGGCGCAACCTTAGCAGGGTACATCTGCGACAGGCACTCGACCCGAACCCAACGCCATCCGGTCCCGGTAGCCTTGTCGCTTCCCGCCCGCGCCTGGCTGCGAACCCCAGTTACACGGATTGCTCTAGAAACAACGCTGCGGGCAAGGCTACCGGCCGCATGCCGCGAGGCAAGGCCCCCGAAGGGGCCGCCATTCTAGGTCCGCTTCGCGCGATAGGCGAGCAAGCGGTGGAACTCCAGCGGGTCCGTGTGATGGTAGACGTACCGCAGCGGGTGGTTCCGGTTCGGACGCCAGCCGACCCACAGGAGACGCTCGGGCCGCAGATCGATGTGGAGCATAGCCCGATCCCCTTCCGTTCCCGAGTACATCTGGTCGGTGTAGATTCCCACCGCGCCCACATCCGGGTGCCGCTGGAACGCAGCCCAGGCATCCCACACGAAGGCCCAGTCCATGTAGAGATCGATGGCATCCGAGAGCGCCGGATTCCGCCCCTCGATAGAGTGCCGAGACCGGCCGCTCGGGCGCCAATGCCCGCCCACCAGCGGGTGCGGGTCCATCCGGTGCGTCGACGGCAGCGATTGCCGAACTTCCGAAACCAGGAGGATGAGGCCCGCGTCCTGGTATTCCAGCGGGCCCCCTTCCTCTTCCCCCCTCGGCCATTCCCAGGGGGAGAAATACGGGACTTGATCCCAGTCCAGATCGGAGGCCGGGAACCCCTTGTGGGCGCTCATTGCCGCCGGCCTTCGGACGCTTCGCGGGCCTGGCGTTCCAGCCATGCGTCGAAGTCCTCGCGGCGCCAGGCGCAGCGGCGCCCGATACGGAACGGGGCCGGGATTCCACCCCGGCGGATCAGGCCGCGCACCGCCGCCACGGACTTGTCCAGGCGGGCGGCCACGTCTTCGGAGTACAGGACATCAGCCATTGCAGTTTTCCTCGTTGAACAGTTCAGGATGGTAGTGGCGCAGCACGCGCTCGCACGCTTCGGAGCGCACCCAATACACGACCGAGCGCCGCAAGGTTTCACGCGAGGCCGCGACCGCTGCCCGCGCGTCTTCATCCGGCATACCTTCCGGCGGGACGAACCCGACCACCCGCAGGCGGCCGGGGTAGGCAGAGCGGGCCGCCTGCAGTAGCGCGGCCGCGACCAGGCGGCGAAGGCGGGCGATCATGCCCGCCCCCCCTCTTCCGCCCCGTCCATTTCGGACAGGAACTCGGGATCGACCTCGGCCGCTTCGGGTTCCGCTTCCGGTTCGGGCTCGGATTCGGCGCCGGCCGCGACCGGCTCCGCCTGGCGTTCCGACAGCTTCGCCTTGAGGCCCGCGACACCGGCCGTGGCCTGGCTGGGCGCCTGGTGTTCCAGGGCCGCGCCCGAATGCCCGAGGGCCGGGGCTTCGGAGCGCGCCGCCTCGCCTTCGATAATTCGGCTGGCCTCGTCCTGGTCGTAGATACCGGAGAAGCCGAAGGCGACGCGGGCGCCCTGGATCAGCGCCTTGTGGCGCAGAAACCGCTTAGTGTGGGTTTGCCAGGGGCCCGAGATCGGGTTGCCCCCGTTCCGGCTCCGCATGGGCGGGCGGTACACCTCGTCCAGGTATTCGCGCACCACAATCGGATGGGTCCGGTCCTTGCGATAGATCGCGACCTCGCACCATTCGGGGCACCGCTTGCCGCCTTCCGGTTCGGCCATTTCATCGGACCACCGGAACTCCAGGCCATCCATCGCCTTGTGGTCGTTGATGATTCGGGACCACCCGTCGACCGAGACCACCGGGATGATGCCGTCGCGGTCTTGGAAGGCGAACACTTCCTTAGTGAACGGGTTGAGCCCGTACTGGTCCGCGACGATCAGCAGCGCCGCCATCTGCTCGTTAGTAGGCGCCGAGCCGTCGCGCTGGCGGAACGCCGTGGCCTTCAGCGTTTGCCACATCTTCTCCGGTTCCATGTTGAACCGTTCCGCGAACTTCTGGACTAGCTTTTTCCCATCGGACATGACTATTCCCCCGCCTTCTTGTTGAACCGGAAATCGACGTACTCGGACGGTTCGACCTCGTAGCCCTTGCGCTTCACGACCTTGCGCACGAACCCGCCGCCGCCCGGCAGCGTGGCGACCGAGGCCGCCCCCGCCATTGCCTGCAGATGCGCCCGAGCGCCATCCACCACCGCCTGGTATTGCTTCGCTTGCGCCTGGGCATCCCACATGACCTCGGCCCACCGCTGGGCATCGTCGCCAAGCGCCACCGTTTCGCCGTTGGTGCCCGGGTACACCCGCCGCAGCACTTCGGCCGCGCGCTTGTGTTCGGGATCCACCGGCGGCGGCGTGCCCGCTTCAACCCGGCTCCAGAACTCGGCGCCCGCGTTGAGCAGGATTTGATCCATTTCGGGATCGCGCTCGACGGTATAGATGCGCAGTTCCGAGCCCCCGATCAGCGCAGCCACGTCCCACACCGGCATGTCCAGCACCAGCATGTAATGGCAGACCTGGGGCAAGTAGTAGGAGGCCACCTCGTCGGTACCGTCCGGGCCCCACAGATGGGACATGCGCAGCGAGACGTTCTTGATCTCGACCCCGCGCTTCTCCCCCACGACCCGGCGGTCGATATTGGCGAGCATGTACGGGGCCTGTTCCAGCGCGTGCTGCACGTTCGAGCGTTGCACCTTGCGGCCCGTCCGCTTCGCGTAGCCCTCGGCAATCGGGTCTTCGAGGATGGAGCCCCAAAAGCGCGGCCCCAGATCTTCATCTTCGGCGTCTTCGCGCGGCTGGTACCCGTGCTCTTCAGCCAGATCGGGCCGCTTGTCGTAGAAGACATCGATGGCCTGTTTCCAGGGATCGAGCCCCAGGATGGCCGCCATGTCGGAGCCCCCGATGCCCGCCCGGCGGGCCTCGAGGAACGCGGCGCGTTCAGCAGCGGCGGCGCTCATTTCGCACCCCCGGCCTGGACGACGGACAGGCGACGGACACCCGCCGGCGTTTCTTTCGGGTCCAGCCGGTACACCGACCGACCGCCCTGCGACACCATGCGGAGATCGCACCCCGCCGCGTCGGCCATTTCACGCAGCACCCGTAAAGGAGTGCTGGACGGCAGGCGAACCGTTACCTCGATATTCTGTTCCATGTTGATCCCCTTGCTTGCTTGTGACGTACACCAGCCGCTAACGGCCGGTGACGACAAGTACAGCACAGGTGCATACCGAGGTGCAAGAGGGCAAAAAAAAGCCCCGCCAATGCGGGGCCGGTTTACAGCAGGCGGGGCCGGGTTACGCGACCAACTGCGGCGAAGACCGTGTGCCCCCAATAAACACCACGCGGCGCAATTCCGACCGTGCGACCCAGCGGCGGGGCCCGCCGAGGGTCGGCATTAGCAGCACGCGGTCTTCGGTTTCGGAAAGCAGCGTATCGACCGACAGCGAACCGTCGACCTGTTCCACCAGCACATCCGCCCCGGGGGACGGATGCAGCGAGGGCGCCATGATTAAGACCTCGCCGTCGCGGTAGCGCGGATCAAGATCGCTACCCACCACGCGCAGCGCAAAGGCCTGGGGATCGGTGCAGGGCACCTCTTCCAGGTAGCCCGTAGGCTTGTCCGTTATTGATTTGAGCGTGCCATACACCGGTATTCCCCTCCTGTTCGATTCCGCATCTTGCCCAAGAAACCAGGGGATCGGATAACCAAGGGCCTCCGCGACGCGGGCCAGGTTCTCGACCGTGATGTGGCCGGTTTGAATCCACCCCGTGACGGCAGACGGAGACACCTCGGCCTCGCGAGCCAGCCAGCGCTGGCTTTTCCCGTTCTCTTCCAGCGCGCGGGAAATACGCGCCCCTACCTCTTCTTTCATCGTTCTCCCCCGAGAAACCCCGGCGTACAGCAGGGCTGTACATTAAGCCAAGGTTAAATTATGGTGTCACGACCATACAGCAGAGCGCAACACCTACGAGCCATGATCAACGAACACGTCGACCAAGCGGTGGATTTATTGGGGGGCCCGAGCCAGGCCGCAAAGGCGCTCGGCGTGTCCCCCTCGTTTATTTGCCAGATGCGCGACGGACTCAAAGCCGTTCCCGCGATTCGGGCGCTCCAGTTCGAGCGGGCCACGGCCGGCGCAGTACGCGCGGTGGACCTTTGCCCCGCCCTTGTTGAGGTGGCGGCATGAGCCTGGACGCCACCGTATGGGCATGGAATCAGCGCGTCGGCCGTAGCAGCGCGAAGCTAGTCCTGTTGAGCCTTGCCGACCGCGCGAACGACCAGGGCATCGCCTACCCCAGCATTGACCGCCTCCGGTTTGATACAGAGCTCGACCGGAAGACGGTTATGCACAGCATAGGGTATCTGGAGCAACACGGCCTCATCAAAGCCGACAAGATGGCGGGTAAAGCGACACGGTACCACCTCCAAGGTGTTCAGGACCGCGCAGAGATCGCCGCAACCACCAGTCCCAAAAACGGGACCAGTCCCAAAATTGGGACCGGTACCAAAAACGGGACCGCACCAGTCCCAAAAACGGGACCGGACCCGTCCCAAAATTGGGACACGAACCTATCAAGAACCTACCAAGAACCCCCCAATAAAGAATCTGGCGCGCAGAAGGCGAGCCGGAAGTCGAGCAAGGCGCTCGACACTTCCGCCCTACCCGCAGACCTCAGCCCCGAGGTATGGGCCGACTTCCTACAGCACCGCAAAGCCCTCAAGGCACCGGTTAACCAGACCGTCGTGAACCGCATGGCCGCCGAGTTCCAGCGGGCACGCGAAGACGGCTGGGAACCGGACGACGCCCTGGGCGAAACGATGGCGGCCGGCTGGCGGGGATTGAAGGCGGACTACCTACGCAACCGCAGTAAGACCACAGGAGGCAAGCATGCAGCGAGCGGGAAACCTAGCAGCAAGGGCAGCGCCATCGACCGGGTCCGGGCCGCCAACCGGCACCACGAACCCGACAGCGGACCCCGGACCATCCCAGGCGAGCGGGTTGGGTGAGCGGCACATCAGCCGCTTGTGGGAACGCATGACGATGGCCTTTGGACACCGATGGACAAGCCAGTACGGGGAGGCAGACGACGGCACCTGGCTGCACCGGCTACGCGACCTCACCCCGCAGCAAGTAGCGGCGGGAATCGAGGCAACCGAGACCAGTGGGGAAGACTGGCCGCCAACGTTGCCCGCCTTCCGCGCCCGATGCCTGGGGCGCCGGGGCGCCGAGTTCGGCCTCGACTACACGCCGGAGGTGTACCGCAAGGGCCCGCCGGAATCCGACCCCGCGCGGCTCTTGAGCAGCGACGAACGCAAAGAGCAACGCGAGGAAAACCTGCGCCGTTGGCGCGAACTTCGACAGAAGGTGGGGATATGAACCACGCACAAAAAAGGACCGCCGGGGGAGCGGCGGCCCTGGTACTTCACAAGCAAGCGGCAAGCAAACCGCAGGGGCAGTGTATCAAGCCCGAACTGGCGGCGGTAGTGGAGGCCCGGCCCGGCTACACGGCCGCCGAGATTGCCCACACGCTCGGCGTCCAACCCGACCAGGTACGCCGGGCCATCTACCGGGCCCACCTGGGGCAGCGCCTGCAGGCCGGCCCGATGCGCCGCTGCGTAAAGACCGGACGGCGCGCAAACACCTGGTACTTGCAGGAGGGAACCCAATGAACCCGATGAGCCCATGCAGCCGGTACAGCTTCGAGGAAGAGATCGAGCGGGACGACGCCGCCGCCGAACGGGCCTGGCGACGCGGGATCACCTGGACCCGCATGCACCGCAGCGCCCCGCAGGGGCCGCATGCACCGCAGCCGAACAACGAACGCAACGAAGAGGGGGAGGAAGAGTGAAGCGATACACCCTGGACGACGGGACCACCGGTACCGCCGAGGAACTCGCCGCGATGGCCCCAGGCGGCGTGACCGCCAAGGCCATCCGGCACCGGCTACGCAAGACGAACCGGCGGGAGTACGTCCTCATGAGCCCAAAGCAGATGAAGCACTTTGGTCAGCAGGCATGGCGCGGCCGGTACCGGTTGCATCTACCGAACACGCCACCGAAACACGAACAGCAAGGAGCCTGACATGGCGCGCGGAGTGAACAAGGTAATCCTTCTCGGGAACCTGGGGGACGACCCCGAACGCCGAGAGACCCCGAACGGCGTCACCGTGACCAACCTACGCCTCGCTACCAGCGAGCAATGGAAGGACAAGAACACCGGTGAAAAGCAGGAAGCGACCGAGTGGCACCGCGTGGTGCTGTTCGGGAAGGTTGCCGAGATTGCAGCCGAGTACCTGACCAAGGGGAGCCAGGTGTACATCGAGGGGCAAATCCGCACCCGCAAGTGGCAAGACCAGAGCGGAAACGACCGGTACAGCACCGAGATCGTGGCCCGCGACATGCAGCTAATCGGCGGCGGGGGGCAGCGCGGGCACCAGGGCGGCGGCACTAGCCAGCCGGCGGCCCCGGACGCACAAGGCCAGGCCCCCGCCTCGCAGCCGTTCGACGATGACGACCTGCCGTTCTAGGGGGGAGAGCATGGCGAAGAGCAACCGCAGGATCGTGAACGTAGACCTTTCGCAACCGCAGGAGACCACCCGGCCCAGGGCCGGCAAGAAACGCCAGGCGTCGGCGAAGGCGAAGACCAAGGGCAAGCGCAAGGGGGCGAAGCCGGTGGATGGGGTGGTAAATGTCTGACCAGATACCGCTGGCCCTCGACCCCTGCTGCGGCTCCCGGATGATGTGGTTCGATAAGGAGCGCCCGGACGTGCTGTTCGGAGATAACCGGGCGGAAACAATCACGGTTACAGATCGTTCGCATGGCCAAGAGGGCGGCACCCGGACGCTGCGTATCGCCCCTGATGTTCGGACGGACTTTCGGGATCTGCCGTACCCCGACGAGTCGTTCTATCTCGTCGCCTTTGACCCGCCGCACCTGGTGCGCGCGGGCCGCAAGTCCTGGCTTGCGGCCAAGTACGGGAGGCTCGGCGCGGACTGGCGTGACGATCTACGGGCCGGATTCGCTGAGTGTTTTCGTGTCCTGAAGCCGAACGGAACCCTGGTGTTCAAGTGGAACGAGACGCAGATCAAAGCCCGGGAGGTCTTGGCCCTAGCACCACATCGCCCGCTATTCGGGCACACCGGCGGCAAGCGCGACACGCACTGGATGGTGTTCATGAAACCGGAAGGGGGCAACACCGGAATGACATAGACCAAGGCAGCCGGGGCCCCACCAGGGCCCCGTGCGCTGCGGGATGGGCCGGGGCACCCCTCGGGGGCCTCCCACCCCCACCCCTACGCCGCCCACCCCGGCCCATCACCGGAGCGCACACCGGAACCGAGCATGACGACGAAACGCAAACCGCCACGGCACGTTGAAGACGACCACCAGCGGGCCCTGGTTCAGTGGGCCAGCCACCGCCTGTTGAGGCCCGCCCCGGACGTAGAGCCCGGCGCCACCCTGGGGGATTACTTGTACGCGGTACCCAACGGGGGCAACCGGGGCCGGATCGAGGCCGCCCGCTTGAAGGGGCTCGGCGTAAAGGCCGGCGTTTCCGACTTGAAGCTGCCGCTCGCGCGCGGCGGCTACGCGGGGCTTTACCTGGAGATGAAAAAGCCCCGCTCCGCGTTCAGGAGCCCCCGGGAAGCGGAACGGGCGATCTCCGACAGCCAGGCCGAATGGCGGGACCGCATGATCCGGGCCGGCTACCGCTGGGCCATCGCCTACGGATGGGATGAAGCCCGAGAGATTCTGACCGACTACCTCGCGCAGCCGCGCACCACCCTCGCAACGGAGAGCACCGCATGACCAGCAAGCTAGTGGCCGAACTGGCAGACGCTATCGGATACCAGCCCACCGTGCGCCTGATTCGCGCCTACGGGGGCCGCCGCTTGTACATACCGCGCCAGGCAGACCCGGAACACCCGATCACCCTGACCGTGGGGCACACGGCCGCAACGCAGCTTTGCGACCAGTACCCCGGCACCCGCCTCGACCTACCCGACGAACAGACCAGCCTGCTGGAGCTTCGCAACCGCCGCATCGTGGCCGAAAGCCAGCGCGGCCGGGAGACCCGGGCCCTGGCCCGTGATTACGGGTTGAGCCCCCGCATGATTCGCAAGATTCTCGACGCGGCCGGGGCACGGAAGGCCGCCGGCGCGGCTCGGCAGGCGGAAACGGTCCCCCCTGATCGCGTGTTCTTGACCCCGGGACAATAGGCGAAACCCACACCACGGCCACCACCATGACCGTCACCCGAATCGCCGCCGCCTTTCTGGCCGCCGCCGTTGCCCTTTCGGCCGGTTGCGCCACCCTGACGCAGAGCCCCACCGCCGCGAAGATCGTCACGCAGCAAGCCGTGGCCCGTTGGATCGGGGAAGACCCCGGCCGCGCCGCCGAGACGCGCCGGATCGTGGTCGAAGTACGCGGGCACCTGGACGACCGCACCACCAGCCTTGAGCGCCTCGACCAGCGCGTGCGAGACGCCATCCGCTGGGAAGACCTCGACCCAGCCGACCGGCTTCTGTTGCATGACCTTCTGACCGCCCTGCGCGCCGAGCTTGTGGAGCGGTTCGGGGAGCGGGAACTGAGCCCGCACCGCCGGGAGCGCCTGGAGCGCGTGGCCGATTGGATTGAAGAGGCCGCCGCGCGGTTGGAGGAAGACGGCCGTGGGATTTGAGGCACCGCTGAAGGTAAAGCACCTGGGCCCGAAGCGCTGGCGATTGATGGCGCCCCTTCCCTACCGGGCCAGCGACGGCACCCGCTACACCGCCCCGCTGGGTTTCGTTACCGACTTCGCCAGCGTTCCGCGCCTGCCCCTGGCCTACCTGTTGACCGGCAACACGGCGCACAAGGCCGCCGCCGTTCACGATTACCTCTATGACGCCGGCATCACCAGCCGCAAGCGCGCGGATCAGGTATTCCGAGAGGCCATGCGGGACAGCGGCGTGCCGTACTGGCGCCGCGCCATGATGTACCGCGCCGTGCGCGCCGGGGGCTGGCTCCCCTGGAACCGGTACCGGCGCCGCGACGCAGACCAGGGGGCCGCATGAGCGAAGAGATTACCGCGATCAGCATCGTCGGGCTGGTTTTCGGCGCCGGCTTGTTCTGGACGACCGTGACCCTATGGGCGGTCAAGGCCTTGCTCGAGAGGCAGGCCCGGAACAATGCCGCAAGCCTGGAGAAACAGGCGAGTGACTACCGAGAGGCCTTGAATCGGATCGAGAACAGCATCAAGTCGGTCGAGGGCAGCGAGAAGCTAAACCGGGACGCCATCCACCGCCTCGACCTAGAGACCGAGCGGCTGCGCTTGGAGATTCACCGGGAGATGCAGAGCACCTATGTCGGCCGGGAAGAGTTCACCGAACTGAAGCAATGGATCCAGGAGATACATCAGAGCGTGCGCACGCACGAGGCGGCCTTCAACACGCCGGCCAAGGCGCTCGGACACCGGGGGAAATAGCACATGCAGCCAATCGCCAACCGCATCACCGGGGAAGGGGAAGAGAGCCCGGACGACCTTCTCGCCAACCCCCTGAACCACCGCGTACACCCGGAGGAACAGCAGAAGGCCCTAGAGGGGGCCCTGCGGGAAGTCGGCTGGGTTCAGCGCGTGATCGTGAACACCACCACCGGGCACGTTGTCGACGGGCACGCCCGCGTGGCTCTCGCACAGCGCCGAGGGGAGCCCACGGTACCCGTGGTCTACGTGGAGCTTTCCGAACACGAAGAGCGGGTGATCCTGGCGGCCCTGGACGCGGTGACCAACCTAGCCGGCGTCGATGACGACATGCTGGCGCAGATTCTGGACGGCCTAGAGGTTGAGGACGCCGATCTGGCCGCCTTCCTCGACAGCCTTCTGGACGGGGGGGAAGAGGAAGCGGAGGAAGGCGAGACCGACGAAGACGACGTGCCCGAGGCGATGGACGACGCCACCAGCCAGGCGGGGGACGTTTGGGTCATGGGGCCGCACCGCTTGATCTGTGGCGACGCGACCAACATCGGAGACGTGGAGGCGGTGACGCGCGGCTACCCGGTCGACATGGTCTGGACCGACCCGCCGTATAACGTCGATTACAGCAGCAAGAACGAAGCGCTCAACGCAGCGGACAAGGGGAACCGCGTCCAGCGCGCCATCGCACACGACAAGATGGGCGATCCCGAGTTCTTGCGGTTCCTGACCGATGCCATGACCAGCGCCTGGGCGGTAACGAAGGAAGGGGGCGCGGTCTACGTGGCACATGCCGACAGCCAGGGCCTACCCTTCCGCACCGCGATGGTTCAGGCCGGCTGGGACATTAAGCAGTGCCTGGTATGGGTAAAGAACAACATCGTGCTCGGGCGCCAGGACTACCAGTGGCAGCACGAACCGATCCTCTACGGTTGGAAGCCCGGGGCCGCCCACACCTGGCTGGGGGAGTTCGACAAGCGCACCGTGGTCGATGACGAACCGGACCCGAAGAGCATGACCAAAGCGGAGATGCTCGCGGAGATTAAGCGCCTGCGCCTGGCCTTGAACACCAGCGCCCCGCGCGTCGACAAGCCCCACGCCAGCGAAGACCACCCGACCATGAAGCCGGTGGAACTGGTGGCGCACATGATCCGCAACAGCGCCCGGGAGGGAGAGGCGGTCCTCGACCTATTCGCCGGGAGCGGGACCACCCTGATCGCGTGCGTTCAGTACCGACGCGAGGCCCGGCTGGTAGAGCAAGACCCGCACTATTGCGACGTGATTGTCCGCCGCTGGATGAAGTACACCGGGGAGGAAGCGGTCCTCGAGGCCACCGGGGAGACATTCAGCGACGTGATGGAGCGCCGGGAGGCGGGCGCGGTTGATACACCTGGGGTTGATTCCGGGGAGGAAGACGCCGCATGAGCGCCACGTCCGCAGGCCGCCTGACCGCCGCCGAGCGCAAGGCCCGGGCAATGCAGCTACGCACCACCGGGGCAACCTATGTGCAGATCGGGGAGGTTCTCGGGGTTTCCGCACAGGCCGCCCACAAGATGGTCACCAAGGCGCTGGACGAATTGAAGACGCTGACCGAGACCGAGGCGGAAACGGTACGCACCCTGGAGCTTGACCGGCTCGACCGCGCACAGCGGGCCATCTGGACACAGGTGGCGAAGGGGAACCTCGGCGCGGTAGACCGGCTGCTGAAGATTCAAGCCAGACGCGCGGCCCTACTGGGTCTCGACGCCCCGCAGAAACACGCCACGACCGACCCGAGCGGAGAGGAAGAGCGCCCGGCCGGCGTCGTGGTATTGCCCGCAGGTTGCGACAGCGTGGACGAATGGCTGCAACAGCACTCGCAGACGGACGGCTAGTCGTATGGAGCCCACAACCCGGACCACAGACCGCGCTCGTAACCTGCCCCGTGGAGGATTTGCTATTCGGGGGAGCTCGCGGGGGCGGGAAGACGGACGGGGCGATAGGGGACTGGATAGCCCAGTGGGAGCGGTACGGGGACAAGGCCCGGGGCCTGTTCATGCGCCGAACCTACGACGAACTGGACGAGGTAAAGGCCCGGCTGGACGAGATCATGCCGGCGATAGGCGCGGAATGGAAAGGCCAGCGGAACACCTGGGTGATGCCCGGGGGGAACAGCGCTGGGGGCGCCTTGAAACTGCGGTACCTGGCGAAGGATGCCGACGCCGCCCGCTACCAGGGGCACAGCTACACCTGGGTCTGCATAGACGAGGCGGGGAACTTCGCCACCCCGGAGCCGATAGACAAGCTACGGGGCACGCTTCGGAGCAAGTACGGCGTGCCTTGCAAGCTACGCCTGACCGCGAACCCCGGGGGGCCGGGGCAGGGTTGGATCGTTCAGCGGTATGTGGACCCCGCCCCGCCCATGACGGTCCACACGGACCCCACGACCGGCACGCAGCGCGTATTTATACCGAGCAAGCTGGACGACAACCCGGCGCTCTTGCAGAACGACCCGGGGTACAAGCGCCGGCTGCGCAGTTCGGGCCCCGCGTGGCTTGTGAGCGCCTGGCTCGATGGCGATTGGCGGGCGAACCCCGAGGGCGGGATCATCAAGAACGCCTGGCTGCAGCACTACGGCACGCCCCCGGCGCACCGGAAGGCCCGCACCCAAAGCTGGGACACCGCGTACAAGGCAAAGGAACACAACGATCCGAGCGTTTGCACGACCTGGGACACGAACAAGTCGGGGCACTACCTGCGCGACGTATGGCGGGACCGGGCCCCCTACCCGGACCTCAAGCGCGCGGTGATCAACGCAGCGGAGAAGTGGCAACCCGACGCCATCCTGATCGAAGACAAGGCCAGCGGGCAGAGCTTGATCCAAGACCTGCGCAGCGAGACGCGCCTGCCGATCATTGCCATAGAGCCCGAGGGGGACAAGGTAACGCGCGCGATTGCCACCAGCGCCGCCTGGGAAGCCGGCCGGGTATTGCTACCCGAGGCCGCGCCCTGGCTGCTGGACTTCGAGCTAGAGCTAACCCTGTTTCCGCAGGCACCACACGATGACCGGGTGGACAGCGTGACCCAGTTTCTGAAGTGGATCGAGGGCCGCGCCGCCTGGATGGAGTTCGCCAGCACCGGCACCGGCGCCCGCGACCCCGAACGACACGACGCAGACACCGGCTGGGGCCGGATTCGCAGCGAACACGACATGCGAGGGTATTGAGACATGGCACAGCCACCGAAAGGCGAATACGCACCGATTGACAGCTTGACCCGGGTTCACAACTGGACCGGGGCGCTCCTGGCGAATGACGACGCGATCATCGCGCAGCGCGGGGGAGACCCGGCCATCTACCGGGAGCTATTGCGGGACGACCAGGTGGGCTCGGCCCTGGAACAGCGGTTCCTGGCCGTCATAAGCCGCGAATGGGAGGTGATCCCGGGAGGCGACAGCCCAGCCGACCAGCGCGCAGCGGACGACCTGAAGGAAGACCTGGCCGCGCTGGAGTTCGACAAGATCACGCGCCAGCTTTTGCACGCGGTGCACTACGGCTACAGCGTGGCCGAGTGCATGTGGAAGCGGCGGGACGGCCGCGTGGCCCTGGACGACCTTCTGGTGCGGCCCGCCGAGCGGTTCCGCCGGGGCCTGGACGGGGGCATCTACCTGCTACACCCCAAGAAGCCCCAGGGGGAGCGGATGCCCGAACGCAAGTTCCTGTGGATCACGCACGGCGCGGAGAACAGCAGCCAGCTATACGGCCGGGGCCTGGCCCACCGCCTTTATTGGCCGGTCTTTTTCAAGCGCAACGGGATGAAGTACTGGGCCATCTTCCTCGAGAAGTTCAGCCAGCCGACCGCAAGCGCCGCCCTGCCCCGCGCGATGATGGAAGACCCGGTGCAGCGGGCACGGGCCCTGGAGTTCCTAGAGGCGATCCAGGTGGACAGCGCGGTCCTCCGGCCGGACGACATACCGGTGGAGTTGATCGAAGCCGCCCGCAGCGGGACCGGTGACTACGATTCCATGCGCAAGGCCATGAACGAAGCGATCACCAAGATCGTTCTGAGCCAGACCATGACCACGGACAACGGGAGCAGCCGCGCCCAAGCCGAGGTGCACATGGACGTTCGGGACGACATTGTGAAGGCCGATGCCGACATGATTAGCGAGGCCCTGCACCGGGGCCCGATTGCCTGGTGGTCCGAATGGAACCACCCGGACGCCGCCCCCCCGAAGGTTTGGCGCCGCATGGAGCGGGAGGAAGACCAGAACGACCGAGCCGACCGGGACACGAAGATCCTGCAGATGGGCTATAAGCCGACGCCAGACTATATCGAAGAAACTTATGGGCCCGGCTGGGTACCCGCCGACCAGGCGCCCACGGACGACCTGGAGACCGCCCTAGAAGCCGCCTTTGCCGAGGGGGACAGCACCAAGGCCCTGCACCGCGCCGATCAGCAGGCCATCGCAGAGGCAGCCCGGCACTACAGCGGCGATCACGAAGAGCTGCTCGGGGAGCGGGTAGAGCAGCTTCTGGCCTACCTGGAAGAGACGGACGACGCCGAGACGTTCAAGGCCCGCCTGGCAGAGCTTGTGGACGCCCCGCCCCCCGCCGAGGCGGTCAACAAGCTAGAGCGCACGGGCCTGTTCGCGCGCCTACTGGGCAACCTTCGCACGCAGCGATGAGCGCCCACGACTACCGGGAGACCCCAGGCAGCCTAAGCCTGGGGGCCAGCTTCAACCTGCCGCCCAAAGAGGCGGTGGAGTTCTTTCGCGCGAAGGGACTCAAGACCACGTTTGACTGGCGGGACATGCTCGGCGCCGAGCATGACCATGCGTTCACGGTAGCCAAGATGATGGACGTGGACATGCTAGGCGACGTGCGCAAGGCCCTGGACGAAGCAATGGCCCGGGGCGGCACCCTTCGCCAGTTTCGGGACGACTTGATCCCCACCCTGCAGGCGCGCGGATGGTGGGGCCGCAAAGACGTGGTGGACCCGCTAACCGGGGAGCGCGTGAACGCCCTGCTGGGTAGCAGCGGCCGGCTGCAAACGATATTCCGCACCAATCTACAGAGCGCCTACAGCGTAGGGGCCTGGGAGCGGATCGAAGAGCAGGCGGAAGAGGCCCCTTACCTGATGTATGACGCGGTGGACGACCACCGCACCCGGCCGGAACACGAAGCCCTGAACGGGACGGTGCTGCCCGTGACCGACCAGTTCTGGCAAACGCACTACCCGCCGAACGGTTGGAACTGCCGCTGCGGGGTTCAGCAACTCAGCGAGACCGAGATGGCCGCGCGCGGGTTGAAGCCGAGCCGCCGCCCGAGCCCCGGCACGAAGGAATGGAAGAACCCCCGCACGGGGGAGACCCACCGCGTCCCCCGCGACCTTGACCCCGGCTGGGACCACAACCCGGGCCTCGCGCGTTCGCAGAAAGCCCAGGCGCTACTCCAGGAGAAGATCCAGGCCCTACCCCCGGACATGCGCCCGGCGCCCGGCAAGACCTTCGACGGGCGCGGCTACGCCGGCGCACAGCCCGCTGGCGCCGTTACCCGAGAGCAGAAGGCCCGCCGCCTTGAGTCCACGAAGAACGCCGAACACCGGGCCGCACAGAAGCAACTGGACGACATTGCAGGCGGGAACGTACCCGACCCCGGCAAGTGGAAGGCCAAGGCGCTCGCGCAACTCAAGAAGAACGACGGCTGGAACGCGAGCCCGGCGCCCGAGAAGCTAGGCGCCCTGCTGGCGCGCGCGAAGGCCCTACAGAAAAAGAACACGAACCAAGGTTACTTGTCCGGCTACAAGAAGAACATCCTGGCCGGGAAGAGCCCCACCCCCGCGCAGCGCAAGGCCCTCGACAGCTTGCCGGGGAACGAACGCAAGGCCTGGCTGGAGAAGCTGGGCACCGCCAAGGCGAACGCCGAGGCCAAGAAGTACCTGGACGGGTTGAGCAGCCCCACCGCCCCGATCATGGAGAAGGCGGCGCTCAAGAAGCTGACGAACAACGGCACGGCCGCCGGCATGACCGCCAAGGAACTAGCCGACCAGGTGAAAGCCCAGGCCGCCGCGCTGCAGGCGAAGAGCCAGGCCAAGGCCGCCGTCGCCGGCTACAAGAAGAAAGCGATCAAGGGGGAGACCCCCACCCCGAAACAGTCCGCCGCGTTCAAGGCCCTGAGCAAGAAGGAACAGGCCGCCGTCCTACAGGAGATCGACGCCGGCAAAGCACAGGCCGCCCAAGCGGCCGCCGCCGCGAAGGCCGCCAAGAAGGACAGCGACGGCCCCACCGCAGACCTCGACGCCGGCCCGCCGTTGAATACAGCGGACATGGATCAGATCGGAGGCCAGGGGGGCAGCAACCCCGGCGGCATGTACCGAGACCGGCAAGGGGATCGCTGGTACGTCAAGAACCCCCCGGACCCGGACCAAGCGCGCAACGAAGTCCTCGCCGCCCGCCTCTACGCCCTGGCCGGCGTGGACGTTCCCGACGTTCGCATGGCGACCCGGGACGGACGCACCGCCGTCGCCTCGAAGGTGCTGGACGGGGTAGAGCGCAACCCGAACGCGCTGCGGGGCACGAACAAGCCGGCGGGGGCCCGTGACGGGTTCGCCGTCGACGCATGGCTGGCGAACTGGGACGTTGTAGGCCTTGAGTACGACAACATGATGGTTCGCGCCGGCAAGGCCATCCGTATCGACACCGGGGGCGCCTTGCTCTACCGAGCCCAGGGGCAGCGCAAGGGCGATGCCTTCGGGGATAGCGTGACCGAATGGATCAGCCTGCGAGACCCCAGCACGAACAGCCAGGCCGCAAGCGTATTTGGGGGCATGGATCAAGCCGCCCTGCAGGCATCGGCCCGGCGCGTTCTGGAAGTTTCAGACGCCGATATTCGCAGCACAGTCATGGCCTACGGGCCAGGCGACACCGCCGCGCGTACCGCCCTGGCGAATCGCCTCATTGCCCGCAAGCGGGACATTGCCAAGCGCGCAGACCTCGACATTCCCGGGGGGCCGAAGCCCGCCTCCAGCGCACAGGCCGCAGCCAGCATCAAGAAGGCGCAAAGCGACGCGCAGGGCTCCGTGGCGGTTGCCGACCAGCGCGTGATCGACGCCGCGAAAGGGATCAGCATGCAGGCCGCACAGGGCGGCACCCTTCGGGCCAAAGACATTCTGCGCGCCCGGCAGGCCCTGGACGCCATAGACGAGACGCTGGGGGCCGGTACCGCCTACGTGACCCGGGAGACGAAAGACGCCCTGCGCGCGCACTACAAGGCGGTGCGGCGGCAACTTGAGGACATTATCGATGCCGGCGAAGGGGCCCCGGCCGCCTGGGGCGCGGGGATTCACAAGGCCATCGCCGCAGACCGGATCCAGGTGGACAACGCCCGCGTGCCACCGGACCTGGCGCCGCGCCCGGGGGACTACGATACCGCCGCCGTTCAGAAGTGGGCCGCCTCCATCGGGTACGGGGCAAACCGCCTGCAGCCGCACCAGCGGGATGCCATGCGCAAGCACAACGTACCCGAGGTGGAGATGCAGGCCCTGGCCGCCTACACCGGGGCCGCCTACCGGACCATGAACGAAGCGCTGCGGCAACAGCGGCCCATGACCGAGCCGATCCGGCAAGCCGTCGCCGCCGCGACCGAAGCCCTGCGCAAGCTACCGCAGCGCCCGGCCGGGGAGTACACCCGAGGGGTCAACTCGAAACAGGTGCCGAACCACCAGGCCTACGTGAGAGCCCACACCACCCCGGGCACGCGGATCGAATGGCAGTCGTTCAGTTCCTCGTCCTACGGGGGCGGATTCGGCGGCGATATGCGGTTCACCGTTCGCACCCGCCAACCCCATGCCGACGTGGACGGCGTCAGCAGCAACATGGGGGAGCGGGAGGTGTTGCTCCCCCCGGGCACCATTGTCGAGGTAAAATCGGCAGAGCAGCGCGGCGCCGTTTGGCATGTTGTAGTCGAGGAAGTTCTGGACGGAGGCGCGACCCAGCAATTCACGGAGGGGGAGACGATGGAACAGGACGACAACCGAGACGAAGACACCCGCGAAGAGGAAGAGCGCCGCAAGGCACGCGAGACCATGCTGGAGCGTTCCAGCGACCAGGCCGGTGCCTTCCGTGTGATCTACAGCCCGAAGGACGACGAAACGAAGGGAGAGGACAGCGAGTGACGCCGCGCGTGTGCCGTTATTGCACAAACGCCACCCGACCCACAGGGGAAGGATGGCGCTGCACGTTGAAGCGAGCCGAGACGCGGCCGGATTGGAACTGCGCCAACTGGGAGCGGGCCCCCGGCGCAGACGATGACATTACAGGGGCCGCGCCCCGGTTTTCAGCAGGTACAACTCCCATGCCGCAAGCGGCATAGACCGGTCCCCCGCTTCCCACCGGCGCCAGGTGCGCCCGTCCGTATGCACCAGGGCCGCCGCTTGCGCCTGGGAGTGCCCCACCGCTTCACGCGCCGCTCGGATGGATTCGGGATCGCACGGGGGGAGAGATGGGGCGGTCACGACGCCACCCGCCCGGGCAATTCATCGCCCCGCAGATACGCCACCTCGTCACGAATGAGACCGCGCGCCACCTGGGCCGCGCGCTTGAGCCCGCCCTGGATTCCTGTGCGCCGCACATGCGCCCCGTTCATTCGCAGGGAGACCGACCATCCCGAGCGGGTATAACTACCCCCGGGGTTGCTGGCGATAAAGACCTCGAAGGGAACACCGCACAGTGCGCCCGAGTAGGTACCGGCGCGGGACAGCGGCACGTCGCGGCGAAGGCCGCTGCGGTTCCAAAGGATACGGGACGTGTAAGCGTTCATGGTTTCCCCTTGCTTGGTTGCGATAGGGGCCCCTGCAGGGCCCCGGTTTCAGGTTACGGGCAGACGCGGAACTCGCGGCGGTTGCGGCCGGTTTCACCTTCAGCGGCCACCATTTCCACGATGTACCGCTTCGCGGCAGCCAGGCTGCGGGGGCCCGGCACAAACACCGGTTCGCCTTCGCGAAACCCGGTGATCTCTTGGAACACCCAGGTGCCCCGCTCGGTGTTACGGGGCCAGCGGCCGTGGGCGCGTTCATAGGCGTGGACGTTGAACTCGACGGTGACAGTCATGGCGATCCCCCTTGCTTGCTTGTTGGGCCCCAGCAGGGGCCCGTTTCGATTAGTGGTCGGCGTAGTCGGCGCCGAGGCCGCCCATCGGGACGTGAGCAGCCAGGGCCGCCGCTTGCTTCGCCTGGGCAGCCTGGGCCTTTTCGCGGCGCTCGTTCTCGTACTTGACGACCTCGACCAGCAGGCCGGCGCGCTCGCGGCGCGGCACCTTGAACGTTGCGCCCTTGCGGAACAGGGTCAGGTACTTTTGGTGGAGGGCCATCAGGCCCCGCGCGTCGTACTTTCCCGGGATCGCCAGGCCGGCGTCGCGAATCAGGTTGCGCTCGGCGCGGATTTGCTCGGCGGTGTAGATCATCTGCTGTCCCCTTGCTTGCTTGTTGGAGCCGCCCTGCGCGACCCCATGACTGATACATTAAAGGACCGTTGGCCCTATTGCAACAGGGTGGGGGCAATTATCGAGAATTACCCCCGTGGGCGGCGGCCCTAGTAGCTCATCTGCCGAGGCCAGGACTTCACCAGATCGGGGAACCTGGCCCGGACTTCCGGCCGGATTTGATCCAGAATCCGGTTAGCTTGCCCGGCGTACCCCCTGACCCCGATGGTTCCCGAGGCGAGCGCGAAGTACAGTTCCTCCAGTTCGAGAACGTTCCGCACCTCAATTTGCGTTTTCCATCGCCCCAGGAACTCGCACACAGACGGCATCGCAAAGCCGTCCCCGAATGGGCCCTGCCAATCCCCAGTCCGTTGAGCCCGCTCGATATCGTTCTGCTTGTCCTCAAAAGCCCCGTATTCGGCCTCGTACAATTCCTCGATGAACACGCGGCTGGCCTTGATCTTCAATGGGTAGCGCATGGCGCGTCCCTCCTTCGGTTGGGAGGGGCCCCGCAGGGCCCCGGATGATTATTCGCCGCGTTCGCGGGCTTCCAGCACGTCGAAGATGGCATGCACGCCGGCCACGGACAGCCAGAAGATCCCGTCCTCTTCGTCGTGGAACCCCATGCCCTTCTGTTCCAGGCTAGAGATGAGGCCAGCGACCTGGTGCTTATCCCAGCCCAAGACCTTGCGGAACACGGCCGGGTCGCCGTTGGAGTAGTTATCGGAGAGCTGCGTCTCCCGGTCTTCATAGTTCAGGCAGGATTCCAGGGCCTTGATCTCGTTCTCGGTCAGGTTGGTCATTGCGGTTTCCCCTTTTGCTTGCTTGCCGGGGCCGCCCCTTGCGACCCCATGAGTCATACTATATAGGACCGTTGGCCCTCGTACAAGGGGGATCGAGCGGTTTTCGATAAAGAAAAAGCCGGGCACCAGGCCCGGCCGTTGCAGGGGGACGCCCGGCGCTAGGGCTCCGCCGGTTCTTCCAGCCAGTAAGGCGGCTCGAAGCGCCGCTCGGATTCCTGGCAGTTCAGGCCCGATTGCCAGGCCCGGTAGTACCAGGAGTGGCGCAAGTCTTCATCGGGCCGCACCTGGTTCTTGAAATTGTCGTACTCCATACCGGCCGCCTGGTCCGACAGGATCGCGCCCACCACGGAGCGCTGCACGACCGCGCGGAACCGGTAATCCGCGTCCGGGGTTTCAGTAACACCCCCGGCCTCTTCACAACCAGCCAGGAACCGCTCGAGATCGCCGCGCAGGCGAGCCCGCACCAGTAGCGAATCTTCATGGTCGCGGTGCGCCACGATGGACACCGCGCAATCGGGAAGGAAAACCCACATAGACACCTCCAGGGAAAGGGGCCGCAGCCCCGGAAAGAGAGCCCCAGCCGAAGCCGGGGCCAAGGTTCAGGCGACGGCCGCGACTTCCGGCACATCGATCCCAGCCGCGACAGCCCAGGCCCGCGCCTTCGCGGCAAAGCCGGCCCGGTTCGGGTTCTCCGGCCCGTAGCGTTCAGCCCGAGCCGCCGCCGCCGCCGCACAGGCCCCGGCGTTCTCGCGGGTAGCCAGCCGGTAGACGGTCCCGAAATACGGCGCGTATTCGCACTCGCACACCGGGTGCCCCAGCGACACCAGCCAATCGACCAGCGGCAGGGGTTCTTGTGACAGCCAGACCCCCTCGGTGCGCCCGCGCGGGGCGATAACGACCTGAGCCGGGCCCGCCCCGGTTTTGACGCTGTAGAGGTACTCGGCGCCCCAGGTATCGTAGGAGCCCGGATGCGGCTCGGCGTCCAGGTTCCCCCGGACGAAGGCGAACCCCAGGCCGCCGCGCGCATCGCGAACCTCGTCCAGCCCATCGCGGGCCGGCTGGGTCAGTTCGTGGATCATGTTGAACAGGCGAACGGCCGCGCCTTCCGGGTACCCATCCCAGTGGGTATAGAAGTACTGGCCGTCGATGTTGTAGATAGCGGACGTGGACATAGCAGACTCCCCTCTGCGGTTGATTGTCAGCCCCTACTGTACACTTCCGGCCGCTAATGTAAAGCCCCGGCGTACACGCGAGCGCGCCCGGGGAAACGGTCCCCCCTGATCTTCCCCCGTAGCACCCCCGGACAATGGCGCAAACCCACAAAGGGCCAGCCCATGCAGCCGTTCGAGATTTTCCGCCGAGGGACGCACACCAGCGCCGGCGGCACCACGCTGAACTTTACCGAGGACGACCTCCGCGCCGCCGTTGAAGGCTATGACCCGGCGTTGCACGAAGCGCCCATTACGGTCGGCCACCCGAAAGACAACCTGCCCGCCTACGGCTGGATCAAGGGCCTGGAGTACGCCGAAGACGGATCCATGCGCGCCACCCCCGAACAGGTAGACGAGGCGTTCGCGGAGATGGTGCAGGCCGGCCGCTTCAAGAAGCGCAGCGCCTCGTTCTATACCCCGGACAGCCCGAACAACCCGACCCCGGGCCGCTACTACCTCCGGCACGTTGGATTCCTGGGCGCGCAGCCGCCGGCCGTGAAGGGCCTCAAAGACGTGGCGTTCAGCGAGGAAGACGAGGCGGTGGAATTTATCGAGACCACCATGACCGCCGGCCTCTTCCGCCGCTTGCGCGAATGGATGATCGGATTCCGGGGCCAGGAGGAAGCGGACAACGTAATCCCGGCCTACCTCGTGGAAGACCTGGAAGACGCCGGCCGCCGCGAACTGGAGGGCGAAGCGGACGCCGAGCCTGAACCCGGCTTCACCGAAGCCCCGAAGACCACACCCGAGGAAGACCCCATGACCAAGAAGACCGAGGGCGCCGACGGCGCCAAGAAAGACGACCAGACGACCGACTTTGCGGAGCGCGAAGCGAAGCTGGCGGAACGCGAACAGCGCATCGCGGAACAGGAAGCGGCCATGCGTCGCCAGGCCGCCGAAGCGGAGTTCAAGGAACACGCCGAGGCCGGCCGCATCCGCCCGCAGGACGTGCCCGCCCTGGTTCAGTTCGCGGAGACCCTGGACGCCGAGGCGGCCGTGGACTTTGGCGAGGGCGAAGACGCCACCAGCCAGACCCCGCGTGAGTTCCTGTCCGCCTTCATCGCCAAGCTGCCGAAGGCCATCGATTACAGCGAGCGCGCCGCCGACACGGACGACGACGCCACCGAGCCGAAGGACAACAAGGCAGTGGCCGATGAAGCCCGCGCCTACCAGGCGAACTACAAGGAGCGCACCGGCCGGCACCTGAGCTTTACCGAAGCCGTCGCGGCCGTGAACGCCGGCAAGCATAACGCCGAGTAACCGGCGCCCGAACCCGCAGCCCCTACCGAGGAACAGGACATGAAAAACGAGCTTTACATCAAGAACTTCGATGCCGCCAGCGAGGTGCAGCCGCACCGCCTGGTCGTGTTCGGTGACAGCGACACCAAGGCCGCGCAGGCGACCGATGGCTCCGCCGCCTTCATCGGCGTCTCCGACAGCCTGGGCGCCGCCGATGCCGGCGAGCCGATGGACGTGGTAATGGCCGGCGCCGCCGAGGTTGAACTGGGCGGCACCGTGACCCGAGGCGACCGCCTGACCGCCGATGCCCAGGGCCGCGCCGTTAAGGCCTCCGCCGGAGACCACATCGTCGGCATCGCCATGATGGCCGGCGATGCCGGCGACCACGGCTCCGTGATGATCGACCGCAGCGCGATCCCGGCGGATTAACGGGTAGCCACCACCGAACCCCAATAGAGGACAGACCCCGATGAATACCAAGTACGCCCCGTTCCCGATCCAGGAGCATCTGACGCAGATCGCCCTGGCCTACACCAACCGCGCCATGATTGCGGACGACGTGCTGCCGCGCGTAAGCGTTGGCAAACAAGTCTTCAAGTGGATGGAGTACGCGAAGTCCGAACGCTTCACCGTTCCGAACACCCTGGTGGGCCGCAAGTCCATGCCCAACGAAGTGGAGTTCGGCGCGAAGGAAGAGACCGCCGCGACCCGCGACTACGGCCTGGACGACATCATCCCGAATGCGGACCTGGAGAACGCAGACGAGCGCCACGACCCGGTGGGCCATGCGGTCGAAGCCATGACCGACCTGATTCTGCTGGACCGGGAAGTTCGCGTGGCCGGCATGGTTCACAACCCGGACAACTTCACGCACAAGGAAGCCCTGGCAGCCGGTAGCAAGTGGAGCAACCCGGACGCCAACCCGATCCCGGCGGTTCTCGAGTACCTGGACACCCCCATCGTGCGCCCGAACATTGCCGTGATGGGCAACGCCGCATGGACCGCCCTGCGTACCAACCCCCACATCGTCAAGGCCGCCCACGGCAACAGTGGCGACTCCGGGGCCGCTACCCGCGCCGCCGTTGCCGAGCTTTTCGAGCTTGAGGACATTCTGGTGGGCCAGGGTTTTGTGAACACCGCACGCAAGGGCCAAGAACCGAACATGGCGCGTGTTTGGGGCGCCCATTGCGCGTTCTTGCACCGCAACCCGGTGGCCGATACCCAGCGCGGACTGACCTTCGGGTACACCGCACAGTGGGGTGACCGCGTAGCGGGCCAGATGAACGAAGAGAAGGTGGGCCTGCGCGGTAGCCAGCGCGTGCGCGTAGGCGAATCCCTGGTGGAGCTTATCGCCGCCAAGGATGCCGGGTTCTTCGTTCAGAACGTGAAGGCGTAAAGCATGGCGGACGCGAAAAAGAGCTATCGGGCTCTGCTTCCGATTCGCCTGCACGGTAAGCCCCACGCCGCAGGCTCGACCGTTTCGCTCTCCCCCGACGAAGCGGAAGACCTGCTGCGTGGGCCCTACCCGGCCGTGGAGCCCATCAAGGGCGCCCCGGCCACCCCGCAGGGCAAAGGCAAGAACAAGGCCAAGCCCAGCGGCGAAGGTTCCGACCAGGAAGGCACCGGTGGCGACGCCGGTACCGACAGCAGCACCGGTGGCGACGCCGGCGCGGCGGCCGGAGCGTAACCCATGATCGACCGCGCGTATCTGGAAGCGGCCTATACCGCCCGTGAGATTGAACAACTCGCGGGCGGGCCGGCCGGGGAAGCCGAAGCCGACGAAGCGGTGGCCGCAGCGATTGCCCGCGCCACCGCCGAGGTGGAAAGCCGCCTGGCCAGCCGCTACCAGACGCCGGTCGCCAACCCCCCCGACGAATTGCGGGAGCTATGCGCGACCCTGGCACGGGCCCGCCTCTACCCCGCAAGCCGTCCCGAATACATAGACGAGCGCGCCGCCGAGGCGCGCAAGTACCTGGACGACGCAGGCCAGGCCCGGCGCGAGATTCAGGGCCTGACCCCGCGCGAGCGAACCGGCCGATTTGCCGGCACGCGCCGGCGCCGTGACCGCACGTTCACCCGCGAGACCTTGAGCGGCTACTGATGATTACCGGAACCGCCCACATTGAAGACCAGACCGTAGGCCTGGCCCTTGACCGCCTAGCGCGCATGACGGCCAACCCGCGCCCGGCGCTGCAGGCGATCAACCGCCGGCTGCTGACGTTGATTCAAGACGGGTTCCGCACCGGTACCGACCCCTGGGGCCGCCAATGGGCGCCGCTGGCCGTTCGCCAGGGCCAGCCCCTGCGGGACACCGGCCGCCTGCGTAACAGCTTCACCGGCTACGCGACCGCAAGCGAGGCGGTTGTGGGCACGAACGTTTGTTACGCCCTGGTCCACCAGTTCGGCGCCACGATTCACGCGCAGCGCCCGAGCGGCAACAACGTCTGCGGCTACACCCCGAAGGGTTCGCCGTTCTTGACCTTCAAGGTGCCCGGTGGATACGCGCGCAAGAAGAGCGTGGAGATTCCGCGCCGCGCGATGTTGCCGATCAGCGAGAGCGGCCAAGCCACCCTGCCTGACCGATGGGCCAGCGAGGTTCTGGACACCCTACACCGGCACATGGAGAACGCGCTGTGAGCGGGAACCTACTCGCCGCCGAGGGCGCGATCCTCGAGCAATGCAAGGCCGCATTAGGCGACGCCGTGGCGACCTACGGGACCATGACCGACATGCAGACGGTTGAAGAGCGCAGCCAGCGCACGCCGGCCCTGTACGTCGTGTTTGACGGGTACCGCCCGGGGGGCCAGGCCGGGGCCGGCCGTACCCAGCAATTCATCGTCCGCTGGCTGGTCGTCGTAGCCGTTCGCAACGTTGGCACCGAAGGCGCCGCACAAGGCGAGGCCGGCGCGCTGGTGGGGGCCTTGATTCCGGCCCTGATGAACTTCCGCCCGGACGCCGATCACGGGCGCCTGCAGGCCACAGACCCACCCGCCCCCGTGTACCGGGAGGGTTTCGCGTACATCCCGACCGCCTGGGAAGTGACCACACACACGACCACCGATAACCGGAGCACGACATGAGCGAGATCATCACCGAAGACTACAGCCACCTGGGTGTGGGCGAGCTTTACATCCGCCGGCGCGGGTACGCAGGCCCGATGCGCCCCGTAGGCAACATGAACGAACTGGCGTTCAACATTGAACAGAACACCATTACGCAAAACGAGTTCCGCAGCCCCGGCGGCGGCGCGCGTAACGAGATTCGCCGGATCACCAGCGTTCAGGCGTCCATGCAGGTGTTCGATCTTTCCCCCGAGAACATCGCGATTGCGCTCTACGGGGACGCCACCAGCAAGGCCGCGACCGACACGAACAAGCGCGAAGAGACCGTGACCGCGTACAAGGGCGGCCTGATTCCGCTCGACATGACCAACCCGCAAAGCGTGACCGTAGAGCCGACGGAAGGCACGGATACCTATGAGGCGGGCACGGACTACATCGTCCAGACCGGCGGCGTCTTGATCCCGAGCGATTCCAGCATCGCAGACGGAACCGAGATCGTGATCAAGTACCACCACGGCAAGCACCACGTCGTGGAGGCCATGATGAACTCGGGCTATGAGTTCGAGGCCAGCTTCCGGGGCTACAACGAAGCGCGCTCCAAGCACTTTGCAGTCGACATCTGGCGGATGCGCTTCGCGCCCACCGAAGGCCTAGGCATCGTTGGGGAAGAGTTCGCCAACTTGACCCTGAACCCCACCATCCTCAGCGATACCAGCCGCCCGACCGGCACGTCCCAGTTCTTCCGCACCGTTATCGAAGACTAAGGGGGGGCCGCCTGCGGGGGCGCGCAAGCGCCCCCATAGGCACACACCATGAGCCGCAACCTCGCAGCCCGTATCGTTCTATCCGTCCGAGACGGGGCCACGGCCCCGCTGCGCGCGGTTCGGCGCCAGTTCACGGGCCTGCGCGGCGTTGTAACCAGCCTGGGCACCGCGTTTGCCACCTATTTCTCCGTCCGCAGCGTCGGGCGGTTCTTCAGCAGCACCGTTCGGGAGGCCTCCCTCCTTGAGAGCGCCCTCGCGCGGGTAGGCGCAGTCACGCAGGCCAGCGCCGAGGATATGGCCCGCCTGGAAGCCGCCGCCCTGCAGATGGGGGGCAGCACCCGCTACAGCAGCGCCGAGGCCGCCGAGGCAATGGAGAGCCTGGCACGGGCCGGCCTTTCCACCACCGAAACCATCCAAGCCCTCCCCAGCGTTCTGGCGCTGGCGGAAGGTAACAGCATCGGCCTGGCCGAAGCCGCACAGCTAACGACCCAGGCCGCGAACGGCATGGGGATCGAGTTCGAGGAAAGCGCGCGCATAGCCGACGTGCTGACCGCCGCCGCCGCGAACGCAGACACCACCGTGACGCAACTCGGGGAGGCCTTGAGCTACGCCGCCCCCACCGCGCGCGCGTTGGGCCTGGATATTGAAGAGACCACCGCGCTGATCGGCAAGCTATCCGACGCGGGGATCCAGGGGAGCCGCGCCGGTACCGCGCTGAATACCGCCTTTACCCAGTTCATCGACAGCGGCAGCAACTACCGCAAGGAACTGGCCGCGATAGGCATCACTACGGACGACTTTATCCAGTCGATTGTGGAGCTAGAGCGGGCCGGGCCCCAGGGCGAAGCCGCCCTGCTGGCGCTGGGGCAGACCGCCGGCCCGGGCATGCGCGCCCTGCTTGCCCAGGGCGGCGATGCCCTGGTGGAGCTACGCGACCGCATTACCGACAGCATGGGGGACGCCGAGGCCGCCGCCGCGCGCATGGACGCGACGATGGAAGGGGCGATGGAGAACCTTCGCAGCGGTTGGCGCCGGGTCAAGATTTTCCTCGGGGAACCCCTGCTGGGCCGCATTGCGGAAGAGGCCCGGAGCCTAGCCACCCGCCTCCAGCAGCTTGTGAACGACGGCAGCCTCGACCGCCTACGCGAGCAAATCGTGGAGACGTTCGACCGAGGCGTCCAGGGCATAAAGGACTTCATCGCCAGCTTCGGCAGCGCCGAAGAGATTGTCGAGAGCTTCACGGACAAGTTCACGACGGCCACCCGAGGCATGCAGCGATTCGCCGCCGGGGCCAGCGCCGCCGGCAACGCCATCATCGCGATCTTCCAGGCGGTGAACACGGTCGTCAGCACCGTGGCCTTGATGATCGTGTCCGTTGTGCACCGCATTTCCCAGGCGGTGACCGGCTTGATCCGGGGCCTGAACGCCATCGGCCTCGCCAGCGATGAACTGCGGTTCAAGGCGGAGAACGTAACGCAGACCCTAGACGAGATGGCCGACGCACTAGGCGAGCGGGTAGTCGAATCCGCCCGGGCCAGTGGCGAGGCCGCCGTGCAAGCCGGCGAAAGCCTGCAGCGCATGGGAGACCTCAACCGAGAGGCAGCCGACAGCGCCCGCGATGCCGCCGATGCGATGGACGAAGAGGGCCAGGCCGCCAAAGACATGGCCGACGCCGTGGACGCCGCCAACCGCAAGGCGGCCGGGAGCTACGGGCAAGTCGGAGACGCGGCCGACGAAGCCGGCAAGAAGAGCGCCGGCGCGTTCAAGGGAGCCGACGCCCAAGCCGAGGAACACCGCGCGAACATTCAGGCCCTGCGCACGGAGTACCGGGAGGCGCTGGAGGCCGGCGCCAGCATGCAGGAACTCGGCGGCATCCTTCGGGCCATCACCGCCGAACAGCGCGCCCTGCGCGCCGCGACCACGGACCTGGGGGATGCCTTCGAGGAACTCGGCGTCACCAGCCAGGCAGAGCTAGACGAGACCGCCCGCAAAGGACAAGAGGCGTTCCAGCGCATCCGCGACAGCGGCACAGCCACGACCCAGGAGCTACAGCGCGCCTTTGCGGAGTACGCGCAGCGCGCAGCCGACGCGAACAACGGCGTGATCGAGGCGACCGTGGCCGCCGAGGGCGCACAGCTTGGCCTGCGCACGGAGGTAGACGAGACCGGCCGCGTGGTGGTCCGCAGCGCCAACGAAGCCGCACAGGCCACCGGCCGAATTGCCGAGGAAGCCGGCCGGGCCGCCGGGGAGTGGAAGCGCATCGGAGACGAAGCCGAGCAAGCCGAGGGCAAGATCCGGCGCGCGGCCGAAGCCGGGGAAGAAGGGGGCAGCGGCGGCCGTGGTGGCGGCCGGGGGCGCCGAGGCCGGGGCGGCGTCGACATAGAGCGATGGCAAGACCGCGAAAGCCTCGAAGAGATGATGCAGCGGGAACGGAACGCCATGCGCAACGCCCGTGGCCGCCGCTACGCCGCCACCCGCGACGCCAACGCCCGCAACATTCGCCGCATGGAGCGCCGCCTGGCAGAACTGGACGCCGAGGAAGAGCAGCGCCAGGTCGACCGCCTACGTCGCGAAAAGGAGATCGCAGACCTACGCGACCAGGAGCGCGGCAAGGGCAAGACACTACTCGAGCGCCGCCGGGAGGAACGCCCCGCCGAGCCCCGCGAACGCGGAGCCAGCCGCACCGTGCGGATTCAGCTAGGCAGCGCCGGCCTCGACGTACCCGAGGCCCAAGCCGAAGCGTTCCTGCGGGAACTTGAGCGCCACGGCGCGCGCGCACAACAGGGAAGCGCATGAAACTGAACAGCGTAGAGCTACCGCCGGACCTCGAATGGGAAGACGAATGGGCCTGGGAGCCCTACCCCGAAGAGGCCGCCCACGCGATCGACGGCACGCACATCACCGAACGCGGCATGGAGCGCCAGGGCGGGCGCCCCGTGACCTTGAGCGGCGCGGAAGACCGGGCCTGGGCAGACCGCCCCACCCTTGAGGCCCTAACCGCGCTGCTGCACGAAACCAGCATGACCCTGGAGCTATGGGACGGCCGCACCCTAAGCGTTGAATGGCGCCACGGAGATCGCCCGATTGAGACCCGGGAGATTCTGACCGGGGCCGGCTACTGGACCCTAACCCTGCGACTGAGGACGACCGAATAATGGCGATCTTTGAACCCGACATCCAGCTACTCGAAGCCGACCGCCTGACGGACGACGACGACGGCGGGGGCCGCTTGACCGGCAACGTGATCGAGAGCGGGCAGGCCAATAACCTCTTTCCCGACATTTCCAGCCTAGATCGCGTGTACGGCCGCGTGAGCTTGCGCAAAGCCTACCCGGCGGTGCGCAGCCCGAACACCGATGTGTATTACGGGGCGCACCTGGCCATCGTAGAGCCGCCGGAAGACCCGACCGTCCATGTGGCCCTGTTCGACACACAGAACTGGACCGACCGCCGCCTCGACGCGCAAGACCGGATCGAGAGCTACGTCGTGCTCGGGCCCGAGGCCCGCGCCTACCTGCTCGGCACCCAGTTTGCCGGGCAGCGCCAGATCACTGTGTTGCAGCGCCTGGACGCGCCGATCCCGGAGATCGGCACCACCCTGGCCCTGGACGACGAAAGCGGCGCACAGCGCACGACGCAGTACATCCGCGTGACCGATATTGATCACCAAGAGGTCGAGTATGAGGACGACCGGGGGACGTACATTCGGCGCCGCGTGACGATGGAGATCAGCGAGCCCCTGCGTTCCGACTTCCCGGGGTACCAGCCCAGCCGCACGCGCGTGACCGGAGGCGACACCACCGTGCGCGAAACCGTGGTGGCAGACGCCGCGCGCTACTACGGCATCACCCCGCTGCGGGAGCCCGCGCAGCAAGGCGACCTGACCGTCGATTGCGCGCGCATCTTCACCCCGCTGGTGCCCGCGACGCAGGCAGAGACGCCGCTGACGGACGAAGACGCCGCCGCCGGGGTACCGATCACCCTGGAGACGGACGGGGGCGATGTTGAGTTTCAGGACGTAGCGCAGACCGACGCGGTGGAAGTCACGCTGCAGAACCGCGCGTTCAACTACGTTTACAGCGCCACGCCGCGCCCGGCCCCGGGCACCGTATCGGTCAACTACCGCGCGCAAGGCCGGTGGTATGAGCTGCGGGACGACGGCGAAGGCCGCCTGGAAGGCACCGGCACCGGCACCGTGGACTACACCACCGGAACGATCCAGGCGACCCTGGCAGAGCTACCCGACGTTCCCAGCGCGATCATGTACGCCTGGGGCGCGGGGGAGCTTGTTTACCACGACCGCAGCGGCACCGAAGGCGACCTGGACGACACCCGCATCCGCGTGGAGGCCGGGAAGGCGCTATTGCCCGGGAGCGTTACCGTTTCCTGGCTGGTCGGAGGCGACACCAAGACCGCGACGGACGACGGCAAGGGGCAGCTTTCAGGCGACGCCAGCGGGGCGATCTACTACCCCACCGGCCTGGCGATTCTGGAGCCCAGCGCCAGCGAGGCCCCGGACTTCGACAGCCTGGTCCAGGTAGAAGGCGACGAAGCCCCCAGCGAGGCGCTCGAGACCAGCCCCAGCCTGGACAGCAACGGCGTGGCCGTAATCGAGCTAGGCGAGGGCATCATGCCCGGCTCCCTTTCCCTTGAGTACCAGGTGGAATGGAGCGAAGAGCGCGCGCGCTACGGGGGGCGGCACGTCTGGGGCCTCAGTTCCGAGGTTGACACCAGTTCCCGCACCGGCACCCGCACCCGCCGGGTTCAGGACGACGGCGAAGGCGGCCTGCGGGGCGCCACGGGGAACGTGGATTACAGCACCGGCACGATCACCGTTACCGTGGTGAAAAACGAAGAGTGGTCCAGCATTAGCCGGGAGAACTGGGCCAGCGGCGTCGTCATGCGAGGGGAAGAGCGCGTGACCCAGGAGCGCCTCGCCAGCGGGATCGCCGTTCGGTACTTCCCGCCCGGCGTTACCGGCAGCACCGTGACCGAGCAAGTGGAAGCCCCGGCCGTAGAGGGCAACCTGCTCGGACTTCGCGCCGAACAGATCATCCCGGGAAGCCTTCGCTTTCGCTGGCGGGGCAGCACCTATGAGGACCGCGACGGCGATCTGGTGATCGACCCGGACCCCAGCACCGGGTTCGGCGTAACCGCCGGCAGCGTGCGCTATGACACGGGGGAGATCGAGCTCACCCGCTGGGGTTCCGGCAGCCAGGCCCTGGAGGTGCTCCGCATGGCGACCGCGACCGGCACCATCGCCACCAACCGCCTGGCCTTCCGCGTGCCCGGCGCCCCGCTTCGCAACCAGAGCTTGATCGTGAACGCGCTCACGGCCCAGGGCGACAGCTTGACGATCCAGGGCAACGCCAACGGCGAACTGAGCGACCCGAGCGGACGCACCCGGGGCAAGGTGGACTGGGAGACCGGCGCCGTGGATCTTGAGTTCGGCCTGTGGGTAGGGGAAAACTGGCAGTACAGCGAAGACGACAGCGACCCGGACGCCGAGCCCCACACGCTGGTGATCCCAGGCGACGCGCGATTCAGCGCGGTGGTCTTCAGCAGCATCCCCCTGGACCCGGACATTCTCGGCCTCGACCCGATCCGACTGCCTGCAGACGGCCGCGTGCCGTTCATTCGCAGCGGCAACGTGGCGATCATCCACCACACGGACACGACCGACCTCGGCAACGGAGACACGACCACGGACCTCGGCCGGGAGCGGTTGAGCTACGCGCACGTCTACGATGCCGAGGGGGAGCGCGTACCGGACGAACAGCTAGAGATCGACCTCGACGCCGGCACCGTTCGCGTGGACGACCCCAGCGGCTACAGCGCGCCGTTCTATTGCGAACACCGGATCGAAGACATGCGCCTGGTCAGCGAAGCGCAGATCACCGGCGTCGTGAGCCTGGCCAGCCCCCTATCGCACGACTTCCCTGGGGGGGAGACCTACCTCAGCACCGCGCTCTTGTACGGCGATCTGCAGGCCGCCGCCGGTGTCGCCTGGGACCAACAGACCTGGACCGGCACATGGGCAGACGAGCGCATCGGAGACGCCGCCGGCGGGACGTACAACCAGACCGACTACCCCATCGAGGTGACCAACGAAGGGGCCATCGAAGAGCGGTGGCGGTTGGAGTTCAACACCACCAGCACCGTGAACGTGATCGGGGAATACACGGGCCAGATCCTGACGAACGTTCCCATAGACGAAGAGATCGCCCCCACCAACCCGACCACCGAAGGCGGCGTGCCGTACTTCCGCATTGACCCGGACGGCTGGGGCGGCGGATGGAGTACCGGCAACGTGGTCCGCTTCGACACCCGCGCGGCGAACCGCCCCGTGTGGATCGCGCGCACGGTGCTCGCCAGTGACGACCGCACGGAAAGCGACGCCTTCCGCCTGCAAACCCGAGGAGACGCAAGCTAATGGCCTTCAAACTGTACACGTCCGCAGATGCAGATGCCCCCATTCTTGAGAACACAGAGGGGAGCCTTCTCAACATTTTGCGAAAGTGCCTTGTTCAAGGGTACGGAAACCAAGACCCTGTGGGATGGGAAGAGCAGATCCACGCAGACAACCAGCGAGGCGCTTTTAAGTCGAGCGACCCATCCAGCCCGCAGCACTGGTTTTACATTGATGATAGCAAGTCGGGAGCCATCGCAACCGTCGCCTACGCGCGCGCAGCGTTTGACTTTGATGGGTGGGATGAAAACGAAGAACCCAAGTTCGTGGATCCCTATCCCACACTGACTCAGGAATCTGATGGTGTTGTGTTCCATAAGAGCAACACCAGCACAGGAGGGAATGAGTGGGCGGTCATTGCCGACGAAAAGACGGTTTGGTGGCTTTCCACCCCAAGGGGTGCGACTCCGCTAACAAGCTGGTCGACGGGATCGTTTGACAATTTTGTACAGCTTCAGGGGTTCGGAGACACGGTAAGCCTCTATGATCATCCTGCGCCCTGCTTTATAGCAGGTGGTGAGAGGAATGGGAACCCAATAAATACCCCGGAGGTGATCCAAGCGAATGGGCAACCGCATGCCACGACAACAAACGATGAGTTCTACTTGCCAGGTAGCGCAGACCTTTCAGATCTGTCGGTTCGTGCTCGGACTTTTGTGGAAAGTGGGAACATGGGGCGGGCCCCCAGAACTGCAGACATCGACTCGATCCTGACGGAGCCCCGGTATTATTTTGGAGGCGGCCGGGTCGAGCGGCTTCGTGGCCTAGAATCTGCGATTTGCTTGGTAGATACGCAGCCCGATTATGAAGCGGTTTTCGGCGTCCCGGGAAACCCGGGTATAACAACCATTGGAGAAGGTGAAAGTCAAAGGCTTTTCGTGATCAATGGTCGATTGAATAACAGCGATTCCGGCCTGATTGTTTTCAACATGAATGGTGATGACTGATGGCATCCGTGACCGACACAAAGACGCTAGACGGGCCGGTCTTGGTGCGACGCTATAACACGCTGATCGCAGGAACCGTAAGCGTAGAGGGAAGCCCCGCCCGCCGGCGCCCTCGGGTGTACAGCCGGCAGAGTGGCTCTCTGGTTGCCGAAGCAAGCTCGAACGAAGATGGAGCCTTTGAGTTCAAGGGGCTTCGCCCAGGTCGATATGTGGTGCAGGCACTGGATCCCAATCGCGAGTTTAACGCCGTGGTGGTGGATAACGTTCAGCCGGTCCCGATCAATAGCGCGGAATAAGGATGACTAGCGTTTACCTCCTGTTCGATTCGCCAATGCCCCAGGTTGAAGGGGGCGGCTTGGTGCTGGCGTTTCAGCACCCGCAGGGCTTGGCCGGTCGCGTTGAAGACATAGAAGGCGACGGGCTAGAGGGCCGGATCGTCTACGTCTACCGCCGCAGCGATGGCACCCTGCAGGGCAGCGCCACCACGGACGCGGAAGGCGCCTGGACATGGGCCAGCGCCGATGCCGACCCGGGCACAGAGTATTTCGTGGTCGCGATCAACCCGGCCCCGGAGGCGACCGACTACGCCCCCAGCGCGATCAACCGCTTGAACCCCGTCACGGTGGCCTAAATGGCGCGGCCCGGCGGTAGCATCCGCCTGATCGCGCGGCCCGGCGTACCGCAGGCCAGCGACGCGATCACCCTGGCCCCGTGCGGCCAGCGGCAAGACCCCGGCGCGCTGGTGCTTCGGGAGGGCTTCGGCGGTGGGCCCCAGTCCGGGGGCGCGGTGCGCTTGATGCCGTGCCTCGGCGGCCTGCCGCTGGGGGACGCTCCCGGCCCCGATCCGGCCCCGGATTACCCGCCCCCCTTTCGGGGCCCTGCCCCCGTCGTTGGGATGCCCTACGCCGGGCGCCACGCGCGCCGCCTGCGCCCGCACAGGGCCCCCGGCTGGACTATGCCCCCGCCGTTCCCGCGCCATACCGATGCGCAGTACCAGGCAGGCGACCCGATCCGCGTCAGCACCGCCGGCCTGTGGGGGAGGCTACCCCCGCGCCCCCGGGACACTGCTGCGCCCTGGCCCCAGGCGCTACAGGAGCGCCCACGCGCCACGGAGGGCGCATGGGGCGATGTACCCCCGCGCCGGGAGCATACCGAGGCGCCGTGGCAGAACGACCTGACCGCCCGCCCCGTGGGCACCGGCCTGCCGTTCAGCGAGCCGCCGGCGAAGCGCCCGGAGACCGAGATCGAATGGGGCGACACGCCGCTCAAGATCGACACGCACCACGACCTCGCGCACCGGGGCCCGCCGCGCCTTGACGCGCACGACGCGATCCCGTGGGGCGCCACCACGCACCTGACCTGGGGCGAACACCCGGAGCCGGAACCACCGGAACCCGAGCCGCCGGAACCGGAGCCGCCCTATACACCGCCGGCCGGCGATGCCGTACACCTAACCCTGCGCTGCCCGGCGCTCGACACGCCAGGCGACGCGATAGACCTTCAACTCACGGAGACGGGGGACTGCCCCCGGCCGCCGTACCAGCCAGGGAGCGCGATCACCGTGCAGCACACCCTATCGATTACCCGAGCCAGCGACAGCGCCCCCGTGGCCGTCGACCGCTTCACCCTACAGACCGACATCGACTCCTGGGCCTGGGACTTCCAGGCGGCCCTGCGGGGGCCCGATGCGATGGACCGGGTACGCCCCGGCGCCGAGGGCCCGCAGGAATTGAGCGTGGAGATCGACGGGCAGACCTGGAAGATTCTCGCGGAGCGCACGGACGAAGACCGCACCGCCGGCACCCGGCGCCGCAACGTGGCGGGACGCGGGCCCGCCGCGATTCTGGATGCGCCCTATGCCCCGCTTCGCAGCAAGACCCAGGAGGCGGTCATCAGCGCCCTACAGCTTGCCGAGCAAGAACTCCAGTTCACCGATTGGACCCTGCAATGGGACGCCCCGGATTGGACGATCCCGGCCGGCACCTGGTCCTATACCGACAAGACGCCGATCCAGGCCATCACCACCATCGCCGGCGCCATTGGCGCCACGGTTCAGGCGGCCCCGGACACGAAGACCCTGCACGTTCGCAGCCGGTACCCGGTCAGCCCCTGGGACTGGGACACGGCCACGCCAGACACCACCATCCCGGGCCGGTTGATTCGCCGTGCCTCCGAGCGTTGGGCAGAGAGCCCGCCCTATAACCGCGCCTGGGTTGCCGGCCGCACCAACGGCGTGCTGGTCAGCACCACCCGGAACGGCACGGCAGGCGACGCCGTGGCCCCGCAGGTTGTGGACGACTTGATTACCAACGTGGACGCCGGCCGGGAGCGCGGGCGCGTGATTCTGGCCGGGGCCGGCCGCGCGATTCAGATCACGCTCGAGATGCCCTTCGCGGTAGCCCCGGACGGGCCCGGCTTGATCTTGCCCGGTATGCTTGTCGAGGTAGAGGACGTGGCAGAGACCTACCGGGCCCTTTGCGTGGGCGCGTCGATCACCGCCCAGGGCGCCAGCGTAAGCCACACGGTCGAACTTGAGCGGAGGATACCGGCATGAACCTATACCGGCAGTTTCAGCGCATGATCCCCCGCGACCCGCTACTGGTCGCGGAGGTGGTTTCGCACAACGCAGACGGCAGCAGCACCCTGGAGACGCCCGCCGGCGGGATCATTCGCGCCCGAGGGACCGACGTGGCCGTGGGTTCCAACGCCTACGTCCAGGGCGGCCGCGTTATCGAGGAAGCCCCGGACCTTCCCGCCTACAACGAAACGGTCTAGTCCTGAATGGCGGTGATCACCCCGCCCTCGACATACACGAACGATTGCCCGTACTTGCCCTGGCGATAGACCCATTGCTCGCGATCACCCCAGGCGGTGCTGGTTCGGTTCACCCGCCGGGGTTCGCCGCACAAGGCGACCAGATCCTCGGCCGCGTCGCCGGGCCCGAAGGCGCGGGACGGACGGAAACACAACGCCGTGTCGATTTGCCGCTGCAGGCGCCGCTGGCGTTCCAGCGCGTCCGGGTACGGCAGCGGCTGGGCCCCGGCTTCGCATGGCGCGTCGGCGTATTCCACCGAGCCATCCGGCCGTTCGCACTTGTAGAACGCACCGGCCGAAGCCGCACCCGACAGCGCCAGAAGCGCCGCCCCTACCGTAACCGCTATCCCGAGTCGCATCCCTTCCCCCTTCCGCCGCTTGCATTAGACACCCCTAATCGACCATCCCCCCCGGGAAAAAGCAACTCCTGGGGCACCCTTGGGACAATTTGGGACACTGCGCCGCCCGTTAGTGACTAACCGCTAGTGAGCACGCGGCACCGTTAGGCGCTAAACTTCAGGCGGTTACAGCCGGAAACCGCATGGCGGCGGGGGCCCCTAAACGGTCTCGAAAACCGTTGTACTCTCGCGAGTACCGAGGGTTCGAATCCCTCCCTCTCCGCCAGATTCAAGCAAGGGGGCCCAAGTGGCCCCTTTCGCATATCTGACCCCTGAGGTTTCGGGATTCGAACCCGAGGAGTCAGAAACGATGGTTCGACCGGTGGCGCATCGCGACACCGGAACGCCGCAGCGAAGCGAAGGCGGCCCGTAGGGCGGCGACAACGTCGCCGTAATCCCTCCCTCTCCGCCAGATTCAGCATGGGGGCCTGTTGGGCCCATTTTGCACGTCTGCCCCCTGAGGTTTAAGGATTCGAACCCGAGGGAAAGAAAACGATGGTTCGACGGGTGACGCACAGCGGCACCCGAACGTCGCCGCAGGCGACGGCCCGCAGGGCGAGGCGCACTGCGCCGAGTAATCCCTCCCTCTCCGCCAGATTCAAGCAAGGGGGCCCAAGTGGCCCCCTTCGCATGTCTGGCCCCTCGTAATCCGGCTGCGGTACAGCCGCTCACCCTGGCACCAGTCCCGATCGATCGCAGCCCCCTCCCGATCCTTTCGACTGGTTTGACCAACCTTGTCGATTTTCCCGATTCCCGTTCGTCTACAGTTCAAAGGGCCCGCTTAACCGCGCCCGTTTGTTTGATCCCGCCAGAGGAGATACCGCCATGGCCGCCAATCCCGTCGTCTGGTTCGAAATTCCCACCGAGGATATTGGCCGTGCCCGTGCGTTCTACGAAACCGTCCTGGACATGTCGCTCACACAGGCCGATACCCGCGCATTCGCCCCCAGCACGGAGATCTGGATGTTTCCGATGGAGGAAGACCAGCCCGGGTGTGCTGGCGCGCTGGTACAGGGTCCCGACAACCCGGTCGGTTCCGGCGGCTGCATGGTCTATTTCGGCTGCGACGACTGCGGGATCGAGGCGGAACGCGTCGCGACCGCCGGTGGTTCGATCGAAAGCCCCAAGGAGTCGATTGGCGACTACGGCTTCTGCGTCATCGCGCGCGACCCGGACGGCAATCGGTTCGGTCTCCACTCAATGCGTTAGGGGATACCCACGATGAACTTTCTGTTGCTCATCCTCGAAGATCACGGCGACCGCGATGCCCGCAGCGATGCCGAAGGGCAGGCGCTTTATGCGGAAATGCTCGCCTTTGGCGCCGAACTCGACGCGCGTGGCCAGTTGCTTGCCAGCGAATCCCTGCGACCCGACCGCCACGGCGTGCGCATCCGATCCGACGAAGGGAAAACCCGTTTCATCGACGGCCCGTTCATCGAGTCACGGGAGATGATCGGCGGATTCTTCCTGATCGACTGCGCCGACCGCGACGAAGCCGTGGAATGGGCCACACGCTGCCCCGCCGCGCGCTTTGCAACGGTCGAGGTACGCGAATGCGCCCCCTGTCACCAACGCTGACGGCATCACGCGCCCCCTCCCACAATCGTTCGACCTCGGAGGCCATCAGCCATGTCCACTGACCGCAATGTCCACCTGCACCGCGTCCTGCGCGCGCCGCCCGAGCGCGTATATCGGGCATTCCTGGAACCCGACGCGATCTCCAAATGGAATGCACCATACGGCTTTACCGCGCGTATCCACGAGATGGATGCTCGCGTAGGCGGCGGCTACCGGATGAGCTTCATCAACTTTGCTACGGGAACTCACCACGAGTTTAGTGGCGAGTACCGCGAACTGGACCCGGGCCGTCGAATTGTCGTCAGCGACCGCTTCGACGATCCCGCTCTCGGCGGCGAGATGACGCTCACGGTAACGCTGGATCCAGTCTCCTGCGGCACCGCACTGGATATTCTTCAGGATGGTCTGCCGGAGGCTATCCCACCGGAGCTCTGTGTTCTCGGCTGGCAGGAATCGCTGACCCTGCTCGCCTACCTCGTCGAACCCGAGATTCCTGATGGCGGCTGACCTGGCACCCCCGCAGAACGAGCGGTCCTTGCTCAAGATCCGGCGCCTTGGTCCGGCGGATCGGGGAGCCGCGCACGCCCTGCTCGACCTGTTTGCGGACGTGTTTGGGGAACCGGACACCTACTCGTGTGCACGTCCCTCCGACGATTACCTGGAGCGCTTGCTGGCTCGAGAAACGTTCATCGCCCTGATCGCCGAAACGGAAGGCCGGGTGGTCGGCGGCCTGGTCGCTTATGTCCTGGACAAGCTCGAACAGACCCGCAGCGAGGTCTACATCTATGACCTCGCCGTGGCCGACGACTTCCGCCGGCGCGGCATTGCCACAGCCCTGATCCGCCACACCCAGGCCATCGCCACCGAGCTGGGTGCCTGGGTGGTATTCGTCCAGGCCGATCGCACCGACAACGCCGCGATAGCGCTCTACGCCGGCCTGGGCCAGCGCGAGGACGTGCTCCACTTCGACTTGCCCCTGAACAATCCCCGTAATGCACCCCCATCGCACCCGGACACCAACCCGGGGCACACCGACGTTCCCAACACGGGGGTCATCGGGATCAAGCGCTCCGAACCAGGAGACGAGACGCCATGAGCCACATACCCCAGATCATTGTTCCCCACCTCATGTTCGACAACGAGGCCCGGGAGGCGGTGGACTTTTATTGCTCGGTCTTTCCCGACTCGAGCATCACATACCTGACCACGCTACATGACACACCCGGGGGCGACTGCGACGTCGTGTCGTTCGTTCTATGGGGTCATGCGTTCATGGCGATTAACGCGGGCTCGATGTTCCGGTTCAACCCGTCGATCTCGTTCATGGTCAATTTCGACCCCTCGCGTGATCCCGACGCCAGAGCACGGATCGACGAGATCTGGGCGAAGCTTGCCGACGGCGGCCAAGTACTCATGCCACTGGACCGCTATCCATTCAGCGAGCGCTACGGCTGGATTCAGGACCGGTTCGGGCTGTCATGGCAGCTGATCCTTACCGATCCGCAAGGGGAAGAACGCCCGCCGATCGTTCCGTCGCTACTGTTTGTCGGAAACGTCTGCGGCAAGGCGGAAGAGGCATCCGATTTCTACCTGTCGACGTTTCGCCATTCGCAGCGCGGGCAGCTCGTCCGCTACCCCAGCAACATGGAACCCGACCGCGAAGGAACGGTGATGTTCACCGACTTCATGCTGGAAGGCCAATGGTTCGCCGCCATGGACAGCGCGCAGGAGCACGATTTCGGCTTCAACGAGGCCATATCGTTCGTCGTGAACTGCGCCGACCAGCAGGAGATCGACCAGCGCTGGGCATCCCTTTCGGCCGTTCCGGAGGCCGAGCAATGCGGCTGGCTCAAGGACCCATACGGGATCTCCTGGCATGTCGTCCCCGAACAGCTGTCCCACATGCTGAAAGAGCCCGACCCGGACAAGCTCGGCCGGGTCACCCAGCGCATCCTCAAGATGAAGAAGCTCGATCTCGCGGCCCTGCAGGGTGCATACGATGGTCGCTAGTCCAGACCGGAAAACGGTCCCCAACCGCACGACCGGGGCCCCGCACGCCCGGGTACCCGCCCATATCCCGTCCGATTCCCCAAAGGAGCCAGACCATGAACTACGTTGACGGCTATGTAATACCGATTCCACGAGACCGGATCGAGGACTACCGCCAGCAGGCTGACCTCGCCGCACAGATCTGGCGCGAGCACGGCGCGCTGGAAGTCATCGAGTGCGTGGCTGATGACGTCGCGCCGGGCGAGGTGACGTCGTTCCCGCGCAGCGTCCAGGCACGCGACAACGAAACGGTGGTGTTCTCGTGGATCCGCTTCGAATCACGCGAGCATCGGGATCGTGTCAATGCCGACGTCATGGCGGACCCGCGCCTGCCGTGCCCGGACAAAACGCCGGACCAGGACCCACCGTTCGACCTGCAGCGCATGTTCTGGGGCGGCTTCGAGGTACTGGTGGAACGGTGAGCGGCCGCGACCAATCCGGTGCACATCCAGCACCCGGGATGCGGGATATCCAGCACCGCATCGAGTCCATCTGGCGTCTGGATGCGAGCCGCATCGTGGCGGCCCTGGCGCGCTGGAGCGGCGACTACGCCCTCGCCGAAGACGTGGCACAAGATGCCCTGATCGCCGCCCTCGGACACTGGCCCACCCAGGGAATCCCGGAAAACCCGACCGCGTGGCTGCTACATACGGCACGCAACCGCGCGGTCGACCTCCTGCGCCGCGAACATCGGGGCGATGCCCTCGTCGCCGATTACGGCCACGAAATCGCATGCAGCCACCTGGGGGCATCGACGCCCCAATGGAGCGACGATGTCCGTCACGACACGCTCGCCCTGCTGTTCATCGCCTGCCACCCGGTCCTCTCCCCCGACACCCGCTGCGCACTCGCCCTGCGCACCCTCGCCGGGCTCGACAACACCGCCCTCGCCCGTGCCTTCCTGGTCTCCGAGACCACCATCGCGCAGCGCATCGTCCGCGGCAAACGTAAACTCGCCCAGGCCAACGTCCAGTTCGAAATGCCATCGCCGTCCGAATGCCGGGAACGCCTGGGATCCGTGCACGAAGTGATCTACCGACTGTTCACCGAAGGCCATGTAGCCAGCCAGGGCGACGCCTGGACGCACGGGGAGTTCTGTCACGAGGCGCTGCGCATGGCCCGCGTGCTTGCACAGGCCATCCCCGAGGACATCGAGACCCAGGCACTGCTCGGCCTGATCGAACTGCACGGCGCGCGCCTGGCCGCGCGCATGGATGCGCAAGGCAACCCAGTGCTGCTGAAGGACCAGGATCGCGGCACGTGGGATCGCGGCGGCATCCGCCGTGGCCTGATCGCCCTGTCCCGTGCCAACAGGCTCGCCCGAGATCAGAACGCCGGGCCGAGCCCGTTTCGCCTTCAGGCTGCCATCGCCGCCTGCCATGCGACAGCTCCCAGCTTTGCCGCCACCGACTGGTCGCAGATCGCCGCTCACTACGCAACGCTGTTCACGACCACGGGATCGCCGGCCGCACGCATCCATCAAGCGCAGGCCGCCGCCCAGTTCGACGACCCGGCGCACGTACTGGCGGCGCTCGACACCGACATCGATGCCCGGGCACTGTCCAGCTATGTGCCTCTGCACGCCGTACGCGGGGATCTCCTGGAACGCTGCGGCGAACGCGAGGCCGCGGCAGCGGCGTTCCGGCGGGCTGCCGAGCGCTCTGCCAATGAAGCGGAGAAGCACCTGCTGCTTGACCGTGCGCGGGCAGCCGCACCCCCAACAAAAAAGGGCTAGGCCCGCTGGACCTAACCCTTTGATAATGCTGGTGGGCGGTACTAGGTTCGAACTAGTGACCCCTGCCGTGTGAAGGCAGTGCTCTACCGCTGAGCTAACCGCCCAGAACGGCGGCAAGATTACGTCCAGCGGGGTTCGGCGTCAAGGGAGAACAATTGCCACGAGAGTAAACCCGCCGCACAGCCGTAGATACCGTCTTGCCCTATGAGGTGCAAGGCGTGTCATTTCGGGGTTGATACGGGGTTTGCGAGTTGAGGACGCCGAAGGCGATGTGCAGGAGCTTGCGCATGGCTGCCCCGATCGCTGCCATCTTGGCCTTGCCCCGCCTCAGGAGACGGTGGTACTGGTGCCGTACGTCCGGGTTGTGGCGGGTGGCCACCACAGCCGCCATGTAGAGCGTCTTGCGCAGCCGCCCCGAGCCGGCCTTCGCCAGCCGCGGGCTTCGCTGGACCGAGGTCCCGGACGCCTGCAGGATGCGATGAGAAAGCGAATCGCATCGGGGTTACGCGCAGCGCAGGGGATGGTGCGTTTCGCGGCGCTCCACCGCACCCTACGAGTGTCGCACTCGATCCCGCGGCGGGCTAAAACGTGCAAACCGTGAGAAATGGCGGAGGGGGTGGGATTACTCGGCACAATATGCCTCGCCCTTCGGGCCGTCGCCTGCGGCGACGTTCCGGTGTCGCGATGCGCCACCGGTCGAACCAACTTGTCGATCTCGTGGGTTCAAATCCCTTGCGCGCTGAGAGTACGTGCTAACAAAAGCGAAGAGCCGGAGAAATGGCGGAGGGGGTGGGATTCGAACCCACGAGGGACGTGAATCCCTGCCGGTTTTCAAGACCGGTGCATTCAACCGCTCTGCCACCCCTCCGGTGGCCGGCATTCTCCGGGATGTGGGGCAGGCTGGCAATGGTCGCGTCGGAGTGCGGCCGCGGCGCCCTGCGGGCGCCCGGGGGTGGGATTGATTCGGGCTCGCGCCCTCACCCTTCGGGCGTCGCCGCAGGCGGCGACGTCCTGCGGCGGCTGCGCCGCCTTGTCGAACCCACGAGGGACGTGAATCCCTGCCGGTTTTCAAGACCGGTGCATTCAACCGCTCTGCCACCCCTCCGGTGGCCGGCATTCTCCGGGGTACGGGGCGGGCTGGCAATGGCGGGCGGGAAGTCGCTACAGGCGGTCGGTTTCGCGCGCCAGGGCCTGTAGTTCGGCGGCGCGGTCCTCGGGTACCTGCTTCCAGGAGAAGCGCCAGCGCCAATTGCCGTCGTCCATTGTGCCGGGGCGGTTCATGCGGGCCCGGGTGTCCAGGGCGAGTGCGTCCTGCATGGGCACGATGGCCAGCTGTGCCACGGAGCGATAGGCCGCTCGCATCAGCGGCCACGGCATCTCCTCGGCCCCGCCCTCGTTCAGGGTGTTGATCACGTGCGCCTGCATCTCGGGCGAGAGCGAGTGAAACCAGCCCAGCGTGGTGTCGTTATCGTGGGTACCTGTGTAGACGGCGCTGGCCTCGTCGTGATTGTTCGGCAGATACGGGTTGTCCTCGCCGCCCTCGAAGGCGAACTGCAGGATGCGCATGCCGGGCAGATCAAAGTGTTCACGCAGCGCGGTGACCTCAGGCGTGATCACCCCGAGATCCTCCGCCAGCAGCGGCAGCGTGCCCAGCTCGTCCTCCAGGCGACGGAAGAACGGCTCGCCCGGGCCTGGTACCCAGCGCCCACTGGTCGCATCCGGCTCTTCGGCCGGGATGCCCCAGCTCGCCTCGAAGCCACGGAAATGGTCGATGCGGACGGCATCCAGGGTCTCCAGTGCCCAGCGCATGCGCTCGACCCACCAGCGGTAGCCGGTGGCCTCCAGCCGATCCCAGTGGTACTGGGGGTTGCCCCAGCGCTGCCCGGTCTCGGAGAAGTAGTCGGGGGGAACACCGGCGACGGTTATCGGATGGCCCGTCTCGTCCAGGTCGAACAGGTCGCGATGGGCCCAGACATCGGCCGAATCGTGCGCGACGAAGATCGGCATGTCGCCCAGGATCAGGATATCCAGGTCCTTCGCCTGACGACGCAGGTCCTGCCACTGATCAAAGAACACGAACTGGGCAAAGCGCACCCGTTCCAGCTCGTCGCGCGCCGCGTCCTCGATCCGCTCCATCGCGTCCGGGTCGCGGTCGCGCAGCGCCGGTGTCCACTCCCACCAGGGCCGTCCCTCCTCCCGTGCGCGGACCACCACGAAGCGGGCGTAGTCGTCCAGCCAGACCGGCCCCTGTTCCTGACAGAACCGTTGATAGGCCTCCCGCCAGACGGCCGGGGTGTCGTTCAACCGGGCATGTGCCCGGGCCAGCATGGCCTCCCCGGTGCCGCTGTCAGCCGACAACCCGACCCGCTCGGCCAGCAACCGGGGATCGATCAGGCGCACATCACCGGCAAAGGCGGAGATGCACGCATAGGGCGAGCCATCCTCATGCGGGGGATGTAGCGGCAGGATCTGCCACAGCGTGAAGCCTGCCCGACGAGCCCAGTCGAGAAAGGCGTAGGCCTCGCCGCCGAGCGTCCCGACCGGCTCGCTGCCAGGCAGAGAGGTGGGATGCAGCAGGACGCCCGCCCGCCGCCGTTGCATCAGCGGGTTGGCATGGCCCTCCCCCACCATCAGTCGGTCTGCCCCTTGCGCATCGTGCCGCCAGCAGACGGATCACCCCCGCCGACCGAGAGCACCTCGCCCAGGGATTCGGGGACTGTGAGGTTGGCGAGCTGATAAAGCCGCGCCAGGTGACGACGATAAAGCTGCTCGAAGTCACTGACCGACCCGGCCGGATTATACGCCCCGAACCACCAGCACCAGTCCGATCCTTCGCAGATGGCCAGTTGCTCGCGCAGCTCCGGCGTATCCAGCGCGGGATCCTCGGCCACCGCCTTGTCTACCGCCTTGCGGGCCGCAATCAGGCTGTCCCAGCCCCGGTTCTTGTCCGGATCGCCGATCCAGGTGGAGAACGTCCCGTACACCCAGCTACCGGCGACCAGCCCCGGCAGCTCGCCGCGGTCGCGATCCTTGCCGCTGCGCCGGCAGACGTCGGCAAAGGTGCAAAGATTCAGCGTGGCGTGCTGCGCCAGACGCTCGTACAGCGTACTGAGGAAGTGGTAGCCATTCTCGGGGTAGTACTCCCAGGCGTTCTCGCCATCCAGGATCACCGAGACCACCCCGCCCTGGGGCGAGACAGCGGCGATGTTCTCCAGATGGTGGATGAAGTCCCCCACCGCATCGTCCGCATGCCAGTCCGCATAGCGAAACCCGATCGCATCGGACAGCCCGTCGTCACGGAAGAACAGTTCGATATCGCTGCCTTGCAGCTGATAGGGCCGGTGCAGCCAGCCTTCCTCTTCGGCGGAGCCAGTGTTGGACTCGGCCGTCTCGCCCGCCGCCGCCAGGCTGTTGGCGAGCACCGTCTGTCCGCTGGCCGTCCAGCACAGCTTGTATTCGTCCAGCAGGCGGATGGTCGCCTCGCTCAGACTGCCCTCGGAGGGCCAGCACCCGCGCGGACGAAAGCCGAAATGCTCCTCGAACACCTCGAGCCCCCGATCGATGTGCCAGCGCACCCGGGCCTCCCCATCCGGATAGGCGGGGGCCTTGGGCAGCTCCACCTCCGGCATCGCCTCGCGGGCGGAGGCCAGGTCGAGCATCAGCGGCATGATCGGGTGGGCATACGGGGTAAACGACAGCTCCACGCGGCCACTGGCCGCCAGCTCGCGGTAGCGCGGCAGGATGCCCTTGACCTCGTCGCGGATCAGCGTCAGCAGGCGCTGGCGCATGCCAGGGTCAAAGTTCGTGTCCGTCTTCAGCCAACCACGCACCTCGGGGTAGGCCCAGCGAATGGTCTCGCCCAGCCAGGCCAGGTGGTAGCAGGTGGCCAGATCCTGGAAAAAACGGGCATCCAGATGCCCCAGCAGCAGCGGCTCCTCCATGGCCTTGCGCGCGATATCGGCGAGGCGCTGGAACAACGGGAACGGCTCGATCATGCGCGGGGCGTGCGCCCGCAGGCATACCCGCAGGATCTCCTGGCGCTGGGCGGGATCCGTCGGCACCACATCCATGTGCAGCAGGTCCAGCACCGGGTCGCCCACGGGCTGGCGCTCGCGCACACAGGCGTCCAGGCGCTCGCCATAGTCCGCCAGCTGCTCCAGCAGGATCGGCGCGAAATTGACCACCGCGCGCGCCTTCGGGCAGGCCTCCAGATGGGCGGCCATGTCCGTGTAGTCCTTCAGCGCATGGAGGTACGTCCAGGGCAGCGCGTATTCACCCGCACCGCTTTCAAAGTACTGTGGCTGGTGCATGTGCCAGCACAGCACCACGTCGAGTTTGGGTGGGGTCGGCACCAGCGCAGTACTAGCGCACATGATGCGTGGCCTGCCCGAGCATCTCGGGGGTTACCACCCGGACGCCTTCGGGCGATATGTAGTAGTCACGCGCATCCGCCTCGTCGTCCACACCGATCTGCGTCCCGTCGGGAACCCTGCAGGCCTTGTCGATCACCGCCTTCTGGATCACGCAGTCCTCGCCCACCTTCACACTGGGCAGGATCACCGAATCCTCCACCGTAGAACCGGCATTCACCTGCACGTTGGAGAACAGCAGCGAGTGGCGGATCGTGCTGCCCGAGATGATGCAGCCCCCCGACACCATGGAGTCGATCGCCATGCCGCGGCGATCGTCGTCGTCGAACACGAACTTGGCCGGCGGCAACTGCTCCTGATAGGTCCAGATCGGCCAGTCGGAGTCGTACAGGTTCAGCTCGGGGGTCACGCCGATCAGCTCGAGGTTCGCCTGCCAGTAGGAGTCGATCGTCCCGACATCGCGCCAGTAGCCCTGGCGCGCACCCTGCTCGTCGCGGAACGGATAGGCCATCACCTGATAGCGATCGATAATGCTGGGGATGATGTCCTTGCCGAAATCGTGCGTGGAGAAGGTGTCGTCCGCATCCTTGATCAGCTGCTCGAAAAGGAACTGCGTGTTGATCACGTAGATCCCCATCGAGGCCAGCGAGTGGGTACTCTTGCCCGGGATGCTCGCCGGGTCGTCCGGCTTCTCCGCAAAGGAGGTAATGCGGCTCGCGGCATCAACCCCCATCACCCCGAAGGCCTTGGCGCGTTCACGCTCCACCTCCAGGCAGCCCACCGTCATGTCCGCGCCGCTCTCCACGTGGAAGGCGATCATCTGGCCGTAGTCCATCTTGTAGATGTGGTCGCCGGCCAGAATCAGCACGTAACTCGGCGCGTGCTGGCGGATGATGTCGATGTTCTGGTACACCGCGTCCGCCGTACCCTGGTACCAGGACGTCTCGATGCGCTGTTGCGCCGGCAACAGCTCGATGAACTCGCCGAACTCGCCGCGCAGGAAGCTCCAGCCACGCTGTATGTGCTGGATCAGCGAGTGCGCCTTGTACTGGGTCAGCACCGCCACCTGACGGATGCCCGAGTTGATACAGTTGGACAAGGGGAAATCGATGATGCGGAACTTGCCGCCAAACGGTACGGCCGGCTTGGCCCGCCAGAGCGTCAGCTGCTTCAGCCGCGATCCGCGCCCACCGGCGAGGATCAGGGCCAGAGTCTCGCGGGTCAGACGACTAACAAAACGTTGCGGTTGCGGATTCATGCACCCATCCTTGTCATTAAGGAAACACTGATCAATGTACACGTTCGCGCTCGAGTCGCTTTTGCGTGCGAACAAGGCGCGGCGACTGCCGTGCAGTCATTCTGCACAAGGGAGCCGCAACGCCGTGCGCACGCAAAAGCGGCCGAGCCCCTGCGTTCAATGTTTTGTGGGGTTGGTACCCCAGGTTCCCCGATGCTGCGTTGCGCCGCTTGCGGGTAGGACCACTACCCGCTGCACGACGCGCCTTGTCTCGGAAAACCTGGGGTACCAACGCGAGCGTGTACATTGAACAGTGTTTCCTTAAACCTCTCCGGGGCTGTGACCCCGATCAAACACCGAGCGTGATTCGAGTATGACAACAGCCTCCAGCAAATGCATCACACCCGTTACCGATATCCTGGCGCGTTTGCCGGAGGCGCGCCTCCATGATCCACACAGCGTCCTGGGGCTTCATGCGCTGGATCAAGAGACTGCCTGCTACCGTGCCTGGCTGCCGCACGCCAGCGAGGCCTCGATCACACTTTCGGGCGGATCCGACGAACCGCTCACACCCAGTACCAAAATCCCGGGACTGTTCACCTGGCAGGGCAAGCGCGATGCCCTCCCCGCGCACCCGGCGCTCCACTGGAAGCCCGAGGGTGGCACGCAGACATTACAGACCGTTGACCCGTGGAGTTTCACCCCGGACATCCCCGAGTTCGACCGCCACCTGTTCGCCGAAGGCCGCCACTGGCACGCCCACCGCATGCTGGGCGCCCACCCGGAGACCCGCGACGGTATCGACGGCGTGCGCTTCGCCGTCTGGGCCCCGAACGCCGAACGCGTCTCCGTCGTTGGTGACTTCAACCGCTGGGACGGCCGCTGCCACCCGATGACCGTGCACCCGGGCAGCGGCATCTGGGAGCTGTTCATCCCGGGGTTGGACCGCGACACCCTGTACAAATTCGAGATCCGCAACCGCGACCACGGCACCATCCACGTCAAGACCGACCCCTACGCCCGCGCCTACCAGCTGCGCCCGGAGACGGCCGCGCGCATCCAGCCGCAAAGCGACTACACCTGGGGCGATGGAGAGTGGCTGCAAAACCGCGACCCCGAGGGCTGGAAACACCGCCCCATGAGCATCTACGAGGTGCACCTCGGCTCCTGGCAACGCAGCCCCGAGGGCCAGTGGCCCAACTACCGCGAGCTGGCCGAGCGCCTCGTGCCCTATGCCCGCGACATGGGCTTTACCCATCTCGAGCTGCTGCCGATCACCGAACACCCGTTCGACGGCTCCTGGGGCTACCAGAGCACCGGCTTTTTCGCCCCCACCTCGCGCTTTGGCGACCCGGATGATTTCCGCTACTTCGTCGACCAGGCCCACCAGGCCGGGCTTGGCGTGTTGCTCGACTGGGTGCCCGGCCACTTCCCGCGCGACGAGTTCGCGCTCGCCCGCTTCGACGGCACCGCCCTGTACGAACACGAAGACCCGCGCATCGGCGAACACCGCGGCTGGGGCACCTTGATCTTCAATTACTCCCGCCCCGAGGTGCGCAACTTCCTGCTCTCCAGCGCGCTGTGCTGGGTCGAGGACTTCCACCTCGACGGCCTGCGAGTCGATGCCGTCGCCTCCATGCTCTATCGCGACTACGACCGCGAACCGCACGACTGGCTGCCCAACATCCACGGCGGCAACGAGAACCTGGAGGCGATCGACTTCCTGCGCCACCTGAACGAGACCGTGCAGACCGCGCACCCCGGCGTGGTGATGATCGCCGAGGAATCCACCGCATGGCCCGGCGTCAGCCGCCCGCCGTCCATGGGCGGGCTCGGCTTCACCATGAAATGGAACATGGGCTGGATGCACGACACCCTGACCTACTTCGGCATGGACCCGATCTACCGCCACTATCACCACAACCAGCTGACCTTCGGCCAGATCTACGCCTACAGCGAGAACTTCGTCCTGCCCTTCTCCCACGACGAAGTCGTGCACGGCAAACGCAGCCTGCGCGGCCGCATGCCCGGCAACGAATGGGAACAGCACGCCAACCTGCGCCTGCTCTATGCCTGGCAGTGGCTCTACCCCGGCAAGAAGCTCCTGTTCATGGGCCAGGAATTCGGCCAGGGCCCGGAGTGGTCCGAGGACCGCGAACTGGACTGGTACGTCCTGCAATACCCGCTGCACCAAGGCCTGCAGCAGCTCGTGCGCGACCTCAACCAGGTCTACCGCGACCACGCCGCCCTGCACGGCCGCGAATTCGAGCCCGACGGCTTCTCCTGGCTGGACTGCGACGACGCCTCGCACTCCACCCTCAGCTTCCTACGCCGCGACATCGACGGCCGGGAATGCGTCGTCGTGCTCAACCTCACCCCCATCGAACGCGGCGCCCACCCAGTCCCCGCCCCGCACCCCGGCCCCTGGCGCGTCGTCCTCAACACCGACGCCCAGGCCTACGGCGGCGACTCCCGCGGCCCCGCCCACGCCCACGCCGAACCCATCGAGCGCAACGGCCACCCCGCCACGCTCTACCTCCACCTGCCCCCCCTGACCGCCCTCCTCCTGGAACCTGCCAGCTGACGGCGCACTACTACCGGACAGACCCCAATCGGCCAGAGGGCTGGCCTCCTACACCAACCACACCCGCCCCTTGTAGGAGCGCAGCCCCCTGCGCGATCACCCACGCCAGCCCACCGCTCATCGGCCAGAGGGCTGGCCTCCTACACCTACCACAACCCGCCTGTAGGAGCGCAGCCCCCTGCGCGATGCGGCCTTAGGCATAACCCCCATCACCCAAAGATTACCCACCTACACACCAACACCCGCCCCTGTAGGAGCCGAGCCCCCTCGGCGATACCCACGCCCGAATACCGCACCAAACCCGCCCAACAAAAAAGGCCCATCCCAACAGGACAGGCCCTTCTCACACTCGACCAAGAAAACACAAACCGCTAACCACGCCCCTCAACCAGCGCCTGCGTCTCGCCATCCAGCGCTCCCCAGTGGCTGCGCAACCGCTCCGCCAAATCCGCCGGCTCCAGCAAGATCACCGGCATCGCCAGCTCCGCCGCCTGCTCACGCGCCTCCGGCGCAAACCCGGCCAGGCTCACATACATCCCGCGATCGCTACTCTCGCGCCCCGAGACAAAGGCCTCCAGCTCTGGCGGCTCCACCTCGCTGTCACGATCACGCGCCACCCCCACAATCAAGCGCGGCGCATCGTCGCCACCGCGCGCCGGGGCCACCACATACTCCTGCCACACATCGCGACCATCCGCCGGCGCATCCACCAGCACATACCCCATCCCGCGCAACAAGCCTTCAACCACACGCCCAATACTCGCGGTCCCCAACCCTGCCAAACGCTCGGCCCACTCGTCCATCACAACCCCTCCAATTCACAATCCCCCGCACGCTAATCCAAACCCCATCACAAAACCACCCACCCCACCATCCCCGTACCCGTACCCGTACCCGTACCCGTAGGAGGCCAGCCCTCTGGCCGATCACCCACATCAGCCCCCCAACGCGACCGAATTCGACACACGCCCCACCAAGTGTACACTGTACCCCATGGGCTACAGACCTAAGGGCATGTCTTTACGTGCCCCATGCCATTGAAATTATTGAAACGCCAACATTCACCCGGCAATTTCAGGCAATCGCCAGCGATGATGAGCTGAAGGAACTACAGCGCATCCTGATCGCCCAACCCGACAAAGGCGACCTGATCCAGGAAACGGGAGGGTTACGCAAGATTCGCATTGGGCTGGGCCGGCAAGGCAAGCGTAGCGGCGGCCGTGTCATCTACTTTCTCGCGAGCGCAGAGACCATCTACCTGATCCTGGCCTACCCCAAGAATGTGAATGTGAAAGACAACCTCACCGCCACCGAGAAGGCTGCGCTCAAGGAACTGACCGCCCAACTAAAAGAGGAAGTTCTCGAATGAACATCTACGACGAGCTCCAGACATCACTGCAAGAAGCGGTCGACATCAAACAGGGCAGGAAAGCGGCCAGCCGTGTCACCCGCCACGAAGTGGCGGACGTGAAGGCGATTCGCGCCCACTTGCACGTTTCGCAAGCCGAATTCGCCAAGGCCATGGGAACCAGCGTCGACACCATCAAAAGCTGGGAAGCCAAACGACGAAACCCCACCGGACTCGCCGCCAAAGTCCTGGCCACCATCCGCGACAACCCCAGCTTCTTCAACGAACTCGCCGCCCGCTAACCCCAACAACACAACACCAATCCCACCCCCCCTGTAGGAGGCCAGCCCCCTGGCCGATTGGATGTTGGACAGGCCCAATCGGCCAGAGGCTGGCCTCCTACACCCAGCGCCGCCCCTGCGCGCCTATCCTCAAAGAACCCGCTCGAGCGACTGAATACCCGCTTCCACCGAACGCCGAACGGCGTCATGGATGCCAGCCGGGAACCCCGCCGGCAATTCATATTCCACTCGATCCAGTGCGGATGCCGCCTGCAGAACCACGGATGCCAGGACCTCGTGCACCATCGCCGCAGGCAGACGGGCTGAAGCGCCCGTCTCCAGGAAGTGCCGGCCCTGGATGCCATCCACCCGATAGTGGTTGCGCCGCCCGACAGCGAGCGCCAGCCGAACCTGCTTGCGCTCGACCTGTCGGCTGGCCACGCTGGGCAATATCGTCAACACGTCATACAGCGGCGTGAGCCGGTACCCGCCGCCCGGTTGCAGGAACACACTGAAATTCTTGGCGTGCCCATCCGTGGCGCCGATCAGCCAGAACAGGATCTGCGCCTTCAGCACTGTCGCCTGGTCCGCCCCCGGCGTATCACTGCCCCGCAACAACCCCAGCACATCCACCAGCCCGGGGCCACCTTCGCTCTGATACTTGCGGCTCGGCGGCACGCCCAGTGCCTGGCAGCAGTCCTCCTGCGGCAAGCGCAGCAACCGCCCATCGCGCGCCCAGTGTCGATCAAACCGCTCCACTACCAGCGCCCGGGCGCCCCCAAAGCGCCCGATCTCCGCACGCGCCACCGGCATACCGAACGCCGCCAGCAATCGCAGGCAGTAAAACTCATTCTCCACGCTGTCCGACAAATCCAGCCCGTTGGGTAACTGCCCAATAGCGGGCTTCAAGATATGCGTAGTCGGCGTCGAGCCATGGGGCTTGAACCAGCGGCCCTTATGCCATAAAAGCGCCGTCTTCTCCTGGGCACCAGCAATCGAAATACGGAAAGCCTCGTCGCTACCCAGACCCAGCGGCGCCTGGGCCAAACCGCCCAGCAGCTCTTCGATGCCCCTTTCATCGACCGGCTCCCCCTGAATCCCTCCAGCGGGCTCGGACTCCTGCGCATCCGACAGCGAAAACTGCAACGCCCCCACACAATCATGCCCGATCGCCGCCAGCAGGCTGTAGGCATCCGTCCCAGCGGCGCCCACACGTTGCGCCACACGCCCCCGCAGGACCTCCGCATCCGGCAACAGGTTCTCGAACACAGCGGCCACGGCCTCGCCGTGGTAGGCATCTTCCCGCAACGGAAGCGATAGCGAGACCGGCAGCGCATGCTCCCAGCCTAGCCAGCTGGCGTCATACCGAAAGCGAATCGCCCCGGCCGCCGACTTCTCCAGAAACCCCACCAGGCGACCATTCAGCAAGACACGCAGCGGCGGATGGCGGCGCGGGCGCGGCATCAGAAGATTTCTTCAATGGACACAGTCGACCGCGCACGGGGAGCAATCTGAAACTCCAGATCCAGCGCCGCCAGAACCGCAAGCAACGTCTCCAACCGGGTAGCCGGGTTCCCGTTCTCGATCAGGGAAATGGTCTCCTGGCGCAAGCCCGACTTCTCGCCAAGCGCGGCCTGCGTAAGGCCCTGCTTTCGCCGGACCCGGCGCACAATCGTCCCAATCTGCTTAGGTGTTCGCGCAAGCAATTTCATAACACCCGATTATGCGCCCAACCCGATAACCAATCAATATCGGAATCAACCCATAAATCAAGCACCCCGCCGCCCCTTGGCCGATCACCCACGCGAAACAACACCCCCCTGTAGGAGGCCAGCCCCCTGGCCGATTGGGTGTTGGATAGGCCCAATCGGCCAGGGGGCTGGCCTCCTACACAAACCCTCACCCCCGCAACGACACCACTGCCCGCCGCAACCCCTCATCCACACACACCGGAGGCTCCCACCCCAGCGTCTCCCGCGTATCCGAAATGTCCACCTGCAGCGAATCCAACAACCGCCGCGCCATCTCCCCACGCCCCACCGCCCGCGCCCCGGCACGCAACAGCAGCGGCGGCACCGGCACCAAACGCGCCCGCCGCTCCATCGCCGCCGCTACCCGGCGCAACAGATCGGTGGTGGAAAGATCCTCCCCATCCCCAGCCAGAAGCACCCGATTGGCCGCCCCCGGATGCTCCAGACAGGTCACCAGCAGATCCACCAGGTTATCCAACCCCACCAGCGAACGCCGATTGTCCACCGCCCCCAGCGGCAGCGGCACACCCCGAGCCACCCAATGCATCATTCGCGCGAAATTCCCGCCAACACCCGGCCCATACACGAGCGGCGGCCGCACCACCACAATCTCCATCCCCGTCTCGCGCCCCAGGGCGAATAGCCCCGCCTCCGCCTCGGCCTTGGACACGCCGTAGGGATCCATCGGTGCCGGCACATCGGCAGAGGCGAACGCCTGCCCAGGTGCCGTCTCCTCCCCATTCACCTTGATCGAACTGACGAACACGAACCGACGCACCCCAGCACCCGCCGCCTGCCGTGCCAACGCCAACGTCCCCTCCACGTTAGTCTGCCGATACTCCGCCAGCGGATCGGCTGAATCCTCGTCCATCACATGCACACGGGCCGCTGCATGGACCACTGCCTCAGCGCCTCGCACGGCACTCGCCCAATCTGCATCTACGCCCAGCGAGGGCGACATCACCCACTCCGCCTCTTCCGGCGTCACCAGCTCCCGGCGCGAGGCCGCCGCCGGCCGCCACCGCCCCTCACCCGCCAAGCGCGCGACTACAGCTCCACCGACAAACCCACTCGCACCCGTGACAAGCACGCGCCCCATCACTGAGCATTCCCGTCATTTCGAGGGCCCAAAGGGCTGCGGCCATCCCCTACCGAAGCCTGTTCCACTGAATGCAGCCACCCCAACCGCCGCGCCAGCCCAGGCAACCGGTGCCGCACCACCGCCCGTCCGGTCTGATGTGCAAAACACCACGCGCTGTGCGTCAGAGAAAGCCCCTCAACCTCCCGATACATCCGCCATGTATACAGCGAGGTGGAAGCCTTGTTCGACGAGATGGACCCAGAACGCACCCGATACACCCCGAGCACCTCGTTCAGCCCCAGCGCCATCTCGCCATCGCGCAACAACTCCAGCCACAACGCATAATCCTGGCGCCGGCGGATCAACGGCATGTAGCGCTTGCCGAACACGTTCGTGTCATACATCGCCGTCAAACACCCGACGTAACAGGTCTTCAGAAGCTCTCGATAACGCAACCGGCTCGGGACCCCCACCGGTGGGAGATACCGCCCGTTCTCGTCCACCCGCTCATAAGCCCCATACGAGAACGCTGCCCCCTCCTCCCGCATAAACGCCAGCTGCCGCTCCAGCTTGTGCGGCAACCACAGATCATCCCCATCCAGAAACGCGATATACCTCCCGCGCGCGGCCTCAATGGCCGTGTTGCGCGCCACCGCAGCGCCTTCATTGCGCCCCAGCTGAATCAAGCGAATGCGCTCATCGCCCTCGGCAAGCCCACGCACAAGACGCCCCGAAGCATCCTGGGAAGCATCATCCACCACCACCAGCTCCCAATCGGCAAACGTCTGCGCCAGCACCGACCGAATGCTCGCCTCAACGAACATCTCGCCGTTATAGACCGGCATCACCACCGAGACGGCGGGGCCGCGTAGCCTCCCATTAGTGCTCACTGCGACATCACCTCATCACTCCCGTACTCGACCAACTCCCCGGGTTCTACCCTGATCCACAACGGACTCTGCCAGGCACCCGGAAGTACCGTGTCGTCACGCACAGCCCCATAATCCTCCCAAGGACCGGCACCCCGCGAAAGTCAGCAGAGTGCGCAACGACAAACCGGTACCACGCCCTCTCTCCTGACCAAGACAGCACTGTCGCGTCGTTGGCTTCCAATCGCAGACGCTTAAAGCGACCAGGCGCCGCGTTGTGCCAACATGCGCACAGGAAGCAACCGGCCGACACGAGAGTCTGAACTGCACGTGACCACCTACACAGAGACTTTCGACCGGCGCGGCCACCTGTACAACAGCGCCATGGCCACCTTCCCCAATGCCCGAGACGAAGAACTGCGCCAACTGCTGAACCGACTGGACCCGAAACCTGCCGAAGTCATCGTCGATGCCCCGGCCGGCGGCGGGTTCGTTGCCGAGGCCGTAGCCGCCGCGGGTGCGGAAGTCATCTGCATCGAGCCTTCTGTGCCGTTCGGTAAGCCGCTGGCCGCGCGCTTCAAGACCCATGTCGCGCCGATCTGGAACATGCCCCTCGCGGACGACTCCGTCGACAAGCTGGCACGCCTGGCAGGCTTGCATCACCTGGGTCACGCAGAACTGCAAGGCTCCTTCAACGAAGCATTCCGCGTCCTGCGACCCGGCGGGCTCATCGCGGTCGCCGATGTTCGAGCCGACACGCCTACCGCCGCGTTCCTCAACGGGCCCGTCGACACCTGGACCGAAACCGGGCACCAAGGCCACTTCTTCAAACCCGGGGGCCTGCAAGCCCAACTGGAAGCCGCCGGCTTCCAGCACACGACAGAAACACTCGAGTCCTTCTTCTGGACACTACCGGACACAACGTCTCTATGCGGCTTCGTCCATAACCTGTTCGGCCTCGTAATACTCCCATCGGCCCAGACAGAAGCCCTGCTGCGCCAGGGCCCCGGCATCCACCAGGACGCCACAGGCGCACATTTCCCATGGGCGCTCGCCTACGCTACGGCCCGAAAACCCACTGGAACACCCGCTTCATGAAACTCCTGGACCAACTCATCCTCGGGCTCGTCACTCGCTGGACCTGGCGCCGTTATCCCGAGCTGGTGGCCGACCTCATCAAACGGAACGGACACGCCCCCTGCACGGCATTTCCGCGCACCGCCAACGAAAAATTTCTTTGGCGGAAGATCTTCGATCACGACCCGCGATTCACCATCCTCTCCGACAAGCTCGCCAGCAAGGCCTGGGTGGCCGAACGCGTCCAGTCACTAGCCATTCCCGAAGTCCTCTGGCGCGGCACCCGCCCGCCCACCATCCCGAAATCGGTGCTACAACAGAACGTGATATTCAAGGCCAACTACGGCTTGGGCACCAACCACTTCATACGCAATGGACATTTCAACCGAGAGCAGCTGAACAAACTGGGGCAGGACTGGTTCGCCAAAACCCACGGCCTGGCGGCCCTCCAGTAGGGTCCCGCGAGAGATGTTCACCGACCGGGCGCTTGAACCGGGGCCAAATGACCTGGAGAACATTAGGTGCTACACATTCCGTGACCAGATCACCCGCGCCGTACACATCGGAGGCCAATTCCGCGTAATCTGGCGAACGTCTGGAAACCGGACGAAAATGACGTCCTGAAACGCAGCCCCACACCTGCTGCCGTGCCCCACGATCCGTCGCGCGCCCTGCCACAGGCATCGGCGAAGCGAACCGAGTTGCCCCCATACTCGGACAGGAGTTCGATCACCTCCGCGTTGTTCTGCTCACTGACCTCACCCCCATTTGGTTCGGAGAACTGACCGTCTACAACCTGAGTGGCTACTTCCCAGCTAACTCCCGCGCCAGCCCCAACTCGACAACCAACAAAGCTTGGGATATCCGCCTATCTGCGGTCCAGCGCAGTTCACATCGGCACGGGTTGGCGTTCCAACTTTGCCAAGTGCGTTCCACGCCCCTTATACCAGCCAACCACGTAAGCAGTGACATCGCGAACCGCCTCAGAATGGTTGCCTTAGTCGCGCCGCCAGACCCGCAATTCCCTTGCATCCAGGAAAGGGCACTCGGCTCCCGCATTGTCCCAGAAGTCCCCCGCCGGGTCATGCTCACCCCACCACCGCACCACACCAGCAGACGCCGCCAGGCGTCTCTGGTCTACCTACAGCCCTAGCCGGGTTGCACCAGCACATCTGAATCGTATTGCCCACTATGCACCCTCCGCGCAGCCCACCAAAGACCAACTCTCAATCTAGGCGGCGACTCATGGACTAACCCGCGCGCATCGCAGTGGAACCGGTCATGCTCCACTAATCCCCCAACAACGCCAAGCCACTAACAATACGATTTCAGACGAAACATCTTTTCCGCCAACAACTCTAAATTTCTATCTACCAACAACCTATCCCGCTGCGGAATACGCCCCTCAAAACGCTCCACATAATCGGCAAACCCTTTCAACATATGCCTAATCACAACTTTGAAATCCAAACCAAACTGCGCCCGATATACTTCGGTCCCATCCCGACCACTCCCAAACAAATAACTCGCAACAACATCGCTCTCCCACCCCATGGATAGCTCCATCTCTTTAACCGCCCGCCCCTTTCTTCCCCACAAAGACGAATACAACAACTGGCACAGCTCCGCGCCTAATGGCGCTCTCCTTGCATGTTCCCAATCGATCAGAGCCAAACCGTTGCCTGGCGCTACGAACACATTCCCTTTGTTTGCATCATAATGACAAGCCACCATCAACGAGTTGTCTGCAACCTCCCACCTCCTAGCTAACACAAGCGCGAAGCGCCAAGCATCCTGTGGCAGCCCGCTGATACCCGCCATACCGCACGCCTTCGAAAACCTCCGCGCATGCATCATCAACCCCTTTCTACTCACCCCAACATCCCTTTTTAACAGCCTAGTGCCGGAATTCCCTAACTCAGAAATGCGAGACTCCACGTCCACAGACATCTCGCCCAAACACTGCGCAGCCTTGATAAATTCCTTTCTATTCCTAGCAAGCCGAACGAACCCCTTTTCTTTAGCGAAATCCTCAAAATACGCACTCCGCAGCTCTCCCTCCGTAGCCTCTGTACCAAATACCTGAGGCGCCCTCCAGCTCCTTCCCGAACTCAAAATTCCACTGCGCGCGAGCACTACGTCTAAAGGCCAATCTGAAGTTCCTATATAAACATGTTCTATGCACGACAGCAATCCGTCATCACCCTTAAAATAATGTCTGCGAACGCTTTTAACGGTACCCTTCCGAATCCACTCTGCGCCGATATATTCCAATTTTTGTTCTAATTCCCTCTCGAGACAAGCCGACAATGGCGCCAACATCCCAAATCCATCTACGCATTGTGGCTCTCGCGAATGCGACACGTGTACCATTTAGTCTTAACACCTTTAAGTTTCACAGACTTTCACAGGCGCGAGCCCTAAACTACGCGCCCGTCTAGTCACGACATCCGTTTGCGATCTCGCAACACACCTGCGCAAAAGAATCACCCTCCGTAACGCCCCTACAGAGTTCGTCTTGAACTCTCCAAGACCTTTCACCTAAACCCGATACGTCCAAACGCGACCACAGCGATACACCACCCACATCAGGATAGCGGCCCAACGAAAACCATTGCGACTCAGATCGGACGATTACAACCTCTCTCGCAACCAAGCGCTCTCCCGAAACAACGGGAGTGAGGCCATCCTCAAGAAGCGCAAAGTAAGAATCACAAAACACCCGCCCCGCTCCAATCGACGGTTTGCAGGAGCGTTGACCTGGCCAATGAAACACTGCCATTCGATCGCGATCCACCGAACACGAATCCAACAGCTCCTTCGCCCCATTCGCCACCTTTTGATCCCCGAAATCACCACAGAGAAGGACATCGTATGTCCGACATGAAGGGCCCCTCTCTAATAACAGATGCGGTAAACCAATACCGCTCATCGACGAACTCGCACCATTGGCACGGGATCGATACTGAATCCGGCGATATCGAGAGATTTCCCTATAGACATGTCGCAAACCGAAATACACCGTCCTCACATGCCGCATACCACTTCGAGTCAGTGATCCTTCGTCGTCTAAAGCAAACGCTAAAGGGCATAAAGGTGAGACAATCTCCACTGCCGACACCCCAAACTGATCCCTAACTCGCCACATAAACTCGGTATCTGCCCCGACCAGAACCGGTTCCCAACCTCCCAACGAATCGACAACCTCTCGCTTAAACATAAATGATGAATGGCTCGGATGGACAAACGAGCGGGAAGGACGCCAATTGTGGGTAAAGGAAAGCTCTTCCGTAACCCTTACCCACGAGCCCCACACAGCCATCAAACGCTTATTCGAAGCCAACCTGCTGGCCAGCGTTTCAAATTTCTCCGGATGGGACCAGTCGTCCGCATCATGCGTGGTAAGCAGAGCACCCTTTGCCTCCTGCAAACCTACATTGCGCGCTCCGTACGCTCCGCGATTCGCTCTTAGAGCGATCAAGCGCACTCGTTGATCCACATGCGCTATCGCTGCGACCACGTCCCTCGTGTTGTCTGTCGAGCAATCATCGACAACAATCACTTCAATGTTCCGCCAAGTTTGCTTCAGAATCGACTTCAGCGCACAACTGATTGACCTTCCGCCATTATAGACTGGAACAATTACTGAGATCAGCACGCCGTCGGCTGATCTCTCAATCGTCCCCTCGATATTACCTAACGTAAGTCGTTCCTTCCGATCTGTTAACCGGATACCACTTAAGCCTGTCGCCAAAAGCCCTCTATTAATCCATGAAAGTTTATGCAGATCGTCTGTGCTGGTGTTGGCGCGCATAAAACAGTAGTCAATATCATCCGTTGCTCCACACCAGCGCTGCTTAACCAACTCCTCAGCCGCTTCCCTGCCCTCCAACGCTGTATATACAGAGGACAGCCCAAGCAGCATTTCGTTCTTCTCTTGGGAACTAAGAGAAAGATTCAAAACAATCTCGCCGATGCGCCTACACGCCTCCATTGATCCCTCAAAATATCTCCACTGGAATAAAGCTACTCCTGACTCGATCCTGGTCAACTCCGAGGACTTATCTGACCAGAAGACTTCTTCTAGGCGTCTTATTCCCTCCTCCTCACAACCGCCCCAAAGAAGCCAGTACGCGTCCCGCACGTACCTCGACGAGAACACGTGCGAGCCCGCCCAGCCCACGGGCAGAATACTGTGCAACGTACTCAGGACTCGGGCCGGAAGCACACGCTTGGCCACCGAGACACACCACCGCCCCCAACGTTTCCCTCTAATCCCAGCCTGCATCGTTACCCCACGAAATATACTCATCACCGTTGCCTATACACGCTCCCACCGAGCCTCGCGCACCACGGCAAGTCAGCCCCCGACCACCACGATCTCTACTTCCCTGGACAGATCTTCACAGGACTGACGCATTAGCCTATCCAGGAGAACGAACCAACGTCTCGGATCTTCGATTTCGTTTAGGAACGGTATGCCGCCCCGCCTGGAGTAGCGTTCAAGAGCTATCTCCGGCGCTATATCCACAAAAACGAACCTGCGCCAGGCCAAACCCTCGTATAAATTCAATCCGTGAACTTTTTCCGACGGACTTCTGAGCCCCCACATGCAAAGCAAGGCCCGAGTCGCCAGAGCCCGTTGAAGAATTCCCTCGTCTAGGATTACTTCTTGGTCTGTGACATTTATCTCTGCCTCGACCAAAGCGCATTCCCATAAGCTGTTGACCCGATGACGCCAGATATCCGCATCCACCCCCCTCACACGCCTTAGGTCTTCCATAACTCCTACGTCGTTGCCCAATACAGCTGAATACAACTGCACGATTGCGGACAGCTTCTTTACGTCGACCATGGCGCCTCTTTTCGCCATCTCCTTTCCTTGGATGCCGCGTTCCATGTGCGCATCGGAACCTCTTTGGACCGTGGTCTCTTCACCCTCTCCCTGTCGGTCAGAGATTAGTCGACCACGAGTCCGATCTCTTAACTCTTTTCTCAATCTTACCGTGCGACCTTCCCTCGTTGACTCCGCCAACGTACTTTTTCCAGCGCACGGCAATCCAAAATATTCCGTCGTTGTCACCAACCCATCCTTTCCCATCAAAAGACTACAGCTTCCCTAGAACGTAAACGTGCCAATCGCGAACGTTTACCTCGTACTTACTTTATCTTCTTAAGGCGCCGAAAAAGACTTTGCAGATTATCGTCGCGCATGTCAGCATCCATGAGTGAGGCGAACCGCGTGTAGAAAACAAAGTCACGAAGGAGATTATGGCCTCTATTTTGATTCAGACGACCTTCCGAACCATGGTGACCATCCCGTGTTAAAGCACCAATGCTGTTTATGGGCATAACCAAGTATCCTGAACGCAGCAGATCCATAACAAAAACTCGATCCTCGCGCCTGTCCAGACGCCTATCGAAACCTCCCACCCGAAGTGCCACTTCTTTCTTTACAACCAAGTTTGACCCGCCTGCACACCCATTACTAGTCAGAAGGTTAGGCAAAGAAAGCGATTCAACCGTAGGCGTTTTGTAATTATAGATGCGCCCATCACTGTCGTACCGATCCTTTCTCGTTATAAACGCGGCAACACGCTCGTTACCTGCGTTCGAACCTATTATCTTCTTAATCCTCGCAAGATACTCGTCTGGCCAAAGATCGTCGTCATCCAAGAATGCTACCCAGCGATTGGCCGCAAGAAAAAGCCCTTGATTCCGCGCAACTGAAACACCGCAGCCAGGATACAACCTATGAAACCGGATACGTTTATCCGAAACGTCAATACCGACTGCCGATTCAACGCCGTTATCAATAATTAAGACCTCATCAGAGTCCCCAATGTTCTTCGTCGCTGAGTCGATAGCCATTCGCAAAAGCTCAGCCCTATCGCATGTCGGTATAACCACTGTAATCATTAAAGCACCCAATCTTTAAGCGCAAGCAGTGGAGGGTCCACTGAAGAAACATTCAACCAATGGCCGCCGGTCAGACGCATCGTCCTTGTGTAGCGGGAATCCATTTTCTAGCCAACCACTTCGTGAAAACAACATACTGGTCGCTGCGATAGTACCAAGAACGTCGGCCAAGCCAAGCGCAAGCCCATGCCAGCCATTCTTTTGAACCTATAATCACCGGCACGTGCGACTGGCCTAGGTCAATTGAAATTCTTTCTCGAGGGAACGCCGAATCTCTTATACGCTTCGTGGAAATGACCTCCAACACATGCAAAGGGCAACCAGGCCATCTGTCGATTATCACAGGGTCACCTTGAATTTCTGAGGGCCAATATGAATGCAGCCCAACAGAGCCAAGAATACCATCGCAACGGAGCCGAACCGGTCTCTCTAGGATAACATTGGCCGTCCCAGGAACTGGATTTCCGCCCAAATAATCTAGAACCTGCTGCGGAAGGTCTCCCACCTTGCAGGATGCGAGCCCTCGGCCTCGAACAACAACCCCCTTGAGTGATGTTTCGTTCATTATTGTTTACAAGTGTACAACCGAAAGGCCGCCAAAAACGTCATTTAGGGAGGCCCCCCGTTATGTTTATGTTATCCGCTCAGACATGTAGCGGGAAGCACAGAGAGTCCACTCATTGACAAAGATAAAACAGCAAAATACTAGAACGTTTTATATTGTTTGTAAAAAGCATTTATGACATAATACGGGATGACTGATTTTAAGGTTTCGGACAGTCGCCTCCAATGTTGCGTAATTAGTCGCACGCGCTGATACTCGCGTTACTGCTATTTGGCTCTCTTAGCAATCAAATCTACGGTAGATGCTAAATCGCATCAACGCTGTACGCGCTTTCTTCGGGAAAGCATGAGCCACGCGGCTTCGCCCAGCTCGGCCCACCATATTCGAGTCTGAATGACAACACCGCAGAAACGGTAACGAACACTGAAGCATGATGAGGAGATGATACGGAAATATAATGTAAGTGGAGGACAGATAGTACGCACCAACCAGTATATCTTGGAATGGAATGGTCCGGATGCGAGCTGCCCGCCCTTGATTCGGCGTGCCTTGGAGACCACTTCTCCCCAGGACTGGCGGGCGGGATGATACACAACCGCCTCCGAAACGTATCGCAACGGATGGCCTTGCATTACGGCTCGCCGGCAGAAGTCCGCGTCGCCCCCTGAATAACGTGTCGCATCAAACCCACCGAGTTCCTCAAGTACTGTCCTAGACACCAAGAGGTTGGCTGTGGCCGCGTAGCCGCGGCGCACGTAATGCGCTTGAGGGATTCCGCGGATCAGGTCGTAGATTTCGTAGGCATTGGGACGCTCGGAGTCCGTGTACATCTCGACGGCGCCAGCCAGAAGAGCGCTTATTCCCTCCTGCTGGGCTCGGTCGAGCATGGCCTCGAGCCACCTGGAATCGGGTCGACAATCGGCATCGGTGAAGGCGAGCCAGTCGCCTGCCGCGGCTTCGATGCCAGCGTTACGGGCCGCGTAGGAACCCGGCGTGTTGCAGTGGAGGATGCGAACGTTCGTGGGCAGGCTTTCCAGCGGATCGTAGTTCGTCGAGCCATTGTCCACGAGAAGCACTTCAAAGAAGTCTTGTGGGAAGGTCTGTGCGTGCAGGCATTCCAGCAGCTCTGGAACCAATCCCCAGTGGTTGTAGACGGGCACGATTACCGAGCAGACGGGCCGGGAGCCGTCTTCCGCTGCATCGTTGGAGTGCACCGAGTTCGCGGGCGTTGAGGGGATCCCCGTCATTGCCGTGGTCCGTTGGTAGCCGAAGCGAACAACCCGACAACGCGGGGCACCAGCTTGAGGGCGCGGCTCAAGCGCTGGCGCTCGAAGAGACGTTCCAGCTCGTGGCTCAACGCGGCAATTACGAACCCGTTGGAGTTTTCCCCAAGCGCCTGAAGATGTTTGGGCTTGGTCGGCCATCCGGCACCGGCCGGTTCGATCGCCCAGCTCCCCCAGTGAAGCAGCGTGGGCACCCCTGCCTCGGTCATCACGATATTGCCGGGCCGAACGTCCCGCGTGGTAATCGCTAGGGGCAATGCGGCCAGCTGCTCGCGCCAGTCTCGCAACCGAGCGCGTAGCTGGCCGAGGGCATTAAGGGCCTGTGAATCGCTGGCGGCGATCCGGAGGCGTTCCAGCATGGTGTCGTTCAGGCGCTGCCACAACATGGGCCGGGATCGCTGGTAACGGGTCAACAGTGATTGTGGCGGCGGGACTTGCAGCAAGGCGTGGCGGATCTCTTCCACCCCTTTCCCGGTATCGCCCTGCCTGGCCGGGAGCTTTTCAGCTACCTGCAGTACGTGGCAACGGAAGCCGCGCACCTGCGTGGCGCCGATCCATTGCGGGCTGGGCAGACCTTTGGGCGGGTCAGTCAGCAGGGTCGCTTCGTGCAGGGCGTAGGCGGTGCGTTTTAATGCAAACAACTTGATGAAGATGCTCGGCTTTCCCGGGGTGCGGCAATGCAGCACGCCCACGTTGGCCACATCGGTTTGCCACCACTGGATGTCCGGGTCCTTGGGGGCGGGCTCGCCGTACATCTCGGCGATGAGTTCCGGCACCCATTGCTGACGCTTTTCCGGCGCCAGGAGGGTCCAGATGGACTCTTTCTTATCGTCCTCTTCCGGGATGAAGGCGCTCTTGTGGAAGAACAGCGCATCCAGCTTGGCCTTCTGGCTGCGCTGCTTCACTAGACCCGTTATGAGGCTCGATAGCCGGTTGAAGCCCTGGCGGGAGAGCAGCAGCGCGATGATTGCCGGGATCAGGCCGGGGGGATCGAGGAACAGGAAGTCGATTACCAGGTAAGCAAAGGCGAGCATGAAGCCGATGCCCGAGAGTACGCCCATCCAGCCGGCCAGGTTGTCCTCGAGGCATTCGCGGAACGCTTCGCTTACGGCTAGGGCGGCCAGGAGTGCAACGGCTACCAGGAGAACGTATCCGGCAGCCAGGAGCGCAACCCCTTGATACAGCCAGAGCAGGATGCCCAGCGCCAGCAGCAGAAACACGGCTCCCGCGATCACCTCGGCATGGCGTTTGTAGGCGCGAGCGGCCAGTTCGTCCTGGTTCTCGAACAGGACCATCTTGCGGCTGCGGGCGAGCAAAGTTCTTGAGCCACGTTCGCCGCCGAACTCCACGATGCGTTCAGCTAGCAGGTACAGGGCATAGAAGGCGACTGTGGCGGCACTCAGCCAGACGATCAGGGAGTCACGGTCGAACTGCTCGAAGGACGGCGGGAAGTAGCGCGGGATGCCGTCCGAGCCCAGCAGGATGATGACCTTCAACGGGAGGAAGAAGGCCAGCAGCATGGAGAGCTGCGACACCAGGGTGAAGAACACCACACCGCTGGTCGCGGCCGGGGCCGCCCAGAAGAACTTGGCGCCCAGGCGGGTGCTCCATTTCAGGCTATTGAGGATGGCGGGGATCAAGGGGTGGTTGCCTGATTGGATGCCGTTGTTGGTACCCGGCGAATGATTTGGGCGGCGGTGGCTTCTAGACCTGTAGGAGCCGAGCCCCCTCGGCGATAGGGCGCTGGATAGGTCCGATCGGCCAGGGGCTGGCCTCCTACATCTGCGGCGGCTCCGAGGACTGTAGGAGCCGAGCCCTCTCGGCGATGGGGCGCTGGATAGGTCCGATCGGCCAGGGGCTGGCCTCCTACATTTGCGGTGGCTCCGAGATCTGTAGGAGCCGAGCCCTCTCGGCGATGGGGCGCTGGATGGGTCCGATCGGCCAGGGGCTGGCCTCCTACAGTGGGGGGTGTTGCGGGCGGCGTTGGGGTGTTGCTCGGCCAGGGGTTCGGGCGCCTGGTGAGGGCGATCGCCCAGGGGGCTGGGCTCCTACAGGGGCGGGGGGTCATGGGTTGCGGATGAAGCCCATGGCTTCGAGTTTGAGCAGGATGCGGTGGGCGGCTTCGTCCGGGGTCATCTCGCGGGTGTCGAGGCGCAGCTCGGGGTTTTGCGGCTCCTGGTAGGGGTCGTCGATGCCGGTGAATTCCTTGATCAGGCCGGCGCGGGCCTTGGCGTAGAGGCCCTTGCGGTCGCGGGCCTCGCAGGTTTCCAGGGGCGTGGCGACGTGAACTTCGATAAAGCCCCCTACCCGCTCGATGCGTTCGCGCACGCGGCGGCGCATGTCGGTGTACGGGGCGATGGGGGCGCAGATGGCGCAGCCGCCGTTCTTGGTGATCTCGCTGGCCACATAGCCGATGCGCTGGACGTTGATGTCGCGGTGTTCCCTGGAGAAGCCGAGCTCGCTGGAGAGCTCCTTGCGTACGATATCGCCATCCAGCAGCGTGACGGCGCGCCCGCCCAGCTCCATCAGCTTGACCCGCAGGGCGTTGGCCATGGTGGACTTGCCGGAGCCGGACAGGCCGGTGAAGAACACGGTGAAGCCCTGGCGGTCGCGCGGCGGGAAGCTGCGGCGAAGCTCCTGCACGACTTCCGGGTAGGAGAACCATTCCGGGATCTCCAAACCTTCGCGCAGGCGGCGGCGGAATTCCGAGCTGGGGAGGCTGAGGGTGTGTTCGCCCTCACGCACCTCGTCGGCCGGCACGAAGTCCGCCCGATCCTGCACGTAGGTCATGGCCTGGAAAGGGACCATCTCGATGCCGATCTCTTCGGCATGGTGCTGGATCAGTTCCTGTGCCTCGTAGGGGCCGTAGAAGGCCTGCTCGTCCGGGCCCGCATCGGGGCTGGCATGGTCGCGGCCGACGATCATGTGCGTGCAACCGTAGTTGCGGCGGATGATCGCGTGCCACAGGGCCTCGCGCGGGCCGGCCATGCGCATCGCAAGCGGCAGGAGGCTCAGCTGGGTGGTCTGCTCCGGGGCCTGGCGCAACACATGCTCGTAGCAGCGCACGCGGGCGTAATGATCCACATCGCCCGGGGCAGTCACGCCCACGACCGGATGGATCAGCAGGTTGGCCTCCGTCTGGCGCACGGCGCGGCGGGTGAGCTCTACCTGGGCGCGGTGCATGGGGTTGCGCGTCTGGAAGGCCACCACGCGGCTCCAGCCGAGCTTCTGGAAGTATTCCCGCAGCTCTCTCGGGCTGTAGCGGTAGTTGCGAAAGTCGTGGTGGACTGGGGCTTCCAGGCCATGCAGCGTGCCGCCTAGATAGACGGGGCCCGTGCGATGCAGCAACTCGTTGACGCCCGGGTGCGCGGTATCGGTGGTGCCAAACACCTGTTCCGCCTCGCGAGTGCGATCGGGCGTCCAGCGATGCTCCACGTCCATCACCGCGATGAGCATGCCCTCGGCATCGCGCAGGGCGATGCGGTTGCCCTCCTCCGCCTGCGCGGCGAAGGCTTCGGTCACGTCCAGCGTGATCGGCATCGGCCACAGCGTGCCGTCGGCCAGGCACATGTTCTCGAGCACGCCATCGTAATCCGCCGGGCCCATGAAGCCCGTCAGCGGGGAGAAGCCCCCATTCAGCAGCAGCTCCGCGTCGCACTGCTGGCGCAGGGTCAGGTCCCAGGAGGGCATATCCCGCGCCGCTTCATTCAGTTCGCGGGCTGTCGCCTCGTCCACATAACGCTCGCAGAGCGTGCCGCCATACGGCGTAATCAATTCCATTCCGTCATCCGTTCTCGTTTTACCCCCTGTAGGAGGCCAGCCCTCTGGCCGATTGGGGCATCACCACCACCCCATCGCGCAGGGGGCTGCGCTCCTACAGGGAAATGCCACCGTCATGCGGCGTGACGAATTCCATTCCGTCATCCGTTGTCGTTTTACCTTCTGTAGGAGGCCAGCCCTCTGGCCGATTGGGACATCACCACCACCCCATCGCGCAGAGGGCTGCGCTCCTACAGGGGGGATTCGCCATTTTGATTTTGCTGGATGTCCGCGCGCAGTTGTTCGATCTCGGTCATCAGCGCCTCGTGCTCGGCGCGTTTGCGTTTGAGCAGGTGATACGCCAGGCGTGCCTTCTCCTGCAGACCGCCCGGGGTCAGCTTGTACAGGTAGGCGGAGCGATTGTCGGAGCGGCGAAAGTTCTGTGTCTTTACCCAGCCGCGATCCAGCAGCGCCTTCAGCGCGTAGTGGGTCTTGCCAACGGACAGCCCCAGCGCCCGCGCGATCTGGCGCTGGCTCATCTCGGGGTCCGCCTCCAGCAGGCGAAGTACTTGGTACTGGGTATCGTCGTTGATCAACCTGCCGGCCCAAAGCCGCCCAGCGGCGACTGCGTTCACGCATTGAGCGCACATTGGACCACGCACCCTGCCCCGCCGCAAGCCAACCCCCCTGTAGGAGGCCAGCCCTCTGGCCGATAGGGCATCACCAGCACCCCATCGCGCAGGGGGCTGCGCTCCTACAACCGGGAATGCCCCAAGATCTGTAGGAGGCCAGCCCTCTGGCCGATCGGGCCCGTCGAAAGCCCAGAAAACGTTGGTTAGCGGAGGAGAAACTCCTGCGGAGTCAGCGCGGGCACGGGCGAACCGGCGAAATCCTTCACGTTGCGCGTGATGATGCAGGCGCAACCCGCACGCTCGGCAGTGGCGGCCACCACGGCATCCTCGAAATCCGCCCAGCCGAGCGACCGGGCTCGCTCGAGTTCTGCGCGTCCCACCGCGCATACGTGCAACTGCTGGAGCAACCAGTTCAATGCCCGATCCGCAGCCGTGCGATCCGCATACCGTGCAACCAGGTAGTGCACCGTGGTCGCCGCGTGTGCGCTGATTGCACCCGCTTCGTCGCCGTGCAGGACTTGTTCCAGAACTGCCGCCGAAACACGATAGTGCGGCTCGCGCTTTTGCAGAACGTCCAGCAGGACGTTCAGATCGAGCATGATCACGATTGATGCTTGTCGCGCAGGTGGTCGTGATAGGCCTTCTCGGCATCCACATCAGGGGGGATCAGGCCAGTGATGGCTTCCAGCTCGGCACTTGGCGTATGACGCTCCAGAGCGCGAAGGCGACGCAGATGGCGATCAATCACCTCAGTCATACTCATACCGTGCGCCTTGGCATAGGCCTTCGCGAACTCCACATCCTGCTTGGGCAGGCGCACGGTCACCTTGGTGGTTTCGTGTTCCATGCGATCACCTCCCGGCATGTATGGCAGATTTAATAGAATTGTACGGCACGGGTTCACTCACATCCAAGACGAACTCGACCGCTTGCTCTTTCGCTGGAGATCCCGACTCCTCGCTTCGCGGCGGCCGGGATGACAAAGACGTAGTTAGGCGCCGCAGCCCCCTGTAGGAGGCCAGCCCTCTGGCCGATCGGGGCTATCCAACACCCAAATCGGCCAGAGGGCTGGCCTCCTACAGGGGATGCTTCGGGATGTAGTGAACGCCCGGAAGCCCGTCGAAATCGGCGTCCTGGGTCCAGAGATCGGCCTGATGGGCGCGCGCGGTGGCGTAGATGATGCTGTCGGCGAGCGGGAGAGCGTGCTGGTTGCCAAGACTGGCGGCTGACAGTGCCAAGGGCCCCGTGAGGTCAATGAGTTCGCCCTGCTGCATCAGTGCGGCCGCCTGCAGGGCCGCCGCCTCGCCTCGTTGCTGGAGCACCCGTTTGAAAACTTCGTAGAGGCTGATTGTGGGCACGATCAGTTCTGCCGTGGTCTCGATTGCGTCTGCAAACACATCGGCATTGGGGCCGTCGGCAAAGTATTCCAGCCACGCGGACGAATCGACCACGTTCACACGCGGTCTCCGTCGCGCGGGATGTCTGGGTCAATGCCCTTGAGGAACCCTCGCATCTCGCTCATGCGCCGCTCGGGTATCAGTTCGATGCGGTCGTCGTACGCAACAATCTGAACCTTCTGGCCTGCACGAAGATGCAGCGCCTCGCGTACCGCCTTGGGGATGACGACCTGATACTTCGGAGAAATGGTGAGGGCTTGCATTTGAACACCTCAATCGATCGCAATTTCGTTTTACCAATTTAGCATCGATGCCGCAGATGGGCGAAAAATCCTTCGCCCCCTGGCTGATTGGGGCATCACCAGCACCCCATTGCGCAGGGGGCTGCGCTCCTACAACAATCAGACATCCCCTGTAGGAGGCCAGCCCTCTGGCCGATGGGCGTTCGGCTCAACCCCCGATCAAAGCCAGATCGCATCCCAGTGCGGGTAATCACCCAAGTTACGCACCAGCCCGGCACGCAGGGGGTTGGCGGCGATATAACGGGCCAGCGACGTCAGGTCTTCTTCGCAGCGTACCGCGTGATCGTGGAAGCCGGGCTGCCAGAGCGCCCGCCCGAGCCTGCGGGCGGTGACCGCCTTGACCGACCGCACGACGGTAGACAGGGACATACTGTTTCCAAGCGTCATCAGCCAGTGCAGATGGTCCGGCATCACCACATAGGCCAGCGTATCCGCCTGCCCGAGCGCTTGCGCGTGGCGCAGCGTAGCGACCAGTGCACGGGCGGCGGCGAAGTCGCGGAACACCGGTGTGCGATCCCGCGTGACGGTGGTGATGAGGTAGATGCGCCCGGGCTCGGAATAGCGGCCACGGCGCAGGGCCTGAGCGTGAGGTTTGCCGTCCATGGCATCGCTCCCGTTGTGCTGGTTGTTTTGTTCTCCAAGGGGCGGCGGCGTGGCCTGGTGGTCTTCGGCTGGCGGTAAGCCAGATTGTAGCCGTTGGGGATTTGTCTGGCTTCCTATCGCGCAGGGGGCTGCGCTCCTACACGATCCCCGGGGCCCATCGTAGGAGGCCAGCCCTCTGGCCGATGGGCCTGTCCAACATCCGGTCGGCCAGGGGGCTGGCCTCCTACGCGGAATCACGCCCCCTGTAGGAGCGCAGCCCCCTGCGCGATGTGGCGCTGGGCATGCCTCAATCGGCCAGACGGCTGGCCTCCTACAGGGGTGGGGGCGCGGGGATGGGTCAGTCGCTGTTGAAGAGGTCGCGGGTGTAGATCTTGTCGGGCTGGTCGCGGATGTCGTCGGTGATGCGGTTGGCGACGATTACGTCACTGATGCGCTTGAACTCTTCGAGGTCGCGGATGACGCGGGAGCGGTAGAACTCTTCGTCCGGGAGCTCCGGCTCGTAGACAACCACCTCAATGCCCTTGGCCTTGACGCGCTTCATCACCCCCTGGATGGCGGAGGCGCGGAAGTTGTCGGAGCCGCTCTTCATGACCAGGCGATAGACACCGACGATCTTGGGGTTGCGCCGGATAATGGCGTCGGCGACGAAGTCCTTGCGGGTGCGGTTGGCGTCCACAATGGCGGCGATGATGTTGTTGGGGACTTCGTCGTAGTTGGCCAGGAGCTGCTTGGTGTCCTTCGGCAGGCAGTAGCCGCCGTAGCCGAAGGACGGGTTGTTGTAGTGGCTGCCGATGCGCGGGTCCAGGCATACGCCATCGATAATCTGCCGGGTGTCCAGACCGTGGGTCTCGGCGTACGTGTCCAGTTCGTTGAAATACGCCACCCGCATGGCCAGATAGGTGTTGGCGAACAGCTTGATCGCCTCGGCCTCGGTGGGGCTGGTAAACAGGATCGGAACGTCCCTGGCCATGGCGCCCTCGGCCAGGAGTTTGGCGAAGGTCTCGGCCCGCTCGGACTCCTCGCCCACGATAATTCGGGACGGGTGCAAATTGTCGTACAGCGCCCGCCCCTCGCGCAGAAACTCCGGCGAGAACAGGATGTTGTCGGTCTCCATCTGCGCCTTGATATCGCGGGTATAACCGACTGGCACGGTGGACTTGATCACCATCACCGCTTGCGGATTGATCGCGCTCACGTCGCGAATAACCGACTCGACGGTGCTGGTGTTGAAGTAGTTGGTCTGCGGGTCGTAGTCCGTTGGTGTCGCGATGATCACGAAATCGGCACCCTCGTAGGCCTCCTGCTTGTCCAGTGTGGCCTTGAGGTTCAGCTCGCGGTTCTCCAGGAAATCCTGGATCTCCGCATCGATGATCGGGGACTGCCGGCGGTTGATCTGCTCGACCTTTTCCGGCACCACGTCGAGCGCAACGACCTCATGGTTCTGCGCAAGCAGGACGGCATTGGAAAGCCCGACATATCCGGTTCCGGCGACTGCGATTTTCATCCCTGGATCCCTCGGTTGTTCAGTGTTGATGTGTACCCCAACGCCCGCAGGCGCTTGCTGGCAGGCACCTTTCCGCCGCAAGGGCAGTCCCTACAGGGGGTGTTATGACGTTGGGGCGAAGAATACACAAGCGCCGGTGCGCTCGTGAGGAACGGGTGCTCAGGATTCGCGGTGGCTCGGCTTGCCGGCGAACCCCGCGCACATTTCCGCCAAGTCACAGCACAAATGCACTCTTATTGCGATTCGTGCCCTGCGGGAATGGGCTCGTACTCCACGACCACCCGCTTGAGCACCTGGCAGGCGATTTCGGTGTTCATCTCGCGCTCGGCTTGGTCCAGGGTGTCCAGCGCGTACCGGACTTCGCCGGAGTCTACACACGATTCGTGCGCACGCATGATTTTGGAGTGCGATGTGCCGACGACGTTGTCGCCAATCAGCAGTTCTTCGAAAAGCTTTTCGCCCGGACGCAAACCGGTAAAGGCAATCTCGATCCCGTCCTCGGGCTCTCCGTCTTCTTTCACCTGGCGGCCATGCAAACGAATCATCCGGGTGGCCAGGTCGACAATCCGAACCGGCTCGCCCATGTCCAGCACAAATACCTCGCCCCCCTCGGCCATCGCCCCCGCCTGGATGACGAGCTCTGCCGCCTCCGGGATGGACATGAAGTAGCGGGTGATCTCCGGGTGGGTCACGGTAACGGGGCCGCCGTCGCGGATCTGCTGGTGGAACAGCGGGACCACGGAGCCGGACGAGCCCAGCACATTGCCGAAACGCACCATGCTGAAGATGGTCGGCGGGTTCTGGCGCGCGCGGTCCTGCAGGAGCATCTCCGCCAGGCGTTTCGTGGCGCCCATGACATTGGTCGGGCGGACGGCCTTGTCCGTGCTGATCAGGATGAAGCGTTCGACACCGACCTCCATAGCGGCGTCGGCGAGGATCGCAGTGCCGAAGACGTTGTTGCGAACGCCCTCGATCAGGTTGGCCTCCACGATCGGCACGTGTTTGTACGCCGCCGCGTGGTAAAGCGTCTGTACGCCGTATTCCTTGAGTACCGCACGCACACGGCGCGGATTGGCGACGGAACCCAGCAAGGCCACAACCGGCACCTCGAGCCCTTTCTGGTCCGCCAGCACCTCCAGGTCGCGCTCGATACGGTAAAGCGAGAACTCGTTGCGCTCGTAGAGCACCAACAAACGTGGCTTCAGACGGAGAATACGGCGACAAAGCTCCGCACCAATCGACCCGCCCGCACCGGTGACCATCACAACTCGGTCTTCAATACTGCGTTTTAGAAGCTCGCGATCCGGGGGCACCGGATCGCGTCCGAGCAGATCGGCGATGTCGATGTCTTCCAACTCGTCGAGCCGGGCCTGGCCGGACACGACCGCATCCATGGACGGTACGGTCTGGATATACAGCGGATAGCCTTCCAGTCGCTCCAGAATGGCGCGGCGATCCGCCCGGCTGGCAGAGGGGATTGCCAGCAGCAGGCGGCGCAGACCGTAGCGTTTGATCAGACCATCAAGCGCCGACGGGTGGCGTACGCGAATGCCGTCGATGGAGCTTCCCTGAAGCGTCCGATCATCGTCCAGAAACGCGACAACTCGAAAGCGCCCCCCGGATTTCAGTCCTGACAGCAACTGGACGCCCGCCTCGCCCGCACCATAGATCACGACCGGCTCAACACCCGGATCGGTGGCCAGCATCGAATGATAGAGCGCGCGCACGAGGAACCGGCTGCCGCCCACATACATGAACGCAACAATCGCGAAATTGATTGGCACTGAGCGGGGGAAACTCTCGACTTGTGCCAGCGCTACCGCTGCCCACAGCACGAGCGCCAGGAGCACGACACCGGTACCGACCGCCCAGATCGCACGTGTACCCATGAAACGCACGACAGCGCGATAAAGCCCAAGGCGGACAAAGACCGGTATCCCGACCAGGACGACCAGCGGGAACAGCCACCAGGTCTCCAGCATGATGTCGGGAACCGGCTCGGCCAGCCGGATCATGAAGCCCGACCAGAGCGCCAGTGGCAGCATCACCGCGTCCGCGGCAACCATCAGCCAGCGCTTTTTGCCGCGCGGCAGCCTCAGCAGACGTTCCAGCCCACGATTCAGCATGGTGTGTTGTGCCCGTCCGGCATCCTGGCCCCAAACCCTGTCGACAAAACCCAGCCCGACCACACTACATCAAGTGCCGGTCCCTGGCCCCCGCCGCACCCCATCGCGGCGCACGAAGCATAAGCAACCCCTGATGAAAATGCATCCATCCAGCGCCCCAGGCCATCGCTACACCCCCCTGTAGGAGGCGAGCCTCTCGCCGATAGGGTGCTGGATACGCCCCCATCGGCCAGAGGGCTGGCCTCCTACGCAAGACACACCCCTGTAGGAGCGCAGCCCCCTGCGCGATGTGCTGGTCTAATTTTCGTGGACACCTCGATCGGTGGAATGATTGGGATCTGATCGAGGAGACGATATGGGACGCAGGAATTTTGATCCGGAGTACAAGCTTCGGGTGGCCCGGATGGTGGTGGATGAGGGCCAGAGTGTGCCGCAAGTGGTGCGGGACACCGGGGTGGGCGAGACGGCCGTTCGGCGCTGGGTCGAGCAACTCAAGGCGGATCGTGCCGGGGAGGCCGGCGATGGCCGGCCTTTGACGCCGGAGCAGCGACGGATCCGGGAGCTGGAGGAAGAGAATCGCCGGCTGCGGGAAGACAAGGCCATCCTAAAAAAGGCCTCCGCCTTCTTCGCCCGGGAACTGAAGTGATGCATCGCTGCATCACGACCCTGACGGAGAAGGCTTCGGTGCAGCGGGTCTGCGATCTGCTGGAGGCGAGCCGTTCGGGCTACTACGCGGCGCAGACGCGCGGCCGGCGACTGCGCCGGCCTTGTGCGCTGGGACAGCGGGTCAAGGAGGCGTTCGAACAGTCGGAGTGGACCTACGGCAGCCGCCGTGTGCAGGCGGCGCTGCGGTCGGATGGCGTTGAGGTCGGCCGCTACCGGGTCCGCCGTCTGATGCGGGAGCAGGGGCTGCGCCCGGTCTGGAAGCGGGCGTTCGTGGTCACCACGCAGCGGGATGAGGCTGCGCCGGTGGTGGCGAACCACCTGGACCGGCAGTTCCAGCCCTCGTGTCCGAACGCAGCCTGGGTGACCGACATCACCTACATCCGGACCCGTACCGGCTGGACGTATCTGGCGGCGGTGCTGGACCTGTTCCACCGCAAGGTGGTGGGCTGGTCCATGGCCCGGCGGATGGATGCCGAGTTGGCCTGCAGTGCGCTGCGCATGGCGCTGCAGAGCCGGCAACCCGAGCCGGGGCTGCTGGTGCACTCCGACCAGGGCTGTCAGTACACCAGCGACGCCTGGCGGCGTCTGCTGGTGCAGCACGGCGCCCGGGCCAGCATGAGCCGGCGGGGTAACTGCTGGGACAATGCGGTGGCCGAACGCTTCTTCCTAAACCTGAAGATGGAGCGCGTCTGGCGACGGGACTATGCCAATCACGGCGAGGCCACCCGGGACATCACCGACTACATCGTCGGCTTCTACAACGAGCGCCGAAGGCACTCGACCCTGGGCTACCTGTCGCCCAACGCCTACGAGCGAAAATGGACAGCCGAAACACCGATCGAGGTGTCCGAAATCACTTGACCACTACACGATACGACGCCGGACACGCCCCATCGGCCAGAGGGCTGGCCTCCTACGCAAGACACCCCCTGTAGGAGCGCAGCCCCCTGCGCGATGCGACGCCGGACAGGCCCCATCGGCCAAAGGGCTGGCCTCCTACGCAAGACACCCCCTGTAGGAGCGCAGCCCCCTGCGCGATACGACGCCGGACACGCCCCATCGGCCAGAGGGCTGGCCTCCTACGCAAGACATCCCCTGTAGGAGCGCAGCCCCCTGCGCGATACGATGCTGGACACGCCCCATCGGCCAGAGGGCTGGCCTCCTACGCAAGACACCCCCCCCTGTAGGAGCGCAGCCCCCTGCGCGATACGACGCCGGACAGGCCCCAATCGGCCAGGGGGCTGGCCTCCTACGGAGGGGATTCGTTGAGGAGCTGGGCGAGGTCGTCGGGGCCAAGGATGGGGATGTCGAGGGATTCGGCCTTGGTGACCTTGGAGCCGGGGTCGGCGCCGGCGATGACGGCGGTGGTCTTTTTGGAGACGGAGCCGGTAACTTTGGCGCCGCGGGCCTCGAGGGCGGCCTTGGCTTCTTCGCGGGTCATGGTGTCGAAGCTGCCGGTGAGGACGTAGGTGTTGCCGGCCAGCGGCGCCGCGTCGCCCTCCTCCACTGCCGGTCGCGCGGGCGGATCGGGCCAGTGGACGCCGGCGTCGCGCAGGGCCTGGATTACGTCGCGGTTGTGGGGCTCGGCGAAGAAGTTGGCGATGTGTTCGGCGACTATGGGGCCGACGTCCGGGACCTCCTGCAGCGCCTCGGCGTCGGCCTGCATCAGTGCGTCCAGGTCGCCGTAGTACGTGGCCAGGTTGCGGGCGGTGACCTCGCCCACCTCGCGGATGCCGAGGGCGAAGATGAACCGCGCAAGCGTGGTCTCGCGCGCCTGTTCCAGGGCGTTGACGAGGTTCTCGGCAAGCTTGGGGCCGACCCGCTCCAGTGCCTCCAGGCGCTCGGCATCCAGCGCGAACAGGTCGGCCGGGCTTTGCACGATACCGCCATCGGCGAGCTGCTCGATCAGTTTCTCGCCGAAGCCCTCGATGTCCATGGCCCGGCGCGAGACGAAGTGCTTGAGGGCCTCGCGGCGCTGCGCGGGGCAGACGAGCCCGCCAGTGCAGCGCGCGACGGCCTCGCCCTCCGGGCGTTCGATGTGCGAGTCACACTCAGGGCAGCGCGACGGCATTTCGATCGCGCGGGTGTCCTGCGGGCGCTCGCCGCCGGCGCGGCCGACCACCTCGGGGATCACGTCGCCGGCGCGCCGTACGATCACGCGGTCGCCGATGCGGATGTCCTTGCGCTCGATCTCGTCCATGTTGTGCAGCGTGGCGTTGCTGACCGTGACCCCGCCGACCAGTACCGGCTCGAGCCGCGCGACCGGGGTCAGCGCTCCGGTGCGGCCCACGCGGAAGTCGACGGCGCGCAGGGTCGTCGTCTGCTCCTCGGCCGGGAACTTGTGGGCAATGGCCCAGCGCGGCGCGCGCGAGACGAAGCCGAGGTGCCGCTGATCCTCCAGCGAGTCGACCTTGTAGACGATGCCGTCGATCTCGTAGTCCAGCTCGCGGCGGCGCTCGGCCAGGCGCTCGTAGTAGGCAAGGCAGCCCTCCACCCCTTCCAGAACCGCCCGCTCGGGGCAGACCGGAAAGCCCAGGTGGTGCAGCCAGTCCAGCGTTCCGGACTGGGTGTCCGGCAGTGCGCCGCCCTCGACATGGCCGACGGAATAGGCAAAAAAGCTCAGGGGGCGCCGCGCCGTCACCTTCGGGTCCAGCTGGCGCAGGCTGCCGGCGGCGGCATTGCGCGGGTTCATGAAGCCACGCTGACCATCGGCCTCCAGGCCCTGGTTCAGGCGCTCAAAATCCGAGCGGCGCATGAACACCTCGCCGCGTACCTCCAGCACGCCGGGTGCATCGTCGGTATAGCGATCCCCCAGGTGCAGCGGGATCGGGCGCACGGTGCGGACATTGCCGGTCACGTCCTCGCCGGTCTCGCCGTCGCCGCGTGTGGCGGCCTGCACCAGGCGGCCGTTCTCGTAAATCAGGCTGATCGCGAGACCGTCCAGCTTGGGCTCGGCCATGTAGGCGACCGCCTGCTCGACACGGTCGGGCTCGCCGGTCTGCTTCGCCAGGCGCTCGCGCACGCGGCGGTCGAAGTCGCGAATCTCGTCGGGTTCGAAGCCGTTGGCCAGCGACAGCATCGGCAGGCGATGCCGCACCGTGTCGAAACCGGCGGCGGGCGCGCCGCCGACACGCTGGGTGGGCGAATCCGGGGAGACGAGTTCAGGATGTTCGGCCTCGAGCTGTTCGAGTTCGCGCATCAGCGTGTCGAACTCGGCGTCGGAGACCTCCGGGTCGTCGAGGACGTAGTAGCGGTAGTTGTGGTGCTCGATCTGGCGCCGCAGCTGCTCGATCCGTGCGCCCGCCTCCCCCGCCGCGCCCTCCCGGGACGCGGAGGGCGAACTCACCGCGCCCTCCGCCGCCGCAGCAAGTCCGGGCGGTGGCGCATCAGCCACTCGTTCAGGTCCTCGCGCATGTAGGCGAGCGTCTGGTTGGTGGCGGTGGACTGCTGGGCATCGAGGATGGAACCGCCCAGATCCCGCGCCAGGCCGTGCGCATTCTCCAGCAACGCTTCGAATGCGCGTTGCGGGTCGGCGCTGTTGTGGACCTGCACGAACAACGTAATGCCAGGGGTCATCGTGTCCGCCAGATCCTGTTCGCGCAGCGTACCCGGCGGCACCATATTCGCGGCGGAGAACAGCGCCTGGCGGCTGTCGATCTCGGCATCGTGGTAGTGGTAGATGTCCATCGCGCCCGGCTTGAGGCCCGCGCGTTGCAGTGCGGCCCCCAGCGCCACGCCGGTAAACGGCCGGTTGCGCGGCGCGACCACATGCAGCAGGAGGATCTTCTCGTCCGACCCCGGGCCGCCGCGCAGCGGGTTGCGCCCGACCACGCGCGGTTCGGACACATACTCGCCCAGGGTCTCCATGTCGGGCGCCGGTTCCTCGATCAGTTCGGGGTCGACCTCGTGATCCGGGTGCAGTTGCTCGCCGAGCGTCTCTTCCGCGCGCGGGCGGCGCAGGCGCGTCCCGCGCAGCGCGGCGATCCCGGAGCGCATGCGGCCACTCAGCTGGTCCATCACGCCCTTCGCGGTTTCCGCGGCGCGGGACTTGGCTCGGCGACGCCGTGGCGCATCTTCCGGGTCCGGCTCGAAGGCGCCGTGGGGCGGTGGCGGGACTGGCTCTTCGTCGTTGTCCAGGACGCCATAGATATCCTGCGCACGGTCGGCATGGCGCTCACCCGGCGCCAGGGGCTCGCCGTCGTCCGCCGACGTGACACCCAGGTGCGGCTCCGCGCGGTCGCGCTGGGGAATGCGCACGTCGTCGAAGTCTTCATCGGGATCGGCGGTATCGGCGTCCCGCGTGTACTCGCGCGAGGCCTCCAGGGGATCGGCCCATCCCGCCTCGGCCCCGAGGTGGTCGGGATCGCCCTCACGGCGGTGCGGTGCCGGGTCGTCCTGGGCGCGAATGTGTACCGCGTCGTCACTCCAGTCGGTGGCGTCATCATCCAGGTCCGGCGCGCGATCACGCGTGCGCAGGCGATGGGCCATCCAGATACCGGCGACCAGCACGATCCCCAGGATCACCAGACTGATGCGCATCCAATCCACTCAATACCTCGTCTTTCGTGTTGTGCGACCGCGCGCGAATTCGGGCGGGACGGGTCAGGCCTCGGCCAGTTCCACAGCCTCGTCGATATCCACACTCACCAGGCGCGAGACCCCCGGTTCGTGCATGGTAACGCCGATCAGCTGTTCCGCCATCGCCATCGTGGCCTTGTTATGGGTGATAAAAATGAACTGGATCTGCTCGGACATGTCCTGCAGCAGCTCGCAGAAGCGCCCGACGTTGGCCTCGTCGAGCGGCGCATCCACCTCGTCCAGCATGCAGAAGGGTGCCGGATTCAACTCGAAGATAGCGAACACCAGCGCCGATGCTGTGAGCGCCTTCTCGCCTCCGGACATTAGATGGATGGTGGAGAGTCGTTTGCCCGGCGGGCGAGCCATGATATTCACGCCCGTATCCAGCAGGTCGTCACCGGTCATCTCCAGGCGCGCCTCGCCGCCGCCGAACAGGCGCTGGAATTTCTGCCCCAGCCCGGCGTTCACCTGATCGAAGGTCTGCTTGAACAGCTGGCGCGTCTCGCGGTCGATGCGGTGCATCGCCGCCTCCAGCGTCTCCAGCGCCTCGATCAGATCGGCATGCTGCTCCTCGAGATAGCGTGAACGTTCCTCCAGGCTGCGCGCCTCGTCGATCGCCGCCAGGTTGATCGGACCCAGGCGCTCGATCTTGCGGTCGAGCTCCCCGATTGCCTGCTCCCAGGCCGGTACGGTCGCATCCTCCGCGAGCCCCTCGGCCAGCGGCCCGGCCTCAAAGCCCGACTCCTGAAACTGGGTCTTTAGCTGTTCGATCTGCACCGAGCGTTCGCGCTGATCCAGGCGCAGCTCCTCGCAGGTGGAGCGCTGCGCCTCGACCCGGCTGTCCAGCTCGCTGGCCTGCGTGGCCAGCTCGCGCAGCCGCGCATCGCAGGCCTCGAGATCCGCGCGCGCCCGGGTCAGCCGTTCTTCCGCCTGCTGGCGTTGCTCCGCAGCGGCCTGCAGGTCCCCGCGCCACTGCTCCAGCGGCCCCTCGCGCCCGGCCAGGCCCTGCTGCAGCTTCTCCAGGCGCTCGCGGTCCTCCGCGCGCTGGCGTTCCAGGCGTTCACGTTCGCTTTGCTCGCGCTCCAGCCGGTGGCGCGCCTCCTGCTCCGCCATGCGTGCACGCCCGGCGGCATCGCGCGCCTCGCGCACCGCATCGCGGGCCTGACTATGGGCATCACGCGCGGCCTCCAGCCGGCTCTCCAGTGTGCCGCGATCCGCCTCCAGTGTTTCCAGCGTGGCGAGGGCCTGATTGCGTTCCTGCTGCGCAGTCTCGAACTGCTCTCGTGCGCGTGCCGTTTCTTCTTCCAGCTCGCCCGCCTCACGGTCGATCCGCGCCTGCTGCTGTTCCAGCTGCCGGGCCTGATCGCGCAGGCGCTGGATGCGCCGGTCGCGTTCGTCGATCTCGCCCTGCTGTTCGCGCAGCTGAGCATCCAGCCGATCGCGCTCGGCCTGCGCGGCATCAATGGCCTCGCCCCGTTCCGCCAGGGTGGCCTGGTGCTGCTCGACCTGCGCCTGTAGCTGCTGCTCCTGTTCGCGCAGCTCCCGTGCCAGGCGCACCCTCGCGACTGCGCCGGAGGCACCGCCTTCCAGCGTGCGATGGGCGACCCACCCCGGCCCCATCCAGGTCCCGTCGGGCGTGATCACGCTCTCGTCCGGTGCGAGGCTCGCGACGCGGCCCCGGGCCTCGTCCAGATCCTGTGCGCAGTGGATGCGTGACAGCCACTGCGTCACCGCTGCGGACCCGCGCACGCGGACAGCGAGCGAGTCATCCGAGATCGCCCCGCCGGCATCCGCCTGCGTGCTTACCAGGCGCAGCGCGGCATCCGGCCAGTCTTGCGTGGCCTCGGGCGCGTCCAGCACGGCGGCCTCCAGCCAGGCCCCCAGCACCAGCTCCACGGCCGTATCCCAGCCGTCGTCGACCTCCAGCTGCTGCACCAGGGGCCGCGAGAGGTCCAGGCCCTGGTCGCGTGCCCAGGCCTCGCGGCGCTCGCGCGTCTGGGCCGGGTCGTCCTCGCCGGCGAAGTGTTCCAGCCCCGCCAGACGTCCCGCGACCTCGCGTGCCTCGCGCTCGGCCTGGTGCAGGGCATCCCGGGCCTCGCGGCGGGCCTCGGTGAGCTGGTTCAGTTGTTCCTGCTGCTGGTCGCGCTGCTGGCGCAGCTGCTCCAGGCGTTCGGCCAGGGCATCGCGCTCGCCCTGCAGCCGTTCGGCCTCCTCGCCCGGGTGGGTTTGTGGCAGGGCCGCGCGCTCGGCGTCAAGGCGTTCGCGGCGCTGCTCCAGGCGCGCGAGCTGGTGCTCGGCGTGATCCATGCGCGAACGCGCGAGTTGCGCATTCTGGCGCGGCTCGGCCAGGGCGCGTTCCCACTCGGATTGGGCCTCGCGCGCCGTCTGGAACTCGGTTTCGGCCTGCTCCGCCGCGCCCTCCAGCCGTTCGCGCTCGGCCTCCGCAGCCTCCGCCTCTTGCTGGCGCTGGTCGCGTTCGTGCTCGGCCTGGGCAATGCGCTGCTCCAGCGCCGCGAACGCCTCGCCGGCCGTCTGCAGGCGTTCTTCCAGCTGCCGCAGTTCGGCGCGCTCGCGGGCGAGTTCGTCCTCCGCATGGCGGATCGATTGTTCCAGGCGCGAGACCTCGGCCGCGCGGTCGTAGTAGGCGGACTGCGCCTCGGTGGTGGCCGCCTCCAGGTCCACGCGCGTCTGGCGCTGCTGTTCGGTGTCGGTGCGTACCTTTTGCGCTTCGGCCTGGGTGCCGGCCAGCTCGGTCTCGGCCGCCTGCAGGCGCTGTCGGCTCGCGTCCAGTTCCTGTTCCTGCGCGCGCAGGCGCAGCAGGATCGCCTCGGCGCGTTTCTGGCGCCGCTCGGCGGCGAGGGTCTGGTATTTCTCGGCGGTGGCGGCCTGGCGATTGAGGCGCTCGGCCTGCTTGGCGACCTCGTCGCGCACGTCGTCCAGGCGCTCGAGGTTCTCGCGGGTGTGGCGCACGCGGTTCTCGGTCTCGCGCCGGCGCTCCTTGTACTTGGAAATGCCGGCGGCCTCCTCGAGATAAACCCGCAGTTCCTCGGGGCGGGCGTCGATCAGGCGCGCGATCATGCCCTGCTCGATGATCGCGTAGCTGCGCGGGCCGAGGCCGGTGCCCAGGAACAGGTCCACCACGTCGCGCTTGCGTGCGCGCTGACCGTTGAGGAAGTACTTGGACTGGCCGTCACGCGTCAGCGCGCGGCGCACGGCGATCTCGCCGTAGGCGCTGTACTCGCCACCCAGTCGCCCGTCGGAGTTGTCGAAGATCAGCTCGATCGAGGCCTGCCCGACGGGCTTGCGGCTGGAGGAGCCGTTGAAGATCACGTCCTCGCTGGAGTCGCCGCGCAAGTGCTTGGCCGAGGACTCGCCCATCACCCAGCGCACGGCGTCGATGGTGTTCGACTTGCCACAGCCGTTCGGCCCGACGATGCCCACCCGGTTTCCGGGCAGCACCAGCGTCGTCGGGTCGACGAAGGACTTGAAGCCGGCCAGCTTGATTCGGGCGAGTCGCACGTTCGGCGTAATCCGCGGTCAGGACACTCGGGGGTAGAATGGTACACGCTTGTGCCGGTAACGTGACCGGTTCATTCGCCATCACAACATAACGACGGTGGGAGCCTGCTGGCAGGCGATCGTCCGCACGCGGGCAGGCGCTTCGCGTGCAAGCACGCTCCCACATCTCTTATCCGCAACGAGAAACCGACATGCCCAGCCAGCCGAGCAAGACCCTGGAGACCTTCGACAACCCGGCGCCGGAGAACGACTTCGCGATCTATATCCGCATCCCGGAGTTTACCTGCCTGTGTCCGGCCACCGGTCAGCCCGACTTTGCGGAGCTGCACCTGGAGTATGTGGCCGACCACAAGTGCGTGGAGCTGAAGTCGCTGAAGAACTACATGTGGTCGTTCCGTGACGAGGGGGCCTTCCACGAGGCGGTGACCAACCAGATCCTGGCGGATCTGGTCGCGGCGACCGAGCCGCGTTTCATGCGCCTGACCTCCTATTTCAATGTGCGTGGCGGCATCTATACCTCGGTGGTGGCGGAGCACCGCCAGCCCGGCTGGACCCCGCCGGAGCGCGTCACGCTCCCGCCCCCGGGGCGCAGCCCGCTGCATTCGGGCCTGTAGCCGGCTCCCGTGCACGCGATCGGCCTCGACCTGGGGACCTCCGGCATCCGCCTGGCGCTGGTGGATCCGGACGGCGCGCGGGTGTACTCGGCCACGCGGGATCTCCCGGAATCGGAGACGGACGGCGACGGCATCGCGGAGCAGGATCCCGCGCAGTGGTGGACCCTCGTGCGGGAACTGCTGCGCGAGGCCGCCGAGCACCTGAAGGGCGAGCCCGTCGCGATCGCGGTGGACGGCACCTCGGCCACGCTTTTGTTCCTGGATGCCGATGGCCGACCGGTGCGCCCGGCCATGATGTACAACGACGCCCGCGCCACCGACATGACCGCGATCCTCGCCGGGGTCGCGCCCAGCGGTTCGGCCGTGCACAGCCCCAGCTCCTCGGCGGCGAAGCTGCTGTGGGTGCGCCGCCACGAGAGCCTCTCCGGGGTGCGGCGCGTGCTGCATCAGGCCGACTGGATCGCCGGGCGGCTGCGCGGGCGCTTTGATGTGATGGACGAGAATAATGCGCTGAAGCTTGGCTACGACGCCCTCTGGCAGGGCTGGCCGGACTGGCTGGAGGACATTCTGACCACGGATGCCAACCTGCTGCCCGAGGTCGTCCCGGCGGGCACGAACCTGGGCCCGATTGCCCCCGAGATGGCGCAGCACCTGGGGCTGAACCCGGCCTCGCGGGTGATCGCCGGGACCACCGACAGTATCGCCGGCTTTCTCGCCTCCGGGGTTGAAGACGACCGCACCGGGGTCACCAGCCTGGGTTCGACCATGGTGATCAAGCAGCTCTCGTCGGAGCCCGTGTTTGCGCCCGAGCTGGGGATCTACAGCCATCACCTGTTTGGCCAGTGGCTGATCGGCGGCGCCTCCAACAGCGGCGGCGCAGTACCGCGCCAGCACTTCGACGACGCCACGCTCAAACAGCTCAGCGAGCAGATAGACCCGGATACGGACACGGGTCTCGATTACCTCCCCCTGCCCCGCCGGGGCGAGCGGTTTCCGGTCAGCGATCCGGAACTGGAACCCCGCCTTACGCCGCGTCCGGATGAAGACGCGCGCTTTCTCCAGGGGCTGTTCGAGGGGATCGCGCGCATCGAGCGCGATGGCTACCGGCGCCTGACGGAGCTCGGAGCGCCGCGCGTGGAGCGCGTCATCACGCTCGGTGGCGGTGCCGCGAACCCCACGTGGACGCGCATCCGCGAACGCATCCTGGAGATCCCGGTGATGGCCGCAGACAACGACGACGCCGCACACGGCGCCGCACGCCTGGCGCGCATCGGCCTCGGGCTCGAGGCCTTCTCGCCTTCTCGCTGAAGCCAACGGCGATCGGCCAGGGGGCTGGCCTCCTACGCAAGACACACCCCTGTAGGAGCGCAGCCCCCTGCGCGATGCGACGCCGGACACGCCCCATCGGCCAGAGGGCTGGCCTCCTACGCAACCGGGGAAACTCGCGTTTCTCTGGATAGGTCACCACCGGCCCCGGAGATCAGTGCTACATTCAGGCAAAGAACCACAACAAGAAAGGACGTAGACATGCACTGGAGCCGTATTCTCGGAATCGCCCTGCTGGTGGGTGGCATCATCCTGCTGGTGATGGGCTACAACGCGACCGAAAGCCTGGGTGAAGAGCTGCACGAGACCTTCACCGGGCGCTACACGGACGACACGCGCATGTACCTGATCGGTGGCGGCATCATGGCCGCGGTGGGACTGGTTCTGACGCTGTTCGGAGCCCGCCGCTGAACCAGCGGGCAAGACCCCTCTCGCCGCTTTACGCGTTCCTCGCCCCGTTTCGGGGCCTGACACGCGTCCGCGAGCCCGCCCTGCGCGGGCTCGTGATCATTCCGCTGATCATCAATGTCCTGCTGGTGGGCGCGCTGGTCGCAGCCGCGGCGGTGGGCTTTGACGCCCTGCTCGCCGCCTGGCTGCCGCAGACCCTGGACTGGCTGGCCTGGCTGCTGTGGCCGCTGTTCGCCCTGTTCCTGCTGCTGGTGATCGGGATATCCGCCGTGGCCCTGGCCGCGATCGTGGCCAGCCCCTTCTCCGGGCCGCTGGCCTATCGCACGGCCGAAGGCCTGGGCCATCCACCGCTGGCCGCGCCGCGCTCGCTGACCGCGGAATCCATACATGCACTGGCCACTGCGGCGCGCAAGCTCGGGTATTACGCCCTGCTGCTGATCCCGGTGCTGATCATCACGTTCGTGCCCGGGCTCAACCTGCTCGCGCCCGCCGCCTGGTTCCTCTATGGCAGCTGGGTGCTGGCGGTGGAGTTCATGGAGGTCCCTCTGGCCAACGACGGCCTCAAGTTCGCAGCGGTACGTCAGCGGCTACGGGGGCGCCGCCTGCAGACCCTCGCGTTCGGCGCCGGGACGACGCTGCTGGCCATGGTGCCCCTGGTGAACCTGCTGCTGGTGCCTGCTGCGGTGATCGGCGCCACGCACCTGCGTACCCGCCAGTTGGCCGCAACTCAGTAAACCACCGACCAGGCAATCAGCCGGCGCGCAGGAAACGCCGCTGCAGTGCACGCCGATCACCCTGAACCGGGCTCAGCGTCGGTTCCAGCCGCCGCTCCGCGTACTCGGCCAGCATCCAGAGCATGCGTTCCACGCGGTGGGTGCGCTGCAGCACTCGGTCCAGCGCACCCCCGGGCTGGAAATGATCGGGGTCGAGGTAGCGGGCGCGCAGGGCGTCGAAGCGGCTGCGCTGATTGGCCGTCATGTCACGCAGCCAGACCAGGTCGTCGCGATCCCTTGAGTTCACGGCCATGGTCGCGGCATCCAGCAATCCGCGCAGGGCCTCGAGAACACGACCCTCCAGGGCCCGTGCCACCTCGTCGGACGCGGTCTCCATATCCATCACAGTCGCGCGCAGGTGCTCATACATCTGCTGCTCCAGGCGGGCGACCAGCCGGAAGCGATCACGCAGGGCCTCATGCCGGCGCGCGGCGGCCTCCAGCAGGGGCTCGCCCGCCAGCCGGTCCAGCTCGGCGAACACCGGCTGCAACAGGTATTCGAAGTCCTTGTGCAGGCGCTCCAGCTCCCCGGAATCGGCCGGGCGGGCCCGCCCCTCGTTATCCTCGGTGAGGTAGCCGGTCAGACTGGACCAGGCCTCCGGTTCGCGCCGCGCCAGTGCCTCGAGGCGCCGTTCCGGCAGGGTATGCGGATCCCCCATCTGCAACGGGTTGGGACGGCCCCAGTAGAGAACGCCCAGGCGCGCCAGGAACAGCAGCACGATCACCGCATGCGTGGCGATGAGGATGAATCCGAGGCTCAGCTCCACCGGGGGCCAGAGCAGGATCAGCGAATACAGAATCCCACCCAGGACCGAGATCTCGGCGAAGGAGTCGCGCTTGAGCATGTCGATGTTGAAGTCCGAGCGCACCACATCGCGCATGATCACGCCGAACGAGGCGGTCACCACGGCCATTACCGGGCCCCAGAGCCACAACGGGCTGGCCTGCGACTCGACGGCCACCCCGACGCCGATCACGGTGAAAGAGGCCACCGCCCAGGCATCCAGTCCACGCTGCAGATTCCCCACCACGCGCCCGCCCAGTCCCGCCTGCTGCCGCGTCAGGAGTTCCTGGACGACATGCCAGCGCACCAGTACATGATCGTGCAGCTTGTACAGCACAAAGCCGACGCCCACGACTACGATCGGGACCAGAAGAAACTCCGGCGTCTCGAAGATGAAGATCGGGTCGCGGCCCAGCAGCAGATCGCGCAGCACGCCGCCGCCGATCGCCGGCAACGAGGCCAGGACCAGCGCGCCGAACAGGTTGTAGCGTTCGCGCCGGGCGAGGATCAGCCCGGAGGCGGAAAAAGCGAGGATTCCCAGCAGGGTAAGCGTATTGAACCAGGCCTCGCTGGTGGCCATCGAGAGAAACGCGGGCAGCACATGCTCGACTTCCAGCGTGGCCATCCGCCGGCTGTCCTCCAGCGCCTGCAGCTGCGCGTTGAACTGCTCGACGAACGCCGCGGGGACGGTGGCGCGGGAAAACATCACCCGCACGCCAACGGTCCCCAGGTCCAGCGGATGTGTCTGGATCGCACGGGCACGATCCGTCCGCGCCAGTAGCAGGTCCACAATCACGGGGTCCGCGACAAAGCCGTCGATCCGGCCCTCGATCAGCGCCTGGATATGGGCCTCGTCACCGGCGGCGGGGTACAGGCGCGCGGCCTCCCCCGGATCCGCGACCAGATCGGCCAGTTCGCTGGAGGCGTAGGCATAGCCGGTGGTCACCCCCAGCCGGAAGTCTCCGTCGCGAACCGCCTGGGCCAGGCCGGCGCGATCCTCGAATGAATAATCACCACGCTCGCCGGCGCGCACATAGAGGGCGTTGCGTTCCTGACGGTAGGGTTGCGAGTACTGCGCATAGTCGAGGCGACCGGAATCAAAATAGCTGCCGATGACGAAGTCGATCGCGCCGTGGCGCAGTGCGGCGAGCTGGTCGTTCCAGGAAAGCGGCGTGAACTCGGCGCCATGCCCGACACCGGCCAGCGCCTCCTGCGCGACCCGCACGTCGAGCCCGGTCGGGGATGCCCGGGACGCTCTGTCGGAACCGGCCTGATACGGGGGACGTTCGAACCAGCCAGAGTGCAGCGTTTCGGGCGCCGATTGCTGCGCGATCGGGATCGGGGTGCCGATATCGGCCGCGGACGGGGGCGAGGACGCACCGGCCGCGAACGGCGCGAGGATGGTCAGTGCCAACCCCACCCACAAGACCCCCAGCCACCGCGCAACCCGCGAACCTCGTCCCCTCGGCCGTTCCCACCCCCTTCGCTGGCGCCACCGCGATGCCCGAATAACGCCCGCCTGACGGCTTGCGCGTGACTGGATGCGCCCGCAGGAACACCTCGGTATGCTGTCGCCGTCTAAGACCCCCACGGCCGACTCCCTCCCCATGGACGCTGCATACGCACGATTCCCCAATTCTGCGGCCCATGGCCTGGGTGCCGCCATGCGCCGCGTACTGGCCCTGGCGGCTGTCCTGCTCCTTTGCGCCAGCACTGCGATGGCCGACACGCAAACCCTGCGTTTTCAGCCCCATTGGGTCCCTCAGGCGCAGTTCGCCGGCTTTTACCTGGCCAAGGAGATGGGGTGGTACCAGGACGCCGGACTGGAGCTTGAAATACTCCCGCACGGCGCGGAGCACCCCGCCCCCGCCACGCTGGCCCGCCAGGAGGCCGACGTGGCTCTGCTCTACCTCACCCAGGCGCTGGAATTGCGTGAACAGGGCGTGGACGTGGTCAACGTAGCACAACTGATCCAGGACTCATCGCTGGTGCTGGTATCGCTGGCGGAGTCCGGGATCCTGGTGCCCGAGGACCTGGACGGGCAGCGCGTCTCGCGCTGGGCCAGCTTCAGCCTTCAGCCGGAGGCGTTATTCCGCACCTACGGGGTGCAGCCCGAGACGGTCGACCAGGGGGCGACGATGGCCGCATTGCGCACCGGCGCGGTCACGGCAGCCACCGCCACCCGCTACAACGAGCTGGTGGAGCTGTATCTCAGCGGTCTGGATCCGGACGAGATCGAGGTCATGCCGCTGGAGGATCATGGCGTGGGTCTGGCCGAAGACGGCATCTATGTCCTCGAATCGACGCTGCGCGAACGCCCCGACGCCATCCGCGCGTTCGTCGAAGTCTCGCTGCGGGGCTGGGAGTACGCATTTGCTCACCCGGACGCCGCAGTGGATGCGGTGATGGATCGCGTCATCCGGGCCGGGGAGCCGACCAACCGGGCGCACCAGCGTCTGATGCTGGAGGCGTTGCGCCCGCTGTACCTGGAAGACGAGGCGCTCCGCGGTCCGCGCCTGGACCGGCAGGACTATCAGCTGGCCGTCAGTCTGATGCGCAACCTGGGGCACCTGGAATGGGAGCCGGTGCCATACGAGCAGTTTCACCAGGACCTCACGCAATGAACGGCCGCAAGAGCCTCGCCGTTCGCCTTGCCCTGGTCACCCTGCTGACAACCGGCTCGATCTTCTTTATCTCCTCCGGCGCGCTGTATCTGATGGTGCGCGATATCATGCTGGAGCACGCCGAGGACCAGGCGCGCGAGCTGACCCACGCGACGGCCAACCGCATCCGCTCGTCACTGAACGAGGTGGCCGGGTCGGCACAGGGCCTCGCCAGCGCCCTGAATTCGGGACAGATTCGACCCGACGGCCTGTTTCCCGTGCTGGACGACGTGACCCTCCAGTCGGACGCGGTGCAGGGGGCCGCCGTGACCTTCGAGCCCTATGCCGCCGACCCCGACGAGCGCTACTACGGCCCGTTCTCCTACGAGACGCCCAACGGCATCGCGCGCATGCACCTGGGCGGTGACGACTTCGACTACTTCACCCGGGACTGGTACCAGATCCCGGCGCTCACGCGCAGCGGCTTCTGGACCGAACCCTTTCCATCGGCCGCCGACCCCAACCGCCTGATCACCACCTACTCGCGCCCGTTCTTCGCCCCCGACGACGCCGAGGCGCTGCGCGGGATCGTGACCATGGACATCGAACTGCCGGCCCTGACCGCGCGCGTGGACGAGGTGGAAATCTTCGACAGCGGCTTTGCGTTTCTGGTCAGCCCGCGTACGCGCTTCATCACCTATCCACAGCGCGACTGGATCATGCGCGAGAGCCTGTTCAGCCTGGCCGAAACCCGCGGCGAGCCGGAACTTCGCGAACTCGGACGGCGCATCCAGCAGACCGACGAAGGCTTCTCCCGCGTGCCGGAGGCCCTGCTGGAGGAACCCGCGCGGCTCTATCACGTGCGTCTGCCCGAGGCGAACTGGGCGGTGGGCGTGATCATCCCGGAGCGCGAACTGTTCGGGGACATACTGCGCGTGATGCACTGGGTGCTGATCATCGCCGCGATCGGCTTCTTCATCCTGCTGGGGACCATCATCGGCATTTCGCGCGGCATCACCCGCCCGCTGAAGGGCCTGGCGAGCAGCGCCGGGGAGATCGCCCGCGGCAACCTGGACCGCCCGCTGCCGCCGATCCGCACCGGCGACGAAGTGGGCCAGCTCGCCCACTCGCTGGACGAGATGCGCCTGTCGCTGAAGGACTACATCAACGACCTGACCGCGACCACCGCCGCCAAGGAGCGCATGGAGAGCGAGCTGAAGATCGCGCGCAACATCCAGATGAGCTTCCTGCCCAAGCGGCTGGACCTGTCCGACCTGGACGTGGGCATCGACCTCGCAGCGCGTCTGATCCCGGCCAAGGAGGTCGGCGGGGATCTCTACGACTTCTTCCCCCTGCGCGAGCACAACGCCCTGTTCTTCGCGGTCGGCGATGTCTCCGACAAGGGTGTTCCCGCCGCGTTGTTCATGGCCGTGACCAAGACGCTTGTCAAGGGTATCGCCGAGCAGGACCCGCGCGACCCGGGCGAGATCCTGACCCGAGTCAACAACGAGTTGTGCCTGAACAACGACAACGGCATGTTCGTGACCTACCTGTGCGGGGTACTGGACCTGGGCACCGGCGAGGTCCGCTTTGCCAACGCCGGCCACAACCCGCCGTTGATCCACCGCGCCGATGGCACCTACGACTGGCTGAAGCTGCCACCGGGGCTGGTACTGGGGGCCATGGAAGACATGGAGTATCCAGTGCAGACCGTCCGCCTGGCCCCCGGCGATGCCCTGCTGCTGTATACCGACGGGGTGACCGAGGCGGCGGACGAAGAGCAGAAGCTGTACGACGAGGACCGGCTGTTCGCGCTGTACGGGCAGATCGCCTCCCAGCCCGCACGCCAGCAGGTCGATGCAGTGCTGGAGTCCGTCGAGCGTTTCGCCGATGGCGCCACGCAGGCGGATGACATTACCGTGCTGGCGTTGCGCTACTGTCCCGGGGATGGGGAGTGCGCTGAATGAGAGCACGGGCAGGGGCTTCGCGGGCGAGCCCGCTCCCACATCGGACCCAGAGACCCTGGCGCTAGCGGATCATCGCGTCGAGGGGGTTGTCTCGGGGTAGTGCGCGCATGCGGCCCTCGCGCATCTCGTGGGCCACGCCCTGCAGGCTGTGGCGGCGGCTGGCCACGCCGTCCAGCGACAGGAACAGGAAACGGCGCGTGGCCTCCCCGCGCCAGACCAGCGCCATGCGCTGGGTCTCGCCGGTCGCCCTGTCGATGAACTCGAACCAGTCCCCGACCTGTACCCGCGAGGCCTCGAACACATAGGGGTCGTCCTGGTCCGCCAGCAGATCCGGATCGTCGTCCTCGAAGCGTACGGAGCGCCGGGCCCGGATGCGCTCCTGCGGGTCGAAACGGGGCTCGTCCCCGGAGGCACGGATTCGCTGCAGATGGGCCTGGCCCAGGTGCTGCACCACGGCCTTCACGCGCTCCTCGGAGACCCCGGCCTCGCGCGCGGTCGCCACAATGCGCTGCACCATCGGGTTGACCTCCTGCGGGGTCGCGCGGTTGCAGATCGCCTTGGCCACGTCCTTGACCACCTGATCCAGCCGTTCGGCCGAGTCGCCATCCGCGGCCAGCAGGTCTTCCCAGGCCTCGGCGATCTGTTCGGCCGAACGTTCCGGCAGCTCCGCACCAGTCTCCAGCACGCAGATGGTCAGGCTGCGCCGGGCGCGCGCAGCGCGCTCCTCCTGGCGCAGTGGATCGATATGGGGATCCTGCTGCTCCTGCCAGCGCGCATCCTCCTCCTCGATCGCCGCCAGCCAGTCGCCCAGCAGGGCCTGCGCGGCATCGCGGTCCATGCTGTCGGCTTCGTGGCGGAGCCGATTGACCGACTCCTGGATATGCTGCAGATAGGCCTCGATGGCGTCGTTGCCCGCCGCCTGGTCATCCGGGCTAACACGCACGCCGGTGTTGATCAGGCTGCCGATCCACAGGCGTAACGGGTGCGAGCGATCGCGGAAGAACGAGAGATCACGGATGACCACGCGCGCCAGCGAGAACTGCATGTCCGCAATGGCCGCACGCACGCGCGAGTTGAACCCGACCTGCCGAAAGATGTGATCAAACATCCCCTGCAAGAGATCGAGGATGAACGGGGTCAAGGACTCGCGCGAGAATTCCGCTGATTCCGGATCCACCCGCTCGCCGCCCGTGCCCCCGGCCCCGGAGCCGGCCGCATGCGGCGAACTGGCGGGCAACCCCTGGGCCTGCACCAGGGCGCGGGCCCACATGGCCCAGGCGGTGGGGTCGGCATCCGGCGGGGGCATTTCGCGTGTCCCGCTGGAGCCCGCCGCCCCCAGCCCCAGCGCCGCCGGGTCTCCGCCGGCGGTTGATTCGGACGTGGATCGCGAAGAGCTGCCCGCAGTGTAGTGGGCCCAGCTTGCGCGCTGCTGGGGCACGCTTTCCGACTCGTGCGCCTCCGGACTGCGAGGCGGCTCGGTCACCAGCCCGCACTCGTCAATCGTCTCCACCACGAAGGCCAGCATCGGGGCGCCTGTGCGCCCCATGCACTTCACGTAGGCCCGCATCAGGTCCAGGGTCATGGCCGTACGGCCAAACTGACGTTCGGCGGCCTCGATCACCCGTTCGTACCAGTGCAGCGGGGACCAGGGTGCCCAGCCCGGGTGCTCGAAGCGGTGCTCCTCGCGCGCGGCCTGCTGGAACATGTAGTAGGAGTAGCGATTGTGCTCGCGGATCACGCCCTCGAGCTTGTGCCGCAGGGAGCGTCGGGTGGACTGGTAGTCGTCGAGTACTTGCAGCCCGGAATCACCACCCGCATAGCGCGTGCCGGAGAAATCGTATTCGGGCGGATAGGTGGTGGTGCGCAGGTCGCGGTTCAGTGCCTCCTCGAACTCGCGCCGCAATACGTACTGGTAGGCATGGAGTTGGTTGGCCCACTCGACTGCGTCACTTTCCTGGTCGCCCCAGACGCGCCCGGCGCTCCATTCGGTCGCGACCCACTCCAGACACTGATCAAGGTGATCGACCACACGCGGGGCCACACCGGCCGCCAGCTCCGAACGCTGCGCCTCGGACAGCCCCGACAGGCCGCTCCAGATCGCCGTGTCGTCCTGGTAGTTTCCTTTGTCCCTGGAGTCCGTTCCCGCCATGCGTCCCGCCTTCGCGACCGGCCGCGGCGCGGCCGTTAGCTCAGTGTTAGCTCGGTAGTGTACAGCGCGTGAAGCGGTATAACAGCTACAAAATTCCGTTTTGCACCACGCGCGGGCAATGCCCGCTGGATGATGGTCAGTCGTCGAGCGGTTCGGAGCCGACCTGAACCATCCCCTCGTGCACACGTGTAGGGAAGCGGGTGAGCGGATCCTCCGCCGGGGGCTCCATCACCTCGCCGGTGCGCAGGCAGAACTGAGCCTCGTGCAATGGGCAGGTGATACAGTCATCGTCGAGCTCTCCGTCGGCGATGGGCACTTCTTCGTGCGTGCAGAGGTTTTCGACCGCGAAGAACTCGCCATCGAGGTTGAAGATCGCAACCTCGGTTCCCGCCGTCTCCACCAGACGATGTTCACCGTCCGCGATACTGTCGGCCGGTGCCACGTCGATCCACTCGCTCATCTCTCCTCCAGGGCCTTGAGGTTGGGCTTCACCTTGCCGCCCAGCGGATCTTCAAGCTGGGGGAACACCAGTCAGTGTTTCCCTAAGGCGTCGCATCCAGGGCTGCCGTTGCGGCCGGGTCGATCTCGATCAGGCGGCCTTCTTCCGGGTGGTAGCTGAAGCGCCCGACCACGCGAATGTGTTCCCCCAGCCGATCCGATACCTCGTCGTGAGGCTCGACCGCCACGCGGTTCACGTCCTCGTCTTCCAGCCAGTAGTGGTAACGCTCGGGGTCCTCGTCGAAGCGCTTGACCACGCCCTCGGTCTGCACCAGCTCACCGTTGAACTCGCCCGCCGCGCCCGCCAGCTGGGCCAGCGTCACCTCGGACACACGCTCGCCACCCCCGCAGGCGGCAAGCCCGGTCACCAGGACGGGCATCAGGAGCAGGGGGCGCAGCAAATGTCTCATGTGAATCTCCGGGCCGAGGCAACGTTGTAGTACGCTCTCGAGGGTACCGAAACATGCCTTCAACGTCTCGATTCACCTCGATCAAGCCGGTAATGCCAATGGCCAAGACCTTCCCTGCCCTGGACGAACGACTCACGGCCTTCATCCTCGACCAGCCGGTTTATTTCGTGGGATCCGCCCCGCTCGCAGCCGACGGCCACGTCAACCTGTCTCCCAAGGGGCTCGACACCCTGCGCGTCCTGGGTCCTCGCCGCGCGGCCTATCTCGACCTGACCGGCTCCGGCAACGAGACCTCCGCCCATCTTGCCGAAAACGGCCGCATCACACTGATGTTCTGTGCCTTTTCCGGGAAACCGAAGATTCTCCGGCTGTACGGCAGCGGGCGAACCGTACTCCCGACCGATACCGCCTGGAACACCCTGTACGGTGCTTTTCCCGAACACCCGGGTGCCCGGCAGATCATCGACGTCGAGATCCACCGCATTCAGACCTCCTGTGGCTTCGGCGTACCGGAGGGCGAGCTGCAGCCACGCCCTACCCTGACCGAGTGGAGCGAACGCAAGGGGCCCGAGGGTCTGGAACGCTACTGGGCGGAAAAGAACGCGGTCAGCCTCGACGGCCTGGCGACCCCACTCGGGAAACGCTGAACGAGCCGGCTACCGGGTTTTCGCCTGACGGGTCAGCAGGCGGTCGAGCTGGTTGGCGAAGGCCTGGCGGTCGGCCTGGCTGAAGGCGGCGGGACCGCCCGTATCCACACCGCTGGAGCGCAGGGTATCCATGAAATCGCGCATGCTGAGGCGTTCGCGAATCGTCCCCTCGGTGTACAGCTCGCCGCGCGGATTCAGGGCCTGGGCGCCCTTGGCTATGGCCTCGGCCGCCAGGGGGATGTCGGCGGTGATCACCAGGTCACCCGACTCCAGCCGCCGCACGATCTCGTTGTCGGCCACGTCAAATCCGGCACCCACCTGAATGGCATCGATCCATTTCGACGGCGGGGTACGCAGCGGCTGATTGGCCACCAGGGTCAGCGGCACCTGGGTGCGGTTGGCCGCCCGGAAAAGAATCTCCTTGATCACCGCGGGACAGGCGTCCGCGTCTACCCATATCTTCATACTCACCGATCGTCGATTCGAGAAAAGTTCCGCAGCATAGCCGGTTCGGCGAAGCGCAACACACTCCACCGCTTTTCAATTGGCCGTGCCCCCGGCCGCGTGCCATGGTGCTACGCTCAACGGACACGGCACTCGCGCCGACAAGGAGCCCCCATGGGTATCGAAGTCACCGGAATTCTCGGCCTGATCTGGCTGATCATCGTGATCTGGGCCATCGTCCGCACCGCGCAAAGCCCGGCTGGGCCGATGGTCAAGCTACTGTGGATTCTGATCCTGCTGTTCCTGCCAGTGGCGGGACTGATCGCCTGGCTCCTCCTCGGGCCCAAGTAGCCCGGAAGAAGGATCGGTCGAATCATCGCCATTCGATTTGCTGATAGGCGGGGACGGGGCTACACCGTCCCCGCGCCGTTCGAGCTGCTCGATCAGTAGCTGGCCCTCGTCGCGGGAATCGCGCAACCACTGCAACAGATCCTGCTGCGAGCCGAACACCGCGACATCCACCCGGTGTATGGCATCGGGTTTCGGGATCGGCGTTCGGCGCTCGCCAGCCGCAAGCGGGCCGTAGCGGCCAAAGTCGGGCGTCACCACGTTTTCGGGAGGCTCCGGGCAAGCGGCATCCTCCCCCGGGGGTGTCTGTTCCAGACGTGCGCCGATGCGCTCGAGTACGTCTTCGGACGTCTCTGGGTGCTCGAGCAGCCAATCGATCAGCGCCTCCGGGTCTACCGCGGGGATGCCAAAGCGATCGCGATAGTCGGCCTCCAGCGTCTGGATCCACTCGGCCAGCGCACAGGGCTCGTCGACCGCGTTCGCCAGGGCACGAAACTCCCGTCGCAGGGCCTCGAACCGCTTCTTCACTTCACTGCCGGACTCCGGTGCCGGGACGTCCACACCCGGAGTGTCAGCCTGTTCGGCAAGCGGCGGCTCCGACGGTGCCTCATCCGGCCCGGCGTCAACCGCCACTTGCTCGCTCGATGCGGGTTTGCGCAATAGATGCCGGAACCAGAAACGGCTGAACGAGGCCTGGTTCGAGGGATCCCAGTTGAGATCGTTCAGCGCCTGTGCCAGCCGCTGAAACGGACGCACTGACGGGTCATGCTCCGAAAACATCGCCACGGGGTGCTGCAGGGTCACTGCCGCACGCAGGCTCTCGTCGCGCTGGATGAACCCGAGAAAGCCCACCGAGATCTTCAGATACTTCTCCACCGCACCACTAAAGCGCTGATACACCGCACGCGCCTCACTGATGTCGGCCACCATGTTCACGACCACCTGACAGGTGAGCGGATACCGCCGCAGCGCGACCTTCAGCAGCGAAAAGGCATCGGTAAGCGAGGTCGGCTCCGGCGTAATGACCAGCAGCACCTGGTGTCCGGCGGCGACGAAATCCAGGGTGGTATCGCCAATCCCCGCAGCGGTATCCAGGATCAAGTCATCGAAATGCTGCTCGATCCGCGCCAGCTCGGTCACCAGCCGCCGCTGCCGGGCCGCCGACAACTCCACGCAATCGCGGATACCCGAGGCACCGGGAATGACTTTCAGGCCATGGGGCCCTTCGAGCAGGACCTCCTCGACCGGACACGCCCCCGTCAGGACCTCGGCCAGTCCCTTTTGCGGGTGCAGCCCCAGCAGGATGTTCACATTGGCAAGACCCGTGTCGGCATCCAGGATGCAGACGCGGCGTCCCGCCCGGGCCAGGGTAATCCCGAGGTTGACGGCGATACTGGACTTGCCCACGCCCCCCTTGCCACTGGTCACCGTCAGGACTCGGGGCTGAGCTGGCTGAACCCGAGTCGTGCCGGACTGCCTGTCAATCATGGGCTTCAAAGCTTCCTGCCTCCGAAGTGGCCTCACGGGATTGGCCTCACGCACGCCTAACGTCTCGTCTACTGGAATCGCTGGCGCAACGCAAGCCCCGGCAGTATAGTCGGGAACCAGGGCGACACGCCGCGAACCAGCAACGGATCGGGGCAATGCAAGGGCACCATATCGGGTCCCGGGGAGGAGCATGGCCACGGCGCATACGGCAACGGACACTATCCCCAGCCTGCCACAGGCCCTGACGTCCGTTCTCGATGCGGGCCAGGCGGCGGAGGCCGATTTCGAAGCCCTCAGCCGAGCCATTCTGCGCGACACCGGCATGACCACGCGCCTTCTCGCGGCGGCCAACTCCCCGTTCTACTATCGCGGCTCGCCGTGTCGTACCATCGACCGGGCCTTGTTCAGCCTGGGTCTGGACACCGTGCGCAGCCTCGCGCTGACTGCCGCGATTCAGCAGCTTTTCGGCCGCTACCAGCCCAAGCGCACCAGCGTGCTGCGGATCATCTGGCGCCGTGCGCTGACCACCGCCATGCTCGGCCAGGTCCTTGCCTCCCTGACACGCCACCCGCGGCCCGAAGACGCGTATCTGGCCGGGCTGCTGGTCGACCTCGGCAAGCTGATGCGACTGGCCACCGACGAAGCCCGCTACTGGCCTATGCTCGAGGCCAGCGCTGACGCGCGCGAGCTGGTCTCCCGCGAACAGGAGACCTACGGTCAGCACCATGCCGAGCTGGCCGCCGAACACCTGGACCGATGGGGTCTGGACGGGTTCGTTACCGATGCCGTGCGTTTCCACCTGGAGCCCACGGCACAAGTGCGCGATGCACATCATCTGGTCAAGATCATTCATCTTGCCAGCCTCCTTGGTCACGAGCCGCCCGATGCCATCGGCGACCCGGCCCTGGCCGCCGCCCACGATCTGTTCGGGCTCAATGACGGCCTGACGCGAGAACTGCGCAACCGCATCGAAGAGGATGTCGAGCGGGTCGCGGGCTCTCTGGGGATCGAACTGGATGCGGGACCCGAGGCCGCCAAAGAGGAAGCGCCTCATCCCGATCAGGTCGCGCGCGAGGCGCTGGGGATGCGGGTACGCGACCTCACGGAACTGGAGCGGCTTACAGGCGCGCTGCGCGCCTCGCGGACCCCCCGAGAACATTGTCTGGCCGCCCAGCGAACCCTGTTTCTCACTCTGGGTGTCGACCACAGCCTCGTGTTCCTGACCGATGCGGACGGCGCCTCGGTATCCGCCTGGCTCGGCGAGGAAGACGAGCCCGACTTCACCCTGCCTCTGCTGCCGGGACGGAGCCTTGTGACCGACACCCTGCTGGACCGCGAGATGCGTCAGCACGAACTCGTCGGCGAGACACCCACACCGGTCGTCGATCAACAGCTGTTCCGGCTCTGCGGTGGGGAGGTGATCTGGGCCTTCCCTCTGCTGGCGGCTGCCAACTCCTCGCCCGCAGGGGTACTGATCCTGGGACTGGACCGAGAACGCGCCCAGGCCCTGGAACCCCGAACCGGATTTGTCCAGGCCCTGGCGCGCGAGATTGCGCGCGCGCTGTGCACCCCGCAGTCCGATCCGCCCGAACAAGCGCATACCGACGATACAACACAGGAGCGAATCCGCGAGACGCTGCACGAGGCGGGCAACCCCCTCAGCATCATCCAGAATTATCTGGGTGTGCTGAACACAAAGCTGGGCGATGGGCACGAGGCCAGCCACGAACTGGCCCTGATCAAGGAGGAAATTGATCGCGTAGGCCGCATCCTGCTCCGTCTAAAGGAACCCGACCAGGCAGCGGACGGGCCGCCGTCCACGCTCAATCGACTGGTCCAGGACGTGGCCGACATCGTGGACCGCTCTCTTTGCCGCACGCGAGGCATCCGCCTGGAACTGGATCTTGCACCCGGCGATCCGCCCTTGTCTGTCCCCAGCGACCATGTGCGCCAGATTCTGACGAACCTGCTCAAAAACGCCGCCGAGGCGCTGCAGTCAGGGGGTGTCATTCGGCTGCAGACCCGCGACCCCGAGAGCTTCAATGGGACCAGCGTGGTGGCACTGGTGGTCGCCGACGACGGTCCCGGGCTTCCTCCGGGGATCCGCGCGGCCCATTATCGCCCGGTAGAATCAGACAAGGGCGAGGGGCACGCCGGGCTGGGCCTGAGCATTGTCCGCCGCCTGGCGGACGAGATCGGCGCCCACATCCAGTGCGACAGCGACCGCGACGGAACGCGGTTCGAGATTCTTCTCCCCCATCGCGAGGCCGAAACCGGAACCCTCGGGGCGGGGCAGGGATAGCCCCCGCGATGATGCGAGACAACGGCGGGACCCGCACATGAACGAAGCCGGCACACCACAAACCCCTCGCATCCTCGTCGTCGACGACGACCCGCGCCTTCTGGAAAGCGTGCGACAGCTGCTGGAACTGCAAGAGTTCAACGTGGAAACCGCCCTGGGCGGCGGCAGCGCCATTGAGGCCTTGCGACGGGATCCGCCCGATCTCCTGTTGCTCGATCTGTGCATGCCGGAACTGGGGGGGCGTGATGTCCTGCGCTTCATCCAGGCCGCGGGGCTCAAGGTCCCTGTGGTGGTGATCAGCGGCAACACCTCGGTGGACGATGTCGCCGGCGCCCTGCGCGACGGGGCCTCCGACTATCTGAAAAAGCCCTATCAGCCCGACGAACTGCTGGCAACCGTCCGCAACGCCCTGCACAAGAAAGAGCTGGAAGACGCCAACCGCCACATGCGGGCACGCCTGGAGCGTTCCGAGCGCCTGCACCGGCTGATCGTCAACAACTCGCCGGACATCGTGTTCATCCTGGATCGCGAAGGTCGTTTTCGTTTCGTGAACTCGCGTGTCCACGAGTTGCTTGGCTACTCCCGCCAGGACCTGCTGGATACCCGTGTCCTGGATCTGGTCGAAGCCGACGACCACGAGAAGGCGGAGTATTTCTTCGAGCAGGCCGGGCGCAGCCATGCCCACATCCGCTCCGTGGAACTCGCGCTCAAGCCACGGGAGATGGCCCGCACCCGGCGCTATTTCGAGGTCGCGGTCTGGCCGACGGCGGCCAGCGACGATACAGGTGGCGAGACCCTGGTCTACGGGACCGCCCGCGACATCACCGACCGCAAGGAATCCGAGGCCTTCATCAACTTCCAGGCCTACCACGACCTGCTCACCCGGCTGCCCAACCGCGCCCTGTTCCGCGACCGGGTCGATGTGGCCATTGCTCAGGCGCAGCGCCAGGGCCACCCCCTGGCCGTGATGTTCATCGACCTCAACCGCTTCAAGGTCATCAACGACTCGCTGGGGCACACCATTGGTGACCGCCTGCTGCAGGCCGTCGCCCAGCGCCTGCTGGGCTGCATTCGCAAAGGGGATACGCTGTCGCGCTTCGGAGGCGACGAGTTCACCCTGCTGCTGCCGCATATCAGCAGCCAGGAGGCCGCAGTCGAAGTAGCCGAAAAGATTCTGGAAAGCCTCACTGCGCCATTCCACCTAGGGGGTGACCACGAGCTGTATGTCGGGGCCAGCATCGGGATCGCGATCTATCCCGACGGGGGCGACACGCTCGAGGCCCTGATCCGGCATGCCGACATCGCTATGTACCGGGAAAAGAACACGGGCAAGAATGGCATCCGCCTGTTCGCACCGGAGATGCATGGCAACACGCCACACCGCCTGCAGCTCGAGCAGGACCTGCGCAAGGCCCTGGAGCGCGAAGAGTTCCACATCCTCTACCAGCCGCAGGTCGATGGCGAAACAGGGCAGCTCCTGGGTGTCGAGGCGTTGATTCGCTGGAATCACCCCGATCGCGGCATGCTGGGCCCGGCCGAGTTCATCCCGGTCGCCGAAGACACCCGCCTGATTGTCGACCTCGATCGCGCGACCCTGCGCAACGCCCTGGGCGACATACGCGCGGCCCATCAACACGTACCCAACCTGCGCCTGGCGGTGAACCTGTCGCCGGTGCTGATCGAACGAGACGACTTTGTCGACGGCGTACTGGGATTGCTGGTCGAGACTGGCTTCCCCGCAGAGCTGCTGGAGATCGAGATCACCGAGAGCCTGTTGATGAGCGACACCCACGATACCGTGGCCAAGCTCAACCGCCTGTGCGAGGCTGGCGTTCAGGTGGCGGTGGATGACTTTGGCACCGGTTATTCGTCGCTGAGCTATCTGCAGAAGCTGCCGGTACACACCCTGAAGATCGATCGCAGCTTCACCCACACCATCTGTATCGAGGGGGAGGCCTGTATCGTCAATGCGATCGTATCGATGGCGCGCGGCCTGCAGATGAATATCGTCGCGGAGGGCGTGGAAACCGCGGCCCAGCAGGAATATCTGCGCCGTCTTGGCTGCCCGATGATGCAGGGCTTTCTGTTCGGCCATCCCTCCCCGCTCGCGGACCTGTTGCAGCGGGAATCGGACTTCGGGCGTCGAACCGTACGATCCTGAGCCCGGTTAGAGCGACGCCCCGCCCTCGCGGCCGGCTATGCGCCGATGCCTTGCAGGGCATTATCGGCCGGGGCCGGGCGCCCCAGCAGGTAGCCCTGCCCGAAACGACAGCCCTCGCGTAGCAGGAACGCTTGCTGGCCCGCCTCTTCCACACCCTCGGCAATCAGGTCCAGCCCCAGTGCGTCGGCCAGGGCAATGATGGCGCGAATGATCGATTCGTTATTGCGCGAGTATCCAATATCGCGGACCAGTGACTGGTCGATCTTCAAACGCCGTAGCGGCAAGCGACGCAGGTGCGCCAGATTGGAATACCCCGCGCCGAAGTCATCCATAGCCAGCGTCACACCCAGCGTCTCCAGACGGTGCAGCACGGCCAGTGCCCTTTCCGGCTGTTCCATCATCATGGTCTCGGTCAGTTCCAGCTCCAGCCGGTCGGGCTCCAGACCGTGATGTTCGAGGATATCCTGAACTGCTGCCACCAGCGTCTCGTCGTGCAACTCCCGGGCAGAGAGGTTCACCGCCACGGCAGGCACATCCCGGCCTTCCTGGTCCCATTGCGCCAGTTGGGCACAGGCCGCGTTCAACACCCAGCGGTCGATGGCCTGGATCATCCCCGTCTCTTCCGCCAGCGGGATGAATTCGGCCGGGGACACCATGCCGCGCTGTGGATGACGCCAGCGCACCAGCGCCTCCATACCCACCAGCCGGCCCGACTGCATCTCCAGCTGCGGCTGAAAGTAGAGCAGCAGTTCGTCATTGGCGATGGCGCCGCGCAGGTCGTTCTCCAGGAACAGGCGATGTTCCGTCTGCGCCCCCATTCCGGGTTCGTAGACATGCCAGGTATCCCCGCCGACGCTGCGCGAGGCCGCCATTGCGAGCTCCGCGGCGGTCAGCAACTCGTCACGCGTGCTGCCATGTTCGGGGAACGTCGCCAACCCGACGCTCGCCGTGGTGACCAGCGCACGCCCACCGATAGCGCAGGGTTCGCGCAAGGTTTCCAGTAGCTGCTCGAGGAAGGCCTCGGTGCCACCATCCATCGGCGGGTTTTCGATAATCAGGCAGAACTCGTCGGCTCCCACGCGAGACACCGTATCCTGCGGCCCCAGCAACGCCCCAAGCCGTTCCGCCATACCTTCCAGCACGCGGTCGCCCGCCGACGTGCCCAGGGTCTCGTTAACATTGCGGAAGCGATCCAGGTCGATCAGCACCACCCAGCGTGCAAGACCATCGGCCATCGCACGTTCCAGGGTGTGTCCCAGCCGGTCGTGCAACAGCACGCGGTTCGGGAGGCCTGTACGCGCGTCGTAGTGGGCCATCTGCCGCAGCGCTTCTTTCTGCTCCATGCTCGCGGTGAGATCCGTCCAGCTGCCGACCACCTCGGCCCCGCGCTGTCCCTGGTTGCCGCCGGGAATGATCCGCATCTCGTCGCGGATATGGCGCAGCTTGCCCCAGCCGTCGAACAGGCGCAGTTCCCGGACCATGTGGCGCTCTTCCAGCAGGCGCCGGTTCTCGCGCATGGCCGTGGTGCGGTCTTCCGGATGGACCTGCTGCTCCCACCAGCCCGGCTGCAGCGCCACCTTGGGATTGAATCCAAACAGCCGCTCGAAGTTGCCACTCACCCAAAGCGGCTTGAAATCGAGCGCATTCAGTTGGTACAGCACGACCGGGCCGCTCTCGAGCAGGTGTTCGAGACGCTGGTTGGCTTCGCGCAGGGCACGTGTCTGCGCGCGCACCGTGCGTCGCAACCAGACCGCCATCAGCCCCAGGGCGAGCGCAATCACTGCGGCGGCCGCCAGCGCCGACCAGGCCCACGTCGGGATCTCCCCCTCCCCGACGGGCGGTTCCAGGGCCTGCTCCATCGCGTGCTGATAGGGCGAGCCCGCCTCGCCCTTCCAGCGCTGGAGATAGGCGTCGATCACCTCCAGGCGGTCATCCTGCCGCCCAGGGGCGGCGGCGTAATAAAGACCGACCTGGTCGAAGGTGATGGGGGTTTCCACCAGCATATGCTGGCGTGCATGACGCCGCGCATAGAAGTTGTTGCTGACCGCCACGTCGGCATCGCCCGCGGCAACAGCCGCCAGCACGGATTCCAGGTCCCCACGGGGCACAAGAGTCCACTCCAGCCCCGTGTCCAGCGCATACTCGCGCAGGTAGTCGTATTGAATCGATCCATCGAGCACCGCAAGGCGGAGGCCTTCCAGCGCTTCGATGCGATCCAGCCCCGAATCGACCGGCGCCAGCACCTGGCTCCATGCCTGGGCCACCGGTATCGAGTGAAACGCGAGGCTCTCGCGCCGCTCCGGCGTCAGCGCGACATCCGGCATCAGGTCGATCTCGCCCGCCTCCAGGGCCTCCAGACAGGCCGACCACTCGCACGAGACATACTCCAGCCGCCAGTGCTCGCGTCGCGCAATGGCGTCCAGCAACTCGACGAACACGCCCCCCGCCGCCCCATCGTCACCCGTGCCGACCTTGGGCACGTTCTCGTAGAGCCCCACGCGCAGGAGGTCGTCCGCGCTGGCCCCGGCGGACAGGAAGAAGGGCACCACGAGCAGGACAGCCATGACCCGACCGTGCCATGGCGTCCGTTTGCTCCTGGTTCTGGGTTTCCAATCAGGCACGCGCGCCCCTGTGCGTTCGGTACCGCATAGTGCCATGGATGGCCAGGCCACGGACCGCTCCTTGTTATCCGTTCGTTAGCCCGATTGCGCCCCTCGCGCCTCCACCAGTGCGCGCGTACGCTCCATGATCCAGCGACCGGGTTCGTTCATCGCCTGCTCCAGCGTGATCGTGCCATCGCAAAGGGCGCGGGCATCCGTGAGCCCCACCGCTTCGAGTTCCTCCGGCGTGGCATCGATCGACCCGGCCACGGCGACGACCGGCACACAGCAGCGCCGTGCCCGCCGGACCACCTCGGCCACGACCTTGCCATGCGCGGTCTGGCCGTCGACCTGCCCCTCACCCGTGATCACCAGATCGCTCCCGGCGATCACCGCATCGAGATCGATCAGATCCGCCAGGTACACCGCCCCCATGCGAGATTGCCCGCGCAGGACACAGGCCAGCGCGAAGCCCAGCCCACCGGCGGCCCCCGCCCCGGGCATGGCGCCCGGGCGGCGCAACTCCCCCGCCTCGTCAATCGCGCGTTCCAGCCGCTCCATGTAGGCATCCATGCGTGGCACGTCTGTTGTGGCCAGGCCCTTTTGCGGGCCGAACACCGCCGCAGCACCCCGGTTGCCCGTCAACGGGTTGTCGACATCGTTCAGCACCGTGATGCGGAGTCCCGCAAGCCGTGGCTCCAGACCAGAGAAATCGGCACTTTCCAGATGCTCCAGCCGTTCCGGGACAGGATCCAGTTCGGACCCTTCCCGGTCCCGAAAGCGGACCCCCAGTGCGTGCAGCATCCCGGCACCACCATCCACCGTGCCGCTGCCCCCGAGTCCGATCAGCACATGCCGGGCACCGGCATCCAGCGCCGCGAGGATCAGATGCCCCACGCCACGGGTATCGAGCCTCCATGGATCGCGCTCGGCCTCGGGCACCAGGTCCAACCCACAGGCCGAGGCGACATCAATCACCGCGCGTCGGGTGACGGCATCGCACCCCCAGCCCGCCGAGACATGCTGCCCACGCGGATCACGGACATCGGACAAATGCCAGGCCCAACCCATGGTATGGCTGACCAGTTCCGCCGTCCCTTCTCCCCCATCCGCCATCGGCAACGCCCGGATGCGAGTGGATGGACTCGCGGCATGTACACCGCGAGCCATCGCCTGGGCCACGTCTGCCGCATCCAGACTGCCCTTGAAGCTGTCCGGACACAGCACGACCCGCCTCAGCTCAGACAAAGACGAGCCCCAGCAGGTAGATCACGATCATCGCGCTCACACCCTGCAACAGCGTGGCGGTCGTATAGGCCTTGTAGGCGGTCGACACCTTCATGCGGCTGAACTGGGTCACCACCCAGAAGAAGCTGTCGTTGGCATGCGAGACGGTCATCGCGCCCGCACCCACGGCCATGACTGCCAGCACCATGCCCATGTCGGACTCCAGGCCCAGCGAGGGCAGCAACGGCGCCACCATGCTCGAGGCCGCGACCAGTGCCACCGTCGACGAACCCTGGGCCGACTTGAGTGCAGCCGCCAGCAGGAACGGCACCAGCAGGCCCAAACCAAGACCGGTCAGCATATCGCCGAGTTGATCACCAATGGGAGTCTCCTGCAGCACCGAGCCAAACGCACCGCCCGCCCCGGTGATCAGCAGAATCGGGGCCGCGAGCAGGACGGCATCGACCGTCATCTGGTGGAAGCGCCCGCGCTTGTCACCACCCTTGACCAGCAGCAGGGCGAACACCACGCCAATCGCCAGGGCGACCACCGGCTGCCCGAGGAAGATCAGCGCGGCCGCGAACATGCCGGGGTCGGCGTCACGCGTGGCCAGTGACGCGATCGAGCCGATGGAGATCAGCACGATCGGCGCCAGGATCGGCAAGAATGCCGCCAGGGTGGATGGGCGATGGGCCAGATCGGGCTCCGGCTTCTTCACCTCCTGGCCGGTGGCCTCCTCGATCGGATCCGGCTCGAGGAGTTCGTCGTCGTTTGCGTGGGTGTAGCGGCTGGCCCAGAGCCAGCCCACCGCCGCGGCGACCGCGGCTACCAGCAGGCCGAACAGGATCACCAGGCCCAGCGCATCGGCGATCCCGATATTGCTGGCCGCGGCGATCGGGCCCGGGGTCGGCGGGACGAAGTTGTGCGTGGCGAACAGACCCGTCGCCAACGCCACACTCATCGCCACCAGGGAGACACCGGCCTTCTTCGCCAGCGCGTTCTTCAGGGAGTTCAGGATTACGTAGCCGGAGTCGCAGAACACTGGAATCGACACGATGTAGCCGATGATCGTCGCGGTGAGGTTGGGGAATCGATCCGACAGCGCGCGGATGATCGCCTCCGCCATCACGATCGCCGCCCCGGTGCGGTCCAGGATCACCCCGATGATCGTGCCCAGCGCGATCACGATCCCGATATAGCCGAGCGTCCCGCCGAAGCCGTCGTTGATAACGCTGATCGCCTCTTTCGGGGCAATACCCCCGATCAGCGCCATCACAAAGGCCGCCAGCAACAGGGCGAGGAAGGGGTGGACTCGCAGCTTCACGGTGGCGAACACCAGTGCCGCCACGACGATAATCAGGCCAATAATCAGCATCTCGCGTCCTCGTCTTGTTGTGGTTATCGAGTTAAGAGCATAGACCCTGTAACCCTTCTTGGGACGAGAATTTCCATACTGGGTTCGATCCGTGCTGGAACGGCAGACTGGCAAAAGAAAAGGCCGCCCGAAGGCGGCCCTGGCGCGAAGCGCAATGATGGAGGCTGGGGTCGGAATCGAACCGGCGTACACGGATTTGCAGTCCGCTGCATAACCACTCTGCCACCCAGCCTGTATCGGGTGGGTCCCGGCCCGCAAGAAGCAGCATGCGGAGGCCGAAACAGAAAACCCCGGCCGAACCGGGGTTTCAGGAATCTGTTGGAGCGGGAAACGAGATTCGAACTCGCGACCCCAACCTTGGCAAGGTTGTGCTCTACCAGCTGAGCTATTCCCGCTCTTCGTTAACGGCGCGTATTCTACCGCACCGGGGGCGAACGTCAATACCCCGCCAGCGTTTCCGTGCGGCCGATCAGCGTCCGCGCGCAGCCGCCAGCATGTACTGCACCATCGAAACCAGCGTCAGGATGGCCGCCAGATACAGCAGCCATTCACCGATCGCGAAAATCGGCAGCCCGGCGACCGGCTCCGCCCACAGCAGGAGGAAGATCGCCACCATCTGGGAGGTGGTCTTGACCTTGCCGACCCAGGATACGGCCACCTTCGCGCTGGCGCCGACCTCGGCCATCCATTCGCGCAGGGCCGAGATCGCGATCTCGCGCCCGATAATGACGACCGCCGCCAGCGCCAGGCCCACGCCCGGGTTGTGATCCACAACCAGGACCAGCGCGGCGGCCACGATCAGCTTGTCCGCCACCGGGTCGAGGAACGCACCGAAGCGGCTGGTGACCTCCCAGCGCCGAGCCAGGTAGCCGTCCGCCCAGTCGGTGATCGCGGCGAGCGCAAAGACGATCGCCGCGACGATGCCGGCCGTGGGCATCGGCAGCGCGTAGAACACGACGATCAGCAGCGGGATCATGACGATCCGCGACCAGGTCAGCCAGTTGGGAAGTTCACGGATCATCTGCTGGTCAGTCCCAGGGAAACACTGATTAATGTACACGCTCGTGCTCGAGTCGCTTTTGCGTGCGAACAAAGCGCGGTGACTGCCATGCAGTCATTCTGCACAAGGGAACCGCAACGCCGTTCCCACGCCCGTTTTTGATAACAACGGGAGGGCGAGCCCCTTCGGGGTTGGCACCCCAGGTTCCCCGATCCTGCGTTGCGGCACTTGCCGGTAGAACCACTACCGGCTGCGCACCGCGCCTTGTCTCGGAAAACCTGGGGTGCCAACACGAGTGTGTACATTAATCAGTGTTTCCCTAGTGAAACTGGTCGTAAATCGCCTGCGCGAGCCGCCGGTGGATACCCGGCACCTTGGTCAGCTCGTCGACGCCGGCCCGGGCCACCCCGCGCAGCCCCCCGAAGTGGCGCAGCAACGCGCTGCGGCGCTTCGGCCCCAGCCCCGGGATCGACTCCAGGGTCGATTCCTTGCGCGCTTTGGCCCGGCGCGCACGGTGCCCGGTGATCGCGAATCGATGGGCCTCGTCGCGGATCTGCTGGATCAGGTGCAGGGCACCCGAGTGCGCCGGGAGTATAGAGGGGGCCTCGACCCCGCTCAATATCAGAGTTTCCATACCCGGTCGGCGTTCCTCGCCCTTGGCGACGCCGATCACGCGGATGTGATCGAGCCCGAGATCCGCCAGCACATTGAGCGCCTGTGTGACCTGCCCCTTGCCACCATCGATGAACAGGATGTCCGGCTCCTGCCCTTCCCCCTTCTTCAGCCGCGCGAAGCGTCGGCTCAGGGCCTGGTGCATTGCGGCGTAATCGTCGCCGGGCTCGATCCCGTCGATATTGAACCGCCGGTAGTCGGATTTGATTGCCCCGTCAGGCCCGAACACCACGCAGGACGCCACCGTGCGCTCGCCCCCGGTGTGCGAGATATCAAAGCATTCCATGCGCTTGGGCGGACTCTCCAGATTCAGCTCGGCGGTGAGCGCGTCCAGGCGCGCAGCCTGTCCGGCTTGACTGGCGATGCGGGTCTTCAGGGCCAGTTCGGCATTGCGCCGTGCCATATCCAGCCAGCGCGCCCGATCCCCGCGCAACGACCAGGCGAGCTGGACCTTGCGGCCGTCGCGGCGCTCCATCAGGAAGGCCTCCAGCGCCGGCGCGCCTTCCGGCTCGTGCGACAGCAGCACGCGCGCCGGGGGTTCGCGTTCGGCGTAGTACTGCGCCAGCACCGCCGCCATGATCTCCCCGGTGTCAGTGGCCTCCGGCACGTTCGGGAACAGCTCGCGGTTGCCCAGGTTCTGTCCGCCGCGCACGAAGAAGATCTCCACGGCCACCGCGCCCGCCTCCTGCGCCAGCGCAATCACGTCGGCATCGCCCTCGCCGCCGGAGACAAACTGCTGCTCGGAGATCTGGCGCAGCCGCGCGATCTGGTCCCGCAGCCGGGCCGCATGCTCGAAGTCGAGACGCTCGGAGGCCGCCTCCATGCGCTGCATCAGATCGGCGATCACCACCTCGCTCTTGCCCTGCAGGAACTGCACGGAAGACTCGACGTCGCGGGCATACTCCTCGGGCGTGATGTAGCCCACGCAGGGCGCCGTACAGCGCCCGATCTGATACTGCAGGCAGGGCCGGGAGCGGTGCGCGAACACGCTGTCCTCGCACTGACGCACCTGAAACAGCTTCTGCAGCAGCGCCAGGCTCTCGCGCACCGCCCCGGCCGACGGGTACGGACCGAAATAGCGCACTCCCTTCTTTTTCGCGCCCCGGTGAAAACCCAGACGCGGGTACTCCTGACCGGACACGAAGATGTAGGGGTAGCTTTTGTCGTCGCGCAGCAGCACGTTGTAGCGCGGCCGGTGGCGCTTGATCAGGTTGGCCTCGAGCAGCAGGGCCTCGGCCTCGGTGTGCGTGACCGCGACGCGGATGTCCGCGATCTGGCGCACCATCGACCGGATCCGCGGCCCGCGATCATCCGAACCGCGAAAGTAGCTGGCCACACGGCTCCTGAGATTGCGCGCCTTGCCGACATACAGCACGCCGCCGCTGGCATCCAGCATCTGATAGACGCCGGGCGACTGCGTCAGCGTCTTCAGGAAAGCCTTGGAATCGAAACTGGTGTCGGAGGCACTCATGACAGCTTCAGGATACCGGAACGGCCAAGGGAGTCGGCCAAACCTGCAGGGCAACTGGGCGTGAGAGATGTCAGCAGAGGGCGTTCAATGCCCTTCGCACGTTGGTACCTCGACACCTTTGGGCCCCACGCCATCGCGAGCAGCCGGACCAAACAGGCTTTTCTACTCGAGGTGGGTACGGATGCGGGCGAAGAGTTCGCCGAACATGGCCGGGGTGAGGCGGCGGGTCTGGGTGTTGTAGCGCGAGCAGTGGTAGGAATCGACCAGCCACATGCCATCCAGCTCATGCTCGGCTCCATGGGCAAAACGCAGGCTGGACAGCGGCAGGCCGCGGGCCCGCAGCACCGCGTCATGGGCGATCTTGCCCAGCGCCAGGATCACCCGGGGCTGCATCGCGTCCATCTCCGCGGCCAGGAAACCGTTGCAGGTGCGGATTTCCTCGTTGGTGGGCTTGTTCTGCGGCGGCAGGCACTTCACCGCATTGGTGATGCGGCAGTCCAGCAACTGCAGCCCGTCGCCCGCGCTCACGCTCTCGGGGCCGGTCGCAAAGCCGTACTGGTGCAGGGTCTCGTAGAGCAGCACCCCGGCGTAGTCCCCGGTGAAGGGCCGCCCTGTCGCGTTGGCCCCGTGCATCCCCGGGGCGAGTCCAACGATCAGCAGGCGGGCATCCAGCGGCCCAAACGAGGGCACCGGAGCGGCATGGTAGTCCGGGTGCTTCGCCCGCACGTCTTCCAGAAAACCGGCCAGGCGCGGGCAGCGCCGGCAGTCCGGATCGAACACGGGAAAGGAATCAGCTTGCATCGGGCCAGTCGCGGTAGGGGTTCCGGGCCAGCTCGGTGTTGTAGTAGCGCGGGTCGTGCGAGACCTCCTCGCCCAGCCACTCGGGGCGCGGGAAGTCGGCATCGCTCGCGGGCAATTCCAGCTCGGCGACGATCAGGCCGGCATTGGCGCCCTCGAACACGTCGATCTCGTATTCCCAGCCGTCCACATCCACCCAGTAGCGCGTCTTCTCGACCTGCGGACCCGCGAGGGTGTCGAGAAGGCGATGGGCCTCTTCGACCGGGATCGCGTACTGGTACTCGTCGCGTTCGACACCCAGGGTCGCGCTCTTGATGTTCAGATTCGCGCCCTCCTCGTCCACGCGCACGCGGATCGAGGCGCGGTCATTGCCGCACAAATAGCCCTGACGCATGCGCTGGGAACGCACCACGGCCTCGCGCCAGGCATCACTGGTCAGCAGAAACTTGCGTTCGATCTCGCGACCCATGTCGTCGACTCCCGTCTTTCGGCGAACCGCTTCGTATCAGGCTTTGGCAGGGGCTTCGCCTGCAAGCAGGCTCCCACAGGAATGGAATCGCGAAGCGGCGCCCGCTACATCCGGATCAGCGCGGAGCCCCAGGTAAAGCCGCCGCCAAAGGCCTCGGTCAGGATCAGGTCGCCCTTCTTGATGCGCCCGTCGCGCACGGCGGTATCCAGCGCCAGCGGAATGGACGCGGCAGAGGTGTTGCCGTGCCGGTCGACCGTGACGACGACATTATCCATGGACATGTTCAGCTTCTTCGCCGTGGCCTGGATGATGCGGATGTTGGCCTGGTGCGGGACCAGCCAGTCCAGCTCGGACTTCTCGATCCCGTTGTATTCCAGCGTCTCGTCAACGATCTGGTCGAGCGTGTTGACCGCGACACGGAAGACCGCGCGGCCCTCCATGCGGATGAACTCGAGATCCGGGTTGTCACCGGGCTGCGAGACCCCGCCCGGGACCTCCAGCAGGCCCTTGTGGTGACCATCCGCGTGCAGGTGAGTGGAGATGATGCCCGGGTCCGGCGAGCGCGACAGCACCACCGCGCCCGCACCATCACCCCACAGGATGCAGTTGCCGCGATCGGTGTAGTCGGTGATGCGCGAGAGCGTCTCGGCCCCGACGACCAGCACATGCCGGATCTCGTCGCTCTGCATGAAGCGATCGGCCGTGGCGAGTGCATAGACAAAACCGGAACACACCGCCTGCACGTCGAAGGCCGGGCAGCCGCCAATCCCCAGCTTGGCCTGCAGGATGCACGCGGTACTGGGGAAGATCTGGTCCGGGGTCGTGGTGGCGACGATGATCAGGTCCAGGTCGGCGGGGCGGATGCCCGCGGCGTCCAGCGCGCGTTCCGCGGCCTTCAGTGCCAGATCGGAGGTCACCTGGTTCTCGGCCACGATGTGGCGCTCGCGAATCCCGGTGCGCTCCTGAATCCACGCATCCGAGGTATCCACCATGGCCTCGAGATCGGCGTTGGTCAGGATGCGCTCGGGCAGGTAGCTCCCGGTCCCGCTGATGCGTGCATGCTTCACTGCGCGTGCTCCTGCCCCAGTAGCTGCCCCAGCTGCTTGTCGATGCGGCTGGAGATGTTCGCCTCGGCCTCGACCCGCGCGATGCGGATCGCGTATTCGAATGCCAGCGCATCGGCACTGCCGTGGCTCTTGATCACCACGCCCTGCAACCCCAGCAGCGAGGCGCCGTTATAGCGCCGGTGGTCAAAACGGTGGCGCAACCGGCGCAGCACGGGCAGTGCGAACAGACCAGCCAGACGCGAGTACAGCGAGGCGCGGAACTCGGCCTTCATGTTCGTGGAGATCATCTTGGCCACGCCCTCGCTCACCTTCAGCGCAACGTTGCCGACAAAGCCGTCGCAGACGACCACGTCGACATCACTGCAGTAGACGTCGTTGCCCTCGACGAACCCGACATAGTTCAGGCTGGATTCCTCCAGCATGCGGCCGGCCTCGCGTACCCGGTCGTTGCCCTTGATGGCCTCCGACCCGATGTTGAGCAGCCCCACCTTGGGGGCCTCGAGCCCGTCCACCGCGTTCGCCAGCACCGAGCCCATCACTGCGAACTGGTACAGGTGTGCCGCCTCGACGTCCACGTTGGCGCCGAGATCCAGCATGTGGGTATGGCCGTACAGCGACGGCAGCGCGGTCGCGATCGCCGGGCGGTCGATCCCCGGCAGGGTCTTCAGCACATAGCGCGCAGTGGCCATCAGCCCGCCCGTATTACCGGCGGACACACAGGCCTGGGCCGTGCCTTTCTTGACCTGATCGATGGCGACCCGCATCGAGGAGTCGCGCTTGGTGCGCAGGGCGACGGCCGGCGGCTCCTCCATGCCAACCACCTGGCTGGCATGCACGATCTCCACACGGTCGCGCTCGGCCGCCGTCCAGTCGGCAAGACCGGACTCGATCGTCGCCTCGTCCCCCACCAGCAGCAGGCGGAAGTCGTCGGCCACCTTCAGCGAACGGCGGGCGGCCGGCAGCACCACGGGGGCCCCATGGTCGCCACCCATCACATCCAGGGCGATGGTGAATTCACGGCTCATGCGCGCGCCCGCGAGACACCCGACGACCGGGTCCGATTAAACGCGGAAAGGCCACGGTGCAGCCGCAGCCGTGGCCCCAGCAAGGTCATCACGCCGAGCTTAGTCTTCGTCGTCTTCGACTTCGACGTCCTGCTGGATCACCTGACGACCACGGTAAAACCCGTCCGGGGTCACGTGGTGCCGGCGATGGACCTCTCCGGTGGTCGGATCGGTGGACAGGGTCGCGCCCTTCAGCCCGTCGTGGGAACGGCGCATATCGCGCTTGGAACGGGTCTTGCGGCGTTGTTGCACAGCCATGATGAATCTCCAGATTAATCAAATCCCGCCTGTGCGGGGTTAGCCCGAATCAAAAACGGGCGCAAGTATAGCGTTTCGAGCCGGGCGGCGCCCTGCTCCGCCCGGCCTACTGATCGTTGGCGTTGCTCGAACTGCCCTTTAGCTGCTCGAGCACCGCAAACGGATTGTCCTCGCGCTGCCCGGGAACAAACTCGGGCTCCACCGCGGGCTCGCAGTCCGCGTGGCGCGGCACCAGAGGCCAGGCCAGCAGCACCTCGTCCTCGGCCCAGACCGCCGTGTGCAGCCGTCCGTCGTCCTCGAGTTCGAGGATATCCTCGTCCGCGCCCAGGCCTTCTACGGAGCCTCCCGCCGGCAGGATCACCGCATCGGTCTCCAGCCGGAATTCCCAGGCCATCGGCTGCAGGCAGCGCTGGCAGGTCTGCCACAGCTCGCCGGTGATCACCCCGGTCAGCCGCACCTCGTCCAGCGCACCGCGCTCCAGCCCGAATCGGACATGGACCCGCAGCGGGTGCTCGGCCAGCGCCTCGTCCCGCAGGCGAGGCAGGTCCTCCGCAGACAAATCGCCTTCGAATTCCTGGTGCCGGGCCCGTGGCTGCCACGGGTCGAGAGATACGGGAATACGACTCATAGAACACTCAAATACAAGGGCGCGGAATATACGCGCGCGAGGGCTGCTCTGTCAAAGCGAAACAGAAACTTGCAGCCCTTCGACTGCATGCCGATACTCGGGTTGTCACTGACCTTCCCGGGACCTTCCGTTTGATCCGCAAGCTGCTCATAGCCAACCGGGGCGAGATTGCCGTGCGCCTGATCCGGGCCTGCGCGGAGATGGGAATAACCTCGGTCGCGGTGCATACCGATGCCGACCGCCACGCCCTGCACGTGAAAAAGGCAGACGAGGCCTACGCGATCGGCCCCGACAGCATGGGCGGGTATCTCAGCATCCACCGCCTGATCAGCGTGGCCCGGGCGGCCGGATGCGACGCCGTACACCCGGGATACGGCTTTCTCTCGGAGAACGCGGATTTCGCGGCGGCCTGCGCCGCGCGCGGGCTCACCTGGGTGGGCCCCGACGCCAGCGTCATCCGCCGCATGGGTGACAAGGTGGCCGCGCGACAGGCGATGATCGAGGCCGGGGTCCCGGTCACTCCTGGATCGGAGGGCAACCTCGAAACCCTGGAGGCTGCGCTGGAGGCCGCCGAGGCCATCGGCTATCCGGTGATGCTCAAGGCCACCAGTGGCGGCGGCGGACGTGGCATCCGGCTTTGCGAGGACGAAGACGCCCTGCGGCGCAACTTTGACCGCGTGCGTTCGGAGGCGACCCGCGCATTCGGCAGTACCGAAATCTTTCTGGAAAAGGCTGTGGTCAACCCGCGCCATATCGAGGTACAGATCCTCGCGGACACCCATGGCAATGCCGTTCACCTGTACGAGCGTGACTGCTCCGTGCAGCGGCGCCATCAGAAACTGATCGAAATCGCCCCTTCGCCGCAATTGAACGAGGCCCAGCGCGAACGCCTGGGCTCGCTGGCCGTCACGGCCGCCCAGACGGTCGGGTACCAGAACGCCGGGACTGTCGAGTTCCTGATGGACGGCGACGATACATTTTATTTCATGGAGATGAACACGCGTCTTCAAGTAGAACATCCAGCTACCGAGATGATCACGGGCGTGGACATCGTCCAGGAGCAGTTGCGCATCGCAAGTGGCGAACCCCTGCGTTACGACCAGTCGCAGATCACCCGCCGTGGCTTCGCCATGGAGTTCCGCATCAACGCGGAAGACCCGACCAATGACTTTCTGCCGAGCTTTGGTCGCATCACGCGCTACTTTGCCCCGGGCGGGCCGGGCGTGCGCACCGACGGCGCGATCTACACCGGCTACGAGATCCCGCCGCACTATGATTCGATGTGCGCCAAGCTGATCTGCTGGGCGCTGGAGTGGGACGACCTGCTGACACGCAGCAACCGCGCCCTGCGCGACATGGGCGTGTTCGGGGTCAAGACCACCATCCCGTACCATCTGGCGATCGTGAACCACCCGGATTTTCGCCGCGCCGACTTCAATACCGGCTTCATAGCCGACCATCCCGAGCTGACCGATCTGCCGGCCAAGCGCTCCGACCGCCAGCTGGCCGTCGCAATCGCCGCCGCAATCGCCGCTCACCACGGGCTGTAGACAACACTGCCTCGCCCGAACACCGGACTAGCCATGGATCGAGTTCACATTACGGATGTCACCCTGCGCGACGGCCACCAGAGCCTGATCGCCACGCGCATGCGCACCGAGGACATGCTGCCGATCTGCGAGCAGATGGACGCGATCGGCTTCCACTCCCTCGAGGCCTGGGGAGGGGCCACGTTCGACGCCTGCGTGCGCTTTCTCAAGGAAGACCCGTGGGAACGCCTGCACCAGCTCAAGGCCGCGCTGCCCAACACGCCGCTGCAGATGCTGCTGCGCGGGCAGAACCTGCTCGGTTACCGCCACTATGCCGATGATGTCGTGCGCGCCTTTGTTGAACGGTCCGTGGCCGGCGGCATCGACATCATCCGCATCTTCGATGCGATGAACGATGCCCGGAACCTGCGCACGGCGATCGAGGCCACGCGCGAGGCCGGTGGTCATGCCCAGGGCACGCTGTGCTACACCACCGGGCCGGTACACTCCGCCGCCCAGTTCGTCGCCCTCGCCCGCGAGCTGGTGGCAATGGGGGCGCAGAGCATCGCGATCAAGGACATGGCCGGGCTGCTGACCCCGACGGCCACCCGCGAACTGGTGACCGAGCTGGTCGACGCGCTGGATGTCCCGATCCACCTGCATGCGCATGCCACCTCGGGTCTGTCCGAGCTGTGTCACTGGCAGGCGATCGAGGCCGGCTGCCGCCACATCGAGACGGCGATCTCCGCCTTTGCCGGGGGCACCAGCCACCCCCCCACGGAGAGCCTGGTTGCGGCCTTGTCCGGCACCGAGCACGACACAGGGCTGGACCTCGTGGCCCTGCAGAAGATCGGCCTGTATTTCCACGAGGTGCGCAAGAAGTACCAGCGCTTCGAGAGCGAATACACCGGCGTCGACACCCGCGTGCAGGTGAACCAGGTCCCGGGCGGCATGATCTCCAACCTCGCCAACCAGCTGCGCGACCAGAACGCGCTGGATCGCTTTGATGCCGTGCTGGAGGAGATCCCGCGCGTGCGCGAGGATCTCGGCTACCCGCCCCTGGTCACGCCGACCTCGCAGATCGTCGGGACCCAGGCGGTGATGAACGTCCTCGCCGGGGAGCGCTACAAGACCATCACCAACGAGGTGAAGCAGTACCTGACCGGGCACTACGGCCGCGCACCGGGTCCGATCAATCGCGTGATCCAGCGCAAGGCGATCGGCAACGCCGAGGTCATCGACGTGCGCCCGGCGGACCTGCTGAAGCCGGAGATGGACCATCTGACCCGGGAGATCGGGGATTTGGCCCGGGGGCCCGAGGACGTCCTGACCTTCGCGCTGTTTCCCGAGGTCGGCCGGTCCTTCCTCGAGCAACGACGCGACGGCACGCTGGAACCGGAACCGTTAAACCTGCCCGAGAACACACAGGCCGGCTGTCCGGCACCGGTGGAGTTCAACGTCACCTTCCACGGGGAGTCGTACCACATCCGCGTAAATGGCAGCGGCCATCACCGCGAGGATACGCGGCCGATGTACGTCACCATCGACGGCATGCCGGAAGAGGTCCTGATCGAAACGCTCGACACCATCGACACCGGCAGTGGGGGCGCCGAATCGCCGCGAGCAGGCAAGAAATCCCGCCGCGCCACCCGCCCGGGCGATGTCACCACCTCCATGCCCGGCACCGTCATCGACGTACTGGTGGCCGAGGGCGACACCGTGGAAGCCGGCCAGCCGGTGCTGGTGCTCGAGGCGATGAAGATGGAGTCCGAGATCGCCGCACCCATCGCCGGCACGGTACGCGCGGTGAACGTGGCCAAGGGTGCGGCCGCCAATCCGGACGATGCCCTGATCGAGATCGATGCCCCCGATGGGTAAGCCCGTGCGCGAGATCGTCCTTGCCTCGACCTCGCCCTATCGTGCCCAGTTATTGCAGCGGCTGCATCTGCCGTTCACGACGGCCGCCCCGCAAGTCGACGAGACTCACCTCCCGAGCGAAGGCCCTTCGGCCCTCGTGCAGCGCCTCGCCGAGGCCAAGGCCCGCGCCGTCGCCGACACCCACCCGGACGCATTGATCATTGGCTCCGACCAGAGCGCCAGCCATCAGGGCCGCATCCTCGGCAAGCCGGGCATTGCCGAGCGCGCCCGCGAACAGCTGGCCCAGCTGTCCGGCGGCACGGTCACCTTTCATACCGGGCTGTGCCTGCTGGATGCCGCCAGTGGCGAGGCGCAGGTGGAGGACGTTGAATACGTCGTCAGCTTCCGCCGTCTGTCAGATGCGGAAATCCGGGCCTATGTCGCGCTGGACAACCCAGTGGACTGCGCCGGCAGTTTCAAGTCGGAAGGCCTGGGCGTCAGCCTGTTCGAGCGCATGGAGGGTTCGGACCCTACCGCCCTGGTGGGTCTGCCGCTGATCCGCCTGTGTCACTGGCTGCGGGAAGCCGGCATTGCCATGCCCCCTAGGGAGACGCGGATTTAATCGCACGTCCGCGCTCGAGTCGCTTTTGCGTGCGAACAAGGCGCGGTGACTGCCGTGCAGTCATTCTGCACAAGGGAACCGCAACGCTGTGCGCGCGCAAAAGCGGCCGAGCCCCTGCTTTTAATGGCTTGTGGGGTTGGTGCCCCCTGTTCCCCGATCCTGCGTTGCGCCGCTTGCGGGTAGAACCACTACCCGCTGCACGACGCGCCTTGTCTCGGAAAACAGGGGGCACCAACGCGGACGTGCGATTAAATCCGCGTCTCCCTAGCGAGGAGCGCTGATCAGGTCTCCGACGTGCGCCGGGAAACCGGGAGCCCCAGATCGGCATCGCGCCACATCGCCTGCAGGCGCGCATGATCCTCGCGCAGCGTGCCATCGACGCGCGAAGCCTGGGCCGTCGACGCCAGCACCTCGCGGGCCCACCCCGGCAATTGCGGATGCAGCCGGTAGTAGATCCAGTTGCTTTCGCGCCGGGTCGTCACCACGCCCTGCTGACGCAGCGCGGCCAGATGACGCGAGACCTTCGGCTGCGAGATTTCCAGCGCAGTCATCAACTCGCACACACAGAGCTCGCGCTCCAGGTGAATCAGCAGCAACGAACGCAAACGGGTGTCGTCCGCCAGCAGGCTGAACAGGACAGTGGGGGTCAGAGACATAGGAAATCCGCTTTGGCCGATCCGGCCTTTATAAGTCGACCATTTCGCACAAGATTAGCACGCTCGGGAGCGCGGAGCCCCCAATGCGTGCAGGCATTCAGCAAGACCATCAGCACTAAGCTTGGCGGTACAAGCTGTCACTGAGCCCCGACAAAACCCTCCCGCACCACGACTATCGCCATGCCGCTCCTTCAAACCCCGCCAATGAATACACCCTGCCCTTCGAGCCATCACCCGAAGTGACGTTCGGGTGCCGCTGCGCATCACCCGTCGAACCATCATTTTCTATATCTCGGGTTCGAATCCCGATACCGCGGGGGCCAGACGTGCGAAAGGGGCCACTCGGGCCCCTTTCTGGATCTGGCGGAGAGTGAGGATTACTCGGCGCTTTGCGCCTCGCCCTTCGGGCCGTCGCCTGCGGCGACGTTCGGGTGCCGCTTTGCGTCACCCGTCGAACCATCATTTTCGATATCTCGGGTTCGAATCCCGATACCGCGGGGGCCAGACGTGCGAAAGGGGCCACTCGGGCCCCTTTCTGGATCTGGCGGAGAGTGAGGGATTCGAACCCTCGATGGGCTTTTGACCCATACTCCCTTAGCAGGGGAGCGCCTTCGACCACTCGGCCAACTCTCCGGAATGCGCGGCACAGGATACGGACTTGTGCCCATAAAGAAAAGGCCCGGCGGCCACTGGGGCCGCCGGGCCTGGCAACCTCTGTCAGTCGTCGCGCGAGGAAGCGGCCACGCTCCCCCCCGGGGCAGACCCACCGCCGGACGAGCCCTGATCGTCGCCCGCTACGTTGGATTCGCGCTGGATGCGCTGGAAAATCTCCTCGCGGTGGACAGCAACGTCCTGAGGCGCGTTGATCCCGATACGAACCTGATTGCCCTTGACCCCCAGGACGGTGACGGAAACGTCCTCGCCGATCATGAGGGTCTCGCCCACACGTCGAGTCAAAATGAGCATGCTCTTCTCCGCAGTGCCTGTGTCGGACGCAGTCGGTCGTCCGGTAACCGTTTTACGGTCTGTCATCCTTAACCGTCCTCCTGTTGACCGACAGGTTCCTGCTCAAGTTCAAAGGCATCATGCAGGGCGCGTACTGCAAGTTCGAGGTACTTCTCATCCACGACCACCGAGATCTTGATCTCGGAGGTCGAAATCATCCGAATGTTGATTGTCTCGCGCGACAGGGCCTCGAACATCTTGCTGGCAATCCCGGCGTGCGAACGCATGCCGACGCCGACCACCGAGATCTTCACGATGTGGGTGTCCCCGGAAACCTCGCGCGCACTCAAGGCCTTGCAGGCGTCCTCCAGGATCGCCAGCGCCTTGTCGTAGTCGTTGCGATGCACTGTAAAGGTGAAGTCGGTGGTCTGATCCGCGCCCACGTTCTGCACGATCATGTCCACCTCGATATTGGCGTCCGCGATCGGCCCGAGGATGCGATGCGCGACCCCCGGCTGATCGGGGACGCCCTGAACCGTCAGCTGGGCCTCGTTCTGATTGAACGCGATACCCGCAACCAGCGCCTGTTCCACCTGTGCATCCTCCTCCGTGGTAATCAGGGTCCCCGGTCCTTCCTCGAACGAGGACAGCACTCTGAGAGGGACGTTGTACTTGCCAGCAAATTCCACCGCGCGGATCTGGAGCACCTTGGAACCAAGGCTTGCCATCTCCAGCATCTCCTCGAAGGTGATGCTGTGCAGGCGGCGCGCATTCGGCACCAGGCGCGGGTCGGTGGTGTACACACCATCGACATCCGTATAGATCCGGCACTCGTCGGCCTTCAGCGCGGCGGCCAGCGCGACCGCCGTGGTATCCGATCCGCCGCGGCCCAGCGTGGTGATCGCGCCGTGCTCGTCCACACCCTGGAATCCGGCCACAACGACCACTCGCCCGGCCTCCAGGTCCGCGCGCACGCGGGCATCGTCAATACTGCGGATGCGCGCCTTGTTATGCGCGCTGTCGGTGCGAATCGTGACCTGCGCGCCGGTATAGGAGCGTGCCGGGCAGCCATGCGCCTCCAGCGCCATCGACAGCAGGGCAATCGTCACCTGTTCGCCGGTCGAGAGCAGCACATCCAGCTCGCGGCCATCGGCCCGCGGGTTCAGCGCATGCGCAAGCCCCAGCAGGCGATCGGTCTCGCCGCTCATCGCGGAGACGACGATCACCAGTTGGTGGCCCTCCTCGCGCAGCTTCAGGGCCCGCTCCGCGACCGCCTGGATGCGCTCGGTAGTGCCTACCGAGGTGCCCCCGAACTTCAGTACCAGCAACGCCATTGCACGATTCCATTCACCGCCACCCGGAAAGGCGGCGCATTAAACATCATTCAGTTCTTCATTGCGAGAACCCTCGAGCACGCGCAGAAAGCGCCCCGAGGGTGGCGGACAGACATCGCCGAGGCGCTGGCCACGCGATGACGGATGGTCTTCAGGCGCGTTCGCGCACCCAGTCCGCGACCGAGGCCAGCGCGGCATCCAGCTTGTCCGGGCTCTGGCCGCCGGCCATCGCCATGTCCGGGCGGCCGCCACCCTTGCCATCAACCTGCGCGGCGACGTGGCCGACCAGATCGCCGGCCTTGAACTGGCCGGTCTCGGCCTTGGTGACGCCGGCCACCAGGCTGACCTTGCCCTCGCCGGTCGCGGTTCCCAGGACCACGACCGCCTTGCCAAGTTTCTGCTTGAGCTGGTCGACCATGTCGCGCAGGGCCTTGGGCTCCACGCCCTCGACCTTCGCGGCCAGCACCTGCATGCCTCCGACCTCCTGCGCCTGGGACGCCAGATCGCTGCCGGCCTGGCTGGCCAGCTTGCCCTTGAGCTGTTCGATCTGCTTTTCCAGTTCGCGCGAGCGCTCCTGCAGCTGGGCGACCTTGTCGGCCGCCTCGCCGCGTCCGGCGCGCAGGCGGTCGGCGATCGCATCCAGGTACCCCAGCTGCTGGTCGACCCAGCGCAGCGCCACCTCACCGGCCACCGCCTCGATACGGCGAATACCGGCGGCCACCCCGCCCTCGGAGGTGATTCGGAACAGGCCGATGTCCCCGGTGCGGTCCACATGCGTGCCGCCGCACAACTCCACGGAGGTGCCGATCTTCAGCACCCGGACCTGATCGCCGTACTTCTCGCCGAACAGCGCGACCGCGCCGGACTCCATCGCCGACTCGATGTCCATCACGCGGGTGTCGGTCGCCTCATTGGCCAGGATCTCGGCGTTCACCTGGGCCTCGATGGCGCGCAGCTGCTCGTCGGTCAGCGGCTCCATGTGGGTGAAGTCGAAGCGCAGTCGATCGGGGTCCACCAGCGAGCCCTTCTGCTGGACGTGGTCGCCCAGCTGGTCGCGCAGGGCCTTGTGCAGCAGGTGGGTCGCCGAGTGATGGCGACGGATGTTCTCGCGGCGCGGGCCTTCCACCGCGGCCTGCAGCGTCTGGCCGACCTCCAGCGTGCCGGCGCGCACCTGGCCGACATGGATATGCGCCGCGCCCTGCTTGCGGGTATCAGCGACCTGGAAGCGCACGCCGGAGCCACTGAGCGTGCCGACATCGCCCACCTGGCCGCCGGACTCGCCGTAGAACGGCGTGCGGTCCAGTACCACCAGGCCCTCGGCGCCGACCTCGAGTCGCTCGACCGGCTCGCCGTTCTGGTACAGCGCGACCACGCGACCCTCATCGTCGACGGTCTCGTAACCGGAGAATGTGGTCTCGAGATCGACCTGCGGCAGGCCGCCGTCGTCCATGGAGAAGTGGCTGGCCGCACGGGCCCGGGCGCGCTGGTCGGCCATCGCGGACTCGAAGCCCGCCATGTCCAGTTCCAGGCCGCGCTCGCGGGCGATGTCGCCGGTCAGGTCCACCGGGAAGCCGTAGGTGTCATACAGCAGGAAGATGGTCTCGCCCGGGATCACCTTGCCCTCGAGATCGCGCAGGTCGTCCTCGAGGATCTTCATGCCCTTGTCGAGCGTCTCCAGGAACTTGCGCTCTTCCTTCTCCAGCACCTGCTCGACCCGGGCCTGCGCCTCGGCCAGCTCAGGGAAGGCCTCGCCCATCGCGCGCACCAGGTCGCCGACCATCTGATAGAGGAAGGCGTCCTGCGCGCCCACCTTGAAGCCATGGCGCGCGGCGCGACGGATGATGCGGCGCAGCACGTAGCCACGGCCCTCGTTTGACGGCAGCACGCCGTCGGTAATCAGGAAGGCGATGGAGCGGATGTGGTCGGCGATCACGCGCAGCGAGGCGGAGTCCTGCTCCTTCGCCCCGGTCACGCGCGCGGCGGCCGCGATCAGGTCCTGGAACAGGTCGATCTCGTAGTTGGAGTGCACGCCCTGCAGTACGGCGGCCAGGCGCTCCAGGCCCATGCCGGTATCCACCGACGGGCGCGGCAGCGGGTTCAGCGTGCCGTCCGCGTCGCGGTCGTACTGCATGAACACCAGATTCCAGATCTCGATGTAGCGATCGCCGTCCTCGTCCGGGGAGCCGGGCGGGCCGCCCTCGACCTCGGGGCCGTGGTCATAGAAGACCTCGGTGCAGGGGCCACAGGGGCCGGTGTCGCCCATCTGCCAGAAGTTGTCGGAACCGCCGCCTGGCTTGTCGCCGATACGCACGATGCGCTCGGCCGGCACCTTGACCTCGTTCGCCCAGACGTCATAGGCCTCGTCGTCGGTCTCGTAGACCGTGACCCAGAGCTTCTCCGGTGGCAGGCCGATGGTCTCGGTCAGGAACTGCCAGGCGTAGTGGATCGCATCGCGCTTGAAGTAGTCGCCGAAGCTGAAGTTGCCCAGCATCTCGAAGAAGGTGTGATGCCGCGCGGTGTAGCCAACGTTCTCCAGGTCGTTGTGCTTGCCGCCCGCGCGCACGCAGCGCTGGCTGGACACCGCGCGGTTGTACGAACGCTTCTCGCGGCCGAGGAACACATCCTTGAACTGCACCATCCCCGCGTTGGTGAACAGCAGCGTGGGATCGTTGCCCGGTACCAGCGGGCTGGAAGACACGATCGTATGACCATGCCCTTCAAAGAATTCGAGGAAACTCCGGCGAATGTCGGCGCTTTTCATGCGGTTCCGATTGAATATGGGGTCAAAACCGGAATCCTATCACGCAAGCCCCCAACCCGCGTATTGCCGCCCCCGCCTTCGGGCCATGCTGCCTATCATCACCAGGCCCGAAGGCGGGGGCGGCAATCGGCTGAGCCTGGCCAGAATCGGGATCAGGTGGTTCCGTAAAGCGATTGCTTCGCTGCGCTCGCAATGACGGTACAAAGACGACGTCATTGCGAGGAGCAACGCGACGAAGCAATCGGCACCCACGGCCACCTGATCCGAGCGCCGAGTGACCCGCCGACGATTGCCACGGCCCCTCCGGGGCCTCGCAATGACGCACCATGATCGCGGTCATTGCGAGGAGCCCGGCGACGAAGCGATCGGCAAGTACCTCCCCAGCTGCGTTCAACCCACAATGTCGTTGAACAGATCCCGCCACCCGGGGTTCACCTGCTCGATCAGCGCAACCTTCCTGCGCCGCGGACCCGCCTTCAACTGCTTTTCGCGTTCGATCGCGGATTCCATCTCCACGCATTGCTCGAACCAGACGAGCCGATGCAGACCGTACCGGCTGGTAAACCCGGATACCTCTCCCGAGCGATGCTGCCAGACCCGCTGCACAAGGTTGCTGGTCACACCCACGTAGAGGGTCCCGTCACGACGGTTGCTCATCATGTAGACACAGGGTTGTTTCATCGCTCCCTCCCTGGGCGACTGCACATTCGTACTCAGCGGCCGAGAATCCTTTCGGCCCTTCACCACCAGTGACACTCGCGTGTCCCCAGCACAAGGATGTCATTGCGAGGCCCCGAAGGGGCCGTGGCAATCGGCTGGGACCGGCCAGACCCCGGATCTGGTGGTTCCCTCGGGGATTGCTTCGTCGCTTCGCTCCTCGCAATGACGTTCCTCCAAACCCGTCATTGCGAGGAGCGAAGCGACGAAGCAATCGGTCAGGAACCGCCAGCGTCGTCTTTCCAGGCGGCGAGGGCCTGGTGGGCGACACCGCCTGGAAAGCCGCGTCCGGCGAGGTGGCGCAGGTAGCGGGCCTCGTCCTCGCGGGTCTCGGGGGGATGACGGAAGTGGCGTTCGAGCTGGCCGCGGGCCTGGTCGGTCCAGTCGACCTCCAGGGCGTCGATGGCGGCACTGACGGTGTCGCTGCCGATGCCGTTGTGGGCGAGTTCGGCACGGATGCGCTGCTCGCCATAGCCCTGTTCGGTGCGGTGGCGGGCGATGAAGTCCGCGTAGCGGGTGTCGCTCAGGTAATCGAGCTCGCGCGCACGCTCAAGAGCGGCATCCACCGCGTCGCGCTCGAACCCGCGCTCGGCCAGCTTGCGCGCGAGCTCCAGCGCGGAATGCTCGCGCCGCACCAGCAGCCGGAGCCCGGCCTCCAGTGCGGCGTCCGGATCGGCCGGGTCAGCCTTGCTCCTCGACCGGGGCATCGACCGGCTCGTCCTCCACCGCAGCCTTGTTGCGCTTCGGCAGCAGGCGTTCGCGCAGGGTCTTTTCGACTTCCTCGGCGATCTGCGGGTTGTCCTTCAGGTACTGGCGGGCGTTCTCCTTGCCCTGACCAATCCGCTCGCCGTTGTAGCTGTACCAGGCGCCGGCCTTGTCGATCAGGCCTTCCTTCACGCCCATCTCGATGATCTCGCCGACCCGCGAGATGCCCTCGCCATAGAGGATCTCGAAGTAGGCCTCGCGGAACGGGGGTGCCATCTTGTTCTTGACAACCTTCACGCGGGTCTCGTTGCCGATCACCTCGTCGCCCTTCTTGATCGCGCCGATGCGGCGGATATCCATGCGCACGGAGGAGTAGAACTTGAGCGCGTTGCCACCGGTAGTAGTTTCGGGGCTGCCAAACATCACGCCGATCTTCATGCGGATCTGGTTGATAAAGATGACCAGGGTGTTGGAGCGCTTGATGTTGGCGGTCAGCTTGCGCAGCGCCTGCGACATCAGCCGCGCCTGCAGGCCGACGTGGGAGTCGCCCATCTCGCCCTCGATCTCCGCCTTTGGTGTCAGCGCGGCCACGGAGTCGACGATCACCACGTCCACCGCGCCGGAGCGCACCAGCATGTCGGCGATCTCCAGCGCCTGCTCGCCGGTATCCGGCTGCGAGACCAGCAGATCGTCGACGTTCACGCCCAGCTTCTCGGCATAGGTCGGGTCCAGCGCGTGCTCGGCGTCGACGAACGCGGCGGTGCCGCCCAGCTTCTGCGCCTCGGCCACCACCTGCAGGGTCAGGGTCGTCTTGCCCGAGGACTCCGGGCCATAGATCTCGACCACGCGCCCGCGCGGCACGCCGCCAATCCCGAGCGCGATATCCAGCGCCAGGGAACCCGTGGAGATGGCCGGCACATCCACCGCCTGCTGATCGCCCATGCGCATCACCGCGCCCTTGCCGAATTGGCGTTCGATCTGCCCCAGTGCGGCGGTCAGGGCCTTCTTGCGATTCTCGTCCACGGTATGCCTCCCGATACTTGCAGCGATGGTTTCCGATCCGTTGCGGGGCGGATACGGGGCCGCAGTATCCCACAGGGCGGGGAGCGACCCAACCCGGGTTCACGGCTCGAAGGGGATCACCGGGGCGCGATGCCCCGGGGAATGGTCGACGCGTCAGGCCGCCTCGTGCGCCAGCAACGCACTGAGCGCGTGCAGCATCGCCTGCAGGCGTACATCGTGGCGCTCGCCATCGAAATGGAGGGTCTCGACGCGCGCGTCCCGCCCGCGCTCCTGCCAGCCGAAGCAGACCGTACCCACCGGCTTGTCCGCGCTGCCGCCACCGGGCCCGGCGATGCCGGTCACCGACAGCGCCAGGTCGGCATCGCAGTGGGCAAGCCCGCCCTCGACCATCGCGCGCGCCACGGCCTCGCTGACCGCGCCATGCTGCTCGATCAGTTCGGCCGGCACCCCGACCATCCGCGTCTTGGCCGCGTTGGAGTACGCCACCCAGCCGCACTCGAACCAGCCCGAGCTGCCCGGGACATCGGTAATCGCCTGGGCAATCCCGCCGCCGGTACAGGACTCGATGGTGCACAGCTTGCGTTCGCTGGCGAGCAGCCGCTCGCCCAGGTCGTAGACCAGCGCCGAGAGCCCGGCCAGATCAGCCTCGCGCGGGCTTGCAATCAGAGTCGATTCCGCTTCCATGTCCGGATCATCCCTCGCTGTCAAAGGCTATGGCCACACGCCAGATCACCCGCTCTTCGCCCAGGGGCTCGCTGCGCACCACCTGGCCGGCCCGCTCCAGGGAGGGCAGTCGCCCGTCCGGGCTGTTGACCGCGATGCTCACACGCTCGCCCGCCTGCGGTGCATGCGGCCAGCGAAAGGCACAGCCGCTGGCCGAAAGGTCCTCCAGCCGCACCTCGTCCGCCGCACCAGTCGCCATCCAGGTCACTCGTGCGGGGGTGTCGACCTGCATGCGCCGGAAGCCCCGGCGGTCATCTTCTCCCAGCATGCGCATCCTCCATGACTCCACCCGAGTGTGGCACATCACGTCTCGTGATGGTGCACCTGCCACACGGGGCCGCGCATCCGTATACTGCGCGGCAGGGAAACACTGATTAATGTACACGCTCGCGTTGGTACCCCAGGTTTTCCGAGACAAGGCGCGTCGTGCAGCGGGTAGTGGTTCTACCCGCAAGCGGCGCAACGCAGAATCGGGGAACCTGGGGTGCCAACCCCAAGGGGCTCGGCCGCTTTTGCGCGCGAACGGCGTTGCGGCTCCCTTGTGCAGAATGACTGCACGGCAGTCACCGCGCCTTGTTCGCACGCAAAAGCGACTCGAGCGCGAACGTGTACATTAATCAGTGTTTCCCCAAGCCCGGATCGACCGCAGCCGAACCGATGAGCACCGCCGAGCCCCTCTCCGCCCATACCCCGATGATGCAGCAGTACCTGGCCATCAAGGCCGAGTACCCGGATACGCTGCTGCTCTACCGCATGGGGGATTTCTACGAACTGTTCTACGACGACGCCGAGCGCGCCGCGGGGCTGCTCGACATCACCCTGACCCGGCGCGGCGAATCGGCCGGAGCGCCCATCCCGATGGCCGGAATCCCCGTACACACGCTGGAGGGCTACCTGGCCCGCCTGCTGAAGATGGGCGAGAGCGTGGCGATCTGCGAGCAGACGGGTGCGGTGGGCGCCCAGAAGGGCCCGGTCAAGCGCGAGGTCGTGCGCATCGTGACTCCGGGCACGGTTACCGAGGAGGCCCTGCTGGATGCCCGGCAGGTGAACCGCCTGGTCGCGGTCTGCCCGGCCGCCTCCGCCGCCGTGAAGGGCCGCAAGACCGGCTACGGCATCGCCAGCCTGGAGTTCGCCAGTGGCCAGTTCCGCGTACTGGAGGTCGGCGACGAAACCGAGCTGGCCGCCGAACTGGCGCGGCTCGACCCAGTGGAACTACTCGTACCCGATCAGGCCGCGATCCCGGGCACCGAGTCCTTCGCCCCCCAGCGCCACGCCGACTGGCATTTCGACGCCGTGTCCGCCCATCGCCTGCTGATCACCCATTTCGGCACCCGCGACCTGTCCGGCTTTGGCTGCGAGGGGCTGGACCTGGGCATCGCTGCCGCCGGGGCCCTGCTCGCCTACGTGCAGAACCGCCATCGCGGCGATCTCGCCCACATCACCAGCCTGGCGCACGAGCAGCGCAGCCAGATGCTGGTGCTGGACCCGGCCACCCGCCGCAACCTGGAACTCACCCGCACGCTGACGGGCGAGCGCCGCGGCTCCCTGCTCGCCCTGCTGGACACGACCCAGTCCGCGATGGGCGCCCGCCGCCTGATGCAGTGGCTGCACCAGCCGCTGCGCGAGCGAGCGATCATCCGCGAGCGCCAGACCGCGATCACCGCCCTGCTGGAACAGGAGGCCGTCACCCCGATCCGCGACGCCCTGGCCGGCAGCGCCGACAGCGAACGCATCCTCTCGCGCATCGTGCTGGGGAGCGCCCGTCCGCGCGACCTGACCGCCCTGCTCGCCAGCCTGGGACGCCTGCCGGCCCTGCACGCGGCCCTGGCGCCAGTGGCCGATGCCGCCGAACGCCTGTCCGCCCTGCATGCCGCGCTCGCGCCGGAGGATGAGCTGACCGCCCGGCTCGGCGCGGCCCTGGTGGAGGAGCCACCGCTGCGGGTGACCGACGGCGGCATGATCCGCGCGGGCTACGACCCCGAGCTGGATCGCCTGCGCGCGCTGGAAAGCGACGCCGATGCCTTCCTGCGCGAGATCGAGGCCCGCGAACGCGAGGCGACCGGCATCCCCACGCTGAAGGTCGCCTACAACCGCGTGCACGGCTACTACATCGAGGTCTCGCGCAGCCGCTCCGCCGAGCTCCCCGGCCGCTTCATGCGCCGCCAGACGCTGAAGAACACCGAGCGCTACACCACGGAAGAACTCAAGCGCTTCGAGGACGAGATCCTCTCCGCCCGCGAGCAGGCCATGCTCCGCGAGCGCGCGCTGTTCGACGACCTGATCACCGACCTGCAGGCGCGCGCCCCGCGTCTGCGCACCCTCGCGGACGCCGTGGCCGAGCTGGACGTGCTCGCCTGCCTGGCCGAGCGTGCGGCCCGCCTCGACTGGCACTGCCCGGAGCTGGTCCAGAACCCCGGCATCCATATCGAGCAGGGCCGGCACCCGGTGGTGGAGGCCGGGCTCGACACCCCGTTCGTCGCCAACGACACCGAACTGGACCCGGAGACACGCCGGCTACTGGTGATCACCGGCCCCAACATGGGCGGCAAGTCCACCTACATGCGCCAGACCGCGCTGATCGTGCTGCTTGCCTGCATGGGGAGCTTCGTGCCGGCGGCACGGGCGCAGATCGGCCCGGTGGACCGCATCTTCACCCGCATCGGCGCCTCCGACGACCTGACCTCCGGACGCTCGACCTTCATGGTGGAGATGACCGAGGCCGCGAACATCCTGCACAACGCGGGCCCCGAGAGCCTGGTGCTGATGGACGAGATCGGCCGCGGCACCAGCACCTTCGACGGGCTGGCGCTTGCCCTGGCCTGCGCCGAGCGCCTGACGCGCCACAACCGCGCGCTGACCCTGTTCGCCACGCATTACTTCGAACTGACCGCGCTGGCCGAGCGCGAGTCGGCCGTGGCCAACGTGCACACGGACGCCATGGAGCACGAACACAGCATCGTGTTCCTGCACCAGGTCCGCGAGGGCCCGGCGAATCAGAGTTACGGGTTGCAAGTGGCGCAACTGGCCGGGGTCCCGGCCGACGTACTCAAGCTCGCGCGGGAACACCTGCGCGAACTGGAGGACCGGGCGGCCGCGACGGACTCGCCGCAACTGGGCCTGTTCGCCCCCGCCCCGGACGCAACGACCGCGGCCCCCGAGTCGGTTGCCGAAGACCGGCCTTCGGAAGAACGAGCCCTGAAGGCCCTGTTCGATACCCTGGAGCCGGACGAGATGAGCCCACGCGAGGCCCTGGACGCCCTCTACCGCATGAAGGATGCCCTGCGCGATCTGCAATAGGCGTCCTGGCGGTCAGTCTTCCGAATCGGCCGGGACGATGATTTGCTCCTCGGCCTCCGCCTCGGCGGCATCCGGATCGCCGTCCTCCAGCACATCGTGCGGGATGGCGGCACTGTCCCAACCACCGCCCAGGGCGCGGAACAGCGTCGCGGTGGCCGCCAGGCGATCGCGCGAGGCCTCGGTCAGCGTCAGGCGCGCATCCAGCAGGGCCCGCCGCGCATCCAGCACCTCCAGATAGCCCACGAACCCGCCCAGATAGCGGCGCTCCGCGAGATCCAGGACCTCGACCCGCGCTCCGACCTCGCGCTGACGCACCTCCACCCGTTCGTGCGCCGCATTCAGCACGCTCCATGTATTCGCGACCTCTTCCAGGGCCTCCTGAATCGCCGCGCGGTATTCCAGCTCGGCGATATCGCGCTCGGCCTCCACGCCTTCGATCGTGGCGCGCCGCCGGCCGAAATCGAGGATCGGCACCGTGGACTCCGCCAGGAACTCCCAGAAGAACGAATCACTGGAGGAGAACTGGCTGACCCGGCTGACCTCCTGCCCGAACAGCGCGGCAAGGTTCAGGCTCGGCAGCCATTCCGCGCGGGCCACACCGATATCGGCATTGGCCGCAATCAGGCTGGCTTCCGCCGCGCGGATATCCGGCCGGCGGATCATCAGGTCCGACGGCACCGAGTGCGGCAGCCCGGAAATCGTGTCCGGCAGGTCCTCCAGACCCTCGTCGCCGAGCCCCTCCAGACCCTCGACCACCGCCTCGGTATCCCCGACCAGGACCGCCAGCGCCCGGCGCTGCTGTGCGGCATCGGCGCGCAGGTCTGGCAGGCCCGCGCGGCTGGTCTCCAGCTCGGCCTGGGCCTGGCGCACGGTGAGATCGGTGGTGGCACCACTCTCGCGACGCGAGCGCTCCAGCTCCAGGGCCTCGATCTGGGACAGGATCGTCGCCTCGGTGGTCTCGATCTGCTCCTGCGTGGCGCGATAGTCGAAATAGGTACTGACCACATCGCTCACGACCGCCAAACGGGTGGCATCACGGGTAAACGCCGTGTTCAGCAGCTGCGCGCGGGCCGCTTCTTCCGAACGCGACAGCCGGCCCCAGAGATCGACCTCGTAGCTCAGCAGCGCCCCAATCGTGATCTCGGTTTCCGGGTCATCGCCCCCCGCCGGATACTCGCGTTCAAACTCCGCGACCCCGTCCAGCTGTGGAAACTGCTCGGCACGGCTCAGGCCCAGCACCGCGCGTGCCTGTACCACGCGCGCCGCGGCGATCTCGGCATCCACGTTGTTCTCCAGCGCCTCGCGCACCAGACGATCCAGCAGCGGGTCCTCGAACATCTCCCACCAGAACTCGGCATCGGCGTAGTCGGCATCCATCTGGTCACCGATCTCCTCCGGCCACTCGTCCGGGAGCGTGACCTCCGGGCGCTCGTAATCCGGTCCGACCGCACAGCCCGCCAGCAGCGCGGCCGCGGAAATCCCCAACAGCGTCCTACGCATGCGTTCCGGCCTCCTTCGAGTCGTCCGTGTCGCGCGGGCGCTTGCTCAGACGCTCCAGGCCACTGGAAATAACGAAATAGAACAGGGGCACGAACAGCAGCGCGAGGAAGGTCGCACTCAGCATGCCGCCGATGATGCCGATACCGATCGCGTGCTGGCTGTTCGCCCCCGCGCCGGAGGCCAGCGCCAGCGGCACCGCGCCGAGGATGAACGACATGGCCGTCATCATGATCGGCCGGAAACGCAGCCGGGCCGCCTCCACCGAGGCATCGAACAGGCTCAGCCCCTCTTCGCGCTTGTTCTGCGCGAACTCGACAATCAGGATCGCGTTCTTGGCCGCCAGCGAGACCAGCACCAGCAGGCCGATCTGGAAGTAGATCCCGTTCTCCTGCCCGGTCAGCCAGATGGCCACCAGGGCCCCGAAGATCGCGAACGGCACCGCCATCAAGACCGCCAGTGGCAGGCTCCACCGCTCGTACTGCGCGGCCAGAATCAACACCACGAAGACCACGCCCAGCACGAAGGCGAGCACGGACGTCCCGGCCGCCTGTTGCTCCAGATACTCCGCGCCGGTCCAGCTCAGCAGGTAGTCATCCGACAGGGTCTCGTCGACCACCGCCTCCAGCGCCTGTATCGCATCCCCCGAGCTGTAGCCGGGTGCGGGCTCGCCCATGATCCGCGCGGCCGGGAACACGTTGAAGCGCTCCACCTCGTCCGGCCCCTGTACCCGCTCGACCGACACCAGACTGGACAGCGGCACCAGGTCGCCGGCATCCGAACGCACAAAGATACGGTCCAGATCATCCGGGCTCCGCCGATAATCGGCCTCGGCCTGCATCTGCACCTGCATCACCCGGCCGAACAGCGAGAAGTCGTTGATGTAGACCGCACCAAAGGTGCTCTGCATCGCATCGAACACGTCCGCGAGCGGCACCCCGGCGGCAAAGGCACGTTCGCGATCCACATCGGCGTCGTAACGCGGCACCTCGATATTGAGCGAGGTGCGCACATCCGCCAGCTCCGGGCGCTCCGCGGCTGCCTCAATGACCGCCTCGGCCCGCTCGCGCATGGTCTCCGAGTCATCCCCCACCCGGCTTTGCAGGTAGGCCTCGAATCCGCCCGTCGTGGAGATCCCGGTGATCGGCGGCGGATTGAACGCGCGGATCGTTGCCTCCGGCTGGCGTTCGCCATCGGCGACCAGACGGTCGATCACCGCGTCGCTGCTCTGATCGTCGCCGCGACGCTCGGACCAGTCATTGAGCGTCACGTAGGCCGCGCCGGCATAGGTCTTCATCCCATCGGACAGCAGATCCATCCCGGAGAAGGCCACGACATCCGCGGTATCGTCGTACTCCAGCGCCTCCTCGCCCAGGCGATCCATCACGCCACGGGTGCGCTGCAGCGAGGCCGCGGCGGGCAGTTCGGCGGCCGCGAACACATAGCCCTGGTCCTCCTGCGGCACCAGCCCGCCAGGCACGATCCGGAACAGCACCACGATCGCCACCAGCAGCAGCGCGAACAGGCCCATGCCGACGAAATTGCGCCGCAGCAGGAAGCGCACGCCCACCATGTAGGCGGCGGTAAAACGGTCGAATGCGCTGTTGAACCAGCGAAACGGAAAGGCCGGTCGGCGTGGCTTGTCGGACAACAACCGTGCGCACATCGCCGGGCTCAAGGTCAGCGCGACGATCCCCGAGATCCCCACCGACACCGCGATGGTGATCGCGAACTGCTGATACATCTGCCCGCTGAATCCACCGATAAAGGCGACCGGCACGAACACCGCGATGGTGACTAGCGTCATCGCGATAATCGGTGTGGCCACCTCGTCCACGGTCTGATAGGCCGCATCGACGGCCTTCATCCCCTGCTCGCGCATCAGCCGCTCGGTGTTCTCGAGCACAATGATCGCGTTGTCCACCACGATCCCGATCGCCAGCACCAGCCCGAACAGCGTCAGCATGTTCGCGGAAAAGCCGAGCACGTACATCCCGGCCAGCGTCCCGATCAGCGAGACCGGTACCGCGATGATCGGCACGGCCGTGGCCCGGAACGTCTGCAGGAACAGATACACCACCGCGACCACCAGGATCAGCGCCTGCACCAGGGTCAGCAGTACGCGCTGCACCGACTGGTCGATGAATATCGTGGTATCGAACGGGATCGAGTATTCCAGCGAGTCCGGGAAACGGGGCTCCAGTTCCTCCAGGATCTCGCGCACCCCGCGCGCCGTCTCCAGCGCGTTGGCGCCGGGCTCCAGGTAGATCCCCACCGGCACCGTCGACTGGCCGTTGTGCTTGGCCTCGAAGTTGTAGAAGTGCGCGCCCAGCTCCACCCTCGCCACATCCCCCAGCCGCAGCGCGGAGCCGTCCGGTGCGCTGCGCAGGATCACCTGCTCGAACTCCTCCTCCTCGGAGAACCGTTCGGGGGTCGTCACCGCGTAGGTAAAGTCGATCGTGTTGTCCATCGGCTCGGCCCCGAACTGGCCGGCCGCGTACTGCTCGTTCTGCTCCTGGATCGCGGAGCGGATGTCACTGGCGGTCAGGTCGTACTCCGCCATCTGGTCCGGCTGCAGCCAGATCCGCATCGAATAGATCTGCGCGCCAAAGAAGGTCTGGTCGCCAACCCCCGGCGCGCGCCGCAGCTCGGCATAGACATTGCGCCAGACGTAGTCACTGATAAAACGGTTGTCGAGGCTGCCGTCCGACGAGGTGAACGTGATCATCTGCAGCATCGACGGGGCGCGCTTCTCCACCGCGATTCCGGCGCCGGTCACCGTCTCCGGCAGGCGCCCCATCGCGCCTTCGACTTCGTTGCTGACGTTGATCGCGGCGATGTCGGGGTCGGTCCCGACCTCGAAGGTAACGATCAGCTCCATGTCGCCGTCGTCGGTGGACTTCGAGCGCATGTACGCCATGTTGTCCACGCCATCGACCGTCGCCTCGATCGGGGCGGCCACCGTCTCCGCCACCGCTTCGGCGCTCGCGCCGGGATAACTGGCGGTCACGATCACCTTCGGCGGCAAGATGTCGGGATACTGGTCGACCGGGAGCAGCAGGGCCGAAGACAGCCCCGCCAGCACGAACAGGATCGAGATGACCGAGGCCAGTACCGGCCGGCCGATGAAGAAGCGCAGCATCAGTCGGACGCCTCGTCGGCGTCGGAATCATCCAGACCCGGCTCGGCGCCATTGCCCACGCCGTCCAGGATGTCCTCGACCGCATCGGCCTCGGTCTCCGGATCCATCACCTCGTCCAGCAGATCCGGCGCCACCTCCGGCAGCACGCCCGGTGACACGGCTTCCTCCGTCTCGCGCGGGGCGTCCTGGGGATCGATCCGTTCGCCCTCTTCGACACCGGCCACGCCCCCGACCACGATCCGATCGCCATCGCTCAGCCCGGCGGTGACCAGAAAGTCCTCGTCCAGGTCCATACCAATCTGGATCGGCCGCACATGCGGGATGTCATCGTCGTCGACCACATACACCGCGGCCCCTTCGGACCCCTCGATCACCGCGGCATGAGGCACGCGCATGCCGTGTCCCGCCATCAACCCGCTCAGGGTCACGCGCACGAACTGCCCCGGCAGCAACTGGACCTCGCGGTTGGGGAACAGCGCGCGTACCTCGACCATGCCCGTGGCCTCGTCCACCGCGGCCTCGGTCACGTCGATCTGCCCCTGATGCGGGTACAACGAGCCATCCGGCAGGGTCAGCACTACGGTCAGGCCAACGCCGGAACGGATCTGCGGCCCATAGGCCGTCAGATGGCCCTCGGGGATCGCGAAGTCGGTACGGATGGGGTCGAGCTGGGTCACGGTGGTCAGCAGGTCACCGGCCTGCAGCAGGCTGCCTTCCGGGCGCTCCTCCAGCCCCGCAACCCCTTCCAGCGGCGCCGTCACGGAGGTGTAATCCAGATCCAGCTGGGCCTCCGCCAGCGCCGCCTCGGCCTCAGCGACCGCGGCGTCACCCAGCTCCAGTTGCGAGCGGGCCTCATCGCGCTCACGGCCACTGGCAGCGTTGTCCTCGTACAGGTCCAGCACGCGCTCCCACTCGCGCTCGGCCTGGCGCTTCTCGGCCTCGGCGCGCTCCAGGCTGGCCTGCGCGCTGCGCACCTGAACGGCATAGGGCGAGGGGTCGATGCGGAACAGCTCGGTACCGCGCTCCACCATCTCGCCCTCTTCGTAGCGCCGGCTCTCGAGCACACCCGAGACCCGCGCACGCACCTCTACTGCGCGCGGGCTGCGGGTGCGCGCCGTGTAGGTGCGGGAGATCGAGACGAGTTCGCTCTCCATCTCCCGCACCGGCACCTCGACCGCCTCGGGTTCGGCATCGTCTTCGTCGTCGGATTCCGCCGCGCAACCGGGCAGGACAAGGGCCAGCAAAAGGGCCAGTAGAGGAATGCTCAGGGCCGGAAAGGGGGCGGCCAGTCGCAGGTGGTGCATGAATGCTTCTCCCGCTGATCCGGGCGCGCCCGGAGTCCACCCCCGTCAGGGGCGCAAAACTGTGATTGCCATCACGCCAAAAAGTCGCAGTCGTCGAAAATACGGACCGGAATTCGATGAAAAACCGGCCTGAATGGCGCTAAGACGGCTCGTGAAACCACCCTAGCGTGCCCCGGCGCCGAAGGTAAACAACCCTTGTTATTGCGCATCTACCTGATCAGAGGGCCGCTACAGCCATGTGCGCAAGCCGCCACTGCGCCGCGTCGGCTGCCGGCTCGCCTGCTGCAGCACCCCCGCCTGTGGCTCGAACAGGCTCAGCCAGCCGCTCGCGCGCGTGATTGCGGTGTAGGCCAGCTCGCGCGTCAGCAGCGGGCTCTCCGGCGGGGGCAGCAGGAACGCGACATGCTCGAACTCCGAGCCCTGGGACTTGTGCACCGTCAGCGCGAACGCCGTCTCCACGGACTCCAGGCGCTGCGGGATCATCCAGCGCACATGCCCGTCCGCCGCAACGAAGGCGACCCGCAGGGCCGTTTCCGTCGCATCGTCCGCGCCCGGTTCGGCATCGCCCCGGGCCAGCCAGGCGGGCACGCGCAGGGTCACGCCGATGTCGCCGTTGATCAGCCCCAGCGCGTAGTCGTTGCGTGTGACGATCACCGGGCGGCCCTCGTACCAGGCACCCTCCGCCTGCAATACACCACGCGCCGTCAGCGCCCCGGCAACGCGCCGGTTCATCCGGTCCACGCCCCAGGGGCCCTCACGCACGGCGCACAGCAACTGGAAGCGCCCGTGCTCGCGCAGGGTGCCGCGCGCCCATTCCTCCCACGCGCCGCGCGCATCGCGGGATGCCGGGCGTCCGGCCGTCAAATGCTCCAGATAGCGGACCACCCCGAACGGTGCGGCGTCGGCATGTCCGGCCCCGTCCAGCACCCGCCGCAGCAGGTCCGGATCGTCCGGGCCCTGCAGCACCGCCGCGTGGACATCCTCGCCCGGGTGGCCCGTCACCTCGGCCGTGCCGTCATTCACCGCGGCGGCCAGGCGGCCGATCCCGCTGTCCGCGCCGAAGCGTCGGCTGCGCCGCAGCATCGCCACATGCTGGTCCAGTGCGCGTCCGTCCTCGTCCACATAGCCGGCCGGCAGCTCCAGCCCGGCTACCTCGCGCAGCCAGGCGGCCGTCTGCGGCGTGTAATGCCCGCCGTCGGCCCGCGCGCACAGCTCGCCCAGCACCGCCCCGGCCTCCACCGAGGCGAGCTGGTCGCGATCGCCCAGCAGCACCAGCCGCGCATGGGCCGGCACCGCGGCCATCAGGCTGGCCATCAGCTCCAGATCCACCATCGAGGCCTCGTCCACCACCAGCACATCCACCGGCAGCGGATTGCGCGCATCGTGGCGGAAGCGCCGGGTATCGGGCCGCGCACCCAGCAGGCGGTGCAGCGTGACGACCTCGCGCGGGATCGCGGCGCGCAGGCGCTCGCCACCGGGGAAGCGTTCCAGCCCCAGCGCGTCCACCGCTCCCGCGACCGAGGCGTTCAGCCGTGCGGCGGCCTTGCCGGTCGGCGCCGCCAGGCGGATGCGCAGCGGCTCGCCCTCGCCCTGCAGGCCCTGTAGCAGCGCGAGCAGTTGCAGCACCGTGTAGGTCTTGCCGGTGCCCGGCCCCCCGGTAATCACGCTGAAGGCGGACCCGGCCGCCAATACGCAGGCCAGGCGCTGCCAGTCCGGCTCGCCATCGCCCTCCTCGACCGGACCGAACAGACGATCCAGCCAGGTGCGCAGCACATCCGTATCCAGCCCTTCGCGCCAGGCCGGCTGTTCGCGCAGGCGCCCGGCCACCGCCTCCCCGATCCGGCGCTCGGCCTCGCGGTAGCGGCGCAGATACAGTCGGTCCTGCGCCCGCACCAGAGGAGTCCCCGCGTCCGCGTCGACACCGCAGATCCGATGGCCTTCCAGCGCGGCGTCGAGCGCCGCACGGTCCAGGCCACGCAGGACATCCGAGGGCCGCGGCAGCCCCCGCTCCGCGCCCTCCGGCGGCAGCGACAGCATCCGGTCCGGGGCCTCCAGCAGGCCGTCGAGGTCCAGGCAGACATGCCCGCGCCCGGCCTGGTGGCTGGTCAACGCCGCCAGCAGCAGCGTCAGCGGCGGTGCGGCGGGCACCTGTTCGCGCAGAAAACGCACCAGCACGCGGTCGACGCCGCGCACCCAGCCCGCATGCTCCCACTCCCCGAGCAGATCCAGCAGCGCCTCGGTGTCCTGCAATGCGCGCTCGGCCGTCATGCCCGGGCCTCCTGTGGCCGGTCCGGCCCCTCGGCAAACCAGCCGTCCAGTTGCTCGATCAGCGCCCGCGGCGGGCAGTCGTGGAACACGCCGCGCCCCGGCGCATCGATCCCGCGCAGGAACAGGTACACCCCGCCCCCCATGTGGCGGTCGTAGTCGTACCCCGGCATCCGCGCCTGAAGCTGGCGATGCAGGGCCAGGGTGTAGATCACCAGCTGCAGGTCGTAGCGGTGCTCCAGCACGGCATCGCGCAGGCGCTCGGGCACATAGGCCTCGGGGCCGGGTCCCAGCCAGTTGGACTTGTAGTCGGCGACGTAATAGCGGCCCTCGTGCTCGAAGACGAGATCGACAAAACCCTTGAGCATCCCGTTCAGCAGCCGGTCGCCCGCCGGCGGCCGGGGCTGTCCGGGCAGCAACTGCTCGCGCACGGCGGCATCCAGCCGTCGGCTCTGCAGCCAGCGCGTCTCGAACAGGAACTCGAGTTCCGGCTGATACACGCCCAGCCCGTCCAGGCGGAACGCGCCACCGGAGGCCAGCGCGTACTCGGCCGTAATCAGCCGGCGCATCCAGTCCTGCACGACGGGGGTCCAGTCGCCCCAGTCGCGCTGTTCGCAGCGCTTTTGCACCTCGTCGTCCAGTCGGACGCGATCGGCGACGACCGCCGTCCAGCCCTGCTCGGCCGCCCATTCCAGAAGGCCATGCAGGAAGGTCCCCGGGGCTGGCCCGCGCGGGAAGTCGTGCAGCCCTCCAGCCACCGGCACCTCGGGCGACGGGTCATGCCCGGTCCCGGGTCCGACCGCGCTCTCGCGCAGCATGTCCTCCAACGCGGAATCCGGGGCCACCGGGTCGGCGACCAGCGGCGCCGGCGCATCCGCCTCGTCCGGGTGCGCAATCGCGCTGTAGCTCGCCACCCACCAGGGCTCGCGTACCGGGCGGGTCGGGGTACGGGCGCGCCCGGGGACCGCCATCTGCTGTGCCAGCCGCACGCTCGCGGCCGTGATCTCGGGCAGGGGTTCGATCGCAATCGCCGCCTCGTCGCCTCGGGCCGCCTGCAGCCGGTCCTCCAGCTCGCCGTTCGGCATCGGTTCCGGGCCACTCAGCAGATAGCCGACCGCACTGCGGTGCAGCTCGTTCTCCTTGCGCCCGCCCGGGGCAATCGGCGCCAGCCCCATCCAGCAGGCGTGGCGCGCACGGGTCATGCCCACATACAGCAGGCGCAGGTCCTCGGCCAGGCGCTCGCGATCGGCGCGCTCCTGGGCCCGGGCATCCATGCTAAAGATCCAGCGTGGCTCGCCGCCCGGCGGGCGATCGATACGCGGCACGTCCTTCTTCGGGTCGACCGCCCGAAACCAGGACACAAACGGCAGGAACACCAGCGGGTACTCCAGCCCCTTGGATTTGTGCAGCGTGACCACCTTGACCAGGTCCTCGTCGCTCTCCAGGCGCAGCACCTGCTCGTCCGCCTTCGCACGATCCCCCTCGCGGTGCTCGACCAGGTGCCGGATCAGTGCCTGCTCGCCGTCCAGCTCGGCGGCCGCGCGCTGCAGGAGTTCGCTCAGATGCAGCAGGTTGGTCAGCGCGCGCTCGCCATCGGCACTGGCCAACAGCCGGCGCGGCACGTCGAAGTCGTGCAGCAGGCGACGCAGCATGGGCAGCACACCGCGCGTCTGCCACAGGCGGCGGTACTCGCGGAACTGCTCGACGCGGTGTTCCCAGCGCAGTTCGTCGGTGGTCAGCCGGTGCAGATCGGCCAGCGACTGCCCCAGCGTCGGAGTCGCCAGCGCCGCGCGCAGCAGGCGCTCGCTGGTCGGCTCGGCACAGGCCCGCAGCCAGCGCAGCAGGTCCCCTGCCTCCGGCGTCGCGAACACCGATTCGCCCTCGGACAGGTACACGCTGCGCACCCCTCGTGCGCGCAGCGCCTCCTGCATGATGCGGGCCTCCACCTTGCTGCGCACCAGCACGGCGATATCCCGCGGACGCACCGGCCGCAGCGCGTCTGAATCGCGAAAGCCGCAGGTCCCGTCCGTCCCGCCATTGAGCAGGCGCACCATCTGCTCGGCCGCAGCCGTGGCCATCCGCTCGCGATAGACACCGGTGCCGACCGACGTGCCCGGATCCATGCACCACAGGTTCAGCGCCGGCACCTCGGCCCCGTCCTGTTCCAGGCGTTCGCCGCGATCCTGGGCGTCCACCACGTGGAACGGCAGCTCGCCGGCATCGCCCTGGCCAAACAGGAACGCACCCTCCGGCCAGCCGTCGGCATGGGCGAACAGGCGGTTCACCGCGCCGACCAGGCGCGCGGTCGAGCGGAAGTTGCGCGGCAGCGTGTAGTGGCGCCCGGCGGTGGCGCGGCGTGCCTTCAGGTAGCTGTGGATGTCCGCACCGCGAAAGCCGTAGATCGCCTGCTTCGGGTCACCGATCAGCAGCAGGCCCTGCTCGGCCGGGTTGTCCTCGATGCGGTAGACGCGTTCGAGGATGCGGTACTGCACCGGGTCGGTGTCCTGGAATTCGTCCACCAGCGCGACCGGGAACTGGCGCCGCAGGGTCTCGGCCAGGGCCTCGCCGCCGGGACCCTCCAGGGCATCGCGCAGGCGCAGCAGCAGGTCGTTGAACCCCATCTGTACCCGCACGCGCTGGGCCTGGCGGAACTGGAGATCGATCTCCACGGCCGCTGCCTGCAGCAGGCGTTCGCTGTCGTCCGCGCAGACCTCGGCGGCGGCATTGAGCGCGGCAAATGCCGGGTGCAGGTTGTCCGGCAGGGACTTGCCCTTCTTCAGTCGTTCGGCCATCCCCGCCGCGGACATACGTTCCAGCACAGGCGTCGTGCCGACCTTGTCCGGCAGCAGTGCGGCCGGGTCTTCGGCCCAGGCATGCATCACCGCGATCAGCTCGTCCGGCTTCTGGTACTTCGTGCCTAGAAGCACGCTCGCGTGCAGCGCGCGGAACTGACGCTCCACCTCGGCGGCATCGTCGCGCCAGACGGCCTTCAGCTCGGCCAGGCGCGCGAGGCGCGTGGCCAGCTCCGCGTACAGCCCGTCCGGCGTGCGGTAGGGCTCCAGCCCCGCCGTGTCCGTCAGGTGGCCCAGGAGCGGCCGCACCCGGGCCTGCAGTTCGTCGGGCCCCTCGCCAAAGGCCTGGCGCAGCAGCTTCAGGTGATCCGCCGGCTGCGGGTAGACAAAGCGGCGCCAGTAGTCGCGTGCCGCCTCGGCCTGAAGCTCGCTCTGGTCCGCCTCCAGGCGCTGGTTGAACAGGCTTCCGCTGTCGAACGCATGCTCGCGCAGCATGCGATAGCACCACGAGTGGATGGTCGAGACCGCCGCCTCGTCCATCCACTCGGCGGCCAGCTCCAGCCGCCGCGCGGCCCCGGCGCGTGCGGCCGGCTCCGGGTAGGCGTCCAGCAGCGCCGGCCACAACGCCTCGTGGGCCGGGGCCGGCTCGCCGCGCAGGATGCGCGCCCCGCGCGCGAGCACCGCGCGGATGCGCTCGCGCAGCTCGCGGGTGGCCGCCTCGGTAAAGGTCATCACCAGGATCTGCGGCGGGGTCAGCTCGCAGGTACCCTCCGGCAGCTCGCCGTGGCCCAGCACCAGGCGCAGATACAGCGCGGCGATGGTGTAGGTCTTGCCGGTGCCGGCACTGGCCTCGATCAGGCGGCTGCCGTGCAACGGCAGTTCCATCAGCTCCAACGGCTGCGCGCCTGCACTCATTCCATTTCCTCCCCGGCGGCCAGCGCCTCGAACAGGGGCCGGTACAGCCGGTCGCGCCAGTGGCCGAACGCCGGATCCTGCAGCAGCGCCTCCGGGTCCGGCCAGGCACGCGCCAGGGCCGGGCTGCGCGCCCATTCACCGGGGCTGAAGTCGTCCCCGACCAGCACCTTGCGGGCCCGCGCCAGCGGATCGGGGTCGTCCTTCGCCTCGGCCTGCAACCAGGCGAAGGCGGTGGCGCAGGCCACCGGCAGCGGGCGCTCCAGCCCGGCCACCCAGCCCTCGACCAGGGCCCCGAGGTGCTCGCGGGCCTGCTCCGGCCCCACGCCCGGCAGGCGCATCCCGGTATCCAGCCCGATCACCTCGGTGGCGACCGGGCCGCTTGCGCCCGTGCCCTGGTTCGCCAGCAGGTGCTCGAGCCAGGGCTTGGCCACCTTGTCCACGCGCCAGTCCTTTTTCTGTCTCAGCCGGCTCACGGTGTAGTCCAGCAGCACGGCCTGCCCGGCCCCGCCGCGCAGCGCCGGGGCCGCCCCCTCCAGCGTCCAGCCCCCCTGCCCCAGACGCACGGCGGGCGCCGGCGGCAGCCGTTCCGGCCAGGCGGCCAGGCGCAGGCCGATGCGCTCCAGCAGACGTGCGGCCTCGGCAATCATCGCGTCGCGCTCCAGCTCGCCGGCCGCACCCAGTGGCAGCGCGCCGGCGCGTTGCAGCCGCGCGGCCTCGGCCTCCAGCACCGGGCCCCAGGCCTCGGGGTCCTCGCCATGATCCAGCGCAGCCGCGACCAGGGCCTCGCGCACCTGCCACTGCTCCAGCCCGGCCAGGGTGAAGGGCTCCAGGTCCTCGCTCGGGGCCTCTTCACGGTCGAACACCACGCCCAGCCGGTGGCGGAAGAACGCCTCCGCCGGGTCGCGCAGGAAGCGCATCAGCGTATCCGGTCCCAGCACGCGTTCGTCGTCGGCTTCGTCCGGCGGCGGCAATTCGAGTGCGTCCTGCGCCGGGGTCTCGTCGGCGTGGTGGACCGCCTCCCACTCGCGCGCGTAGGTGTAGTGCCGGGCGTGTGCCGGGTCGGGCGGGAAGTTGGCCGGCGAGAACGGCTGCAGGGTGTGCACGGTAGTCAGGTGGCCCAGTAGTGGGTCGTCCTTGGTCGGCTCATCGACCTCCTCCGCGCCCTGGAGCCGCCAGCCAGCGGCCAGGTGATCGCGCAGCTGCGCGACCAGCACCGAGGGCGGCTGCGACTCGTTGTCGCGCGCGCTGTGGCCGACCCAGCTGACATGCAGCTGCCGCCGCGCGGACAGAAGCGCCTCCAGGAACAGGTAGCGATCGTCCTCGCGGCGCGAGCGATCGCCGGGGCGGTAGTCGCGGCGCATCAGGTCGAAGTCCACCGGCGTCGGGCTGCGCGGATAGTCGCCGTCGTTCATGCCCAGCAGGCAGACGATGCGAAACGGGATCGCGCGCATCGGCATCAGCGTGCCGAAGTTGACCGAACCGGCCAGGAAGCGCTGGCCCAGCCCGCTGTCCTCCTGGCTGGCCAGCCACTGCTCGCGCACGACACCCAGCGGCAGGGAGTCGTCCAGTTCCGCCTCTGCGCAGTCGGCCTGCCACTGGTCCAGCGCCTCGCGCAGGCGCCCCAGCGTGAACAGCTCGGCATCGGTCTCGCCGGCGAAGAAGGTATCCAGCAGCTCGCGCAGACGGGTGTTCCATTCTCCGGGGGTATGGGCGTGACGCAACCAGCCCCAGGCCTCCGCCAGCGCGGTGATCAGGTCATCCATCGGCCCCAGCAGCACGGCATCCAGCCCGCCGATCTCGTCGAACGGCTCCAGCCCCTGCCAGGCCCCGGCGCCCCCGGACGCATAGCCCAGCAACATCCGCCGCAGGCCGAAGCGCCAGGTGTTCTGCTCCAGCCCCTCCGGCAGGCCGAGCCCCGCGCGCTGTTCGGCATCCAGCCCCCAGCGCACGCCCGAGCCCTCGGCCCAGCGGTGCAGCGTGGTCAGGTCTTCTTCCGCAATCCCGAAGCGTCGGCGCAGCGCGGGCACGTCCAGCAGGTCCAGCACCTCGGCCACGCCCATCCGGCTCTCCGGCAGCGACAGCAGGCGCTCCAGCGCGATCAGCACCGGGTCGCGCCCGCGCGGCCCCTGGTCGGACAGGGTGTAGGGGATGTAGCGCGGGTCGTCCTGCGGCAGCTGGCCGAACACGGCCTCGATATGCGGGGCGTAGGCGTCGATGTCCGGGACCATCACGATCACGTCGCGCGGGCGCAGGTCCGGGTCGGCGTCGAAGTGCGCGAGCAGGCGGTCGTGCAGGATCTCCACCTCGCGCAGCGGGCCATGGGCGATATGGAACTGGATGGAGTCATCGTCCGTCGCCACCGCCGGCCAGGCCTCGCGGGTCTCGCCCAGCGGGCGCAGCTCGCGGATGTCCTCCTGCAACTGGTGCAGCAGGCAGTCGCCGCCGTGCGGCTCGAAGTAGTCGACCCGTTTCCAGGCGAGGGTCTGCAGCACGGCGTCGTAGGCGGTGGGGTCGTCGTGTTCGTCCAGCAGGCCGATGTAGTCGCGGCCCTGTTTGCCCCAGGCGGCCAGCAGCGGGTGCGCGTGCTGGTGCAGCTCGGCGTCGTCCAGCACGCTGGGCATGCCGGCCTTGCGTGGCTGACGCTGGCGCGTCGCGCGCAGCAGGTCCTTGTCGGCGACGATGTCGGCCCAGTAGTGCTCGCAGGGGTTGTGCACGCAGACGAGGATCTGGCACACGCCGGCCAGCCCCTCCAGCGCCTCCAGGATCTGCCCGGGCATGGAGGAGATGCCGAACACGATCAGCCGCCGCGGCAACCCCGGCGGACGCTCGCTCAGGCCCTGCACGGCCTCGCGGTAGCGGGCGTGGACCGTGGCCCGGCTGGTGTCGGCCGCGCCCTCGCCAATGTCCTCGCGCAGCAGGCGCCACAGCGCGGCCTGCCAGCGGTCGTCCTCCGAAAGCGGGGTCTCGCGGCCACGCGCGTCGCGCAGGACATCGCGCCCGGCGGCCCAGGAGGTCAGCCAGTCGGCGCGGTAGACCTGATACTGGTCGAACAGGTCGGCCAGGCGCTCGGCGAGCTGGTGGCGCTTGCGCAGATCGCCGCCGTCGCGCGGGTCGTCATCGGCGAGAAAGCGCGCCAGCGGGGCGAACTCGGGGCGCGTCAGACACTCCGGCAACAGACGCATCAGACGCCAGATCAGCGGGCGCTTGGCATACGGGGATTCCAGCGGCACGGCCTCGAGCCCGAGCACCGCGCGATAGGCCGACCAGACAAAGCGCGACGGCAACTGCATATCCAGCGCGGCGGCGATGCCGCAGCCGGGCGGGTCGGCATCCGGGTGCGCGGCCAGGGCATAGCGCAGCCACTGCGCCATGCCGTTGCTCTGCACCAGCAGGGTCTCGTTCTCCAGTGGGCCGAGCGGCGCACGCTGCATCCACTCGACCACCAGGGCACGCAGCGACTCCAGATGGTTGCCGTGCAGCACCACCATCCCTGGCTCTAGCTCGCCGGACTGCGTCACCCCTGCTCCTTGTGCCCCATGTGAGCGCCGTGTAATGGGCCTACCCTACCAATGTGCACGCCCCTGCGCCCGCCCCCATTGGCATCCGGCCCAAAGCCGGTATCCTGTGCGGTTTTTGAACGCCGTCACAGAATAAAGGAAGGCGCATGCTCGCACTGCAAGCCGGGCTGGGACTGCTCGTATTCGTGGCCATCGCCTGGCTGCTGAGCGAACACAAGACACGCTTCCCCTGGCGCGAGGTGCTGGCCGGGCTGGCGCTGCAGTTCGGTATTGCCGTACTGCTGTTGAGCGTCCCCGGCGCACAGCATGCGTTCCTGTGGCTGAACCAGGTCGTGATCGCGCTAACCGATGCCACCCAGGCCGGCACCTCATTCGTGTTCGGCTATATCGGCGGGGACGACCCGCCGTTCGCGGTCGACGACCCGGCCAACAACTTCATCCTCGCGTTCCAGGCGCTGCCGCTGGTGCTGGTGCTCTCGGCCCTGTCGGCGTTGCTGTTCTACTGGCGCGTGCTGCCGGTGCTGATCCGCGGGGCCTCGCTGGTGCTGCAGCGGGCGTTCGGCATTGGCGGTGCCCTGGGCGTGGGCACGGCGTCGAACGTGTTCCTCTCCATGGTCGAATCGCCGCTGGTAATCCGCCCGTATCTGCGCCAGATGAACCGCAGCGAGCTGTTCGCGCTGATGAGCGTGGGCATGGCGACGCTCGCCGGCACGATGCTGGTGCTGTACTCGACCATCATCGGCACGGTGCTGGACGATGCGCTGGGCCACCTGATCGTCGCCTCGCTGATCAGCCTGCCGGCCGCGCTGCTGATCGCCACCGTGATGATCCCGCCGACCGCGCCCTCCACCGCCGGCGATCTGCTCCCCGAGACCGAGGGCGCGACCAGCGCCATGGACGCGATTACCCGCGGCACCCTGCGCGGGTTGGAACTGCTGCTGCAGATCATCGCGCTGCTGATCGTGGTGATCGCCCTGGTCGCGCTGGTCAACGTGATGCTGGGTGCGCTGCCCGAGGTCGCCGGGGCCGCGCTGAGTCTGGAGCGCATCCTGGGCTGGGTCTTCGCCCCGCTGGCCTGGCTGATGGGCATCCCCTGGGCCGAGGCCACCACCGCCGGCTCGCTGCTGGGGGTCAAGACCATCCTCAACGAGATGGTCGCCTTCCTGCAGATGGCGGAGCTGGGGGACGATGCGCTGTCCGCGCGCAGCGAGCTGATCCTGATCTATGCGCTGAGCGGCTTCGCCAACCTGGGCAGCCTCGGCATCCTGATCGGCGGCCTCGGCGCGCTGGTGCCGGAGCGGCGCAGCGAGATCGTGAGCCTGGGCATCCGCGCCATCGTCGCCGGCACGCTGGCCACGCTGATGACCGGCGCCGTGGTCGGCATCGTGCATATCGCCTGACACGCGGCGGGGTCTGCCAAACCGTTGGCAGCCGGAGGCCGTTCCGGTGTAGGCTTCTGTCTGGCGATATGCAAACTGAAATATAACGACCCGCATATCCCCAGCTTCACCGTCACTGCGAGGAGCACCGCGACGAAGCACAAAAGCAGCGAAGCTGCGTTGAACGGCCGAAGGCCGGCCCGAAGGGCGAGCGCAGCGAGTAATCGCGAATGGAACCACCCGAACCCACCTGGACCCAACCACCGGGAAGCCCCCACAGCATGCACCTGCGCGCCCTCCTCCTGACCCTGCTCCTTCTGCTGCCCGGCCTGGCGCACGCCTCCGGCCCGCTGACCATCGCCGCTGCCTCCGACCTGCGCTTCGCCCTGGACGAGATCGTGGAGGCCTACCGCGAGGCCTATCCGGACGACCGCGTGCGCGTGACCTACGGCTCCTCCGGGCGCATGACCACACAGATCCTGAACGGCGCGCCCTACGACATCTTCTTCTCCGCCGACATCGCCTACCCGAAGCGGCTCCACGCGGAGGGTGCCGCCGTCACCGAGCCGTCCGTCTACGCGATCGGCCGCATCGTGCTGTGGAGCAACCGCATGGATGCCTCGGAGCTGACGCTGGAGGACCTGACGCGCGACGACATCCGCCGCGTGGCCATCGCCTCGCCCACCCACGCCCCCTACGGCGTGCGCGCGCAGGAGGCGCTAAAGGCCGCCGGCGTCTGGGACGCGCTGCAGCCGAAGATCGTCAACGGCGACAACATCGCCCAGACCGCGCGCATGGTGCAGGCCGGCGGCGCGGACATCGGCATCATCGCGCTGTCGCTCGCGGAGTTCCCCGATCTCGCCGAGCACCCGCACTACCTGATCGACGACGCGCTGCACGAACCCCTGACCCAGGGCTTCGTGATCACCCGCCGCGGCGCGGACAAGGACACCGCGCACCGCTTCACCGGGTTCATGGGCCGCGACAGCGCCCGCGAGATCATGCGGCACTACGGCTTCGAAATGCCTGGAGATTCGTAACCGAATATGTTCGACCTGAGCCCCACGGACTGGATGGCGATCGAGGTCACCCTCAAGCTCGCGCTCTACACCACGCTGATCCTGCTGGTGATCGCCACGCCGATCGCCTGGTGGCTGGCCAACGGGCGCGGCTCGCCCGGCGTGCGCACCGCGGTGCAGGCCCTCGTCGCCCTGCCGCTGGTGCTGCCGCCCACCGTGCTCGGCTTCTACCTGCTGGTTCTGCTCGGCCCGGCCGGGCCGGTCGGCAGCACGCTGGAGAGCTGGGGCCTGAACCACCTGGCCTTTACCTTTCAGGGCATCCTGATCGGCTCAGTGATCTACTCCCTGCCGTTCGCGGTGCAGCCGTTGCAGCAGGCCTTCGCCAACCTTGGCCGCCGCCCGGTGGAGATCGCCGGCTCGCTGGGCGCCGGGCGCATCGACCGCTTCGTCACCGTGATCCTGCCGATGACCCGCGGCGGCTTCATCGTCGCCGCCACGCTCGCCTTCGCCCACACCCTCGGCGAGTTCGGCGTGATCCTGATGCTGGGCGGCGCGATCCCCGGCGAGACCCAGGTGCTGTCCATCCTGATCTACGACCACGCCGAGGCGATGGACTTCGACTCCGCCCACCGCCTGTCCTTCGGGCTGCTGGTGTTCGCCTTCGCCGTGCTGTTCATCGTCTACGCGATCAACCGCCGCTTCGACACGGTGCGCCTGTGACCCGGCCCCAGCCCGACACACTGCGCATCAAGGCCCGGCTGGAACGCCCCGGCTTCGCACTGGACGTGGACACCGCCTTCCCGCTGGAGGGCGTGACCGCCCTGTTCGGCCGCTCCGGCTGCGGCAAGACCACGCTCCTGCGCATCATCGCCGGGCTGGAACACCCGCCCGGCGGCGAAGTGCACTTTCGCGATACCGCCTGGCAGTCCGGCAAGACCTTCGTCCCGCTGCACCGCCGCCGCGTCGGCCTCGTGTTCCAGGAATCCACCCTGCTCCCGCACCTGTCCGTACGCGGCAACCTGCTCTACGGCTACAAGCGCACGCCGGAGCCCCTGCGCCGCCTGCACCTGGACGAGGTCGCCCGCCTGCTCGGCATCGACGACCTGCTGGAGCGCCGCGCCGACCAGCTCTCCGGCGGCCAGCGCCAGCGCGTCGCCCTCGGCCGCGCCCTGCTCACCAGCCCCGACCTGCTGCTGCTCGACGAACCCCTGAACGCCCTGGACACCCAGACCAAGCGCGAGATCATGCCCTTCCTCGCCCGCCTGTCCGAGGAGACCGGCATCCCCAGCCTGCTGGTCACCCACGCGCCGGACGAAGTCGAACGCCTCGCCACCCGCGTCGCCTTCATGCACGACGGCCAGCTAGAACGCCTGGAACCTTTGCGCGAGGCCCTCGCCCGAGCCGACTCCCCCCTGTTCCGCGACGAAGGCGCCGTCTCCGTCCTGCAAGGCGAACTGGGCCCAGCCGACGCCCACGGCCTGCACCCCTTCGGCCCGCCCGAGGCCCGCTACCGCGTACCGTCCAGCCCCGGCGCCGGGAGACAGGCACGTCTGCGCATAGACGCCCGCGACGTCTCCATCGCACTGTCCCCGCCCCAGGACGTTTCCATCCTCAACATCATCCCTGTAACCATCGAATCGCTGGACGAGGCGCCCGGGCATCACGGGCCCGCACGCGTGCTTGCCGTGTGCCGGCAGGACGATGGGCAGACCTTGATGGCGGAGCTGACGCGGCTATCTACCGAGCGGCTTGGCCTTCGGCAAGGCGCCCGCGCACACGCACTCGTCAAGTCAGTCGCCTTTCTCGACTGAACAGACTTCACGCCCAGCGCTCAACCCGGCCCCAATCCATCGAGCGGTTCGCAACCCTCCAACATCCGTGCCAGAATCCGTATAGTGGCTATACAAGACGGGGCATGTTTAACCAGCCCCCATAACCTGTCTACACCGCCACCTCATCGACTATATCTAGTGCTCCCATTCAACCAATATCCGTCCGCGTTACCTACTCATCGCTGGTAGATATCAGGCGCGAAATGAAGTTCAAGTACGTAAACCCTAAAGCGGTCAAAGGAGTGGTCGCAAACTACGCGCCAGTGAACCCCTTCGTATTCGCACGGATCATTGAAGAAACTCTTGAGAACATCAACCAAGGGTTCGTGCATACAGAGGCGGGTGCTGGGCGATTCAAAAGCGACCCCCCGAGCATTTCCGCCGCATTGGTTGGGGTCGCAGACAAGCTCCTTGCGCACAACGTCTCAGAGGCAAAGGCACATCCACCGGATTTTTATTCGGGGCTGGACTTCGACTTAGTGCATGAGGCCAGCCCCACGGTCCTTGGCACCGGGTCCCACGTCAAAACAACCGTCAAATCCTACTTCCACCATACCGAGTACGCCCGCGAACCTTCCCAGCGCAGGGTCGCCTTCCATCTGGTCTATAACGACATCAATGGGACGCGATGGTCCATCTCATTCCCAATTCAGGTAGTTATGAAGGGCTACCCGTCACTTAACGAGGGATACGTTGGTTACGCTCATGGCATCTGGCTACCAGACCCTTCGGACACAGGGTCGGGCGAGCAGCACAACTACATCGGTGTGACGAAACGTGGCTGGTTACGTCGAATGGCAGAGCACTTCAGCGAAATCCGAAGCGGCAGCAATAAGACGTTCCATCGGGCATGGCGCGATTACGTTGGCCGCAGAGACGTCAGCCTAACCTCTGAGTTAATTGTCACCCACCACACGTTCGAGCAGATAATGGCCTGGGAAGAGGAACAGGTAGATCGAGAGATGTCCGATGGCACATCGTTGAACATGATTCCCGGCGGTTTCAAGGGTATGCGGTTTCTCCATGAGCACCGCCTAACCACATCGAACGTCGTCAGCCTCCAAGAGCGAGAGCAAGCCGTCGCACGCTACCAAGCGCAAAATCCGAGGGCGGGCATTCCAAACCTAATCATCAGCGAGCTCTGGCGGAAGCCCGAATACGCGGAGCAAGTGATATGCGGGGCCGAAGGCAGGCTGTCACCGGCGCAAGTGCGTAGTATTCGCGAGCTGAACGGGCTGGGCGTTCCAGTTGAAAAGATCGCGCAGTCGGTGGGGGCGAAAAACTGCCTGCAGGTTGAAAGGGTTTTAAAAGGTGTTACGTATTCTCGAATTCACTAATAGTCGGGCGAACTAGATCTGTACACCCACGAGGTTGTTAACATCCAAGCCGAGGGTTCTTAATCGGAAAGGGAAAAATGGGGATGGATTTATTTTCTCACGTCCGACGGGTCATGAGGATCAGAGCTTGCCTTTTGCCTCCCTGCCACGACTGGGGCAAAAGGCAAGGCCTGACCCCTTAGGTGCTGCGGGTGTGTTCGGCCTCGCGGCAGCGGAAGGTTGAAGACTGGCCGAACGGACTGACGCCACCGGAACGTTCTACTGGTCGAGTAGAGGACACCCACTTTCTGCGATATGCCATATAGAATCGCCTATGAAACAGATCTACATGATTACTTACCCGGCCCGAGGTAGAGGACACCCATCATTTTCGGGCCCGCCCGGCAACGAGCTCGGCGCCCGGAGGCGCCGATCGAAGTGGTTGGGAGAGTGCCGGGGCCTAGCCCCAGATGTCTTGGGTGATGCCGGCATACCAGGCGCGGGTGTGTTCGGCCTCCTGGCGGCGGAAGGTTGAAGACTGGCCGAGGGGACTGACGCCACCGGAGCCTTCTACCGCTGCCTGGGTGCCGTTTTGGTACTTGTATACGGCGGCGATGCTGACGCCATAGTCCGGGGTGATCAGGCCGTAGCAGGTGCTGGCCGACGACGGGTCCAGGGGCTCCTGGCCCGATAGCTCGCGCAGGATGGCCGCCGCGACGATCTTGCCCTGGTTGTTGGCCGCGTGGCCGGACTTGGGCATGGCACCCGCCACGCTGGCATCGCCGATCACGTAGATGTTGTCGTCCATGACGGACTTGAAGGTCCGCTGATCGACCGAGGCCCAGCCTTGTTCGTTGGTGAGGCCTGCATCGTGGGCAATCTGGCCGGCGCGCTGGGCGGGAACGAAGTTCATCACGTCCGCGCGGACACGTTCCTGGCCACCGTCCGCGTGGGCGGTCTTGCCGCTGACGTCGATCTCCTCGACGCGCCCACCGTTGGCGCCGCCACGCCATTCGATCATGTCGCCGTAGTGTTCGGCCCATCCCTCCTCGAACAGGCCCTGTTTGGCAAAGCCCTCCTTGGGATCGAGGACGATGACCTTGGAGCGTGGTTTGTGGGTCTTGAGGTAGTACGCCACCATCGAGACGCGCTCGTACGGCCCCGGCGGGCAGCGGTACGGGTTGGGCGGGGCGACCATGACGTAGACCCCGCCGTTGGGCATCGCCTGCAGCTGCGCGCGCAGCAGTTCGGTCTGCGAGCCGGCCTTCCAGGCGTGCGGGATCGTCTCCGCATCGGACTCTTCGATGCCGGGCATTTCGTCGTACTTGAAGTCGATGCCCGGAGACATGACCAGCTTGTCGTACTGCAGGCTGTCGCCGCTTTCCAGGCGAACGGTGCGGCTGTCGACGTCTACGCCAATGACCTTGTCCTGGATGACATCGACACCGTCGCGGTCGCGCAGATTGTCGTAGCCGTGCGTGATCGCCTCGATGCTCTCGAAGCCGCCAAGCACCCAGTTACTGCCGTAGCAGGTGACGTAGGTGGCGTTGGGCTCGATCAGCGTGACCGCCATGCTTGGCGAGAGTTGTTTCAGGTAGCGCGCCGCGGTGGCACCGCCGGTGCCGCCACCGACCACGACTACGTGGGCCTTGCCAGCGCTATGTGCAGCATGAGGGGTTAAACCGATACCGGTCAGGGCAGCCGCGCTAGTGATCCCGAAGGCCTTGAGGAAGTGACGTCGCGTAAAGTTATGCATTGTTGTTATCCCCCGTGATCAGAAGCGCGCGAAGTAGACCGACATGGCTTCGATCTCCTCGTCGGTGTAGCCCTTGGCGTGACGATCCATGATGGTCGCCTCACGCTCGCCATCGCGGAATGCGCGCATCTGGCTCTGGATGACTCCCGCCGAGACACGGCTGAGATCCGGAACACCTTTTTCGGCCGCGGCCGCGTTATGACAGGCTTTGCAGGAAGCGGCCATCAACTGGCCACGGGTAATTTCGTCATTGTCGGCGATAGCCTGGGATGCGGTGCCGGCCATCGCCAGCGAGGCGACAAGCCCCGCTGCGAACAAGCGTGAGTGCTTCATGCGAGCGAACTCCTGACGGTTGGGGTTTATGGTTCCCCGGCATTCAGCCGGCCCACTCATCACCACTGCAGAAAGCGCGCCAACAGCCCCGCCGCCCCTTGCTACAGCCGTTTTCGCCGCATACAGGCCAGAACCGTCGGCGTATCCAACGGACAATTCAGCACTTTGTCGGCCAAAGTGACCGGTTTGGCCGCTTTGTCAGCACAGGACAAACGAGGGACGGCCCTTGCACCTGATCCGAGCGCATGGCGCTAAAGCGGTTGGTAACGGGCAAACGAAGCGCTCCACGGGCTTTCTATTGGGTGTCTTGAGCCTGCACTAGACTCACAGTAGGCCCCCACATCGGGAGAAGAGGACATGCAGCTCGAAGGGTCCTGTCACTGCGGCGCGGTGCGCTTTCGCGTGGAATCGCCGCATCCGTATCCCTACCAGCGCTGCTACTGTTCGATATGCCGCAAGACCGCCGGGGGCGGCGGTTATGCCATCAACCTGAGCGGACGCGCCGAGACGCTGGAGGTCGAGGGCGCCGAGCACACGGGTATCTACCATGCAGTGATCGACGGCGAGCCGAGTGTCGGCGAGCGCCATTTCTGCCGCCACTGCGCCAGTGCTCTCTGGGTCTATGATCCGCGCTGGCCTGACCTCGTCCACCCCTTTGCCTCCGCCATCGACAGCGAACTGCCGACCCCGCCCGAGCACGTCCATATCCTGCTCGACAGCAAGGCCAACTGGGTGGAGGTGGAGACAGGCGACAACAGCAGATGCTTCTCCGGTTTCCCGGAGGAGAGCATCGCCGATTGGCACCAGCGGCTGGGGCTGGAGATGAGCAACGAGAGCGATAATGAAAACTGAAGCGGCTAGGCTGTATCGGACATTACTGCTCAGCGGCAGGACACCCATCTTCCTTCGTACTGCTCAGCGGCAGGACACCCATCTTCCTTCGTACTGCTCAGCGGCAGGACACCCATCTTCCTTCGCGCTTAACACGACTGCCGTAGGCTTCGAGGATTACCACTGATGACCATGCACAACCCTCCGCATCCGGGCGCGTTCATTCGCGAGGTCTATCTGGAACCGTTTCGGCTTAGCGCCCGTCATTTGTCGACCAAACTCGATGTTTCGCCCTCCACCCTGGGGCGCGTCCTGCAGGGACGCAGCGGGGTGAGCGCCGAAATGGCACTGCGTCTGTCTAGAACGCTCGGCCGGTCGCCGGAAAGCTGGCTGGCCATGCAGCACCAGCACGACCTCTGGTGTGCACGGAAGAACGTGAAGCTGGACGCCGTGCAGCCGATTCGGTTCGACGGGCATAGAGAAAACGGGCAGCCAGCCGCGTAGCTCCGGGAAACGCGCACTAACGGCTTAGGAACAAGAGGACACCCAACTTCTTGATACGCTGCTTACCGGGCCGCCTCGGCTTCCAGCATATCCACGAGTTCGGCGGCGGAGACAAGGCCGTACCTGATCCGGCCCTGGGGGGTGATGATGGTGGGGGTGCCCCGGAACCGCTGCTCCCGGGCGATGGCCAGATGGTCGGCCACGGGATGCGGGCAGTCTTCCGCCTTTATGGTCTCGCCCAGCTTGGCCCGGGTGATGGCATCCTGCCGGTCGTCGCTGCACCACACCGCCTCCATCTGCTCGAAGGCGTTGCCGATGACGGGGAACGCCGCATAGCGAATGCGGATGTCCCATAAGAGGTAGTCGTCGATTTGCTGGTGGAACTCGCGGCAATAAGGGCAGTTGACGTCGGTAAAGACCGTCACGGTGTACTGGGCATCGTCCGGCTCAAAGACAATGAGCTCGTCCTCGTCCAGGCCCTCCACCAGTTGCACGATCTCGGCCTCCCGTTCCCCGGCGGCCGCGTTGCCGCTCAGGCCGAACACCAGAAGCGCCACGGCCACCAGAACCATGGGGCATGCGCAGATCCTGTTCCGTATCACGTCCACCGTCCTTCCGGCTTGATGCGCTGACAGCCGGTGTTTGTCGGCCTGCCGGATACCCTGCCCCGAACACATACCGATGGACCATTGCGAGGAATCCGGGTTCCGCCTGAACGACACGCGAGAACCAGCGGGAAAGGGCTCGGACCTCGATAGCATCATTTTATTGCCCGTTAGAGCGAGGCCCCGGGGGCGTGGCAATCTCCGAACGCAACTCCTGACGTTTGCCTCTGCCAGTGGTGGATAGAGAGGACACCCAGTTTTTTCTGGCCGTCATGGCGAGGTCCCGCAGGGGCCGTGGCCATCTCCGAACGCTACCTCCCGCGTCCGCCCTGGCCAGCGCTGGGGACACACCCTCGGAGATCGCCACGGCGCTGCGTGCCTCGCGATGACGGTGTTTGGTTGCGAAGACGGGTTGAGAAGGCGACGAAAAAGAGGACACGCACCTTATTGAGGTTTGCCCGCTTCGCTAGACGTAGCTGCCGAAGAAGAGGACACCCGCCTTCTCAATGCGGTAGCTACTCGTTGTTCAGTACCAATTGCCCCCTCACCTGGCGGCGGACGAACCAGATCAGCAGGAGCGGCAGGATCACCCACTGAACGAGCGGCAGCAGGCCCGTGCCCAGGATCGGCAAGGTGGGCATGGTGTCGGCGTACTGCCAGCGGTCGTCGATTTCCGTTGCGTGCCACTCCAGGCCGATGGTGATCACCACCCCGATCGCCACGAACAACAGCACGGTGCGCAGAGTGGGCTGGAGAATCCAGCTCCGGTTCCGGGCGAGCGCCGCCACGCCCCAGAAGGCCGCGAGTGCGATCAGTACATCGCCAAGCGTTGCCCGGGTGCAGAACACCACGGCCTCCCAGTGCGGCATGGTGGGCATATCGTCGAAGAAGGGTACCTGCAGAAACTCCCATGGGTAGTTCAGCAGGAACGCGAACACGGCCACGTTGAACTCGGGTAGGGCCAGGATGCGCTGCCGCGACATGGGAGCCTCCTGTTGGTCTTGGTACGAGCACTCCGATACCGGGAAGGTACACGATGATGCTGCCGACTTGCCTCAAGGCCATCGGCGACAGGCTGGCGCGGACGGTTTACCCTCAGGGACATTGATCGAGTAAGGGCTTGCCCATGCCGTTTCCCGCGCAGAAGACGAAGATCGTGGCCACGATCGGGCCGGCGTCCGACTCCCCGGACACGCTGCGCCGAATGATGCAGGCCGGGCTCAACGTGGTGCGGCTGAATTTCTCGCATGGTGACCCGGCCTACCACGCCGAGGTGATCGGCCGTATCCGAGAGGCGGCGGAGGACACCGGCACGCGCGTGGCGATCCTCGGCGACCTGCCGGGGCCGAAGATGCGTATCGGCGAGCTGGGCGAGGAGCCGATCGAGCTGGAGCCCGGCGAGACCATTACGCTGACTACGGAGGACTGCACCGGCGACGCCTCGCGCGTGAGCGTGTCGTTCTCCGGACTGCCGGAGGCGGTACAGCCCGGCGATGCACTGTTTCTGAACGATGGCTACATCGAGCTGGAGGTGGTGTCAGTCGAGGGCCACGACGTCATCTGCCGCGTGCAGACTGGCGGGGAACTGCGCTCGCGCAAGGGCCTGAACCTGCCGGGCATCGATCTCGGCATCCGCGCCTTTACCCTGGACGACCACGATTGGCTGCGGTTTGCGGCGGAACACGGCGTGGATGCCGTGAGCCAGAGCTTCGTGGTCGATGGCGACGACATTTTGGCCGTGCGCAAGGCGGCGGAGGAGCTGGGCTACAGCCCCTTCATCATCGCCAAGATCGAGCGCGCCGCGGCGCTGGAGCAGCTCGACAGCATCCTGGAGGCGGCGGACGGCATCATGGTGGCGCGCGGGGACCTGGGGGTGGAGATCCCGATCGCGAGCATCGCCCTCGCCCAGCGCCGCATCACCCGGCGCGCCAACCAGTACCACCGTCCGGTGATCACCGCCACCCAGATGCTGGAGTCCATGGTCACGTCGCGCCGGCCGACCCGCGCCGAGGCGACCGACGTGGCGAATGCCATCCTGGGCGGCACCGACTGCGTGATGCTCTCCGGCGAATCGGCCATGGGGCGGTATCCGGTGGAATCCGTGGCGATGCTCGCGGCCATTGCCCGCTCCATCGAGCCGGAACGCGACCGAGGCATGATGCCCGATGGCCCGAACGACCATGACGAGGCCGGACGCGACCGCGCCGTCGATCTGATCGTGCGCAGCGTATTCCACACCGCGCAGCGGCGCCTGCCACAGGTGACCCTGGCGCCCACGCTCAGCGGCACCACTGCCCGGCGTATCGCCTGCCTGCGCCTGCCCTGCTGGACGGTCGCTTTCACCCCGAACCCCGCAACCGCGCAGGGCCTGCAGTTCTCCTACGGCGTCGAACCGGTGGAAGTCGCCGAGGACCGCAGCGACTGGAACGACTTCGCCCGGACATGGCTCGCCGAGAACGACATCAACGACGGCCTCGCCCTCCTCATCCAGGGCCCCTCGGGCCCCAACCCGACCGGCAACCACCGCCTGGAACTGCTCGAACTCGACAGCCCCCGCCAGGGGGGCGCACCAGGGCATACCTGAGAAAAGGTCAACGAGAACACACCCTTCTTCCCTGCCCCGTCATGGCGAGGCCCCGCAGGGGCCGTGGCCATCTCCAAACGCGACCCCGGACGCACGCCTCGATCAGCGCCCGGGCATCCCGTCAGCGATCGCCACGGCGCTGCGCGCCTCGCGATAACGGTGCCGACCCGTGAAGGGGACACCCATCTTTGCCCTACCCAACCTTCAACTCGCGGCCTTGTCCGGACGGGCCTGCCTGGTACTGAAGTCCGCGCCTGCAAAGAAGAGCCTGCGATACCGCCCGGGCGTGGTACCCGTCAGCCGCCGGAACAGCTCCCGACAAAAAGACACATCCTCGTATCCGACTGCAAAGCTGATCTCCTCGATGGACATCGTGGTGGTTTCGAGCAAGTGCTTGGCCCTTTCGACGCGCACGTTCTGCAGGTAGTGCACGAGGGATACGCCGGTGGCCTGCTTGAAACGCCGCTTCAGGGTGCGTTCGGCAAGGCCGGATTCCTCGATTAGCAAGCGGATCGCCGAGTGCTCGGCAAAGTGCCGGTTCAGCCAATCCTCGCACTGCCGGATTCGGGCATCCGTGTGGTCGGATTTCAGCACCAGCGGGGTATAAGGCCCCTGGCCTTCATCGTGCCACTTGAGCAGATACACCTTGGCGATGCGGATGGCCTCCACCGGGCCCAGATGGCGCGCGATGATATGCAAGGCCAGATCGTGCCAGGACGTGGTACCCCCGGCACTGACCATCCGCCCCGATGGGTCCGCCAGGACGAGATTGGGTTCGGGCAGGAATTGCACTTCCGGATAGTCGCGCCGGAACAAGTCCTGATAGCCCCAGTGCGAGGTGGCGGCACACCCGGCCAAGAGGCCCGTTTCGGCCAGCATGATGGTTCCTGAGCAGGCCGAGTAGATGGATTTCCCGCCTTCATAACAGTCGCGAACCCAGCGCATCAGTTCCGGGTACCGGCCATGGAAGGATTCGTCCGGGCCGAGCCACAGCTCGGGCAGGATCACGATGGACGCCTCCGGCTGGTCGCGAATCGAGCAATGCGGCTGCACCGGAATGTCGTTTCCACAAAGAAACGGCTTGCGTTCGCTCGCGACGATGCGGACCCGAAACCCGGCCTGACTGACGGGCTCATGGCGAAGGCGTTGCCAGAGATTCCCGGCGGCCGACAGCACATCCACCATGCCGTACAACGCGGAACCAGCGGTTTCGGGGACGGCAACGATCAGCACCTCGACAGGCATGTCCGAGCGGCTCATCTGCGTCCTCCGGTGGCACGAACGCCACGCTTCTGGCTCGTCTGCCGCTTATGCAGTAGATCACCCGGTTATAGCCTATAACTGCGCCACCATCCGATGGCGCGAAATGGTCCCTTCTCAAGCGGAGAACAGCCATGAACACTCAAAACACGATGAACGGCCTGAACGTGGATCAGATGACCACGACCGTGCAGGCCCTGCAGGACAACCGCGATCTCGCGCAGTTCGAGTTCCGCGCCCGCAATACCTGGATCAACGGAGGCGAGAACCGATCGACCATCAAGGACTTCTATGGTGCGGGTGCCGAAGACAGCTCGCGGGATACCGGCTGGGAATTCACCAACGGGGAACCGCCGGTACTACTCGGCAACAACGAGGGTGCCAACCCGGTTGAATACCTGCTCCATGCACTGGCGGGATGCGTGACCACGACGACCGTGCTGCATGCCACCGCCCGGGGTATCCGTATCCATTCGCTTTCGACCGAGCTGAAAGGAACGATCAATCTGGAAGGCTTCCTGGCGCTTAATGATGCGGTCCCCGCTGGCTACCAGGACATCACCATCCAGATGCAGATCGACGCGGACTGCAGCGAGGAAGAACTGGACGACCTGCTGAGATTTGCGCAGGAACATTCGCCGGTCTGCAACACGGTCTGCCGACCGGTACCGGTCAGGATCGAGCGCGTGGCCCATGCTGGCCGGTCGGCGGCGTAAAGCTGACGGCTGGAACAACGCATCCCTTGCGGGCTTCCCGGTTTCCGGTGCGACGGCGGCGCACGCAGTACGCGCCGCCGTCCACTCGAAACTGAATAGCGGACAAGGGGATCTCATCGTCCTGCGCATGCTGGCGCATACCCCAACACCAGCCGGTGTAGAACAGCGCACACTCGCCGTCCACGCTTGTGCAAGGACGCAGCGCGCGTCTAGCCGCCGCGCACGCCCTGCTCGATCCGCTCGCCGACGTCCGGGTCGATATTTTTCCAGTACTCGAAGGCGCGCTCGAGCACGGGTTCCGAGACCCCATCCTTCAGGTGCCCCACCACGTTGGAAACCAGTCTTTCCCGGGCGGCGTCATCCATCACCTTGCGCACCAGCGTTCCGGCCTGACCGAAGTCGTCATCGTCCCGGCGCTTGGTGTAAGGGGCGCGGACGAGCTCGCCATCCGCCGCCCATGTCGCCATTTCCGGGTAGCGCTCGCTATCCGCCGCGGGACCACCCTTGGAGTTGGGTGCATACACGGGATCCGCGACGTTCTGGACCCGCATCGCGCCATCTTTGCTGTAGCTGTGAACCGGTGCCTGTGGCGCGTTGACCGGGATTTGCTTGTAGTTCACCCCCAGACGCGCCCGGTGGGCATCAGCATAGGAGAAGACCCGCGCCAGCAGCATCTTGTCCGGGCTGAACCCCGTGCCGGGCACCTGGTTGTTGGGCTCGAACGCGGCCTGCTCGATCTCGGTGTGGAAATCCGTAGGGTTGCGGTTCAGGGTCAGCTTGCCCACTTCGATCAGCGGGTAGTCGCCATGCGGCCAGACCTTGGTCAGGTCGAAGGGGTTGAAGCGGTAGGTCTCGGCCTCCTTGAACGGCATGATCTGCATGTACAGCGTCCAGCTCGGGTGATCGCCCCGATCAATGGCCTGGTAGAGGTCCCGGGTGTGGTAGTCGGCGTCTTCGCCAGCGAGCCGGTCGGCCTCTTCTTGGGTCAGAAACTCGATGCCCTGGTCGGTCTTGAAGTGGTACTTCACCCAGAATTTTTCGCCCTCGGCGTTCACCCACATATAGGTGTGGCTGGAGTAGCCATTCATATGCCGCCAGGTTTTCGGAATGCCGCGATCGCCCATCAGCCAGGTGACCTGGTGCGCGGACTCCGGCGACAGGCTCCAGAAGTCCCACTGCATGTCGTGATCGCGCAGGTTGCTGTCGGCACGGCGCTTCTGGGAACGGATGAAGTGCTGGAACTTCATCGGATCGCGAACAAAGAACACCGGCGTGTTGTTGCCCACCATGTCGAAGTTGCCTTCGCTGGTGTAGAACTTCACCGCGAAGCCGCGCGGATCCCGCCAGGTGTCCGGGCTTCCACGCTCGCCGGCCACCGTGGAGAAACGCAGCAGCACGTCGGTCTTGGTGCCGGGCTGAAACACGGCGGCCCTGGTGTAGCGGCTGACGTCGCTGGTCACCTCGAAGTGCCCGAATGCGCCGGCCCCCTTCGCATGTGGCTGGCGCTCCGTGATCCGCTCACGATTGAAGTTCGCCATCTGCTCGATGAGGTAGTGGTCATGGAGCGCGATGGGCCCATCGGGTCCGATGGTGAGCGAATGCTCGTCACTCGCGACGGGAATGCCTGCATCGGTGGTGGTCGGTTTGCTAGTCGCCATGGAGGTGCCTCGCTGATCAGGTGCTCGCGGCGGGCCGCGTTGCCGTATTGGGGGAGCCCCTTGGCGGGCGCGATGTCCGGAGTACTCCGCAGGAGGCACGAATAAGCGTGTCCTCCCGGCGGGACGAACCGGCGTCGCGGGGATCCACAAGGGGTCTCGATTTGCTTACATCGCCTACGAGACTAGACCCCCTGTATCGGCCATTACCACGGCGAAAATGAGTGGCCGATCGCAGTAACGAGGGCGGCCTTATCCAGCCGATTAGTTCGCTGATACCTATGGGCTGTCGACTGCCTCAACGGCCTGGCGCAAGGAATTCAGTCGGTCCTGCACCGGCTCGGGGTAGTCGGCCTGGTGACGGCCACCCAGGTGTTCGGCCAGGAAGATTTCCAGCCCGGCGAAGAAGGCGAGCCGGTTGGTCTGGTCGACCAGACCGTGGCCCTCGTCCGGGGCCAGCAGGTACTCCACCGGGTGCCCGGCCTCGCGCATCGCCGCGACGATCTGGTCGGACTCCTGCTGTTTCACGCGCGGGTCATTCGCGCCCTGCCCGACCATCAGCGGGGCCTGGATGTTCTCGACGTGGAACAGCGGCGACTGCGCCTTGAGGCGCTCGCGGTCTTCGGCGTCTTCCGGGTCACCGACGCGGCCGTGCATGCGGCGGATGCCGGCCTCCCAGTACGGCGGGATGGATTCCATCAGCGTAATCAGGTTGGACGGCCCAACCATGGAGATGCCGGCGGCGTACAGCTCGGGCGTCCAGGTAAGGCCGGCCAGGGCCGAGTAGCCCCCGTAGGAGGCCCCGAAGATCGCGACCCGGTCGGGATCGGCAATGCCCTCGTCGATCAGGTATTTCACGCCGTCGGTGACGTCGTGCTGCATCACGCCCGTGCCCCACTCCTGGTTGCCGGCGTTGAGGAATGCCTTGCCGAAACCGGAAGAGCCACGGAAGTTGGGCTGAAATACCGCATAGCCGCGGTTGGCGAGGAACTGCACGGTGCCACTGTAACCCCAGGTATCGCGAATCCACGGGCCGCCGTGCGGCATCACCACCAGCGGCAGGCCCTCCGGCTCCGCCCCGTGCGGCAGCGTCAGATAGCCGGGGATCTCCTGGCCGTCGCGCGCCGTGTAGCGGATCGGCTCCATCGGCGCGAGGTGCTCGCGCGGCAGGTCCGGACGCCCCTCGTACAGCAGCTCGATCTCGCGCGCCTCGACGTCCGCCAGATACACGCTGCCCGGATCGGTGTCCCGGATGACCCCGACCGTCCACAGGGACTCGTCGCGGGTGCGCGAGGTGATCTCCAGCTCGCCCTCGCCCAGCTCGTCGCGCAACCATTCCAGGTGCGACTCGAAGTCCTCGTCATGGGCGTAGATGCGCTGGCGATCCCCGGTGTACGCCGTGGCCAGCAGGCGATGGTCCTGGTCGGAGAACTTCGCGCCACCGAGGTCGACTTCGCCTTCCGGATCGCGGTGCACCAGCTCTTCCTCGCTGGTGGCCGGGTCGAACAGGACCAGCTCGATCAGGTCGCGGTCGTCCCCCGCGTTGGTGCGCAGATAGAGCCGCTCGCCGTCGCGGTGGAAATTCGCGATCGAGCAGGTCTCGCCGAACGCGCAGGTGTAGATGGACTCGAACTCGTCCTGCGAGTTTACGCGCAGGATCTCGGTGCCCGCGTCGTCCGTGGTGCGCACTGCCTTGCGCAGCTCACCTTCGTGGAAGCCCCAGCCCTCGATCTCGGCGGTGTTCTTCGCCACAAGCGTCTTCTCGCCGGTCTCCAGCGATACGCGGTAGACATCGTGCAGGCGCGGGTCGCGTTCGTTCAGCCCGACGAAGATGTACTCCGGGGCCGAGCGCGGGACGTGTTGCACCCGCGCCTGCACGCCATCGCCCCCGGCGAGCCGGCGCGACTCGGGGATGCCGTCCTGCCCGACCGCGTCCTCCAGCGCGATCACGCGCAACTCCAGATTCTCGTCGCCATCGCGATCGCGAACGAAGATCAGATACCGACCGTCGCGGGACCAGAAAAAGCCCATGACCGAGCGCGGCTCGTCGGTCAGCGGGCGCGCCGACTCCAGGGGCTCGCCCCGCTCCATCAGGTGCAGGTTCATCGCGCCCTCAAAGGCGCTCACCAGCGCCACGTAGTCGCCATCCGGCGAGATGCGCCCGCCGGCATGCTGCGGATCACGGAAGAACTGCTCCAGCTCGAGCAGCGGGGGCGCCTCGCCCTGTGCCCAGGGGCCTTCGCTGCCCTCCACGAGTTCGGCCTCGACCTCGGTCTCGGCAGCGCTAACGGCCGGTACGGCGAACAACGCCAGCGACACGCTCAGCGCGATGGCCGCAAGCGGCGGCCTGCTCCGCTTCGTGATCCTGTGACTCGCCGAACGCTCACCCGTGGACTGCATACCTGTCTCCCGTTACATGCTGCACCAGCGACAGCCACAAGTGCCCACGGGTTCCCGACGAGGCCGGGAAAGGCCGGCCAGTCAACGAATCGCTAGTCTTTCCAGCCGCGAAAGCCTTCCCGTACCGAGAGGCAACGGGCATAGCCCAGCTCGCGCAGCAGCTCGGCAGCGCGCAGGCTGCGGCGACCGCTGTTACACAGGCACAGCAGGATCTGGTCCTGCGTCACGTGGTAGCGATTGATCAGCGAGAGGAAGTGCTGAAAGTCGCGATCATCCGGCTCGTCCGCGTCCAGCAGTTCCTGCTCCTCCTCCGAGATCTCCCGCCCCAGCAGCTGTTTCAGCCGGAACAGCGGCACCGACACCGCACCTTCCACCTCGCCCTCCAGCTCCAGCTCGAAGGGCTGGCGAATATCCAGCAACACGGCCAGGCCGATATCCACCAGTTCACGCGCCGAGCTGACGCTGATTTCCAGTTGCGGGTCGTTCGTCTCGTTCGCCATGAAGGCTCCTTTGCAATGTCGGGATCGGAAAGATCGGGATTAGGCACACGAAAAATGCCACGATTCACAGGGATTTGCCTTTTTCGGGGTGCCTGGGTAGCATCCTCATTTCTTTAATTCTAACAGACACTTATCAAACGATGGAGCACGCGATGACGGGAACCCTCACTTAGGCCGGGCGCCGAATGTTCCGCGCCCGGCCCATGCCTTCTTCTACCTCTGAACAGGAGATGCGACCGTGGCGCGCAAGAATTCGTCTTACCTTCGTCAAGCCTACGATTCCCAGGTCAATCGCTGGGTCCGCCAGGACTACTGGGGCGCGATTGGTACACCAGTCGACCTGGCCTCGCTACTCGAAAAGATCGAGAGCGAGACACCCCATCCGGACACCACCCCCCGGTGCGGACAAGTCATCCAGACAGGCTGCTGCGTCCGCCTGCTGGACCTGCAGACCGAGGAAACCTATCTGGTCGAGCTTTGCGAGCCGGAGCACGCCCAGCCCGAGCGCGGCAAGATATCGATCCTGTCCCCTCTGGGCTCGCGTCTGCTGGGGCTGCGCAAGAACTCGCTGGCCGAGATCACGCTGCTCCGTAGCCGACTGCGATTCCTGGTGATCGAAATACTGGCACCGGGGCAGGATCCAGACCAATGATCCATACATGCCTGCCGGAGGTTCGCGCCCCGGCAGGCACATCATCAGGCCGGAATACCGTACCCGTGTGCTGCCTCTTCATCTTCGCAGAACGCTTTGGGCACAATCATCCCGTAGCGGTGCCGCCACAAATATCTTGCACCCTGCCCGAGGAGGATGCGTGAGGCTCTGGTCGAAGTGGAAAAAAGGTGGGGCGCTGCTGGCCGACGTGCTCAAGCGCAACGGGATCGACCCTACGGCCGCCGCGGCCCAGGAGGTGTTCAGCAAGATCCTGAACGAGGCCGAGGCGGCAGCCGATACACGCCTGAAGAACGAGCAGGCCGACGGGAGCCTCTCGCCCGACGAGCGCAACACGCGCTGGGAGGCGCTGTTCTTCGAGGAGATCCGCGCCCGGGCCAAGAGCTACGCCCAATCCGCGCGCAACCAGCGCAAGGATTGAACAAGCCACATTGCCCGGTGCATTTCGTGGAGTCCGTCGCACTTCGTGCTAACCTCCGCCGCGTTTCCCCATCGACCGGTCCCGCCCCATGAAGCTCTTTCGCCTGATCAGCGTTCTCGAGGGTTTGTCGCTCATTACCCTGCTGTTTATCGCGATGCCGCTACGCACCTATGCGGATATGCCGCTGGCCGTCACCTATGTCGGCTGGGTGCACGGCATCCTGTTCATCATCTACGGCGCGACTTCGTTGATCGCCAGTCATCAGAGTGGCTGGCCGGTGTGGAAGTGGCTGCTGGTCCTGTTCCTCGGCGTCGTGCCGTTCGGCTTCCTCTATGTGGATTACCTGATCCGCCGCGAGGCTTCCTCCAGCGGTGAGGTCGGGGCCGCCCAAAGCGCAAACTAAAAGCGGCCACCCCATGGGTGGCCGCCAGTTGCAGACGGTATACCGAGGCTCGCTAGTCGCGCTTCGCGAGTGCGTCGCTGCCTTCGCGCTCCTTCAGTGCATCCTCGACACCTTCAGGAAGGTCAAACGGCACCCCCTCGGGCGGACGGAAGTTCACCGGGATCTCCCCGGTCAGGGACTCCATGAAGGCGACCATGCTCTCGATCTCGTCTTCGCTGAGTTCCTGCCCGAGTTGGATCAGCGCCATGATGCGGGTCGCCTCCTCCAGCGTCTCGACACTGCCGTCATGGAAGTACGGACCGGTGTTGGCGATGTTGCGCAGGATCGGCACTCGGAAGAAGTACTGGTCGCTTTCCTGACCGGTCGCGGCCATCAGCCCTTCGTCGATGTCGTCCGGGTGCGTACCGGTATGCTCCCAGTAGTCCTCGACCACCCCGAAGCGCTGGAACTGCTCGCCACCGGCCAGGGGGCCACCATGACAACCGGCACAACCGGCGTCCATGAAGTTGCGCAGTCCACGCAGCTGGATTTCGCTCAGGACATCGTCCTCGCCATCCAGGAAGTCATCGAAGGGTGCCGGGTTGCGCAGCGTGGCCTGATAGGCCTGCAGCGCGAGGCCATAGTTTTCCGGGTTCACGGCGTCATCGTCATCCGGGAAGGCCTCCTCGAACTTCTCGGCATAGCCGAACTCTTCGAGCAGCGGCAGGATGTCTTCCTGCTCGTCAAAGCCCATCGAACCGGTAATCGAACCCTGGGCCTGCTCGGCACCCGTCTCGCGGTCGCCCAGCCAGCGGTTGGCCTTGGTGTCCATGGAGAAGAACACGGTCTGCGAATGGCGCCCGGTCTCGTTACCGCGGGCGTCAATGGAAAGACGGCGCAGGTCGGAACCCCAGTTCTCCTGGTAATGACAACTGGCGCAGGCGGTCATGCCGTCCCGGGACAGGCGCTGGTCCCAGAACAGGTGCTCGCCCAGGACGGCCTTGGGATCGTTGCGTTCCTCGAAGTTGGAAGGCGTGACCGCGCCAAACATCACGCGCGCGCGATCGCGAAGCTCCTCGGCATCCTCGCTATCGGCCTGGGCCGAGGAAAAACCAATGCTGGCGACCGCCAGCACGGTGCTGGCCAGCAGTGAGTGGACCAATGGACGGTGCTGGAAGCGGAACGGTTTCATGCTGAACCTCCTGTGGAGCAGACGCGGTTCTGCGGGTCCGCGTCTCTGGATGGGCCGAACACCGGGGCTGCGAGGGTGGCGTTCAGCGGCAAGGACAAGGCTTTTCGGCCTGGGGACAGGCTACCGACCCAGCTCCTGCATCCAATGATGCAGATCATATTCAGCAAGGATCCGGGGGAACCGGGGTTACGCAGGCGGGTCTTGCCGGCTCCGGGAATGATGTTCCGCACCAGGATCCCGGATAACCGCTGCGCGGTTTCCGGGATGACACTGGCAGGTGCTGGGTGCTGGGTGCTGGGTGCTGGGTAACGGGTGACGGGTGACGGGTGACGGGTGACGGGTGACGGGTGACGGGTGACGGGTGAGCCGAGGATCACGCCGTGGCTCGGCTTCCGCACAATGGGCTTTGGCGTGCTTTAATCGGCGCTCCATCCCGCCGATAGCGAAGCCGCCATGATTGCCGTGATCTTTGAAGTGGAACCGCATGCCGCGCGCAAACAGGACTACCTGGATGCGGCCGCGCAGTTGCGCGAGCACCTGAAGGATGTGGAAGGGTTCATCTCCATCGAGCGCTTCGAGAGCCTGAGCCAGCCGGGCAAGGTGCTGTCGCTGTCGTTCTGGCGCGACGAAGACGCGGTGCGCCAGTGGCGCAATCTGGAGGAGCACCGTCAGGTGCAGGCGGCCGGGCGCGGAGGCATCTTTGTCGACTATCGCCTGCGCGTGGCCGAGGTCGTGCGCGACTACGGCATGCACGACCGCGACCAGGCCCCCTCCGACTCCCGCGCCGCCCACGGCTCCTGAAGCCTGCCTGCGGCGCGGCGATCACCGCCGCCTGTTGCGGGCGCTGCCCCGCTCGGGCCGGAGTCAGTCGCTATCCCGCACGAGGATGCGGCCCTGCATATAGGGGTGCGGGGCGCAGATGTAGTCGTAGGTGCCCGGCTCGGTCAGGGTGACGCTGTCGCTCTCGGCGTGCGCCAGCATGGAGGTCGCGAACGACTGCGGACCGCTCAGGGCCACCGCGTTGTGCGCACCGGACGTCTCGCCGTGACCGTACGTGAAAACATCCTCGTTGACCCAGGTGATCTTGGTGCCCGGCGCCACCTCGACGATCTTCGGGTAGAAGGCATTCCCCTTCATCTCGATCACGACTTCCTCGATGTCGGAGCTGAAGCGAACCGGCCGATCGGCGCGCGCGGGTACCGGGTTGGCATCGGCGTCCGGGATGCCGAATGGCGAAAGAATCCGCCGCGCTTCGCCAATCCGCTCTTCCAGCTCCGCTGGCTCATAGCTCGGGCCCTCGGCCAGGATCTCGGAAGGCGTATCGGCGTCCGCACGAGCATCCAGCAGACCGATGGCACCGCGACTGGTGCCCCCCACGCCGTGATCCAGCATGGTGTAGACGCCCTCCTCCGGCGGTATCCGGAACTCGATCACCCAGGAGTCCGAGGGGCCCGCGGTGACCGTCTGCCCGCCGGGCCACATGGCCTCGGGGTGGCCCTGCCAGTACACGTAGTCCCAGACGATGCCGACGATATGGAAGGTCGAGAGCAGGTTGGGCCCCACGTTCAGGAAGTACATGCGCACGTAGTCGCCCGGGCGCACCGGGATGGGGTTTTCCACATAGCGGAACAGCTCGCCATTAAAGGCGGTGTAGCTGGGATCGCCTTCCACCGCCTCCTTGCCGCTGGCGTACAGCTCGTGCTGCAGCATGTAGAGCTTCAGATCCGGCTCCTGGCCGAGGTCCTCTTCCAGCTTGTAGGGCTTGTCGCGCGGCTCGACCACCATCATCCCGTACTGGCCGAACATCACATGCATGGGGATGGCATGGCCGCCCGGCGCACAGTGATACATGAAGACCCCCGGCGTGGTCGCACGGAAGGTGATCGACTTGGTCTGCCCGGGCATGATGGAACCGACATGCTTGGAGGTCTGCGTATAGGCGGCATGGAACGATGCCCCGTGCATCACCGCCCCGCTATTGGTGATCTCCATGCGCACGATGTCGCCCTCGGTCACGCGCAGGGTCGGGCCCGGTAACTGGCCGTCGATCAGGAAGCCGTCGTAGACCACGCCCTGCCCGATCGGCACCTGCCCCTCGTTGAGGTCGATCCGGAGCACATGATCCGGCTCGACATCCTGCGAGACGTACCCGGTCGGCCGGGTCTCCAGCCCCTCGTCGCGTTCGATGATCTCGATAAAGTCGCTGTCACCGAACAGCTCGCTGAAATCCGGCCCCGGTGAAGCCTGCGCCGCGGAGGCCACCCACCAGAACAGTCCGATCACGCACCAGACCACGAGGTGCATACCCCGGTGGTGGTAACCCATGGCCGAAGATGCTGCTTCTGTGTCCTTCATGGCGCTCTCCCCCGGGCCGGCTGCGCGGCACCCCGAAAAACCTGCATCGCCTATATACCTATTTCTAGACGCACGGAACCAAGTTGCGCAAGTCACGCGCCCATGGGGCGGCCGCGGAAAACCTTATATGCCGCCCGTCACCGCCAATGGCAACGGCGTCGGCACTGGCCTATAGGAACTTCTTTACCTCCGGGAAAGGAGAACGGTCATGGGCATCGTCGAGGAGTTCAAACAGTTTGTAGCGCGCGGCAACGTCATCGATATGGCGGTGGGCGTGATCGTGGGGCTGGCGTTCGGGCAGATCGTGTCGTCACTGGTATCGGACGTGCTGATGCCCCCCATCGGCCTGCTGATCGGCGGGGTCGACTTCTCGGAGCTGATGATCGTGCTGCGCGAGGCGGAGAACGGCGTGGCCGCGGTGACGATCAATTACGGCATCTTCATCAAGCGCGTGGTGGACTTTCTGATCATCGCGATGGTGGTGTTCGCCGCGATCAAGATGATCGCCCGGCTGCAGCACAAGAAAGAAACCGCGCCCGCCGAGCCGCCCGCCCCCAGCAACGAGGAGAAGCTGCTGGCGGAGATCCGCGACCTGCTGAAGTCGAAGTAACGGCGAGGGAGGCCCCGCCGCCAAGGGGCATCAGAAGTCCTCGAACTCCATCGCACGGAAGACGCGCCCGGCGTTTTGCCGGTGGAGCTCGTCGTAGGTGTCCAGGTGGCGGTAGGCCGACTGGTCGATGTTGTAGGCGTCGTTCAGCGTGCCGCCGGTATCGAGGATCTCCTGCACCTCCTCGCGAAGGAAGACGAGGTAGTCGCGGGTGTACTTGCGCAGTTGCTCGAAGTCGGTCACCGGGCCACCGTGGCCGGGGATGATGTAGTCGGCCTCGATCGCCTCCAGCTTGTCCCAGGTTTCGATCCAGCCGGCGGTGTCGGTGTACTCGAAGATCGGCAGCATGCGCTCGTGGAAGGCGAGATCGCCGGTGATCAGCGTCTTGCGATCCGGGGCCCACAGGGCGATATCCCCCGGGGCGTGCGCGGGGCCGAGAAAGAGCACCTCGATGATCTCGCCCCCCATGTCCAGCTCGACGCGATCCTCGAAGATCTTGTCCGGCGTTCCGAGTTCGGTCAGAAACGCCTTGTCGCGGGTGCGGTTCGGGGCACCCTCCAGGCTGCGCCGGCCGTTCTGCTCGATCTCGCGCGCGGCGTCCTCGTGTGCAATCACCGTTGCGCCCTGCTCCTGCCAGTAGGTCATGCCGAGCATCGCGTGCCCCTGGGCGTTTTCCAGCACCACATACTTCACCGGCTGGTCGGTGCGCTTCTTGATCTCCTCGTGCAGGGACTGGGCCAGCAGGTAGTTGTCGCCGGCGTTCATCACCACCACGCCATCGTCGGTGATGATGAACGACAGGTTGTTGTTGTGGCCCGAGTTCTCGTAGGTCGAAGGCTGCGTGGCACCGATCGCGGACCACACGCCATCGGTCACTTCCTGCGGCATGGCGTAGAGGAAGGAATCCAGCGCCTTGTCGAGCACGTACAGCGGCAACTCGGCCTCCTTCCACTCGGGGAAGCCGCCGGCGTAGTTGTGCACGTTGGTGTACCCCATGCGCTCGAGCGTCTGCGCCGCGAGCGCGGAACGGCGGTTCTCGTCGCTGTAGACGACGATCGGCGTGGCTTTGTCGGACACCGCACCCGGGATACGAAACTCCAGCTCGCCCCGCGGGATGTTGAGCGTGAGGTGCGAGCGGATCTGGCCGCCGCCCAGCTCGATCTCCTGGTGCGAGCGCACGTCGATCAGGACATGGTCCGGCTCGTTCGCGATCAGTTCGCGCAGGGCCTCCTGGTCGATATCGGTGACCTCGGCGCGGGCATCCTCGACCAGGGAATCCGCGGTGATCTCGTCTCCCTGTGCGACGCTTGCCGCCGCGAACAGGGCCAAAGCCAGCCATGATGTACGCATCGGGGTGTCCTGTTGTTGCCGGATGTGATTCCCTGAACATAGACAGCCACGGCGCGAGCTTCCATAAAAGCGCCCAGCAACGGAACGCCCTGCCCCCGGCGTACAGGAGAAACCACCATGACAGACGCCGCCGAGCTGGCGCGACTCAAGGAACGGATCGATCAACTGGCCGGGATGGCCGCCGATGAACATGCGGCTGCGGCACGCACGCTCGCCGACGAGCTGAAGGGAGAACTGGCGGCACGGTCAGGTGGCGGTAAACCCGCTTCGGGAACCAGCCAGGCGGACCATTCAGGGGAGTTGCGGGCACCCCGGGAGACGAATCTGAGATGCCCGCGATGCACGCTGCATTCGTTCAACTTTCAGCCTGGCTCGATGCGCACACGCGATGACGGCGCGGGTTACGAGGCGCGCTTTCACTGCATGAGCTGCGGATTCGAGGACTACGCGCCGGTCAAGCCCCGCTGAGGGAAACACTGAGCGGGCTCGCTGCCGCGTGATCAGCGTGGATGCGTGTGCAGCCAGGTGCGCATGCGGCGGGTCTTCTCGACCATGCGCCAGAGGGAACGGCTGTTGTTGTAGCGCGAGACGTGCTGCAGCGGTACCCAGAGGATGTCGTGCGACTCGTGGCTGCCGGGGACCGGAAGGCGGTCGTCGATCTCCAGCAGAAAGCGCACGTCGATGTGTTCGTGCATCGGGAAGTGCGGGCTCGCCGGGATGGTGTGGATGTCGAGGTCGAAGACGTCCTCGGCCACCAGGTGGATATGTTCCCGCGCCAGGCCCGTTTCCTCGTGGATCTCGCGCAGGGCGACCTGCAGGATGTCCGACTGGCCGTCGGCATGCCCGCCCGGCTGGAACCACCGGTGGTGCTTGCCATGCAGCAGGAGCAGCACGCGTTCGCGGTCCGGGCTGACCACCCAGGCCGAGCCAGTCACATGTGCCGGCAACAGATCGCAGTGGAAGCAGTCCGGATGGGCCTGCACGAAGTCCAGTGCGCGGCGCACAAAGCCGGCTTCCTCGATGAACGGGGTCTGGTGATGGGCGAGCAGCTCGAGCAGTTGCGCGCGGTGCATCTTATGTACCGGCGGGGTTGTGCAGGGCGTGGATCGCCGCCCGCGCCGCCTCGTCGATGTCCGCTTCGGAGCCGGCCAGCGTCAGGCGGCCGAACGCACCCACCGCGCGCACGTCGATCAGCGAGACATGGGAGGCCTTCAGCGCCTGATTGGCCGCATAGATGATGTAGCCGGCCGGTTCCGCCTCGAGGATGAACATGCTCTGGTCGGGCAGGATCATGTTGCCGCGCCGGTTCTGGCGGTTGATCAGCACCGTGTGATCCGGCGTCATGCCGCGGATCGTCTCCTGCCACGGGATACGGCAGGGCTGGCGTTCGGACTGATCCGCGCCCAGGCGCTGCAACAGCACACGACCGGCCTCCTGCACATCGCTCTGGTCGCGATGGTGGATCACCATGGAACCGAACTCGCGCTCCACCACCTGCTGCGCGAGGTGCACCCGGGTGGCCTTCAGCGCGACGTCCGTCAGCCGGTGCACGGCCATGCCCGGCGACACCTCCACCCACAGGCACGCGTCCCCCGGCACGGGCAGAAAGCCCTGGGAGACGGTGGCCATGTATTCCGCCAGCTGAGGCTGGAGGGAATCCATGTAGACGTAGGTGCGCAGCTTGATCATCGATTCGCTCAGGGAAAGACCCCGTTAGCCCCCGCGCGGCGCGGCCCGGGCCCGCGCGGGAATCCGCACACACGAATTTGAGCCGCCAGAAAACCGCCGGCTTGTTCGCGCACACGGGAGAATAGAGGGGCGTATTGTGAACGCAGCGGCCCCGAAGCTCAACGCCAGACGCTCCTGCACCGCGCGAAACAGCGCATTTTTGTGACACGGCGGAACGACAGTGCGGGTGGCTGGCTCTACTCTCGAGACAAGACATTCATGTTCTTGCGCCCTGCCCGGGAGCCTGTATGAGCATCAACCAGGAAACGGACCTGCGTCGCCATCACGAGCCGCGCGATTTCTCCGACCGTGTCGCACGCGCCTTCACATCCATGATGCGCCTGTTCGCCGACACCTTCTTTGCCCGCCGCTACGGGCACCGCGCCGTGGTGCTGGAAACCGTCGCGGGGGTCCCCGGCATGGTCGGGGCTACCTTGCAGCATCTGCGCTCGCTGCGCCGCATGGAGGACGACCACGGCTGGATCCGCACCCTGATGGACGAGGCCGAGAACGAGCGGATGCACCTGCTCACCTTCATCGAGATCGCCTCGCCCAACTGGCTGGAGCGGCTCCTGATCATCCTGGCGCAGGGCTTCTTCTACACGCTGTACTTCCTGATCTACGTGGTCTCCCCGCGCACCGCGCACCGGATCGTCGGCTACTTCGAGGAAGAAGCCGTGATCAGCTATACCGACTACCTGGAGGAAGTGGAAACCGGTGCGATCGAGAACATCCCGGCACCGGATCGCGCCATCCAGTACTGGGACTTGCCGGAGGACGCACGCCTGTCCGATGTCATTCGCGCCGTACGCGAAGACGAGGCCGGCCATCGCGACGTCAATCACGGCTTCGCCGATCTTCTAGCCAGAAAGTCCTGACGCCATAACCGCCGGGCATTCCCCCTCTGGGCGACCCGATGTCGTCCCACCCCCCGGCGAACCACTCAATACGGGCGAGATCCTGCCGTTAACCCCTCTGCCCCCGAGCACTTTCGCTTCGGGGCGAGCCCCCTACAAAGGACTTGCCCATGCCCCGCTCGCTGAACATCCGTTCCCGGCTGGTGATCACGATCATCGTCCCGGTGCTTGCACTTCTGCTGGTTACATTGATGGCGGCGCGCGGCATCGCGAACATCGAGGAGGGGGTACAGAGCATCTACGACGACCGCGTCGTGCCGCTGCAGCAGCTCAAGACCATCGCGGACAACTACGCGGTTCTGGTGATCGATGCGGTCAACAAGGCCGACAACGGCCTGATGTCCGCCGAAGAGGCCCTGGAAGGCGTCCGCGCAGCCCGCGCCGAGATCAACGACCTCTGGGAGCACTACATGGCCACCACGCTCACCGCCCGCGAGGACGAGCTGGCCACAGCCGCGATTGGGGAGTTTCGGGCGGCCAATGCTGATCTCGACCGCCTGGAACGGGCCCTGTCCGGCATGACGGGGAACGTTGAAGGCGAACTGGGCGCGTTCAACGGCCCACTGTACGAAACCATCGACCCGATCAGCGACCGCATCACCGAACTTGTCGACCTGCAGATCGAGGTCGCCGGCATGGAGGCGGAGCGTGTCTCGGAGGTCTACGGCCAGGTACTCCTGCGCACCGGCATTGTGCTGCTGATCGTGTTGATTGCGGTCGTCGTGATCGGCACATGGACCTACCGCGCGATCGCCACCCCGGTATCACGGATGCGCGAGACCCTTGCCTCGATCGTGGCGAATCATGACCTTTCGAAGCGGGTCGAGGTCGGGAGCGACGACGAGATCGGCGCCACGGCCCGAGCCCTGAACGGCATGCTCGAGCAGTTCGAGGGATCGATCCGGGAACTGCGAGGCCTGACCGACCAGATGGCTTCCGCCGCGGAGCAGCTCTCCGCCGTCAGCAGTCAGACCAACAGCAACGTCGACCAGCAGCAGTCGCAGACCGAACAGGTCTCCACGGCGATGAACGAGATGGCCGCCACCGTGCAGGAGGTCGCACGCAATGCCTCCGATGCCGCCTCGTCCAGCCAGGAAGCGGATCAGGAATCCCGGGATGGAGGAGAGGTCGTGCGCTCGGTGGTCAAGGAGATCGGCCGCCTGTCCGGCGAGGTTGCGACCATCGAGGGCAGGGTCCGCAGCCTGGACGAAAAGGGCCAGCAGATCGGCTCGGTGCTGGATGTAATCCGCGGGATTGCCGAGCAGACCAATCTGCTGGCACTGAACGCCGCGATCGAGGCCGCCCGCGCGGGCGAACAGGGTCGCGGCTTCGCGGTCGTCGCCGACGAGGTGCGTACCCTGGCCTCCCGCACCCAGGACTCCACCGCGGACATCCAGGCCATGATCGAGGCTCTGCAGGCCGGCACACGGGAGGCCGTCAGCGCGATGGGGCGCGGGCGCGAAATGGCGGAATCGACCAGCCACGACGCCGAACGGGCCGGCGAGGCACTGGAATCGATCGTTCAGGCGGTGGGACGCATCAGCGACATGACGACCCAGATCGCCAGCGCGGCCGAGGAACAGAACGCGGTGGCCGAGGAGATCAACCGCAATATCTCCACGATCAACGACCTCACCGGCGATACCGCCCGTGGCGCGCAACAGACCTCCACGGCCAGCCAGGACGTCGCCGGCATCGCCGCCCGCGTGCGGGACCTGGCCTCGGCCTACCGCATCGCCTGACGCGGCATGGGCACAAAAAAGGCCGTCACATCCCTGTGACGGCCGAAAAAGGGACCGTGTGAGAGGTCCCGGAGGTGCTCAGTAGACCGGAACCAGCGCGTAGCCCTGATTCTGGTAGCCCATCACGGCGATGAAGCCGCTGCGAACCGGCTGGATCGCATCGAGGACCTTGTCGTTGTCCACACCATAGGCACGCGTGGCCGCGGCACAGACCTCCATGCGCACGCCCAGCTCGTCCAGGCGTTCGACGGCCTTCGCGATCTCCTCCAGCGTGTCGCCGTGGTCCATCGCGATCTCCGGCTCGGGGTCGGTGGTGATGAACTTGACCGCCTCGGCGATAAACACCATGCGCAGCTCCGGTTCCACGCCTTCCTTGATCAGGTTTTCGTGATTGGTGGCGATGCCGCGCAGGTAGGCCAGCATCACGTCCGGGTCGGACTTGCGCATGTCGTAGACCGCGCGCATGGTCTCGATGCCTTGGGTGGCCTCGCGGTTGTCCAGGCCTTCTGCGGTCGCCGTGGACGTGAGGCCAAGCGGCAGTAGCAGGGCGAGCAACAGGATCAGTATTCGGTTTCGCATGGGTCATCTCCTCCTGGGGTGATCGGTGTTTCCGTTAGTAGACCGGGATGACCGCGTAGCCCTGGGCCTGGTAGCCGGTCAGCGAGACGAAGGTGTTGCGTACCGGCTCGATGCCAGGCAGCAATTCGCCGTGGTCGACCCCGAACAGCCGCGTGGCCACCGAGCAGGACTCCATCCGCACACCCTTCTCCTTCAGCGCGGCGATATGTCCCTCGATCGCATCCAGATGGTCGAACTCGGTCAGCTCGAAGCGCTCGCGGTCCTCGCTGAGCATGGTCACCGCCCGCCCCCGGAAAGCGAGGATCATGTCGGGCTCGACGCCCTGCTCGGTCAGGTCCTCGAAGGTCTCGCGGATCACCATCAGATACAGCGCGAGCAGTTCGGGGTCGTTGTTGTTCAGGTCGAACACAACCCGACCCTGATCGACGCCCTCCAGGGCCCGGGCATCGGTCGGCTCCGCATGCGCGGACAGGAACACCACGGACAGCGTCAGGATCAGGGAAAGAACGGCCAGCAGTTTCATTCTTCGGTCTCCTTGGTGGGGTGGTTTGTGGCCGCAGGCGGATCACTCGCAATCGCCCGCCAGGCCGCGTCCTGCATCGACGCCAGGTAGTGCGACAGGGGTTCTTCGAGGACACCATCGAGGTGCAGGTGGAGAAGGCGGATCGCCCCGCCAAATGCCGCGGTGGCGGCGACCGGGACCTCGATGGGGCGCAGCTCGCCGGAGGCGATGCCCTGCTCGATGCACTCGCGCATCCGCAGGAAGGGTCGCGACGAACACACCGGCGGCTCGTGCGGCAGGAACTCGCGATGGCGCGCCTCGAGCACGAAGCGCATGGTGCGGGGATCATCGGTCGCCGCCCGGAACATAAAGGCGATGATGCCGTCGCAGCGCGCGCGGCACGACCGCTGCTGCTCCATCACCTCGCGCAGGCCGGCATCCATCCGCTCCAGCAGGTCGTCGTACAGGGCCTTGGCCAGCGACTCCTTGTTGCCGAAGTGGTGGTAGATCGAGCCGATCGAGACCCCGGCCTCGCGCCGGATGTCGTGAATCGAGGTGTTGAAATACCCGGCCGTGCTGAACAGCTCCAGCGCCGTCTCCAGCACGCGCTGGCGCAGCGCACCCCCGCGCAGGTTTTCCTGTACCGCAGCCGACATGTCGCACCCTAGAACGAACGTTCGTTCTAGTTTATGACGGAAACCCGGTGATTGCCATCACCCACGGCAGATGCCACACGATCGGCAGCCCCCGTCTGGAGGTACAACGCCGGCCCGAATGAGCGGTCCAGCCCTGACAGCACACCCCGGATGACAAGGGACAGGGTCAACGGCGGCCTGAAACCGCAGGCCGATCCCGCCCGCCGGTGACCGTGGACAGGCTCCGGCCGGTTTGGCTATAGTTCGCGCACCCTCAGGGGAGTAGTCGCTCCGGCACCGCCGGAGGCACGCGTCAACATCCTTGGCCCGCGGGCCATGGCGTGTGCAGCCCGTCCGAAGGCACCCCGATGTGCCTTCGAATAGCGGCCTGACGAGACCTGTGGCATCGATATCCGCCTCGCGTGATCGCGAGGACAGCCCATGGGCGGGCGGCGGATGACGATGTCACCGGCTCTGCGTTGCGCCGCCCGCCCCGGAATTGCATTCATGGAACTCTTTCTGCTGTCCATTGTGGCTGTGGCCATCGCGGAGATCGGCGACCGCTCGATGTTCCTTGCGGCCGTGTTCGGCATGCGCTGCCGTAGTGCCTGGGCCGTTTTCTGGGGTATGGCCACCGGCCTGTTCCTGAACCAGCTGTTGTCCGCCGTGGTCGGGATCTGGCTGTTCGCGGTCATCGCCACCGACTGGCACCTCTGGGTGGTCGGCTCGGCCTTCCTGATCATGGCGATCTGGGTCCTGTTCCCGGAGGACGAGGGAGACGAGCAGGCGCCCAAGGCGCGCAGCGCGTTCTTTGCCGCCGCGGTCGCCTTCTTCCTGTTCGAGATGCTGGACAAGACCCAGCTGGCCGTCGTCACCCTGGCCGGGGCCTCCGGCGCCCTGCTGCCCGTCGTACTGGGCGCCACCGTGGGCATCCTGCTGATCACCACCCCGGCCCTGATCCTGGGCAAGCGCTTTGCCGCGCGCATCCCGGCCGCACCGATGCGCTTTGTCGCATCCGGCATGTTCCTGCTGATCGGCCTGTGGACCTGGGCCGAGGCCGGCAACTGGATCCCGGATCTTGGCCTTCCGGATCTCTCGGGCTTCCTGATGCAGGCGGTCGAGAACCACCAGCAGGGGCAATAACGCAAGGCTGCGCTCGCGGGAGGCCCAAATCTCCTGATCCCGCGGGCGCGCTCCGTTCGCCGCGTTATTGCATCAAATCGCGCACCGTGTCGATGACCTCCGGATCGTCCCACTCGATGGCGCTGTTGACCGAATAACGGATGCGCCCCTCGCGGTCGAGGATGAACGAGCTGGGGAAGGCGAATACCCGCCAGCCTGCGGCCACCCGGCCGTCGAAATCCATCAGCACCGGGAAATCGACCTGTACCTCGTCCATGAACTCGGCGATGTGCTCCGCGCTTTCCTGGTAGTTGACCGAGACGATCTCGAAGCCCTCGCCCAGCTTTTCCGCCATGCGGTTCATCGACGGAATCTCGTGTACACAGGGCGGGCACCAGGTCGCCCAGAAGTTCAGCAGGATCACGTCCCCGGCATAGTCGCTCAGAGACTGCTCGTCCCCCAGGTGATCCGTCAGCGTGAAGTCCTCCATCGGCGGGGCGTGATCCCGCTCCACAAGGCCGCGCCGGGCTTCCACGGTCGCCTCGCGCTCCGGGAGCGGGCTTGCCACGAGCGGGCGCGGCATGGTCGCCAGCAGATTGCCCGCCCGACGTAACTGACGCGCCAGCTGATCGGTCGCGGCGCGCTCCTCGGCACTGGGGTCGCCGCGACGGAGATAGTAGAAGTCGCGCACCTCGGGGACCATCTGCACGAACACCGGGCTGCCGCCCCCGCGCAGGGCGCCGAGGATCTCGTCGAGATACCAGCGATAGACCCCCAGTTCCGGCTGCAGGATGAAGACCGGCAGGTTGGTGGCACGTGCCACGTCCACGTACTCGGCCGGCGCCCCGGCCACGGGTGTGTCGACCATCAAGTTGGGGAAGCCCAGCGTCGCGCCGATCAGGTAGGCGCTGTCGGGTTCGCCGAGCTGCCACTGGCGCATGCCGCGCAGCGCGACGATCGACGGGCGTCCGGAGGCCACCAGCATCACCTCCTTGCCCGTCTCGTGGTGGGCCTCGCGGATCAGTGCGGCCACGCCCTCGCCATCCAGGCTACGCATGCTCTCATTGGTACGGGGCAGGAAATACGCGTCCAGCAGGTCAACCATCCACACCTCGATACCCGAGGCGACCAGTTCGCGCGCCAGCCGGTCATGGTTCTCGTGTTCCCCCGCCTGGGGCAGCAGCCACAGATACAGACGCTGACCGTCGGCCGGGTAGACGCTCACGTCGAGAGCGGTGCCGGAGTCGTCCGTGACCACCCGTGATTCGGGTTCCGCCTGGGCGGCTGCCGAACCCATGAGCAGCAACCAGCAAACTAATACCCAGAGGCCTGCACCCGGGACCCCGCCCATCCTGCTTACTGTTGCCTTCATGCAGCCACTACCCTCATCAACAGCACCGGATGAGCCGGCACCTGCTATGTTCAATATATCGCGCGCGTTGACCCGCATTGCCGCGACGGGAGGTGCGCATGCGCCGAGATCGGTCCTTGCTACACGGGATTTGTTCGTTTCTCGCATTCGGGCTGCTCGCCATGCCCTTAGCGCTGTCCGCCGAACTCGAAGTCAAGATCACCACCGGGCTGGAACAGTTCGATGTCCTGCACCACGGCGAGATCGTGACCGTCCACCGCGACCAGGACACCTTGCAATACCCTCGACCTCGACTACCAGATGACGTCGCGGGCCTGCCCGCCCTACTGCATCCAGCCAATGGATCTGGGGCGCGGCGTGGAAACGCTCGGTGAACTGGAGTTCATCGAGTATCTGCGCCAGACGCCGGTGCGCGACGATCTGATCATCATCGATTCGCGCACCGAACGCGAGTATCGCCGCGGCACCATCCCCGGTGCGGTCAACATCCCCTGGGAGCGGCTCCACTTTGCCTCGGGCGCCGACCCGGAGGACGTGCGCGAGCTACTGACCGAACGCTTCGGCGTGCTGTTCGATGGCGACTTCTACGACTTCAGCCACGCAAAGACGCTGGTGCTGTTCTGCAACGGCCCCTGGTGTGGCCAGTCGCCTACCAACATCCGCACCCTGACCAATCTCGGCTACCCCGCGCACAAGCTGAAGTGGTATCGCGGCGGCATGCAGCTGTGGCACGTATTCGGCCTGACCACGGTTCCGGGCGAACCCGGGGGCCGCTGACCGGGCACCGGCTGTCCGTATAATGGGGTATTTCGATTGCGCAGGGAGCGTTATGCAGACCCCGGACGATGCCGCACAGTTGCTGGACACCCTGCAGGATGACAGTCAGTGCGATCTCGCCGAGACCCTGCGCCGCATCGTGGACTGGCTGCGCCCGGACACCCCCCGCAACGTGGCGCCGGTCATTGCCCGAATCGAGAGCCTCACGCTGGCGCTGCAGGAACAGCCCGAGGTGCGCGAACGCCTGCGCGAGCGCCTGGAGGCCGGCCTGGAGGACGCCCGCCACCTGACGCTGTACACCGGCGTGGGCCTGTTCTCCCGCAAGGGATTCTTCCGCGAGGCGGCGGAACTCCTGTACGAGCGCGTCAACCCACACCCAATGGACCGCGCGGATCTTCGGGACGTGCTCTACCACGTCTTCGACGACCCCGATGACGCGATCTGGGTATCGGCCCTGCCGGACGATGCCTGGTCACGCCTGCTGGGAGCGCTGGGCTGCCTGTCCGGCGAGCACCCCGGCGTGCTGGACCGCGCCCGCAGCGAGACGCTCTATGCCCTGGAGATGCTCTCCATCTGGATCGCGGCCGAGGAACTGGAGCCGGAGTTGCTGCGGCTGGACCCGTCGATTGCCGAGCGCAATTCCGCCTTCGTCGCGCAGGAGCGCGAGATCTCCGCCTATGTGCGCGACTACCGCGCCTGGCTGCAGGACCCCGGCCACGAGCGCATGGACGACGCCCACGCACGGGTGCTGCTGGATCAGTGCGGGGATCAGATCCTGCGCCTGCGTCGGCGCGCGATCACGCATGGCAGCAGCCTGTCGCTGACCCACCTGCTGGAGCGCTTGGACCAGACGCTGTCGCGCATCCACAAGCTGCTGGACCTGCTCGAGCCGCGCGAGGAGGCGCATACGCGCGCCACCGCGGTGGGCGTATTCCGCGATTTGGTCACGGCCAGTGCCCGCCGCCATGGGCTGCGCGCACTGTGGCAGGACAACATCCGTCTGGTGTCGCGCAGTATCACGCAGCGTGTCTCCGATACCGGCGAGCACTACATCACCCGCGATCTTGGCGAATACCTGATGATGCTGCGCTCGGGGGCCGGGGCAGGTCTGATCATCGCCTTCATGGCACTGATCAAGATCCAGGTGGAATCACTGGGCCTGTCCGAGGGCTGGAACGCCTTGTGGGTCAGCCTGAACTACGGCCTGGGCTTCGTGCTGATCCATATACTGCACTTCACCGTCGCGACCAAACAGCCAGCGATGACCGCCGCGCGACTGGCGGCCGCGATCGAGGAGAACGAACGCGGCACGGCCGACGCCTCGAAGCTCGCGGACCTGCTGGTGCGGGTGGGCCGATCCCAGTTCGCGGCAGTGCTGGGCAATGTCGGCGTGGCACTCCCCATGGCACTGCTGATCGGGGTCCTCGCGGCCTGGGGTTTCGGCACGCCAATCCTGTCGGGCGCCGAGGCGGATTATCTGCTGGATGGTCTGCGCCCGATCATGGGTCTGGCGCTGTTCTTCGCGGCCATCGCCGGAGTCTGGCTGTTCGTCTCCGGCCTGATCGCCGGGTTCTTTGACAACCGTTGCGCCTATCTCGACCTGCCCGGTCGCCTGCGCGAGCATCCGCTGCTGCAACGGCTGCTGCCCACCACCACGCGCCACCGCCTCGCCGACTGGGTCGGATACAACTACGGCGCGGTGCTGGGCAATTTCCTGTTCGGTATGCTGCTCGGGATGACCGGCTTTGTCGGCTACCTGCTGAACCTGCCGCTGGACATCCAGCACGTGGCCTTCGCCTCCGCGAACCTTGGCTACGTGACCGCCAGCGAGTCCATCGGCGTATTCACCTTCCTGCTGTTCCTGGTATTCGTACTGCTGATCGGCGCGGTCAACCTGTGGGTCAGCTTTGGCCTGGCCCTGTACGTTGCCCTGCGCGCCCGCGGCGTGCGTATCGGGGCCTTCGACCGCGTACTGAGGGCCTACGGCCGGCACCTGCGCCGGCACCCGACGCAATTCCTGCTCCCGCCACGGGGTGGCGAGGCCCAGGAAGGTGACGAGGCGCCGCCCAGGTGAGGCCGGCATGATGCGCGCCTGGTGGGTCGCCCTCGCCGCCTTCTGGCTGGCCGCCTGTGCCGGCAGTCCGCCACAAACGCCCGCGGACGAGGCCCCGGATGAGCGCCCGGACGCCGAGGTCCTCGAAGCCGCGGACGGGACCCGCCTCCCGCTGCACCGCTGGGGCCCGGAAGAACCTCGCCGGGTTGCGCTGGCCCTGCACGGTTTCAACGACCACGGCGGCAGCATGGCGGCGCTGGGCGAGGCCCTCGCCGAGCACGAGATCGCCGTCTACGCCTATGATCAGCGTGGCTTCGGCGCCAACCGCGATGTCGGCCGCTGGGCGGGCTACCAGACGATGGCCGAGGACGCCCGCACCGGGCTGCGCATCCTCGCCGAGCGCTACCCCGACAACCCGCCCTACCTGATCGGCAAGAGCATGGGCGGGGCCGTGGCCCTGCTGGCCACTAGCGGCGAAGAACTGCCGCCCATGCGCGGGACGGCCCTGATCGGCCCCGCCGTCTGGAGCCGCGATCAGATGCCCTGGTACCAGCGTTTTGGCCTCTGGGTTGGTGCCCGCATTGCCCCCGGCATGCGCCTGACCGGCGAGATGGCGGCGGAATTCGATATCCGGCCCACCGATGACCCGGCCGTGCTGGAACAGATGCGCGATGACCCGCTGGTCCTGCGCGATGCCCGCATCGACGCCCTGGACGGGCTGACCACGCTGATGGGTCGCGCGCTGAGCGCCGGAGACGCCCTCCCCGCCCCAAGCCTGCTGCTCTACGGTGCGAAGGACGACCTCGTGCCACCCGAGCCCACGGCGGCGCTGGCCGAACGCCTGGCCGCAACCGGCGACCCCGGCCACCGCATGGTGCTCTATCCCGAGGGCTATCACATGCTCACACGCTATACCCGGGCGGAGGACACCTTCGGCGATCTCGTCGCCTGGATGCTGGACCCCGAGGCCACCCTGCCCTCCGGCCACGAACGGGCCCCGGAGACCATGGTGCAGAACCTTCGGGAACTCGACGAGCAGCGCTGACGCTGCCTGATTGGGCGGGCCGAAGGGCCACATGGCGCGAGCCGCTCTCCAGTGTGATCCAGATCAAAGTTTATGAGTATGAGATCTCTCATACTCGAGGCCCTTTGACCTCGTCCCGAAGGCGCTCCCATGTCCGCCGAACGTCCCGCATCCCCGCGCCGGGCCCTGCGACTGCGGCTGTTCATCGTCGCCGCGATCATGGGCGTGGCCCTGCTCGTGTTCCTGACGGTCCATATCACCTCCACGCTGATCTATGAACGCACGATGGCGCGCCAGGCGGAACAGACCGCCAGCGGCATCGCCCACCAGACCTTCGCCTCGATGTTCCAGATCATGCGCGAGGGCTGGACCCGCGAGCAGCTGGAGGCGTTCTCGGCGGGGATCGAGGAATCGCTGGCGGACACGCCGCTGCAGCTGGATTTCTATCGCGGTGAGAAGGTCTCGGCGTTGTACGGCGACGTGGACCAGCCTGCGTGGCACGAGCGCATCGAGCATGCATTCGAGACCGGTGCCATCGAAAGCCGGCAGGACAATGGCGAGCTGCGCTACACCTTCCCGCTACGGGCCCGCAACGAATGCCTCGCCTGTCATGGCAATGCCTCCAGCGGCGATGTGCTCGGGGTGATGGAGGTGCGCCAGGACCTGGGCACGGCGATCAGCGAGGCGCGCAACCAGCACGTCTGGACCTTCCTGGGGACCGGGCTGGGCACGCTGCTGCTGGGTTCCCTGATCGCCGCCTGGGCGACGGCGCCCATCACCCGTTCGGTGCGCCGGTTCCAGGATCAGGTGACTCAAGTCAACGCGATCAAGGACCTCAACCACGTCGAGACGCAGGCGATCGACACCGGCTTCGTGGAGCTCAACCAGGTCGTCGATCAGGTCGACGATCTGGTGCGCAAGCTGCGCGCGGTCGCGGTGGACAAGGACATCCTCGAGTTCGAGCTGAAGCTGCTGGACAAGTTCATCATCACCTCGGACGTGGTGCGGGACTGGCGCGAATACATCGGGGTCCTGCTGACCGAGATCAACACGATCATCGATGCCTACACCCTATTCACCCTGTTCAAGGCCAACGACGACGTCTACGAGCTGGAGATCTTCTGGCGCGCGGAACCCAAAGAGGCCACCCGACGCACCGTGGAACGGCTGGCCACGCATCGCATCCGGGCATCCGAGGAGTTCGTGCGGGACGCGAATATCAGCGTGCGGCACAACGTCGCCGACGCCTCCAGTCATCTGCCGGAACTCTCGCCCCGCCAGATCGAGCTGGCGACCAAGTCACTGGTACTGGACACCCCGCGCATCGGCGGGGTGGTCGGGATCGGCGTGCAGTCCGAACTGGTGCGCGACCCGGTCCGTCACGTGGTGATCGAAAGCATCCTTTCAACCCTGCTGAATCTGGTTGGATCTGTGAAAGCGATCTACAAGTACACCCAGGACCTCGAGTACTACGCGACCCGCGACCCGCTGACCAACCTGTACAACCAGCGGGTGTTCTGGGAACTGTTCAACTACGAGATCAAGCGTGCCGAGGGGCACGGCTACCCCTTTGCGGTGATGGTCGTGGACCTGGACAACTTCAAGACCATCAACGACCGCTACGGCCATGCCTTTGGCGACCGCTTCCTGCAGGCCTATTCCGAGACGATCCAGGGCGCGATCCGCAACGAGGACATCCTGGCGCGCTACGGCGGTGACGAGTTCGCGCTGATCCTGCCCGAGACCGACCTGCAGTCCGCCTGGCAGCTGGCCGCGCACATGGCCGAGGCCACCGATGGCCTGTCGCTCCCGGCCCCGGACGGCTCGCGGGTCAAGGCCACCACCTGCATCGGCATTGCCGCCTACCCGCGGCACGGCAAGGACACGCGCGACCTGTTCCTGGTGGCCGACAACATGATGTACAAGGCCAAGCGCGAGGGGAAAAACGCGGTCTGCGTACCGAGCGACGAGGAAGTGGCCGCGGTGTTCCGCGAGGCGGGCGAGACCGGCATCATGATCATGGAGGCGCTGGAGGACCGCCGCATCGTGCCCTACTTCCAGCCGATCATGGATACCGCCACCGGCGAGGCCCCTATCCACGAACTGCTGATGCGCATTCGCGTGGGCGACGAACTGATCCCGGCGGGCCAGTTCGTCGAGGTCGCCGAGACCATGGGCGTGATGCACCAGCTCGACTATGTGCTGATCGAGCAGGCCTTTATCGAGGTCAGCCGCTCCGGCTACTCGGGGCTGCTGTTCATCAACCTCTCGCCGCGCGCGCTGATCATTGGCGAGTTCATCGGCAAGGTCCGCCAGCTCGCGCACGACCATGGCATCGACCCGTCCAAGGTGGTGTTCGAGATCACCGAGCGCGACACGGTGAAGAACATGGCCGTGCTCGAGCAGTTCGTGCTGGATCTGAAGCAGCAGGGATTCCAGTTCGCGGTCGACGACTTCGGCTCGGGCTTCTCCTCGTTCCACTACCTCAAGCGCTTCCCCATCGACTTCGTGAAGATCGAGGGCGATTTCGTGCGCAACATGGTCCACGACGCACGCGACCAGGCGTTCGTCCGCTCCATCGCGGCGCTGGCGCGCGACCTGAACGTGCGCACCATCGCCGAGTTCGTGGAGGATGCCGAGATCCTGGAAGCGGTCAGGTCCATCGGCATCCACTACGCCCAGGGCTTTCACGTGGGCCACCCCGGCCCAGGGCCGCTGCCTGGTCCCGGGAATGGCGAGACCCGCCACTGAGCGGCCTCGCCTGACGGACCACGCTGTTTTATCGTGGGGACAGCCACCCGTACTTCCAGAGAGTGGCCGGAGGCACGATGGGACAAAAGGGCAAGGGGTCTTCCGAACGGCTGGACGCGCTGGTCGCGCAAAGTCATCGCTCGCGTGCGGAACGCGAGCAGGGCTATCGCGAACAGGCGCTCAAGATGTACCCGTGGGTCTGCGGGCGCTGCGGGCGGGAATTCACGCGAACCAACCTGCAGGAGCTGACGGTCCACCACCGCGACCACAACCACGACAACAACCCGCCCGATGGCAGCAACTGGGAACTGCTGTGCCTGTACTGCCACGACAACGAACACCAACGCTATACCGACGCGACTCCCGGCAACGGCAAGAGCGCCGGCACCACGGCGACCCACAACCCCTTCGCCGGGCTCGCCGACCTGCTGAACCGGGACGACGACTCGAAGTAAGGCCTGCGGGGCAGGCTTCCCGAGGATTTGCTTACAGGGACCGCCACCAGAACTGGAGCGGCTTCCAGGTCTCCTCTTCCTCGCCCAGATCCGGCCAGTGGTAATGGCATACGAGCCCTTCGGCGGGTTCGTAGCCACGCTTGCGCCAGAAGCCGTCCAGCGGGCGATAGCCCGCCGGGCGTGCCGGATGATCGTCCGGGCGGATGACGGCGCAGAAGGTCGCCTGCGTATAGCCCGACTCGCGCGCCGCGGCCTCGCGGGCATCAAAAAAGCGATGGCCGGCCCCCTGCCCCCGACAAGAACGCCGCAGGACCGACTCCGCGAGATAGAAATAGCGCTCGGGGTCCAGTCCGTTCTGGACAAAAGGGGCCTGAAAATCGGCGTCGGCCGCCGCCAGCGGCAGCGAGGTCGACGCGCCCACCAGTTCGTCGCCATCCCAGGCGAGCACCACCGCGCTTTGCGGACATCGGACATAGTCGGCCAGGTAGTCCCGCTCGTACTCGACGGAGCCTTCGTACAGGTAGGGCCACTCGCGAAAGACCTCGATACGCAGACGCGCAATGGCCTCCAGATGCGGCTCAAGGCCCGTGCCACGTTCCATCGTGAAGTTCACCCCCGCCTCTCCTTTATTCATACGTCCTGTGACACAGATCAAAGGGGCCGATTCGATGCCCCTGGAACCAGGAAACTCAGCCACAACGATCTACACTCAGGAAGAAAGGATGCAACATCCCGCGCGGACCCGATGGCAGTACCGGGCCCGCTCGTGGATTGCGTGTCCATTTCGCCCTTCGGGGCATTCACGTCTGTCCAACAGGAGGCACTGTATGGATACCGTATGGATCGTTGTGGCCGATGCCGCCCGCGCGCGCATCCTCAGTTGTGAAGGTCGTGCCTGCCAGGGTCTGCACGAAATCGAGACCCTGACGCACACCGAGTCCCGCGTACATCCCCGGGAGCTGGTCACCGACCGCCCCGGCCGCAGCTGGAGCAGCGCCGGAGGTGACGGCCGCCACGCCATGCAGGAGACCACCGACCCAAGTGTCAACGAACGCAACCGTTTCGCCCGCGAAGTCGCCGACCGTCTCAGGGGGGGCTATCACAGCGGCAGTTACCAGCGGCTGGTGATCCTCGCCGCGCCACAATTCCTGGGGGCCCTGCGCGAACTACTGGACCCGCAGGTCGCACAGATCGTCACCGCCCAGATTGCCAAGAACGTCTCCAAGATCCAGGACCCGGCCGCCCTGCGCAGCCACCTGCCGGACTTCCTCTACTAGCTCACCGACCTTGCTCGACAAGGGCCCGCCCAGCGCGGGTCCTTGTTTTTTGCTCGGGCCACTTTTTACTCGAACCTCACTTCGACTTCCGGGACATGGTCCGGGACCAGGCCCTCGTAACGCACCCGAAAGGCGTCGTGTTCATCCACCGCAAACAAGGGCCCGAAGCTCCCCAGGCTCAGCAGTTCGCCGGCCTCTAGGGACTCGCCGCGGGCCGCCAGTTCATCCACCAGCCAGAGGACGGCGTCCAGTGGGTGTCCGAGGATGGCGCTACCCGGATACTCGCCCAGCACCTCGCCATCTTCGTTCTCGATGACCACCGTCATCGCGGCCAGCGTCTCAGCCATCTCCGGGGTCACGGGCACCGGCTCGCCAAGGACACCTCCCCGCGCGCCCACGTTGATCGCGGTAATGCTCCGGGCATCCAGGGTCGCGGGGTCCGCGACCATCAGATCCACGAGCTCAATGAATGGCAGCACCCAGTCGATGGCCGCGAGCACCTCGGCATGGTCCGATGCCTGCATGATGGCCGGGTCCGCCACGCGAACGGCCAGATCGGCCTCGACCATGGGGCGCGCGCCGAAATCCCGCGCGACCGGGAGCTCTGACGGCCAGATCATCCCGGCCAGCATGGGGCCCGCCACCGGGGCATCGGCGCCGAAGCGTTCCTGCACGGTCTCGGAGGTCAGCCCGACCTTCCACCCCACATGCGGCCCCACCACCACATCCAGCTCCGTCACCATGGCGCGCTGAATGCACAGGGCATCGGCCATGTCCTCCGGCTTGACCCGAGCTACGGGCTCCAGGTCCTGCCAGGCGGCTGCGAGGGCCTCGCCCTCGTGGGCACTGCCCTCCGGGCAGGCCGCGAATGCCGGACCCGCGATCCATAACCCCAGCAACAGCCCTGCCAGACCAACACCCCTGCAAGGACGCATGCGGATTCTCCCCAAAACAGCCATTGTATCCGGGCCGTCCCGGGGAGGCGTGATGAGGGAGGCGTTGGTTGAATGACTGTTTCCCTAGTGCGGATCGGATGCCTCGCGTTCGGGGGTCCCGGGGACCGGCGCAATGCGGTCGGCATCCGGCTCGGGGAAGTCGCTCGGGGCAAGAACCCCGAGGAGTTTGGGGCCGTCGTGTGCGGGCACGAAGATCGCCAGTTCGGCCTCCTGGATTTCCAGATCGACCGCCTGGCGCAGGTTCAGGTCGTGGCCCACCACCACGATGTTGGAAGACGGATCCGCCGGGGGCGTATGGAGGTGGCGCGCTAGACCATCGATCAGATGCGCACGGCGTTCCTCGTCCCGCACCCAGGGGAGGTTGAAGAGGTCATAGCGGATCTCGTAGTCCTCGAAGGCCAGCGCCGCGGTCTCCCAGTTCCGGCAGAAGGGACTGGCCAGCACTTGCTCGACCGGGATCTCCAGCGCGCGGAAGCCATCGCCTACTCGTCGGGCGTGGTTGCGACCAAGGGTGCTGAGATTGCGCTGCCCCGCGCAGTCATCCATGTCGCTGATGTCGTAGTCATCGTGCGAGCGGTCGGTCTCCGCATGGCGCCAGAACACGACCAGCCCGCCGCCCTGCAGGCGTTCGATCAATTGCTCCGCACTCAGCTCATCGGCCCCAAGCCCCACGGGGACGAGGACGATCAGCAGCGCCCCAAGGAACCCGAACACCCGCCTCGCCATCGCCTCTGCTCCCCATGCTTCGTCTATCCAATACTTAGTGCGTAGACGAAATATCGAGGGCGCGCTCGTGCGGGCTGGATCAGAAGTCGTCGGGCGTCAGAACCCCCAGTAGCCGCGGGCGTTCCTCCCCGGGCTCGAACACCGCGATCTCGCCCTCGTCGATCTGCACCCGGGCCGCCCGCTGCAGGTTTATGTTGTGCCCGACGATCACGACGTTCTGGCTGGCATCTTCCGCGCGCGTATTCAGATAACGTTGCAATGCGCGCACCAGTTCGTCCTGACGCTCGCGATCGCGTACCGGCGGCACGTTGAACAGGTCCTCGCGGATCTCGTAGGCGTCCTCGCCAAAGGCGATGCGGGCGGTATCCACGTTGCGGCAAAACGCCGAACTCAGGATCGACTCCACGGGGATCGCATGGCGCTCGAAGCCCTCGCCCACCTTGCGCGCCTCGTCCTTGCCCTGATCATTGAGGTTGCGCTGCAAATCGCAGCGGCTCATGTCGGAAAGATCCCGATCACGGAAACTGCGGTCCGTCGCCGCGTGGCGCCAGTAGATCACCAGCCCACCCTGCTGCATGCGCTCGATCAGCGCCTCGGGAGCCAACTCGGCATCGGCATGGCCCAACGCCGGTACGAGCAGACTCGCAATCAGAATAAAAGCCATGCGCCACATGCGTTATGCCCTCACGTTTCCCACCCGACATGCAAACGGTTCAGACCAACCGTACCGCCTGAGGTTCGCCGTACCCGATCGTTGACGCCCCCCCATCTCGGCCCTAGTATTCCGTTCTCCCCAGCCCGGAATCCCGCTCCCGCATGACCTACTGTGTCGCCATCGATCTGGACGACGGCCTCGTGTTCGCCTCCGACTCGCGCACCAATGCCGGTGTCGACCAGGTCAGCACCTACAGCAAGATGCACACCTTCGAGGTCGAGGGTCAGCGCATGTTCGTCGTGCTGACCGCCGGCAACCTGGCCACCACGCAGGCCGTGGTGCACCGGCTCAAGCGCGACATGGAGGACAACGCCGAGGAGAGCCTGGCGACCGTGGAGCGCATGTCGGACGCCGCCGAGTACCTGGGTCGCCTGAATCGCGAGGAGACCGAGAAACACTCCGAGGCCCTGTCCCGCTCCGGCATGCAGGCCGATGCGACCCTGATCATCGGCGGCCAGATCGGGGAGGACGCCCCCGGCGTCTACCTGATCTACCCCCAGGGCAATTACATCACCACGTCGCAACAGACGCGGTTTCTGCAGATCGGCGAGAGCAAGTACGGCAAGCCGATCCTCGATCGCATCATCGAGCACGACACCGGGCTCGGCGATGCGGCCCGCTGTGCCCTGGTGTCGATCGACTCCACCATCCGCTCCAACCTGACCGTCGGCCCGCCGATCGAGGTCCTCGTCTACGAACGCGGCACCCTCGCCTTCGACCACTACCTGTGCATGGAGGCCGACGACGAGTATCTGCGCTCCCTGACGCAGGCCTGGGACGAGAACATCAAGAAGGCCTTCACCGACCTCCCCCGCTTCGATTGGGAAGGCACCCACGGACGCAAGCAGCGCGGGACGCGGGTCAGCCGCGGGTCCGCCAAAACCGTCGGCGCCAAGACCGGCACCACCAAGGCAAGCACCAGCAAGCCCAAAAAGCCCCGCCGCTGACCACGGCGCCGTAGGAGCCGGCTTGCCGGCGAAGCCCCTGCCCGTGCCGAACGCTGGCAGGGGCGTTCGCTTGCAAGCAAGCTCCCAGAGGGGCGGGTTACGCGGCTTGTGCAGGGGCGGCCAGGAACCAGGTCTCGGCGTTGGCGCCGTGGATATCCGCGATATCCTGCTGCAGCCGGTCGACAAAGTCGTGCAGCCCGTCCTCGGCCAGCAGCTCGTCCACGCTGGCATTCATCGCGTGGCGTCGGGCCTGAATCACCAGCCGTAGTGGGACTTCGTTGTTCGGCAGGCTTTCCAGCGCGTCCTGCACCTGCGTCAGGGCGTGCGTGACCGAGCGCGGGAAGGCGCTGTCCTGCAGCAGGAAACGCACTACGTCCACGCCATTGATCCGCCGTTTCACGTGCTGACGGTACATCTGAAAGCCACTCTCGGAGCGCAGGATGCTGGTCCACAGCAGGCCCTCGTAGGGCTCCGGGTCGTCGTGGTCCTTCTTCAGGAGCTTCAGCGCGCCCACATCCACCTGGCGCGTGCCCATATCCGCGCGCTCCAGATTGCGCCCGAGACGGATGAAGTCATAGGCCGCGTCGTGGCTCATCGTCCCCGCCAGCAAGCCCGTGAGCGTCTGGCAGCGCTGGATGATGCTCGACAGGAATTCGAAGCGCCCGCGCTTGCCGATGCCCTGGTCGATCTCGTCACGCGCGAACAGGTACAGCTCGTTCATCACCTCCCAGGCCTCGGATGGCACCAGGTCCCGGGTGGTGCGCACGTTCTCGCGCGCCGAGCGCAGGGAGTTGAGCACCGAGCTGGGGTTGTCGGCGTCGGCCAGCAGAAACTTCACGCAGTTGCGTTCGTCCTCGCGCTGGTAGTGGTTGTCGAACAGCTCGTCGTTCCCGGTCACCTCGACCAGGCCCTTCCAGGAGAGCTGCACCGACTTCGGCATATCCAGCGCCAGCAGATGGAAGGCCGTGACCATGCGCGCGGTGTTCTCCGCCCGCTCCACATAACGCGCCATCCAGTACACGCGTTCCGCGACTCTCGAGAGCATCTCAGTTCTCCTCGTCCACGATCCAGGTGTCTTTACTGCCCCCGCCCTGCGAGGAATTCACCACCAATGAGCCCTTGCGCATCGCGACGCGGGTCAGCCCGCCCGCGGTGACGTCCGTGCGCACGCCCTGCAGGATGAACGGTCGCAGATCCAGGTGGCGCGGCTCGATGTCGTCGCCGCACAGGGTCGGCGCAACGGACAGGTCCAGGGTTGGCTGGGCGATGTAGTTACGCGGGTCCTTCTGGATCAACTGGGCAAACTCCGCGCGCTGCTTCTTGGTGGCGTGCGGGCCAACCAGCATCCCGTAGCCCCCGGACTCGTTGGCCGGCTTGACCACCAGCTCGTCCAGGTGATCGAGCACGTACTCGCGGTCCTTCTCGTTCACGCACAGGTAGGTCGGCACATTGGGCAGGATCGGCTCCTCGTCGAGGTAGTAGCGGATCACCTCGGGTACGAAGGCGTACATCACCTTGTCGTCGGCCACCCCGGCCCCGGGGGCGTTGGCCAGCCCGACATTGCCCTTGCGCCAGGCCCGCATCAGGCCGGGCACGCCCAGCATCGACTCGGGATTGAACACCTCCGGGTCGATGAATTCGTCGTCGATCCGGCGATAGATCACATCGACCCGCTCCAGACCGTCGATGGTGCGCATGTACACACAGTCGTCGTCGCAGACCACCAGGTCCGCCCCCTCGACCAGCTCCGCGCCCATGCGCTGGGCCAGAAAGGAGTGCTCGAAATAGGCCGAGTTGTAGATCCCCGGGGTCAGTACGGCGATCTCCGGGTAGTCCTGCGGGCGCGGCGAGATCGAGGCCAGCATGTCGAACAGCTGGGTCGGATACTCGTCCACCGGGAGGATGCTCGAGTTCTCGAACAGCTCCGGGAACACGCGCTTGGTGACCTGCCGGTTCTCCAGCATGTAGGACACGCCGGAGGGCACACGCAGGTTGTCCTCCAGCACATAGAAGTCGCCCTTGCCGTCGCGCACCAGGTCGGTGCCGCAGATATGCGCCCAGACACCGTGCGGCGGCGTAATACCGACGCACTGCTCGCGAAAGTTCTTCGACTGCTTCAGTACATAGCGCGGGATGATCTTGTCTTTGAAGATCTGCTGCTTGTTGTAGATGTCGTTGATGAACATGTTGAGCGCGGTCAGGCGCTGCTCCAGTCCCTCCGACACCCGCTCCCATTCGGTTTTGGTGATCACCCGCGGGATGATGTCGAACGGCCAGGCGCGGTCGATGTTCTCGCCTTCGGTATAGACCGTGAAACTGATGCCCATTTCCAGGATCGCGCTGTCGGCCGCGGTCTTGCGGCTCTGGATCTCGGCGTCGTCCAGGCTGCTGAGGTAATCGGTCAGGGGTTTGGCCGGCTTGCGCGGCTTGCCAGGCTTGGCAATCAGTTCATCGAAGAAAGGTTTGGGATCGTATTGCTTCCAGTCAATCGCCATACGTCGGGTCCTCTGACGCGGGGAACGGTTTGCTCTACAGTAGCGCCTTTTCCGGCACCATGGACGGCCGCCGATATTCGAGGCGGTACATTTTTCGTCCCCCTGACCCGCCAGAGGTTCCCATGACCGACACCCTCGAACAGCGCCTGATCGCGCTCTACGAGCATCCGAAGATCCAGGGATGCAACTGGCAGCCGCGCCTTTTCTGGTATCCGACCACCGATGGCGGACCGTATGGCGGGCTGCGCGTGGACGGCCGCGAGCTGGAGGTGTTTCTTGCCACGATTCTGGGCGAGGAGTCGACCGAACGCGCCGGTCTGGACGTGGAACAGGACGGGCGCGGGACCTTCATCGCGGCCAATGCGCGGCGTCACGAGCTGCCTCTTTTCACCCGGCGTCAGGGATGATGGGATTCGCGTTGCTCATCCCATCAAAGGGCTTTAACAACCGAAAGCCGACTACTGCACGAAGAACTGCTGGAACAACGCCGCGAGAATCACCAGCGCAAACCCGGCGTAAAGCCCCGCGACCACGTCATCCATCATGATCCCGTGCCCGTCCTTCCACTTGGCATCGAAGTAGTTGGCCGGCCACGGCTTGAGGATGTCGAACAGCCGGAACAGCAAAAACCCGATCACGATCCAGACAAGCCCCGCGGGTGCGAACGCCAGAGTAATCAGCATCCCCGCCCATTCGTCCCAGACGATCCCGGGATGGTCGTGCACGCCCAGACGGCGTGCACTTTCCCCGCAGATGTGGAACCCGGCCATCACCACGAGCACGGTGACGGCCAGATAGGCCCACTCCGGGAAGTTCATGATCGCGAAGTAGAGCACCAGCGCCCCAAGCGATCCGGTCGTCCCCGGTGCCCAGCGCGACAGACCACTCCCGAACCCGAAGGCCAGCAGATTGATCGGATCGGTGAACACCGTCTTCGCCGACGGCATCTTCGGCTTTGCGCTGTGGGCGGGCGCCGCACCGGCGCCGGTCTTCTTCCTGGCCATGACGTCCCTTGGCTTTGTTCTTTTGTTTTTTGTGTTTCTGGCTAGCCCGCGAAATGATCGTGGCCCTTGCGCGCCACGTCCAGCCGCGCGCCTTCGGCATCCACTACCTCGATATCGCTGCCGCTGGTGAACTCGCCGATCACGGTCAGCGAGGTGCGCACGCTCAGGCTCAGCAGCTCCAGCGGCTCGGTGGGCGGCAAGGCAAACAGCAGTTCGTAGTCCTCGCCACCGGCGAGCACGCAATCGCGAACCATTTCCTCGGGCTGCCCTTCCAGCAACGGATCGACCGGCACCCGCGACCAGTCGACCCGGGCACCGCAGCCGCATGCCGCGGCCAGATGGCCGAGATCGGCCAGCAGCCCGTCCGAGATGTCGATCACCGCCCGCGCCCGATTGCGCAGTCCGCGTCCCAGCGCCAGGCGCGCATTCGGCCAGAACAGGCGGGCGCAGTCCGGAGACTGCTCGTCCGGCGGCTGGCCCTGCGCCCGGCGCTGCTTTTCAAAGGCAAGGCCAGCGGCCGCCCCACCCAGTGCGCCGCTGACCACCAGGCGGTCCCCGGGACGGGCCCCGGCGCGCCGCAAGGCCTGCCCGGCCGGGACCTGACCCAGCACAGTCACGCTGATTGCCCCGGGGCCGCGGGTCGTATCGCCACCGACCAGCGGAACCGAGGCCTGTTCGGCCAGCGTCAGAAAGCCGCGGCTGAAGGCCGCCAGCCAGTCATGGTCGACGGAAGGCAGGGTCAGGGACAGGACCGTCCCAAGCGGATCGGCCCCCATCGCGGCGAGATCGCTGAGGTTGGCGGCCAGGGCCTTGTGCCCCAGGCTGGCCGGCGGGTGATCGGGAAAGTAGTGCGTGCCCTCGACCAGGGTATCCACGCTGACGACCAGCTCGTGGCCGGCCTGCACCCCGAGCAGCGCCGCGTCATCGCCAATGCCCAGGCGCACGTCCGGGCTGGTCCTTGCCGGCTCGGCGAAATAGCGCCGGATGAGATCAAATTCGGAGTCGGGACCGGTCATGGCGAGAGGCGGCCCATGTGGATCAGCGCTGGGCGGAACGCTCGGGGCCACGCAGGTCGGCGGACAGCCGATCCAGCACCCCGTTGATGTAGCGGTGCGACTGCTCGGCGCCGAAACGCTTGGCCAGGTCCACCGCCTCGTTGATCACCACCCGATAGGGCACGTCGATGCGCTCGGCGAGCTCCCATTGTCCGAGCCACAGCAGGGCCCGCTCGACCGGGTCGAGCTGGTCCAGCGGGCGGCCCAGATACGGCTCCATGCGGGCATCCAGGGCCTCGCGGTTTCGAGTCACGCCGATCAGGATCTCGCGGAAGTACTCGGCATCCGCCTTGGCGTGCTCCTCGTCGTCGCGAAACTCGGCCAGGATGTCCTTGGGCTCGGCCGCCGTCATCTGCCAGGAATACAGGGCCTGCATGGCACGACGCCGCGCAACCGAACGCGCGTGGCGGGCACGCTGCTCGGGCGTACTGTGCGGGCGTTTGCCCCGCCCGCCCTGGCGCGGCTTCTTGCCTGCGGGCTGCGATGGGTTATGCGATTCACTCACGGCGTGTACGGCACCCACTCGCTTAGGGAAACACTGATCCATGGACACGCTCGCGCTCGAGTCGCTTTTGCGTGCGAACAAGGCGCGGTGACTGCCGTGCAGTTGTTCTGCACAAGGGAGCCGCAAGGCAGTTCCCACGCAAAAGCGGCCGAGCCCCTTCGGGGTTGGCACCCCAGGTTCCCCGATCTTGCGTTGCGCCGCTTGCGGGTAGAACCACTACCCGCTGCACGACGCGCCTTATCTCGGAAAACCTGGGGTGTCAACGCGAGTGTGTCCATGGATCAGTGTTTCCCTTAGGAGTCGGCGCGCAGCTTGCGCATCAGGCTGACCATCTCGATCGCGCCCATTGCGGCATCCGCGCCCTTGTTGCCGGCCTTGGTGCCAGCGCGTTCGATCGCCTGCTCGATGGAGTCGGTCGTCAGCACGCCAAAGCTGATCGGCAGGTCCTCGGCCATCTGCACCTGGGCCAGGCCCTTGGCGGCCTCGCCCGCGACATAGTCAAAGTGCGGGGTCGAGCCCCGGATCACGCAGCCCAGTGCGATCACCGCGTCATACCGGCCGGAACGCGCCATCGCCTGCGCCGCCAGCGGCAGCTCGTAGGCGCCGGGCACACGGGCGATGGTCAGGTTTTTCTCCGCCACGCCGTGGCGCTTCAGGGTGTCGACCGCGCCTTCCAGCAGGCGCTCGACGATCAGGCTGTTGAAACGCGCCAGCAGCAGGCCGTAGCGATGGTTGGCGGCATCCGTGAACTCGCCTTCCAGGGTCTCGATCTCGTGCATGATGTGGTTCCGGTCGGAATGGGGCGGACACGCGGCCCGCAAATCCTGCGTATTATAGCACCGCGGCGCGCCAGATGGCCCCGCCCCTCGTGGTTCAGGAAGCTGTGGCGGCCCTGCGTGCCCGCACCCTTCGCGCCGAGATCCAGGAATAGACCACCCGCCAGCCGAGCAGGAAGGCCAGGATCGCGGCGTACACCGCGACCTCGCCATAGTCGGCCCGCGCCAGCCAGAGAAAATGCAGGATCGCCAGCACCCCGGCCACGTACACCCCGCGGTGCAGCCAGACCCATTTCTTCCGAAGCCTGCGCTGCGCCCCGTCGGTGGAGGTCACCGCCAGGGCGAGCAGGATCACCCAAGCGGCAAAGCCGACCATCACGAACGGGCGCTCGGTCAGGTCGTAGAGCACCAGTTCCCAGTCGAAGAACAGGTCCAGCCCCAGCCAGATCAAGGCATGCGCGGTAACATAGCCGAACGCCACCAGGCCCAGCATCCGGCGTAGTCGAGTGACCCAGGCCAGCCCCGTCATCTGCCGCAGCGGGGTCACGGCCAGCGCGATCAGCAGCGCGATCATCGCGTGCGTGCCGGAGAGCTCCAGCAGCTTCTCGATCGGGTTCGCCCCCAGCCCGTCGAACCATCCGAGCGCGCGCAGACCGATCCAGACCGCGGGCACAAGCGAGAGCAGCAGCACGCCCGTCCAGATGCCTCGCGGGGGCTGTCCTTTGCGGCGTCGGGTCGTCGCCACGCCGAACCCGTCAGAAGTACTCGGTCAGGTCCATCCCCTCGTACATCGAGGCGACTTCATCCCCATACCCGTTGAACATCTCGGTGCGCCGACGGCGGAACTCGCCGATGCGCCGCTCGGTGCGCTGCGACCAGCGCGGGTGATCCACGTCCGGGTTCACGTTGCTGTAGAAGCCGTATTCATCGGGCTGTGCCTGATTCCACAGGGTCGGCGGCTCGTCCTCGACGAAGCGGATGTGCTGGATGGACTTGATGCTCTTGAAGCCGTACTTCCAGGGCACGACCAGGCGAATCGGCGCCCCGTTCTGGTTCGGCAGCACCTCGTCGTACAGCCCCACGGCAAGGATGGTCAGCGGGTGCATCGCCTCGTCCATGCGCAGGCCCTCGGTATAGGGCCACTGCAGGCCACCAGAGCTGGCCGGCCGACGCCGCTGGCCGCGCAGGTTGTCCGGGTCATAAATGCTCTCGAAGGCCACATAGCGGGCATCGCCCCGGGGCTCGGCCTTCTCGATGATGCGGTTCAGCTCGAAGCCAATCCACGGGATCACCATGGACCAGCCCTCGACACAGCGCATGCGGTAGATCCGCTCCTCCAGCGACCAGGGGCTGATAAAGTCCTCCACCGCGTACTCGCCCGGGTTGTCACACAGCCCGTCCACCTTGACCGTCCACGGGTCGGTCTTCAACTGGTCGGCGTAGGTCTTGGGGTCGCTCTTGCCCGGACCCATCTCGAAGAAGTTGTTGTAGCTGGTTACCTCGTCATAGGGCGTCTTCGACTCGTCGGTAGAGAAATCGCCGGGTTCGAAGTCGAGCTCAAAGCCGCGCAGGGCGGCCGACGCCGGGGCGGACATTCCCAGTCCGCCCAGGGCCACGCCGGCACCCAGCCCGACACCCACGCGCAGGAATTCCCGCCGCCGCTGGTAGATCGCCTTCGGGGTGATTTCGCTGCGGGCAGGATCGGAACGACGCCGCGTACGAATCAGCATGGAATACCTCGCCTCTCGTTGTGGTAACCCGGACTGCCCGTCCATCCCGTGCCAGGCAGACCCGAACCCGTGTCTGTTGGGTGGACCCAGGCGCCGCTCCCAAGTTCGGTATTCCTCGCACTTTTTGCCCCGCGCTCACGCCATTGGCCAACGATAAGGAAACCGCTACCAGGCATAAGAATTTTCTGCTTGCGCGCGGGCGTCGCCGCTATATAAGGCTTTCCTGATGCCGCAGTACCGGGGTGGCCCGGCCGGCATATCTGGAGACCCCTATGGACCTCAATCTCGATACCGGTTTCGACAGCACCGAAGACCTCACCGGCCTGTTCGAGAACCCGCTCGTCAACGACCGCGGCCCGAACAAACACGCCGCCCGCCGCACCCTCGAACGCATGATGGAAGAACGCGCCCTTCGCGCCCACTTGCAGGACGACTTCGACCTCGACCACGCCAGCGACCCGCTCGACTGGTAACCAAAAGAAGGGTGGCCCGCGCGGCCACCCTGCCTACTCGCCGTCGTAACCTGTCAGTTCCACAAAGCCGCGCCCGACGGGTTGCCCCTCGCTATCCAGGATGTCCACCGCGCCTTCCCAGTAGCCGATCACGGTGTCCATCTCCTGTTCGTCGCGGATGGCGCGCACGGTGAATTTGCGCGGGGCCGAGCCGTCCGGCGGCGCGATGCGCATGGCCCATTCCACCGGATAGCGATTGCCGGATGGCTGCGTGGCCCAGCGCCGGGGCTCCAGTTCGACCTGGTCGGGCTCCAGCAGCCGGTCGTCGGCATCCGCCGGCATCCAGCGGCCCTTGGACAGCGGGTGCGGCTCGCCGTCCTCCTTGCGCAGCTGGTAGTACATGACGTCCAGCCCGTCGTCGAACTGCAGCGCGAACCAGTCCCAGCCCACCTGATCCTCGGATAGCGCACTGGTGCTCCACTCGCGGTCCATCCAGGCCTGACCGGTCACCGCCAGGCGCCCGTGCTCCGCACGCTCGACCTCCCCGCGCACCGCGATACGGGGCATGGAGTAGTAATAGGAGGCGTTGCCCGGCTCCGGGCCCTTCTGGCTGAGCCCCGCCTCGCCCTGGAGGACCGGGCCGCGCAGGGGCTCCAGTTCCAGCGCCAGCCGATAGTCGTGCACGCTGAAGTCCAGCTTCCAGCGATCCCGGTCCAGATCCGCCAGCTGCCAGTCCTCGGCCCACACCCGACCGACCGGATCGGACGCACCCGCCAGCCCCGCCCCGTCGCGCACGAAGCGCTCCTCGGAGGCATGGTGCCCGGCCTCGCGGTCGATCACCGCCGTATGCGCCATCCAGATATCAGGGCTGGCCCAGGCCGAGTCGTGCCAGCGCGCATCCCCCGCCAGCTCCGGCGCCAGCCCGACGCGGAAGAAGGTGATGTGAAAGCCCAGCCGCTCGTCCTCCGGCCCGTCGAGATTGCCGGTCACATACCACCACTCGTTGCGAAACCCCGGGTGCGGCCCGTGGTCACGCGGAAACTCGAACACCCGCGGCGCATCCGCACGCCGGAACCCCTCCGTCTCCTCCCCGCCCAGGGCCTCGCCCACCCGCAGCCCCGACACCTCGGCCTCGCGCGCATCCGGCGGCTCCGCCCCGCCACAGGCCGCCAGCAGCACCACGAGCCCAACCAGCACCAACAGACGCAGAATCTTCTGGGGAAACATCTGCAGGAGCACCTGTGGGAGCGGGCTTGCCCGCGAAAGGGCCTTGCCAGAGCCTAGCGCGGGCAGGGGCTTCGCGGGCAAGCCCGCTCCCACAGAGCCCGCTCCCACAAAACCCATTTCCACAAGCCGCAACCCGACCATCATGGTACCTCTCGCAACGCGGGCACCAGCCGCATGCGCGCCATGCGCCAGGCCGGGATCAGCGCCGCCAGCAGCGCGGCCCCCACGCCCAGGGCGACGGTCTCGGCGATTTCGCGGCCTGGCCAGCGCAGGTCCATGCCCCAGCCGAAGGCCTCGCGGTTGATCACCTCGATCAGCAGCCAGCCCATGCCCAGACCCAGTGGTATCGCGGCCAGCGCGGCGAAAGCGCCCAGCACCGCGCCCTGAAACACCACCAGCCCGCGCACCCCGCCGGGCAGCAGGCCCAGGCTGCGCAGCGTGGCGAACTCGCGCGCGCGCTCCATCTGCAGGGCCATCAACGCCCCGAGGATCGCGATGAACGCGACCAGCAGCGTGATCACCCGCAGCAGATGCGTAATCGCAAAGGTACGGTCGAAGATCGCCATCGACTCCTGCTCAATATCCCCGGGGCGCGTGACCATGGCCGCCGTCTCGCGCTCGGCCAGCCAGGCCTCCAGGCGCTCGATCACCGCGTCGGCATCCGCGCCGTCGGGCAGGCGCAGCCCAAACGACCCCACCTCATCGGCGCCGGCCGTGCCCGCGTAGAACCGCTCGCCCAGCATCAGCACCGTGCCCTGCGGGCTGCCGTAGTCGCGATATACGCCCGCCACCTCGAACATCCGCCGCCCGTCATCCACACGGATATCCAGCCGATCACCCACACCCACGTCGTGATGGGCGGCAAAGGGTTCAGTGACCAGCACCGCATCAGTCTCGCGCAGACGCCGGTCGAGTTCTTCGCCCGTCCCCTCGGCCCGCAGCAGTGGCAGGTAGTCCAGCCAGACCGGATGCGGCTCGACCACGTAGAGATCGATCATCCCGGCATCACTCGGCGTGTCCTGGCTGGAGCCGGTACTGACCGACTCCGCATCCGCGATCCGGGCGAGCGTGTCCCTCCAGTCCGCGGGCAGGCGCGCTCCGCTGCGCGCCGCGGCCGGGGCCGCCGGCACCACGTACAGATCCGACGTCAGCGCCTGGCCCAGCCACTGTTCCACGCTGTCGCGGAAGCTCCCGACCATTACCGACACGCTGATCGCGGCCGCCAGGGCCAGCGTCAGCGCCGATGTGGCCGGCGCGCTGCGCGACAGACTCCGCTCCAGACTGCGCACCCCGATGCGCGGGAGTGTCTGCCCGCGACCCAGCCGCGCCAGACCGCGCAGCACCCCGGCCAGCACCAGCGGCAGCACCAGCACAAAGCCGGTAATCAGCAGAAACAGCGCGACGAAGCTGCCCACCAGCCCGCCGGTACCGAGCAGCAGCATCACGCCACCCGCCGCGAGCAGCACGACCGCCGCCAAGGCCAGGCCGCGCAGACCCCGCCGTGCCCGGCGTTCCAGCCGCCCGCGCCCAAGGCTGCCAGGGCTGGCCGCCCGTGCCGCGTCCCAGGCTGGGGCCAGCGCCGCCAGCAGCGACAGCCCCACCCCCAGCGCGATCACCGCCAGCAGCGCCAGCGGGCGCGGCGTCACCTCGGTCACCGCCACCACAAAGAAATGATCCGTGACCGTCTGCGCGACCTGGCCAACCAGCACCTGCGCCAGGCCCATCCCGACCAGCACACCCAGCAGCGTGCCGATCACACCGACCAGCAAGGCCTCCAGCATCACCACGCCGAACAGCGCCCGCCGATCGGCCCCCACCAGGCGCAGGCTCGCCAGCACCTCGCGCCTGCGCAGTACCGCGAAGGTCTGGGTGTTGTAGATCAGGAAGGCGGCAATCAGCAGCGCCAGCAGGCTCATCGCCGTCAGGTTGATGCGAAAGGCCTGTGCCAGCTCGCGCGAGGCCTGGTCCCGCGCCGCCACTGGAACGAGTTCCAGGCCATCCGGCAACCGCTCCGCAAAGGCGTCGATCTCGGCGTCATCGAGACGCACGTCGATGCGATCGAGCCGTCCTGGCCGGCCTAGCAGTGTCTGCGCGGTGGCGATGTCCGCGACCCACAGCGAACCGCCCTCCTCTGCCGGGTTGGACGCCGGTTCATCGCGCTCCGCCTCGCGTTCGAGCAGCGTAACCTCGAAGCGCCCGGCAGCGGTCTCGAGCGCCAGGCGGTCCTCATGCGCCATCCCGGAACCCGCCCACCAGCCACTCGGCGGCAGGATCGTCCCCGGCTCGGTGACCAGCCGCTGTACCGGGGCATCCCCGATATCCGAGGCCGCCCCGCGGAACGGGCCCTCGGCCAGCGGGTCGACGCCCAGCACATAGATCGTGCGCCCGTCCGGCAGCCGCGCGGGCCCCTCCACGATCGGCGCGGTATCGCGCCAGCCGGCCAGCCGCAGATCACGGTAATGTGTCTCGTCGAAACCCTGGGCCGGCCCCAGAATCTGGTGAGTGGCCGTGCCCGCCACCTCGTCCATCGAACGGTCGAACGCGCGCTGCGCCGACTGGTTGGCCAGGTCCACCGCCAGCACCACGGCCACGGCGATCACCACCCCCACCAGCGTCAGCAGCCGCTGCAGGGGGCGCCTGCGCCAATCGCGCAGCCAGGCCTTTACCAGCAGCGAGCTCACGTCGCCGAGGCTTCCGCGGCGAGATCCTGCAAATGACCGTCCTGCATACGCAGCACTCGGTCCAGACGCCCGGCCAGGTCATCGCTATGCGTAACCAGCAACAACGCGCAGCCGGTCGCGCGCACCTGCTCCAGCAGCAGGCCGAACACCGCCTCGCCGGTGCGCGAGTCGAGGTTGCCGGTCGGCTCGTCGGCCAGGATCAGCGCCGGCCGGTGCACCAGCGCCCGTGCGATCGCCACGCGCTGCTGCTCGCCCCCGGAGAGCTGCTCCGGCTCGCGCCCGCCCTTGTCCGCGAGCCCCACGGCCGCCAGTTGCGCCCCGGCCCGCTCACGGCGCTGCGCGGCATCGAGTTCCGTTGCCAGTTCCAGCGGCAGCATCACGTTCTCCAGCGCAGTAAGCGTCGGGATCAGATGAAACGACTGGAACACGATCCCGACCTGCGCGCGGCGCAGCCGCGTACGCGCCGCCTCGTCCAGCCCCGCCAGCGCCTGACCGGCCAGTTCCACCGTGCCGGCGTCGGCGGGCTCCAGCCCGGCCGCCAGGTGCAACAGCGTGGATTTGCCGGAGCCACTCTCGCCGACGATCGCCACACGCTCGCCGCGAGCCAGCGCCAGCTCCACGTCATGCAGTACGCGCCCCTCGCCGGGATAGCCGAAGGCCACGCCATGCATCGCCAGCACGCTTGCCCCGGGATCGTTTCGCTCTGTCATCGGATGGCTCCTGCCTGGCCGGTCGAATCGTGTCGGAACGGCTGTTCCATGTACCCATTCACATCGCTGCAACGTGCAACCCGCATCCTGCCGAGACAGACCCCTGACAGGAGAGGAATGTTTCAAAACAGCCCCCAAGCGGTTGATTGCGGCCCGACATCCGTTAGAATACCGGTATCTCCACACACGGGAACGCGCCTTGAAACGCCGATCACGCAGTCGATCTATCTGCGCCTCGCGGTAAGCGCCTTCTTCCCGAACCGGACGCTTCCCGCTGGGCCTCTAAGTACTAGAGTGCCGGGAGCGGCCGGGCCCCAGCCCGATCCCGACCGGACGAAGACACCGCATCCATGCGGCGCCTTGTGAGGCTGTGTATCCAGCCCCCGGGCCCGCGGATGGCAGCCGGGAGTAAGGGCATGGATTTGCATCTGGAACAATCCATCATCGAGCTGAAGGAGCTGCTGCGTCTGGACGACCGCGACGGCCTCCAGGAGTTGCTCGATTACATGCGCGTACAGGATATCGCGCATGCGCTGATGGAACTGGGCGACGACGACCTGTGCGCGGTGTTCAACCTGCTGGAGCCCGGGCGCAAGGCGGATGTCTTCTCCTACCTCGACACCCCGCACCAGATCCGGCTTCTCGAGGCCTCGCCGAAGGACGACGCCCGCTTCATCCTCTCCGAGATGGAGGCGGACGACCTCACCGGCCTGCTTCAGACCCTGGACCCGGAGACCCTGCGCGGCTACCTGCGGCTGCTGCCGTTCCGGGCCATCCGCCGCGCCCTCAAGCAGCTCAACTACCCGGAGGACTCTGCCGGTCGCGTGATGTCCCCGGACGTCGTCGCGGTAGACCCCGACTGGACGCTCAAGCGCGCGCTGGCCTTCATCCGCCGCAACGCGGACGAACATTCAAACAACGTGATCTTCGTGGTCGATCAGGACCGCGTGCTGCTCGCGGCCGTGCCGATCCGGCACTTCCTGCGCGCCTCGGCGGACAGCCCCGTGCGCGAGCTGCTGGGCGAATCCGATCCCATCACCATCCCGGTCTCCGCCACTGCCGTCGAGGCCGCGCGCAAGATCCAGCACTACGACCTGGAAACCCTGCCTGTGGTCGGCGAGACCGGCGAGCTGCTGGGGGTGATCACGGTCGACGACGTAATGGACGTGCTGGAGGCCGAATCCACCGAGGACTTCCACAAGATCGGGGCGGTCGGAACGCTCCCGCTCTCGCCACAAGATGCGAGCCCCTTTCTCCTGTATCGCAAGCGCGTGGGCTGGCTGATCGGTCTGGTCGCGTTCAACACCATCGGCGCGCTGATGATCTCGCAGTACGAGGAGGCCATCGAGGCGCTGGTGGTGCTGGTGTTCTTCCTGCCGCTGATCATCGACTCGGGCGGCAACGCGGGCGCCCAGAGCGCCACCCTGATGGTGCGCGCCCTGGCCACCGGCGAGGTCACGTCCAAGGACTGGCTGCGGCTGTGGGGCAAGGAACTCGGCGTGGCCGTCGGGATCGGCGTGACCATGGGTCTGGCCGTATCGGTCCTCGGCCTGTGGCGCGGCGGGGCCGATATCGCCCTGCTGGTGGCGATCGCGATGACGCTGATCGTCGCGTTCGCCAGCATGGTCGGCATGCTGCTGCCGTTCATCCTCAGCCGTCTGAAGCTGGACCCGGCGACCGCCAGCGTGCCGCTGATCACCGCCATCGCGGACCTCGGCGGCATCATGATCTATTTCTCCCTGGCCGTGGCGATGCTCGGCCTGGCGACTCCGTAGGGGACTGACCGATGAGCCCGACCGACGACGACATCCAGACCCTGCCGCAAACGCTCAAGACCGCGCTGGACCAGCCCACGGAAGACGCGCTCCAGGGGCTTTGCGACGCCCATGCGGGCGCCGACCTGTCGGACGCGCTGGAGGCGCTGCCGGAGGACCGGATGCTGGACTTCTTCCGGCGTCTCGACGTGTCCTGCACCGCCGATGTCTACGCGCACCTGGAGCCCGACCACCAGACGCGCGTGCTGCACGCGCTCGACGAGGACCATGCCAGCCAGCTGATGTCGGCCCTGTCCTACGACGACGCCGCCTCGGTCCTGGAAGGCCTGCACGACGACCACGCCGAATCCCTGCTCGAGACCATGCCGGACGACGACCAGGAGGCGCTGGAGACCCTGCTCGGCTATCCGGAGGAAAGCGCCGGGCGCCTGATGACGCCCGAATACGCCACGGTGCAGCCAGACTGGTCTGTGGGCGAGGCGATGGACCACCTGCGCGAACACCACGAACTGGCGGAGACGGTGAACACCATCTTCGTGACCACGCCGGAGGGCGAACTGCTGGGCTGGGTGCGCCTGAAGGAACTGCTGCTATCGCGCCCGACGACCAGCGTGCGCGAACGCATGCACACCGATGTCGTCAGCATCGCTGCCGAGGAAGACCGCGAAGAGGCGGCCCACCGCATCGGGCATTACGACCTCGACGTCCTCCCCGTGGTCGACGACAACGGCCACCTGCTCGGCATCATCACCGTCGACGACGTGATGGACGTCCTGCGCGCGGAGACCACCGAGGACTTCCACCGCATGGCGGCGGTCGGCGACATGGTGCTCTCCCTGCGCGACGCCAGCATGAGCCTGCTCTACCGCAAGCGCATCGGCTGGCTGCTGATCCTGGTCGCGGTCAATATCTTCGCCGGCATCGCCATCGGCTACTACGAGGCCGCGATCGAAGCCGTCGTCGCGCTGGTCTTCTTCCTGCCCATGGTCATCGCCTCCGGCGGCAACGCCGGGGCCCAGGCCGCCACACTGGTCGTGCGATCACTCGCGGTGAACGACATACAGCTACGCGACTGGTGGCGCCTCGGCGGCAAGGAGGTCCTGGTCGCCACCGCACTGGGTGTCACCCTCGCCGCCGCCATCTGGGTCTCCGGCAACTGGCTGGGCACCGTCGAGGTCGCCAACGCCATCGCCCTGGGCATGTTCTTCGTGATCGTCTTCGGCTCGCTGTTCGGCATGCTCCTGCCGTTCGCCCTGACCCGCTTCGGCATCGACCCGGCCGTGGCCAGCGCCCCGCTGATCACCTCCGTAATCGACATCGTCGGCATCCTGATCTACTTCGGCGTCGCCGTCGCCATGCTCGGCCTCTGACACCCAACGGATACGCTCATCGGCCCCCGTAGGATGCCGATGAGCGCAGCGAATCGCATCAGGATTACCCCCGCCGCGGGAATGGTGCGTTTCGCCAGGCTCAACGCACCCTACAAATCGGTTAGCAGCCGCGAGGGCAACACCACGCCCCCACCCCGTCATGGCGAGGCCCCACAGGGGCCGTGGCCATCTCCAAACGCAACCCCGGACCCCGTCATCCCGGCCGCAGCGAAGAACCGGGATCTCCGCCCCCAGCCGAAGCCCAGGGGCGACCCAGCCAACACAACAGCGCGCAAGTCCCCAATAGTGACAATGTGCGTCAGTTCACATGACAAAAATGGTCACATGCGCCCTGTCACAGAGTGACCAAACCCGTCATACTCGGGGTACCAGGCGGGCCAAACCCGCCTGGCTACAGGGCTTTTCGCGAAATTGGACGAGTTGGCACCCGCCTTGCATCGGCTAGGACGGATGCCGCTGGGCGGCGCTCCGTCTTCCGTCACACACCAGGGAGTAACAAGATGCAGAAGAAAACTACCCAACAGGGTTTTACGCTTATCGAGCTGATGATCGTGGTTGCGATTATCGGGATTTTGGCGGCGATTGCGCTGCCGGCTTATCAGGATTATACGGGGCGTGCGCAGGCGTCTGAAGCGTTTAGCGCAACGTCTGGCATACGTGCTGATATCGGCGTCTATCTCTCCGAGAACGGCGAGCTACCAGATGATGAAGACGATGCGGAAATCGATTCCACTCTGGCTGAACTTGAAGGCAACTATTTTGGCGCAGGGGACGCGTCCCTTACTGGTCCAGGAATCATTTCCATTGAGTTTGACTCTGGCGTTCATAGCGGTGAAACGATGACGCTTGAGGCGATCCTGAACGCAGCCGAAAACCAGATTCGTCGCTGGGAATGCGATGGCCTTGACACTAGGTTCCTCCCGACTGCCTGCCGCCCGGAAGGGAGCTAAAGTCCACAATTATGTCAGACCTTTTGCTGGGATGGGTAGGTACGTAGGTACACCCACTTAGCACTAGAGCCCCGGCCTTGCGCCGGGGCTTTTTCTTTTTCAACGATCTGTCGGATCTGTGGGACACCCACTTCGTCGGATCTGTGGGACACCCACTTCGTCGCGGGACCTGTGGGACACCCACTTTCCTCCCAGTTGTCATAAGCCCGATTCGCCGACACCAGCGACACAGCTTGCATCTGCGGGACACCCCCCTTTCCGGGATGGCTACTGGATGCAACTCCTTCAGGAAATGATCAGAGACGATCGCTCGCGGGGCACCGAGACTACGACGACACCGCTTTGCGGTGCTCCCAGGGGTTCCAGGCTTGTGACCAGATATTGCCGGGGCACAGAACGCAAAAGGGCCGCCCGCGGATTCCCTTCCCGGACGACCCTTTAGGGGCTTCCTTGCCCCAGGGCACAATCTAGCACGAGCCTCGTGGATTTCCAGCTGCACACCGAAGAGGCCACTGAACGGTCGTTTTTGCGCCATAGGCGGTACTTTTGGATGGAATAAACTGCGGCATCGTAGGACACCCCCTTTAGGACACCCACTTTCTGAGGGGATCCCTTGCGGTCGCGCCCAAGAGCATCAGAGCAAGAGCATCTGTTGGACACCCACTTTGTGAGGGAAAGGCCTTGCTATCGCGGCTGAGCGCATCTAAGTTCCGAAGCATCTGATTCCATGGAAGGAGTCCACAATGACCCAACCCCGCTCGTCCCTCGTGTCCATCGAGGACACGCCTTGGTATCACGTCGTTTCACGCTGCGTTCGGCGCGCCTTTCTCTGCGGCGAGGATCGCGTGTCGGGACAAAACTTCGAGCATCGCCGCGAATGGATCGAGACGCGGATCCTGGAACTGGCCGCGATCTTCACCATCGATGTGGCTGCCTATGCCGTCATGAGCAATCACTACCATGTGGTGGTACGACTGGACCCTGAACGCGCAGCGTCGCTGGGTACCGAGTCCGTCCTGCAGCGCTGGACGCGCCTGTTCTCTGGCCCCGAACTGGTCAGGCAGTATCTGTCGCCGCGACGGAAGGCGATGTGCCACGCACAGTTACGGCGGGTGGAGGAGTACGCCCAAACCTATCGGAACCGACTGGCTGATCTGTCGTGGTTCATGCGCGTGCTGAATGAATCCATCGCCCGACAGGCCAACGAGGAGGAAGGCGTCAAGGGACGATTCTGGGAGGGGCGCTTCAAGAGTCAGGCCCTTCTGGATGACGCGGCCGTGCTGGCGGCCATGAGCTACGTGGACCTGAACCCGGTCCGGGCCGGCATGGCAGAGACGTTGGAACAGAGTGACCACACCTCGCTACAACGACGTATGCAGCCCGAGACAGAAGACCATTCGGGTAACGAACCGCCAGCCGAATCCTCATGCCAAAAGCACTCCAGCAGGAACCCGAACGAACTTCGCCCTGAACGTGAGCTACGCTCGCTTCCCCGCGCGCCACTGATGCCCTTCGATGCGACCGGCCAGTTCGAGCCGGCCATCCCGTTTGCGTTCGAGGATTATCTGGAGCTGACCGATACACTGGGGCGGTGTGTACATCCAGCGAAGCGGGGACGGATCCCAGCCCACCGCCCTCGCCTGCTGGACCAACTGGGTATGAATGCAGAGGCCTTCATCCAGCAATCCTGTCACCTTTTAAAGGCATTCGGCTCGGCCATAGGCGCACCCAAGCAGATGGTGGAACTGGCCGCGCAACGGCAATGCCGTTATCTGCGGGGCATATCCGCGGCCCGGTCGCTTTTCGTTCGCCAGGCCGCTTGATGCGTTACGCGCAGATGGGATATCCGCCAATTTTGGTGCGATTCGCGTGGCTCTTCGTACCCTACGGGTCATGCTGGCTGGTCACGATGGAGAGATACAAAAAGAAAGAGCCACCCGGGCTTCCGTTCCTGGGCGGCTCTAGTGAAGGCGTCCCTGCCTTCGCGGTTAAAAGTAGCACATCGATTACTGATTTCTAGACGTTATTCCGGTTTTTCGCCGAGCGGCCGCATATAACCACTGAGCGGTACTTTCTCCAAGAGAGTAACGATTGTTTTATTTCGCGATTATGAGTATGCGCCCAGCGATATGTGCCGTGCCTGGCTCCTCGCAACATCGCGCGTTTACCGCTCGTTGTCTGGCTACGGCGCCTCAGGGGAATTGCCGCTGATTCGGCTTTCGCCTACTCTCTTGCGCCTTCCCATAGGCGGCGATGCGGGTCTTAATCCGCGAGTCGTTCAGGGATGTTCCATTCGTAATCGATACCAGGCAACCAAGCATCATGAGCGAGCCCACCACGCTGCGCGGCCGTCTCGGCCAGTTCATCGAGGCGCGCCTGACCCAGCGCGCGATCATCGCGCTAATCCTGCTGAATGCAGTGACACTGGGACTGGAGACGTCCGATACCGTGATGGGCTGGATGGGCCCGGTAATCCTCGCGGCGGACACCGTCATCCTGTCGATCTTCACGGCCGAGGTGCTGGCGAAGCTGTTCGTCTATCGCCTGAGCTTCTGGCGCAACCCGTGGAATGTGTTCGACTTCTTCGTGGTGGGGATCGCGCTGATCCCGGCCTCCGGGCCGTTCTCGGTGCTGCGCGTGCTGCGCCTGTTGCGCCTGGTATCGATGGTGCCGAAGTTGCGCTTTATCGTGGAGGCCCTGTTGCGGGCCATCCCCGGGATCATCTCGATTCTGGGATTGCTGGTGCTGATCTTCTATGTGTTCGCGATCATCGCCACGGGGCTCTTCAGCGAGTCCTTCCCTCAGAAGTTCGGGACACTCGGCGCCACGATGTACAGCCTGTTCCAGGTCATGACGCTGGAGGGCTGGTCGGAGGACATCGCCCGCCCGGTGATGGAGGTCTACCCCTGGGCCTGGGCCTTCTTCGTGCCCTTCATCCTGATCGCCACGTTTACCGTGCTGAACCTGTTCATCGCGATCATCGTGGACGCGATGCAGCGCATGCATGATCGCGCGATCGAGATCGAACAGCAGATGATCCACGACAGCGTGCACGAGGAGAACAAGGCGCTGCACTCGGAGATCCACGAGCTGCAGCAGGAGACGGTCAAGCTTCAGGAACGCCTCATCCGCATGCAGAGCATGCTGGAGAAGCGGGTGAAGTAGCGGCCGACGGGGGACGCCGCGCGCACGGTTCGCGTGCGAGCACGCTCCCACAGGGGGGCCATAATGGCCCCCGGGGGTCCCATGAGATCAGGCGTTGGCGGCGGCCGGTTCGGCGGCGGGTTCGCCCAGGCGGCGGCCGGTGGCGTTGAGTACGGCCTGCAACGTGGCGGCTGTGGTGTCCTCGCCCAGGGCGACGCCGACGGAGCGCTCGCCGTCGACCTGCACGTCCACCGCGGCCATGGCGCGCGCCTCGGTGCCGGACTCCATCGCGTGCTCGTCAAAGTGGCTTACCTTGACCTCCACACCCCTGTCGGCCTTCATCGCGGCGGTCAGGGCCTCGACCGCACCGTGGCCCTCGCCCTTGAGGCGCGACTCGCGCCCGGGCGGGCCCATGGTCGCGTCCAGCCGTACCACCGGGCCTTCCTTCTCGATCTCGTAGCGCACCAGATCCCAGCCGGCGACCGGCGTCAGGTAGTGCTGCTCGAACAGCTCGTGGATGCGCTTCGAGGAGACCTCGACCTGCGTGGCCTCGGCATCCTTTTGCACGATGCGGGCGAACTCGATCGCCAGCCAGCGCGGCAGCTCGATGCCGTAATCGCGCTCCAGCACGTGGGACACCCCGCCCTTGCCGGACTGGCTGTTGATACGCACGACCTCTTCGTAGCGCCGGCCCAGATCGCTCGGGTCGATCGGCAGGTAGGGCACGTTCCAGTGGCCGCCCTTCTCCTTGTAGTGCGCCAGGCCCTTGCGGATCGCATCCTGGTGGCTGCCGGAGAACGCGGTGTAGACCAGCTCGCCCGCCCACGGATGGCGCGGATGGACGGGCATGTCGGTGCACTCCTTGTACACGTCGATCAGCCGTTCCATGTCGGACAGGTCGATGGTCGGGTCGATGCCCTGCGAGTACAGGTTCATGCCCACGGTGACCAGGTCCATGTTGCCGGTGCGCTCGCCATTGCCGAACAGCGTGCCTTCCAGGCGGTCGGCCCCGGCCAGCAGGCCCAGCTCGGCCGCGGCCACGCCGGTGCCACGGTCGTTGTGCGTATGCAGCGACACGCAGAAATGCTCGCGGTGCTGCACATGGTCGCAGAACCACTCGACCTGGTCAGCGAACACGTTGGGCGTGGCCGACTCGACCGTGGCCGGCAGGTTGATCACCACCTTCTGGCCCTGATCCGGGCGCCAGATCGCGTTCACCGCATCCACGACCTCGACCGCGTAGTCCAGCTCGGTGGTGGAGAAGCTCTCCGGCGAGTACTGGAAGATCCAGTCCGTCTGCGGGTACTTCGCCGCGTAGTCGCGCACCCAGCGGGCGCCGTTCTCGGCGATGCCGCGGATGCCGGCGCGGTCCATGCGGAAGACCTGCTCACGCTGCGCCGGGTTGGTGGAGTTGTATACGTGCACCACCGCGCGCGGTGCGCCCTCCAGCGCCGCGAAGGTCTTCTGGATCAGATCCTCGCGCGCCTGGGTCAGCACCTGGATATACACGCCCTCGGGGATACGATCCTCCTCGATCAGGCGGCGGGTGAAGTCGTAGTCGATCTGCGACGCCGAAGGAAAGCCGATCTCGATCTCGGTCAGGCCGATGTCCACCAGCACCTCGAAGAAGCGCATCTTCTGCTCGACGCTCATCGGGTGCACCAGCGCCTGGTTGCCGTCGCGCAGGTCCACCGCGCAGAAACGCGGCGCAACCGTGGTGCGCTGCGCCGGCCAGCGGCGATCCGCCTTGTCGATCGGCGGGAACGGGGCATATTTGGTGTGATCGAAGGCCATTTTGCTTCTCTCCTCGGGCCGCGGTATTCCGTCGCAGCGATTTATCCACTTGCACATTATCCTAACGGATCTGCGCGGACAGAACCTTGCTTATTTCGCATAAAGCGGGCAATAAGTGGCAGTTAATTGCTTTTAATAGCCCATCTAGCGCAATATTCCACCATGGAACCGCAACCGCACAAGCTCGACCGCTTTGACCGTCACATCCTGGAGATCCTGCAGGAGGACGCGAGCCTGTCGAACCAGGCACTCGCCGATCGCGTGGGGCTGAGTCCTTCGCCGTGCCTGCGGCGGGTCCGAGCACTGGAACAGGCCGGAATCCTGATCCGGCGCGTGGCCCTGCTCGACCGGCGCGCCCTGGGGCTGGAACTGACCGCGCTGATCCACATCGGCATGGACCGCCACACCCCGGAGCGCTTCGCCCGCTTCGAGGAGGCGATCTCCAGCTATCCCGAGGTGCAGCACCTGTATCTGATCACCGGACAATCAGCCGACTACATGCTGCAGGTCGTGGTCCCGGACATGGATGCCTACCAGGACTTCCTGCTGCGCCGGGTCACCCGGCTGGAAGGAGTGGACTCGGTGCACTCGAGCTTCGTGCTGCGCCGCGTGGTGGATCGCACCTCGCTGCCGCTGGACTACATCCGCGACTGACGGCGGACCGCGGCCGGCCCTGCAACACGGCTCCGTTGCTCAGCGCCCGCCGAACTGGGGCAGCAGACGCGCGGGCAGCAGGTGGACCAGGATAAAGCCCAGCATCGCGGCGACGACGATCGTCGGCCCGGTCGGGGTGTCGTACTGGAACGAACCCCAGACGCCGGCGATGACCACCAGCATGCCGATCACGCCGGCCAAGAACGCCATCTGCTCCGGCGTCGACGCGAAACGCCGGGCGCTCGCGGCCGGGATGATCATCAACGCCGTGATCAGCAACACGCCCACCACCTGCATCGCGGCCGCGATCACCAGCGCGATCAGCAGCATCAGCCCCAGGCGCACGGCCAGCACCGGTACGCCCTCGACCCGCGCCAGTTCCTCGTGCACGGTCAGCGCCAACAGCGGCCGCCAGAGCAGCACCAGCAGCAACAGCGCAATGCCACCGCCGATCGCAATCGCCACCAGATCGCTCGTACCCACTGCGAGGATGTCGCCGAACAGGTAGGCCATCAGATCCACCCGCAGGCCCTCGATAAAGGTGACCGCCACGATCCCCAGCGACAACGCGCTGTGCGCAAGGATCCCCAGCAGCGTGTCCGAGGCGAGCTCCTGACGGCGCTGGAGGATCACCAGCAGCACCGCGATCGCAACACAGACGATGGTCACCATCAGGTTGAGATTCATCCCCAGCAGGAACCCAAGCGCCACCCCCAGCAGGGCGGAGTGCGAGATCGTGTCGCCGAAATAGGCCATCCGCCGCCAGACCACGAAGGCACCCAGCGGCCCGGCCACGGCCGCCACCATCAGCCCTGCCAGCACCGCGCGGAACAGGAAGTCGTCCAGCCAGGCTTCGATCATCGTTTCGGCGTTCCCTGTCCGTGATGGTGGGCGTGGCCACAGCCGTGCGACCCGCCCGTTCCGTTTTCGTCCAGATCATGCACCTCGCCGTGCAGGTCGTGGACATGGTTGTGGTCATGCTTGTAGATACCGATCCCCTGCACATCGGCGGTGGGGAACAGGCGTTGGTACTCCGGGTGGCGCGAGACCTCCTCCGGCCGGCCGGTACAGCAGACGTGCTGGTTCAGGCAGATCACGGCATCGGCACCCGCCATCACCAGGTGCAGGTCATGCGAGACCATCAGCACCCCGCAGCCCGTCTCGCGCCGGATGTCGTCGATCAGGCGAAAGACCTCGCCCTGTCCGACGATATCCACGCCCTGCGCCGGCTCGTCCAGCACCAGCAGATTGGGCCGGTTGAGCAACGCGCGGGCCAGCAACACGCGTTGCATCTCGCCCCCGGACAGGGACTGCACCGGCTTGTCCAGCAGATGCGGGACACCCACTCGCTCCAGGTGGGCCACCAGCTCGGCCCTTGGCGCGCGCTGGCGCAGCGTCAGGAATCGCCGCACCGACAGCGGCAGCACCGGCTCGATCTGCAATCGTTGTGGCATGTAGCCGATGCGCAGTCCACGACGGCGCTTCACCTGCCCCCGCGTCGGCTGCCACAGGCCCAGCAATACACGAAGCAACGAAGTCTTGCCCGCGCCGTTGGGGCCAATCACCACCGCCACCTCGGCCGGCGGGATCTGCACCGAGACCCGGTCGAGAATCAGCTTGCCCCCACGCTCCAGGGAGATATCACGGGCGTCCAGCAGCGGGCTGTGGTCCGATTCCGGTGCGGACATGGTGGCGGGGCTTCCCTTGTTCATGTTGATATACTATAACGTTCTCTAATTCCGATCCGACACCCTGGAGACCCTGCCATGCACTCGCGCCCGCGCCACCCCTTCGGGATTTCGCTGACGGTCAGCCTGCTGGCCATCCTGGGCCTCCTGCTCCCGGGCATGGCCATGGCAGACAAGCCGCGCATCGTCGCGACTATTCTACCGATTCACAGCATCGTCGCCGCCCTCGGCGAGGACGCCTTCGAAGTGGAGCTGCTGGTCCCCGCCACGGCTTCGCCTCATGGGTACTCCATGCGCCCGTCCGAGGCGCGCCGTCTGCAGAACGCGGACATGGTGGTCTGGGTCGGCCCGGATCTCGAGACCTTTCTGGAGCGCCCGCTCCGGCGTGCCGGCGGCCGCGAAATCATCAGCCTGATGGACGACCTCGACCTGGACCTGAAGCCGACGCGCGAAGGGGGCGTCTGGGAGCATCACCACGACCACAGGGACGATGATCACAGCCACGGCAACCATGACCACGGCCACAACGGCCATGGCCACGACGACCACGGACACTCCGAAGACGATCATGGCCACAGCAACCATGACCACCACCATGATCACGGCCACCACGACGAGTCCCACGGGCACGACCATGATCACCATCACGGCGACTACGATGCCCATATCTGGCTCTCGCCCGCGGTGGTACGCGCGATCACCGAGCAGCTCGCCGACAAGCTGATGCAATGGGATCCGGAACGCGCCGAGACCGTGGAGGCCAACCGCGACGCCCTGCTCGAACGCATCGACGATCTGGACGGACGGCTTGCAGAACAGCTCGAGCCGGTACGCGACCAGGCCTTCATCGTCTTCCACGACGCCTACCAGTACTTCGAGCAGCACTACGGACTGAACGCCGCCGGTTCGATCAGCATCGATCCCTCGCGCAGCCCGGGCCCACGCCGCATCAGCGAACTGCGCGAGCGTGTCGCCGACGGCGACGTGGTCTGCCTGTTCACCGAACCGCAGTTCCGTCCGGCCCTGGCCGAGACCGTGGCCGAAGGCACCGATACACGGCTCGGCGTGCTGGATCCGGTCGGTGCCGAGCTTGAGCCCGGGACGAATGCCTGGTTCGAGCTGATGCAGAACATGGCGGACGGCTTTGCCGACTGCCTGGGGAAAGGATAAGCCGCCGGGTCACCCAAAGCGGTGCGTTTCGCTGCGCTCAACGCACCCTACAAGGTGGCTAACGGCCCTGGGTTCATGCAGTCGTTTCGGGCAGGGTGGCCAGCGCCACACGGTTGCGGCCCTCGCCCTTGGCGCGATAAAGCGCCGCGTCGACCCGGCGCAGCAATCCGCTACGCGGCTCGCCCGGGCAGAAGGCCGCCACACCGAGACTGATCGTGACGCGACCCGCCTCCGGAAAGTCATGCTCCTCCACCCGCGCCCGCATGGTCTCCGCGACCCGCGTGGCATCTGTCTCTTTGGTACCCGGCAGCAGGACCATGAATTCCTCGCCGCCCCAGCGCCCGAGCACGTCGGCATCGCGCAGACGTTCGCCGATCACACGAGTGACCTCCTGCAGCACGACATCCCCCACCGCATGGCCGAAGGTGTCGTTGACCCGCTTGAAGTGATCGAGATCGAACATCACCAGGGCAAATGGCGCCCCGTAGCGCTCGGCACGCGCCAGCTCGCGATTGAGCAACGTCTCGAAGTAGTGGCGGTTGGCCACACCGGTCAGGCGATCGTAATAGGCCTGGCGCTTCAGCTCGGCATTGGCGCGCTGCAGTTCCAGCTCCACATGCTTGAGGTCGGTGATATCCACCGCAGCCCCGGCCACTCGGGTCACTCGGCCGTCCCCGTCCAGCACCTGGTAACGGTGTACATGTATCCAGCGTTCAGCACCATCCGGTCGGCGCAAGCGGAAGGTATCCTCGACGTGAGCCCCCTTCATGGGATCGTTCAGGAACTGACGCTCCACGCGATCGCGGTCTTCCGGGTGCACGGCCTCCAGCATCGAACGCGGATCGCGGTAGAGGCGATCCCGGCTTTGCCCCCAGATCCGCTCGAAGGCCGGATTTACGTACAGGATCCCGCCTTCGTCCTGTAGCCAGAACACCTCGTTCACACTGCCCGCCAGCTGCCGGAAGCGCGCCTCGCTCTCGCGCAGGGCCTCCTCCACCGCCTTGCGCTGCGAGAGGTCGCGCAGGATGGTCGACACCTGCCGGATCTCGCCCTGATCGTCGCGGCGAACGATGATCACCTGAGACACCGGGACCTCGCGTCCCTCACCGTCCAGTATGGCCGTCTCGCCTTCCCAGGCACCGTCCCGCATCGCAATCGGGGCGGCCTCGCTCAGGATGCGCTCGGCCGCCCAGGGGGGGTGGAACCGCTGCACGGCGGTCTCGATGGAACGGGCCTCGGACGGGAGGCCCCAGGTATTCCAGCCGTCTTCGGGCGTCCACGGTTCGCCCGTCATGGGCGGCAGACCCAACAGGCGGCGACCGGCGGCATTCAGGAACTGCATATCGCCCGCGGGCCCATGCATGGCGACCACGTCGGGCGTATGTTCCAGGATCCCGACCAGACGGCGCTGGCTGTCCTCCAGGGCGCGCCGCTCGGTCACATCCTGCACGGTACCCACCAGACACAGCCCTGCCTGTGCCTGACCCGCCTCGCGCGCCCCGCGGACATGCACGATCCGTTCAACCCCATCCGGCCGCACGATGCGAAAATGGAAATCGCAGTCACCCGTATCCAGGGCGGATTGCAACGTGGCTCGAACCGCAGAACGATCTTCAGCGTGGACCACACTGAAAAAGCGTGCACCGGTGACCTCGCCCTGACTGCGAGCCAGACCCAGTATTCGATAGAACTCGTCCGAGCCGCGCGCGCGATCCGTGCGCACATCCCAGTACCAGCTCCCGACATGGGCGATCCGCTGGGCCTCGGCGAGTTCCCGGCCCCGCTCGCGCAGGGCCTCTTCCATCTCCACCTGCTCGCTGATGTCGATCATCATGCCGTACCAGGCGATACCACCGTCCGGGCGTGCCTCGGGCGTCGAACGGCCCTCGACCCAGATCGTCCCGCGCTGCGGGTGGCGAACGCGGAAGCGGACCTGCCACGGCTCCATGGAACGCGCCGACTCCTCGATGCTGGCCTGGATGCGAGGCATGTCGTCCGGGTGGACCCTTGCGAAGGCCTCATCCGCACTCCCCTGAACCATATCGGGGCTCAAGCCGAACACGCGTCGCACCCCGTCGCTAAAGAACGGGAAGGCGTGCCGGCCATCCGGGTACAGACGGTACTGGTAGATCGCCCCGGGCAAGTGGGCGGTCGCCTTGGTCAGGTGGGCCTCGCGCTCCATCCGGGCCGTCTGGTCCTGGAACGAGACGACCGCACCATCGACCCGACCGGCTGCATCAAGCGTCGGCGCCGCAAAGACCCTTACCGGAAACTGCGAGCCATCGGTCCGCACGAAATAGTCGTCCCAGGGCTCGCACGACTGTCCCGCATCGAGGACCCGCTGGATTGGGCAGGCCTCCACGGGATAGACCGTCCCGTCCATCAGTGAGTGATGGTTGGTCGAATGTGCGTCCCGGCCGAGCGCCTCGGCCTCCCGTTCGAAACCCAGCAAACGGCAGGCCGCCGGATTGAGAAAGGTATAGCGCCCGTAACGGTCCAGTCCGAAGACACCTTCCGCCAGACTCGCCAGAAGGTGATTCTGAAAGGCCTCGGCCGCGCGCACCTCGGTGACATCCTCGATCACGCCATCGAACACGGGCTCGCCGTCCTCGCCGTGGCTGCGATACGCGGTCACGCGCGCCCGAAAGGCCCGACCACGCAGTGTTTGCAGGTCGAGTTCGCGCCCGACCACGCGACCGTGCATCTCCAGATCGCGGCTGAAGGCCTCGCGCGCGTCCGGGTCGCGATACAGTGCCTGGACCGGGGTTGCTCGCAGTTGCGCCTCGGACTCCGCTTCAAAGAGGGCCACCATCGCCGGATTGAGCCAGACAAAGCGGCCTTCAGGCCCGGACGTGTTGCGATAGACCCCCACCGGCAGGCGTCGGAACACCCCCCCGTAGAACTCCAACTCGCGCTCGTAGCGCCGGGCCTCGGAGACGTCGTGAACAATCGAATACAGGTAGGTGGTTCCGTCCAGCACCACCGGGCCGGAGTACACCTCGACCTCCCGAATCTCGCCCCCCTGGATGCGATGGCGGAACCGGAAATACCGGCGCTCCTCGCTCCTGGCACGCTGCATCTCGACCTGCACGTCTTCCGCCGACAGCGTGTTGATGTCCTGGATGTGCATGCCCTTGAGGGTGTCGGCTGGATAGCCGTAGAAGCTCACCGCGGCGGGGTTGGCATCGACAATCCGGCCATCCGCCGGGTCAATCAGCAGCTTCGGTGCGGTATTGGCGGTAAAGGTCTGCTCGTAGACCTGGGCTGCGGAATCGCCCTCGGGCCTGCGCTGAACGGTCACGACGCGCCCATCGTCATCCGGCACCAGCGTCAACGAACACGAAAGGGAGGCCCCCTCGGGTGCATCCGGCGCGCTCATGACCACGTTCAGGGTCACCTCGGATGCGGCCGAACGCTGCAAGGCATCCGCCAGCGGTGGCCGCTGTTCAGGCGCGATGCAGTCGGCGAGGGCAATGCCCCGCAGATCATCCGGCGAACAGTCGAGCCATTCCGCCAGGCGACCATTGACGGTACGGATAAATCCCACGGCGTCCAGCCGGACCAGGCCGACCGCAATGCGTTCGAGTTGGATGGGGTCGGCGCTTTCGGTGCTCACCATTCCGCTTACCCTGCTCCGGACCTGGGGCCCGATGGAATCCTTATGCACTCAGCCGCACGACCCGGTTGCGCCCGCCCTTCTTGGCCGCATACATGGCCTCGTCGGCACGCTTCACCCAGTCCTTGACGGGCTCGCCGGGCCGGTACTCCGCGACCCCCAGACTGATCGTGACAAGGCCCACACAGGGGAAGGTTGTGGTAGTGACCTGCTCGCGCAGCTGTTCGGCCACATGCTGACCACGTTTTGCGTCCGTTCCGGGCAGTAGGACCACGAATTCCTCCCCGCCCCAGCGTCCCAGTATGTCGGCCTCGCGCAGACGGCCCTCCAGGGCATGCACCAAGCAGCGCAGGACCTCGTCGCCCACTTCATGACCGAAGGTATCATTGATGCGCTTGAAATGATCAATATCGAGCAGCAGTAGCGAACAGGGGTGCTCGTAACGCTGCGCGCGGCGTGCCTCCTGTTCCAGCAAAGTTTCGAAATAGCCGCGGTTGGCGGCATCGGTCAGGGGGTCGTAAAAGGCCTGGTGTTCGAGCGCCGCCTCGAGTTCTTTTTGCCGCGTGATGTCGTGGAACATTGCGATGTAGTACTCGATCTCGCCCCGCTCATCGCGGATCGCGGTAACGATCTCGTGCAGCGGGAAGATCTCGCCATCCTTGCGACGGTTCCAGATCTCGCCCTCCCAGTGCCCCGTCTCGCGCACCGTGCGGAACATCTGCTCGTAGAAGTCGCGGTCCTGGCGCCCGGAGTTCAGGATGCGCGGGTTCGCGCCCACCGCCTCCTCTTCGGAGTATCCCGTTAGCTGCGTAAACGTTGTGTTCACGCGCTGGATGGTGCCCGCGACATCGGTGATAAAGATGGCCTGACTGGTCTCGAACGTCGCCGCCAGCAGGCGTTGCTCCTGTTCCAGGTGGTGTTGCTCGGTGATGTCCTGCACCGTGCCCACCATGCGCTCGGGCATGCCACAGGGGCTGAATTCGACCGAACCGCGCTCGCGCACGACGCGTTCGGTGCCGTCCGGACGCACGATGCGGTGCGTCACATCAAACTGCTCCAGACCGGCCAGAGCACGGTCCACCGCGGCCTGGACACGCTCGCGGTCCTCCGGATGGACGGCCTGCATGAAGGCCCCGTGCGTGCCTTCCCAGCGGGATCGCTCCATCCCGAAGATGCGATAGACCTCGTCGGACCAGCGGATCTCGTTCTTCAGAAAATCGCTGACCCAGTTGCCGACATGGGCGATGCGCTGCGCCAGGGCCAGCTCCTGCTCGCTGCGGTGCAGCGCCTGCTCGGCGCGCACCCGCTGCGTGATATCCAGGATCACGCCGTGCCACAGCACGCTGCCGTCGTCCAGGGCCTCCGGACTCGCATGGCCTTCCAGCCAGATCTCGCCACGTTCGGGGCGCAACACACGATAGCGCTGCAGCCAGGGCTCCAGCGAGCGCATCGATGCCTCGATGCTCGCCCGGATGCGGTCGACATCCTCCGGGTGGATCACCCGGAAAACGGCCTCGGCATCGCGCATCGCCTCCTCGGGGGCAATACCGAACACATCGGTCATGCCCTCGCTGGCGTAGGGGTAGCAGGCGCGCCCGTCGGGATGCTGGCGGTACTGATAGATCACACCGGGCAGGTTGTGGGCGATCTTCTCCAGATGGCGTTCGGTCTCGACCCGCGCGCCGACGTCCTGAAAAGCCCCGACCAGTTCGACAACCTTGCCCGCCTCGTCACGCACGGCGGTGATCTGGTCCTCCAGCCACTGCCAGTGACCACTGGGCATGCGCTGGCGATAATTCAGGCGGCAGAACCCGCGCGCCCCATCGGCCATCCAGCGCCGAACCTGACTGGCACAGCGGCGATAGTCATCGGGCGCGATATGGCAAGGCAGCCAGTCGGGCGTCGAGCTGATCTGTTCCGGGGTCCAGCCGGTCACGGTCACCGCGTTGCGGCTGAGCCAGGTCATGGTGCCCAGATCGTCCGGAGCCATGGTGTAAATCACCGCCGGGCTGGCACGCAGCAGGGTATCCATGCGCTGCTCGGTCTGCTTGCGCGCCTCGATGTCGGCAAAGGCCGCCAGCAGGGCCTCGGGGCCGTCGGAAGTCGCGGGGATACGGCTGATGCTGATCTCTACCCAGCGGGCAAGGCCCGTGGCATCCACCAGGCGCACCTCTACCTGGCAGTTGGAGCAACCACCATCGAGCAGATCACGGCGCCGCGCCTCACAGGGCTCGACATCCTCGGGAGACAGGCGCTCGCGCAACCATCCCCCGGCCAGATCCCCGGGGTCACAAGCCAACATCTCCCCAAGGCGCGGATTGGCGCGCAGGATGCGGCCCTCCGTGTCCATCTCGGCCAGCCCCACCGGGGCGTGTTCGAATAGCGCGGCATACCCATGGACCGCACAAATCTCGGTCATTCCTTGTCCTTGCCCGTCACGAAAAGGCCTGCCTGGCCTTTCCTCCCCCCTGTTGAGAGAACCCACGGACGTGGTGATGAATTCCAATAATCGGTCTAAAACTTACCACAATGATCGGGATTATTTCGCGCCCGACACGAATATCGAGACCTGCAGGGCGCAAAAAAACGCCCCCCGGGAACCGAGGGGCGTTGACAGATCAGCAGACGACAGCGAGTGGCGTAGCTAGCTAGCCGCTGGTGCCAGTGCGCGGTGCGGGCTCGCCCTCCTCCGCACTCGGCTCCTGGTACACCACATCCAGCGCCTTGGCCGCTGCCACCTCGTTGAAGCGGCGGTTCGGCAGGTTGTGCGGCGATGCCTTGATGGTATCGATGTCGCGACCGGCCTCTTCCAGGATCGCGGCCATCGCCTCGACGAAGCCGTCCAGCGTCTCTTTCGACTCGGTCTCGGTCGGCTCGACCAGCAGGCACTCCGGCACCAGCAACGGGAAGTAGGTCGTCGGCGCATGGTAGCCGTGGTCCAGCAGGCGCTTGGCGACGTCCCCCGCAGTCAAGCCCAGTTCCTTCGCCTGCTTCTTCAGCGTAACGATGAACTCGTGGGTCGCACGGCGCTCGGGATAAGCCAGGTCGAACCCGGCGCTCTCCAGTTCGCGCGCCAGGTAGTTGGCGTTCAGTGTGGCGAACTCGGACACGCGCTGCATGCCCTCGCGCCCCAGCATGCGCATGTAGACATAGGCGCGCAGCAGCACCCCGGCGTTGCCGGCAAACGCGGACAGGCGGCCGATGGTCTCGGGATAGTCCGTCTCGGTGGCAAAACGGTAGCCACCCTCGCCGTTCTCGATCACGTGCGGCACCGGCAGGTACGGCAGCAGGCGCTCGCCGACACCGACCGCACCGGAACCCGGACCGCCCCCGCCATGCGGCGTGGAGAAGGTCTTGTGCAGGTTCATGTGGATCACGTCGAACCCCATGTCGCCCGGGCGCACCTTGCCGAGGATCGCGTTCAGGTTGGCGCCGTCGTAGTACAGCAGGCCGCCGGCGTCGTGCACGATCTTCGCGATCTCGGAGATACGACGCTCGAACACGCCCACGGTGGACGGGTTGGTCAGCATGATCCCGGCGGTCTGCGGCCCAACGGCCTCCTTCAGCGCCTCGAGGTTCACGTCGCCGCTTGCGTCGGTGGGGATCTCGCGTACCTCGTAGCCGCACATGATTGCGGTGGCCGGATTGGTGCCGTGCGCGGCGTCCGGGACGATGATCTCGCGGCGTTCGCTGTCGCCGCGCGCATCGTGATAGGCGCGGATCATCGCCACCCCGGTGTACTCGCCCTGCGCACCGGCCATCGGCGCCAGCGACACGGCCTTCATGCCGGTCACGTCCTTCAGCATCTCCTGCAGCTCGAACATGGTGTGCAGGAAGCCCTGGCTGTGGCTGGCCGGGGCATGTGGGTGCCGGTTCAGGAAGCCGGGCAGCATGGCCAGGCTGTTACAGGCGCGCGGGTTGTACTTCATCGTGCACGAGCCCAGCGGGTAGAACTCGGTATCGATGGAGAAGTTCTTTTGCGACAACCGCGTGTAGTGACGCACCACATCCAGCTCCGAGGCCGCAGGCAGGCCAGGGGCCGATTTGCGCTGCAGGTTCGCGGGGATGGCGGTCGTGGCATGCGCGCGCGGCGCCTGGGCCACGGCCGAGCGACCGGCACGCGAACGTTCGAAGATCAGATGGTTTTCCGTGGTGTTCATAGCGGTTTCTCGCTTCAGGAATTCGTGGAAGGCGCCGGGGCCTGGTCACCCGGGCCCGGCGCCTGCAGCCCGTCGTTTATTGCGTCGGGCTCAGATCGGCCCGGTCGTCCAGGGCCTTGAAGATGGCGTCGTAGTCCGGCTCCTCGCCGATCTCGGAGACCAGCTCCGCGTGCATCACCAGATTGTCGGTATCCAGCAGCACGACACCGCGGGCGGTGATGCCCTCCAGCGGACCGTCCTGGATCAGCACGCCGTAGTCCTTGGCGAAGTTGCGATCGCGCATCATCGACAGCACGGTCACGCGCTCGAGGTTCTCGGCGGCACAGAAGCGGCCCATCGCGAACGGCAGGTCGGCGGACACCACCAGGATCTCGAGATCCGGGCGCTGCTTGACCATATCCTCGAACTTTTTGGTGGACTCGGCACAGACCGGGGTGTCCAGGCTCGGGACGATCGAGATCAGCTTGCGCTTGTCGCCAAAGTGGGCGAGCGAGACGTCCTCGAGATCTTTGGTCGTCAGCTTGAAATCCGGGGCCGGCGAACCGACGTGCGGCAGATCGCCGTTGGTATGGATCGGATTACCCTTCAGTTTGACTTCGGCCATGGCGTGCCTCCTCAGGCTTGTGGTGTATGGCGCGTCGGGTGCGGCCCGCGTCAGGCGGCCTTCGCCTGCTCGCAGGTCGTCACATACTGCTCCAGATCGGCATCCGTCTTGGTCTCGGTCGCGCAGGCCAGTACGCAGCCGTCGAGCTGGGCGTAGTCGCGGCCGAGCTGGTAACCGGCCAACACGCCGGCGTCGGCCATCGCCTGCACGCGACTCGCGGCGTCCCCGCCGAAGTCCAGCGCGACTTCGTGGAAGTACTCGCCGGTAAAGCGCGGCTTGATGCCCTTGGCCGCGAGCTTCTCCACCAGGGCGTGGGTGTTGGCGTAGCAGGCCTCGGCCACGCGGGTCAGGCCCTCGTCACCCAGCATGGACATGTGGATGGTCGCGGCGGTGACCACCAGGCCCTGGTTGGTGCAGATGTTCGAGGTCGCCTTGGAGCGGCGGATGTGCTGTTCGCGAGCCTGCAGCGTCAGCACGTAGCCCGGCTTGCCATCGGCATCCTCGGCGCGGCCGACGATGCGCCCCGGCATCTGCCGGATATGCTTCTTGCGCGTGGTCATGAAGCCGAAGTACGGCCCGCCGGAGGACAGCGGGGCACCCAGCGGCTGGCCCTCGCCCACCACGATATCGACGCCGTTCTCGCCCCACTCGCCCGGCGGCTTCAGCAGCGCCAGCGAGACCGGGTTGACCACGGCGATCACCGGGATCTCGCGCTGCTCGGCCCAGCCGGTGAGTGCATCGACATCTTCCAGGATGCCGAAGAAGTTCGGCTGGGTGATGATCATCGCAGTCACGTCGTCGTCCGCGAACGGCGCCAGTGCCTCGAGCGGCGTCTGGCCGGAGGTCTCGTCGAACGGGATCTCGACCAGCTCGATGCCCTGGTTGCCGATCAGGGTGTGGATCACTCGGCGATAGTCCGGGTGCAGCGCGCCCGGGACCAGCACCTTCTTGCTCTTCGAGCGGCGGTTCACGCGCACGGCCATCAGCACGGCCTCGGCCAGCGCGGAGGCGCCGTCATACAGCGAGGCGTTGGAGGCCTCCATGCCGGTCAGACGGCTGATCATCGTCTGGTATTCGTAGATCAGCTGCAGCGTGCCCTGGCTGGCCTCCGCCTGGTACGGCGTGTAGGCGCTGTAGAACTCGCCACGCGTGGCGATCTGCCACACGGCCGCCGGGATATGGTGCTCGTAGGCCCCGGCGCCGATGAAATTGGACGCCATGCCGTCCCGCGCCGCACGCTCCTGCATCAGGCGCGAGATCGCCATCTCGTTCAGGCCCTCGGGGACCTTTTCGAGCGCCGGCGCGCGCAGCTCTTTCGGGATCTCGTCGAACAGATCCTCGATGGAATCGGCGCCGATGCGGTCGAGCATCGCGCGGATGTCTTCTTCGGTATGCGGGATAAAGGGCATGTCGTACTCGCTTTCGCTACTGCGAAGTTCGGATCGGGCCCCGGGCCGGATGCCCGGGGCGCCTTCTCGCTCCAACCGGGCCGGCTCCGTCAGGAACCGCCCCACCGGGAACGTCGAATCAGGATTCGGCCTCGACGTGCGCGGCGTAGGCGTCGGCGTCCATCAGGGCGTCGAGCTGGCTCGCGTCGGAGGGCTTCATCTTGAACAGCCAGCCCTCGTCAAACGGGGACTCGTTGACCTTCTCGGGGCTGTCGGCCAGTTCTTCGTTGGCCTCGGTCACCTCGCCGGACAGCGGGGCATACACATCCGAGGCGGCCTTGACCGACTCGACCGTCGCGCAGGCGGAACCGGCCTCGACCGAGGCACCCGCCTCCGGGGCCTCCACGAACACGAGATCGCCCAGCAGTTCCTGCGCGTGATCGGTAATGCCGATGGTCACGCTGCCGTCGGCCTCCTGGCGCACCCACTCGTGGCTCTTGGTGTACTTCAGATCCTTCGGTGCTTCGCTCATGACGTCTTCCTTTTTCGTTTGGATCCCGCCTGCGCAGTGTAGTCTGTGGCAGGCGGCATGAGGCAATAAATTCGCTAGCGATTCAGTTCGATCTGCGGTTCGCCGTTGCGCACGAACACGGGCTTGACCACCCGTACCGGCAGCATGCGCCCGCGGATGTCGGCCTGCAGTTCCTCGGCATCCACCGCGGCCGGGATGCGCGCGAACGCAACCGACACGCCGAGGCTCGGCGAGAAACTGCCGGAGGTCACCACGCCGTCGCCGGACGGGGTCTCGATCCGGGTACCGCCGCGCAGCACGCCGCGACCCTCCAGCACCAGCCCGACCATGCGCTCGGACACACCCTCGGCCTTCCACTGCTCGATGGCCTTGCGGCCGACGAAGTCGCGCTCGGGGTCCTTCAGGGCGATGGTCCAGCCGAGATTCGCGGTCAGCGGATTGGTCCGGTCGTCCATGTCCGTGCCGTAGAGGTTCATGCCGGCCTCCAGGCGCAGCGTGTCACGCGCGCCCAGGCCGATCGGGTTCACGCCGGCGTCCTTCAGCTGTTCCCAGAAGCCGTCGGCCTGCTCCGCCGGCAGCATCACCTCGAAGCCGTCCTCGCCGGTATAGCCGGTGCGGGCGACAAACCAGGAGTCGTTCCAGACCGCCGAGAACGGCTTGAGATCGCCGGCCGCGCGCAAGTCTTCCGGCAGCAGCGGCAGCGTCTTCTCCACCGCCTGCGGGCCCTGGATCGCGATCAGCGCGAACTCCGGGCGCGGCTCGACGTTCACGTCGAAGTCCTTCGCCACCTGCTGCATGTGGGCGATATCGCCCTCGGCCGTCGCGGCGTTGACCACGGCGCGGTAGCTGTCGCCCCCGGTCCAGTAGATGATCAGGTCGTCGATCACGCCGCCAGCCTCGTTCAGCATGCAGCTGTACAGGGCGCGGCCCTCGGTCTTCAGCTTGGCGACATCGTTGGCCAGCAGGTAGCGCAGGAAGGCCTGCGCCTGCGGGCCGTGGATATCGACGACCTGCATGTGCGAGACATCGAACATGCCGGCCCCGGCGCGCACCATCTTGTGCTCCTCCATCTGGGAGCCGTAGTGCAGCGGCATCTCCCAGCCGGCGAAGTCGACCAGCTTGGCCCCGGCGCGCTGGTGCGCGGCGTGAAGCGGCGTTTTCTTCAGACTCATCTTTGTCGCCTTGCGTCTTTTGTGAGGCGCTGAACAAAGCCATCCTGGCTTTATCAGCGCACGCGGCGCTACAAACGCGGTTTGCAGCTTGCTTCGGAACCAACCCCTACGGTGTCGGTTCCGGCGGCACGTCCCTGTGCCGCAGGGAAACGCCGATCAATCAGCGTTTCCCAGTTCGTGAGACGGACCGCCTGCCGGCCCGACGCGGCCCCTGCCATACACGCGGCGCGTACGCGGGGCATAAAAAAAGGGCGGCCAGCAGGGTCTACCTGCCAGCCGCCCCTCTGTCCTGAAACCTGAGAGTTTGCGCCGTGCCAGCGATTGTTCGCTGCAGGGCCGCCCCCTTCGGTGGGCCGTCGCCGGCCGCTCTCCAGAGTGTGTCTCCTGCACCGTTCCGGTCCGGTAGCCTGAGCGATTCCGGGCGGATGTTGCGCCTTCGGCGTCTGCCAATCGACTCGCGATCGCAGATCTCTTCCAGAACGGTGTGCGGGCATTGTCGGGCACCCGCAGACGAAATTAATTGTACACCCAAATATCTCCTTCGCGAAAGCCCGGACGGGTGGCGGCGACTTTTCGGCGGCGGGCTTGTGACCCACCTGGACCTCAGGGGCACTGCCACTGCAAGCCTCGCAAGGACAGTGCTGGAGCCCGCACCAGCGCTACAGCGCCAGGTCGATCGCCAGGAGCGCGACGAAGCCGACCAGCACGCCGACGGTCGCCTGGGCCTCGTGCCCCTTGCGGTGCGATTCGGGGATGATCTCGTGGCTGATCACGAACAGCATTGCCCCCGCGGCGAAGGCCAGCCCCCAGGGCAGCAGGAACTCCATCAGCGTGATCGCGCCGGCCCCAATCAGTCCGCCGATCGGCTGCACCAACCCGGTCAGCAGGGTCACGCCGAACGCGGCCCACTTGCTGTAGCCCAGCGAGAGCAGCGCAATCGCCACCACCAGCCCTTCCGGGATGTTCTGCAGACCGATCGCGATCGCCAGGGTGATGCCATCGCTGACATCGTCGCCGCCGAAGCCGACCCCGACGGCCAGCCCCTCCGGCAGGTTGTGCAGCGCGATCGCGAAGATGAACAGCCAGACACGCCGGATCTTCGCGGGGTCGGCCCCGCTTTGCGGACCGATATGGAAGTGTTCGTGCGGGACCAGCTTGTGCAGCGCCAGCAACGCCCCGCCGCCCAGGGCCATACCCACCGACAGCACCAGGATCGCCATGCCGACCCCGCCGTACTGAACTTCGGCGTGCTCCACCGAAGGCAGCACGAGTTCGAAAGCGGTGGCCGAGAGCATAACCCCGGCCCCGAAGCCCATCATCGCGTCCTCGACCGACTGGCTGATCCGGCGCAGGAAAAAGATCGGAATCGCGCCCACAGCCGTCATCAGGCCGGCAACAAAGCTCGCCAGCAGGCCGATCTGCAGGGTGCTCATACCCGCAATGCGCCCTTCCAGGGTCGGCCAGATCATACTGACCAGCCAGATGAACGCGGCCAGTGCAATCAGTGATCCGACCAGAAAGATCCGCGGGACGGGCTTGGCCGAATCGACATCGCCCTGATGACTCGGCTGTTCTCGATCCTGCGTCATGTTCCCTCCCTGAGATCCATTCCCTTGGCTGTTGAGAAGGCGCGATTTCGCCCCGGTTCCCGCACGTTTTCTATCGCGGCATTCGAGTTTTCCTATCGTCAACGCGGAAAAGGCGCGGTACATTCGCCCGGAGTGCCCACTGCATGCCCGGCAAAAGGACCTTCGCGATGCTCGATACCCTCGACCAGTTCCTCGGTGACACCGCCAGCCTCCTGTGGGGCAACCCGATCACGCTGATCCTGCTGCTGGGCACAGGACTCTACCTGACCATCCGCCTGGGACTGGTCCAGGTCGTCGCCTTCCGCCAGGGCTGGCGCGCGCTGCGCGGCACCGACGGGCGTGCCGGTGGCGCTGGCCAGATCTCGCCATTCCAGGCCCTGTCCACGGCCCTCTCCGGCACCATCGGGACCGGGAACATCGCCGGCGTGGCCACGGCCATTGCCCTCGGTGGCCCCGGCGCACTCTTCTGGATGTGGGTGACCGCCTTCTTCGGCATGGCAACCAAATTCGCCGAGACCACGCTTGCCGTGCGCTACCGCGAGGTGGGGCCGGACGGCACCATCGCCGGTGGCCCGATGTTCACCCTGCTGCACGGCCTGAAGATGAAGAAGATGGCGATCCTGTTCGCCGCCTTCACCCTGATCGCCTCGTTCGGCATCGGCAATATGGTGCAGGCGAACTCGGTGGTCGACGGCCTGACGTTCATGGTCCCGAACCTGCGGGCGGATGACGACATCATGGGCTGGATGGCCCTGATCATCGGCCTGACCATGGCCGTGCTGGTCGCGCTGGTGATCATTGGCGGGGTCAAGCGCATTGCGCTGATCGCCTCCGCCATCGTGCCGTTCATGGCCGTGGTGTACATGATCGGCGCGTTCATCGTGATCGTCGCCAACATCGAGGCCGTGCCGGCCGCGGTGGCCACTATCCTGAACCTCGCGCTGAACCCCTGGGCGGCGGGCGGCGGCGCGATCGGTCTGGCCATCCAGTACGGCGTGGCACGCGGCATGTTCTCGAACGAAGCGGGCCTCGGCTCCTCGGCCATGGCCCACGCCGCAGCAAAAAACGGCGACCCGCCCCGCGAAGGCTCGGTCGCAATGCTCGAGCCGTTCATCGACACCATCGTGGTCTGCACCCTGACGGGCTTGGCGATCGTGGTCACCGGCGCCTACATTGACCGCGCCGACGACGTGGTCGGCGCCTCGCTGACCGCCACCGCCTTCAGCACCACGCTGGGGCCGTTCGGCGCGATGGTGGTCGGCTTCAGCCTGATGCTGTTTGCCTTCTCCACGATGATCGCCTGGTCCTACTATGGCGATCGCTCGGCCTACTTCCTGTTCGGCGACCGCGCGGTGATGCCCTATCGTATTGCGTTCGTGATCCTGATCGTCATCGGGGCAACCATCCCGCTGGGCATGGTCTGGAACTTCTCCGACATCGCCAACATCCTGATGGCCGCGCCCAACCTGATCGCGCTGATCCTGCTGGCCGGGCTGGTGAAGAAGCTGCGCGACGACTATGTGGCCGGCCGCCCAATGCCCGATCGCCATGACGGCTGAGCACGAGCACCAGCATGCGCCGCATGACCCGTTCGCCCAGGGCCCGGCACGGCCGGACGCGGCCATGCTGGTGCGCGAGGTCGAGATGGCGCTGGCCGAGGACCTGGGCCCCAACACCCTGACCGGCGACATCACCGCGGCACTGGTACCGGAGGAACGCGTCGCGCGCGCCACCCTGCTGCTGAAAGAGCCCGGCGTGCTGTGTGGCCAGGCGTGGTTCGACCGCGTGTTTGCGAGCCTCGCACCCGAGATCCGTATCGACTGGCTCGTCGCCGAGGGCACGGCCCTTGAACCGGACGGAGCGCAGCCCGTCGCCACGCTCGAAGGCCCGGCCCGCGCCGTACTGGCAGCCGAGCGCGCCGCGCTCAACCTGCTGCAGACGCTGTCCGGGACCGCCACCGAGACCGCCCGTTGGGTCGCCCGCCTGGGCGATGCCCACAGCCGCATCCTCGACACCCGCAAGACACTGCCGGGCCTGCGTCACGGGCAGAAATACGCCGTGCGCATCGGCGGCGGCTACAACCATCGCCTCGGGCTATGGGATGCCGTGCTCATCAAGGAGAACCACATCGCCGCCTGTGGCTCGATCGCGGCCGCCGTGGAGCGCGCCCGCGCGCTCGGGGCCGGGCGCTGGGTGGAGGTGGAAACCGAGAACCTGGACGAGGTCGAACAGGCGCTGGCCGCGGGCGCCGACGTGATCATGCTGGATGAACTCTCGCGGGACGACCTCGCCACCGCCGTGCAGCGCATCCGGGGGCGGGCCATCTCCGAGGCCTCGGGCGGGGTCACGCCGGACAGCCTCTCCGAGATCGCGGCCACCGGTGTCGACTACATCTCGGTCGGTGCCCTGACCAAGCACGTCCGCGCTATCGACTTCTCCCTGCGCCTCGACTCGTAACCGCTTCGCGCCAAATCACGCTGCTAGCCGATCTCCGGCTTCGTGCACCGCAGTGGCCGGCCCTGGTTCGTCGTCGGTGTTTATGTGCCTTCGGTCCGCCGCCTGCCTGCGCTGCCGAAACAGCGCTTGGCAGGCGGCAAGACGAAGCCACCGTAAACACCGGATGCCGAACCAGGCCCAGCCTCAACGACCGCAGCTAGTCGAGCACGGCACATCAAGACCAGGGTCCGACAGAACGGGCGTCGGCTAGCGGGAGTCGTCGTCGGAGTCGGGGGCGGGCTCGAGGCGGAGCTGGCCATTGGCCTCGTCCTCGGGCGGTGCGAGGGTGAAACCCGCGTCGGAGGCGACGTCCGCCAGGTCGCGGATCGCGTCCAGCGGCGGCAGTTCCTCCAGGCGCTTCAGGCCCAGGTCGTCGAGGAACGTCCGCGTCGTCGCGTACAGCGCAGGACGACCCGGCACCTCCTTGTGCCCCACCACGCGTACCCATTCGCGCTCCTGCAGGGTACGCATGATCCCGGAGCTAACCGCCACGCCACGTACCGCCTCGATCTCGGCGCGCGTCACCGGCTGGCGATAGGCAATGATCGCCAGCGTCTCCAGCAGCGCGCGCGACAGCCGCGCGGGGCGTTCGGGCTGCGCCGCCTGGACCGTGGCCGAGAAGCGGGCCCGCACGCGGAAGCGGTATCCGCCAGCGGTGCGCACCAGCTCAATGGCGCGATCCGCATAGCGCTCCTGCAGTCGGCCAATCGCCTGATCCAGCGTCGGCTGATCGATCTCGCCCAGATCCTCGCAAGCGGCCTTCAGATCACGCGGGGCGACCGGCTCGGCGGCGGCAAAGAGGACTGCCTCGATCGCGAGTTCGATGGCGCCGAGCGTGTCGGTGTCGAGCTCGGTAGCGGCTTGCGGGGCGTCAGGGCTGGTGACGTCGTTCATGCTTCCTCCGTGTCCGGCCGGCCACCCCGGCGGCGCAGCCGAATCGGGCTGTAGGGTTCGCTCTGGCCCCACTCCACCAGGCCGGACTTGGTCAGCTCCAGCACGGCGAGAAACGAAACCACCACGCCCTGACGCCCTTCGGAGGCGAGCAGGAGCGTGACGAAGTCGGTAAACCGCTCCGGGTGCAGGACCTCGAGGATACTGCTCATGCGCTCGCGCACCGACAACTGCTCGGTGGAGATGTGATGGTGTGCGGAAAGGCTGGCCCGATGCATCACCGCGGCCAGGGCCTCCATCAGTTCGTCCATCGTGGGAGCCGGGGGTGGCGGCCCCTCCAATGCCTCGACGCTGGCAGCAGCGGCGTACACGTCGCGATCCATGCGCGGGATCTCGTCCAGCCGCTCGGCCGCGGTCTTGAACTGCTCGTACTCCTGCAGTTGCCGGATCAGCGCCATGCGCGGATCCGTGTCCTCGTCCGCGTCGGCCTGCACCGGGCGCGGCAGCAGCATGCGCGACTTGATCTCGGCGAGCAGCGCCGCCATCACCAGATACTCGCCGGCCAGTTCCAGCCGCAGCGCACGCATGACCTCGATATACGCCATGTACTGGCGCGTGATCTCGGCGATCGGGATGGCGAGGATATCGAGGTTCTGTCGGCGGATCAGGTACAGCAACAGGTCCAGCGGACCCTCGAACGATTCGAGGAAGACCTCCAGCGCATCCGGGGGGATATACAGATCGGCCGGCAGTTCGGCCACCGGCTCGCCATGCACGCGATAGACAAACTCGCCTTCCGCTCCGGTCTCGACCGTCGCGGAGTTCTCCAGGTCCGTCAGCTCATCGCGCGGGTCCATGGCTCATCTCGGTGGAAACTTCCCGAATGGGGTCATCGCAGGTAATCCAGGCCCATCACGCGGCGTACCTCTTCCAGGGTCTCGCGCGCCTCTTCGCGCGCGGCTTCGGAGCCCTCAACGATGATCGAGCGCACCAGGGCCGGGTCCTCGGCATACTCCTTGGCGCGTTGCTGGATCGGCTCCAGTTCCGCCTGTACTTCCTCGATCAGCGGCCGCTTGCAGTCGATGCAGCCAATCCCGGCCGAGGTGCAGCCCTCGTGCAGCTCGGCACGCTTGGCCTCGTCGGTATAGACCAGGTGCAGGTCCCAGACCGGGCATTTCTCCGGCGTGCCGGGATCGGTACGGCGCACGCGCGCCGGGTCGGTCGGCATGGTCCGGATCAGTTTTTCCACCTCGGCCGGCTCGGTGCGCAGGCTGATGGTATTGCCGTAGCTCTTGGACATCTTGCGCCCGTCCAGCCCCGGCATCTTCGCGGTGGGCGTGAGCTTGGCCTGGGGCTCCGGCAGGATGATCTTGCCACCGCCTTCAAGGTAGCCGAACAGGCGCTCGCGATCCCCCAGCGAGATGTTCTGCTGCGACTCGAGCATCGCCCGGGCGACTTCCAGTGCGTCGTCCTCGCCGTGCTCCTGGAACCGCTTGCGCAGGTCGCGGTAGCGCTTGGCGGCCTTCTTGCCCATCTTGTCGATCGCGGCCTCGGCCTTCTCCGCAAAGCCCGGCTCGCGACCATAGAGATGGTTGAAGCGACGCGCGATCTCGCGCGTCACCTCCAGATGCGAGACCTGATCCTCACCGACCGGGACCATGCCGGCGCGGTAGGCCAGCACATCCGCGCTTTGCAGCACGGGGTAGCCCAGAAAGCCGTAGGTCGCCAGATCCTTCTCGCGCAGCTGTTCCTGCTGGTCCTTGTACGTCGGCACGCGTTCCAGCCAGCCGAGCGGGGTAATCATCGACAGCAGAAGGTGCAGCTCCGCATGCTCCGGCACGCGCGACTGCACGAACAGCGTGGCGGAGCCGGGGCTCACCCCGGCCGCCAACCAGTCGATCACCATCTCGGTGACATGCTGCTGCAAGTCACCCGGGTCTTCGTAGTGCGTGGTCAGCGCATGCCAGTCGGCGACGAAGAAGAAGCACTCGTAGTTGTGCTGCAGCTCGATCCAGTTTTTCAGGACGCCGTGATAATGGCCCAGATGCAGGTGCCCGGTCGGGCGCATGCCCGAGATCACGCGCTGATTCGTTCCCTGGTTGCTGGTCACGAGTGGTTCCTTCTCCGTTATTCGTGGGGTTCGTTGGGGATGATACTCAGAACATGCCGCCCGAAAGGGCAAACAGCATGCCCAACAGGGCCGCCGTGCGATCGCGTTCGTTCACGTACACGCGACCGTCTTCCATATTCAGGTGCCCGCGCCAGAGCTCGGCGTCGGCGTCCCGCTGCAGCCAGCCCTGCGCGGCCAGGGCATGGACACGCTCGTCCAGCTCCACATCGGGATAGGCCGCCTCGAACTCGCGTACCCATTCCAGCCCGAGCCGCAGTTCGCTGTCCAGTACCACCGTCTCCAGCGGCCGGGTGCGGAAGCCGCGCGCATCACCGCGCAGGCCCAGCTCGGTCTCCAGCGCCACCTGATGTGCGGGGGATTCATTGAACGAGGCCTTCAGCTCCACCGCCGGGCTATGTTCGATCATGCGCTCGATCGCGTCGGTGATCACCGACCCGCCAAGCGCCAGGCGCTGACCGCGTTCGAGGTCACGCTCCTGCAACGCCTCCAGGTCCTGGATCATCTGCAGCAGTGCCGGGCGGTCCCAGCGCAGCACCGCCAGCTGGAGATCGACAGTCTCGAGTTCCAGCACGTCGGCATCCGCCTCGCGCAGGCGGACCTCGTCGATCTCAAGACGAAGGCGGCTGTCCAGGCGATCGTTATTGGTCTTCTGGAAGGCATTCACCCGCGGCCGGGTCAGCTCCATCTCGCCCTGCTCGTCGCGAAAGTGAACCTGCGCGGCCGCCAGGCCACCCTCGTAATCCGGCAGGCGGCCGTAGATGCCATCCGCGTCCGGCTCGAACACGGTGGCAAAACGGGCCTGCTCCACTCGCAGGTCCGCCTCGTCGTCATGCAGACGCAGCGCGGGCAGGTCCAGGCTCAGCAGCAGTTGCTCCGCCGACCAGGCAAAGCGCCCCTGACCCGCATCCAGCTCGAGCCACAGCGGCCCTTCGCCATCAACCCGGTCGGCCACATCCGGGACCTCCATCAGGTCCAGCGTCAGGGGCTCGAACTGCACGCGCGTGGTCAGACGACCGCCCATGCCGGCGTGCGTCTGCACGACCAGGTCGAGCTCGTGCAGCAGATGGGCCGCCAGCGAACCCTCCGGGGCCTCGAGGGCATCCAGATCCACGTTCGACTCGCCGCGGGCGCCGAGCACCCCGTGGCGCACCCGGTGTTCCAGCGGAATGACCAGTTCGGTCTCGCCATCGTTGAGCGTCAGCTCGCTGCGCGCGGTGGCGGTGCGATAGCTGCGCCGGTACTCGACCATCTCGTGGCGCAAGTCCACCTCGCCAATGCGTGCCTGCTGGGCCTCGGTTACGTTGCGCTCGACCTGCCCACCGACAAACACAGGCCAGGCCGCGACCACGATCAGCAACACCAGTACCAGCACGATCCATTTACGCATCACGCATCTCCCGGGTCTCCATGCCCTCACGCTTCCTCAAGAAACGCCACGTCGCCGACCCCGTGACGGATGATCTCCGGCACATCACCGGTCAGGTCAATCACGCTCGTGGGCTCCAGGGTACCGGCCCCGCCATCGACGACTTCGTCCACGACCTTTGACAGCCGCTCGTCGATCACCCAGGGCTCGCTCAGTGGCAAATCCTCGCCCGGCAGTTGCAACGTCGCGGTCATCAGCGGCGATCCCAGTTCCTCGAGCAGCGCCGAGACGATGCGACTGTCCGGGACGCGCAGGCCGATGGTGCGGCGCTTGGGGTGCTGCAGGCGGCGCGGCACCTCGCGCGTGGCCGGCAGGATGAAGGTATAGGGCCCGGGCGTCAGGCCTTTCATCAGACGAAAGGCCGTGTTGTCCACCTTGGCATAGACGCCGAGCTCCGAAAGATCCCGGCACAGCAGCGTGAGGTGATGGGTCTCGTCAACCTGGCGTATGCGGCGGATACGGTCGGCACCCGCCTTGTCGCCCGGCAGGCAGGCCAGGGCATAACAGGCGTCGGTCGGGATCGCGATCACGGCGCCCTCGTGCAGCCGATCCAGGACCTGCCGGATCAGCCGGGGCTGCGGGTTTTCGGGGTGTATCGCGATCATGAAGTCGGGCCACTGATGACAAGGCGCGCAGTGTAGCGCATGGTGGGCGCCGCTTATAAGGCGGGCTGGCTGCGTTAGAATTCACGTCCCAACCCACGGAGACGCCGATCAATGCTCTACATGATCCAGGGCCAGGATGCGCCCGACTCGCTGGATTCCCGCCTCGCTGCGCGGCCGGAACACGTCGCCCGCCTGCAGGCGCTGCACGAGGCCGGCCGCCTGGTTCTGGCCGGTCCGCTGCCGGCGATCGACAGCAACGACCCGGGCCCCGCCGGCTTCACCGGCAGCCTGATCGTGGCCGAGTTCCCCTCGCTGGAGGCCGCCCACGAGTGGGCCGATGCCGATCCCTATGTCGCCGCGGGGGTCTACACCTCGGTCGACGTTCGCCCCTTCAAGCAGGTGTTTTGATCATGCGTACCCGTCCCGCCGCGCTCATTGCCGCCCTCGCGCTCGCGGGCCTTCTGGCCGCCTGCGGTAATGGCGACGAGGGTCTGCCGCTACCCGACGAAGAGGCCAGCGAGCTCGACGAAATCATCACCGATACCGATGACGAGGACACCGTCGCCATCGTCAACGGCCGCGCGATTACCCGCGCCGACCTGTTTACCTATGCCGGCATGGACGAGGATCCGGGGCTGGCCGCGCAGGGCCAGGGCGTGCTGGACGAGGTGATCAGCCTGGAACTGCTGCGTCAGGAGGCACTGGAACGCGGGCTGGACGACGACCCCGAGATCCAGCGCATCCTGAAGATGGTCGAGACCAATCTGCTGGCTTCCATGCTGATGGAGCGCATCGCCGAGGAGCTCGAGATCAGCGAAGAGGACGTGGAAGCGGAATACGAGCGCCAGGTCGAATACCTGCGCGGTACCGAGTACCGCGCGCGTCACATCCTGGTCGAGGACGAAGACAACGCCCGCGAGCTGCTGGCGCGATTGGACGACGGGGCCGATTTTGCGGAGCTGGCCGAGGAGCACTCCATCGACCCGGGATCCGCCGCCCGGGGCGGGGACCTGGGCTGGTTCACGTCCGATGGCATGGTGCCGGAATTCGCGGCCGCCACCGAGGCGCTGGAACCCGGCCAGACCACCGACACGCCCGTGCAGTCACAGTTCGGCTGGCACCTGATCCGTCTGGACGACACCCGCGAGGTGGAAGTCCCGCCACTGGACGAGGTGCGCACCGAGATCATCGAGATTCTGGAAAGCCGCGCAATACAGGAAAAACTGGAGGCCCTTCGCGCCGAGGCGACGATCGAAATCCCGAACCGGCCGGAGAACTAAGGAACCAGTGTTTCCTTAACTCCACCCGTGCTGGCGGGCGCGTCAGTGCCCGTGGCCGCCACGCCCGTGGCCCGCGTCGTCGTGCTCCATGTGGCCGCGCCCGGCGCCCTCCTCGGCCTCGCCACGGCGCACCTGCATGTGGACATCCATGGTCTCGCCGTCCTCGAAGGTCACCCGCACGGCGACCCAGTCACCGGCCGTCAGTGGCTCATGCAGGCCGATGAACATCAGGTGCAGGCCGCCCGGCTCCAGCACCAGGGTCTCGCCCGCGGGCAGGTCCAGATAATCAACCTGGCGCATGCGCATCACGCCATCTTCATGGGTGTGCTCGTGCAATTCAGTGGTCTCGGCGATCGGCGACTCGGCGGCCACGATCCGACGGTCGGACTCGCCAGTGTTGCGCAGCTCCAGGTACCCGGCGGTGGTATCCCCCGGCACCAGACGCACCCACGGCGTACTTTCCATCTCCAGCCCTTCCAGGCATTCGCAAACCTTCGGTTCGTCGTCGGCCATCGTGGTGCCACCACCTACACCGAGGCCAAGAACCAGGGCGACGGCCCCGAGGTGTCGTAATACGCCAAGTTTGGTCATCGCTCTCTCCAAATATCTGACGGGCCGCATACTAAGGAAACACTGATCAATGTACACACTCGCGCTCGAGTCGCTTTTGCGTGCGAACAAGGCGCGGTAACCGCCGTGCAGTCATTCTGCACAAGGGAGCCGCAACGCCGTTCCCGCGCCCGTTTTTGATAACAACGGGCGGCCGAGCCCCTTCGTTCATTAAGTTGCGGGGTTGGTACCCCAGGTTCCCCGATCCTGCGTTGCGCCGCTTGCGGGTAGAACCACTACCCGCTGCACGACGCGTCTTGCCTCGGAAAACCTGGGATACCAACGCGAGTGTGTACATTGATCAGTGTTTCCTTAACCCAGCAGGCATCATCGGCGAGGCACAGTCGCGTACACAGACAATTCGCTTAAAATGTCGCTCCGGAAAGGAACCCTCCGCCCTCCACGTGCCTCCAACCGACCGGCCCTGCCCCATCCGACCGAGAACCCAATGCCGCGCTTCCTTCGACGTGCCCTGCCCCCTTTGCTGATCCTTGCCGCCGCGATCGTGGGCTTCCTCGTATTGCGCGCGACCGGGCCCGAGGCACCCGCGCCAGAGGCCACCGAACGGACCTGGCCGGTGCAGGGACTGGTGGCCGAGCTCGGCGAACACCACCCGGGCATCCTGCTGAACGGACGCAGCGCGTCGGCCCGGACGGCCACCCTGCGCGCAGCCGTGGAGGGCGAGATCGAGGCCGTCCCGGCCCGGATCGGCGCCCGCATGGAGGCTGGCGAAACCCTGGTGCGCATCGACCCGCGCGAGGCGGAGCTGCTGCTGGCCCAGCGCACGGCCGAACGCCGCGAACTGGAGGGGGCCAAAGAAAGCGAGGAGATCCGCGCCCGTTTCGATCGCGAGGCCCTGGTGCGCGAACGAGAGCTCCTGGAAATCGCCGAGCGTGGGCTGCGCCGTGCACAGAACCTGCGCGAACGCGATCTCGGTTCCGAGACCGACGTGGACACAGCCCGGGAGGCCCTGGAACAGGCCAGCCTGACGGTGGACAACCGCGAGCAGGCGGTGGCCGATGCCCCGATGCGCATGGCCCAGGCAGAAGCCCGCCTGGAACGCGCGCGAGCCGCCGAGGATCAGGCGCGCATCGATCTCGAGCGCACCATGATCGCCGCGCCCTTCGATGCCCGGGTGGTCGAGGTCGAGGTGGCGGCCGGCGAGCGCGCCCGGCCGGGCGACCCGCTGGTGCGCCTGTTCGCGCTCGACGATCTCGAGATTCGCGCCAGCATCCCGGCCTACATCCTCCCGCGCATCGAGGAACTGCTGGACGCGGGCGAGGAACTGACCGCCCGCGCCCAAGTGGGCGGGCGCACAGTGCGTACCGAACTGACGCGCCTGGAAGGCGAGACGCGTGCGGGCGAGGCCGGGACGCGCGGCATCTTCGAGGTGCGCGAGGGTCATTCGGCGCTGAATCTCAACCGCTTTGTCGAGCTGACGCTGCGCCTGCCGGCCGAGGCCGACAGCGTGGCTGTACCCTACGAGGCCCTGTATGGCCGGGACCAGATCTTCCGCGTGGTGGATGACCGCATGCAGTCGCTGCGGGTCGAGCGCCTCGGCGAGTTCGTGACCGATGCCGGGGACGTCCGGGCGCTGATCCGTCACCCGGATCTGGAGACGGGCGACATCCTGGTCGCCACCCGCCTGCCCAATGCCGTGGACGGTCTGAAGGTCGAGGTCGAGGAGCCCGGCGAACGCCCGGACCGCGATGCCGCGATCCCGCGCGCCTCCGACCGCAACGGGGAACAGGACCCGAACGATGACTGACGCCGATCCCGGCCAGCGCGCCGGCGACGGCCCGGACGAGCGCCCAATGCCCGGCGGGGGATCGCGCGACAACGGCCGGCCACCGCGGGGTCCCATTCAACTGTTCCTGGAACACCGCCTGGCCGCGAATCTGCTGATCGCGCTAATGCTGCTGGCCGGGGCGTTCGCACTGACCAAGCTGAACACCCAGTTTTTCCCGAGTTTCGAGCTGGACTTCATGACCGTGGAAGTGGTCTGGAGCGGAGCCAGTGCGGAGGACGTGGAACAGGCGATCATCGATCCCCTGGAGCAGGACCTGCGCACCGTAGACGGCTTGCGCAACATGACCTCGACCTCTGCGCTGGGGGTCGGCGTGGTCACGCTGGAGTTCGAGGCGGGCACCGACATGACACGGGCCGCCGAGCAGGTCAATGACCGCGTCGACCAGCAGCGCAATCTGCCGGAGGACGCCGAAACCCCCGTCGTTAAACGGATCATCCGCTACGAGCCCGTAGCCCGGCTGCTGATTACCGGCCCGGAAGACCCGCAGCAGCTGCGCCGTCTGGCCCGCCAGTTCGAGCGCGAACTGCTCGATGCCGGTATCGCTCAGATCGAGTTCACCGGGCTGACCGAGGACGAGATGGCCATCCAGGTGCCTGCCCGCGAGCTCTACCGCCTGGACATGACCCTGGACCAGATTGGTGCGCAGATCCGCGAGATGGCACAGGACTTTCCCGCGGGTTCGGTCGGCCGCGATGATACCGCGCGCCAGATTCGCAGTCTGGAGCAGGCCCGCGATGTGATCGGCTTCGAGCGGCTGATCCTGCGCGGCGACACCGATCTGGGGCGCATCAGGCTGGGCGATATCGCCGATATCGAACTGCGCCCGCGCGATGGCGAGGTGCGCACCCGTGCCAACGGCAAGCCCGCGATCGAGATGCAGTTGCTGCGCTCGGAGACGGGCGACTCGCTGGAGGCCGCACGCGTCCTCGAGGACTGGCTGGAGGCGACCCGACCCGCCCTGCCCCCGGGCGTGGATCTCCAGGTGATGGATGCCTTCTGGGAACTGCTGGCCGAGCGCATCAACCTGCTGCTGAAAAACGGCCTCGGCGGCCTGATGCTGGTACTGGGGATCCTGTTCTTGTTCCTCAACCGGCATGTCGCGCTGCGTGTGGCCCTGGGCATCCCGATCGCGTTTACCGCCGCCTTTGTCGTGCTGTGGATCGTGGGCGGGTCGATCAACATGATCTCGCTGTTCGGCTTCATCATGTCGCTGGGGATCATCGTCGACAACGCAATCGTGGTCTCGGAGCACGCCTACAGCCTGCACCAGCGCGGGCTGGACGCGGGCCGGGCCGCGCGCGACGGCGCCCGACGCATGGTCGGGCCGGTGATCGCAGCGTCGCTGACCACCGTCGCCGCTTTCATGCCGCTGATGCTGATCGGCGGGGTGATCGGCAATATCCTGTTCGATATCCCGCTGGTGGTCATCTGCGTGATCGTGGCGACCCTGCTGATCGCGTTCCTGATCCTGCCGGCCCACCTGAAGGGTGTGATGCACCGGCTCAAGGAACCCGCCCCGAGCAGCCTGCGGGCGCGCTTCGACGCCGGCTTCGAGCGTCTGCGCAATGGCCCGTTCCGCCGCGCCGTCACGCACTCGGTGGACCATGCAGGGGTCACGCTGGCGCTGGCCGTGGGCGCGCTGATCCTCGCCATTGGCCTGGCGGCCAGCGGCCGCATCGGCTTCACCTTCTTCCCCTCGCCCGAGGGTACGATCGTCAACGCCGGGGTGAACTTCGTCGCCGGCACCCCGCCCGAGCGCGTGGAATCGTTCCTGATCCACGCCGAACGCGCCCTCGAGGAGACCGAGGAGGCGCTGGGCGGCAATCTAGTGCGCACCTCCGTGACCCGTCTCGGCAAAGGGATCGACCCGGGCGATGGCAACGCGCCGCGCGGAGAACAGTTCGGGAACATCCAGGTGGAACTGGTCTCACCGGAGGAGCGAACCGTGCGCAACCGCGAGTTCATCCGCGAGTGGGAGGATCGCATCCGACAGGCCCCGGGCATCGAAAACTTCTCCATCGACGAACGCCAGACCGGTCCGCCGGGCCGCGACCTCGATATCCGCCTGACCGGTGACGACCCGCATGTTCTGAAGGAGGCGGCGCTGGAGCTGGCCGATATGCTGGACGACTTCCCCGGGACCTTCGCCACGAGCGACGACACCCCGTTCGGGCGCGAGCAGTTCGTGTTTCAGGTGAAGCCCGAGGGCCGCGCGGTCGGGCTGACGACCGAATCGGTCGGCGTGCAGCTGCGCAATGCTTTTGATGGCTACCTCGCCCAGCTCTATCAGGACGGGCTGGAGGAAGTGGAGGTGCGCGTGCGCCTGCCGGATGGCGAGCGCCACCGCAGCGAGAGCCTCGAGCGGCTGAACCTGCGCCTGCCGGACGGGGCGTTCGTGCCACTGGACGACGTCGTCGAACTGCGCTCGCGCCAGGGATTCGAGACCCTGCGCCACGCCGATACGCGACTGGCCATTCAGGTCTCGACCGAGGTGGATCGGGCGGTCAACAACGCCGCCCGCATCCGGGCAGCACTCGAGGACGGACCACTGGACGATCTGGCCAACCGCTTTGGCGTCGAGTACTCGTTCGAAGGTCGCGCGGCCGATCAGGAAGAGACCTTTGCCGACATGCGGATGGGCCTGCTGCTGGCGCTCGGCCTGATGTACATCGTGCTGGCCTGGGTATTCGCCTCCTGGGGCTGGCCGCTGATCGTAATGGCAATCATCCCGTTCGGGATCCTCGGCGCGCTGTTCGGGCACTGGGTGATGGGCGTGGAGCTCACCATCCTGTCGCTGTTCGGGCTGTTCGGGCTGACCGGGATCGTGGTCAACAACTCGATCATCCTGGTCAGTTTCTACCAGGGGCTGCGCGAGACCGGACTCGCCCTGCGCGAGGCAATCGTGGAGGCCGCCTGTCAGCGCCTGCGAGCGGTCATCCTGACCTCGGTCACCACCATCGCCGGTCTCACGCCGCTGCTGTTCGAACGTTCGGTGCAGGCGCAGTTCCTGATCCCGATGGCGATCTCGATCGTGTTCGGGCTCGCGTTCGCCACCCTGCTGGTGCTGTTTGTGATCCCCGCACTACTGCGTCTGTACGAGGGGCGCTTCGGGCGCGCCGAGGCCACCGAGGCACCTGTTTCTTGATTCTCGCTCGCCAGCGAGTAAACTTCCGGCGCCACGAATTCCGTTTCACCGGGGCCCGGCCCCGGCAATCCAAACGTCCCAGGAGATTGGCATGGCTGGACATTTCCCGTTTGCTGGTAAGCGCGGCACGCGCTACGGCCTCGCCCCGCGCGGCACCATCGCCGCCTTTTTCGAAAACCACGGGTTCAACGAGGACCTGCAGGAGAAGTACTACAAGTGGTGGTACGACTGGGCCAAGGACTTCGTCGAGAAGGACGCCGACCTCTCCTACACCATGATCACCAAGTTCGACAGCTATCCGATGGGCACCCATGCCCACCACTCGTTCCATCTGAACGGCAAGTACTGGCCGAGCTGCCTGGACGAGCTGGGCTCGTTCATCCGTGACGTCATCTTCCCGAAGATGGACGAAAAGGCGATGCACGATCTCGAAGAGAAGCACGCCAAGATGATCAAGGACCTGGAGAAGGAAGCCGAGTCCAACCCGCGCGAAGCGGCCCCGGACGTCGGTCTGTTCCGCCACGTCTGATCGGCAGCCTTGCCGCAGCATCCGGCCCCGCCCTGCGGGGCCGGTTTGTTTAGGGAAACCTGCTTAATGAACGCCGCGAAGCGTGAAGCCATCTTCGAACGCCTGAAGGCGGCGAACCCCGAGCCGACCACCGAGCTCGAGTACAACACCCCCTTCGAGCTACTGATCGCGGTCATCCTGTCGGCCCAGGCCACGGATGTCGGCGTGAACAAGGCCACCCGCCGCCTCTACCCCGTCGCCAACACGCCCGAGGCCATCCTCGCGCTGGGCCTCGACGGGCTGAAGGAACACATCAAGACCATCGGCCTGTACAACGCCAAGGCCGAGAACGTGATCAAGACCTGCCGCATCCTGGTCGACCAGCACGGCGGCGAGGTCCCGCGCGACCGCAAGTCGCTGGAGGCCCTGCCGGGGGTGGGCCGCAAGACCGCGAACGTCGTCCTCAATACCGCCTTCGGCATGCCCACCATCGCGGTGGACACCCATATCTTCCGCGTCGCCAACCGCACCGGACTGGCATCCGGCAAGAACGTCCTCGAGGTCGAGAAGCGGTTGATGCGTCTGACCCCGAAGCCCTATTTGCAGGACGCCCATCACTGGCTGATCCTGCACGGGCGTTACATCTGCAAGGCGCGCAAGCCCGAGTGCTGGCGCTGTCCGATCGAGGACCTGTGCGAATACAAGGCGAAGACGCCGCCACCCATCGGCGCCTGACCACCCCCATACCTTCGAGGAACACCCCATGTACGGCAACCGCGACCAGATCCGCACCCAGTTCGTCGACGCCTGGCACAAGGCGCAGGCTGGCGAGACGCTGACCGACCTGGAACAGCAGCTGGTGGACGTGATATCGGAACACCCCGAGTACCACGAGTACATCAAGGACCGAGAGACCGCGCTGACCGGCGAATTCCCCCCCGAACTGGGCACCTCCAACCCTTTTTTGCACATGGCCATGCACCTGAGCCTGCGCGACCAGGCCCGCACCGACCGCCCCGCCGGCATTCAGGCCGCACATGCGAGCCTGTGCGCCCGCTTCGGGGTGATGGACGCCGAGCACCGGATGATGGAATGCCTGGGTCAGGCCCTGTGGGAGGCGCAGCGCAACAACGTGGCGCCGGACCAGAACGCCTACCTCGAGTGCATCCAGCGCCTCGCGGCGCGCTAGCCACCTGGAACCTGTCTATCGGGAGAAGAGGCGCTGCCACCAGCGCCGACGGCTTCCGGTCGGCGGCATCGCTGCCTGCAGATCCACCGGCGGCACCCGCGAGAGTACCCAGCCGGGCAGTATCCTCAGCCCCGACGACCCGCAACTGGCCCCCAGGTGGTTCGGGTCGAAGATCTTTACGAATTCCGGCGCCTCGCGATCGTCGACATAAACGATGCCGCAGTAATCCTCGTCGTGGTCCTGCCGCAGCAAGCGATCGACCTCCTCCAGGAAGCGCCGGAAATCCTCCGCCGAGACCGGCGCCTGGGGCACTGCATCGCCCACGGCATAGATATACCAGTGACCGTCCGCCCGTTCGCGCAAGCGTGCCCACAAGGCATCCAGGTCGTGCCAGTGCAACACGCCGGTGCTGCCCGCCTGAAAGCGCTCGAGAAATTCGGGTTCGGGGACGGGCTGGGCGGACATCGCGGTAACCGGTAGGGGTGAATCGTCATCGTAGCCCGCCGTCGACTCGCTTGCATGGAACCCACGGCCTGCGCGAGCCTCTGAACAGCAACACCCTTCCCAACGCCCGGACGATGCGTCAGCTCACTCACAATACCTCTCTCCACGCGGAACCGGAGCAGGTCTTCGACCTGTTGAGCCACGTGCCCAACTTTGTCGATCTGTGCGACAACGTCGAGCATATCGAGCCGCTGGGGGATGCGCGTTACCGCTGGACCATCCGCGCGGCGGGGATGAAGCTGCATTTCGATGTGGAGGTCTGCGAGGCCGCACGCCCGGAGTATTTTGCCTGGCGCTCGATCCGTGGCATCCAGAATAGGGGCAGCTACCGCCTGAGCCCCGGCGAGCCCGGTCACACGCAGGTGGAGTTCGAGTTGCAGTACCGCCTGGGCAGCCCGCTGCTCGAAGCCGCGGTACGCCGCGCCGCGCACTCACTGGTCGAACGCGTCTCCGGCCAGCTGATGACCCGCGTGCAACGCCGGCTCGATGCCGAGAACGGGCGCACCTGACGCTTCACGCCGGGCGGCCTATGGCGTGCGCACCGGCGTCTTGTGACGCCACTCCCCGTATACCGAGGCCAGCACGCCAGCCGCCGCCAGAAACGCCGCGAACACATAGACCGAGGCCGGGCTGATGCCGTCCCAAAGGTAGCCCGCGACCAGACTTCCGGTGGCACCGCCCATCCCGAATGCCAGGGAGGAGTACAGGGCCTGCCCGCGCCCTTGTAGGCGCCCGGGGAAGAAGTAATGGATCAGCGAGATGGCGGCTGCATGATAGACGCCGTAGCTCGCCGCATGCAGGGCCTGGATGAACAGCAGCATGGGCAGGGAGTCGGGTATCGCGGCCAGCAGCCCCCAGCGCAGGGTGGTCAGCACCAGTGCCACCGACACCAGGAACCACGCCCCGAAGCGCAGGATCAGCCGCGGCATCAGCAGGAACAGGACCACCTCCGCCGCCACTCCGAGCGCCCACAGCTGCCCGGCCACCGCACGCGAGAACCCGGCCTCCTCCAGGTACAGCGTGAAGAACGCGTAGTACGGCCCGTGGCTCGCCTGCATGAAAAAGCAGGCCAGAAACAGTGCGATCACCTCCGGCCGCTTGAGTACCGCGACCAGCGCCGGGACATTGTTGTCCTGCTCCATATCGCGCACCGGCTCGCGCACCCAGAGCGTCGCCAGCCAGAGGGCCGCGAAAATGCCGAGCACGATCCAGGGCAGCCAGGCGATGTCGATATGGTCGAAGGCCCAGCCCAGCAGCGCGACCGCCACGATAAACCCGACCGACCCCCATAACCGGACCAGCGCGTAGCGATGGGCATCGCGGCCCAGGGTGCGCATCGTAGTGGCTTCGAACTGCGGGAGGATTGCATTCCAGAAGAAGCTGAACGCGGCCATCACCACGGCCAGCCACCAGTAGCCGGTGTAGAGCAGTACCCCGGCAAAGGCGACCACGCCGCCAAAGGCCCCCCAGCGGGTGATCGGCATGTGCGCGCCGGCGCGATCCGCGAGCCAGCCCCAGACGTTGGGCGCAATGATCTTGGTGGCGAGCACGATGGCCATCAGCTCGCCGATCTGCGACCCGCTAAAGCCGGCCTCGGACAGATACGGACCCCAGAACGGCATGAACGCGCCGAGACTGGCGAAATAGAAGAAGTAGACCGTGGAAAGGCGCGCGCTGGGGATCACCGGAACAGGCCTCCGGCGATGCGGGCACGGCGGTACGCGCCCATATCAGTCGTGCGGCAGGTCGCGCAGTTCCGGCAGGCCGGTGTCACCGACGTCGGCGTTTTGTCCGCGATGGCGCAGGGCGTGATCCATCAGCACAAGCGCCATCATCGCCTCGGCGATCGGGGTCGCACGGATGCCCACGCAGGGATCATGGCGGCCCTTGGTGACCACCTCCACCGGCTCGCCGGCGGTGTTGATGCTGCGCCCTGGCAGACGGAGGCTGGAGGTCGGCTTGAGCGCGATACTGGCACGCACGGCCTGGCCGGTACTGATCCCGCCCAGCACGCCGCCGGCGTGGTTCGACAGGAAACCTTCGGGGGTGATCTCGTCGCGGTGCTCGGTACCCCGCTGGGTCACCGACTCGAAGCCGGCCCCGATCTCCACACCCTTGACCGCATTGATGCTCATCAGCGCATGCGCCAGTTCGGCATCCAGGCGATCGAACACCGGCTCGCCCCAGCCTGCCGGCACACCGACAGCCTCGACAGTCACCCGCGCGCCAATCGAATCGCCGGACTTGCGCAGGGCATCCATGTATTCCTCCAGCTCCGCGACCTTGTCCGGGTCGGGGCAGAAGAACGGATTGTCGTTGACGATCTCCGGCTGCTTCGCCTCCAGTTCGATCGGGCCCAGCTGCGACAGCCAGCCACGAATCTCGATCCCGTAACGCTGCTGGAGGTAGCGCCGGGCGATGCCACCCGCCGCGACGCGCAGCGCGGTCTCGCGCGCTGAGCTGCGCCCGCCGCCGCGGTAATCGCGCAGGCCGTACTTGCGATGGTAGGTGTAGTCCGCATGCCCTGGACGGAAGCGATCCATGATCTCGCTGTAGTCCTTGGAGCGTTGATCGACGTTCTCGATCAGCAGGCCGATCGGGGTCCCGGTCGTGCGGCCCTCGAACACCCCGGACAGGATGCGTACCTGGTCCGGCTCTCGCCGCTGGGTGGTGTGGCGCGACTGTCCCGGCCGGCGGCGATCGAGGTCGAACTGCAGGTCCGCCTCGCAAAGCTCCAGACCGGGCGGACAGCCGTCCACCACCGCGCCCAGGGCCGGCCCGTGACTCTCACCAAAGGTACTGACGACGAACAGTCGCCCAAAGCTGTTTCCCGACATGCGCGATAGTGTATCCGCGCCGCGCGGTGCTGTCGCCTGTTGCCGCCCCGACCGGACGGCAAAGCCACGAAATTTCTGCCATGATCGGCAGCGCAGCACCCATAACAAAAGACAGGAGATGGATATGTCGCGTTCGATCAAGCGTCTGGCCGCCGGTACCGCCGCCGCGGTCTGTCTGGGACTGGCCAGCGTGGCCCAGGCCGACGTGTTCAACCAGCGCATGATGAGCATGGAGCTGGCCAACGACATCGCCGAGGCCGCGGTGCTGGCCTGCCGCGAAAAGGGACACCAGACCAGCGCCGTGGTCGTCGACCGCGCCGGCAACGACCGCGCCGTGCTGCGCGACAACCTGGCCGCCGTGCAGACCATCCAGATCGCCGGCGACAAGGCCCGAGCCACGGTCATGTCCGGCACCAGCTCCGGCAACTTCCGTGATAACCGCGAAGACATTCGCATGGAAATGAACCACGTGGACGGCATCATCATGCTGGAAGGCGGGCTGCCGATCGAGGTAGCCGGCAGCATGATCGGCGCGGTGGGCGTATCCGGTGCCCCTGGTGGTGATCTGGATGAAGAATGCGCCCAGGCCGCGCTAGACTCGGTTCAGGAGCGACTCGACTTCGCGATGTAACGAGTCCCTGGGGACGGCCGCCGACCCACGCCCGGAGCCTTGATGAAAGATCCACTCGCCAATCAGAAGACGGTTCCCGCGCCCGGCGTGCGGCGGATCCGCCCCCAGGAGGCGCATCAGCGTCTGCAGGAGCGCCCGCGCGACCTGCTAATCGACATCCGCTCGACGATGGAATTCCTGTTCGTCGGGCACCCGCAGGGCGCCATCCATATCCCGTGGATCGACGAGCCGGACTGGACCGTGAATCCGCACTTCGTGCCCCAGGTACGCAAGCTGCTGCTGGGCGGGGCCGAGGATCACAGCGAGGATGCCCCCGCGCTCTACCTGATCTGTCGCAGCGGCAAGCGCACGCTGGCCGCTGGCCAGGCCCTGGTCGATGCCGGTATCGAGAACGTGTACTCGGTGGAAGAAGGTTTTGAAGGACCGCTGGACGAACACCACCAGCGTTCCACCCGCGGTGGCTGGCGCTACCACGGGCTGCCCTGGGAACAGTGCTGAGCGAGTCAGCGCCTGACGCAACTGAACTCGCTAGCGGTGATACTCGCCGGCGCGCTCCGGCTGGTACTCGACGGCCTCGATGCGCACATGCATCTTCCCGCCACCCGGGCGCGGCCATTCGATCTCGTCCCCCTCGGACAGACCCAGCAGTGCACTGCCCACCGGCGCCAGAATCGACAGCGTGCCATCGCTCTCGTCCACGTCACGCGGGTAGACCAGCGTCAGCGAAAACTCCTCGCCGGACTCGATCACCCGGAACCGGACCTTCGAATTCATCGTAACCACCGAGCCCGGGATCTCGTGCGAATCCACGACATCCGCGCGGTCCAGCTCGGCCTCCAGGTCGGCCTTGCCGGGAAAGCTGTCGTCCGGCAGCGATTCCAGCAGCTTGTCCAGGCGCTCCATGTCCGTGCTGGAGACGACGATCTTCGGCTTGTTCACTTTCACACTCCAGAATGCAGAACGCGCCTCCGGGGAGACGCGCCAGGCAAGAAACTTTCGAGACTTTCCGGAAACCGGAACACGAGGCTCCGAGACTAGCCAAGACGAGACGGAAAAGCCATACCACGGCTCGGCACCGCCCTCTCCTGGCTATGGAGTCCGGGTCTCCCGCCACGCGGCGTAACCACCGCGCAGGACCAGGGCATCGATACCCATCGCGCGCAGGCTGTCGGCCACCAGCTGGGACCGGCCACGGCCCCCACAGAACACCACGACGGGCTGCTGGGGGTCCTGCATGTGGGATTCGATGGTGGCCTCCAGCTTGGGCCGGGGGATATTCACCGCGCCTTCAATACTGCCTTCGGCCGCCTCCTCCTGCTGGCGCACATCCACCAGCAGAAACGACCGCCCCGCCTGGCGCCAGTCGGCCAGTTCCGCGGGGTCCAGATGCGGCAGCTTTTCTTCCAGTTCGGCGATGCGTTTGTCGAAAAGACTCACTGTCAGCGGCTCCGTTGAAGGCCCATGCGCAACATTCTACCGCCTCGGCAGAAGCAGGACCCTCACAGGGACGGGCGCAGCAGGAGCGGCGCGACGCGCAGCGTAAACAGCGCAAGCCCGACAAATGCGGCCACCGCACCGACGGCGGTCAGCATTGGAACGCTCAGCAGCCAGCCGAAGCCCATGCCCAGCACCGCGACATGCACCAGCACCTGCGGCGTCCAGGCCCACAGCCAGCCACCCGCGATCGGGTGCCCGGTAAAGCGCGGCAGCATGTGCTCGCCGAGGCCCATGATCAGCAGGAGCAGGAACCCGAGGGTAAAGCCATGCAGTGCAGCCGGGCGCGTGGCGCCATCCAGGAAGAAGCCGCCCAGCGGCAAGGCCGCACCCGCGATCAGCAACCAGATCATCGCGCCCAGCACGGAGGCACGGCTGGACGCCGAAAGTCCCAGCCCGACATGACGCGCGGTCTTCTGCGTGCGCTCCGGCGCCTCGGCAACCAGCGCAGTCGCAGCCGTGCGGTCCAGCAACCCGATGTGCTTCAGCTCGCCGTCCACCACCACGGCCGGGATGGAACGTATGCGCAACCGGGTCGCCAGTTGACGCCCCTCCGGCTGCCCCATGTCGACGACCGCGAAATCGATCTGCTTCTTCTGAGCCACCTCGCGCCAGATGCGCTCGGCATCGTGGCAGGAGGCACACCATTCGGACACCAGCAGTTCCACCTTCATGAATCGGCCTCCCCCGTTAGTCCGCGCAGCGCATGCAGTGGATGTCGTAGCGGTCGATCCACTGTTTGAGCCCCTCGACGGCTTCGGTCCCTGTATGCAGCCGCTCCAGCGCCTTCTGCGGGTCGTCCGGGCGCATCACCACCACCCAGGCATCGGTATAAGGGGCCACATTCACCAGTCCGGGGTCGGCCTCCACGGCGGGGTTAATGCGCTCGATGGTGCCGTCGAAGGGCGTGGGGATGCCCCCCGCCCACTTGCCGGACTCCAGCCGCGCCACCGGCTTGCCCGCGGCCCGGTGCGACCCGGGCTTGCGAAAACGGAAGTACTGCACGCGCCCCGCCATCGTCTGGGCGGGATCGGTAATGCCCAGGGTAAAGGTACCGTCGTCCTCCGGGCGGACCCAGACATAGTCGAGGTCGTAGAACAGGTCGTCCGGCAGCTCGCAGCCGTTGTATTCGGTATGGCTCATCACGCCCCCTTCGGACCGTAGTGGCGCACGGTGAGTGCGATATTCAGTGCGAACAGGATCATCGCCGCCCAGGCCATCGCCCCGCCGATCGCAACCGTCGGGTTATGGAAGATCACCCAGCCGGCGACCATCACCCAGAGACCGAGATTGGCCAGCACGAACTGCACATGCCCCAGCCGTTCCGAGAACAGCGAGCGCCCGGAAAAGCGCGGCAATACGTGGAGCCCCACGCCGTAGATCATCATGGTCACAAAGCCCAGCAGCATCAGATGACCATGGATGCGCGGCACATTGCCGGGGATCAGCCCCGGATGGGCCAGCCAGAGGATGCCGATGAGTCCACCCAGGAGTGCATAGGCCAGCGCGGCCAGGATGAACATCCGGTTGCGTGGATGCATGTCTCGTTTGCTCCCTTTTTGTTTGTTCTGCAGCGAGGCTAGACTACGATAAGATCCATCGTAAATACATTGATCGAGATCAACACGGACGCTTGCGCCTTCAGAGACAGTACGCCCCACATGTGCTCTGAACACACGCCGATTGCCCCGCCATCCGAGCCTATTGATGAAACTGCACCTCCATGAACCCGCGCCCGGCTTCCACCGCCCGCTCGACCTCCTGCGGGCCTGTCATCGGCGGATCACCAACTGCCTCGACACAATGGAGCGGCTGTCGGAACACCTGGAGCAGCACGGGGCCGACGCGGAGGCCCAATCCGCGGCTCGCCGTGTGCTGGCCTATTTCGAGCAGGCCGCCCCGCAACATCACGCCGACGAGGACCAGGATCTGTTCCCGATCCTGCATGCGTACCGCGACCACCCCGAGGCCCACCCACAACTGAGTGAGTGGATGGACCGCCTGAGCGCGGAGCACCCCCGTCTTGAGGCTGGCTGGGACGCCCTGGAGCCGGCCCTGCAACGCATTGCGGCAGGGCACGCCGATCCGCTGGTAGGCGCGGCTGACTGGATACAGCGCTACCGGGCCCACCTCGAGCTGGAGGAACAAGCCGTACTGCCGCTGGCCGAACACCTGCTCAGCGCCGAGGAACGCGCCCGTATCGGACGCTCCATGGCGCACCGGCGCGGCATACCGGATGCGTACACGGAGCCCGCCAATGAGTGACTTCCTGCTGGACCTGCGGGGACTCGCCGATCACGCGCACACCCGCGCCTACTACACGTTGCGTGAACTGCAACCGGGTCAGGTCTTCGACGTCTGGCTGGATCAGGAGCCGCAGCTGCTGATGGATGCGGTCAGCCTGCAGTTGCGCCACGCCATCCACTGGCAGGTGCAGGAAAGTGGCCCGCCGCTGTGGAAACTGCGCGTCCAGCGCCGCGAGGACGTCGCGCCCGTGGATCTTGTCGATCTGCTTCAGCGCGACCACCTGCGCATCGACCGGCTGTTCGCCAGTGCCCTGCACAAGGTCAATGCTGGCGATCTCGAGGGCGCGGCACCGGACTTTCGGGCCTACGTGGAAGGCCTGCGCCGGCACGTTCATGTGGAGAACGAACTCATCGTCCCGACGCTTGAGGTTGCGCGCGGAGTCGGCAGCCAGGACCCGGTCACGATCATGCTGCGCGAGCATGACGAGATCCTGGAACAAACCGCGCTGCTGGAACACGAGTTCCAGGAAGGTGTCGACGAGGCGTGGATGGTGGCCCCGTTCTTCGCCCTGATCTCCGGGGCCCTCGCCAAACACGAAAGCCGCGAGGAGCAAAACGTCTTCCCGAACTGGGGACGCCGCCTGCGCCACGAACCCGACCTGGCGGCCGAACTCCTGGAGAAGGCCCATCAGCATCTGGGGGATGGCCTCGGGACGCCCGATCGATAGGGGTCGGCAATACGCAAGGACTGTGTCACGATAGTTCATCGCCACGGCCCGAAACGACGTGACACCACTCCACCCCGATACCGGCTTCCCCCGCCCTTTCCAGCGGCTTCGCGAGTGGCACGCGGTATGGGCAGTCGTCGCCCTGACCCTGGCGGTCCTGCTGCCTTGCAGCGCCAGCGCTCAGGCCGACGAGTCGGCGCAACCCCTGATCGTCTCCCAGGACCATGCCTGGCCACCCTTTGCCTTCGCCGACAATGGCGGCAAGCCACGCGGCTTGCTGGTCGATTTGTGGCAGGAACTCGCAAACGAACTCGACCGCCCGGTGGAGTTCCGGCTGGTCGACTGGCCGCGCACCCTGGATCTCGTGCGCGACGGCGAGGCCAATGTCCACGGCGGGCTAATCCAGTCTCCCGAACGCGAACAAACGCTGGTCTTCAGCGACGTGCTGTTCCCCCTGCGCACCTTTGCCTTTGTGCGTACCGGCGCGCCCGTGGCCCAACTGGGCGAACTCGCACACAAGCCGGCAGGCGTTGTGGCGGGCAGCTTCGAACTCGAGTTCATGCGGCGCGAACGACCCGAGCACCCGCTGCAGGTCTTCGACAACAACGAGCAAATGGTGCGCGCCGCGGTGGAAGGCATGATCGATGTCTTCGTCGGCGACTACCCGGTCGCCATGTACCTGCTGGACCGTCATGGCGAGCCGGGCATGTTTCACCCCCTGGAGCTGCTCTACGAGCAGCCCCTGCGCGCAGCGGTAACGCACGGTAACGAGGAACTGCTGGACGAAATCAACACGGCCATCGCCCAGCTGGATGACGAACTGCTGCGCCAGATCACGCAGCGCTGGATCCACTCGGATACGGTCGAGGTGATCCCCACCTGGCTGCTCCCAACCGTCATTGGCCTGGGCCTGCTGGCGGTATTGCTGTATGCCGCATTGCTGCTTCGCCAGCGGCGCGCGCTCGAAACACGCGTTCGCCAGCGCACCGCGGAGCTCGAGGATGAGCGCGAGCTGTTCCGTACCCTGACCGAACACGCCGCAGCCGGGGTATTCATCCTCCAGAACGACCATTTCCAGACCGTCAATCCGGCCCTTTCCCGTATCCTTCAGCGCCCCGAATCCTGGCTGCTGAACCAGCCCTTCTACGAGATCATCCACCCGGAACAGCGCGAGGCCGTGACCCAGCGGGCCCGCGACCGGATCGCGGGCAAAAAGGTGCCGGATCACTACGAGATGAAGGTCATCACCGGCGAGGGCGAGACCCGCTGGGTCGACCTGACCGCCGGCCGCGTAGAGCTGCAAAGCGGCTCGGCCAGTATTGGCACGATATACGACATCACCGAACGGCGACTGCTGGAGGATCAACTGCGCACCAGCGAGGCCCAGTACCGCCAGCTGGTCGAGAATATCGGCGACATCATCTACACCCTTACGCCGGACGGCGCCATCACCTATGTCTCGCCGCAATGGACACGAGTACTGGCTTATACCGCCGAGGAAACGACCGGAACCCCCATCACCGATTACGTCCATCGGGAGGACCGCGAGGAATTGGGCCGCTTCCTCCAGCGCACCATCCGCTCCGAGAAAAACGACCAGGAAATCGAGTACCGCATCCGGCATCAAAAAGGGGAATGGCGCTGGCACGTCTCGAGCGGCGCCCCGATCCGCAGCGCGACGGGCGAGATCACGGGCTATGTGGGTGTAGCCCGAGACATCACCGATCGCCGCCGCATGCACGACGAGCTTCAGTACCAGGCGCGTTTCAATGCCATGCTGGCGCACCTGTCCTCGGATTTTGTAACCGCCAGCGCCGACTTGATGGACGAACGTCTGGACGCCGCGCTGGCCGATATCGGGCGCTTTTTCGAGAGCGACCGCTGCTACCTGTTCGAGTTGTCAGCGGATGGCGACCATATGGACAACACCCACGAATGGTGTGCCCCCGGTGTGTTCTCCGTAATGGATCAGCTGCGGGATGTAGACCTCAATGAACTGCCCTGGTGGCGCACCCGCATGCTGGAAATGATCGAGCAGCGCATACCGGTGGTGATCCCCGTGGTGGACGACCTCCCTGAGGAGGCGGCCACCGAACGCGAGCTGTTCCGGCGACAAGGCGTCAAGACCCTGATCTGCGTACCCATCCTGACTGGACAGCAGGTCACCGGCTTTGTCGGGATGGACATGCTGCGCCCGCGCACCTGGCGCAAGGATCAGGATGAACTGCTGCTGGTGCTCGGCAACCTGATCTCGGAGGCACTGCAGCGTAACCACCTGGAGATCCAGCTACGCGATCTGGGGATCACCGATCCATTGACCGGCCTGTACAACCGCCGCTACCTGATGGAGCGCCTGCGCGAACAGATCGAGGCCTGGCGCCGCCACGGCGAACACTTTGCCGTGGCGATTCTGGATCTGGACCACTTCAAGGCCCTCAATGACACCCATGGGCACCTGGCCGGCGACGAGGTGCTGCGCAACTTCGGTGATCTGCTGCGACGCCAGCACCGGGTCTTCGACATTGTCGCTCGTTTTGGCGGCGAGGAATTCATCGTGGTGCTGAGCCATGTCGATCACGAGGCCGCCACCACCGCGATCGAGCGCCTGCTGCAGGCCACCCGCGAACTCGACACACGGTTCGAGGGCGAATCACTGGCCTTCACGGTCAGCGCCGGCCTGGCCTGGTCCGACGAGTGCGACCCGGAGCACCTCACGCCCGAAGCCCTGATCGATCGGGCCGATGGGCGTCTGTATCGCGCGAAGGCCCAGGGGCGCGACCGGCTTGTAGCCGGAGACACGTAACCCATCCGGGACACGTTGAATGCGTCAGTGCCTCCCGGCGCCCCGTGGACCCGACAGTCGGCTGAGCGCCCACAACCCGAGCGCGGGCCCGGGCAGCAATAGCCACAACACCCACAGCCCCAGGTCATCCCACAGCCAGGCGGTCACCAGGATCGAAGGCAGGGTGAGCGCAAAGCCGATGGCATTCATCACGCTCAGGGCAGAGCCCACCGCATCCGGTGGCGCACTCTCCGCAGCCAGCGCCGAGAACTGGGGCGAATCCGCGATCACCGTCAGGCCCCAAAGGACCAGCAGTCCCAGGAGCAGCCACGGGGCCAGGCCCGCCAACAACGGATACAGCAGGCACACCAGCCCGGATGTCGCCAGCGCCACCCGCGCGACACGCAGGCTTCCCAAACGGCGACTCAGCCGGCCACCCCAGACACAGCCCACGGCACCCAGCCCGATCACCGCGAAGGCCAGCCAGGGCACCAGCCCGGCGGGGGCATCCAGACGGGCCAGTTCATGCGCAACCAGCAGCGGAACCAGCGTCCAGAAGGCATACAGCTCCCAGCAATGGCCGAAGTAACCGCCAGCCACCGCACGAAAGTCACGCCCGCCCAATGCACGAAAGCCCTTGCCCAACCCCGGTGTGCGCCCCGACGGCGGCAGATGCGGCCCGTCGCCCAGGCGCGCGATCATCCAGGCGGCCGCCACGGCCAGCACCGAGGCCAGCATCATCGGCACCGGCCAGACCAGGTCGAGGGTCACGCCCCGCAGGAGATGAGGAAGCGCCGTTCCCAGCGTGAGCATCCCCAGCAGCCAGGACAGGGCCCAGCCCTTGTGCTGCGGCGTCCAGCTGATCACCAGCTTCATGCCCAGCGGATACACCCCGGCCAGACACAGCCCGACGACAAAGCGCACCGCCAGCGCCAGCTCCCAGACGCCGGCCAGCAGGATGAACCCGGCATTGACCAGCGCGCCCAATAGCGCGGACACCATGAACAGGCGACTGGCACACACCCGGTCTGCCAGGCCGGTCGCGGCCGCCACCAGGGTGCCGGTGATAAACCCCAGCTGGGTCGCCATCGTCAGCCAGCCGATCTCGGTCGCCGTCCAGCCCAGTGCCTGCTGCAGGGACAGCCCGACCCCGTTCACGCTGAACCACAGCGAGGTCGCAAAGAGCTGAGCGGTCACGATCACCGCCAGGGGATGGCGGTGCAGCAGTCCAGCGTAATGGCCTGCCTGCACGAGTTCTAAACCACCACGCGTCCGGGACAGACGTCGCTCAGGGGGCATCCCTTACACGCCGGCTTGGGACGGCAGCGCTGCTTGCCGTGCTCCACGATCAGGGCATGCAGATCATTGAAGGCCTGCGCATCCGGCCCCAGCTCCGACTCCACATAGGCCCGCAGGTCGTCGTAGGCACCACGGGCATGCGGCAGGCCCAGCCGTTCGAACAGCCGCCGGGTGTAGGCATCGACCACGAACACGGGCCGCTCGAAGGCGTACAGCACGATGTCGTCCGCGGTCTCCGGCCCCACGCCCTTGACGCCCAGAAGGGCCGATCGCAGGGCCTCGGTCTCCATGCGGGCCAGGGTTTCTACCCCGCCCTGCTGTTCCAGAAAGCGCAGCAGGTGTCGCAGCCGGTCGGCCTTCACGTTGAAGTACCCGCTCGGGCGAATGTGCTCGGCGAGGGTCTCGTGCGGAAGTGCCAGCAGAGACTCCGGATCCAGCACATCCGCCGCGCGCAGATTGGCGATCGCGCGTTCGACATTGGTCCAGCTGGTGTTCTGCGTGAGCACCGCACCCACCATGACCTCGAACGCCGACTCCGCCGGCCACCACTGCAGATCGCCGTAGGCGCCCTGCAGGCGCTGCCCGACCTCGGCCACCCGCAATGGCATCAGGAACGCGCCCGACTACCCGGCTTGCGTGGCCCGCCCTTGCGCCCGGAACCTCCCGGCCCCGAACGCCCGGTCTTGCCGCCCTTGCCGGGGCCACTGCCCGGCTTGGTGGAGGTCCAGCGATCCGCTTCGCGTACGCGCCCGCCCGATTTGGCCCGCTTGCCGCGCGCCGGGCGAGTGTTGCGCCCCGGCCCGCGGCGCCGCCCCCGCTCGCGAATGGACTCCGGCACGGGCAGCTCGACCGCCTCGTACAGCGCCTCGACCTCGCGCACCTCCAGATCGCGGGAGGCGCCCGTCTTCAGGCCGCGCCCGAGGACCACCGGTCCGTAGCGCACCCGGATCAGCCGGCTCACGGTCACGCCGACCGCATCCCACAGGCGGCGCACCAGGCGGTTGCGGCCTTCACTGACCACGACATGGAACCAGTGATTGGCACCGTCGCCGCCGCGCTCTTCCAGGACATCGAAACGCGCGGGACCATCCTCCAGCTCGACCCCTTCCAGCAGCATGCGCCGCGTATCGTCGGGGACCTCGCCCAGCACCCGCACCGCATACTCGCGCTCCAGCGAATGACTGGGGTGCATCAGGCGATTCGCCAGTTCGCCATCGGTAGTGAACAGCAAAAGCCCCGAGGTGTTCAGGTCGAGGCGCCCGACCGCGACCCAGCGCTGCCCCTTCAGGCGCGGCAGGCTGGCGAACACCGGCTTGCGGCCCTCGGGGTCGCTGCGACTGCAGATCTCGCCGACCGGCTTGTGATACACGAGCCAGCGATGGGCATGCTCCGCCATGTGAATCACGCGCCCGCGCACGCGGATTACGTCATTCGGCCCTACCTGGTCACCCAGCTTGGCCGTGCGCTGGTTGACCTTCACCTCGCCGCGCTCGATCCAGCCCTCGATCTCGCGCCGCGAACCGAGACCGCGCGCCGCCAGGACCTTCTGTACCCGCTCCGACATTCCTGCTGACTCCAGACGTCTCGATCCGGCCGCATTGCCGCGACCGGACCCGCATTCATTATGATGGGCGCTCACGATACACCAACAGGACGTTGCCCATGAGCGCGAAGAGCCCGGAAACCACCCCCGTCCAGACCCCGCTGAACATTGCCATCCTCACGGTATCCGACAGCCGAACGCTGGCCGAGGACCGCTCCGGCGATGCCCTGGTGGAGCGACTGGAGGGCGCAGGGCACCGCCTGGCCGAGCGCCGCGTGGTCCGGGACGACATCTACGCGATCCGCGCCGAACTCTCGCGCTGGATTGCCGATCCGGAGATCGACGCGGTGCTGACCACTGGCGGCACCGGCATCACCGGCCGCGACGGCACGCCGGAGGCCGCCTCGGTGCTGCTGGACAAGACCATCGAGGGCTTCGGCGAATTGTTCCGCATGCTCTCCTTTGAGGAGATCGGCACCTCCAGCCTGCAATCCCGCGCGCTGTCGGGCGTGGCCAACGGCACTTATGTCTTCGTGCTGCCCGGCTCCACCGGCGCCTGCCGCACCGCCTGGGACCGCATCATCCAGGCTCAGCTGGACGACCGCACCATGCCCTGCAACCTGACCATGCTGATGCCGCGCCTGAAGGAATCCTGAGCGATCAATCCGGATCGCCCCCGGGCTCGTCGGGGGCGAAGCACACAGGCGAAGCACGTTCGCCGGTGTGCTCCTCCTCGGCCCTCTCGGCATTGAGGAGATCGCGCAACACCGCCGCGTGGCTGTGCTCCACATCCCGCGTGGCCGTCAGCAGGGTCAGGCGGCCACGGCGGGCGTACCCCAGTAGCCGGCCCCAGGCCTCGGGGGCCGCCCCCAGTTCCGCTTGGTAACGGCGGCAGAAATCGCGCCAGCGCCCCGGGTCATGACCGAACCAGCGGCGCAGTTCCGGGGACGGCGCGATGGATTTTTCCCAGGCATCCGGTGCGAGTGTGGATTTCTTCACCCCGCGCGGCCAGAGCCGATCGACCAGCACGCGGAACCCGTCGTCGGGCCCGACCGGATCGTAGACGCGCCGAATCCGCACCCGGTCCATGCAGCGCTTACCGATCCACGTGGGTCTGCAGCCAGTATTCGAGCAGGGCCGCGTGCCAGAGCTTGGACCCCTGGATGCGGGTGAAGTACTGGTCCGGGGCATCCAGAAGCTTGTCGATGTAGGCCGGCTGATAGAGGCCGCGCTCGCGCGAGGCGCGCGAGGTCAGGATGTCGCGCATGAACTCGAGGAAGTCCCCGCGCACGTATTTCAGCGCCGGCACCGGGAAGTAGCCCTTGGGCCGGTCCAGCACCGCGTCCGGCAGGCGCCCGCGGGCGATGCGGCGCAGCACGTCCTTGCCGCCGTCGCCGAGCTTCAGGTGCGGCGGCATCGCGGCGGCCGTCTCCACCAGCTCGTGATCCAGGAACGGGACCCGTGCCTCGAGGCCGAAGGCCATGGTCATGTTGTCTACGCGCTTGACCGGGTCGTCCACGATCAGCGTGGTCACATCCAGCGCCAGCACCGCGTCGATGAAGGAATCCGCACGGTCGGTCTCGAGTTCGGCGAACTGCTCGTGCAGCCAGTCGCCGGTCACGTCGTTCGCCGGAGGATGACGCAGCATCTCGGCCATCTCCGGGTGGTCGCGGTCGAAGTAGTGGCGGCGGAAACGTTCCACCCAGTCGCCGTGGCGGTCCTCGGCCATCTGCGGGTACCAGAAGTAGCCGCCGAAGACCTCGTCCGCGCCCTGGCCGGACTGCACCACCTTCACATGCTGCGAGACCTGTTCGGACAGCAGGTAGAAGGCCACCGCGTCCTGGCCGAACATCGGCTCGGCCATCGCCCCCACCGCCTCCGGCAATCGGGCCAAGACCTGGTCGTTAGGGATCAGGGTCGCCTGGTGGTCGGTGGCGTAGCGCTCGGCGACCGGATCGGAGTACTCGAACTCCGAGCCCTTCTCCTCCGGCTGGTCCTCGAAGCCGACGGTAAAGGTGCGCAGGTCCTGCGCACCCTCCTCCATCGCCAGGGCGACCAGCAGCGAGGAATCCAGGCCGCCGGAGAGCAGCACGCCGACCGGCACGTCGGCCACTTCCAGGCGCTTGCGCACGGCACTGCGCAGGCTGTGTTCGATACGTTCCTGCCACTCGGCGTCGGATACGGCCGCGTCCGGGCGGTGGGCATGCAGCGTCCAGTAGCGCTGCAGCCGTTCCTGGCCGCGTGCATCGATGCTCAGGTAATGCCCCGGCTCCAGCTTGCGGATGCCGCGCAGCACGGTGCGCGGCGCGGGCACCACCGCGTGCAGTGAGAACAGCATGTGCAGTGCCTCGGCATCCAGTTCGGTGTCCACGTCGCCGGCCGCCAGCAGGGCCTGGGTGTTGGAGGCGAAGCGGATGCCGTCGCCGGTGCGCGCCAGGTACAGCGGCTTGATGCCCATGCGGTCGCGCGCCAGCAGCAGGCGCTGGGCATGGCCGTCATACAGCGCGAATGCGAACATGCCGTGCAGCCGGGCCACGATGCCCTCGCCCCACTCGGCGTAGCCGCGCAGGATGACCTCGGTATCGCCGGTGGAGAAGAAACGATGGCCGCGGCCCTCCAGCTCGCTGCGCAGGGCGCGGAAGTTGTAGATCGCACCGTTGAAAACCAGCGCAAGCCCCGTCTCCGGGTCGAACATCGGCTGGTGCGCGCGCTGCGACAGATCCAGGATCGACAGGCGCCGGTGCCCCAGCGCGACCCGCCCGGAGGCCCAGAGCCCATCGGCATCCGGCCCGCGCCGTTCCAGGCAGGGCAGCATGCGCGCCACGGCCTCGCCGCTGGCGCGCCGCTCACCCCAGACGAATTCTCCCGCGATCCCGCACATCGATTGTTTCCTTGCTGGTTGGGTGGCTTGGGCCCCGGCTTGTTGCTGCCCGACGCGGGCAGGGGCTTCGCCTGCAAGCAGGCTCCTACCGTTCAGGGGGCTCTGACGGACTTCCGCCGAAGGCGGCCTCCAGGGCCTCCATCAGGGCCTGGCTGGCGGCCCCGGCGCGGTCGCGATCCGCGTGCGCCATGTAGAACGGCACCTCGTGGCGCGTGCCCGCCTCCAGGTTCAATTCGACCAGGCGCCCCTGCTCGAGATCCTCGGCGATACGATCCAGCGGCAGCCAGGCGAAGCCGATCCCGGAGCACAGGATCTCGCGCGCGGTACTCATGTGCGAGACCGTCCAGCGCTGGTCGGCCTCGAGCCAGCCACCCTCCCCGGCCTGCTGTTCGCCGGAGTCGCGTACCACGATCTGCCGCTGCGCCTGCAGGTCCCGCCGCGTCAGCCGCCGGCCATCAGCCAGCGGATGTCCCGGGTGCGTCACGCAGACCATGACCTGATCCGCCAGCCAGGCGCCCAGATAGCCGCCCGGCAACTCCGGCGCGATCAGGATATCCACCCGGCCTTCGCGCAGGACTTCCGGACCGCCACTCAGGACGACCTCCTCCAACTGGACACGCGTGGCCGGATAGGCTCGGGAAAAATGCTCCAGCGCCTGGATCACCGGGCCCCGTGGCAGGATCTGGTCCACCGCCAGCCGTACCTCGGACTCCACACCGGCGGCGAGCGCACCGGCCAGGGCCTCGATCTCGGCGGCCTCCTCCAACAGGTGCTCGGCACGGCGCAGTAGCGCCTCGCCCGCCGGGGTCAGGACCGCCTTGCGGCCCTGGACTTCGAAGACCTCGACGCCCAGGCGCTCTTCCAGCTTCTGCACCGCATGGTTCACGCTGGAGGGGCTCTTGTGGACCTGTTCCGCCGCACGGGCAAAGCCGCCGGCGGCCACCACCGCCTGCAGCATGCGCCACTGTTCCAGGGAGACGCGGATCAACAGACCCGCCCGCGCCGAGATTCCGGCCATCGCGCCCCGACGCGGCGTTCCCGTTCTGGCGAGAGGCTGCACCGCCACTGCTGTGGCTTGCCCTCACCCAGCCTCGAACGGCACGCCTCCGGATTCATCCTAGTGTTCCTCCGGGCACCCGCAGCCGGTCTTGTGGATACGCCGGTGCCACTCCTCGCGCATCCGCGCGTAGGCGGTCGTGGTCATCAGCAGCAGATGGACCGTGGAGGGGTAGATTCGGCCGTCCATGCGCAGGGTCTCGGTCAGCTCCGGGTCCTTGCCCTCGGGGATGTAGAAAAAGTCCTGCCCCTCGCGCAGCTGATCCTTTTGCGCCTTGAACAGACGAAAGGCCGTGCCCTTGGGCACACCGTTCCATTCGTCGATCTGACGCAGGCTCAGGGTGGCGTATCCCTTATGGATGACCGGGTCCGGCGGGGTGTCGCTGGCGGAACCCTCGCGCCCCGGAAACAGTCCTGCACTACGGGGGTCTTCGTCGCTTTCGATCCTCATGCTGGCATTATGGCATGCCGACAGCCGCCCGACGGAACAGGACGACACGGATGGAATTGCTACAGGAATACGGGCTGTTCTTCGCCAAACTCGTAACCGCCCTCGTGGTGGTGCTGATCTTCGTGAGTGCCGTGGCGGGGGTGGTCGCCAAGAGCCGCGAGAGGCGTCCGGACCGCCTGACGGTGCGCAAGCTGAACGATCGCTATCGCCGCATGGAGAAGACCATCCGCCACGCGGTCGAGGGAAGCGCGACCTGGCGAGCGCGGCTGCGCAAGAAGCTGGGGTGGCGCCGCGGCGATTCCTCGTCCGGCGAAGGTGAATCCACCGAGGCCCCAAAACCGGATACCCCGAGCGAACACCCCGGCCCGGATTCCGGCGACCAGGAACGGCCCAGGGTGTATGTGCTGCACTTCACCGGCGATATCCGCGCCTCCAGCGTCGACAGCCTGCGCGAGGAGGTGACCGCGATCCTGACCCTCGCCCGCCCCGAACAGGACCGGGTGATCGTATGCCTGGAAAGCCCCGGGGGGTTTGTCCCGTCGTACGGCCTGGCGGCCTCGCAACTGGCCCGCCTGCGCGACCAGGGGCTGGACCTGACCGTCGCGGTGGACCGGGTTGCCGCCAGCGGCGGGTACATGATGGCCGCCGTGGCGCACCGGATCGTGGCTGCGCCCTTCGCGGTGCTGGGGTCGATCGGGGTCGTGGCCCAGATTCCGAATCTGCACCGCTGGCTGGAACGTCATGACATCGATGTCGAACTGCTGACCGCCGGCGAATACAAGCGCACCCTGACCGTACTCGGGGAGAACACCGACGAGGGCCGGCGCAAGTTTCGCGAGCAGCTGGACGAGGCCCACGACCAGTTCAAGACGTTTCTTTCCCGCTACCGTCCATCCCTGGATCTGGAGAAAGTGGCGACCGGAGAGCACTGGTACGGCGAACAGGCGCACGAACTGGGCCTGGCCGACGAGCTGCGAACCAGCGATGATCTGCTGCTGGAGACCAGCCGCGAGGCTGACCTTTTCGAGATTACCTATACCCGCCCGCAGCGCCTGAGCCGGCGCATCACGCTGGCGATGGAATCCATTGTCGAGCGTGTGCTGCGCAGCCAGGGACCCGAGGCGCGGCTTTGAGCCATCTCGGCATGAAGGGAAGAAGAACCCATCCCTGCCCGTCGACCATGCAAAGGACCCATTCGGAGGATATGACCATGCAATACCGTTCCCACACCCCCGCGTTGCTGTTGTGTCTGCTCGCCAGCCTGGCCTTGCTCGCCCTGCCACTGAAGGCGGCCGCGGACGACCAGATGCCCTGGGGCTCGGCCGAGATGATGGACCGCGAATACGAACCACGAAAGGTGGTCTACGACGTCTATGTAGATACCGAAGACGAGCTGAACATGGTGCTCGATCGCGTCAGCATGCTGAACAACGTCTACGAGTCCGATCCGTTCGAGGCCCACATCGTGCTGGTTCTGCATGGCCGCGAGGTCCCGTTCTTCACGCGCGACCAGTTCGAGGAACGCGAGGAAACCATGCGTCGCGCCAAGTCCCTCAGCGAAAGCGGCGTCATCGAATTCCGCATGTGTGAGGCCTCCGCCCGGCTGCGCGGCATCGACCACGAAGACGTCCACGGCTTCGTGAACCTGGTGCCCATGGCTGACGCCGAGATCATCGAGCTGCAGCACGAGGGCTATCTGCTAATGCAGTGAGGCCCCGCCTGGAGGCAGACGCCAGAACCCTGGCGTCTGCCTGTTAACGCCCCTTCAATGGCTGCCCCGAACGAGCCTCCCTACGCCCCATCGATAGCACCGCAAGGAATCCCCGCTCATGAAACGACGTCTGCTTGCCCTCCTGATCGCGGCCACTGGCCCCACCCTGGTCCTGGCCGACGAACCGCGAAAGAGCGACCCTGACCGGAATGTCTACATCCCCGGGGCCGAGAACAGCCAGGGCGTGTTGCGCGTGGCAGCGGTCTACAACGGGGACCGCATCCGGATTCACTACGAGTACGAGACCAACAGTCCCAGCTGGTATCACCAGTACTGGCGCTACGAGGATGGCGAATGGGTGCGATATGGCTCCGGCGGTCCAGAACCCGACGAGCACGGCCTGTACGAAGATCGCATCTCGATGATGCTGGACGACGGTTCGGTCGAGGACTTCATGCGCCTTGGTGGCTGGATGACGGCGCACGAGGGCATGCGCAGCCTGAGCTCCGAGGTGGATCGCGACGACGTGCGCGATCACCCCAAGCTGGGCGAAGAGATGGACCGCAGCGATGTGCGCAAGTACCTGCCGCAGACCCGCGAGACCGATGACCCGGAAGACGTCTCCTGGGACGCGATCCGTGACGATGACGAACTCGAGGCGATGCGCGACGACGGCGAGTTCCTCGACCTCTGGCAGTGGCGCGCCCATCGCAGCCACCCGGTCGGATACGCCGACAACGGCTATGTGCTGCACTACCGCCTCGCCTCCGAGGGCGACAGCATGTTCACCACCAACTGGGACGACGACGCCGACCAGCCCGCCTATATGTTCGATCCCGACCAGGTGGGCGCCCCGGCCCTCGACTGGGAGCGCCTGGTCGCGGGCGAATACGGCCAGAACGACCCCTACTTCCTGTCGGAAAATAACTCGGTCGCGTTTGACCCCGACTATGACTGGCAGGAGGGCGACACCCTGCCCCAGCGCTTCCTGCGCGAGCCCAGTGGCAGCCGCGGCGCGATCGAGGCCTCCGGCGGCTACCGGGACGGGGCCTGGCGCATCGCGTTGACGCGCTCGCTCGAGGCCCCGGACTCGCGCGACAGCAAGGCGCTTGAGCAGGGCAATACCTACAACGTCGCCTTCGCTGTGCATAACGGTACCGGGGCCCGCTGGCATCTGGTCTCGCTGCCCATGACGCTGGGCCTGGACAATGGCGAGGCCGACATCGAGGCCCAGTACGCGGATGGGCATCTGGACGACGTTGATCTGGAATGGACCGAAATCCCGGTGTTCTACCCTGGGCAGATGACCTACCAGGACCTGCACGGCGACACGCACGGGGCCGGCGGCCCGCTCGTGCGCGACGGCGACCTGGGCATGCTTGACGCCCATGATCCGGAGGGACTGGCGGACCTGATCATCGAGCACGAACTGCGTCAGCTGGAGAACTAGGGGGACCAATGTCTCCCCAGGACTGATCGTCAGCTCGACCCGGATGGTTCCGAGGGTGCCTGCGGGGCAGGGAACAGGCGCGGCATCCAGCGCAGGTAGCCGAGCATCCCGAACAGCTCGACCAGCGACTGCAGTACGATGACCATGACGGCCGCGTGCAGGGCCTCCGGCAGCGCAAGGGCCACCGGCAGTACGACAAACGAGTTGCGCGTACCCAGGCTGAACGCCAGCGTGCGCCCCTGCTCGCCGGGCAGGGCGAAGGCCCGTGCAAGACCCCATGCCAGCGCGGCCGCCCCGAACAGGAACAGCAGGTACACCGGGATCACCCCCAGCAGCTCGCGTCCGCCTTCGAACACCCCCGGGGCCTCCACCAGCGCGATCAGCCCCACCACCAGCGCCAGTAACGGAACGGTAGCGACCGCGAAGCGGTTCTGCCAGACCTTTACACGCCCCCGCAGCCTGAGCGCCTGTTCCAGCAGGATGGCCGCCAGCAGCGGCAGGCCGATCAGCAGCGCCGCCGCGGCGAACACGGCCGGCGATATCAGGCTCATGGCCTCCCCTGGCCCCAGGATGATGGCCAGATAAACGGGCAGCATCAGAAACTGGGCCGCCAGGCTCACCGGTGCAAAAGCTGCGGCACGCGCACCATCACCCCCGCCCTGGCGGGCAAAGGTAATGAACCAGTCGGTGCAGGGCATCAGCAGTACGAGCAGGATGCCCAGCCGTATCGCCGGATCGTCGGGGGCCAGCGGCAACAGGGCGACCAGCAACAGGGGTACCAGCACAAAATTCCCCACCAGCGCGGCGATCAGGAAGCGTCGGTCGTTAAACGCGAGCCGGATCGCCTCCCAGGGGATCTGCGCAAAGGTGACAAACAACAACAGCCCGAGCGCGATCCATACCCAGGCGATCAGCCCCTCGCCAAGCCCCGGCCAGAGGCCAGCCAGCACCAGACCCATCACAATGGCGGCAAGATAGATCCAGACCTGAAGGCGTTCCAGCATCAAGACACGGTACCAGAACCCCACCCTGCCTCCGGGCTTCGTTGCCCTCGGCACCGGGAGAGTTCAGGCTTGGAAATACTTGATGTATCGATACATCTCCTCTAGCCGGCAGCCGATGTCATGTCTCAACAAGAGCCTCTGATTGCCTACCACGATTTCCCTCCCGTCACGCGTGACCGGCTGGAGACCCTGCAGGCCAATCTCGGCTATGTCTGCAACCAGACCTGCTTCCACTGCCACGTAAACGCTGGCCCGAACCGCCGCGAGGTCATGCCGCCGGAGGTGATCGGCGAACTGCTCGCCTGCTGCGATCGCTGCGATATCGAGACCCTCGACCTGACCGGTGGTGCGCCGGAACTGAATCCCGGTTTCCGCGACCTGGTCCGCGCCGCACGCCAGCGCGGGATACACGTGATGGATCGCTGCAACCTGACCATCCTCGGTGAACCCGGTCAGGAGGACCTGGCGGCGTTCCTGGCCGAACAGGATGTCGAGATCGTGGCCTCGCTGCCCTGCTACCTGGAAGCAAATGTCGATGCCCAGCGTGGTGACGGCGTGTTCGAGCGCAGCCTTGCCGGCCTGAAGCAGCTCAATGCCCTGGGCTACGGCGACCCCGGCAGCGGGCTCCGCCTCAATCTGGTCTACAACCCGCAAGGGCCCAGCCTGCCTCCCCCGCAGGCCGAGCTGGAGGCCGCCTACCACGAGCACCTCGAGCGCGAGTACGGCATCCGCTTCAACGCGCTGTTCACGATCACCAACATGCCCATCCACCGCTTCGCCAAGACGCTTGCGCGTGAAGGCCGTTACAACACGTACATGCAGACGCTGCGAAACGCCCATCAGTCGTCTAATCTCGCAGGCGTCATGTGTCGGACACTCGTCTCGGTCGACTGGCAGGGGTACGTGCACGACTGTGATTTCAACCAGATGCTGGAGTTGCCCCTCGGGGCCGGTCGGGGCAGCCGCGTGCACATCGCCGAGCTCACACCCGAGTACCTGGCGCAGGCACCCATCGCGGTGGCCGACCACTGCTTCGGCTGTACGGCCGGCCAGGGTTCCAGCTGCGGCGGGGCGCTTTGATTCCCCCGCTACCATTCAAATCCTCAACCACGATGAAAAGGAGTTCGTCATGAAAAAGACTCTTCTGGCCACTACCCTTTCACTGGCCCTCGCCGCCACGTCCGCGCAGGCGTTCGATGTGGACGGCATGATCACCAAGGCCAGCCCGCACTCGGCCGCGGAAACGCTGGACCGCCTCGAGTCCGCCCTGGAGGCGAACGATGTAGACGTCGCCCTGCGCTGGGATCACGCGGACAAGGCCGCGGGCGAGGACATTGATCTTGGCCCGACCGAGCTGCTGCTGTTCGGCAATCCGGCCCTGGGCAGCCACATGTTCACCAGCCGCCAGCACGCGGGCATCGACCTGCCGATGAAGGCACTGGCCTGGACCGATGCGGACGGGCAGACCTGGCTGGCCTATAACGACCCCGAATGGCTGGCCGAGCGCCACGGGATCAACGATCGCGAGGAGATCGTCGAGCAGATGAGCAACGCGCTCGACAACCTTTCCGACGCGGCGGTCGCCGACGACTGAGCACCAGCACCCGGCAGGCGATTCGTTATAGTGGGGGCCGGACCCAATTCACCGGGGGACTCATGGATCGCCCGCCTCATTTCAATCCGTCGGCGCGTGCCGAAGATGTGCTCGGCTGGCGCGAGTGGGTTGGCCTGCCGGATCTCGGCCTCGGGGCCATCAAGTGCAAGGTGGATACCGGCGCGCGCAGCTCCGCGCTGCATGCCTTCTATATCGAGAGTTTCACCCGTGGCGGGCGTGAATGGGTGCGTTTTGGCATCCATCCCTATCAGCAGGATGACCAGACCGAGGCCTGGTGCGAGGCCCCGGTACTGGATGTTCGCAACGTCACCGACTCCGGCGGCCATACCGGCGAGCGTTATTTCATTGCCACCCGCGCAAAAATCGGTGATCGAGTGGTCCCTCTGGAACTCTCTCTGACCAGCCGCGATACCATGCGCTTTCGTATGCTGCTCGGGCGCGAGGCCATGCGGGGTCGCTTTCTGGTCGACCCCCAGGCCTCGTTCCTGCTCGGGCGCCCCGCTCCACATCTTGCAACACCGGAACCCACGCCCGAATGAAGCTCGGAATCCTCTCGCGCAACAGCAAGCTCTACTCCACCCGGCGCCTGGTCGAGGCCGCCCAGGAACGCGGCCACGAGATCCGCGTGGTGGACCCGCTGCGCTGCTACATGAACATCACCGCACACAAGCCCCAGATCCACTACAAGGGCGATGTGCTCGACCAGTTCAATGCGGTCATCCCGCGTATTGGCGCCTCCATCACCTTCTACGGTACCGCGGTGCTGCGCCAGTTCGAGATGATGAGCGTCTATCCGCTGAACGAGTCGGTGGCCATTTCGCGCTCGCGTGACAAGCTGCGCAGCCTGCAACTGCTCTCGCGCCGCGGCATCGGGCTTCCGGTGACCGGGTTTGCCCACTCCCCCGATGACATCGACGACCTGCTGGCGACCGTCGGCGGCGCACCCGCCGTGATCAAGCTGCTGGAGGGCACCCAGGGACTGGGAGTCGTGCTCGCCGAGACCAAGCAGGCAGCGGAGAGCGTAATCCAGGCCTTCATGGGTCTGAAGCAGCACATCCTGGTACAGGAGTACATCAAGGAGGCCAAGGGCTCGGACATTCGCTGTCTGGTGATCGGCGACAAGGTCGTCGCCTCGATGAAGCGCCAGGCGAAGGAAGGCGAGTTTCGCTCCAATCTGCATCGCGGGGGTAGCGCAAGCCTGTGCCGCATCACCCCCGAGGAACGGGCTACGGCGGTGCGCGCGGCCAAGGTGATGGGCCTGAACGTCTGCGGTGTCGACCTCCTGCGCTCCAACCACGGCGCGGTAGTGATGGAGGTCAACTCCTCGCCGGGCCTGGAGGGGATCGAAAACGCCTCCGGAAAGGACGTGGCCGGCATGATCATCGACTTCATCGAGAAGAACGCCAAGCCGAATCGCACCAAGACCAAGGGCCGTGGCTGATGGCCACGCCCCGGGCCGACCGTAACGACCCGATCACGATCGGCGGGACGACCGTCCGCCCGGGTGAGCGGCGCACGGTGGAGCTGCAGCTCGGCGCCCTGTATACCCATACCCCGACCAACATGCCCGTGCAGGTCCTGTGCGGCCGACGCAAGGGGCCGGTGCTGTTCGTCAGCGCCGCCATCCATGGCGACGAGATCAACGGCGTGGAGATCATCCGCCGCCTGCTGAAGATCCCGGCACTGCGGCGCATGCGCGGCACGCTGCTGGCCATTCCCGTGGTCAACATGCACGGCTTCATCAACCAGAGCCGCTACCTGCCCGACCGCCGCGACCTGAATCGCTGTTTCCCCGGCTCGCCCAAGGGCTCGCTGGGGGCCCGGATCGCACGGCTGTTCATGCGCGAGATCGTTCACCGCAGCACCCACGGGATCGACCTGCATACCGGGGCGATCCATCGTTCCAACCTGCCGCAGATCCGGGCCAACCTCGACCATCCGGAGACACAGACGCTAGCGCGCGCATTCGGCGCGCCGGTGATCCTGAATTCCGCGCTCCGTGACGGGTCCCTGCGCGAGGCCGCGGCGGAGCGGGATACCCCGATCCTGCTGTACGAGGCCGGCGAGGCGCTGCGCTTCGACGAGCTGTCCATCCGTGGCGGTGTGCACGGGATCATCGAGGTCATGCGGCATCTCGGCATGCTGCCGGCGAGCCGGCGCCGCACCCCGCGCGAACCGATCATGGCCCGCACCAGCGGCTGGGTACGCGCCCCGCAAAGCGGCATCCTGCGCAGCTTCGTCCGTCAGGGCGACCGTGTGGTCCGCGACCAGACACGCCTGGCGATTGTCTCCGACCCCTTTGGCGAGACCGAGACCGAAGTCCTCGCCCCGGCCTCGGGGATCATCATCGGCCAGCTCAACCTGCCCCTGATCAACGAGGGCGATGCCCTGTTCCATATCGCCCAGTTCAACCGGACCGACCTGGCGGTGGAGCGCCTGGAAACCTTCCAGGAAAACCTCGAGGCCAGCGACTACCCCTACGCCGACACCCCGCGCCCGGAAACGCCCTGACGTTCACGCTCTGAGGGGATCAAAACCCGCTGCCATCACGTCTACGGCTTGAACTCATTCAACCAGAAACCCTGTCCATGACCCGTCTGCCCCCGTGGCTCCATGCCCTGCTCCTGACTGGCGCCCTGTGCGCCAGCCCCGCCCTTGCCCAAGAGATTGCCGAAGAGACCCCGGACGATGCCCAGACCGGCGCGGTCTCGGCCGCCACCAGCATCGACGCGGGCGGGGCCGAGATCCCGGTCGAGCGCTATCCCACTGATGGCGAGGCCGTGCTGCTGTGGTTCCCGTCCGAGCACGGGCTACTAGACGGCCACCGGCAGCAGGCCCTGGCGCTGCAGGCCGTCGGCGTCGAGGTCTGGCTGGCGGATCCGTTTGCCGGGCATTTCCTCCCGGAGGCGGCCTCCAGCTTCGACGAGATGCCGACCGAGACGGTAGGCGACCTGATCGAGGCCGCACACGCGGAGGACGAACGCGCGGTGTTCGTGTTCGGTAATGACCGCGCCCTGCCCTGGCTGCTTACGGGTCTGTACCACTGGCAGGAGGCGCATCCGGAGGCCGAACACCTCGCGGGGCTGATCATGATGAGCCCGTACCTGCACACCGGCGTGGACACCGACGAGGCCGAGATGCAGCCCATCGTCGGCGTTACCAACCTCCCGATCTACATCATCCAGCCCATGCTCTCTCCACAGTTCCAGCACCTGGGGCTGATCCGTTCGACCCTGAGCGACGGGGGCAGCCCCGTCGGGGCACGCCTGCTGCCCGAGCTGCGCGACCGGTTCTTCTTCCGTCCCGATGCGATGGAGGCTGAACTCCTGGCACGCGAGATCTTTCACCAGGAGCTCGTCTACGGCATGGACCTGCTGCGCCGCCTGCCGGCCGCGCGCACCGCCGCCGCATCCGACGACCGGGATCTGAGCGTGAGCACGCCCACCGGCGGCGACGTCCAGCTGGATGCACTGGACGAACCGATCGCGGCCCCGGAGCTGGTCCGCCCGGACCTGGCCGGCAAAGAGCACCGTCTGGAGGACTATCGTGGCGAGGTCGTGCTGATCAACTTCTGGGCCAGCTGGTGCCCGCCCTGCGTGCACGAAATGCCGTCCATGCAGCTGCTGGAAGACGAGCTGCGCGAAGAGGGCTTTCGCATCCTCGCGGTCAATCTTGGCGAGGACGAAGAGACCATCCGCGACTTCATCGAGAACGAGGTGCAAACGGAGTTCACCATCCTGCTTGATCCGGACCAGGAGTCCCTGAACGACTGGCGCGCGATGGCCTATCCCACCAGCTATGTCGTCGACCGCGAGGGCAACCTGCGCTACTACCTGTTCGGCGCGATCGAGTGGACCGAGCCCGGGGTCGTCGACCAGATGCGCGAGCTGCTCGAGGAAAACTACGAAGCCCCGGAAGGCGACGACTAGTCCGAACCCGGGGGCGTCCCGAACGCCTCGCGCAGCCACTCGCGCAGGGCGTCAAAGCCATGCTCCGCCCGCTTCGAGGGCGGCTGCATGCCCGGGACGAACCCGTACGCGCGAAATGGCTCCAGCAAGGCCGGATCGCCGCTGATGATGTGCACGGGCACGGCCCAGCTGGCGTCCTGACCAGTCACCAGGGCGGCCGGCTGGTGATCGCCCAGCATGAAAAACAGCGTGTCCTCGTCCGCATACCGCGCCGCATAGCCCCCGGTCACCTCCAGCGAATAGCGCACCGACTCCGCGTAGTACTCGCGCACACGATCGAAGTCCCGCCACAGCGACTCCGGGGTCGGTCCCTTTCCGGCCCACTCTTCGAAGACCGCGCCGTCTCCGATCGCCTCCCAGTCCTTCAGCACCGGCAGGATCGGGGTCCACGGCGCATGCGAGCTGATCAGGGCCAGCATTGCGAATATCGGGCGTTCCGAGGGCTCGCGGATCTCGCGCTCGAAGAACGACCAGGTGTACTGGTCCGGCATGGTCACCCAGAAAAACGGCGGCCCGGCGTAGTCGAACGCGTGCTTGTCGACGATCCGGTCCCAGCGAAACCACTGCCCCTCCGGCCAGTCGAGCTGGATCGCCGGTGCCAGCATGGCCGTCTCGTGCCCGGTCGCCTGAAAGTCCTGCACCAGGGTGTCGCGGGTCTGCGCCTGCAGGGCGTCGTAATGCCCGGCGTAGCGCACCTGCAGGCCCGTGAGCAGCGAGGCCTGCGCCAGCCAGGACTGCCCCCCGGCGATCGGGGCGTCCAGTACGCCGGTCACCACATGCAGGTCCGCGGCGTCCAATTGCTCGCCGATGGACTCGAGGCTCGGCACAAGTACGGGCGCATAGCGCTCGTCGAACACGGCCGAGATCCCGTAGGACTCCACCAGCCCCAGGATCACGTCCACGTCACCAAGACCTGGCAGAGGGCGCCCCTCGGCCTGCTCGCGGGTCTGTTCCAGGCGCTCGCGAAATGCGTGGTTCTCCGCCAACGCCTCCTGCCCGGCCACGATCTGCTCCTGAACCGAAACGAGCCCGGGCGCGGCCGTACCCGGCGGTGCCGCACCCCGTGCGGAGACGACCGCCCCCACCAATCCAAGCGTGAGCAGACCGACCGAAACGGACAGGGGTACTCGGCGCAGACGCTCCGGATGCGCGGTCAGCGCGAACAACCCGCGGCCCGCGCCCGCGATCACCGCGACCAGCCCCACGATCAGGACACCGGCCAGCGCCACGGTGGCCCAGACATCCAGGTTGCCGGTCACCAGCCGGTAGACCGCGTCCAGCAGAATCCAGTCCTGCATTACGTTCAGGGGGCGTACCAGGCTGACGCGGGTCAGGGCATCGAACAGGGCCAGCACCACCAGCGCCAGCAGAACGAATCCGGCCAGCCAGGCCAGCGCACGCGCCAGCCGCCGGGCGGGCAACAGCGCGAACAGCCCGACCAGCAGGACCGCCTCCCAGGCCAGCCAGTGTGGCCCGATCCCCGCGTGACGGGGCACGTCCAGCCCCAGCAGCACGACGTTGAGTGCCGCGAGGGTCAGCAGCAGTCGAATCACGGGCAGACGGACATTAGGGAAACACTGATCAATGTACACGCTCGCGCCGCGGGGAACCGAACGTCATCCGCTGCAATACCCCATCCCGACGGACACGCCAGTGGTACAGGGCCGCCGAGATATGACCCAGCGCCAGTACCAGGATGGTGATCCCCAGTATCTGGTGCCAGGCAAACAGGGTCTCCGACAGCGCCTCGTTTTCCGGGAACAGGCCCGGCAGGATCAGCGGACCCAGCTGCACCGGGTAGCCGCCGGCGGCCGTGGCCCACCAGCCAATCACCGGCATCACGATCAGCAGCAGATACAGCAGGCCGTGGACCGACTCGGCGGCGATGCGCTGGGCCGGAGGCAACGCGACCGCGTAGGGCGGCTTGCCGTGACGCAGCCGCAGACCCACACGCACCAGCATCAGCAGCAAAATCAGCACGCCGAAGCTCTTGTGCCAGGTGTAGATGGTGTCGGTCGTGCCTTCGCCAAAGCGCTCCTGGAGACCCTCGAAGCCATACCAGCCGATGGTCCCGCCCAGCGCCAGCGCACCCAGCACCAGCACGGCGACCGCCCAGTGCACGATCCGCTGGCTCAGGGCATAACGCGGCCACACTCCGGTATTGTCCGTCTCCATCCCGCACTCCCGTTCGTGTATGTCCCCAACATGCCGCCCGCACACGATACCTGCAACCCGTCGTTCCCCCACCTCGCCTGGCGAGATACGCCCGTCACCGTGCAGGGCCAGTATGCTTTGAACATGCGCTCACCCGAACCCACTGCCCCATCGCTGACCGGCGTACGCTGCCTGACGTTCGACCTTGATGACACCCTGTGGCCGGTCATGCCGGTGATCCATCATGCCGAGGCGCGCTTCTACGCCTGGCTGCGCGAGCATGCGCCAGTGGTCTGCGAACGCTTTGATCCACAGGCCCTGATTGCTGAACGGACCGCCTTCATGCGCGCCGCCCCGCAGAGCGAGCGCCACGACCTGACCGGCCTGCGCAAGCGCTGGCTGCGCGAGCTGGCCACGGACTGCGGCTGCTGTCCCGATCTCTTGTCGGGCGAGGGATTCGAGGTGTTCTGGCATGCGCGCAACGAGGTGACACCCTTCCCCGAGGCCGACGGCGTGCTCGCCACGCTGTCGCATCACTTCCGGCTGGGCGCGATCAGCAACGGCAACGCCGATGTTTTTCGCACGCGGCTGGGCCGCCACTTCGACTTCGCGATCGCCGCCGGCGAGGCCGGCGCGGCCAAACCCGACCCGGCGATCTTCGCGCAGGCCCGCGAGCAGGCCGGCGTCGAGCCCGAACGGATCCTGCATGTGGGGGATGACAGTACCAGCGACGTCCTCGGGGCCCTGAACGCGGGGTTCCAGGCGGCCTGGTTCAACCCCGACGCGCTGCCCTGGGAACACGGGCGACCCCGCCCCGTGCTGACGCTGGGCCGTCTGGGCCAGCTGCCGCGACACCTCGGGATCGACTAGGCGCGCCTATCGCCGCGTCCCCTCAGTCGGGGTCGACGCGGCCACGCAGGGCCTTCTTGCGGCCGCGGTGGGTCTTGCCCTCAAGCCGACGCAGCTTGGAGGCGCGCGTGGGGCGGGTCGGCTTGCGCGTCTTGATCGGCCGGCCGGCCTCGCGGAGGAGTTCGGCCAGGCGCTCCAGCGCATCCTCGCGGTTGGCCTCCTGGGTGCGGTACTGCTGCGCCTTGATCACCACCACGCCGTCCTTGCTGATGCGCCGGTCGCGGCGGCGCAGCAGGCGCTGCTTGTAGACCTCCGGGAGGCTGGAGGCGCGGATGTCAAAACGCAGATGAATGGCCGAGGCGACCTTGTTTACGTTCTGTCCGCCCGCACCCTGTGCCCGAATGGCGGTCAGCTCGATCTCGTCTTCGGGCACCGCGACGCTGTTGGAGATGCGAAGAACCATTCAGCGAAAGTCGCCGTCCCGGATCCGGCCCTCGTCGTCCAGCTCGGCGAAGAAGCGCGAGTTGTCCTCGCGGTATTCGTGAGTCGCGATCTCGCCCGGCAGTACCAAGGTCACGTCCGGGTAGACGCGTTCGAACTCCTCGGGGCTTGGGCGGGTTTCCAGGAAGTGCAGAAACGGGTTCATCTGCTTGACCGTCCCCGGGCGCGGCTCAGGCCCGTCGGCACGCGTCTCGGTCTTGTGGACCGCGCAGCCGCTAGCCCCGAGCGCCAGCATCACTGCCACTACGGACATCCATCGAAGTATTCGTGCCATGCATCCCTCCGGCGTCGGTCGTATGCGCCTTTATTGCGAGGCGTCGCAGGCGCCGTGGCAATCATCGCAAGCTGGCATCAAGCCACAAACCACTGGTTTCGGATAGAGGTCGCCGCGTCGCTACGCTCCTCGCGATGACGGTGCCAACGCAGGGCTCCGGGGTCGCCCCTACTCCGTTGGCTGACCGTGCTCGCGGGTGGCCTCGAAGCGGATCTCCGGCCATTTCTCCTGGGCCATCTGCAGGTTCACCCGTGTCGGGGCGATATAGACCAGATCGCCACCGTGGTCGATCGCCAGGTTGGCCGCGGCCTTCTCCTTGAACTCCTCGAGTTTCTTCGGATCGTCACATTCGACCCAGCGCGCCGTCTGTACGTTCACGTTCTCGAACTGCGCCTCGACCTTGTACTCGGTGCGCAGGCGCTCGGCGACCACGTCGAACTGCAGCACGCCGACCGCGCCCAGGATCAGGTCGTTGTTGGTCAACGGGCGGTAGAGTTGGGTCGCGCCCTCCTCGCACAGCTCCTGCAGGCCCTTGGCGAGCTGCTTCATCTTCAGCGGGTCCTTCAGCTGCGCGCGACGGAAAAGCTCCGGCGCGAAGTTGGGCACGCCGGTAAAGGTCAGTTCCTCGCCCTCGGTGAAGGTATCCCCGATGCGGATCGTGCCGTGGTTGTGGATACCGATGATGTCACCCGGATAGGCGGTCTCCACATGCTCGCGGTCCGAGGCCATAAAGGTCAGCGCATCCGGGATCTTCACGTCGCGCCCGATGCGTACATGGCGCAGCTTCGCGCCCTTGTCGAAGGTACCGGAGCAGATGCGCATGAACGCGATGCGGTCGCGGTGCTTCGGGTCCATGTTCGCCTGGATCTTGAACACGAAGCCGGTGAACTTCTCTTCGGTGGGATCGACCCGGCGCGAATGGGTCGGCCGCGGCAGCGGGCCCGGGGCGTACTCGACGAAGTCGTCCAGCAGCTCCTCAATGCCGAAATTGTTGATCGCGGAGCCGAAGAAGACCGGGGTCTGCTCGCCACGCAGGTAGCCGTCGGAATCGAACTCATGGGAGGCGCCCCGCACGAGCTCCATCTCGTCACGCAGCTCCTGTGCCTGATCGCCGAGCACCTCGTCCAGGCGCGGATTGTCCAGCCCTTCGATGATCTCGCCAGTGGACTTCTTGCCACCCTCTTCCGGGTCGTACAGGTGCACCGCATCGCGGCGGATATGGTAGACACCGCGAAAGCGCTTGCCGGAACCGATCGGCCAGGTGATCGGGGCGCACTGGATCTTAAGCACCTCTTCGACCTCGTCGAGCAGTTCGATCGGGTCGCGGCCCTCGCGGTCCATCTTGTTGACGAAGGTCATGATCGGGGTGTCGCGCAGCCGACAGACCTCCATCAGCTTGATGGTGCGTTCCTCCACGCCCTTGGCCGCGTCGATCACCATCAGCGCGGAGTCCACCGCGGTCAGCGTGCGGTAGGTGTCCTCGGAGAAGTCCGCGTGCCCCGGGGTGTCCAGCAGGTTCACGATGCGGCCCTTGTAGGGATACTGCATCACCGAGGAGGTCACCGAAATCCCGCGCTGCTTTTCCATCTCCATCCAGTCGGAGGTGGCATGGCGCGACGCCTTGCGCCCCTTGACCGTACCGGCGAGCTGGATCGCGCCACCGTACAGCAGGAGCTTTTCGGTCATGGTGGTCTTGCCCGCGTCCGGGTGCGAGATGATCGCAAACGTCCGGCGCCGGGCGGTTTCCTCGAGAAAGGACATGGTCTTGGGTCGCCTGAGTGAAGCGCGGGAGTTTAACGCGAAAACGGGGCAGGCGTTGCGTTTCCCGGTGCCCGGAATGCAAACGGCCCCGGACTTTTGTCCGGGGCCGTTGCTGCTACGCCCTGACCAATGGTACTGAAAAGCACCTATCAGCGTGCAGAGGCTCGCTGGATCGCGGAGGACTGTTCGTCCAGCCGGTTCTGAGCCAGGTCCAGATCACGCTGGCTCATGCGCGTCTTCACGGTTTCCATGCGTTCACGGTCCTCGGCCAGGGAATACCAGACATAGGCCTCGACCAGGTCACGCTCGACGCCCTGTCCGTTCTGGTGCAGGCGCCCGAGACCGATCTGTGCATTGCGATCGCCTCGCTCCGCGGCCTTGGTGTACCAGCGGGCCGCCTCGGCCGGATCCCGGTTCGTGCCACGACCTGTTTCGTGCAGGAAACCGTAGTAATACTTGGCCGAAACCTGCCCCTGCTCGGCCGCCTTGCCCAGCCACTCCAGGGCCTCGCCATTCGACTGCTCGTTACGGGCATAGTGACTGCCCAGCCAGTACTGCGCATTGGCGTAGCCGAGTTCAGCCGAGCGGGTGTAGTGCTCGAGCGCCTTGTCTTCATCGGTGGCCGTGCCACGACCGGCGGCGAACATGAAACCAAGATAGTAGTGGGCGCCCGCATGGTCGTCATCCGCCGCACGCGCGAACCAGTGCAGCGCCGCATCGTAATCCACGTCGGTACCACGGCCGACATAGTTGGCCATGCCCACGTCGAACATGGCGCGGGTGTCACCGCGCTGGGCGTTGCCTTCACGAATCTCGTACCAGACCCCGAGCAGCTCCTGCTGCCGTTCGGCCTCGTCGTAACCGAAGTCCTGGGCCTGGGCCACACCGACCCCGAAGGCCAGGGGCAGAGTCAGGGGAAGGGAGAAAAACAACGCACGCAGGGTTCGGGACATGGGGCAGCCTCACAGGGAATTCCGGCATCAATGCCGGTTACGATCATAGACCGCCCCCCATCCGCGCGCAAAACTCGTCCGCGGGTACGAGAACCCCTGGCCGCAAAACGCTCTCCGAACGCCGAAGAACGTGGCAGACGTCACACTGTTTCGAGTCACGTCCCGGCCGGGGTGTCACATCGGCAACTCAGCACCCAGGCATCCTCGCGGCCGCTGTGCAAGGGGTAGTAGCGCGGCCGGGTCCCGATGTGCTCGAACCCCTCCGAGCGGTAGAGCTGCACCGCCGCGACATTGGAGGGACGAACCTCCAGAAACAGGGCCTCGGCCTTCTGTTCGCAGGCATAGTCGAGCAGGCGGCGCAGCATGAAGCGACCCAGCCCGTAACCCTGCCAGCGTCGATCGACGGTCAGGTTCAGCAGGTGCGCCTCGCCGGCCGCGACGGTCAGCACAGCGTGCCCCACCTGGCGCTCGTCCACCTCCAGCACCCAGCAGTCGTAGCCAACCCGGATGCAGTCCTCGAAGATGCGCGCGGTCCACGGATAGTGGTAGGCCTCGCGCTCGATACCCATCACACGCTCGACATCCTCGGCCAGCATGCGGCGCATCCGGGGTTGTACTTGCGGCTCGGCACTCATGGCGTCGGGCTGGGTCTCCTGAGTTCATTACCTGGGCTGAACATATAGGCGTGTAGGCGCTCGCTGCGTTCCCTAACACCTACAGTCTGCAGGGTTAGCCCCCGGGCGCACTCGTCAGGCAGGCCCGAGCGCGCTGCAGGTCCTGCCAGGCCTTGGCCTTGTCCTGCGGCTTCCGCAGAAGATAGGCCGGATGATAGGTCACGACCAGCGGGACCTCACGATACCGATGCAGGCTGCCACGCATCCGGCCCAGCGGCTGGTCGGTCCCCAGCAGATGCTGGGCGGCGATACGCCCGAGCGCCACGATTACCTCCGGCTGCACCAGCTCGATCTGCCGGTCGAGGAAGCCGCGGCAGGCCCGGGACTCGTCTGGACTGGGGTCACGGTTGTTCGGCGGGCGACACTTGAGGACATTCGCGATAAAGACATCCTGCCGGCGATCGAGCCCCAGTGCGGCGAGCATACTGTCCAGCAACTGGCCGGCACGCCCGACAAACGGCTCGCCCCGGCGGTCTTCCTCGGCCCCCGGGGCCTCGCCCACGAACAGCCACCGGGCGCGGCGATCGCCCACACCGAACACGGTCTGCGTACGCTGGGCCGCGAGTTCGGCGCAGGCCGTGCAGTCGCGCACGCGGGCTTCGAGCTCTGGCCAGTCCAATGCCGCGACCCCGCCTTCCACCGGCACGTCTGCGGGAGACACGAGCGGCCCGGATGTCTCGGAGGGTGCGCCGGGTGCCTGGGCCGACTCGACCTCGGGCATTAGCGGCGCAGCTGGAGGGTCGGCGGCCGGTACCGCGGCCGGCAGCCCCGGAAAGGCGCCGTCCCGGGCACGCCAGATGGGGATCCCCATGTCGGCCAGGATACGGCGTTTGCGCGCCGACAGCTCCACGCCTCAGTCCCCCGAAGGTGTACGACGCCGATGGCGGCGCCAGCGTTCCAGCGTCAGCAAGGGCCCGGAGAGGGCATAAACCACGAAACCCGCCCAAAGGACCTTGGGCGGATCCAGCGCCAGCAGCATCAGTGCACCTACCACCCCGACAATCGCCAGGAAGGGCACCCGATGCTTGAAGTCCATGTCCTTGAAGCTGAAGTAGGTCAGATTGCTGACCATGGCCGCACCCGCCAGAACCGTCACGATCAGAATCGCGACCACGTAGGGATCGGCCAGGTCCGCCGGAATGCCGAGATCCTCCAGCACCCAGACCATCCCCACCACCAGCGCGGCGGCGGCGGGGCTCGGCAGGCCCTGAAAGAATCGCTTGTCGACCACGGCCAGACGGCTGTTGAAGCGCGCCAGACGCAACGCCGCGGCCGTGGCAAAGAAGAAGGCCGCCACCCAGCCGAGATTGCCCAGGTCCTGCAGCTGCCACAGGTACACGACCAGGGCCGGGGCTACGCCGAAGGAGACCAGATCAGAAAGCGAGTCGTACTGCGCCCCGAACTCGCTTTGCGTGTCCGTCATGCGCGCCACGCGCCCATCCAGGGTATCCAGGACCATGGCCACGAACACTGCAATCGCGGCGGTCGTGAATTCGCCATTGATCGCGGAGACAATCGCGAAGAAGCCGGAGAAGAGCACCCCGGTCGTGAACAGGTTGGGCAGCAGAAAAATCCCGCGGCGACGCCGGGCACGCCCCTCGTGCCGATCGCCCGCCCCGTTCATCTCGTCGATGTTGCTTGATCCCTCGTCATCCGGCGTCACTCCAGCACCTCCACGGTCGCTTCCACGTCGCCACTGGCCTCCGGCAGACCCCCGATCACGGTGGAGCCCGCCAGCACCTTCTGGCCGACCTGGGCCATGACCTGCGACCCGGCCGGTAGCCAGACCTCGAAGGTAGCACCGAATCCGGCAAAACCCATGCGCTTGCCGCGTCCGAGTCGATTGCCGGGCACCACATTCTGCAGACGGATCATGCGCGGCCAGTGATTGACCGACAGGGCGAGCGTCAGGCGCGTACCCTCGTCGGTTACCAGCGCAAATGCCAGGCGGTGGTCGAGCTGCCCGTCCGGCGGGCTATCCGTCTCCTTGCCCGGCCAGATCCGCTCCCCCACCTTCGATTCCTGCGGGGCATGGACGTTGTATTCCCCCAGCCGCCGCTGGCGAATGCGGATGCGCCGGGCGGGCTCGCCGGTAAACGGGTCGGTCGTCTCGTCGATCGCCTCCACCGTGCCATCGGCCGGAGCAATTACGCCCAGCGCGGGGGCCGCCGCCTTGCGCCGCAGATCGCGGAAAAGCCCCATCAGCGCCACGGTCAGCAGCACCATGAACAGGCCCAGCTCCGCCTCCCCGACCAGCAGCGAGATCACCGCCATCCAGGCGGAGATGATCACGAACACACGGCCTTCGGGGGCAAGCGGAAACAGCATGGGGTTCTCGGAGGGGACGCGGGTGCGCGACCCGGGGCCTGCGCCCCGGGTCGCCCCAACGGATCAGTTGCGGGACTTGTCGACCAGCTGGTTGGCCTTGATCCACGGCATCATCGCACGCAGGCGTTCGCCCACCTGCTCGATCTCGTGGGCGGCGTTCAGGCGGCGGTTGGCGGTCATAGACGGGTAGTTCATCGCGCCTTCCAGGATGAACTGCTTGGCATACTCGCCGTTCTGGATGTTCTTCAGCGCCTCGCGCATCGCCCAGCGCGACTCCTCGTTGATCACCTGCGGGCCGGTCACGTACTCGCCGTACTCGGCATTGTTGGAGATCGAGTAGTTCATGTTGGCGATGCCGCCCTCGTACATGAGATCAACAATCAGCTTCAGCTCGTGCAGGCACTCGAAATAGGCCATCTCCGGGGCGTAACCAGCCTCGGTCAGGGTCTCGAAACCGGCCTTGACCAGCTCCACTGCACCGCCGCACAGCACGGCCTGCTCACCGAACAGATCGGTCTCGGTCTCGTCCTTGAAGGTGGTCTCGATGATTCCGGTGCGGCCGCCGCCGATCGCGGAGGCGTAGGACATCGCGATGTCACGGGCCTTGCCGGAGGCGTCCTGCTGGATCGCGATCAGGTCGGGGATGCCGCCGCCGCGCACGAACTCGGAGCGCACGGTGTGGCCCGGGGCCTTGGGCGCGATCATGATCACGTCCAGATCCTTGCGCGGAACGATCTGGTTGTAGTGGATCGCGAAGCCGTGGGCGAAGGCCAGGGTCGCGCCCTGCTTCAGGTTGGGTTCCAGGACGTCGCGGTACAGGGCGGCCTGGTATTCGTCCGGGGCCAGCACCATGATCAGGTCGGCGCCGGCGGTCGCGGCATCGACATCGGCGACCTTAAGGCCGGCTTCTTCGGCCTTGGCGCGCGAGGCGGAGCCGTCGCGCAGGCCCACGGTCACGTCCACACCGGAATCCTTCAGGTTGTTCGCATGGGCGTGGCCCTGCGAGCCGTAGCCGATGATCGCGACCTTCATGCCCTGGATGATGGAGAGGTCGGCGTCTTTGTCGTAATACAGATTCATGGCAGTCATTTCCTTGGCAACAGGCCCCGCCAGGGGGCCGATGACGAATTAAAAGCCCGTGCCCGGCCGGCACGGACGAAAGCGAAGACGATTACAGCTGCAGCGCGACGTCGCCGCGGGCGATGCCCATCACACCCGAACGCACGACCTCCAGCACCGGGAACGGCGAGACCGCCTCAAGGAAGGCATCCAGCTTGGAGCCCTCACCGGTGATCTCGATCACGTAGGTCTGCTGGGTCACATCGATGATGCGACCGCGGAAGATATCAGTCAGGCGCTTGACCTCTTCCCGGTCGGCCGCCTCGCCAACGCGTACCTTGACCAGTGCCATCTCGCGCTCGATGTGCGGGTGAGCGGTCATGTCCAGCAGCTTGATCACGTCGACCAGCTTGTTCAGCTGCTTGGTGATCTGCTCGACGATCTCGTCGGAGCCACTGGTGACGATGGTCATGCGCGACAGCGACGGGTCGTCGGTCGGCGCGACAGTCAGCGATTCGATGTTGTAGCCACGGGCGGAGAACAGACCGGCCACCCTTGAGAGGGCACCGGATTCGTTTTCCAGCAGGACACTGATGATATGACGCATACGGCTCTTCCCTGTACCCGGTTCAGACCAGGATCATTTCGTTCTGGCCGGCGCCGGCCGGGATCATCGGATAGACGTTCTCGGACTGGTCGGTAAGGAAGTCCAGGAACACCAGGCGCTCCTTCTGCGCGAGGGCCTCCTTGATCGCGCCCTCGACGTCGCCCGGCTTGTCGATGCGCATGCCGACGTGGCCATACGCCTCGGCCAGCTTCACGAAGTCCGGCAGCGCGTCCATGTAGGACATCGCGTAGCGGCCCTGATAGAAGAACTCCTGCCACTGCCGGACCATGCCCAGGTAGCGGTTGTTCAGGTTCAGGATCTTGATCGGGAGCTGGTACTGGTAGCAGGTCGACAGCTCCTGGATGCACATCTGGATGCTGGCCTCGCCGGTGATACAGCCGACCGTCGCGTCCGGGTGCGCGAACTGCACGCCCATCGCGAACGGCAGGCCCACGCCCATCGTCCCCAGGCCACCCGAGTTGATCCAGCGGTTGGGCTTGTCGAAGCCGTAGAACTGCGCGGCCCACATCTGGTGCTGGCCGACGTCCGAGGTCACGAAGGCATCGCCTTGCGTCAGCTCCCAGAACTTCTGCACCACGTACTGCGGCTTGATCAGTTCGGACTCGCGGTCGTATTTCAGGCAGTCCTGCGACTGCCACTCGCGGATCTGCTTCCACCAGGCGTCCAGCGCCTCCGGATCCGGCTTCGCGTTGGCGGCGTCCAGCGCCTTGATCAGCGCGCGCAGCACCGGCTCCACCTCGCCGACGATGGGCACGTCGACCTTCACGTTCTTGGAGATCGAGGACGGGTCGACATCGACATGCACGATCTTCGCGTGCGGGCAGAACTTCTCGATGTTGCCGGTCACGCGGTCGTCAAAGCGCGCGCCGATCGCAATCAGCACGTCGGCGTGGTGCATGGCCATGTTGGCTTCGTAGGTCCCGTGCATGCCGAGCATGCCGAGGAACTGCTTGTCCGACGCCGGATAGCCGCCCAGCCCCATCAGGGTGTTGGTGATCGGGTAGCCCAGCTTGCGGGTGAACTCGGTCAGCGCCTCGGAACCCCTGCCCAGGATCACGCCCCCACCGGTGTAGATCATCGGCTGCTTCGCCGACAGGATCAGGTCCACCGCCTTGTCGATCTGGCCGGTATAGCCGCCAAAGGTCGGGTTGTACGAGCGCATGTGGATGGACTCGGGATATTCGAACTCGCAGCTCGCCGCGGTCACATCCTTCGGGATATCCACGACCACGGGGCCGGGGCGGCCGGTGGTCGCCACGTAGAAGGCCTTCTTGATCGTGGTCGCCAGATCCTTCACGTCCTTGACCAGGAAGTTGTGCTTCACGCAGGGGCGGGTAATCCCCACGGTATCCACTTCCTGGAAGGCGTCGTTGCCGATCAGGCTGGTCGGCACCTGGCCGGTGAACACCACCAGCGGCACCGAATCCATGTAGGCATCGGCGATCCCGGTAATCGCATTGGTCGCGCCGGGACCGGAGGTCACCAGCGCGACACCCGGCTTGTCAGAGGACTTGGCATAGCCCTCGGCCGCGTGCACCGCGCCCTGCTCGTGGCGTACCAGTACGTGCGAGACCTTGTCCTGGCGATACAGCGCATCATAGATGTGCAGTACCGCCCCGCCGGGATACCCGAATACGACATCGACACCCTCGGCCTGCAGGCTGCGGCAGAAGATTTCGGCGCCGGTGATGGCGGTGGAGGAACTTGAGGTCTCGGACATGGTGGTCGACTTCCTTACCTAAGGGCTCGTGCGTGATCGTGGCGGGATGACCCAGCAGGAATCAAAATAGCCCAACATCCTAATATGAAATGACGATTTTTCCCAGCACCGGGGTGCGGAAAAGCCACCCCGGGAGGCGACCCAGCGCCGTGCAGACAGCCTTCAGTCGTCCGACTTCTTCACGTCCGCCGCGGGCAGACCGGGATTGGTCGGGCGGCGGGCATCGTCGCTGGACATGTCCTGCGGCGCCATCTGCTGTTCCAGCCCTTGCGGCGGGTTCATCTCTTCTTCCTCGCCCCCGCAGCCGACCAGCACAAGCGTGGCGGCAACCGACAGAACGAAAAATCCAGTGATGCGGGCATGGCGGTACATAGTGTTCATCCTTGCGAGACAGGGGCGTGAACTGGCGAGCTTGCCGTGGCGCCAATGGCTTGGCAACAATCCACCACGGCGAGACGCTGATTCCCGCGCGACGCGCGCCACCGCGCCTCCTACGACGCCCCCACCGGCAGGATCCGCGTCCCGGCCTGCCCCGCAATAATCGTGGTGGCGTCCTCGAGGGCCCCGATCCCGGCCCGGGCACCCTGATCGGCCACGCGCCGCGCGGCCTCCATTTTCGGGCCCATCGAACCGGCCGGGAACGACGCGGGTTCGACCGCGCTGACCAGCAGTGCCTTCAGACGCGTGGCATCGGGCTCGCCCCAGTTCCAGTAGACGCCGTCGACGTCCGTCAGCATCAACAGCCAGTCCGCGTCCAGTTCCACCGCCAGGCGTGCGGCGGTCAGGTCCTTGTCCACCACCGCCTCGATGCCGTACAGCCGGCCTTCGTCGTCACGCGCGACCGGCACACCGCCGCCCCCCGCGCAGATCGCAATGGACCCACCCTCGACCAGGGTCCGCACGGCCTCCACGCCCAGCACCTTCCGCGGCTCCGGCGAGGCGACCACTCGACGCCAGCCGTCACCGTCCGGGGCGACATCCCAGCCGCGTTCCTCGGCCAGGGCATGCGCTCGGGACTCATCCCAGACCGGGCCGATGAACTTCTCGGGGCGGGCAAATGCCGGATCGCCCGGGTCGACCTCGGTCTGCGTCAGGAGGCTGGCGATCCGGTCATGGCCCAGGGCGTTGTGCAACTCCTGCGCGAGAATGTAGCCGATCATCCCGTGGCTCTCGGCGCCGACTACATCCAGCGGCCAGTGGATGGAATCGGCCTCCGCCTGACTGGCCAGCAGCCCCACCTGCGGGCCATTGCCGTGGGTCACGACGACCTCGTGCTCGTTTGCGACATCGGCAATGGCGCGCGCCGCGGCACGGGCGTTGCGCCGCTGGGCCTCGGCCGACGGCGTCTCGCCGCGTTGCAGCAGGGCGTTTCCGCCCAGCGCGATCACGATGCGCATGGCGGCCTCCTTCGCGGGTCGGTGGGGGTCAGGTCCGGGGCAGGGTGACGCCGCGCTGGCCCTGGTACTTGCCGCCGCGGTCCTTGTAGGAGGTCTCGCAGACCTCGTCGGATTGCAGGAACAGCATCTGCGCCACGCCCTCGTTGGCGTAGATCTTGGCTGGCAGCGGCGTGGTGTTGGAGAACTCCAGCGTCACATGGCCTTCCCACTCGGGTTCCAGCGGGGTCACGTTCACGATGATGCCGCAGCGTGCGTAGGTTGACTTGCCGAGGCAGATGGTCAGCACGTCCCGCGGGATGCGGAAGTACTCGACCGTATGCGCCAGCGCAAACGAGTTGGGCGGGATGATGCAGACGTCGGAGTGCACATCCACAAAGCTGCCCTCGTCGAAGCCCTTGGGGTCGACGATGCTCGAGTTGATATTGGTGAAGATCTTGAAATGGTCCGAGCAGCGCACGTCGTAGCCGTAGCTGGACGTGCCGTAGGAGACGATGCGCTGCTCGTCGCGGTAGCGGACCTGACCGGGTTCGAAGGGCTCGATCATGCCCTTCGTCTCGGCCATCTCCCGGATCCAGCGGTCCGACTTGATGCTCATCTGCCCTGTCCCTGGTTGATCAACGGATCAATTGTTCTGGATGACGATGTTGGGGAATTTGCTGCTGTAGTCCTTCGCCTGTTCCGCGAGCTTGGCACCGGTGCGGCGGGCGATCTCGCGGTAGATCTCGGCGATGCGGCCGTCCGGATCGGCGATCACCGTCGGTTCACCGCCATCGGCCTGCTCGCGAATGCGGATATCCAGCGGCAGCGCGCCCAGCATGTCCACTCCATATTCCTCGGCCATGCTCTCGGCACCGCCCTGGCCGAAGATGTGCTCCTCGTGGCCACAGTTCGAGCAGATATGAATGCTCATGTTCTCGATGATGCCCAGTACCGGCACCTCGACCTTCTCGAACATGCGCAGGCCCTTGCGCGCATCCAGAAGTGCGATGTCCTGCGGGGTGGTGACGATCACCGCGCCCGAGACCGGGATCTTCTGCGACAGGGTCAGCTGGATGTCGCCGGTACCCGGCGGCAGGTCGATCACCAGGTAGTCAAGGTCCTTCCAGTTGGTCTCGTTCAGCAGCTGCTCCAGCGCCTGGGTAACCATCGGGCCACGCCAGATCATCGGCGTGTCCTCATCGATCAGGAACCCGATGGACATCGCCTGCACGCCGTGGCGCTCCAGCGGTTCCATGGACTTGCCGTCTTTTGACTCCGGGCGGTCCTTGATGCCCAGCATGCGCGGCTGGCTGGGGCCATAGATGTCCGCATCCAGAATGCCGACCTGCGCGCCTTCGGCCGCCAGGCCCAGCGCCAGGTTGACCGCGGTGGTGGACTTGCCCACCCCGCCCTTGCCAGAGGCCACGGCGATGATGTTCTTGATGCCGGGCATCGGCTTCAGGCTTTTCTGCACCGCGTGGGCGGTCACCTTGGTGGTGATCGTCACCTCGGAGGACTCCAGCCCGGCCACGCCGGCCAGCGCCCCCTGAATCGCGGCGCGCAGCTCGTCGTGATAGCCGCTCGCGGAGTACCCCATCTCAAGAGTGATGGCCGCCCGTGCGCCCTCCACACGGATGTCCTTGACCGCACCGGCGGCCACCAAGTCCTGCTCCAGGTACTTGTCCTGAACGGTCTTCAGGGCGTTTTCGATCTGCTCGCGTGAGAGTTCGGCCATGGCGTTCGTTCCATCCGGCAGTTGGGAGTAATCGCGCGATTCTACTGGGCCGTCATCAGCACGCCAATGGCACCACCACTCGCCAGTCCTTTGCCCCATGCCACAAGTGGGGTCCTGAATGATCTGTCAACCCCTATCAGGGAGTTTTATACACATGAGTTTCCACTGCCCCTGAAAACGCCCCAGATAGCAGCCAAAACACCGAAAGCACTACACAAAGAACCCTTATCTTTTTGTTTTTTATTAATAAAAACAAATTGAACGTTTTTTGACCAATCTGTACAAGGCCCTTGCGTGACAAGGCCTGACGATGAATTCCACTGGGTTGCCCACAGAGTTATCCACAGCTTCTGTGGAAAAGCCCGTGACGGACTTTTCCACGCCTCGACAACCCGGCTGGCAGCCCCGACAATAGCGCCCCTGCATGCCACCGCCCGCCGCTACCGACGCACGAGTCCGACGATGACTGACACGCCGCGCAAGATCCTGGTCACCAGCGCCCTGCCCTACGCCAACGGGCCGATCCATCTGGGGCACCTGGTCGAGTACATCCAGACCGATATCTGGGTGCGCTTCCAGCGTGCGCGCGGCCACGAGGTGATCTACGTCTGCGCGGATGACGCCCACGGCACGCCGATCATGCTGAAGGCCCGCGCCGAGGGCATCGAACCCGAAGAGTTGATCACGCGCGTACGCCAGGAGCACGAGGCCGACTTCAGCGAGTTCCTGGTGGATTTCGACCACTACCACTCGACCCACTCGGACGAAAACCGCGAACTGGCCGCCCACATCTACACCGCGCTGCGCGACGCCGGGCACATCGAGACGCGCACCATCGACCAGGCCTACGACCCCGAGGCCGGGATGTTCCTGCCCGACCGCTTCATCAAGGGCACCTGCCCCAACTGCGGCGCCGAGGAGCAGTACGGCGATTCCTGCGAGGCCTGCGGAGCCACCTACAGCCCGCTGGACCTGAAAGACCCGGTTTCCGCGATCACCGGCGCCCGTCCCGAGTCGCGCCAGTCCGAGCACTACTTCTTCAAACTCGGCGACTTCGAGGCCTTCCTGCGCGAATGGACCGGCTCCGGCCGCCTGCAGGACGCGATCCGCAACAAGCTCGACGAGTGGTTCGATGCGGGCCTGACCGACTGGGACATCTCGCGCGATGCCCCCTACTTCGGCTTCGAGATCCCCGACGCCCCGGGCAAGTACTTCTACGTCTGGCTGGACGCGCCGATCGGCTACATGGCGAGCTTTCGCGCCTACGCCGAGAAGCAGGGCCTGAACTTTGATGCCTGGTGGGGCGCGGATTCCGATGCCGAGCTGTATCACTTCATCGGCAAGGACATCGCGTACTTCCATACGCTGTTCTGGCCGGCGATGCTGCACGGCGCGGGCTTTCGCACGCCCAGCGCGGTGTTCTGCCACGGCTTCCTGACCGTCAACGGGCAGAAGATGTCCAAATCGCGCGGGACCTTCATCCGCGCGCGCGACTACCTGGACCACCTGAACCCCGAATCCCTGCGCTACTACCTCGCCGCCAAGCTGGGTGCCGGGGTCGACGACCTCGACCTCAACCTGGACGACTTCGTCCAGCGTGTGAACTCCGATCTGGTCGGCAAGCTGGTCAACATCGCCAGCCGCTGCGCCGGCTTCATTACCAAGCGCTCGAACGGCGAGCTGGCGGCCGAGCTGCCACGTCCGGACCTGCACGAGGCCTTCGTCGCCGAGGGCGACGCCATCGCGGCCGCGTTCGAGAACCGCGAATACGCCCAGGCCATCCGCCGCATCATGGCGCTGGCCGACCAGGCCAATCAGTACATCGACGAGGCCCAGCCCTGGGTGCTGGCGAAGCAGGAAGGCCGCGAGGCCGAGGTCCAGGCCATCTCCACCCAGGGCCTGGACCTGTTCCGCATCCTGATTGTCTACCTCGCCCCGGTGCTGCCGCGACTGGCGGCCGACGCCGCGGCCTTCCTCCGGCTGGACAGCCTGGCCTGGGACACGCGTGAGCCGCTGGTCGGGCGCTCGATCGAGAAGTTCAAGCCGCTGATGACCCGCATCGAAGGCGAGACCGCCGACAAGCTGCTGGAGGCCTCGAAGGCGACCCTGGCCGCGACCGAACCCGCGACCACTCCCAACACCGACTCGGAGCCCGACGTGGACCCCATCGCCGAGACCATCGACTTCGACACCTTCGCGAAGGTCGACCTGCGCATCGCGCGCATCACCAGTGCCGAGCACGTGGAAGGCGCGGACAAGCTGCTGAAGCTGACGCTGGATATCGGCTCGGGGACGCGCCAGGTGTTTGCCGGCATCAAGTCGGCCTACGCCCCGGAGGACCTGGTGGGCCGGCACACCGTAATGGTGGCCAACCTCGCGCCGCGCAAGATGCGCTTTGGCGTATCCGAAGGCATGGTCCTGGCGGCCGGCCCCGGCGGCTCGGAACTGTACATCCTGAACCCGGACGACGGCGCCCGGCCCGGGATGCGGGTCAAATAGGCCGCCTGCGTCATGGATTTGCACCCACGGCTCGCGTAAGCTGCCGCTCTTTTGCCGATACCCGGACGCATGGACCAAAGCCCCGAATTCCTGGCGCAGGTACGCCTGCTGGCCGAAGCAGGCCGTGATCTCTCGGCGCGCGGCTGGCTGCCCGCGCGCACCGGCCACTTCTCCGCGCGCCTGGACGACCGGCATATCGCCGTCACGGCACCCAATCGCGAGAAGAGCTTCCTCGACCGCCACGACTTTCTGGTGGTCGATCTCGACGGCCACGTGGTCGCCGGCAGCGAAGAGCCGGCGCCAGAGACCTTCCTCCACATCATCATGTACCGCCACGATGCCCAGCTGGGCGCGGTGCTGCATACGCACTCGGTACATGCGACCGTCCTGTCGCGCCAGTTTCCCGGTGCCCTGCGCCTGCGCGACTACGAGGTCCTGCGGGAACTGCCCGGCGTGGACAATCCCGCGCGGGGCCTGGACCTTCCCGTGTTCGCGAACGAACCCGACGTGCAACAGCTGGCCGCGCGGGTCGACGCCGCCATGAGCCGCGAGCCGAACCTCGCCGGGTTCCTGATCGGCGGCCATGGCCTCTATACCTGGGGCGCGAGCGTGGAACTGGCGCTGCACCGGGTCGAGGCCTTCGAATTCATGTTCCAGTGCGAGACGCTTGCACACCAGATGAGCCGATGAACATGTCACCGAATCCCGCGCCCCAGGCCCTGATCCTCGCGTTTGAAGGGGTCCTGGCACCACCCGGCGTGCTGCGCGACACACTTGAGCCCTATTCGCTGGAGGCCTTGCCGGGCTTTCTCGAGCGCCACGCGGAGAGCACGGCGGTGCAGCGAGTGCTCGCGGATATCCTCGCCTATTCCGGGCGCGAGCTGGATGTCGACGGACTGCTCGCGCAGATCCGCGCCTGGATTCGTGGCGGACAGGACATCACACCCCTGCGTCAGCTGCAGGGCCTGATCTGGGCCGACGCCCTGGAGGCCTCGATGCTGCGCCCGGAGCTGTCGGACGACACGGCCCGCGCCCTGATGGCGCTGGACGATGCCGGCGTGGCCCTGTACAGCTTTGGTGCGAGCCCGGCCCCGGTCCAGCGCGACTGGCTGCGTCACGGCCCGTATCCGGAGGTGGAGCAGCGTCTGACCGGGCTGTTCGACACCCGCATCGGCGGGCGGCGCGATGCCGGCAGCTACCGCCGTCTGGCGGACGAAATCGGCATCGCCCCGGAGGCAATCATGCTGCTGTCGGTACGCGGCGAGGAGCTGGATGCAGCACACCAGGCCTGGCTGCAGACCGCTCGCCCCTTCGACGACTCGGCCGCTGCCGACCAACACGCGCTGCGCAGTCTGGACTCGCTCGTCCCGGCAGGCGACTAGACTCTATCCTGCTGGGGCAAGCCTGTCCGCGAATGCCGCCCGCCAAGGTCCGACAACCGCAGGGGCTTCGCGGGCAAGCCCGCTCCCACGCAAAACCAGCGCCCCGGAAGGGTTGAGTCGGGATAAGCAGTCCCTGATACTATTTTGTTGACCTGACGACTCGGAATTAACGTGGAATACGTCCTGATCCTCATCAGTACGATCCTCGTGAACAACTTCGTACTGGTGAAGTTTCTGGGCCTGTGCCCGTTCATGGGGGTCTCGCGCAAGGTCGAGACGGCCACCGGCATGGGCCTGGCCACGACTTTCGTGCTGACGTTGTCCGCGGTCAGTTCCTATGTGATCAACGAATACCTGCTGACCCCGTTGGGACTCGAATACCTGCGCACGATCGCGTTCATCCTGGTGATCGCCGCGGTGGTTCAGTTCACCGAGCTGGTCGTGCGCAAGACCAGCCCGCTGCTGTACAACGTGCTGGGCATCTTCCTGCCTCTGATCACCACCAACTGCGCGGTGCTGGGCGTGGCCCTGCTCAACGTCCAGGAGGCGCACAACTTCGTCGAATCCGCGCTCTACGGCTTTGGCGCCGCGGTCGGCTTCTCCCTGGTGCTGATCCTGTTCTCCGCCATTCGCGAACGCATCGCGGTGGCCGATGTGCCCGTGGTCTTTCGCGGCAGCGCGGTGGCCATGGTCACCGCGGGTCTGATGTCGCTGGCGTTCATGGGCTTCTCCGGGCTGGTGCGGCTGTGAGTGTCGTCTACGCCATCCTCGCGATCGGCGGTCTGGCCGCCGCGTTCGGACTGATCCTCGGCTTTGCCGCCCAGCGCTTTCGCGTCGAACAGGACCCGGTCGTGGACCAGATCGACGCCCTGCTGCCGCAAACCCAGTGCGGACAATGCTCCTACCCCGGCTGCCGCCCCTATGCCGAGGCGATCGCCGCGGGCGAGGCCGACATCAACCGCTGCCCCCCCGGTGGCCAGGCCACGGTTCAGGCGCTGGCGGACCTGCTGGACCGCGAGCCGACTCCGCTGGAGGAAGAGGAACAGGAAAAGGCCGTCGCGGTGATCGACGAGAACATCTGCATCGGCTGCACCCTGTGCATCCAGGCCTGCCCGGTGGACGCGATCCTGGGCGCGGCCAAGCAGATGCACACCGTGATCGAGGAAGAGTGCACCGGCTGCGAACTGTGCATCGAGCCCTGCCCGGTCGACTGCATCGACATGGTGCCGATCCAGACCGACATCACCGAATGGCGCTGGGCGGAGCCCGAGCCCTCGCCCATCGAGCGGCCCATACACGCGATTGCGGACGTCTCGCGCGGCGGGCACTAAGCCCCGCACCCGCGAAACGTTAGAATACGCCGATGCAGCTGCACCGCTTCCATGGAGGCCTGAAACTGGCCGACGAGACCGAGGCCAGTACCGCCGATCCGGTGCTGGTGATGGGCGTGCCTGCAAAACTGACGGTGCCGCTCGGCCAGCATATCGGCGAGGCGACCGAGGCCTGTGTCCAGGTCGGCGATCACGTCACCAAGGGCCAGCGCATTGGCCAGTCCAAGGGCTACATCGCGGCGCACGTGCACGCGCCCACCTCCGGGAAGGTGGTCGATATCGACCTGTACCCGGTCCCCCACCCCTCGGGCCTCAATGCCCCCTGCGTGGTAATCGAGCCCGATGGGCACGACGAATGGGGCGATGCCCGCATGGAACCCTGGCTGGACTGGGATACCCGCGATCTGCGCGCGCTGCGCCAGCGCCTGCGCGCCGGGGGCATCGTCGGGCTGGGTGGCGCGGCCTTCCCCACCGCGGTCAAGCTTAACCCGCGCGCCGGTCAGCGCATCCACACACTGATCGTCAACGGGGCGGAATGCGAGCCCTACATCAGCGCCGACGACATGCTGCTGCGCACCGCCCCCGAGGCGGTATTCGAAGGGATTCGCATCACCGCCCGCCTGCTGGGCGTGGAACGCGTGCTGTTCGCGGTCGAGGACAACATGCCGGAGGCGATGCGCTCGCTGACCGAGACCCTGCCGACCGAGCTGCGCGACCTGATCGAGCTGGTATCGGTCCCCTCGATCTATCCCACCGGGGGCGAACGCCAGCTGATCAAGGTACTGACCGGCCAGGAGGTCCCGAGCGGCGGCCTGCCCGCAGATCTCGGGATGGTTTGCCACAACCCGGGCACCTTCAAGGCGATCTGCGACACGGTGATCCAGGGCCGCCCGCTGCTGTCGCGCATCGTCACGGTCACCGGCCCCGGCGTGAAACACCCGCGCAACGTGGAGGCTCTGCTTGGCACCCCGTTCGCCGACGTGATCGAGGCGGCCGGCGGCTATGCCGAAGGCGTCGACCGGCTGGTGATGGGCGGCCCGATGATGGGCTTCGCGGTCCATGACGACTCCATCCCGGTGATCAAGGCCACCAACTGCCTGCTCGCCACACGTCCCCAGGACACGCCCGCACCCGGCCCGGTCATGCCCTGCATCCGCTGCGCCGAGTGCGCGGCCGTCTGCCCGGCCCAGTTGCTGCCGCAACAGCTGTACTGGCAGGCAAAGGCGAAGGACTTTGACGCGATCCAGGACTACGGGCTGTTCGACTGCATCGAATGCGGCTGCTGCGCCTATGTCTGCCCCAGCAATATCCCGCTGGTGCAGTACTACCGCTATGCCAAGAACGAGATCTGGGCGCGCGAGAAGGAACGCCACAAGTCGGACATCGCGCGCGAGCGTTACGAGTTCCGCCAGGAGCGCATCGAGCGCGAGGAGCGCGAGAAGGCCGAGCGCCTGGCGAAGAAGAAGGCCGCGCTAAAGAACAAGGAAGCCGACGGCGACAAGCAGGCCGCGATCCAGGCGGCACTGGAACGCGCGCAGAAGAAAAAGGCCGCCCGTGCGGAGGAGTCCGCGAAGGACAGCGATCAGGCGTCCGGCTCGGAGACGACCGGCGAGGAAACCTCCACGACAGACAACACCCGGGACGGGGACGGCCGCTGATGCGTTTTCGCACGCAATCCTCCCCCCATGTGATCCCCGCGCACTCCGTAGGCGGCGTCATGCAGCAGGTGCTGATGGCACTGGTGCCCGGCACCCTGGCGATGACCTGGTTCTTCGGCTGGGGCGTGCTGGTCAACGTGCTGCTGGGCGTGCTGTTCGCGGTGGCCTTCGAGGCGGCGATGGTCGCCGCGCGCAAGCGGCCCGTCATGGCAACACTGGCGGACAACTCCGCGATCGTCACCGGCTGGCTGTTCGCGCTGGCGATCCCGCCACTGGCGCCGTTCTGGGTCACGCTGATCGGCATTGCATTCGCGATCATTGTCGCCAAGCACCTGTACGGCGGGCTGGGCTACAACCCGTTCAACCCCGCGATGGTCGGCTATGTCGTCGTGCTGGTCTCGTTCCCGCGCGAAATGGCGCTCTGGCCGGCCCCCAGCACGCTGCCGGAATCCCCGCTGACCCTGCTGCAGACCCTGCAGACCGTCCTGACCGGCAGCCTCCCCGGCGCCCAGGCGTGGGACGCGGTGACCCGCGCCACCCCGCTCGACGCGATGCGCGAGGGGCTGGTCTCCGGACGCACGGTCGGCGAGATCACGGCCAGCCCGCTGTTCGGCAGCTTCACCGAGACCGGCTGGGAATGGGTCGGCAACTTCTTCCTGCTCGGCGGGCTGTACCTGCTGTTCCGCCGCATCATCCACTGGCACATCCCCGTGGCGGTCATCCTGGGTGTGGCCATCCCGGCCGGCTTCTTCTGGCTGCTGGATCCAGATTCGTTCGCCTCGCCCGCCTTCCACGTGTTCTCCGGGGCGGTGATCATCGGGGCCTTCTTTATCGCCACCGATCCGGTCTCCGCGTCCACCACCCCACTTGGCCGCATCCTCTACGGGGCCGGGATCGGCGTGCTGATCTTTGTAATCCGGACCTGGGGCGGCTATCCAGACGCGGTGGCCTTCGCCGTGCTGTTGATGAATATGGTCGCCCCGACGCTCGACCACCTGACGCGACCTCGAATCTTCGGGCGCACCCGCGGCGGGCCGCCGCCAGGGGACGATCGTGCTTGACCTGAAGCCGCGCGACATCCTGATTGCCACCGTCCTGCTGGCCGGATTTGCGGCGGCCGGCGCGGGGCTGGTCGCGCTGGTGCAGGAAGGCACCGAGGCGCGCATCGCGGACAACCGCATGGAGGTCAACCGCAACCGCATCGCGGAACTTACCGGCGACCTCGATTACGCCAATGACCCGGTGCACGACACGGTGGCCCTGAGCGACGAGCGTCTGGGCGGCGACAACCTGCCCGCGTGGTTCGCACGCGACGCAGACGACAATGTCATGGGCATCGTGTTCTCGGCGGTCGCACGGGACGGCTACAGCGGCAACATCCATCTGCTGATCGGCGTGGACCGCGACGGCGAACTGCTGGGCGTACGCGTCTCCAGCCACCGCGAGACGCCGGGGCTGGGCGATGCGATCGAGGCCGAACGCTCCGACTGGATCCACGGCTTCGAGGGCCGTTCCCTGGGCGACCCCTCGCCCGGCGACTGGGCGGTGCGCCGCGATGGCGGCGTGTTCGACCAGTTCACCGGAGCCACCATTACCCCGCGTGCGGTGGTTCGCGCCGTCCGCCGCACACTGGAATACTTCGACGACTACCGCGACGACCTGCTCTCGACCTCGCCGGAGGAAGAGGAAGGCGCGGTGGTCGAACCGATAGGGAACGACTGATCCATGTACTCGGAACAGGACGACCGATGAACCCGACCCTGACCGACATCATTCGCGACGGCTTGTGGAACAACAACCCGGGCCTGGTCCAGCTGCTGGGTCTGTGCCCGCTGCTGGCGATCTCCGGGACGATGGTCAACGCCATCGGCCTGGGCATCGCGACCACCCTGACGCTGCTGCTGTCGAACGTCCTGGTCTCGTTGATCCGCCGCCACGCCCGCCCGGAGATCCGTATCCCGGTGTACGTGCTGATCATCGCCTCGATCGTGACCGCGATCGAGCTGGCGATGAACGCCTGGTTCCACGGCCTGTTCCTGATTCTCGGCATTTTCATCCCGCTGATCGTGACCAACTGCGCGATCATCGGTCGCGCGGAGGCCTTTGCCTCGCGCAACTCCGTCCCGCGCGCCGCGCTGGACGGGCTGATGATGGGGCTGGGCTTTACCGGGGTACTGATTGCGCTGGGCGCGCTGCGCGAGGTCCTCGGCCAGGGCACGCTGATGGACAACGCCCACCTGCTGTTCGGCGAGTGGGGGCACGCGATGACCATCCAGATCTATCCGTCCGAACACGGGTTCCTGCTGGCCCTGCTGCCGCCGGGCGCGTTCATGGCCATGGGGCTGCTGATTGCCGCCAAGAACTGGATCGACCAGCACACGGCGACCGAGCCGGAACCCGCTGCCGACGAATCCCGCGCCGAGGCCTCCGAAACCACCTGACCCCGCGTAGCACGCAGCACCCATAACGAAAAACGCCCCACCGGGGCGCTCCGGCGGGGCGTCGGGGTGACCGTATGGGCAATCAGGCGGTCGTGTCGACGTTATTGCCCACATGGTCGGGCAGGCCCTGGGAGGTCGCCTGCATCTCGCTGATGTTCGGCATGGCCTGCAACAAGCCCTGTGCCGCCATCTCTTCCGATTCCATGGCCTTCTTCTGCACTGCCACATCCTTTTGCATGGCAATGTTCTGCTGGCTCATCTGCGTGGCCTGGCTGGCAATCGCACTGGCATCCATCGTTCACTCCTGATTCGAATGTAGAACCAGCCCGCCGGGCGCATTCTGCGTCAATTCGGACCTGGCTCTCCCGGGGTGACGACCACGAATGCTCAGACTTGAGAGTTCGCCTCGATTTTTTTCGGCTGGGCGGCGAAGCGCCGCATAACCCCGCGCGACTCGCGATCCTCGGCCTCGATTGCGAACCCGGCGCGCTCTACCGCCGCCTCGGTATCACGGTTCGGGTGGCAACCCCCGGTCACACAGGTCCAGGTCGGCTGCACGCGATCCTGCAACCAGGCCAGGCTCGGGCGCGGGTGCCGCACATGCTCGAGCATGCGCAACTGACCCTCGGCGCCCAGGACACGGCGGATCTCCGCCAGCCCCCGCTCCGGATCCTGAACCGAACAGAACACCAGTCCCGACACAACCGTGTCGAACCGTGCATCGGCAAATGGCAATGCCTCGGCCCGGGCGACCACAAAAAGCGTCCCGGGTGCGCGATCGCGCGCCCGACGCAGGGCCGCCAGGTCTGGATCGAGCGCGACGACCTGCGTCGGCGAGGAATACAGGGGAAGATTGCGGCCCGTGCCACAGCCCAGTTCGAGGACTCGGCCCCGTGCCCCCATAACCAGACGGCGGCGCCAGCCACGGAAACCAAGCGCGTCCGCCAGCCCCATCAGGGCGTCATAAAGCCAGGGAATCTGTTCCACTCCGCGCATGGAAACCATTGTACGCGCCGCAAAATGTGAACGCGTTGGCGTGATACCCGGATCCGAAAGGAACCTGTGGGCAACACCCCTGTCCACCGAGGCAAGAGCGGATAAATCGGCGCCTGGCAACGGCTGCCGCAGTTCCGCCGTTCAGACTCGAAGACTCCATCACACGGTTGTCTGAACGTTCGGCCCGGACTCCCACCGGGCCATTTTTTTGCCCGGGCATCACCGCAACACCAGAAAACGCCGAGCTAACGCTACATGAGCCCCATCACTGCTCGGCTGTTACGATCGTTCGCTTTTGCGATCAGGGCGCAGAGGCACCGTGAGCCAACCTTCCCAATCGAAGATTCTCTACGAGGTGGATGATCATCCGCCTCCGGTCAAATGCACCATCAGCGCACTGCAAAGTCTGCTTCTGATCGCGCCGACGATCATCGTCGCCCCCCTCATCCTCGCCCGCGCGACCGGACTGGACCTGGCCGCGACCCAGTGGACGGTGTTTGCCGCACTGATCGGCAGCGCCCTTGCCACCCTGATCCAGGTCCGCCGTGTCGGCCCGATCGGCTCCGGTTATCTGATCTTCATGGGCACCTCGACCGCCTATCTGGCCGTGGGGATCGAAGCCGCCATGGTCGGCGGCATGGCGCTGGTCGCCACCCTAGCGGTGCTGTCCGCGCCGGCCCAGTTTCTGTTTGCGCGTTATCTCGGGCTGTTCCGACGCATCATCACGCCCACCGTAAGTGGCGTCGTGATCATGCTGGTGGTGCTCGGGGTGATCCCCTCCACGGCGGACATGATGCAGGGCGAGGGAGACTACGAGGGCACCTGGCAGGCGCTGGTGGTTGCACTGTTCACGCTCGGGCTCACGATTATTGTGGCAGTCTTCGGCGGACGCCTGCTGCGGCTGTGGGCCCCGATCATCGGCCTGGGCACCGGGATCGTGGTAGCCATCCTGTTCGGCATCACCGATTTTTCCGATGTAGCGGACGCCCGCTGGTTCGGCCTGCCGCCGCTGGAATGGCCGGGCTTTCACTTCGAATTCTCGCCCACCTGGTTCACGCTGCTTTTGACCTTCGCGATCGTGACCCTGGTCGGCGCCGTAGAGTCGATTGGCGACACCATGGTGGCACAGCGCAATTCCTATCGGACCCCTCGCAAGACCGACTACGACCGCGTACGCGGCGGCCTGTATGCGGACGGGCTGGGCAACATGATCGCCGGCAGCCTGGGCACCCTGCCCAACACGACCTACGGTATCGGTGTCTCGTCGATTGAACTGACTGGAATGGCGGCACGCCGAGTGGGCTACTACTTTGCCGGCTTCCTTGCCCTGATCGCACTGATCCCCAAGCTGAACATGCTGATGATCTCGCTTCCCGGGCCGGTCTTTGGGGCGTTTCTGCTGATTCTGCTGGCACTGCTGTTCGTCGCCGGCATCCGACTGTGCGCGCAGGATGGGCTGAACTACCAAAGCGGGCTGATTATCGGCGTGGCCTTCTCCACCGGTTTCATCTTCCAGAACCAGCTGTTTTTCCACCATCTGATTCCCGAGGCGCTCGGCCCCTTCCTCAACAATGGCGTCTCCACCGGCGGCACGGTCGCGGTCGCGCTCAGCATGATCTTCAATCTGCGCCCACGTCCGCGCCGCCGGGCCACCTTCGCGCCCGAGAGCGACTCCCTGCCGCAGGTTCATGCAATGGCGCGGGAGTTCGGCGAAAGCCTGAGCCTGCCGGAAAAACAGTCGGTCAAGCTGCAGATCGCACTGGAAGAGGTCTTCATGCACCTGTCCGAACAGGCCGCACGCGAACCCGGGCGCAATCGTCCGGTGGACGTGCGCCTGGAACGCGAGGGCGAGACACTGGCAGTGGAGATGATCGACCGGACCGCGGCGGCCGAGGTCGACGAGGCCGCGTTGCGCCAGGCGCAACAGTGGACGGCAAGCGACGAGCAGTCATTGCGCGAGCTGGGTCTGTACCTGCTGAACAGCCTCGCGCAGGACGTTCGCCACATGCGCATGGCCGGGGTCAACTACATCTCTTTCAGTATCCCGCTGCGCTGAGCCGCGCTGCGCGCCGGCGTTTCGGGGATCAGTCGCGGGAGCCGTGGATCAGGTTCAGGAACTCGCGACGGGTGCGCGCATCCTTGCGGAAGGCGCCCAGCATCACCGACGTCGCCATCGAGGAGTGCTGCTTCTCCACCCCGCGCATGGTCATGCACATGTGCTTGGCGTCCACGACCACACCCACGCCCTTGGCATCGGTCACCTGCATCAAGGCCTCGGCGATCTGCCGGGTCATGTTTTCCTGGATCTGCAGGCGCGCGGCGAACATATCGACAATCCGCGCGATCTTGGAGAGGCCGATTACCTTGCCATTCGGCAGGTAGGCGACATGCACCTTGCCGATGATCGGCAACAGGTGGTGCTCGCACAGCGAGTACAGCTCGATATCGCGCAGTAGCACCATCTCGTCGTTATCAGAGCTGAACAACGCCCCGTTGACGATCGTGTCGAGATCCTGGTGATAGCCGCGGGTCAGGTACTGCATCGCCTTGGCCGCCCGCATCGGCGTATCCAGCAAACCCTCGCGGTTCGGGTCTTCATTCAGGCCGGCGAGGATCTCGCGGTAATGACGGGCCAGCGCCTCGGGGGCCGGCAGCGGCCGCCCATCGGCGGCGCTGGTCACGGGTTCGTCCGCGGTACGGGCATCTGCTTGCATCGATAGGTCCTTGTTCTGTGCCATCTTCGGCATTCCTTGGGGCGTGCGGGCGCGTCAGCGCCCCATGATAACGGCCAGACCGGAGGCCAGCGATACGATGGCCCCCGCGGTCAGCACCAGGCGCATACCCAGGTACCCACGCGGCAACGGCCGCCCACGCAGGCTCAGGCGGTCCACCCACAGCGCCCCCAGAAACAGCGCGGCCAGGGTCATCAGTGCCTCGGGCAACGGTTGCAGCAACGCAAGCCAGGCGAGGATCGCCGGGACCACCGCCCACACAGGCGCCGACAGCGGGCCCACCCGGTGTTCGCGATCCGCCAGGTAAAGCCCCCAGTGGATCGCCCCGAGAAACGACAGGATGACGGCACCATAAAACGCCAGTGCCTCCAGTGCGAAAACCTGCCATTCCGGCTGGGCCATCCAGGCGCCGAAGCCCAGGGCCACAAAGGGGATCAGCCCTCCGTATCCCAGCACCTGCAGCATCGGTGCCGAAGCTTCCTGGGACTGTTGCGTTTGCCCTGCCCGTTCCGCGGCATCACGCGGACCTCGGCTGGACCCGGCCGCGACAGCTCGAGCGCCGAGGTATTCCCGCAACTCGGGGAGCCCCCCGATTGCACCGTCCCGCGCAACGAAATAGGGCAACACATCGGCTCCGGTCGCATGCTGCAGGGCATGAAACTGCTCGCGGTTGTGAGCAGACCCCATACCCCACTCCAGACACACCCAGCGACCGGGCAGCATCGCATCCAGCAAGGCTACGGCATCTCGCACATCGGACAGCCCGGAGGTGATCGCGACGACCTCGTGCTCGACCAGTGCCTCGCGCACCTCGGCAGGCCAGGCGGTCATGGTCTGGGCGGTGTCGTTCATAACGCGGCCTCGATCGCGGCGCGCAGGCGCCGGTCCTCGGGAGTCAGCCGCGTGCCGAACGAGGCCAGCACTTCGCCGTCGCGCCCGATTAGATACTTGTGGAAATTCCAGGACGGAAACTCGCCCGCCGCGGTCCCCAGGTAGTGGTAAAGCGTCCCGGGGGTCGCGTGGAGCCGCGAGGCGTGCACCTTTTCGTACATCGGGAACTGGATGCCGTAATTGGACCGGCAGAACTCGGCGATATCCGCCTCGTCCTCGTATTCCTGCCCGGCGAAGTCGCCCGAGGGGAACCCCAGCACACTGAACCCTTGCTCTTGAAGTTCCGCGTTCAACGCCTCCAGGCCCTCGTATTGCGGGGTGAAACCGCACTGGCTTGCCGTATTGACCACCAGCAGCACTTGACCGGCATGGCGATCACACAGTCGCACGGGTTCGGATGCGGTCAGCGGACGCATCTCGAAGTCGAGACTCGCGGGGCACATTGCCCCCGCCTCGCCGGCCAGCACGCTAGACCCCGAGCCTGCCCACAACAGCCATACCACCACAAGGAACCGAACACCCTTACCCATCGCTGCAACCTCCGTGCCCCTGGCCATGCCGGGCCCACTCTGCGCCGTATTCTGGACGGCGGCCATTTACAGGCATTGTACAGGTCCTGTATAAGATGTACATCACCCCTTAGATGGAATCGAAACCGTCATCATGAGCACCTCTCGCATCGCCGTCATCGGCAGCGGCATCGCCGGGCTGGCCAGCGGCTGGATCCTGCAGTCGCGCCACCAGGTGCGCCTGTTCGAGGCGGCGCCCGAACTGGGCGGTCACGCCCACACCATCGAGGTATCCGACCCGGAGGGCCCCACTCACCTCGATACCGGTTTCGTGGTGTACAACGAGCGCAACTACCCGCTGCTGACGCGCCTGTTTCGCGACCTGAGCGTGCCGACCCAGCCGACTGAAATGTCGTTCTCCTGTTCCCGGCATCCCCACGGGGTGGAATACGCCGGCAGCAACCTGAACACCCTGTTCGCGCAACGGCGCAACCTGCTCAGCCCGCGCTTTTTGCGCATGAGTACCGACATCCTGCGCTTCAACCGTCTGGGGCATCGACTGTTCGAAAGGGGCGAGACCCCTCAGGGCACCCTGGACGATTTTTTCTCACGGCACCGCTTTGGCCGTGGATTCATCGAGGACTACCTGTTGCCAATGGCCGCCGCGATCTGGTCCGCCCCGCCGGAGTCCATCCGCGAGTTCCCGTCTGCAAGTTTCCTGCGATTCTTTCGCAACCACGGGCTGCTGGACCTGCGCGACCGCCCGCAGTGGCGAACCGTGCGCGGTGGCAGCCGCGAATACGTGCAGCGCCTCGCCGCGCGGCTCGAGCCACGCAGCGTAATCCACGAGGCCGTGCGCGCCGTGATCCCGGAAGACGGCCAATGGCGCGTGCTGACCGCGGAGCGTTCCGAGGGGTTTGATCAGGTCGTGTTTGCCTGTCATGCGAACGACGCGCGCCGTCTCCTGGGGCGGGCCGTGCCTGTACTCGACGGCCTTCTCGCGGACTGCCGCTTCCAGGAAAATCGCGCGATCGTGCATACCGACCCCACCCTGATGCCCCGCTCGCGTCGCGTCTGGTCCTCCTGGAACTACCTGAGCGGGCGTACCACGCAGCCGGGTGAGCGGGTCTCGGTCTCCTACTGGATGAACCGCCTGCATAACCTGAAACGACGTCGTGACTACGTGATCAGCCTGAACCCCTGGCGCGAACCCCACCCGACGACGGTGCTCGGCGAGCATCTTTGGGAACACCCGGTAATGGATGCCCTCGCCGAGCGCGCACGCCAGCGGCTGAAGGATCGCCAGGGCGAGGATGGGCTCTACTTCGCCGGGGCCTGGATGGGCGACGGCTTCCACGAGGACGGGCTGCGCTCCGCCGTGGCAATCGGCGAGGGAATGGGCATCGTACCCCCGTGGAACTCCACGCCGAGTGCCTCACCCGCGCCGGTGGCCGTGGATCCGAAGCCGGTCAACGGCGGCGGCGCGACGCCGTCGGCGGCACCGGCTGCGCGCCCCGAGGACGTCTGAGGCGCTGGCATGGACGCGGCCCTGGTCTACACATCGGTAGTGCACCAGCGCATTGCCGCGCCGGCGTACCGCTTTCGCTATCCGGTAATCGCCGCGCTGTTTGACATCGATCACCTGGAGGCCACCGCGGAACGTTGCCGGCTGTTCTCGCTGGACCGTTTTAACCTGTTCAGCCTGCATACCCGCGACCACGGCCCGCGCGATGGTCGCCCCTGGCGGCCCTGGATCGAGTCCCGTCTCGCGGAGCACGGCATTGAGCTCGCGGGCGGCGCAATCCACCTGCTCGCGATGCCGCGCGTATTCGGTCACGCGTTCAACCCACTCAGCGCCTGGTTCGCCTATCACGCGGATGGCGGGTTGCGTGGTGTGTTGCTGGAAGTCCGCAACACCTTCGGCGAGCACCACCACTACCTGCTGCACGAAGGCGGCCGCGCTATGACCACACCGGTACGCCAGGAGAAGGACAAGGCCTTTCACGTATCCCCGTTCATCGACATGGATGCGCGCTACGCCTTCGCCATATCGCCCGCACGCATGGAACGCGGTGCCACCGTGCGCCTCGCAATCCGCGAGACCCAGGCGGGTTCGCCGTTCCTGATCGCGACCCAGCACGGCCGCCTGAGGGACTTCAGCGACCAGACCCTGCGGGCCGCGCTGTTCCACCAGCCCTGGATGACCCTCAAGGTCCTGCCACTGATTCACTGGCAGGCACTCAAGATCTGGCTGCGCGGCGGACGCTACCACCCGCGCCCCGCGCCACCGCAAAAGGAGATGCACTGATGTCCGTCGAACAAGGAAGCGCGACCGCCGAGTTCGCGACCCGCCGGCACTGGGCCCTGCGACTGATCGCCCGGACCCTAAGCGGTCTTGAACATGGACAGTTGACGCTGGTCGGCCCACGCGGGGAACGGGAGGTCGTACGGGGTGCACAGTCTGGCCGCGAGGCCATCTGGCACCTGAAGCGGCCCTGGCGGACGCTGCTGCGCATCCTGCGCCACGGCGATCTCGGTTTTGCCGAGGGCTATATCGCGGGGGACTGGAATACGCCGGACCTGAAGGGCCTGCTGCACCTCGCCACGGACAACGAGGCGGCGCTGGCCGATCTCGCGGCCCGCCCCGTGGTCCAGCGCCAATTCGACGCCCTGCGCCACTGGTGGCACCGCAACAGCCGCCGCGGCAGTCGTGCCAACATCCGCTTCCACTACGATCTAGGCAACGACTTTTATCGCCTGTGGCTTGATCCGAGCATGAGCTACTCCGCAGCCCTGTTCAGCCGCGGAGACGAGGCCCTGGAGAGTGCCCAGCAGCGCAAGTACGAGCGCCTGCTGGATCAACTCGACGCCGCCCCCGGGTCCCACATCCTCGAGATCGGGTGCGGCTGGGGCGGCTTTGCCGAACTCGCTGCGCGACGCGGCCATCAGGTCACGGCCATTACCCTGTCGCAAGAGCAGCTCGACTACGCCCGCGAGCGGATCGAACGGGCCGGTCTCTCCGACCGTGTCGAACTGCGCCTGCAGGATTACCGCGACGTAACCGGACAGTTCGACCATGTCGTGTCGATCGAGATGTTCGAGGCGGTTGGGCAACAATGGTGGCCCGGCTTCTTCGAAACGGTTCGCGCCTCCTTGCGCCCGGGCGGGCGTGCCGCGCTGCAAGTCATCACCATCGACGAGGCCGCGTTCGACTACTACCGCAACAACGCCGACTTCATCCAGCTGTATGTCTTCCCGGGCGGGATGCTGCCGTCCGTCCCCCGCTTCAACGCCGCCGCGCGTCAGGCGGGCCTCGCGATCGGCGATCAGCGGTTCTTCGGGCAGGACTACGCCGAAACCCTGCGTCGCTGGGATCGCGAGGTGCGCCATGCCGAACCCGTCATCGAGGCCCTCGGATACTCCCCCGAGTTCCTGCGCATGTGGCGCTACTACCTCGCCTACTGCGAAGTCGGTTTCGAGCACCAGCGTGTCGACCTGATGCAGGTGGTCCTGGAGCCGCGAGACCGGGACGAGCGAACTCCCCACATGACCGCCCAATAATCCAAGATTCTCACGAGCGCTTCCCACCGTTGAGCGCAAACTAGTACCCAATCACCAGTTTATTGGGACGCCAGTCACAGGACGGTTCTGGATTCGTCGACTAGAATGCAAATTTCCGGGCTCATGGAAAGCGGGATTCGGCCACACCCGCCCCGTGTGGTCGATCCCCGATTGGTCGAGGACTCCAGCCATGCAACAACGCATTCAGTTCCGCGAGGCCAGCTGGCCCGCAGACGCCGAAGCCATCTCCGCCGTTCGTCGGGAGGTCTTCATCGAAGAACAGGGCGTCCCCGAGCCGCTGGAATTCGACGGTCTGGATGTGACCGCACTGCACTGGCTGGCCATCGGCCCTGGCGAGGAACCGATCGGCACCCTGCGCATGCTGCCCTCCGGACAAATCGGGCGCATGGCCGTGCGCGAACCCTGGCGCGGCCACGGCATCGGCTCGCGCCTGCTCGACTACGCCGTTGAGGCCGCCATCCGCCATGGCTGGCGCGAAGTCTGGCTGAACGCCCAGAACACCCGCCTGGGCTTCTACGCCCAGCACGACTTCTTCATCATCTCCGACACCTTCGAGGACGCCGGCATCCCCCACCGCCGCATGCTCCGCCGCATCCGCCAGCCCCTCGCGCAGGCCCAGGCCGGGTAACCAACACCCAAGTCCCGAGTCCCGAGTCCCGAGTCCCGAGTCCCGAGTCCCGAGTCCCGAGTCCCGAGTCCCGAGTCCCGAGTCCCGAGTCCCGAGTCCCGCGACGATACTCGGGACAATGCCCTCATACAGCGCACGCTCTGCGGGTTATCCAGGATTGTCGATACGGCCCGTTTCTTCCCCACACAAACGCTTCACCCGAATCATCCATCTCGATTGACTGCGCGTGCAGCAGATGCGCGACGGGCGCTAGTTGCCTATGCTGAGTAGAGACCCTGCCCGGAGGCGACTGCATGGCCGAACCGACCACCGACCCCGTGATGGAGGATGCCGCCGTGCTTATCGCGGAGCTGCTGGATCAGACCCGGCGGCGCTTCTGGCTGCATGCACGCGTGGAACTGCTGGCGGAGTTCCGCGACCTGGAGCTGGGCTCGCACCTGGCCAACATCGCGCGCCGCCACCGGCATACGGACATCCGCATTCTGGTGGACGACGATCTGGCGCTGCGCGATCGCATCCCTGGACTGGTCGAAACTATCAAGCGTCTGCCCACCGCCGTCACCGTGCGCCGGCTCGACTCCGCCGAGGAGAGCCCCCTCACGCTGACCGCAATCGCTGACCACAGCGGCTGGATGCAGCTGACCCAGGCTGGAGGGCAACGGATCCTCCGCGGGGATGTCGATGATCGTGGGGGCACCCAGCGGGCCGCCCTGGATTTCGAGGCGAACTGGAGTCTCAGCGATGAAGCGATCGAACTTCGCCGGCTCATGGTCTAGACGCCACACCCTGCGGATGTTGGCAGGGTGCCTGCTGTTTGGCGGGGCCACGGCGTCCAGCAGCGCCCGGGATGCGCATGCCGAGGTCGCGGTCCTCCCTCTCCAGAACCGCCCGGCGGCCGAGATTCTTCCCGAGCTCCAGGGCCTGTTCGGCGAGGCGGCCACACTACGGGCCGACGGCTTCCGCCTCCTGGTGCGCGCCGACGCCCAGACTCTCGAACAAATCCGCAACGTCGTAACCGAGCTCGACCTCGCGTCGAGGGACCTGATCCTCTCGGTACGCCGCAGCAGCGAGCGCCCCCGCCAGGAGACCGGCGCCGCCCTCGACATCGAATCCGGCCCCGATGGAACCCGCGCCCAGGGCACTGCGCGGCGCTGGACCACCGCCCGCCACGACGACCAGACCCAGCAGGTCCGCCTGCGCGAAGGCACCGAGGCCGTCATCCTGGTCGGCGAGACCGAGGCCCACGGCTTCCGCGTATTCGCCGGCCGCGCCGGCGTCGGCATGGAACCACTCTTTCGCGACACCGCCCGCGGCTTCCGCGTGCAGCCCCACGCACAGCCCGACGGCCGCATCCGCGTGGATATCTTTCAGCTGCACGAGCAGCCACCCGCCACAACCATGGGCCGCGTGGAACGTCAGGCCGTCGAATCCTCCATCACCATCCAGCCCGGTGCATGGCACGAACTTGCCGGAGTAGGCCGCACCCTCAACCTCGACGAACGCGGCATTGCCTCCCGTCGCACCAGCCGCGCACGCGATGCCCTGTCGCTTCAGATCCGAGTCGACCCGATCGACTGATCGTCCACCAGGGGACACAGGACCTTCGATACCGTAGGGGCCCCCGGCCGCTACTAGCAGCACCCACTGACCGTCATCCTGGAAACCGCGCAGCGGTTATCCGGGATCTCCCACCTGGCTCGTAACCCACCCCGTGCCAGCCCCATCGGCGTGGATCCGGGCTCTCCGCTTCGCTGCGGCCGGGATGACGAAGACGGGCCGTCCCCGCAGCAATGGCAGGGAGCCGATCCGCTAACCAAAATGCCCGCATCCACCCCGAAACGGGCACAACACCCCAGACCGCCAGACACAAAAAAGCCCCGAACGGGGCCCAAGGTCGTGCACAAAAAACGGGGCCCCTGGGGGCCCCGTAAAACAAGCTAGTGCTTGTTGTTATACCGCTTGTAAGCAGTGCTCGGGCTTAGAACGACACCCGCATGCCGGCACCGACGCCGGTGAACGAGGTGGAGCTACCAGCATCGCCGGTGAACACGTCGTTGCTGATGCTGCGGCTATGGGCCGGGGCATCGTTGTCGTAGTCGGAGTACGACACACCCGCGAAGGCCATCACGCGGTTGCTGAAGTTGTGCTTCACAGCGATCGCGGCGTAGTCGATGTTGCCGTCATCACCATCGTTGCTGTTGCGGGTGTGACCCAGGTTCAGCACAAAGTCGTTACGACCCACGGTGTAGGTGCCGGACAGGAAGTAGGTGTTGCCGTCGCCCACGGTATTGCCAGCTTCGTCATCCCACTTATAGTCGGTCACTTCACCGACCAGGCGGAACGGACCGGCACGCCAGTCGGCACCGATCTTGGTCGCACGGAAATCACCACCATCTTCTTCCGGATGGGCACGGTAGTCGTTGGCGTGGTTGTGGGCGATGTACAGCTCGACCGGGTTCAGGTCGAAGTTCAGGCGACCGGCCAGGGCGCTGTTGCTGTCGTCGGTGTTGTCGACGAACGCAGCAACATTCAGGCTGACAATGCCGAAGCTGTTGCTGTACGCGATCCCTTCGTTCAGGTAGGAGCCTTCACCCAGGCCACCGAGCGGCTGCGGGTTCAGACGACCCCCATTGGTACGGGCCTGCATGAAGGTACCATTCAGCGGGTCCTTGCCAGCGGTCACGTACGGGGAGGCCATGCGGCCGGCCTGGATGCGACCGAAGTTGCCTTCGAGGCCGACGAACTGGTCACGGGCGCCACGGTTCATGCCCTGACGAGTATCGACATCCTGCTCGACCTTCAGGAAGGCCTTCAGGCCGTTGCCCAGGTCATGGCTGGCCATGACGCCAATGCGGTTCGGGTTGCCACCGAACAGACGGCCTTCCGGCTCACCACCGACGAAACCGCCATCGTGCATGCGGAAGCCGCTATCGAGGTCACCACCGCTGTGGTGGACGATCTGCGTCTGCAGCTGACCGAACAGGGTGACGTTGGAGTCCGCGGCGGCGAAGGCCGGGACCGCGAAGGCGCCGGCAACGGCGACTGCGAGAATCTGTTTTTTCATGTTGCGTATCTCCCAGGAGAGGTGTTTGGTTCGTTTCTACGCCTGCATCCACGGTCGATGCCGCGAATGACAGGTGTTTTATATACACCACGGTGTCGCATTTCAACCCTTTGTGGCGAAAAAATGTCGATTGCGTTGGAAGTTTGCTCTGCGGCAACCGGGAAAAGGTCGTGGATACGGGCTGAAGACAAAGCAAGATGCCGCCCCAACCTGTTGAATTGTGGAGGGAATGAAAGACCCCGATGACACCGAAAAGTTGTGACGCAAGGCGCATATAAGAGCGTGGTTATACTGCAAAAATATAGGCCGTGAGTCGGTCTCGAGCGTGACATTGGCCACTCGATACGATGTTGCATATGCGCGACAAGGGATTGGCACGCACGCATCTCGGAAGCTTTGTTGCGAAAAGCCGACAGATGAGGGAGAAACGGCGCCTGGGTTTTCGAGGTCGGTGGCCTTGGCTTGTAGGAGGCCAGCCCTCTGGCCGATCAAACGTTAGATCAGACCCAATCGGCCAGAGGGCTGGCCTCCTACAGGGCAATCAGGGTCGTGGGATATGGATGAGCGCCGCGGACCAAGCCGCGAGGCTAGTCGAGGCCGAAGGCGCGCAGGGCGAGGCGGCGCTTGATGGGGGTGGCCTGGTCGACCAGGCGCAGGCCAAGGCCGCGCAGCTCGGGAAGGCCGGCGGCCTGGGTGCCAAACAGGAGTTTGAAGCCGTCCATCGCGCGTTGCATGAAGGCGTTTTCCGGGCGGCGGGCGCGGGTGTAGGCGCGCAGGACGGTCTCCGCGCCCGGGTCGTGGCGGGCGGGGCCGCGTAACCCGTCGACCAGTGCGCGGGCGTCGGCCAGACCGAGGTTCAGGCCCTGCCCGGCCAGCGGGTGGATGGTGTGGGCGGCGTCGCCGGCCAGTACCACACGGCCGGAGTGGTAGGTCTTGGCGTGCCGGGCGGTGAGCGGGAAGCTGGCGCGCGGGGACGTTGCGGTAATCGCGCCCAGGCATCCATCGGTCTCCTGCTCCAGGGCCGCACAAAAGGCGGCGTCGTCCAGTGCCAGGGTGTCCTCGGCGGCGGGCCATTCCGGTTGCGACCAGACGATGGAGCAGCGTCCGTCCGCCAGCGGCAGCAGCGCGATGACCCGGTCCTCGACGAAGCGCTGCCAGGCGGTGTCCTGGTGCGGGTGCTCGGTGGTGATGGTCGCGACGATGCCGCGCGCGTCGTAGTCGTGCCCGGCAAACGGGATACCCACGTGGTCGCGGACACGTGAACGCGCCCCGTCGGCCGCAACCAGCAGGCGCGCCGAGGCGATCGGCTGTCGGCAGTCGCCATACACATCGACCTGGTTCGGGCGGCGGTCGAGGGCTTTCCATTCGGTCTGCGGATACAGGGCGACGCCCGCGGATTCAAGCTCAGTCCACAGGACCGACTCGAGCGCGGCGAGCTCGACCGTCCAGCCAAGCGCCGGGACACCCAGCGCGTCCGCATCGAAGCGGATATGGCCGGGGCCGTTCGCGTCCCAGACGTACATGCCGGAGAAGGCGTGCGTGCGGCGCTGCTCCAATGCCTCGCGCACGCCCAGTTCGTGGAGAAAGGCCATGGACGCGGAGTTGAGCGTGGCAACCCGCGTGACCGGTGTCGTCTCCGGATCGAACTGGGGCGCGGCGTTGCGTTCCAGCACGCCAACCCGCAGGCCCTGCCGCGCGGCGCCCAGGGCGATCGCTCCGCCGACGGCGCCCGCGCCGACGACCAGCACGTCCAGTGATTCGTGGTGGGTGTCTTTCTTCATGGCGTGCCCTGCCCGGCTGCGGGTAGATGGGCGAGCGTGTGGCGCGGCAGCGGTCCCAGCCCCATTGCGGAGCGGGCCAACGCATCGCGCGCCGGGCGCAGGCGATCGACCGCCATCATGCCGGCCCCCAGCCCGTGGCCGCGCAGCCCGGCAGCGTGCAACAGGCCCCGGGCGAGGAAATCGGTGGCCGCGACGACGCTACCCACATCCTGTCGCCGATCTCTCGCATAGGCCTCCAGTACGGCCGCCGCACCCGGGTCGGCGGCAAACGTCGGGATTCCGTCCGCCTGCCGTCCCGTGCGCAGCGCACCAAGCAGGCCCGCCACGTCGCGCAGCGACAGGTTGAGCCCCTGCCCCGCGACTGGATGCACGGAGTGCGCGGCATTGCCCAGCAGCAGCGCACGCTCGGCGACCGGCTCCGGGGCGTGGACGCGTTCCAGCGGAAAGCGCACGACCGGCCCCGCCGGACGCAGGCGCCCGAGGGTCCAGCCAAAGCGGGCCTGCAACTCGCGCAGGCGTTCGGCCTCGCCCTGCTCCAGGCGCTGCTCGCAGGTCCGCGGCGGCGCCACCCAGACGACATTCATGCGGCCATCGGCCTGCGGCAGCAGGGCCAGTGGCCCCTCGTCGGTGAAACGCTCGAAGGCCTGGCCGTTGTGCGGGCGGTCCGGGCGTACATCGAACACCAAAGCATCGGCGTCGTAGCGCAGACGCTGCACCGGGAGGCCCACGGCCTTGCGGGTCGGAGAGCTCACGCCGTCCGCCGCGAGGATCAGGCGCGCGGACCAGGCCGCCTCGCCCTTTGCTCCCTGGATGTGCAGCGTCCGCCGGTCGCCCTCGGCCGGATCGAGGCCGGCCAGGGTCGAGTCGTAGTGCAGGTCCACGCCGGCCGCGCGGCAGGCCTCGCTCAGCATCGGGTCCAGGGCGGCGGCCGGAACGACCTGCCCGAGCGCGGCGCGACCGTGGTCGCGCGCGTTCAGGTGGACCCGCCCCAGCCCGCCGCGACGGCTGACCACGATGGATCGGATGGGGGTGGCCTGGTCGGCCACGGAGGACCAGTAGCCGAGGTCGTCCAGGAGCTGGACGGAGCCAGCGGCCAGGGCGTAGCCGCGGGTGTCGGGGCGGGTGGTGTCCGGCTTCGGCGCGGCTACGCGCTCGAACAGGGCCACGGAGTAGCCGGCCCGGGAGAGGGTCGCGGCCGCCAGGCTGCCGACCGGGCCGCCGCCGATGATGGCGATGTCGGGGGTTTGCACGCTCATCTCAGCGCCGCACCCGGTCATTGCGAGGCTCCGAAGGGGCCGTGGCAATCTCCGGACGCTGGCACAGCGGCCGGATCCGGTGGCTTCGGAAGGCGATCGCCGCGGCGCTGCGCGCCTCGCGATGACGGTACCTGGGGCCACGAACCTTCGTAGGATGCGGATGAGCGTAGCGAATCGCATCAGGGGCGAGGGCACACCCCAGCGATCGGTGCGTTTCGCGGGGCTCAACGCACCCTACGAATTTTGGGTTGGCCGGATTTGGACGGGTGCGCATGGTCAGGTCCAGCCCGGGAGGTCGCCGGCCATGCAGGCTTCGATGTCGGCGGGGGTCTTGGGGCAGGCGGCGGTGAGGACTTCGTGTCCGTCGCGGGTGACGGCGACGTCGTCCTCGATGCGGATGCCGATGCCGCGCAGGGCCTTCGGGGCCTCGGAGTACGGGCCGAAGTAGAGGCCCGGCTCCACGGTGGTCACCATGCCCGGCTCCAGCAGGCGCCAGGCGTCGCCGACGCGGTAGTCGCCGACGTCGTGCACGTCCAGCCCCAGCCAGTGGCCGGTGCGGTGCATATAGAAAGGCCGGTAGGCATGGTCCTTGAGCAGCTTGTCGAGCCGCCCCTTGAGCACGCCCAGATCCTTGAGCCCGCGGGTCAGCTCGCGTACGGCCGCGTCGTGCGGGTCGTTCCAGTGGTTGCCGGGGCGGGTCTGCTCGATGGCCGCGTGCTGCGCGGCCAGCACGCACTCGTAGACCTCGCGCTGGGTGTCGCTGAAGCGGCCGGAGATCGGGAAGGTGCGGGTGATGTCGGAGGCGTAGCCCTGCACCTCGCAGCCGGCGTCGATCAGCAGCAGGTCGCCGTCGTTCAGGACATCGCGGTTCTCGATGTAGTGCAGGATACAGCCGTTCTCGCCACCGCCGACGATGGAGGGATACGCCGGCTCGGTGCCATGGCGGTGGAATTCGTGCAGCAGTTCGGCCTCGACCATGAACTCGGTCACGCCCGGGCGGGCTGCCTGCATCGCGCGGATATGGGCCTGGCAGGAGATCGCGGCCGCGTGGCGCATCATGCGCAGTTCCGGTGCCTTCTTGAACAGGCGCTGTTCGTGCACATAGTGCTCGACCGCGACGTATTCATGCGGGGCCCGCACGCCGTTGCGCGCCTTCGCGCGAACCTGGTTGACCCAGCCGAACAGCCGCTGGTCCAGCGCCTCGTCGCGCCCGAACGGGGCGCACAGAACGCGCCGGTTCTCCATCAGTCCCGGCAGGATCTCGTCGATGTCCTCGATCGGGAACGCACACTCCGCGCCGTAGTGCTCCATCGCCCCGTCCGGTCCGGCGCGCCGCCCCTGCCAGGTCTCCTGCGTGGGGTCGCGGTCGCGGCAGAACAGGATGTACTCCCCGGCCTCGCGTCCGGGGACGAACACGGCAACCGCGTCCGGCTCGGTGAAGCCCGTCAGATAGAGGAAGTCGCTGTTCTGTCGAAACGGGTAGTCGACATCGCGATTGCGCACCTGCTCGTGCGCCGCGGGCACCACGATGATCGAGTCGCCACCCACGCCGCGCATCAGGCGCTGACGCCGCCGGGCGAACTCGGCCAGGGTGATGGTCGGGGTCTTGCCGGGCAGCGGGGGGCGCGTGGGGGCATTCATTGCATCGGGATCCGTTTCGGGTCGTCCGGGGCGAGCTCGTCGGCGATCAGCAATACACCGACGCGCACGTATTCGTTGAGTTCCTCGAAGGCGGCGGCGTTGTCTTCGTCGTCCTCCGGCTCCAGTTCGATGCGCGCAATCTCGGCAAAGTCGCGCAGGATTTCGCTGGCCTCGGCCGAGGGCTTCATCTGCTGTAGCCGGGGCATCTGCCCGAAACCCGAGATAAAGCCGTCGACCCACTCGGACAGGGCCTGGGCACGCGCCTCGATCGGCTCGTCCTCCGGCAGCAGGGGCCCGAAGCCGAGCTCGACGTCGTACAGCTGCGCCAGCAGTGCCCGGCGGATCGCCTCCACCGTCGCGCGGAAGTCGTCCGGCGCGGCGTCGGTCAGCGGCAGCGCCTCGCCCAGGCTTTGTTCTAGCGCCTCGACATCCGCGCCGGGGTCCGCGACCACGCAGCCGGTGAACAGCCCGTGGGCCGAGGCCGGGGTCTGCGCGAAGCCCATGCGACGCAGGCCATGCGCGAGCTGCTCGGCCAGGGCCGCCGGGTCGGATTCAAGGCCGCCGCGCGCCTTGGGCGATTCGCCGGTCGGGGCAACCATCAGAAGGACTCCAGGCGGGCTTCGTACGGGAACAGCAGGAAGCGGTAGAGGTCGTCGCCCACCTGCAGATGGGTGAACTGCGGCTCGCCCAGCTTGATCGCGCTGGACCCGGTGGCCGACAGCGCATTGAGGCCAAAGCGCTTCTCCGCGATCAGGTCCGCCAGCAGCTGCTCCAGCTCCGTGCGCGGGATCGCCCCCGTGTTGTCCACGATGCGGCAGGGCTTGCCGTTATGGGCGGTGCCCTCGATTACGGTGGCCTGCGGGTCAGGTTCGGGGGGCTGGGTCATGGGCGAGGCGGTTCCTGAGAGACGATATGCCGCCTATTGTGACCAGCCCGCCATGGGAGCCGCAACAAAGCGCCGTGTCCGCGCGCGTTTGGCCCTGTCGCCGCCGACAGTCGCAGATAGCAAAAGTGAAGGCGCTCTCGCAAAAAGGTCACACAAGTTGACGATTTGCGGGGGGGACTCCTAGACTCCATGAATTGCCAGCCGCGCGCCGTGTGCGGCCGCCTTCACCGAACCGGGGCCTGTCGCCATGTCGTCCGAGGATTCCAGCCACGATCCCGTCGAGCGCCTTGAGGCCGCGATTACGCGACTGCTCGATGAACATGCCGCCCTGCGCGAGGAGAACGATCTGCTGCACGAGCAGATTCGTCAGCTCAAAAGCGAGCGCGCGGCCTTCAAGGAACGCAACGAACAGGCCCGCCACCGGGTCGAGACGATGATCGCCCGCCTGCGGTCGATGGAGCACAGCGAATGAGCCAGTCCGAACCCGTACGCGTGTCGATCCTGGGCAAGGAATACCAGATCGCCTGCCCGCCCGAGGAACGCGCCGACCTGTTCGCCTCCGCCTCCCTGGTCGACGAACGCATGCGCGAACTGCGCGACACCGGCCGCGTGGTCGGCGCCGAGCGCATCGCCGTGATGGTGGCGCTGAACCTCGCCCACGAGATGCTCGAATGCCAGGAGCAGCTCAAGCGCGCCGAGCAGACCGGCCCGGCCCGCATCACCGCCATCGCCGACCGCATCGAACAGTCGCTGGGCACGCCCCGCTCCTGAAGTTCGCGGCCAAGGCCGCTCCCACAGGGGGCAGCTTGCCCGCTATGCGCAAAGGGCCCGATCTGTGCCCCCCCGAAGGCACATTACGGCCGGTAGATATCCACCCCGGATGGCGGATCAAAGGTGAACACGGACTCGTCGACCGGCGCGTTGCGCTCGCTTCGCTCGAAGTGAATCTCGGTCTCCTGACCAAAGATGTCGCGGAAGGCCATGCGGGTCAGGTCGCCATCCGGCGTCAGATCCAGCTCGAGGTGCGTAAAGTCCGCCTGCTCGTTGCGCGGGATCAGCAGCAAGCGCAGGGCCGAGGCATCCCGTACCGGCAGCACATCCATGCGGAAGTGCTCGTCCAGCCGCTCGGGCTGGGTGATCGCCGCGATCGGTGTCGCATCGAACGCATCCCCCAGCGGGCGCACAGTCGCCTGCGACAGGTCCGGGTCATAGGTCCACAGATCCTCGCCGTCGGAGACAATCGTCTGCGGGAAGGGCTCGGTCACCTCCCAGCGCAGGCGGTTGGGCATGCCCAGTTGCATCGAACCATCGGACTCCTGCAGCACGTACCCAGTCTCGTCGCGCACCGTCTGCGTGAATTCGGCGGTAAAGGTCTCCAGTCCCTCGACAAAACGGTCCAGCGCCGCGCGCGCATCCGGTGCCGGGCCACGCTCGGCCGCCAGCGGTCCGGCGAACAGGAACATCGTCGTCGCGGCCAGGGCGAGCAGCAGACGGGAAACAAGTCGGACAGTCATGCGGGCTCCAGTTGCATGTTTACGATGATCCTGCGCCCGGTCGCTTAACCGGGCGTGAATGCCACAACAGAAAGGGCGAGCAGGATCACAGGATCCGGTACATGGACCGGTCCGGGCGTCAGTCGTTCGGCCCCGGGACCAGGACCTCGCGATTGCCATTGGACTGCACCGGGCTGACCAGTCCGGCGGCCTCCATGTCCTCGACCATGCGAGCGGCGCGGTTGTAGCCGATCTTCAAGCGGCGCTGGATGAACGAGATCGAGGCCTTGCGCGTCTCGATCACGATCTGCACGGCCTGATCGTAAAGCGGATCGGCCTCCGCCTCGCCATCGCCCGGCGCCTCCAGCCCCGGGATCGCGGCAGCCCCGGCCTCCGGCTCGTCGAGGATCGCCTCGTTGTAGTCCGGCTCGCCGGTGGATTTCAGGTACTCCACCACCTGGTGGACCTCGTTGTCCCCGACGAAGGCACCATGCACGCGCTCCGGCATCGCCTTGCCCGGCGGCAGGTAGAGCATGTCGCCGTGGCCCAGCAGGTGCTCGGCCCCCATCTGGTCGAGGATGGTGCGCGAGTCCACGCGCGAGGAGACCTGGAACGCGATACGGCTGGGGATGTTCGCCTTGATCAGGCCGGTGATCACGTCCACCGACGGGCGCTGGGTGGCCAGGATCAGGTGGATACCGGCGGCGCGTGCCTTCTGCGCCAGGCGTGCGATCAGCTCCTCCACCTTCTTGCCCACCACCATCATCATGTCGGCAAACTCGTCGACGACGATCACGATGAACGGCAACGGCTCCAGATCCGGCGCCTCGGTCTCGGTCAGCGCCTCCTCCGGCTTGAAAAGCGGATCCTTCAGCGGCTCGCCGGCGGCCTCGGCATCGCGCACCTTCTTGTTGAAGCCGCCGATGTTGCGCACGCCCATCGCGGACATCAGCTTGTAGCGCCGCTCCATCTCCGCCACCGCCCAGCGCAGGGCGTTGGAGGCATCCTTCATGTCGGTCACGACCTCGCACAGCAGGTGCGGGATGCCGTCGTACACCGACAGTTCCAGCATCTTCGGGTCGATCAGGATCAGGCGCACGTCGTCCGGCGTGGACTTGTACAGCAGCGACAGCAGCATCGCGTTCACGCCGACCGACTTCCCCGAGCCGGTCGTCCCGGCCACCAGCAGGTGCGGCATCTTCGCCAGATCCGCCATCACCGGGCCGCCGCCGATGTCCTTGCCGAGCGCCATGGTCAACGGCGACTTGTTCGTATCGAACAGTTCCGAGCGCAGGATCTCCGAGAGCGCCACGATCTCGCGGTTCTCGTTGGGGATCTCCAGGCCCACGGTGGACTTGCCCGGGATCACCTCGACGATGCGCACCGCCATCACCGACAGCGAGCGCGCCAGATCGGTGGACAGCCCGGAGATACGCGAGGCCTTGACCCCGGCCGCCGGCTGCAGCTCGAAGCGCGTGATCACCGGCCCCGGCTGCACCGCGACCACCTCGACCTCCACGCCGAAGTCCTTCAGCTTCAGCTCGACCAGGCGCGACAGCGCCTGCAGCGATTCCTCCGAGAACCCGTCAGGCGGGGGCGGTGCCTCGTCCAGCAGGGACAGCGGCGGACGCGGATCGGCGCCGGACCCTTCGGTGAACAGCGGGACCTGCTTTTCCTTCTGCACACGCGGGCTGGGCGCGGGCGCCTCGATGCGCGGCTCCACGCGCGAGGGGGCGCGCTTCTCGGTGCGCTTGCGCTCCTTCTCCACCCGCGTCTCGCGCTCGGCACGTTCGCGCGCGCCGATGCGGCGATCCCGGGCGGAATCCAGCTGAGCGCGCAGTCGCTCGAAGCCACGAATGGTCAACTGCCCCAGTCGGTCCATCAGCAGGAACCACGACAGCCCGGTGAACAGCGTCACCCCGGCCAGGAACAGCGCCAGCAGCACCAGCGTCGCCCCGACCAGGCTCAACCCGGCCACGGCCCAGCCGGCGAACAGGTCCCCGAGGATACCGCCCGCATGCACCGGCATCCCGCCCGGAAGCAGGTGCAGCGCGGCCAGCGCCGCACCCGAGATCAACGCCACGATCAGCGCGACCCCGCGCACGGTCAGCTCCATCGGGCTGGCGATCCGCGCCTCGCGGCGATGCCGGAACAGCCACCAGCCGATGCCGCCGACCGCCAGCGGGATCAGGTAGGCCAGATAGCCCAGCAAGTGAAACGCGATGTCCGCAAACCAGGCGCCGGTGGTGCCGCCAAGGTTGCGCAGGCTCTCGCCGTCGCCGGTGGTGGACCAGGCGGCATCGCCCGGGTGATAGCTCACCAGCGCGACCAGCAGATAAAGCGCCAGCATGCCGAAGATCAGCAGCGCGCCCTCGCGCAGCCCGCGCAGCAACTGCCCGCTCAGGCTCGGTGCCGTGGCCGGCTCTGCCGTCTTCCTGCCCTTGCCCCCGGATTTGGCCTTGCTTGCGGCCATGCGCTCCCCATCGTGTTCGGCCCGCGACGCGGGCATTGCGAATCATCGCGCAGTTTACCGGTTAAAACAGCGTTCGTGGTGCCAGGCCAGCCAAGCCTGAGAACCGAGTCCGGTCCAGTTGCCTGTTTGCCCCCACACAGTGAGCCCTGCCATTGTGGGAGCGGGCTTGCCCGCGAAGCTCCCTCAGTCCCGCCGCCACCCCCAGACCGCGAACACCGGATCGGCATGATCCAGCCGCCCGGCATACGGGTCATCCGGCGGGCGCGGCAGGCCGCGCAGCGAGAGCGTGGAAAGACCGTCGAATCCTGCACACAGAAACAAATCGAGTACCAGCCCCATACGCTCGAAGTCGTACAACGGCTCCCAGACCGCGATCGCCTTGGTCGGAAAGCAGCGATCGGAGAAGGTCACCACGAACACCCCGCCCGGGCGCAACAGCTCCCGCACCGAGGCGAATACCGCCTGCGGGTGCGTCAGGTATTCCACCGAGGCGGTACACACCACTGCATCGAAGCTCGCGGGCGGCAGCGGAATCGCCGGCTGCCGGTTCAGGTCGTGCACCAGGGCCTGATCCAGGGCCTCGTTGGCGGCCAGCTCCTCGTGGTTCATACCCAGTCCAGTGACCGACTCGGGCCCTCCAACTTGATCCAAGTGCGATGCCCAGCTGCTCATCAGGTCCAGTACCCGTGCACCCTGCGGGATCAGCGTGGCGTACAGCGCCCCGATCCGGGCACGGGCCGTGGCATCCAGGTGATGCACCATGCGTGGCCCGGCGTAGAAGTCGCAATCGGGCGCGGGATCCTCGCGCTCGCAGGCATCTGCGGACCAGAAGGCCGTCGGTCGCCCGCGCCAGCGCGCCTGCATCCCCGGACCGCGCGCCGTCAGCAGCCGTGCCACGTCCACCATGCAGTCGTCGCCGCGCCCGTCCTCATGGGCCGCCAGCACTCGGGCGCGCAATTGCAGGTCCGCGCCCGAGAGCGGGTGGTTCAGGTCCGCCAAGAGCCGCGTGTCCTCCAGCGCGCCGATACGGAACAGCTCGCGGTCTCCGGCCTCGATGCCGGCATGGCCGGCGATGAACGCACGCGGATAGAAACGCCCGGCACGCGGTTCCACCACCCGATGCCGGCGCAGGCGGCGATTAAACGCCGTCGGCGGCAGTTCGACTTCCCCCGCCGGGTCCCGCGCCGGGACCAGCGGCGCGCCCCGCACGTCCACTGCCTCGCCGATCTCCGCGCCGGCCAGTTGCGACCCGGCGGCGTCCGGCCAGATGTCGTGCGCCGGCATCAGCCACGGCAGGAACAGGCAGTCACGATGCCGCGCCTCGGCACTGCTCCAGTCCAGGGTAAAGCCGACATCCAGCGCCAGGCGCGGCGTACCCATGGCCGTTGGCGCGCATTCCGGGCAGGCAAAGGGGTCGTACATCCGTTGGTGTTTACCTGTGGGCATTCCCGGTATGGTACGGCGAATCACCTTGAGGATATGCCCATGCCCCGCAGCGATCGGTCCGTTCGCGCCCTGTTGTACCTGATCGTTCTGACTGTGCTCGCGGGGCTGCTGGCTGCCCCTGCCGCGGCCCAGGCCCCAGGGGCCGCGGCCGACTCCGATCCCATTGAGACGGAAACGTTGCGGGTCGGCACCCGCTTCGTGTCACCGTTCGTGATCCCCCCGGACGATGCCGATGGCCACCCCACCGGCATCGCGATCGAGCTGTGGGAGCGGGTAGCGGAGCGCCTGGAGCTGGACTACGAGTACCGCGAGACCAGCCTCGAGGGGCTGATCGACGGGCTGGGGGACGGACGCATCGATGTCTCGGTCGCCGCCCTGACCGCGACCGCGGAACGCGCCGAGCGGGTCGATTTCACCCACCCCTACTACACCACCGGGCTGTCCATTGCCGTGCCCCAGCAGGGCAACCCGGTGGCCGGGGCGCTGCGGGCCTTCATCTCCGTCCCCTTCCTGATGGTGGTGCTGGCCCTGGCCGGACTGCTCCTGCTGGTGGGCGCGCTGCTGTGGCTGTTCGAGCGCCGGCGCAACGCCGACGAGTTCGGCGGCAATGCCGCCCAGGGGCTGGGCTCCGCGTTCTGGTGGGCTGCGGTCACCATGACCACGGTCGGCTATGGCGACAAGGCCCCGCGCACCCTGCCGGGGCGCATGATCGCGCTGGTCTGGATGTTCGCCGCGCTGATCCTCGTCTCCACCTTTACCGCCGCGATCGCGACCACGCTGACGGTCAGCTCGCTGGATACCGGCATCCAGAATGTCTCCGACCTGGAGGGCCAGCGCATCGCCACCATCGGCGGCTCCAGCGCCGCCGCCTGGCTGAATGAACAGGGCTTTGCCTACCGCGACCACCAGGACCTGACGTCCGCCCTCACGGCGGTGGCCGAGGGACGCGCCGACGCGATGGTCTACGACGCCCCGCTGCTGCGCTACCAGACGCGCGAACACTTCGCCGGTGAACTCGAGGTCCTGCCAGTGGAGTTCCTGCGCCAGGACTACGCCCTCGCCCTGCCCCAGGGCTCGCCTCTGCGCGCCCCGATGAACGTTGCCATACTGGAGACTCTGGAATCCGACGACTGGCAGCGCGTGCTGCGCCGCTATCTCGGCAACTGACCAGCCGGGCGGGGAGTAAAGACATCATGGCTGAAACATTTCTGGTGGCCATCGTCGATCAGGATCGCGAGGACCTGGCGCTGGCGATCGCGGCCGAGGAAGGCGGCGCGGACGGCACGGTGATGCACGGCGCAGGGCTCGGCTTTCCGGACCACATGACCTTTCTCGGCGTGACCTACCAGGGCCGGGAGTCGGTCTGCATCTGGGAGCTGGACGAGGAACGCGCCGAGCGCATCGCCCGCCGCCTGAACCTGGAACTGGACCTGCTGCAACCGTACAACGGTCTGGCCTTCACGCTGGATGCCCAAGCCCTGGCGGGCATGCAGTTCGTCGGTGCCCCCGCCCAACCCTAAGGAAACACTGATCAATGTACACGCTCGCGTTGGTACCCCAGGTTTTCCGAGACAAGGCGCGGTGCGCAGCCGGTAGTGGTTCTACCGGCAAGGGCCACAACGCAGGATCGGGAAACCTGGGGTACCAACCCCACCAACCATTCAATGCAGGGGCTCGGCCGCTTTTGCGCGCGCACGGCGTTGCGGCTCCCTTGTGCAGAATGACTGCACGGCAGTCACCGCGCCTTGTTCGCACGCAAAAGCGACTCGAGCGCGAGCGTGTACATTAATCAGTGTTTCCCTAATCTCCTGCGCGAGGAACGCCATGCAATTCGTACTGCTCGCCGCCGTGGTCCCGCGCAACCGGGCCGACCGTGCCATCGAGACCGTCCGCCGCGAGGGCGCCGCCGGCCTGACGCTGCTGGAGGGCCAGGGCATTGCCCAGTTGCGCCGCGCACCGATCATGGATCTGAAGGACTCCGCGGCCCGCACGGTACTGCTGATGGTCCTGGAGGCCAGCCTCGCCGAGCGACTACTGAAACGCCTGGACGAAGAACTCGCTTTGAGCGAGGTGGGCAACGGCTTCGCGTTCACCCTGCCGATCAAGGACATCGCCGGCATCAAGCCGGAACAGATCGAGCACCTGCGCCAGACACTGGAGCAGGGCTCGCCTTAGGGAAGCACTGATCACGAAGGCACTTGCCGCTACTTGCCTCGGGCTTCACCGCGGAATACTGTATTTATAACCAGTAACCCGTGGAGCACCCGCCGTGTCCCTGACCGCGCGCCAGCAGGCTATCCTCGACTACATCACCGAGACCGTCGCCACCCAGGGCACGGCCCCGACGCGCAGCGAGATCGCCCGTGCCTTTGGTTTCCGCTCGCCCTATGCGGCCGAATGCCACCTGAAGGCCCTGGAGAAAAAGGGCGCGATCGAGCTGGTGGGCGGGGCCGCGCGCGGTATCCGCCTGGCCGGTGCGCATGCGGCCCGCCCGGCCGAACTGCCTCTGGTCGGGCGCGTGGCGGCCGGCTCGCCGATCCTCGCCACCGAGCATATCGAACGCCACTACCGAATCGACGACAGCCTGTTCCGGGCCCGCCCGGACTACCTGCTGCGCGTGCACGGCGAGAGCATGCGCGACGCCGGCATCCTCGATGGCGACCTGCTGGCCGTCCGCCAGACCCCGGAGGCCCGCGCCGGCCAGATCGTCGTGGCCCGCATCGAGGACGAGGTGACGGTCAAGCGCTTCGAGCAGGACGGTACCCGCGTGCGCCTGCTGCCGGAGAATCCCGACTTCGCCCCGATCGAGATCAACCTGGAGCGCCAGGAACTGGCGATCGAGGGTATCGGGGTCGGCGTACTGCGCGATCTTGAACTGCAGTAATGCCCGGCATTGATGCCCTGCTCGATCATCCGGCGCTGTGGCGCGGGCGCAGCGCCGCCCCTGCCGCGAATGCCTCGGTCTGGCCGAGCGGCCACCCAGCGCTGAACCGTGCCCTGGGGGGCGGCTGGCCGCGCGGCCAGCTGATCGAACTCCTGGGCGCCCCCTTTGGCTGCGGCGAGACCCGCCTGCTGGTCCCCATGCTCGCGGCCTGCGGCCGCGAGGGATACTGGATCGCGCTGCTGGCGCCGCCCGCCACGCCCTGGCTGCCCGGCTGGCAGCCGCTCGGCATCCCGCCGGAACGGGTGCTGCTAATCCGCACCGAACACGACCGCGACACCCTCTGGGCCGGCGAGCAATGCCTGCGCGACCCGGCCTTCGGCGTCCTGCTGGCCTGGCTGGGCGGCCCGGTGGAAACCGCGCTGCTGCGCCGCCTGCGCCTGGCCGCGGCCGAAAGCCAGGCCTGCGCCATCCTGTACCGCCCGCCGGGCGCCGCGGAGCAGCCCTCCCCGGCCCATCAACGCCTGCACTGGAGGCCCGACACCGACGGCCTCGAGCTGCACTGCCTGAAGGGCATCGGCGACTGGGCCCGTTCCGGCCAGGCCCTGCACATCCCGGTGCCCTGAGATGGGCGATCCCGAGCGAACACAAGCCGCCCCGCATCCGCGGCAGGCCTCTCGCCCGGCCCGCGCATGGCACCAGCCAGCCCTTATTCCGGCCTCGATTGCGCCCTCGGAGCACCCAGCGGAGTCCGGGCCTGCCCTACGGGTCGAACCGCGCTCGGCAAACGAACAGTGGATGGCGCTCGAGCTGCCGCACCTGGCGCTAGAGACCCTGGCGCGCGCCGAGGCAGACCGTTCACGGCTGACCGAGCGCCCTCTGCTGGTAGTCGAGGCCAGCGCCACTCCATGCGTGCATGCCGCTAATCGCGCCGCGCGCCGGGCCGGGGCCCGACCGGGCATGGCGCTGGCCGATGCCCTCGCAATCCTCGACACTCCGGAACTCGTCGAGCACGACCCGCAGACCCAGACCACGCAGATCGCCATGCTGGCCGGCGTACTGCTGCAGTTCTCCGACCACGTGCACCCGGAGCCGGAGGCCCGCCGCATCCTGCTGGAGGTCGGACGCAGCCGGCGCCTGTTCGGCGGGCTCGCCGCCCTGCGGGAACGGGTACGGGAGACCCTGAAGGGGCTGGGCTTCCACCCGCGCATCGGCGTGGCGCGCAGCCCGACCGCCGCGCGCCTGCTGGCCACCCTGCGCAACTCCGCGATCCCCGAAGATAGCGAGGCCCTGCGCCGCACCCTGTCCCCCGTTCCGCTGGAGACCCTGCCACTGCCTGCCGCGACCCGGGAGGGCCTGCGGGCCATCGGCCTGCGCCGGCTCGGCGACCTGCTGCGGCTGGCGCGCCCCGAACTCGCGCGCCGTCACGGCCCGGAGTTGCTGGCACTGCTGGATCGGCTGCTGGGGCGGCGTACGGAGACCCTGCCGCGCTTCGACCCGCCCCCGGAACTGGACCTGTCGCTGCGCCTGGAACACGAGATTCATGCGACCGGGGCCCTGGCCTTCCCGCTCAAGCGCCTGTTGCGCCAGGCCGAGGCCCATCTGCGCGGCCTGAACCGCAGCCTGCAGGGGATGACGCTGGAGCTGAAACACCGTGAGGCGCATGCGCGGATTACCGCTACCCGAATGGCCCCTACCCGAATAACGCTGGAACGCGGCGATCCCGGTATCCGTGCCGAGGACTGGCTGCCCCTGTGGCAGACCCGGCTGGAACGCGAGGTCCTGCCCGCCCCGGTCATCGGCCTGCGCCTGCGGGCCACGCGGCTGCTCGACCCGCCCGCGCAGGGCGCCAGCCTGCTGGCCGAGACCCCGGGCCACCCGCCGTCGGATGCACAGTTGCCGGCCGCGTTGGCCCGCCTGAGTGCCCGTCTGGGCGAGCAGGCGATCGTCCGGCTGACCGCAAGCGGCATCCCGCGCCCCGAGGCCGCCCAGGGCGCGCGACACGATCTCGACGCGGCGGCCACGCATCCGCCGCCGACACCCGCGCAAATGATTTGCGGCACGGCGCTGTGGCTACAGGACCCACGGCCGATCCCGCCCCCGCTGCAGGCGCACGGGCTGGGCCGGCTGGAGGATGGCTGGTGGGACCGCGGGCAGGATGTGCGCCGCGATTACGCGGTCACGCGCGATCGGCAGGGCCGCAGGCTGTGGTTGTACCGCTGCCTGCGCAGCGGCCAGTGGTTCCGGCAAGGCTACTGGGGGTGACCCGTCAGACGCGGTAGTACTCGCGATACCACTCGACAAAGCGGGCGATACCGTCTTCCACCGCGGTCGCGGGGGCATAGCCCACGTCCTCGCGCAAGGCCTCGACGTCGGCGTAGGTGTCCGGCACATCGCCCGGCTGCAGCGGCAGGAGATTCTTCTCGGCCTTCTTGCCCAGGCAGTCTTCCAGCACCTCGATGTAGCGCATCAGCTCCACCGGCTCGTGGTTGCCGATGTTGTACAGCCGGTAGGGGGCTGCACTGGTCGCCGAGTCGGGCTCGGCGCCGGTCCAGTCGAGGTTGGGCTGAGCCGGACGATCCAGCGTACGGATCACGCCCTCGACGATGTCGTCGATGTAGGTGAAGTCGCGGCGGTGATGGCCGTAGTTGAAGACGTCGATCGGCTCGCCCGCCAGGATCTTCCGGGTGAACAGGAACAGCGCCATGTCCGGCCGGCCCCAGGGGCCGTAGACGGTAAAGAAGCGCAGGCCCGTCACCGG
>NZ_KB905156.1:0-196608 GCF_000378605.1 Thioalkalivibrio sp. ALJ21
CCGGTGACGGGCCTGCGCTTCTTTACCGTCTACGGCCCCTGGGGCCGGCCGGACATGGCGCTGTTCCTGTTCACCCGGAAGATCCTGGCGGGCGAGCCGATCGACGTCTTCAACTACGGACACCACCGCCGCGACTTCACCTACATCGACGACATCGTCGAGGGCGTGATCCGTACGCTGGATCGTCCGGCTCAGCCCAACCTCGACTGGACCGGCGCCGAGCCCGACTCGGCGACCAGTGCAGCCCCCTATCGGCTGTACAACATCGGGGCCCATCGTCCGGTGGAGTTGATGCACTACATCGAGGTGCTGGAAGACTGCCTGGGCTGCAAGGCGGAGAAGAATCTCCTGCCGCTACAGCCGGGCGATGTGCCGGACACCTACGCCGACGTCGAGGCGCTGCGCGCAGACACCGGCTACGAACCGACCACATCGGTCGAGGAGGGCGTCGCCCGCTTCGTCGAGTGGTATCTGGGGTATTACCGGGCAGCCGCCTGATGGGGGTCTACCGCAAAACGCTGCAGTTGCTCACCCCGGCGGAGAAGCGCCGGGGTGCGCTCGTGCTGGGGCTGATGATGATCATGGCGGTACTGGAGACCGCCGGGGTCGCATCGATCATGCCGTTCCTGTCCGTGCTGGGTAACCCGGAGCTGGTCAACACCAACCCGGTACTGAACCAGCTCTACACGGGGCTCGGCTTCAACTCGGTGGATCAGTTCATCTTTGCCCTGGGTGCGGCGGCCTTCGCGCTGATCCTGTTCTCGGCGGTATTTCGCACACTCACGCACTACGCGATGAACCGCTTCATCGAGATGCGCCGTCACAGCCTCGGCAAGCGCCTGCTGGAGACCTACCTGCGCCAGCCGTATGCGTTCTTCCTGAACCGTCATAGCGGCGACATGGCGAAGAGCATCCTGTCCGAGGTCGACCAGTTGGTGCTGAATGTCTTCCGTCCCGGGATCACGATGATCGCCTACCTGGTCGTAACCATCGCCATCGTGGCACTGCTGATCTTTGTCGATCCGTGGCTCGCGCTGGGGGTCGCGGTCGTAATTGGCGGGGTATATGGCACGATCTTCTTGTTCGTGCGCGGCCTGCTCGGGCGCATCGGCCGTGATCGCTCGCTCGCCAACAAGGAACGCTTCACGGCCGCCGGCGAGGCCCTCGGCGGCATCAAGGACATCAAGCTGCTGGGTCGCGAGCATGCGTACCTGTCGCGCTTCGATGCCCCCTCCAAGCGCCAGGCCCGGCACCAGGCGACCAACCAGACCATCTCTCAGGTACCCAAATTCCTGATCGAGGCGATCGGCTTCGGCGGCATCATCGGGCTCACCCTGATCCTGCTGCATACCCAGGGCGGCACCGGTACGGATGCGCTGGGCGAGATCCTGCCGATCCTCGGGCTGTACGCCTTTGCCGGCTACCGCCTGCTGCCCGCCGCGCAGCACATCTACGCGGGCCTTGCGAAGCTTCGCTTCGGCGCCGCCGCCGTGGAGAGCGTGACCGAGGACCTGCGCGAACGCGAGGCCCTGGCGGAGCTGCATCGCCAGGCCCCCCAGCCGCTGGTCCCGCAGAAGACCATCGCTCTCGAGGGCATCGAGTTCACCTATCCAGGCGGCCACCGCCCCGCGCTGCAGTCCATCAACCTGGAGATCCCGGTCGGCACATCGGTCGGGATCATCGGCACCACCGGCTCCGGCAAGACCACGCTGGTCGACGTCCTGCTGGGCCTGTTGCGCCCGACCGAGGGCGCCATCCTGGTGGATGGCCAGCCGGTCACGGATGCCAACCTGCGCGCCTGGCAGCAGTCCCTGGGCTACGTCCCCCAGGACATCTTCCTGACCGACTCGACCGTGGCCGAAAACATCGCGCTGGGGATTCCCGCCGCGCAGATCGACCACGATCGCGTCGAGCGCTGCGCGCGCATGGCACAGGTGCATGACTTCATCGTTCAGGACATGCCGGAGCAGTACGCCACGATGGTAGGCGAGCGTGGCGTGCGCCTGTCCGGGGGCCAGCGCCAGCGCATCGGGATCGCCCGCGCCCTCTACCACGACCCCGACGTCCTGGTGTTCGACGAGGCCACCAGTGCCCTGGACACCGCAACCGAACGCGCCGTGATGGAGGCGATCGAGTCCCTGTCACGCAGCAAGACCATCATCCTGATCGCGCACCGCCTGAGTACCGTGCGCGCCTGCGATCAGGTCGCCCACCTGGAACGGGGATCGTTCGCCTCCGTTGGCCGCTTCGACGAGCTGGTCACTCACACCGAGGCAGATAACCCCCAGGTCCAGTCCGTCCCCGGCCCTGCGGCCTCCGGCACCCATGGCTGAACCCGCCGTGTCGACACCACACGAGGAGTTGCCCGTGACGCACGTTCAATCCCAGCCGCTGCAGATCAAGAACAGCGGCCGCATCGCCCGCACCATTGCGCGCGCCGTCCATCTGCGCCACCTGCAAAAGTCGCGCAAGATCGCCATCCAGTGGCGCGAGAAGCTGATCCGCGCCCACGGCGAGTCTGCGGTCACGCGCCCGGTCCTGCAGCGGATCAAGCGCTATGCGACCGACACCTACGGGAGCGAGTCCTGGTGGCCATGGCTGGCCGCCTACACCGAGGTGCGGCGCGAGTTCGTCGAGGGGTGGATCGGCGACGATTACTACACCGAACACCTGAACCCGCTCTGGAACCGGCAGGACATCCGCCGCCTGAGCGGACTCAAGACCATGGATTCGCGCCTGTTCCCGGACAGCGTCGTGCCCCCGGTCTTCGTGCGCGTGGGTGGCCAGTACCTGGATGCCCAGGGGACGCCAGAGCCGCTGGAAACCGCCCTCTCCCGGCTCGAGGCCGGCAAGACCTATGTGATCAAGCCCGACGAGGGACGCCAGGGCCTCGGCGTGACCTTCACGACTACCGAGCAGGTGGCCGAAGAACTCGGCAAGGTCCCCGGAAACTGTATCGTGCAGCCCCTGATCGAGCAGCATCCCGATATCGCGCGGATCAACGCCAGCTCGGTCAATACGCTGCGGGTTCTGACCTTCCTCGATCCGGAATCCGGGGAACTGCGCATCCTGAACCATTTCCTCCGCCTGGGCCGCGAGGGGCAGCGCACCGACAACGTCTCCACCGGTGGCTACTTCGTCGGTGTCGATGGTGAGGGCTGGCTGGACGGCCACCTGCGCGACCCGGTCTGCGTCAGCATCGGCTCGGTCCACCCCGACAGCGGCGTGGACGTAAAGGACTGCCGGATCCCCAACTTCGGCGCGGTACGCGAGCTGTGCCTGAATGCCCATCGCCGCATCCCCTATCTGCGCTTCATTGGCTGGGACGTCTGCATTCAGGCCAGCGGCGAGCCCGTAATCCTCGAGTGGAATGCGGAGCAGGTGGCCTGGTCGCGCAACGAGTCCTGCTTCGGACCCTTGCTGCCCTCGGTCCCGCGCGGCTATCCGCGCTGATACGCCACTGCCATCAGGAGAACGACATGAACACGATCAAACTGCTGTGGACCGGTGGCTGGGACTCCAGCTACCGCCTGCTGGACTTGGCGCTTTATCGCAACCGCAAGGTACAGCCGATCTACGTGCTGGACCCGCGCCGGAAATCCTATGTGTACGAGTTGCGGGCCATGGCCAACATCCGTGCGGGCATCGAGGCGCGGGCGGAGGCCCGCGGGCGCGTGGCGCCGGTTCGTGTCTATCTGCGCAGCGACATCCTCGAGGACCCGAACATCACCGAGCTCTACCAGCGCCTGGCGAGCGAGGTGCATGTGGGTACCCAGTACGACTGGCTCGCCCGCCTGTGCGAACAGGAAGGCCTGCGCGACCTGGAACTGTCGCTCACCGGCCACGAGGCCGGCACCGAGTTGCAGGAACGTCTGTTCCGCAACCCGCAGTACGGCGATTTTCGCTTCCGCGAGGACGACTTCGCCTGGGAGCTGTTCCAGTACTACCGCTTCCCGTTGCTGTCGGTGACGAAGGAGGCGATGAAGTACGACGCCGAGGCCAAGGGCTTCCTGCCGCTGCTGGAGCAGTCGTGGTTCTGCCACTCGCCGATCCTCGGCCAGCCCTGCGGTCACTGTCAGCCCTGCCGCTTCTCGCGCGAGTCGCGGCGCACGATCCAGTATTCGCGTCTGGGTCCGTTCCTGGAGCTGGCCCGCCGGGCGCGGTCCAGCCTGCGCTCGACGCGCACCGCCAGCGCCTGAGGCACAACCGTCATGTCCCTGGCCTTTGGTGCCCTCCTCCCCTGGCTCTCCGGCCCACGCGAATATGCCGCGCTGCGCCGGGCGGAGCGGCTGCCCCTGCCCGCCCTGCAGCGCCTGCAGGCCGAGCGGCTCGCGCGCCTACTGGTACAGGCACGCGACGACGTGCCGTACTACCGGGAAATCCTGCCAGATGCGGACACCATCGCCGCCGATCCGCTGGCCACCCTGCTGTCGCTGCCCATCCTCGACAAGGACACCATCCGTCGCGAGGGCGAGCGCCTGTGCGCACAGCGGCCCCGACCCGGGCTGCGGCGCAACACCTCGGGGGGATCCACCGGCGAGCCGGCCACGTTCTACCAGGACACCGCCTATCGCCGCTGGGGCCGCGCCACCAAGGCCCTGTTCGACGGCTGGACCGGCTACCGCCCGGGGCAGCCCAAGGCCGTGCTGTGGGCGGCTTCACGCGACCTGACGGCACCCCGGGGCACCCGCCGCCTCGCCGAACGCCTGAAGAATCGCACCCTGCTGAACGCCTACCGCATGGACCCGGAGACGATGGATGCGCACCTCGAGCAGTTGCGCGCCGCGCCGCCCAGCCAGTTGCAGATCTACGCGGAGAGTGGCCACGAACTCGCCCGGCATGCCCTGCGCCGGGGAGTCCGTGTGCCGGGTATCGGCAGTGTGCTGAGTTCGGCCGGCACCCTCTTTCCCGACATGCGCGAGACCATCGAGAAGGCCTTCGATGCCCCCGTGTTCAACCGCTACGGCTCGCGCGAGGTGGGTGACATCGCCTGCGAATGCGAGCGCCACCGCGGGCTGCACGTCAACCCGCTGACCCAGTACCTGGAGATCCTCGACGACGACGGCCGTCCGACGCCACCCGGCATCCCCGGACGGGTCGTGGTCACCTCGCTGACGAACTACAGCATGCCCCTGCTGCGCTATGCGATCGGCGACCTGGCCAGCTGGTCCGGCGAGGCCTGCGACTGCGGGCGGGAATGGCCGCTGCTGGAGGGGGTATGGGGACGCGTGACCGACCATATCCGCGGCACCAGCGGTGCCGTGGTATTCGGCGGGTGGCTGCGCCAGTTGCTGTACCCGGAAGACTGGATCGGACAGTACCAGTGGGTCCAGCACGCGGAAGATCATATCCGCCTGCGCCTGATCCCCATCGATCGTGCCCCGCAGGGCGAGCGAGAACAGCGTCTGCAGGCGCGCCTGGAGCCCGAGATCCGCGAACAACTCGGCGCGGGCACACGCCTGGATATCGATCGCGTGGACGCGATCCCGCCGTCGCCCAGCGGCAAGCACCTGCATGTGATCAGCGAGTTGCAGGAGAACCGACGGTGAAGATCCTGCACGTGATCAACGGGCTCGGCCAGGGCGGCGCGGAGCGCCAGCTGGGCAACCTGCTGCGCGCGGCACCGGACGCCGGTGCCGTGTTCGCGCTCAAGGAACCCGGGGTGATGGCCGGCGACATCCGGGCGCAGGGTATCCCGGTCTATACCGGGCGACTGCGCAACCCGCTCTCCACGGGATGGATCGCCGCCCTGCGCCGCGCGCTGGCCGCCTATCAACCCGATGGCGTGATGGGCTGGATGTACCACGGCAACCTGGCGGCCTCGCTGACCCAACGCCTCGGGCATCAGGGCCCGGTGTTCTGGAACGTGCGCCACTCGTTGCATGACCTGGCGCACGAGAAACGCGGGACCCGCTGGGTGATCCGCACCGGCGCCTGGCTGTCGCGGTATCCGGCCCGCATCGTCTACAACAGCGCCACCGCCGCCGCGCAGCACGAGGCGCTGGGATTCTCCGCGGATCGTCGCGTGGTCCTGCCCAACGGCTTTGACCTGGCGCGTTTCCATCCGGCGCCGGACGCCGCCCCCGGGCTGCGCACCCAACTGGGTATCGGGGCGGATACCTGGCTGCTGGGCATGGTCGGGCGCGCCCACGCAATGAAGAACCATGCCGGACTGGTGGCCGCCCTGGCGCACCTGGTCCGGGGTGGAGCCGACGTGCACTGTGTAATGGTGGGCACCGGGGTGTCCGCAGATGACAACCCGCTGGCCCAGGCCATCCGCGAACACGGGATGGACCGGCATGTCACGCTGCTGCCGCCCACCCCCGAACCCGAGGCCCTCTACCCGGGCCTGGACCTGCTGGTGCTGCCCTCGCGCTGGGGCGAGGGCTTCCCCAATGTCGTGGGCGAGGCCATGGCCTGCGGCAGACCGGCCGTGGTCACGGATATCGGCGATGCCGCCCGCGTGGTCGGGTCCACCGGCTTTGTCGCCGCCAGCCCCGAGCCGCAGGATCTGGCGGACGCCATTGCCCGGGCCATCGGCCAGGGCCGTGAGCGCCTGCACGCGCTGGGTGGCGAGGCCCGTGCACGCATGGAATCGCATTACGCCCTCGAGGCCGTGGCCGCGCGCTACCAGACCGTGTTCCGGGATGCGATGGCCGATACCGCGCCCGTCTCGCCATGAGCTATACATCGATCCCGTTTACGACGATGGAGCTGCTGCTGTCGGCCAGCTTCCTGATGGTGGTGCTGGTCGCCGTGCTGTGGACCGGGGCCAGGCGCGAGGGCTATCTGTGGCCCCTGCTGGCGGCCCTGCTGGCCCGCATCGGGGCGGCGCTGGTACAGCGCTTCCTGTTTCCCCTGCCTCAGGGTGGCGCCGATGCGATCAGCTTCGAGCGCCGGGCCTGGTTCTGGGCCCAGAACGGCTGCGGCAATCTCGGCGACCACTTCAGCATGGGCAGCTCGTACCTGCACAGCTGGCTGATCGCGAACGTCTACGCATGTGCCGACCGCGCCCCCCTGGCCTTCCAGGCCGTGAACATCGCCCTGGGCATGCTGACGGTCTATCTGATTGCGCGCATCGCCGAGCAGCTCTGGGATCGCCAGGCCGCCGTGCGTGCAGCCTGGATCGCCGCATTGTTCCCGATCCTGATCGTGAACGCGGCCGTGCCACTGCGCGAGGTCTGGTTCACCGCCTTCTTCCTGCTGGGCGTGCTCTGGCTGGTGCGCTGGGTTCAGAGTCAGCGCACCGGTTTCCTGGTGGCCGCCGTCGGGGTCCTGCTGGGTGCGGCGGTCGTGCATGGCGCGGCGGTGTTTGCGATCGCGGGCATCGCGGTCGTGCTGGTCGGCTGGTCGATCAAGGAATTCCTGCGCGGCTCGGATCTGGGCCACCTGCGCCCCGGCCTGCTGCTCGGCGGCATGCTGCTCGGCACAGCCGGGGTCCTCGGATTCGTGGTGATGGACGAGATGCGCTTCTCGTCGATCGGGCAGCTGGGCGACGTGATGGAACAGACCGAGACGCTGGACCAGCGGGCCGAGCGCAGCGCCCGCGGCGGGGCGGCCTACCCGTCCTTTTTGATCCCGTCCAATGACCTACAGGCACTGCTCCTGACCCCGGTCCGGGTGGGCTATTTGCTGTTCGGCCCTCCGCTGTGGGAGGTGCGCTCGCCCGTCCATCTGATCGGCATGGCAGAGGGTCTGTTCTATCTGGCGCTGGTCCTGCTGCTGGCGGTGTATCGCCGGCACTGGTGGCATCGCTCGGACTTCCGCGTGCTGGTCGTGGTGTTCATCGTGCTGGCGATCATCTTCGCCTGGGGCACCAGCAACTTCGGGACCGCTGCCCGCCATCGCGCCAAGTTCCTCGGGATCCTGATCGCCCTGGCGGCGGGCCTGGCCGGGCGCCGCCTGTGGCGCTGGGAACGACTGCGACGCCTTGGCGCCAGTCGCTCGTCAGGCCCGAACAGCACCACGGACCCACCGGAGACTTCCGGCGCGGAGTTGCCGCAACCGCGGCGTGCCGCGCCCTGATCGGCCGCGCGCGACGCGCGCGCACCTGCCCCGTTCCCGGGGCCATTACCAACATTCACACAGGAGATTGGAAGATGGCGGAATTTGCGGCACCGGACGCCCCGCGTCTGGCCATAATTGGTCTAGGTTATGTCGGCCTGCCCCTGGCAGCCGAGTTCGGACGGGTCCTGCCCACGCTGGGCTTCGATATCGATACGGGCCGCGTCGAGGAACTGCGCGAGGGACACGACCGCACACGCGAGGTCTCCCGCGAGGAACTCGCCGCCGCCGAGCATCTGGAACTGACCGCCGACCTGGAGCGACTGCAGGACTGCAACGTGTTCATCGTGACGGTGCCCACCCCGATCGATGCCCACCGGCGCCCGGACCTGGGCCCGCTGCTGGCGGCCAGCCGCACGGTGGGTCGCGCCCTTAAACCAGGGGACGTGGTGATCTACGAGTCCACCGTCTACCCCGGCGCGACCGAGGAAGACTGTGCCCCGGTGCTGGCCCGCGAATCCGGCCTGGAACTGAACCAGGATTTCTTCCTCGGCTACAGCCCGGAGCGGGTCAACCCCGGCGACAAGGAACATCGCATCCCCGATATCGTCAAGGTCACCTCGGGCTCGACCCCCGAGGTCGCGACCTTCGTCAACGCGCTGTACGCCCGCATCATCCGTGCCGGCACCCATCCGGCCCCCAGCATTCGCGTGGCCGAAGCGGCCAAGGTGATCGAGAACACCCAGCGCGACGTGAATATCGCGCTGATCAACGAACTCGCGATGCTGTTCGAACGACTCGATCTCGATACCGAGGCCGTGCTGGCCGCAGCCGGGACCAAGTGGAACTTCCTGCCGTTTCGACCCGGCCTGGTGGGCGGGCACTGCATCGGCGTCGACCCGTACTACCTGACGCACAAGGCACAGGCCGCCAACTACCACCCGGAGATGATCCTTGCCGGACGCCGCACCAACGACGGCATGGGCGGCTACATCGCGGACCGCACGATCAAGGCCATGATCCGCAAGGGATTCCCGGTCGTGGGATCGCGCGTCCTGGTGATGGGACTGGCGTTCAAGGAGAATTGCCCGGATCTGCGCAATACGCGCGTCGTGGACATCATCCATGACCTGCACGGCTACAACGCCGAAGTCGATGTCTGGGACCCCTGGGTGGATACCGCCGAGGCCCGTCACGAGTATGGCCTGGACCTGCTGAGCGAGTCGCCGAAGCAGGGCGAGTACGACGCCATCATCCTTGCGGTCCCGCACCACGAGTTCGTCGAACTCGGGGCCCAGGGCCTGCAGAAGTTCGGGCGCGAGCGCGCGGTCATCTTCGACGTGAAATCCGTCCTCCCACCCGAGGCGAGTGACCTGCGTCTATAAACCGGCCATCCCCCTTGAGCCGGTCTGCCTTTTCGGGGTGTCTCGCACACTTTGAGCACCCCGAAACATAGCGATAAATCATTGTCCTGTTTACCTTTTGTACCCATGCACAAGGACTTCCGAGAGACCTCTCCAGCGTAGGCGGAGACCACCCGGCACCTCTTGGGAACAGGAGCAACAGACATGCAGAACACCGAGCACCGCAGGGTGGCCACCACCCTGCGCGGGGATGCCACCAGCACGGCACAGGCCGACCGGGAAAGCGAGTCGCGGGAACACAGCGGGATCGATCTCCTGATCGTGGCGGCCAATGCCCGATCGCTGATCGCCAACCGCGGGGACCTGATCCGCGAGATCCGCCGCCGCGGCCAAACGGTGGCCGCCGCCGTCCCGCGCAAGGACTACCTGCCCGAGGTCGAGGAGCTGGGCATCCCGATCTACCCGTTCGACCTGGGCCGTACCGGTGTCAACCCGATTGAAGACCTGCGCACGACCTTCGCCCTGACCCAGCTGATGCGGCGCCTGCGACCGGAGGCCGTGTTCAGCTATACCGTGAAGCCCGTGGTGTACGGTTCTCTGGCCGCCCGCTGGGCCGGGGTCCCGCGGGTCTACGCGATGATTACCGGTCTCGGGCATGCCTTTACCACCGAGTCCTGGCGCACGCGCATCCTGCGCACGATCAGTTCCGGCCTGTATCGCCAGGCGCTGGCCCGCTGCGATCGAGTGTTCTTCCAGAACCCGGATGACCTCCAGGATTTTCTCGATCGGGGTGTGCTGCCGGATACCGAGCGAGTCGTTCGCATTAACGGATCCGGGGTGGACGTGGACCGCTTCGCCCAGCATCCCCTTCCCGAAGGCGACCCGCTGTTCCTGTTTGTCGGCCGTCTGCTCACCGAGAAAGGCATCCTCGAGTTCGTGGAGGCCGCGCGCCAGGTTCACGCGCAACACCCCAATGCCCGCTTCGTGGTGGTCGGCCCCCATAACCCGGACCTGCCGCACACGATCTCGGCGGAGCAGGTCGAGGCCTGGAAGCGCGAGGGCATTGTCGAGTTCGTCGGTGGTGTGGCCGATGTTCGACCCTGGCTTCAGAAGGCCTCCGTGTTCGTCCTGCCCTCCTACCGCGAAGGCACCCCGCGTTCGGTGCTGGAGGCGATGAGCGTGGGCCGCCCGATTATCACCACAGATGCCCCGGGCTGCCGCGAGACCGTCGTCGACGGCGAGAACGGCCTCCTCGTCCCGCCCCGGACCTCCGCGCCCCTGGCGGACGCCATGCAGCGGCTCCTCGACCATCCGGAACTGTTGCCCCGCATGGCCCGGGCCTCGCGCGAGCGGGTCGAGGCGAAGTACGAGGTGGGGCAGGTCAACCGCGTCATTCTTCGAACGATGGAGCTCGCATGAACGCCACCCTCAAACGCCTGTTCGACATCCTGTCCAGCATGGCGGCGCTGCTCGTGCTGGCCCCGTTGCTGCTGCTGATCGCCATTGCGATTCGCCTCGACAGCCCCGGGTCGATCCTCTTCCGCCAGCGACGCATTGGCTTCAACGGCCAGCCGTTCCGGGTACTGAAGTTCCGCACCATGGTGGATCGCGACCCGGACGCGATCGACCAGCACCAGGAACAGGTGGTCAGCACCGGGGTCGACCCGCGCATTACCCGCGTGGGTCGCTGGCTGCGTGCGACCAGTCTCGACGAGCTGCCGCAGCTGTGGAACATCCTTCGCGGCGACATGAGCGTGGTCGGTCCCCGCCCGATCCTGCCGGAACAGGTAGAGGTCGTGCCCCCCTCCTACGCCTCCCGGTTTTCGGTGCGTCCCGGCCTGACCGGACTGGCCCAGGTCCGTGGTCGCCGCACGCTGGGCTGGATCCAGCAGCTCGAGGCCGACACCGAATATGCCGCGCAGCACAACCTGCTGTACGACCTGGGGCTGATTCTGAAGACGGTTTACGTCGTCCTGACCGGCCAGGGGGTCTACGGCGAGGCCGGGATCAACTGGCGTACCTATCGCGATTCGTTGCGTAACCGACAGCAAGGGGACATGGAATGACTTCGACCCTGAAACACATGTTCATCACTCCCTCCGCCGATGTGGCCCGGCAGGCCGAGGCAGCGGGGATCGCACGGATCTTTGTCGACATGGAGACCCGCGGGAAGGCCGAACGCCAGGGCCATCTGGACACCCACAAGGCGCGTCACACGCTCGACGATGTCCGCCGCATCTCCAACGTGCTCACGAGCGCAGAGCTGATGGTGCGCATCAATCCGCCGGCTCCGCAAACGCCCTCCGAGGTCCGTCAGGCGATCGACGCCGGCGCCGACCGGCTGATGCTGCCGATGTTCACCCGCATCGACGAGGTGCAGCATTTTCTCGACGCCGTCGGCGGACAGGTGCCGGTGACCCTGCTGGTCGAGACCCCGCAGGCCCTGATCCGACTGCCGTCCTACCTGCCCCTGCTCGGGCCAAAGGACCAGATTCATATCGGCCTGAATGATCTCAGCCTGGCGTCCGGGCTCGATTTCCTGTTCGAACCGCTGGCCGGCGGCATGCTGGAGGCGCCGGCCGCCCTCTGCCGCGAGGCGGGCGTCGCGTTCGGGTTCGGGGGCGTCGGCGCGGTGGGCAAGGGCGAGGTCCCGGCCGAATCCATACTGGGCGAGCATGTCCGCCTTGGGTCCGAATGGGTGATCCTTTCGCGCGCCTTCCGCGAGGTCGTCAGTCAGGAAGACCCGGCCACCGGGACGGCGCGCCTGCGCGGCGAGCTGGAGCGGCTGCAGGCCGCGGAACAGCAGTTTCGCGCTGCCCCCCCGGAAGCACTGCTGGAGAACCGCGACGAGGTCCGCACCCGCATCTTCCGGCTGGCGGCCCGCATGCACAACCGGAGCCGTGCATGCGCCTGAGCCACACCCTGTTCCTGCAGAAACCGGAGGTTCTGGAGAAGCAGCAGGACACGATCGAGGCCCACCTGCAGCAAGCATTGCCCGGCACCACGCTGACCTTCGCGGATCAGCCCGAGGCCATCCCCGAGGGGCTCGCGGTCGATGCGGTGATCGCCCCCACCCTGCCCTGGCTGCCCGACGCCCTGGACCGCCTGTCGCGGTATGACTGGGTGCACTTTCTGTCCGCCGGGGTCGAGAAGATCTGGGACATGCCATTCCCCAAGGATGGCCTGCTGATGACCAAGAGTAGTGGCGTCCACGGCGCCCCGATGAGCGAGTATGCGATCGGGGCCATGCTCTATTTCGCCAAGCACTTCGACCGCTTCAACGCACAAAGCCGCGAGAAGCGCTGGGAGCGCTGCTGGCTCGGGGAGCTGACCGGGCGCACCGCCATGGTGCTTGGCATGGGGCATATCGGTACCCAGGTGGCGCGCCGGGCCCGGGCGTTCGACATGCGCGTGATCGGTGTCCAGCGCAACCCGCGCCCCCATGACTGCGCCGACGAGGTCATTGCCCTGGATAGCGTGGAGGACCGCCTGCCGGAGGTGGACGACCTGATCGTATGCCTGCCGCTCACCCGGGACACCCGGCACCGGATCGGCGAAGCCCAGTTCCAGCGGCTGCAGCCGGGGGCCGTGCTGGTGGACATCTCGCGCGGCGGGGTTGTGGATCAGCAGGCGCTGACCCGGGCGCTGGATGCCGGACGCCTGCGCGGCGCGGCGGTGGATGTCTTCGAGCAGCAGCCTCTTCCCGCCCAGTCGCCGCTGTGGAACCGGGAGAACGTCCTCGTCACACCCCATGTCTCGGGCACCTCGCCGCACTATATGGAACGTGCGCTGGAGATCTTCATCCGCAATGCCCGCGCGATGGCGCAGGGTGAGCCCCCGGTGACTCCGGTCGACCCGATCGCCGGTTACTAGGTCGGCAAGTACCAGGTCGGCGGTTCCTGGCTCGACGGCTACCAGGCAAGCGCTGGAGTCCCACCTCTCCTTCCCCCACAATGCGCGGCATCCGGCCCGGGGCGGCATCAATCCGATTGCCTGTCCGGGGCCGCCAGCCGGGACCCATGGGGGATGACTTACGTGATCGAGACCATCGGATTGCTGACCGCCTTCGTGCTGGTGGTGGTGATCACGGGCTGGATTCGCCGCTACGCCCTGACGCGGCAGCTGGTCGACATCCCCGGCGAACGCAGCTCGCACCAGACCCCCACGCCACGCGGTGCCGGCCTGGCACTGGTGCTGGTTTTTCTGCTCGGAACCCTGCTCTCCGCCGGGATCGGCTGGGTCGGCGTGCCGACCGCCGCCGCCCTGATCGGGGCGGCGGGCGCCGTCGCCTGGGTCGGCTGGCTGGATGACCACGGCCACCTGGCCGCACGCTGGCGACTGCTGGTGCATTTTCTTGCGGCCGTCTGGGGTCTGGCCTGGCTGGGGGGATTGCCACCCGTGGCGATTGTCGGCGTCCAGATCGATGCAGGATGGATCGGCCATGTACTCGCGCTTTTCTACGTCGTCTGGCTGCTGAACCTCTACAACTTCATGGACGGCATCGACGGTCTGGCCGGCATTCAGGCAGTCACGACCTGTCTGGCCATGGCCGGCCTGCTCTTTGGCTGGGGGGATGCGCACGCGTGGTGGCTGCCGGCGCTGCTGGCCGCGGCAAGCGCGGGGTTCCTCGTCTGGAACTTTCCGCGGGCGCGGATCTTCATGGGGGATGTCGGGAGTGGCACGCTCGGATTGCTGTTGGGTCTGCTGTCGATGCACGCAGCGGGGCTGGACACGAACTTCCTGGCCGCCTGGCTGATCCTGCTGGGCGTGTTCATTGTCGACGCCACCACAACGCTGGCGGTACGCCTGTTTCGGGGAATGCGGGTCTATGAGGCCCATCGCAGCCATGCCTACCAGCATGCCGCCCACCGGTTCGGGTCGCATATCCCGGTGGCCCTGGGTGTCGCCGCGATCAACCTGCTCTGGTTACTCCCCATTGCAGTCCTGGTCGTTGCCAACCATCTACCGGGTGCCGCCGGTGTCGTGATGGGCTACCTGCCCCTGCTCCTGCTGGCCATCGCCCTGCGCGCCGGACGCGACTGATCCGGGTCTCGCCGAGGAGACCCGGATCATCCGACACCCCTCAGGGGGCTTCGTTGGTCCTAGCGTGGAACCGAATCGGCAATCCGTGCATAGGCGACTGCCGCCGGACGCGCGGTCGGGGCAGGAGCCGGACGGGGCCGACCGACCGGTGCGGGGGCACTGTGCGTGGCCTCTTCGTCGCGGCCCGGCTCGTACCCATCGACGATCTCGCGGAGCACTTCGAACGCCACGTTGGCATTGCGCTCGCGGTCGGCCTTTTCCAGCGTGCGCAGGGCGCGGGCGAGAACCGCCGGCTCCGCACAGGTTTCGCGCGCACGCATGATCTTGCTGTGCGGGGTCTCCTCCACGTTATCCCCGATCAGCAGCTCCTCGTAGAGCTTCTCGCCGGGACGCAGGCCGGTACAGGTGATGGCGATGCCCTCCCCTTCGGCCTCGTCCTCCCGGACCTGATGACCGTGCAGACGGATCATGCGTCGGGCCAGGTCGATGATGCGCACGGGTTCGCCCATGTCGAGCACATAGACCTCGCCCCCCTGCGCCATCGCCCCGGCCTGAATCACCAGCTCGGCGGCCTCCGGGATCGACATGAAGTAGCGGGTAATCTCCGGGTGAGTCACCGTGACCGGCCCGCCTTCGCGAATCTGGCGATGGAACAGGGGCACGACGGACCCGGAAGAACCCAGGACGTTGCCAAAGCGCACCATGCTGAACACCGTTGTGTTCTGACGGCGTGCGCGGTCCTGCAGCACCATCTCGGCCAGGCGCTTGCTCGCGCCCATCACATTCGTGGGCCGCACAGCCTTGTCCGTGCTCACCAGGATAAAGCGCTCGACGCCGGCCGCGATCGCCGCATCGGCCACCACGGCGGTACCCAGGCTGTTGTTGCGCAGGCCTTCCAGCAGATTGCCCTCGACCAGCGGCACATGCTTGTAGGCCGCCGCGTGGTAGAGCGTCTGCACGCCATACTGGTGCAGGACCTCTTCGACGCGCGCCTGGTTGGCGACCGAGCCCAGCACCGCGTGCACCTCGACGCCCGACTGCATGGACGACCGGCGCTGCGTAATCTCCTGTTCGATCCGATAGAGCGCGAACTCGTTACGCTCGAACAGCACCAGGGCGGCCGGCTCCAGACTGAGGATGCGGCGGCAAAGCTCCGAACCGATAGACCCGCCGGCCCCGGTGACCATCACCACGCGGCCCCGGATGCTGCGCGCCAGCAGGGCCTCGTTGGGCGGCACCGGATCGCGGCCCAGCAGGTCGGCGACATCCAGATCCTCCAGTTGATCCAGCGGGGCCCGGCCCGAGACGACTGCCTCCAGCGAGGGCACCGACTGCACATGCAGCGGATAGGGCTCCAGCCATTCGAGGATGCGCCGGCGGTCGGCACGGCTCGCCGACGGCACCGCCAGCAATACCCGGCGCACGCCACACTGCTCCACCAGGGTGCCCAGGGCCTCGCGGCCACAGACCGGGATGTCGTCAATCGAACGCCCCTGGACCGCCGGATCCTCGTCGATGAAGGCCATCACCCGGAAGCGGCCGCTGGACTGCAGGCCGGAGGCCAGCTGAACCCCTGCCTCGCCGGCGCCAAAGATGACCACGCGCTCGCTGCCGGTACGCGCATCGGACACAGCCTGGTACCAACTGCGCACCACAAATCGTCCCGCCGCTACCAGGGCAAAGGCCAGCAGGGCGAAGTTCACCGCGACCGCCCCGAAGAAACCGGGCGTCTGTGTCAGTTCGGCCGAGGCCCAGATCATCAGCGCCAGCGCCGAGACCCCGACGATCACCGCACGCACCGCGCGCGCCCCCATGAAACGCACGACGGTTCGATAAAGGCCAAGGCGCGCAAACACCAGTGCGCCGACCGTCGGGACCAGGGCAAACAGCCACCAGGCCTCTACCATCATGGGCGGCAACGGCTGCCCCGTGCGAATCACAAAGGCCAGCCACAGCGCCAGCGGCAGCATCACGATGTCCGCCAGCACCATCAATCCCTGTTTTTTGCCGCGCGGCAGTCGCAGCAAGTTCTCCAGACTACGATCCAGTACCGCCATGATTAGGGCCTCCAATGTGTCAGCAACCGGGCACGGTGTGCTTGCCGAACCTGTCGGCTTGCCTTGCACCGCAAACGTGTGGGGAGGCTAGCACCTGAATGGCAGACTAATTGGGGGGGAAATCACGCTGTCAGACGAACGACTGAGGGCACCATCACGCTGTCGGTAGATCGCTGCGAGATCAGGAGTAAAAGGTTGACCGAATACCGCTCGATACACCCGACATTCGAGCACAGGTCAGCACCGCCAGGCACAGCCAGACCGAACAGGCGAGGCCACTCGAAGGAAGCAAAATGCGGATCAGACGCGGAAGATCAGGCTTGGAGATGGTGGGCCGTGTAGGAATCGAACCTACAACCAATGGATTAAGAGTCCACTGCTCTACCAATTGAGCTAACGGCCCCCAAGAAAAAGGGGATGGGGTGACCGATGGGACTCGAACCCACGACAACCGGAGTCACAATCCGGGACTCTACCAACTGAGCTACGGTCACCACCGTGTCACTGTCCAGGCAACTGCCACAGGGCGGCTCTGGCGCGCCCGGCAGGACTCGAACCTGCAACCGTCGGCTTAGAAGGCCGATGCTCTATCCGGTTGAGCTACGAGCGCGTTACCGCCGAACGTCGAGGTGCCACGCCTGATCTCGAGCCTGCCTGCAAACCATTGGCCGGGAGGGGTGGTCGGGGTAGAGGGATTCGAACCCCCGACATCCTGCTCCCAAAGCAGGCGCGCTACCAGACTGCGCTATACCCCGTCGAGCCGTCCCCGCAAAAGGGCCTACACAGCGAGCGCAGGATGGTAGCGCTACCACCGCCAGCGGTCAAGGTACAAGGGGTTAGAAACGTTGTTCTTTCATGCACGTTTCCGTGGTACGTTGCAGGTACGCAAATCGGGATTGCGTGCGGGGGACAGGGAGATGCTCAACTGGATCGCCAACGGGGCCATCGTGCTGGGTGCAGCGGGCCTGATCTATGCCCAGTGGAATCTGGCCCGCCTGCTGCGCGAGCTGCCGGAGAGCCGCGTGCGCACCGGCTGGCTGCTGATGTTCCTCCTGATCCCGATTTTCACCTTGGGATATCTCGGCTTCATCCCGCTGAACTGGGGCCTGTACCACTCGATCCCCGATCTTCTGGTGCCGATCATCTTCCTGCTGGGCGGCTGTTTCGTCTGCACCGTTGTACGCCTGACCTACAGCTCGGTGGAGAGCATCCGCCGCATCACCCGGCTGGAACACGAGTCAATCACCGATCCGCTGACCGGCCTGTTCAACCGTCGCCACATGAATCGCCGCCTGGACGAGGAGGCCGCCCGTGCACGCCGCTATGGGCAGGCGCTGTCGGTGGTCATGCTGGACATCGACCAGTTCAAGGGGATCAACGATCGCCTGGGACACCTGGCGGGTGACTATATCCTCGAATCGATCGCCCAGCGCCTGCGGCAGAATCTGCGCCGCGTGGACCTGGCGGCGCGTTTTGGTGGCGAGGAGTTCGTGGTTATCACCCCGCATACCGACCAGGATGCCGCCATGCAGCTGGCCGAAAAACTGCGCACCGAAATCGCCCAGACGCCCATTATCCTCAAGGGTCACGAGCACGTACCGCCCTGCGCGCCGGATGAACTCTACGTGACGGTATCGGTCGGCGTCGCCAGCCTCGACATCGAGCCCGACTCGCGCGACAACGCGGATTTCCTGATCCAGCGGGCGGATGACGCCCTCTATCGCGCCAAGGCCGGCGGCCGCAATCGCTGCGAGGCCGGACCCAGTCGCGCCAGCCTGGTCGCGGCGATCTGACACGCCCACGAGCATACTGGCTTGAGGCGCTCCCGCGCGCGTGGGATGATCGCGGCCAGTTTCCGAGACAGAGCCTCCCATGACCGCCCAGCTCATCGACGGCCGCGCGATTGCCCAGACCCATCGCGCCCGCATCGCCACCGAGATCGAATCCATGACCGCCCGCGACCTGCGTCCACCGGGTCTGGCGGTGGTGCTGGTCGGGTCCGACCCCGCCTCCCAGGTCTACGTGCGCAACAAACGCAAGGCCTGCGAACAGGTGGGGGTGGTCTCGCACTCATACGACCTGCCCTCGGGCACGCCGCAGACGGACCTGCTGGCCCTGATCGACCAGCTCAATGCCGACCGCACCATCGACGGCATCCTGGTGCAGCTCCCCCTGCCCAGCCATATCGATCCGGAGACGGTGATCGAGCGCATCTCGCCCGCCAAGGACGTTGACGGGTTCCACCCCTACAACGTCGGCCGGCTCGTCGCCCGCATTCCGCGCCTGCGCCCCTGTACCCCCTGGGGCGTGATCCAGCTGCTGCGCCACCTGGACGAACCGTTCAAGGGCCGCACCGCCTGCGTGATCGGCGCCTCCAACATCGTGGGCCGCCCGATGGCCCTGGAACTCCTGCTGGCCGGGGCCACCCCGACCATCTGCCACCGCTTTACGCCGGATACCGCGGGTATCGCGCGCCAGTCCGACATCCTGATCGCGGCGGCCGGCAAGCCGGGCCTGGTCAAGGGCGACTGGGTCAAACCCGGCGCCACGGTGATCGACATCGGCATCAACCGCCGCGAAGACGGCACCCTGTGCGGTGATGTGGAGTTCGATGCGGCTGCGGAAAAGGCTGACTGGATTACGCCGGTCCCCGGCGGGGTCGGCCCGATGACCGTGGCGATGCTGCTGGACAACACCCTGCGCGCCCGCGCCTTCGGCACCCACGAGGCGAGCTAGGCAACCGCCAGATGGACGAGCGTTACTGCACGTAGCGCGAGACCCGGGGCACCGCGTCCAGCAGGTGCCGGGTGTAGTCGGCACGCGGATTGGCCAGCACCTCGGCCGTGTTGCCGATCTCCTCCATACGGCCGTCGTGCATCACCAGCATGCGGTCGGAGAAATACTCGACCACGCCCATGTCGTGAGTGATGAAGATCAGCGCCAGGCGGCGCTCGACCCGCAGTCGGCCGAGGATCTGCAGGACCTCCGCCTGCACCGAGACATCCAGTGCACTGGTCACCTCGTCGCAGATGATCACGTCCGGGTCCAGCACCAGGGCCCGGGCGATGCCGATGCGCTGACGCTGGCCGCCCGAGAACTCGTGCGGATAGCGCCACAGCGTATCCGGCGGCAGCGCGACCTGGTCCAGGGTCGCCCGGGCGCGTTCGATGCGATCTTCCTGATCCTCGCCGATCCCGTGGACGGCCATCGGTTCGGTCAGCAGGGTCATCACGTTCAGGCGCGGGTTCAGCGACGAGGCCGGGTCCTGGAATACCACCTGCAGGTGACGGCGCAGACGCCGCAAAGGCTTGCGCGGCATCCCGGTCAGCGGCTGGTCGCGATAGCGGATCTCGCCGCCGGTGGGTTCGATCAGGCGCAGTATCGCGCGGCCCAGCGTCGTCTTGCCACAGCCGGACTCCCCCACGACCGCCAGCACCTCACCGTTTTCGAGTTGGAACGACACACCGTCCACTGCACGCACGACATCCACCTGGCGACGCATCAAGCCCTTCAGCACCGGGAAGTGGACCTGCAGGTCGCGCACGTCCAGCAGCGTCTCGCGCCCGGCCCCCGGCACGGAGGGCAAGGCCGGCAGGTTCTCCGGCAGGGCCCCGATCAGCTTGCGTGTGTAGGCATCCTGTGGATCGCGTAACAAGGGATGACACTCGCCCTGCTCCACCAGCCGGCCCTTGTGCATCACCGCCACGCGATCCGCCACCGAGGCGACCACCCCAAAATCATGCGTGATCAGCAGCACGGCCATCCCGTTCTTTTCGCGCAGCTGATCAATCAGCTTCAGGATCTCGGCCTGGATGGTCACATCCAGCGCGGTGGTCGGCTCGTCGGCAATCAGCAGATCCGGCTCCGCCACCAGCGCCATCGCGATCATCACGCGCTGACGTTGCCCCCCGGAAAGCTTGTGCGGATAGTCGTGACGCCGCTGTTCCGGGTTCGGCAGCTGGACCTCGCGCAGCACCTCGAGCACCCGCGCCTCGCGCTCGGCCGGGGTCATCTGCGGGCGATGCAGGCGCAGGACCTCGTCGATCTGGTCGCCCACAGTCAGCACCGGGTTCAGCGAGGTCATCGGTTCCTGGAAGATCATGCCCACTCGATCCCCGCGCACCTGCTGCATCACGCGGTCCGGCAGGCCCAGCAGTTCCTGCCGGGTCCCGTGCCCGGCCAGCCAGACCTCACCCGTGGAGGGCTCGAAGCCCCCGTCCAGCAGCCGCATGATCGCCAGCGCCGTGATCGACTTGCCGGACCCGGACTCGCCCACCAGCGCGAACAGCTCGCCTGCGCGGATCGAGAAGCTGATGTCCTCGACCAGCGGCGCCTCGCTGTCGCGATGGCGAATGCGGAGGTTGCGCACCTCGAGCATGGCCTAGCGCACCCCCCCGCTGGTGGCACCCGAGGCGGCCGGGCGGGCCGGCGCGGCATGGCTGGCCGCCTTCGCGGCCGAGCGCGAGTGCGGGTCCACCGCATCGCGCAGGGCCTCGCCAATCAGGTTGTAGGCGAACACAGTCAGGAAGATCGCGCCCCCCGGGAAGGCCGCCATCCACCAATTGAAGGTGGAGCTCTGCACCGCCTGGTTCAGCATCTGCCCCCAGGAGGGCTCGTCCACCAGCCCCAGGCCCAGGAACGACAGCGTGGCCTCGGCGAGGATCGCGGAGGCCACGCCAAAGCTGGCCGCCACCAGGATCGGCGCGATCCCGTTGGGCAGCATATGGCGGAACAGGATCGAGGGCAGCGACAGCCCGGAGGCGATCGCCCCCTGCACGAAGTCCTGCTGGCGCAGGCGCAGGAACTCGGCGCGCACATAACGCGCATAGCCGGACCACGACGTCAGGCCGATGATCAGCATCATCAGGTACAGCGAGCGCCCGAAGAAGGCGACGAAGGTCAGCAGCAGGAACAGCGTCGGGATGGCCTCGAAGATCTCTACCAGGCGCATACCGATGATGTCCACGATCCCCGAGAAATAGCCCATCAACCCGCCCAGTATCACCCCGATCCCAAGTGCGATCCCGGTGGCGATGAAGCCGATGGACAGGGCGATGCGCGAGGCATGGATCATGCGCGAGAGCGCGTCCGCGCCGTTGTCGTCGGTACCGAACCAGTGCACGCGATCGGGGGACTCGCGCGGGGCCTCGAGCCCGGTGTCCGCGTAATCCCGCAGGTAGTCGCGCGGCGAATACGGGATCGGCGCTCGGATCACGGTCTGGTATTCGCCCTGCGCCTCGGCCTCGCGGTACTGCTCGTAGATCACCAGCGAGGGGGCCGAGACCGTCTGCCAGGCGACCGCCCCCAGAATCGCGCTCAGCACTCCCCAGAGTACAAAGCGCCGCCAGGGCCGGCCGGGCAGCAGCCAGAACACGCCCGCCAGCACCAGCATCCCGAACAGCGTGACATCCGCCGCGGTCAGGTAGCGCAGAAACGGCATGGACCAGCCGTCCGCCGTCTGCACCAGCAGCGGGTGCGAGCTGGCCAGCACGGGCGCCAGGATCGCGACCAGCGTCAGCAGCGCGATCCAGCCGATCCCCAGCCGCGCGCCCCAGCGCAGCAGCACCTCTCCGACCACACGACGTGCCCAGGAGCGGCTGCGACGGCCCTCGACCTGCTGTACCGACTCAGTCATAGCTCACCCGCGGGTCGACAATGGCATAGGCCAGGTCCGCCAGTAGATAGCCAACCAGGGTCAGCACGCCGGAGATCAGGGTGATCGACAGCACCAGTTCACGGTCGCGGGTCTGCACCGCCTCCACCGCGAGCTTGCCCATCCCGTCGATCGAGAAGATCGCCTCCACGATCACCGACCCGGCCAGCAGCGACGGCAACAGCGTGGCCGAGACGGTAATCAGGGGCAGCAGGCTGTTCCGGAACACATGTCGCCACAGCACCTCGTGATCGGGCACGCCCTTGGCTCGCGCGGTGCGGGCATAGTCCGAGTTCAGGTTCTCCAGCACCGACGAACGCGAGAGTTTGGCCAGGAAGGCGAGTCCCCCATAGGACAGGCACAACACCGGCAGCACCAGGTGCCAGGCGCGATCGAGCAGGAAACCCGGGACCATGCTGCCCGGCGCCAAGCCCAGCGCTATCGCAAACCCCGCGGCCAAGCCCACCGTGCCCAGGTAAAAGCCACGCAGCACGCCCCAGTCGCTGTGCGCCATCAGCCAGCCCAGCACCAGACCGATCCCCATGGCAACCGTCGTGCTGATCCAGCCCGCAGGCGCCAGGTCACTGAACATCAGCCAACCGCAGAAGCCCCCAATGGCCGCACCGAGCCCGCCCCGGATCAGCGCGGGCAGGTAACGCGCCAGGTAAATGCCGAGTGCCGCCCCCAGAAACGGCAGCACCAGCAGCAGCGGTATGGCCCAGGCCACCTCCACCGTCGGCAGGAAAGTCATGTCCAGCGCCGCCCGCTGGCTCAAGCCCCCGGTCGGAAACCATTGCCAGAACTGATCGGAGGCAAAGAAACCGATCAGCAGCACGCCCGCCAGCATTGTGGGCACCGACCAAAGGGCCAGCAGCACCACCCCGGACTGGGAATCGAAGGCCTGCCCCTGCTGGGTGGCTGCCCGCACCCCGACGGCCACCGCCACGATGTAGATCAGTGGTATGGACAGCACATTCAACAGCAGGGTGATCGGCAGGCGTTCGGCAATCAGATCGGAAACCGGGCGGCCAAAGCGGAAACTGGTCCCGAGATTGGGGGCCTTCAGCTTCGGCCAGCCGGTCAGCGAGCCGTCCTCGTCCTGGGCAAAGCCCACCGGCGAGATGTTGTTCAACCAGCGCCCGTACTGCACCGGCGGCGGCTGGTCCAGGCCATAGAGGCGGTTGTAGTACTCCTCCATCGCCTTTTGCGCCTGCGGCTCCAGCCCCTGCCCCTCGATCAGGGTCAGTGCGCTGATGCCACCGGGCGCGGCCGCCATCACGGCAAAGACCACGATCGTGATGCCGAACAGCGTCGGCACCATCAGCATCAGGCGGCGCAGGATGTAGGTCAGCATGGCGTGCGCGGGTTCTCTGGCACTCCGGCCCCGGTTGGCATGCGGCTACTGCCCGTACCGCTGCTGGTCAAACGGGACGTAGATCTCCACCGGCACGAACCCGAGGTTCAGGCCGAGTGCCGTCTGTTCCAGGTTCTGGATACGCCGGTCGATGAAGGCAAGGGTCTGGCGCCGCATCAGGAAGGTATACGGCTGATCCTCCACCAGGATCCGCTCGGCCTCGCGCCAGTGCTCCATGCGCTTGTCTTCGTCCACCTCGCCGCGCGCGGCCTCGATCACGGCATCCAGCTCGGGGTTTTCGTAGTTGATGAAATTGTCACCACCAGAGACCGTCTGGCTGGAGTGGAACATCTGGTAGATGTCCACCTCCACGCCGCTGGTCCAGCCCAGGGTAATGGCATCGAAGTCCTGGCGGCTGAGCTTCTCCAGCATCACCGACCACTCGGTTGGCTGCGGCCGCATATGAACCCCGGCGCGGGCATACAGATCGCGCAGGAACAAGGCGATACGGCGGGTGTCCTCGTTGTCCTGGAAGTACACCAGGTCGAACGAGAACGGCTCGCCGTCCTCATTGATCAGCACCCCGTCGCGGTTCTTCTCGGAGTAGCCGGCCTCGGCCAGCAGCTCCAGCGCGCGTTCGACATCAAAGGGGATGTGTTCGAGGTCGGGGTTGTGCTGGTCGCTGCGTGGGCTGAACGGGCTGATCGCGCGCTCGGCATAGCCCAGCATCACCTGCTCGATCAGGCGATCGACATCCGTCAGATAGCTCATCGCCCGGCGCACGCGGGGATCGGCAAAGCGGGTCGGCTCGCCATCGCGCTTCTGGTTCCAGCCGATATAGGAATAGCCCGCGGTCGGGCTCATGTATTCGTGGGTATCCGCGCGTTCACGCAGGGCCTCGTCATCGCGCAGCCGGGCGTATTCGCGCGGCCGGGCCCCGTAGACGTCGATGTCGCGGTTGCGGAAGGTCGTCAGGCGCGCGCTGTCATTCTGGATCACGCGCCAGACGAGCCGGTCAAACGAGGGCTCCACCGGCCCCCAGTAGCGCGGATTGCGCTCCAGTTCGATCCGCCCGGCATCCGGCGTCCAGCCGGTCGGGTCCTCGAGCCGGTAGGGGCCGGATCCCAGCAGAATCCCGCGCGACTCGTTGAACGTCTCGGGCTCGTCGAGGTAGCGCTCGTAGAAATGCTTTGGCAGGACGTTCAGCCCACCGGCGACCCGCAAGGCGTCAAAATACGGCTCCTCGAAGGTGAACACGACGGTACGCTCGTCCACCGCCTCCACCTTCTCGACCTTCTCCAGGAAGGCCCGCGCGCGCGGCACCGCGATCGCATCGGTCATCAGGAAGTTGAAGGTGAACTCCACGTCCTCCGCGGTCAGCGGCTCGCCGTCGGAGAACTGCAGGCCAGGACGCAGCTGGAAGGTCAGCTCCTGACCGGATTCATCGAAGTCCCAGGACGCGGCCAGCAAGCCCTGCCAGTCCAGGGTCTCCGGATGGCGCTGCACCAGCGATTCCAGCACGTAGTTCTGTACGTCAGCGGCATAGGCGTCGCTGGAGACATAGGGTGTGATCGTCGCCAGCCCCGTACCGAAGGCCTGCACCAGCCAGTCGCCCTCGGCATAATCATCACGCCCCGCCGCCTCGGCCGCCCGCTCGAATGCCGAGGGGACCTCCGCGACCCGAGGTGCGCGCTCGCCGTCCCCAGTGGTGAAACGCCCCGAGGCCAGATCGGACTCGAGACTCTGCAGACTGCGGCGCAGTGCCCGCAGGTCGCGCGCCTGCTCGCTCATCATGTTCTGCATGGCGGCCATGCGCTGCCACTGGCGATCCACCTGCACCATGACCAGCAACAACAGGATGCCCAGCACGATCAGGGTGACAATCCAACCAAAATGACGACTCACAAGGCCTCCGCTCTTGAGTGGCACCGACGTCCGCGCTCCCCAGGGACAAACGATGCAGACCGCACTTCGCGCACTATAGCAATCCCGCCCGCCGCTCTCACCGGGTGCAGGGGAACACTGACCAATGTACACACTCGCGTTGGCACCCCTGTGCAGAATGACTGCACGGCAGTCACCGCGCCTCGTTCACACACAAAGGCGACTCGAGCGCGAGCGTGTACATTGGTCAGTGTTCCCCTAGCTGGCCCGACCCGCGGCACATCGGTATGATCCCGAGACAGTCGCGTCGGCACTGGGTTCCCGCCCGGTCCGGCCGCCACGGGGCGGCCCCTTTCAAGGGCGCCGACACGAACCAGATTCAAGGAGATTCACATGGGTTTTCTGAAGGGCAAGCGCGCGCTGATTGTCGGCGTGGCCAGTAACCGCTCCATCGCCTACGGCATTGCCTCGGCCATGCATCGCGAGGGCGCCGAGCTCGCGTTCACCTATCAGAACGAACGGTTGCGCGACCGTGTGGAGAAGCTGGTCGCCGATTTCGACTCCGACATCCTCGTGCCCTGCAACGTCGAGGACGACCGCGAGATCGAGCAGGTCTTCGAGCGTCTGGACGATTACTGGGACGGCGTCGATATCCTGGTGCACTCGGTCGCCTTCGCCCCGAAGGAGCAACTGGACGGCGATTTTCTCGACAACATGACCCGCGACGGCTTCCGCATCGCCCACGATGTCAGCTCCTACAGCCTGGCGGCCCTGGCCAAGGCCGGTCGCGGCATGATGAAGGACCGCGACGCCTCCATCCTGACCCTGAGCTACCTCGGCGCCGAACGCTCCATGCCGAACTACAACGTGATGGGTCTGGCCAAGGCCAGTCTCGAGGCCAATGTCCGCTATCTCGCCTACACCTTGGGCCCGGAAACCACTCGCGTGAATGCGATCTCCGCCGGTCCGATCCGCACGCTGGCCGCCTCGGGCATCGGCGAGTTCAAGCGCATCCTCGACCACGTCGAGGCGAACGCGCCGCTGCGCCGCAACGTGACCACCGAACAGGTCGGCAATGCCGGGGCCTTCCTCTGCTCCGACCTGGCCTCCGGGATCACCGGCGAGGTGATGTACGTCGACTCGGGCTACAACACCGTCGGCCTGGGCGCCGCCGAGATCGGGCTCGACAAGGACAGTTAAGCGCCCGCCCCGGCCGTCCGGCTGGCAGGGTACGCGACCCACGAAAAAGGCCCGGCCCGCTTTCGCGGACCGGGCCTTTTTATGTTCGGCGGTTTCGATGAACCGCCCGTTGGGTGCGACTAGTCCAGATTCTCCGGATAACGCTTGATATCCGCCTCGGATTCCAGCCAGGCCAGATAGGCACGGAACTCGGCGCTGGCATAGGCATTGCGCATCAGTTCGCGGGCCTGCTGACGCATCGCCTCGTCCGCCTCCTGCTCGTCGAGCCTGACTTCATGCAGGATCGCGACAGCGAAGTCGCCACTCCCCAGCCGAGTACCGCTGATCTCGACGGTGTCCTCGCCCGGGGCCGACAGGCGGAACAGGTGCTGCTGCAAGCCACCGGGCACGCTGTTATCGCCATCCACCGGCGAATCCCGGCGTACCTCGCGCTCCATCTGCCAGGCGTCGTCATCCTCGATGGCATCTGCCCAGTCGTCGGCGTCACGCAGCTGCGCGATCAACTCCTCACCCGCTTCGCGGGCGGCTTCGGCGGCAGCCTCGCGCCGCAGACGCTCGCGGATCTCGTCCTCGACCTCGGCCAGCGGACGGACCTCGGACGGCTCGTGCTCCTCGATTCGCAGCACGACAGTCGAGCCATCCTGCAGGTCGATCGCCTCGCTGTTGTGACCATCCTCCAGCACGCGTGGATCGAAGGCCGCATTGCGGATCGAACGGTGCTGGGCGATGCCGTCGCCGGAGCCGCGGGTAAACCAGTCGCTGGTCTGGATCTCCAGACGGGTCGCCTCGGAGGCCGGCTCCAGGCTGTCCGGGTATTCGGCGGCCTGCCCCATCAGGTCATCCAGGGCGTCGATCTGCATCTGTTCGGCGCTGCGGTCGCGCAGATCGCGTTCAACCTCGTCCCGCACGTCCTCGAACGGTTGCGGGCGGGCCTCCTGGATAGACGTCACCTCGAGGATGAACCAGCCCCGATCAGTACGCACCGGGCGGCTGATCAGCCCCTCCGGCAGCGTGAAGATGATGGTCTCGAGCGTGCGATCCAGGTCGCCGCGGGCGATCTCGCCGAGGCTGCCGCCACGGTCGGCACTGAGGCTGTCCTCGGAATAGGCTTCGGCCAGCTCGGCAAAGTCCTCGCCGTCGTCCAGGCGATCGCGCAGTTCGTTGATCTTCGCCTCGCCTTCCTCGCCGGTGTCCTGAATCCGGATCTGGCGCACTTCGCGCAGCTCCGGTTCTTCGTAGCGGCTGCGGTTCACCTCGTAGTGCTGGCGAATATCGTCCTCGGATACATCCACCGCGTCTTCCAGTGCCTCGGGGTCGAGCTGCAGGTAGGCGATACGCACCCGCTCTTCGGTGGTGAAATCGTCCTGATTGGCCTCGTAATAGGCCTCGATCGCCTCGTCGTCGACCACGTCCGGCTGGTCGAAATCATCGACCGGGAAGATGCGCCAGCTGGCGACACGCGTCTGGTTGCGCAGGCGGCTGAAGTCATCCACCACTGCATCCGCCGGGAAGCCCGTGGCCTGGATGCCGCCCTGGAGCTGCGACAGGATGATCGACCGGCCGATGTCGCGCTCGAAGTCCGACGGGCTCAGACGCTGCGCATTGAGCAACTGCGCATAGCGCTCGCGACTGAACTGGCCACCTTCCTGGAATACGGGCATCCCGCGGATCTCGCGCGAGATGCTGTCCCCTGCGGCCTTGAAGCCCGCCGAGTCGGCTGCCTGGCGCAGCAGTTCCTGGCGAATCAGGGTCTCCAGCGCCTGCATGCGAATGCCCTCCTCGTCGAGCAGGTCATCCGGGATCTGGCCACCAAACATGCGGGCCATCTGGTCCCGCTGTGCGCGCGCCTCGTTGTGCACGTCGCGCACCTGGATATCGGTCCCGTTGACCTCGGCCGCGACGAGCGGGCCGGAGCCACCGAAATATTCCCCGAGCCCCCAGACAGCAAAGGGGATGGTAATCAGGCCGATAATCACATAGGCGAGCCAGCCGCTCGCCCGGTCGCGAATTGCTTGCAGCATGGTGGTCTCTGCGTGCTCCGGGGTCGCCCCGGCGCTTGGTGCCGGGGGTTTCAGAATCAATCAGCGATGGTAGCAGGAGCGGCGCCCCGCGTCTGCGCCAGCCCCCGGCCGAAGCCGGGAAATTCGCTCACCAGGGAGACACTGATCGAATCGCACGTTAGCGCGCAAGTCGCTTTTGCGCGCGATTCGATCAGTGGCTCCCTAGACGCGGGTACGCCCCGACAGCAGGGCATCCACTCGGTCGAGGTCCTCCGGGGTATCGACACCCGGCGGATGCGCCTCGCCGCGACGGCCGACCTGGATCCAGGCACCCATGGCCAGGGCCCGCAGCTGCTCGAGCTGCTCCAGCTGTTCCAGGGCGGCGGGTGGCTCGGCACTCATGCGACGCAGAAAGCCGGCACGGTAGGCATAGACGCCAAGATGCCGGGTCGCCTGATCCAGCGCCGGGGCACGGCCTTCCCGATGGGCCTCGCGATCCCAGGGGATCGGGGCACGCGAGAAATACAGGGCGCGCCCCGACGCATCGGTGACCAGCTTCACCTGGTTCGGGTCGGCCAGGTCCTCTGGGCGGCGGATCGGGACGCCGAAGGTCGCCATGTCCGCTTCCGACGCGTCGGCCAGCAGGCGGGCCAGGTCATCCAGCAGCGGCCCCGGGGTCAGCGGCTCGTCACCCTGCAGATTGACCACGATGGACTCGTCGCCCCAGCCCTCGGCGGCAGCCACCGCCGCGATGCGGTCGGTACCGGAGGGCAGGTTGGGATCGGTGGCAAAGGCCTCGACCCCGCACTGGTGCGCGACATCGAGGATACGCTCGTCGTCCGCCGCGACGATCACGCGCGAGGCCCGGCTCTCCTTCGCCCGGGCGATCACATGCGCGATTAGCGGGCGCCCGGCGACAGCCGCCAGCGGCTTGCCCGGCAGCCGACTGGAAGCCATCCGGGCCGGGATCACGACATGGAAGGCGGCCATGGAACGCTCAGGCGTCGCGCCAGCGCTCCTTTTCCTCGTCCGACAGGGCGCGGGCCTCGTCCTCCAGCATCACCGGGATTTCGTCGCGGATCGGATAGGCGAGACCGGCGGAGACGGAGATCAGTTCCTGGTTCTCGCGGTCGTACTTGAGCGGGCCCTTGGTCACCGGGCAGACGAGAATATCGAGCAGACGCTTGTCCATTTAATACCCCAATAGTAGTTGCGACGCGGTCAGATCAGCGTCTTCTTGATTCGGGCGACCGTCTCCAGACGGGCCAGCAAAGCCGACTCGAAGGCGGACGGCACGCGGGCCGCAATCGGCCAGTACCAGTGATTCTCCTGCGCGAACGCCCGGCATTTTACGGCATCCTTCTCGGTCATCAGAACCGGCAGCCCGTCACCGAAGCGGATCTGGTGCGGACGAAAGCGGTGATGATCCGGAAACGGGTGGCGGATGATGTCGATCTGGGCCGCCTCGAGCATGCGAAAGAAGCGCTCCGGGTCGGCGATGCCGGCGACCGCATGGGCATCGCGACGGGCAAAGCGATGCGGCTTGTAACCCTCGCCATGCCCATCCACGCGCTGCAGACGGCTGGACGGCACCAGCTCCATCGCGAACTCGCCGGGGCCGGGCTCGCCCCCGGTCACCAGCACGAAGTCCGCCCGCTCCCGCGCGGTCTTCGGCTCGCGCAACGGCCCGGACGGCAGACACAGGCCATTCCCCAGCCGGCGCTTGCCGTCGATCATCAGGATGGTGATGTCACGCGGCAGGCGGTGATGCTGCATCCCGTCGTCGGCAATCACCACATCCACGCCCTGGTCCGTCAGCGCCCGCGCCCCGCGCACACGATCGCGGTCGACCTGCACCGGGACCCCGGTGCGCTGTGCAATCAGCAGGGGTTCGTCCCCGACCACCACGGGGTCGGACAGCGGGGTCACTCGAATCCCCGCGACATCCCCACGCCCGCCGTAGCCCCGGCTGACGATACCCGGACGATACCCGGCATCCGCCAGGCGCTTCGCCAGCCAGATGGTCATCGGGGTCTTGCCGCTGCCACCCACCGTCAGGTTGCCGACCACGATCACCGCCTTGGCCGGGATCGTGATGCCCCGCCGGGCCTGCTCCAGACGATGGCGATTCCACTCCACCGCCCCGGCATAGGCCAGCGACAGCGGGTACATCGCCGCCGCGAACGGCCCGCGCTGACACCACTGATCCCAGATTCGGGCGCCCAGCCACGCCTTGAACCGGCCCATGGCTACCAGTCCCAGACCCGCCGCAGCACGGCATCGAAGTTGGCATCCACCTGCCGGCGCTCCTCCCAGAAGCGCCGCCGGGCCGCATCGCCCTGCTGGCGCCGGGTGGCGGGGTCGTCCCGCAGGCGCGCCCAGGCCTCCAGCACGGCGGCGGAGTCCTCCAGCACCGGGCATGGCACCTCGGTTGCCGGCGCCTCCCCCAGACTCACGGCCGCGCCCCCCGCCAGCCCCTGCCAGAGGGCCTGACGGTCGGGCGCGGCCAGGTGTACCGCATGCGCGGCGCTGGCGGCGGCCGCAAACCAGCGCCGGTCATCCAGATGCAGGATGGCCCCCGGCGCCAGCGCCGAGCGATCCCAGTCCGAGACCCGCAGCCCGGCCCCCGGGAGATCGCGCGCAGTCGCCGCCGCCCCGCCCCGGCGACTGGCCAGCAGGATATCGGTCGCCCCCATGCCGGAAGCCTCCCAGGCCGCACGCCACGCCGACCACTGGTCGTCACGTCCATGCCACCACCACAGCCGCTGCACCTCCCCGCCCACCAGGGCGCGCAGGACCACGTCCGCCTGGGCCTCGACGAAGCGCGCCTGGGGATCGGCGACCGGCAGTGTGTCGGCCACAGCATCCTTGGCCCAGCTCGTGGATGTGTTCAGGGGCCAATACTGGTCCACTGGCCGCGCGGGTTTCCACGTGGGGGTACGGGTATTGACCACCACCACCGGGCATCGGGCCTGCGCCAGCAGGCTGCGCGGGGCATCGCCCCCGGCCAGGAGGATGCCGTGGGGCTGGAAGCGATCCAGGACACGGCGCACCACGCGCGGGCGATCACAGGGGCCATAGCCCACTCCGACCTTCCTGAACGGCTGCATATGGCGCTCGAACAGTTCGGGGTAGTCCTGCTCGAAGGTCAGCACGATGCGCACGTCCTGACGCTTGTCGCGCACGGCGCCCAGCAGCTCAATGCCCAGGCGTACATCCTCGGGGGTGCCGCCAGCCTTAATCCAGACCAGACGCCCGCGCTCGGCGGGCGGGCTCAAAAAGCCGCGGCGCGCCCGCGCCCGTACCCCGTTGCCCTGGCGATAGTCGCGCCAGACGGCACGCCAGACCGGCAGCGGGCGATCACCGTAGCCCGCTGCCTCATCCCCCATGCGCAGCCCCGGAGGCGGCATGTTCGCGCGGGCCCTCAGTCATCGTCGCCGCGCTCGCCCAGGGTCGCGATCGAGACCGAGGTAATGCCCAGGCGGCCGACCACGTCCAGCGCGCGCACCACCGACTGATGCGACGCATTGGCGTCGGCGCGGATCAGCACGGGGTCATCCTCGCGGCCCTCACGCGCCTCGGACAACACGCGCTCCAGGGTCTCGGCGCGACGGTTGACCAACTCCTGGCCGTTGACGAAGTAGTTGCCGTCGGCATCCACCACGATATCCAGCCAGGCCCGCTCGACCGCTTCGGCCTCGCGGTCGGCCGAGGGCAGGGTCAGTTCGATGTCCGCATGCTGATCGAAGGTGGTCGAGACCATGAAGAAGATCAGCAGCAGAAACACCACATCAATCAGCGGCGTCAGGTTGACGCCCGGCTCGTCATGGTGCGGCCTGCGAAAGTTCACGCGGTGACTCCGCCTTCCGGCGTGGCAGCGGTTGCGTCCCGCTCCCCGTGGATCACCTCGACCAGCTTGGTCGCCTCCTGCTCCATCTCCAGCACCAGTTCATCGATGCGGCCCCGGAAGTAGCGGTGGAAGGCCAGCGCCGGGATCGCCACACCGATGCCGGCGGCGGTGGTGATCAGGGCCTGGGAGATACCCCCGGCCAGATCGCGCGGACTGCCCACGCCGATCTCGGTGATCACGGTAAAAACCTCGATCATCCCGACCACGGTGCCGAGCAAACCCAGTAACGGGGTGATCATCGCGATGGTACCCAGCGTGTTCATGTAGCGCTCGAGTTCGTGAGCCACCCGACGGCCGGCCTCCTCGATGCTCTCCTGGGTAATCTGGCGCGCGCGGTCATGGGTGGCCAGGCCGGCGGCCAGCACAGCACCCAGCGGCGAACCGGCACGGATGCGCTGGATATCCTCCAGGGTCAGCCCCTGCATGCGCATCTGTTCCCAGATCGTGCCGAGCAGGCGTGGCGGGACCACGCGCGAACGCCGCAGCGTCCACAGGCGTTCCAGCACAATCGCCACCGCGAGTACGGAACACAGCAGGATCGGCAGCATCAGCCAGCCGCCTGCCTGTACGATCTCCAGCATTCGGTCTCTCCCTCTTGGCTCGTCGGGCCGGCGCGTCAGTCGCGCCGGAACACGGCCATGGATTCCACATGGGCGGTATGCGGGAACATGTCCATGATCCCGGCCCGCTCCAAGCGATAGCCATGATGATGCACCAGGCGCTCGGCGTCACGGGCGAGCGTGGCCGGGTTGCAGGAAACATAGACCATGCGCTCGATGCGCTGCGGCGCCAGTGCCTCGATCACCGCGGCCGCGCCGGTACGCGGCGGGTCCAGCAGTACGCGGTTGTAGCGTTCGGCCAGCCATGCGGCGTTCTTCAGGGCCTCGACGTCATCCAGATCGGCGCGTTCGTAGCGGGTGTTGGCGATGCCCTGGTCGCGGGCATTGGCGCGCGCCCGTGCCAGCATCGCGTCGTCCACCTCGACACCGACCACCTCGCCCTCGGGCACCGTGCGCGCCAGCGGCAGGGTGAAGTTGCCCAGCCCGCAGAACAGATCCAGCACCCGCTGGCCCGGCTGCAGGTCCAGCGCGGCCAGCGCCTGCGGGACCATCTTGCGGTTGATGCCGGCATGCACCTGGATGAAGTCCGTGGGCATGAACGGGACCGACACGCCGTAGTCCGGGTGGCGATAGACCAGTGGCTCGATCGGCCCGGCCAGCGGTTCCACCGTCTCCGGGCCGCCAGGCTGCAGGTACACCTGAATGCCCTCGGCCTCCGCCCAGGCCGACAGGCGCGCGCTGTCCGCCTCGGACAGCGGATCGAGGTTGCGGAAGATCAGCGCCACGCGCTCGTCGTCATCCACCGCCACCTCGATCTGCGGCAGGCGGTCGCGCGCCTCGAGGCCGCCGATCAGCTCGCGCAGGGCCCGAATGCGCTGCCCCACGGCCGGGTGCAGCACCTCGCAGTGGCCCATCTCGGCCAGATACGGGCTGCCGCGCTCGCGAAAGCCAACCAGCACCCCGCCCTTCTTCGGCACGTACTTCGCCCCCAGCCGCGCGGTGCGGCGGTAGCCGAGGGTGGTGTCGGTCAGCGGCTCGAAACGGGCCTCCGGGGTCACGTGGCCGATACGCTCCAGGGCATCGAACAGGGCCTGCTCCTTGATCGCACGCTGGTTCTCGATGGAGGCATGCTGCAGCTTGCAGCCGCCGCACAGGCCGAAAAACTCGCAGGGCGGTTCGACCCGGCCCGGGGCCGGCTCCAGCACCTCGACCACCTCGGCGCTGTCGAAGCGGCGCTTGCGCCCGGTCTGCTGGGCCATCACCCGCTCGCCCTTCAGCGCCCCGTGGATGAAGCAGGCCTTGCCATCGCGGCGGATCACGCCCTGGCCATCCAGCGTGACCTCCTCGATGGTGGCCTCGAAGGGGGTCTTGTCGATGCGTGCCATCAGTCCGCGCGTCCGGCCGGCTGCCAGGCGTCGAGGAATTCCCGGTGGTGGGCCGCGCCGCTGGCCTCCAGGTACTCGGCCAGCTGCTGCTGCCGGCTGGCCAGGGCCGCGTCGGTCAGATTGCCGCGCATGTACTCGAAGCGCAGCCAGACCAGATAGGTGTTCAGCACGTCGTGCTCCACGTAGTCGTGGATCTCGCGGGCGCGGCCGTCGCGCCAGGCCGGCCAGACCTGGGAGCCGTCCATGCCCAGCTTGCCGGGAAAGCCGAGCAGGCTCGCCATCATGTCGAGGCTGGTGACCGCGCGGCCCTGGAAGCCGGCCAGCACGTCCATCAGGTCCACATGGCGCCAGTGGAAGCGCGACAGGTAGTTGTTGTAGCGAAACTCGCGGTCGTCGTCGCCCTGCTCCCAGTAGCGCGGGGCCTGCACACCGTTGACCAGCGCGCGGTAGTGCAGCACCGGCAGGTCGAAGCCGCCGCCGTTCCAGCTGACCAGCTGCGGCGTGCGCTTGTCGATTACATCGAAGAACTGGCGCAGCAGCTCGGCCTCGGTCGGCGCCTGGCCGTCATCGCCCTCGCGCCCGAAGGCAGAGAGCTTCAGCGCGTCGCCGCCCTGGTAGAGCACGCCGATGGAGACGATGCGGTGCAGCGGGTGCTTCAGGAACTCCGTGCCGGCCTGCGCGCGGCGCAGGGCGAACAGCGCCTCGGCCACCTCGTGATCGTCGAGGCCCTCGAAGTCGTGCAGGCGCCGTGCGCCGTCGATGTCGGGGACGGTCTCGAGATCGAAGACCAGGATCGGGGCACTCATGCGGGAAACACGCCGGTGGAGATGTAGCGGTCGCCGCGGTCACAGATGATCGCAACGAAGGTGCCGCCCTCGGTCGTGGCCGCAAGCTTCAGGGCCGCGGCCACGGAACCGCCGGAGGAGACCCCGGCGAAGATGCCCTCCTCGGCAGCCAGCCGGCGCATGGTGTCCTCGGCCTCCTCTTGGGTCACGTCCACGGTCTGGTCCACGCGCGAGGCCTCGAAGATGGTCGGCAGGTACGCCTCCGGCCAGCGCCGGATACCGGGGATCGACGATCCCTCGGTGGGCTGCACGCCGACGATCTGCACGCTGGGGTCGCGCTCCTTCAGATAGCGCGACACACCCATGATGGTGCCGGTGGTCCCCATCGCCGAGACGAAGTGGGTCACCGTGCCCTCGGTGTCGCGCCAGATCTCCGGCCCGGTCCCGATGTAGTGGGCATCGGGGTTATCCGGGTTGCCGAACTGGTTCAGTACCCGGCCCTTGCCCTCGGCCTCCATGCGGTCGGCCAGGTCGCGCGCGCCCTCCATGCTCTCCTCGCGCGAGACCAGCACCAGCTCGGCGCCAAAGGCCTTCATCGACGCGCGGCGCTCGGCGGACATGTTGTCCGGCATCACCAGGATCATGCGATAGCCCTTCATCGCCGCGACCATCGCCAGCGCGATGCCGGTATTGCCGCTGGTGGCCTCGATCAGGGTATCGCCGGGCTGGATGTCCCCGCGGCGCTCGGCCGCCTGGATCATGTTCAGCGCGGGCCGATCCTTGACCGAACCGGCGGGATTGTTGCCCTCGAGCTTCACCAGCACGGTGGACGGCAGATCCGCCGCCATGCGCTGCAGGCGCACCAGCGGCGTGTTGCCGACAAAGTGCTCGAGGGTCGGGAAGGATTCGGGATGCAGGCGTTTCTTCATGCGCGCAGAGTATAACGACCGGGCCCCGTCCCTGCCCATGCACGCGACGGTCCGGCGTCGGGGCTTCCCATGGAGATTGCTTCGTCGCGTTGCTCCTCGCAATGACGCGAAGGGGGGCACCGTCATCGCGAGGCGCGAAGCGTCGTGGCGATCGGTATGACCAGGCCACCTGCGCGAGCCTGCCTCGCAACCTTGCGGGTTCCGGCCTAAGCTCAAACTCATGCTCGTGTTGCTGGAATACCTGGTCGTCACCTTCCTGGCGGTGTTCGTGATCGTGAACCCGCTGACCACGGCGTTCATCTTCATGGCGATGCTGCCGCGCGCATCGGAGGAGAAGCGCCGGGCGATCGCGCTGCGCTCGGTGAAGGTCGCCACCTCCCTGCTGTTCGCCTTTGCCCTGCTGGGCGGGGTGATCTTCCAGCTGTTCGGGATCACCCTGGCGGCGTTTCGCATCGCCGGCGGGATCATCCTGTTCGGCATCGCGATCGGCATGATCCGGCAGAAGGGGGCGACCGAGAAGGAGACCGCCGAGGAGGTCAAGGCCGACAAGGGACAGGTGACCGAGGACATCTCGGTGATCCCGCTGGCGATCCCGTTCATGAGCGGCCCGGGCGCGATCGCCACGGTGATGATCCTGACCAGCGAGGCCCCGACCGTCTATCACACGGGACTCGTGTTCCTCGGCGTGCTGGCCTGCATGGTCGCCTGCTACTACGCGATGGTCTACTCGCGTTATATCGTCCAGTACCTGGGCGACACCGGGAAGGACATCCTGACCAAGGTCTTCGGCCTGATCCTCGCGGTGCTGGCCGTGCAGTTCGTGATCAACGGCATCAGCGACGCCGCGATCGGGTTCATGCTGGATACGCAGATGCTGGACGAGAACGAGGTGGAGGACCCGCGCGTGCCGGCGCGCGATCACGATTAGGGCACCGCAACGGCCCTCCGGGTCAGGCCGTATCGGGCTCGCGGTTGCGCCGAGCGAGATGCACCGGAATCGACGCCAGCAGGGCGGCCACGAACAGGAACAGGCAGAACAGGATGGCGTTGGCCAGGCCCAGCCAGGCCTGCAGCAGGCCAATCCCGACCAGGCCAAAGATCGCGGCCGCCCGCGCCGACAGCGCCCAGAAGCCAAACCAGCGCCCCGCCTCGCGGACCGGCACCATCATGCCCACCAGCGCGCGCCCGGCCGACTGCGCGGCCCCCAGACACAGCCCGGCAATGATCCCGACCCCGAGAAACACCATCTGCGCCTCAACGGGCTGGCCCAGCAACGCGCTCAGCCACTGTGCAATGGCCGAGGTACCGAAGATCGCCAGCACCGCCAGCGCCCACAGCGCCAGGGTGATGCGGTAGATACGCACCGGCCCGACGCGGTCCATCAGGAAGCCAAACCCGATCGCCCCGATGATCGCCGTGACCTGGGTGATCACGAACATCGCGATGCGCACGGACTCCTCCCACTGGATCACCTGCGAGCCGTAGATGAAGGTGAAGGAGATGATGATGTAGATCCCGGCCATCATGAAGAAGATGGACACATACAGCGCACGCAGCTCGCGGCGCTGAGCCAGGGTGACCAGCGCCTCGCGCACGCGGCGCCAGCCCAACCCCAGTTGCAACCGCCGACGCATCCGCCGGCGCGTGCCGCGCTCTTTCAGGAACAGGAAGGTCGGGATCGCGGAAATCAGGAAGAAGGCCGCGGCGAACGGCCCCACCCAGCGGATGCGCTCGAAGTTCTCCTCGCTGACATCGCCCAGCAGACCCAGGGCAAAGGCGGTGGCAATCAGCCCGCCGACATAGCCCATGCCCCAGCCGAGCCCGGAGATCCAGCCGAGCTTCTCCGGCGGCCCGAGGCTCGGCAGGAAGCTGGCGATAAAGGATTCGCCAATCGCATAGCCAAAGTTGGAGGCGATGATTAGCGCCATGCCGAAGACCACCAGCCCCGGCTCGACGAAGTAGAGCATCGCTGTGGCAACCACGGTCAGCATCCAGGAGGCCATCAGGAAGCGCTTGCGCGAGGCCGTGGCATCCATGATCGCACCGGCGAATGGGGCGGCGATCACCACCATCCCGTAGCTGATCGCCAGGGCCAGGCTCCACAGCAGATTGCCCAGCCGGTAGTCCGGCCCGTCGCCGACGATGATGCGGGTGAACAGATCGCCGAAGATCACCGTGATGATCAGCAGCGTGTAGGCCTGGTTGGCAAAATCGAACATCGCCCAGCCGAAGATCTCGCGGCGCGGGGCGGGGGCATCGACGGGGTGACGCCGGATCAGCGGCATAGGGAGATCAGCAGTGGTGGACTTGCGGCATCCTAACGCGAATCCGCCCGGCAGTTTTTGAGCTTACGGCCGGATGGTGTAGGCCCCGCCGTCGAACTCGACCTCGAAGGCATCCAGGAACGCCTGGCCCAGACGCGAGCGCGGCAGGTCCTCGTCCGTCAGGACAATCACCGGGACGTCATCGCGGGCCAGATGCCCCAGTTGCAGGCGGTCAACGCGCAACGAACGCCCCTCTACCCTTCCACGGGCGCGTTCGACACGGACCGACTCCCCGCGATCCGGATCGAGACCCGCGCGCCGGGCATCGCGTTCGCGCAGCAACACCCACTCGGCCTCGGGATCAACCACGAAGGTCACCGCGTGGCCGTTGACCCCGCCGGTGACCGCGTGCTCGCCCGCCGAATCCCGATGCACGGTAACCCCGGCGCCACGCCGGTCGGCCTGGGGGGCACCGGCGCCGCGGGGGCGTCTTTCCACCCGAAGTTCACGACGCTCGCCGGCGCGCTCGACCACCGCGCCACTGCCGGAGATGCGCAGCACCCGCACCCCGCCCGGTCCGGTCTCGCCCTCGCCGACCAGCGCGCGCTCGCCGTCGACCGACAATACGACCTGATTGCCGAACACGGCATGCAGCTGCCAGTCCTCCGCCGCTACCGGCGCGGCGAACAGACAAAGCAGGATGATGACGGCGGTGCGTGGCATGCCCCGGTTATACCCTGACCACCTGAACCGTACCAGAACGGCTTCTCCCTGCATCGCGCGACGCCTGCGCTTGCTACCATCGGGAGACATCCCTTGCGGAGTCATGCATGTCCGCCACTGCCCTCGCCGCCGCGGTGCCCACCCGGGCGCCGGCCAACGCCGCCCGCCAGCTGTTCACGCTGGTGCTCCTGCTGATGGGGCTGTGGCTGCTCCACCTGAACCTGCGCGTGGCGCCCGAGGCGGTAATCCTGGCCCTGTGGATCGGGGCGACCCTGCTGATCGGCTACGGCGGCTTTCGCCGCCACCGTCTGCGCCGGGCCGCCTTCCTGCGCGGCTACCTGGATGCGGAAAGCCCGTGGAGCGAACGCCTGCGCGGCGGCCCGCTGATGGCGTTGCGCCACCTGCTCGTGGGCGCCCTGCTGGGCGGGCTGCTGGTGCTGGCGCTGGCCCGCATCCAGACTCCGGCGGTGTGGGCGATCCTGGTCGCGGGCGCGCTGGCACTGGTCCTGCTGGAGGCCGCCTTTGCCCGTCTGATCGCCGGTCATGCGCACCCGCGGCTGGCCCCGGAGCTGGCCCGGCGCGGCGCCTTGTGGATCACCGGCGGCGGGCTGACGCTGGCGTTGCTGGTTCTGGCCCTGCGTGGCTGGTATCCGGACCTTTCGGGCGCCTCGCTGGAACAGGTGATCTGGTTCATGGTGGAGCACGAAGGGGCCCGCAGCGCGGTGCTGGAGATCGGGCTGCAACTGGCCGCGGCCCAGGACGGGCTACGCCTGTGGCTTGGCCAGCAGTGGCTGCCGCCTGGGGCCCAGCCTCTGCCGGTGCTGGTGGCCTGGTCGCTGCTGCTGATCGAACAGGCATTCCTGGCCGCCGGCTTCCTGCTGCTGGCCAACGGGCTGTTCCCGCCGCGTGATCCCGGCGATGACCCCGCGCAACCGTAGACTCCTGCGGACCTTGGTCTGGTTCGCGCTGACCGCCCTTGCGGCGGCCGCGTTCCTGGCCCAGGTCGATCGCCACGAGCCGCGTCAGTGGGACGACCAGGCGCATGTCGAGCTGGAGTTCGAGGGCGAGCGCTATCGGCTCGACGGCGACCGGCTGAGCCGCCTGGAGCGCTTCTCGCTGGAGTGGCTGGAGGCCGGTGACGAACAGGTCCGAGCCCAGTGGCAAACCCGTATTGATCACAAGCTGGACCAGCATTTCCAGATCCTGCACGACCGCGTGCCCGAGGTCGCGGACTGGTACTTCTCGCTGGGTGCGGAATATCAGCGCCTGTTGCTCCGCGGCGCCCAGTGGCTGGGCACGGCCGAAGACGACGCGGCCACGCGGGCCCTGCGCGACCGGCTCCTGCCGGCAGACCTCTGGGACGGCCCCCTGCAGACGCTGGCCGAACGGGCGCAATGGGGTCTGGACGAGGATCAGCGCAAGGTCCGCGATGCCTGGCGCATCGCCCTGACACGCGAGATGGCCGACGCCCGTGTACCCGCCACGCCGGCGGCCCTGCAGTCGCCGATCGAACAGCACGCGCGCATCGAGCGGGCCCAGCAACTTGCCAGCGCAATGGACGCGGATCTCGCCCGGCTGGAACAGCGCGCGGGCCTGGCGGCCACTGCCGCCGCCGGAACGGGACTGGCCACCCCGCTGATCGCCCGTGCGGTCCAGGCCCGGCTGGCGGCCCAGGTGGCGCGCAGTGGCGGTGCGGCACTGACCCGGGCCGGGCGCGCGGGGGCCCTGGGCGCAGGCGTCTGCGCCTGGAGCGGTCCGGTCTCGCTCGGCTGCGGAATCGTGGCCGCCGGCGCGGCCTGGGTCGGGACCGACTGGGTGCTGCTGCGCATCGACGAGGCGCGCCACCGCGAGGATCTCGAGGCCGCCCTGCACGAGGCCCTGGACGCCCTGCATACCGAGACCCGCCTGACCTGGCAGCAGGCCATTGCCGAGCATGTCGAGGCACGCCACTCGGCCAGCCGTGAGGCGATCGACCGGACCTTTCAGCCGTGGAAGGCGGCCCTGAATCCGTGAACCGCGGCACCCGTTGCAGCCCCGGCAACCCCTGCGCGCCTGCGGCGTCTCGGCAGCGAGCGGGGCCTGCGTTACACTCCGCGCACCGAATTGACGCGCCCGCTGCCTCGACATGAACACGACCTCCACCCGCCGCAAGACTGTCCCCGTTCGCATCGGCCCTGTCACCGTCGGTGGTGATTCCCCGGTGATGGTGCAGTCGATGACCAACACCGATACCGCCGATGCGCTGCGCACCGCCGTGCAGGTGGCGGAGCTGGCGCGCGCCGGCTCCGAGGTCGTGCGCATTACGGTCAACTCCGAGGACGCGGCGAAGGCGGTGCCGGAGATCCGCGAACGGCTGGAGGCCATGGGGCTGGAGGTGCCGCTGGTCGGGGACTTCCACTTCAACGGGCACAAGCTGCTGACCAAGTACCCGGAGTGTGCCGAGGCGCTGGCCAAGCTGCGCATCAATCCCGGGAATGTCGGCCGTGGTTCGAAGCGCGACGCCCAGTACGCCGCGATGATCGAGACCGCGATCCGCTACGACAAGCCGGTGCGCATTGGCGTGAACTGGGGCAGCCTGGATCAGGCCCTGCTCGCGCGCATGATGGACGAGAACAGCCAGCGCGCCGAGCCGGCCGCGCCCGAGGCGGTGATGCAGGAGGCGCTGATCGCCTCGGCACTGGAGAGCGCGGCCGAGGCCGAACGCATCGGGCTGGCCCACGACCGCATTATCCTCTCGGCCAAGGTCAGCGGCGTGCAGCCGCTGATCAGCGTCTACCAGGACCTGGCCGCGCGCTGCGACTACCCGCTGCACCTCGGTCTGACCGAGGCCGGCATGGGTGCGAAGGGCATCGTCGCCTCCACCGCCGCGCTGGCCGTGCTGCTGCAGCAGGGCATCGGCGACACCATCCGCATCTCGCTGACCCCGGAGCCCGGCGGCGACCGTACCAAGGAGGTCCTGGTCGCCCAGGAGATCCTGCAGAGCATGGGGCTGCGCAGCTTCCTGCCGTCGGTGGTCGCCTGCCCCGGCTGCGGTCGCACCTCCAGCGAGTACTTCCAGCACCTGGCGCAGGACATCCAGTCCTACATCCGCCAGCAGATGCCGAACTGGAAGCAGCAGTACCCGGGTGTGGAGGAGATGACCGTCGCGGTGATGGGCTGCGTGGTCAACGGCCCCGGCGAGAGCAAGCACGCCAACATCGGCATCTCCCTGCCCGGCACCGGCGAGCAGCCGGTGGCCCCGGTCTACGAGGACGGCGAGAAGACCGTGACGCTCAAGGGCAAACGCATCGCCGAGGAATTCCAGGCCCGCGTCGAGGCCTACATCGAACGCCGCTACGGCCAGACCGCCTGACGCGGCACCCCCGACTGAAGCGAAGCGAAGTGCCGGGATCCCCGGCGTTCGGCCTCTGCTGCAGGATCCCGGACCACCACCGCGCGGCGTCCGGGATGGCGCCGTAAGCCCAAGCTCCTACACGAGCGTCAAAAGTGGACGCTGTAGCCTCCGACCAGCAGGTGTTGCGCGCCGCTCTCGTCGCGAGAGGCGTAGGTCAGCGAGAAGGTGCCGAAGTCGGTCGCGTGTGCCGCACCCAGCTCCCAGAACTTCGCGCCGTTGTCATCGGCCGGATCGTCATAACCCAGCCCGCCGAAGAGCTCCGTGCGCGGAGCCACCTCGTGCCCGGCCCCGACAAACCAGACGCGACTGCCCTCGGCATCGCGATCGTCGGCGTGCGCGACATACGCCACCTCGGCAAACAGCGGCCCCCAGTCGGCGCCCAGGAACAATTCACCCTCGTCTTCGTCGTCCAGGCTGGAGTAGTGGAAGTATTCGTAGCCGAATTCGATGCCGATGGGGCCGGCGTCGAAGCCATAGCCGACGAACGGCACGATCTCGGTGCCACGGCCACTGCCAAGGCTGGAGGCCTGCACACCGGTGAACACGCCGGTGGGGAAGCCCAGCTCGAAGCCGCCCTGCACCACCGGGTCGTTGTCCGACTTGGTCGCGCCGTCGTCGATGTAGTCGGTGAACACGCCAATGTTGAATTCGGCTTCGGCGGCCTGGATGGCCGGCACGCCGAAGGCGAAGACCCCGGCCACGGTGGCGGCCAGCACGCCGCGATGGAAGCTGCGATGGTTCATGTCGATTCCTCTTTGCTCGATCGTTCTTTGCAGGCGTGTTGCCGGATTCTGTATCCGGCAACACAGTTCGGGTTCCCCGGCATTCACGCCGGCATGTGCGCACTCAGCAGCCAGGCGGCCATGCCGAAGTACACGGCCAGACCGGTGAAGTCCTTGATGGTGGTGATGAACGGATCCGCGCCTGGCGCATGGTCCACACCGATTTTCAGCAGTACCCACGGCAGCAGGAAGCCCAGGATCGACGCGGTAAACACCGAGACAAACAGCGCCACGCCAACCACGATGCCCAGCTCCGGAATGCCGTTCGGCGCACCCTGCCAGAAGTGTGCGATGGTACCGGCGATGACGGCCATCACAACCCCCATGGCCAGGCCTACGCCCCCCTCGCGGACCAGGTGCGCGCGGAAGAATCGGCCCAGGTTGATATGCCCCAGGGCAAGCCCGCGGGCGAAGATCGTGGTCGACTGCGTGCCAACGTTGCCGCCCATGTCCATCACCAGCGGGATGAAGATGGCCAGCGCAACCACCGCCGCCAGGGTGTCCTCGAAGAAGTCGATCACCCCGCCTACGGCCAGACCACCGGCCAGCGTCACCATCAGGAAGGCCATGCGCACCTTGACCGCATAGCCGATCCCGCCGGAGGTCAGCTTCTCCGAGCGCACGACATCCTTCTGGTGCAGCAGGTCGCCGATCCCGGCCTTCTTGTAGAAGTCCTCCGAGGTGTCTTCCTCGAGCACGTCCATCGCGTCGTCGATGCGCAGCACCCCCACCAGCACGCCATCGGCATCCACCACCGGCAGATACGGCAGATCCGTGCGCTGCAGCAGGCGGGCGGCCTCGACCTTGTCACCGTCGGGCGTGGTGTAGAAGTCCTCCAGTTCGATCAGATCCCCAACCGTCTGGCCGGACTCCGCGCGGAACATCCGGCCCAGGCGCACCAGCCCCTTGTAGTGGTGGTCGCGATCCGTGATCAGCAGTGCGGCCCCGATATCGTCCGGCATATTGCGATCGTCGCGCAGGCGGGAGGTGACCTCGCTGACGGTCTCTTCCGGAGTCACCCAGAACACCGGGCGACGCATCACACGAGCCACGGTGTCCTCGTCCTGACGCCACAGGGCGCGTACCTTGTCGCGCTTGGCCCCGGGGAGGGCATCCAGCAGGTCATCCGCCAGGGACTTGCCCACCAGCGCCAGAGACCGCGCCAGGGTGTAGGCCGGCAGGGCCTGCACCAGCTCGCGGGCCTCCGGCTCGGGCATATGCTCGAACAGGATCGCCTGTTCTTCGTCGTCCATTGCCAGGAAGATGGCGCGACGCTCATTGGTGTCCACACCCGCGAGGATTACCAAGCGGGAACGCGGGTCCAGTTCCGACAGGCGGTTGGCGGTGATGGCCGGGACCGGATGGATCACCTCGTCGCGGGCAGCACCCACGTCACCGGCATGAATCATTTCCAGAATCTTGTCGTTCATTGCAATGCTCCTTGTGCTTAAAAAAATAAAAAACGCACACGGGGCATTACAAAAGACAAAAGAATCCCGTGACCGCTGGTGGCGGTCTTTTACAAAACCCCCATCAGCGAGACGAACACCTTTTTCCTTTGCTCACTGCCCCGCAGTGATATTCCGGATCTAGACCCGGGGTCGTCGTTTTCAGGCGCTGGCATGGCGACCTCCTGCTGGTTGTTCATAGGTACAGTCCACTCCGCTGCGCGCACAGCAACGCACGCACCGGCCCGGAATCCGAGCAGAGGCGGAATATCATCGAATGGCATGGGGCAGCGCGCCACGCGCAAGGGCGGGCGCAGAACGGGCTTGGGGGCTGGAGAAACGCCCGCGAGGGACGCTAGGGGGAAGGCGTTCTGTCACCCCCCCGGAGTCACGCATATCGCTGACACCGGAGGGCACCACCGTTCTACCGGGTGGCGGGACCCCGCTGGCAACGATATGCACGCTCGTACCGGCCACCGGCCCGACGCTCATGCATCCATCGACAACAGTCCATTGACAGACCTCTGCTACTCAAGATGGGCGCGATTGTAGTGACGACCATTCACTTTCGCAACCCCGTAAATAAAATCTCTACACGGACTTTTGTTCAAAACGCTGGATCAGCGCCTTGAGTTCGGCGGCCTCGGCCAGCATGCGCGCGCTGGCATCGCGTGCATGCACCGAGACCGAACCGGTTTCGCTGGCGACATCACGAATGGAGGTCACGTTGCGGTTGATCTCCTCGGAGACCGCGCTTTGTTCCTCGACCGCCGTGGCGATCTGGGTGTTCATCTCGGTGATCTGGGCGACGGCCTCGCGGATCGTGGTCAGCGAGTCGCCCGCCGCCTGGGCCTTTTCCACCCCGTCGGCCGCCTGCTCCTGACTGGCGCGCATCGCAGACATCGCCTCGCGCGCACCGTTTTGCAGGGTCTCGATCATGTTGCGGATGGTCACCGTGGACTCGTCAGTACGCTGCGACAGCGAGCGCACCTCGTCGGCCACCACCGCAAAGCCGCGCCCGTGCTCGCCCGCACGCGCGGCCTCGATCGCGGCGTTCAGCGCCAGCAGGTTGGTCTGTTCGGCAATCTCGCGGATCACACCCAGGATCTTGTCGATCTCCTCGGTGCTCGCCTCCAGCTTGCCCAGCTTCTCCGCGGTGGATTCCACCTCGGCTGCCATACGATTGATCACGGCAACCGTGTCGTTCACGACCTCCTGCCCGGCCCCGGTCTCCTTCTCGGCGTGGTTCGCGGCCTCGGCCGCGCGCGCGGAATTGCCGGCCATCTCCTGGATGGTCGAGCTCATCTCGTTCATCGCGGTGGCAACCTGGTCGATCTCGTTCTGCTGGCGCTCCACCCCCGAGGCCGTCTGATCGACGCTGCTGGCCATCGCCTGGGCATCCCCGGCCACGGCATCGGCCTTGTCCTCGATGCGGCCCAGCACCGTGCGCAGCTTCGCCTCGTTGAAGTGCTGGATCAGCTCCAGCGACGCGCTGTCGTCGCGACGCCCGGTATAGATCGCCTCCATCACGGGGTTGTCGAACTGCTCGCGGGCGCGGTTAACGGCCTGCCGGATACCCGTGGTCAACGCCAGCGACACCCCGCCACCGGCGACGAAGATCAACGCCAGCAGGCCGGCCAGGGCCAGCGGCGAAGGCGCCAGAAAGACGGCGGCCAGCGCCAGCAGGAAGCCCGCGAGCCAGGTTCCCGCAAGACGCCAGATGAGGCTGTGATACCAGCGCCGCGCAAAGCTCCGGCCCCGGTTGAGCGCGGCATAGACCTGCTCCGCGCGAGCAACATGCTCGCGCTCCGGGATGGCCCGCACCGACTCGTAACCGGTCTTGCGGCCGTGCTCGTAGGCGGGCGTTACAAAGGCATCCACCCAGTAGTGGTCACCGTTCTTGCGCCGGTTCTTGACGATGCCCATCCACGGGTGATCCGCCTTCAGGGTCTCCCACATGTTCGCGTAGGCGGCCTCCGGCATGTCCGGGTGGCGCACGATGTTGTGGGCCGATCCTTCCAGCTCCTCGCAGTCGAAACCGCTGACCGTAACGAAGTCGTCATTGGCGTAACGGATGCGGCCCTTCTCGTCGGTGGCCGAGATCAGGTCTCCGTGGGCCTCCAGGGAATACTCGGCCTGAGTAACGGGAAGGTTCTTGCGCATAAGGGACGAGGTCCTGTTGTTCCAGTGTCGGGGTGGAGCCGAAGCGGCAGACACATGGCCTCGCCTTCATGCGCGACCATATATGCACCACCCGATATAACGGCCAGGGCCATCGTAGCTTGAGGCACGGGCCAGCCGATCGTGTACGAGAAAAGACTAACCGGTGCTCGAGGCTGCCTGCACAACGTGGCAGAAACCCTTGAACGCTCGGTCGTCGAGGGCATGCTGGCGACTGCGGCGATCGGCATACACCAGACCGATCACCTGCCCCTGGTCCCGCACCGGCGCATAAAAGGCATCGACCCCTCCTGTCAGGGCCTGGATCGCCTCCGGCAGTGCCACGCCCGGGTAGTGGCGCCCCCACCAGGTCGGCGTGTCATCCTCCAGCACGGCCTCGAGCGGCCCCAGGGCAGAGCGCTCGATCACGAAGTGGCTGAACTCCGGTTCGTGCAGTGTGCCGACCATATGTTCGGCCCGCAGTGATTCGCCGTCGCGCGCAAGCCGCGCGAATACCACCCGGTTCAGTCCCAGCCCGAACTGCATCACGCGCAGCATGCGCCGCAGCCGCGACACGCGGTTGGTGTCCTCCTGCAGTCGCGCCAGCCCCTCCTCCAGCACATCGGCACGCGGGCAAAGCGCGAGCCGCGTGCGGTGGCGCGCGCCGAGCCAGACCGACCCGGGTGTCGCGGGATTCAGGGGCTCGATGTGATACACGTCGGCATCTTCATTGAAGCGCTCGATGATCTCCGACAGCCGGTCTGCGACCACCTTCTCGTTGACTCCCGTCAGGCCGGCCAGCAGGCGCAGGTCGCGATCGCCCCGCACTGTGTCCATCCCGCGCATGATCTGCCAGGCCACCGCACTGGCGACCATGACCTCGAAGGCACGCGGATGTACAGCGTTGACCGCACGCTGAGTCCCCACGACCAGTTCGGGCAACTCCATCGCCTCGGTCATCGCGCGCGACAGGTCGTCGGTCGCGTAGCCCAGCGCGGTATAGCTGGCCTCGTCTGGCAAGGCATTGAGCTCCAGCATGGCAAGCAGACGGCCCAGGCGTGGCTCGCCGGCCACCAGGAGACCGAGCAGGCCCAGCTGATTCAGCAGGGCGGCCAGACCGACTTCCTCCGGCTCGGAGTCGCGTCGACGCTGGGCGACGTCGGCCGCGATCATCGCCGCCAGCCGCGACTGGGCCGCCACCTGCCGATATCGCTGCGGTTCAAGTACAACCTCGCCAACCGGCGGGGCCATGCGGACTTCATCGCAGACGTTCTGCAGACCGAGCATGGCGATGGCATCAGGCACTGAATGCACCTCCTGGCGCATACCGCGGCGCGAGCCGTTCGCACGCAGGACCAGACGCAGTGCAAGACCGGGGTCGCGCTCCGCCCACTGGCCCAACTCTCGCAAGGAGCGCTGCACCAGCGCGTCGGGCTGGGAAAAGGCGACTGCACTGGCTTCCAGAATCGGCCAGTCGAGTCCAGCCAGGCGATGTGCCTGGTCGCTGTAGGGCGCGCCCTCATCCTGGGCCATGCTGTACCTCGCGCGGGGGAGTCGTTATCGTTATGGCCGTCACTATATCAACAGCGAACGCGTGACCGGCGTCACCTTCGCCCCATCGACCAGCTCGGGGTTCCCGTTTCGTGAAGTACTTTCTAGGCATCGTCGTCGTATTCTCGTCGGTCTTCGGGGGATACTACTTTCATGGCGGCGACCTTCGGGTCATGTGGCAGCCGTACGAATACTGGATCATCGGGGGTGCAGCGCTGGGCGCATTCCTGATTGCCAACCCGCCTCGAGTCGTCATCACCGTCTTCAAGTCCATCCCCAGCCTGATGAAGGGCAGCAAGTACAAGTCGGACGACTACCTCGACCTGCTCGCACTGATGTACAAGCTCTTCACCAAGGCCCGCAAGGAAGGGCTGATGGGAGTGGAGAATGACATCGAGGAGCCGGAGAACAGCGAGATCTTTCAGGCCCACCCGCGGATCCTGCAGGATCACCACGCGATGGAGTTCATCACCGATTACATGCGCCTGATCATCTCCGGCAGCATGAACCCGCATGAACTCGATGCCCTGATGGATCTGGACCTCGAGACCCATCACGAGGAATCGCACAAGCCCGCCCACGCCGTGCACCGCGTTGCGGAGGCCCTGCCCGGCTTCGGGATCGTCGCCGCGGTGCTGGGGATCGTAATGACCATGGGCAGGCTCGACGGCTCGATCGAGGAGATCGGCTCGAGCGTGGCGGCCGCGCTGGTCGGCTCATTCCTCGGGATCCTGCTGGCTTACGGCTTTGCCGGACCGACCTCGACGGCGCTCGAGACCCGCGCCCAGGAAGAAGCCAAGTTCCTGCAGTGCATCAAGGCCTGCATCCTGGCCAATGTCCAGGGCTACAGCCCGCAGGTCGCCGTCGAGTTTGGCCGCAAGACCATGGAAGGCGCCATGCGCCCGAGCTTTACCGAGCTCGAGGAGCACGTGAAGGGGGCCTGACCGCCTCCGGATCAGCCACATGGGCGTCGAGGACAAGACCCAGCCGATCATCGTCAAGAAGAAGGTGGTCAAGGGCGGCCACCACGGTGGCGCGTGGAAGATCGCGTTTGCCGACTTCACCCTCGCGATGATGGGTTTCTTCCTGGTGTTATGGCTGCTCGTGGCGCTGGACGACGAACAACGCGCCGGCATATCCGAGTACTTCCAGAACCCTTCCGCATTCGTCGGCGAGGCCGCCGCGCCCGGCCAGGCACCGGGCGATGGGACCGGGGTCGATCCCTCGCTGATCGACTTCGAGGGCATGCCCGAGCTGATCCAGGACCCCGAGGCCATGGAGGCACCCATGGGGCTGGATGGAGAGGCGTTGGACGAGCTGGCCGAAGCCCGCGACCGCGAGGCCCTGGAGGCACTTCAGGAAGCCTTGGAGGAAGCCCTGAGCCAGAGCCAGGCCCTGGAGCCCTACAAGGACCAGTTGCTGCTGGATATCACTCCCGAGGGACTGCGCATCCAGATCATCGACCGCGAGAATCGGCCGATGTTCGACACGGCAAGCTCCACCCCCCTTCCGCACGCGGACGCGATCCTGCGTGAGCTCGCAAGCCTGATCAACCAGGTGCCGAATCGCATCTCGATCACCGGCCACACCGATGCCCGCCCCTTGCTGCGTCCGGACTATTCCAACTGGGAGCTTTCGACCGACCGCGCCAATGCCGCACGCCGTGCGCTGATTGCGGGTGGTACCGAATCGGGACAGGTCGCACGGGTTGTGGGCCTGGCCGACAGTGTGCCGTTTACCCGCGACGACCCGGAGGCGGCCATCAACCGGCGCATCTCGATCATCGTGCTCAATCAGGAGGCCGAAGAGGCGATGCGCAAGAGCCTCGAGGGCGAGACCTACGCACCGGAATCCGAGCCCTTCCCTGAGAGCGAGAACGGCCCGGGCACACTGATCGAACCCCAAACGCCCATCGACGAAACCGCCCCAAGCGACACCTAAGCGCTACGGCCGCCTCTCGCGCACGCCTCGGCGTGCGCTCGCAGCAACAGTGCCGACCGCATGCCGGGCTCAAGCCGGGCCGCACGGGCCCGCCCCTCTTTCCCGTACACCTAGAGGCCGCTTCCCGGGCGTGGGCCTGTCCTGGGCGAGGCATGGCCTGTACGACAGGCAAAGAAAAAGGCGCCCGAGGGCGCCTTTCTCAGATATGGCGGAGCGGACGGGACTCGAACCCGCGACCCCCGGCGTGACAGGCCGGTATTCTAACCAACTGAACTACCGCTCCAAATTTTCTTCATGCAGCCAGATCAGGCTGCATGGTGGGTGCTGACGGGTTCGAACCGCCGACATTCGCCTTGTAAGGGCGACGCTCTACCAACTGAGCTAAGCACCCGATAAAGCGCGCTAGTTTACGCGATCCTTGAGCGCTTTACCAGCCTTGAAAGAAGGCGTTTTGGAGGCGGCGATCTGGATGGACTGGCCGGTACGCGGGTTACGGCCGGTGCGGGCTTCGCGCTCGCGGACGAGGAAGGTGCCAAAGCCCACCAGGGAGACCTGGTCGCCCTTGGCCAGAGTATCGCCCACCACGGTCACCATGGCGTCCAGCATACGGCCGGCCTGGGCCTTCGGGACATCGGCTTCTGCGGCGATCGCGTCGATCAGTTCGGATTTATTCATGAAGCGCTTCCTTATCTCAGTGGTGACTCAGGCTTGTGGCCCGATGAAGGCCAAGCTTACACCAGCGCGGGGAGGGTTCTCCATCCTGTCGCAGGCTTGCCCAGCCGGGAATCAAATAATGCGATTGGGGTTATATCAAGGGGCTCGAAAAAGTGTCAAACAAGCGTTACACACCCGCCCGCGGATCGCTGTGCGCCAGGGCGCAAAAAAACCGCGGCCGAAGCCGCGGTTCTGATTGCAAATCCGTTGCTTAGTGGTGTCGGACCCTGCGCCGACCCGATTCCTTGGCCGGTTTCACGGCCTCCTCGACTTTGGCCGGTGTGTCGCCGCCCTTGGCCTCCGGAAGGTGCGTAAGCGCCACCTCGAACACCTCGTCGATCCAGCGCACCGGACGGATATCGAGCTTGTTCTTGATGTTCTTCGGGATGTCCACCAGGTCCTTTTCGTTCTCCTCGGGGATCAGCACCGTGCGGATCCCGCCACGATGGGCCGCCAGCAGCTTCTCCTTGAGCCCGCCGATCGGCAGCACCTGACCCCGCAGGGTGATCTCGCCGGTCATCGCCACATCGGCGCGCACCGGGATGCCGGTCAGCGCCGAGACGATGGCCGTGCACATCGCGATACCGGCCGAGGGGCCGTCCTTGGGCGTGGCGCCCTCGGGGACGTGGATGTGCAGGTCCTTCTTCTCGTGGAAGTTCTCCTCGACCCCCAGGGACTCGGCACGCGAGCGCACGACGGTCAGCGCGGCATGGATCGACTCCTGCATCACGTCGCCGAGTTTGCCGGTCTGCTGGGTCTTGCCCTTGCCCGGGACGACCGTCGCCTCGATGGTCAGCAGTTCGCCACCCACCTCGGTCCACGCCAGGCCGGTGACCTGGCCGATCTGATCGTTCTCCTCGGCCAGGCCGAAGCGGAAACGCCGCACACCCAGGTACTTGTCCAGGGTCTTCGGGGTGACCGACGTGGTGCGGTCACGCTCCTTGCCCTTGGCCAGAAGCCGCTGCTTGACCACCTTGCGGCAGATCTTGGCGATCTCGCGCTCCAGGGCACGCACACCCGCCTCGCGGGTGTAGTAGCGCACGATGTCGCGCACAGCAGCGTCCGAGATATTGATCTCTTCGGGTTTCAGGCCGTTGGTCTTGATCTGCTTCGGCACCAGATAGGTATGGGCAATATTGACCTTCTCGTCCTCGGTGTAGCCGGACAGACGGATGACCTCCATACGATCCAGCAGCGGCCCGGGGATGTTCATCGAATTGGCCGTGGCCACGAACATCACATCGGACAGGTCGTAATCGACCTCCAGATAGTGGTCGCTGAAGGTATGGTTCTGCTCCGGGTCCAGGACCTCGAGCATCGCCGAGGCCGGATCGCCGCGGAAATCCATCGCCATCTTGTCGATCTCGTCGAGCAAAAACAGCGGGTTGCGCACCCCGACCTTGGACAGGTTCTGGACAATCTTGCCCGGGAGGGAGCCGATATAGGTCCGGCGGTGACCACGGATCTCCGCCTCGTCACGTACACCGCCAAGGGCCATGCGCGAGAACTTGCGGTTGGTGGCACGCGCGATGGACTGCCCCAGCGAGGTCTTGCCGACCCCAGGGGGACCGACCAGGCACAGGATCGGGCCCTTCAGCTTGCGCACACGCGACTGCACGGCGAGGTATTCAAGGATGCGTTCCTTGACCTCTTCCAGGCCGTAGTGGTCCTCGTTGAGGATCTTCTCGGCGCGCGCCAGGTCCTTGCTGACCCGGGTCTTCTTCTTCCACGGGACGTTGACCAGCCAGTCGATGTAGCTGCGCACGACGGTGGCCTCGGCCGACATCGGCGACATCATCTTAAGCTTGTTCAGCTCGGCGGTGGCCTTCTTCTTGGCCTCCGCCGGCATGCCGGCCTGCTCGATCTTCTCGGCCAGGTCCTCCTGTTCGTTCGGGGCATCCTCGAGATCGCCCAGCTCCTTCTGAATGGCCTTCATCTGCTCATTCAGGTAGTACTCGCGCTGAGACTTCTCCATCTGCTGCTTCACGCGACCGCGGATCTTCTTCTCGATCTGCAGCACGTCCATCTCGCCCTCGATCTTGGCGACCAGGTGTTCCAGACGCGCGCGCACGTTGGCGATCTCGAGGACCTGCTGCTTCTCCTCGAGCTTCAGCGACATGTGCGCGGCAATGGTGTCGGCCAGACGCGAGGTGTCGTCGATCCCGGCCAGCGAGGTCAGGATCTCCGGCGGGACCTTCTTGTTCAGCTTGATGTACTGCTCGAACTGATTGAGCGCGGAACGACCGAGGACCTCGAGTTCCTTCTCCTCGGTGTCGTATTCCTCCTCGATCATGCGGATATCGGCAGTGAAGTAGTCCTCTTCCTTCTCCGCATCGCCGGTCGTGGAGACGTCCATCACACGCGCGCGCTGGGCGCCCTCGACCAGCACCTTGATGGTGCCGTCGGGCAGGCGCAGCAATTGCAGGATATTGCCGAGGGTCCCGATCTCGTGCAGATCCCCGGCCTCGGGCTCGTCCACCTCGGCGCTCTTCTGCGCAACCAGCAGGACCTGCTTGTTCTGGGCCATGGCCGAGTCCAGCGCGCGGATCGACTTCTCGCGACCCACGAACAGCGGGATGACCATGTGCGGATACACCACGACATCGCGCAGCGGCAGGACCGCGACACGCTTCACGGGGGAGTCCACCTCGTTCTGGGAGGAGTGTTGGTCGGTCATGTGGCCCCCTCAGGGCTAAACGAATGTACGGGAGAGATGGGGGCGCCCTGACCGTTTTTCAAGCCGGGGCCAGCCCCTGCTCGCCCCCCTGCGTAAGACCGCGCGGCTTCAGGAATCCGCGGCGGCCTGCTTGGAGAACGATGCGTTCTCGTAGATGAGGTAGGGCTCGGCGTCGCCGCGGATCACGGCCTCGTCGATCACCACCTTGCTGACGCCCTCCATCGAGGGCAGCTCGTACATCGTGTCGAGCAGGATATTCTCCATGATGGTGCGCAGCCCCCGGGCGCCGGTCTTGCGCTCCATCGCCTTGTGGGCGATCGCGGCCAGGGCATCGTCCCGGAACTCGAGTTCCACGCCTTCCATCTCGAACAGACGGGCGTACTGCTTGACCAGCGCGTTCTTCGGCTGCGTCAGAATGGTGATCAGCGCGTCCTCGTCCAGTTCGTCCAGCGTCGCCTGCACCGGCAGACGGCCAACGAACTCGGGGATCAGGCCATAGCGCACCAGGTCATCGGCCTCCAGCTGTTTCAGCCACTGGCCGCCGCTCTTGCTCTCGTCCTTGGAACTGACCTCGGCAGAGAAACCGATACCGCCCTTTTCCGCACGCTGCTGGATGATCTTTTCCAGGCCCGAGAAGGCGCCACCGCAGATGAACAGGATGTTGCGGGTGTCCACCTGCAGGAACTCCTGCTGCGGATGCTTGCGCCCGCCCTGCGGCGGCACGGAGGCCGTGGTGCCCTCGATCAGCTTCAGCAGGGCCTGCTGCACACCCTCGCCCGATACATCGCGGGTGATCGAGGGGTTGTCCGATTTGCGCGAGACCTTGTCGATCTCGTCGATGTAGACGATGCCGTTTTCGGCCTTCTCCACATCGTAGTCGCACTTCTGCAGCAGTTTCTGGATGATGTTCTCGACGTCCTCGCCTACGTAACCGGCCTCGGTCAGCGTGGTCGCGTCGGCGATGGTGAACGGGACGTTGAGCACCCGCGCCAGCGTCTCGGCCAGCAGCGTCTTGCCGGAACCGGTCGGGCCGATCAGCATGATGTTGGACTTAGACAACTCGACGTCGTCCTTGCCGGCCCGGGCCTCGAGCCGCTTGTAGTGGTTGTACACCGCGACCGAGAGGATCTTCTTCGCGGAGTTCTGCCCGATCACGTAGTCGTCGAGGATCTCGCGGATCTCGCGCGGCTTCGGCAGCGAATCGCGCTCGGTATGCCCCGCCTCCTGCATCTCCTCGCGAATGATGTCGTTACAAAGCTCGACACACTCGTCGCAGATAAACACGGAGGGACCCGCGATCAGCTTGCGCACTTCGTGCTGACTCTTCCCGCAGAAAGAGCAGTACAGAAGCTTGCCGTCGGCGGAGGGGGTCTTGTCGTCGCTCATCCGTATGCCTCGGTTGCGCTGTCAGGGTTTCTCAGAACATGCCCCGTTTGCAGCCACGTTGCAAACGGACCGGGCGCGAGTCCGGTATATCCCGCGCGCCCCGGCCGTGCTTCGATCAGGACTTGTCCTTCTTGCCGGCTTCCTTGTCGCCGGCGGCCGGCGCGCCGCGACTGGAGAGGACGTTGTCCACCAGACCGTAGTCCTTGGCCTCCACTGCGGTCATGAAGCGGTCACGATCGGTGTCCTGCTCCACCTGCTCCACGGTCTGCCCGGTGTGGTGGGCCAGCACACGGTTGAGCTCCTCGCGGATTTTCAGGATCTCGCGGGCGTGGATGTCGATATCCGACGCCTGCCCCTGGAAGCCTCCCAGCGGCTGGTGGATCATGACCCGCGAGTGCGGCAGGCAATAACGCTTGCCCGGCGCTCCACCGGCCAGCAGCACCGCACCCATGCTCGCGGCCTGGCCGACACACAGGGTACTCACCTCGGGCTTGATGAACTGCATGGTGTCGTAGATCGCCATACCCGCCGTCACGGCCCCGCCCGGGGAGTTGATGTACAGGCTGATCTCCTTGTCCGGGTTCTCCGACTCGAGGAACAGCAGCTGGGCCACGATCACGTTGGCCATGTAGTCCTCGACCGGACCCACACAGAAGATGACCCGGTCCTTCAGCAACCGGGAGTAGATGTCATAGGCGCGCTCGCCACGGGCGGTCTGTTCGACCACCATCGGGACCAGATTCAGCCCCTGGGCGTGCTGCGCACCCTGACCGGCCATGTCGTGGCTCATTCAGTCGACTCCTTGTTCGGATTCATGACGTCCTGGAAGCTGGTTTTCTTCTCGGTGACCTTGGCCTGATCGACGATCCAGTCGACCACCTGGTCCTCGAGCACCAGCGACTCCAGGTTGCTCTTCGCCTGCGGGTTGGAGCGGTAGTACTGCTTGACCTCTTCCGGGTCCTCGTACGTGGCCGCCATATCTTCCAGGTCACGCTCGACCCGCTCCGCGTCCACCTCGAACCCCTTCTGGTCGATGATGGCCCGCAGGGCCAGACCCAGGCGCACGCGGCGCTTGGCTTCTTCCTCGAACAGGCTGTCGGGGAGCGGCTGGGTCTGCTGGGCACCACCGAAGCGCTTCTCAGCCTCCTCGCGCAGGCGATTGATCTCGGACTTCACCAGGGCATCCGGCAGGTCGAAGCCATGGCGCTCGATAATCAGCTCCATGACCTGACTCTTGACCTTGCCCTTCAGCGCCTGGTTCAGCTCGCGCTCCATATTGGACCGCACGTCGGCGCGAAGTTTCTCGACGGAGCCGTCCTCGATGCCGAATTTCTTCGCAAACTCTTCGTCCACCTCGGGCAGCTTGGGCCCCTCGACCTTCTTGATGGTCAGGGCGAACTGCGCCGTCTTGCCCTTCAGGTTCTCGGCCGGGTAGTCATCGGGGAAGGTGACGTCGATGGTCGGCTCTTCGCCGGTCTTCACGCCCTTGAGCTGCTTCTCGAAGTCCTCGATCAGACGGCCGGCACCCACTTCGACCTGGAAGTCTTCGGCCTTGCCACCCTCGAACTCCTCGCCATCAATGCTGCCCACAAAGTCCAGCGTGATGCGATCGCCCTTCTTCGCCTTGCGTTTGACCTCGGCCCACTCCTTGTTCTGCTCGCGCAGGGAGTCGATCACGCGATCGATGTCCTCGTCGCCAATCTCGGCCACCGGGCGCTCGATCTTGGCATCGGAGAAATCGGCCACCTCGACCTCGGGAAAGACCTGAAAGCTCGCAACGAACTCGATCGGCTGCCCGCTTTCCACACTCTGCGGCTCGATACTCGGGTTCCCCGCGGGCTCCAGACCTTCTTGCTGCACGGCCTCGCGATAGCTCTCCTGCAGGACCTCGCTCAGCACCTCCTGATAGACCCCGGCGCCGTAACGCTGGCGCACGACCTTCAGCGGGACCTTGCCCGGGCGAAAGCCGTCGAGCCGGACGCGCTTGGCCAGCGATTTCAGACGGTTGTCGACTTCGGTCTCGACGCGCTCGGGGGGGACCTGGATGGTCATCTTGCGTTCCAGGTTGCCGGTGGCTTCAACGGAAACTTGCATGAAGGGCCTCGCAATAGTTCAAAAATCGGTCATCCCTGCCGACCGCAGCACTCGCCGGCTGCCTGCCTGGGCGTTCACGGGACATTGGTGCGAAAGGAGAGACTCGAACTCTCACGGGTTTTACCCCACTGGGACCTAAACCCAGCGCGTCTACCAGTTCCGCCACTTTCGCGTGTGTATTCAATGGTTCGATAAAGGCGCGCATTCTAGCCTGTTCGCGCCCCATAAACACAAAAAGCCCGCGTAGGCGGGCCCTTGTGCCGGCCACGCTCGCACGCGGCCGGGAATAATGGTGGGTCGTGTAGGATTCGAACCTACGACCAATTGGTTAAAAGCCAACTGCTCTACCAACTGAGCTAACGACCCATGTCTGCGGCCCGCATGGCACCCCCGCAGGGGCCCGCCGACCTTGTCATTACGCGGCAGCACCTGGATCACCGCGCCGCGTAGTTTACGGCCCGCCGGGGAAAACGCAAGGCTCCCCCGGCGGCCGACGATCAGATGGCCTCGAGCTTGCGCATGCCACCCGGCAGCAGCTTCATGTCCACCAGCGAGGTAACCAGAGCCTTGCCGAAGGTCGCCTCGTCTTCATAGACCATCTTGTAGTACTGGATCTTCATGGTCAGCGCGGAGCCGAACACGATGAACGCGAAGGTGAAGAAGCCACCCAGCGCCAGCGTGGAAATCCCGGTGACCGCCTGACCGATGGTGCAGCCCAGCGCCAGGATGCCGCCGACACCCATCAGGATGCCGCCGATAAAGTGGTTGACGAAGTCACGGAAGGACGAGAACCACTCGATGCGGAAGCTGCGCGAGATGAGGGCCCAGAAGAACGAACCCAGGATCACGCCGGCCAGCGCCATCACACCGAAGTACAGCATGGTGCGGTCAAAACCACTGGACACGTAGCCCACGCTCTGCCCCATCGGGTTGATGAAGGTGAACGACTGGTTCGCCCAGGGGCCGGACAGCGCCGGACGCTCGCCATCGTCGTCATCGGCGACGAAATCCCATTCCTGGATGTATTCCTGGGCGCTGTACACGCCGCCCATGCCGTCGTCGATCTGGATGTTGCTAGTCAGCCACCAGGCCCCGATCACGACCAGGCCGATCACCAGACCACCCAGGATGTTGTCGAAGCTCTTGCGGAAGTCCGCGGCCTTGAAGATCAGGGCGAGCAGCAGCACGCCGATCACCAGACCCATCACCAGGCGGGCGCCCAGGGCGTTCTCGCCGGCGATGATGGAGCCAAGATCCTGGCCGCCTTCCATCTGGATGGAGACGGCATCCATCCAGCCAAACAGCAGCTGGAACAGCGTCTGGCCGGTGCCGAAGACAGTGGCGCGACTGGTCAGCCAGAAGGCGATCACGCCGATGATGATCATCACCATCACCGACTTGATGTTGCCGCCACCCACGCGCACCAGCGTCTTGTTACCGCAGCCGGACGCATAGGTCATGCCGATGCCGAACAGGAAGCCACCCAGCACGTGCCCGAGCCAGTTGAAATTCTCGCCGCGGTAGGGAGGGAAGGAACCCTCGGCGCTCAGCACCCCGAAGAACTCGAGTGCCGCCACACCCAGCATGGCCACGGCGATGGCTAGCAGCCAGGAGCGCATGCGCCCGGTGTCACCCATGTTCACCCAGTCGGAGACGGCTCCCATGGTGCAGAAGTTGGTCTTGTTCGCGACCGCACCCATGATGAAGGCGAGGACGAACGTGCCGCCCAGGAACATCATTGCGGCGGTTGAAAAGCTGGAGAATTCCATCAACGTATCCTCTCACTGATCGGTTGTCGGGCACGCCTGCACCCATGGGGTGCGCAGCATACATCGGACGCAAGACGAGATCGACCCCCATTTCATTCCGGATCCGGAGCCGCCTGACGAGGGTGAACCGTCCGCCGTCAGCCTGCCCGGTAGAGAGTCGGGTCGGGGACACCAGCGGCCGCAAAACCTTCGCGACGGATACGGCAGCTGTCGCAGCGCCCACAGGCCCGCCCGTCCGGATCGGCCTGATAGCAACTCACCGTCTGGGCGTAATCGACCCCCAGGGACGCCCCGGCACGGATGATCTCGGCCTTGCTCATGTGCATCAACGGTGCACGCACCTCCCAGCGTACGCCCTCCACCCCCGCACGGGTAGCAACCTGCGCAAGATCGCGGAAGGCATCGATGAAGGCCGGACGACAATCCGGGTACCCAGAGTAGTCGACCGCATTCGCACCGACATAGAGCAACCGGGCATCAAGTGTCTCGGCCAGACCCAGCGCCAGGGAAAGAAACACCGTGTTGCGCGCCGGCACATAGGTAACCGGGATGCCTTCGCTCGCCTCGGTGGGCACTGCGATTGCGTCATCGGTGAGCGCGGAGCCGCCGATCGCGGTCAGATCGACCCGGACCACGCGGTGGTCCTGCACGCCCTGGGAGGCGGCCACGCGCCGCGCCGCGTCCAGCTCGGTGCGGTGGCGCTGGCCGTAGTCGATCGACAGGGCATGACAGTCGAGCCCGTCGGCCCGCGCCATTGCCAGGCAGGTCGCCGAGTCCAGCCCGCCCGAAAGCAGGACCACTGCCTTTTCCCGTTGCGACATTACCTAACGCCCCGGCTGGTCGCCCCACAGGAGCTTGTGGAGCTGAAGCTGAAACCGCACGGCAAGTCGTTCGGCGACGATCCAGTCGGCCAGCTCGCGCGGGGCGAGCTCACCGAATACCGGCGAGAACAGGACCTCGACCCCGGGCGCGAGATCCAGGCGGCCGAGTTCGGCGCATGCCCAGTCGAAATCGGCCCGGTTGGCGAGTACGAACTTCAACTGATCGCCGGCCGCCAGGTGGGCGATATTGGCTTCCAGGTTGCGGTCCTGCTCGCCGGAACCCGGCGCCTTCCAGTCCATCACGACCGTGACGCGCGAATCGAGCCCGCCAATGTCGAGAGCGCCGCTGGTTTCCAGCGACACCCGATAACCTGCATCACACAGCCGCGCCAGCAGCTCGCGACAACCGGGCTGGGCCAGTGGCTCCCCACCCGTGACACAGACATGGCGCACACCCGTCTGGCCGACCCATGCGAGAATCGAGTCCAGCTCGCGCACCTCGCCACCCTCGAAGGCGTAAGCACTGTCGCACCAGCGGCAACGCAGCGGGCACCCGGTCAGCCGCACAAACGCGGTCGGCCAGCCGGAATCCGCCGCCTCGCCCTGCAGCGAAACGAACATCTCGGTGATGCGGACTTGGGTCGCCCCCCCCGAATCGCCCCTGGTCGGTGCGCGCGTTGCGCGCACGGGGATCTCGGTCATTGCCCGTCGAGCCGCCGCAACCGCTCGCGCGCAAGGCGGTCGAGGGTCGTGCCGCCGAAATCGGCGCGCACCGCCTCCAGCGCCTCGCGGGCCTCGTCTTCGTTGCCCAACTCGTAATGCGCATAGCCGATCTTGAGCAGGGCATCCCCGGACTTGTCGCTCTCCGGGTACTGCTCGCGCAAATGCTCGAAATCCTCCAGGGCCGCCTCGAAGTCGCCACTGGCATACTTGGCCTCGGCCAGCCAGTACCAGGCATTGGCGGAATAGTCACTGTCTGGATAGGTCTCGATGAAGCGCTCAAGACCGCTCATCGCGGCGTTGTAGTCACCCGCCATCAACTGCTCGAAGGCCTCCTGGTAGGCCGCCTGCTCGTCCGCCTCGGGCAGGTCGAACTCGATAACCTCGTCCGCCGGGGCAGCGGTATCGGCGGGCGCGGCCGCGCCGGTCTCGAACGTGGCTACACGTTCGTCCAGGTTACGGAACTGATCGCGCTGCCGGGCGTTCAGACGCTCCAGCTCGTGGCGCAGCGTCTCCACTTCGCCCCGCAGCTCGCGCATCTCCCGGTTCATGGTTTCCGCACCCCGCAGGAGTTCCTGCATGGCACTGGAGTCCAGCGTCCGCTCGATGCGGTCGAGTCGCCGCGAGAGATCCCGGATCTGCGACTGGGTGGCGAACACCTCGTCCTGGGCGACGGCTTCGCTGGCAAGCGGGCCCCACGAGCCCATCGCCAGGACCAACAGCCCGGCGGCAGCCGCCACACCCACCTGCGGAAAGAGAAATGCCCCCGGGGGGGCATTTCGGTTACTGCTACCTGCCAAACGCCCCATGGCGCCTCCCGTCATCTAGCGCCGGGATTCGTAGACCAGCTCGACCCGGCGATTCTTGGCCCAGGCCTCCTCGTTCTGTTCAAAGGCGACCGGCATTTCTTCACCATAACTGATGACCTCGATCTGGTCATCCGAGGCCCCGTTCAGGGTCAGGATACGGCGCACCGACTGTGCGCGGCGCTCGCCCAGCCCCAGGTTGTACTCGCGAGTACCTCGCTCGTCGGTATGGCCCTCCAGCCGCAGGCGGGCCCCGGAGTTCTGCGACAGATAGGCCGCATGCGCCTCGAGCATATCCATGTACTGCGACTGCACCTCGTCACGGTCGAACTCGAAATAGACCAGGCGCTCGGCCAGCGGGCTATCCGGATCATCCAGCGCATCGGCATCGAACTGCCGATCGCGGCCCAGCGCGCGGGCCTCGGCCTCGCGGGCCTCGGCTTCGGCGCGTTCGCGCTCCGCTTGCTCGGCCGCGGCCCGCTCGGCCTCGCGTTCGGCATCCTCGGCATCACGCGTCGGCGTCGCACACGCCGACAGCGCCCCAATCACCATGGCCACAAAAAACCAGCGAAAGATCGTGCTCATCACGTCATTATCCTCGAAAAGCGGTTGTTATTAGGAAGATCAATTCAAGGGTGACCAGGCCGGTTCACGGACCTCGCCCTCCCTGGCAGCGAGACGCTGATGGACCTGTCCATCCTGACTCACCGAGCCCAGCACGCCACGCCCGCCGTCCGTCATCGCATAGATAATCATGCTGCCATTCGGGGCAAAGCTTGGCGATTCCGCGTCCCGCCCTTCCGTGAGGCGGGTCACACGGCGGTCGTTCAAATCGAGACGGGCCAATTGGAATCCGCCATCGCCACCGTGCACGTAGACCAGATAGCGCCCATCCGGAGAAACCGTCGCGGCGGCCGCATAGCCGCTCTCGAAGGTCAGACGCCGGGGGCTACCCCCCTCTCGCGGCAGCGCATAGATCTGCGGCGCACCAGCGCGGTCGGAGGTAAAATAAAGGGTCTCGCCATCGGGCGACCAGACCGGCTCGGTTTCGATCGAGCTGGTCTGGGTCATCTGGCGCATCTCGCCTGTCTCCAGTTCCATCAGGTAGATGTTCGGCGCACCGTCGCGTGACAGGCTCAGTGCAAGATGACGGCCATCGGGCGACCAGGCAGGCGCACTGTTAATGCCGGTAAAGCTGGCCACCCGTTCGCGGCTGCCGGTCTCGACATTCTGGCGATAGACCTCGGAACGGCGATTCTCGAACGAGACGTACACCAGTTCGCGCCCATCCGGCGACCAGTCCGGTGACATGATCGGCTTCGCGGAACGAAACAGGGTGCGTGGATTGGCCCCGTCGGAATCGGCGACCTCAAGGGCAAAGCGCCGCTCCTCGCCGTTACGCTCCACACTCACGAACGCGATACGCGCACTGAATGCCCCCGGGTCACCCGTGATCTGTTCGTAGATGATATCCGAGATGCGATGCGCACCGCGCCGGAGCATGTCGCCGGGCACCGGAATGCGCCAGCCACCCAGACGTTCCTCGGACAGCACGTCAAATACGTGAAACTCCACCAGCACGTCATCGCCATCGCGGCGCTGATTGCCGACGACCAGGTACTCGACCCCGGTGTCGGCCCAGGGCTCGGCAAGAAAGTCGGCCGGCCCGGACGGGGCCGCGGGCAGATCGTCCTGTTCGACATTGAAGAGCCCGCTACGGGCCAGATTGGCCGCGACGATCTGGGAGATGTCCTCGTCGAGCTCCCCCTCGCCCTCGTAGGTAAACGGCGCAACGGCTACCGGTATCGCCCCGGTAACCCCCTCGGTGACCGTGACTTCCAGTACGGCCTGTGCCTGCGCCGCCCACAGCAGCAGCATGGCCGGCAGCATCCAGTGAATCAGTCGTCGCATGAGCTCCTCGTCAGGCGGGCATGGCCCGCGAATCAGTCCGGTTCAAATCGGATCCGCACCCCGCCCCGCACCGCACTCGCATCCGGCGGGCGTGGCAGCGAACTCAGACGGTCCATGGTCTGGCGCACGGAGTCGCAGAACCGGCTGTCGCCGGAACAGCTTTCGATATCGAAGTCGATGATACGCCCGGTCTCGTTTACACGCACGAGAACAATGGCACGGTCCGAGGAGTCGATATCCGACGGCTGACGCCAGCGACGCTGGACCACTGACTGCACCTGGGCACGCCACTCATCCACTTCGCGATCCATCTGCGCCTGACGCTCGGCGGCCTCACGCCGTTCGCGCGCCTCCGCCAGGCGCTCCTGCTCGCGCTCCATCGCCTCGCGGCGGCGCTGCTCCTCCAGCTCGCGCTCCTGCTCGGCCCGACGCTCGGCCTCTTCCTGTGCGCGACGCTCGGCCTCTTCCTGCTCGCGGCGCTCCTGCTCCTCGCGGGCCTGGCGCTCGGCCTCTTCACGCTCGCGTCGCTCCGCCTCTTCGCGCTCGCGGGCCTCCTCGGCCTCCTGTCGCTCACGCTCCGCCGCCTCGCGCTCGGCACGGATGCGTTCACGCTCGGCCTCGGCTTCTTCCTGTGCGCGCTGGCGTTCCTCTTCGGCCTCGCGGCGGGCCTGCTCGGCTTCCTCGATCGCCTGCTGGCGCGCCCGTTCTTCCTCTTCGCGGCGGCGCTGCTCTTCGGCCTGTCGCCGCTCCTCCTCGCGGCGGGCCTCTTCTTCGGCACGCCGTTGCTCCTCTTCCTCGCGCAGCTGCTCGGCGACTTCTTCCTGACGGGCAACCTCGCGCTGGTGCTCGACCTGATCGAACGCCTCGGCATCCACCGCCACCGCGTCGATCACCTCAATGTCCTCCTGCACCGAGATCTCCACCGCAGCCTGCGAGGAGGTGGGAGATATCAGGCTGATATTGAACATCAACGCCGCGAACAGCACCCCGTGCAACAGGAGCACGAGGAGGAAGCTGACGGGGTGGCGGCGGACAAGCTCGAACACGGCAGCGTACGTCAGTCGCCGGTTTCGCGCGGCGGCTCGGTGATCAGTCCGACACGCCCGCCGCCCGCGCGCTGCAGGGCGATCATGGCATCGATCACACGCCCGTAGTCCACATTACGGTCGCCACGCACGAAGGTCTGGGTACCTGGATGCTCCGCCAGGAACTCGCGCACGATCTCGGTCATCTCCTGCGGCGCCAGCGGCTCGTCAATGATCGGCCCCTGGTTCAGACTCATGGCCCCGCTGGCGTCCACGGTCACCACCAACGGCTCGGCCGCCTGTTCGTCCCGGTCCAGGGCCTCGGCGTCCGCCTCCGGCAGGTCGACTTCCACGCCCTGCTGCAGCATCGGCGCGGTGATCATGAAGATGATCAAAAGCACCAGCATCACGTCGATAAACGGCACGACGTTGATCTGGGACATGGGCCGCCGCAGGCGGCGGCTGTTACGGCGCTGCTCGGACATGGGTCAGGCCGTGGCCTCGGAGGCCGTATCCGTGGACTTGGCGTGTACCTGTCGGTTGAGCAGGGCCACGAACTCGTCATTGAAGTTCTCCAGGCGCACGGCCACGCGATCGACATCCCCCGCAAAGCGGTTGTAGGCGATCACGGCCGGGATCGCAGCGAACAGGCCCAGCGCCGTGGCAATCAGTGCCTCCGCAATGCCGGGTGCCACCATCGCAAGGGTCGCCTGCTGCACTCCGGAAAGCCCCAGGAAGGCATGCATGATGCCCCAGACCGTGCCGAACAGGCCGATATACGGGCTGGTCGACCCCACCGTGGCGAGGAACTGCAGGTAACGCTCCATCTCGTCAATCTCGCGCGCGATCGCCACACGCATGGCGCGCTGGGCGGGCTCACCGGCCGGGATGCCATGCTGGCGCGCACGCAGAAATTCCTTGAACCCAGAGGAGAAGACGTGCTCCATGCCCGTCATTTCCTGCTTGCGCCGCACCCCCTCGTAGAGGTGAGACAGATCGGCCCCCGACCAGAAGCGCTCCTCGAAATCGTCGCAGGCGCGATGCGCCGCGTTCAGGGACCTGGCCTTGACCACGATCGCCAGCCAGGAGAGTACGGAGGCGAGCACCAGAATCACCATCACCAGCTGGACCACCAGGGTCGCCTCCATCACCAGCTGGTACATCGAAAAGTCGACTGCCACTTGTCCGTCTCCCGTTACAGCGTTACTTGGTTCCGGCCGCGCGCGCTGCCGGTCCGTGATCATGATGTCGACGCAAGGCCTCCAGCACCGGGCCGGGGATCGCGGCGGGCGCCTGGCGCGCCACCTCGACACAGGCAATCCCCACCTCGCCGCTGGCCAGGGTCTCCCCGTCGCGCTCCACACCCTGGTGGAACTCCAGGCTCGCCCGGCGCAACGAGTGCAGCCGGCAGGTCACCGTCAGGGCATCGTTGAAGCGCGCCGGGCGCCGCATGTCCACACAGCAGCGGCGCACCGCAAAAACGATCCCGTACTCCTCGCGCAATGCATCCTGCTCGAACCCCAGCGCGCGCAACCACTCGGTTCGCGCGCGCTCCATGAATTTGAGGTAGTTCGCGTGGTAGACCACGCCGCCGGCGTCAGTGTCTTCGTAATAGACCCGCACCGGCCACTCGAACGGGGCGTCAGAATCCGTCATCGACGATCTCCGCCCTGGCTGTCGACCGGCGCCGGCAGGTCGGGTTCCACCGACCCGGCCAGACCGAACATCGCCAGCGTCCGCCGCGTAGCCTGACGCCCACGCGGGGTTCGCTGCAGATACCCCTGCTGGATCAGAAACGGCTCGACCACATCCTCCAGGGTGCCGCGATCCTCGTTCAGCGCCGTGGCCAGGCTCTCGACTCCAACGGGCCCACCGTCGAATTTCTCGACCAGCACCTCGAGCAGGCGTCGATCCTGGGCATCCAGGCCCGAGGCATCGATCGCCAGCAGGTCCAGTGCCTGGGCCGCTACCTCGGCCGTAATCACGCCCGATGCGCGGACCTCGGCATAGTCACGTACGCGCCGCAACAGGCGATTGGCCAGGCGCGGCGTGCCCCGCCCGCGCCGTGCAATCTCCGCCGCCCCTTCGGGCTCGATCCCGACACCCAGCAATCCGGCGGCGCGACCGACAATATGGGCGAGATCGGTGACAGTGTAATGATCGAGTCGCTGAACGATGCCAAACCGGTCACGCAACGGCGCCGAAAGCAGGCCCGCGCGCGTGGTCGCGCCCACTAGTGTGAACGGGGGCAAGTCCACCTTGATCGAGCGCGCGGCCGGCCCCTCGCCAATCACGATATCGAGCTGACCATCCTCCAGCGCGGGGTAGAGGATCTCCTCGACCACAGTCGGCAGGCGGTGGATCTCGTCGACGAACAGGACGTCCTGGGGCTCCAGCGCGGTCAGGATCGCGGCCAGGTCCCCGGCGCGTTCCAGTACCGGGCCCGAGGTCTGGCGCAGCCCCACCCCGAGTTCGTTCGCCACGATATGGGCCAGGGTCGTCTTGCCCAGGCCCGGAGGGCCGGCCACCAGCGTATGGTCCAAGGCCTCCCCGCGCCCGCGCGCCGCCTCGATGAACAGGCCCAGTTGTTCAACCACCCGGGGCTGTCCGGTGTAGTCGTCCAGCCGCTTGGGACGCAGGCTGACCTCCACCCGCGTGTCCTCCGACTGACTCTGCATATCAACCAGGCGTGATTCCATGACCCCGCAGTATGCATCCGTCGCGATGGCGTTTATAGACCCCTTTAGAACTTTGGACTCAGCGTCCCGACACCAGACGACTCAGTCGGTCCTGAAGCCCGCCGGCAGTGGCTCGGGCGGCGGCACAGCCTGCGTCTCCAGCCCCTCCACGCGGGCCATGCGCGGGCCTTCCCGGAGCCATGTCTCCAGCCGGTCCAGGGCATCCGGGGAACCGACCGCCAGCACCTCCACACGACCGTCCGGCAGGTTGCGCGCATACCCTGTCAGCCCGAGCGCCTGCGCCTGTTCCCGGGTCGAGGCGCGAAAGAACACGCCCTGCACGCGCCCCCTGACATGCCAGCGGCGGGCGTGGGTATCATGGGCCTTTGCCATCGATGACCTCCGGAGTCGATTCATGTCCGATGCCCCTACGCTGTATCACAACCCGCGCTGCAGCAAGTCGCGCGCAACCCTCGCCCTGCTGCGGGAGCAAGGTGTGGAGCCCGAGATCGTGGAATACCTGAAGACACCACCGGACGCCGCGACCCTGAAGAGTGTGATCGAGAAGCTGGGCATCCGCCCCCGCGACCTGCTGCGCACCGGGGAGGCGGAGTATCGCGAACTGGGCCTGAAGGACGCCGAGATGGATGACGAGGCGCTGATCCAGACCATGATCCAGCACCCGAAACTGATCGAACGCCCGATTCTGGTTGTCGGGGATCAGGCCCGCCTCGGGCGTCCACCGGAACAGGTACTGGAGATCGTATCGTGAGCGCGGCACCGGAGATCCTGGTCCTGTACTACAGCCGCTACGGGGCGACCGCCGAGCTGGCCCGCCAGGTCGCAACCGGCGTCGAAAAGGCCGGTGCCTCCGCGCGGGTGCGCACCGTAGCCCCGGTCTCCACGAATATCGGGGAGGACCGTCCGGCGGTGCCCGAGGACGGGCCGCCCTATGCCGAACTGCGCGATCTCGAGGAATGCGCGGGGCTGGTCATGGGTTCGCCGACCCGCTTCGGCAACATGGCCGCACCGCTGAAGTACTTCCTCGACGGGACCAGCGGGCTGTGGGCCAGCGGCGGGCTGGTAGACCGGCCCTTCGGCGTCTTCACCAGCACCGCCACCCAGCATGGCGGGCAGGAGACCACCCTGCTCAGCATGGCCCTGCCGCTGATCCATCAGGGCATGCTGTGGGTCGGCGTACCCTACACCGTGCCGGAACTGAACAGCACCACCAGCGGCGGGACGCCCTATGGCGCCAGCCACGTGGCCGGCACCCAGGGCGAACAGGCAGTCACGCGCGACGAACAGCGCATCGCAACAGCCCTTGGGGAACGCGTCGCGCGTATCGCCCTGCGCCTCGACGCGGCACCTGGCGCCCCGGCATGATCGCGCTGTCTCGCGCCCTGGCCCTGGCCGGCTTTCTTGGACTGCTGCTGCTGATCCTGATCTGGACCACCTGGATCGCCCCGCCGGAGATCGTCCCGGTTTGGCTGGCGCTGATCGTGCTGGTCATGCCGCTGTTGTTTCCGCTGCGCGGGATGCTGCACGGAAGGCGCTACACCCATGCCTGGTCCAGCCTGCTGGCGCTCGCCTACATCACACTCGGGATCACCATCGGCGCGGCCGCGGAGGACCGGCTCTACGGCCTCCTGATGACCGGTACCAGCCTCGCCTGGTTCGCGGGCAGCCTGCTGTTCGTGAAACTGGACGCCCGGCGGGCCCGCGCGGCAGCCGAGCAACCTTAGGCAATCCCGGATTCAGCCCATGCGGGCCAGCTGCTCGCGCACAAACGGGATGGTCAGTCGCCGCTGCTGGGCCAGCGCGGCCAGATCCAGACGGTCCAGCAACGCCAGCAAGGTGGACAGGTCACGCGAGCAGCGGCGCAGCAGGTAATCCGCCACCGGCTCCGGCAGCTCCAGCCCGCGCAGGGCCGCGCGCTGCGCCAGGATCTCCTTGCAGGCCACATCATCCGGCCGCTGCATGCGGAACACCGGGCCCCAGGCCAGGCGCGAGGCCAGATCCGGCAGCTGGACCGGGAGCCCCTCGGGCGGGGCCGTAGCTGCCAGCAGCACGCGGCAGCCGGCATCGCGCAGCCGGTTGATCAGTCCGAACAGGGCCTCGTCCCAGTCCCCGCCTCCCACCACGGCCTCCAGATCGTCCAGCGCCACCAGACGCGAGCGCTCCAGGCCATCGAGCACGGCCATCGGCGGCGCATCACGCACCTCGCCAAGCGGCAAATAGCTGACCGGTTCCCCGCGCTCGTGGCCCTGGTGACAAGCAGCCTGCAACAGGTGCGTCTTGCCGGAGCCGGAAGGCCCGTGCAGCAGGATCTGAGGCTCCTGGACCCCGGTCCCGACGCTCAGGGCCTGCACGGCATCCCGCGCCAGGGCATTGCCCGCCGCGTAAAAACAGGAAAAACGCGAGGCATCCCGCAGGCGCAGATCCAGCGGCAGCTGACGCTCGAGCGGGCTGTTGCCCTCGGATCTCACGGGGTATCGGCCTCGGCTGCGTTCATGCCCCGATAGCGCGCCAGCGCCTGACGCACCGCCACCGCCAGCACCGCCGCCACCGGCAGCGCGAGCAGAACCCCGAAGAAACCGAACAGTTGACCGCCGGCGAGCACAGCAAAGATCACCGCCACCGGATGCAGCCCAGTCCGGTCCCCCACCAGCCATGGCGTCAACACCACCGATTCCAGGACCTGCGCCACCGCAAAGATCACCAGCACCGCCAGCAACAGCGTCCAGCCATCGCCCTGGAACAGCACAGCCGCCGTGGCCAGCACAATGCCCACGATCACACCCACATAGGGGACGAAACTGACCAGCCCGGCAATCAGGCCAATGGCCAGCCCCATCTGCACGCCCGCCACACTGAGGGTAATCGCGTAGAACAGCCCCAGCGCCAGCATCACCAGCAACTGCCCGCGCAGAAACGCCCCCAGGGTATTGTCCGATTCCACCGCAAAACGCGTGACCGGATCACGCCAGGCGCGCGGCAGCAGGTCATGCAGCCCCGCGACCAGCCGTGGCCAGTCACGCAGCAGATAGAAACTGACCACCGGGATCAGCACCAGATTGAGCACGCCCAGCACCAGGGCGCTGGTCGAGCTGCCCAGCCAGTGCAGCAGCCCGCCCGCCAGCCCGCCGGCCTCGCGCCAGTGTTCGGCCAGCAGTTCCTGCAGTGCCGCCGGCTCCAGGGCCGGCAGGCGATCGCCCGCCTGCTGCTCGATCCAGGGACGAACCCGCTCGTCGAACCAGGCAATCACCTCGGGCAACAGCAGCATCAGGCGCTCGAACTGGGCCATGGCCAGCGGGATCAGGACCAGCACCAGCCCCGCCAGCCCGAGCATCACCAGCACGAAGATCACCAGCGTGGCCAGGGTGCGTGAACCGCCCGTGCGCACCGCCAGGCGCGTGACCAGCGGGTTGAACAGGTAGCCGATCAGAAGCGCGATCAGAAACGGTGTGAGAATCGGCGCCAGTAGATAGAGTGCAACCCCCAGGATCACCAGCCCGACCAGGGCCGCCAGCGTGGCGGTGGAGAACGGTGCCGGAGAGTTCACTCGCGGCGCAGCCAAGCCTTCGCCTCGGAATCGCCGTGCGGGTCTTCCGCCACGCCGTAGCCGCTGGCGTGCAAGAGGTCTACCAGGTCATCCGGCGCCAGTCCCGTGCGCACCTCGAGCGTCACCGCGTTACCACCCAGTGAATCCAGCCTTGCACTCTCGATGGCCTCGATCTGCGCCAGCTCCCGCCGCAACGCCTCGAACGCGGGAAAGCCCTCGACCCCGACAAAGCCCAGTTTCACCCAGTCGGGCTCGGCGGCAACGCGCGCCAGCGGTGCCACGACCTGGTCAAGACCATCCTCAACCGCCGCGCGGGCCGCGGCGGCCGGGGATTCGCCACGGCCCTCGCTACGGTACTCGCGCCCACCATGCACGGTGATGGCACGCGCCTCGGCACCACCCCCGACCGGGCGTACATGCAGCGCCACGATACCCGTCGGCCCGTAGCGCCTGGCCGCTTCCTGCAGCGGCTCGGTCACGCCACCAATCACATCCCCCGCCTGCGCGGCGCGGCGATCTTCCAGATCCCCCAGCGGCAGCACGAAAGGCGTGCCGCGATCGCGCCCCAGCGCGTCAATCCCGGCCAGCACATCGGCCTCGTCCTGGGTGGAGCCCAGCAGGTGGCGGCGCCCGCCCTCCTCGTATACCGCCCAAACCAGCAGTTGCGGGCGCGCGCCCAGCACTACGGGCACGTCGGCCGCGCGCAGGGCACTGCGTAGCCGGTCGCGATCGAACTCCAGGCGGTATTCCCCGTCGTCCACCTCCTGGCGCCGACGCAGGGCCTCAATACGCCCCTCCTGGTCCAGCTCCAGCAACAGGACCTGCACCAGTTCGCTCAGCTCCGGCGAACGCTGCCCGGCCACGCGCACCAGCGCCTGTTCCAGGCCTTGCGCCAGCGCGGCCGTTTCGTCCTCCGCATGGACGTACACCACCACGGCATCATCCGCCAGCAATGGAGAGGCACCCAGCAGCAGACACAGGAGAAGGCACGCAGCCAGGGCGCGGGACGAGCGAAGGAGGCGCAGCATAGGGTTGAATGGCGTTTTCGACAGGCGCTCAAAATACCACAGCGCCCCAGGGAAACACTGATGAATGTACACGCTCGCGTTGGCACCCCAGGTTTTCCGAGACAAGGCGCGGGGCGCAGCCGGTAGTGGTTCTACCGGCCCGTTCTTGACTGATTCGGGCCGCAACGCAGGATCGGGGAACCTGGGGTGCCAACCCCGAAGGGGCTCGGCCTCTTTTGCGTGGGAACGGCGTTGCGGCTCCCTTGTGCAGAATGACTGCACGGCAGTCACCGCGCCTTGTTCGCACGCAAAAGCGACGAAGCAGCGAGCGTGTACATTCATCAGTGTTTCCCTAACCTGCAGCGCCCGACTTTTTGCACGCCCCCCGGCGCCTCGCTACCATGCCGGATTCCGCGAGCGCCGCCGGATACCGGATGCGGCCATCAACCACCCAGGGTACCCATGTCCGAAACCCGTTCAGGCCTGACCTACCGCGAGGCCGGTGTCGACATCGAGGCCGGCGCCGAGCTGGTCGAACGCATCAAACCACATGCCGCCCGCACGCAGCGCCCCGGCGTCATGGCCGGGCTGGGCGGGTTTGGCGCCCTGTTCGAGCTACCGATGGATCGCTACAGGCAGCCCGTCCTGGTCTCCGGCACCGACGGCGTGGGCACCAAGCTGCGCCTGGCCCAGGAGACGGGGCGGCATGACAGCATCGGCATCGATCTCGTGGCGATGTGCGTGAACGACATCGTGGTGCAGGGGGCCGAGCCGCTGTTCTTCCTCGACTACTACGCCACCGGGCACCTGGACGTCGACATTGCCGCGGATGTCGTCACCGGTATCGCCACCGGCTGCGAACAGGCCGGCTGCGCCCTGATCGGGGGCGAAACGGCCGAGATGCCGGGCATGTACCAGGGCGAGGACTACGACGTCGCAGGCTTCGCGGTTGGCATCGCCGAGAAGGAGGCCCTGATCGACGGTACCCGGGTGAGCGCGGGCGATGTCGTGCTCGGGCTGGCCTCCAGCGGCCCGCACTCCAATGGCTACTCCCTGATCCGGCGCGTGCTGGAACACTCCGGCGCGGCCCTGGATGCCCCGCTGCCAGGGGCCGAAGGCACCACACTGGGCGATGCCCTGATGGCGCCGACCACGATCTACGTGCGCCCGCTGCTGGATCTGATGCAACAGTTTCCGGTACACGCGGCGGCCCACATCACCGGCGGCGGCCTGACCGAGAACCTCCCGCGGGTGCTGCCGGACCAGCTGTGCGCCCGCATCGATCCGCAGGCCTGGCAATGGCCGCCCGTGTTCGAGTGGCTGCAGCAGGCTGGCGATATCGCGCCTGAAGAGATGCTGCGCACATTCAACTGCGGCATCGGCATGACGCTGATCCTGCCCGAAGACCGCGTCGAGGCCGCCAGTTCAACACTGGCCCGTGCAGGCATCCCGAGCTGGCCGATCGGCACGATCGAGGACTGCGAAGACACGGCCCCCGGGGTGGTCTACGCCGCGCGATGAGCAGCACCGCCGGCCCCGCAACCACGGATTCGCTACCGCGCCTGGTCGTCCTGATCTCTGGACGCGGCAGCAACCTCGGCGCCCTGATCGAGGCCTGCAACAGTGGCCACATTCAGGCCCGGATCGTCGGCGTCATCAGCAATCGCCCCGATGCAGGCGGGCTGGCCTACGCGGCACAGCACGCGATCCCCGCACGCGTTCTGAACCACCGCGACTACCCTTCTCGCGAGGCCTTCGACGAAGACCTGGCCGATGCAATCGAGGCCTTTGAGCCCGATCTAGTGATCCTGGCCGGCTTCATGCGCATCCTGACCCCCGGATTCGTCGATCGCTTCACGGGACGGCTGTTGAACATTCACCCCTCCCTGTTGCCGAAGTACCGTGGGCTGGACACACATGCCCGCGCGCTGGCCGACGGGGAGGACGAACACGGCGCCAGCGTGCATTTTGTCACCCCCGAACTGGACGGCGGCCCGGTGATCATGCAAGCCCGCGTGCCGGTCCTGCCCGATGACACGCCGGAGAGCCTCGCCACCCGCGTCCAGCGCGCCGAACACCGGCTGTATCCCGAGGTCGTGCGGCGCCTGTGTTCAGGGGAAATTCAGTGGCGCGACCGCATCGTGACCGGGGACAACACCCCGCTGACGATCCCGCTGCAGCTCGAAACCAATGAGGTAGTACCCGATGTTGAAGCTCCCGAGGAACGGAGCCCTGTGCCGCGCGACGCGGACTAGCCTGCTGGCCGCCCTGCTCCTGCTGGGACAGGCCCTGCTGGCGTCCGCTGCCGCCAATGAGCCCCAGGAGGGTCCGCGCCTGCCGCCATTCACGGCCAGCTACGAGGCCCAGGCCATGGGCAATACCCTGAACGCGCGGATCACCCTGAACCACGAGGATGTACAGACCCGCATGGCCATGGATGCCCATGTATCCGGCTTCCTGCGGATCCTCGGTCGCTTCGAGCTGAGCCGCGAGGCGCTGATGAACGCCAACGACGTCGGACTGCAGCTGGTCACCTCGCGCAGCCGCGAGGTGACGCCCCGCCGCGAACGCAAGGTCGAGACGCGCTTCGACTGGGAAGAGGACCGTGCGATCGGACATGTAGACAACGAGCGATTCGATATCGAGGTTCCCCCGCATACCCTCGACTTCCTCGGCTCGCTGTACTTCATGATGCAGCGCCTGGAAGCGGGCGACCTCGCCAGAGAGGGCGACGGCGAAACGGTCCAGACCCTGGAGCGCGACCGCCTGCGCGAGTATCGCTTCGAGTACGCCGATACGGAGACGATCGAATCTCCGATGGGGCGTATCGAGACGGTGCGCGTCGTGCGCAAGAGCCAGGACAGTGACATCGAACTCTCTGCCTGGTTCGCCCCCGACCTCAGCCACCTGCCGGTGCGGTTCGATTACGAGGCTGATGGCCGCGTGTTCGAACTGAAGCTGACCCGGCTGGAGTGGCACGACCCGATCATTGACCTGACCGAGTAGACACCATGAGCGAGACCTTTGACCTGGCCATCATCGGAAGTGGCCCCGGGGGCTATCGTGCCGCCGTTCTGGGCGCCCTGCGCGGGCTCAACGTCGTCATCGTCGAAAAGGGCGACTGGGGCGGCTGCTGCCTCAACCGCGGCTGCGTGCCGAAAAAGGACTGGTACCACACCGCACGCACCGTCGCCGCGCAACGCCACTTCGAGGGCCGCGGCATCAGCGGCAGCCTCACGGCCGACATGGACCGCGCCTGGGATCACCAGAAGGAGGTCGTGACCACCGTGCGCGACTCCTACCTGGGCTACATGAAGCACCTGAAGATCCAGTACCGCCACGGGACTGCCCGCTTCCGCGATGCCGAGACCCTCGAGGTCGCGACGCAGGATGGCAACGAGACCGTCCAGGCCCGCCACACCATCATTGCAACTGGCGCCACCGCCACCGTGCCAGCCCCGTTCGCGGTCGAGCCCAGCCGCGTACTGACCACCGACATGCTGTTCGACGACAAGCCACCGGCGGGCGAGCGCGTCGCGATCATCGGTTCCGGCGTGGTCGCCACCGAATTCGCCTGGATCTTCCATCACCTCGGCAAGAAGGTGACCTGGCTGTCGCGCTCCAAGCCCCTGTCTACCCAGAAGTTCAGTCCGCAGGCGCTGGGCACGCTGAAGGAGCAGCTGGCCGCGGACGGCATTGAGCCCGTGCGGGTCAAGGGATATGAAAAGGTCGAGACCTCCGACAACGACGTGATCATCACCGACAGCGAGGGCAACACCTTCGAGGTTGACTGGGTCCTGCTCGGCACCGGCCGCACCCCGCATACCGAGGGTCTGAACCTCGACGAGATCGGTGTGAAGACCGACGCCCGCGGCTTCGTGAAGCGCCGCCCCACCCTGCAGACCGATGTCGACAACATCTACGCCATCGGCGATGTCGCGAGCGAATGGCAGACCGCGAACCACGCGCTGGCCGACGCCACCATCGCGGTGGAGAACATCCAGAACGGCAATACCCGAGAGCAGGACGAACGCTTCGTGCCGATCGCGATCTACTCCGCGGTGGAGATGGCGCGTCTCGGCATGGACGAGGACGACGCCGAGGACGAGGAACTGGAACCGGCGGTCGGCTTCGCCGCCTTCGAGACTTCCCCGCGTGCACTGGGCCAGGACGAGCCGGAGGGCTTCGTGCGTCTGATCGGCGACATGGACACCGGCGCCCTGCTGGGTGGCGAGGTCATCGGCAGCGACGCCGGCGAGCTGATTCACATCCTTTCGCTGGCCCCCGACCGCGACACCGCACTGGCCTGGCTCGCCCGTGGCCAGTGGAACCACCCCGCCCGCGCCGAGGAGTTCCTCAACGCAACGGAAACCCTCGCGTCGAAGTGGAACCTGAAGTCCGAGATCTTCGGACTTTAGCGGGCGCTCACGTTACAGGGGTGGGCCCCGTCGGGTCATGACGACCCGGCTTGCCCCTGCTCGCGCACGACCGCGTCCTCGAATGCTTCGACGGGCATGGCGCGATGGAACAAAAAGCCCTGGAAACAATGACACCCATGGCGCAGCAGGAATGCCCGCTGCCCCTCGGTTTCCACGCCTTCGGCGATGAGTTCCAGCCCCATCTGCTGCGCAATCGCAGCGATCGTGGCGACGATATTGGCGTCGTCGATGTTCGTCTCGAGGTCCCGTACGAAAGAGCGGTCAATCTTCAAGATGTCCAGCGGCAGGCGCTTGAGATACCCGAGTGACGAGTAGCCAGTGCCGAAGTCGTCCAGGGCTAGGTGCACACCCAGCGCACGCAGAGCCTCAAGGTTCGCGAAAAGGGTCTCGGTCGCCTCGGCCATCACACTCTCGGTCACCTCGATCTGCAGCACCGAGGGATCCACACCGTACTCGCGCAATAACCCGCGCACCTCGTCCGCCAGGCGGCTCTGGCGCAGGTGGTGTGGCGACAGGTTCACCGATATCGGCCGGCCTGCCAGCCGCGGGTCCGCCTGCCAGCGACCCAGCGTGGAACAGGCCTGGCGCAGGGCGAGGCGTCCAATCTCCACGATCTGGCCGCTATGTTCCGCAACGGGGATAAATTCGCCCGGCGAAACCCAGCTGCCGTCCGCGCGTGGCCAGCGCATCAATGCCTCTGCCCCGGTGATGCGTCCATGCTGGTCTACCTGGGGCTGCAGGTGGATCAGTAACTGCCCCTGCTCCAGCGCCTGGCGCAGACTGCGCTCCAGTTCCGCCTCGCGCTGCAATAGCTGCTGCATCTCGGGATCGTAGAATCGGACTCCATTGCGGCCCTGGCGCTTGGCCTGGTACATCGCAAAATCGGCCTGCTTGAGCAATTCCTCCGGGGTATCGCCGGTCTGCGGAAACACCGTAATGCCGAGACTCCCGGAGGTTGCGTGTTCGATACCGTCGATGGTCACCGGCTGGTTTAGCGCTTCCAGGAGGTCCCCTGCCACCCCGCGCGCATCCACCGCGGCCTGATCGCGATCTGCGGAGAGCGCCTCCAGCAGGATAACGAACTCGTCACCCCCCAGCCGCGCAACGATGTCCTGGGCCCGCAGACGCTCCGTAAACCGCCGTGCAATAGCCTGAAGCAACTGATCCCCGGCCGAGTGCCCACAGGTGTCGTTCAATGTCTTGAAGTTGTCCAGGTCCAGCAGCAGCAGCGCCGCGTGCTCGCCAGTTCGCCGTGCTGCGTGGATCGCATGTTCCAGATGTTCCAGCAGCAACCGCCGGTTGGGCAGATCGGTCAGCGCATCACGAAACGCGAGGCGCGCATTCTCTTCCTCGATTTCCAGCATGCGTTTGAGGCCCTGGGACATGGAACTCGTGGCCTCCTGCAGGCTGGCGACCTCGGATACACGGGAATGTGCGGGCGGTTCCTGCGGAAAGTGTCCCTGACCAATCGCCTCCAGCGTATCGACTGCCTGGCGCAACGGCCGCAGGGTACGGCCCAGCCAGTAGAACAACCCGATGGCGATCAATCCAAAGACGGCCAGAGCCGAGGCATAGGTGACGGCGTTGATCCGGTCCTGCGTCCGCACCGACGCGGTGATATCACGCACGAGTACTGCATTGGCCCGTGGCTCGTCCGCGCCGTAAGGCGTCAACGGCAGATGGACGACCTGGAAGGCATGGCCATCCCGCCGGACACGAGTCGCCGCGGGCCCTTCGTGCCAGACCCCGCCCAAGGGCAGTGCCACCTGCGCCGGCGCGGTCCTGCCCAGGACATGTTCCCGGTCCAGAAGCGCGGCCTGCCCCTGGCTCGCCTGCGCCAGCGACCGCAGGGCCACGCCGGACAGGTCGCGAAGCAGCACCACGACCCCCAACGGCTGCCCGGCCCGGTAGATCGGCACTACGAGCCCGGCATACAGGGTGTGCCCCGGGACATGATGCAGGCCTTCGCGAAACCGGCCGTCTTCCAGGGCGGCCTCGGCCAGCATGAGGAGCGGCTCGTCGCGCGGGTCCGAATCGAAACGCAGTTGCCCGCCACGGTCCAGCACCACGATACGATCGGCGACACCCGCCGCCCGCAAGCGATTGTCCAGAGGTGCCGCATACGGGCCCACGGCCTCCTCATTCGCCAGCGCATCGGCCAGATCCTCGTTGCGCGTCACCGAGGTGATTTCGGAACGTAGACGCTGGTGTTCGTTCTCCAGCGTCTGGTTCCACACCGCCGTCTGCCCCTCTATCCCCAAGCGATCGAAACGCTGCTCGGCCTGCCCCATCGCAAGCTGCGCACCCACGATAATCGCTGCAGCCAGCACCAGCAGGCTGCCGAACATCACCAGCATCAGGATGGTACGCAGGGACCAGCGGCGTGCAGACCGAGCGGGCGGCCGCCGGCTACTCGAATGGATAGCCATAGCGGATCCATTCCGGGTAGCCACCCGGGAAGTAGTGGACGCGGGTGAAGCCCCACTCCTGGGCCCGCCGCGCGGCGGCCTCGGTGCGCCAGCAATCGCGTTCGTTGCAGTAGACCACCACGGGCTGGTCGGTACCGCCCACGACATCGAGTAGGCGCTCCCGGGTAAAGCGATTCCGCGGGTCGTCGTGGTCCCGCATGATGGTCAGATTGACGGCACCCGGGATGCGCCCGGCCTCGAAATCGCTCGGCAGGCGGGTATCAACAAAGGGGACACCCTCGCGAAAGCGCAGCCAGGCGCCATCCGCGCCGATCAACTCGGTACCAGGGATCGAGTCAGGTGCGCGGTAGGGCTCTTCTGCGCCCGGCGTGCCCGCCAGGACACCCGAGAGCAGCGCAATGACACCCAATCTGTACAACCCTGCCCCAACCATCATGCCCCCGAACCACCCCGTTGCGATGCCGCATCGACTGCATCGACAACCAGAAAGATATCAGTCCGGAGCAGGTTATGCCGGGGGTTCCGAAGCGATCAGCGCAGAAACAGCGAGTAGGCCGGGTTGGCCGTCTCCTCGTGCCAGGGGTAGCCGACTTCCTTCAGGAATTCGCGAAAGCGCGCGCGATCCTCGGCCGGGATCTGCATCCCCACCAGCACGCGCCCGTAGGCGGCCCCGTGGTTGCGGTAGTGGAACAGGCTGATATTCCAGGTCTGGCCCATGTGGGTCAGGAAGTTCAGCAACGCTCCGGGGCGCTCGGGAAACTCGAAGCGGTACAGGCGTTCGTTGCGGACCTCGCCGCCATGACCGCCGACCATGTGCCGCAGGTGCAGCTTGGCCACCTCGTTCTCGGTCATGTCCATGACCTCGTATCCCTGCGCCTCCAGCGTCTCGCGGATCGCCTGGCGCTCGCTGTCGCCGCCTTCCAGCTTGATGCCAGCAAACACGTGCGCACGCTCGTCGTCCGCGTAGCGGTAGTTGAACTCCGTAATGCCCCGCTTGCCGATGGCCTGGCAGAACTGGCGAAAGCTCCCCGGGCGCTCGGGGATGGTCACCGCGAACAGGGCCTCGCGGTGCTCGCCGATCTCGGCGCGCTCGGCCACGTGGCGCAGGCGGTCAAAGTTGATGTTGGCACCGCTCAGAACGGCGGCGAAGTCGCCCCCCGTGATTCCCTCGCGCGCGATGTACTGCTTCATCCCGGCCACCGCCAGCGCACCCGCCGGCTCCGCCAGTACGCGGGTGTCGTCGAACACATCCTTGATCGCGGCGCAGATCGAGTCGGTATCCACCAGCAGGACCTCGTCGACCAGCTCGCGCACCAGGCGGAAGGTCTCCTTGCCCACCTGGCGCACGGCAGCACCGTCGGCAAAGATCCCGACCTGTTTCAGCGTGACGCGACGATTCTGCTGCAACGCCTTGTACATGGACGGGGCGTCGTCCGGCTCGACCCCGATCACCTTGATCTCCGGACGCAGGCGCTTGATGTAGGCGGCCATGCCCGCCGCCAGGCCTCCGCCACCGATGCAGACGAACACCGCATCCAACGGCGCGGAGTGCTGACGCAGCAGCTCCATCGCCACGGTGCCCTGCCCGGCGATTACGTCCGGATCGTCGAACGGGTGGATGAACGTATAGCCATGCTTCTCCTGCAGGGTCCGCGCATGCGCGGCCGCCTCGTCGAAAGAATCGCCATGCAGCACTGCCTTGCCGCCAAAACGGCGCACGGCATCGATCTTGATCGAAGGGGTAGTCACCGGCATCACGATCACGGCCTTGATTCCCAGGTGGCTCGCCCCCAACGCCACGCCCTGGGCATGGTTGCCGGCGGACGCGGCAATCACGCCTTTCTTGCGCTGCTCGGGCGTGAGCTGTGCGATCTTGTTGTAGGCCCCACGCAGCTTGAACGAAAACACGGGCTGCAGGTCCTCGCGCTTGAGCCAGATACTGGACCCCAGACGCTGCGAAAGCGTCGGCATCGGCTCCAGCGGCGTCTCGCGCGCGACATCGTAGACGCGCGCCGTGAGGATCTTCTCAAGGTAGGGGACTGTCATGGCCGGAACGATAGCACGGCGCGAATCATGCTTGTCTCGATTACGCGCCAGTCGGTATCCTCGCTGGGTTATGGACATCACAGACGAGACAGCGTAATGACTCAGGACGAAATGAAGAAGGCGGTCGCCGAGGCCGCGCTCGAGCGCATCGAAAGTGGCTGGATCGTGGGGGTCGGTACCGGCTCGACCGCGAACTACTTCATCGATGCCCTGGCCGGGATCAAGGGCAAGATCGACGGCGCGGTGGCCTCCAGCGAAGCCAGCGCGGAGCGCCTGCGCGGCCACGGGATCGAGGTCCTGGATCTGAACTCCGCCGGCCCGCTGCCCATCTACGTCGACGGGGCCGACGAGGCGACGCGCCACCTGCACCTGACCAAGGGTGGGGGCGGCGCGCTGACCCGCGAGAAGATCGTCGCGGCGGCCTCGAAGACCTTCGTCTGCGTCGTCGACGAGACCAAGGTCGTGGATTACCTGGGGGCCTTCCCGCTGCCGGTCGAGGTGATTCCGATGGCGCGCAGCCACGTGGCCCGTGCGCTTTCGAAGCTGGGCGGCAATCCGGAACTGCGCGAGGGCTTCAAGACCGACAACGGCAACGTCATCCTGGACGTGCACAATCTGCGCATCATGAACCCGGTGGAGCTGGAGTCCGAGCTGGACCACATCGCCGGCGTGGTGACCAACGGCCTGTTCGCCCGCCGACCGGCGGATGTAATGCTGGTCGGCTCGCCCTCTGGCGTCGAGGAAATGACCGCCTAGTGAGCGAGACCGGCAAGTGGCTGATCGTCATCGGCGGGCTGATCGTTCTGATCGGCCTGCTCTGGCCCTGGCTGGGCAAGGTCCCCTGGGGTCGTCTGCCGGGCGACATCGTGATCGAACGCGAAAATGCCCGCTTCTATTTCCCGATCACGACGATGATCATCGTAAGCGTGGTGATCTCGATTATTCTCGCGCTGTTTCGGCGTTAGCCACGCAACAAAAAGGCCGGGGATGTCCCCGGCCTTTTTGTTTGTGAGAGCCCTGCAAGGCGGCTCCCGGCCACAATCGCTAGCGCGCCATGACCTCGTCGTAGAAGCGCTGCAGGCCGCCTTCCAGGAAGTAGTAGTCATCCACCCCGCGTTCTTCCAGGTGGTACTGCAGCCAGCGAGCCTGCTGCCCGTACTGGTCGAAGATCAGCAGGGTCTGCTCGTTGCGCCGGGCCTGGTCCACGATACGGTCCAGGGCGCTGATGTCCGACAGGGGCGCTCCGACCTCGCGGCCGCCAAACAGCGAGATCTCGTCGCGTTCGCCGCGGCTGCGGATATCCACAACGACGACATCCTCACCCTGGCGGGCGCGCCGGGAGAACGCGTCGGCCGCCAGCACGCGGGCCTCGAAGGCGTCCTCGCTGATCAGCTCGTCCTCGGCCTCGTTGGCCGGCTCGCCACGGAAACGGGCCAGCCCCGGGTAGCGCTCGACCCAATCCTGCATCCCGGCGTCATAGGCCTGGGCCGAGGCCACGCCGAGCTCGTTGGCGCGCGCCGCTGCGCGATAGCCGGCGTAGCTCTGGCGTCCGTTGCAGTAGAACACGAGCGGGCTGCCGTGTTCCTCTTCCAGCGCCAGGATCTGCTGATCGAAGTCTTCGCTGTCGATATCGACGTGATGAGCGCCCTCGATATGCAGGATGTCGTATTCCAGCCGGGGGCGAACGTCGACCACGGTGGAGCCCGACAACTGGCCGCGCAGATCGAACAGATCTACCGCCTCGACGCCAAAGCGTTCATAGAGCGGGCGGCCAGGGAATTCCACAAAAGGTTGCTGGGCCGAGGCCACGATGGGGGCTCCGGCCAGACTCAGGCACAGGGCCACCAGGGCCACTCGGGGGCGAGCGAAACGAACGATCATGCGAACTCCCTTGGTTGACGATGGGCGTCCGCGAACTGCGGCCCACGAATCGCCCTTTAGCCCTCCGGGTCCCGACCCGGAACGCACATCCCGCGATGCACGTTCTGGCAGGGTACCCGGTTGCCCGATTGTAGCCAACCATACGCGGCTTTCCAGGCGCGGGCCTTGCCGCCCATCCTGGCGCCGCGCCGTCGCCCCCCTACAGGAGGACCTTCTCGATGCCGCCCTCGCGCGCCCGGTCGATGAAGTCCTTCTGCCAGCCGTCGCCCATCAGGCGATTGGCCATCTCGACCACGATGTAGTCGGTATCCAGTCCGGTGTCCTCGCGATAGCGCGACAGGCCCTGCTGGCAGGCCGGGCAGGAGGTCAGCAGCTTCACGTTGCCGTTTTCGGCCTTCTCCTCGCCGGTGAGCTGACGAATCCCCTTGTGCAGCTCTTCCTGCTTGCGGAAGCGCACCTGGGTGGCGATGTCCGGACGGCTGACCGCGAACGTGCCCGCCTCGCCGCAGCAACGGTTGGACTGCAGGACCTCCTGTCCCAGCAGCTTGCCGGCCACATCGGTCGGCTTGTGCGATTTCATCGGCGAGTGGCAGGGGTCGTGGTACATGTACTGCACCCCGTTGAGCCCCTCCAGCTTCACGCCCTTCTCCATCAGGTACTCGTGGATGTCGAGCAGTCGGCAGCCCGGGAAGATGCGCTCGAACTCGTACTTGAGCAGCTGATCCATGCAGGTGCCGCAGGAGACCACCACGGTCTTGATGTCCAGGTAGTTCAGCGTGGTCGCCACGCGGTGGAACAGCACCCGGTTTTCGGTGGTGATCTGCGAGCCCTTGTCGAAGTCGCCATTGGAGTTTTGCGGATAGCCGCAGCACAGATAGCCCGGCGGCAGCACCGTCTGTGCGCCGACGTCGTAGAGCATGGCCAGCGTCGCCAGCCCGACCTGACTGAACAGGCGCTCGGAGCCGCAGCCGGGGAAATAGAACACTGCGTCGGAATCGAGATCGGTCTTTACCGGGTCGCGCAGGATCGGCACATAGCGCGAATCCTCCAGCCCCAGCATCTGACGGGTGGTCTGGCTCGGCAGCCCTGCCGGCATCGGCTTTTTCACGAAGTGCACGACCTGCTCGTGCATCGGGGCCTTGCCGGTCGTGGAACGCGGGCGCTTGCCCTCACCGGTCAGGTTGAGCTTCTTGAACGCGTAGTGGCCGAGGCGCTGGGCGGCATAGCCCATCTGGATCGCCCCCTTGCGGATGCCCTTGATCTTGGACGGATCCTTGGTGTTCAAGAAGGCCATGGACATCATCGTCGCCGGCGTGGCCTTGCGCTTGCCCTTCTTCTTCAGGATGGAGCGCATGTGCATGGTCACGTCGCCGAAGTCGATGTCGACCGGGCACGGATTCAGGCACTTGTGGCAGATCGTGCAGTGGTCGGCCACATCGTTCATCTCGTCGAAGTGGTGCAGCGACAGCCCGCGCCGGGTCTGCTCCTCGTAGAGGAAGGCCTCGACGATCAGCCCGGTGGCCAGGATCTTGTTGCGCGGCGAGTAGAGCAGGTTCGCGCGCGGGACATGCGTGTTGCACTCCGGCTTGCACTTGCCGCAGCGCAGGCAGTCCTTGATCTCGTCGTTGAGATCGCCCAGCTCGCTCTGCTCCAGGATCAGTGCCTCCTGCTGCACCAGACGCAGCGAAGGCGTGTAGGCATTGGACAGCCCGGAGCCCTCGAGCAGCTTGCCGGCGTTGAACACGCCGTTCGGGTCGACCTGCTTCTTGTACTCCGCGAACGACTCGATGCGCTCGGGCTCGAGATACTGCATCTTCGTGAGCCCGATCCCGTGCTCGCCGGAGATCACGCCGTTCAGCTCGCGCGCCAGGCGCATCACGTCGTCCACCAGGCGTTCGGCCTGGTGCATCATCTGGTAGTCGTTCGAATTGACCGGGATATTCGTATGCACGTTGCCGTCCCCGGCGTGCATGTGCAGGGCGATGAACAGCCGACTGGTCAGCACGCGGTCGTGGATCGCGGCCAGGCGCTTGCGCACTGACTCCATCTGGTGACCGTCGAAGATCTCGAACAGCGGACGCTCCACCTCCGCGCGATAGGAAATGCGCAGGCTGCGGCGCAGCAAGAGGTTGATCAGCTTGTCGTGGTCACGGCGATCGGCGCGGGCGGGTTCGTCCAGCAGCTCGTCGCATTCGGAGGCCAGCGTAAAGAAGTTGTCCGCGATCGCCTTCCAGCGCTTCTGCACTGCCTCGAGCTTCTCGACCGCGCGTTCGCGCTTGGCCTCGAACCACTGCTGCCCTTCGCCACCGGTGTCTTCCAGCAGCTCGCGCAGTTCGGGGTGATCGCCGCGCATGCACTCCAGCACCTCGTCGACCATCGCCAGCTTGTTCTTCAGTGACTCGCGCACGTTCAGGGTCTCGACCCCCTCGGTGTACTCGGCAAGCCGCTCCAGCGGGATCACCACGTCCTCGTTGATCTTGAACGCGTTGGTGTGGTGGGCAATCGCGGCGGTGCGCGCGCGATCGGCCCAGAAGCGCTTGCGTGCCTCCGGGCTCACGGCGATGAAGCCCTCGCCGTTGCGGGCATTGGCGGCGCGCACCATCTTGGCGGCGAGCGTGCCCAGGGCATCCTCGTTGTCGGAGACGATGTCGGCGATCAGCACCATCTTCGGCTGCTCGCCACGGGCACCCTTCGGGGTGTACTTGACGGCACGCACGTAGCGCTCGTCCAGGTGCTCCAGCCCCGCCAGCAAGACGTCGTCCTCGGCATCCACCGCATCCTTGATCTCGACGATCGCCGGAACGGCCTGATGCAGATCGGTCCCATAGAACTCCAGGCACACGGTACGGATGTTGTCCGGCATCCGGTGCAGGATGAACTCGGCCGAGGTAATCAGGCCGTCACAGCCCTCCTTCTGGATGCCCGGCACGCCCATCAGGGTTTTGTCGGTCACGTCCTTGCCCAGGCCGACCTTGCGGAAGCGCGCACCCGGCATCTCCAGCGTCTCGGGTTCGCCCGTGGGGGTGCGGCCGTCGGGGCCATAGCGAGTGATGCGAAAACGCACCGTCTCCGCATCATGGATTTTGCCGAGGTTGTGATTCAGGCGCTCGACCCGCATCCAGTCGGCCTCGGGGGTGACCATGGTCCAGGAGGCCAGGTTGTCCAGCGCGGTCCCCCAGAGCACGGCCTTCTTGCCCCCGGCGTTCATCGCGACGTTGCCGCCGATTGTGGAGGCATCCTGCGAAGTGGGATCCACCGCGAACACGAGTCCGTTCTCGGCGGCCAGCTCGGAGACCCGCTTGGTCACCACGCCGGCCTCGACACGCACGACGGCCACGTCCTGATCAACACCCGGGAGCGGGCGACGCTCGACCGGGCCTATACCTTCGAGCTTTTCGGTATTGATGACCGCGGAACGCTTGGACAGCGGCACGGCACTGCCGGTATAGCCGGTACCACCACCACGCGGGATCACAGTCAGGCCGAGTTCGATACAGGCGGCGACCAGCGGCCCCATCTCTTCCTCGGAATCCGGCGTCAGCACGACGAACGGCAGCTCTACGCGCCAGTCGGTGGCGTCGGTAACGTGGGAGACACGGGCCAGACCGCCGAACTGGATATTGTCCTTGTGTGTCAGGCCCTTCAGGCGCTTGCGCACACGCTCGCGCAGCTCCAGCGTCTGCTGGAACTCGTCGGCAAATGCGGTCACCGCGGCCTGGGCACGGCGCGCGAGCGTCAACGCCTTCTCGTTGCCGTCGGCACGCTTGCGGATCTGGTCCAGGCGATGCTGCATCGCATCGATCAGCGATTTGCGGCGCTTCTTGTCGTCCAGCAGGTCGTCCTGGATATACGGGTTGCGGGCGACCACCCACATGTCGCCAAGCACCTCGAACAGCATGCGCGCGGACACACCCGTCTGGCGTTCCCCACGCAGTTCGTTGAGGAGGTCCCAGGTATCGGAACCCAGGAAGCGGATGACAATTTCGCGGTCGGAGAATGAAGTGTAGTTATAGGGTATTTCTCGAACGCGTTCGGCGGTCATTGAGGCTTGGCCCCCCGATCAGAATGAGCGCAAAGAGTAACGGCTCCGTGCGGGAGGCGCACGAAGTCGCACTCTTCGTCCATGCTTTTGGGCACCAAAGTACCTGCCGATCGCCGCGCAGGTCGGTGCCCGGCTTCTGACGACCCGGCGTTACAGGTAGGCCAGCAGCCCCACCGCTCCGATCACGATCAGGTAGATCGCCACGATGTAGTTCAGCAGCCGGGGCCAGATCAGGATCAGGATGCCGGCACCCAGCGAGAGGATAGCCGTCAGCAGGCCAGGATCGATATGCAGCGTCATGCGGATACTCCTTTGCCGGGCGCTACGGCCCGGCATACCGCGAGTGGTCGAGATCAGAAGAGTTTTTCTTCCATCTCCAGGTAAACGGCATTGGCGTTACTGCGGTTGGTCTCCTCGAAAGCCGGCAGGTCTTCGTAGTCGGACCAGTCCATTGCCGCATAGGCCTCTTCGAAGGAATCCATATTCTCGACTGCCGCGCCCATGTGTTCACGCAAATAGGCGATATAGTCACGGGTGAACTTCACTGCGCGTGCGGCCTCGTCGGTGGCGTCGCCATGCCCCGGGACCAGGAACTTCAGGTCCATCTCCATCAGTTCTTCCAGACGATTGACCCAGTTTTCCGAGTCCAGTGCGTCATCACCCATGAACGGGATGCGGCCGTCGAACACGATGTCGCCGGCAAAGACCACACCGGTCTCTTCAACCACCATGATGATGTCATCCGGTGAATGGGCCGGGCCGGCGTGTACGCAACGAAACGTCTTGCCGCCCAGCTCGATCACGTACTCGTCATCAAAGAACTCGTCCGGCGGGATGATCTGGGTGTCCTCATCAACCCAGGGTGTCAGCACGCCTCGGCGCTGCTCGAGCCGTGCGGCGGCCCCGGGGCTGTCGAGATAGTCCTTCGCGCGCGACTGGCCGATGATCTTCGCGTCCGTGTGATCGGCAAAGGCCTGCAGGCCATAGATGTGATCCGCGTGGTAATGCCCGGCGATCACGTACTTGATCGGCTGATCCGTAACCTCCTTGATCCGCCGGATCATCTCGAACCCGAGCGGCGGCGTCCCCAGGGCGTCGTAGACCACCACACCCTCGTCCGTCACCACAAAGCCGGCGTTCGAGGTATGCCCCTCGTTGTCCGGGTCCGGGATACCGGATATCCCGATCATGTACCAGGTATCCGCGCCCTCGACCTCGTGGGCGGTGGTATCGACACTGACCGGCTCGTAGGGGTTGTCAGGTACCGACATGGACTCTCTCCTCTCCTGTTTTTTGGTTTTATCTGGCGCACATCGAGTCGACGTTCGCGCCATTCCTGAAGGGTTCGACGCAGAGGGGCCGCAAGAATTCCCGCTGGATGCGGGTGGCGGGGCGCCGATCAGGGGAGTGTAGCGAGTTTGGAGCGTGGGGAGGGAAAGCAACGGCATTGATGGCCGCATCGCCTTGCGGGGGCCAGCTGAGGCCCCGGATGATTCGGCGGCTGCGCCGCCTCACCCCTTCGGGGCTGCACGCGCGCTGCGCGTGCAGTGCTCCGCTGCGCTGCGCCGAACCTTCCAGGTTCGAACCCTGGACTCGCTCAAATATCCATAGAAAAGGGCCCCGCGAGGGGGCCCTTCCCTGAAGTAACGACCAGTCCAAAGCAAATGGCGGTGAGCCCCTTCGAGGGGCACACCGCCATGGCTGGGGGACCAGGATTACTCGGCGCTACGCGCCTCGCCCTTCGGGCCAGCGCCGCAAGCGGCGCTGTTCGGCTCGGCTTCGCCTCGCCGTCGAACCTTGCAGGTTCTCATCCTGGAAACTTCCATCTATCCATGAAAAAAGGCCCCACAAGGGGGCCTTCTTCCATGGATGGCTGGGGGACCAGGATTCGAACCTGGGTTGACGGAGTCAGAGTCCGTAGTCCTACCGCTAGACGATCCCCCAGTAAACCGGGTGCCGTACGCGCCGGCACTCGAGCGCCGTTTAGCGCTTCGAGTACTGAGTCGCGCGGCGGGCCTTGCGCAGACCGACCTTCTTGCGCTCGACCTCGCGGGCGTCACGGGTCAGATGACCGCCACGACGCAGCGGCGAACGCATGTCTTCGTTGTACTGCACCAGCGCGCGGGCAATGCCCAGACGAATGGCACCGGCCTGGCCGTTGCCGCCGCCGCCTTCCACGGTCGCAATCACGTCGAAGTTCTCGGTGGACTCGGTGGCCTCCAGCGGCTGACGCACGACCATGCGCGAGGTCTGGCGGCCGAAGAACTCGTCCAGCGGCTTGTCGTTGACCGTGATGTTGCCCGTACCCGGGCGCAGGAACACGCGGGCCGAGGAGGTCTTGCGACGGCCGGTGCCGTAGTATTGATTGGTAGCCATACGGATCGATTTCCCTTGCTGTTTAGCCGTCAGATGTCGAGCGGCTGCGGCTGCTGCGCGGTGTGGCGATGCTCGGTACCGGAGTACACCTTGAGCTTCTTGAACATGGCGCGGCCCAGCGGGTTACGCGGCAGCATGCCCTTCACGGCGAGCTCGAGCACCTTCTCCGGATGACGGTCAATCATCTGGTTGAAGTTGGCTTCCTTGATCCCACCCGGGTAGCCGGTATGGCGGAAGTATTTTTTGTCGCTGGCCTTGTTGCCGGACACGCGAATCTTCTCCGCGTTGATCACGACGATGTAATCGCCAGTGTCCACGTGCGGCGTGTAGACGGGCTTGTGCTTCCCGCGCAGGCGACGCGCGATTTCCGTGGCGAGGCGGCCGAGGGTCTTGTCCGCGGCGTCGACCAGGAACCAGTCGCGTTCGACTTCAGCCGGCTTGGCGCTGATGGTGCTCATGTCTTGATGCTCCGATGTCGGGGCGATTCAGAAAGCGCGCAAGAATAGCGCTTCCCGGCGCGCGGTTCAAGGGACACACTGATTAATCTGCACGTCCCGAGAGAACCCGTGTGAGTTCGCATCCATGAGATGTCCCTTCAGGAGCGAGCATGGCTCCTTTCCGGAAACATCCCGTAACAGAAAACAATAAAAAGGCCGGCACGAAGGCCGGCCCTTTCTGGACCCGGGCACGAGGCCCGGGGTCCGGAGCGGGAATGGATTACATCTCCGCTTCGGCGCGCTCCTGGACTTCCTGCATCAGTTCGGGATCGTTCTGCAGGGCCATGGCCACTTCGTTGTATTCCTCGACGGTCATGCCGGCGTCTTCAACAGCGCTGACCATTTCGTCCTGGGCTTCCTGCTGCATGGACTGGGCTTCGGTTTCGTCCTCGGCCTCCTGCAGGCGGTTGGCGAAGTCTTCGCGCACTTCCTGGACTGCCACAAAGGCACCCACGAAGGTGTCGATATCTTCTTCGCTCAGATCAACCTCAGGGGCCTGCTGAGCGGGCGGGGCACCAGCAGCACCACCTTCCGGCGGAGCACCACCTTCAGGCGGCTGACCACCCTGGGCACCACCTTGCGGCGGCTGACCGCCCTGCGGAGGCGCACCTTCGGCACCACCCTGCGGCGGGGCACCCTCGGCGCCACCCTGGGCACCACCCATATCGCCGGTCTGCGCGGTCGCCACGCCACCGATCGCGAACATGGAAGTCAAAGCGAATGCGAGTGCGGTCTTGCGAAAGCTCATCGTGTCTACCTCTTCCTCTGGGTGAAAAAATCTCGAGGCTCCTGCCTCAGAGATGGGGGCCGGGCAGACGAACACTGCCCGGCTTGCCCGTTAGCCCCTTACCAATCCGGGGCGTCGTCTTCGTCGTCGTCATCATCGCCAGCCGGGGCTTCAGCGCCGCCCGCCTGGGCCATCTGCGGCATACCGCCTTCGCGGTCTTCGTCGTCATCATCTTCCGCGGGGCCAGCGGCATCACCGGCCTGGACCATCTGCGGAGGCATACCACCGTCGCGGTCTTCGTCGTCATCTTCGTCCGCGGGGCCAGCGGCATCACCGGCCTGAACCATCTGCGGCATGCCACCATCACGATCTTCGTCATCGTCTTCGGCCGGCGGCGCACCAGCGTCACCCGCCTGGACCATCATCTGGGGCGGCATACCACCCTGTTCTTCCTTTTCCTCTTCGTCCGGTGCCTCGGCACCTTCGCCCATACCCTGGGCTTGCGCGGCGCTCAGACCGCCGAGGGCAAAGAGGGAACTCATCGCGATTGCAAGAGCGGATTTGCGGAAAGTCGACATTGTGCTTCTCTCCTTCATTTGAGGTTTCAGCACAGTCAACGGAACGGCTCGATTGGCTTTCGGTTGACTGCACCCAAGGAAGTAGCAGAAGCCGTGCCAAAAACGGCCGAAAAATACAAACGCTTTTATTTTCCGATGGTTACGAACCAACAAACGGGCACCAGGTGGGCCTGGGTCACAGTGAGATACGGGTCAAAACGACACATGGGTCAGGGCGACCCGGGTCAGTACGGCCCATCAAGGGTCGGGCGAGGTGAAAGGGGTCACGATACAGCCGACCGTGAACCGTGGAGAGGCGCCGAGCAAAGGCGCTCAGGAATCCGACTCGCTCTCGCCCAGCTTGCGATAAAGCGTCTTGCGCCCGATTCCCAGAATGCGCGCGGCGCGCTGCTTGTTGCCCTCGACATGCTCCAGGACCCGATGCAGATAGGCCTGCTCGACCTCGGCGAGGCTGGGCCAATGGCTGTCATCACCGGTGCCGGGTATCGGCAGGTCGGTTCCAGCGATATTCCCGGGCGATTCACCCGAGCCGCCAGCGGCCCCGGACTGGCGCACACGCTCGGGCAGGTCGCGTAGCTCGATCACCTCGCCGGATGCAAGAGTCGCCGCGCGCTCCATCAGGCTGGCCAGTTCGCGGACGTTCCCGGGGAAGCCGTAGCGCAGCAGGGCACGCATGGCCTCCGGGCTGAGTTCGCGCACGGGCAGCCCGCGCGCCAGCGCCTGCTCCCGCAGGAACTGTTGCGCCAGGCGCTCGATGTCGTCACCGCGATCGCGAAGGGGCGGGATCTCGATACGGAAGGTCTCCAGACGATAATAGAGGTCCTCACGGAACTGCTCCTGGCGGATACGTTCCTGCAGGTCCTGATGGGTGGCGGCCACGATGCGCACGTCCGTCTCGATCTCCTCGTTGGAACCGACCGGTCGGACACGCCCGTCCTGCAGCAACCGCAGCAGTTTGCTCTGCATGGCCACCGGCATCTCGGCGATCTCGTCGAGGAACAGCGTACCGCCGTCGGCCTCGGTAAACAGGCCGCGGCGCGCGCCCTTGGCGCCACTGAACGCCCCGGCGACATGCCCCAGCAGCTCCGACTCCAGCAAGGTCTCCGGGATGCCCGCACAGTTCAGCGCGATGAATGGGCCATCGGCGCGGGCACTCTCCGCATGCAGCGCGCGGGCCACCAGCTCCTTGCCCGTCCCCGATTCGCCGGTGATGAGTACGCTGCCATCGGCCGCGGCGATCCGACGAATCAGGTCATGCAGCTTGAGCATCGCCGGGCTCTTGCCCTGCATGCCATGAAAGCTCTCGTCGCCCGCAAGGACCTCGCGATACTGGCGTACCTCCGCACGCAGACGACGGGCCTCGGCGACCCGCTCGGCCGCCAGACGCAGGTGTTCCAGATCGACGGGCTTGGTCAAGAAGTCGTCCGCACCCGCCTTCAATGCCGTCACGGCCTGATCAATCGTTCCGAAGCCCGTGAGCATGATGAATCCGGGCACCGGCACCGTGTCGCGCGCCACCTCCAGCACATGGAAGCCATCGGCACCGGGCAGACGCAGGTCGCTGACCACCAGGGAAACCGTTTGCTGGCGCAGTACCTGCTCGGCCTCCTCGGCCGTCTCCACCGCAGTGACCGCGTAACCCACCTCGGCCAGCTCCTCGGCCAGGAGTTCGCGATGGCCCCGATCGTCTTCAACGATCAGGACGCGATCATTCAGCCCAGTTTCCGGGGACGTGTTCATGCGGTTCCTCCACCCGATACCGGTGCGCCCGGGGGCGCCTCCGGCCCTTGCGATTGTGCTTTGCCGTCACGACAGGCGCCGTCCCCGAGTGGAAGGGTCACGACAAAGCGGGTGAGCTCCGGATCCTGTCGGTCCAGCCTCACCTGGCCACCATGGTCCTCCAGCGCCACCTGTGCGACCGCCAGCCCCAGGCCGGTCCCCTCGCCCGTCGGCTTGGTCGTAAAGAAGGGCTCGAACAGGCGTTCGGCCTGCTCGTCGGAGATCCCGCGCCCCGCGCGCGGACCATCGTCCGCGATCAGACACTCGAGCGTGTCACCCTGACAGCGCCAGCTCACCTGCACACATTCGGCCGCGGCCTGCGCGGCATTGTCGATCAGGTTCTCCAGCGCCTGCCCCAGACGCAGTCGGTCCGCCGCCACGGTCAACGCCCCGCCGTCCAGATCAAAGCGCACCTGTTCGCGCCCTTTGCCACGTTCCTGTACGCGTGCCACGATCTCGCGGACCAGGCCCTGCAACTCCAGCGGGCGCTGCTGCAACGGATTGCGCCGCGCGAAATCCAGGAGCTGGCGGACGATAGTCTCCACACGCTCGAGCTCCGCCTGCAGTTCCTTCATCTCCTTGTGCGCGGGGTCGTCCGCGGGCAACCGCCGCGACGCGCGCTGGGCCCGGCCGGCGATAATGCCCAGGGGTGTCCCCAGCTCATGCGCGACCCCGGCTGCCAGTTGGCCAATAGCGGCCAGCTTTTCCGAATGGCGCAGCTTTTCCTCGAGCCGCGCCTGTTCCTCGCGCTGCGCCTGCAATGCCGCTTCGGAGGCCTCGCGGCGCTCGAGCATTCCGTTCATCGTGATCGCCAGGCGGCGCAGCTCCCAGGGGCCTTTCTCCGGGGCACGCAGCCCCCGCTGGCCGTCGCCGATATCCCGCATGGCCCCAATCAGGCGCGCCACATGACGCCCGACGGCGCGGTGGTGACCAATCAGGACCACCAGCAAGAACAGCACGCTGACTGCCAGCATCACCATGCCCCCCTGCCAGCGCAGCTGCGAGACATAGGCCCGGAACGGCGAGACGTCACGCGTGACCTGCAACAGGCCGACGATGCGCCCGGCGGAATCCGACAGCGGAAGAAAGAACGAGAAGACCTCGCGCCCCTGATGCTCGTCGAAAGCGCCCAGGCTGCCCGTCTCGCTGATCGCCTGGGCCTCGCCCGGGTGGCGAATGGTGGGGCTGGGCGGCCCGCTGGTGGCGACCATGTCGCCCTGGGCGTCGTAGACGTAGACGCCGAACACCTGGTCGATCTGGAACAGCGAGTCCAGCGACTGCTGCACCGTGGTCACGTCCTGATCGATCATCGCCGTGGCTACGGGCAGGCGGATGGAACGCGCGACCAGCTCGATATCGGCCTGCATGCGATTTTCCATCTGCGTCTGGAATTCCTGCAGCCCGAGCGTCACCGTGCCGCCGACCACCAACAACAGGGGCAGCAGGACAAACAGCAACACCGCATTGCGCAGACTGTTCAGACGTGTGGGCATGGCCGATTGAATGCAACGACAGGACGCCGCCATGTTAGGCGGGGGCTCGGCGGGATGCGAATTCCGGGCAAAAAAAAGCGCAGGTCGAAGCCCGCGCCAAGAAAACCACCAAAGGAGGATGGAGGAGTCTGCTGACGCTGCCAGGGGGGACAGCAATCAGCATATGCAAATCTTCTAATACAACGATCTTCTTGTCAAGCAGCCTCGTACGCAGGGGGTCGTACTCTCGGGCTGCTCCGCTCGACCGCTTTTTCTAAAGACCTGCACACCCTTTAAGACGCAGGCGCGCGCGTTCTATTCCCGGACTCTCGTCACGAATCAAAAACGGGCACAATCCGCGTTCTCCTCACCGATCTGCACAGCCCTATGCTCCAGCACCTGAGCCACCCCGTTACCGCACTCGCGCAGAACGCCACCCTGATCTGGTGCGACCAGACCCGCGCCGCCGCCTGGGTAGATCCCGGGGCCGAGGCCGACACGCTGATCGAGATTGCACGGCAGCAGGATGTCCGGCTGGACTGCATCCTGCTGACCCATGGCCACCTCGATCATGTCGGGGCCGCCGCCGAGATGGCGCGCCGCTGCAATATCCCGATCCTGGGCCCTCAGGTTGAGGATGCCTTCTGGCTGGATCAGCTGCCGATGCAGTGCGAGATGTTCGGGTTCCCCGAGATGCCTGCGCTGGTTCCGGATCGCTGGCTGCACGATGGCGAACAACTGCCGCTGGGCAAGGTCACGCTCGAGGTGCTGCACTGCCCAGGACATACTCCGGGGCACGTCGTGTTCTTCGACCGCGAGAGTCGCCTGGCCCTGGTGGGCGATGTCCTGTTTCATGGCGCCATCGGCCGCAGCGACTTCCCGCGCGGCAACGGGCCGCAACTGATCGAGTCCATCACCCGGCGCCTCTGGCCGCTGGGCGACGATGTGCGCTTTGTGCCCGGACACGGCCCGGAATCAACCTTCGGGGAAGAGCGCCGCAGCAACCCTTTTGTGGGTGATGCGGCCCTGGCCGCTGGCGGTCAGCCCGGGCGCGGACGTTATTATTGATGCGTTTCGCTGCGCTCAACGCATCCTACGAGTAACCAGCCCCCAACGAAGAAGGCCGCCCTATCGGCGGCCTTCTCTGCTCCTACCTTATGCCGGAGGCGAATCAGCTATTCGCACGCAGCGACGCGATGCGCTGCTCGATCGGCGGGTGGCTCATGAACAGCTTCTTCAGCCCCTGGGCCATGCCCCCGCGAATGCCGAAGGCCGCCATCTGATCGGGCATGTCCACCGGGCGCCCCGAAGCGCGCGCCAGCGACTCCAGTGCGCCGATCATCTTTTCGCGACCGGCGAGCTTCGCGCCCGCCTCGTCGGCGCGGAACTCGCGCTGACGCGAGAACCACATCACGATGATCGACGCCAGGATCGCCAGGATGATCTCGGTCACGATGGTGGTGATCCAGAACGCAGGGCCATGGCCGGACTCGTTCTTGAACACCACGCGGTCGACAAAATGCCCGGCCACGCGCGCCAGGAAGATCACAAAGGTGTTCACCACCCCCTGGATCAGCGCCAGCGTAACCATGTCGCCATTGGCGACGTGCCCGACCTCGTGCCCCAGCACGGCCTCGACTTCGCCCTGGCTCATGTTCTGCATCAGCCCGGTGCTGACCGCCACCAGCGCGTTGTTCTTGCTCATGCCAGTGGCAAAGGCGTTCGGGTCCGGCGAGTCATAGATGCCCACCTCCGGCATACCGATGCCGGACGCGCGGGCCTGGCGCTGAACGGTCTCCAGCAGCCACTGCTCGGTGGCGTTGCGCGGCTTGTCGATCACGTGGACCTTCATCGTCTTCTTGGCCATCCACTTGGAGATGGCCAGCGAGATAAAGGAACCGCCAAAACCGAATACCGCGGCAAAGATCAGCAGCGCATTGAGGTCGAGGTTGACCCCCTCCTCGTCGAGGATGCGCTCCACGCCCAGCAGGCGCAGGGTGATGCTGAGCACAATAATGATGGCGAAGTTCGTCGCCAGAAACAGCGCAATACGTTTCATGAAGCCTTCCTGTACTCCATCAATAAACTCTTCGGGATGTGCTTATAGTCAGGGCACGGCCGCAAAATTCAAGCCCGACCCCTTCCACAGACCACCGTTGGCGCGCGCGGTTCAGGCCGGCCGCACCTCGATCCAGTCGGCGTTCTGGTAGCCGCGCGGCAGCTGGCGACCGCGCCGAGCGCGCTCGCCAACATACTCCGCCCACTCCGCCGGAGCCAGCGCCTTGAAGCGCTTGCCGGCATGCACGACCAGGGTGTCCTGCGGCCCCAGTACGGCCACACCAAGGACCCGTTCGGAGCCGTCCTTGAGGGCCGCGGACGGGATGCCGATCAGCTTGTTGCCCTTGCCGCGCGCCAGCTCCGGCAGCTCGGTGGCCGGGAACAGGAGCAGATAGCCGCGCGTGGTGACGACCGCGATGTGATCCTCGTGCGGGTTGCGCACCGGCGCCGGCTGCAGCACGGCCGCCCCGTCGGGCACGGTCAGCACGTTCTTGCCGGCCTTCTGCCGCCCCAGCAGATCGCCCAGTTTCGCGACGAAGCCGTAGCCGTGATCCGAGCCCAGCAGCCAGCGGTCTTCCTCCGCGCCAGTGGCCATGCCGACAAAGCGCGCGCCCTCCGGCGGGTTCACGCGGCCGGATAGCGGCTCGCCCTGCCCGCGCGCGGACGGCAGGGTATGCGCGGCGATCGTGTAGGTGCGACCGGTGGAGTCGATGAACGCGACGGCCTGGTTGCTGCGCCCGGTTACCGCGGCCTGGAAAGCATCCCCGGCCTTGTAGTTCAGGCCGCGCGCGTCCACGTCGTGGCCCTTGGCCGCGCGCGCCCAGCCCTTCTCCGACAGCACGACGGTCAGCGGCTCCGTGGGCACCAGCGCGGATTCGTCCAGCGCCTGCGCGGCGGCGCGCTGAACCAGCGGCGAACGGCGTTCGTCGCCGTAGTCCGCGGCGTCCTTCTCGATCTCGCGGCGCACCTGGGTGCGCAGGCGGCGCTCGGACCCGAGGGTCTTCTCCAGTTGATCGCGCTCCTTGGCCAGTTCGTCCTGCTCGCCGCGGATTTTCATCTCCTCGAGCTTGGCCAGGTGGCGCAGCTTCAGCTCCAGGATCGCCTCGGCCTGGATGTCGGACAGGGCAAAGCGGCTCATCAGTTCGGGCTTGGGCTGGTCGTACTCGCGGATGATCGCGATCACCTCGTCGATATTGAGATACGCGATCAGCAGGCCTTCCAGCACATGCAGCCGCGCCTGCACCTTCTCCAGGCGCCACTGCAGGCGCCGGCGCACAGTCTCGATGCGGAAGGTCAGCCATTCGCCCAGCAGCCCGGCCAGGTCGCGCACCTGCGGTCGGCCGTCCAGGCCGATCACGTTCATGTTCACGCGGTAGGTCTTTTCCAGATCCGTGGTCGCGAACAGGTGCGCCATCAGCGCCTCGACATCCACGCGGTTCGAGCGCGGGGTAATCACCAGGCGAGTCGGGTGCTCGTGGTCGGACTCGTCGCGCAGGTCCTCGACCATCGGCAGCTTCTTCGCGCGGATCTGGCTGGCGATCTGCTCCAGCAGCTTGGCCCCGGAGACCTGGTGCGGCAGCGCGGTCACCACGATGTCGTCGCCTTCGCGTTCATAGCGTGCCCGCGCGCGGATCGAGCCCTGCCCGGTCTCGTAGACCCGGCTCAGCTCGGCGGGCGGGGAAATGATCTCGGCCTCGGTGGGAAAGTCCGGCGCCGGCAGGTGCTCGCACAGCTCGGCGACAGTCGCCTTCGGGTACTCCAGCAGGTGCACGCAGGCCGCAGCCACCTCGCGCAGGTTGTGCGGCGGGATATCGGTGGCCATGCCCACGGCAATCCCGGAACCGCCGTTCAGCAGCACGTTCGGCAGCCGGGCCGGCAGCACCTTCGGCTCGTCCAGCGCGCCGTCGAAGTTCGGTACCCAGTCCACCGTGCCCTGCCCCAGCTCCGAGAGCAGCAGCTGCGCATAGCGCGAGAGGCGCGACTCGGTATAGCGCATCGCGGCGAAGGACTTGGGATCGTCCGGCGAGCCCCAGTTGCCCTGCCCGTCGACGAACGGGTAGCGGTAGGAGAAGGGCTGCGCCATCAGCACCATCGCCTCGTAGCACGCCGAGTCGCCGTGCGGATGAAACTTGCCGAGGACGTCGCCGACCGTGCGCGCGGACTTCTTGTACTTGGCCGTGGCCGAGAGCCCCAGCTCGCTCATCGCGTAGATGATGCGGCGCTGCACGGGCTTGAGACCGTCACCGATGTGAGGCAGCGCACGGTCCAGGATCACGTACATGGAGTAGTCCAGGTACGCCTTCTCGGTGAAGTCCTTCAGCGGCAGCTGCTCGCCGCTGTTGGCAAACAGGCTTGGGGTCTCGATATCGGTCATCGGCTCTCTCGAAGGGCGGATGGATCACCATGGCGGCCTTTTACCGCTCGCCCGGCCCGCGTACTGTAGCGATCACACCGCCACCATTCCATTCCCGGGGAGAATGCCGTGCTGGGTACCGGCTGGATTGCCAGTATCACTGCCGTCGCCGCCTTTGCACTGGCCGCCGCCAGTGTGATGCACGCGCTGCTCCAGCGCCGCGAGACCGGGACCGTAATCGCCTGGGTCGGGCTGATCGTGCTGCTGCCGGTGGGGGGCTCGATCCTGTACTGGATGTTCGGGGTCAACCGCATCCGCCGCCGCGCCCACGCCCTGCGCGAGGGCCATCTGCTGGTTGACCCCGCCGCGCGCGATGCCGACGGCCCCGGCATTCCGCCCCGCTGGAGTCGCCTGCTGGGCTGTGGCGACCGGCTCGCGCCGTTTCGCGCCAGCGCCGGCAATTCGGTCCGGCCGCTGACCGATGGTGACCAGGCCTACGCGGCAATGCTCGCGGCGATCGACCGCGCGTCCCACAGCATCACCCTGGCGACCTACATCTTTGACTACGACGTGGTCGGACAGCGCTTCGTGCGTCACCTGAAGGCCGCCCGCGACCGCGGCGTCGAGGTCCGTGTCCTGATCGACGGCATCGGCGCCCGCTACAGCCGCCGCAACACACTGCGCTTCCTCAAGCGCGCCGGCATCCTGGCCGCCGCCTTCATGCCCGTCCATCACCTGCCGCGTACGCTTGCGGCGTTCAATCTGCGCAATCACCGCAAAATGCTGCTGGTGGATGGCGAGCACGGCTTTACCGGGGGCATGAATATCCGCCGCGGGCACAGCGCGAGCAACCCGGGACCGCACCCAATTCAGGACCTGCACTTCGAGGTCCGCGGTCCGATCTGCCTGCAGTTGCAGCGGGTGTTCGCGGAAGACTGGCAGTTCAGCACGCAGGAGGCACTGGAAGGCCCACCCTGGTTCCCGGAGGAGACTCGCCTGATCGGCACCCAGTTGTGTCGCGCGCTGCCGGACGGCCCTGATGAAGACTTCGAAGTGCTCAAGTTCACCCTGTTGGCCGCGATCGCGGAGGCGCGCGAGCACGTTACCGTGGTCACGCCCTATTTCCTGCCTGACCTGGAATTGCTGGGGGCGCTGAAGGCCGCGGCCCTGCGCGGCATCGAGGTTGATCTGCTGCTGCCGGAACGCAACAACCTGCGCCTGGTCGAGTGGGCCGCCCGTCCGCTGCACGGCGAACTGCTGACCCGGGGCTGCCGCATCTGGCTGACGCCGCCCCCGTTCAACCATTCCAAGCTGATGCTCGTCGACAGGGAATGGGCCCTGGTGGGATCGGCCAACTGGGACCCACGCAGCCTGCGCCTCAACTTCGAGTGCAACCTGGAATGCGTGGACCGCGACCTGGGGCAACAGCTGGCCGACTGGGCCGAGGATCTGCGCTCGCGTTCCCACCCGCTGAGCCTGGAAGATGTCCACGCGCGCACCCTCCCCGCCCGCCTGCGCGACGGCGCCGCCCGCCTGCTGACCCCGTACCTGTAGGCACCGGCGGCGCGCAACCCACTTGTGGTTGTGCTTAACTTGTCGTTAAGGAAAAGGATTTCCGTCGCAACAGGGGGGGCGGCCATGAGTGGTCCACTGATCGCAGCGTTGTACCTGCTCGCCGGGCTGTGTGTCTACGCCACGGCCAGCCACATCCTGCATGCGGCCCACAGCCTGCGCCGCGTGGAACACCTGCTGTTCGCCGCGATGTGCCTGTTGATGACGGGCGCCGCGATCAGCATTGCCCTGTCCTACCAGGCAACGTCCATCGAGGCCTATGTCGGCCCGATCAAGGCGTACTACGCCCTGATTGCCCCCGTGTATGTGCTGTTCGCGGCCTTCATCGCCCGCTACACCGGAACCCCCGCGCGCGGCCTGCTCGCGATACTGGGAGTGCTGGTGGTCGCCGCCTGGATCGCCAACGTGCAACAACCGTATGGCCTGCAACTGAGCACGGTCAGGGAGTTGCGTACGGTGACCCTGCCCTGGGGCGAGACGCTGTCGCTCGCGGTCGGGTCTTCGAGCCCGTGGTTTCTGCTGGCGCTGGCCGGCCTGTTGCTGGTATTCGGTTTCTCCCTGTGGGCGTTGATCCGCCATTGGTACCGCGAGGGCGGCGCAAGCCCACTGATCCTGCTGGGCGCGATTGTCCTGTTCCTGCTGGGCACGGCCCAGGGCGCGCTCGCGCGGCTCGGCGTGATCGATTCGGTCCCGCTCGCGGTGTTCGGGTACCTGGGCATGATCCTGGTGATGAGCCTGGTGCTGCACCGGGAGACCCAGGAGCGCGTTCGCGAATCCGAGCATCGCTTTCGTGACCTGGTGCACCAGGCCCCGATGGCCGTGGAGGTACTCACGCCCGAGGGCCGGGTGCGCCAGGTCAACGCGGCCTGGGAGGCGATGCACGGCCGCAAGGGCGAACGCGTCCGGGATTCCAGCGTGCTGCACCGCCCCGACACTATCGACGGGCGCATCACCGACGCGATCCGCGCGGCCGCGCAGGGCGAGCGGCAGCTCGTCGGCCCGTTCGCATACCACGCGGGCTCCGAACCCGCGACCAGACAGACAGGCAACCACTGGCTGAAGGGCTGCGTCTACCCTCTGAAGAACCACCGCGGCGAGGTGCAGGACATCGTCGTGATGCAGGAGGACATCACGCTCGCGCGGCGCAGCGAAGAGGCCCTGCGCGTCATCGCCCAGGGTTTTCGCGCTGACAACCGCCAGAGCTTCTTCCAGAACCTGGTGCTGCGGCTGCGCGAGGTCTTTCGTGCCGACTACGCCCTGGCGGGCGTGAACGTCCCGGACATGCCCGGGCACGTCGAGACCGCCGCGCTTTGCCAGGATGGCGAACTGGTGGACAACATCCGCTATGCCCTGGCCAGCACCCCCTGCGACGAGGTGCTCTCGCACGGCATGTGCGTTTACCCGGACCGCGTCCAGGAGCTGTTCCCGCACGACCATCTCCTGGGCGAGATGGGGGCGCGCAGTTATCTCGGCACCCCCATGCTCGACAGCCAGGGGCGCGAGCTCGGGCACATCGCCATTATCAATCGCTATCCGCTGGACGAGACCGAGCAGGCAGTCGGCATCCTCGAGATCTTTGCCGACCGGGCGGCCGCCGAACTCGAGCGACTGGAAGGCGAGGAGCATATACGCCGGCTCGCCTACCACGATCCGCTGACCGGTCTGGCCAACCGCACCCAGCTGCACGACGCGCTGACACGAGACCTGGAACTGGCTCAGCACGGAGATCAGCAGGGCGGCCTGATCCTGATCGACCTGGACCACTTCAAGACGATCAACGATGCCCTGGGGCATGCGGTCGGCGACACCGTACTGGCCGCGGTCGCCGACCGCCTGCGGCAGAACGCGCCCGCACAGGCACTGGTGGTGCGCCTGGGCGGGGACGAATTCGCCACCCTGATCCATCCCCGGCGCGCATCGCGTCAGGCGATCGAGGCGACGGTCAACGACGCGGCCCACCGGCTGCTGGATGCCCTGCAGCACCCGATCGTGCTGGGGGAGCGCACCTTCAGTGTCGGCGCCAGTCTGGGCTGCGTGCTGTTCCCGGACGCGGGGCAGACCTCGTCGGATGCCTTGCGCCATGCCGACATCGCCTTGTATCAGGCGAAGCGGGCCGGACGCGGCGGGGTGCAGTTCTACCGCCATGCGCTGCAGGACGAGGCCCGCGCCCGGCTGCAGATCGAGGAGGGGCTGCGCCAGGCCCTGGTGAATCACGAGATGCACCTGAGTTACCAGCCGCAGTTCGATGCCCAGGAGAACATGATCGGTGCCGAGGCGCTGCTGCGCTGGACCCACCCCGAACGGGGCCCGGTCGGGCCGGCGCTGTTCATCCCGATCGCCGAGGAGACCGGGCTCATCCACCCCATCGGCACCTGGGTGGTCGAGCATGTACTCGAGAATCTGCAGGACTGGCGCGCGCGAGGTCTGCCGCTTCCGCCCCGCGTGGCTATCAATATCTCGCCCTGGCAACTGGCCCGACCCGATTTCGTCGAACAGCTCCGGGAACGTGTGCAGGCCGCCGGCCTGGAACCCGGCCAGATTACGCTGGAGGTTACCGAGTCGGGCCTGCTGCGTGACCTGTCCGATGCCATGGGCAAGCTGCGGGCCCTGCGCGAGTTCGGCGTCCAGGTGGCGCTGGACGATTTCGGAACGGGATATTCGTCGCTGGCCTATCTGCGCGATCTGCCGCTGGACGAGCTCAAGATCGACAAGTCATTCATCGACAAACTGGTGAACAAGGGCGAGCAGATACTGGTCGAGAACATCCTCGATATCGGCCACAACATGGGCCTGCGCGTCATCGCCGAGGGCGTGGCCCAGCCGACCCAGCGCCAGCAGCTCCTGGCACTGGGTTGCACGCATTTCCAGGGGTTTCTGTACGGCCAGCCGATCGCGGAAGACGAGTTCCCGGCCTGGCTGGAACAAAACACCACCCCGGCAGTGCAACGCCAGAGCTGACCCAGGACGGGCTACGGGCCTTCCAGACCAAGGCCGCAGCCCAGCGGCCCGCGCCGCCGATGGCGTGTGTGCGACCGGCTGGCGCGGCTGGCATCGACCTGCTCGTACAGCACGATCCCGCCGCCCCCGGCCTCCTTGGCCGCATACATCGCACGATCCGCCTGCAGCATCAGCCCCTCCGCATCGGCACTGTCATGCGGGTACAGGGCCGCCCCCATGCTCAAGCCCACCTGCACGGCCTCGCGATTGACCTCGATGGGCTCGGCAAAGCGTTCGATCAGCTTCAGACCGACCCCGAGCAGGGCATCCGGGTCGTCCATGTTCTCCAGCAGGATCACAAACTCGTCGCCCCCCATGCGGGCCACCACATCGCACTCGCGCACCCCCTCGCGCAGACGCCCGGCCACCGTCACCAGCACCACATCGCCCGCGTCATGGCCCAGCCGGTCATTGATCGGCTTGAAGCCGTCCAGATCACAGACCACCAGGGCCAGTCCCGTGTTGTTGCGCTGGGCGCGGCGCAGGGCATGGCGCAGGTGTTCCTGAAAGAGACTGCGATTGGCCAGCCCGGTCAGCGAGTCGTGATGGGCCTGATGCCAAAGGCGCTCCTCCGAGGCCTTCTCCAGGGTGACATCCCGCACCATCCCCAGGACCTGCAGGGGGCGACCGGTATCGTCACGGGCGATCTCGCCTTCCACGCGCACATGGCGCACGCCGCCATCCGGCCGCACGACCCGATGATCGACACGATAGACCGCCTCACTGGCCAGGGCCTGGTTAATGGTGCGGCGCACACGGGTGCGATCATCCGGATGCACCGCATGGATGTAGGATTCGAAGCCCGCCTCGTCCGCCCTGGGGTCCAGCCCGAACAGCTCGAACACATGGGCGGACCAGTTCAGCTGACCATTGCGGATGTCCCAGTCCCAGAACCCCGCGCCGGCGCTGCGCTGCGCCTCTTCCAGGCGTGCAGTGGTTTCCTCAAGCTCCGCCGTGCGGCGGGCCACCGCGGCCTCCAGCCCGCCCTGGGTCTCGCGCAGGCGGGCCTCCACCCGCATACGCTCGCGCAACTCGTCCTGCAAGGCCTGATGGTTGCGCCGCAGGCGATAGCGTACGCGCGCCCCGAGCAGCACAATCAAAACGGCCGCCAGCACGGTCGCCCAAAGCATCCATTCCTGGCTTTGTTCGTGGCGCTGGGCCATCGCCTCGATCGCCCGCGCGTTGTCCCGGTGGAAAGCCTCCAGGATGCGCTCCATCTGGTCCAGCACCTCCTCCTGGACCGGCATCAGGTCGGCGTACAGCATCCCCAGGGCCTCGTTGCGGTCCCCGACCAGGGCGATGTCGACAATATCTTCCAGCAGCGGGGCCCCCACCGAGGTCAGCTCCCGCAACTCCTGCATGCGTTGACGGTCCGCGGGGCGGTCGGCCTGGGACTCGGCGGCCGCCAATGTCTCGACAAAGCGGGGCGCCAGCTCGCGAAACTCGCGGTAGTAGCGCTCCTGCAGCGCGGTATCCTCCGCGCTGACCACCAGCGAGGCACGCAGCACCCGCTCGCGCACCAGGCTGCGCATGCGATGCACATGATCCACCTTCTGGATGTGTTCTTCGGTGAGGGTCTGGATGTCCTGCTGCAGGTGTTGCACCCGCAACCAGCTGAACACTGCGATCGCCGCGACCAGCAACAGCACCAGCGCAAAGACGCTGGTGATTCCCGGGACACGCAGGCGATCGACGGACACGATCAGCCCCCCGGCCTTCCGGGCCCGAGATCACGCACCCGCGCGATCGTCGGGTCATCACCGACCGCCAGGCAGGGCTGAGTCCAATCCTTGACGCGCATGTTGTCTCCCTGTGTGATCGTGGGTGAACACGACCACACGCGAGAGTGCCCCGGGATGACGCCAAACTCAAGAGGTAACGGGACACCGAGCAATGCGCCAGGGGCCAGTTCGGAACTGGCCCGGGCCTACTCCGCCACGCACTACCGCATCGAGCCCCCGGGGCAGGCGTTCGTCCTGCGCATCGGTGAACGCGATCGTGGCCTTGAGACCTGTCTGCAGACAGAGGGCTGGAGTCAGGCCAGCCTGCTGACCGCCTGGAATCCGCGCAGTCGTATCGTGCCGGAGCAGGAGAACCGCGCGCGCCACGCCCGCATCACACGCGAGCTGGAACAGGCCGGCTGGTCCTGCTGGCCCACCCTCCACCGCGATCCGACCGGCCAGTGGCCCGACGAACCCGGCTATTGCGTACTGGGGATGGGCGCCGCGGATCTGGATCCCTGGCTGGTCGCGTTCGACCAGAATGCGGCCGTCCTGGTCCAGCCGCCCTCAGCCCCTCGCCTGATCTGGCACCCGGGAGAGGGCCCGGGAAGCAGATGCCCTACTTCTCCCTAGAAGGGAAGGCGGCCCCCGGTGGCCACCACGATCACGGCCAGACCCAGCAACGTATTGATGCCCACCAGCACGCGGATCTGGGCCAGCCGGCGCAGGCCCTCGTCGGTGTCATTCGCCGCGATCGCCTGACGCATGCGGCGATACGGGGCAAAGAACACATGGGCGAAGATCGCCATCATCACCAGCCCGAGCAGCAGCATCACATGCACCGAGGGATGCACATTGCCCATCCCGCCGAAGAAGCCAAAGATCATCCACAGCCCGCTCGCCAGCAGGAGGATTACGGATACCCAGACCCAGGGGAAAAAGCGCGCGAACACCCCCTCCCACAACTTCAGGCGCACCACCCCGTCCAGCTGCTGCCCGGCCACCGGCCGCAGGAACATGTAGGCGAAGAACATCCCCCCTACCCACACTACAACCGCCAGTAGATGCAGCAGATTTGCCAATGCGTAGCCGGTCATTGCGAACTCCTTGTTTTATTCATCAGGGATCCTGGCGGAGCAGTGTAGCGGTCTCGGCGGAAAACTGGCGAACCAGGCCGCCAACCACGTCGGATCAAAGAGCCCATCCACCCACGCCCTCTTGCACCCCGCCCGCCCGTCACCAATCATCGAACCATGGTGTTCGAAATCGCCCTGCGTCCGCTACGCTGGCTGGACGCTGGCCCCGAATAAGGAACCGTGATGTCCAACCGTTCGATCGGACTCGATGACGCCCTTCAGGCCTATGTACTGGATCGCTCGCTGCGCGAGTCCAGCCTGCTGGCGGAGCTGCGCGCCGAGACCGCGGGACTGCCGGAGCACAACATGCAGATCGCCCCCGAACAGGGGCAGTTCATGGCGCTGCTGGCGCGCCTGGTCGGGGCCCGGCGCTACCTGGAAGTCGGCACCTTTACCGGCTACAGCGCGCTGGCGGTGGGGCAGGCGCTCCCCGACGACGGCGAGGTGGTCTGCCTGGATCACAGCGAGGCCTGGACCGCGATCGCCAGGCGCTACTGGGACCGGGCCGGTCTGGCCGCGCGCATGGACCTGCGCCTGGGCGATGCGCGCGCCAACCTGCAACAGCTGGAGGCGGAAGGACAGAGCGGCCGCTTCGATCTTGCGTTCATCGACGCCGACAAGACCGGTTACCCGGAGTACTTCGAGGCCTGTCTGCGGCTGGTGCGCCCGGGCGGACTGATCATGGTGGACAACACCCTCTGGCATGGACAGGTGGCGGACCGGCACTGCGATGACGAGGACACCCGGGCCATCCGCGACTTCAACCAGGCGCTGCATCGCGACGAGCGCATTGACCTCTCGCTGGTACCGATCGGCGACGGCCTGTCCCTGGCGCGTCGCCGCTGACCGTCGGCGGGCCGCGCGCGAATCAGGCGATCAGCGACAAAGCCCGTCGCCGGACAGCCCCCGGCGACAGATCACACGCCGTTCCACCCCGGTCACCGCCCAGCCATCGTCGCGTTCACGAAGTGTCAGCCGGTATTCATGATCGCGCACGGCGTCGTCGCGCAGGTTCTTGACGAAGACCTCGGCCCGCTCACGGCGCTGGTGGTGGATCTCGAGACTGGAATAATCCGTACCCAGGCCCTCGCGCCAGCCGCTGGCCTCCACCCAGTCCATCACCGCGCCCCCCGGCGTGGCAGCCGGTTCGAGCTCCGGGATCTCCAGCGCCTTGCGCTCGGTCGGCTGCGGCTGGAACACGTCCGTCGCTCGCTTTTGCTCCGACGGGAATGGCGCACAGCCCACCATTAGCCCGCCCAGCAGCAGCGTCCCGATTAGTCGTCTGTCTATCATGGCTGGTACCCCATCACGTGTCTCGCGTCGCAAATCCATCATCCACTGCAACAAATTCCACTGCCCGAACGTCTTATCATCACATGACCACAAGCCCATTCCCACGGGGGATACGATGATGGACCACATCCGCACGACAGGACTCGCCCTGGTGGCCGCGGCCGCGCTGGCACTCAGTGCACCGCTCGTGCTGGCCGAGGAGCAGGCCGCCGAGGACGAAACCGCAACCGAGATGGAAGAACTGCGCGACGACTGGGCGCAGACCCGCGAAGAGATTCAGGCCGATGCCGAACGCGACCGCGAGGCGACCCGCTCGCGCACCCGCGAAACCCTGGATGCAATGGACCAGCAGCTCACCACCCTGCGCGAGCGCACACGCGAGGGCTGGGATGACCTGAGCGATGCCACCCGCGAGCGCCGAGAACGGGCCTACGACGGCCTGGTACGCGAACGCGACAACCTGGCGGAATGGTCCGCCGAGACCCGCGAACGTTCCTCTGGTGCCTGGCAGGGTGTGCGTGAAGGCGCCCGCGATGCCTGGGGCGGCGTACGCGATGGCTCGCGCAAGGCCTGGGGCTCCGTTCGCGACGCCGTCCGCGGGGATCGCCCGCCGGCCGAGCAAGGCGAACCGGGTACGCAGGAAAATCCGGCAGACCCGGACGATCCGGCCGTGCAGACGGATTGAACCGACGGACGGACTGAAATGGTATTCGTCACAATGGGGGTTGAATGAAGCCAAGCCGACACGGACGCCGGCCCATCATGTTCTTTCCGACCCTGGCCGCGCTGCTCGCCAGCGCGGCCCTGGTCGGTTGCGACGGTCTGCCCGGCCTGGACACTACCCCGGAACATCACCAGCGCGACTGGGACGACCAGACCCTGCAATACGGCGAACGGCTGTACATGCAGCACTGCGCGGTATGCCACGGAGAGAATCGCGAGGGCGCGGAGAACTGGCGCCAGCGCGATGAGGACGGCTACATGCCGCCCCCGCCCCTGGATGGCAGCGCCCACACCTGGCATCACCCCTACTGGCAGCTCAAGGACATGATCCGCTACGGCGCGGAAGCCCGCGGCGGGGCCATGCCCAGCTTCGAGGACACCCTGTCCTACGACGACGTGGAGGCGATCATCGCCTTTATACAGGCGCAGTGGCCGGACGAGATCTTCGAGGCATGGATCCGCTACGACCAGAACCACCCGACTCAGGAGGCCTGGGAGGAAGAGATGGGCGAGCCCTGGGTCACTCATGCATCCGATCCGCGCACCCCTTCCACCGGGCACGAGCATCACTAACCAGCGCTCAACCGGGCCGCGCACTCCCTGCACCGCCCCACGGGAATTGCGCCCAGGCGGGAATAGCTGCGAGTGTCGCGGCGTCTGCCGAGATAACTAGCCGCAAACGGGTTATGATCCGCCGCGTTCACACCCAGGGTATGGAAGACCGGGGAAGCCCATGCATGACGCAGCCAGTGGTCGCCGCGAACACGGAAACCACCCATGAATCGCCGCCGTAGCGACGCCCTCCCGGACGAGGAGCGAGCGCGCCTTGAGGGCCTGATTTACGAGGAACGCGAGGCCCGGCAACATGCCGAATCCCTGGCCGAGACCCGCCTGCAGGACCTCTACGCGAAGCAACAGCAGATCGAACTGCTCAACACGATCGCCTCCGCGGCCAACCAGTCCGACTCCATCGCCGAGGTTCTGCGCACGGCCCTGAACGGGATCGGGGAGTTCCTCGACTGGCCAGTCGGCCACGCCTACCTCGCGCGCAAGACGTCCAGCAGCGACCTGGAACTGGGTCCCACAGGCATCTGGCACCTGCGGACCCTCGACCCCGTCGAGGCCTTCCGCGAATCCACCGAGGACACGGTCTTCCGGTCCGGCCAGGGCCTGCCCGGACGCGTCCTCGAACAGCGTGCCCCGGTGTGGGTCGAGCATCTGGATCAGGACCCCAATTTCCCCCGGCGCGCGGCGGCGGCCACGAGCGGCCTGTGTTCGGGCTTTGCCTTCCCGGTCATGGTCGGCCAGGAGGTGGCCTGCGTGCTGGAGTTCTTCGCCGCCGAGACCACGCCCGAGCAACCGGAGGTGCTGGCCCTGCTGGCGCAGGCCGGTGTGCAACTGGGGCGCGTGGTCGAGCGCAACCGCCACGCCGAACGGCTGATCCACCACGCCTCCCATGATCCGCTGACGGGCCTGCCGAACCGGCGGCTCTTTCATGACCGTCTGGAGCACGCGATCGCGCGCTATGCGCGCGAGCCAGAGTCGCTGTTCGCCGTACTGTTCGTCGACCTCGACCGCTTCAAGCTCGTCAACGACAGCCTCGGCCATACGGCCGGCGACGAGCTGCTGTCCCAGGTCGGCCAGCGCCTGCTGACCGCCCTGCGCCAGAACGACACCGTCTCGCGGCCTGGGGGCAGCCAGAACACAAGACCGGACGACACACTGGCTCGTCTGGGCGGTGACGAGTTCACCATACTACTGGAGGGCCTGCACGAGCCGGTGGACGCACTGCGCGTCGCCGAGCGCCTGCAGGCCGTCCTGCACGAACCCTTTTCGATCGTCGGCCAGACCGTCTATGTCACGGTCAGCATCGGCATCGCCACGCGCCCCTATGGCCAGGCCTGCCCGGTGATCAGCCCCGATCAGGACGGCCCGACCTGCGCCGAGGACCTGATGCGCGAGGCGGACATGGCGATGTATCGCGCCAAGTCACTCGGCAAGGCCCGCTGCGAGTTCTGCGACCCGGGCATGCAGACGCAGGCACTCGAGAGCCTGCGCCTGGAAACCAGCCTGCGCGAATCGGTCGAGCGCAATGCCTTTGTCGTGCACTACCAGCCGATCATGTCCCTGGCGGACAATCGCATTACCGGGTTCGAGGCCCTGGTGCGCTGGGAACGGGAAGGCGAACTCCTGCCCCCGGATCGCTTCATCCCGATCGCGGAGGATGCCGGGCTGGTCCACCTGATCGACATGCAGGTACTGTACACGGCGTGCTCCCAGCTACAGGCCTGGAATGCCCAACGCAGCGGCCCGCCGCTGACGATCAGCACCAACCTCTCCGCACGGCAGCTCACCCGCCCCGAACTGGTAGACGAGGTCGCCACGATCCTGTGCGGTACCGACACCCCGCCAGAACAACTGCGCCTGGAGATCACCGAGACCGCGACGCTGGGCAACCTCGACGAGCTGATCGCCACCTTGAGGGGCCTGAAGGCCCTGGGTGTCAGCCTGGCAATGGATGACTTTGGCACAGGCTACTCGTCGCTCAGTTATCTACACCGCCTGCCGCTGGACATCCTGAAGATCGATCGCGCCTTCGTGGCCGGGCTGGACCGCGACGAATACAGCCAGCGCCTGGTGCAGACCGTGATCAATATGGCGCGCAACCTCGGGCTGGAGGCGGTGGCCGAGGGCGTCGAGAGCAATACCCACGCGGCCACGCTGCGCGCCCTGGGGTGCACCCGCGCCCAGGGCTACTACTACTCCCGCCCGGTACCCGCCGACCGGGCCGGCGAACTTCTGGCCGCCGACCAGCTCCCGCTAGTCACCACCTGAGGTCACTGCCCGGGCAGGAAGGGGCAATGGAGCTACACCGCCGTCGGGGCAACCCCCCGACGGCGGGCCAGCACCTGTCGCACAACCAGTTTTTCCAGCTCCACGACCACGAACACTGCAAGGCCGAAGGCCAGGATGCGCAGCCAGTCGCCCAGGCCGATCGTGGTCGTCCCGAACAGGGTGTGCATCACCGGGGCATAGGTGAACGCCAGCTGGAGCAGGATCAGGACACCGATCGCAATCCACATGCTGTGCGAGCGAAACAGCTCCAGCCCCGGCAGCACCGGCTGGTGGATCAGGCGCAGGTTCAGCAGATAGAAGGCCTGCCCGGCCACCAGGGTGTTGATTGCGACAGTCCGTGCCAGCTCGTCGCTGACGCCGACAAACGTCTCCATGTAGACGAAATGTCCGAAGGTCCCGAGCCACAACAGGACCGCAACGAACGGGATACGCCACAACAGGAACCCGGACAACAGCGGCTGATCCGGATCACGCGGTGGACGCTGCATGACCCCGGGCTCGGCGCGCTCGAAGGCCAGCGCCATCGCCAGGGTCACCGAGGTCACCATATTCACCCACAGCACCTGCACCGGTGTCAGCGGCAGGGCCAGCCCCATCAGGATCGCCATCATGATAGTCAGTGACTGCCCGGCGTTGGTCGGCAGCATGTGCAGGATGGCCTTGCGGATGTTGTCGTAGACGGTGCGCCCCTCCTCGACCGCATGGGCAATCGAGGCGAAGTTGTCGTCCGCCAGCACCATCTCCGAGGCCTCCTTCGCCGCTTCGGTCCCCTTGCCGCCCATCGCGACCCCGACGTCCGCGCGCTTCAGCGCCGGGGCATCATTCACCCCGTCCCCGGTCATGGCGACAATCCGGCCGCGGCCCTGCAGGGCCTGGACCAGGCGCAGCTTGTGCTCGGGCGATGTGCGTGCGAACACGTCGGTGGCCTCGGCCATCTGCGCCAGGCGGTCGTCGTCCACATCATCCAGCTCGTGCCCGGCGTGCGCCTCGGCATCGCGCCCCAGCCCCAGCTGCTCGCCAATGGCCCTCGCGGTCGCCAGATGATCACCGGTGATCATCTTCACTCGGATGCCCGCCTCCCGGCACTCGACCACGGCCTGAATCGCCTCTTCCCGCGGCGGGTCGATAATCCCGACTAGGGCGAGCAGCGCAAACCCGCCCTCGTCGACATGATCGAAATTCAGTTCGCGCTGATCGGGCGGCACCTCGCGACTCGCAATGGCCAGCAGACGCTGGCCGCGGGCAGCGATGGCCTCCATCGCCTGGTGCCAGGCCTTACGGTCGAGGTCATCGACACCCTCGCCCGTACGCACCTGATCGCACAGCTCCAGCACCCGTTCCGGGGCCCCCTTCAGGAAGATCCGTGCATGCCCGTCGTGATCATGATGCAGGGTCGCCATATAGCGATGATCGGACTCGAAGGGGATCACATCGGTACGCGGCAAGCGCTCCGCCTCCAGGTGCGGGTCGAGCCCCGCCTTGCGCGCGGCCACCACCAGCGCCCCCTCGGTCGGGTCGCCCTCCATCACCCACTCGCCCTCGCGCTCGAATACCTGGGCGTCGTTGCACAGAAGGCCCGCACGCAGAACCTCCATCAGTGCCGGCTGCTCGTCGGCCTCCACATCCTGCTGGTCCACGGAGAAATCGCCCTGCGGGGCATAGCCAACGCCTGAGACGCCGTATTCTTCGCCCGCCGTGCGCACGGTCTGCACCGTCATCTCGTTGCGGGTCAGCGTGCCAGTTTTGTCGGAGCAGATCGTGGAGACCGAGCCCAGGGTCTCCACTGCCGGCAGGCGACGGATGATCGCGTTGCGTCGTGCCATCTTCTGCACACCGATCGCCAGTGCAATCGTCATGATTGCCGGCAGGCCCTCGGGGATGGACGAGACTGCCAGACTGGCCGCCGCCAGGAACATCTCGTCCAGCGGGTAGCTACGCACCCAGTAGCCGAAGGCAAACGTCGCGGCGGAGATGACCACGACCACGCCCGCCAGCCAGCGGCCGAACTGCTCCATCTGGCGGACCAGCGGCGTCTGCAGGCTTTCGACCTCGCCCAGCATCGACGAGATGCGACCGATCTCGGTGTATTCGCCAGTGGCCACCACCACGCCATGCCCGCGCCCGAAGGCGACCAGCGTGCCGGAGAAGGCCATACAGGTTCGGTCCCCCAGATCCGCCTCGCGAGCCACGGCTTCGGGGTATTTCTCCACCGCGACCGACTCCCCGGTCAGCACCGCCTCCTCGATCCGCAGATTTTTGACCTCCAGCAGGCGCAGGTCCGCCGGTACGCGGTCGCCCGCCTGGAGATAGACGATATCCCCCGGGACCAACTCCTCGGCCGGCACCTCGCGCCGATGACCATCACGTAGCGCCAACGCGCGCGGCGAGAGCATCTTGCGGATCGCGTCCAGTGCCTTCTCCGCCTTGCCCTCCTGGACAAAGCCGATCAGCGTGTTGATCAGGACCACGGCCAGGATCACGCCGGTGTCGACCCAGTGGCCGAGCAGGGCCGTACCGGCCGCGGCGGCCAGGAGAATGTAGATCAGGATGTTGTGGAAGTGGCGAAAGAAACGCCGGATCAGGCTCGCCTGCTCCGGCGGGCGCAACTGGTTGCTGCCGTACTGGTCCAGGCGTTCCCGGGCCGCCTCGGCAGACAGCCCCTCACGGCGACTGTCGCACTCGCTCAGGGCGACATCGGGCTTCAGGGCATGCCAGGCGGTGGGGTCGGTCTTCGAGGCCTGCGCGTTTTGCGATTCGTCCATGCCGTATCGATGACGAGATATGATCCCCCATCCTCGGCGAAGACCCCGCGACCGGCAAGCCTGGCCGCGGGGTTTGTCCCAAGCCTGCCAGGTGGCCTAGAAATTCATGCCCACCTTGGCCATCACGCGGAAGTTGTCCACGTCTTCGCGTCCATTGCGAAAACGATCGCTTTCGGTGAACTGGTGGCGCGCCTCCAGCCCGAGAAACATGCGGTTGTCCATGTTGTACTTCAGGCTGGCCCCCACCTGCGCCGCCCAGACGCCGTTGGTTTCGTCACCCAGCTTGGCGCGCACATAACCCAGCCCGGGGCCAAAACCGATCTGCAGGTTCGGCGTCGCATCAAACATCCAGTGGCTGTTGAGTTCGGCGCTGGTCATACGCAGCGGATCCTCGCTGTAGCGGCTGACGCTGAGATTATGCCGGAGCACCCCGACCGTTGGCTGCAACAAACGGCAGTTGTGACCGAACTCGATGCCATAGCCCCAGTCCGAGCTGGTGCCGGAGGGGTCGGGCGAAACCGAACCGGCCATTACGGCCAGGCTTGGCTGGGGACCCCGCTCCTGTGCCTGCGCGATGCCGGTAGTCGCCAGCGCAACGGTACCCGCCGCCAGCACCACCCAGAACGAATGACTCTTCAACATAGCCCACCTCCGCGTCTTTCCATCCAGGACTTGCCACCGGGCCGATTCCCGTATCGCCACCGGCCGACGGCATGACTCGAATCCTAGATCATCGATCGGCACCCGGGAACCTGAACGGAACGCTCAGCGACGGAATACGAGCGCAATGGAATTTTCCGTGACGCCGATGCATCTTCCGGGGCGAAGCCGACCCACGGCGAAATTTTCCGGGAACACCCGCCCAGTCCCGTACTCAAATGGACTGATTCGCCGGTACCCCGCGTACCCCGGATCGGCTTCAGAATAAATTCAAATGATTTACGGAGGTCACTCCATGTCCGATCAACCGAACGCGAACCGTCGAGCCTTTCTCCGCCGCGCCTCCATGGCGGTGGCGGCCGTCCCGCTCGCGAGCCTGACCACCTTCGGCGTTGCCTACGCCAAGCCCAAAGCCGAAGACGGCCACGCCCATGACTACGTGAACGACGCCTCCGACGCATCCGACCACGACGCCTACGAAGACGGTGCCGTGTGCGAAAACTGCGCCTTCTGGGCGGGTGAAGAAGAAGACGGCTGGGGTGGCTGCCACCACCAGGCCTTCCAGGACGTCCTGGTCAACGCCGACGGATGGTGCGATGCCCATGTCCGTGGCGGCTGATCGCCACACCGCCTGAGGGCACCTGTGAACACCGCCTCCGGGCGGTGTTCGCGTTTCTGCCCCCGCAATTGAACGGCCCGACTTGCAGACGGGGTCACAAACCGGTCACGCTTACGCCGCAGCGCCTCAAATTTTTGGCCTTCTGGACGTTATCGGACGATGAGCCGTCCTAAGGAAACACTGACCAATGTACACGCTCGCGTTGGTACCCCAGGTTTTCCGAGACAAGGCGCGTCGTGCAGCGGGTAGAGGTTCTACCTGCAAGCGGCGCAACGCAGGATCGGAGAACCTGGGGTGCCAACCCCGAAGGGGCTCGGCCGCTTTTGCATGCGCACGGCGTTGCGGCTCCCTTGTGCAGAATGACTGCACGGCAGTCACCGCGCCTTGTTCGCACGCAAAAGCGACTCGAGCGCGAGCGTGTACATTGATCAGTCTTTCCTTAAAGGACTTCCGCGTGTCCAATCCCCGCCGATCATTGGCCCCACCCCCGTGCAACATCGTCCCCCGAACAGAGCCCCTCTCTAACTAGTGGGCCTGGAAACCACGCCACTGTCGCTGCTGTACGCGCTCAACGGGCTCGCGTTCTTCACCCTAGGCATCGTGGCGCTGATGCTGCCGCGCCGCGAACGGTTTGTGCCTTTCGCCGCTCATGTCGGGTGGCTGGTGCCGTTCGGTCTGCTGCACGGGACCTATGGTTTCCTCAACGCGATCGGCCTGCATCACGAGCTGGGCGTACTCTCCGATCGCTGGTTCATGACGGCCTGGCTGGCGGTCTCCTATCTGCCCCTGCTGGAGTTTGGTCGACGCGCGCTGCTCGACATACGCCCCGGCCTGCACCTGCCGGCCTGGGGCGTGTACGGGACTCTCGCCATCGGCCTGAGCGCGATACTCCTGGTCACCGCTGACCCGGCAACCGGGCTCGCCAATGGTGCCCGCTACCTGATCGGATTCCCCGGCGCACTCCTCGCAGGGTTCGCATTCCTGCTGCACGTTCGTTCCCCCGGGGCACAGCCGGAGATGCAGCGGCATATCCCGGCGCTGGGGATCGCAGCCTTCGCGTTTCTGGCCTATGCCGTATTTCTGCCTTTCCCGGCGCAGGTAGATTTCGGCCTCCCCGCATGGCTGCCCACGCAGGGCGATTTCCTGGCCGCGACCGGGGTGCCGATCCAGGCCCTGCGCACCGGGACCGCGGTGCTCTTCACCCTGGCGCTGATCAGCCTAGCGCGCACCATCGGCGCGCAGCACAGCGACGACCTCCTACGGGTGCTGGAAACGGTCAATGGCTTTGTCTACCGTTGCCGCAACAACCCTCAGTGGGACGTGATCTTCATCGATGGCGGGGTCCGCGAATTGACCGGCTACAACGCCGCGGATTTCTATAGCGGGAAGATCACCCTGGCGAGCTGGGTCCACCCGGAGGATTCCGACTCCATATGGGAGGGCGTGCAGAAGGGACTTCAGCGCGACGGGACTTATCAAATCCAGTACCGCGCCATAGCCAGGGATCAATCCGTGCGCTGGGTCTTCGAACGCGGTGCCGGCGTCTACGACGCACATGGGCGGCTCATCTATCTTCAGGGTCACGTGATCGACGCCCACGAGCTGGTCACCACATCCCGCGAACTCGAACGCCGCAGCGAGGAGCTCGAGGCCTTTCGCAGCACGCTGGACCTGACGCTGGATGGTGTCTTCCTGTTTGACGTGGACAGCCTGCAGTTCATCTATGTCAACCAGGGCGCGATGGACCAGACCGGTCGTACTCGCAACGAATTGCTGCAGCTGCACCCGTACGACATCAAGCCGGAGTTCCCCGAGACCCGTTTTCGCAGCATGCTGGAGCCCCTGCGGCGAGGGGAGCGTGACCAGTTGCTGTTCGAGACCACGCACCAGCATGTCGACGGACACCTGATCCCTGTACACATCTCGCTGCAGCTAGTCGCCCCCCGGGGTGAACGCCCGCGCTATGTCGCCATCGTGCACGACATCAGCCAGCGCAAGCGCAATGAAGAAGCCCTGCTGGAGGCACTGGAGAGTCTGGAGACCTCGCGCGACGAGCAGGCGCGGCTGCTGGAACTCACGCGGCGCGAGCAGGGGCGCATGGCCTCGCTGCTGTCGGCCATGAGCATCGGCATTCTGTTCGAGGATCGTCAGGGGTCCATCGAGTACGTGAACCCGGCATTTCGCCGCATGTGGGCGATCGCCGACGAGGTCGACCTCGTCGGACAGCCCTCGCGTGCCGTGCTGGAACATTCCACCCATCGCTTTGCCCGGCCCGACCATGCCTCACGGCATGTGCTGCACGTCCTCGACACCCACGAGATCAGCGAACGCTTCGAGGTCGACCTTTACGATGGCCGGATCCTGACGCAGCTCTCCTACCCGGTGCACGATGCCGACGAGCGTTCCATTGGCCGACTGTGGCTGTACGAGGACGTCACTCACGAGCGCCAGACCGCCCAGCAGCTGGTCTATCTGGCCGAGCACGACCCGCTCACGGGCCTGTACAACCGCCATCGCTTCCAGCGCCAGCTGGAACAGGCAATCCACACCGCCCGTCGCCGCGAGACCCACCTGGCCCTGATCTATTTCGATCTCGACGAATTCAAGACCATCAACGACACCTTCGGCCACCGCGCCGGAGACACCGTCCTGGTGCGCGCGGCAGGCGAAATCGCAAGCCTGGTGCGCGAGGAAGAGATCTTTGCCCGCCTTGGCGGCGACGAGTTTGCGATCCTGGTCGACCAGGCATCCGAACGGGAACCCGAAGGGCTGGCTGAACGCGTGGCACGCGCGATCTCCGCGATCCCGTTCCGCTTCCGCGGACAGAATTACCGCCTGACCGCGAGTATCGGCATCGCCCGCTACCCCGAGCACGGGGACAACGTCGAAGACCTGGTGGCCCATGCCGATGCCGCGATGTACCAGGCCAAGGACTCGGGCAAGAATACCTGGGCCGTATTCGATGCCAGCCGCAATACCGCCGAACGCATGCTCGAGCGGATGAGCTGGAGCCAGCGTATTGGCAACGCACTGGAGGGCGGGCAGTTCGAACTGCATTTCCAGGGGATCTACCACCTGGATAGCGGTGCGCTCAATCACATGGAGGCCCTGGTCCGCATGCGCGACCCGCTGGCACCCGACGAGGTGGTGATGCCGGGGCAGTTCATCCCCGTGGCCGAGAAGACCGGGCAGATCCTCGATATCGACCGCTGGGTGATCCGCGAGAGCATCGCGCGCCTGGCCCGCCACCCTGAACTCCCGGGGATCGCGATCAACATCTCCGGGCGCAGCTTCGACGAGCCCGGGCTGCCGCAATATATCACCAGCCAGCTGAGCCAGCAGGGTGTCGACCCCCGGCGGCTGATCATCGAACTGACCGAGACCGCGGCCGTCTCCGAGATGCAGGATGCGCAGCGCTTCATCGAGGCGTTGCAGCAGGCCGGCTGCCTGGTGTGCCTGGATGACTTTGGGTCGGGCTTCTCCACCTTCGCCTACCTCAAGTACCTGGGTGTACAGGTGCTCAAGATCGACGGCATGTTTGTGCGTGATCTGCCGAACAACCGCGACAACCAGGCATTCATCCGCGCGATGGTAGATGTCGCCCGCGGGCTGGAAAAATGGACCGTGGCCGAATGCGTGGAAGACGGCGACACCCTGGCGATGCTGGCCGATCTGGGCGTCGACATGGTCCAGGGCTACCATCTGAACCGCCCCTCGCCCGACTTCCCGCCGGACCAGGCCCCGTAGGTGTGCAGCCCGCGGCACCCCGCATCCTGCTGCTGTCCGCCTACCGTGCGGACAGCCATGCGACCTGGGCCGACTGGCTGACCCGGCAATTCCCCGAGTTCGACTGGGATCGTCGGGAACTGCCGGGCCGCCACTTCCGCTGGCGCATCCGGGGCAACCCGCTGTCCTGGCTCGAGACCCTCGGCGACGCCCGCCCCGATGTCCTCGTGGCAACCTCGATGGTCGACCTCGCCACACTGCGCGGCCTCCACCCGGCGCTCGCGCAAACACCCGCGCTGTACTACTTCCACGAGAACCAGTTCGCCTACCCGACCAGCCCCGGCCAGAACCCCTCGGTGGACCCGCAGATGGTGCAGCTCTACGGCGCCCTGGCGGCCGAGCGCATCGCGTTCAACTCGCGCTACAACCGCGATACCTTTCTTGATGGCGTCGACCGCCTGCTCGCAGGCATGCCGGACCAGGTACCCCCGGGTGTGCGCACGACGCTCGCCGAGCGCAGCGAGATCCTGCCCGTACCCATCCAGGCCATCACGAGCACCGACCACACAGAACGTGACCCGAACCTGATCCTGTGGAACCACCGCTGGGAATACGACAAGGCCCCGGACGACTTCGCCGAAGCCATGCTGCAACTGGCCCGCAAGGGGATCGATTTCCGACTGGCCCTGCTCGGCCCTCGGCCCGTCAGCCCTCCGGAACCCCTCGCCCGACTGCGCGCAGAACTGGCGGACCGCATCGTTGTGGACGCCAAGTGCTCGCGCGAGGAATACGAAGAGTGGCTGTGCCGGGCGGGGATCGTGGTCAGCACCGCACGCCACGAGTTTCAGGGCCTTTCGCTACTGGAGGCCACCCGCGCGGGCGTACTGCCGCTGGCGCCCGATGCCCTGGTATACCCCGAGCAATACCCGACCAACTGCCGCTACCCCGCCGGTGATACCGAGGCACTGGCCGCGCACCTGGGCGCATGGCTGAGCGGTGAGCGACCGCCCGGCCCCGATGTTGGCGACTGGCATGCCAGCCGACTGGAGCCACAATGGCGGCGTCAGATCGAAGACCTGCTGGAGACCCGACGGGGCGTCGACTGAGGGAGACACTGAACGGGGCCGCTCAGGGAAGGAAGTCACCGCGATCAAGGAAGTGCAGCGTCTCCCGGGCTACCGTGGCATCGAACAGCATCCCCGTATGCGAGACCGGCAGCGTCAGGTGACGCGTGACATCCGGGCCGCGCGTCTCGTCAACGGCAACGAAGCCATCATGCGGGGACGGCATCTGCGCGAACAGCGGCGCCGGGCCCAGCGGGCGGCTGCCAGCGATCATCCCGATCTCGCGCCCGCGCAGGATTGGACTGCCGCCCAGCAGACCGCGGTCCAGCGCCGCCCCCAGCCACCAGCGACCGAGCCGGTTGCGCGCCAGGCGCGCGGCCACCCGGCTGCCCGCCAGCGGCGAGCCCAGCATCACGATGCGCCCGGGGCGCTGGACCGGGGCCACGGTGAACAGATGGCGCACGATAATGCCGCCGAGGCTGTGGGCCACCAGGTGCACCAGGTCGCCGGGGACTTTCTCTACGAAATTGGCCAGGGCGCGTGCCGCCTGTTCCGGGGTCTGGCGGCGCGAGGCGTAGTGGAAGCGATGGACCTCCAGCCCGCCCGCGCGCAGCCGGCGTTCCAGCAGCGCCAGCTCCAGGCCCGGCATATGCCAGCCATGGACCGTGACCACGCTGGCGCGCATACCGGCCACGGCGGGCAGGCGCCTACCCGGCCTGCTGGGTGGCGCTGGCGCGCAGGCGGATGCCCAGCTCGCGCAGCTGCTTCTCGCCGACCGGCGCCGGGGCGTCGGTCAGCAGGCAGGCGGCCGTCTGGGTCTTGGGGAAGGCCATCACGTCGCGGATGGAGTGGGCGCCGCTCATCAGCATCACCAGGCGGTCCAGGCCGAAGGCCAGGCCGCCGTGCGGCGGGGCACCGAACTCCAGCGCATCCAGCAGGAAGCCGAACTTCTCGCGCGCCTCGTCCTCGCCAATGCCCAGGGCCTCGAACGCGGCCCGTTGCATCTCGGGGTTGTGGATACGGATGGAGCCACCGCCCACCTCGGTGCCGTTGAGCACCATGTCGTAGGCGCGAGACAGGGCCTCGCGCGGGTTGCTGCGCAGCGCCTCCGGGCTGTCCACCGCCGGGGCGGTAAACGGGTGGTGCAGGGCGTACAGGCGCTTGTCCTCGTCGTCGTACTCGAACATGGGGAAGTCGACCACCCACAGCGGCTGCCAGCCCGCCTCGACCAGGTCCAGGTCGTGGCCGAGCTTCACGCGCAGCGCACCGATTGCCTCGTTGACCACCGAGGCCTTGTCAGCACCGAAGAAGATCAGGTCGCCGGCGGCGGCCGCGGTCTTCTCGAGTATCTGCCGGGTCACGTCCTCCGGCAGGAATTTCAGGATCGGCGACTGCAGCCCGCCCGCGAGATCCGCCGGGTCGTTGACCTTGATGTAGGCCAAGCCCTTCGCGCCGTAGCGGCCGACGTACTCGGTGTAGACGTCGATCTCCTTGCGTGTGAGCTTGGCCCCGCCCGGCACGCGCAGCGCGGCCACGCGGCCCTCGGGGTCGTTCGCCGGGCCGTTGAAGACCTTGAACTCCACCGCCTGCATCACATCGGTCAGTTCGGTGAACTCCAGCGGGATGCGCAGATCGGGCTTGTCCGAGCCGAAGCGGGCCATCGCCTCGGCGTAGGCCATGCGCGGGAACGGGTCGGGCAGCTCGACACCCTGCACCTCGCGGAACAGGTGACGGATCAGGCCCTCGGTCACGTCCATCACGTCGGCCTCGTCGACAAAGGCCATCTCCATGTCCAGCTGGGTGAACTCCGGCTGGCGATCGGCGCGCAGGTCCTCGTCGCGGAAGCAGCGGGTGATCTGGTAGTAGCGGTCCATGCCGGACATCATCAGCAGCTGCTTGAACAGCTGCGGCGACTGCGGCAGGGCAAAGAAGCTGCCCGGATGCGTGCGGCTGGGCACCAGGTAGTCGCGCGCGCCCTCCGGCGTGGCCTTGGTCAGCATCGGGGTCTCGAGGTCGAGGAAATCGCGTTCCTCGAGGAAGCGGCGCATGGCCGCGGAGACCTTCGCGCGCAGGCGCAGGCGCTCCTGCATCACCGGACGGCGCAGGTCCACGTAGCGATAGCGCAGGCGGGTGTCCTCGCCGACGTCCTCGTCGTCCAGCGGGAACGGCGGGGTCTTGGCGGCGTTCAGGACCTCGAGCTCCAGGCCCAGGATCTCCACCGCGCCGGTGGACAGGTCGGGATTCTCGGTGCCCTCGGGGCGGCGGCGCACGCGGCCGGTCATACGAATCACGAACTCGCTGCGCAGCTGCTCGGCGCGGGCGAATACGTCCTCGCGGTCGGGGTCGAACACCACCTGCACCCGGCCTGTGTGGTCGCGCAGATCGACGAAGATCACGCCCCCGTGGTCACGCCGGCGATTCACCCAGCCGCAAAGGGTCACCTCCGAGTCGAGTTCGTTCTCGGTGACACGTCCACACAGATGAGTTCGCATTGCGCTGTTCCAGCCGAAGGGCACGCCCGAAAGGGCCTGCACGGTTAGTCGGGAAAACGGGGCAAACTTCGCGCCTGCGCCCGCGAAAAGGCCGGAAATCTTACGATTTGCCCTGCTCTCGCGCAACCGGAGCCGGGGCCTCGGCGGGGCTCGACAACGGCGTGACCACGCCCATGGACATCACGAACTTGAGCCCGTCCTCCACCGTCATGTCGAGCTCGATCGCCTCCTCGCGCGGGACCAGCAGCACGAAGCCGGAGGTGGGGTTGGGCGTGGTGGGGACGAACACGGTGATCACCTCGCGCTCGGTACGGTCCTGTACCTCGCCGGCCCCGACACCGGTCATGAAGCCAACCGACCACAGCCCCCGGCGCGGATACTCGACCAGCATCACCTTGCGAAAGGCCTGGCCGCCATCGGCCAGCACCGTCTCGGTCACCTTCTTGACCGCCCCGTAGATCGAACTGACCAGCGGGATACGGTGCACGATGGACTCGCCCAGCGAGACCAGCTTGCGCCCGACGATATTGGCCACGATCACGCCGGTGACGAACACGACCACGATCGCGATCACGATCCCGGCACCGGGGATCGAAAAACCGAGCAAGGCCTCCGGCCGCCAGGCCGGCGGCAGGAGGAGGATGGTGAAGTCCAGCAGGTCCACCAGCAACTTGATGATGAAGCCGGTGACGATCAGCGGCAGCCAGACCAGCAGCCCTGCAATCAGGTAGCGGCGCAGGGAGACCAGCATCGATCAGGTGCCGGTCGCCGCCGCTTTGGGGGTCGCCTCGGACTTGCCGGACGCCGCGGAATCGCCCTTGCCGGAACCGCTGCCAGCACCACCACCATCCTTCAGGTTGCGCTTGCCGTCCTTCTTGAAGTCGGTCTCGTACCAGCCGCCCCCCGCCAGGCGAAAACCGGCGGCAGAGACCTGCTTGGTCAGGGCCTCGGCGCCACACTCGGGGCAGGTGGTGGCTGGCGGATCGGAGATCTTCTGCAGGATCTCGGAGATCTCGCCACAATCCTTGCACTGATACTCGTAAATGGGCATGCGTGTATTCCTCAGGCTTCGCGTCCGCACAACGGCCGCAACAAAACGGTTCGAGGCGTATTATGCGGGCGTTTCACGGGAATAAAAGGCTTTCCCCGGCGACAATCCGTGTTTGCGCCGCGCGAGCGCAGCGCCGATCATTCGCCCCATACCCGAATGCATTGCCCGCAAGGACCCGTCATGGCCGAAAAGATCGTGATCATGCTGCTGAACCTGGACCTGGACCGCCCCGGCACGCTGGGGGCCCCGTTCTTCCAGGCGACCGTCGCCGCCGCGATGGACCTGGAAGTCGAGATGTACTTTGCCGCCGGGACCACCCGCCTGCTGCGCCAGGGCGTGGCGGACAAGATCTACCCCGGCGAGGCGAAGGAGAAGTCGGTCTACAGCTTCATGCAGGATGCCCACGAGGCCGGCTGCCGCTTCTACGCCTGCGCCGGCGCGATGGACGAAAACGGCCTGACCCTGGACAACGCGATCCCCGAGCTGGACGGGATGCGCGGCGGGGGTGCCTTTATTGGCGAGGTCGTCGAGGACGGCGTGGCCACCCTGACCTACTGAGCCTGCACCGGTGAGCGAGGCATCCTCCCGAGCGGTCCTGATCACCGGCTGCTCCAGCGGCATCGGGCTGTGTACCGCGCGTACGCTGCGCACGCGCGGTTATCGCGTGTTTGCCACCGCCCGGCGCGGCGAGGATGTTGCGCGCCTGAAGAAGGAGGGCTTCGAGGCCCTGCAGCTGGATCTGGACGACTCCGCCAGTATCCACAGCGCGGTCACCGAGATCCTGCACCGGACCGACGGGCACCTCTACGGACTATTCAATAACGGCGCCTACGGCCAGCCCGGCGCGGTGGAGGACCTGAACCGCGCCACCCTGCGCGCCCAGCTGGAGACCAATGTACTCGGTTGGCTGGAGCTGACCAATGCGGTGCTGCCCGCGATGCGCCGCGCCGGCGAGGGGCGGATCATCCAGAACTCCTCGGTACTCGGCTTTGCCGCCCTGCGCCTGCGCGGGGCCTATGTGACGTCCAAGTTCGCGATCGAGGGCATGAGCGACACCCTGCGCCAGGAACTGCACGGCACGGGCATCCATGTGAGCCTGGTCGAGCCCGGCCCCATCCGCAGTGCCTTCCGTGCCAACGCCCTTAAGGCCTTCCGTCGCCACATCCACCGCGAGCACAGCCCCTGGACCGAGACCTATCGCGCCGCCGAGGCGCGCATGGCCAACGCCGAGTCCGACGCCCCGTTTACCCTTGGCCCGGAGGCCGTCGCTCGTTGCGTGGTGCATGCCCTGGAGGCTCGCCGCCCGCGGGTGCGCTACCGCATCACGTTCCCGACCAAGCTGTTCGCCTTCCTGAAGTGGCTGCTGCCGGCACGAGCGATGGACGCTGTGCTGCGCGGGGTATCGCGCGGAGAGAACCGCTGATGTCCGCGCGGCCAGGGGCGGGCACCGCATGAATCTGATCTTTCTCGCGCTGATCGTGATCGCCGTGGCCACCGCCGCGATCCGCGAGATCCAGTCCACCGACCCCGACGAACAGCCGATGCAGGCTTTGTCCGAGGGCGCGATCGACGCGGCCGGCTCGGCGGTGGAGCTGGCGCTGGGGCTGGTCGGGGTGATGGCGCTGTTCCTCGGCCTGATGAAGATCGCCGAGGCCGGCGGCCTGCTGACCGTGCTGGCACGGCTGCTGCGCCCGCTGATGGTGCGTCTGTTCCCGTCGGTCCCGCCGGAGCACCCGGCGATGGGCGCGATGATCCTGAACTTCTCCGCCAACATCCTCGGGCTGGGCAATGCCGCGACCCCGTTCGGCATCCGCGCGATGCAGGAACTGGAGAAGCTGAACCCGCACCCCGGCACCGCCACCAATGCGATGGCGCTGTTCCTGGCGATCAACACCTCCAGCATCACATTGCTGCCGACCGGGGTGATCGCGCTGCGCGCCTCGCTCGGCTCCGAGGCCCCGGCCGCGATCCTGCCAACCACCCTGTTCGCCACGCTGTTCGCGACCATCGCCGGCATCACCAGCGCCCTGATCCTGCAGCGCTATTTCCGCAGCCCGCCGCCCACCCGTTCGATCGACGCGGATGCCTCCTCCGGCTCCGACGAGCTGGAAGACACAATCCGGGCGGCGAGCCAGGACAGCACCGAAGCGGCGTCGGCCGAAAACCGCGGACAGGACAGCGGCCAGCCTGACCAGCAGCCGATGAACATCGAGGTCCCCACCGAGGGCTACCCGGCCTGGGTCTCGATCCTGGTCCTGCTGGGGGTGCTGGCGATCATCCCGCTGACGATTGTGTACGGCCAGGCGATCGCCCCCTGGATCATCCCCGGGCTGGTGGTCGGCTTCCTGTCCTATGGCGTAATCCGTGGCGTGCCGGTCTACGAGGTCTTCGTCGAGGGGGCCAAGGAAGGCTTCAACGTAGCCCTGCGCATCATCCCCTACCTGGTGGCGATCCTGGTCGCGGTGGGGATGCTGCGCGAGAGTGGTGCGCTGGGCATGTTCGTCGGGCTGGTCGGCCCGCTGACGACCCCGTTCGGCCTGCCGGCCGAGGCCCTGCCGATGGCGCTACTGCGTCCGCTGTCCGGCTCCGGCGCCTACGGCATCATGGCCGGCATCATGCAGGACCCGGCCACCGGCCCGGACACCCACGTCGGCATCCTGGTCTCCACCCTGCAGGGCTCGACCGAGACCACCTTCTACGTGCTCGCGGTCTACTTCGGCGCGATCGGCATCAAGCGCGTACGCCACACCCTGGCCGCGGCGCTGACGGCAGACGCCGTCGCGGTGATCGCAGCCGTGACCATCGTGGCCATCCTGTTCCTGTAACGGGTCTCCCGCGTAGCGCGGTCAGTTGGGCGGGCCGCCGGGGTTGATGTCCTTGTCCTTCACAATGAAGTAGACACCGATCGCGGCCAGCGCCATCCACAGCACCAGGGCCACCACGCCCAGGATCTCCCACAGGGTGACAAAGAAGAACAGCATCAGCGCGGCCGCGCCGAGAAAGATATTGCCGATTACGAAGTTCGAGGGACGGCGGGATCCGTTGTCGGACATCAGGGGGCTCCGGGCCTGCGCGGCAGGCGATTACTGCTTCTTGTAAGGGGCGAAGTCGAACTGCCCGGCGGTCATGTCGTCCCACAGGTCGCTCTGGAGCACGGCCAGCAGCTTGAACAGCTTGCGCAGCTCCGGGTCGTCCATGAAGCGCTGGTCCTCGCTGGCCTTCAGCGCCTCGACCAGCGTCGCGCATTGCTCGCGGCTGATCCCGAGGACGTTCAGGCCCTCTTCTCCCATCTCGACATCCATCGGGTAACTCCGGTTCGGTCAAAGCGGCGATTGTAGCGGCTCGCGCGCCCGCAGCGAAAACGCCGGGTCCGGACTCCGGCATTGCGCCCGCGGGCGCAATGCCGGGTTTGGCCTTACGCCGCTTGGGCGCGGATCAGCTCGACCCGGTTGCGCACGTACAGGTAGTACAGCACCGGGATGATCACCAGCGTCAGCAGCGTGGAGACAAAGACGCCGAAGATCAGCGAGATCGCCAGGCCCGAGAAGATCGGGTCGTCGAGGATGAACCCGGCACCGACCATCGCCGCCAACCCGGTCAGGATGATCGGCTTGGCGCGCACCGCACCCGCGTGCACCACCGCCTCGATCACCTCCACGCCGCGGCGGATCTCGTCGTTGATGAAATCCACCAGCAGGATCGAGTTGCGCACGATGATCCCGGCCAGCGCGATCATCCCGATCATCGAGGTCGCGGTGAACTTGGCGTCCATGAAGAAGGCATCCATGAACGCATGCCCCGGCATCACCCCGATTACGGTCAGCGGGATCGGGGCCATGATGATCAGCGGCACCATGTACGAGCGGAACTGCGCGACCACCAGCAGGTAGATCAGGATCAGGCCCACCGAGTAGGCGATGCCCATGTCGCGGAAGGTCTCGTAGGTCACCTGCCATTCGCCGTCCCACTTCAGCGAGAAGTTGTACGGGTTGTCCGGCTGGCTGATAAACAGCTGTTCCAGCGGCTCGTCATAGGCCATTGGCGTGTCGCGCAGCCCGAAGAACATGTCGAACATGCCGTACAGCGGGCTGTCCAGCCCACCGGCCAGGTCGCCCATTACGTAGACCACCGGGAGCAGATTCTTGTGGTGAATCGAGTGCTCAAGGGTCGAGTCGACCACATTCACCACCTCGGACAGCGGCACCAGGGTACCGTCACGCGAGCGCACCTTGAGCCCCAGCACCGGTTCCAGGCTGCCCTTCTCGGTCTGGTCAAACTCGAGCCGCACGGGGACCGCGTACTTCACGTTGGAGCCGTACAGATAGGTGACGTCCTCGCCGGACAGCGCGGTCTCGATCGCCTGCACCACCGCCTGCTGCGACACACCCAGCCGTGCGGCCCGCTCGCGGTCCACCTGCAGGATCTTCTTCGGCCCCGGATATTCCACCGAGTCGTCGATGTCGGTGATGCCATCGGTGTTCTCGAACACCTCGCGCACCTTCTTCGCAATCTCGATCTGACCGTTGTAGTCCGGGCCGTAAATCTCGGCCACGATCGGCGACATCACCGGCGGCCCCGGCGGCACCTCGACCACCTTCACGGCCGCGCCGTGACGATCGGCGATCGCGTTGATCGCCTCGCGCACGCCCAGGGCGATCGCGTGGCTCTGACGTGAACGGTCGGAGGCATCGGTCAGATTGACCTGGATATCGCCTACGTGAGAGCCCTCGCGCAGGTAGTACTGCCGCACCAGACCGTTGAAATTGATCGGCGCGGCCGTGCCCGCATAGGTCTGCACGTTGTGCACCTCGGGGACCGTCTTCAAGTAGTCGCCCATCTCCGCCAGGACCGCGGACGTACGCTCCAGGCTGGTGCCTTCCGGCATGTCGAGCACCACCTGGAACTCCGACTTGTCGTCGAACGGCAGCATCTTCATCACCACCAGCTGGAAGTAGGCCAGCGAGACGGAGCCCAGGATCAGTACCAGCGTGCCCACCCACAGCGCGAGACGATTGGCCTTCTTGCGTCCGCCGGTCCCGAGGAACGGCAACAGCAGGGTATTGAAGATTTTCATCAGGCCGGCGGAGGCGCTCTCGCCTTCCGGGCCATGACCGCCACCCGCCGGGGTGGCGTGCTCGTGCTGCTCGGCCTGTCGGCGCAGGACCTTGTAGGTCAGCCAGGGCGTGACCACATAGGCCACGGCCAGCGAGATGATCATCCCCATCGAGGCGTTGATCGGGATCGGGCTCATGTACGGGCCCATCAGGCCGGTCACAAAGGCCATCGGCAGCAGTGCCGCGATCACGGTAAAGGTTGCGAGGATCGTCGGCCCGCCGACCTCGTCCACCGCGACCGGGATCGCCTCGAGGAGCTTCTTTCCGCCCTGGACCATATGCCGGTGGATGTTCTCCACCACGACGATCGCGTCATCCACGAGGATCCCGATGGAGAAGATCAGCGCAAACAGCGATACGCGGTTGAGCGTGAAGCCATAGGCCCAGGAGGCGAACAGCGTGATCGCCAGCGTGATCACCACCGCCACGCCGACGATGAAGGCCTCGCGCCAGCCGAGCGCGATCCAGACCAGGATCACCACCGAGGCCGTCGCCAGGATGAGCTTCTGGATCAGGGTGTTCGCCTTGTCGTCGGCGGTCTCGCCGTAGTTGCGGGTGATCGTGGTCTCGATGCCGTCGGGGATGTACGTGCCCCGTAGCTGTTCAAGCCGCTCGATCAGGGCATCGGCGATGTCCGGGGCGTTGGTGCCCGGCTGCTTGGCAATCGCAACCGTGACCGCCGGGTGGCTCTCGCCAATGCGCGCACGATCCCCGGCCGCCGCCCCGTGGGCGAAGCGCACATGCTCGGTCGCGTACGCCGGGCCCTGGATCACCTCGGCGACATCGGACAGGTAGATCGGACGGCCGTCGTGCATGCCGACCACCAGCCCAGCGAAGGCCTCGGGTTCGGTGATGAAGTCACCCGCCTGGACCAGGACCTCCTGATCATCCTCGTACAGCCGTCCGGCATCGCGCGAGAAATTGGAGGCCTGCAGGCTGTCGCGCAGATCGTCCACCGACAGGTTGTAGGCCGCCAGGGTCTCCGGCTTGAAGCGCACGTGCACGACGTGGTCCGGACCGCCGACGGTATAGATGTCACGGGTTCCGGGGACGCGCTTGAGCTCGGACTCCAGCGCATGCGCGACCCGCAGCAGATCGTGTCCACCGCGCGCCTCGTCCTCGGACCACAGGGTTACATTGACGATTGGCACGTCATCAATACCCATCGGCTTGATGATCGGCTCGCCCACCCCCAGCCCTGGCGGCAGCCAGTCCTGGTTGGAGAATACCTGGTTGTACAGGCGCACCAGTGCTGCGGTGCGGTCCTCGCCGACCTCGAACTGGATGGTGACCTGCGCCATGTTCGGGCGCGAAGTGGAATAGATGTCGTCGATGCCCTCGATCTCGGAGAGCACCTGTTCGGCCGGCGTGGCCACCAACTGCGCCACCTCCTGCGCGCTCGCCCCGGGAAACGGGATGAACACATCGGCCATCGTCACGTTGATCTGCGGCTCTTCCTCGCGCGGGGTCACGAGGATCGCGAACAGCCCCAGTAGCAGGCCCAGCAGGGCCAGCAGCGGCGTGATCTGGGTCGTCAGGAAGGCCTGGGCGATGCGCCCGGAGATCCCCATGCGGCCGGATGCCGCGTCCGTGCTGGCATCACTCATCGGCACCCACCTGCTGATGCTCCTTCAGGTAGATCGCCGCGTGCACCGGATCCAGCGCCACGCGCTCGCCCTCGCTCAGCCCACCGAGAATCTCGATGTACCCGTCATGCGTGCGCCCGACACGGACTTGACGAAAACGCACCCGGTCCTCGTCATCGATCACGTACACCGCGGTGACCTCGCTGCGATACACAACGGCCTCGCGCGGGACGGTCAGACGCTCGACGTCATCCAGAAAGAACGCCGTCTTCACGAACATGCCGGGGAACAGCCCCAGGTCGTCCTGCTCCGGCAAATTCACACGGATACGAAAGGTGGAACTGGCCGGGTCGGCATAGGGGAAGATGGTCAGGCTCTCGGCCGCGAGCCGCCGGTCGTCATTCAACAGCACCTCGGCCTCGCGCCGCTCGCGCACCGCATGGATCATGCGCTGCGGGACATCCACCTCCACGCGCAGCCGATCCAGGCTGATGCCGGACAACAGGGGCGAACCCGGGCTGACCGATTCACCCACCTCGACATGACGTTCGGTCACGATGCCGGAGTACGGGGCAAAGACCTCGGTATAGCCAAGCTGCTCGCGGGCTTCCTCGACCCGGCCCTCGGCGGAGCGCAGACGCGCCCGCGCCGACTGCAGCTCGGCCTCGGCGCGCTCGAACTCCGAGCGCGAAACGACCCCGCGTTCGAACACATCCTGGATGCGGTTGAACTCCGAACGTGCCTCGTTGAACCGGGCGCGCGCCTCGGCCAGGTCCCCTTCGGCCTGGCTCACGCGCGCCTGCTGCTCGGAGTCGCTGACCCGCAGCAGCAGTTCGTCCGCCTCGACGAAATCATCGACATCGACATAGATCTCGCGGATACGCCCGGAGGTCTGCGCCGAGATCGTGGAACGCTGCACGGCCTCGACCCGACCGTCCAGGACACGTTCCTGTACCAGGGTCTGGCGTTCCGCGGTTGCAGTCTCGAACGGGAAATCCGCCTGGGCAGAGAACGGCAACAGCAACAGACCCCAGAGGGCCGGGCGCATCCACTTGAGTGTCATCGGCTTCGATTCCTTGCGTGCTGTCGGGCCCGCCGGACCCACATATATTAGAGTTTTCTAATTTATACGCCGATTGCGCGCCGACAGCAACGGCGGCGCATAAGACGCATCGGAAATCCCCTAGCGCGAGTATAGACACCTCCCGCACCACCGCATCAGCCGACCGCAATGCGCTGCACGAGCCGCCCACTGGCCGTATCATGTGGCGCCTCAGTCAATCGAAGGGGAGCCGAGATGCCGCTTCTGCGAGTCGAGACCAACGCCGCCCTGCCCGACGATCCCGCGGGGCTGTGCCAACGCCTGTCCGCGCAGGTGGCCGACTGGCTGGGCAAGCCCGAGGGGTACGTGATGGTCGCCTGCACGCACAACCCGGCGATGTGCTTCGCCGGCAGCACCGACCCGCTCGCCTACTGCGAGCTGAAGAGCATCGGCCTGCCCGAGGGGCTGACCCGCGAGCTGTCACGCAAGCTCTGCGACGCCCTGCAGGCCGAACTGGGTCTGGACCCGGCCCGGGTCTATATCGAATTCGCCGACGCCCCGCGCCACTTCTGGGGCACCAACAGCACGACGTTCTGAATTCTCGCGGCCCGGTGGGCCGTCACTTCTCTCACGCACTTGATAACGGACTGCCCCGATGCGCGTCTCGCAATTCCCGCTGAACACCCTGAAGGAAACCCCGGCCGACGCCGAGATCGTCTCCCACCAGCTGATGCTGCGCGCCGGCTATGTCCGGCGCCTGGCCGCCGGGCTGTACACCTGGCTTCCACTGGGGCTGCGCGTACTGCGCCGGGTGGAGAACATTGTGCGCGAGGAGATGAACCGGGCCGGTGCGCTGGAGGTACTGATGCCGGCCGTGCAGCCGGCCGAGCTGTGGCAGGAATCCGGTCGCTGGGACTTCTACGGAGCCGAGCTGCTGCGCCTGAAGGATCGCCACGAACGCGACTTCTGCTTCGGCCCGACTCACGAGGAAGTGATCACCGATCTCGTGCGCCGCGAGATCCGCAGCTACCGCCAACTGCCGGTCAACTACTACCAGATCCAGACCAAGTTCCGGGACGAGCGCCGCCCGCGCTTCGGCGTGATGCGCGCCCGCGAGTTCCTGATGAAGGATGCCTACTCCTTCCACCTGGATGCCGAGTCGCTGGGGCAGACCTACCAGCAGATGCACGATGCCTACTGCCGTATCTTCGAGCGCTGTGGCCTGGACTTCCGCGCGGTAGAGGCCGATACCGGCGCGATCGGCGGCAACGCCTCGCACGAATTCCACGTCCTCGCCAGCTCCGGCGAGGACGCGATCGCCTTCTCGCCGGGTGGCTATGCCGCCAACGTCGAGTTGGCCATGTGCCCGAAGCCGGCTCAGGCGCCGCCCCCCAGCGCTGACATGGAGAAGATCGCCACCCCCGGGGTGCATACCATCGAGGACCTGGCGAACTTCCTCGAGATCCCGGCCGCACAGACCGTCAAGACCCTGGTCGTCGCCGCCTCCGACGAGGTCGACGCCGACCTGGTCGCGCTGGTCCTGCGCGGCGACCATGAGCTCAATGCGGTAAAGGCCGAGAAGCACCCGTGGGTCGCCGAACCGCTGCGCATGGCCGAGGCAGCCGAGATCCGCGCCGCCTTCGGCGCCGACCCCGGATCGCTGGGGCCGGTGGGCAGCCCGATCCCGGTACTGGCCGATCAGGCTGTACTGGGCATGGCGGACATGGTCGTGGGGGCCAACGAGGACGGCCACCACCTGAAGCACGTGAACTGGGAACGCGACCTGCCGCAGCCGGAGAGCGCCGACCTGCGCAACATCACCGAGGGCGAACCGGCCCCGGACGGCTCCGGCCCGATCGAAATCCGCCGCGGAATCGAGGTTGGCCACATCTTCCAGCTCGGCGACAAGTACTCGCAGGCGCTGGGCGCCCGCGTGCTGGACGAGGACGGCCGCGAACAGGTGGTGACCATGGGCTGCTACGGCATCGGCGTCTCCCGTGTGGTCGCTGCCGCAATCGAGCAGAACTCCGACGAGCGCGGCATCTGCTGGCCCACGGCAATCGCCCCCTTCGACATCGCCCTGTGCCCGATCGGCGCCAAGAAGTCACAGCGCGTGCGCGAGGCCGCAGAGCAGTTGCACGAAGAGCTGGAGGCCGCCGGCTTCCAGGTGCTGCTGGATGACCGCGAACAGCGCCCCGGCGTTATGTTCGCCGACATGGAACTGATCGGCATCCCGCACCGCCTGGTCGTCGGCGAACGCGGCCTCGATGCCGGCGAACTCGAATACCAGGCGCGCACCGCCAGCGAGGCCGAACACCTCCCGATGGACGGCCTGCTCGACGCCCTGCGCGAACGTCTGCGCGGCTGAACCCGGGGCGACCACGATGGAAGAGGTCGCCTTTACCCTGGAGATGGGGATCGTGTTCGGCCTGCTGGGCCTGACGATCCTGCTGTTCGTCACCGAGGTCATCCGGATCGATCTGGCGGCGCTGAGCGTGCTGTTCCTGCTCGGCATGGTCGCGCTGGTGCCGGGGGTGGCGCCGATCGTCGAGGGCGAGGAACTGTTCTCGGGCTTCGCCTCGAACGCGGTGATCGCGATCATCGCGGTGATGATCATCGGCGCGGGCCTCGACCGTTCAGGCGTAATGAACCGCCTGGCGGACCTGATCCTGCGCTTCGGCGGCCAGACCGAACGCCGGGTGATGGCCACGACCTCCGGCGCGGTGGGGGTGATCACCAGCTTCATGCAGAACATCGGGGCCGCCGCCCTGTTCATGCCCGTGATCAACCGCATCGGTGCGGCGGCGCGCATCCCGCGCTCGCGGCTGCTGATGCCCATGGGCTTTGCCGCGATCGTCGGCGGCACCCTGACGCTCGTCGCCTCCAGCCCGCTGATCCTGCTGAATGACCTGATGCCCGGGCACCTGGACGACTTCGGGCTGTTCGACGTAACCCCGATCGGGCTGGCGCTGCTGGCCACACTGATCCTCTACTTCGCGATCCTCGGACACTGGGTCCTGCCGGCCCGCGATCCGCGGGCCGAGGACCCGGACGAGAGCCGGGTGCAGACCACCTCGGCCTGGTTCCGCGACGTCTACGGGATGGACTTCGGCGTGCGCGAGGCGCGTCTGGGCGAGGACAGCTCACTGGCCGGGATGCGCGTGGGCGACTTCGAGGCGGCCTTCGGGGTGCATGTGGTGGGAGTGACCACGGGTGACGAGACGCGTATCGAGCCGAACCGCGAGATCGAACTGGAACGCGGAGCGCATCTCGCCATCCTCGGCCCGGTCACCACCATCGAGAAGACCTGCGACAGCACCGGCACGATTCTCAAGGACGAACTGGACGTGTTCGCGCGTGCGATGTCGGCCCGTTACGCCGGAATTGCCGAGGTAATCATCCCACCGGGCTCCGACCTGATCGGCCAGACCGTGCGCGACAAGGGCATGCGCCGTACCTACGGGATCTCGGTGCTGCGTATCCAGCGCGGGGAGGACCGGATCATCGACGAGGTCCCGGACACCCCGCTCAAGGCTGGCGACACCCTGGTCGTGCACACCCCGTGGGAAAACCTGCAGGCGCTGGAGGACGACCGCGACTTCGTCGTGGTCACCAGCCGCTACCCGCGCCGCCGGCGCGAGGAACCCGCTACCCATCGGCCACTGGCCGCACTCGGGTCGCTGGCACTGGGCCTGGGGCTGGTGCTGTTCACAGACCTGCCGCTGGCACTGGCCCTGCTGGGCGGGGCCCTGGGAATGATCTTCACCGGTGTGATCGGCATGGACGAGGCCTATCGGGGCATCAGCTGGAAGACGGTATTTCTGCTGGCCTCGCTGATCCCGCTGGGGCTTGCGGTGGAAAACTCCGGGGCCGGCGAGTGGATCGCGACCAACGGCATGGCGCAGCTGGAGGGAATGCCGGTCTGGGTGCTGCAGGTCGCGGTGTTCCTGCTGACCACCTTCTTCACGCTGGTGATGTCGAATGTGGGCGCCACCGTGCTGCTGGTGCCGCTGGCGGTCAGCTTCGCCACCGTCGCCCAGGGCGTCGGCATCGATGCCGATCCACGGGTTTTCGCGCTGATCGTCGCGATTGCCGCGTCCAACTCGTTCCTGTTGCCCACCCATCAGGTGAACGCCCTGATCATGGACCCGGGCGGCTACCGCGTGGCCGACTACCTCCGCGCCGGCGCGCTGATGACCCTGCTGTTCATGGTCGTCTCGCTGATGGTGATCAACCTGATCTTCTGACCGCGTCTGTCCGCTCCCTTGGGCAGCCCTCAGGGCGTCGTCGCGCGCCAGCGGCAGGCCCCACCCACGGCCTCGTCCAGCGTGCGCAGCAAGGCCTCGTGCGCGGCCTGTTCGCCGGCATCGGGCTCGATCACCGGCAGGGGCTTGCCGGAACGCTGCGCGCGTACCGGGGCGCCGGCCTCGGCACCCCCCTCGCCCCCGGCGTCCAGGCCGAGGGCGACCTGTCCCCCGGTCATCGCCAGATAGACATCCGCCAGTAGCTCGGCATCGAGCAGCGCGCCGTGCAGCGTGCGTCCGGAGGCATCGATCTCGTAGCGCTTGCACAGTGCGTCCAGCGAGTTGCGCGTGCCCGGGTGCATACGTCGCGCCATGACCAGCGAATCCAGCACGGTGCAGGCCTCCGCGAGCTCCGTCACCGGCGCGGCGGCGCCCAGCAGGCGCAGCTCGTGATTGATAAAGCCGACATCAAACGGGGCGTTGTGGATGATCAGCTCGGCCCCGCGCACAAACTCGATGAACTCGCCAACCACATCGGCAAAACGCGGCTTGTCGGCGAGGAACTCGTTGGTAATCCCGTGGACCTCGATCGCCCCGGCATCGATCTCGCGATCCGGCTGCAGGTACTCGTGCAGCTTGCGCCCGGTCGGGCGCCGGTTGTCCAGCTCCAGGCAGCCGATCTCGATGATGCGGTGCCCCTCGGCCGGCTCCAGGCCGGTGGTCTCGGTATCCAGCACAATCTGTCGCATTTCAGTTCTCCGTCGGCTGTCCGGCCAGAGGAAACGCCGATTTATCGGCGTTTCCTTGCGGCACATGGACGTGTCGCCGGAATCGGCCACCGCAGGTGGTTGATTCCGAAGCAAGCTGCAAATTCCTTTCCCAGTGCAAAATCATACAAAGTGGTGCAGCGCAGCGTGCGCTGAGAAAGCCAGGATGGCTTTATTCAGCGCTTCCCAAGAGGGCGTCGATCCCCGCATTGGCCAGCTGGTCGGCGCGCTCGTTTTCCGGGTGGCCGCTGTGACCGCGCACCCAGTACCACTCGATGTCGTGGCGCGCGGCCTGGGCGTCCAGTGCCTCCCAGAGGTCGCGGTTCTTTACCGGGGAACCGCTCGCGGATTTCCAGTTGCGGCGTTTCCAGCCGGGCAGCCAGTCGGTCACGCCCTGCTTCACGTATTTCGAATCCGTGACCAGTTCCACCTTGCAGGGGCGCTTGAGCGTCTCCAGCGCGCGGATCGCGGCGGTCAGCTCCATGCGGTTGTTGGTGGTCTCGGCCTCTGCCCCGTACAGCTCCCGCTCGGTGCCCTGGTACCGCAGGATTGCGCCCCAGCCACCAGGGCCCGGATTGCCACGACAGGCGCCGTCGGTATAGATGTACACGCGTTCGTCAGCCATGCGCTCGGCGGACTCCGGAATGAGGGGAGCGCGAGGATACCAGCCCGGGTCGCAGGCGGGGACCCGGGGTAGCGAAGCGATACTGCGGGGCCGGGCGCAAGGGCAGATCCACCCGCTTGTGGGCAACGGTCAGGATCACGCTGGCCAGCGGCGGCAGCCCCCGGCGGGTCCAGGCATCCACCGGGGCCAGCCGCTGCTGCCAAGCCTCGGACAGTCCGGGCGGCAGCAGGCTGAGGCTCCACTGCTCCAGTACCTCCAGGTCGGCGGATTCCATGAACTCGCGGTACTGGCGACGCCGGAGCCCCTCCGGCAGCGGAGACACGCGCACCCCGCCCTGGTCGCCCAGCTGCAGGCGATTGCCCTCGAGCATGAAGACCATGCCCTCCGGCTCCAGCACGCGCGCGGCCTCGGCGACCACGGCGGCGGGCAAATCGCTGTAGGAACAGGGATGGGCCAGCACAATGCGGCGCGCACAATCCGACTCCAGTGGCCAGGATTCCGGCTCCGTCAACAGGCCCGGCCGCGTGGAATCCATGCGCACGATCGGGCCACCCAGGGTATCGGAATCCTCCAGCATCGGGACCGGAGAGAGCTCGATCGCGACCTCCCCGGGGGCGGGGGCGGCGTGCTGTCGAATCCGTTGCAAAAGCCGCTCGCGTACGCGCCGACCCTGCGGCTTCTCGTACCAGTGAGAAAGCCAGCGCAAAAAAGGGTCTTGGTGATACTCGGAGTGTGGTTTATCCTTCAGCGCCATGATGATCCGACCCCGCTCCCGACTGCCGCTTGGCATTATCCTGGGCCTGGCGACCCTGCTGGCCTCTGCCTGTAGCCTACACGACTCCGAACGCGCACTGGATACCTCCCAGGTCGACAGGCCTGTGGTGGAGGGGCCGACCCAGGCCGACGTCCAGGCCGCCATGGAGCGACAGGCCCGCGAGGCGGCCGACCAGGCCGCGGAGACCGACGACCTGTGGGAGCGCACCCGTCTGGGCTTCGGCTTTACCGATGACCTGCACCACGAGCGCGTGGAGCGGTACATCGAGCATTACCGCGCCAACCCGCGCATCATCCAGCTCTCCACCGAGCGCGCCGAGCCGTTTGCGTACTTCATTCTCTCGGAGATCGAACAGCGCGACATGCCGACCGAACTGCTGCTGCTGCCGATCGTGGAGAGTGGCTTTGCCGCCGAAGCGACCTCCAGCGGTCGTGCAGCCGGCATCTGGCAGTTCATCCCGGCGACCGGCGACCATTTCGATCTGACGCGCGACCACTGGTACGACGGGCGCCGCGATGTCTATCAGTCCACCCTCGCCGCGCTGGACTACCTGGAGGCCCTGTATCAGCGCTTCGATGACTGGTACCTGGCCCTGGCGGCCTACAACTTCGGTCAGGGCAACGTGACACGGGCGATGGAGCGCAACGCGGCGCGCGGGGAGCCGACCGACTACTGGAGCCTCGAGCTCTCGGCCGAGGCGACCGCCTACGTGCCCCGTCTCCTGGCCCTGCGCGAGCTGTTTCTGGAGCCCGACGAACACGGGACACAGATTACCCCGATCGCCAATGAACCGGCGTTGGAGCGGATCGAGCCCGGTCGCCAAGCCGATCTCGCCCTGATCGCCGAGATGATCGGGCTCGAGGCGGATGACCTGAAGCGCCTGAACCCAGGCTATCAGCGCCACGCCACCCATCCGTCGCATGCCCAGCATCTGTTCATTCCGCACGATGCAGCCGAGACCCTGGAAGTCGCCCTGGCCGAACACGGCGACGATCCACTGATCCGCTTCCGCGAATATACCGTGGCCAGTGGTGACAACCTCGGCTCCATCGCCCAGCGCGCCGGTACCCGCGTGGCCGTGCTGCGCGAGATGAACAGTCTCAACGGCGACACCATCCGCGCCGGGCAAACGCTGAAACTGCCGGTGACCGGGCAGGAAGACGCCGAGATCCAGGTCGCGGCCGCTGCCGAGGCGGGCAAGCTCGACACCTACGAGATCCAGGAAGGCGACAGCCTGTGGACCATCAGCGAACGCACGGGCATGACCATCAGCGAGCTGCGCGCGGCCAACGAATTGGAGCGCGATGCCATCCTGCGCCCGGGCGACACGCTGCAGGTCGCCCAAGCCAATGGGGGGAGCGCGTCGGATAACGGCCGCAGCGTGGCCTACGAAGTCCAGCCTGGGGATTCCCTGTCCAGCATTGCCCGTCAGTTCCAGGTCTCGGTAAGCGACCTGCGCCGTTGGAACTCGCTCAATGGCGACGGCATCCGCGCGGGGGAGACCCTGACGCTCTACGTGGCCGAGGCCGACGAAGAGGCCATTGCGCGAGCCCGCGACGCCTGACGCGCCGGCGCTCGCGGCCCCTGATGTCGCGCGCCCGTCCGGGTACCTACTGCCCCACCGCGGCCGATGAGGGCGCGTCGAATACGACCTCGATCTGTTCCGGATTCAGACCGGCATCGCGCACCAGTTGCTGGAAGCGCCGTTGCGGCAGACTCAAGCGCAGCTGGATCTGACCGTCAGCGGTGGTCTGCTCCGCCTCCACGGCCTTCTCCTCGTAGAGCTGGGCGCGCAACCGACCGGCACTGGCCGGCAGTTCCACCCAGCCCCGCATCATCGACTCGGTAAAGGTCTCGGCCAGGCGCTCTTCCAGCGTGGCGATACCCTCGCCCGTATACGCGGACACCCAGAAGACGTCATCGCCGGAGCCGAAGCGGGCCTCGGCGGCATCCGGGGCCGACTCCAGTCGGTCAATCTTGTTGTAGACCCGCCAGCAGGGGACATCCTGCGCGCCGATCTCCTCCAGCACCGCATCGACCTGGTGGATGCGCGCCTCGCGTTCGGGGTCGGCGGCGTCGATCACGTGCAGCAGCAGCGCGGCCTCGCGGGTCTCGGTCAGGGTCGCCTTGAAGGCCGCCACCAGTTCATGTGGCAGGTCGCGCACGAAGCCGACGGTGTCCGCCAGGATCAGCGACTGGTGCGGAGCCAGGTCGAGGCGTCGCAGGGTCGGATCCAGGGTCGCGAACAGCTGATCCGCCTCGTACACATCCGAGTGGGTCAGGCGGTTGAACAGCGTGGACTTGCCGGCGTTGGTATAGCCCACCAGGGACACGGTCGGGATCTCGTTGCGCAGGCGTGCCTGGCGCCCCTGCTCGCGGGTGCGCTCGACCTTCTCCAGACGTCGTTCGATGTGCTTGATGCGCGCCGCCAGCAGGCGGCGGTCGGTTTCGAGCTGGGTTTCCCCCGGCCCGCGCAGGCCAATGCCGCCCTTCTGCCGTTCCAGGTGAGTCCAGCCGCGCACCAGCCGCGTGGCCATGTGCCGCAACTGGGCCAGCTCGACCTGCAGCTTGCCTTCGTGCGAACGCGCGCGCTGGGCGAAGATATCGAGGATCAGGCCTGCCCGATCCAGTACCCGGCACTGCAGGTGGCGTTCGAGGTTGCGTTCCTGGCTGGGCGAGAGGGCGTGGTTGAAGATCACCACATCGGCTCCATGGGCCTCGACCGCGGCGCGAATCTCGTCGGCCTTGCCGGCGCCTACGAACAGGCGGGGGTGCGGGCGGTCACGTGAACCACGGACGAGCTCCAGCACATCGGCGCCGGCGGAGCGGACCAGCTCGTCGAATTCCTGGACCTGGGCCTCGATGTCGGGGTTTTCGCCGATGGCCAGCGCCACCAGCACGGCGCGATCGCCGGCGCTATCGGGACGCTCAAACAAAAAAGACGAACCTCCCGCGCATGCTCAAGCCTCCGCCTCGGCGGTAGCGGCCTCTTCGCCCTCGGTATTCATGCGCACCTGGCGGGACGGGACGATGGTCGAGATCGCATGCTTGTACACCATCTGCGAAACGGTGCTTCGCAGCAGCACCACGAACTGATCGAAGGACTCGATCTGTCCCTGCAGCTTGATGCCGTTGACCAGATAGATCGAGACCGGCACACGGTCCCGACGCAGCGCGTTCAGGAAGGGTTCCTGCAGCATTTGCCCTTTGGCCATCAGTGCGTTCCTTGGTTGTTATTCTTCAGCTCGCCACACGCCAAAAGCTCCTCCACCAAGCCCTGGCGGCGCCCTCTCAGAGAGTAGCACATCACTACTGGAAGTCTGCGCGGCGAATCACGTTCAACACTTCCGACCGATCGACCGTGGACGCGTTCAATCGCGCATGCAGGGGGAATCGCCGCAGGCCGGTCAGCTGGCGCTTGGCCAGTTGCCGGGTGGCGGCGATCGCCCGCTCGCGGAACTGCACAAAGTCGAGCTCTCCGGCCAGCCACTGCCAACCCTGACGGTAGCCCACCGCACGCTGGGAGGGATGCTCCGCCGTCAGCGCGGGACGCTGCTGCAGGGCCATCAGTTCATCGACGAACCCGACCTCCAGCATCGCGTCGAAGCGACGGGCGATCCGTTCGCGCAGGACGTCGCGATCCTCCGGCCACAAGGCCAGTGACACCCAGCCCTCCGGCACGCGGGCCGCCGCACCCTGCTGAAAGCTGGACAGCGGCCGCCCGGTCGCCTCGAAGACCTCCAGCGCCCGCAGGATGCGCTGCGGGTCGTTCGGGTGGATACGCGCCGCGGCCTCGGGATCCACCCTGGCGAGTTCGCGATGCAGGGCCTGTCCGCCCTCCACGTCCAGGCGCGCGCGCACTTGTTCACGCACTACATCCGGTACCTCGGGGATCTCGTCGAAACCATCCAGCAGGGCACGCAGGTACAGCAAGGTACCGCCCACCAGCAAAGCCGTCCGGCCACGCGCGTGGATCCCGGCGATCACCTCCCGGGCGTCGCGCGCGAAGTCGGCGGCACTGTAGGTGTCCTCCGGGTCGCGGATATCCAGCAGGTGATGCGGCACGCGGGCTCGCTCCTCTGCAGTGGGCTTCGCGGTGCCGATATCCATGCCGCGATAGACCAATGCGGAGTCGACGCTGACGATCTCGCCCTCCAGCGACTCGGCGAGCGCCAGCGACAACGCGGTCTTGCCCGAGGCCGTCGGTCCGGCCAGGATCACCACCGGCGGGCGGCCGGGTCCGAGTGCGTCCATTGATCGCTAGCGGCCTCGCAGAAACAAGCGATCCAGCGCCTGGTGATCGAGCTCCACCCAGGTCGGGCGGCCATGATTGCATTGCCCGGAGCGTTCGGTCGCCTCCATGTCGCGCAGCAACTGGTTCATCTCCGGGAGCGTCAGACGGCGCCCGGCGCGCACCGAACCGTGGCAGGCCATGGTGCCGAGTACCGCATTCATCTCGCCCTCGGCGCGGTGGCTGTAGCCGACGGCCGCGAGGTCCGCGAGCACATCACGCACCAGCTGGGCCGTGTCACGCCCGCGCAGCAGCGCCGGGGCCGCGCGCAAGGCCAGCGTCTCGGGCCCCGCGCGATCCAGCTCGAACCCCAGGGCGCCCAGCACACCGGCATGCTCCTCGGCCAGCGCGGCCTCGGCAGGCGTCACGTCCAGTGTTTCCGGCACCAGCAAAGGCTGTGAGGTAATGCCCTGCGAGCCCCATTCGCACTTGAGGCGCTCGTAGGTAATGCGCTCGTGCGCCGCATGCATGTCGACCACGATCAGGCCGCTTGCATTCTCCGCCAGGATGAAGGTCTCCGCGACCTGCCCCAGCGCGAAACCCAGCGGTGGCATACCTTCCGCACCATCGCTTTCACTCGCACCGCCCGCCGCCTCGAACGACCGGGGTGCGGGCTCGGCGACCGCGGCTGGCCCGCGGAACTCGGCCCAGGCCGCCGCATAATCCGATGATGTGCCAGAGGCATACTCGCGGCGATCACCCGACCCGGCTGCAGGCGACCGGGCTTCGGCCCGGTACTCGGGCACCCCCAGCCCGCTCAGGGCGCGCTCGCGCGGGAACGCCGGAATCGCTCGCTCCTGCGGCGCCGGAGCGGACCCGGTATCGGCTGGCAAATACCCGGGCATCCCGCCATCCCCGGGACGCACATCGGCCAGCGCCTTGTGCAGGGCATGAAAGATGAAGTCGTGCACCATCCGCGACTCGCGGAAGCGCACCTCCTGCTTGGTGGGATGGGCGTTCACGTCCACCTGCACCGGGTCCAGTTCAAGCTCCAGCACGAACATCGGGTGACGCCCGTGGTAGAGCACGTCCTGATAGGCCTTGCGCACGGCCGCCGCCAGCACGCGGTCGCGAATCGCGCGGCCATTAACGAAGAAAAACTGCTGATCAGGCTGTGCCCGCGACTGGGTCGGGGCGCCTAGCCAACCCGAAAGCTTGAGGCCGGCACGCTGCTCGTCCACCGGCGTCGCCGCGTCCATAAAGGCCTCGCCCAGCAGGGCGCGCACGCGCTGTGCGGGGTCCGCTGCGGCGGGCAGGTCCAGCACCACACGATCGTTGTGGCGCAGGGTGAAGGCCACCTCCGGGCAGGCTGCCGCCTGGGTGCGGATGACGGTCTCGCAGTGGTTGAACTCGGTGCGCTCGGTGCGCACAAACTTGCGCCTTGCAGGGACATTGAAGAACAGGTCCCGCACCTCGACCGTCGTACCCACCGGGTGCGCGGCCGGGGCCGCCTCGCGAAAGACATCCGAGCCATCCCCGGTCAGGCGCCAGCCATTGCGCTCGCCCTCCACCGCCGAGGTCATGGATAGGCGCGAGACGGATGCGATCGAAGGGAGTGCCTCGCCGCGAAAACCCAGGGTGTGCAGGGCCTCCAGGTCCTCCATCGAGCGGATCTTGCTGGTCGCGTGGCGTGACAGTGCCAGCGGGAGCTCGTCGCGATGGATGCCGCAACCATTGTCGCTGATCTGGATCAGACGGATGCCGCCCTGCTCCAGACGGATCTCGATGCGGGTCGAACCCGCGTCCAGGGCATTCTCCACCAGCTCCTTGACCACCGAGGCCGGGCGCTCGACCACCTCGCCCGCCGCGATCTGGTTGATCAGTTGCTCGGAGAGTTTCTCGATGGACACACGCGAATCCATGGGCCGGAATGGGTCCACAAGCCTAGGGAAACGCAGCTCGATTTGCACGCGCCGGTGGGCGCCCCTGCACAGACCGCAGTGGGTACAAAGTCCGAATCCGTGACGGGCACCCGTTCCGGGACGGGCAGGCGGCGATGGGCGTCAGGAATCGCGCGGGATGCGCAGGACCTGGCCGGCGTAGATGCGATCGTCGCTGACGTTATTCGCCGAGCGCAGATCGGCCAGCGACAAGCTGTAACGATCGGCGATCCCCGAAAGCGTCTCGCCGGGACGAATAATGTGCTGGTCCGGCTGGCCATCGGCGATCAGCGTGCCCGGGCGGGCATGCGTCGAGAAATAGGAGCGCAGCCCGGTCAGCAGCGCATCCGCCAGCGAATTCTGGAAGTCGCTGCTGCGCAGCTTGCGCTCCTCGGACGGGTTGGAGATGAACGCGGCCTCGACCAGGATGGACGGGACATCGGGGGAGCGCAGCACCGCGAAGTTGGCCCGCTCGACCTCCGGCTTGCGCACCTTGCCCACCCGGTGCAATTCGGAAATCATGCGCTCGGCCAGGGTGTTGCTCGCCTCGAGGCTGCCGCTCTGGGCGAGATCCAGCAGCACGTTGGTCAGGGAGTCATCCTTGCCGTTGATCGGCACTCCGCCCAACCGCAGGTCGGCCTGGTTCTCGCGCTGCGCCAGAAAACGGGCGGCCTCGCTGGAGGCCCCACGTTCGGAGAGCATGTAGACCGAGGAGCCCTGCACATTGCGGTTGGCGATCGCGTCGGCGTGAATCGACACAAAGACGTCAGCATCCGCCTCGCGGGCACGCTCGATGCGCTCGCGCAGGGGCAGGAAGTAATCGCCGGTGCGGATCATCACCGCCTTCATGCCGCGCTCGTTGTCGACGCGCTCGGCCAGCCGCTTGGAGATCTGCAGGACCACGTCCTTCTCGCGGGTCCCGGCGGGGCCGATCGCGCCCGGGTCATGCCCGCCATGACCAGCGTCGATGGCAACCACCACATCACGCAGATCCTCCTGCGAGCGGCCACGGCGGGGTTCGCCGTTGTCGCGGGATTCCTCCCGGGCCGACTGCGTGGGGGCCCCCTCGCGGCTGGTCAGATCGAGCACCAGACGATGTGGGGAATCCTGGGCCGGCATCAGCTTGAAGCTGCGCGGCTCGATTGGCTTGCGCAGGTCGAACACCACGCGCAGATCACCGCCGTCGCGCGGGGCGTGACGGATCGACTCCACGACCGAACGCGGATTGGAACTGAGCTTCAGCTCGTCCACCGCGCGGGCGTTCTTGATATCCACCACCAGGCGATCGGGCGACTCGAGCTTGAACATCGAGTATTCGGCATCGCCATCCATGTCGAAGACCAGGCGCGTGGTGTCACCATCCACGGACATGCGCACCCGCTCGACACCCGTGCGCGCCAACGCAGGCAGCGGCAGCCCGACCAGCCCCAGGGCAGTCAGAGCGCGCAGCACCTGGCGGCGGCGCATATCCGGAATCGTGCTTTGGCCCACGGCGAATCCCTTTTAATTCAGGGGGTCTGACTCCATTGTGGACGCTTTTTCTGGAAAAGCAATAGCAAAATTCTTTCTTTATGAGCGAGATATCGAGGTTTTTGCGTGTGGCATTGCAACTAATCCTTCGCGCACCACGAACCGGAACCCCACTCGATATTGGGATTATTATCGGTTTTTCATTGAGTTAATGAACCCGAAAGGCTTTGTCAACGAGCGCCCGGTAATCGGCAGCGGCCGGCCCGGACACATACAGCATGCGCCCGTCCGGCTCGTGCGCTTCCAGCCGCACCCGCAGATCCGCCTCCGGCAGCCAGCCGGCCCCGCGCTCCGGCCACTCCACCAGCCACAGCGCCTGCTCGCCAAAGGCCTCGCGCACCCCCAGATACTCCAGTTCTTCCGGGTCCGCCAGGCGATACAGGTCGAAGTGCAGCACGCTGCGCCCCTGGAGTTCGTAGGGCTCCACCAGCGTGTAGGTGGGGCTGCGCACGTTGCCCGCATGCCCCAGCGCGTGCAGGAGGCCGCGCGCCCAGGTCGTTTTGCCCGCGCCGAGATCCCCCTCCAGGTAGACGATCCGCAGGCCTTCCATTCCTGCAAGCACTGCACCGGCCCGCTCCGTGGCCGCGGCGTCCGGCAGCCGGATCCCTGTGTTCACGCCCCCTCCTCCCCGGCGGCAGCCGGCAGCGCATCCGCCAGTTCGCCCGCCAGCAGCCCGCGCCAGCTGCCCAGCCGCGCGCGCAGAACCTGGCCCGCGGCACAATGCCAGGCCGCCCCGATCTCGGCCGCGGCACGCGCCTCGAGCCCCTGCGCCCGAAGCGCGACGATAATCCCCGTGAGCACGTCCCCGCTCCCGGGGATCGCCATGCCGGCATGGCCTCCGGTCACACAGGTCAGTGTTTCGCCACCAGCATCGGCGACCAGCGTCCCACCCCCCTTGAGCAGCGACACTCCGCCGAAGCGCTGCGCCAGCTCGAGCACGGCCCCTGGTCGATCGGCCTCGACCTCCGCCGTCGGGCGATTCAGCAGGCCACCGGCCTCTCCCGGATGCGGAGTCAGGATCCAGGAATCCATCTGACGGGGTGTCGCGGCCAGCAGGTTGAGGGCATCGGCATCCACCACCAAGGGCGCCCCGGCATCCGCGACTGCGTGCCACAGGCGGCGCCCCCACTCCTCCGTACCCAGACCCGGACCTGCCGCAATCACATCCACCTGGCGGGCCAGGCGTAACAGATCGGTCGGCTCGCGCACGGCCCGCACCATGATCTCGGGCCGGTCGGCATTGGCCCAGGCGGCATGGTCCTCGTGTGTGGCCAGTGTCACGCGGCCGGCCCCGGCGCGCAGGGCCGCCAGTGCCGTCAGGCGAGCCGCCCCGGAGAACCCCGGTGCACCCCCGACCACCAGCACATGTCCGGCGTCGCCCTTGTGCGCCCCCGGCCGACGGGCCGGCAGGCGATCCCGCCAGCCCTCGGGGCCCAGATGCCGGGCCCGCGGCATCACGCCCCGGGCAATCTGCTCGGGCAGATCCAGCCGCGCCACCTCGACGGTGCCCGCGTAGTCCACGCCCGCGCCGGTGTGCAGCCCCAGCTTGTCGGCAATCATGGTCACGGTATGCCGGGCGCGCACCGCGGGTCCCGGCACCGCGCCGGTATCGGCATTGACGCCCGAGGGGATGTCCGCGGACAGCACGGGCCGCCCGGAGGCATTCAGGCGCTCGACTACCTCGCCGTAGGCGTCATGCAACGGGCGCTCCAGCCCGATACCGAACAGACAGTCGACCCACAGCTCGGCATCCGCCGGGTCGAAGGCCTCGAGCGGCGCCATCGCACCCCCCTGTTCGATCCAGTGCCGATGCGCCTGGCGGCCGTCCGACTCCGGGCGCGCGCGCGACGGGCCACCGTGGAGCCGCACATCCAGGCCCGCCTGTGCCGCCAGTCGCGCCAGCACATAGCCGTCGCCCCCATTGTTGCCGGGGCCGCAGAGGATGCCGAGCCGACGCACATCGGGCCAGCGCGCCCTGACGGCCGCCAGCAGGGCCGCCCCGGCCCGCTCCATCAACTCGCCGGGCGCGATCTCCGGCAGGGCCATGCCGGCCGCATCCAGGGCCCGCATGCCCTCGCTGTCGTAAAGCGCGCTGGTCAGGGGGATCGCCCCGGGTCCATCATTCACCTTTCTTGCCCCGATCGTAATGATTGCCGAAATCGTGCCTGAGCCTCTCGATCCACGCCAATGTGCCGCGCTGGCCGAACAGATTCGGGCCTGGGGCCGCGAGCTGGGCTTTCAGGCCCTGCGCATTGCGCCGGCCACGGTCCCGGATGCAGATCGCCAGCACCTGGATCGCTGGCTGCAGAAGGGCTCGCACGGCGAGATGGACTGGATGGCCGAACGCGCCGCACTGCGCCACGATCCCGCACAACTGATGCCGGGCGTACGGCGCGTGATCAGCGTGCGCATGGACTATTTCCCGCCGCGCACCCGACGCCCGGCCATCCAGCTGGCCGAACGGGACCGCGCCTATGTCTCCCGCTACGCCCTCGGCCGCGACTACCACAAGCTGATCCGCAAGCGCCTGACCGAGTTGGGGCGGCGCATCGAGGCCGCGACAGGGCCGCACGGCTATCGCGCGTTCACCGACAGCGCGCCGATCCTGGAAAAGGCCCTGGCCGCCCGCTCCGGGCTCGGCTGGATCGGCAAGAACACCAACCTGCTCGCCCGCGAGAGCGGCTCCTGGTTCTTCCTTGGCGAGCTGTTTACGGACCTGCCACTCCCGGTGGACGACCCGGTCGGCGAACACTGCGGGGCGTGTACCGCCTGTCTCGACATCTGCCCGACGCAGGCCTTTCGCGGACCCTACGACCTGGATGCCCGGCGCTGCATCTCCTACCTGACTATCGAGCTGAAGGGATCGATCCCCGAAGAGCTGCGCCCGCTGATCGGCAACCGCATCTACGGCTGCGACGACTGCCAGCTGGTCTGCCCGTGGAACCGCTTTGCCGAAGTCTCCGCGGAGCCCGACTTCGTCGCCCGCCACGGGCTGGATGCCGCCAGCCTGGTGGAGCTGTTCGGCTGGGACGAGACTACCTTTCTGCAGCGCACCGAGGGCATGGCCATCCGCCGCATCGGCCACGAGCAGTGGCTGCGCAATCTGGCGGTCGCCCTGGGCAATGGCCCGCCCTCCGCGAAGGCCGAGGCGGCCCTTCGCGCCCGCGCCGAGCACCCCTCCCCCCTGGTACGCGAACACGTCGGCTGGGCACTCGAACGGTTGCACAGCCCCTCGCCATCGCCGGCCGTGAACCACCTCTCCCGTCTCACCCAGGCGCCCGGACAATAACCAGCGACCAACGCTTGCCAGCACCCGCGCGACAGGTGACACTCGGGAGCGGATCCACGTTGCGACCCCGGCACCCTACGAAAGGATTCATCCTGTCGCTATGCCCGATCACCCGGACAGCACCCGCTTTCAGCGCCTGTTTGAACAGGCACCGGAGGCACAGCTGGTGCTCAATCGAGCGGGCCATGTTGTCGCGGCAAACCAGGCCGCATCACGCCTGCTCGGCTACGCCCAGGACGAACTGACCGGCGGCATCCACATCACCACGATCGACCTCGAGGCCACGCAAGCCGACGTCGACCGTGCGCACGGCCAGCCCGACGAGCGCCTGCCGGCCCGCTTTGAAACGCGCTACCGCCGCCGCGACGGGGCGGAATTCCCGGCCGAGATCAATATCAACGCCATTCATACCGGGGAGGATATCGAGGTCCTGGCCACGGTCCGCGACATCACCCGGCAACAGCAGTCCGAGCAGGCCCTGCACGAACTGGAAACCCAGCTCTCGGCCACGATCCGTCACGCACCGCTGATCCTGTTCGGGCTGGGGCCCGATGGCGTTTTCACCCTGTCCGAGGGGGCTGCCCTGCACAGCCTGGGACTGCAACCCGGCGAGGTCGTCGGACAGGACGCACGCCTGTTGTACGCCGACCATCCGGCCATTCTGTCCGCGATCGACCGCGCGCTCGGGGGAGAACAATTCCAAAGCGAGGTCAAGGTCGGCGACAGCCACTTCGCCATCTCCTGGATGCCGATGGAGGTTGCCCAGTCACTTCAGCCGGGCGTGCTCGGTGTCGCCTGGGACATCACATCGCTGCGCGCGGCCGAGGCCAGCACCGCCTCGGAACGCGACCGGCTCCTGACCACGCTGCACTCCATCAGCGACGGCGTGCTGACCGCGGACACCACCGGGCGCCTGACCTATCTCAACCCGTCGGCGCGCGACCTGCTGGGCGTGGACGCCACGGCGGTCCAGGGCCAGCGCCTCGACGAGGTGCTGGAACTCGAGGACACGCATACCGGCCACCGGGTTATGAATCCGGTCACGCAGTGCCTGGAAACGGGCATGACGCTGGAGTCGCCGGAGCGCGTGCTGCGCCGTCCGGACGGGGCCGCGCGCGTGGTCCGTCTGCTGGTCTCGCCTCTGCGGCGACCGGACCACCACAGCGAGGGGGTCGTGGTCGTGCTGCACGACCACACCGAGCTGTGGCGCATGACCCAGCAACTGAACCACCAGGCTACCCACGACGAGCTCACCGGCCTGTGCAACCGCCGCGAGTTCGAACGCCGCCTGGACGAGGCCCTGCGCACCCTGGAGGAGGGCGACACGCCCCACGCGCTGTTCTACATGGACCTGGACCAGTTCAAGATCATCAACGACACCTGTGGCCACCAGGCCGGGGATGCACTGCTGCGCGAACTGGCCGATCTGCTCCCCGCCCACATCCGCGACAGCGACACCTTGGCGCGGCTCGGGGGTGACGAGTTCGGCCTGCTGCTGACGCATTGCCCGGTGGAACGCGCGGAGGCCATCGGCAAGAAACTGCTGGCGACCGCGCAGGGTCTGCGCTTCTCCTGGGAGGACCGCCGCTTCGATGTCGGCATGAGCATCGGCCTGGTCCCGATCGAGGGCCCCGGCCAGAATCTTCCGGAGGTCCTCAGCCAGGCGGATTCCGCCTGTTACGTGGCCAAGGATCTCGGGCGCAACCGCCTCTATACCTGGAAGCCCTCCGACCAGATCCTGCGCCGGCGCCATGGCGAGATGGAATGGGTCGGCCGTCTGCGTGCGGCGCTGGAGGAGGCCCGGTTTGTCGCCTATGCCCAGCCAGTCAAGCCCCTGAACGGCGCCGATCTGCCACTGGACCATGTCGAGATCCTGCTGCGTCTGCACGGGGAAGACGGAACCCTGATCACTCCGGGTGCCTTCATCCCGGCCGCCGAGCGCTACCACCTGATGCCCGAGATCGATCGCCATGTGGTCGAACTTGTGTTCCGCCAGCTGGCCGATCACCGGGACCGGAACCCGCATCATGCCCCAGTCGTGGTGTCGATCAATCTGTCCGGACAATCGCTGGCGCAGGACGGGATGCTCGAGTTCATCACCAGCCGCATGAGCCAGTTCCGCATTCAGGCGCAGCAGATCATCTTCGAGGTTACCGAGACCGCCGCGATCAGCCATCACGACCGCGCGCAGGGTCTGATCCGCGCGCTGCGCTACATGGGCTGCCGCTTCTCCCTGGACGACTTCGGGAGCGGGCTGTCCTCGTTCGGCTACCTGAAGAACCTGCCGGTCGATTTCCTCAAGGTGGACGGCAGCTTCGTGCGCGACATCGCGACCAACGCCGTCGATGCGGCGATGGTCACCGCGATCCACCGCGTCGGCCATGTACTCGGGCTGCGTACTATTGCCGAGTGCGTGGAATCCGAGGAGACCATGCACCACCTGCGCGAGATCGGGCTCGACTTTGTCCAGGGCTACCACCTGGCAAAGCCAATGCCGCTGACCGATTACCTCGCGGGTCTTGCCGGCCAGGCTTGAATCCCCGCCTGCTGCCTCAACCCTTTAGATAGCCAACGCTTTCGCCTTGCCAGCGGCAAGCTGTTAGCGTGCTGTCATTCTCAGTTGATCAACCGTGGGACCCCATGCCGTATTCGGAAGAACAGATCACCTCGACCCATCGCTGGTCGGACAAGACCTTCAGCTTCAAGACCACGCGCCCCGAAGGGCTGCAGTTCAAGAACGGGCAGTTCGTGACGCTGGGGCTGCGCCCCGAGGGCAAGTTGATCCCGCGCGCCTACTCGATCGTCTCCGAACCCGGGGCCGAGGAACTGGAGTTCCTGAGCATCCACGTGCCCGACGGCGCGCTGACCAGCCGCCTCGCCCAGGCCGGACCGGGCGATTCGGTCTGGATCAACACCAAGGTCACCGGCTCGCTGACCTTCGACTACGTGCAGCCCGGACGCACCCTGTACATGCTGGCTACCGGCACGGGGCTGGCCCCGTTCATCTCGCTCATCCGCAGCCCGGAGCTGTTCGAACACTTCGATAACGCGGTGCTGGTACACAGCGTGCGTACCGTCGAGGAGCTGGCCTACCGCCAGGAGATCGAGTCGCGCATCAGCGACCGCCTGCGCTACGTGCCGACGGTGACCCGCGAGAACCACGACTTCGCATGCCCGATCGCACAGCAGCCGTATGACAACAACCAGCGCGGGGCCGACATGTTCCGTTCCGGCGAGCTGTTCCAGATCCTGAACCTGCCCCCGGCGGATCCGGAGCACGACCGCGTAATGCTCTGCGGCAATCCGGCGATGAACCGCGAAATGAGCGAGTGGCTGGTCGAACACGGCTGGACCCAGACCAACTACAAGGGGGTCGGCAACTTCACCGTGGAACAGGCCTTCGTGACCACGATGTCCGACTCGGACGACTGACTATTTCTGAGCCAGTAGCACCCAGCGGGCCGCGTTGATCCGCTGCAGGGTGGCCGTGTCACCACCCCGGTCGGGGTGGTGACGCTGCGCCAGGCGCCGGTACTGTTGCTGGATCGCCGCCGCGTCGACCGGATCCTCCAGCCCCAGCACCTCGAGCGCCTGACCACGCCGCTCGTCGCGCGCCAGATGCGACCAGAACTCGCCCAGCAGCACCTCCACCGCGGCCGCGTCCATCCCCTCCAGCCGCGTCAAATCCAGGTAGTAGGCCCGCAGCGGATCCTCCTGCGCCGGCAGGTCCGACCCCGTGTCCAGCACATACAACGGCTCGATTCCGATATCCAGGCAATGGATGCGCAGCCACTCGCCCTGCCCCGCGAGCATGTCGCGCAGCCGGTACAGACAGTGGAACAGCACAAAGTGGGTCTGGAACAGGCTCAGCGGTTCCTGCAGGCGCGCCGCGGCGAACGGTTCCACTGCCAGATCGCGCAGCTGCGCAATCAGCGCGTGCTCCGTACATCCGCGCGGATGTCCGCGCAGCGCCTCCAGCACCCGTTCCAGCAGTGCCACATCCATCGGCGAACCGGCTGGGCAATCCCGATCGATCATGCGCCCGGGAACTCGCCGTCCACATAGACCCAGCACCCGTCCTCGCGGCGAAAGCGGCTGCGTTCGTGCAGGCGCACCCCCTGCCCACGCACCCGCGAGCGGGCGACGAACTCGACCCAGCCCTCCTGATCCTCCGGCCCCCCGGCCCCGGTCGCGCGGATCGTCAGACCCAGCCAGCGCTGGTCCGGATCCAGCATCAAGGATTCCGGGCGCGTCGCGGCGGCCCAGGTGGCCAGCAGATAGTCCTCGCGCCCCTCCACGAAGGCGGCATAGCGCGAGCGCATCAGCGCCTCCGCCGTCGGAGCCGCAGCCGCGCGGTCCAGGTACGGCCCGCAGCAGGCCGCTCGGTCCAGACCGGACCCACAAGCGCATGCGCCCACCTTCCTGCGACTGACCTTGCCCACGCAATACCTCACCCTCATCGAAGCCCTCGCCAGCATGCCCGAGCCATCGCCCTGGGTCGAACCCTTACTGTGGTGCTGGTCTTCCGCACGCCGAAACGTTAGGTTGCGAAAGCACCCAGGGAGATACTGATTCATGGCCAACATCCTGATCATGGGCTGCGGCGATCTCGGCTGCGGCGTCGGAGAACAGCTCGGCGCGGCCGGCCACACGGTCTGGGGCCTGCGCCGCCAGCCGGAGCGCATCCCGGAACCGATCCAGCCGCTGGCCGGCGACTTCACCCGCGCGGACGCGCTGCCGCCGCTCCCCCCGGCGCTGGATACCGCCTATTTCATCGCCACCCCAGGCGAGTTCACCGAGGCCGCGTACCGCCGCGCCTATGTCGACGGCCTGCGCAACACCCTGGCCGCGCTGGAGCAGGCCCGCCAGCACCCGCGCCGCATCGTGTTCGTCTCCAGCACCTCGGTCTTTGGTGCCGACGACGGGCGCTGGGTGGACGAAACCAGCCCGGCCGAGCCCACCCGCTTCTCCGGGCGCTGCCTGCTGGAGGCCGAGCAATTGCTGGCCGACAGCCCGTTTGCCGGCGTGGTCGTGCGCTTTGGCGGCATCTACGGGCCGAGGCGCGAATACCACCTGCGCAAGGTGCGCGAGGGCGTGCGCGGTCAGCACGAAGCACCGGTCTGGACCAACCGCATCCACCGTGAGGACTGCGTGGGGCTGCTGACCCACCTCTTCCACCTGGACGAGCCCGAGCCCCTCTATCTGGGCGTCGATGACGAGCCGGCCCTTCGCCACGAGCTGCTCGGCTGGCTGGCGCAGGAGATGGAGCTCGATCCACCGGGGACGCCGCCGATGCCGGCCGGCGAGGTCTGCGGCAAGCGCTGCCGCAACGCGCGGCTGCGTGCCAGCGGGTATCGCCTGCGCTATCCCGACTACCGCACCGGCTATCGCGCGCTGCTCGACCGGCTCGCCACCGCCTGAGTCAAGCTCTCGCCGCTTTCAGGCTGGGCCTGGTTCGGCCTCGGGTGTTCCGAGTGCCTTCGGCCGGCCGCCTGCCATGCGCTGTCTCGGCAGCGCACCCCGAGGTACTTTCTTGCTTGCCCAAGAAAGTACCCAACGAAGGGCACCCGGATTCCGCCCGGGGACCTTGCTCCAGGGCCCTCGGGCCGGCGGCGCTGAAACTCGCTTCGCTCAGACAGTCAGCGCCTTTCTTCCGTCCCGAGGACCCTTCCGCAAGGGGCTTCATACGGGGGGAGAAGGTCAAGACAACGGCGATCCAGAGGTTCGTGCGAGTGGATGGAGGCAAGATGTTCCAACATCTTGGCACGCGCGGCCTACGGCCCTGGCGTGCCGCGCCCGCGAGCGGGCGCCAGGGGGCAGGTAGGATGCTGATGAGCGCAGCGAATCGCATCAGGGTTGCCCCGACGTTGGAACGGTGCGTTTCGCTGCGCTCAACACACCCTACAGCTCGGGCTTGTCGCGGGTGCTCGAATACCGCCTGTTTTGACCTACCCTCCCGATATGAGCCCCTTGTGGAGGGCGTGACAGGCCGGGAGAAGGCGCTGACTGTCTGAGCGAAGCCAAAGGCGCAGCGAGTTTCAGCGCCGCCGGCCTGGCGCGTCCGGAGCAAGGTTCCCGGGCGAATCCCGGGCGTGTTTCTTGGTTACTTCTTTGCACGAGCAAAGAAGTAACTCGGGGTGCGCTGCCGAAACAGCGCATGGCAGGCGGCCGGCCGAAGGCACCGTAAACACCCGAGGCCGAACCAGGCCCAGCCACTACTGGGCAGGCGGCCAGAAAAAACCAACGCAAACACGAGAGCCGGCAGCGGGCGATGAGCGCGCCGCGCCGTTATAATGCGCGGCTTTCCCCACATTCCGACCCGAGCGCGCCCGCGATCATGGACAAGAGCTTCGACCCCAAGAGCATCGAGCAGACCCAGTACGAACGCTGGGAGGCCGCGAACATCTTCGCGCCGCCGGAGTCGGGCGAGGCCGGCTACTGCATCCTGCTGCCGCCGCCGAACGTGACCGGCACGCTGCACATGGGGCACGCGTTCCAGCACACGCTGATGGACACCCTGATCCGCTACCGGCGCATGCACGGCGACCGCACCCTGTGGCAGGGCGGCACCGACCACGCCGGGATCGCCACCCAGATGGTGGTCGAGCGCCAGCTCGCCGCCGACGGCAAGAGCCGCCACGACCTCGGGCGCGAGGACTTCCTGAAGGCCGTGTGGGAGTGGAAACACGAATCCGGCGGCACCATCACCCGGCAGATGCGCCGCCTGGGCGACTCGGTGGACTGGTCGCGCGAGCGTTTCACCATGGACGACGGGCTGTCCGACGCGGTGCGCGAGGTCTTCGTGCGCTTGCATGAGGAGGGCCTGATCTACCGCGGCAAGCGCCTGGTCAACTGGGACCCGGTTCTGCACACCGCGCTGTCCGACCTGGAGGTGCTGTCGGAGGAGGAGAACGGCCACCTGTGGCACTTCCGCTACCCGCTGGCGGACGGCTCGGGCCACCTGACCGTCGCCACCACGCGCCCCGAGACCATGCTGGGCGATACCGCCGTCGCGGTGCACCCGGAGGACGAGCGCTACCGGCACCTGATCGGCCAGAGGATCAAGCTGCCGCTGGTCGGGCGCGAGATCCCGATCATCGCCGACGACTATGTCGAGGCCGAATTCGGTTCCGGCTGCGTAAAGATCACCCCGGCGCATGACTTCAACGACTACGCGATGGGCCAGCGCCACGACCTGCCGGTGATCAATATCCTGACCATCGACGCCTGCCTGAACGACAACGTGCCCGAGGCCTACCGCGGCCTGGATCGCTATGAGGCCCGCAAGCGGGTGGTCGCGGATCTCGAGGCCGAAGGCCTGCTGGAGAAGATCGACGACCACAAGCTGATGGTCCCGCGCGGCGACCGCTCCGGCACCGTGGTCGAGCCCTACCTGACCGACCAGTGGTACGTGAAGGCCGGCCCGCTGGCCGAGCCGGCGATCCAGGCGGTGGAGGACGGGCGCATCCGCTTCGTGCCGGAGAACTGGTCGAAGACCTACTTCGAGTGGATGCGCAACATCGAGGACTGGTGCATCTCGCGCCAGATCTGGTGGGGCCACCGCATCCCGGCCTGGTACGACAGCGATGGCAACGTGTACGTCGGGCGTTCCGAGGACGAGGTGCGCGAGAAGCACGGCCTGGCGGCCGATGTGGTGCTGACCCAGGACGAGGACGTGCTCGACACCTGGTTCTCCTCCGCGCTGTGGCCGTTCTCCACCCTCGGCTGGCCGGAACAGACGCCGGAGCTGCGCGACTTCTACCCGACCAGCGTGCTGGTCACCGGCTTCGACATCATCTTCTTCTGGGTCGCCCGCATGATCATGATGGGCGAGCACTTCATGGGGGACGTGCCGTTCCGCGAGGTGTACGTCACCGGCCTGATCCGCGACTCGGAAGGCCAGAAGATGTCCAAGTCCAAGGGCAACGTGATCGACCCGATCGACCTGATCGACGGCATCAGCGCCGACGACCTGGTGGCCAAGCGCACCCAGGGCCTGATGCAGCCGCAGATGGCGAAGAAGATCGAGAAGACCACGCGCAAGGCCTTCCCCGACGGCTTCCCCGCGTTCGGCACCGACGCCCTGCGCTTCACCCTGGCCGCGCTGGCCACCACCGGGCGCGACATCAAGTTCGACCTCGGCCGCATCGAGGGCTACCGCAACTTCTGCAACAAGCTGTGGAACGCCTCGCGCTTCGTGCTGATGAACGTGGAGGGCCACGACTGCTCGGCCGCGGACGACACGGCGGAGCACCGCACCCTGGCCGATCGCTGGATCCTCGACCGCCTGGCGGCCACCGCCGAGACCGCCACGCAGCAGCTCGATGCCTACCGCTTCGACCTCGCCGCTCAGACGCTCTACGAATTCACCTGGCACGACTACTGCGACTGGTACCTGGAGCTGACCAAGCCGGTCCTGAACGACGAGGCCACCCCGGACGCGGTCAAGCGCGCCACGCGCAATACGCTGGTCACCGTGCTCGAGGCCCTGCTGCGCCTGCTGCACCCGGTGATGCCGTTCATCACCGAGGCGATCTGGACCAGTGTGAAGCCGCATGCGGGGATCGACGACGACACCGAGTTCCTGGTGCAGTGCCGCTGGCCGGCGCAGGACGGCTTCCCGCGTGATGCCACCGCCACCGCCGAGCTCGACTGGGTCAAGGACTTCATCACCGGGCTGCGCCGCATCCGCGCGGAGATGGACATCGCTCCGGGCAAGCCGCTGCCCGTGCTGGTGAAGAACTGGACCGACGCCGACCAGGAACGCTACACCCGCCACCGCGGCCTTCTGGAATTCCTGGCCAAGCCGGAAAGCGTCACCTGGCTGGATGCCGCCGACGAGGCCCCGGAGTCCGCGATGGCCCTGGTCGACGACATGCAGCTGCTGATCCCGCTGGCCGGGCTGATCGACAAGGATGCCGAGCTGGCACGCCTGGACAAGGAGATCGGCAAGCTCGACAAGAATCTCGAGCAGAGCGCAAAGCGCTTGTCCAACGAGAGCTTCGTCGACCGCGCTCCGGCCGAGGTGGTGCAGAAGGAACGCGACCGCGTCGCCGAAATGCAGGCCACCCGCGATCAGCTCGCCGCCCAGCGCGAGCGCATCCGCGCGATGTAGCGGCTGCGATCACCGCATTGGAGGCCTAGCTGATCCGGTCGAGCATCCCCTGATGACGGATCAACCGGGCAAACAGCCGCCCGGTGTGATACCAGTGCAGCATCCAGATTTCGCGCGCCAGACGCACCTGCGGCACCCGGGGCGAGCGCTCGGCAGGGCAGGGACAGACCTCGAGTCCCACCCCGCGCGCGATGGCCACCGCACGGGGCAGGTGAAAACGACTGGTCACGAGCACACAGCGCGGCAGGCTGCCGCCGGTACGCTGGACGAGCAGGTCGCGGGCGTTTTGCAGATTCTCCAGGGTGTGCCGCGAGTCCTCTTCACAGAAGATGCGAGAGGCCGGGATGCCGCGCTGGCGCAAAAAGGCCGCACCCGCAGCCGACTCGCTGGGCCCCTCCGGCGAGGTGTATCCGCCCAGCAGCAGAACGCGGGCCTCCGGGTCGCGCCGCAGCAGGCGCAGGGTTCGCAACAGGCGCAGCCGGTAACCCGGTCCAGGGCAACCCTCTTGTAACTGCTGTCCCAGGACAATGATCCAAGGTGCCCGCCCGGGACAATCCAGGCTCCGGACCCACAGATGCATGCGCCCCCACAACGCGAGCCAGCTAAGCCCCGCCGTCAGCACAATGACCAGATTGGACAGCCCGAAGGTCAGCAGCCCGTCCGGCCCGACGCGCCGCAGTCCTACCCGACCGCCGATCACGACTCGCCCCCCATACTTGCCCCCTGGCGATTCGCTGGCGGTCGACTGATCGCACCCCATGAGAGCACCCACTCTGCCGCCCCGCCCTGCAAAACCGCGTATTCCCTGCATTTGGAGGGTACCACGCCCCCTTGGGGTTGCGTATCATCGGCCCCGGGCCGGGAGGTGCACGGCGCGCCCAGCACCTCCCCAGGGGAACAATCAGCGTTTCCCCAGGGGAACAATCAGCGTTTCCCCAGGGAAACGCTTTCGGATTCCGCCGCTATTTAGGGGAGAGACGTGGCAGCACAAACCGCAATGGAACAGGAAGTCGCCAGGCTGATCGTCGACAGCCTGAATCTCGAAGAGGTCAGCCCCGAGGACATCGAGCCGGAGGCCCCCTTGTTCCGCGAGGGCCTTGGGCTGGACTCGATCGATGCGCTGGAACTGGCACTGGCCATCTCGCGGGCCTATGGCGTGCAGATCCGCTCCGATGACGAGAACAATCGCCAGATCTTCGCATCCTTGCGGGCCCTGACCGCCCATATCGAGGCGCACCGAGCCACGTCGTGAGTACCCGTCTCGCCGCCGCGGTAGCCCTGGGCTACCCGGTGGCCGTGATCACGGGCATTTTCCTGGAGCTGCCGCGACTGCCGCTGGCCTGGCTGGCGCTGCTCATCCTGGTCCTCGCCTGGCCGGTCCTGCCCGTGCTCGGCCGAGCGGTGATGGCCCTGGTGCTGGCCGTGCTAGTGTTGCTTCTGGGTGCCGAGCCGGCCGGGAAATGGCTGATCTATGCAATACCGGTGCTTATTCAGGGGGCCCTGGCATGGCTGTTTGCCCGCTCCCTGCGTCCGGGCTCCACCCCCCTGATCACCCGGTATGCGCTGGCCATGGGCGCCTCCGACAGCACGCCGGTGCATCGCTATACACGGCGGCTGACCGCTGCCTGGGCCCTGCTGTGCGGTGGACTCGCCCTGCTGTCGGCGGTACTGGCGGTGGCGGTGCCCACCACCACCTGGGCCTTGTTCGCAAATGGGATCAACTATCTGTTCCTGGCGGCGCTGTTCATGCTGGAATATCCATTACGGCGCTGGCTTCTGCGCGACGAACCCCGGGCGGGTTTCCTGCCCTACCTCGCCGCACTGGCACGCGCCGACCACCGCCACATCCTGAGACAACGATGAGGGACTCGAACACGCTAGCGCTGATTGCCGACCACCCAACGCCACTGGCCTGGGTGGCGGGACGCCGTGTCTCGCGGGCCGCGTTTCTGACGGATGTGCGCGCCCTCGCCCGGCGCATCCCGGCCGGCGGAGCCCACTTCAACCTGTGCGAGGATCGCTATCGCTTTGCCGTCGCGTTTGCCGCGATCCTGCTGCGCGGGGGCGCTAACATCCTCCCTCCGAACCGCGCCCGGACAACCCTGAGCGAGATCGCCGAGCGTCATCCCGGCGCGCACGCCCTGGTGGACGAGCGGGACCTCAGTGTCACCCTCCCCGTCATCCCGGTCACCGCGGCCGGGACAGAGGACGCCCACAATGCGGGCGCGACCCCGGAGATCCCGTCGGATCAGATGGCGGTACACGCCTATACCTCGGGCAGCACCGGACAGCCCACCGCTCACAGCAGGAGCTGGAACAGCCTTCATGTCGTGACCGCACAGGCCCTGCGCCGCTTCGGGCTGGATACCGACGGGGGAACACTGGTGGGGACGGTCCCCGCGCAGCACATGTACGGCCTGGAATCCACGGTGCTTTATGCCCTGCTCGGCCCCTGCACGCTGCTGGCCGAACGCCCGTTCTTCCCGGACGATATCCGCCAGGCCATGGCCGAGCATGCCCCGGCAAACCTGGTCACGACCCCATTTCACCTGGACGCCTGCCTGCGGGCGGGCCTGACCTGGCCCAGGGCGGCACGCATCCTCAGCGCCACCGCCCCACTGGAACAAGACCGGGCACAGTCCGCGGAAACACTGTTTGGCACGACCGTCCGCGAGATCTACGGCTGCACCGAGGCCGGGGCCATTGCCAGCCGCGAGACGGCCCGGGAGCTCCTGTGGACGGTCTATGACGGGATTGCGCTGACGACCCAGGGCAGCGACCGGGTGGCGGTACAGGGACCCCAGCACCCGGCACCAGTCCCCCTGCCCGACCGCATCGAGCGGGAAGGTGCCCAGCGCTTCCGCATGCGCGGACGCCTGGCGGATCAGCTCAATATCGCCGGCAAACGAGCCTCGCTGGCCGAGCTGAACCGGCGCCTGAACGCCATTCCCGGCGTAGAGGACGGCGTGTTCATCCCGCCCGATCCCGGACAGGACAGCGGGACCGCCCGTCTGGCTGCGATCGTGGTCGCCCCGGAGCGCTCCGAGGCCGAGATCCTGGCGGCCCTGGCCGAAACCATGGACCCGCTGTTCCTTCCGCGCCCCCTGGTGATGGTGGGAGCCCTCCCCCGCAGCGCGACGGGCAAGCTCCCGCGCCAGGTCCTGCTGGACTTGCTGGACCAGCACGGGCAGTGCGCCTGAGCAATGGCACCGATCATTGCCACGCGCCGCATCCCGGCCAGCCACCCCTCACTGCCCGGGCATTTCCCCGGTCAGCCGGTCGTACCGGGCGTGGTCATCCTGGCCACGGTGGACGCCGTCGCGCGCGCAAGCGGCCTGGGCCCGGTGGCCGCCCTGCCACGGGCGAAATTTCTGGCGCCGTTGCTTCCGGAGGTCGATTTCCGGGTGGAGATTGATCCCCCTGGTACCAGCGGCCTGCGCGCATTCCGCGTTATCCGCGACGGTGCGGAGACATCCGACCCCCTGTGTAGCGGACAACTGAAGCTGCACGACGCCGGACAAACGGCGTGAGCCGGGGGTGGTTCAGCCAGGGGGAGCGAGGGTCCCCCCTGGCGCTGCGCATCATCCTGTGGGTTGCTCTGCATCTCGGGCGGCCGGTCGCGCACTGCTCTACCCGATAACCGCCTACTTTCTTCTGTTTGCCCCGAAATCCCGGGGTTACAGCCGGGACTACCTGCGCCGCGTGCTCGGACGCGAGCCGCGCCTGCGCGAGATTGCCCGGCACTTCCACAGCTTCGCGGCCGTGATCCTGGACCGCGTCTTCCTGCTGGCCGGCAAGGACGCGTGCCTGGATCTTCATGTCCACAATCGCGAGATCTTCCTCGAGCATGTCGAAAGCGGCCACGGGGCCCTGCTGCTGGGGGCACACCTGGGCAGTTTCGAGGCCCTGCGGGTACTCGCGGTCGGCAAGAACGACTTTCCCGTGCGCGTGCTGATGTACCGCGATCACAATCAGCGCATCACCCAGTTGCTGGAGGCGCTTAACCCCGAGGTCGCCGCGTCGGTCATCCCCCTGGGGGACACCGAGACCCTGCTGCACGCCCGCGACTGTCTGGAACAGGGGGGGATTGTGGCCACCCTGGCCGATCGCGTGGCCGAGAGCGACAAGATGGTGGAATGCCGTTTCCTCGGGGGACGGGCCTTTTTTCCCCAGGGTCCCCTGCTGCTGGCCGCAGTGCTGAAGGTCCCGGTCATCCTGTGCTTCGGCCTCTATCGCGGCGGCAATCGCTACGATATCGTCTTTGAACGCTTTGCCGACGTCATCGAGGCCCCCCGCGGCCGACGCGAAGAGGCCCTGGCCGAATGGGTGCAACGCTACGCCGATCGCCTCGAGACGCGCGTGCGTGAGGCCCCGTACAACTGGTTCAACTTCTATGATTTCTGGAATGACTCGTCCCGCTAAGCCTTGCTACCGGCAACTGCTCGGGGTCCGAGCACTGGCCCTGGCGGTGCTCCTGCTGGCCTGCCCGCTGTTCGCCAAGGCGGAAACCTCCGGTGACACACTGGACCAGATCCTGGAAGCACTGGCCGACAATCCGCCTTCACGTATCGACTTTCGCGAAACCCGCCAGGACCCCCTGCTCGAATTCCCCGAGACCCGCACCGGCACGCTGGTGTTCGAGCCGCCGGACACCCTGGAGCGTCGGATGGATGGCGACGGCGGCGAACGCGTGCGGATCGAGGGACGCCAAGTAATCGTGGAGCGCCGAGGCTCCAGCCGCGAGGTGGACCTGGACGAGCAGCCGGGTCTGGCCGCGTTTGCCGCCTTGTTCCGCTCCCTCGCCAAGGGGGAACGCGAGGGACTGGAAGAACACTTCGAAGTCGAGACCGAAGGCGACCTGGAGGCCTGGAGGCTGGAACTCACTCCGCGTGACCGCGCCCTTCGCCGCATGATCCTCGGACTCGACCTCCAGGGCGAGGGCGGTGCCCTCCTGCGCCTGGATACCGAGGAGTCAGGAGGGCGCCACAGCCGCATGCAGCTTGATCCGCAAGACGGCGACTGATTGGTGCCGAATCGCTTTCCCCTGTCACCGGGACCGGCGCTCTGGCTGATCGGGCTGCTGGTGGCAGCCAGCATCCTGCTGTGGCGGGGCGAGCTGGTCACCGACCTTCAGGGCTTCACCCCGGAGCCGGTCACCGAGACCGGGGTGGCGCTGGACCCCGGGGGCGGCCCGGCCGGACAGATCCTGCTGCTGGGCATCGAGGGTGGCAGCAGCCAGGCACGCGCGGATGCCAGCGACCATCTGGTCGAGGCGCTGCGCGGCCACCCCACGGTCGGCGAAATCCGCAACGGGCGTCTCGACCCGGATGACCCCGCCCTGGATTTCCTGCTCGAGCACCGCTATCTCCTGAGCCCCGAGGTCACCCCGGAGCGCTTCTCTGTCGACACCCTGCGCGACCAGCTCGAGGAACGTCGGGAGGACCTCGGTAGTGCCGCACCTCTGATGCCCCGGGAACTGATCGGCCGCGACCCCACGGGCGAATCACTGGTGGTGCTCGAACAGCTGGGACAGGCCGGCGGCGGGGGCGAACGCGACCGCCACGGCGTCTGGGTCGACCCCGAGCGCGAGCGGGCCCTGCTGGTCCTGCACAGCGCGGCCGAAGGCATGGATCTGGACGGTCAGGAAGCGCTCCTGAAGGCGCTGGACGAGGCCTTCGCCGAGTACGCGGACGATCTGGACCTGCTCGTCGCGGGACCCGCGGTGATCGCAGTCGAATCGCGCGGGCGCATCCGGGGCGAGATCACCGTCTTCAGCCTGGCCGCCAGTCTGGCCCTGGCCACGCTCCTGCTGGTCGTGTTCCGCCACCCCCACCCGGTCTGGCTCGCGGCCGTTCCGCTGGCCACCGGCATCCTGGCCGGGGCGGCGGTCGTGACCGTGGTCTTCGGCCACCTGCACGGGATCGCACTGGCGTTCGGCATTACCGTGCTGGGCATCGCGCTCGACTACCCGTTGCACCTGTTCGCGCACAGCCGGCAGCCCCCGAGTGACGGGATGCGCGGCGTGGCGCGCGAGCTGTGGCCGGCGATTGGCCTGGGTGCCGGGAGCACGGTACTGGTCTACGCGCTGATGGCGATCACGGGGTTTTCCGGCATGGCCCAGCTCGGGCTGTTCGTACTGACCGGTGTCGGCGTGGCCGCGCTCACCACGCGCTGGGTACTGCCCCAACTGATGCCACTGGCGCTGCAACGCGACGGGGTGCCCCCGGCCCGCCTGCCGGTACCGGCCGCCCTGACACAGCCGCCAGTGACGGCGCGCTGGATCCTGGCCGCCTCCGTGCTGGGGGCCCTGGTGGTTATCGCCAGCGCCGACCCGTTCCCCTGGGAGGACAACCTGGGTGCCCTGCACCCGGTGCCGCAGGAGCACATCGACCGCGACCGCGAACTGCGCCACGCCCTGGGGCTGCCGGATATCCGCCATGCCCTGCTGATCACCGCGTCCGACCCCGAGCGGGCGCTGCAGGCCGCCGAGGCGCTGACCCCGGGCCTGGAAGACCTGCGCAACCAGGGGGTGCTGACCGCCTACGACCATGCGGCCCGGGCCTTGCCGAGCCAGGCCCTGCAGCGCATACGCCAGGGTGCCCTGCCCGCCGCGGACACCCTGCGCGAGCGGCTGGACACTGCCGTCGACGGGCTGGGTTTTCGCGCAGACGCCTTCGATCCCTTTCTGGAGGATGTGGCCCGGACCCGTGATCTGGAGCCGCTGACCCCGGCCACACTGCCCGACGGCCCGCTGCGCCAAACGACAGGCACCCTGCTGATGCCGGACGAGGAGGGCGGCGACTGGATGGCCTGGGTACGGCTGAGCGGCGTGGAGGATGCAACCGAGGTGAGGCAATGGCTGCAGCGGGAACCGCTGGCAGACCTGCCCGGCCTGGCCGATGTGGGCGTACAGCACGTGGATTTCCTGCGCGCCTCGGAGGACCTGGTCAGCGGATTCCGCGATCAGGCGCTGGAGCGGCTGGCCCTCGGTGTGGTGGCCGTCACCCTGTTGCTGTTGCTGGCCACCCGCGCCCCCGGGCGCAGCCTGCGCATCCTGACCGCAGTAGGGAGCGGGCTGGTCCTGACCGTGGCCGCGCTGATCCTGCTCGGGATTTCCCTGTCCCTTTTCCATCTGATCGCGTTGTTGCTGATCGTTGGCCTGTGCCTGGACTACGCGGTGTTCTTCAGCCGCCCGCTGAGAGACCTGCAGGCACGCCAGAACACGGCCGCATCGGTCAGCATCTGCGCATTGTCCACCGTGGCCGTGTTTGGCCTGCTGGCCCTTTCCAGTCTTCCGGTATTGCGGGCCATGGGGCTCACCGTATTACTGGGCGTGATATTTTCCTTTCTCGCAGCCGCGCTTCTGGCGCAGCCCCCCCGGTCGCGCCGTACAGTAGCCGTTGACCACTAACATCCGATGCCGATCCCCCGCCAACTGCAGCCCGCCGAATGAATCCACTGGTAATCTCCGCCCACACCCTGACCTCCGCCACCGGAACCGGCCGCCAGGCCAACGCCGACGCACTGCACAAAGGGTACAGCGGGCTGCGCGCCTGCGACCTGGACTCCGTGCGGCTGGACACCCACATCGGGCGTGTGGCGGGTGTGGAGGCGATCGTGCTGACGGATCACCTGGCCCCGTTCCAGTGCCGCAACCACCAGCTGGCCGAGCTGGGGCTGCGCCAGGATGGCTTCATCGAAGCCGTCGAGATCGCGCGCGAGCGCTACGGGGCCGGGCGCATCGCAGTCCTGATGGGCACCAGCACCTCGGGGATCGCCGCGACGGAACAGGCCTACCACCGCCGCGACCTGGCCACCGGGGATCTGCCACCGGACTACGACTACCAGCACACCCAGAACATGTTCTCGCTGGCCGATTTCATTGGCACCCGGCTCGGGCTGCGGGGACCGGCGATGGTGGTCTCCACGGCCTGCTCGTCCAGCGCCAAGGTCTTTGCCGACGCCGAACGCTTTATCGCGGCCGGGCTTTGCGACGCGGCGGTGGTCGGTGGGGTCGACAGTCTCTGCGGCATGACCCTGCACGGTTTCAATGCGCTGCAGCTCGTGGCCCCGGAACCCTGCCGCCCGCTGCATGCCGAGCGCGCCGGCATCTCCATCGGCGAGGCTGCCGGATTCTTCCTGCTGGAGAGGCCCGACAACGGCGCGGCCGGTCCCCGGCTGATCGGCCACGGCGAATCCAGCGATGCCCACCACATGTCGGCCCCGCACCCGGAAGGGCTCGGTGCAGCGCGGGCCATGGAACAGGCCCTCACGCGGGCACAGCGGTCCGCCGGGGCCATCGACTACGTGCTTATGCATGCCACCGCGACCCCCGCCAACGACCGCTCCGAGGCACGCGCCCTGGCGCGCCTGTTTGGCGCAAAGAGCCGCGCCACCGGCACCAAGGGCCTGACCGGTCACACCCTTGGGGCGGCCGGCGCGGTCGGGGTCGCGCAGGCACTGGCCAGCCTGGAGAGGGGCTTCGTGCCCGCCACGGCGGGGCTCGACCACCTGGACCCTGAGCTTGAACTGGACGCCCGGGGGGCCGCTGAGGAACGCGACATCCGCCACGTACTCGTAAACGCCTTCGGCTTTGGCGGCAACAATTGCAGCCTGCTGCTGGAGGCCGCATGAAGGTTGGTATTGCGGCCGTTGGCCTGCTGGGTCCGGGCCTGTCCGATTTCGCCTCGGCGCGCCCCGTCCTTGCCGGGCAGGAGCCCCATGAGCGGGCACCGGTGACCATCCCGCCGACCACCCTGCTGCCGGCCAACGAGCGCCGCCGCACGACGGACACCATTCGCCTGGCGCTGAAGGTCGCGGAGGAGGCCACGGCCGACTGCGACCGCAGCCAGCTGCGCTCGGTGTTCGCCTCGTCCTCCGGGGACATGGACATCATCGACCGCATCTGCGAGGCCCTGACACAGGCGGAGCCCATGGTCTCGCCCGTGCAGTTCCACAACTCGGTACACAACGCCCCCGCCGGCAACTGGTCGATCGCGACCGCGAATCCGGCCCCGGCAACGGCCATCTCCGGTTTCGATGCAACGCTGGCGGCGGGGTTGCTGGAGGCCGCCACGCTACTGCAGGCTGGCAGTGGCGAGGTCCTGCTGGCCGCCTACGATGTCGCCTCCATGGCCACGTTCCGGCGTGTACGGCCCATCACCGAGTCGTTTGCCGTCGGCCTGCGCCTGTGTCCCGCAGGTGCCGGGCGGCCCACCCTCGAGCTGGCCCTGGGAGAGGGCAGCGACCCCACCCCCTGCCGCCAGGACTCGCTGGAGGCCCTGCGCGGCACCAACCCCGCTGCCCGTTCCCTGCCCCTGCTGGAGGTGCTCGCGCGCGGCGAAGGCGGTCATGTTACGCTTGCCGCGCCACTGGGACGATCGCTGGAGATTCGCGTCACGCCCTGATCTTCCGGTGGTTTGCCTCTCGCATTAACAACGGATCAGGACGATCCCGCATGAAGGCCGCCAGCCCCCAACTGAACCACGAGGCGATCTGCCGCATGCTGCCGCATGCAGGCGCAATGTGCCTGCTGGAGACCGTGGTCGGATGGGACGAACAGGCGATCCGTTGCCGCGCCATCAGCCACCGCGCCCCTGACAACCCCTTGCGCAACACCACCGGGCTCCCGGCCCTGTCGGCGCTGGAGTACGGCGCCCAGGCGATGGCCGTACATGGCGCCCTGCTGGCCGACGCCGGACCACCCAAGGCCGGCTTCCTGGCCGCAGTCCGCAACCTGCGCGTGCACCGGACTCTGCTGGACGACCTGAATGCGGATCTCGACATCACGGCCCGCAGCGTGATGTCGGATCGCAACAGCTCCATCTATGATCTCGAGGTATCGGCCGACGGCGAGCCCGTCCTGTCCGCGCGGGCGACCGTGATCCTGCAAACCGAGGACACCCCGACATGAGCCATCGTGCACTGATCACCGGCGCCAGCGGTGCCATCGGCCAGGCCATCGCACGGGCCCTGGCCGATGGCGGCTGCGAGGTTTTGCTGCACGCACACCGCAACCCCGAGCCTGCCCGCGAGCTGGCCGAACAGATCCACTCCGACGGCGGTCAGGCGGATGTCCTGGTCTTCGACATCACCGACGCCGATGCCGCGCGGGCGCAGCTGGAGCCCGTCGCGGCTGCGCAGCCGGTGCAGATCCTGGTTCACAACGCGGGCGTGCACGACGACGCGCCGCTGGCCGGCATGAGCCCGGAACAATGGGCCCGGCCGATCGATGTCGCGCTCAACGGGTTCTACAACGTGGCCCAGCCGCTGCTGCTGCCCATGATCACCACCCGCTGGGGTCGCGTGATTGCGATCTCCTCGGTAGCCGGCGTGGTCGGCAACCGCGGCCAGGCCAACTACGCCGCGGCCAAGTCCGGGCTGCACGGGGCCATCCGCTCGCTGGCGCAGGAGGTCGGGTCGCGCGGCATCACGGCCAATGCGGTCGCGCCGGGGATCATCGAGACCGCGATGAGCGAGTCGAGCTTCGACGCCGAGACGATCAGGCGCATGGTGCCCGCGCAGCGCGCCGGACGCCCCGAGGAGGTCGCCGGACTGGTGGCATATCTGGCCTCCGAGCAGGCCGGCTATGTCTCCGGCCAGGTGATCGGCATCAATGGCGCACTGGCCTGACCCGAACCGATGGCGGTCGTCCACGCGCTGATACCGGCCCATAACGAGGCCCCCACGATCACCGCCGTCGTCGCGGCCACACGCCCCCATGTCGACCGGGTAATCGTGGTCGATGATGGCTCGCGGGATGACACCGCCGACCGGGTCCAATCTGAACCCGGGGTCGTGGAGGTCCTGCGCTTACCGCAAAACCGCGGCAAGGCGAACGCGCTGTGGACGGGTATGCAGCACGCCCTGGAACAGGGAGCGGACGCCGTGGTCACGCTGGATGCGGACGGCCAGCACGATGCCTCTGAGATCCCGAACCTGATCACCGCCTGGCAGGCCCACCCCCACCATCTGGTGATCGGGGCACGGCTCAAAGGCAGGGAAACAACGCCCCCTCTGCGCCTGTTCGGCAACCGCACCGCCGACTTCTGGATTGGCTGGGCCTCGGGACAGCCGCTGCGCGACTCGCAGTCCGGCTTTCGTCTGTATCCGGCCGACCTGTTGCGACGCCTGGAGCTGCCTCATGGCGAGCGCCGCAGCTTCGTATTCGAGAGCGAGGCCCTGATCGAGGCCGAGCGCCTGGGCTTCCCGGTCACCCTGGTACCCGTGCGCTGCATCTACCCGGACCAGCACCGCGCCAGCCATTTCCGGGCCGCAACGGATACCCTGCGCATTATCCAGATGGTTGCCCTACGCCTGCTGGCACGTGGTCTCCACCCGCTCGGTCTGTTGAGGCATCTGGGACTGCTTCGCAGACCCTGAAAACCGCGGCAAAGGTCGGATTCACAAACCTTTTTCCAGGGCGGGAATGGCAATTCGCGGTCACGCTGCCTACACTGCCAGGTGATCATCCACCATCAAGGACAACACCAATGTCTGCAAGACTCCTGCTGCTCCTGCTCGTGGCCGGCGTGCTCGTACTCGCGGGCTGCCGCGGTACCGCACCGGTGCATGATGTCAGCGACACCACGGTCACCGATGTGCACGGCGAGCGCCCAAGCGCAGAGCAGATGCAGCAGGCGATCCGCAACGCCGGCGCGGCACTGGGCTGGCAGATCAGCGAAACCGAGCCCGGCCTGCTCGAAGGTCGGCTGTCGCTGCGCGACCATATTGCAGTGGTCGAAATCCCCTACAGCGACGGGGCGTACAGCATCCGCTACAAGGACAGCTCGAACCTCGACTACGAAGATGGTCGCATCCACCCGAATTACAACAACTGGGTGCAGAATCTGGACAACCAGATCCGCGCGGAAATCTCGGCGCTCTAATCACCGCCCCTGGGTCGTCAACCCGATAAAAAAGGCCGGGCGCATGCCCGGCCTTTTTTCGTCTGATCCCCCGAGTACGTCTCGGCAACAGCCGAGTATTCACCCGTCTAATCGGCCCGCGGGCGCGACGGCGACTGCTCGGCGTCGGACGACTCGCGGTAGTCGCTCTCGTAGCGCCGGTCGGGTACATCGCCCTCCGGCTCCGAATCGCGTTCACGGTGACCGGGGCCCTCGCCCGAACTGCCGCCGTAATCACGATTTGGCACGTTCGACAACAGACGCCCTGCACGATCCTCCAGACGGTCCCGGGTCGGCTTGTCCGCCAGCTCCTCCGCACTCTGGGCGAGGTGGTGGTAGAGGTCGCGATAGGAACCGGCCATGGTCGCGAACAGGGTGGCGGTACGGTCGAAGTGGTCGTTGACCTGACCGCGATAGCGCGTCAGCTCCTGCATGCGCCGATCCAGCTCTTCCTCCAGTTCGCGGATCAGTTTGCGTTCGTCACTGGTCACGCGCCCAACCCAGAAACCCACCAGGCCGGCTACCACGATCGCCAGAATCCCGAGGGCCGTCCACAGCCCGACTGCCGTTTGATCTTCCACTGTCACCTTCCGCGAGGAAACACGGTCGCCATTGTGCCGCAGGGCCGTCGCGAACGCACTCGTCGTCCCCATTCCCGGCCATGCTAATCTCGCTCAACGCGAACCGCGTCAATGGAACCCGCCCGAGCGGGTGACGGACAACGATTCGATCGCCCGTCGCGATCGTCGACACACACAGCCAAAGGCCCCTGAACCATGCGCCCAAGGCAGACCACACGCTGGCGATCCCTGATCCTGGTTATCGGCCTGGCCGGGCTCCTGTCCGGTTGCGCCCCAACCACCCTCAAGGCCCCGGCGCAGCCCGAAGACCCGGTGACCGTGGCCGTGCTCGACCATGGCCGCCACTCCAGCCTGGTGCTGCCGACCGAGCCGCCCGGGCACTGGCTGCGGTATTCCTATGGCGACTGGTCGTTCTATGTCGAACGCAATACCGGACCGGGTGCGATGCTCGCGGCCGTCTTCGCCTCGACCCGCGCAGCACTGGGACGCCAGGAACTTGAGGGCGCCGATCTTAACGCCGCCGTGCGCACGGGTCTGCGGGTCCCGCTGGAGGACATCCACCACATCGAGGTCCCCGCCACGCGGGCGCAGGCGCTGATCGAAAAGCTCGAGGCCATATGGGAAGAAGGAGCCGACGAGCGCGTCGACTCCGCGGCCTGGGGCATGAGCTTCGTCCACCATCCGGATGCCTACACCCTGCGCCACAACTCGAACCGCGTGGTCGCCCAGTGGCTGGAGAGCCTGGACGTCGAGGTATCGAAGAAACCGGTGCTCTCGAACTGGCAGGTCGAAACCCGCTAATCCAGGGAAACCCTGAGATCAGCGTTTCCCTAGAGCCCGTGCGCCCACTCCAGGACCGCGTCCTGGAGATTGCGCCCATGCCCGATGTGCGCACGCGGCCCATTCACCAGCACCGTGACGATCACGTCATCGCCGCTGGACGTGCGGACATAGCCCGCCACCGCCGAGACCTCGTTGATGTGCCCGGTCTTCAGGTGCATCTGCCCGCGCAGGTCGCCATTGCGGAAGCGGTTGCGCAGAGTGCCGTCCAGCCCCGACAGGGCCAGGGACGACTGGAACTCGGGCCGATGCGGGTGCTTCCAGCCCGCCTCGAGGATCTCGCCGAGCTGGCGCGCGGTCATCCGGGCATCGCGGCTGAGGCCCGAGCCGTTGTCGACCACCATACCGCCGACATCCACACCCAGGTCGCGCAGTGAGTCGACCAGAGCCTCGCGCCCCTTGTCCATCGTCGCGGGCGGGCCGTTCTTGCGCGCCCCCAGGGTCAGCAGCAAGTGATCGCTCATGACATTCGAGCTCCACTTGTTGGACACCCGGATCAGATCGGACAGGGGCCGCGAGCGATGGCGCACAATCGGCTCGTCATGCAGCACGGGCAGCACGCCGGTACGCACCCTGCCCGTCAGTTCGCCGCCCCATTGATCCCAGGCCATGTGAAACATCTCGGCATGGTTGGCCTCCGGCGTGAGCACCGAGCGCAGCATCTCGTAGTTGCCACAATTCACCGGGTACTGACCGGAAAAGGTCACCCGCTGGGCGTTCTGATCGACATTGAACTGGATACCCCGCTGCCACTCGCCACACCCCCCTCGGGTCGACTGCAGACGGTTGACGACCTCGAGCCCGGGCAGTGGCGGATCGACCACCACGTCGATGCCGTTGCCGCGGCGCTCGGGACGCACATGGAAGCGCTGGGAGTTGGAATTCACGTGCAGGGCATACGGCAGCTGGTTGTACGCCCGCAGTGGCTGGCGATTGAAGTCTCCAGGGTTCCCATTCGGGAGCTGGAAGTGGCTGGCATCCAGGATCACATCACCCTCGATGCGCTTGAGCCCGGTACGGCGCAGCTCGCCGATCATGCGCCAGTATTCCTCGGTCACCATGCCCGGGTCGCCAGTCCCGCGGATCACCAGGTCCCCACGCAGTACACCGTCCTGGATCGGGCGGGTGGCCCAGATCTCGGTCGTCCAGGTGTAATTGGGGCCGAGTTCGTGCAGGGCCGCCAGCGAGGTGGCCAGCTTAACCGTGGAGGCCGGGTTATAGGGGGTATCGGCATTCAGCCGGGCCAGCACGGCCCCGTCCGGGACCCGTTGCACCCAAAGGCCCACCGAGTCGGGAGACAGCCCCTGGGCCTGGATTGCCCGCTGCAGCGGCGCAGGCAGGTGTTCGAACTGCGCCTGCGCCGGCGGCACCGCCAGCAACAGCGCGACGCACAGCGTCCAGGGGGACAAGGCCCGGCGGAACGACCGTCGGGCGAACCAGAAAAAACACTTGTGCATCGAAGCTACCATCCCGAAGCAGACACCGGATCGACGCCACAATAGTCACCCGCAACGGGGGGGCTGACAAGCCCCGGATCGCCGCAACGCCGGACATCCTGGACAAACCCGCAAACCGCCTCAGGCGGACTCTAACGGGAAATCGATTACCTGCTCGATCCGCTCCGCCCCCAGCAACCGCATCAGCAGGCGATCGACCCCCAGCGCCACCCCTGCACACTCGGGCAATCCCGACGCCAGCGCGGCCTCCAGATGGGCATCGGGCCGGGGCAGGACCTGGCCGCGCTGTCTGCGCAGCGCCTGGTCGCGATCGCGACGTTCGCGAAACTGGGCGAGGTCACTCAGCTCGTGGTAGCCGTTGGCCAGCTCCAGCGCACCCCAGTACACCTCGAAGCGCGCCGCGAGCCGGGTATCATGCGCACAGGGGCGTGCCAGCACCGCCTGGCTCTCCGGGTAGTCGTGCACCACGGTGAGCCGGTCGTGCGGAAACGCCGGGGCAATCGCCAGGCTGATCAGGAGATCCAGCCAGGCATCACGATCCAGCGCCCCCTGGATCTCGAGGCCCTGCCGTGCCGCGACGGCCTGCAGTTCCTCGGCATCCGCCACCAGCGGATCGATGCCCAGGTGCTCCTGAAACAACGCCTGATACGAGATCACGCGCAGGCGGGCCGGACGCCTCCAGCTCGCATCCAGTGCCGCCTGGTTCATGATCAGGGCTACCACCTCGCGCGCCAGACGGTGATGGTCCATCCCGTGGCGGTACCACTCCAGCAGCGTGAACTCGGGATTGTGGCGGGACCCCGATTCGCCACCCCGAAAGACGCGCGCGACCTGGTAGATGTCGGGCGCGCCATCCGCCAGCAAGCGCTTCATCGGATATTCTGGCGAGGTCTGCAGATAGCCACTGGCGCCGTCCGGGCTGGTTGCGATCCAGCTCTCCACCATTGGATCGAGAGGCGCCCCGCGGCTCAGGATCGGGGTCTCCACCTCGAGCACATTGCGTGCGGCAAAGAACCCGCGCAGGCCGGCCAGCAGCCGCGCGCGCGCCTCCCGGGCCGCCGCGGCGCCCGGTCGCCAGTCAGTCATGCCCGGCCGTCCCCGCGACGATCAGACGCGCGAGACGTACTCGCCGGAGCGGGTGTCGACCTTGACCGTCTCGCCTTCCTCGACGAACAGCGGGACCTTGACCACAGCACCGCTCTCGAGCGTTGCGGGCTTGGTGCCACCCTGGGCGGTATCACCGCGCACGCCCGGATCGCACTGGGTGATCTTCATCTCGACAAAGGCCGGGGGCACCACCGACAGCGGTTCGCCGTTCCACAGGGTTACGGTGCAGACGTCCTGCTCCTTCAGCCACTGACCGCAGCCGCCCAGCGCGGCCTCGCCGACGGCGTACTGTTCGAAGGTATCCGGCACCATGAAGTGCCAGAACTCGCCATCGTTGTAGAGATACTGCATCTCGGTATCCATAACATCGGCCGCCTCGACCGATTCACCGGACTTGAAGGTCTTTTCCAGCACCCGCCCCGTGCGCAGGTTGCGCAGCTTGACGCGGTTGAAAGCCTGGCCCTTGCCCGGCTTGACGAATTCGTTCTCGACGATGGCCTGCGGGTCGCCATCCAGCAGGAGTTTGAGACCGGCCTTGAATTCGTTGGTACTGTAGGTTGCCATTGCGCGTCAGTCCTCAAGCGATTGCGTGGCGCGGACATGACCGCCCACTAACGAGTCCGCCATGCCCACAAAGCCCATCATGATAACGCGCACGCCGCAGGGAACCCAGCCGAGCGACCGAACCCACACGGGGGACACCACCCCGGCCTGGCAGCAGGCGCTCGCCCGCGCGATCCGCGACCCCGACACCCTGGCCCGCGAACTGGAACTGGACCCGGCTCACCTGCCCGGCCTGCACGCGGGCCATACCCTGTTTCGGGTGCGCGTCCCGAGGAGCTACCTCGCACGCATGCGCAAGGCGGACCCGCAAGACCCGCTGCTGCTGCAAGTCCTCCCGCAGCAGCAGGAGAGCGAGGAACACCCGGGCTTCGTGGCGGATCCGGTGGGCGACCACGACGCCCTGGCCGCCCCGGGTCTCGTGCACAAGTACCACGGTCGCGTGCTGTTGCTGACGACCGGGGCCTGCGCGGTGCACTGTCGCTACTGTTTCCGCCGCGAGTTTCCGTATGCCGAGCACAACGCATCCCAGGACGACTGGGCGCCAGCGATTGCCTACATTCACGCCGACACCTCCATCCGCGAGGTGATCCTGAGCGGGGGCGACCCCCTGTCGCTGTCAGACCGCCGCCTCGCCGATCTGGTCCGGCGCCTGGAGGCCATCCCCCACCTCGAGCGCCTGCGCATCCACACGCGGCTGCCGGTCGTCCTGCCGGAGCGTGTGGACGAGCAACTCCTGAGCTGGCTGGGCAAGGGGCGCCTGCATCATGTACTGGTCCTGCACGCCAACCACCCCAGGGAGTTTGCCGATCCGGCCGCCTCCGCCCTTGCGCGTCTGCACGCGCGGGGCGTCACACTGCTGAATCAGGCGGTACTGCTGGCCGGGATCAACGATGACCCGGACACCCTGTGCGAACTCCAGGAGGCCGGCTTTCGCCACGGGGTCCTGCCCTATTACCTCCACTTGCTTGACCGCACCCGCGGCACCGCCCATTTCGAGGTCGCGGAACACCGTGCGCTGGAGTTGCACCAGGCCCTGCATACCCGGCTGCCCGGTTACCTGGTCCCCCGCCTGGTCCGCGAGATCCCCGGCGAGCCCGGCAAGACGCCCCGTTGGGCCGCGCTGTGAAGACGCGCACAGAGGTCTTGAGTAGCCCCCCCTCGGGAGGTGCTACAGTGAACGGATGCCCCGCCACCAACGGTGCGACCCCCAGACCCCCTCATGACCGACATCCTGCCCAAACTGCCAACCCGCTCAGCCGGCACCGATAGCTTCCCGCATCGCCAGCCGCGCAGCCTGCGCCAGTGGTGTCGAGCGCTCCCGTCGGCCGACCCGGAATCGGCCTTTTCCCATTTGCGTCAGGCCCTGAGAGAACTGAACAGTCTCGCGCTGGAACCCGGGGTTCGTTACTCGTTGATCACCCTGCTGGAGGAGCCCCTGCTGCCCTTGCTGCAGCGGAACGGAAGATCCCTTTCCCAGCGCACGCTCCCCCTGGGGGCGCGCAGTCTGAGGCGCGCGCGGGAGCAGGCCGAGGCACTGGACAGCCTGCTCACCGCCTGGCTCCTGGTTGCACGCGAACACCACGGGCAGAGCGAACGCGGTGCGCGCGCGTTGCAGGCTGCCCTGGCCTTGAGCGCCGCCCAGGCCGTGCACCACTGGCGCCTGTATCAACCGCTCCCGGATGACTTCTGGCAGCGTACCTACGCCATCCTGTCATGGGCCCGCGCACAGAACCTCGCGCAGGCACAGCCCCGTGACGAGCCCCGCTATGGGCCCCTGTCCATGGCCCCGGTCGAGACCCTGGCAGCACGTCTGATGCTGCTGGGCGGCAGCGACCCAAATGCCCTGGAGGTGGGCGAGGTCGACCTGCTGGCTCGCTGGCTGGACCGGCTGCCGCTGTCCTGTGCCGAAGGGCTGTCCGCAGCCCCGCACCCCGACCTCCCGGTCCTCTGTGCGGCCCTAGACAGCGCCCACCCTCCGGGGCTGACGTTGCGCGAGCACGCGCGGCTGCACAGCGACTGTTGCGTCGAACTCGGACCGGTGCTGGAGCAGCTGCGAGAGGAACCCCGCCGCCTGGAACCGCACCGGCGCCCGGACGAGCGCAGCCTGACCGAACGGCTGCTGCGGCTCTGGTCGCAGCTGCCCACCCGCCAGCATTCGCGCGAAACCACCGAGGGCCAGCACCGCCTGTGCCTGCTGGGGATCAAGCGCATCCAGCACTTCCTGTGCGAGGAACTGGAGGAGCGCAAGCGCGGCACATCGGATGCATTCCCTCCAAGCGGAGTCACGCGGGACACGGATCGGGTGGGCGTTTACCACATGTCGACCGCCGCCGAGCGGGGCTCGGACTTTGCCCTGGTGGACGCCGCGAGCCCGCACCGGCCACCGTCCGAGCTGCGCAAGCTGGCAGATGGGCCGCCCGATACGGCCGCAGCCGCGTGGGAGAACGTCGGCCGCGGGCTGGAGAGTGCCCGTCCGGACGAGCCCCGCACCCCGATCACCAAGCGGCATCCCCCCGAGCAATGGACCGTGGACGACATCGGGGCGGGCGGACTGCGCCTGCGGCTGGCTCAGCCCCGCCAGTCACTACTGATTGGCGACCTGGCCGCCCTGCGCCACCCCGACGACCACTACTGGACGATCGGGGTCCTGCGCTGGATCCGCTACGAAAGCGAGATCGAGATCAGCATCGGGGTGGAATTTCTTGCCGAACGCGGCCTTCCGGTGCAACTACAGGAGTACCGTAATGGCCGTGCGGCCGGCCCGGCGCACCCGGGTCTTTTTGCCTCGCTGCGCAGGGATCGCGGCGGAGCGGCGCTGTTCATGCCGGCCCAGGTATTCGACCACGAGAGCCGCCTCGTATGCTGGCTGGCCGGGCGCCCGCGCGTCCTGGCACTGGACAGCGAGCGCACCGGTACGACACTGTTTACCGAAACCGGCTGCCGGATGACCGATCTGACGCTGGGAGAACCGCCTCCCGATGACATGGAAGCCAACGAAGCGGTGACCGAGCAGGTCCGATCCGGGCTGTCGCTCACACCGCGCGAACGCAAATAATGGACCCGCATGAGCGAAACCATCCGAATCCTCTTCGTCACGGCAAACCCGAATCTCGCCGAGCAAGTCATCAGCAGCATTCGTACGCGGGGTAGCGCGGTACGGCCGGAACAGGTCGAGACCCAGGATGACCTGATCAACGCGCTGGAGAACACTCGACACGACGTGGTCGTATTGATCGAGCCGGGTCTCGCGCTCTCGCGCGAGGTGGTCGATACCGCCCTGCGCGACAGTGGGCGCCGCATCCCGCTGGTCCTGCTGACCGAGCGCCCGGAGCCCGAGCGTGTCCTGGACTACGAAGCCGGGAGTTTCGCCGTGGTCGATCACGAACAGGTGGAACTGGCGAGCCTGATGGCCATCCGTGCGGCCGAACAACGGCGCCTGCGCCAACGCGTCCAGCGCCTCGAGGCCGCGCTGCACGAGTCGGAAAACCGCTGTCAGTTGCTGCTCGACAACTCGCGCGATGCGATCGCCTATGTGCACGAGGGCATGCACCTGTACGCGAACGCCTCCTGGCGCGAGCGCTTCGGTATCGAGGATCCCGACGAGGTCGACGGGCTGCCACTGATGGACCTGGTCACGGCCGATAACCGCGGCGAGATGAAGGCGCTGCTGCGCCGCTTCCAGAATGGCGAGGAAGGCGATACGGCTCGCGCCCACTTCCACCTGCAGAGTATCGATGGCCTGCCATTCGAGGCCGACCTGCGCCTGTCCGCCGCAAGCGTGGAGGGCGAGGCCTGCACCCAGCTCCAGCTGGAAGCCAGCCAGGAAGACCCCGAGCTGGCGGAGCGAATCGACTTCCTCTCGCAGCGCGATCTGGTCACCGGCCTGTACAACCGCCAGCACTTCCTGTCCGCGATCGAGAGCGCTCAGACCCGGGCCGAGGAGACGGAGAAACCCTTCGCCCTGCTGACCCTGGCGGTCGACCGCTTCGCGGAGATCCGCGCGAAGGTCGGGATGTCCGCCGCCGACCTGCTCCTGGCCGACATGGGCAAGCTGATCGAGGATCACTTCCCCGAACCCGCGATTGCCGCGCGCCTGGAGGGCGAACACTTCGGCGTGCTGGCGCCAGAGACCCGTCGCCAGGAGGTCGAGGAGCGCATCCACGGCCTGATGCAGGCCGTCACCGGGCACGTCTTCGAACTCAACCAGTCGTCGACCAACTGCACCCTGTCAGCCGGCGCGGTGATCGCCGATGAGAGCGCCCCCAGCACGGAGGATCTGCTCGACCAGGCCCACCGGGCGCTGGAGGAAGCGGTCGAGGCAGGCGGCGGCGTCCATCGCTTCTACCACCCGGCCGAAGGCGAGCTGACCCAGGGCCAGGCCGACCAGCAGTGGAAGCTGCGCATCCAGGACGCCCTGGACCATGACCGCCTGGAGCTTCGCTTCCAGCCGATCGTGCATCTGCACGGCAACGACCGGCCACGCTATTCGGTGTTCGTGCGCCTGCGCGACGCCGACGGCCACCTGCACGAACCCCCTGCCTTCCTGCCTGCGGCCGAACGCACCGGCATGGCCCCGGCAGTGGATCGCTGGATCGTCAAGACCGCGCTGACCGAACTCGCCGGGTGCCTGAAGACCCAGCCCAAGACCCAGTTTTTCCTGAAGCTGGGCACCGGCTCAATGGGCGACCCGACTGTGGTCAGCTGGCTCAACGATGACCTGCACGCCCTGCGCATCCCGGCCGACAACGTCGTGGTCGAGCTCAAGGAGCCGACTGTGGTCACCAACCTGAAGCCGGCGATGAATGTGTCGCGCGGCCTGGTCGAGATGCACAGCCACCTGTGCATCGACGACTTCGGCAATGGCCTGAACCCGTTCCAGCTGCTGCAGCATCTGGAGGCCGATCACATCAAGCTCGACCCCTCGTTCGTCGAAGGGCTGGCGGAGAACGAGGAAAACCAGGAGGCGATCCGCGAGTACGTCGACGCGGCGCACGCCAAGGGCAAGCAGGTGATCGTGCCGCACGTCGAGGATGCCAGCGTGCTCGCCGTGCTCTACGGATTGAACGTCAACCTGGTGCAGGGGTACTTCATCCAGTCCCCCTGGCCAAACCGACGTTCGACTTCGAGGCGACCTGACCTAGGGAGACGCTGATTCAATCGCACGTCCGCGTTGGTGCCCCCTGTTTTCCGAGACAAGGCGCGTCGTGCAGCGGGTAGTGGTTCTACCTGCAAGCGGCGCAACGCAGGATCGGGGAACAGGGGGCACCAACCCCACAAGCCATTGAAGGCAGGGGCTCGGCCGCCCGTTGTTGATCAAAAACGGGCGCGCGCACGGCGTTGCGGCTCCCTTGTGCAGAATGACTGCACGGCGGTCACCGCGCCTTGTGCGCACGCAAAAGCGACTCGAGCGCGGACGTGCGATTAAATCAGTGTTTCCCTAGCCTATTTCGACCAGAAGTTCAGGTCCTCGAAAAAGCCCTTCACGCCATCCAGCCAGGAGTGCGCCTGCGGGCTGTGCTTGGTGCCGCCCGCCTGAGTTGAATCCTCAAACTGGCGCAGTAGCGCCTTTTGCTCCTTGGTCAGGTTGATCGGGGTCTCCACGGTCACCCGGCAGATCAGATCGCCGACACCACCCCCGTGCACGGACTGCACGCCTTTGCCACCGACGCGGAACTGCTTGCCGGTCTGGGTCTCGGCCGGCACCTTCAGCTTCACCCGACCATCCAGGCAGGGGACCTCCAGCTCGCCGCCGAGTGCGGCGGTGGCAAACGAGATCGGCACCTCGATGTGCAGATCCGATCCGTCGCGGCGGAACAGCTTGTGCGGCTTGACCCGCACCTGCACGTAGAGATCACCCGGTGGGCCGCCGTTGACCCCGGCCTCTCCCTGGCCGGCCAGGCGGATGCGGTCACCGCTGTCGACCCCGGCGGGGATCTTCACGTCCAGCGTGTTCTGCTCCTGCACCCGGCCGTTGCCGTTACAGGCCTTGCAGGGGCTGGCGACGATCTTGCCCGAGCCCTCGCAGCGCGGGCAGGTCTGCTGCACCGAGAAAAAGCCCTGCTGGATGCGCACCTGGCCCACGCCGTTACAGGTCGGGCAGGTCTCCGGTGAGGTCCCCGGTTCGGCACCCGAGCCATCGCAGGCCTTGCAGCTGACCGTGGTCGGGATGCGGATCTTGACCTCGGTGCCGAATACGGCTTCCTCCAGGGTCAGATCCAGGTTGTACTGCAGGTCGGAGCCGCGGAATGCACGCGAACCGCGCGCGCGGCCACCGCCACCCCCGAAGATGTCGCCAAAGATATCCTCGAAGATATCCGAGAAATTGGAGGCCCCGGCACCACCAAAACCCCCGGCCCCACCATCGACACCGGCATGGCCGTAGCGGTCGTAGGCGGCCCGCTTCTGGTCGTCGCTGAGGACGTCATAGGCGGCGCGCGCCTCCTTGAACTTGGCCTCGGCCTCCTCGTCCCCCGGGTTGCGGTCGGGGTGGTACTTCATCGCCAGGCGGCGAAAGGCCTTCTTGATGTCGGCGGCCGAGGCGTCCTTGGAGACACCCAGCACCTCGTAATAGTCGCGTTGTGACATGGTCATTCCCAGCTAGCCCGAATGTTCGCGTGAACGCGGAGTGCCTTCACGCAAACGCCCGGAGAGTACCCCGGGCGCGGCGTTAAAACGACAGGGAAACGCGCGGGCCTCCCTGGCGGTGGGACACAAGGCCCCACCGGGTGTGGCATCAGCCCTGCTTTTTCTGGTCGTCGTCGACTTCCTCGAACTCGGCATCCACGACATCGTCGCCCTGCTGGCCGCTATCGGCCTGCTCGGCCCCGGCCTCGCCCGCGGCATCCGCGTTCTGGGCATAGGCCTTCTCGGCCAGCTTGCCGGAGGCCTCGGCCAGCTTCTGCGTCGCCTGCTCGATGGCCTCGGCGTCATCACCCTCCATGGCCTGCTTGACCTCGGCGACGGCCGATTCGATCGCGGAGCGCTCCTCGTCGGAAACCTGGTCGCCCAGATCCTTCAGCGACTTCTCGGCCGAGTGCACCAGGGCATCGGCCTGGTTGCGCGCGCCGACCAGCTGCTGGAACTTCTTGTCTTCCTCGGCGTGGGCCTCGGCATCCTTGACCATCTGTTCGACTTCCTCGTCGGACAGGCCGGAGGAGGCCTTGATCACGATCTTGTTCTCCTTGCCGGTGGCCTTGTCCTTGGCCGAGACGTTCAGGATGCCGTTGGAGTCGATATCGAAGGTGACCTCGATCTGCGGCACGCCGCGCGGCGCGGCCGGGATGTCCTGAAGGTCGAAGCGGCCCAGCGACTTGTTGGCGCTGGCCATGTCGCGCTCGCCCTGCAGCACGTGCACGGTCACCGCGGTCTGGTTGTCCTCGGCGGTGGAGAACACCTGGTTGGCCCGGGTCGGGATCGTGGTGTTCTTCTCGATCAGCTTGGTCATCACGCCGCCCATGGTCTCGATCCCGAGCGACAGCGGGGTCACGTCCAGCAGCAACACATCCTTGACGTCGCCACCCAGCACGCCAGCCTGCACCGCGGCACCCACCGCAACGGCCTCGTCCGGGTTCACGTCCTTGCGCGGCTCCTTGCCGAAGAACTCCTGCACCGCCTCCTGCACCCTGGGCATGCGGGTCTGGCCGCCGACCAGGATCACGTCGTCCACCTCGGAGGCGGACAGGCCGGCGTCCTTCAGCGCGACCTTGCACGGCTCGATGGAGCGCTTGACCAGGTCGTCGACCAGGCTCTCCAGCTTGGCGCGGGTGATCTTCAGCGCCAGGTGCTTCGGCCCGGTGTTGTCGGCCGTGATGTACGGCAGGTTGACCTCCGTCTGCTGGCTGGAGGACAGCTCGATCTTGGCCTTCTCGGCGGCCTCCTTCACGCGCTGCATCGCCAGCGGGTCGCCCTTGATGTCGATGCCCTGGTCCTTCTTGAACTCCTCGACCAGGTAGTCGATCAGGCGGTTGTCGAAGTCCTCGCCACCCAGGAAGGTGTCGCCGTTGGTCGCCAGCACCTCGAACTGGTGCTCGCCGTCGACCTCGGCGATCTCGATGATCGAGACGTCGAAGGTGCCGCCACCCAGGTCATACACGGCGATCTTGCGATCCCCGCGCTGCTTGTCCATGCCGTAGGCCAGTGCGGCCGCGGTCGGCTCGTTGATGATGCGCTTGACCTCGAGCCCGGCGATCTTGCCGGCGTCCTTGGTCGCCTGACGCTGGGAGTCGTTGAAGTAGGCCGGGACGGTGATCACCGCCTCGGTCACGGTCTCGCCCAGGTAGTCCTCGGCGGTCTTTTTCATCTTCTGCAGCACGCGCGCCGAGATCTCCGGCGGGGCCATCTTCTTGCCCTGCACCTCGATCCAGGCATCGCCATTGTCGGCCTTCACAATGTTGTAGGAGACGAGCTTGATGTCCTTCTGGACCTCGTCTTCCTCGAACTTGCGCCCGATCAGGCGCTTGGCCGCAAAGATGGTGTTCTGCGGGTTGGTGACCGCCTGGCGCTTGGCGGACTGGCCGACCAGCACCTCGCCATCGTCACTGAACGCGACGATGGACGGGGTGGTGCGGGTGCCTTCCGCGTTTTCGATGACCTTGGCCTGGTCGCCTTCCATGACGGCGACGCAGGAGTTGGTGGTCCCGAGGTCGATACCGATGATCTTGCCCATGGCTGAATTCTCCTGATGCGAAAATTTTTGCTCGGCAGAGAACGACTCTCTGCCAACTTGTACGGGAATCTGGGGTCCCGGGCCGCGTTTTCAAGGGACGCCCTGTCACGCGCCCGGAAAACCGACCCGAAGGGACCGGGTCAGGCGCTCTCGTCGATGTTGGGCGAGGTGGGCGCCTTGGAGACCACGACCATCGCCGGGCGCAGCACGCGACCCTGCAGCAGGTAGCCCTTTTGCATGGTCGCCACCACGGTATTCGGCGGGTTCTCCGGGTCTTCCTGCATGGACATCGCCTGATGGCGTTCCGGGTCGAAACGCTCGCCGGTCGGGTCCTCGGCCTGGATGCCAAACTTCTCGAACACCCGGTTCAGGTTTTTCAGGGTCAGTTCGGCGCCTTCGATGATGCGATCGACATCCTTGGACTCGCGGGCAGCCTGCAGGCCCATCTCCAGGGAGTCGCCCACCTCCAGCATCTCGGAGGCGAATTTTTCCATCGCATACTTGTGCGCGTTCTCCAGCTCGCGCTCGAAACGCCGGCGCTGATTTTCCAGCTCCGCTTGGGCGCGCAGGGCCTGATCGCGGCGTTCCTCGGCCAGGGCTTCGAGCTCCTGCATGCGCGCATCGGCATTCTCGACGGCCTCGTCGCCCTCGGGCTGGGTGTGCTCCGAATCCGCGGCCTCGAATGCTTCTGCCGGTTCCTGGGGTTCACGCTGATCGGACATGTCTGCCTCGTAGAATCGGTGAAAAAGTAGAACGCATACCGGACCTTGCGGGCGGCATACGCGAATCAATTTCGGTTTGACTATCGGGACTCTGGGGGCACCCGGCGCGGTTTCAAGGGCGCCCGGCTATTTCGTGTCATGGACCGGGTCGCCAAGCGCCGAACCCAGCAGGCGCGCGGTCACATCCACAATCGGAATCACGCGATCGTAGGACATGCGCGTGGGTCCGATCACCCCGAGCACGCCGACCACTTCCCCGTCGACACTGTAGGGCGCGGTGACCACCGAACAGTTCTCGAACCAGTCGAGCCCGGACTCGCGCCCGATGAAGATCTGCACCCGGTCGCTGCGGATGCACTGATCCAGAATCCCGAGGATCTCGCGCTTCTCGTTGAAGGCCTCCAGCAGCTGGCGCAGGCGGTCGATGTCCGCCAGCTCCTCGTAGCTGAGCAGGTGAGTCTGACCCGCCACCACGACATCGTCCGGGTCTTCGCCGGCCACGGCCTTCTCGCCCAGATCAATGGCCGCCAGCATCATCGCATCGAGGTTCTCGCGCACGTCGCGCATCTCGCGCAGCAGGGCATCGCGCACCGCGTGCAGGCTCTTGCCGGCCAGGTGCGCGTTCAGGTAGTTGGCCATGCGCTGGAGATCGTCCTGATCGAAGTCGCGCTCCAGCTCCAGTACGCGGTTCTGCACCTCCTTGCCGTCGATCACCAGGATCGCCAGCACCCGGCGCTCGCCCAGCCGGAGGAACTCGAGCTGGCTGAGCGCCACGTTGCGGTGGCGCGGCAGGCGCACCATGCCCGCCATGCGCGTCACCTGCGACAGCAGGTTGGAGGTCGCGCCCATCAGGTCCTGGGTGGTCGCGTTCGGGTCGAAACCCGACTGGATCGCGCGAATCTCCTCAACCGTCGGTTCGCGCACCTCGAGCAGGCTGTCGACGAACAGGCGGTAGCCACTCGCGGTCGGGATCCGCCCGGCGGAGGTGTGCGGCGCCTGGATCAGGCCCAGATCCTCGAGATCCGCCATCACATTGCGCACCGTGGCCGCACTGACATTGAGCCCGGAGGTGCGCGCGAGGGTACGCGAGCCGACCGGCTGACCGTCGCGGATATAGCTCTCGATCAGGGTCCGCAGCAGGGTACGGGCCCTGGCATCCAGATTGATCGCAGCGTTTTCCATCGGTGATCAGCGCTCCATGGGGGCGAGTAACAATGCCCAGTGTTCGATCCGCGCCGGGACACGTCAAGAAACCGCGGATGCAGTCGCCCGCCCTTTTCCGGATAATGCCGCCATGATGCCGGAATTCAAGACGATCGGGCTGGTGGGCAAGACCAGCGACTCGCGCACGGGGCCGCTGGTGGCACGACTGGTAGAGCTACTCCACTCGCGCGACCGCCAGGCCCACATGGAGCAGGACATCCCCGGCTTCGACCGCCCGGACGACATCGCCCTGCTTCCCCTGGCCGAACTCGCCGAGGCCGCCGACCTGCTGGTCGTGATCGGCGGCGACGGCACGTTGCTGGCGACGGCCCGGCGGATCGCCGACAGCGAGACCCCGGTACTCGGCATCAACCTCGGACGGCTGGGCTTCCTGGTGGACGTCTCTCCGGAGACGGCCTGCGAGGAACTGGGCGAGGTCCTTGATGGCGCGTACGAGCTGGAGCCGCGCGCGATGCTCGAGGCCGAGCTGATCCGCGACGGCGTCACCATCCACGAAGGTATCGCGCTCAACGACGTGGTGCTGCACGTGCTGAGCGTAGTGCGCATCATCGAATTCGACACCGCGATCGATGGCATGGACATCGGCCGCCTGCGCGCCGACGGGCTGGTCGTGGCCACCCCCACCGGCTCCACTGCCTACGCCCTCTCCGCTGGCGGCCCGATCCTGACCCCGCAGCTGGATGCGATGGTCATGGTCCCGGTCTGCCCGCACAGTCTGAACCACCGCCCGCTGGTGGTCAGCGGGCGGTCCACGGTGGAGATTCGCCTGTCCAGCGGGAGCCGGTCGCCGGCCCAGATTGCGTTGGATGGCCAGGAGAACATCGACTTTGCCCCGGGCGATCTGGTGCGCATCCGCCGCCGCGAGCGCAACCTGACCCTGATCCACCCGCGCGAGCACTACTTCCTGCGCGTGCTGCGGACCAAGCTGCGCTGGGGCGAGCAGCCCTGATCCCGCCATGCTGCGACTGATCAGCATCCGCGACTTCGCGATCATCGACCACCTCGAACTGGAGCTGGACACGGGCCTGAGCGCCCTGACCGGCGAGACCGGGGCCGGCAAATCCATCCTGATCGACGTGATCGGCCAGCTACTGGGCGACCGCGCTGACGCCGGCATGGTGCGCGAGGGCGCCGAGCAGGCCGACCTGTCCGCGGAGTTCGCCCTGCCCGACACGGGTCCGGCCGGCACATGGCTGGCCGAACAGGATCTGGCGGACCCCGATGACGACGCGGTGTTGCTGCGCCGGGTCCTGACCCGCCAGGGCAAGAGCCGCGCCTGGATCAACGGCCGCCCGGTCGCGGTCGGCCAGCTGCGCACGCTGGGCGAGTGGCTGGTGGACATCCACGGCCAGCACGCCCATCAGCAGCTGCTGCAGCGCGACACTCAGCGCCACTGGCTGGACGGCTTCATCGAAGGCAATCCGGTGTCCCGCGTGCGCGAGGCCCACCAAGCCTGGCGCGAGGCCGCCCGTACGCTGGAGCAGGCCCGCGAGAGCCAGGCCGACACCTCCGACCGCCTCGACCTGCTGCGCTTCCAGACCACCGAGCTGGCCGAACTGGCCCCGGTCCAGGACGAATACCCGCAACTGCTGGTCGAGCAGAACCAGCTCGCCCACGGCACCGAGGTGCTGAGCGCGCTGCAGACCGCCAGCCAGCAGATCGAGGACGACGCCGGACTCGATGCCCAGATCGGCCATGTGCTGCACGCGCTGCAGGATGCCGCGCAGCACGACGAACGGGTCAACCCGGCTGTGGAGCTGCTGGAATCGGCGCGCATTCAGATCATTGAGGCCGGCGACACCCTGCGTCGGCTGGCCGACGGCATCGAACTGGACCCGGAGCGCCTGGCCGAGCTGGACCAGCGCGTCGGCGAGTACCTGCGCCTGGCGCGCAAGCACCGGGTCGACCCCGAGGCCCTCCCGGGCCTGCACGACGAACTTCAGACCGAGCGGGACGCCCTGGAAAACGGCGACCAGACCCTCGAGGCCCTGGAAGCCCGCGAACAGGAGACCCGCACGGCCTTCGACTCGGCTGCCAAGGCGCTGAGCAAGGCCCGCCAGCAGACCGCCAAGCGCATCGGCCAGTCGGTCACCGACACCATGCAGGAGCTGGGCATGGCCGGCGGCCACTTCGAGATCGCGATCGAGCCCGCCGACAAGCCACAGGCACACGGTGTGGATCACATCGAGTTCCGCGTCGCCGCGAACCCCGGCGCCGCCCCCCAGCCGATGGCGAAGGTCGCCTCCGGCGGCGAGCTCTCGCGTATCGGGCTCGCGCTACAGGTGCTGGCCAGCCAGCAGCAGACCGTACCCACGCTGATCTTCGACGAGGTCGACAGCGGCATCAGCGGCGCGGTCGCTGAGGTCGTCGGGCGCAAGCTGCGCACCCTGGGCGAGCGCCATCAGGTCCTGTGCGTGACCCACCTGGCGCAGGTCGCCGCCCAGGCCCACCAGCAGCTGGAGGTGCAGAAATCGCACGGCAAGGACGGCACCCGCACCGCCATCCAGCCGCTGGACGACGAGCGCCGCGTCGAGGCCCTGGCCCGCCTGATCGGCGGCACCCAGCTCACCGAGACCACCCGCACCCACGCCCGCGAACTCCTCGCCGCTGCTGGCTAATCCGGCACTCAGACCACAAGGCAAAGCGTAGGACGCGATGAGCGCAGCGAATCGCTTCAAGCGTGGAACCTATCTCAGCCCCAATGATGCGATTCGCTGCGCTCATCAGCATCCTACACCCCGCGCGGATCGTGGAGCGGACGCTACAGGACCACCACAGCTGAGCCAGGCGGTTCAGGGCCGTGCCGGCCAGGTGCCGTCCGCCAGAAGGCGCGCGCCGGGCGGCAGGCGTGGCATCCAGTAGACCCAGAGGGCCGCCGGACCATCCTCGGTCCAGGCGGGCACCAGGGCGCGGCGATACTCCCCGCGGCCGTCCGGGCGTACACCCTCGAGGGCGTCGACGCGCGGCAGGGTCCGTGGCGGGTCGGGCAGGCGAATCCACTCGCCGTGCACAACCTCCGGTGTCGCCTCCAGGCCAGGCGGCGCGAACCCCCGAAAGCGGTGTTGACGCCCTGCGTCACGAGCCGGGTCCTGCCCGGCCTTCAGAAGAATGCTGCAGTCGGGGATCTGCACGGCGGGGTAGCCCACGGGCAGGTCATAGAGCGACCCCGCGATGGTAGCCGTGCGAATCCGGAGGGCCCGCGCGCAGAATGCGCGGTGGTTGGCGAAGCCCTGCTTCAGCGTCCCGTATACGAACAGGTCGACGTAGCCCGACATCGCTACTCCTGCGGGAGCCTTACCACCGGGCGCCACAGGCGCGCGGACTCCGGCACCTGGCCGGGCCAGTCGACCACGTAGTCGATCAGGGGGAGATCCGGGGCATCGCACTCGCGGATGACCCTTCCGGCCACCGAGACGCGGGCGTGCCTGACCGTCTCCGGATCGCCCGTCAGCAGAGGGTGCCAGGTGGGCAGCGGCTGGCCCTCGAAGCGCAGCCGATAGGCGCAGGTCGGCGGCAGCCAGTGGTAGTTGGGCAGGTCTTCCAGGGTGAGCTGGATGCAGTCGGGCACGAAGTTGCGGCGGTTTGCGTAGTCCGAACAGGCGCCGGTCTCGCAGTCGAGCAGATCGCAGGCCAGCCAGGTAAAGGCCAGCTCGCCCGAGTCCTCGTCTTCCAGTTTGTGCAGGCAGCAGCGGCCGCAGCCATCGCACAGGGCCTCCCACTCGGCGTGGCTCAGCGTCTCCAGCGGGCGCTCCCAGAACGGGACCGAGGCCCCGTCTGCGGGATCACTCATGATCCTCGCCGAGCATGCGCCGTCCCTCATCACGCAAGCGGCTCACCGTCTGGGCCCAGCGCTCCTGGGTCACGAAGTGCATCAGCACGCGGCCCCGGCGCGGCACCATAATGGCCAGGCCACGATCCGGATAAAGCCAGTAGCTGTGGTCGGAATCGACCTGCATGCGCTCGGCCGGCTCGCCAAAGCGTTCCTCCAGGACGTCGTGGGTCCAGCGCGCGCGGGGGATGTAGCTCATCTCGACGATCGGCACATTGCCCAGCGAACTGAGCGCCTCGTCGCTCAGCCCGTAGCGCCATGCCCCGCTGGGCATCGGCCGATCGGAGGTCGTCTGGGACTCGATGCGATCGAGGTCGGCCTCGTCCAGATCCGGGCGCAGCACCAGGTTGGTCTCGAACGGGGGAATGCGCGCGTTCACGTAATAGGCCTCGACCGAACGGCTCCCGTCCGGGTCCACGAACAGGCGGATATCCGGCACCGGCAGACGGCCCATCTGGTCGGCCATGGTCGACTCACCCAGCGTAAAACCCAGCACGCGGGTACGCTGTTCGTCGATCACCTGCACCTGCCAGGGCAGGTCGGTGAACTGCTGGGTACGCTGACCGCCCGGGTTGGAATAGACCCACATCGCCAGCGCCATGATCACGGCCATCGCGATCAGTCCCACGATCCAGCGTATCTGCATGCCTTGCACTCCCCGACGCGAGGCGGCCCCGGCGCGCCGGCTCTCGTATAATGCCGGCCCTCCCGCTGACCACCGGATGACAGCCCGCCATGTTCTCACGTTTGTCCGCCTGGATCACCGCCCGCTCCGTGCCTGCCGGCAGTGCCGGTCGCATCGTCGTGCTGGCCCCGAAACAGACCTTGCTGGCCGCCGGCGACTGGCTGGACGACCTGGCCACTACCGCGGGCCCGCTGACGCTCGGCGTGACCGATTCCGAGCGCGACGGAGAACTGCCCGACCCGGGTGGTGACCGGCCCGCCGTGGCGCTGCCGCCGGATCTGGCCCGGGAGCGGCTGGCACGCCTGCAGCCACGGGCCGTGGTCGTCATCGGCCCGGCGGGCGAACTGGGTCCGCCACTCGCCGCAATCACCGTGCCCCGCCTCTGGGTGAACGCCGAGGGCGACGCCCCGGCCGGCGTCGAGTGGACCGGGATCTTCGCCGCGCGCACTCACGCCTGCAACGCGCCCGAGGCACAAGTGGTCGGCGACCCGATCGCCGGAAACGTCGAACTGCCCGCGACCCCGACGCCCGATACGGACTTCTGCGAACGCTTCCGCGAGTATCACGAGAAGGGACACCCCATCCTGCTCGCCCCCAACACGGGGCCCGGCGAGGAGGCCTTTGCGTTCGCGGTACTGTTCGCCGTGCTGCGCAAGACCGCCGCGATCCTGCTGCTGGCGCCGGCAGACCGCGAACGTTACGAGCCGGTGTACCGCGATGCGATCAAGTATTCGCTCCCGATCATCCGCCACAATCGCTTCATGACCTCCTTTGTGCCCCGCAAGAGCCGCGTGTACTACATCGAGGATCCCGAGACCCTGCGCGCGGCCTATGGCTGCGCGCATGTCACCCTGCCCGGTGGCACACTGGCCGCCAGCGAAACACCGCCGGACCTCGGGCTGCCTCTGGCCTACGGCAGTGCCGTTGTTTGTGGCCCGGCGGACAATCCGGCTCAGCCGGACGCCGCCACCCGCCTGCGGCTGGCCGCCGAGCACACCGGCCTGGTCTCGCGCGGCAGCACACCGGAAGAGGTGGCCGACGAGGTCCTCGCACGCCTGGCCGAGGGCCGGACCGCACAGGATCGACGCGATGATCTGACGCAATGGCAGCAGCGCCAGGCCAATGCCCGCTCCACCGTTCGCGATGCCCTGACCGGCAGTCTCGCCAACGCATGAAGCGTCTTCCAAGTAATTGATCTATAATCTTCAAGACGTTCATTTAACGGATTCACCCGATGATCGATGGCAGCGCGTCCCTGACGGGCATCCAGAACGGTGTCACCAGCCTGCGCCAGCAGGCGCATACGGTGGCCACCGAACCGGCCGGCGGGCGCGAAAGCACAACCGCACAGGTCGGCATGATCGCGAGCCAGAATCAGGTCGAGGCCTCGGTGAAAACCCTGCAGGCCGAAGCTCGCATGATCGGCTCGCTGCTGGACGTGCGCGCCTGAGACGGCGGAATCCGGGAGGCGGACGATGGAAGTCCCAGTCAGCAATCCCTCGGCGGCAGTCCCGCTCGGCACGCGGCCGACCGGTTCCGATCGCCTGGGACTCGGCCAGACCTCGGCACCCGCGGAGTTTGACCGCCCGCTGAACGACCCCGAGGCCGGCGAGGCCCGCCGTCCGATCGAGGACGATGCAGAGCAGGATAGCGATCGCCGCGGTGGCGACCAGAGTGACCGCTCACTGGAGCTCGGCGCGCGTTCCGAACAGGAACTGTCGAGCCGGGCGCGCATCAGCGCCGAGCAGGAGGCGGCCCGCATGCGCCGCGATGGCGACACGCTGGACGATTCAGCGATTCGTGATGGCAGTTCGCTGGGGCAGGACGGCGTCGAGGCCTTGCGCCGTCGAGTGGAACTGGCCGTGCGCCTGGCAGGCCCCACTGAGGAGCCACGGCGCGAACTTAACGTGGTGGTCTAGTCACGCCACCTCAAGCACCTAACCCCGCCGATTATTGCAGCCGCGTCACCGGCTGTCCCTGGCTTTGCAACCACTCGCGGGCCTTCTCGCCCGCATGCAATCGTTCGTCGGGAGACAGCTCCCGGGCCACGCGCTCGCGGTAACGGGCCGCGTTGGCCACGCCCATCTCGGCGGCGATCGCGTACCACTTGAACGCCGACACGTCCGAGCGCTCCACACCCTCACCCATCGCGAACAGCCGCCCCAGATTCGCGGCACCCCGGCCCTCGCCACCCTCGGCTGCCAGCAGGTACCACTGCGCGGCCTGCTCGGCGTCCTGGGGCAGCCCGCGGCCCTCATCGAACTTGAGTCCGAGATTGAACATCGCCTGGGCATTGCCGCGCTCGGCGGCTACGTGAAACCAGCGGGCGGCCTCGTTGGCATCGGGGGCGACGCCATCGCCCTGCTCGTAAAGCACCGCGAGATTGAAGGCCGCATCCGGAAAGCCCGCCTCCGCCGCACGCCGGTACCAGCGTGCAGCCGCTTCCGGATCGCGCGGCTGATATTGCCCCTCGTCGGCCAGTACACCCAAGTTGTAGGCGCAGCGGGCATCCCCAGCGGCGGCACCGGCACGCCAGCCGTCTATCGCGGCCTCGATATCGCCGCGCCCCCAGGCCTTGCGGGCCTGCTCCACGAGATTTTCCAGTTCTGGAGTATCAGCCATCGTTATGTCTTGCGAACCCGATATTGTCGGGGACCCTCCGGGTAGTAGTGAGTTCACTTTAACGCCCCCCCATGTGGAGGGCGATTTAGCACACAGTCTTTCGTGACGGCCGGCACAGCCGGGGACGCTCCGAAAAATCGGGTCGAACTCATGAAAACGGTCGTTGTCCCCTGCACGGAAAGCAGAGTGTTTTCACACACGACTCACCCAAGGCCTTTGAGCAACAAGGAGAGCAATCATGAAACGATCCACTGGAATTCTGGCGACGCTCGCAATCGCCCCGTTCGCCCTGCTGGTCGGCTGTGGCGAAGGCGACATGGACATGGAAGAGTTCGAGCAGCAGCAGATGGAACAGCAGGAACAAGGCGGGGGCGAGCCAATGCAGCCACCGGCGGATGAAGGCATGCAACAGCAGCAGCCCCCGCAGGAAGGCGGCCAGATGCCGGATGAAGAGGGCAGCATGGAACCGCCCGCGGACGGGGGTGGCGAACAGGACTTCTAGTCTCCTGCACACCTGAAGCGCACGAAAGGAGGGGTCTGGCCCCTCCTTTTTTTGTCTGGCCATCGGCGGCGAACAAAAAAGGGCAGCGGCCATAGCCGCTGCCCTTGGGGATCAGGAAGCCTGACAACTGCAATCAGTTGTCGAAGGTGTCTTCCATCTCTTCGCCCGCATCTTCCATCGTATCGCCGGCATCATCCATGGCGTCATCAATGTCTTCGCCCGCCTCTTCGGCCGGGCCCTGGTTGTCACAGCCGGCGAGGCTGGCACCGCCCAGCGCCAGCATCAGCGCCAGGAAGAAAATCGTCAGTCGAGACTTGTTGAGCATCGGTTCGCTCCTTTACCGGAAAATGGATCCTTCACGTAGATAGTCCAATCGGCGACCTCTGTCGAGGACCGCCGCTTGCTGGACTCGGGCATTGGGACCATAAACCAGCCGGAATGATCGCCGCTCCGCCCACCGGCCCCGCCACACTGTGATCGCCGTCTGGTTTTCGGCGGGCTCGCTGGCAACCGATCAGAAACGGGCATTCAGCGAAACGAACAGGCGCCGGGGCTCGTAGATGTTGTTGTACACATTGCTGAAGGTGGTTTCTCCGGTGTCCTCCCGGGCATACGGCCGGTAGTCCTTGAAGTCCTTGTCGAAGAGGTTGTAGATCGTCGCGTTCAGGGTGACGTTCTCGGAGATGTGGTAGGCCGCACCGACGTTCACCATCGTGAACCCGTGGAAATCTCCCAGGGCATCGTAGGCGCCCTGCGCGCTGCCACCGTCCTGCGGCTCGTGATAATTGCGTGGGCGGAAAGCGCTCGAACGGTACTCGGCCTCGGCGAAGGCCTCCACCCGCGGGGTCGCCTGCCAGTCCAGCCGGGCATTGAGCATGTGCTCGGGCACACTGGCCAGCGGGTCGCCGATGTTGCTGGCGGCGGTCCCGCCCCGTTTCACCTCGCTGTCCGTCCAGGTGTAGTTGGCCGAGAACGCCCAGTTCGGCGCAAAGCGGTAGCGAGTCGCGAGCTCGATCCCCCGCACCACGGACTCGCCAATATTCACGTCGATGCCTTCGTTGGCCCCGGTGCCACGCTCGATCTTGTCCTTGAGTTCGTTGCGAAAAACGGTCGCCTGGGCCGAGAAATCCTGGCGGTTGTCATAGGCAACAGTGAACTCGACGTTGGTGCTGCGCTCGGGCTCCAGGTCCGGATTGCCGAACAGCGGCGTGGAGCCACCGTCGCCATAGCCGATCACCCCGTCGGTGATCTGCTCGATATACGGGGCGCGAAAGCCCTGGCCGATCCCGCCCTTGAGCGTGACGGTGTCCGTCGCACTGAACACCCCGTACAGGCGCGGCGTGATCTGACTGCTGAAGTTTTCATTGTCGTCAAACCGCAGACCGCCCGTCAGCGTGAACCGGTCGGTCATGAACCACTCGTCTTCGACGAACAGGCTGTACTGCCAGAAAGACAGCGAATCCGGCAGGATGCCGTCTTCCAGCTTCGGACGCAGATACTGCCCCCCGACCGTCAGCACGTGGTCATCCAGATACGTGACCACCTGAGTATCCAGGATCGTGGTGTCCAGCCGGAGCGTTCGCGGCGCGCCTTCGCGCGAGGCATCCGGAACGGCCCCCTCGTTGATCGTACGTCCGAGCGTCTCCACCCGATCCTGGGTCAGGGTGGTCTCCCAGGTCCCGAAGTCGTAATCGCCCCGATGGCCGAGGCGCACCTGATCGCGCTGGAACTCGAGTTCGCGCGAATAGCCGCGCAGGAAGTCCTCGCGTGAATCGCCCGTGCCCGTCAGGCGCCCGAGCTGTCCGCGCGAGTTGTCATAGCTTTGTCGCGTGGTATCCAGCCGCAGGGAGAATTCATCCTGCGCATTGGGTGTGAACAGCAGGCGGCCGCCAAAGGTCTCGACATTCGCGCTCGTCGGGTTCTGCCCCATGGTGCGGTTGTCGGTCAGGCTGGGCTCGGTGCCGGGGATGTCGATGCTGGAGGCCGAGCGCTCGTACAGACGCGTATACAGCTGCATGGACAGGCGTTCGTCCACCAGCGGGCCGGCAAGATAGCCTTCCAGGGTGGAGTAGCCGCCAAAGTCGGAATCCGACTGGAACGTATGCCCCAGCGTCGCGGAGCCCTCCCACTCGTCACCCGGCTGGCGGGTGATGATGTTGACCACGCCCCCGATCGCGTCGGAGCCATACAGGGTGGACATCGGGCCGCGAATCACCTCGATCCGCTCTATGGCCGCAACCGGCGGAATGAACGCGCTGGAGGCGTCCGTAAATGCATTCGGGGCCACGGTGCCGGAGACGTTCTGGCGCACACCGTCGATCAGCACCAGGGTGTATTCCTCGGGCAGGCCGCGCAGGCTGATCGTCTGATTGCCGGTCTTGCCGCTGCGGGCATCCAGCGAGCGCACGTTCACCCCTTCGACCCCGCGCAGTGCATCCGCGAGGCTGGTGACCTCGCGGCGCTCCAGCTCTTCGCGCGTCACCACGGAGATGCTGGCCGGCGCCTGTTCGAGATCCTGCTCGAAACCGCCCGCCGTGATGACGACCGGTGCCAGGCGTTGTTCTTCCTCTGGCGGGCTGGCCTGCACCGCCTCCTGGGCGTGGACAGCCGAAACAGCGAACGGAAAGCCGAGGGCGGCACTGGCGATCCCGGCCAGCAGCGGTGTCTTGCGGGTGGTTTCGAGCATGACGCAGTCTCCCTGGTATCAAGGTCGACCCCTTCGCGGGGCCGGGAGGCTGGCTGGCTCGAACCGGGTTCTCGCTGGCTGGCGTTCGGGTTGTGAAAAGACCTATTTGGTCAGAATCAGCTTGTCGTTGGCGGTCTGGCGCAGGGTGTACCACTCGCCCCGGTGCCGGATACGGATCTGGCGCGCGGGACCGAGCAGGTCCTCGCTGGCCACCTCGCGCGGGCCAGCGGCCGGGCGCGAGGCTGATGCGCCGACGGTTCCGTCTCGTGCGTTCATCGCTCGGCCTCCGGTTCGGAGACAAAGGCCATGCGGCTCACGCCCGACTGGCGCACCTCGGCCATCACCCGGGCCAGCCGCTCGTAGCGCGTGTCCTGGTCCGCGCGCAGATAGATCGCCACATCGGGCTGCTGATCGACCGTTTCGCGCAGGCGTTCCGGCAGACGGTTCAACGAGACCGGATTGTTGTTCCAGTAGATCTCGCCATCCCCGTCCAGCGAGAGCGTAACGCTGTCCGGCAGCTCGTCTGCGGGCTCACTGGTCGCCTGGGGCAGCTCCAGCTCCACCGAGTGGGTAATCACCGGCGCGGTAATGATGAAGATCACCAGCAGCACCAGCATCACGTCCACCAGCGGGATCACGTTCATGTCCGACATCGGCTCGTTGCTGTCGCCCAGACGTCCAAAGGCCACGCTCACACCCCCTGGGGCAGCCCGGCCCCGTCGGACGTGCCAGCCTGAGCCGGGTCACGAGCCGTATCGGCACGGCGCGCCTGGCCCGGTTGCAGACCGGAATGCATCAGCAGCGCATGAAGATCGTGTGCGAAGGCCTCAAGCGTCTGGTGCTGCAGCCGCTGGGCACGGTTGAACACATTGAAAAACGCCACGGCGGGAATCGCCGCCGCCAGACCCGCCGCCGTCGCAATCAGCGCCTCGCCAAGCGGGCCGGCGACCAGGTCCATGGACACGCTGGCCTCCGTCGAGATATCGATCAGGGCCGCATGGATACCCCAGACCGTACCCAGCAGCCCCACGAACGGAGCCAGGCTGCCGACCGAGGCCAGAATCGTATTGCCCGCCTGCATGCGCAGGTTCTCGCGGTCCATCGACTGGCGGATCATGCGAACCACGTGATCGTCCAGCTGCTGCTCGGCCTTGTCGCTGCCGTCGCGCACACCACGATAATGGTCGAACGCGTGGTAACCGTCCTGTGCAATCGATGCAAGCGGCCCGCTGCAGTCACCCGCGACGTCACGAAAGCGGCGAGCGCTCTGGCTCTTCTCGAATGCGGCCAGACTCCTGCGATTCTGCCGACGCACACCGAGCAGGGTGAAGAACTTTCCCGCCGCAATGGTCCAGGTGGCGATGGACATGACCAGCAGGATCAGGAACACCCCGACCAGCAGCGGGTCGCCGTGGCGGAATACATAAAAGACGTCGAAATCACTCATGGCTCTTGGCACTCGGCATTGCGTTTGATGGGTGCGGCTGGAAAGAAGCAGGCCGCCTTAGCGCAGCTGGAACTCCATCGGCACGACGACCTCGGCCTCGACGGCACGACCACCCCGACGCGCCGGCTCGAATCGCCAGCGCTCGACGGCCGACAGCGCGGCCTCGTCCAGCCGGTCGTAACCACTGGATTCCTCGACCTCCCAGCGGACTGGTTCGCCCTCGGCCGACACCGTGACCCTCAGCATCACGATCCCCTCCTCGCGACGACGCTGCGAGATACGCGGGTAGTCGGGTGGCGGGTTATCCAGGTAATCCGCGCCGAACCCGGGCTCCTCGAACGGCTCGTCCCCCTCGCCGGGCTCACCCGACGCGTCCTCTGAGGCGGTGTCCGCCGCATCTTCAGAGTCCGTGTCCTCGCGAGAGTCCGTTTCCGAATCCGTGGTCGGTTCTGGCTCTGGTTCTGGCTCTGGTTCTGGTTCTGGTTCTGGTTCTGGTTCTGGTTCTGGTTCTGGTTCTGGTTCTGGCTCTGGCTCTGGCTCCGGCTCTGGCTCTGGCTCTGGCTCCGGCTCTGGCTCTGGCTCTGGCTCTGGCTCTGGCTC
>NZ_KB905156.1:196708-226708 GCF_000378605.1 Thioalkalivibrio sp. ALJ21
GGCTCCGGCTCCGGCTCCGGCTCCGGCTCCGGCTCCGGCTCCGGCTCCGGCTCCGGCTCCGGCTCGCCAGAGTCTTCAGCGAGCATGTCCTCGGGCTGAATGCTGTCAAGGTCGACCCAGTGGGCCTGCAGTCCACCACCGCCCCCGGACTCCATCAGCTCGGGCTCTTCGCCGTCGCGAACAAGCCAGAGCCCACCCAGCACCGCACCGTGCAGCGCAACACTGACGGCCAGGCCCAGCGCGAGGGGGCGCAGGCGGCTGGCGGGACCTTGACGAGGTGGTTTCATGAGAGGCATTGGCGTGATCCGGACACCGCATTATTCGGCGCCCGACGTCCGTCTGCCAGCACCTCACTTTTCCGCCCGTCGTTCAGCACGGACGCCACACTATAGAGAATGCGAATGGTTTGCAACACCATTTACTAAAACCGGGAAAGATGATGCACGGACACAAAAAAGGCCCCGGAGTCCGGGGCCCTTGAGGGTCCGCCCTGCGCAGGGCGAGGCATGCGGACGCGCTCAGTGCTGGTGACCGCCGACGCCGTGGGCGTGGCCGTGCTCCAGCTCCTCGGCGGAGGCCTCGCGCACTTCGACGACTTCGACGTCGAAGTTGAGGTTTTCGCCAGCCAGCGGGTGATTGCCATCCACGGTCGCGGTGTCACCCTCGACCTTGGTCACGGTCACGGTCAGCGGACCATTCTGAGTCTCGGCCTGGAACTGCATGCCCGGCTGCACGGAATCCACGCCCTGGAAGGCCTCCAGCGGGATCTCCTGCACCATGGCGTCGATTTTCTCGCCGTAACCCTCGGCGGGGGCGACCTTGGCCTGAACCTTGTCACCGGCGGCCTTGCCCTCAAGCTCGCGCTCGAGACCCGGGACCAGTTGACCATTCCCGTGCAGATAGGCGAGCGGCTCGCGGCCTTCGGAGCTGTCGATGGTCTCGCCAGCGTCGTTGGTCAGGGTGTAGTGGATGGACACCACGGCGTTTTGTGCAACTTGCATGGGCTTCGCCTTCTCGATATATGGACCGCACAGGGTAACGCGCATGGCCCCGTGGCGTCAGGTCCACCCTTTGCCGGGGCGGTTTCCGGGGAAGGTCTATCCTCCCCCGGTTCCGCGATCAGGCCTTTTGCAGCAGCAGACGGTTCAGGCGCGAGACGAAGCCGGAGGGGTCCTCCAGCTGGCCACCTTCCGCCAGCAGCGACTGATCGAACAGCAGCGAGGCCAGATCGTTGAAGTCGTCCCCTTCGGCGGCACGCAGGCGCTCGACCAGCGGATGCTTCGGATTGATCTCGAGCACCGGCTTGCTGGAGAAAGTCTCCTGGCCGGCCTGCTTCAGAAGTTCCTGCAGGTACAGCGCCATCTCGTGCTCGCCGAGCACGATGCAGGCCGGTGAATCGACCAGGCGCTTCGAGGCGCGTACCGAGTCGACGCGCTCGCCCAGCGCGGCCTGTATGCGCCCCGGCAGATCGCCCAGGTCCTCGTCGGCCTTCGCGCTGTCGTCGGCGGCATCCTCTGTCGTCGTATCCTCGCCGATAATCTTGTCCAGATCGAGGTCACCTTTGGCGACGTTCTTGATCGGCTTGCCGTCAAACTCGCGCAGGTGCGACAGCAGCCACTCGTCGACCCGGTCGGACAGCAGCAGCACCTCGATACCATGCTTGCGGAAGATCTCCAGGTGCGGGCTGTTGCGCGCCGCGCTGGCGTTGTCCGCAGTGATCACATAGATCGCATCCTGCCCGTCCTTCATCCGGCCAATGTAGTCGGCCAGCGACACGTTCTGGGCGTCGTCATCGTTGTGCGTGCTGGCGAAGCGCAGCAGGCCCGCGATCTGCTCGCGGTTCGCGTAGTCCTCGCCCGGGCCTTCCTTCAGCACCCGCCCGAAGTTCTGCCAGATCTCGGCGTACTTCTCCTGCTCGTTCTTCGCAATGCCCTCCAGCAGGCCGAGGATCTTCTTCACCGAACCGGAACGGATGGAATCCACCAGACGGTTGTCCTGCAGGATCTCGCGCGAGACGTTCAGCGGCAGATCGGCCGAGTCCACCACCCCGCGCACGAAACGCAGGTAGCTGGGCAGGAGCTTCTCGGCGTCGTCCATGATGAACACGCGCTTCACGTAGAGCTTGACGCCGTGGCGCGCGTCGCGGTCCCACAGGTCGAACGGGGCGCGCTTCGGGATGTAGAACAGCGTGGTGTATTCCTGGCGCCCCTCGACATGGTTGTGGGTCCAGGCAACAGGATCCTCGAAGTCGTGCGCGATGTGCTTGTAGAACTCGCGGTATTCGTCGTCGCTGATCTCGCTCTTCGGCCGGGTCCACAGCGCGCTGGCACGGTTGACGGTCTCCCACTCGTCGGTGGGCTTGCCGTCGTCGTCCGCTTTGCGCATGCGGATCGGGAACGCCACGTGGTCGGAGTAGCGGCTGATGATGTGACGCAGACGGAAGGGCTCGAGAAACTCGTCGGCATCTTCCTTGAGCGTCAGCGTGATCTCGGTCCCCGCCTCGGGGCGCTCGCAGTCGCTCAGGCTGTACTCGCCGTCGCCGCGCGACTCCCAGCGGGTGCCGGCGTCCTCGGACGTCCCCGCTCGACGGGTCTCGAGGCGGACGTGGTCGGCCACGATGAACGAGGAGTAGAAACCGACACCGAACTGGCCGATCAGCTGCGAGTCCTTCTTTTGGTCGCCGGTCAACTTCTCGAGGAAGGCCTTCGTGCCGGAACGCGCGATGGTGCCGATGTGCTCGACGACCTCGTCGCGCGACATGCCGATGCCATTATCACGCACGGTGACGGTGCGGGCCTCCTTGTCCACCTCGACGTCGATCGCCAGCTCGGCCGGCTGCGGGATCGCGTCGGGCTGGGCCAGCGCCTCGAAGCGCAGCTTGTCGCAGGCATCGGCGCCGTTGGAGATCAGTTCCCGCAGGAAGATCTCGCGGTTGGAATACAGCGAGTGGATCATCAGCTGCAACAGCTGACTGACCTCGGTCTCGAAGCGGCGGGTTTCGGTATGGGCCTCGGCGGCCGATGCGGTCTGCGTGTCCGTCATGGTCCTGTACGTTCCTCTCGTGCGCTTGGATGGGTTCTACAGCACGCACCTTGGGGGCAGCGTTCGCATTTTCAAGCCCGCAGGCTCCGCGCGACGTCCTCTAGCCGTGGCCAGCACCCGGCCCCTGCAAACAAAAAAACCACCGCGGGCAGCCCGCGGTGGTCCAAGGGGGCCGGCCCTCTCAGACCCGCCCGCGACCGTGTGAACGTTTACTGATTCACCGGCGATTCGGGATCCAGCAGATAGGCCATAACGTGGCTGATCTGCTCCTCGGTCAGGAAGTTGCGCCCGAATCGCGGCATGTAGGTGCAAGGGAAATACTGGTGCGGGTTACTGACGACCTCATGGACATAGTTCAGTACTGACTCGTCGGTTCCGCGCTCGCGACCGTAGTTGGCAAGACTCGGGCCAATCGTCCCGTAGGTGGTTTCCGCCGGATCCATCTGGTGACAGGCGTAGCAGTTCGCCCCCGGCTCGCGGGTGCCGTGATCGTCGTTGTTGTGCCCGACACGATAGCCATAACCGGAACGGGCCAGCTCGGCGCCGCGGCGCCAGTCGCCCAGTTCCACACCGCCATCGGGGCGTTCGTACGCCGCGCGCGCGGCTGCGACGACCTGGCCTGCGGTTTCACTGTCCGGGGACCCTTCGAGCGAGCACAGCGCCTGGATCTCGTCCTGCTGCATCCGTTCCCGGCCGGTACCCCCTTCCTGAACCTCCTGGTCCAGGCGGTAGCTGTCGGTCTCGAGCACCAGGTGCTCGGCCAGTTCCTCGGGGCTCATCTGGGTGATATCGACCTCGCGATCCGAGGCGTCCTGAAAGAACTGGTCGCAACCCGCCAGCGCCGCCGATGCCGAAACCACTACAGCGGCAGTCAGAATTTTTTTATTGAACATCCCTGAGCCTCCCCTCACGTCCGTCACGACCGATGGCTTTCGTAGCCCATGCCGCATCAGTCCTGCGGCCCATCGGTTCCCCTGTTCAGCCCATCTGTGCGGCCCGGCGGACACGCTCGCAAAAGAGCCGTGCAAACACCCAACCGCAGAAATTTGTAAGGAAGCGGGTTGCCGCGCGCCTGGCGCGACAACCCGTTCTACTGCCTTGCTGCACCGGCCCCGATGGGGCCGAGCAGCTGTCGTGCAAGACGACTACCGGTTGTTAACCGGGGACTCCGGGTCGAGCAGGTAGGCCATGATGTGGCTGATCTGCTCTTCGGTCAGCAGCCCCTGGAAACGCGGCATCTGCGTGCAGGGGAAGTACTGATGCGGGTTGGAGATCACCTGATGCACGTACTGACGGATCTCCTGGCTGTCGCCACGCTGCGCACCGTAGTTTTCGAGGTTCGGGCCGATGGTGCCCTGCACCGAAACGCTCGAATCCATCACATGGCAGTTGTAGCAGTTGCCACCCGCCTCGCGGGTACCGTGGTCGTCGACGTTGTGGCCGATACGGTAGCCGTAGCCGGAATCCGCCAACTCGGCACCCTTGCGCCAGTCACCCAGCTCGATGTCGCCTTCTGGCGCTTCGTATTGCTCACGTGCCAGAGCCACGACCTGGCCGGCGGTCTCGCCGTCCAGATCATTACGGGTGGAGTCGAACGAGCAGGCCTTCTGAATGTCGTCCTGGGTCATGCGGTCGCGCCAGGTACCGCCTTCCTGCATTTCCTGATCACGCCAGCTGTTGGTCTCGAAGATGAGATGCTCAGCCAGCTCCTCGGCGCTCATGGCCGTGATATCCACGTCATCCGCCTTGTTGCCGTCGGCGACGGCACAGCCGGCGGCCAGGGCGACGGATGCAAATGCGGCCACACCGGCCGCAACAGTGTTTTTATTAAACATACTTGATGTCTCCTATTGCGTCCGTAGTTACCGCTTCAGGTCGGGCAGGATGGCCGGTTCGCCACGCGCCGCGTCATTCCAGTAGGAGATCAGCGCGGTGTTCACCGGGGTATCCGGCAGGATACCGGCATGACGCATCTGCCATACGCAACCACGGATACGGTGGTTCTGGCTGCGGACGTTGTCCTGCCCCGCGCGGTGGGCCGGCCAGGAGACGGCCTTGGTCCACTCCTGCGAGTTACGCATCTCCGGCAGCACGGACGCACGGATCTGCTTGCCCGAAGCCCCGTGGCAGGCGGCGCAGTTGAAGTCCATCGCGCCGCCACGGCGGAAGAACAGAACCTCGCCGGCGTCACGCATCGCCTTTTCCTTCGGGTGATCCAGCGGCGGGTTCCACTCGTAACCAGAGGACTGATGCGCGATGTAGGTCGTCAGACGCATGATGTCCGAGCCGGACCCGTGACGCTGGGAGACGGCGGAGTCATCGCTGGTGAACCCCTGGATCTCCTTCATGCAATGGACCAGGCGCATTTCGAAGTCCATCACCTTGCCGGTGTCCTCGAAGTAGCGCGGCAGCTCGACATAGGCGCCGTCCAGGACGCCCTCGCCCTTACCGAAATCGCAGCTCTCGAGCGATGCGTTGTTCGGGCCGCGCTCTTCGTAGAACAGACGCTCGCCGTCATCCAGCAGCCACAGGGCGGGGTTGTCCGGCATCATCATGATGTTCATTTCACTCTGATGCAGGTACTTCGAGTCGGGCTGCGCCTCGAGCAGCATTTGCAGGACGTCGTTCGGATCCTGCCATTCTGCCTGAGCCGCGGTACCCGCAACCCCGACTGCCATTGCTACGGGCAACGCAAGCAATGCTTTCTTGAACATGGAAACCTCCATCACACGGTTTTTTCGATACGGTCCGTGACCGGAGCGGCCCGGACCTGTGTAGCAGAGTGCTGAACCGGGGTCCGTGCTGTCAACACAAAAAGCTATATTAGCTTTTTCTAACAGTCTGTTTTTCAAGGATTCTCGGAGCCCAGCACCGTCTGGCAGACGCAGCATACGCGAATTCTATTCCGCTGGGTGATGGAATTTTCGAGGGTGTCGGCTCGTCGGCACGAGCCCGGCCAGACGGGGTGTCTGGCAAGCCATTGAAGAAGGAAGGAAACCGCGCCGCGCACGACGGGCACGCTGCCAGCAACTGGAGTGGAAAGCGCTAGCCGAGCTGGAGCACACCTTCGTGAACAAGCAGGGCGCGCTTCACGTCGGCCAACGGGCCATCCTGGTCGCCCGCGTAGCCACCAATGTCGCGCGTACCGCGGTGACGCGCGGACACCACGCGATGACAGGGGATGAACAACGGCCAGGGGTTGGTGCGGCAGGCCTGCCCCACGGCACGCGGGGCCGAGCCGATCTGTGAGGCAATTTGCGCATAGGTCCGCACCTCGCCAACGGGGATGGCCGAAAGTGCGGCCCAGACCCGGCGGGCGTGCTCCGTCCCCGGCGGTACCGCTGGCGTCGCCCGCCATTTGGTCGGATCGCGGGCGTAGTCTGCAGGGTCGAAGGCAGGAGGGGACCGGTCAGCGGTCGGGATATCCCGCAGCGGGGACAAATCGAGTGGATCGTCGGGGCACTGCCAGCCGCAGGCCAGCAGATCCCCCTGCCCGGACTCCAGCCACACAAAAGCCAGCGCGACTCCCGGCAGGAGACAGCGCTGGCTTCGCATGGCCGATTCGGCCGACAACGGAAAACCGGGCGGACGCGAGCGGGGCTGCGCGGCCACCCCGGCCATCAGGCGCCGTTCCGGTTCGCCTTGATGTCTTCCTTGATGCGCGCGGCCTTGCCGGTACGATCGCGCAGGAAGTAGAGCTTGGAGCGACGGACCTTGCCGCGGCGCTTCACCTTGATCTCGGCAATCTGCGGGCTGTGCGTCTGAAAGGTCCGCTCCACGCCGTTGCCGTAGGAGACCTTGCGCAGGGTGAACGCCGAGTTGAGGCCACGGCTGCGCTTGCCGATCACCACACCCTCGAAGGCCTGCAGGCGCTCACGCTCGCCTTCGCGCACCTTCACCTGCACCACCAGGGTGTCGCCCGGACCAAAGTCCGGTACGTCGGACTTCATCTGTTCGGCTTCCAGTTCCTGAATCACGCTGTTCATCGTTCGACCTCAATCATCGCTTTCGGTGTGCGGACCGCCCTTCCGTCGTTCCACACGGTATTCGTCCAACAGGGCCAGATCCTCGGCCCCGAATTCTTCGCGCGCCAGCACGTCCGGCCGCCGTTCCCACGTGCGCCCCAGCGCCTCGCGCCGCCGCCAGCGCCGGATCGCTCCATGGTCGCCACCCAGCAGCACCTGCGGTACCGCACGCCCCGCCACAACCTCTGGCCGCGTGTAGTGCGGGCAGTCGAGCAGGCCCTCGCTGAACGAGTCCTGCCCGGCGGAATCCGCGTGCCCGAGCACACCCGGGAGCAGGCGCGCACAGGCATCGATAACTACCATCGCGCCCAGCTCGCCACCGGACAGGACATAGTCGCCCAGCGACCATTCCTCGTCGACCTGCGCCTCGATAAAGCGCTCGTCGATGCCCTCGTAGCGGCCGCACACAAGTGCCACCCGCGGCTTTCTGACCAGCTCCCGCAACATCGCCTGCCGGATCGGCCGCCCCTGCGGGGTCAGGGCGATCACGTGCAGGGGCGCCGTCGCGTCGGCTCGCGCCGCCTCCAGCGCGGACGCCAGCGGCCCATACTGCATGACCATGCCGGGACCGCCACCATAGGGGCGGTCATCCACCGCCTGGTGGAAACCGGCCCCCCAGTCACGCGGGTTCCAGGTCTCCAGTGCGAGCCGTCCCTGTTGCACCGCCCGCCCGGTCACCCCGGACTCGCCCACCGCCGTTACCAGTTCCGGAAACAGCGTGACGATATCGAAGCGCATCGTCCGCCTCAGAATTCCGGATCCCAGTCGACCCGCAACCGCCGGGCCTCCAGGTCCACATCCAGGATGTACTGGCCCCGCACCCAGGGAATCAGCCGTTCGCGATCGCCGCGCACGACCAGCACATCGTTGGCGCCCGTCTCCATGAACCCGGAGATGCGCCCCAGCGCGGTCCCGTCCTGGTGCTCGACCTCCATACCCAGCAGGTCGGCCCAGTAGTACTCGCCGTCCTCGGCGGGCGGGAGCCAGTCGCGCTCGATCGCCAGCTCGGCGCCCATCAGGCCGTAGGCCGCCTCGCGATCGGCGGTCTCGGCAAACTTCATTACGACGCCGGGCCCGTGGGCCCGGCCCGCTTCGACCTCCGCCAGCCGCCAGTCAGCGCCGGAACGCAGCCACAGACGGGGGAAGTCGGCAATCGCGGCGCGTGGCTCGGTCTCGGAAAAGATCCGGACCCAGCCCTTCACGCCGTACACCCCGGAGACGCGCCCGACGCGGATGCGTTCACCCGCCTCGTTCATCACCGGAGTTCGGTCTACTACGCGTAATCAGCGAGCCGACGGCCTCAGGCCGCGGCTTGCTGCTTGCGGTAGCCCTTGACCAGGTGGTTCACGCGCTCGGACATGCCGGCGCCGTGGCCCAGCCAGTAGTCCACGCGTTCCAGGTCAATGCGCAGCGGCTCTTCCTGACCGCGGGCGACCGGGTTGAAGAAGCCGATCTGTTCCTTGTAACCGCTGTCCCGACGCTTGCGCGAATCGGTGACGACGATCGAGTAGAACGGGCGCTTTTTGGCGCCGCGGCGAAGCAGGCGAATCGTAACCATATGTTCTGTTGAACCCCGTTTGAGTCCGTTTTCTCGAGAAAACGCGCGATTATAACGAATCCCGCCGCCAGCACAAGGTGCGAACGGCCGTTGCAGCAGTGACTAGCGGAACGGCATGCCCCCTCCGGGGCCGCCCATTCCACCCATACCGCCCAGTTTTCCACCCAGGGCGCGCATCATCTTCGATGCGCCGCCCTTGGAGAATTTTTTCATCGCCTTGCTCATCTGTGCGTGCTGCTTGAGCAGGCGATTCACGTCCTGAATCTGGGTGCCGGAGCCGGCGGCGATCCGGCGCTTTCGCGAACCCTTGATGACGTCCGGGTGTCGGCGCTCGTGCTCGGTCATCGACGAGATCACCGCCATCATGCGACCGATCTCCTTGTCGTTGGCCTGGTTCTTCACCGCGTCCGGCAGCTTGCCGCCCCCAGGCAGCTTTTCCAGCATCGAGCTGATCCCGCCCATCTTCTGCATCTGGCCGAGCTGCTCGCGCAGGTCGTTCAGGTCGAAGCCGCGCCCCTTCTTCAGCTTGCGCGTCAGCTTGGCGGCTTTGTCCTGGTCGACCTGGCGGCTGGCCTCCTCGACCAGGGACAGGACATCGCCCTTGCCAAGGATGCGCGAGGCGATGCGCTCGGGATGGAACGGCTCCAGCGCATCCGGGCGCTCACCCATACCGATGAACTTGATTGGCACCCCGGTGATCTGGCGCACCGACAGCGCGGCACCGCCGCGGGCGTCACCATCGGCCTTGGTCAGCACCACGCCGGTCAGCGGCAAGGCCTCGCCGAAGGCGCGCGCGGTGTTCGCCGCGTCCTGGCCAGTCATGGAGTCGACCACGAACAGGGTCTCGATCGGATCGATCACCTGATGCAGGGCCTTCACCTCGGCCATCATGTCTTCGTCGACATGCAGCCGCCCGGCGGTATCCACCAGCAGCACCTCGGTACCGTCGCGGCGCGCCCGTGTGACGGCCTCGCTCGCGATCGCCTCGGGCTTCTGGCTGGTATCGCTGGGATAGAACGTGACCTCGACCTGCCCGGCCAGGGTCTCCAGCTGCTGAATCGCCGCCGGCCGATAGACGTCGCAGCTGACCACCGCGACCTTCTTCTTCTCGCGCTCGCGCAACAGGCGCGCGAGCTTGCCGATACTGGTGGTCTTGCCCGCGCCCTGCAGACCGGCCACCAGCACCACGGCCGGCGGCTGGACCGCCAGATTCAGCGAGGCGTTCTCCCCGCCCATCGTCGCGATCAGCTCGTCATGGACGACCTTGATCAGGGCCTGCCCCGGAGTCAGGCTCCCGATGACCTCCTGGCCCAGCGCCTTTTCCTTGACGTCCTTGACGAACTCGCGCACCACCGGCAGGGCCACGTCGGCCTCCAGCAGCGCCATGCGCACCTCGCGCAGGGCGTCTTGAATGTTGTCCTCGGTGAGCCGCGCCTGGCCTTTCAGGCGCTTCATGGTCTCCTGGAGGCGGCTGGAAAGGCCGTCGAACATCGTCTGTCCTCGTCTCGCTCGTTCTGGCCCGGCCCGTGCCGGGAAAGACCACACAGTATACCGGCCCCGCCACCCGGCCTGCACGGCCCCAGTCGCGCTCCGGGTTTGCCGCCCCGAATGTGCATTCAGGCTCGGGAGCAGGGATAATCGCCGCCCATGACCACCGTTGCCGGATTGCTTGCCGTAGCGCTGTATCTCGCCACCACGGGATACCTGATCGTCGCCTCCCGCACCCAGCCACTGGCCGCCGGGCAACCCCGCGCGCCCCTGGTGCTGTGGCTGGCTGCCTTGATCGTGCACCTGGCGGCCCTGATCCCGCTGGTCGTAACCGAGGCCGGCCTGAACCTGTGCCTGGGCAATGCCCTGTCCGCATCGCTGTGGCTGGTTGCTGCGCTGTTGTGGCTGACCGCCCTGCGCCATCCGCTGGCCGTGCTGGGCGTGATGATCCTGCCGCTGACCGCACTGGCGGCCCTGGGCGCCCTGCTGTGCGAAGACGGTACGCGCTACGCGACCTCGGCCGGGATCGACGTACACATCCTGTTCTCGGCGCTCGGCTGGGCCTTCCTCGCGCTCTCCACGGCGCAGGCCGCAGTCATGGCCGCACAGCACCGCGCGCTGCACAACCACCATACCTCCGGGATCGTGCGCTTCCTGCCGCCGCTGTTCTCGATGGAGGTCTGGCTGTTCCGCATGATCTTCATCGGCTGGCTGTTCCTCGGGCTCAGCCTGCTCTCCGGCTTCATCTTTGTGGACGACCTGTTCGCCCAGCACCTGGTGCACAAGACCATCCTGTCGCTGCTGGCCTGGGGGATCTTCTCCATCCTGCTGCTCGGGCGCTGGCGCCTGGGCTGGCGCGGGACACGGGCCCTGGCCTGGACCACCGGCGGCTTTGTGGTGCTGGTGCTGGCCTACTTCGGCTCCAAGCTGGTGCTGGAAGTCATCCTCGGGCGTGTCTGATGGCACTCCCAGCCGCCAGGCTTGACACCCCGGCGGCGCTTGCCTGAAATGACCCAGACGCCCTCCACGGGGCGACCACCCCATCCCTGACCCGCAGGCCGCCCCTTGCAAGAGATCCCGCTCTCCTTTCTGTTCGGCGCCCTGATCGTTCTGTTCCTGCTGTCGGCGTTTTTCTCCGGTTCGGAGACCGCGCTGATGGCACTGAACCGCTACCGCATGCGCCACCGTGCGCAAACCGGACACCGGGGCGCTGCGCTCGCCGCGCGCCTGCTGGAGCGGCCGGACCGCCTGATTGGCCTGATCCTGCTGGGCAACAATTTCGTCAATATCCTGATCGCCCAGATCGCCACCTTTATCGGCTGGCGACTGTTCGGCGATACCGGCGTGGCCATCGCTACCGGCGTTCTTACGCTCACCCTGCTGATCTTCGCCGAGACAGCCCCCAAGACCCTCGCGGCCCTGCACAGCGAACGCGTCGCCTACCCGGCGGCCTGGGTCTATACCGGCCTGCTGAAGGTGATGTGGCCGGTGGTCTGGATGATCAACGTGATGGCCAATGGCGTACTGCGCCTGTTCGGGGTGCACATGAAACCTGGCCAGCGCTCGGCCCTGAACACCGACGAGCTGCGCAGCGTGGTCTCCGAGGCCGGCTCGCTGATCCCGGCGAACCACCAGCGCATGCTGCTGAACCTGCTGGACCTGGAGCGCACCACGGTCGAGGACATCATGATCCCGCGCAACGAGATCGTGGTGCTGGACCTGAACGAGCCCTGGAACGAAGTCGTCGAGCAGCTGGTCCATGGCAGCTTCACACGCCTGCCAGTGGTCGAGGGCGAGCTGGACCATATCGTCGGCTTCCTGCACCGACGCGACGTGATCCCGCTGATCGAGCGCGATGACTTCGACGCCGACGACCTGCGCCAGATCCTGACCCCGCCCTACTTCATCCCCGAGGGCACGGCACTGAACCGCCAGCTGATCAACTTCCAGCAGCAGAAGAAGCGGATCGGCCTGGTAGTGGACGAGTACGGCGACATCGAGGGCCTGATCACCCTGGAGGACCTACTGGAGGAGATCGTTGGCGAATTCACCACCGACTCCCCGGCGATGAGCGACGACGTGCTGCGCCAGGAGGATGGCTCGGCGATGGTCGATGGCGGCATCCACCTGCGCGAACTCAACCGCTCGCTGGGACTGGAGCTCCCGGTGGATGGCCCCAAGACCCTCAGCGGACTGATCGTGGAATACCTTGAGAGCATTCCCGAGGCGCCAGTGAGTGTGCGCATCAACGACGTGGTGATGGACATCGTGCAGATCAAGAACAACACCATCCGCACGGTGCGCGTGGTCGCCCCTGATCTACCGACCAGCCCGGACAACAAGGAAGCCTGATGGCGAAGGCGAAGACCCAGTACGTCTGCCGGGAATGCGGCGCGGTGAGCCCCAAGTGGGCCGGCCAGTGCGGCGACTGCGGCGCCTGGAACACCCTGGAGGAGGCCGCACCGGCCACCCAGGCCGGCCCACGCGGCGGGTACGCAGGCGAGGTCGCTGGCATCACCCGGCTGGGCGAGGTGGAGGCCGGCGAGGTCCCGCGCACCGGCACCGGCTTGTCGGAACTGGACCGTGCCCTGGGCGGTGGGCTGGTACACGGATCGGTCGTGCTGCTGGGCGGCGACCCGGGGATCGGCAAGTCCACCCTGCTGCTGCAGACCCTGGCCATGCTACCGGTCGGCGACACGCTCTATGTGACCGGCGAGGAATCCGCCCAGCAGATCAGCATGCGCGCGCGCCGCCTCGGGCTCGAGGTCGACGGACTGCGCCTTTTGACCGAGACGCAGGTGGAAAACGTGATCGCCACCTGCGAACGCGAACGCCCGCGCGTGCTGGTGATCGACTCCATCCAGACGCTGTACACCGCCGCGTTGCAGTCCGCCCCCGGCTCGGTCGGGCAGGTGCGCGAGAGTGCCGCCGCGCTGGTGCGTCTGGCCAAGCAGCGCGGCATCACCGTGATCCTGGTGGGCCACGTAACCAAGGATGGCCAGCTGGCCGGACCGCGCGTACTCGAGCACATGGTCGACACAGTGCTGTATTTCGAAGGCGACCCGGACGGGCGCTACCGCATGCTGCGCGCGGTGAAAAACCGCTTTGGTGCGGTCAACGAGCTGGGTGTATTCGCGATGCTGGAGAACGGGCTCAAGGCCGTCTCCAATCCCTCCGCCATCTTCCTCTCCCGACATCAGGGCCCGGTGCCCGGCTCCGTGGTGATGGTCACGCGCGAGGGCACTCGGCCGCTGCTGGTGGAGGTGCAGGCCCTGGTCTCCGAGAGTCATGCCCCGCAGCCACGGCGCATCACCGTGGGGCTGGAACAGAACCGCCTGACCATGCTGCTGGCCGTCCTGCACCGCCACGGGGGCGTGGCCCTGTTCGACCAGGACGTTTTCATTAACGTGGTCGGCGGCGTGCGCGTCACCGAGACGGCCGCCGACCTGCCGATGCTGGCCGCCGCCCTGTCGAGCTTTCGTGACCGGCCACTGCCGCAGGAGATGCTGGCCTTTGGCGAGGTCGGGCTGGCCGGCGAGATCCGGCCTGTGCCGAACGGCGAGGAGCGCCTGCGCGAGGCGGCCAAGCACGGCTATACCCGAGCGATCGCGCCGGCGGCCAATGCGCCGCGCAAGCCCATCAAGGGCATGGAAGTAGTCGCGGTCTCCCGCCTTTCGGAAGTCCTCGACGCCCTGTAGCGCCTGGCCCCGCCGCCTCTTGTGGCAAGGCACCATTCGTCATCCGGTGTTTACGTGCCTTCGGTCCACCGCCTGCCTGCGCTGTCTCGCCAGCGCTTGGCAGTATGTGGACCGAAGGCACGTAAACACCGACGACGAACCAGGCCCAGCCTCAACAACCGCGGCAAAAGCCGGAAACGAAAAAGGCGCCCGGAGGCGCCTTTGGTGAAGCGGGCAAAAAGGCCGCTTCAGTTGACGGCGTCGAGGTCGGCCGCGAGGGACTCGCGCGTGCCCTCGGATACGGCGTCCAGCCGGTGGCTGTAGTTCTCGTGCTCCACCCCCATGGCAATGGCCGCCCCGGATTTCGCGGCGGAGACCATCTCCGGGGTCAGTTCGAAGCGCAGGAAGTGCACCGACGAGGTCTTGTCGTCGGTCTCCCGATCCAGATCCTCGTTCGCGATCGGGTAGACCTTGTCATGGCCTTCGACCTGCACATAGGTCTTGCGCTCGATCCCGATCAGCTTGGACAGCTGCACCTTGCGCTCGTCCACGTCCGGATACTCGACCATCATGGTCGCCTTCCAGTTGGAGCCGTCCGGGATCAGCGGGTTGTAGGCGTCCAGCTCGTCCTGGATGCCCTCGGCGTCAAAAATCTTCTCGACCCGCAGCATCTCCTGGATCTGGTACTGCATGGTCTTGCGATCCTCGAAGTGCAGGGTCACGGCCGGGCCCACCTGCACCACGCGATTGCGCTTGTGCTGCATGACCTCGTTGCGGAACTGGGGCCGCAGCTCGTGGTACTTCTCCAGCGAATACAGGTCTTCTCGACTCAGCTTGTCCACACTTGCCTCCATCTCGATACCTCCGTCACGTCGGACTGGTCCTCAGGACCCCTCAGTGGTCGTGGTGGCCCATCTTGGTGTAGTCCTTGTCGGACCAGAGGTTGTCTTTCAATTCGTGGTCGAACACCGGGTTATGGCGACGGATCCACTCCAGCACCATCGCCGCGTGCTCGATCTCTTCGTCGCGGTTGTGCGCGAGGATCGCCTTGAGCTCATCGTTCTTGCAGGCGTCGATGCGCTGCTGGTACCAGTCCACCGCCTCGAGTTCTTCCATCAGCGAGACGATGGCGCGATGCATCTCGCGCGACTCGTCGCTCAGTTCCTCGACGGGTTCGTGGTAGCTGTCACTGGCCATTTTGTGTCTCCATCCGTGGCGCCTCGGCGGGCGCGCATCGTGTTGCTGGTAGCCGATGCCTGGCGCTACAGGCCGTAGGCCTGGCGCAGCAGGGTCAGCGGGTGTTCGGGCGCCTTGTCCTCGCCCTTGCCCTGCAGCCCGTTCTCGATCATGTGCCCGGCCATCGGGCAGTCACTCGAGTAGTGATCGGACTCGGCCTTCTGCACCCGGTTCACAACCGGACGGCAGATCTTGGCCGCGGTCTCGTAGAACTCGCTCTTAACACCATAGGTGCCATCGTGCCCGGAGCAGCGTTCGATCACGTCGATCTCGGTATCCGGCACGAGCTTCAGCAGGTCACGGGTCTTCAGGCCCATGTTCTGGACCCGCAGGTGACAGGCCGCGTGGTAGGCGATCTTGCCGAGCTTCTCGGGGAAGTCGGTGTTCAGCTTGCCTTCCTTGTGGCGCTCCATCAGGTATTCGAACGGGTCGAAGATACGATCGCGCACGGCAGCGACATCGGGCTCGTCCGGGAACATCAGCGGCAGTTCCTGCTTGTACATCAGCACGCAGGAGGGGACCGGCGCGACAATGTCGTAGCCCTGGTCGATCATGCGCTTCATCGCCGGGATGTTCGCATCCTTCGCGGACTCGACCGCCTTCAGGTCGCCCAGTTCGAGCTTGGGCATGCCGCAGCATTGCTCTTTCTCGACCAGGGTGACCTCGATGCCGTTATGCTCGAAGACCTTGACCAGGTCCTCGACCAGGTGCGGCTCGTTGTAGTTGCCGTAGCAGGTCGCGTAGAGGGCGACCTTGCCCTGGGTGGCACCAGCCGGCTCGGGGTTGTTCACGCCCTTGGCGACTTTCGCCATGCGCGAACGACCCTTGCTCGAGTGGTATTCGGGGACCGGGGCATCCGGGTGCACGCCCATGGTCTTGTCCAGCAGCTTGCGCATCGCACCGTTCTTGTTCGCGGCGTTGACCGCGCCGGCGACCACCGGGATGCCCGCCAGCTTGCCAACGGTGTCGGTGCTGGACATGAACTTGTGCGCGGCCTTCGCACCCTCTTTCTCGAAGCGCACGGCCTTGGCCCGCAGCATCAGGTGCGGGAAGTCGACGTTCCATTCGTGCGGGGGCACGTAGGGGCACTTGGTCAGGTAGCACAGATCACACAGGTAGCAGTGATCCACTACCTTCCAGTAATCCTTCCTGTCGACCCCGTCGACCTCCATGGTCTCGGACTCGTCGACCAGGTCGAAAAGCGTGGGGAAGGAGTTGCAGAGGCTGACGCAACGCCGGCAGCCATGACAGATGTCGTAGACCCGCTCCAGCTCGGCGAACAACGATTCCTCGTTGTAGAACTCGGGATTCTTCCAGTCCAGCGGATGGCGGGTAGGGGCTTCCAGACTTCCTTCACGTTGGTGCGTCGGCGCAGACATGCATCCCTCCGGTATCCGTATCAGTGACGATGCTTCGAGGGAAACACGGAACAACATGCGAACGCAGCCGCATGGCTGACTTCACAGGCTGTTCCGTACCTCCCGGAAAACGGGGCCGGAGACCGGCCCCGCATGCTTCCGTTACTACCGGACGATCAGTCGTCCAGCTGGTCCAGGGCCTTCTGGAAGCGGTTGGCGTGGGAACGCTCCGCCTTGGCCAGGGTCTCGAACCAGTCGGCAACTTCATCGAAGCCTTCGTCGCGGGCGGTCTTGGCCATGCCCGGGTACATGTCGGTGTACTCGTGGGTTTCGCCGGCAACGGCGGTCTTCAGGTTCGCGGCGGTGGAGCCGAACTCCAGACCGGTGGCCGGGTCGCCGCAGCTCTCGAGGTACTCGAGGTGACCGTGGGCGTGGCCGGTTTCACCTTCGGCGGTGGAACGAAACACGGTCGCGACGTCGTTGTAGCCTTCCACGTCGGCCTTGGAAGCGAAGTACAGGTAACGACGGTTGGCCATCGATTCGCCGGCAAAGGCCTCCTTGAGGGCTTCTTCGGTCTTACTACCTTTCAGTTCCATGGGTCTCTCCTCTTGCTGGTTGGGATCCACACAGCCGTGCGACCGTTGTGCGGATCGGGAATTTAGACTGTGTCTAAACCACTTCGAAACTCTAGTCAGCACCCGGTCGCATGTCAACCGATTGCCCCGATGAGCGTGGGGGCACGATCACGAAACTCAAGCCCCCGGTCGCCCGACTTCTTTCCTCGCCGCAGCGGATCGGATACTTTCTCACCTTTTGGCCCCCGCGATCCAATAAGAACCCAACACGTAATCCGACACCATGACCGACACATCCACTGACAGCCCCGCCGAGTTCGAAGCCAGCCTGGAGGCCCTGGAGGCCCTGGTGGCGCGGATGGAGTCCGGCGAACTGGGTCTGGAACAGTCGCTGAAGGAATTTCAGCACGGCATGGAGCTGGTCGGCCGTTGTCAGAAGGCGCTGGACGACGCCCAGGCACGCATCGAGAAACTCGCCAGCGAGCCTTCTGCAGAGGGCGCCGCGTCTGCGAACGCTCCCGACACCCCGACCGACCCCGACGACGTCCCCTTCTGAGAAATACCTTGAGCATCCCAGATCCATCCGAGGCGCTGAAGGCCTATCAGCGTCGTATCGAGACCGTACTCGACCAGCGCCTGGCGGCCGACTCTGCCCCGGACCCGCGGCTCATCGAGGCCATGCGCTATGCCACCCTCTCCGGCGGCAAGCGCCTGCGACCGGTACTGGTATACGCGGCCGGGGCCACCTGCAGCGCCCCCGATGACGTGCTTGATGCGATGGCGGCGGCCGTGGAGATGGTCCATGTCTACTCGCTGATTCACGACGACCTTCCAGCGATGGACAACGACGATCTGCGCCGTGGCCGGCCCACCTGCCACCGAGCGTTCGACGAGGCCACTGCCATCCTCGCCGGGGATGCGCTGCAGGCCTGCGCCTTCGAGATCATGACCGCCGGCGTGCGCGCCCTGCCCGGGACAGCCGCTCTGGATGCCCTGGCCGAGCTCGCCCATGCAGCGGGTCTGCACGGCATGGCCGGCGGCCAGGCCATCGACCTTGGCGCCTGCGGCAAGCCGATCGATCTGGCGGAGCTGGAGCGCATGCACCGGCTCAAGACCGGCGCCCTGATCCGCGTCTCGGTGCGCCTGGGCGCAATCGCCGGCGGCGTTCCGGGGAACGCCCTTGGCCACCTGACCCGCTATGCCGAATGCATTGGCCTGGCGTTCCAGATCCGCGATGACGTACTCGACGTGGAAGGCGACCCGGAGGTGCTTGGCAAGGCCTGCGGCGCGGATGCCCGGCTGGACAAGGCAACCTTTCCCTCGCTACAGGGCCTGGAGGCCTCGCGCGAACGCGCAGTGGCCCTGGTCGACGAGGCGCTGGCCGAACTGCAACCCTTCGGCCAGGAGGCGGACTTGCTTCGCTTCCTCGCGCGGTACATCGTCGACCGCATGAACTGATACGGCCTGCCCATGACCCCCACCCCCCTGCTGGATGCAATCGAATGGCCCGCCGACCTGCGGGCACACCCGGCCTCGGAACTGCCCGGGCTGGCAGGCGAGCTGCGCCAGTTCCTGATCGAGAGCGTCTCGCGCACGGGCGGGCACCTGGCCGCCAACCTGGGCACGGTGGAGCTGGCGATCGCGCTGCACTACGCGTTCAACACGCCGGATGACCGCATCGTCTGGGATGTGGGCCACCAGGCCTACGCGCACAAGATCCTGACCGGGCGGCGGGCCGGCATGGCCAGCCTGCGCCAGTATGGCGGGCTGGCCGGATTCCCCAAGCGCGCGGAGAGCGAATACGACGCCTTCGGAGCCGGGCATTCCAGCACCTCGATCAGCGCCGCCGCCGGGATGGCCCTGGCGGCCAAGCACGCGGGACTGGATCGCCGCCATGTGGCGGTGATCGGTGACGGGGCAATGACCGCCGGCATGGCCTTCGAGGCGCTCAACCACATCGGCGATCTCGACTGCAATCTGCTGGTCATCCTGAACGACAACGACATGTCGATCTCGCCGAACGTCGGCGCGATGAACCAGTATTTCACCCGACTGCTGTCCGGACGCATCTACAGCTCGGTGCGCGAGGGCTCCAAACGCATGCTGGAGTTCGTCCCGCCGGTGAAGGCCTTTGCCGAGCGCGCCGAGGAACACATGAAGGGCATGCTGGTGCCTGGCACGCTGTTCGAGGAATTGGGCTTCCGCTATTTCGGCCCCGTGGACGGGCACGACGTGAGCGGCCTGGTGTCGATCCTGAAGAATCTGCGCGGCGGCCACGGCCCGCAGCTGCTGCATGTGGTCACCCGCAAGGGCCAGGGCTACGCCCCGGCCGAGGAAGATCCCTGCCGCTACCACGGGGTTTCCAAGTTCGAGCCGGAAAACGGCCTGAAGCCCTCCGGCCCGAAGGCCCCGACCTATACCGATATCTTCAGCCAGTGGCTTTGCGACCAGGCCGCGGCCGACGAACGCCTGCTGGGCATTACCCCGGCGATGCGCGAGGGCTCCGGCCTGGTCGCCTTCTCCGAACAGTTCCCGGAACGCTACTTCGATGTCGGCATCGCCGAGCAGCACGCGGTCACGCTGGCCGCCGGCATGGCCTGCGAGGGGCAGAAGCCCGTGGTCGCGATCTACTCGACATTCCTGCAACGGGCGATGGACCAGGTCATACACGACGTCGCCCTGCAGAACCTCCCGGTGCTGTTCGCGGTGGACCGCGCAGGGATCGTCGGCGCCGATGGCCCGACCCATGCCGGCACCTTCGACACCGCGCTGCTGCGCAGCGTCCCCAATATGCTGCTGATGGCCCCGTCCAACGAGCGCGAGTGCCGCCAGATGCTGTCCACCGGCTACGCCTACGAGGGCCCGGCGGCGGTGCGCTATCCGCGCGGGGGCGGCGCCGGCGTCCTGCCGGAAGGGGGCAGCGAGGACCTGGAGACCCTGCCTGTCGGACGCGCCGAGGTCGTACGCGAGGGCCGGGGCCTGGCGATCCTCAGCTTCGGCGCACTGCTGGAGACCGCCCTGGCCGCCGGCGAGGCGCTGGATGCGACCGTGGTGAATATGCGTTTCATCAAGCCACTCGACACCGAGCTGCTGGCGCGGCTGGCCTCCAGCCACGAGCGCTTCGTGACGCTCGAGGACCACGCCCGTGCCGGTGGCGCCGGCAGCGCGGTGCTGGAATGGCTCTCCGCCGAGGGCATGGCCCTGCCCTGTCAGGTACTGGGCATCCCGGACGTCTTCACCGAGCACGGCTCGCGCGAGCAGATCCTGGCCGACTGCGGCCTCGACACCGAGGGCGTGCTGGCCGCGATTCGCCACGCCGTGGGGCAGGAGAATTGCGCGGACGATGGGGGACGGCTAGGCTTCGCGGGCTGAGTATCCCCGCGACCCGAATGTCGCGCTAGCCGGAATCGATCCATGAGTGCCCGTTACACCCTCCGCGTCCTGACCGACTTTGCCTCCGCGCATACCCTGCGCGATTACCCGGGGCAGTGCGCGAACATGCACGGACACAACTGGAAGGTAGAGGCCGAGGTTCAGGCCGAGACGCTGGATGACGCCGGCATGGCAGTGGACTTCAAGGTGGTCAAGACCGCCGCGCGCGAGATCGCCGGGCAGCTGGACCACCGCTATCTGAACGACGTCCCGCCGTTCGACACGGTCAACCCGACCGCCGAGAACATCGCGCAGTGGTTCTTCCGCCAGATGTCGGAGCGCCTGAACCGCCCGGGCCTGCGCATGCACGCGCTGACCCTGTGGGAGACCGACCGCGCCTGCGTACGCTACAGCGAGGACGGCTAGCCCCTCCTCTTGCGCCCCGCAACAGCGGGGCGCGTCCAACAACCCCTACAGATGATTCGAGGCGTAGTCCGCCAGCCGCGAGCGCTCGCCGCGGGTGAGCGTGATGTGGCCGCTGTGGGTCCAGTTGCGGAAGCGGTCCACCACGTAGGTCAGGCCGGACGAGGTCTCGGTCAGGTACGGGGTGTCGATCTGCGCGATGTTGCCCAACGCCACCACCTTGGTGCCCGGCCCGGCGCGGGTGACCAGGGTCTTCATCTGCTTGGAGGTCAGGTTCTGCGCCTCGTCCAGGATGATGTAGCGGCTGAGGAAGGTGCGCCCGCGCATGAAGTTCAGCGAGCGGATCTTGATACGGCTGGTCAGCACGTCGTTCGTGGCTGCCCGGCCCCAGTCGCCCGCGCCCTCAGACTTGGCCAGGACCTCGAGGTTGTCCATCAGCGCGCCCATCCACGGGGTCATCTTCTCTTCCTCGGTCCCGGGCAGGAAGCCGATGTCCTCGCCCACCGGGACCGTGACCCGGGTCATGATGATCTCCTTGTAGGTGTTGTCCTCCAGCGTCTGCGCGAGCCCCGCGGCCAGCGCCAGCAGGGTCTTGCCGGTGCCGGCGGCCCCCAGCAGGGAGACGAAATCCACCTCCGGGTCCATCAGCAGGTTCAGGGCGTAGTTCTGCTCGCGGTTGCGGGCATTGATGCCCCAGACGCTGTGGCGCGGGGTCATGTAGTCGTCGACCAGCTCGATCACTGCGGACTCGTTCGGCTGGTCGATCTCCAGCACGATTGCCGACAGCGGGTTTTCCCCCTCCCGGTAGACGAACTGGTTGGGCTGCCACTCGCTGACCAGGGGTCCGGTGACCCGGTAGTAGGTCCGGCCGGATTCCTGCCAGGAGTCCATCCTGGTCCCGTGGGTCTCCCAGAAGTCCGCCGGCAGCTCGGTCATGCCGGAGAACAGCAGGCTGACGTCGTCCAGGACCTGGTCGTTGTAGTAGTCCTCCGCGTGCAGGCCGATCACCGCCGCCTTGATGCGCAGATTGATGTCCTTGGAGACCAGCGTGACCGGGAGGTCCGACCACTCCGTCTTGAGCGCCTGGGCGGTGGCCAGGATGTCGTTGTCCGGCGTCGAGCCGGGCAGCGAGTCCGGCAGGCGCGAGGTCAGATTGCGGGTCTGAAAAAATAGCCGCCCGGAGGGTGCAAGCGTCGACTCGCTGAGCGATTCGGCCTGTAGCGGCAACCCGGCGGCGATCTGCTCGTGGGTCGCGCCACTCATCAACTCGTCGATAAAGCGCGAGACCTGGCGCACGTTGCGCGCGACCTCGGAGACCCCCTTCTTGCCGCGGTCGAGCTCCTCGAGCACGACCATGGGCAGGAAGATGTCGTGTTCCTTGAAGCGGAACAGCGCGGTGGGGTCGTGCATCAGGACATTGGTGTCCAGGACAAACAGGCGTTTCGGGTCCTCCGGTGTTTCGCTCATGGCGCCTCCGCGGCCGGGGTGAGTCGAAAACAAATGGGTCGAACGTCTACTGCCAGTGCTCTCGAAGAATTCGCGCGGGCCTCACTGGCCAGCCATCTCGCGCACCGCGGCCAGGACCTCGTCCACATGCCCCGGCACCTTGACCTTGCGCCATTCCCGGCGCAGCACACCCTGCCCGTCAATCAGGAAGGTGGAGCGTTCGATGCCGCGCACCTGCTTGCCGTACATGTTCTTCATCTTGATCACGTCGAACGCCTCGCACAACTGCTCGTCGGCGTCGCTCAGCAGGTCGAACGGCAGCTCCTGCTTGGAGCGGAAGTTCTCGTGGCTCTTCACGCTGTCGCGGGAGACCCCGAGGATGACGGCGCCGGCGGCGTCGAACGCGGCCTTGTTGGCGGCGAAGTCGCGGCTCTCGTTGGTACAGCCCGGAGTGCTGTCCTTCGGGTAGAAATAGAGCACCACGACCTTGCCGCGAAAATCACCCGGGCCCAGGGTCTGCTCGCCGGTGGCGGGCACGCGCAGGTCTTCGGGAACGGTCTGGTCAATGGCGATCGTCATCAGCTGTCACTCCGTGTCGAGGTTGGGCCGGACAGCACCGGATCGGATCAGGCCTTGATCGGATCCAGCACACCGTCCAGGTTCAGTTCGTCGCAAAAATCCATGAATTCGCCGCGCAGGCTGGCCAGGTGCTGTCCCGCCGGGATGTCCACCACCATGTTGGCGGCGAACATGCGCGCCCCCGTGTGCTGAGCGGTATAGACGCGCGTCTGCACATCACGCAGGTTCACACCACGGCTGGTGAAGAAATCGGCCAGGGCATTGACCAGCCCCGGGGCGTCCAGCGCGACCACGTCCACCGCATAAGCCATCGCGGGCTGGCTGGACTCATCCAGCGGCCCTCGGCGCACGGTGATCGCGAGATCCAGCTCGGCCTCCAGCCGTTCCAGGCGGGCCTCCAGCGTGGCGAGGGTCTTCCAGTTGCCGCTGGCGCTCAGCGCCATGCAGCAATAGCCGTCCAGGGTCGTAATGCGGCTGGACTCCAGGTTGCAGCCTGTATCGACGATTACCCGCGTGACGCCGGCCACCAGGCCAGGCTGGTCGGGTCCGATCAGGTTCAGGATCAGATGGGTGTGCGAGCCGGCCCCGACGACCTCAGCCATGCCGGCCCCTGGAGCGCAGGGCGCCGCCGAGCGGCCACAGGCCTGAGGCAATGCTGGACGGGTTGGATGCATCTGCGGGCATGATGGCTGGGAACATACCACCTCGTCCTGGTGGCGCCAACGGTCGGGGTGGCATGAAAGGGCCATCCAGACGGGGTCTGCGCGCGGCTTCTTGAACGCCTTGTCGCGCGCCCGTTAGACTGCACCATTACCGTCGCTGGAGGAGTCGATGTTTCAAGGCAGCATGGTCGCACTGGCGACCCCGATGCACGCGGACGGCAGTCTTGACTGGCCGGCGCTTGATCGGCTCCTCGAATTCCACATCGAGGCCGGAACCGACGCCATCGTAGCGGTCGGTACTACCGGCGAATCCGCCACCCTCGATTTTGACGAACACTGTGAAGCGATTGCCCATACGGTCAAGACCGTGGGCGGTCGCCTGCCGGTCATCGCCGGCACCGGCGCGAACTCCACGCGCGAGGCGATCGCCCTAACGCGCTGCGCCCACGAGGCCGGCGCCGATGCCTGCCTGCTGGTATCCCCGTACTACAACAAGCCCACACAGGAGGGCTTGTATCTGCACCACAAGGCCATTGCCGAGGCCGTGGATATCCCGCAGATCCTCTATAACGTCCCGGGACGCACGGCCGTCGACATGCTCCCCGAGACAGTCGAACGCCTGGCCGAAATCTCGAACATCGTCGGCCTCAAGGAGGCGACGGGCAATAACGAGCGCACCGCCGAGCTCGTCCAGCGCGTGGGTGGCCGCATCGACCTGTTCAGTGGCGAAGACGCCAACGGGCTGGCCTTTCTGCTGGCCGGGGGACAAGGGATCATCTCGGTGACCGCGAACGTCGCCCCGGCACTGATGGCCCGCATGTGCCGTGCCGTGCGCGAGGGACGCGCGGACGAAGCCCGCGAGATCAATCGCCAGCTCGACGGTCTGCATTCGGCCCTGTTCCTCGAAGCCAATCCCATCCCCGTAAAATGGGCCTTGCAGCGCATGGGGATGATGGAGGAAGGTATCCGCCTGCCCCTGACACCCCTTTCCGAACCGTTCCATGCACCGGTACTGGACGCGATGCGCCAAGCCGGCATTGAGGTCTGAGCCCGATCATGAAATTGCCCTTCAAGCCCTACCACTCCGCCACGCGCGCCACCCTCGCGATCGCCACGGGTCTCGCCGTCGCTGGTTGCGGAGGCTGGGGCGGTGATCGCCAGTCCGGCCCCGAATACGAAATGAGCCGGCAAATGGAGGACCTCGAAGTCCCGCCGGATCTGATTGCGCCGGATACCGAGCGGGCCTACCGCCTGCCCGATGATCCGGGCGGCCGCATCAGTGCACGCGACATGCAGCAGGACACCGCCCAGCGCCAGCAACAGCCCGCGCAGGCCCAGCCCGGCGCCCCGACCCGCACGGTCCAGGTACTGCCGGAATCCGCCGAGGTGCAGCTCATGCGCGACGGTGGCACTCGCTGGCTCCAGGTCGACGGGGATCCCGGCGAGATCTGGGATCGACTGGTCGCCTTCTGGGACAGCCAGAACCTCCGGCTGGAACGCAACGAGCCGCAGGTGGGCGTCATGCAGACCGAGTGGGCCGAGGACCGGGCCGGTATCCCGCTGCGCGGCACGCAGAACCTCTTCGCCCGCGCCCTTGGCAACGTATACGACGCCAACACCCGGGACCAGTACCGGATGCGCGTCGAGCGCGTCAACGGACAGTCGGAGATCTACATCACCCACCGTGGCGCCGAAGAACAGGCCGAGGGCCAGTCCTGGCGCTGGGCCATGCGCCCGTCGGACCCGGAACTCGAAGCCGAGATGCTGAACCGGCTGCTCGTGTTCCTCACGACCGGTGATCCGGGTGAAGGGGGCGCACGTGTTGCCGAGACCCTCGTCGACCGCCCGACCGAACTGCAGATGACGGAGCATGATGGTTCGCCGGCCCTGCTACTGGGCGGTGAATATGACCGCGTCTGGCGCCAATTGGGCACCTTCCTGGATCGCGCCGGATTGCTGGTGGATGAACAGGACCGCCAGGCCGGCACCTACGAGGTCACCTACCGTCCCGACATGACCGGCGACCGCGACGAGCCCGGGTTCTTCGGCCGCATCTTCGGTCGCGGCGGAGACCGCCGCGAAAACGAACGCTACCAGATTCGCCTGCAGGATCGCGGCGATGGTGACCTCCTGATCGAGGCACGCGACCTCGAGGGCGACCGACTGAGCGATCGCGACGCCGAGTTCGTGCTGGAGCGCATTCAGACTCAGATGCGGCGCTAGGCCCCAAGACGGGCCCAGGACCATTGCCCGACCGACATCGTCGCGGGCGGTCCCTGACGGCCTGCACTGCAATCACACGTTCGGAGCGGTCCGTGATCCGATTCTGTTCACTTGGCAGCGGGAGTGGTGGCAACGCCCTCGTGGTCGAGATCGGTACGACCCGCCTGCTGGTGGACTGCGGCTTTTCGGTACAGGAACTCGAGCGACGCCTCGCACAGCAGGGGCTGACCGCGTCCGATCTCGATGGTGTGTTCGTGACCCACGAGCACGGCGACCACCTCGGTTCTGCCCCGGCCCTCTCACGCCGGTACGGTCTGCACGTCTACGCCTCCGCCGGGACCCGACTCGCAGCCCGTGACAACGGCTTCGCCCATTTCGAAGAAATCCAGCCTGATGTCCCGATCGAGGTCGATGACGCCCAGGTCATTCCCTATACGGTCCCCCACGACGCGCGCGAACCCACGCAGTTCGTGTTCTCCGATGGGGCATCGCGCCTCGTCCTGATGACCGATGCGGGGCATATCACGCCCCACATGATCGAGATCGCGTCGGCAGCGCAGGGTCTGCTCCTGGAATGCAACCACTGCCCGGAGTTGCTCGCGTCGGGGCGTTACCCGCCCAGACTGAAGCGCCGCATTGGGGACGGCTACGGACATCTCCCAAACCACGCCGCGACACAACTGCTTCAGCGCGCGGACACCTCCCAACTGGAACACCTGATCGGCATGCACCTTTCGAGCGACAACAACCGTCCCGAACTCGCTGAACAGGCTCTGTGCGAAGGGGTAGGTGCCACTCGCGACGAAATCGCGATCGCCTCCCAGGACACCGGCTTCGACTGGCGCTGCATCCAGTAGCCGCCCCCTGCCCCGGACGCCCGAAGGGCTGCCCCCGGACCCTAGCGGCGCGACTCCCGCAGGAAGTAGACCCCGCCCGCAATAAATGCGAGACCAATAATGGTCGCGATCGGCCCCCCGAATCCCGAACCCTCTCGTGGCGCGATTGGCGTAAACGCGACCTCCCCACCCAGGACCGCGTAGGCGCCAATCCCGATCAGGACCAGCCCGACCGTGACCAAACCGCCATCGGTCCGTTTCTTGCCTCGAGCCATATCCCGTACATCCTTTCGTTCGCAAGGGCCCCCACGCCCGCACCCACCATGATTGTCCGCTGGAGCCGACCCATAAAAAAAGCCCGGCCCCCATATTGGGAACCGGGCTTCGGATTAATGCCTGGCGGTGACCTACTCTCACATGGGGAGGCCCCACACTACCATCGGCGCAGAGCAGTTTCACTTCCGAGTTCGGGATGGGATCGGGTGGTTCCTACTCGCTATTGCCGCCAGACAAACTGGCCAGATCACCCAGCGCGAACGCTGGGTCATCTGAATTCGGAATGCATTCTAGGTGATGTGTACAACAGTGATGTGTCAGTCGAGACCAACCATCAACACCTTGGGTGTTATATGGTCAAGCCGCACGGGCAATTAGTACTGGTTAGCTGCACGCGTTACCGCGCTTCCACACCCAGCCTATCAACGTTGTAGTCTTCAACGGCCCTTTAGGGACCTCGAGGGTCCAGGGAGATCTAATCTTCAGGTGGGTTTCCCGCTTAGATGCTTTCAGCGGTTATCCCTTCCGCACATAGCTACCCGGCAATGCCACTGGCGTGACAACCGGAACACCAGAGGTGCGTCCATCCCGGTCCTCTCGTACTAAGGACAGATCCTGTCAAATCTCCGACGCCCACGGCAGATAGGGACCGAACTGTCTCACGACGTTCTAAACCCAGCTCGCGTACCACTTTAAATGGCGAACAGCCATACCCTTGGGACCTGCTTCAGCCCCAGGATGTGATGAGCCGACATCGAGGTGCCAAACACTGCCGTCGATATGGACTCTTGGGCAGTATCAGCCTGTTATCCCCGGAGTACCTTTTATCCGTTGAGCGATGGCCCTTCCATACAGAACCACCGGATCACTAAGACCTGCTTTCGCACCTGCTCGACGTGTCTGTCTCGCAGTTAAGCACCCTTTTGCCTTTGCACTCGTCGCGCGATTTCCGACCGCGCTGAGGGTACCTTCGCGCTCCTCCGTTACTCTTTGGGAGGAGACCGCCCCAGTCAAACTACCCACCACACACTGTCCCCGACCTGGATAACAGGCCTGGGTTAGAACTCCAAAATTGCCAGGGTGGTATTTCAAGGTTGGCTCCACTGAGACTGGCGTCCCAGCTTCAAAGCCTCCCACCTATCCTACACAAACAAGTTCAAAGTTCAGTGTGAAGCTGTAGTAAAGGTTCACGGGGTCTTTCCGTCTAGCCGCGGGTACACAGCATCTTCACTGCGATTTCAATTTCACTGAGTCTCGGGTGGAGACAGCGCCGCCATCGTTACGCCATTCGTGCAGGTCGGAACTTACCCGACAAGGAATTTCGCTACCTTAGGACCGTTATAGTTACGGCCGCCGTTTACCGGGGCTTCGATCAAGGGCTTCGCCGAAGCTAACCCCATCAATTAACCTTCCGGCACCGGGCAGGCGTCACACCCTATACGTCCTCTTTCGAGTTTGCAGAGTGCTGTGTTTTTAATAAACAGTCGCAGCGGCCTGGTCTCTGCGACCTCGACCAGCTCAGGGAGCAAGTCCCATCACCAGCCAAGGCGTACCTTCTCCCGAAGTTACGGTACCATTTTGCCTAGTTCCTTCACCCGAGTTCTCTCAAGCGCCTTGGGATTCTCACCCTGCCCACCTGTGTCGGTTTCGGGTACGGTCTCGCGTTAACTGAAGCTTAGAGGATTTTCCTGGAAGCAGGGCATCAGTCACTTCGCTCCCGTAGGAGCTCGTCATCGTATCTCAGGATTGTGTCCCCGGATTTGCCTAAGGACACTCCCTACATACTTAAACCGGACACCAACAGCCGGATGACCTAGCCTTCTCCGTCCCCCCATCGCATTAACGCGAGGTACAGGAATATTAACCTGTTTCCCATCGACTACGCATTTCTGCCTCGCCTTAGGGGCCGACTAACCCTGCGCCGATTAACGTTGCGCAGGAAACCTTGGGCTTTCGGCGGATGGGTTTTTCACCCATCTTATCGTTACTCATGTCAGCATTCGCACTTCTGATACCTCCAGCATGCCTCTCGACACACCTTCACAGGCTTACAGAACGCTCCTCTACCACTTGCAAAGCAAGTCCGCAGCTTCGGTACATGGCTTAAGCCCCGTTAAATCTTCCGCGCAGGCCGACTCGACCAGTGAGCTATTACGCTTTCTTTAAAGGATGGCTGCTTCTAAGCCAACCTCCTGGCTGTCTCTGCCTTCCCACATCGTTTCCCACTGAGCCATGATTTTGGGACCTTAGCTGGCGGTCTGGGTTGTTTCCCTTTCCACGACGGACGTTAGCACCCGCCGTGTGTCTCCCATGCTCGCACTTCCCGGTATTCGGAGTTTGCAATGGTTTGGTAAGTCGGGATGACCCCCTAGCCATAACAGTGCTCTACCCCCGGGAGTGATACATGAGGCGCTACCTAAATAGCTTTCGAGGAGAACCAGCTATCTCCGAGCTTGATTAGCCTTTCACTCCGATCCACAGCTCATCCCCTAATTTTTCAACATTAGTGGGTTCGGGCCTCCAGTAGGTGTTACCCCACCTTCACCCTGGCCATGGATAGATCGCCCGGTTTCGGGTCTACTTCCAGCGACTGAGCGCCCTATTAAGACTCGGTTTCCCTACGGCTCCCCTGGACGGTTAACCTTGCCACTGAAAGTAAGTCGCTGACCCATTATACAAAAGGTACGCGGTCACCCCCGAAGGGGCTCCCACTGCTTGTACGCACACGGTTTCAGGTTCTATTTCACTCCCCTCTCCGGGGTTCTTTTCGCCTTTCCCTCACGGTACTGGTTCACTATCGGTCGGTAGGGAGTATTTAGCCTTGGAGGATGGTCCCCCCATGTTCAGACAGGGTTTCACGTGCCCCGCCCTACTCGATTTCACGCCAAGAGCCTTTTCGCCTACGGGGCTATCACCCGCTTTGGCCGGACTTTCCAGACCGTTCGACTAAAACTCAAGACGCTTAAGGGCTAATCCGCGTTCGCTCGCCGCTACTAACGGAATCTCAATTGATTTCTTTTCCTCTGGTTACTTAGATGTTTCAGTTCACCAGGTTCGCCTCCAACACCCTATGTATTCAGGTGAGGATATCCCTAAAAGGGATGGGTTTCCCCATTCGGAAATCCCCGGATCAAAGCTTGTTTGCCAGCTCCCCGAGGCTTATCGCAGGCTACAACGTCCTTCATCGCCTCCTACCGCCTAGGCATCCACCGTGTGCGCTTAAC
>NZ_KB905156.1:229208-1077390 GCF_000378605.1 Thioalkalivibrio sp. ALJ21
GCTACACGGCGCTTGCCAACCTGAATCACCACTGGCTCGCCCGGCTCGACAACGGTGCCAGGATCCTCGACGCGCTCGCCGCCCAATCGCACCGCACCCTGGCGGATCATGCTGCGGCCTTCGGATGTCGACGCCACCAGGCCGGCGGACTTGAGCACATTTGGGAGCAGTAACCCGTCAGCGGGGACAGGAACCGTAACTTCGGGGAGTTCGTCCGGCAGGGTGTGCTTCTGGAATCGCGCCACGAACGCGGCCTGGGCCTGTTCGCCCTTGCCCGGCCCGTGGAAGCGGTCCACCAATTCTCGGCCAAGCTCGAATTTGATGTCGCGCGGGTTGCGTTCACCCGCCTCGGCATCGCGGCGCGCAGCGCGCACCTCGTCCATGGGGCGCAGGCTGAGCAATTCGTAGTAACGCCACATGAGCTCGTCGGAGATCGACATGAGCTTTCCGAACATGTCGTCCGGGGCATCCTGTACCGCGATGTAATTACCCAGCGACTTGCTCATCTTCTGCACGCCATCCAGGCCCTCGAGGATGGGCATGGTCAGGATGACCTGGGGTGGCATGCCCTCCTGCTTCTGCAGCTCGCGCCCGACCAGAAGGTTGAACTTCTGGTCGGTCCCGCCGAGCTCGACGTCGGCCTTGAGCGCAACCGAGTCATAGCCCTGGATCAGCGGGTACAGAAACTCGTGGATGGCGATCGGCTGATGATCGCGGTAGCGCTTGTGAAAGTCATCGCGCTCGAGCATCCGGGCCACCGTGTGGCGGGAGGCCAGCTGCACCATGCCCGCCGCGCCCAGCGGCTCCATCCAGGTCGAGTTGAAGACCACCTCGGTGCGCTCCGGGTCCAGGATGCGAAAGACCTGATCCCGATAGGTCGCGGCGTTACGCTCGATATCCTCGGAGGAGAGCGGCGGACGAGTAGCATTCTTGCCAGACGGATCGCCTATCCGCCCGGTGAAGTCACCGATCAGAAAAATGATGTGGTGCCCGAGGTCCTGCAGCTGTCGCAGCTTGTTGATAAGCACGGTGTGCCCGAGATGCAGATCGGGGGCCGTGGGATCAAAACCCGCCTTGATCCGCAGCGGCCGCCCCTCTTTCAGACGTTCGCGCAGATCGTCTTCCAGCAGGATCTCGTCCGCCCCGCGGCGAAACACCGCCAGCTGATCGTCCAGTTCCATCATCATCATCTCGCCTTTGGCGAACCGGGCACCGGGAGACCACGCCTGCGACCGATACCGTTCCGCTCTAGAATGCTTGCGTTCGTGAATGACGAGCGCCCGGAGGGCGCGCGCAAAGGGCGCAAGGATACCTTGCGCCCTGCAACGAAGCGAGATGGCTACGCCACCGACAAGGGACGCACGCGGATGACTCAGCGGTTGATTGGATTGATGTCCGGCACCAGCCGGGACGGCGTCGACGCCGTCCTGGTCGAGATTGAAGGAGACGGCTCGCTGCATACCGCAGGGCATTGCCACCTGCCTTACCCGGATGCACTCGAGGAGGATCTCGCAGCCGCCGCGACCGCCGAGGCACTGCGCTTCGAGCATCTGGGCACACTGGACGCCCGGGTCGGGCTGTTCCTGTCGCGCGCGGTCCAGCAGCTACTGGGATCCTCCGGCCTGAAGGCCCAGGACATCCTGGCCATCGGCTCGCACGGACAAACGGTCCACCATGCGCCCGGCGCCGACCCTGCATTCACCTGGCAGATTGGCGACCCATTTCGAATCGCCGAAGCCACCGGCATCGACGTAATCGCGCACTTTCGCCAACGCGACCTCGCGGCGGGTGGCGAGGGGGCTCCGCTGGCCTGCGCATTCCATGCCGCCTGGCTGGGCCACCCGTCCGAGACACGCGCGATCCTGAACCTCGGGGGGATCGCCAATCTGACCTGGCTGGAGCCGGGCCAGCCGGTACGCGGATGCGACAGCGGACCTGCCAACACCCTGCTGGACGGCTGGGCCCGACGGCACCTGGGCCAGCCCTATGATGCCGATGGCTCCTGGGCACGCACGGGACACGTCGACCGGTCACTGCTCGAACAACTCCTCGCGGACCCGTACTTTCAGCGCCCCGCCCCCAAGAGCACGGGGCCCGAGCATTTCTCGCCCCACTGGCTGCGCCAGGTTGGTGGCGAACGGATCGATCGCCTGAACACAGAGGACGTTCAGGCCACCCTGGTCGAACTTACGGTGGAGGGGGTGCGGCTGACGCTTGAATCCCTGCGCACAACCGCACCCGATCGGGTCATCGTCTGCGGCGGCGGCGCCCACAACGGCTACCTGATGGAACGACTGCAAAGCCAGCTGGCCGGCAGCACGGTCGAGACCTCCGAACGCCACGGGATACCCCCTCAACAGGTGGAGGGGGCCGCCTTTGCCTGGCTGGCGTATCGCCATCTGCAACACGAGGCCGGCAACCTGCCGGAGGTCACGGGTGCCCGCGGGCCGCGCATCCTCGGCTGTCGGATCCCCGGATGCGCGCCTGAATCCACATAGAAATACGCACAAAAAAGGCCCGACCGAAACGGCCGGGCCCTGACAATGCGATAACAGTCCTGGACGTCAGACCGAGAAGCTGGACCCGCAACCGCAGGTGGTCGTGGCGTTCGGATTGCGAATCACGAACTGCGCGCCTTCCAGGCCCTCGGTGTAGTCGATCTCGGCACCCACGAGATACTGGAAGCTCATCGGATCGATCAGGAGAGTCACCCCGCCGTTCTCGACCACGGTATCGCCATCGCCAACGGTCTCGTCGAAGGTGAACCCGTACTGGAAGCCGGAGCAGCCACCGCCACTGACGAACACCCTCAGTTTGAGGTTCTCGTTGTTCTCCTCCTCGATCAGCCCCTTCACCTTGCTCGCAGCGGCATCGGTGAAGATCAGCGGGTTCGGGATCTCCATGTCCATTTCTGCCTCGGTGTTGGACGTCATGGCTTCGGACATTGGGTGCCTCCTGTAAGAATCATTTTCATTCACGCTACGGAATACTGACCGTCAGCGTCAAGAATACCCCACGAATGATGCTGGGCACCCCGGGAATAACGCCGCCCTCAGGAGACCGCGGTCTGCGGCTCTCCCTCCTCCACGGGGAGCTCCTCGAGTTCGCCCTGCAGCGGCTCTTCCATGCGCTCGAGCTGGCCGTCGATACTCGCGCCCTCGGTGATCTGCAGGCTCTTGTAGTACAGATGACCGTGCAGCCGTGCGGTCGCGCCGAGTTCGACGTACTCACTCATATGCATATCACCGCGCACTTCGCCATTCACAACCAGGTGCGGCACCATCACCTGCCCTTCGACGACACCCTGAGGGGCGACCATCAGCACGGCGGAGGGATCGCTTGGCGCACGGATACTGCCGACCACGCGGCCCTCGACATACAAGCCCCCGCTGAACTCCAGCTCGCCGCGCACCACGGCGTTCTCCCCAATCATGGTGTCGACCCGGCGCGTCCGCTTGCTGCCGCGCCCCTTCTTGCGTCCGATCATGTCCCTTCTCCCGCCATGCGGCCCCACTCTCCGCGCTTCATGACTGCATCGGGGCCATCGTCTTCATCGGGCTCCACCCTAACGGCTACCGCTTCCGGGGTGAAACCCTCCGGCAATACGACCCGCACGCGCGCGTTGCGCAGCAACCGGAAACCCTCGATTGTACGTTCCTGCTCCACGCCCAGGTCATCGTGATCGAGGGTTGTATCCTCGTCGTCCCCCTCGAAACGCCCGGTAATCTCTACCGACCAGCGCACATCCAGCGACCGGTTCAGGCCCGGCCGGTAGATCTGAAACACGACATCCCAGACCCCGGACTGGCCTGTCGCCTGCAGCGCCAGGTCACGCAAACCCAGACTCGAGTCATCATTGTTTTCCGCCAGTCGCTTGTAGAACGCCACTTCGTCGCGCAACCGTGCGAGTTCGGTCTCCTGGCGCTCGACATCGTCGCGATAGGCATCGACCTCGGTCTCCAACAGCGACAGGCGCCGCAGCGCACGCTGCTGCTCGGCCTCTGCCTGCTGGCGCGCCTCGACCTCGCGCTGCAGTTCGTCCGTCAGGGCATCAATGCGTACCTGGGGGTCAATCACGCCCTCGTCCGGCCAATGCATCCACAGCCAAACACCGATACCGGCCACCAGCAGAAAAGGCGCCAGCAACAATACGCCCAGCCCCCAGCGCCGCCGACGCTGCCGCACCGGCCGGGGCGGCGGGATCCGGGGACGGCGCCGTGGCACCGGTGTCGGGAGCCTGGACATGAAGCAACCGAGTTAGGGGAAGACCGCCAGCTCGCGCAACCCCTCGTCCTCCGGGCAGCCGAACATGAGGTTCATGTTCTGCACGGCCTGCCCGGCCGCCCCCTTGACCAGGTTGTCGATCACCGACAGCACCACCAGTCGATCGGAGTGCGGCGGCCGCGCCACCGCGATCCGGCAGCGGTTGGTGCCCCGCACGCTGGCCGTCTCGGGATGCGAGCCGGGCGGCAGGACGTCGACGAACGGCTCGTCGGCGTAGCGTTGCTCGAAGCAGGCCTGCCAGTCGGTCTCGGCCCGTCGCGGCCGAAGATAGAGAGTTGCATGGATGCCGCGCGTCATCGGCACCAGATGCGGCTGGAAGATCAGCCCGACCTCGCCGCCGGCCACGCCGCTCAGGGTCTGGTGAATCTCCGGCCAGTGCCGGTGCCCGCCGGCCGCGTAGGCACGGAAGTTCTCCTGCACCTCGGCGAAAAGGCCGCCGATCTGGGCCTTGCGCCCCGCACCGCTGACCCCACTCTTGGCATCCGCAATCACGTCGGCCGGGTCGACCAGCCCCTGCTCCAGCAGCGGCAGGACACCAAGCGTCACCGCCGTCGGATAGCAGCCGGGAACAGCGATCAGCCGCGCCGGCCGGATCCGGTCACGATGAATCTCCGGCAGGCCGTACACGGCCTCGTCCAGGTATTCCGGGGCCCCGTGCGCCTGCCCATACCAGCGCGCCCACAGCTCCGGGTCGCGTATACGGAAATCGGCCGAGAGGTCGATGACCCGCACCCCGCGCTCCAGCAACGCGCCGGCCATTGCATGCGCCACACCATGCGGGGTGGCAAAGAACACCACATCGCACTCGCCCAGCACGTCCGGGTCCGGCTCGCGAAAGACCGCGTCCACGGCCCCGCGCAGACTGGGGAACAAATCGGCGACCGCGGTCCCCGCCTCGCCGCGCGAGGTCACCACCGCCAGTTCCGCCGAAGGGTGCCGGGCCAGCAGGCGCAGCAACTCCACGCCGGTGTACCCGGTCGCACCGACAACCCCGATGCGGATAGGTTTGCTATTGGTTGTTGCTGTCATGCTGCGGCATGATACCGGCTTACCACATGGCACGGAACGAAGGCCCACCCAGGCCAGTCGAATCCGGCGAACAATTCGAACCCAACGGGAACCTCTGTATCCATGAGCAGCTTTCGTATCGACCGCAAGGCCATCATTGGCGGCATCTTCATCCTGGCCCTGATCGGGGTTGCCCTGGCGATCTGGCTGGCCGATGACGGCATGCGTCCGGCGCCCGACTTTACCGCCACAACCCTCGATGGCGAGGAGGTCTCGTTGTCGGATTACGAGGGGCGCCCGGTGATGATCTCCTTCTGGGCCACCAACTGCCCGTCCTGCGTGCGCGAGATCCCGAAGCTGATTCACCTGCACGAGACCTACGCCGAGAAGGGCTTCGAGCTGCTGGCGGTCGCCGTCTCCTATGACCCGATCAACCGGGTGGAGTCGATGCGCGAAGACCGCGAGATGCCTTACAAGGTGATCCACGACGCTGAGGACGGTATGTCGCAGGCCTTCGGCGGCGTGCGCCTGACCCCGACCACCTTCGTGATCTCGCCCGGTGGCCGCATCGTCTACCAGAAGCTGGGCGACCCGGACTTCGAGCAGATCGAACGCCACCTGCAGCGCTGGCTGTCCTGAGCAACCACCACCGGCGCCCCTGGGAGACCTGAAGCATGGAAGCCTACAACTGGCTGGTCAGCCTGCATGTGATCTTCATGGTCACCTGGTTCGCCGGGCTGTTCTATCTGCCGCGGCTGTTCGTCTATCACGCGATGACCGACGACGCCCTGGGTCACGAGCGCTTCAAGATCATGGAGCGCAAACTGTTCTACGGGATCATGACCCCCGGCGGGGTGCTGACCATCGCATTTGGCGGGGCCATGCTGGCCCTGATCCCGGGGTATCTGAACGAGCCCTGGATGCACTTCAAGCTGACGCTGGTGGCGCTCCTGGTGATTTACCACATCTGGTGCGGCTGGATCGTGCGCGACTTCCGGGATGATCTGAACCGTCGCGAACACACCTGGTTTCGCTGGTTCAACGAGTTTCCGGTGCCGATCCTGGTCGGGGTGGTGGTGCTGGTGATCAACCGCTCCATCGAGGATGCATTGATTGCAATCGGGGTCGTGCTGGCGATCTTTGTGCTGGCCGCACTGATCGGCTGGTGGAAACGCCGGCGCGAGGCCGCCTGACGCAGGCCGAATCAGTTCTTCCCCGCGCGCACCAGCCCGCCGAGCCCGGCCTGCACCAGGGCATTGTTCAGCAGCGAACGAATCTGCTCTGCGTTCTCCAGCATGCGGCACTGGGCCAGCAGCGCCTCGGCGCGATCCGTGGAGAAGCTGCGGATCACCCACTTCACCCGCGGGATCGCGGACACGCTGACACTGAGGCTGTCGATCCCCATGCCCAGCAGCAGGATCACCGCAGCCGGATCGGCCGCCATCTCGCCGCAAACACTGACCGGCTTGCCCGCCCGGTGCGCCCCGTCGGTGATGGTCTCCAGCGCCCGGATGCAGGCCGGGTGCAGAGTGTCGTAGAGGTTGGCCACGCGCGCGTTGTTGCGATCCACCGCCAGCAGATACTGCACGAGGTCATTGGTCCCCACTGACAGGAAGTCCACGCGCCGCGCCAGCGTCTCCGAGAGATAGACGGCGGCCGGAACCTCGACCATCACCCCGACCTTGGGCATCGGGATCATGAACCCCTCGTCCAGCAGCTCCTCGCGAGCCCGGTTGAGCAGCGTCATCGCCCCCTTCAGTTCGTCCAGCGCCGAGATCATCGGGAACAGGATCTGCAGGTTGTCGTGCGCACAACTCGCCTTGAGCATCGCCCGCAGCTGGGTCAGGAAGATCTCCGGGTGATCCAGCGAGATGCGGATGCCACGCCAGCCCAGAAACGGGTTGTCCTCCTTGACCGGGAAATACGGCAGCGCCTTGTCGCCGCCGATATCCAGCGTGCGCAACGTGACCGGCATCGGGTCGAATGACGCCAGCACCTGTTCGTAGAGCTGGACCTGCTCCTCCTCCCCGGGGAAGCGGTCGCGAATCATGAACGGGACCTCGGTGCGATAAAGCCCCACGCCTTCGGCCCCGGATTCCAGCGATGGCTTGATATCGGCCAGCAACCCGGAGTTCGCCAGCACCGGGACCGCCACACCGTCACGGGTGGCCGCCGGGTCCTTGGCCAGGGCCCGCAGGTCTTCGGCCAGCTCGCGTTCCTCGCGCACCAGGCGCTCGAACTCGGTGCGCAGCTCCGCATTGGGGTTCACGAACAACCGGCCACGATAGCCATCAACCAGGATCTCGCGGTTCTCCAGGCGGCCCACCGGCAGTTCCGAGACCCCCATCACCGCCGGGATGTTGAGCGCCCGCGCCAGGATCGCGATGTGCGAGGAACCCGTACCCTTGGCCGAAACCATTGCGCCCAGGCGTTCGATCGGCACCTCGGCCAGGTGTGACGCGGTCAGGTCATCACCCACCAGGATGCCGCCATCCGGGAACTCCTCCTGGCTGCGCTCGGCCGGCAACAGGTGCGACAGCACCCGCCGACCCAGGTCCCGCACATCGGACGCGCGCTCGCGCAGGTACGGGTCCTCCATGTCGTTAAACACGCGAACGCTCTCACGCACGGTGTCACGCAGGGCGGCGGGGGCCCACTGGCCGTTGCGAATGCGCGCCTCGGTCTTTTGCACCAGCGAGTCCGAGCCCAGCAGCATCAGATAGGCGTCGAACAGCACCTGCTCGTCCGCGCCAAGGGCCTCGCCCATGCGCTGCTTGAGATCCTCGATTTCGGTGCGCGTCTCGGCCACCGCCTTGGCAAGGCGTTCGAGTTCCTCGTCGACCCCGCCCCCCTCGCGATCCGGGATGGAGTCGAGATCCGCCAGCCGATAGGCGACCACAGCCCGGCCGATCGCGACCCCGGGGGAACCGGCGATGCCGGTCGCCTCGACATTGACGTGCCCGATCAGCGGGGTCTCGGAGGAGATCTCGTCGTTGAATTCCGCGTAGGCGATCGCACCGGCCAGCTGCGCGGCCAGGGTAATCAGAAAAGAGACGTGTTCGTCATCGAACTTGCGCGCCTGGTGCTGCTGCACGACCAGCACCCCCAGCAGGTTGCGCTGGTGGATGATCGGCACCCCGAGAAAGGCCAGGAAGTGCTCCTCGCCGGTCTCCGGGAAATAGCGAAAGCGCGGATGATCCTGGGCACTGTCCAGGTTGACCGGCTCGGCGCGCGAGGCAACCAGACCGACCAGGCCCTCGGAGGGGTCCATCTCCACATGCCCGATGGATTCCTCGCGCAGACCCTCCGATGCCATCAACACCAGGCGGCCTGACTGCGGCGACTTCAGGTAGATCGAGCAGACATCGATATCCAGCGCGGCCTTCACGCGGGTCACGATGATGTGCAGCGCTTCGAAGAAATCGGCAGCGCCATTCACCTCCTGCACCACGCGGCGCAGGACCTCCAGCATCGAGGGGGGATTCGGGTTCGTCAACGTGGAGACACCGGGGAGACCTGTGACGGGGCCTGATCGCTGGTGTCACGTCCGTGGGCATTGCGCGGGCGCCGGGCTTCCAGTTCTGGGAACATCAGCGGCACCAGCTCGCACAGCGCACGGCGATAGACCTGGCGCTTGAAATGCACGACCTCGCGCGCCGGGCGCCAGTAGTCAATCCAGCGCCAGTCGTCGAATTCGGGGGTGCCCATCGCATCCAGGATCACGTCGGTCTCGTTGCCCATCATCCGTAACAGAAACCAGCGCTGTTTCTGGCCGATGCAGACCGGGCGGCGATGACGCCGCACCATGCGCTCCGGCAGGCGGTAGCGCAGCCAGTGCTGGGTATTGCCGAGCACCTCGACATGCTCGGGCAGCAGGCCCGTCTCCTCGCGCAGCTCGCGGTACATCGCCTGCTCCGGCGTCTCTTCCGCGCGGATACCGCCCTGGGGAAACTGCCAGGCATCCTGGCCCACGCGTTTGCCCCAGAACAGCTGGCGCTCCCGATTGCACAGGATGATGCCTACGTTGGCTCTATACCCCTCACAATCAATCACTTGCATCAACCAGACGCTTTCTTCACTGATTGCATTGTTCCACAGCCCGAGGCCCCGCGGCAAAGACCTTGGGAAACGCTGATGAATGTACACACTCGCGTTGGTACCCCAGGTTTTCCGAGGCATGGCTGCGTGCGGAGTCATGCCCCGGTAAACTCCCGCCGTCTTCCCAGCGCGACCCCTAATACGCGGAGCGATCCATGAACCTGGCCCTGTTCGACCTCGACAATACCCTGCTCGCCGGCGACAGCGATCACGCCTGGAATCAGTTCCTGGCCGAGGTGGGCGCCGTGCACCCCACCTGTCACGCCGAGACCAATGACCGCTTCTATCAGGAGTATGTCGCAGGGACCCTCGACATCCACGAGTTCTGCCGCTTCGCGTTCAGCCCGCTGGCCGAGCACCCGCGCGCGCAACTGGAACAATGGCGGGAGCAGTTCATCGAGACGCTGATCCGGCCGATGATCGCTCCGGGCGCCCAGCGTCTGCTGGCCCGGCATCGCGAGGCTGGTGACAAGCTGGTGATCATCACCGCGACCAACCAGTTCGTGACCCAGCCGATTGCCGACATCCTCGGCGTGGATCACCTGATCGCCACCCTGGCGGAAGAACGCGAGGACGGGGAGTTCACCGGTGAACTGACGGGCGTGCCCTGCTTTCAGGAAGGCAAGATCGAGCGCCTGCGTCAGCACCTCGCAGATCACCCGGACCCCGAGGGCACCATCACGCAGGCCAGCTTCTACAGCGACTCACGCAACGACATCCCGCTGCTGGAGCAGGTCGGCCGCCCGGTGGCCGTGGATCCCGACCCGACCCTGGCCGCGCACGCCCGGGAGCGTGGCTGGCCGGTGATCTCGCTGCGCGAGCCCGAAGGCTCGGTCAGCTGAACAGACCGGCCATCTGCTCCAGCCGCTGACCGGCCGGGGTATCCCCCTTGCCGGCGGCCACGACCGCATCGCGGTAGCCCGTCACCAGCTCCGGCACCACGGCCGTCACCTGCTTGCGGCGCAGACGCCCGGCGCCGGTGACCGGCCAGGTCGCGCGGAAGTCGCAGTTATCCAGCGCATCGCAGACCCACAGGCTCCACTCGTGCCGCGTCACGTCGATCTCGTGCTGGCGGATCACCAGGCGATAGACATGCTGGGCATTCATATCCGCCATGCCCACCCCGGGGCCCACGTGCTCCACCTGCAGCTCGGCGGCGATCCGGTTGATCTCCTGCTCCAGCGCGGCCAGGGCCTGATCGACCTCCGCATTCAGCGTACCGCCGGCCTTGGCGGCGGCGACCAGGGGACGGATGGACTCGACTTCGAACTCGTGGCTCATGCTGCGTACACTCCCGGGATTCGGAACAGGAACGCCCCGGGGGGTGCCGGGGCGCGCGCAACCTTAGCACGGGAGCCCCCATTCATGAATCATCCCCCGATCGCGCTGACCATTGCCGGCTCCGACCCCGGCGGCGGTGCGGGTCTGCAGGCCGACCTGACCACCTTCACCCGCCTCGGCGTACACGGGGCCACGGCGGTGACCGCGATCACCGTGCAGGACACCCGCAACGTGGTGGATTTCACCGTGCTGCCGCCGGAGCAGCTGCGCGCCCAAATCGAGGTCACCCTGGCCGATCTCGAGGTCGCGGCGATCAAGATCGGCATGCTCGGCTCGGTGGAGAACGTCACCGTCGTCTCCGCACTGCTCGGCGCACACCCGCACATCCCGGTGGTACTGGACCCGGTAATGGTCGCCGGCGGCGGCGGCGCGCTGGCGACCGAGGCGGTCGTCGACGCCACGCGCGAGGCCCTGCTGCCGCGGGCCACGCTGATCACCCCGAACGGACCCGAGGCCGCCCGCCTGGCCCGCCGCGAGGACCCCGCGCAGTGGGGCCACCAGCTGCGCCAACTGGGCGCGCGCAACGTGCTGGTCACCGGCGGGCACGAGGGCACCGAACAAGACCCGATCATCAATCGCCTCTACCGCGAGGACGACCACGTGCGCCCGTTCGAGCTGCCACGCCACCCGGCCGGCTTCCACGGCTCCGGCTGCACCCTGGCCGCGGCGATCGCCGCCTTCCTCGCCCGTGGCCGCGATATCGAGCCAGCCGTAATCGAGGCCCAGGCCCTCATGAACGATGCCATCGCCCGTGGCTACGCCCCCGGTCACGGCCAGCACATCCCCAACCGCCTGTGCCCGCATGACGACTGACAGCCGAGCGCCCCTGCGCGGGCTTTACTTCATCACCCCTGCGGTACCGGAGGGCGCGGACCCGCGCGCGACCAACCTCGCCCATGCCGAGGCCGCGCTGCGCGGCGGCGCCAGCCTGATCCAGTTCCGCGACAAGCAACTCGCAGGCGACGCGCGCGAGGCGATCGCCCGCGAGCTGGTCGCCCTTGCCCACACGCACGGTGCGCGCTGCATCATCAACGACGATACCGAGCTGGCCGCGCGCACCCAGGCCGATGGCGTGCATCTGGGTCGCGACGACCCGGACCCGGCCGCAGCCCGCGCGCTCCTGGGGCCGGACGCGGTCATCGGGGTCTCCTGTTACAACGAACTGGCGCGCGCCGAAGCCGCCGCCCGGGCCGGCGCCAGCTATGTCGCCTTCGGCACCATGTTCGCCTCCCCGACCAAGCCGCTGGCCGCCTATGCCGGGCCGGAGCTGATCCGCCAGGCACGCGCGGCCCTGGACCTGCCGATCTGCGGCATCGGCGGCATCACCCCGGACAACGCGGCGGAGGTGGTCGCGGCCGGGGCGGATCTGGTCGCCGTGATCCAGGGCATCAGCGCCGCGCCCGACCCGGAGGCCGCCGCACGGCGCATCAGCACACTGTTCGACTGACCACTTTGCACCGCCCGGCGGCCGCCGCTATGGTTGCCAGGCCTACCGATTCCATTGAACTACAGGGACACCGTCATGCAGGAAACCGAGCGTCTGTTCGAGGCCGCCAAGCAGCACATCCCCGGGGGCGTGAACTCCCCGGTCCGCGCATTCAAGGGCGTGGGCGGCACCCCGATCTTCATGGACCGCGCCAACGGCGCCTACATGTGGGACGCCGACGGCCAGCGCTACATCGACTACATCGGCTCCTGGGGCCCGATGGTCGCCGGCCACGCCCACCCCGAGGTGATCGAGGCGGTGCGCGAGGCCTGCAACAACGGCCTGTCCTTCGGCTGCCCGACGCGGCTGGAAAACGACATGGCCGCGAAGGTCTGCGAACTGGTGCCGTCGATGGACCTGGTGCGCATGACCAACTCGGGCTCCGAGGCGACCATGAGCGCGATCCGGCTGGCACGCGGCTACACCGGGCGCGACCGCATCGTGAAGTTCGAGGGCAACTACCACGGCCATGGCGACTCGCTGCTGGTGAAGGCCGGCTCCGGTGCCCTGACCCTCGGCCAGCCGAGCTCCCCCGGCGTGCCGAAGGAACTGGCCGCCCTGACCAGCACCCTCACCTACAACGACCCGGACGGCGTGCGTGCCTTCTTTGCGGAGAAGGGCGACGAGGTCGCCTGCATCATCGTCGAGCCGATCGCCGGCAACATGAACTGCATCCCGCCGGAACCGGGCTTCCTGGAGACCCTGCGCGAGGTCTGCGACCAGCACGGCGCGGTGCTGATCTTCGACGAGGTGATGACCGGCTTCCGCGTCTCGAAGAACTGTGCACAGGGCTATCTTGGCGTCACCCCGGACCTGACCACGCTGGGCAAGATCATCGGCGGCGGCATGCCGGTGGGGGCCTTCGGCGGCAAGCGCGCGATCATGGAACACCTCTCGCCGCTGGGCCCGGTCTACCAGGCCGGCACCCTGTCCGGGAACCCGATCGCGATGACCGCCGGGCTCAAGACCCTGGAGATCCTGTCCCGTCCGGGCTTCCACGACGAACTGGAGCAGCGCACCAAGAAGGTCGTCGCGGGCTTCGAGGACGCCGCGCGCGAGGCCGGGGTCGCCCTGACCACCAACCAGGTGCCGGGCATGTTCGGGCTATTTTTCTCGGACCGGAAGATCACCGACTTCGCCGGGGCCACCGCCTGCGACACCGCCGCCTTCGGCCGCTTCTTCCACGCGATGCTGGGCGAGGGCATCTACCTGGCCCCTAGCGCCTTCGAGGCCGGCTTCATGTCCAACGCCCACTCGGACGCGGACCTCGATGCCACCATAGAGGCCGCCCGCAAGTGCTTCAAGGCGCTCTGAGCGCCTGCCCCGTCTCGCCGGGCCGGCCGGCTCCATGCCCGCCGGCCCGATCCCTGCCTGACGCATCCACCCTCTCATGCTCGAGACCCTGACCCAGTCGCCGCTTGGTCTGGGCCTGCTGTTCGTGGCCCTGGGGCTGGTCGCCGGTATCCCGGCCGGGATGTTCGGCATCGGCGGCGGGCTGATCCTGGTGCCGGTATTTGTCGCCATCTTCAGCCTGTTGGCCTTCGACTCGGCCAGCCTGGTGCAGCTCGCGGTCGGCTCCTCGCTGGGCGCGATCATCCCCACCGCGATCCTCTCCGCCCGCGCCCACCACCGCCGCGGCGGAGTAGACGGCACGGCCGTGCGGCGCCTGCTGCCGGGGATCATCGTCGGGGCCCTGCTCGGGGCCTGGCTGGCCACGCGCATCGACTCAGACCACCTGGGGCGCATCTTCGGCGCCTTCGAGGTCGCGATCGGAATCTGGATGCTGCTCAACGTTCAGCCGCCGAAAGCGCCCGTGCCGAGGCGCAGCGTCTGGCTGGGCGGCGGCACCGTAATCGGGGCCGTCTCCTCGCTAATCGGCATCGGCGGCGGCACGCTGACCACGCCGTTCCTGGTCAGCCAGGGACTGGAACTGCGCCGGGCGATCGGCTCGGCCGCGGCCCTCGGCGTGCCGATCTCCATCGGCGCGAGCCTGGTGTTCGCCCTGCCGCAGTGGACCGATCCGGCCTACCAGGCGCCAGAATGGGCGCTGGGGTATCTCTACCTGCCGGCCATCCTCGGCGTGGTCATCGGCACAGCCATCAGCGTGCGCGCGGGCGTCTGGCTCACGCATCACCTGCCCATCGCCATCCTCCGCCGCGGCTTCGCCGGCGTCCTGATCCTCGCCGGTATCCTGATGCTCCTGCGCTAGTCCAGCTCATCGCAGCGCCCCCATGCGCGACCACGCGGCCCTGTGCCTCCGCCTGCCTTGTTGAGGCTGGCCTTAGCTCGGCATCCGGTGTTTACGTGCCCTCGTCCGGCCGCCTGCCAAGCGCTCACTCGCGAGCGCGCCGCGAGTTACTTCTTTGCTCGTGCAAAGAAGTAACCAAGAAACACGCCCGGGATTCGCCCAGGAACCTTGCTCCGGGCGCGCCAGGCCGGCGGCGCTGAAACTCGCTTCGCTCAGACAGTCAGCGCCTTTTCTCCGTCCTGCCACGCCCTCCACAAGGGGCTCATATCGGGAGGGAAAGTCAAAACCGGTGGTATTCCAGCACTTCTGGCTACTCCGTACGCCGTAGGGTGCGTTGAACGCCGCGAAACGCACCGTTCCAACGCCGTGGTAACCCTGATGCGATTCGCTTCGCTCATCCGCATCCTACGATGGGATCTGGCGCCCGCTGGCGGGCGCGGCACGCCAGGGCCGAAGGCCGCGCGTGCCCAGGATGTCGGAACACCTAGCCTTCAACCATTGCCACGAACGTCTGGATCGCCGTTGTCTTGACCTTCATCCCCCCGTATGAAGCCCCTTGCGGAAGGGTCCTCGGGACGGAAGAGAGGCGCTGACTGTCTGAGCGGAGCGTAGCGCAGCGAGTTTCAGCGCCGCCGGCCCGAGGGCCCTGGAGCAAGGTTCCCGGGCGGAATCCGGGTGCCCTTCTTTGGGTACTTTCTTGGGCAAGCAAGAAAGTGCCTCGCGGCGCGCTCGCGAGTGAGCGCTTGGCAGGCGGCCGGACGAAGGCACGTAAACACCAGAGGACGAACCGGGGCCAGCCTGAAAAGACGGAGCTACCGACGAAGACGCTCCAGGCACTCGGGGGTGGAGACACGGGGTGTCCAGCCGAGCTGCTCGCGGGCGCGTGAGCAGTCCATCTGGAGGGCGCCGTCAAGGCCCTGGACCCATCCGGGATCGCCGGCGTGACGGGTGAGTCGCCAGGCCAGCGGGTGCAGCGCCCGGATCAGGCCCGGGGGCACCGGGATACCCCAGCGGCGTCCGTGAAGCGCCATCCGGCGCATGGACCAGACGGGCTCGGCACCGAGGTTGAAGATACCCCCCGCCTGACGTGCGACCGCTCGCACCACCGCGTCCGCGGCGTCGTCCTCCCACAGGATCTGCACCGGCACCTCGGCGCCACCCGGATACACGCGGCTGCGCGCAACCCGGCGCAGCAGCGGGTGGGCATGCGGCCCCACGAGCGCCGGGGGCCGGAGGATGCAGGTAGTCAGATCGGGATACTGCGCGGCGACCGCCAGCAGGACCTGCTCGGTGGCGACCTTGTCCTCGGCGTACGGAAATCGTGGCCGCGCCGGGCTGCGCTCGGTCAACGGGCGCGGCGAATCCGGCCACGGACCATAGACCGCGGCGCTGGAGAGAAAGACGATCTGGCGCACACCGGCCGCGGCGGCTGCCTGAAAGACGTGGCGGCTCAGCTCGACATTCTGCGCACGCACCCAGTCGCGGTCGCAGCGCCGGCGCCCGCCCTGCCCGCCCATCAACTGGAAGGCGAGGTGTATCAGGCTGTCATGCCCGGCCAGGTGTTCCGCGCCGAGATCCGCGAGATCGGCTTGTAGAGGGGGCGTATGCGCGTTCGCCACAACCGGGCGGCGGTCGATCGCGGTAACAGACCGGATACCCTCGGTGGCGGCCAGGGCCGGAACAAGCACCTGGCCCAGGCGCCCGGCGGCGCCGGTCACGGCGACCCGCATGGACGGCTATCCAGCCGTGCCGGTGGCGCCCGGGGCGCGTTCGGCAAAGGCCGGCATGACCTCCTCGGCAAAGCAGTCCATGGACTCCAGCGCGAGTTCGTGGGGCACGGCCCCGGCCCCGAAGGCCAGCAGGACCTGGTCGACCCCGGCCTCGCGCAGCCCCTCGATGCGCTCGCGACACTCGGCGGGCGTGCCAACCAGCGTCATGCCCAGCATGTCGAGGATCTTCAGGTTGATCCCGGCCTTGACCAGGTGGCGGAAGCGGCCGAGCGAACGATAGTAGTCGTAGCCCTCGATCAGCCGCTCCAGCACCGGCAGGGTCTGCTGGAACATGTGACGGTAGAACCACTCGAACGCCGGCTTGGCCTCGCGGCGGGCGCGCTTGCCATCCGGCAGGCACAGCACCCCGAGGGTCATCCCGACGCGCGGCGGGTGGGCGATATCGGTACGCGATGCGTCCCAGGCTTCGTGGTACAGACGGATGTCCTCGCGGATCATCTGCCAGGGCTTGAACGGGCCCGCTAGCGCGCCAATGCCCTGCTCGGCCGCCCAGGTGAAGGACTCCGGGCTGACTGCGGCGGTCCAGATCGGCGGGTGCGGGGCCTGCACCGGGCGCGGCATCACGGGCACGTCGTCCAGGTGATGGAACGGGCCGTCCTGGGAGATCCGGCCAGTGGCGAAGGCCTGGCGCAGCGCATCCAGTCCGGCATCGACCCGCGCGCGGGACTCGCTCATCTCGGCGCCGAATGTGGCATATTCGCGCGGCGAGAAGCCGCGCCCGATGCCCAGGTCCAGACGCCCGCCCGAGAGCTGGTCGAGCATGCCGACCCGCTGTGCGACCCGCAGCGGGTGGTGGTAGGGCAGCGGGACCACGCCGAGGCCCAGACGCAGGCGTTCGGTGCGCTGGCTGGCCGCGGCCAGGACCAGATCTGGGGCGGTGCTGTGGGAGAATTCCGGCATCAGGTGGTGTTCCACCAGCCAGGCGGTGCCGTAGCCGAGACGATCGGCCCGCTCCCACAGGGCCAGGGTCCGGTCGATCACCTCGGTCTCGGAGGTCTGCAGAAACTCCGGCACCGAGAGTTCATGAAAGAGGTCGAAGCGCATGGCGCCAACTGTGCCGCGCGCGCGTTGGGGATACAAGCAAACCCGTCAGGCTGCGGTTGAACGAGGGAGACGCGGATGCCGAAGGATCAACAAGCGCTGGAGCTTCTGGCTGCCGGGGTCGCGGCCCCCGGAGAGCCCTGGTGGGAGGCCTTCTTCCCGGACGACCTCCCAACCGACTGGCAGCTGGAGTACTACACCCACTACCACAGCCGTCTGTTGCTGCCCGCCACTGCCTGGGCGGCACCGGGTGAAGGCCCGTTCGGGCCATGGGCCGAGGCAGTCCCCGCCAAGCTGCAGCTGACACTGGAGTGGCCCGGGGACTTGGCGCCGGAAGCAGGCGTGGCCGCCCTGGCCCGAATCGAGAACGAGCTGGGCGGCACGCTGCAGGGTGTCGCCCTCGGCGTCATGGGTGCCGAGAATGCCGCCGCCGTGGAGGCGGCGCTCAAGGGCAGCCACGTGAAAACCGCCTTGCTGGCCGGACCCGCCGAGGCTCACAAACTGCCGGGCACCCGCGAGGCCCTGTGGTATCCGGGCCGAGACGGCGCCGGCCTGTGGCAGATCGAACCGGAGACGGACCTGGACCCGATGGGATGGCGCGCCCTGGTGGAGGCCCTGACCGCGGCCGGCGGCCAGGGCCCGACGCCCGTGTTCCTGAGAGCGAGACCGGATCGACTTTCCGAGTTTCGCACCATCTCCCAGTTGCTGGGGGTGGGATGAACTACCCCCAAACCGGTTTGACCGGGCATCGGTCCCGCGCCAGACTCCCGAGTCCCATAGGCCGTACGGCAAGAGGTGCCCGTGGCTGAGCCGGTCGCCGAAGAAAGTCCGCATATCGTCATCGAGAACCTGCGCTTCCGGCGCGGGCGCAAGGTGATCTTCGAGGACCTGTCCATGCGCATCCCGCGCGGGCAGGTGACCACGGTCATGGGCCCCAGCGGCAGCGGCAAGACCACTCTGCTGCGCCTGATCGGTGGTCAGTTGCGCCCGGACGGCGGCCGCATCTGGGTCGACGGCCAGGAGGTCGCACGGCTCTCGACCCGGCGCCTGTACGCGCTGCGCAAACGCATGGGCATGCTGTTCCAGAGCGGGGCCCTGCTGACCGATCTCTCGGTGTTCGAGAATGTCGCCTTCCCGCTGCGCGAGCACACCGACCTCCCCGAGGACGTGCTGCGCACCCTGGTGCTGCTCAAGCTCGAGGCGGTGGGTCTGCGCTCCGCGCGCGACCTGGACCCGGCCTCGCTGTCCGGAGGCATGGCGCGGCGCGTGGCGCTGGCGCGCGCGATCGCGCTGGATCCGGACCTGATCATGTACGACGAACCCTTTACCGGCCTGGACCCGATCACCATGGGCCAGATCGTGACCCTGATCCGGCGCACCAACCAGAGCCTGGGGCTGACCAGCGTACTGGTCTCGCACGACGTTACCGAGGCCATGACCATCTCCGATCACGTGGTGCTTATCGCCGATGGCCGGGCGGTGGATGCCGGGGCACCGGACGACCTGCGTGCCCGCGCCTCCGACTGGAGCGCCCAGTTCCTCGAGGGCCGCCCCGATGGCCCGGTTCCGTTTCATTATCCCGGCGACAGCTACCGCGAGGATCTGCTCGGGGTACGGGAGCGGCGCGATGATTGACGCGATTGCTTCGCTCGGCCGCAGCTCGCTGAATGCCCTGGTGGTCTTCGGCCGCGCGTTCCTCTTTCTGCTCCAGGTGCTCGCCAGCCTCGATATCGTGATCCGGCGGTTCGGGCTGACGGTGGTGCAGATCTATTCGGTGGGCGTGCGTTCGCTGCTGATCATCATCGTCTCCGGGCTGTTCGTCGGCATGGTGCTGGGCTATCAGGGGTACATCACCCTGGTGAACTTCGGTGCCGCAGAGGCCCTGGGCGGCGTGGTCGCCCTGTCGCTGGTACGCGAGCTGGGTCCGGTGGTGACCGCACTGCTGTTCGCCGGCCGCGCAGGCTCGGCGCTGACGGCCGAGCTGGGCCTGATGAAGACGACCGAGCAACTCTCGGCGATGGAGATGATGGCGGTGAACCCCTATCGTCGCATCTTCGCTCCGCGCTTCGTGGCCGGGTTCGTATCCATGCCGCTGCTGGCCGCGATCTTCAGTGCGGTGGGCGTGATCGGCGGCTATATCGTCGGCGTGGGCATGCTGGGCGTGGACAGCGGCGCGTACTTCTCGCAGATGCAGTCGGTGACCGACTGGAACGAGGACGTACTCTCCGGCGTGATCAAGAGCATTGTGTTCGGCTTCGTGGTGACCTGGATTGCGGTATTCCAGGGCTTCAACGCGATGCCGACCTCCGAGGGCATCTCGCGCGCGACGACCCAGACGGTGGTGGTCTCCTCGCTGGCGGTGCTGGGCCTCGATTTCATCCTGACCGGGCTGATGTTCGGCACGGGCTGACCAACCAGTGTTTTCCTAGGCAGGTGGCAACAATGAAGGTACGTTTCTTCGAACTGGCGGTCGGCGTGTTTGTGCTGCTGGGTGTGGCGGCCCTGTTCTACCTGGCGATCCAGGTAAGCAACGTGACCGACTACCACGACCGCGACACCTACACGGTGACGGCCTATTTCGACAACATTGGCGGGCTCAAGACACGCGCCCCGGTCACGGTCTCGGGCGTGCGCATCGGGCGCGTCGCGGAGATTCGCTATGATCCGGAGCAGTTCCGCGCCGAGGTCACGCTGGCCATCCGCGCCGAGCATGACTACCTGCCCATGGACACGCAGGCCGCGATCCATACGGCAGGGCTGCTGGGCGAGCAGTACATCGCCCTGGAGCCTGGCGGCGACTACGACACCCTGCAGGACGGCGACGAGGTGATGTTCACGCAATCGGCGCTGGTCCTGGAGAACCTGATTGGCCGTTTCATGACCAATATGGGTAGCGACTAAACCCGAACCGGGGACGACACGATGAAGACATTGCGATTCTGGGCGCTGCCGGCGCCGCTCTGGCTGCTCCTGCTGCTGGCCCTCCCGGGTGCCGCGCAGGCGGACAACCCCACCGAGATCATCAAGCAGTCCATCGACGAGGTGTACGAAAAACTGCGGTCGAACGAGGACCGTGCCCAGGAAGACCCGGATTTCGTGATCGGCGTGATCGAAGACAAGATCCTGCCCGGCGTGGATGTCGAGGGCATGTCCCGGCTGGTGCTGGCGCGGCACTGGCGCGACGCCTCCAGCGAGCAGCGCGAACGCTTCACCGAGGCCTTCAAGAACACGCTGCTGCAGGCCTACGGTGTGCAATTGGCGGACCATCTGGACAAGGACATCCGCGTGATCGAGCGCCGTTCGCGCCAGGATGACCGCATGGCCGTCGTTGCGACCGAGATCGTCATGGGCTCGGGACAATCGAACCTGCAGGTGAACTACCGCCTGCGGCCGGTGAACGGGGAGTGGAAGGTCTTCGACGTCGAGGCCGAAGGCCTCAGCTTTGTCGGCAACTTCCGCAACCGCTTCAACGAGGAGATCAACCGCAACGGCCTCGACGCGCTGATCGAACGCCTCGAGGACGGCGACCGCGAACTCGTCGATGACGCGATGGAAGGCATCGCCGACGAGGTCGACAACGGCGATGGCTGACGCCCGCCTGCACGCAACACCGGAGGGGCTCGCTCTCTCCGGCACGCTGACGTTTGCCACGGTTCCGGGTCTCGAGTCCCGCATTAGCGCGCTGCTTGCGGGACTGCCCGCTCGCACGCGGGTGGATCTCGGCGAAGTGACCCGCATCGACTCGGCGGGCGTGGCGTTGCTGGTCACCCTCTGGCGCCGGGTGCACGAACAGGGTGGAGAGCTGGGTTTCCACTCCATCCCGCAGGGCCTGGTACCCCTCATTGAACTCTACGACCTGCAATCGGTGATCGCCGATTCGGTTCCCGCGGGGCAGACCGACGCGGCCTGACGCCCGCCCCGCGACCGGAAACGCGCGCGCAGCTGGCAGATTCGTTATCATGGCGTGTTTCGCTGGGCCATGCTGGACCCCGCGACCGACCCGGGCTTTCCATGGACAAGCTGATCATCACCGGAGGCCGCCGCCTGGAGGGGCAGGTCTGGATCTCCGGGGCCAAGAACGCGGTGCTCCCGATCCTGTCCGCCACCTTGCTGGCGGACGGACCGATGACCATTGGCAACGTCCCGCACCTGCAGGACGTGACCACCACCATGGAACTCCTCGGCCGCATGGGCGTAAGCCTCACGGTCAACGAGCGCATGCGCATCGAGGTCGACCCCACCACCCTGACCCAGTGTGTTGCCCCGTATGACCTGGTCAAAACCATGCGCGCCTCCATCCTGGTGCTGGGCCCCCTGCTCGCCCGCTTTGGCGAGGCCGAGGTCTCGCTGCCGGGTGGCTGCGCTATCGGTTCGCGCCCGGTCAACCTGCACCTGCGGGGGCTGGAGGCACTGGGCGCGGAGATCGACGTCGAGGGAGGCTACATCCACGCCCGCGCCAAGCGCCTGAAGGGCGCGCGCGTCGTGTTCGACCAGGTCACGGTTACCGGCACCGAGAACCTGCTAATGGCCGCCACCCTGGCCGAGGGCGAGACCCTGATCGAGAACGCCGCGCGCGAGCCGGAAGTGGTCGACCTGGCGGACTGCCTTACGGCGATGGGCGCAAAGATCCAGGGTGCCGGGACCGACACCATCCGCGTGCAGGGCGTCGAAAACCTGCAGGCCTGCGAATACGATGTAATGCCGGATCGCATCGAGACGGGCACCTTCCTGGTCGCGGCGGCGGTGACCCGCGGGCGCGTGCGCTGCCGCAATACCCGCCCGGAGCTGCTGGATGCGGTGCTGGCCAAGCTGGTCGAGGCCGGCGCGCGCATCGAGACCGGCCCGGACTGGATCGAACTGGACATGGAAGGACGCCGTCCGAAGGCAGTCAACCTGCGGACCGCACCCTTCCCTGCCTTCCCCACCGACATGCAGGCCCAGATGATGACCCTGAACACGGTGGCCGAGGGCACCGGGTCGGTTGTCGAAACGGTCTTCGAGAACCGCTTCATGCATGCGCTGGAACTGCAGCGCATGGGGGCGGACATCACCATCGAGGGCAACACGGCCATCGTCAAGGGCGTGGAACAGCTGGTGGGTGCCCCGGTGATGGCGACCGACCTGCGCGCCTCGGCCAGCCTGATCATCGCCGGCCTGGTGGCCGAGGGCGAGACCGCGGTCGACCGCATCTACCACATCGACCGCGGCTACGAATGCATCGAGGAAAAACTGAGCCAGATCGGCGCGGGCATCCGCCGCGAGCCGGCCTGACTCGAAACAGACGGACTGACACTCGACATGATGGATCCCAACGCCCTGACCATCGCCCTGTCCAAGGGACGCATCCTCAAGGACACCCTGCCGCTGCTGGCCAGCGCCGGGATCGAACTCCTGGAGGACCCGGACAAGACGCGCAAGCTGATCCTCGACACCAACCGCGAGGACGTGAAGATCGTGGTGGTGCGGGCGACCGACGTCCCCACCTATGTGCAGCATGGCGCGGCATCCATTGGTGTGGCCGGCAAGGACGTGCTGATGGAGCACGGCGCGGCGGGACTCTACGAACCGCTGGATCTGCGTATCGCCGCATGCCGGCTGATGCTGGCCGGACGCCCGGGCCAGCAGCCGGACCCGCAGCAGCGCCTGCGCATCGCCACGAAGTTCGTGAACATCACCCAGAACTACTTCGCCCAGCAGGGCCGCCAGGTGGAGATCATCAAGCTCTACGGTTCGATGGAACTGGCGCCGCTGGTCGATCTGGCCGACTACATCGTGGACCTGGTCGACACCGGCAACACGCTCAAGGCCAACGGCCTGGAGCCGCTGGAACTGATTACCCCCATCAGTTCCCGGTTGATCGTGAACCAGGCAGCCATGAAGATGCGACATAGAACCATTCAAAATTTGATCGAGGGCCTGCGCGAGGCCGTCACGCCCGCGACGACGTAACGAGAGCATCATGACCGCCGATACCGACGACCTGAGAATCCGCGATATCCAGGAGGTGTCCGCCCCGGACACCCTGCGCGAAGAACTGCCCATCACCGACGCGGCCTCCGAGACCGTGTTCGCGGCACGCCAGGCCTGCCACCGCATCCTGCACGGCGAGGACGACCGCATGCAGGTGATCGTCGGGCCCTGCTCGATTCACGACGTGGACGCCGCGCTGGAGTACGCCGAGCGCCTGAAGGACCTGCGCGAGGAGCTATCCGACGCCCTGCATATCGTGATGCGGGTGTACTTCGAAAAGCCGCGCACCACGGTCGGCTGGAAGGGCCTGATCAACGACCCGGACCTGGACGGCAGCTTCCATATCAACAAGGGCCTGCGCGTCGCGCGCGGGCTGCTGCGTGATCTGGCGATCAAGGGCATGCCGGCCGCCACCGAATACCTCGACCTGATCAGCCCGCAGTACATCGCGGACCTGGTCGCCTGGGGGGCCATCGGCGCGCGCACCACCGAGAGCCAGGTGCACCGCGAACTGGCCTCCGGCCTGTCGTGCCCAGTGGGCTTCAAGAACTCCACCGATGGCAGCCTGCGGGTGGCGATCGACGCAATCCGCTCCGCCTCGCGACCGCACCACTTCCTCTCGGTGACCAAGGCTGGGCGCTCGGCGATCTTCTCGACCACCGGCAACGACGACTGCCACATCATCCTGCGCGGCGGCAAGCAGCCGAACTACGATGCCGAGAGCATCGAACAGGCCTGCAAGGAGCTGCGCATGGCCGAGCTGCCGGAACTGGTGATGGTCGACTGCAGCCATGCCAACAGTCGCAAGGATCCGAAGCGTCAGGTGGACGTGGCCCGCTCGCTGGCCGAACAGATCGCTGGCGGGGATCGCCGCATCATGGGCGCGATGCTCGAGAGCCACCTGGTCGGCGGTCGCCAGGACATCCTGCCCGGCAAGCCGCTGACCTACGGCCAGAGCATCACCGATGCCTGCATGGGCTGGGACGAGACCGAGACCAGCCTGAAACTGCTGGCGGACGCCGTGCGTGCGCGCCGTAAAGCTGCCGTGCCTGCCTAGAGAGGACCCCGACCATGCCCTCCATTGCCCGACTCGATACCCAGCAGCCCGACTTCGATCAGGCCCTGGAGCACCTGCTGTCCTGGGAGTCCGTCGCCGACACCGGCGTACGTGATGCGGTGGACGAGATCCTCGCCGCGGTGCGTACGGAGGGGGACGCGGCCGTGCTGCGCTACACCGCCAAGTTCGATCGCCTCGATCGCAGCGCGGTCGCCGACCTGGAGATCGCGCGGGAGCGCCTGCAGGCCGCACTGGAATCCATCCCGGCGGAGCAGCGCCAGGCGCTGGAGACCGCCGCCACGCGCATCCGCCAGTACGCCGAACACCAGAAGATGCAGGACTGGGACTTCACCGACGAAGACGGAACGGTGCTCGGCCAGCGCGTTACCGCGCTGGATTCCGTTGGCCTGTATGTGCCCGGAGGCAAAGCGGCCTACCCCTCCTCCGTGCTGATGAACGCGGTACCGGCAAAGGTCGCCGGCGTGGAACTGCTGGTAATGGTCGTGCCCGCCCCGGGCGGCGAACTAAACGATCTGGTGCTGGCCGCCGCCGCGGTGGCGGGGGTCGATCGCGTCTATACCATCGGCGGCGCCCAGGCGGTGGCCGCGCTGGCCTACGGCACCCAGACCATCCCGGCGGTGGACAAGATTGTCGGTCCCGGCAACATCTTTGTGGCCGCAGCCAAGCGCGAGGTGTTCGGCACGGTCGGCATTGACATGATCGCCGGCCCGTCGGAGATCCTAGTGGTCTGCGACGGCGAAACGGACCCGGACTGGATCGCGGCCGATTTGTTCTCGCAGGCCGAACATGACGAACAGGCCCAGTCCATCCTGCTGTCCTGGGACGAGGCCTTTCTCGACCGCGTGGCCGAGGCCATGGACCGCCTGCTGGCCGAAATGCCGCGTGCCGAGATCATCCGCACCAGCCTCGACAAGCGCGGGGCGCTGGTGAAGGTACGCGACTCCGCCGAGGCCGTTGCGGTCGCCAACCGCATCGCCCCGGAACACCTGGAGCTGTCGGTGGCCGACCCGCAAGCGATGCTGGACGCCGGGCTGCGCCACGCCGGCGCGATCTTCATGGGGCGCTACACCTCCGAGGCCCTGGGCGACTACTGCGCCGGGCCCAACCACGTGCTGCCCACCTCGCGCACCGCGCGCTTCTCCTCGCCGCTGGGCGTATACGACTTCCAGAAGCGCTCGAGCATCATCCACTGCTCGGCCGCGGGCGCCGCGAAGCTCGGCAAGACCGCCGCCGCCCTCGCGCACGGCGAGGGCCTGACCGCCCACGCCCGCTCCGCCGAACTGCGCGGCGGGCAATGAGCCTGCCGCACGAAAGCCGCAGCCCGGATGCCCTGATGCGTCCGGAGGTGCTGGCGCAGCCGGCCTATCAGGTGGCGGACGCGACCGGCCTGATCAAGCTGGACGCGATGGAGAACCCGCACCCCTGGCCCGGCGCACTGGAAGACGCCTGGCTGGAGGCCCTGCGTAACCCGCGACTGAATCGCTATCCTGATGCCGGGGCACGTGCGCTGGAGAAAAAGGTGCGCGCCGCCCACGGCGTGCCCGAAGCGGCCGGATTGCTGTTCGGCAACGGCTCCGACGAACTGATCCAGATCCTGATCATGGCGGTCGCCGCCTCCGGCCGCCCGATCCTGGCGCCGGAACCGACCTTCGTGATGTACGGTGTCCTGGCCCGGGCGATGGGCGTGCCGTTCGTCGGCGTCCCGCTGAACCGAGATTTCAGCCTCGACCTCGACGCGATGCACGCCGCTCTGGCCGAGCACAACCCCGCGGTCGTGTTCCTGGCCTACCCGAACAACCCGACCGGGACCCTGGACGACCCGGCCGCCGTGCAGGCGATCATCGAGGCCAACCCCGGCGTCACGGTGGTCGACGAGGCCTATGCCCCGTTCGCCTCCCACAGCTTCCTGCCGGAGGTCGGCCAGTACGACGGGCTGATGGTGATGCGTACGGTCTCGAAGCTGGGGCTGGCCGGTGCGCGGCTGGGCTATCTGGCCGCCTCCGCGGGCTGGATCGATGCCCTGGACCGGCTGCGCCTGCCGTACAACATCAATACCCTGACCCAGCGCTCGGTCGCCTTCGCCCTGGATCACCGCGAGGCCCTGGATGAGCAGGCGCACGGCATCATCGAGGAACGCGGCCGGCTGTCCGATGCACTCGCGGCGATCGACGGCGTCGAACACGTGTTCCCGAGTCAGGCGAACTTCATCCTCTTTCGGGTGCGCGAAGGACAGGGGCATGCGAGCTTCGCGGCCCTGCGCGACGCCGGCATCCTGATCAAGGATGTTGGCCGCGCGCATCCGCTACTGGCGGACTGCCTGCGCGTCACCGTCGGCCGCCCCGACGAGAACGACGCGTTCCTCGTGGCCCTGCGCGACGCCCTCGCCGGCTGAACCCTGACTCCCGAGGCTGGGCCTAGTTCGTCCTCTTGAGTTTACGGTGGTTTCGGCCAGCCGCCTGCCATGCGCTGGCGAGACAGCGCTTGGCAGGCGGCTGGCCGAAACCACCGTAAACACCCGAGGTCAAACTAGACACAGCCTCGTAAAGGCATGGCGGCTGGAGGGGGCTAGGCGTCCTCGCCGAAGCGGTTGGCGACGAGTTCGGTGAGGGCGTCGAGGGCCTCTTCGGCGTCCTCGCCGTCGGTGGTGATGGTGACCTCGGAGCCCTGCGCCGCCGCCAGCATCATCACCCCCATGATGCTCTTGCCGTTCACCTCCTGGGCGTTCCGGGAGACGGTCACATCGGACGCGTACTGGCTGGCCAGGCTCACGAACTTGGCCGCCGCACGCGCATGCATCCCCAGACGATTAACGATGGGGACTTCGCGCTGCGGCATCCGAACACTCCTGGTCACAAAGAAGGATGCCATCGTGGCCGCCCGACAGGGCCTTGTTGACCAGCTCCGTCAGCGGCAGATGGCGGTAGTTCAGCACACGGATGAGCATCGGCAGGTTGATCCCGGCAATGACGCGGGCGTTCGCACCCCGGGCCACGCGGCTGGCCACATTGGAGGGGGTGGAGCCGAACATGTCGGTCAGGATCAGCACACCGGAGCCGGAATCCAGCTCGCCCAGACGTGCCCTCGCGCGCGCCAGCACCTCGTCGGGGTCGTCATTCTGCGACATCGCCATGGACTCGCAATCCTCGGGCAGGTCGCCCAGCATGCTGCTGGCCGTCTGCAGCAGGGTGTCGCCGAGGTTTTGATGCGTGATCAGGATCAGACCAACGCCCATGGACTCACTCCGATTCGAGGGGCAGGGATAGCTCGCGGTGACGGGTGCTAACAGTAACATGTTCGCGCCCCCGCCAGGCAGCCGCCAGCCGCTCCACGAGATAAACCGAGCGGTGACGGCCGCCGGTGCATCCGATCGAAACGGTCACATAGCTGCGGTGATCCTGCCGGATGCGCGGGACCCACTGTTCGAGAAAGCCCTGGATCCCGTCATACATCTCCTCGACCTCGCCATGACGTGCAAGAAACTCGCAAACGGGCGCGTCGCGCCCAGTCAGCGGCGCCAGATCACGCTCGTAGTGCGGGTTGGGCAGGCAGCGCACATCGAACACGAAGTCGGAGTCCAGCGGCGCCCCGTGCTTGAACCCGAACGACTGAAAAAGGAGGGACAGGCGCTCTTCGCCCAGCAGCCCGACACGGTCGCGCAGGGTGCGCGCGAGGTCATGCATCGACAACCGGGAGGTGTCCACGGTCAGATCCGCCTCGGCCGCAACATGGCCGAGCCAGTCACGTTCGCGCTCGATCGCGTCCACCAGTGGCACGCCGTCGCGCGCCAGTGGGTGTCGGCGCCGCGTCAGGTGATAGCGGCGCAGCAGGACCTCGCTGGAGGCCTGCAGGAACATCACCTCGACCTGCATCCCCTTGCCCCTGAGCTCGCGCAGCAGGTCGGCGAAGCCCTCGAGCGCCGTCAGCCCGCTGCGGACATCCACCCCGACCGCCAGGTGGCGGTCTTCGTCCGCGTCGTAATCGCCGCTTCGGACCTGTTCGATCAGCCCGGGCAGCAACGGCAGCGGCAGGTTATCGACACAGAAATAGCCGGCGTCCTCCAGCGTATGCAGGGCGACCGTCTTGCCGGAACCCGACAGACCACTGACCAGCAGGAGTCGCATTCAGCCCTCCGGGTCCGGGTTGGGGACGGTGGTTGCGGGGATCGCACGGTGGTACGGCGGCTCCTCGGGCTCGCCGCTCATCTGTCGGCGCTGGCGCGCGCGCAGGTCGTCACCGGCGACATAGCCCTGCATATGCAGCATGTGGTTACGCACCGCCGCCTCGATCATCACCGCGATGTTGCGCCCCGGCGCGACCGGCAGGCTGATCAGCGGGATGCGCAGCCCGAGGATGTCGATTTCCCCGCGGCGGCCGGTCAGACGATCGTCCGGCACCGGCGAGGGCTCGTTGTGATCGCGCAGGTCAATGATCAGCCGCAGATACTTGCCACCCTTGATCGCGGAGTCCCCGTACATGGCGCGGACGTTCAGCACCCCCAGCCCGCGAACCTCGAGCAGATCCTGCAACAGGGCCGGGCAGTGTCCGCGCACGATATCCGGGGCGATGCGGGCAAACTCCGGTGCGTCGTCGGCGATCAGCCGGTGACCGCGCGAGATCAGCTCCAGCGCCACCTCGCTCTTGCCCACGCTGGACGCCCCGCTGATCAGCACGCCAATGCCGAGGATCTCCATGAACACGCCATGGCGCACCTCGAAATGGGCCAGCCGCTGCTGCAGGAAGTAGCGCAGCAGGGAGATGATCTCGTGGCTGCTGGTCGAGGAGCACAGGATCAGCGGCAGCTGCTCCTCGGGGACATCCGGCATCTCCGAGAAGGGACAGGTGTCCTCGGCGAAGATCACCGCGGTGGTCCCGGTGCGGGCCATCTCCAGGATCAGCTGCTCGCGCTGGTCATCGCTCAGCCGCGCGATATAGCGCGCCTCGAAATCGCCGATGACCTGGATGCGGTTCGGCCGGATCAGGTTGAGGTGCCCGGCCAGGGGCAGGTCGTCGCCGTCACCGCCGACCAGGTTGCGATCCGGTGCGACCTGCTCGCCGTGGACGTAGCGCAGATCCAGGCGGTTGCCCATCGCCTGGATCAGGGCCTCGACAGTGATGTCGCGAGCGATGCCGCCCTCCCCCAGTGCCTCGTTCATGCACGAATCTCCGCCAGCGCTGGCGCGGGGTGTCGGATTAGAGAAAGCACTGCCGGAAGAGCCATGTTCAGGCGTCGCCGAAAGCCCGGGTCAGTTCGCGTTCCAGGGCATCCGCGTCGTCGGCACGGCGCAGCGAGGCAATGTTGTCGGGCTGCGAGAGACCGCGAGCCAGCTGCGCCAGCAGGTCCAGGTGCGCACTGGTGGCCGCTTCGGGCACCAGCAGTGCGATCAGGATATCCACGGGTTCGTGGTCCATGGCATCGAAGTCGACGCCCTGGTCCAGCCGCAGGACCGCGACCCGGGGGAAATCGAGCTCGGCCAGACGCCCATGCGGGATGGCCACGCCATGCCCCAGACCGGTGGAGCCAAGCTTCTCGCGGGCAGACAGGGCCTCGAAGATGGCCCCGCTGGCCGGGCCGGCGGACTCCTCGCCGCCGACGGCCAGCAACTCGGCCAGGGTCTCGAGCGCCCGTTTCTGGCTGGAACACTCGGGCTCCAGCCGGATACGGTCGCGGGTGATCAGCTCGGCAATGGTCATTGCGTTACAGGGCCTGTTCGCGGTTGCGCTGGGCACCCTCGGCGCGGTGATGGTCCTTGACCTTTTCCTTGTGCTTGATCAGCTGGCGATCCACCTTGTCGATCAGCCCATCGATCGCCGCATACATATCCTCATGACTGGCTTCAGCGTGGATGTGATTGCCGCTGACCTGGAGATTGGCCTCCGCCTTGTTGTTCAGGTTCTGGTTTTTCTCGTGGGTCAGCACCACATGCACGTCGATCACTTTGTCAAAGTGGCGCTCCAGCTTGGCGAACTTTTCGTTCACGTAGTCGCGCAGGGCATCGGTGATATCGACGTGATGGCCGGTCAGGTTGATCTGCATGGTCAGGCTCCTTTCTGCTTGGTTCCGCTGGGCATGCTCGCCATCTGCCGGCGTTCGCTGGAAGACGGTATGTGCATGGCCTCGCGGTACTTGGCCACGGTGCGTCGGGCCACATTAATGCCCCGATCCGACAGGATCTGGGCCAGTTTTGCATCACTCAGTGGCTTGTTCGGGGTCTCGCCACCAATCAATTCCCGAATCATGGCACGGATCGCGGTCGCCGAGCATTCGCCGCCGTCGGCCGTCCCTACATGACTGGAAAAGAAGTACTTGAACTCGAATACCCCACGCGGGGTGTGCATGTATTTCTGAGTAGTCACCCGCGAGATGGTCGATTCGTGCATCTCCAGGGCCTCGGCGATATCGCGCAGGATCAACGGCTGCATCGCGACCTCGCCATGTTCCAGAAACCCCTGCTGGCGTTCGACGATGGCCTGGGCCACCCGCAGGAGGGTGTCGTTCCGGCTGTGCAGGCTCTTCAGAAACCAGCGCGCCTCCTGCAGCTGATCGCGCATGAACGCGCTGTCGCGCGCATCGGAGACCTGCCGCACCATGCCCGCATAGAGATCGTTGATGCGAATGCGCGGGGCAATCTCCGGATTCAGGTCCACGCGCCAGCCATCGCGGTCATGGCGGACATAGACATCCGGCACGACGTATTCCGAAGTGGACTCGCTGATCTGGGCACCGGGCCGCGGGTTCAGGGTGCGGATCAGGTCCAGCGCCCGCGCCAGCTCGTCCGGGTCGCGCACCCCGGTCTGGCGCTGCAGGGCCCGGTAGTCCCGCTTGGCCAGGCTCTCCATGCCGTTCTCCAGGATGGCTCGGGCCGCATCGCGCGCCGGGGCATCCGGCGCCAGATGGCGCAGCTGGATCTCCAGGCACTCGCGCAGGTCCCGCGCACCGACGCCCAGCGGGTCGCACTGCTGAATCCAGTGCAGCACCGCCTCGACCTCGTCGACCCCCACAGGCTCGTCCTCGCCCTGGCTGATCATCTCTGCCAGCGCCTCGAGGTCGCCGTCCAGGTAGCCGTCCGGGCTGATCGCGTCGATCAGCGCCGCGCCGATGCGCTGGTCGCGTGGAGTCAGGTGGCTCAGATGCAGCTGCCAGAGCAGGTGGTCCTGCAGGCCCTCGTCCTCGCCGTCGGAGGTATTCTCGAGCGGATCGCGATCATCCAGGCCGCGCGGGCTCGGGGCGGGCTCGTAGATGTCGTCCCAGCGGCTATCGGTACTCAACTCCTCGGGGATCACGTCATCGCCAGCCGTGTCGGATTGCATGCGATCCCCGTCGACCCGTTCACCCCCTTCCTCCGGACGCTCGAGCGGGGCCTCCTCGCCCTCGTCCTCCACCTGCTCGAGCATGGGGTTGCTTTCCAGCGCCTGCTGGATCTCCGCCTGCAACTCCAGCGTGGAAAGCTGCAGCAGACGGATCGCCTGCTGCAGCTGCGGGGTCATCGTCAGCGTCTGCCCCAGCTGCAGATTGAGCCCGGGCTTCAGCATCGCGGTTTGAGGTCCATCGTGACCATTAAGATCATCTTAAAAGGACTCGTCGAGACATGCCCAAAGGAAGTACTCACAGCCGAAAGTTTTCGCCGAGATACACGCGGCGTACCTGGGGGTCGTCCAGCAGCTCCTGGGGAGTACCCGCGCTCAGGATGCGGCCCTCACTAAGAATATAGGCCCTGTCGCAGATTCCGAGAGTCTCGCGCACGTTGTGGTCGGAAATCAGCACACCGATCCCGCGCTGGGCCAGATGCCCAATCACCGCCTGGATATCGCCCACGGAAATCGGGTCCACGCCGGCGAACGGCTCGTCCAGGCAGATAAAGCGCGGGTCACCGGCCAGCGCCCGCGCGATCTCGGCACGGCGGCGCTCGCCCCCGGACAGGGCAATCCCCGGGCTGTGGCGCACGGTCTCCAGCTGGAACTCTTCAATCAGGGCATCGCCGATGCGGCGACGCTCGTGGCGATCGAGCTCCCGCCGCAACTCCAGCACCGCCTGCAGGTTGTCCCACACACTCAGCCGCCGGAAGATCGAGGCCTCCTGTGGCAGGTAGCCCAGCCCGGCCCGGGCGCGTGAATGAATCGGGGCCCGGGTGATGTCCCGGTCACCCAGCGTGATGCGGCCGCGGTTGGGCCGGATCAGGCCGACCAGGCTGTAGAAGCAGGTGGTCTTGCCCGCCCCGTTCGGGCCCAGCAGGCCCACGACCTCGCCCGGTGCCAGATCGACGTCGACACGATCCAGCACCGTACGCTTGCCATAGCGCTTGGTCAGCTCGCGTCCGGTCAGATATCCGGCCATCAGCGCAGATTCGCCACCGGCCGCTGCGGGCGCGCTGGTGTCAAGCTCGGTCATTCGTCGTCTTCGCGGGGCTGTATCGTGATACGTACACGCTCGTCATCCGTCTCGCCACGCTCGGCCTCGATCACATCCGTCTCCAGGTCGTAGACGATGCGCTTGCCGCGCGCCTCCTCGGCTGCCGTGACCACATGCGCCTGGTCGGTCAGGATCACCCGGTCCTCGTTCAGCAGGTAGTCGATGCGCAGCGCGGTGGCGATGCGCATCTCGCCCGTCTCCGGGTCCGGGGACTCCAGCCGCGCGGGCTCGCCGTGGGCCTCCATCTCGTAAGGGCGTCGATCGCGGCTGCGCACATAGACCTTGTCGGCCTCCAGTGTCATGTCCCCGCGAATCACCACCACATCACCGGTATAAGTGCTTACGCCCCGCCGGTCGTCCATCTCCGCACGATCGGCGGTAATCTCCACCGGCAGGGGCTGCTGCTGGGCAATGACCGGCGCGGCCAGCAGCAACAAGGCACTGCCCAGCAGCACGGGCCATCCGGCCCGGGCGAGCGACGACCCACCACGTTCAGTCATTTGCGGCTTCCTCCTCGCCCGACTCGCTGTAGAGCGTGTACACGTCATGGAACAGCTCTATGGTATCCCCTCGCGAGTCGACGCGCAGACCCGTACCCCGCTGGAAAAGGCCGGGCTGCTCCAGCGTCGACAGGGCATCGGAGGTGGCGATCATGGTGTCGGTCGCCACCGTCACATCGGCGGATTCAATCACCGTGCGTACGCGCTCGTCACGCTCGGGCTGCACCCCCCGCGTGGGGCCGATCAGGTCCAGGATCTCGTCCATCGGCCGGTGCAGCGCCTCGGGCGCGGTCCAGTGCCATTCGATACCGCCGGCGTCAAAGATATCCAGGTCGGGGTCGTCGATCAGCTGCGGCCCGTCGCGACCAAACTCGCGCAGCCGTGTCCCGCGCAGGCGGTGGCTCAGTTCGCCGTCCTCGCCGGTCGCGTGCAGCGTGAAGCCCTCGATCTCCAGCGTCACCTCGCCCTCCGGCTCGTGCTCGCTGGCCACAGCGCCGGCCACCAGCGCCGCCATTGGCACCAGGAGCAGCGCCGTCAGTCCGGCCACCCACTTCATCCGTCGACATACTCCGCGAACAGGGCCTCCAGGCGCCCCTGGGCCGCCAGCAGGCCCTCGCAGACCTCGCGCACCGCGCCGCGCCCGCCAGGGGCCTGCGTGACCCAGTGGGCATGCTGCAATACCAGCGGGTGGGAATCCGCCACGGCGATGCCCAGCCCCACACGGCGCATCGCCGGCAGATCGACGATGTCGTCGCCCATAAAAGCGGCGTCCTCGGGCGCATGCCCGGTCTGCTCCAGCAACTCGCCCAGCGCGGCCCCCTTGTCGCGCCGCCCCTGCACCAGATGCTGCACACCCAGATCCCGCATGCGGTGCTCGACGACTCCGGAGGTGCGCCCGGTCAGGATCGCGACCTCCAGCCCCCCGTCCAGCGCCAGGCGGATGCCGTGCCCGTCGCGCGAATGAAAGGCCTTGTACTGCTCGCCGGCATCTCCCATGAACAGGCTGCCATCGGTCAGCACGCCGTCGACATCCAGGATCAGCAGACGCACCGCCGCCTGGCGGCTGTGCAGGGCCTCGTCGTGACGGTCCATCAGGCCACCCCCGCGCGCAGCAGGTCGTGCATGTTCAGCACCCCGACCAGCCGCTGGTCGTCATCCACCACCGGCAGGGCATTGATGCGCTTGCTCTCCATGGTCTCCAGCGCCTCTACGGCCAGCCACTGCGGACGGGCGGCATGCCCGCCCCGCGTCATCACCTGGCCGATGGTCAGCGCCTCCAGGCTTTCGCCACGATCCAGCGTGCGCCGGAGGTCGCCATCGGTAAACACACCGAGGATATGCGCCTCGGGATCGGCGACGATCACCAGCCCCAGCCCCTTGCGCGTAATCTCGAACAGGGCGTCCTTCAGCGGGGCCTCGGGACCCACGCGCGGGATCGCGTCACCGGTATGCATGATGTCCGCGACATGGACCAGCAACCGCCGCCCCAGTCGGCCGCCGGGATGCGAGCGGGCAAAATCGTCCGCGGTAAAGCCGCGCGCATCCAGCACCGCGACCGCCAGGGCATCGCTCATCGCCAGCGCGGCCGTGGTGCTGGAGGTCGGGGCCAGGCCCAGCGGGCAGGCCTCGCGCTCGACCGAGACATCCAGGTGCACAGTGGCATCCTGCCCCAGCCGCGACCCGGGGTTGCCGGTCAGCGCGATCAGCGGTACGTCCAGCCGCCGGATCAGCGGCAGGATGGTCAGCAGCTCGTCGGTCTCGCCGGAATTGGACAGGGCGATCACCACGTCGTCACGGGTGATCATGCCAAGGTCGCCGTGGCTGGCCTCGCCGGGGTGGACGAAAAACGCCGGGGTCCCGGTGGAGGCCAGGGTGGCCGCCAGCTTGGAGCCGATATGGCCGGACTTGCCCATACCGGTCACCACGACCCGGCCGCGGCACTCGAGGATGTGGCGACAGGCCTCCAGGAACGCATCGTCCACGCGGTCGGCCAGCCGGCGCACGGCCTCGGCCTCGTTGTTGAGGACCGCCAGGGCCAGCTTGCGGGTGGTATCAGGATTGAAATTCATGCGGTTGCCGTCATTGCGAGATGGACAAGGTAGCCCGCGAACACCGCGAGCAGAAGCCCCCCCTGCCAGCGCCGCAGCCGGCTGCCACGCGCCAGGGCAAAGATGAACAGCGCGGCGGTCATGCCGAGCATGATCGGGTAGTCGCGTACCAGCACCTCGGGCTCGATCGCCAGCGGTGCAATCAGCGCGGGGACTGCCAGCACGGCCAGCAGGTTGAACAGATTGGAACCGATCACGTTGCCGATCGCCAATCCCGCCTCGCGGCGAAAGGCCGCCACCAGGGAGGTCGCCAGTTCCGGCAGGCTGGTCCCGATCGCCACGATGGTCAGGCCGATCACCAGGTCACTGATGCCCAGCTGCTCCGCAATCCCCACCGCGCCCCAGACCACCAGCTGGCTGCTGGCAATCAGCAGCGCCAGACCAAGGCCCAGCCAGGCCAGGGCGCGACCGGTAGAGGTGGTCGCCGGGATAGCCTCGACCATGCCGCGCACCTCTTCAGGCGCCTCGGCCGGGTCCAGCGCCTGCGCACGCCGCGCGATATGGATCACCCAGGCGGTCACCAGCAGCAACCCCGCAATCAGAAGCCCGCCTTCTAGGCGGCCCAGCTCGCCGTCCAGCAGCAGAAACAGGACCGCCAGGCTGACCACCATCAGGATTGGCAGCTCGCGGCGCACCAGGCCGTGCCCGATCACGAGCGGCGCTACCAGCGCCGCCATCGCCAGCACCAGTCCGATGTTCGCGATATTCGAGCCGATCGCGTTGCCCACCGCGAGCCCCGGGTTGCCCTGCAGCGTCGCCAGAACGGACACGACGATCTCCGGTGCCGAGGTCCCGAAGGCGACAATGGTCAGCCCGACCAGAAGCGCACTCACGCCCACGCTGCGCGCGAACGCCGAGGCACCGAACACGAAGCGGTCGGCACTCCAGGTCAGCAGTACCAGACCGGCGATGACCGCAATAACGGGAAGGACCATCAGCGAGTGCCAGGACCGGAGGTGGGTAGAGCGGGGTGTCTCTTCACCCGCCAATTGTAGCCGATCGCTGTAACCGATCGCCGAGCCCGACCCGCGCGCACCGTCACCCCCCAGGGATCAGATACCCGGCGATGGCGAACCACAGCGGGAGTGTCACCAGCGACAGCGCCGTCGTCAGCGTGACCGCGGCCGCATACAGGCCGGTATCGAGCCGGAAGCGATCACAGAACACGAGCCCCAGGACCATCGCCGGCATCGCCGCCTCGAGCACCGAACCAACCCCGGGCACACCCTCCAGCCCGACCCACCAGACCAGACCCAGCGCGAACAACGGTGCGATCAGCAACTGGATGACGGACACCATCACCAGGGGGCGCAGATCGCGGCCGCGGAAACGGTCGAACACCAGCGCCAGCCCCAGCGAGAACAGCATCAGTGGGGCGACCGAGTCGGCCAGGAAGCCGAGCCAGGTATCCAGCCAGGTCACCAGCGGCAGGCCAGCCAGGTTCAGCGCCACGCCCAGGACCGCCGCCCAGATTGAGGGGACGGCGACCAGCCCGCGAATGGCCCCGCCGCCGCCATGCAGCCGGACCGCCTCCGGGTCCCCGTAACGCCTGGCCAGCAGGATACCCAGCGTCAGCACCAGGGGCAGGCAGGCGAACAGGTCGTACTGGATCGCCACCGCCCGGCCGGCATCACCGAACAGGCTATCGAGGACAGGGAGCCCCAGGTAGGTGGCATTCGGCCAGGCCGCCGCCAGCAGCATCGCGCCGACCGCCGCGCGTTCCGCCAGGCAGAGCCGGCAGGCGAGCAGGGTCACGGCCACCATCGCCAGCACGGTCGTGCCGGCCACCAGGGCGATGCGCAGCGAATCGAGCCCCAGGGGGGCGGTCCACAGCACCTGCAACACCAGCGCGGGCAGCAGCAGGTAGTAGACCAGGGTGGTGAGCACCCGGCGGGCGGTGTCGGCGTCCAGCCCGCCGGGGCGCAGCAGGCGCCAGACGACGCCCGCAACGATGAGCGCCCCCATCTGGGTCATGACCGTCAGCATGGGGGCGCTCGTTTAGGACTATAGGTTTCGCGTCAGAAAGTAATCAGGCCTGGCCAGCCTGCTGCTCCTGCTGCTGGCGTTCGATGTCGGCACGCACCTGGTCCATGTCCAGCTCGCGCACCTTGCCCAGCACCTCGTCCAGTTGCCCGGCGGACAGCACGCCCGGCTGGGAGAAGACGATGATTTGCTCGCGGAAGATCATCAGCGTCGGGATGGAACGGATCTGGAACGCCCCGGCGATCCCCTGCTCCTCGTCGGTGTTCACCTTGGCGAAGACGACGTCGGCATGCTGCTCGGAGGCCGCCTCGAAGGTCGGGGCGAACTGCTGGCACGGGCCGCACCAGGGGGCCCAGAAGTCCAGAATGACGATGTTGTTGCCGGTGATCGTGGATTCGAACGTATCCTGCGTGAGTTCCTGAACGGCCATGATGGCGAGCTCCAGTCAAAGTGTGTGGCGAAACCTTAACAGCCCCGCCGCAGGGTTTCAGGATTTCGATGCCGCGAGCATGGCCGCTCGCAGGCGCTCCAGGCGCTCGATCGGGTCGTCCGCCTCCAGCAACTGCTGCTTGACCTCGAGATCGATCGGTAGCAGCTCCGTCAGCCGCCCGACCACCCAGGAGGAATCGTCGAACCGCCGCTCCAGGTGTGACCAGGGCGTGCCGAGCTGGTCCAGCAGCCGCTCGAGCAGATCCGCCAGCGATGCATAATCCACCGGCAGGCTGACATCGGGGCGCTCCTGCAACGGCTCGACCTCCGCCAGCCAGAGCCCGTCCTCGGCCCGGCGCGGATTGTGGAGCTGGTGGCGGCGCTCGCCCTTGACCAGGATCCCGAGCAGGCCGTCCGGCCGCTGGTCCCAGTCGACGATCGCGACCTCGGTCCCGATCGGGTGGAAGCCGACCGAAGGGTCCGTCTCGGCGTCCGGGCGGGGCGCCCCGGACTCGGTATCGGGTTCGATGGCGACGATCACGAAGCGACCATCCTCGCGCAGGCAGCGGCGCACCATGTCGAGATAGCGCGTCTCGAAGATCCGCAGCGGCAGCAGCCCCTCCGGGAACAGCACCGTATTCAGCGGGAACAGTGGCAGGGTCGTCATGCCGGGTCCTCCGGCGGCAACGACGCCTCGCCCCAGCGAGGGCCCAGGGCATGCTCGATGTCCAGATGGTCCAGCACTCGCGCTACCATGAAATCAACCAGATCGTCGATGGATTGCGGCCGATGATAAAAGGCCGGGTTGGCCGGCATGACCACCGCACCCATGCGCGCCAGGCGCAGCATGTTCTCCAGGTGGATCTCGGAGAACGGCGTCTCGCGCACCACCAGTACCAGCCTGCGCCGCTCCTTGAGCACCACATCCGCCGCGCGTTCGATCAGCCCGCGCGAGGCCCCGGTCGCGATCGCCGAGACGGTCGCCGTGGTGCAGGGGCAGACCACCATCGCCTCCGGGACGGCCGAGCCGCTGGCCACCGGTGCGGTCCACTGCTCCGGGCCGTAACAGCGGATCTGTCCATCGGCGGCCCCGTGACGCTCGGCGAAAAAGCGCGCGATCTCGGCCGGACGCCCGGGCACCTCGAGATCGGTCTCCAGCCCCAGCACCACCTGCGCGGGCTTCGACAGCATCAGATGCACCTGCACCCCCGCCTGCACCATGCACTCCAGCAGGCGCAGCCCATAGGGCGCGCCGGAGGCACCGGTCAGGGCCAGGGCGATCGAACGCGGCTTTCCACTCATGCGGGGGTCCCCGAGGATTCACGGCGCTGCAGCCCGGCGATCAGGCGCTGATGCAAGCCATCGAAACCACCATTGCTCATGATGACCAGCGTATCGCCGGGGCGTGCCGTGGCAAGAATCCCCTGCAACAGGGATTCGATCTCGCGCGCCACCGAGAGCCGCCCGCCGAGCTGACGTTGCAGGACCTCGGTGGACCAGTCGATCTCCGGGGCATGATAAAGATGCACTGCGTCCGCGCGCTCCAGGGCGGCCCCCAGTGCGTCGGCATGCACCCCCATGCGCATGGTGTTGGAACGCGGTTCCAGCACCGCGATCAGGCGTCCGCCAGGGGTGACGCGGCCCCGCAGGCCTTCCAGGGTCAGGCGAATCGCGGTCGGGTGATGGGCGAAGTCGTCGATCACGCGGATCCCGTCGATCTCGGCGCGCAACTCCTGGCGCCGGCGCACACCGCGGAAGGCCGGCAGGGCCGCGATCCCCGCGGCCAGCGGTACCCCGGCATGGCGGGCCGCCCCGAGCGCGGCCAGTGCATTGGAAAGATTGTGCTGCCCCGTCATCTCCCAGGCCACGCGGCCCTGGACCACCCCGTTGACCAACACCTCGAACTCCGAGGCATCTTCATTCAAAGGCCGTGCCGCCAGGGCCACCGTATCTCCGGTGTCCGGGTCGGTCGTGATGCGCTCCACCGGCGTCCAGCAGCCCATTTCCAGCACGCGCTCCAGCGCGGCATCGCCCGCGGGCGCAAGGATCAGACCCTGCCCGGGAACAGTACGGACCAAGTGATGGAACTGACGCTCGATCGCGGCCAGGTCCGGATAGATGTCCGCGTGGTCGAACTCGAGGTTATTCAGCACCAGGGTACGCGGCCGGTAGTGGACGAACTTGGCACGCTTGTCGAAGAAGGCGGAGTCGTATTCGTCCGCCTCGATCACGAAGAACGGGGCCTCGCCCATCCGCGCGCTGACGCCGAAGTTGCCGGGCACGCCCCCAATCAGGAATCCCGGGTTCAGCCCAGCATGTTCCAGAATCCAGGCGAGCAGGCTGGCGGTCGTCGTCTTGCCATGGGTACCGGCCACCGCCAGCACCCAGCGGTCATGCAGCACATGCTCGGCCAGCCACTGCGGGCCGGAGGTGTAGGACAGGCCGCGATCCAGCAGGGCCTCGATGACCGGCATGCCACGGGTCATCACGTTGCCGACCACGACCGGCCCCGTATCCGGCAACGTCGCCGGGTCATACCCCTCGTGATAGGGGATGCCGGCCTGCTCCAGCTGCTCGCTCATCGGCGGATACAGCTTCTGATCGGAACCGGTGACCTGGTAGCCGCGCGCCCGGGCGAGCTGGGCCAGCCCGCCCATAAAGGTCCCGCCAATACCAAGGATGTGCAGATGGCCCGTGTTCACTACATAGCCCCCAGGGCCACCTGAGTAATCACGCTGGAGACCACCACGTACCCCAGCGCGATGAGCATGCCGATGAAGCGGCTGCCCAGCTCCAGGGCCTGCTGCAGGATGTGTCCGAAGACCAGCAGCAGCCAGCCGACCAGCGTCAGCAGGGCCAGCAGGGCCCCGGTGGAGACCTCCTCCGGGTCGGTGGGGGCATCGATCAGCATCAACAGGGCCATCAGCAGGCCCAGCAGGGCCCCAGTGCCGGCCATTGCGGTAAAGGTCTGCAACCAGCGGTCCGGCACCCCCCCCATACGCAGCACCACGACGATAAACATGTACAGCACGACCAGATCGAGCACATTCAGGACCAGGGCCTGACCCGTGCCGTACATCGGGATCCCGACCGCCATACCCGTGACCAGGGCAATCCCGAGCCAGAAGATCAGCGTAGCGTTATCGGGGGGCAGGTCCTGCGGGCCACTGCGCAGACGCAGGATGTCCAGCATCGTCCAGAGGCTGTTCAATCCATGCCCTCCTCGGCTTCCATCGCCTCCAGGGCCTCGAGCTCGTCGAGTTCGTCCAGCATCTCGGTTGCGCGCTCGTCCGTTGCCCCGCGCACCATGAAATCACGTCGCTGCAGATAGGCCTCGCGCATGGCGATGTAACGATCATCGGAGATCTGCGCCAGCATGCGCTCGGTCGGGATCAGCCCGGCGCGCATATCGACCACGTCCAGCGCGATCAGGCCCACCCACCAGCCGGTGTGATCGGTGCGCAGGTTCGTGTGATAGAGGGGACTGGTGTAGCCATCCACCAGACGCGCCGGGGCATCCCGGGCGGTACTGGGTCCGAGCAGCGGCAGCTGCAGGTACGGGCCGCGCGCCACGCCCCAGGTCCCCAGCGTCTGGCCGAAGTCCTCGTTATTCTTCTCAAGACCCATGGGCGTCGCGACATCGATCAGGCCGAGCAGGCCGAAGGTCGTGTTGAACATGATGCGCCCGGTATCCGAGGCGGCGTTATCCAGGTTGCCCTGCAACAGGTTGTTGAACAGGACCGTGAAATCATTGAGGTTGGAGAAGAAATTGCCCACCCCGGTCTGAACGGGCTGCGGTAGCCGCCGGTACTGGACCGCGGCCGGGCGCAAGAGCGCCTGGTCGAAGTCGTCGTTGATCTCGAACACCACCCGATTGTAAGACTCCCAGGGGTCGTCCGGATGACGATCTTCGCTGGGCACGGTCGCACAGCCGGTCAGGCCAAGAAACATCAGGGCCAGCAGGCCCGGTCGCAAGCGGGAGACAATGGACATGTAATTCCTTTCTTTCGAACCGGCGCCGCACCGGCGTCGCAGGGACCGCGCCGGAACGAAGCCGTTACGCGAAGCCCGGGACCGGATCGCCCTCAGGATCCGGCAATCGGGTGAATATCCGCCTTGCGGGCCACACCAACCTGGCCCCGCCCCTCGCTCTTGGCGGTGTAACAGGCGCGATCAGCAGCCACAAAGGCCGCATCCACGCTCGGCAGCGTCTCGCCCAGTTGCACCACACCCACCGAGGCCCCAATGGTGACGTCCCGCGCCTCGACCTGCAACGGCCGGTCGCCCAGGGCACTGCAGATCCGCTGGCCCAGGACCCGGGCCTGCTCGGCATCGGTCTCGTACGCGATCACCGCGAACTCGTCGCCCCCGATCCGGGAAACGGCGTCGCGCGATCGCGTCAGCTGCCGCAGGATCGTCGCCACCCGGCGCAGAAGCTCGTCGCCCACCCGGTGGCCATGGCGATCGTTCACGGCCTTGAAGTAGTCCAGATCCACCAGCAGCAGGCTCGCCACCGACGAGTATTCCCGCGCGTTGTCCATCGCGCGCTGCATCTCGCGCTCGAATGCGCGCCGGTTCAACAAACCGGTGAGCGGATCGTGACTCGCTTCATGCACCAGCCGGTCCACCAGCTCGCGCTCCTCGGAGATATCGGCCAGCACCAGCAGGGTGCGCACCGAACTGCCCGCCACCGGGTCCAACGCTGTGCGGTCGATACGCACGATCCGCTCCTGGCCGCTCGGGGTTACCAGACGGGCCTCGGTATGCTCCCCCAGATTTGTGGCGAGTGGCTCGGATCGGTCTGCACCCAGCGGCCGATCCGTCCCCATCTCGCGCAGGTCCAGGACCTGCTCCAGGGTACAACCCAGTGCCTGCAGGCGGACCAGCCCCGCCATCTGCTCGGCCGCGGGGTTCATGTAGACGATCCCGCCACGGGCGTCCAGCGTGATCACCGCGTTCGGGATCGCGCACATCGCCCGGCGCAGGTTGTGCCCGGCGATGCGCATGCGGGCGTGCACCCGCAGCACATACAGGAGGATCGCCGCGATGCCTGCCGCCAGGACAGCGAGCAGCACCGCCAGGTTGTCGCGCGCCCATCGCAGCACGGCGAACGGCTCGGGGGCGTAAAGCCCCACGCCCAGGTCGTACATCAGGCCCTGCACGTCCTCGTAGGAACGCGGCGCAGACCAGCCCGCAATCCCGGCCGCCTGGCTCACCGGGTGCTCGGCATCCAGCGCCAGAATGGCGCGCAGCACCGCCTGCGCGATCTCGGCATCGAGATCGCCGCGCATTGCCAGCGGCCACTCCGGGTACAGGCGGGTGGAGGTTCGGTAAGGGAAGCGGGGCACGGCCCGCTCGCCGATCAGGCGCACTTGCTCGACCCGTGGGTCGCCCTGCTCACGCAGGTCTTCGAGGATCCCGGTGCGAAAGGTCGCGGCATCCACCTCGCCCGCCAGCAGCAGATCCAGTCCCCGTGAGACCGGGAAGCCCGTGAATACCACGCGATCCAGATCGTCCTCGACATCCAGCCCGGCCGCCTGCAGTTCGCGCCAGGCCATCCACCAACCGCCGAAGGCGTCGGGGTGGACCGCGGAGATCCGCTGCCCGGCCAGGTCGCCGAGCTCGACCAGGTCCGTGCGGCCCTCGCGCGCGACGATCACGGCGCCAAAGCGGTCTTCCTCGCGTCCAACTTCGGCCGGGAGCATGGTCGCGATACGGGAGATGCCATGACGCTGCTCCAGCATCACGTAGGAACCGGGGTTGGTCAGCACCAGATCGAAGCGGTCCTCGGCCGCCCCCGCCTGCAGGGCATCGTTGTCGACCGGCAACAGGCGGACGTGAATGCCCTCCAGCGTCTGTTCCAGGTACTCGGCGAAAGGCGTCCACTGCTCGCGCGCGGCATCCTCGCCCCGGTGCGCGAGCACCGCGAGGATCAACTCGCGCTCGGCCGCCTCGGCCTTCGCACCCGCAGGCGTTGCCAGCAGCGCGCCAAGGACCAGCCCCCACAGCAGAACGACACCCCCGAGACCGCCCCTGCCGAACCAGGACAGGCAACCAGGCGATCGCCGGAAGTACGTACGCGGGCTCATCTCATGTCGGCTTCCGATTGCGGCTGGCGGCGATGCGCAGGCGCAGTGCGTTCAGGCGAATGAAGCCCTCGGCATCCTTCTGGTCGTAGGCGCCGGCATCGTCCTCGAAGGTGGCGATCGCGTCGTCGAACAGGGTGTCCTCGGAGCGGCGGCCGGCGACGATCACGTTCCCCTTGTACAGGCGCAGGCGCACCTCGCCGTTGACCACGCCCTGGGTGTCATCGATCGCGGCCTGCAGCATGCGCCGCTCCGGGCTCCACCAGTAGCCGTTGTAGATCAGACTGGCGTAGCGCGGCATCAGCTCGTCCTTCAGGTGCGCGGCCTCGCGGTCCAGGGTGATCGACTCCAGCGCGCGGCGCGCCTTGAGCAGGATGGTGCCGCCCGGGGTCTCGTAGCAGCCGCGCGACTTCATGCCGACATAGCGGTTCTCGACGATATCGAGACGGCCGACGCCGTGGGCCCCGCCGCGCTCGTTCAGCTTCGCGAGCAGTTCCGCGGCGCTCAGGCGCTTGCCGTTGATCGAGACCGGGTCGCCCTTCTCGAAACCGATGGTCAGCGTCTCCGACTCGTCCGGTGCGGCCTCCGGGGAGACCGACCAGCGCCACATGTCCTCCTCGGCCTCGGTCCACGGGTCTTCCAGCGGGCCGCCCTCGTAGGAGATGTGCAGCAGGTTGGCATCCATCGAGTACGGCGACTTGGTGCCCTGCTTCTTGTAGTCCACCGGGATGTTGTGCTGCTCGGCGTAGGCCATCAGGCGCTCGCGCGAGTTCAGGTCCCATTCGCGCCAGGGCGCGATCACCCGGATCCCCGGCTTCAGCGCATAGGCGCCGAGTTCGAAGCGCACCTGGTCGTTGCCCTTGCCGGTCGCGCCGTGGGCAATGGCGTCGGCGCCGGTCTCCTCGGCGATCTCCACCATCCGGCGCGCGATCAGCGGCCGCGCGATCGAGGTACCCAGCAGGTATTCGCCCTCGTAGATCGTGTTCGCGCGGAACATCGGGAACACGTAGTCGCGCACGAAGGTCTCGCGCAGGTCCTCGATGTAGATCTGCTTGACCCCCAGGGCCTCGGCCTTGGCGCGGGCCGGCTCGACCTCCTCGCCCTGGCCCAGATCGGCGGTGAAGGTGATTACCTCGCAGCCGTACTGATCCTCCAGCCATTTGAGAATCACGGAGGTATCCAGGCCACCGGAATAGGCCAGCACGACACGGGAAATCTTCGAACTCATGGGAATACCAATCCTTCTTTCTTCTTGAGAGTTATAGTCGGTTTTGTGACGGGCTTCACTACCAGCCCGCGGAGCCTGGCACGCCAGGGGCCGACTCCGGCACCGCCAGCGGCTCGGCCGGAGGCAACTCGTGGCCCGTCTCGGCAGCGGCTTTAGAACCGGAGGACGGCTCGGCGGCGGCATCCGCCCCACCCAGCCACCAGATATCCACCCGGCGCGAGCCCTCGCGCTCGCCATCTGCCTCCGAGTCGACGCCACCGGCCTCGACTGTCAATCCATCGTCCGGCACACCCGCCTCCACCAGCGCCGCGCGCACGGCCTCTGCGCGCTGGCGGCTCAGACGCTCGTTCAGCTCGCGCGGGCCCTCGGCGTCGGTCAGCCCGACCAGGCGCACCCGCGGGCGTTCTACGGTGCGCAGGGTCTCGGCCGCACGGGCGACCGTCTCGCGCCCCCTGGAATCCAGTTCGCGGCTCCCGGTTGCGAAGTACACCGACCAGCGATCCAGTGCCCCGACATCCGGGCCCTCGGCCCCTGTGTAGCAGGCCTCGAAGGCCTCGGCGCGCTGGGCAAAACGGATGCCGCGAAAATGCACCGCGTCCTCGGCACCGGGGAAATCGATCCGCACGTCGTGGCCCACCAGAAGGCGGGCCTGGAACGCCTGAACATGCGTGTCCGGCACCCGGAAGCGATCCGGCCGTTCGGCCCGCAGCTCGAGATCCAGGGGCGACTTCGGACTCGCCCCAAGCCACTCCGGGGCCCCGGTGCGCAATCGCGCCGTGGCGCCCTCGGGCATTGCGTAGGGTGCATGCCAGAAGGCGCGAAGGGCCAGGCCTGGCTGAGTCTCGAAGCGCAGCGTACCGCCGTGGCGAACGCCCTGCTCGATGCGGCAGGCATCGTCCAGCTCGATTACCTGCCAGTCGCTGCGCTCCAGCGATTCCCGGTGGGGGACCACCCCCGCCTGGGCCACTCCGTGCGTCAGCCACAGCCCCCCGACGAACAGGGGAAGAACATGGCGCAGCACGGACATGCGGTACTAGCGCTTCTTTGGAGGCAGGATATCGGTGATCGAGCCGTGCGCGACCTCGGCGGCGAAGGCGACCGTCTCGCTGAGGGTCGGGTGCGGATGCACGGTCAGGCCGATGTCTTCCATCTCCGCCCCCATCTCCAGCGCCAGCATCGCCTCGCCGATCAGGTCGCCGGCGGAGGGCCCGACCAAGCCCGCACCGATCACCCGGCCGTCGGCGTCGAACAGCAGCTTGGTCATGCCGTCCTCGGCGCCCAGCGCGATCGCGCGGCCGGAGGCGGCCCAGGGGAACACGCCCTTGGTGTACTCGATGCCGTCGGCCTTGGCCTGTTCCTCGGTCACGCCCATCCAGGCGACCTCGGGGTGGGTATAGGCCACCGACGGGATCGCGCGGGCGTCGAAGTGCACCTTGTGCCCGGCGATCACCTCGGCCGCCACCTTGCCCTCGTGGGTGGCCTTGTGCGCCAGCATCGGCTGGCCGACCACGTCACCGATGGCGAAGATGTGCTCGACGTTGGTGCGCTGCTGGCTGTCGACCTCGATGAAGCCGCGGTCGGTTACCTGCACGCCCGCCGCCTCGGCGTTGATCTTCGCGCCGTTCGGGCTGCGCCCCACGGCGACCAGCACGCGGTCGAAGGTGTCCTCTTCCGGCAGGCCCTTGGCCTCGCCCTCGAACTGGCAGACGATGCCGCCCTTGGTGGCCTTGGCCCCGTTCACCTTGCTCTTGAGGAAGATGTTCTCGAAGCGCTTCTTCGCGCGCTTCTCGAACGGGCGCACGATGTCGCGGTCTGCGCCCGGCATCAGGGTGTCGGACAGCTCGACCACCGTGACCTTCGCACCCAGCGACTCGTACACACAGGCCATCTCCAGGCCGATGATGCCGCCGCCGACCACCAGCATGCGCTCGGGGATGTCGGCCAGGTCGAGGGCGCCGGTGGAATCCATCACCCGTTCGTCGTCCCAGGGGAAGCCGGGCAGCTTGATCGCCTGCGAGCCGACCGCGATGATCGCGTGCTCGAAGCCGATCACCTCGCGGCCGTCATCGCCCGCGACCGCGATGCTGTTGGCGCCGACAAACTCGCCCACGCCCTGCACCACACGCACCTTGCGCTGCTTGCACAGCTGCTTGAGCCCGCCGGTCAGCTTCTTGACCGTCTTGTCCTTGTAGCCACGCAGGCCGTCGAGATCGATCTCCGGTTCGCCGAACTTGATGCCCAGCGCGGCAAAGCGCTCGGCCTCGTGCAGGACCTCGCCGGCATGCAGCAGGGCCTTGGACGGGATGCAGCCAACGTTCAGGCAGACCCCGCCGATCTGCGGGTAGCGTTCGACCATCACCACGTCCAGCCCCAGATCCGCAGCACGGAAGGCGGCGGTGTAGCCACCCGGGCCGGAGCCCAGCACCAGCACCTGGCACTGGCTGTCGGTGTTCGGATCAGCGGCCGCCTGGGGCGCGGCCTTTTTCGACTCGCTCGCGGCGCTGGATTCCGCCTTGGCGGACTCGGCCTTGTCGCCGCCGGCTGCAGAGGCGTCATCGCTACCCGCGGCCGCACTGCTGGCTTCAAGATCCAGGAGCTTGCTGCCCTGGGAGACCTTGTCGCCGACCTTCACATGCAGCTTCTTCACCGTGCCGGCCTCGGGGGCGGGCACATCGATGGTCGCCTTGTCGGACTCCAGCGTGATCAGCGGGTCCTCCGGTGCGATCTCGCTGCCCGGCTGCACCAGGACCTCGATGATCTCGACGTCCTTGAAATCCCCGATATCCGGGACCTCGATGGTCTTCGTCTGGCTCATCCAGTCACTCCGGTTGCGATTACAGAAGCATGCGGCGCATGTCGGACAGCAATGCGCTCAGCGTGGTGGCGAAACGGGCGCCCAGGGCACCGTCGATCACCCGGTGATCGTACGACAGCGCCAGCGGCAGGATCAGGCGCGGCTCGAACTCCTTGCCATTCCAGACCGGCTTCATACTGGAGCGCGACACGCCGAGGATCGCGACCTCGGGCGCATTCACGATCGGGGTGAACTGGGTGCCACCGATCCCGCCGAGGCTGGAGATGGTCAGGCAGCCGCCCTGCATGTCCGCGGGCTTGAGCTTCTTGTCGCGGGCGCGCTGGGACAGGTCCATCAGCTCGGCGGCGATGTCGACCAGGCTCTTGCGATCCACATCGCGCACCACCGGGACGACCAGGCCGTCCGGCGTGTCCACCGCGATGCCGAGGTTGTAGTACTGCTTCAGGATCAGGTTCTCGCCGGTCGCATCCAGCGAGGCATTGAAGCGCGGGTACTGCTTGAGCGCGGAGACCACCGCCTTCATCAGGAACGGCAGGAAGGTTACCTTCACGCCCTTCTTCTCGTACTCGGCCTTCAGCGACTTGCGGAAGTCCTCGAGCTCGGTGATGTCGGCCTCGTCGAACTGGGTCACGTGCGGGACGGTGACCCAGTTGCGGTGCAGGTTCTTGCCGGTGAGCTTGTTGATCTTCGACAGCGCCTGGGTCTCGATCGGGCCGAACTCGGAGAAGTCGATCTCCGGCATCGGCTCGACCCCCAGGCCGCCGCCGGCGCCCTGGCTCAGCGCGCGCTTGACGAAGCCCTGCACGTCCTCGCGCAGGATGCGCCCCTTGCGCCCGGAACCCTCGACCTTGCTCAGGTCCACGCCCAGCTCGCGCGCGAACTTGCGCACCACCGGCGAGGCATGGGCCTTGCGGAAGGCCGATTCGTCACGGATGTGCTCGGTCGGCGACGGGCGCGGATCGGCCCGGTCAGCGGCTTTCGGTGCTGTGGTCTGCTTCGGCTTCTCGGCGTCGGAAGCCGGCTCGGCCGGGGCATCCGCGGAAGACGGCGCTTCCTGCTTCGGCGCCTCGTCCTTGGTAGAGGCGTCCTCGACCGCGCCCTCGTCGGAGGGCTCCAGCTCCAGGATTGGGTCGCCCTCGTTGACGCGGTCGCCGGCCTTCACCTTCAGGGCCTTCACGGTGCCGCCCTGCGGGGCCGGGATCTCGATGGAGGCCTTGTCCGATTCCAGCGTGATCAGTGGGTCCTCGGGGGAGACGGTATCCCCCGGGCTGACGATCACTTCGATGATCTCGACGTCCTTGAAGTCGCCGATATCCGGGACGTGCACAGTAGTCGTGTTGCTCATGTCTGCTCCTGCCTCGGGTCCGGCGGCCTCAGGCCTGCAAGGGGTTGGGCCGTTCAACGTCGATCTTGTACTTCTTGATCGCGTCGGAGACGGTCTTGACCTCGACGGTCCCGTTATCAGCCAGGGCCTTCAGCGCCGTGACCGCGATGTGGTAGCGATCCACCTCGAAGTGCCGGCGCAGCGCGGCGCGGGTATCCGAGCGACCGAAGCCGTCAGTCCCCAGCACGCGGTACTCGGCCGGCACAAAGGCTCGGATCTGATCGGCATAGGCCTGCACGTAGTCGGTCGCGGCGATCACCGGATCCTCCGAGCCACCCAGGCACTCCTCCACCCAGGATTTGCGCGGTTTGGCGTCCGGGTGCAGGCGCGCATGGCGCTCGGCATCGCGGCCGTCGCGGGCCAGCTCGTTGAAGCTGGTCGCGCTCCAGACCTCGGCGGCCACGCCGAAGTCCTTGTCCAGCAGTTCGGCGGCGGCAATGGCCTCGCGCAGGATGGTGCCGGAACCCAGCAGGCGCACCTTCTTTTTCTTGCGCCCGCCCGCCTGCAGCCGGTACAGGCCGCGGCGGATGCCTTCCTCGGCACCCTTCGGCATGGCCGGCTGCGGGTAGTTCTCGTTCATCACGGTGATGTAGTAGAAGACGCTCTGCTGCTCCGCGTACATGCGGCGCATGCCGTCCTGCACGATCACCGCCAGCTCATAGGCGAAGGTCGGGTCGTAGGCGATGCAGTTGGGCACGTTGGCGGCCATCATCAGGCTGTGGCCGTCGTCGTGCTGCAGGCCCTCGCCGGCCAGCGTGGTGCGCCCGGCAGTCGCCCCCATCAGGAAGCCGCGGGCACGCATGTCGCCGGCGGCCCAGATCAGGTCGCCGATACGCTGGAAGCCGAACATCGAATAGAAGATGTAGAACGGCACCATCGCCACGCCATGCGTGGAATAGGACGTGGCCGCAGCGATCCAGGAGGACATGGAGCCGGCCTCGTTGATCCCCTCTTCCAGGATCTGGCCCTTCTTGTCCTCCTTGTAATACATCACCTGGTCCTTGTCCTGCGGCTCGTAGAGCTGGCCGACCGAGGAGTAGATCCCCAGCTGGCGGAACAGCCCTTCCATGCCGAAGGTACGCGCCTCGTCGGGCACGATCGGGACGATGTTCTTGCCGATCTTCTTGTCGCGCGCGAGCAGGGTCAGCAGACGCACGAAGGCCATGGTGGTGGACATCTCGCGCTCGCCGGAGGACTCCAGCAGACCGTTGAAGGCATCCAGCCCCGGGATCTCCAGCGGGGTGGCCAGCGGGCGGCGCACCGGCAGGTAGCCGCCGAGGTCCTTGCGCCGCTCGTGCATGTACTTCATCTCTTCGGAGTCGGGGTCCGGCTTGATGTACTCGGCCTTCTCCACCTGCTCGTCCGACAGCGGGATGTTGAAGCGGTCGCGGAACTGCTTCATGTCGTCCGCGTCCATCTTCTTCTGGCTGTGGGTGCGGTTCTGCGCCTCGCCCGCCGACCCCATGCCGTAGCCCTTCACCGTGTGCGCGAGGATCACGGTCGGCTGGCCCTTGTGCTCGGCCGCCGCCTTGTAGGCCGCATAGACCTTGACAGGGTCATGGCCGCCGCGATTCAGACGCCAGATGTCCTCGTCGGACATGTTGGCCACCATGCGCTTGAGCTCGGGGTACTTGCCGAAGAAGTGCTCGCGCACGTAGGCACCGTCGCGCGACTTGTAGTTCTGGTAGTCGCCGTCGACCGCCTCCATCATGCGTTTCTGCAGCAACCCGTCGGTATCCTTGGCCAGCAGCGGGTCCCAGTAGCGCCCCCACAGCACCTTGACCACATTCCAGCCGGCGCCGCGGAAGATCGCCTCCAGCTCCTGCACGATCTTGCCATTGCCGCGCACCGGGCCGTCCAGGCGCTGCAGGTTGCAGTTCACCACCCAGGTCAGGTTGTCCAGCTTCTCGCGCGAGGCCAGCGTGATCGCGCCCAGGGTCTCCGGCTCGTCCACCTCGCCGTCACCGACAAAGCTCCAGACGCGACGGTTCTCGGTCTGGGCCAGGCCGCGATCCTGCAGATAACGCATGAAGCGCGCCTGGTAGATGCTCATGATCGGGCCCAGGCCCATGGACACGGTCGGGAACTGCCAGAAGTCCGGCATCAGCCACGGATGCGGGTAGGAGGACAGGCCCTTGCCGTCGACCTCGCGGCGGAAGTGGTCCAGCTGCTCCTCGGTCAGGCGGCCTTCCATGAACGCGCGGGCGTAAATGCCCGGCGAGGAATGCCCCTGAGCAAACAGCAGGTCGCCGCCATGATCGTGCGACGGGGCATGCCAGAAGTGGTTGAAGCCGACGTCGTAGAGCGTCGCGGCGGATGCAAAGGTGGCGATATGCCCGCCCAGCTCGGCGGAGACGCGGTTGGCCTTCACCACCATCGCCATCGCGTTCCAGCGGATATAGGAACGGATGCGATGCTCCACCGCGCCGTCGCCCGGATACTCCGGCTCCAGGTGCGTGGGGATGGTGTTCACGTAGGCGGTGTTGGCCGAATACGGGAGATAGGCCCCGCTGCGGCGTGCCTTGTCGACCAGACGTTCCAGCAGGGCGTGCGCCCGTTCGGGGCCGTCGGTCTCCAGCACGGAGGCCAGGGCGTCAATCCACTCCTGGGTCTCCTGCGGGTCGATATCGTGTTCGGTCGCGTTCGGGTCCATGCGTCTACCCCTGAAAACGGGTTGGGAATCAGGATGCCATCACGGCTCCAGGCCACCGGGCGGGCGGGCATTTGCTACCATGCGCCGGTGTTGGGCGGGCATAAAAGGCGCAAGTATCCCGACTGTGCCGCCAACAGGTCAAGCGAAAGCCGCCTATGGCGCCGATCTTCGGGGAAATCTGCGGGAAAAGCCGCAAACATCACGAAAGCCCGCCCTCGTGCCGCCAACACCCGCAAATACCGCCCGCCGCCCCCATTCAGGACCGAGTACACCGATGGCCGAACCCGTCCAGCTGGACCCGCAGCACCGCCCCATGGCAAACCGATTTCGCGGCTTTCTGCCGGTCGTCGTGGATGTCGAGACCGGGGGCTTTGATTGCCGCCGCCATGCCCTGTTGCAGGTGGCGGCCGTATTCCTGCGCCGCGACGAAAACGACCACCTGGTGCGCGACCGCACCGTCAGCCTGCACGTGCGCCCCTATGAAGGATCGGAGATGGACCCGAAGTCGCTGGAGGTGAATGGAATCGACCCCTACCACCCGCTGCGCGCGGCCTATCCCGAAGATCAGGCCATGGGCCGGCTGTTCAGCGAGGTCAGACGGGAGGTGAAGATCAACCACTGCAAGCGGGCGATCCTGGTGGGGCACAACGCCCACTTCGATCTCGGCTTCGTGCATACCGCCGCCGAGCGCTGCGGGATCAAGCGCAACCCGTTCCACCCGTTTTCCAGCCTGGATACTGTGTCCCTGGCCGCACTGGCGTTCGGCCAGACGGTGCTGGCACGGGCCGCCGATGCCGCGGGGCTGGGATGGGATACGGAGGCCGCTCACAGCGCGGCCTTCGATGCGGAAAAGACGGCGGATATCTTCTGCCAGATCGCGAACCGCTGGCAGGACGGGGTCGGGGTCCCGCAGAACGCCCTGCGCCTGCCCGACCCGGAAGAGCTGCCGCCAGGGAGCTGACCCCGACCCGGGGTAACACCCGCAGATCGCCACGCCCCTGCGGGGCTCGCGATGACACAATCGCAACCCCGTCATTGCGAACCCCGCAGGCGTGAAGCAATCTCCCAGCCCAGGCGCGAAGGGCGATCAGGTGGTCACCTCAGGAGATCGCCACGGCCCCGGGCGGGACCTCGCGATGACGGAGTTGGGGTATGCCACCGCCCGCAGGGCCGCGGCACGGTATCTCTAACTCGCGGCGCGCTTGGCGTGGGCCTCGTCGACCGCCTTTTTCAGTTCGCCGCTTTCGAACATCTCGAGGGTGATATCACAGCCCCCGATCAGCTCGCCATCCACATAGACCTGCGGGAAGGTCGGCCAGTCGGCGAAGCGCGGCAGGTTCTGCATGACCTCCTGATCGGCGATCACGTTCACGTAGGCGAACTCCTGCTCGCAGCGCTTGAGCGCCTCGACCGCGCGGCTGGAAAACCCGCACATCGGGAACTGGGGGGTGCCCTTCATGAAGATCACCACCGGATTGTCTTCCACCTGCTGGCGGATACGGTCCATTACGTCCATCGAAGTACTCCCAAAGATTCGGTGCAAAACAGGGCGAGGCGATACCGGCGCCTCGCCCGATCGTCAATTCGCAGTGTAACGCTCAGACATTGAAGCGGAAATGTACCACGTCACCTTCGTGCATTAGGTATTCCTTGCCCTCCAGGCGCCATTTCCCGGCGTCCTTCGCACCCTGCTCGCCATTGTTCGCGACAAAGTCGTCATAGCCCACCACTTCGGCTCGGATGAAGCCGCGCTCGAAATCGGTGTGGATGACGCCCGCGGCCTGTGGCGCGGTGGAACCCCGACGCACGGTCCAGGCGCGGACCTCTTTCTCGCCGGCGGTGAAGAAGGTCTGCAGATCCAGCAGCCGGTAGGCGGTACGGATCACGCGATCCAGCCCTGGCTCCTCGAGCCCGAGATCCGCCAGGAATTCGGCCCGTTCCTCCGGGTCCAGCACGGCGATCTCCGCCTCGATGGCCGCACAGACGCTAACCACCTCGGCGCCCTCCTCGGCCACCCTGGCCTGTACAGCCTCGACCATCGCGTTGCCACCGGCCAGCGAGGCCTCGTCGACATTGGCGATATACATCAGGGGCTTGATCGTCAGCAGGTGCAGATCATAGAGCAGACGCCGCTCGTCCTCGTCCAGATCCTGGGCCCGCGCGGGGATCCCCTGATCCAGGCCAGCCGCAACTTTCTCGGCTGCCTTCAACTGCGCAATGGCCGTCTTGTCCTGCGACTTCGCCGCACGCGCCAGGCGGGTCAGCGCCTTGTTGGTAGTCTCGAGATCCGCCAGCATCAATTCGGTACTGATGGTCTCGATATCGGCCAGCGGATCAACCTTGCCTGCCACATGCACGATGTCGTCGTCCTCGAAACAGCGCACCACCTGGGCGATCGCATCCGTCTCGCGGATATGGGCCAGGAACTGGTTACCCAGCCCCTCCCCCTGCGCGGCACCGGCCACCAGACCGGCGATGTCGACGAACTCCACCGTCGTGGCCAGCGTACGCTCGGGCTTCACGATCTCGGTGAGCCGCGCCAGGCGCGGATCCGGCACCTCCACCACTCCCACGTTCGGGTCGATGGTGCAGAACGGGTAGTTCTCCGCGGCGATCTCGGCGCGGGTCAGGGCGTTGAACAGGGTCGACTTGCCGACGTTCGGCAGGCCGACGATCCCGCACTTCAGACTCATCGGGTTTCCTCGGATGTTGCGCGGGTCGCCTTCGACCCGCCGCCATGCAGATTGCGTACAGCCTCGTCCCAGCGCCCGGCAACCAGCGCCGGCACCTGGTCCAGCGCGGCATCGATGGCATCCTCGATCGCACGCGCATCGTCCCGACCGGGACGGTCCAGCACGAACGGGACGACTTCGTCGCGGTGCCCGGGGTGACCGATACCCAGACGCAGACGCGCATAGTTTGGTCCGCCCATATGGCGATGCAGGTCGCGCAGACCGTTGTGACCGCCGTGCCCGCCGCCCATCTTCAAGCGCGCGACACCGGGGTCCAGGTCGAGCTCGTCATGCACCACGAGAATCTCTTCGGGCGCCATACGATAGAAATCCGCGCACTTGCGCACCGGGAGACCACTCTTGTTCATGAAGCTCATGGGCTTGAGCAGCCAGCAATCGCCCTCGGGCAGGGTCAGCCGCGCCGCTTCGCCATCGAAGCGGCTCTCGCTGCGGAACTCGGTGGAATGGCGTCGAGCCAGGGCATCCACAAACCAGAAGCCCGCGTTATGCCGGGTCTCGGCATAACGCGGGCCCGGATTGCCCAGCCCGACGATCAGGCGAATAGCCATGGGTCAGAAGGGCTCAGGAATGGCCGTGAGGCTTATTCCTTGTCCTCGGACTCGCCTTCGTCGCCGGAGGCTGCCTCTTCGCCACCCTCGGCCTCGGCACCCTCGGCCTCGGCGGCTTCGACTTCCTCGCCCTCTTCCTCTTCGGCCTTCGCGGCACGCGGGAGCAGGACACTGACCACGGCGTAGTCGTAGTCCTCCCCATGCATCAGGGCCACGCTCTCTACACCCTTCGGCAGCTTAATCTCGGAGATGTGGATGGTGTCACCGACGTCCATCTCGGCCACATCGATGTCGATGGACTCGGGCAGGTCGCCCGGCAGGCACTCGACTTCGAGGTCGTTCAGCATGCGGCTGACCATGCCACCACCCAGCTTCACGCCCTTGCACTCTTCCTCATTATGGAAGTGCAGCGGCACGTGCACGCGGATCGGCTGGTTCGCGGACACACGCAGCAGGTCGACGTGGTAGATGGTCGGCTTGAACGGGTGACGCTGCACGTCGCGCAGGATCGCCTTCTCGGTCTTGCCATCCAGCTTGACCGTCAGGATGTGCGAGTAGAACGCATCATGCTTCAGGTTGTGCACCATCGCGTTGTGGTCGAGGGTGATCGGCTGTGCGTCATTCTCGCCACCGTACAGGATGGCGGGCAGCTTGCCGGCGCGACGCAGGCGGCGGCTCGCACTCGATCCCTGCTCGTCCCGCTTCTCGGCTTCAATGGTAAAACTCATGCTCATCGTTGCTTTCTCCAAATGAACACGCCTCATCCGCGACCAGATGAGGCGTGAAGTTGGGGGACAATCCCCCGAAATCGTGACGCCGGAACGCCCTGCGCCCGGGCCGTCAGTCCACTACTACGCGTCAATCTACAAATAGCGAACTGACCGACTCCTCGCGGTTGATCCGGCGAATGGTCTCGGCCAGCATCTCCGCCACCGACAGCTGCCGAATCTTCGCACAGGCCTGGGCATTCGGCTGCAGGGCCAGGGTGTCGGTCACCACCAGCTCGTCCAGCGCCGAACCGTTAATATTATCAATTGCCGCACCAGAAAGCACGGGGTGCGTGGCATATGCGCTGACCGACGCCGCACCGTGCGCCTTCAGGGCCTTGGCCGCCTGACACAGCGTGCCGGCGGTATCCACCAGGTCATCGATGATGATGCAGGACTTGTCGCGCACATCGCCGATGATATGCATCACCTCAGACTCGTTCGCACGCGGACGGCGCTTGTCGATGATCGCCAGATCGGCGTCATCCAGGCGCTTGGCAATCGCGCGGGCACGCACCACACCGCCAACGTCTGGCGAGACCACGGTCAGATTGCCGGAGACATGCCGCCAGACGTCGCCCAGCAGCACCGGCGAGGCGTAGATGTTGTCCACCGGGACGTTGAAAAAGCCCTGCACCTGATCCGCGTGCACATCGATAGTCAGCACGCGGTCCGCACCGACCGCCTCGATCATGTTCGCGACCACCTTGGCCGAGATCGGCACCCGCGCCGAGCGCACCCGGCGGTCCTGGCGGGCATAGCCGAAATACGGGATCACGGTGGTAATGCGGCCGGCCGAGGCGCGTCGCAGCGCGTCCACCATGATGACCAGCTCCATGATGTTCTCGTTGGTCGGTTGCCCGGTCGGCTGGATCAGGAACACGTCGCGACCGCGCACGTTCTCCAGGATCTCGACCTGCACCTCGCCGTCACTGAAGCGGCCCACAATCGCCTTGCCCATCGGCAGGCCCAGGTGCTCGGCAACGCTCTGTGCCAGGCGGGGGTTCGCGTTCCCCGCGAAGACCATCATTCGGCTCTTGTCGACCACGGTTTTTTCCGGTCTGGGTGGTGCGGAGCGGGTGAACGGGTCACCTGGCTCCAAAATAGACCCCGGCGTGGTGCCGGGACCTGTGGTGTATGGCTGGGCCGGCAGGATTACGGCGCTGCGCGCCGCCCTTCGGGCCGCCGCCGGTGGCGGCGTTCTCTCGCGGCTACACCGCTCGAGTCGAACCCGGTTCTCATCCTGCCGGCCCTTTGGCCGGTGCCGCGGCGGCAAGCGCCGCGGGTCTCGTTGTATGGCTGGGCCGGCAGGATTCGAACCTGCGCATGACGGGATCAAAACCCGTTGCCTTACCGCTTGGCTACGGCCCAATTACTCGTTGTTGCCTTCCCCGACCCTGCCCGGGTTCCACTTCCGGAACCGATGGCGGATCGGCTGCCGCCGATCCGGGCCGGCAGGATGATGGCGCTGCGCGCCACCCTTCGGGCGCCACCTGCGGTGGCGTGCTCTCGCGGCTGCGCCGCTCGGGTCGAACCTGGCGCATGACGGGATCAAAACCCGTTGCCTTACCGCTTGGCTACGGCCCAATTACTCGTTGTTCGGCACCTTCGTCTGCGGCGGCACTGCGCGGGAGCCACTGCCGCAGGGGCGAGACATTCGCCAGCGGCGTCACCCAGCTCCGCCAGGGACGGGGCTGTGCGGCCTGCGCCTGGCGGGCGGCGGCCTCATTCGGGAACATCCCGAAGATGCAGCCCCCGGTGCCGCTCAGCCGCACGCGCTCCGTTTGCCCGCCCATCCAGTCCAGTGCCTCGCCAATGGCGGGGTACTGCCGGCGAACCAGCGGCTCGAAGACATTACGAAAGCGCGCGGCATCGATTTCGGGCGAAATTGTCTCGGCGGGACAGTCGCGTGTCAATTCCGCCGCGCCAAACATGGGGCCAGTGGCGACCGAAACCCCCGGGTCCAGCAACAGCAACCAGGCCAGATCGGGCTCCACCGGCACCAGGCGATCCCCGACGCCTTCGGCCCAGGCCGCCCGGCCGCGCACAAACACCGGCACATCGGCCCCCAGTCCCAATCCGATCGCGGCCAGCTTATCCTCCGACAGCCCGAGGTCGAACAGATGGTTCAGTGCCACCAGCGTGGTCGCGGCATCGGAGCTGCCCCCACCCAGGCCGCCCCCGATCGGGATGCATTTGTCGAGGTGCACCCGTACGCCAAACGGTGAACCGGCGGCATCCGCCAGCGCCCGCGCGGCACGCAGGCACAGGTTGTTGTCCCCGTCGACTCCCTCGGTCGACATTTCGAATCGCCCCTGCTCCAGCGATTCGAAACGCAGCGAATCCGCCAACCCGACGAACTGAAACACGCTCTGCAGCTCATGGTAGCCATCGGGACGGCGCCCCGTGATATGCAGAAATCGGTTGATCTTGGCCGGCGCGGGGAAGGCCACATCGAAATCGCCGCTCATCGCGTCGCCATATGCCAGTTGGCGATACGCACGCGCAGTTCCACGCCCTCGCGCTCGAGGTCCATGCGCACCGGGAGCGCCATACCGTCAACCTCATCGAACTCGCCGAACTCGATCACCCAACCGGACTGCTCGATACGGCGGGGCAAGCCGTCCTCGTCCGTCGCCAGCTCGTATTCGGCGTCCGGGGCAAGCAATCCCCGCACCCAGTAGCGCATGCCGGAAACCGGTATCGACTCGTTCGTCAGGTAGGCGACCAGGGCATCCGGGTCCTCGGCCTGGTATTGCTCGCCGGCCCGCGTGACCAGCACCGCGGGTTGATCCGGGGCCAGCGTCAGACGGCCACCCCCGCGCCCCATGGGGCCAGACAAGTCGAGGACATGGCGCTCCTGCTGCACGCGCCAGTTCAGCTGCGCGGACCAGTATTCCGTCTCGGTGGAGAGCCCCAGACGGGCCGCCAGGCGCCACTCGTCAAAGGCCTTCACCACCTCGGCGCGCTCGTCGAAGGCCTGTCGTGCAGCGGGGTCTTCGGTACGAGGCATCGGGGCCGTACAACCGATCAGCACCAGCGCCACGACGACACCCGATACCCAGCGGGTCACTCCCGCCCACGAGGGCGCACGGGACTCTGGGGATCCAGACAACATCACTCGAGGAGTTCGTCACGCACCCGCAGCAGGCGCTCGTGATCCGGCTCGCGCTCCAGCGCCGCCTCCAGAATGGAGCGCGCCTCGTCGCGTTCGCCCCGCTCCCAGAGCACCACGGCAAGGTTGCTCGCGATCTCGCCGTCGTCGGAGAGATCGTAGGCGCGGCGCAGGAAGTCCTCGGCCTCGTCCAGCCGTCCGAGGCGATAGAGGACCCAGCCATAGCTGTCGATGATCGCCGCGTCGTCGGGCTCCTGTGCGTAGGCCCGTTCGATCAGGTCCAGCGCCTCGTCATAGCGGTCGGTGCGGTCCGCCAGCGTATAGCCCAGCGCATTCAGTGCGGCGACGTTCTCCGGATCGTTGTCCAGGATCGCGCGAAAATCCGCCTCGGCGGCCTCAATGTCATCCTGGCGCTCGTGCACCAGGCCGCGCATGTACAGCAACCGGGTGTCGCCGGGGAACTGCACCAGTCCCCGATTCAGGCGTTCGCGCGCAGCCGTGTACTCGCCCCTTTCGCGCAGCACGTTCGCCTCGCCAACATAGGCACGTCGGGCAAGCTCTGCATCCGGGCCCTGCTGCATCTGTTCGAAGCGTTCGCGCGCCGCCGACTCGCCCTCGATCTCCAGCGTCATGCGCGCCGCGCGCAGGCGGGCATCATCGGCGTGGCCGCCACCCCCGACCCGCTCGTAGGCCTGGCGCGCGCCTTCCGGGTCGTCTTCCATCTCGTGCAGCCGCCCCAGGTAGTAGGCGATGTCGTCCGCGCGCTCGCCCAGGGCGTCCAGACGCTCCAGATAGGTCCGGGCCGGCCCCAGCTGTTCGGCCTCGAGGTTCATCAGCGCCAGGGCCAGCAGCAGCTGCACATCCTCCGGGTCCTGCTCGACCAGGCGGTCCATCTCTTCGCGCGCCATCTCGCGATCATCGTGCTCCGCCAGCATACGGGCATAGCCAAAACGGGCCTCGCGGCTCTCCGGGTGGTTGGCCACCGTCGCGCGCAGCTCCTCCAGCGCCTCGTCGGACTGCCCCGCCTCGTCCAGGGCGCGGGCGCGCAGCAGGCGCAGGGACACGGATTCCGGGAAGCGCTCCACACCCCGCGCGGTCGCCTCCAGTGCCGGCTCGCCGGGCGCGAAGCGCAGTGCCGCCTCGGCAAATACGCGATGCACACCGACGTCGTCCTGACGCTGATCCGTCAGCTTTTCCAGGGCCTCCAGCGCGGCCTCGCGGTTGTGTGTCTGCCCGACAACCGCGCCAAGCGCCGCGTAGGGGTCTCCACCCTGCACGGCCTGCAGGTCGATCACCGCTCCCATTTGCTCGGCAGCCGGATCCGGCTGCCCGAGGTCCAGACGCAGCACCGTGGACAACTGCAAGGCATCCAGGCTCTCCGGTGCCAGCTGGCGCCAGCGCTCGGAAGACTGCAGGGCCTGGTTGCGATCCCGGGCGAACAGCGCAATGCGGGTGGCCCGTTCGGCAATGGCCGGGTCGTCGCTGAGCAGGGCCGCGGCGCCATAGTAGCGCGCGGCCTCTTCGTACTGCCCGGAGCGCACGGCGATCTCGCCGACCAGCACCCCCAGCATCAGGGCCGCTTCCGGGTCCTGAGCCGGCATGATCGGGAGGATCACGGGGCGATCCGTCTCCAGGGCCTCGCCCTCCGAGGCGCCCAGAGGCATGTGGGCGCAGCCCACCAGCACGAGCGCGGCCAGCGCCGCAAATAGGGGTCGAATCATTTCGGGTCCGATCGGATTACTCCGTTGCATTCAGGGGAGACTCGGATAAGTGCATCACTTAGGGAAACACTGATCACTGTACACGCTCGCGCTCGAGTCGCTTTTGCGTGCGAACAAGGCGCGGTGACTGCCGTGCAGTCATTCTGCACAAGGGAACCGCAACGCCGTTCCCACGCAAAAGCGGCCGAGCCCCTTCTTCTCAATGGTTTGTGGGGTTGGCACCCCAAGTTCCCCGATCCTGCGTTGCGGCCCTTGCCGGTAGAACCACTACCGGCTGCGCATCGCGCCTTGTCTCGGAAAACCTGGGGTGCCAACGCGAGCGTTTACAGTGATCAGTGTTTCCCTGTTGGACGCCCATCCCGTGCCACGGTTCCAAACTGGCAACCGAGCGGCACACCGGCTGGACACTGTAACGGACGGCACGGGCCAGTACACTACGCACCCACCACCGAGGGAATGCACTTCTCCCTCGGTGACTTGTATGTTTTGGGGGCCTTTTCCGGGCATTTGCGGCACAATAGCGTCAGCATGCTGTTCACTCTTGGTATCAATCACAAGACCGCTCCGGTCGCGATCCGCGAACGGCTGTCGGTGAATGAAAGCCAGCTCGGCGAGGCCCTGCACTCGCTGCGCTCGGGTGTCCTGTTGCCGGAAACCGCGATCCTGTCGACCTGCAACCGCACCGAAGTGTACTTCCGCGAGGGCGGCAAGCAGTCCGAACACCGCGTGCTGGACTGGCTGGGCGGTTACCACGGCATCGACCGCGACGAACTCAGGCCCTATCTCTATCTGCACCACGACGGCTCCGCGGTGCGCCACACCCTGCGCGTGGCAAGCGGCCTGGACTCGCTGGTCCTCGGCGAGCCCCAGATTCTCGGGCAGATGAAGACGGCCTACCAGCATGCCCATGACGCCGGCACGCTGGGCCGCTCGCTGGAGCGCCTGTTCCAGCATGCCTTTGCCACCGCGAAGGACGTGCGCACCCAGACTGCGATCGGCCAGAGCGCCGTCTCGGTGGCCTTTGCCGCGGTCTCACTGGCGCGCCAGATTTTTGGCGACCTGAAGCCGCTGACCGCGCTGGTGATCGGCGCCGGGGAGACGATCGAACTGGCGCTGCAGCACCTGTCCGGCCACGGAATCGGGCAGGTGATCGTCGCCAACCGCACCGAGGAACGCGCCCAGGCCGTGGCCGAGCGCTTCGACGGCCAGGCGATCAGCCTGAACCAGTTGCCGGATCGCCTGGCCGAGGCCGACATCGTGATCTCCTCCACCGCCGCCCCGCTGCCGATCCTCGGCAAGGGGGCGGTGGAACGTGCCCTGCGCAAGCGCCGGCACAAGCCGATCTTCATGGTCGACATCGCCGTCCCGCGCGACATCGAGCCCGAGGTCGGCCAGCTCGAGGACGTCTACCTCTACACGGTGGACGACCTCCAGGAAGTGATCGACGAGAACATGGCCTCGCGCCAGGCCGCCGCCGCGCAGGCCGAGGAGATCATTACCCAGCGCGCCAGCGAATTCATGCGCTGGTTGCGCGCCCGCGACTCCGTGGACAGCATCCGCCAGCTGCGTCAGCGCGCCGAGGCCGTCAAGGCCGAATCCCTGGCCAGGGCCGAGGCGATGCTGCGCGCCGGCAAGTCGCCGGAGGAGGCCATGCAGTTGCTGGCCCACAGCCTGACCAACAAGCTGATGCACGCCCCCTGCAAGTCGCTGAACACCGCCGCCCACGAGGGTGACGCGCGCCTGCTCGACGCCGCCCACCGGCTGTTCCAGCTGCCCAGCCCGGAAGACGACCCCGGCCACGACCCCGAGTCCGGCACCCGTTCGTGAAGGCCTCGTTCCGTACCAAGCTCGAGGGCCTGGCCGAGCGTCATGCCGAGATCGCGCAGCTGCTGGCCACCCCGGACGCCGCCGAGGACGCCGACCAGCTGCGCCGCCTGTCGCAGGAATACAGCCAGCTCGAGCCGGTCGCCGACGCCTGGAAGGCCTGGCACGACAACCAGGCCGCACTGGAAGAGGCCCGTGCGATGCTCGCGGAAGACGACCCCGAGCTGCGCGCAATGGCCGAGGCCGAGATCGAGACCCTGACGGAGCAGGCCGAGGCGCTGGAGGCCGAGCTCCATCGCCATCTGATCCCGAAGGACCCGCACGACAATGCCAACGTGTTCCTCGAGATCCGTGCCGGCACCGGTGGCGACGAGGCCGCGATCTTCGCCGGCGACCTGCTGCGCATGTACACCCGCTACGCCGAACAGCAGGGCTGGAAGCTGGAGATCCTCAGCGCCAGCGAGGGCGAACACGGCGGCTACCGCGAGGTGATCGGGCGCCTGGCCGGCCAGGGCGCCTTCTCGCGGCTCAAGTTCGAATCCGGCGCCCACCGCGTACAACGCGTCCCGGAGACCGAATCGCAGGGCCGCATCCACACCTCCGCGGCCACGGTTGCCATCCTGCCGGAGCTGGACGAGGTCGAGATGCCGGAGATCAACCCGGCCGACCTGCGCGTGGACACCTTCCGCGCCTCCGGGGCCGGCGGCCAGCACGTCAACAAGACCGACTCCGCGATCCGCCTGACCCACCTGCCCACCGGCATCGTGGTCGAGTGCCAGGAAGAACGCTCGCAGCACAAGAACCGCGCCAAGGCCATGACCTACCTCGCCGCCCGCCTGTTCGAGGCCGAGCGCGAGGCGCAGGCCGCCGCGCAGAGCGCCGAGCGAAAGAGCCTGGTCGGCAGCGGCGACCGCTCCGAGCGCATCCGCACCTACAACTTCCCGCAAGGCCGTGTGACCGACCACCGCATCAACCTGACCCTGTACAAGCTGGAACAGGTGATGGCCGGTGACCTCGACCCGGTAATCGAACCGCTGATCCACGAATACCAGGCCGAGCAGCTCGCCACTCTCGCGGACGCGTAATGGAAACGCCCGCGACGCTGGATGCCCTGCTGCGCGAGCTGCGCGGCCGTCTGCAGGCGGCCGGATCGGACGAGCCGGGGCTCGAGGCCCGCCTGCTGCTCGGCGCGGCGACCGGCCTCGACACCAGCGCCCTGATCGCCCGCGGGCTCGATACCCCCACCGCATCGCAGCGCGAACGCGCCGACACCCTGTGCCGGCGCCGCGAGGCGGGCGAACCGATCGCCCACATCCTCGGCCGCCGCGCCTTCTGGACCCTCGATCTCGGGATCTCCCCCGCCTGCCTGATCCCGCGCCCGGAGACCGAGTTGCTGGTGGAGCAGGCCCTCGCGGCCATCGACACCTGCGACCGCGCGCATCCCCGGGTACTGGATCTGGGCACCGGCAGCGGCGCGATCATCCTCGCGCTGAAGGCGGACCGCCCGGCCATCGAGGCCGTCGCCACCGACCGCAGCCCGGACGCCCTGCGCCAGGCCCGCGCCAACGCCGGCGCCCTGGGACTGGACGTGGCCTTCCTGCAGGGGACATGGCTCGCCCCGTTCAAGCCCGAGGACGTCTTCGACGTGATCGTCAGCAACCCGCCCTACATCGCCCCGGACGACCCCCACCTGACCCACGGCGACCTGCGCTTCGAGCCACGGGAGGCGCTGGCTGCGCCGGAAGCCGGGCTCGGAGACCTGTACACCCTCATCGATACGGCTCCCGCCCACCTGCTCGAGAGCGCCCCGCTGCTGCTGGAACACGGGTTCGACCAGGCCCGTGACGTGCGAGCCCGCATGGCCCAGGCGGGTTATCGCGAGGTGCGGAGCCTTTGTGATTCGGCCGGGCACGAGCGCATCACGATCGGGATCCGCGCGTAAAAAAAGCCCCGGCGCGAACGCCGGGGCCAACCGTGTGATGCGGGTGCTGGCAGGCTCCTAGAACGGCATATGCAGGTGCAAGTTCATCGAGCCGCTGGGCGAACGGTGTCGCGGACGGCTGTGGTAGTGGTGATGATGGTGTTGCTGGTAGCTGTGGTAGTGCCGGTGCTGATGGCCACGCCCGCGTTTATGCGAGCGCTTGGAATACTTGTAGCCACGATAGCCAGGATGGCTGCGGGCATGCGGCGGGCCGCCATAATGGCCCGGGCGGTGATGCACATGCTGCAGGGCATCAGGGTCGAAGGCCGCGGCACCGGTGTGCACAAAGCCGGAGACCGGCTGGGCCGCATGCGCCGGGGCCGCCAGGGCAAACGCCAGCAACGCCGCCGGCGCCAGGGCGATCATCATGCGTTTCATCGTGTACCTCCTTGAACTGCGCAACTGGCAGAATTGCCACGATCAAGATTACGTACGCTTCCTGAACGGTTCCTAACCGAGGCGCCGCAGAAGCGTGACGCCGGTTACACTTTGCCGTACTACGTGACTAAGCCTTGACCCGATTCACACTGGAGAACGCCCCGTGGATGACCCGGAACTGCTGCGCTACAGCCGCCAGATCATGCTGCCCGGTGTCGGGGTCGAGGGGCAGCAGCGCCTGCAGGAAGCGCACGCGGTCATCATGGGCCTGGGGGGACTAGGTTCGCCGGTGGCCGCTTACCTCGCGGCCGCCGGGGTTGGGCGACTCACGCTCGTCGATCCGGATCACGTCGAGGTCACCAACCTGCAGCGGCAGATCCTGCACACCGATGCAGATATCGGTCGCGACAAGGTGGAGTCCGCGGCGCGGCGCCTGGCGGCGATGAACCCGAACTGCCGCGTCGAGACCCGCGCCGAACGCCTGGATGTGGATGCCATGACCACCCTGTTTGCAAAGGCCGACGTGGTCCTGGACGGCACCGACAACTTCGCCAGTCGGGGCGCGATCAACCGCGCGGCCGTCGCCAGCGGTACACCGCTGGTCTCCGGCGCGGTGATCCGCTTCGAGGGACAACTCACCACCTTCGACTACCGCGACCCCGAGGCCGCCTGCTACCACTGCCTGTATGGCGAGGGCGGCGGGGACGAGGACACCTGTGCGGCGAACGGCGTGCTGGCCAGCCTGCCGGGGGTGATCGGCAGCCTGCAAGCCACCGAAGCGCTGAAGCTGCTAATCGGGCTCCCGACCCTGAGCGGGCGGCTGCTGATCGTGGATGCGACCCGTATGCAGTTTCGCGAGATTCGGCTGCGCCGCGATCCGGATTGCCCGGTCTGCGCACAGCGCCCGGCCCGGGCCTGAGGAAGACGCTCAGTCAGTCGCTGGAGCGGGGCCTGAAGGCGACCACCTGCCCCCGGGGGACACGCTGATCCTCCTGGGCCAGGGCAGTGGTCAGGCGATCGGCCATGCAGGCCAGGGCGCGATTGGTGACCATGGTCGCCATGGAGTGATAAAGGCGCAGCTCGCAGGCCACCGGGCGATGCAGGTTATGACGGTGGGCGGCGCGGAAGGCCGTCCAGGCCACCACCGGCATGTCGTTGAGCACACGATCCACCACAACCCAGGCATCCGGCTGCAGGATCAGGTCCAGGTGCTTAAGAATCGGCAGGGGCAGACGGATCTCGGGGCCCAGCCGCCGCAGGGCCAGGGCCGCCTGGTTGTAATAGCGGGCCTCGACCTGCCATCCGGGCCGGGTATCCAGGGTGGGAATCTCGGTATGCCGGGAATACATGACCAGCCCCCCGCTAGGGAAACACTGCTGCCTTTGCTATCTCTATAGCAAAGACCGCCGCTCGGCGGGAAGATTCCGCGCCCGATTGTTCCGCAAGCGGTTACTGACGCGTATCGGGTGTCGGCGGCTGGACCGTCTGGGTGGCACAGAGGGCCTCGGCATCCACCGGGTCGAAGTGGTACTGCGCGTTGCAGAACTCGCAGGTCACCTCGATCTTGCCCTGTTCCTCGATGATGCCGCGGATCTCGTCCTGCCCGAGGCCGCGCAGGGTCTCGGCCACCCGTTCGCGCGAGCAGGGACAATGGAACTGGACCGGGGTCCCGTCGAACAGGCGCACGCGCTCCTCGGCGAACAGCCGGCCGAGCAGCGTGCCGGCATCCAGCTCCAGCATCTCCTCGGGGGTGGTAGTATCGGCCAGGATGTTCGCGCGGTTCCAGTCCTCGGAGTCACGCGTGACTGCATGACCACCCTCGCCCGGTACCGCCTGCAGGAGCATCCCGGCCGCGGACTGGCCGTTGGCCGCGAGCCACAACCGGGTGGGCAGCTGCTCGGAACGCTCGAAGTAGACATTCATCGCATCCGCCAGGGTCTCGCCCTCCAGCTCGACCACGCCCTGGTAGCGCTCGCCGCCATCGCCCGGGTCCAGAGTCAGCATCAACCGGGCGTTGTCGCCGGCACACTGGGTCAGCGTCGCATCCTCGGGGGGTGTCTCGCGAAAGCGCGCCAGGCCGCGCAGCCGACCCTGGCCATCGGCCTGGGCCACGATCATGTGCACGGGACCGGTGCCGGTCACCTGCAGGATCAGCGAACCGTCGAACTTGAGCGTGGCGGCGGTCAACGCCACGGCCGCGTAGGCCTGGCCCAGCAGATCGCGCACCACCGGCGGATACTCGTGGCGTTCCAGCAGGGCCTGCCAGGCGGCATCCAGGTGCACCCACTCGCCGCGCACGCCGGCCTCCTCCAGCATGAAGCGGTGCAGGGTGTCGGTTTCACGCATGGAGTGCGCAGCCCTGCATCATCCGTCCAGCTTGGCCTTCAGGCGCTCGTTCACCTGGGCCGGGTTGGCCTTGCCCTGGGTGGCCTTCATCACCTGGCCGACAAAGAAGCCGAACAGCTTGTCCTTGCCACCGCGGTACTGCTCGAGCTGCTGCGGGTTGTTGGCCATGACCTCGTCGATGATCGCATCGATCGCGCCGGTGTCGGTGATCTGCTTGAGGCCCTTGGCCTCGATCACCGCGTCGGCATCGCCCTCGCCGTTCCACATCGCCTCGAAGACCTCCTTGGCGATCTTGCCGGAGATGGTCTCGTCCTGGATGCGCGCCAGCAGCCCGGCCAGGCCCTCGGCGTTCACCGGGGCGTCGGCCAGCTCAACCTCGGAGCGATTCATCGCCGCGGAGAACTCGCCCATCACCCAGTTGGCGGCGAGCTTGGGCGCTCCACAGCCGGCGGCCACAGCCTCGTAGAAGTCGCCCATCTCGCGCGCGGCGGTCAGCACACCGGCGTCGTAGTCGGACAGGCCATACTGCTCGACAAAGCGGGCGCGCTTGGCGTCCGGCAGCTCCGGCAGCTTCTCGCGCATCTGGTTCACGAACGCGGTATCCACCACCACCGGCAGCAGGTCCGGATCGGGGAAGTAACGGTAGTCGTTGGCCTCTTCCTTGGTGCGCATGGAGCGCGTCTCGTCGCGATCCGGGTCGTACAGGCGGGTCTCCTGAACCACGCTGCCACCACCCTCGATCACGTCGATCTGGCGCTCGATCTCGTGATTGATCGCGCGTTCGACGAAGCGGAAGGAGTTCAGATTCTTCAGCTCCGCGCGGGTGCCGAACTCGGTCTGTCCCTTGGGCCGGATCGAGACGTTCGCATCACAGCGGAAGCTGCCTTCCTGCATGTTGCCGTCGCAGATATCCAGGTACCGCACCAGCGAATGCAGCTTCTTCATGTAGGCGACGGCCTCTTTCGCCGAACGCAGCTCCGGCTCGGAAACGATCTCGATCAGCGGGGTACCGGCACGGTTGAGGTCGATGCCGGTCATCGACTCGAAGCCCTCGTGCAGGCTCTTGCCGGCGTCTTCCTCCAGGTGCGCGCGGGTCACCCCGATGCGCTTGATCGTGCCGTCCTCCAGCTCGATATCCAGATGCCCGCGGGCGACGATCGGCAGTTCGTACTGCGAGATCTGGTAGCCCTTGGGGAGGTCCGGGTAGAAGTAGTTCTTGCGCGCGAACACCGAACGCGGGGTGATCTCGGCGTCGATCGCCAGCCCCAGCATCACGGCCTTCTCCACCGCGCCCTGGTTCAGCACCGGCAGCACGCCAGGCATACCCAGATCCACCGCGCAGGCCTGGCGGTTGGGCTCGGCGCCATAGGCGGTCGGCGCCCCGGAGAAGATCTTGGAGACGGTGTTGAGCTGGGCGTGAATCTCCAGCCCGATGACGGTTTCCCATTCCATGCGGCGATCCTCAGGCGAAGGCCGCCGGCACACGGGTGTGCCAGTCGGTTTCTTGCTGGTACTGGTGGGCGACACCGAGCAGGCGCGCCTCGTCGAAGTAGTTGCCGATCAGCTGCAGGCCCACCGGCAGGCCGTCGATCTCGCCGGCCGGCAGCGACATCGCCGGCAGGCCCGCCAGGTTCGCGGCAATGGTGTAGATGTCCGACAGGTACATGCTGACCGGATCGGCCTTAGCCCCCAGCGCGAATGGCAACTCCGGCGTAGTCGGGCCGAGCAGGACGTCGACGTCCTCGAAGGCGTTGCGGAAGTCGTCGGCGATGATGCGGCGGACCTTCTGCGCCTTCAGGTAGTAGGCGTCGTAGTAGCCGGCGGACAGCACGTAGGTGCCGACCATGATGCGGCGCTTCACCTCGTCGCCGAACCCCTCCCCGCGCGAACGGGTGTAGAGGTCCATCAGATCCTCGGGGTTATCGCAGCGGTGGCCGTAGCGCACGCCGTCGAAGCGGGCGAGGTTCGAGGAACACTCGGCCGGGGCGACCACGTAGTAGGCCGGCACCGACAAGTGGCTGTTGGGCAGGCTCACCTCGCGGATCTCGGCACCGCGGCCCTTGAGCACCTCGACAGCCGCGTCGATCACGCCGCGCACCTTCTCGTCCAGGCCCTCGCCGAAGAACTCCTTCGGCAGGCCGATACGCAGACCCGTGAGGTCCTGGTTCAGACCGGCGGTGAAGTCCTCGGCCGGGCGCTCGACGCTGGTGGAGTCGCGCTCGTCGAAACCGGCCATGGCGTTCAGCATCAGACCGCAGTCCTCGGCGGTCACGGCCATCGGCCCACCCTGGTCGAGACTGGAGGCAAAGGCGATCATGCCGTAGCGCGACACGCGCCCGTAGGTCGGCTTGAGCCCGGTAATGCCGCAGAACGCGGCCGGCTGACGGATCGAGCCGCCGGTATCGGTCCCGGTCGCCCCCGGCACCAGACGCGCGCCCACCGCCGCGGCGGAGCCGCCGGACGAGCCGCCCGGGACACGCTCGGTATCCCAGGGGTTGCGCACCGGGCCGTAGAAACTGGTCTCGTTGGACGAGCCCATCGCGAACTCGTCCATATTTGTCTTGCCGAGCATCACCGCCCCGGCTGCGTTCATGCGCTCGACAACGGTGGCGTTGTAGGGCGAGACAAACGGATCGAGCATGCGCGAGCCGCAGGAGGTGCGCACGCCCTCGGTGCAGAAAATGTCTTTCTGCGCAACCGGCACGCCCAGCAGCGGCGTCTGCTCGCCATTGGCCAGACGCGCGTCGGCCGCTTCGGCCTGCGCCAGCGCGGACTCGGCGGTCACGGTAATAAAACTGTTGAGCTGCGGATCGAGGCGCTCGATCCGGTCCAGATACAGCCGGGTCAGCTCGCGCGAGCTGATCTCGCGGGCCTGAAGCTTGCGCACCCAACCGGACAGGGTTTCCTGGGACATGGTTTCGAGAACTCTTGTCGACAAAAAGCGTGATGAATTCGGCGGAATCGTACCGGTGACGCCGGCGGGTTACTCGATGACGCGCGGCACCAGGTAGAGCCCACCCTCGACGGCCGGCGCAATCGCCTGAAATCCCTCGCGATTATCGGTCTCGGTGACGGCGTCCGGGCGCAGGCGCTGTTCGGCGTCCAGCGGGTGGGCCATGGGTTCCACACCGTCGATGGGGGCGCCGTCGAGCTGCTCGACGAAGGCAAAAATATCGCTCAGACCGCCGGCAAACTCGCGGGCCTGCTCGTCGCTCATGGCCAGACGAGCGAGATGCGCGATGCGCTGAACTTCGGAGGCTTCTACAGACATGATCGGCAAGGACCCCTGTATCAGTCGATGGTGATGCGGGATGCGGCCGGCAAAGTTACCACAAAGCCGTTATTGCCCAAACCCCGGGCAGTTGCTAGAGTCTCGGGCTTTCCCGCCCGACCACCAACGCAGGTTTCCTCTTCATGTTCAAACGCCTCCTGGGGTTGTTCTCCAACGACATCTCCATCGACCTCGGCACCGCCAACACCCTTATTTATATGCGCGGCCAGGGGATCGTCCTGAACGAGCCGTCCGTGGTTGCCATCCGGCAGGACCGGGGGCCCGGAGGCCCACGCTCCATTGAAGCCGTGGGGATCGAGGCGAAGAAGATGCTTGGCCGCACGCCTGAGCACGTGGTGACGATCCGCCCGATGAAGGACGGCGTGATCGCCGACTTCACCACCACCGAGAAGATGCTGCAGTACTTCATCAAGAAGGTGCACGAGCGCCGGATCTTCCGCCCCAGCCCGCGGGTACTGGTCTGCGTGCCCTGCGGCGCGACCCAGGTAGAGCGCCGCGCGATCCGCGAATCCGCGTTCGGCGCCGGGGCACGCAAGGTCTACCTGTTGCAGGAACCGGTGGCGGCCGCGATCGGCGCCGGCATCCCGCTGGATGAGGCGGTCGGGTCCATGGTGCTGGACATCGGCGGCGGGACCTCCGAGGTCGCGGTGCTGTCGATGAACGGCATCGTCTACTCCGAGTCCGTGCGCATCGGCGGTGACACCTTCGACGAGGCAATCATGTCGTATGTACGCCGCAACTACGGCGTGCTGATTGGCGAAGCCACCGCCGAGCGCATCAAGCATGCGGTCGGCTCCGCCTATCCGGGCAAGGAGTTGCTGGAGATCGAGGTCAAGGGCCGCAACCTGGCCGAGGGCGTGCCGCGTTCGTTCACGCTGAACTCCAACGAGATCCTCGAGGCCCTGCAGGACCCGCTGTACGGGATCGTCTCCGCCGTGCGCACCGCACTGGAACAGACCCCGCCGGAACTGGGCTCCGATGTCGCCGAGCGCGGCATTGTGCTGACCGGCGGCGGCGCGCTGCTGCAGCAGATCGATCGCCTGCTGATGGAAGAGACTGGCATCCCGGTGGTCATCGCCGACGATCCGCTGACCTGCGTGGCGCGTGGCGGCGGCCGCGTACTGGAGATGCTCGACGAGAAGCAGGTGGACTTCCTGTCCATGGAGTAGACTCCGGGCTGGATCGGGGGATGGGGCGTCGCCCCGCATCCTGGGAATTTGGCGGGGCTCTTCCCATCGCACCTGCCAACCGTGGCGCGCCCCTGACCCAATCACGACCCGCAACCGGAGGTTAAGCCATCAGCAAGCCGCTGTTCAGACTGGGTGTATCGCCCACTCTGCGCCTGCTCGCGGTGATCCTGCTGGGTGTGGCGCTAATGGCGCTGGATCACCGACTGAACGAGCTGCAGACCGTGCGCAATGCACTGTCCACGGTGGCCTATCCCCTGCAGGTCGCGGTCGATGCGCCGATCCGGGCAGGCAGCCGGCTGCTCGAATCCTTCACCAGCCGCGAAGACCTGATTACCGAGAACCGCATCCTGCGCGAAGAAAACGCGGAGCTGCGGGCCCGACAACTGCGCTTCGATGCACTGCAGATGGAAAACGACCGCCTGCGCGCACTCCTGAATACTGCCGAACGCGCACAAGAGCGCGTCGAGATCGCCAAGCTCCTGGCCGTGGACCTGGACCCCTTCCGCCAGCAGATCGTACTCAGCAAGGGCAACCGACACGGTGTCTACCCGGGGCAGCCGGTCATCCACCCCGATGGCGTGATCGGACAGGTCCTGTCCACCCAAATGGCCAGCTCCACCGCGCTGCTGATCTCCGACCCCGGCCACGCCCTGCCTGTGCTCAGTGCCCGTACCGGCCTGCGCGGCATTGTCGTCGGCACCGGCAACCCGCGGCGCCTCGAAATGCGACACGTCCCGCCCCAGGAGGACATCGAGGAGGGCGATCTCCTGCTGACCTCCGGGCTCGGTGGACGTTTCCCGCCGGACTACCCGGTCGCCCGAGTGATCTCGGTCGAACGCCAGCCGGGGCAACCGTTTCTTGATATCCAGGCCGAGCCTCTGGCGGCCCTGGATCGCTCGCGCGAGGTCCTGCTGCTGTGGACCAGCGAACATCCGGACGCGGACACCGATGCCCACCCGGAAGAAGAAGGGGAAACGACCGAGCGTGAAGCAGAACCGGAGGGCGAGGCCGATATGCCGGAGGCGGCTGACAACCCATGAATCGCGCGCTGGGCATCCCCTGGCTGATCGCCCTGACCCTGGTCGTCGCGCTGGCCCTGTCCATCGTGCCCATCCCCGATGCACTGCCCCCGGCCCGGCCTGAATGGCTCCTGCTGGCGCTGGTGTACTGGATCATGGCCTTCCCCCAGCGCTTCGGGGTGCTGACGGCCTTTATCATGGGGCTGCTACTGGACGCCCTGTACGGCCAGCTGCTCGGGCAGAACGCCATCGCCCTGGCGGTGGTAGCGTACATCGTGCTGCAGATTCATCCACGCCTGCGGGTTTACCCCGTCTGGCAACAGGCCATCGTGGTGGCCGTCCTCACGGCGCTGTACAAGCTCCTGGCCCTGTGGCCGCAGGGTGCGATTGGACTGCCACCCGGCAGCGCCTGGTACTGGGCGCCAGTGGCGACCAGCGCACTGGTCTGGCCGTTGATCTTCGTGCTGCTAAGGGACATGCGTCGGCGCTGGCTGCTCCACCTGAGCTGAACACGAGCCACCCGTTCTGGTCGAACGCCCCCAAAAGCCACTCGTGCGCGAACGTGTACATTGATCAGTAGTTCACTAACGAATGGAGAGACACACCATGGACCCGAAGACCCGCACCGAAATCGAGGCCGCCGTATTCCAGCGGCTGCTGCAGCATCTTGATGAGCGCAAGGATGTGCAGAACATCGACCTGATGAATCTCGCCGGCTTCTGCCGCAACTGTCTGTCCAAGTGGTACGTCGCGGCGGCCGAGGAACGCGGTGAGTCGATCGACTACGAGGGGGCCCGCGAGATCGTCTACGGCATGCCCTACAGCGAATGGAAGGAGCGCTACCAGAAGGAAGCAACCACCGAGCAGAAGGCGGCATTCGAGGCGAGCCAGAAATCGAGCCATGCATGACCACGGGCTGATCGAGACGCCCGAGGCCCTGCAGGCGTTCCTCGATTCCATCGCCGGGACGGACTGGATCGCGCTGGACACCGAGTTCCTGCGCGAGAAGACCTACTACCCGCAGCTCTGCCTGGTGCAGGCCGCCACGCTGGATCAGCTCGCCTGCATCGACCCGCTGCGTCTCGACATTCAGCAGCTCGCCCCCCTGTTCCGGGACCCGGGCATTACCAAGGTCTTCCACGCCGCCTCGCAGGACATGGAGTTGCTGTATCGCGAGCTGGGATTTGTGCCCAGCCCTGTGTTCGACACCCAGATTGCGGCCAGCATGCTCGGCTACGGCGAGCAGGTCGGCTATGCCAACCTGGTCAAGAACGTGCTCGATCGCGATCTCGACAAGAGCCAGACCCGGACCGACTGGTCCCGGCGCCCTCTGAGCGCGGACCAGATCCGCTATGCCGCCGACGACGTCCGCCACCTCGCGACACTGTTCAACCGCCTGCTGCACGAGCTGGATACCCACGACCGCATGCACTGGCTGCGCCCGGAGATGGAGGCGCTCAGCAATCCGGCCCTGTACGAACCGGACCCGGAGCAAAGCTGGCAGCGCGTATCGGGCGTCAAGCGGCTGAAGCCCAAAGAGCGCGCGGTACTCAAGTGCGTCGCGGCCTGGCGCGAGCGTACCGCGCAAAGCAGCAATCGTCCCCGGCGCTGGGTGCTGTCCGATGACCTCCTGCTGGATATCGCCCGCCGCACACCCGACGATGCCCAGGGCCTGCGCGAATTGCGCCAGTTCCCCGGCGGGATGAAGCCGGAACACATTGAATCGCTTCTGGCCGCCATCAGCGAAGGACAGGCCCTGCCGCGCGAACAATGGCCGCAGTTGCCGGAGAAACCACGCCTGGACGAGCGTGAAGAGGTACTGGTCGATATCGGCATGGCGCTGCTGCGCGAATGTGCACGCGAACACCAGATCAGCGCCGCAGCGATCGCGCAACGCAAAGATGTGATCGAACTGCTGAAGAGCGACGGCACGAATGGCCGCCTGGCGAGTGGATGGCGCCGGGAGATCGCGGGTCAGACCATCCAGCGCTGGTTCAGCGGCGAGAGCCGCCTGGTCTGCAGCCCGAGCGGGGGGCTTGAAATGGAACCGGCCAGCGACGACACGATTGCGGCGGAATAACCACCGCAATCGTTCGCAGTAGAAAACAGCTTACGCGGCGGACTTGTACACGCCGCGACGCGGCGACTTCAAACGGCCCTGGCGCTTCAGATAGGCCAGCGTCTGCGAGATGTTCTTGGTATCCAGGCCGGCCTTCTCGGCACGCTCCTTGATCTCCTTGGTGGCCATCTCGGACTTCTCCGCTACGATCTCGACCAGCTGCTGACTGACCGAGCTGCCGCCCCGGCCACCACGGCGACCACCACCAGCACGACCGACACGACCACCCAGCTCACGGATCTGGCGCTCAAGCTCGTTGAGTTCCTTGCGATGACGCGCGATCATCTCCTTGCGCTTTTCCATCAGCTTTTCGCGCTTCTTGCGGCGTTCGGCGTCCTGGCGCTCGGCTTCTTCCTTTTCCCGCTGACGGGCCAGTGCATACAGCTCTTCGGCGGAAAGTTCGGAGGCCTTCTTGCTATCCAGACTCATTACTCGTCTCCTCGTTCGGAACTTCTCAATGACCAGAACGGCTTCCAACCCCTCGCACGCCCTGGACGGCACATATTGCACGGGTGAATATGATAAAAATGGAAGTAAATTACAAGACCCGAGAAATAAACTAACACTCGAAGAGGAATCGAAAATCCGACAAAAGGTGTGCGACTTTTACATCAAGGCGCGCCCGGAACAGTCGAACACGACCCCCGAAGTTCTTTTTAACCTGCGGGGCAAAGCCGCCGGACAATGGCGGCTGCGCAACGGGCACGAGCAGCTACGGTTCAACCCCGAGGCGTTCTGTCAGGACTGGGATTCACACTTCCCGGATACCGTCGCCCACGAGGTGGCGCACTCACTCGTGTACCGGACGTTCGGGTTACGCCGCGTACGCCCGCACGGTCCGGAATGGCGGGCCTGGATGGAAGCATTCGGCTGCCAGCCACGCGTTACGCACAGCACCCCCCTGAAAGGCAGAAACGTCAGGACCTATACCTACCGTTGCGCCTGCCAGGCCCACGCGCTGAGTGCGCGTCGGCATTATCTGATTCAGCGGCGCCGATACCGCTATGAATGCCGAGAGTGCGGACAGCGGCTACGGCAGGAGAAATAAAGATCCATACAAAGCCTGGCGGGACGGTCAGCGCGCATCATGCATCCGGCTTTCCAACTCGACCAGGACGCGCTCCACTGCGCCACGCCCTTCCTCGATCACCGTGCGCGCCGCATCACCCATGGTTCTCCGACGCTCGGAGTCTCCCAGCAGGTCTGCGACGGCGCGGCCCAGCGCCTCGGCATCCTGCACACGCCACAACGCGCCTCGCTCCTCAAGGCGCTCGACGGCAAATGTAAAATGCTCGGTACTGGGCCCTACAAGCACCGGCCGTCCGAGTGCGGCGGGCTCGAGTACATTTTGCCCCCCCAGGGGAACCAGGCTGCCCCCGACAAAAGCGGCGTCCGCAGCACCCAGATAGGCCCCGATCTCGCCGATCGTATCGCCCACCAGCACATCAAGTGGCGGCCCCGGACATTGCGTGCGCCTCCCGACAGAAAACCCGGCTTGCCTGGCCGCCTCGAAAGCCACATCAAAGCGATCGCGATGGCGCGGCACCCAGAGCAACACGGCGTCGGGATAGGATTCGCGCACCACGCGATGGGCCTCGAGCACGGCCTCTTCCTCGCCTTCCCGCGTACTGACCGCCACCCAGACCGGCACGCCTTCAGGCGCAACGGACGCACGCAGATCCGCCGCCTGCTCATGGCCGGGCGGCAATGCGCGATCGAACTTCAGATTCCCCATCACCTGGACGCGCGTGTGCGGCGCCTCCAGCTCGCGAAAGCTCCGGGCGGCCGACTCGTCCTGGGCCAGGACCTTCTCGACACGCGCAAGGGTTTCCCGCACCAGTGGCTGCAGACGCCGGTACCGATTCAGCGACCGTGGCGACAGCCGCGCACTCACTACGCAAAGCGGAATACCGGCCTGGTCGCAGGCACGATACAGATTGGGCCAGAGCTCGGTCTCCACGATCAGCGCGACAACCGGACGAGTCCGCCGCAAGAATCGGCGAACGGCCCCGGGCAGGTCCAGCGGCAGATAGGCGTGCTGGACATCGCCCCCGAGGGCCGATTCCACCCGGGCGGCTCCCTCCGGTGTCGTGGTCGTCATCAGAAGCGCACGCCCCGGATAGCGGCTGCGCAAGGCACGTGCGAGCGGTACCGCCGCCTCCACCTCACCCACCGAGGCGGCATGGAGCCAGATGGAGCCGGGGGCCAGCGACTCCCCGGCCCCCAGCCATTCACGCCAGCGGGCCACCGGTACCGCGTTCGCCCGGGCGCGGCGCACCAGCCGCGCGAGCAAGGCCGGAGAAGCCAGTCGCAGGAGGGCCGTATAAAAAATATGGCGCATCGCGGCTAGCAGCTCAGCCGAGCCACGCAATGGCCTCGGGCAGGGTGCGGATACGGATGTCTCCGTCTTCAGCGGGCAGCGGTTCCGTCCCCAAGGGATCAAACAGCAATCGGGCGCCAACGCCGGCGCGCCGCGCCGCCTCGAGATCGGATGGGCGATCCCCTACGAGCACCGAAGCTGGTAGATCCAGATCCAGGTCATCCCGCGCTCGCAGCAGCATGCCCGGCTCCGGCTTGCGATCCGGACAGGCGCGACGATAGTCGGGCTGCGCATCATGGGGGTGATGGGGGCAATGGTAGACCGCCTCGATGCGGCCTCCGCGCTCGGCAAAGCGCTCGCGCATCCAGTCCGTCAGCTGGCGGAAATCGCTGTCACCGTAGTAGCCGCGGCCAATCCCGGACTGATTGGTGACGACCACCACCGGCCACTGACGGGCAGTGGCGGCTGCCACGAGCTCGAAGATGCCGGGGACGAACTCGACCTGATCGGGCCGATGCACATAGCCATGGTCGACATTAATCACCCCGTCGCGGTCGAGAAACAGGGCACGCGCACTCACGCCGACCCCGAACGTTCCTGATCGGCCACCAGCGCATCCTCGACGATCCCGCACAACAGATGCCCGATCAGCCCGTGGACCTCCTGCACCCGCGCGGTAGCGGCATCGGGCACCCGCAGCACATGATCTGCGGGATGTGCCTCTGGCAGCCCCTTCTCGCCGGTCAGGGCAACGGTGACCAGCCCACGCTTGCGCGCCATCCCGATGGCCTCGAGCACATTGGGCGAATGCCCGGATGTGCTGATCCCGACGAACACATCACCCGGCTGCCCCAGCGCCTCGACTTGACGCGAGAACACATGCTCGTAGCCAAAATCGTTGCCGATCGCCGTCAGCACCGAGGTGTCGGTCGTCAACGCGATCGCCGCCGCACCCGGGCGCACCGCCCGATAACGACAGACAATCTCCGCCGCGATGTGCTGCGCATCCGCCGCACTGCCGCCATTACCGGCCAGCAGCACCTTGCCGCCTTCGCGGATGCACTGCAGCCAGCGCTGCCCAACCGTCTCGACCTCGGCTACAAACGCCCGGTCCTCCGCCAGCCGCCCGAACAGCCGGCTGGCCGCCGTGAGCTCCTCGATGATTCCTTCCCGCACTTGCGCTCTCCGCCAGGGAAACACTGAACAATGTAAAAGGTCAGCGGGGCACGCCCGCCAATGCTGGGCAAAGTACACCGCGTATCCTCGAGGCCACAAGCAACCGCACGTCGCGGTATCACAGGGCCATGTACAATTTGGGAATGTTTCTCAGCGCCAGTCCGAGTTTCGTGCCAGCTGCAAGCCATATGCCGGGCAGCCTTGCCCCATGTTCCGCGGCCCCTGCCGCCCAGCAAGCCCCGGGGGCGACCGGGTGTGCTTTCGTGCTGGCCGGGGGATCGTGTTGAGTTCAAGCGGCGCCCACATCCCGGCTGTCCTGGTGGTCGGCCCGGCCTGGGTGGGTGACATGGTGATGGCCCAGAGCCTGTTCATGACGCTCAAGCAACGCGAACCCGCACCCGCTGTGGATGTGATTGCGCCCGCGTGGAGCCTGCCGATTCTGGAGCGCATGCCCGAGGTGCGCCGCCCCATTCCGCTGCCTGTGGGCCACGGGGAGCTTGCACTCGGCCGGCGCTGGCATCTAGGGCGTTCACTACGGGGCGCGAACTATCAGCAGGCGATCGTACTGCCGCGTTCAGCAAAGGCGGCATTGCCGGCCTTCGCCAGCGGGATACCCCGACGGACCGGTTACCGCGGCGAGTTCCGCTACGGCCTGCTCAACGACATCCGCCCACTGGACCGTCAGCGCCTGTATCGCACGGTCGATCGGTTCGTCGCGCTCGGGCACGCCCCGGATGCACCACAACCGCCCCCGATTCCGGAACCCAGGCTGGTGATCTCCGAACGCGGTCGGGACGAGGCACGCATTGCACTGGGACTGGGCAATCAGGACGCACCGGTCCTGGCACTCTGCCCCGGCGCGGAGTACGGCCCCTCCAAGCGCTGGCCTGCCGAGCACTATGCAGAAATTGCTCGGGCCCGCCTGACAGCAGGATGGCAGGTCTGGCTGTTCGGCTCGCAGAAGGACCGCCCAGTGACCCAGGCGATTGCGGAGGCCGCCCCGGGCTGCGCAGACCTGGCCGGGCGCACGCAGCTGGGCCAGGCGATTGACCTGCTTGCCTGCGCAGACCTGGTCATCACCAATGACTCGGGTCTCATGCACATTGCGGCGGCCACTGGCCGCCCGGTGATCGCTGTCTACGGGTCCTCCGACCCTGGCTACACGCCGCCGCTAACCTCCCGCCGGCGCATCCTGCATCTAGGTCTGGAATGCAGCCCCTGCTTTCAGCGCGAGTGCCCCCTGGGGCATTTGAACTGCCTGCGCAAGCTGACGCCCGACCAGGTACTGGAGGCCGCCGACGCCCTGCATGCGGAGAGGCACTGATGCATCTCGCATTCGTGTTGTTCAAGTACTTCCCGCATGGCGGGCTGCAGCGCAACTTCCGCCGAATCACCGAGCTCGCCCTGGAGCGCGGCCATCAGATCGACGTATTCACACTCGCCTGGGAGGGCTGGATCCCGGAGCACCCGCACCTGAAGCTGCATGTACTGCGGGTGCCTGGCTGGCGCAACCACACACGCTATCGCCATTTCGCCCGCCGCGTTCAATCGGAGGTCCAGGCACTACAGCCCGATCGCATCGTCGGGTTCAACAAGCTTCCCGGGCTGGATGTCTACTACAACGCAGACCCCTGCTTCATCGAACGGGCGCAGGCGCGCAGCCAGTTTTATCGCCTCTCCGGGCGCTACCGCGTACATGCGGCCCTTGAGCGGGCGGTCTTTCGCACCGAGGCGAACAACCACATCCTGCTGCTATCCGAGGCCGAGAAGCCCCTGTTCCAGCGCTGGTATGCGACTCCCGAGGACCGCTTCCACCTGATGCCACCGTATGTCTCGGCTGACCGCTTCGCCAATGCCGACACCCCGCAACGAAGGCGCGCTCTTCGCAAACAGCTCGGCCTTGGGGACGACTCGCTCATGCTCCTGATGGTTGGGTCGGACTTCCGACGCAAGGGTGTGGACCGCAGCATCCGGGCGCTGGCCGCCCTGCCGGACGGCATGCGGGAACAGGCATCGCTATACGTACTGGGCAAGGGGCGTGCGGCCCCACTGATGCGACTGGCCCGAAGTCTCGGTGTCTCGAGGCAGGTGCATTTCCTGCAGGGCCGCGACGACGTGGCCGACTTCCTGTTTGCAGCCGACCTGCTTCTGCACCCCGCCTACCAGGAGAACACCGGGACCGCGATCGTCGAGGCGATCGCGGCCGGTCTGCCCGCCCTGGTTACAGCCAATTGCGGATACGCCTTCCACGTCGAGCGCGCCAACTGTGGTGAGGTGCTGACCACGCCGTTCGAGCAGCCCATGATGGACGCCGCCCTGGCCCGCATGCTGAGCCAGCCCAAACTGCAGGCCTGGCGTGATGCGGCCCTGCGCTACAGCAAGCGCACCGAACTCGGCGCACGCGCCGAGCACGCGCTACGGGTCATCGAAGGCCCCCGCTATGGCGAGGTGGCGGCGTGAGCGTGCTCAGGCGCAATGAACTGGTGATGGACGATGCCTTCCACGCGGCGCTAACCGCACGCTACGGCCCGGGTGACCCCTTCGAGCAGGCCATGGCGCTGGATGGCGAGGTCGTCCGCAACGTCGACGGGCGGCGCACGTTCCGTTTCGAACTGGGCGGGCAGCCCTACTTCGCCAAGGTGCACAACGGCATGCCGTGGCGACGCATCCTGCGCAAGCTGAGCCAGTTCCGCATCCCGGTTCTGGGCGCCGCCCCTGAATGGCGCGCGATCCACCGCCTGCAGGAACTCGGCATCCCGACCACGCCTCCAGTCGCATTCGGCATCCGGCGCGGACTGAACCCGGCACGGGAACGCTCGTTCGTGATTACCCGCGACCTGGGGCGCACCCGCACCCTGGAACAGGAATGCCTGAGCTGGCCCGAACAGCCACCGGCCTTCGCCTTTCGCCTGCAGTTGACCCGAGAGGTCGCCCGCATTGCCCGCACCCTACACGGGAGCGGCATGAATCACCGCGACTTCTACCTGTGCCACTTCCGACTCGACCTGAACTCGAACGAGAACGCCATCCGGTCCGGCCGCATCCCGCCGCGCCTGCACCTGATGGATCTGCACCGCGTTCAGTTCCACGCCCGCCTGCCGGCCCGCGCGCAAATCAAGGATCTCGGAGGTCTGTACTTCTCCGCCATGGATATCGGCCTCAAGCCACGAGATATCCTCCGTTTCATGCGCCTCTATCATGGCACCAGACTCCGTGCCACCTTGCTGGAAAGACACACGCTCTGGGCTCGGGTGGCACAGCGAGCCCGAACGCAATACCGCAAAGAACACGGGCGCCTCCCATGTCATGGCTGATGCAATGGCTCGCAGGCATCGGGCGAGGTTCAAGCGTGAAAGGAGTCGCCCCTCTTGACGAAGACCTGAAGAACGCCGGCCTCACCCTCCTGGAAAACCAACCAAAGGCGGGCTGGACCGTCCTGGACAGCTCGGCGCAGGCCCGCGTCGCGCGCGGCCAGTGGCAAAGTCAGGCAGTTGTAATAAAGATCTTTCTTCCAAGGGGGCCATGGGAATCCGTCAAGTCCATCGGCCGGGGCAGTCGCGGCATGCGGGCCATTCGGCATGGGCGCCAAATGAGTGAAGATGGTTTCGATACACCACGCGCACTCGCCTATGGCTGGATCGGGGTGAACGAGTGCCTGGTAATGGAGGACATCAATGGGGCCAGCCTTTCACACCTGATCACTTCCCGCCATGGGGAACCGTTCCTGGCCATTGCGGACCGTCATCTTGTTCACCGCCGACTCGCAGAAACCGTTGCTCACCTCCATGAGTCCGGATGGACCCATGGCGACCTCCGACTTGGGAATATCCTCGTGTCACCCCCCTCCGCAACCGGACGGTTGGTGTTCCTGGACAACGAAAGAAGCAAAAAACATGGCAGACCATGTGACGGCCAGAAAAACCTGGTCCAACTCAACATGACTCATCCGTCTTTTCTGCCTCGAACCAGTCGTGTTCGGTTTCTGAGCCACTATGCAACACAGCGCGGCATGGGGCGGGTCGCATTCCGCCACCTTGCCATTCGGATTGCCCAGGCAACCGAGGCGCGCCACCAGGAACGGCTACGACGTGGTGGTTCCAAAGCGCGTTTTTCAGCCAAATAGCAATGAACTCGAACAGCCAAAGCATCCGGCTAACTTCCGGGTTTTGCGGTGCCGGCAATCCCGACCACCCTGTCGTGAAAGCGCTCCAGGCGGGGCACCCCGTACTCGACGGGGCTCGGCGCGAATGCCTGAAGACCAATGCCCAGGCCGAGAGCGGGCTCCTTTTCTCGGACTTCTCGCCCGACCCTGTCTTTTACAAGCGGTATCCATCCCGATGGAGAAACCGGATTCTTGGGCATCTTGGCATTCGCTCCCGTGCCCGCCGGGTTTGGGAGTTCTCGAACTACCTGAAAGGACATAACGCGCCGGTTGCCAAACCTCTGGCCTACCTGGACGGCTCGGCGGAAAGCTGGTTCTTCTGCGAGGCTCTGCCCCAACACCCAAGCCTGAATCAATGGCTAGAAGACGATGCGCTACCGGACGCGGCCCTACTCAGTGAACAGGCCGCTCAAGCGATCGCCACGTTGCACAACGCGGGGGTTGTACACCGTGATTTCAAGTGGGGAAACGTGCTGTTCTCAGCCACAGGAGACGTCATCATCGCCGACCTGGATGGCGCGCGGTTTCATCACCAGCCGCGCCGGGCGGATCTCGCCCGCGACCTAGCCCGTTTCGCCGTTAACGGGCTCGAGGTTGGCCTGACGCAAAGCTGGGCGCGGTCCTTCGTCGGCCGTTATTGCAAGATTCGCGGCATTCCCGTTGAACGACTTCTTCCCGCGGTCGCCCGCTCCGTCACCGTCATTAGCAAACGGCACCAGAAGCGCTATCGTCGCCCCCCTGTCAGCCTGACCTGAGCTTTGGACATCGAAGTGAAAAACCAAGATCGACTTGTACAACTCATGCTGGATCGGCACCTGGGAAATTTTCTCGTCGCCACACCGGTCCTCTCTGCTCTGGCCCAACACGAGAAAAATCTCCTCGTCATTCATGAACCTCACGCCGAACTCGCGAAACGGATCCCAACGCTAAAGGGCCCGATTGTCACACTGCCCAGAACGGGCAGCCCGGCAAGGGACTTCATCGGATTCATCAAGCTACTCCATACAGTCCGCTCCACAAGACCCACGATTGCCCTCGATTTCGGCGGCAGCGGCAGCGGGGGCTGGCTCGGAGCCATGAGTGGCGCCCCACGGCGAATCTGTCGAGACAGCGCACCGTATGCTCGGCGCTTCAGTGAGCACGTAGCAAAGCCAGAGGGGATGCAACACCGCATCGAAATCTACGGCGCCATAGGGCGAGCTGTCGTACCCGAACTGGAATGGGGATGGCCCAAGCTTGAGCCACTGTCTTCGGACCACGCAAACCTTGAAGAGACTCTGCGTGCGCACGAAATAGACTCGGAGCGCCCGATGATCTGCCTGCATGTAGCCGGAGGGAAGGAATACAAGCACTGGCCGTTGCCGAAATATGCTCAGGTAATCGACACATTACGCCGCGAAGGGAAACAGCCCATTCTGATCGGTGCGGGGCCTGACCGCACAGCGTCGCAGGAGGTTCAGGCTCTGTGCGAGGACCCGCCGGTCAACCTGGTGCAGCGACTGGGCATTGGAAGCCTCATCGCTCTCTTCGAGCGCGCGTCTCTTTTCATTGGCAACGACAGTGGCCCCATGCACATGGCTGCCGCAACGGGCACACCGATTGTTGCGTTGTTCGGGCCGACGGATCCCGTCCGCTGGGGCCCTCTAACCAACCGGGCCCTGATCGTTCGCGGCACGGAACATATACCGCCGGAACAAGGAAAGAAGAAGTTTGCCGACGGTCGCCGAATGGACAGCGTCCAGGTCGATGACGTGGTGAACGCCATTCGCCTCTCCGAGAAGCGCTTTGCAAAGTAGCTGGAAGAACCTTAAGTCCTTCGACCAAGCGCGTGGCCACCACTCACCAAATTCTCTCGCAGCGGCTCTTGTACCGCGCGTCGAATGCCGGGCAGGTATTTTCGCTGGATCAACCTGGCTGCCCGCGGCCAGACCCGTGGAATCCGTGAGGCGTGAGCCAGCCCCAGGGTGCAATACACTCTTCTGCGAAACGCCACCCCCCGAAAGGTGCGAAACGGAATGGCCGCCAGCCGAGAACTCTCTTCTCGAACTCCCTCCAGAAAGGCTCGCTGAGCTTCCACCGGATCCCCTTCATCGAGATGAACTAGCGGGTCCAGAAGCAAACGCCGGTACAGGTACCCCAGCAGGCGGTGGCCAGCAAGAGTTCGACGCCAGAGGGGTTCAGCGAATGCGGCCGCATAATCCAGGTGCATCGCACGGCCGCGGCTGACATCGAAGAGCACATTGTCCATATTGCGGTCCTTCATTCCCGCAATGAAGGCTGCTGGAAGCGATTGCCCCAGGCCATAAAACAGCTTCTCTCGTTCAAGGCCGCCAGGCTCCCGATCGACAATGGCAGCGACGGACTTTGCGGGGCTGTAAGGCATGGCCACCCAGCCAGCATCGATCACCTGAACCGGGAAAGCGGGCACTTTCAGCGCGGAGAGCACCTCGCTAACGATGACCTCCTTGTCAGCATCAACTGCTCTCTTGACCACCAGGGTCTCCTGGCCGGCTCGCACCAGAAATACCTCGCGAACCAGACGCTCCACCTGAATAGCCGGAGTACGGAGTTGCTCGGACAGCCGATCGCGAACGCCAGATGGTAGACTCTGCGTTCGATCCATTCGCGTTGACGATTGCACGTTCTCTCCCAATAACGACTCGCTGCCCCGGCACCCCCCGCGAAAGCGCGCGGATTATAGCGGGCCACCAAGCCACTACATGATGTCATGACCGATACACCAGAAGAACGGCCCCTCGCCAACCAGCATATCCTCATCGTGCTGGAGAAAAAGGGCCATGTGGGTGCAAACGTCCGGGAACACTTTCGCGTCTACCGCGAGGCAGGCGCCCGCCTCACTCTGTGCTTCTTGACCGGCGACGGCTCGGAGTACCAGTCTGACTGTCCAGCTGACAGCGTTACCGGACTGCGTCTCAGCGACAAGGCAAGCAGACGGAACCGAATCGCAACCGCATGGCGCCTGGCGCGAATCCTGCGAAGGGACCGACCAGACGTCATGATTGGGGATCAATACAAATGCGTCGCGAGTCTGCTACTTGCCAGCGTCATCGCTCGCCATGGTCGCCCGATCTACGCACTGCTGCGCGGATACTACGCAACGGATTCCAGAAGCCGTCAGCGCTACTACCAAGCCTTCCGCAAGCGCCTCACGGGCATACTGACCCTGACCGACGCGCAGAGAGATCGCTTCATCGCGAACATGCCGTGGTATCCAACAGACAGTATCTCCGTCGTCCATAACTATATCGACGCCCACCGCCTGCGCACGACAATGCTGTCGAAAACGGAGGCGCGCGAAAGACTCGGACTGGATGAAGACCAGTTCGTCTTCGGCTGTGTGGCCCGTTTTGACAGCTACAAACGCATCACTGATCTACTAAAGGCCTTTGCGAAGCTGCAGACACGAGACGCCGCTCAGGCCCAACTCGTCATTATAGGCGACGGAAAAGAGCGCGCAGCTCTTCATGCCGAGACCAGAGATCTGGGTATTCACTCACGCACCCTGTTCACAGGCTTTTTAGCAGGTGCCAACCGGTACATGCAGGCGTTCGACGTATTCGTTCTGCCCTCCGAAGGTGACAACTTCGCCAGAGTCTTCCTCGAAGCGATGGCGGCCGAGATCCCTGTCGTAGGGGTACACGGCGGCGGAACACCCGAAGTCCTCGGAACGACCGGCTACCTCGCCCCTCCCCGCGATCCGGCCGCGCTGTCCGAGATCCTCGACCAACTCATCCGCCTTTCTCCGGATGAGCGATGCGCTGCTGGGCGGAAGGGGCGGGAGGAGTCGGAGACCCGATTCACGCGGGAGGGGCTCCGACATCAGCTACTCGGCGCCCTGAGCGGGAGCATGATGCAAGCTCGAGCGCTTCAGCCTGATGGCATCTAGGTGCCTGTCGATCACTTGCGCCTGCGCCTGACCCAGCGATGAAACCTTCTGAAAAGGGGCCGCAAGGGCCTGACGAATACCCCGAGCGTGTGGGGATCGTATTTGCCCACATGCGCCACCTTTACGGCGCCGGTGGAGGACTCGAACGAAATCGCTGGAACCTCGCCAACGAGTTTCTCCGCATGGGCATCAAGGTGGACTTGCTGGTGTTGAATCCGGACGGGCTGGAACACCTTGCCGACCAACCCGATCGGCATGCCATTCGTCTGCGGCGCGAACACCCAATAGCAACGCGCATCCGCGCGCTCAACAGCGCGCCCGACAGCTGGAAGGAATTACTCAAACCCGTGATTCTCCCGGCCAAAGGTGCCAAGCCGCTTCGCTACCTAAGAAGCGTCCAACAATATATCGAAGGGTATCGCCCAGACCGGATAATCGGAGGAGGAACCCAGGAAAACCTGACACTTGCCATCGCTCGATCCGGAACAACGCACAAACCTCGCCTGACCCTTAGCGAACATAACCCTTTGTCGAACACGCTTACGACAGAAAAACATCGTCGACTCTGGCGCTGGCACCACCTGCGCCCCCTGCTGCGGCGCATGTATTCGCAGGCCGACTCGCTCGTGGCGATCTCTGACGCAGTAGCCGATGACCTGGCAAGCACGCTCGATCTGCCAAGAGAACGCATCAAGACCGTCTACAACCCGGTAGTCACGGATGCCCTGTGGGAACGGATCCGCGAACCATTCGATCACCCTTGGTTCGCCGAAAGCCCCCCCCCAGTGATCCTGAATGTCGGGCGGATGACCGCTCAGAAGGACCAGGCTACGCTCATCCGAGCATTCGCAGCCGCGCGACAAACGCGCCCACTCCGGTTAATAATCCTGGGTGACGGGCCAGAGCGCGCCAATCTGGAGAGACTGGCTGACGAACTCGGTATTCGACAGGACATCCACATGCCGGGGTTCGCCGCGAACCCGCTAAAGTATATGGTTCGGGCATCAGTCTTCGTCCTCACCTCGCGCTGGGAAGGTTTTGGTAACGTGCTCGTCGAAGCGCTGGCATCGGGCTGCCCTGTTGTTGCCACCAACTGCCCGGGGGGACCCGCTGAAATCCTGGATCACGGTCGCTTCGGCACCATGGTGCCATCCGACCCGGCACAGATTTCAGAGGCCCTGCTGGCCACGATCGACGCCCCCCCCGATCGCTTGCTCCTGAAAGACCGGGCCTCCCAGTTCACCGCCGCCCGGGCCGCAGAACACTACCTGTCCCCCTGACCGGCGACATCACGAATCTGATCGAGCCTATTTCCAACTGTTGCGCCAGATGAAGCAAAGGTACCGACCATGGGGTTGCGAACGCATCTGAAAGTCCACCTGTCGCCTTTCTTTCTCCGCTATCCGTGTCGATACGGTACCACCAAGGTCGACACTCGAATTGCCGTGGACCGAGAACGGCGTTTCATCTATTTCCGCATACCCAAAGCGGCCAATTCCACTGTCAGCTATGCCATCAGCAATATCGAAACCGAAAACGGCGACAGCGCCGGAGCCTATAAATCCGGATACGATCGTGCGAGCTCATTGGGGTTCCTGGAGACCTACCGCCTTCACCAGCGGTTCTTCCTCTTTTCGGTTGTTCGAAACCCATATACCCGCGTAGCGTCAGCATACTTGGACAAAATCCAAGGCCAAAAGCGTCAAAGAGTCCCCGTCGCGAGAGCGCTGGGTCGCGCGAGCACCGCGCCAATCACCTTCAACGAGTTCTGCGCATACCTCGCGAAAGGCGGGTATCGCGACGACGTCCACTGGTTTCGCCAAACGGATCTGATTCCGTGCGGAATTGACCGTCTAGACTACCTGGGCTCCGTCGAAACACTCACGAAGGATCTGAACGCCATCCGCACCCGACTCGCGCTTCCACATCACAGTGAACGATCTGACTGGGCACGTGGCAAGACAGGAGCGTCATCTCGGATCTTCGAGCTCTACGACAACACCAGCCTGGAGTACATCTCACAAACGTACGGAAAAGACTTCGAGACACTCGGATACTCGAAAGCCCTCGACCACCATGCCGAACCGCCCTCACAAGCGCTAGAGCCCAAGTGGCAGCGATAGACAAAACGACACCATATGACGATCATCTCCCACCAGCACCGATTCATATTTCTACGAACTCGAAAAACCGCAAGCTCTAGCGTGTTTGCATCGCTTGCCCGTTACGCGGGGCCAAGCGATCTTATTGCGCATGTGCCAGACGCCAGAAAAAAATACGGGGTCTTGCCGAAAAACAACCTCCGTCCCTGGGCGTCGTTATCCACGAGCGACAAAATGCGCGGCTGGCGCGCATGGTGCCTGGACCGAATCCGACCACAAAATGATCGCCGCCCGAGGCTGGAGCGTTTCCTTGAAGTAATACCCGAACACATGACCGCGCAAGAGGTTCGGGATTTTTTGCCGCCATCGATGTGGGATAGCTACTATAAATTCTGCTTCGAGCGTAATCCGTTCGACAGGGCTATCTCCCTTTGGGTCTGGCGGCAGCACGTCAAAGGGTCCCAATTCCCTTTCGATCGGTTCTTGGACGCTCTGGAATCGGACCACCGTGAGACACAGAAACGATATGGCGCCTCCCATGGAAGCAACTGGCCGATCTACACCATCGACAACGAAATCGTGATGGACCGAGTATATCGTTACGAAGAGCTCGGCCAGTCGTTGGACCATGCAGCGCAGATGATCGGCATCCCATTTGATGGCTGGCTTCCCAGCCTAAAAAAAGGCCATCGAAATACGAAGACCGACCCTCCCCATGAATTTCTTAGCCGAGAGCAGAGGCAGCGTCTGCGCCAAATCTTCGCGCGCGAGATAGAAGCGTTTGGCTATGATTTCAACGCCTGGGGTTCTGCAGAGCCCGCCGACGGCGAAGCTCATGACCAACGAGCAGCGCAAGGGGGAACCACAGACCTAGCCAAAAATGCGGGTTCACCTGATAAATGATCTCATGACCCGCAAATGACAGCAGAAAGACACCGGCAAAAAACATCGATATGCCCAAGACTGCAGTAGCTCGCCCACAGAACTCACGACGCGACTGGTGAAAGGCCTCCCGCATGGCGACCAGGGCCAGCAGCACCCAAGCGGCAACTCCGAGGATCCCCGCCACAAGCGTCGACATCAGCCAGATGCTGTGTGGGCTGTAATACGTTCGACCATCACCGCCCATGACGGCACGATCCAGGATGAGCCCCTCGCCGTACCAGGGGTTCTGCATGATGCGATCGACAACGGCCAACCAGACAGTAAAGCGATTAGCATCCGCACGTTCGATAAAGCTTCGGAACCCAAAATCCATGACGTGAGTTACGACTACAAAGGCCCCCACCCCGAAGACGAGCCCCAACAGCACCTTCCAGTAGCGAAAATATGCAAGCTGGACGACCGCCCCGACCGAGAATCCGAGCAGTAGCGCACGGCTTTGCGCAAGAAGAATAAACGCCACCCCAACCGCAACGCCGACCCAGCCCAGAATCCGCAGATATCCCTTGTCTCGATTCAAGGCGACGGCCAATCCGACTAGCGCCACCAGCAAGAAGCCGACGGAACCGCGATTCGGACTGTCGCGGTAAAAGACCATGTTGTTCAGTCGCGTCGAGGGAAACGGATGATCCGCGTAGTAAACCCCGATGGAATACACGAGAACAACCGCCGCTATGGGTATCAATACCAGAACCAGGCGATCGAACCAGTCGTCGCGGGTCGCTACAACCCAGGCTGTCGCCGAGACAAAAATGAGGGTCAGAAGCGCATAACGGACCTTGTCATAAACTTCGTCGGCGTCGACCAGACTTGGGTCACTCCACAACATCGAGGCCGAGAGCACTCCGACCCACAGGATCAGAAACTGGAAGACGCGAGAAGAAAGAAGGAGGCCCCAGTCCTGCCACCTCATGGCCAGCAGGAACGGCAACACTATCAGGAGGTACAGAACATCGCGATGAAAGCGGGTACTCCAGGCGGCAAGAAACCCCGCAAGGAATATAGCCAGCGCCCAGCCGAGCCACCGGGAATCCCTGACCCCGGCGCGGAACCGGGCAAAAGACCAGGATCCGCGCACCCGGAAGAATGCGCCTGCATTCACGGCATCAGCCTCGGCCGATCAGCGGACTTCTGCGCTCATCGATCAAGAGCCGCATTGGTTTGCAGCTCCTGCACCCAAGCCTCGTCAAATAATGAGTCACGTCGGGTCTCGAGCTTCTGCTGGTTCCGGCGATGGGTCTTCTCGGGGGAGACAGCAGCAGTGCCATGCCCAAGGTGGACGATGCGCGGCATCATGGTACGCACTGGAACAACTTTGGTCGGGTACCCCTTGTCCCAGAGCTGGGCGGAAATCGAGTAGCCACCACTCTGGTCGTAGAAACCCTTTTTGCCCTCAACACTGCGGAAAGTGAGCCCCTCGTCCAGCAGAATCTGGCGGCGATACATCGCACAGAAGTCCTTGGGATAGTGACCCTGCTTCCACACGTAGCGCTTCTTGCGCAGCCCAAGAGCGTACTTGATGTTGCTGCGGATCACATGAAAGACACGCTTCTGGAACTCGTAGACGGGGTTCTTCAGCTCCAGCTTCCATGTGCCCACGCCACCAAGACGGGGATCATCCCCCATCGCCTTCAGGTATTCGTCCAGCCAGTCCTCGCGCTTTACAAACAGGTCCGTATGCATCGTGACCAGAAACTCGCCTGTGGCCTCTTTCAACGCGATATCGTGCGAGGTCCAGACGTTGTGCGGAAAATTGAACAGCCCCTCTTCCGGTCGCTCGATCAAGCGGATCCATTCCAGCGAACGCAGGTACTCCAGGCTTTCGTCTTTCGAACCATTGTCGATGACGATGACCTCCACATCCTTGCCGCGCGTGTTCTTGCGGATCGAACGCAGGCACGGCTGCAGCAGAGGCAGCACCTGCCAGTGAGGAATCGAGATACTGATACGGCCGGGAACAATGGTATGGCTCGACATAAACTACTCCGGGTAAGTCTGCGCACAAGCGCCCATATCAGGGGGCATGGCAGGTCAGGCGCGCATGCTACCATGCGGCCAATATCGCGTCCCTGATCCTGGGGCGGATCCGGACGTCTGTTATCATGCGCACCATCTCGGCTTACTGACCCGGCTTGCACTCCGCTTGCCCAGGTGCGCCGCACATCAATGCAGTGTCGCCAAGCCTAGCACTAGCCTGCCAAGGAACCCAGATGGGCGCACGCTCGACCGATCAGAACCCGAACTACCCGACCGCTGGCGAGTCCTGGCACCTCTACAAACGCATTTTTGCGTTCATCAAGCCCTACTGGCGCCTGGGCGTCCTGGCGATCACAGCGATGATCCTCGCCGCCGCCGGGCAGGCCGCGTTCGCCTGGATTATCCAGCCACTCGTTGACGGGACCTTTATCGAGCAAGACCCCGGCGCTCGCCTGTGGGTACCGGCTGCCCTGATCGGGATTTTCCTCTTTCACGGCCTGACCACCTTCGCTTCCGATTACAGCGTCGCCTGGATCGGGCGCAAGGTCGTGAAAGACATCCGCCAAGCGGTATTCGAACATTATCTCCGTTTGCCATCGTCGTTTTTCGACCGGCACTCGCCCGGCACCCTGCTGGCCAAGCTCACGTACAACGTGACGCAGATCAGCTCGGCCGCGTCCAAGGCCATCGTCGTCCTGATTCGGGACAGCTTCACCGTCTTGTTTCTTCTGGCCTACATGACATACCTCAGCGGGTGGCTCGTGCTCATCGTCTTCACCGTGGCACCCATCGTCGGCCTGGTGATCACTGGCGCCAACCACAAATTCCGGAAGATCAGCCGCCGCATGCAGCAGTCAACCGGGGATTACGCGCAAATCGCTGAAGACGGGATTCGAGGCCAGACGGAGGTCAAGATCTTCGGCGCGATGGACTATGAAGCCCGACGCTTTGGTGATACCAACGAGCGGTTTCACCGCCAGGCCATGCGCCATAAGGCCGTACAGGCCGCCGCCCAGCCGTTATCGCAATTCGGAGCCATCATTGCCCTGGCCCTCATCGTCTACCTCGCAACCATGGACTTGGTACTCGAGACGATTTCGCCTGGAGGGATGGTCTCGTTTGTCGTCGCCATGCTCCTGCTGCTACCCCCACTCAAGCGCATCGTGGGCGTCAATGCCGAGATCCAGAAAGCACTGGCCGCAGGCGAGAGTGTATTCGAGGTCCTGGACACCCCTCCGGAGGCAGATAACGGCAAGCGCCCCCTGCACCGCGCCACGGGGCTGATCGAATTCGATCACGTAGGGTTCCAGTACCCGACGAGCCACCAACGAGTACTCCAGGATATCAACCTGGTCATCCAACCAGGCCAGACCGTTGCCCTAGTAGGCCGCTCAGGCAGCGGCAAGACAACGCTGGCTCGGCTCTTGCCCCGCTTCTACGAGATCGACGAAGGTGAAATCCGCCTGGACGGACACCCAATTCAGGAATACCGCCTTCAGGATCTCCGTTCCCAAATAGCTGTCGTCAGCCAGCACGTGGTCCTGTTCAACGACACACTGGCACACAACATCGCCTATGGGATGAAAGAACCACCCTCGGAAGACCAGCTCCGAGAAGCGGCGCGAGCGGCCAATGCGCTCGATTTCATCGACAAGCTCCCGAATGGCTTTGACACGGTCGTTGGTGAAAACGGCATCATGCTGTCCGGCGGGCAACGCCAGCGTGTCGCCATTGCGCGAGCGCTCCTCAAAAACGCACCCATTCTGATCCTTGACGAGGCCACGTCGGCGCTGGACTCCGAGTCGGAGCAAAAGATCCAGCTCGCACTGGAGACTCTCATGCGCGATCGCACCACTCTTGTGATCGCTCACCGCCTCTCGACTATTGAAGATGCCGATTGCATCGTGGTCGTAGATTCCGGACGCATCACCGAAGCCGGCACCCACGCCGAGCTTCTGGGCCGCAATGGTGCATACGCTGCATTGCACAAGGTCCAGTTCGAAGACGGAAAAGAGGGGCCCCGGTGAAGAAACATCAGCGCGGAACGTCACCTGATCCCTGCGACACACCAAGGGCCCGGATGCCCCTGATATACTGAGCGGCTCTGCCATCAACTCCCACTTGATGCCATCCCCGTGAGCGCTCACCTGGCACTTTTTTCCAACTGGGGCCACAGGCTCGGCGTAGGCCTGCTATGGCTTATCGCTCGTCTGCCCGCGCCGCTCGTGCTGCGTCTGGGCGAGACGCTCGGGCCTGTTACCTATATTTTGGCCCGCCAGCGACGACTGATCATCCGTCGCAACCTCGAACTGTGCTTCCCTGAACTGGAGGCCCGCGAACGCGAGGCCCTGGTACGCTCCAACTTCCGTTATACCGGTCGCGGCTTTGCCGAACTGGCGCTGGCATGGTTCGGCGGACCACGTGTAGACAACATCCCGCTGCGCGTCCGCGGACTGGAGCATCTGGAGGAGGCACAGGCCGACGGGTCGCCTGTAATCCTGCTCTCGGGTCATTTCACGCCAATCGAGATCGCCGGCCGCCTGCTGAGTCGGCAAATCGACATGGCCGTGATCTACAAGCCCATGGATCGCCGGCCCCAGGCGGATGCCACCATGAGGCAGGGAAGGGCCAGGATCGGGCCCGTACTGTCCAAAGATGACCTGCGCGGCATCGTGCGCACCCTTCGTGATGGTCGACCCGTTTGGTACGCGGGCGATCAGAACTATCGCAGCCGACAGAACGTCTTTGCTCCGTTCTTCGGCATCCCGGCCGCCACCGTGACCGGACTCCCGCGTCTTGCGCGAATGAGCAAGGCACGTGTCGTGCCGCTTTTCTATCACGCGCTGCCCGGACACGAGGGCTACGAAGTGGTGCTCGGGCCGAAGCTGGAGAACTATCCCTCCGGAGACGATGAGGCGGACGCCGCACGTATGAACCAGATTATCGAGCAGGCCGTACGCGAACACCCGGAGCAGTACTTTTGGGCACACCGCCGTTTCAAGAGCCAACCGGACCCCGAGGTAGACATGTACCCCGGCGTCAAGGATCACCGCCGAGCCCGTCGCTCCGGGCGCCGCAAGTCTCACAAGTGAGCCGCAGCGACCATGCCCCGCGTACTACCCCTGACCAGCCCGCCCGAGTCCCTGTGCATCCTGCGCTTCTCGGCGCTGGGCGACGTGACTCACATGACACCGGTGGTCCGCACCCTGCAACACGAATGGCCGGACACCCGGCTGACTTGGGTCGTCGGGCGCGCTGAGCACGCTCTGGTAGGTGATATCCCGGATGTGGAGTTTCGGATCTTCGACAAGACGGCCGGCTGGGCCGGTTACCGCGAACTCTGGCGGCAACTGCGCGGCGAGCGCTTCGACGTGCTGCTGCACAACCAGTTCGCCATGCGCGCCAATATCGCCAGCCTGGGCATTCGGGCTGACCTGCGCCTGGGCTATGACCGCGCCCGTTCGCGCGATCTGCATGGTCTGTTCATCAACGCGCGCATCCCGCCGCACCCCGGTCAGCATGTAATCGACATTTATTTCAGCTTCATCGAGACACTGGGGATCCGCCGTCGCCACATGGTCTGGGACATTCCCGTACCGGAGGACGCCACAGCGCGCGCCCGCGACGAGATTCCCGACGACACCCCGACGCTGGTGATCAGCCCCTGCTCCAGTCACCCCCTGCGCAACTGGACCGCCGAGGGCTGCGCGCAGGTGGCCGACCACGCGTTTCGAACACACGGCCTGCAGGTACTGATTACCGGGGGGCCTTCCGAACTGGAGCGCCAAATGGGCGAGGCCACCCTGAAGCACAGCCAGTTCTCTCACCGGAGCCTGGTCGGGGCCACATCGATCAAGGAGATGCTGGCCATCCTCGGCCGCGCGACCGCCGTGGTCAGCCCGGATTCGGGCCCAGCCCACATGGCGAACGCGATGGGTACCCCAGTGATCGGCCTGTACGCCTGCACCAACCCGGGCCGTGCACGCCCCTACTACAGCGGACCGTGGTGCGTGGATCGTTACGATGAGGCCGCCCGACGGGAACTGGGCAAACCGGCCAGCGCGATCCGCTGGGGCACCAAGATCGAGCGACCCGGTGTAATGGAGCTGATCCGGCCCGAAGACGCAATCGAACGCCTGGATGCATTGATGGCAGCGGGCGCGCCCCGCGCCCGGCCGCCGATGGCCGCGGCTCAGTCGCCCGAGGACGCGCCCGCCTCATAACCGGCACGCAGGGCCACAAAGCAGGCACCGGTGTAGACCCAGCGGCTGCGAATCCGCAGGCGCTTCTCCAGGTCGCGGCGCAGCCGCTGCAGATTGGCCTCGCGCCAGTCCGGGTCCGTTCCGGCTCGATGCCGCCCACGATCCCAGTCGATGACGCTGACCCGTCCATCCGAGGCGATTAGGATGTTGCGGCTGTTCAAGTCCGGATGCCAGTGCCCGGCATCGTGGAAGCGCCGGATGCAGGCGCCCACCGCCCGCCACGTGGTATCCGAAACCCCGGCCTCGCCAAGGTTCTCATCCAGTGAACGCGCCCCCGGTACCCGCACCGTAATCAGATCGGCCGCATACAGCGGCCCGGAACGCACCACGCGCCCGGCCACCGGGCGCGGCACGGGCAGTCCTTCATCATACAGCCGGGCCGTGTAGCTCCACTCGCGCCAGGGACGGGTCTCGGCAAGACCCTGCCACAGGTAACGATCGCCGAGAATGCGCGCAACAGTCCCGCCACGCATGTAGTGGCGCAGCACCCATTGCTCGTCGGAATCGAAGGGGCTGCGGAAGAACACCACACTGCCTCGGCCACCGCCGCGGCCCGTCACCAGACCTCGACGCTCCAGCTCGCCGAAATCGAACCACCAGGATTCCGGGACGGCGGGCAGGGCCGCATCATGCAGCACGCGGATCCGCCCGCGACGCCAGTGGCGGGCTTCCACGCTCAGGCTGCCCGGCCGGCGGCCTCCAGCACACCCCAGGGGGAACGCTCGGGCATATGACAGGCCTCGGGACGCACGTAGAAGGTGGCCACCAGCGCGTGCTGGCCGGACAGCGCCGCATGACTGACCTGGTCGGTCAGTACGCACCAGCTGTAATACGGCTCGAAGACCAGCTCGGTGCCACGCTCCGGGGCATTCTGGAATTCGTCGCTGTCCTTCATCCAGTTGTGCATGCGACGCATCGCGCGATCGTAGGGCGAGGTATCACCAACGACCTCGAGCTGCGGCAACTTGAGGGCCGATAGCGCACGCAGACTGCCCGTCCAGGCGCGCTCCGCCAGCCCCTGGCGCAAGCGCGGTGGAGGGTCAATGCCGGCGGCGGCGCCAAACTGGCGATAGAGCTCGCCGAACTCCTCGGCCACCCGCCAGATGCGTACCTCTTCCGGGTTGATGTTGGTAAAGAAGCGCAACGGCCGCCATCCGTGAGTCGCTCCGGCCGGGAAGGCGTCCACATGCAGAAGTTCGTTGTTGGAGTGCCGCTTGATCACCCGGCCCTTCTCCTGCACCGGACGGAAGTTGATCTTGCGCGGGCTCCAGCCGCTGGTGAATCCCGGTAGCAGATGCCCCAGAAAGTCCTCCACGCGCTGGCCATACTCGCGCAGGATGCGGCGCACGCGCGCGCCTGCGTCGCCCTCATTCTTCAGGCCGCTGATAAAGTCGCCATGCGGGTGATAACTGATGTTCTTCAGACTGAGCAGCCGGCCGACCTCGTCACGCAGAAAGGCCAGGTCCTGCTCGTCCGGCAGCGGCAGGCGTCCCGGCTCGAACAACAACACGTGCCCCTCCTCCAGCGAGCGCTCCAGGCGATCACCGGGGGTTTCATACTCGTCCGCGCGAACGCGATGCAGGGGCTGGTCACTCATGCTACTTCTCCGAGGTCAGTCGGCCTGATCGGCCGCGACCGCATCAAGGTAGGCGCGCACGCCTTCCTCGATATCGTGAAATTCCAGGTCGCAGCCGGCCGCACGCAGCTGCGAAAGGTCGGCCTGGGTATAGCTCTGGTAGCGGCCCTTCAGGTGATCCGGGAACGGGATGTATTCGATCTCGCCGCGGCCGAACCAGTCGATCGTCGCACGCGCCATGTCGTTGAAGGTCCGCGCGTGGCCGGTCCCGCAGTTGTAGATCCCGTTGACCTCCGGATGTTCCAGCAACCACAGTTTCAGGTTCACGCAGTCACGCACATCGACAAAGTCGCGGCGCTGTTCGCCATCGGCGTAACCATCACAACCCTCGAACAACCGGACCGTGTTGCCCTCGCGCAGCTGGTTGCTGAAGTGATGGATCACGCTGGCCATCCCGCCCTTGTAGCCCTCGCGCGGGCCGTAGACATTGAAGTAGCGCAGCCCCACCACCTGGGCGGTCAGTTGATCCATGTGCCGGCGCAAGTACTGGTCGAATGCGAGTTTGGAATAACCGTATGCATTCAGCGGGCGCTCGTGAGTCGGGTCCTCGCGGAAGGTGTCGTTACCGCCGTACACCGCAGCCGACGAGGCATAAATAAACGGGATACGTCGATCCTGGCACCAGTGAAACAGCTCGCGGGTGTAGGCGAAGTTGTTACGCATGATGTAGCGCCCGTCCCACTCGGTCGTCGCCGAGCAGGCACCCATGTGGAACACTGCCTCCACTGGCCCCAGGTGGGCATCGCCCTCGACCAGGTCACGGAAGTCTTCCTTGTCGTGATAGTCGGCGATGATGCAGTCGGTCAGGTTCAGCGCCTTCTGCCCATGGGTCAGGTTGTCGACCACAATGATGTCGGTGCGACCACGACGATTGAGCTCCTTGACCAGATTGCTGCCGATGAATCCGGCACCGCCGGTAACAATAATCACGGGGACGACTCCTGAAAAAGCTGGGGATGCGCCGCATTGTACGCGGCGCACGGAAGACGGGGAAAGCGAGGCGCAGGACGGTGGGCGTCAGGACTCCGAGGGCTTGCGCATGCGTTCGATCATCGACGAGGTCGAGCACCCATCAAGGAAGTCGAGGATCTCCACGCGTCCGCCGTGTGCCACCACGGCATCGTGCCCGGCGATGTCCTTCGGGCGGTAGTCCCCGCCCTTCACCAGCCGATCCGGAAGGACCTCTCCGATCAGGCGCGCCGGGGTGTCTTCGGAGAACGGCACGACCCAGTCCACCGAGGCGAGCCCGGCGAGGACCGCCATGCGCTGCTCGACGGGGTTCACCGGGCGTCCCTCTCCCTTCAGGCGGCGTACCGAGTCATCGTCGTTGACCGCCACAATCAGGCGGTCGCCCAGACTGCGCGCCCGCTCCAGATAGGCGACATGCCCCGCATGCAGCAGATCGAAGCAGCCGTTGGTCATCACGATGCGTTCACCATGTACGCGGGCATCCGCCACGGCGTGTAGCAGTTCATCTTCGGTCAGCACCCCGCGGCCAGTCTGCTCCTGATCCTGCAAGGCACGGCGCAGTTCCGCCACGCTGACTGTCGCGGTACCCAGCTTGGCCACCACGATACCGGCAGCAATATTGGCCAGGGCCATCGCCTGAGGCAGCTCCAGGCCGGTTGCGAGCCCGGCCGCCAGCGTCGCAATCACGGTGTCGCCGGCACCGGTCACATCGAACACCTCCCGTGCCCGGGCCGCCAGGTGCACCGGCACCGCACCCGGACGAATCAGGCTCATGCCGTCTTCGCCACGCGTCACCAGCAGCCCTTCGATTCCGCAGTCCCGAGCGAGCGTCTCGCCTCGCGCGACCAGTTCCGTCTCGTCGACGCAGTGCCCGACCACCGCCTCGAATTCGGTCAGATTCGGGGTGATCAGCGTGGCCCCGCGGTAAAGGGAGAAGTCGCGGCCCTTGGGGTCGACCAGTACGGGGACCCCGGCGGCGCGGGCGGCCTGGATCAGGGGTTGGGGATCGCGCAGCGCGCCCTTGGCGTAGTCGGACAGGACGACGGCGCCGCAGTTGGCCAGCAGGGGCTCGACCTGTGGCAGCAGGTCGGCTGCGCGGGTGCCGGGGAAGCCGTCCTCGAAGTCGAGCCGGATCAGCTGCTGGTGGCGGCTGATCACGCGCAGCTTGGTGATGGTGGCCGCCCCGGGCTGGCGACGGAAGTGGCAGGCCACTCCCGCGCCCTCAAGCAGACCGGACAGTTCGGCCGCGGCCTCGTCCTCGCCGGTGACACCGACCAGATCGGCGTGACCACCCAGGGCGGCGAGATTCAGTGCAACGTTGCCGGCCCCGCCCGGGCGCTGTTCGATGTCGCGCACATGGACTACCGGGACCGGGGCCTCGGGCGAGATGCGGTCAGTGCCGCCGTGCCAGTAGCGATCCAGCATCAGATCGCCAATCACCAGCACGCGGGCCTGATCGAACGGGGGCAAGGAGAGCTTCATCGGATGCGTGCGCGGGAGCGCCCGGGGCGGGCACGATTCACCCCGGTGCAGATGCCGGGGCGCGGGCCCACGGCGATCAGGCGTCGTCCTTCAGGATGAACTGGGTGCCACAGTACGGGCACTGAAAACGGCCGTCCGGGGTCTCGTCGATCGGCAGAAAGACGCGCGGGTGCGAGGCCCACAGTGCCATCTTTGGCGTCGGGCAGTGCAGCGGCAGGTCCTGTTTGGTGACCGTGATCTCCGGCTGCGCGTTCGCGGTCTCGTACTGGTCCTGGTGATGGGCGGTATCGGGATTGACCATGGTTTTCGTCTCGCGTGTTGGGGAAACACTGATTAATGCACGCGCTCGCGCTCGAGTCGCTTTTGCGTGCGAACAAGGCGCGGTGACTGCCGTGCAGTCATTCTGCACAAGGGAACCGCAACGCCGTGCGCGCGCAAAAGCGGCCGAGCCCCGTCTTTCAATAGCTTGTGGGGGTTGGCACCCCAGGTTACCCGGTCCTGCGTTGCGCCGCTTGCGGGTAGAACCACTACCCGCTGCACGACGCGCCTTGTCTCGGAAAACCTGGGGTGCCAACGCGAGCGTGTGCATTAATCAGTGTTTCCCTAGAGGTAGGTCAGCCACCCGTCGTGCTGACGGTCGCGGCCCTGTACGACATCAAAATAGCGCGATTGCAGGCGTTCGGTAATCGGCCCGCGGGTGCCGGAGCCAATCGGTCGGTCGTCGACCTCGCGGATCGGGGTCACTTCGGCGGCGGTACCGGTGAAGAAGGCCTCGTCGGCGATGTAGACCTCGTCGCGGGTGATGCGCTTCTCCACCACACGCAGGCCTTCCTCCTCGGCCAGGGTGATCACCGTGCGGCGGGTGATGCCGTCCAGCGCGGAGGTCAGGTCCGGGGTGAGCAGCACGCCATCGCGCACCAGGAAGATGTTCTCGCCACTGCCCTCGGCCACGTAGCCCTCGGTATCCAGCAGCATCGCCTCGTCGTAGCCGCAGCGGGTCGCCTCCTGCAGGGCCATCATCGAGTTCATGTAATTGCCGTTGGCCTTGGCCTTGCACATGGTCACGTTCACGTGGTGCCGACTGTAGGACGAGGTGCGGATGCGGATGCCCTTCTCCATGCCCTCGTCGCCCAGATAGGCGCCCCAGTGCCAGGCCGCGACCATCGCGTGCACATTGAGGTTGTCCGCGCGCAGGCCCATGCCCTCGGAGCCGAGGAAGCACATCGGGCGCAGGTAGGCGCTCTCCAGGCCGTTGTCGCGCACCGAGGCGACCTGCGCGTCGTTCAGCTCGTCGGCCGAGTACGGGATGGTCATGCCTAGGATCTTGGCGGAGTTGAACAGGCGCCGGGTGTGGTCCTGCAGCCGAAAGATCGCCGGGCCCCGCTCGGTCTTGTAGGCGCGCACACCCTCGAACACACCCATGCCGTAATGCAGGGTGTGGGTCAGTACGTGGGTCTGCGCCTCGCGCCAGGGCACCATCTGCCCGTCCAGCCAGATCACCCCGTCGCGGTCGGCCATCGACATGTCTTGTATCCCTCTAGGCGTTCTTGTTGGCGACCGGATCCGGCGCACCGAACAGGTCATTCCAGGTTTCGATTATGCGGTCGCGCACTGCCAGCAAATCGTCGTCCGGCTCCTCGACCCGGGCCTCCCGGCCCGCCAGCGTCAGGCGGTGGATGCGGTTGCGCAGATCCCGATAGGCATCCGCCAGCGCCTCGCTCAGATCCTCGCCGATCACGCCCTCGCGCCCGAGGGTCTCCAGCGTGCGGATCTTGTCCGGCCAGTCGCAGACGGCGGGATGGTCGTGGGCGGATACCAAAACCCAGTATTGAACCATGAATTCGATATCAGTGATACCGCCCCGATCGCGCTTGAGATGGAAGCCCTGGCCCTTTTTCGAGGCGTGCTCGGCCAGCATGCGCTGGCGCATCTCGACGACCTCCGCCCGCAGGGCATCGGTGTCGCGTTCGCGGGTCAGCACCTCGCGGCGCAGGGCATCGAACTGCTCGCCCAGCGCAGGATCACCGGCGACGAAACGGGCGCGCACCAGTGCCTGATGCTCCCAGGTCCAGGCGGATTCGTCCTGATAACGGCGGAATGCCTGCAACCCGCTGACCAGCAGACCGGACGTACCGCTCGGCCGCAGCCGCGTATCCACCTCGTACAGCCTGCCGGCCGCGGTAAAGGCCCCCAGCAGATGAACCACACGCTGCGCGACCCGGGCAAAGAACTCGGCGTTGTCGATCACCTTCGGCCCGGCGGTCTGCGCGTTTTCGCCCTCGGAGTCATGCAGGAACACGACGTCCAGATCGGAGCCATAGCCCAGCTCGAAGCCGCCCAGCTTGCCGTATCCGATCACCGCGAAGCGCGCCGGGCGCTGGTCGTCGCCCTCGCCACAGCGCGGCTCGCCGTGACGCTCGATCAGCTTGTCCCAGGCCAGCTTGAGCACCCGCTCGAGCATCACCTCCGCCAGCCAGGTCAGATGGTCGGAGACCTTCATCAGCGGCAGAAAGCCCATGATGTCGGCCGCCGCCACGCGCAGCGTCTGCACCTGCTTGAACTGTCGCAGGCGGTCCAGCATCTGTTCGTGGTCCTCGCCCGGGAACTGCGCGAGTTCGGCCTCCAGTTCCTCGCGCAGCCCGTCCCGGTCCGGCGGGGCGTACAGGGCACGCGGGTCGAGCAGCTCGTCCAGCAGCACGGGAAAGCGCGTCAGCTGCTCGCTGATCCAGGGACTGGCCGCGACCAGCTTGACCAGCTGCGACAGCGCCAGCGGGTTCTCGACCAGCAGCGACAGATATACCGAGCGGCGGGCGATGGTGCGCACCATCTGCAGGGCGCGGGGCAGCACCGTGCCCGGCGCATCCAGCTCGGCCAGGGCCCCGATCAACAGCGGCATCAGGCGGTCCAGTCGCTGGCGCCCGGTGGTGCTCATCGCACGCACGCCGGGGCTCTCGCGCAGATCCACCAGCCCCTCCAGGGCCGCCGCGGGGTCGTCGAACCCGAGGGAGGCGAGAACCTCCCGCGCCACGTCGTCGTCCAGCGAGCCCTGCCACAGGCGATGCAACTGCTGCTCGCGATCCGCCTCGGGCGAGCTGTCCATGGACTCGGCGTCATCGCGTTGCGGGGCGGTGAACACCTGCTCGAAGTGCGCATGCACCCGGCGCTGCTCGCGCACCAGCGCCGCCTCGAAGGTCACCTCGCTGTCGAATCCCAGCGACAGGGCCAGGCGGGTCCGGTCGCCGGCAGAGCGCGGCAGACGGTGGGTCTGCTGATCGTTGAGCATCTGCAGGCGATTCTCGACCCGGCGCAGAAAGCGATAACTGCGCTCCAGCTGGTCGACCGCGTAGCCCGGCAGCAGCTCGCGCGCCCGAAGCACCTCCATCACGCCCAGCAGGTCCCGCCGCTGCAGGGCCTGGTCGCGCCCGCCGCGAATCAGCTGGAACGACTGGGCGATGAACTCGATCTCGCGGATCCCGCCCTCGCCATGCTTCACGTCTTCGTAGCGGCCGCGACGGGCGGACTCGTCGTTGATCATCTGCTTTAGCTCGCGCAGGTTCGCGAGCGTGCCGTAGTCCAGATAGCGGCGGTAGATGAACGGGCGCAGGCGCTTCATCAGCGCATCGCCCGCGGCCGCGTCCCCTGCCAGTGGGCGCGCCTTGATCAGGGCGTAGCGCTCCCATTCGCGGCCATGCGCCTGGTAGTAGTCCTCCATCGCATCGAAGTGCATCACCAGCGGGCCCGAGTCGCCGAATGGGCGCAGACGCATATCGACGCGATAGCAGAAGCCGTCCGCGGTCACCTCGGACAGCGCCGCGATCAAAGCTCGCCCCAGCTTCTGAAAGTACGCACCGTTATCCAGCACCCGTTCGCCATCGGTCTCGCCGGACTCGGCGTAGGCGAAGATCAAATCGATATCGGAGGAAAAATTCAGCTCGCCGCCACCGAGCTTCCCGAGCCCCAGCACGACCAGCGACTGCGGTGCGCCGTCGGCCCCGCGCGGCTGCCCGTGGCGCCCCTGGTAGTGGCAATCGAGCCAGTCCAGCGCGCCCTGGATCAGGCCCTGGGCAAGACGGCTGAGGTCGTGCATCACCTCGTCCAGATCCGCGCGCCCCTCCAGGTCCCGCCAGGCGATGCGGATCATCTCGCGATGGCGAACCTCTCGCAGCGCCTGTTTCAACTGCCCCTCGCCTTCCGCCTGCTCCAGCGCGGCACGCAGCATCGCGGCAAAGGCGGCGTCGTCGCACGCGGGCACTCGTCCCTCGGCGTCCAGGGTGTCCAGCAGGTAGTCCGGATGCCGCCGCAGCGTCTGGGCCAGGTAGTGACTGAACGCCAGCGGACTGGCCGCATCGCCCGTCAGGCTGTCGGGCCACTCGGCCAGTCCGCCGAGGTCGTCCAGCAGATGCGCGACCTCCTCATCCAGGACGGGGGGCAGGGCTTCGGGGGTCTCGGGCAGGGGCTTGTCCATGGGCCAAGCTTAGGGAAACACTGATCAATTTACACACTCGCGTTGGTAACCCAGGTTTTCCGAGGCAAGGCGCGTTATGCCACGGGTAGTGGTTCTACCCGTAAGTGACGCAACGCCGGATCGGGGAACCCGGGATGCCAACCCCAAGGGGCTCGGCCGCCCGTTGTTATCAAAAACGGGCGTGCGCTCGGCGTTGCGGCTCCCTTGTGCAGAATGCTGTACGGCAGTCACCGCGCCTTGCTCGCACGCAAAAGCGACGAAGCAGCGAGCGTGTACATGGATCAGTGTTTCCCTTCGAAACGGCGGCCGACGTGCATGCCAGCCCCTTAGAAAGGCGCAAAGCCCCAACTCGGTAGCAGATAATCGTTGACACGGATGAGAACACAAATAACAATCGTTCTCGTCTCATTTGCCAAATGGAAGATTCAGCATGTCGTTTCGCCCCCTTTCCTGGCTAGTAATGGCCGCCGCGGCCGTGGCCGTCTCCATGCCCCTGGTCGGCTGCAGCCCGGCTGACGAAGATGAAGTCAATCTCTACTCGGCGCGGCAGGAGAACCTGATCCAGCCCCTGCTCGAGCAATTCACCGAGGAGACCGGCATCAAGGTCAACCTGGTCACCGGCAGTGCCGACAGCCTGCTGCAGCGCCTGCGTCACGAGGGGCGCAATTCGCCCGCGGACGTGCTGATCACCGTGGACGCCGGCCGCCTGCACCACGCCCAGCAGGCGGGTGTGCTGCAGGCTGTGGAATCCGACACGCTGAACGAGAACATCCCCGAGCGCTATCGCGACCCCGAAGGCGAGTGGTACGGCCTGTCGCTGCGCGCGCGCCCAATCCTCTATCACAAGGACCGGGTCGATCCGGATGACCTGTCCACCTACGAGGCCCTGACCGACGAGCAATGGGAAGGCCGCATCTGCATCCGCTCGTCCGACAACGTCTACAACCAGTCGCTGGTAGCCGCGATGATCGCGACCGAGGGCGCGGAGGCTGCCGAGGCCTGGGCCGAGGGCATCGTGAACAACATGGCGCGCCGGCCGCAGGGCGGCGACCGCGACCAGATTCGCGCGGTGGCCGACGGGGTTTGTGATGTTGCGATCGCCAACACCTACTACCTGGGGCTGATGCTCGACGGCGACGGCAGCGACCGCGATGTCGCCGAACAAATCGGCGTCTTCTGGCCCAACCAGGACGACCGCGGTACGCACGTGAACATTAGTGGTGCGGGCGTGACGGCACATGCCCCGAACCGCGACAACGCCATCCGCCTGATCGAGTATCTCAGCTCGCAGGAGGCGCAAGAGTGGTACGCCGAGGCCAACCAGGAGTACCCGATCCGGGATGATGTGCCGGCCAGCGAGATCCTGCAGGGCTTTGGCGAGTTCAAGTCCGACGACATCGAGCTGCACCTGCTGGGCGACAACAACAGCGAGGCAGTGCGAATCATGGACCGCGTACGCTGGCGCTGATGCCCTTCGGGCCCACGCGTTTCGCAAGCCCCCGGCTCCGTCCGGGGGCTTGCTGTTTCTGCGAAGCCTTTAATGGGGAAGCGGTCTTGGTGGTATTCGAAACAAGAACCTTTATTATTCGCACTCCATGAGCGCCCAGCCCTCCAACCCAGCCCTGCCCGCTACGCGAACCATTTCCCGGGGCCGGCCGCGACTGTCGTTCAGTCTGTGGTCGGTCGTGGCGATCACGGTGGCGCTGGTGCTCGCGCTGCCGGTGCTGGTGATCTTCGGGCATATATTCATCCCCGCGGGCGAGGTCTGGGAACACCTGCGCCAGACGGTACTGGCCGATTACGTCACCAACTCCCTGGCCCTGCTGGTCGGCGTCGGCATCGGAGTGCTGCTGATCGGCGTCCCGGTCGCCTGGCTGGTCAGCATGTGCGAGTTCCCCGGACGCAGCATCTTCCAGTGGGCGCTGATGCTGCCGCTGGCGATGCCGGCCTACATCATCGCCTACACCTATACCGGCATGCTGGACTTCTCCGGGCCGGTGCAGAGCCTGATTCGTGACCTGACCGGGCTGGGCTACGGGGAGTACTTCTTCCCCGAGATCCGCTCGCTCGGCGGGGCGATGGTCATGCTGATGCTGGTGCTCTATCCGTATGTGTACCTGCTCAGTCGCGCGGCCTTTCTGGAGCAGTCGGTCTGTGTGCTGGAGGTCTCGCGCACGCTCGGTCAGGGGCCATTCGGCGGATTTCGCCGCGTGGCCCTGCCGCTGGCCCGCCCGGCGATTATCGCGGGGCTGACCCTTGCGCTGATGGAGGTGCTCGCGGACTACGGCACGGTCGCCTATTTCGGCATCAGCACCTTTACCACTGGCGTGTTCCGCACCTGGTACGGGCTGGGCGACCCGGCCGCCGCCGCGCAGCTCTCGGCGGTACTGCTGACCTTCGTATTCATCCTCATCGTGCTGGAGCGCTGGTCGCGCGCGAAGGCCCGCTTCCACCACACCAGCCGCCGCTATTCCACCCTGCCGCGCTATCGCCTGCAGGGCTGGAAGGCCGCGGCGGCGTTCACCGCCTGCCTGCTGCCGGTGGTGCTCGGGTTCCTGCTGCCCGCCGCGCAACTCTCGATCTGGGCGGCACAAACCACCGACCACTGGATGAACGCCCGCTTCGCGGAGCTGGTGTTCAACACCTTCTGGCTGGCGGTCGCCGCGGCCGTGATCGCGGTCGTTTTGGCCCTGGTACTGGCCTATGCCAAGCGCATGCAGGGCGGGACCTTTACCAACCTCGCCGTGCGCGTGGCAGGCATGGGCTACGCGATCCCCGGCACGGTGATCGCGATTGGCGTAATGATCCCGTTCGCCGCCTTTGACAACGCCCTGGATGGCTTCATGCGCGACACCTTCGGGCTGTCCACCGGGCTGCTGCTGTCCGGCACCGTGTTCGCCCTGCTGTTCGCCTACGCGGTGCGCTTTCTCGCGGTTTCGCTGCAGACCGTGGAAGCAGGCCTGGGCAAGATCCAGCCCAGCATGGACGACGCCGCCCGTTCGCTGGGCATGCGCCCGCTGCAGACGCTGACCCGCGTGCACCTGCCGATCATGCGCGGCACCCTGCTGACGGCGCTGTTACTGGTGTTTGTCGATGTACTCAAGGAGCTGCCCGCGACGCTGATCCTGCGCCCGTTCGACTTCAACACCCTTGCCGTGCGCGCCTTCGAGCTGGCCGGCGACGAACGGCTGGCAGAATCCTCCAGTGCCGCACTGGCCATCGTGCTGGTCGGCCTGGTTCCCGTTATCCTGCTGTCGATGACCATCGGTCGGTCGCGGCCCGGTCAGGGCGCGGCCAACCAGCGCCCGGACGCCGAGGCCGACGCGCCACAGAAACCGCTCCCCATGCCCGCCGGTACGACCTGACATGACACAAGCCGCTACTTCCAACGCCGCCATCCAGGTCACCCATACGCCGCTGCTGGAACTGGATAACATCGACATCGGCTACGACGGCACGGCCGTGGTGCACGGGGTCTCGCTGGCCCTGCCCGAGGGGCAGATCGGCTGCCTGCTGGGCCCCTCCGGTTGCGGCAAGACCACCCTGCTGCGCGCGATTGCGGGCTTCGAACCGGTGATGCGCGGGGTCATCCACTTGGGCGGGCGAGCCGTCAGCGAACCCGGACATACGGTGCCCCCGGAACGGCGCGGCGTCGGCATGGTGTTCCAGGATTTCGCGCTGTTCCCGCACCTGAGTGTCGCCGACAACATCGCCTTCGGCATCCGCGACTGGAGCCGCGATGCGCGCACCGATCGCGTGCAGACGCTGCTGAAGCTCGTTGGCCTGTCCGGGTACGGCGAGGCCTATCCGCACGCCCTGTCCGGTGGCCAGCAGCAGCGCATCGCGCTGGCGCGCGCCCTGGCGCCGAAGCCCGCGCTCCTGCTGCTGGACGAGCCCTTCTCCAGCATGGACGTGGAGCTGCGCGGTGACCTGGCCCGCGAGGTGCGGCGCATCCTGCGCGCGGAGCACACCACCGCGATCCTGGTGACCCACGACCAGCACGAGGCCTTTGCCTTTGCCGACCGCATCGCGGTGATCCACCAGGGTCGCATCGCACAGTGGGATACCGCGTACAACCTCTACCATCGCCCGGCCGACCGCTTTGTCGCGGACTTCGTTGGCGAGGGCACACTGATCCCCGGCATGGTCTGCACCGAGGATCGGGTCGACACGGCCTTCGGCGAGATCCAGGGTTCGATGTCCGAGCAGCTCCCGCCGGGCACCGCGGTGGACGTGCTGGTACGCCCGGACGATATCGCCATCGACAACGAACAGGGCACGGTGCAAACCGAGATCCTCGACAAGGCCTTCCGTGGGGCCGACTTCCTCTACACCCTGAAGCTCCCGGACGGGATCAGCGTGCTGTGCATTGCCCCCAGCCACGACAACTTCGTGATCGGAGAGCATGTGCGCCTGCGCCTGGACTTCACCCATCTGGTGGTGTTCTCGCGCGGGAGCGGGGTGGACTGCCCGAGCGTCTAGGGAAACATTGCCGGGGAACTCGTACCCGCGACGAGACACTGATAGGGACGCGCTCTTTGCCGAATCCACGCGGGTAGCCGGTATCATCGTTTCATGACCCTTTTCCCTCGCCCGCATCCGTTTTCCCTGTCACATGCGCACGCGGTTCGGCAGGTTCGATGGATCGGGATCCTCCTGGTGCTGCTGGCGTTTCCCCTGGCGGCCGACGAGGACGATGGCCCGGTACCGGGTCTGGTGCTGGAGGGCGGTACGGAGCTCCAGCGCGAGAACATTCGCAACAGCCTCAACCTGGCGCGCCAGCCCTGCGACCTGCCCGGCTTTCGCGAGCGCCGCCTGCTGCGCGACTCGGAACAGCGTGCCCAGAACGCCCTGCGCGCCGTCGGCCATTACGACGCGGAACTGGACCTGAGTCTGGAACGCGACGACGACGGCTGCTGGGACCTGCATCTGACGTTCGATCCCGGCCCCCCGACCACCGTGGAAACCGTCGACATCCAGATCACTGGCGAGGGGGTTGGCGATCTCGCGTTCGAGGCCGTTCTCAGCCAGACCGACATCCAGGAAGGCGATGTCCTGCGCCATGACCGCTACGACACCCTGCGCAACCGCATGACACGGATTGCCGCGGATCGCGGCTATTTCGACGCGGACCTGCACACCCGCCGCCTGGAGGTCGACCGCGAAAACCGCACCGCGACCATCCGCCTGCACATGGACACGGGGGATCGCTACCGCATCGGCCGGGTCACGCTGGACCAGGACATACTGGCGCCGGAATTCGTCGAACGCATGATCCCGTTCGAGGAGGGCGACCCCTACAGCTCCTCGCAGATCATCGCACTGCAGCGAAACCTGAACGACTCGGGGTACTTTTCCGGGGTACGGGTACGCCCCCTGCGCGACCAGGCCGAGGACCGCCACGTCCCGATCGTGGCCGAGTTCGAACCCCGTCGGCGGCACAGCTACGAGGCCGGCATCGGCTACTCCACCGACATTGGCCCACGCCTGCGCTTTCGTTTCGAGAACCGCTACGCCAACCAGCTCGGCCACCGCTATCACGCGGAGCTGGAGGCCTCGCCAGTACGCTCCGGCGTGGGCTTCAACTACGCCATCCCGCTGCGGGACCCGCTGCGCGAGCAGCTGAATCTGTTCACGACCTACCGCACCGAGGACACCGATACCCAGCAGTCCGACCGCTTCCAGATCGGGGCCAACCGCGTGCTGCAGCGAACCGGCGGCTGGCAGACCACCGAGGGCCTGCGCTACGAGTACGAGGACTACACCGTCGGCGAGGAAACAGACCGCAGCCGTCTGCTGATCCCGTCCTACCGCATCGGCCGCATGGAGGCGGACGACCCGATGACCCCGCGTCGCGGCTACCGCTTCGACATCACCGTGCAGGGGGCCCAGGAAGAGCTGCTGTCCAGCACCTCGTTCGCGCAGGTGCTGGCCAGTGGCAAGTTCGTACGTGCCATGGGCCCGGGACGGGTGCTGGCCCGCGCCGATGCCGGATTCACCGAGGTGGACTCGGTCCGCGACCTGCCCAGCTCCCTGCGCTTCTTCGCCGGCGGGGACGCCAGCATCCGCGGCTACGGCTACCAAACGGTCGGCCCGACCAACGAGGACGGCGACGTGATCGGCGGGCGCCACAAGGTGGTCGGCAGCCTGGAGTACGACATCCCGGTACGCGGCAACTGGAGCGCCGCCGCGTTCGTGGACGCCGGCAACGTCGTCAACGAATGGACCGAGTTCGACCCGGTCTACGGTGTCGGCATGGGCGTGCGATGGCGCTCGCCGGTGGGACCGATCCGCGTCGACATCGCCCACGGTCCGGACTCCGATGATGACTTTCGCATCCACTTCTCCATGGGACCGGACTTGTGAGGCGCCTGGGCAAAGCACTGCTGTGGCTGATCGGCGGGGTCCTGCTGCTCCTGGTCCTCGCAGTGGGGTCCGTGGTCGCACTACTGACTTCCGAGAGCGGCACGCGCTGGCTGGCCGAACAGGCCGAGCGGCACGCGCCCGTGGATCTGAGCATCGAACGTGTCGAAGGCACGCTGTTCACCGAGCTGACAATCCACGGTCTCTTTCTGTCCCTGCCGGACGGCCCCCGCATCGAACTGGACGAGGGCCGCCTGGGCATCGACGCCCGCGCGGGCCTGCGCGGCGAGCTGCGGATCCCGGTCGTTCACGCGACCGGGCTGCTGATTGACCTGCCACCCGAGGCGATCGATGACGACGAAGAGCCCTTCGAACTGCCCGATGCGATCCGCCTCCCGCTGGCCGTGCAGCTGGAGGATGTCCTGCTGAGTGACCTGCGGGTCTACCGCGAAGGCGAGCCTCTGGTCACCATCACGCAGATCGCGGCCCAGGCCCGCGCCAGCGGCGCCCTGATCGAACTCCAGCACCTCGCCCTGGACATGCCAGAGATCCAGGCACGATTACAGGCGCGGATCGAAACCGAAGGTGACTACGCGGTGAACGCCGAGGGCACCTGGACCGCACCCCTGCCGGACGCCGTGGCCGAAGGCCTCGACACCAACGAGGCACAGGGGCGACTGGAGCTGGACGGACACCTGCGTGAGCGCCTGCGGCTGCATCACGTCCTGAGCGCCGGCGTGGATCTGACCCTGCAGGCCGAGGTCGCCAACGCGCTGGAGGACCCGCGCTTCGACGTTGAGGCCACCTGGACCCCGTTCGCCTACCGCCTCGCCCCCGACCAGACCGCACATGTCGCCACGGGACGGCTGCGTGCTTCCGGCGAGCCCGACGACTGGTCGCTGGGCCTGGATGGCGGCGCCCGGCTGGACGAAATGCCCGCAGTCGAACTCGTGCTGCAGGCCCACGGCGATTTGTCCATGGCCGAGATCGAGACACTGAGGCTGGATTCCGGGGCTGGCCGGCTGACGCTCGCCGGACCCATCCGTTTCGACGAGGCCCTCGGCTGGGACCTGCAACTGGCGCTCGACGACCTCGACCCCACCCCCCTGGGTCTGGAAATGGACGCCGGCCTGGAACGCCTGCGGGCCGACCTGCAGGGCCACCTCCCGCTGGATACCGAACAGACACCACTCGCGGCCCTGGAAGCCGCGATCGACATCCACGAACTGCGAGGCCACTTCGAGGACCATGCCCTGACCGGGCAGCTGGGCCTGACACTCGCGGACGGGACGGCCCGCCTGCGCGAGAGCCAACTCAACGTCGACGAAGACGCCCTGACGGCTGCCCTCAGTGGCCAGGTCGCGGGGCTGGACGGGGACCTGGCCGATCCGGGGCACGCGCTGGATCTCGAAATGGATCTGGCACTGGCCGCACCGGATCTCGCTCGCCTGCAGGAAGAGCTGGAAGGCCACCTGGAGCAGCTGCGCATCGCCGTGTCGGGTCGCTACACCCCTGCCTCGGGACAGCTCCAGGCCCGGCTGTACCTGGCCCCCCTGCGGGCCGAAAGTCATGGCATTGGCGTGACCGGCGACGGGCGCGTGGACCTGACCGAGAGCGGCGCCCGGATCGATCGCCTGCGCCTGGCGATGGACGACGGCGGGGCTCTGGATCTGGCAGGGGACGTGGGCTGGGCCAAGGGTCTCGACTGGGACCTCGCACTGCAGGCCGAGGCGCTGGACCCGGCCATCATCACGCCCGAGGCGCCGGGCCGCCTCGACCTGACACTCACCACCCGCGGCCGGCAGGCCGAGGATGGCGTCCTGCAGCTGCAGGCCGAGCTGGAACGCCTGACCGGCACCCTGCGCGAGCAGCCGGTCGAAGGGCACGGACGGGCCGAGCTGGAAGGCGATGCCCTGACCGTCGAACAACTGGAGCTGGCGCTCGGCGCCAATACCCTGAGCGCACAGGGCCGCTGGACCGAGGCGCTGGATTTCCGCCTGCGGGTAGACGCCCCGGAACTGCACCAGTTATGGCCCGACCTTGCGGGACGACTGAACCTGGATGCGCACGTAACCGGGTCTCCCGAGGCGCCACAGATAGCGGCCGAGGGCGACGGTGCCGGGCTCCGGCTGGGGGATATCGCGCTGGCGCGGCTGCAGCTGAATGCCGAGGCCGGGCTCGCGGAAGATGCCCCCGCCCGGCTGGATCTGCGACTTGAAAACCTGGAACCGGCCACAGGGATTCAGCTGGCCAGCGTGCGCCTCGGAGCCACAGGGACCATTGATGATCATCGCCTGGATCTGGACGTGGACGGCCAGGACCTGGGGACGCTGACACTGGCACTGGCGGGGGGCTTCGACCTCGACACCACGCACTGGAGCGGCCGGCTGGCGCGGCTGGACCTGACGCAGCCCCAGGCGGGCGACTGGTCGTTGCCCGCCCCGGTCGCCCTGGAAGGCGGCCCGGAGTCCGCACGCCTCGAGCGCCTGTGCCTGACCCGGGACGGCGGGCGCATCTGCGCAGAAGGCCGCTGGCAGGAGGCGTCTGGTGGAGACTTCAGTGCACTGCTGGAGGACCTGGAGCTTGGCTGGCTGGAGCCCCTGTTGCCGCCTGAACTGGGCATCGAGGGGCAGATCAATGCCGAGGCCAGTGGTCGCCTGGATGACCAGGGGCGCATCGACGCAGACCTGGCCGTGCGCCCGACGGACGGTCGCCTGATGGTTCGCGACGAAGATGGGGAGCTGCAGGATGTGCCCTATCGCGATGCCCACCTCAATGCGCGGGTACGCGACCGCGACGTGGATGTCGATTTTCGGCTCGGCTTCCTCGATGGCGGTATCGCACGCGCGACACTCGAACTGCGCCCCGACGGCGACGATATGCGCATCGACGGCGACCTCGAGGCCCGCCTGGATGATCTCTCCTGGATTGCGGCGGCAAGCCCCGACATTCAGCGCCTTCGCGGCGTGCTCGATGCCCGGCTGACCTTCGGTGGACGCCTGGTCGCCCCGCTGGTCGAGGGCGCCGTGCGCTTTACCGACGGGGGCGTGCTGATCCCGGATGCCGGGATCGACATCCTGATCCCCGAGGTCACCGCCAACGTCGTCTCCGCCGAGGAGATGACCCTGGACGGGCGGCTGGAGTCAGGCGATGGTGCCATCGACCTCGCGGGTCGCGTGGACCTGGGGGACGATGGACCGCGTGCCGAAATGCAACTGCGTGGAGAAGACTTCCTCGCCGTGAATCGGGTGGACGCCGAGGCGACGATCACACCGGACCTGGAGCTGGTGTTCACCCCCGAGGATGGCATCCGCGTGCGCGGGGAGGTGCTGCTGCCCTGGGCACGGATCCGTCCGCCGGACCTGCCCCCGGGCGCGATCCGCGTCTCCGGAGACGAGATCATCCTGGGTGAGGAACTGGAAGAGGCGCAGGCGCTGAAGACGGATATCCGCATCCGGATCCGCCTGGGTGACGACGTGCGCTTTGACGGCCACGGGCTTACTGCCCGCTTTGCCGGCGAGGTGGATGTCGAGGAGATTGCCGGGCGCCCCACCCAGCTGTTCGGGGAGATTCGCATCCCCGAGGGGCGCTTCAATGCTTACGGACAGGATCTGCGAGTCGACCGCGGCATCCTGCTGTTCCAGGGGCCTGCGGAAACACCGGAACTGGACCTGCGCGCCGTGCGCACGGTACGCGAGTACAACGTAACGGTGGGCCTCGAGATCGGCGGCACCCCGGACAACCTGCGCTCGAGGGTCTTCTCGGAACCCGCGATGGACGAGACCGAGGCCATGGCATTCCTGCTGACCGGACGGCCCCTGTCGGGGGCGTCGGAGTCGGACGGCAACATGATCGCGTCGGCGGCCGCGGCCTACGGCCTGGAGCAAAGCGCGCTGATCACCCAGCGGATCGGGACGGAACTGGGGCTGGACGAGGTCACGATTGATACCGAAGGCGGTATCGAGGAGAGCGCCCTGACCCTGGGGCTGTATCTGTCCCCGCGCCTGCTGCTGCGCTACTCGGTGGGCCTGTTCGACAACACCTCGAGGGTGTTGCTGAGCTATGAGCTCAGCCGGCGGCTGACGCTGGAGACCTCCTCCGGCACCACCGAGCAGACCGTGGACCTGATCTACCGGATCGAACGCTAAGGCCGAATCCTGGTCCGGGGCCGGCCAGGGGCGTTACAGCTTCTTCACGCGTAACGGCCTGGTACGTGTCTAGCTAGCTCGATTCTCCGTTGTGGCGGATCACCTGCTGTATGCGCTGACGGATCTGGCTGCGATAGAGCTGTTCGTTGGGGATACCAATCAGCGGTTCGCCCACCGGATTCCCCTCGGCGTCAAAGGCCATGATGGTCGGGACCACACGCGCCCCGTAGGCACGGCCCAGCTCGTGACCGCGGCGCACCTCGCCGTCGAAGTCGCGCACCTCTTCGCGGTCGAGGATGACCTTGCGGATATGGATACCCTCGTAGCTCGCGTCCTCGCTCATCGGACCCAGGTGCTGGTGTTCCGCCCGGTCACAATAGGGGCAACTGGTCGACGCAAACATGATCAGGGTCGGCTTGCCGTCCCCATTCTGCGTCAGAGACTGCAGATCCGTGGCCCGCTCGATCCCGTGCGCGGAGGCGGCGCCAGACAGCAACATGCCCCCGAGCATCAAGACGACCGTCAGGCCGACCAGAAAGGTGTCCCTTTGTAGCTTGAGCGTATGCAGATTCATGATCAGTAGGGTCCTCCGGTTTTGGACTCAGTCTAGGACGAGAGGCTTAACCAAAGCTTAACGACCGCGCCGCGCCCCAACCACACGAGCAGAGCTCCACCGCCCTTCATAAAAAAGGCCCCGCCGAAGCGGGGCCTGATTCCCGGGCCATCGGACGAACCGATGGCCGGATACCGACAGCTATGGAGACCTTAGTCGGCGCGCTGACGCACGTCGGAGGTCACTTCCACGCGACGGTTGGCCTCGCGGCCTTCGCGGGTGGAGTTGTCGGCGGTCGGGCGTTCCTCACCATAACCCACGGTGCGGATATCATCTTCACGCACACCTTCGCTGGCCAGGAAGTCGGCCACGGACTGGGCGCGACGCTCGGACAGGCCCTGGTTGTAGTCGGCCGGACCGATGGTGCAGGTGTGACCCTCGACCAGCACCGAGCTGTACTCGGCGTCGTCGGCGGTCAGGCTGCGGGCCAGTTCACGCAGGGCATCGCGGCCTTCCGGACGCAGTTCGGCGCTGTCGAAATCGAACAGGGCCTGGGCGCTCAGCGTGGTGGTTTCAAACTCGGGCTCGGGCTCGGGCTCGGGCTCGGGGGCCGGATCCGGCTCGGGGGCCTCGGCGGTTTCCTGGATGTAACCGGCGCACTCGGAATGGCGGACGTTTTCCGGTGCCCAGGAACGGGTGCGCACGCACTCGCCGGAGCGATCCATTACGACATTGCCGCTACGGTCGGTGACGTTGGCCGCCGGCGGCTCCTGAGCCACTGCCTGGCTCGCGGTACCGATCAGCAGCGTGGCCACGGACGCGGCCAGAATATTCTTAACCAGCTTGTGATTCATGTTCATAGCCTCCTTGTAAAAACAAACGACGACTGATCAGAGACAAGCGCGTTGCCGAACGGTTGACTCCCGACCGGAATCTGGAGCAGCGAGCGCCAAGCCCTCTACAGCAGCTTGATAGTGGCACATGCTTTCCGGTTTTGCACGCATTCCAGTCAAGAATTGTATCGGCATCACAACGTTGTCACATTAAGGAAACACCTGCCTGCGATCAGGCGACTCCCTTCTTCTGTCTGGCTAGGGCAACCAACTGCCCATAAAAACGCCGACCTCACCAAGAACCTTGTTCCCTTAAGGACACACAGATTACTTGTGGGTTCCGGTGTACAAGAACAGGGCGACGCGCCCCAGACAAAAAGACCCCGCCGCAGCGGGGTCTCCTGTTGCTTGGCGTATCAAAAGGCCGAGCGGCTTACATCATGCCGCCCATGCCTCCCATACCGCCCATACCACCCATGTCGTCCATGCCGCCACCGGCACCGCCGTCATCCTTCTTCGGCAGCTCGGCCACCATGGCCTCGGTGGTGATCAGCAGGGCGGCCACGGACGCGGCGTTCTGCAGCGCCGAGCGGGTCACCTTGGTCGGATCCAGGATGCCCATCTCGATCATGTCGCCGAACTCGCCGGACGCGGCGTTGTAGCCGTAGTTGCCCTTGCCTTCCAGGACCTTGTTCAGGATCACGGAGGGCTCTTCGCCGGTGTTGTAGACGATCTGGCGCAGCGGCTCTTCCATCGCGCGACGGGCAATGTTCACGCCGGCGGTCTGCTCGTCGTTGTCACCCTTGAGCTTGGCGATCGCCGCGCAGGCACGCAGCAGGGCCACGCCACCGCCAGGGACCACGCCTTCCTCGACCGCCGCACGCGTGGCGTGCAGGGCGTCCTCGACGCGGGCCTTCTTCTCTTTCATCTCGACCTCGGTGGCGGCACCAACCTTGATCACCGCAACACCGCCGGCCAGCTTGGCCACGCGTTCCTGCAGCTTTTCCTTGTCGTAGTCGGAGGTCGCTTCCTCGATCTGGGCACGGATCTGGTCGACGCGGGCCTTGATGTCCTTGTTCTGACCCATGCCGTCGATGATCGTGGTGTTTTCCTTGGTCACCTGCACCTTCTTGGCACGACCCAGGTCTTCCACCGTGGTCTTCTCCAGCGACAGACCGACCTCTTCGGAGATCACCTGGCCGCCGGTCAGCACGGCGATGTCCTGCAGCATAGCCTTGCGGCGGTCGCCAAAGCCCGGGGCCTTCACGGCGGCAACCTTCACGATGCCGCGCATGGAGTTCACCACCAGCGTGGCCAGGGCCTCGCCCTCGATGTCCTCGGCGATGATCAGCAGCGGCTTGTTGGACTTGGCCACGCCTTCCAGGATCGGCAGCAGATCACGGATGTTCGAGATCTTCTTGTCGAACAGCAGGATGTAGGCGTCGTCCAGCTCGGCGCTCATGTTCTGCTGGTTGTTGATGAAGTACGGCGACAGATAGCCGCGGTCGAACTGCATGCCTTCCACGACATCCAGTTCGTTTTCCAGCGAGGAGCCTTCCTCGACGGTGATCACGCCTTCCTTGCCGACCTTGTCCATCGCATCGGCGATGATCTCGCCAATCGCGGTGTCGGAGTTGGCGGAGATCGAGCCGACCTGGGCGATCGCCTTGTGCTCGGTGCACGGCTTGGACAGCTTCTTCAGCTCCTGGGTCGCGGACTTCACGGCCTTGTCGATGCCGCGCTTCAGGTCCATCGGGTTCATGCCGGCGGTGACCGCCTTCATGCCTTCACGGACGATGGACTGGGCCAGCACGGTCGCGGTGGTGGTGCCGTCACCGGCAGCGTCGGAGGTCTGCGAGGAGACTTCCTTCACCAGCTGGGCGCCCATGTTCTCGAACTTGTCGTCCAGCTCGATTTCCTTGGCCACGGACACGCCGTCCTTGGTCACGGTCGGAGCACCAAAGGCCTTGTCCAGGACCACGTTGCGGCCCTTCGGACCCAGGGTGACCTTCACGGCGTTGGCCAGGGTGTTCACGCCCTTGGCCATGCGGGTGCGGGCGTCGTTACCAAAACGGACTTCTTTAGCACTCATGTCTCGTTCTACTCCTGCAAAAAATGGGGATAGGGGGCGGACCGCGCGGGGCTTAGCCCTCGATCACGGCCATGATGTCGTCTTCGCGCATCACCAGGACGTCTTCGCCTTCGACCTTGACCTCGGTGCCGGAGTACTTGCCGAACAGCACCTTGTCGCCGGCCTTCACGTCCAGGGCGCGGACTTCGCCGCTTTCCAGGATCTTGCCGTTACCGACCGCAACCACTTCGCCGCGAATCGGCTTCTCGGCTGCCGAGTCCGGGATCACGATGCCGCCGGGGCTGGTGCGTTCTTCTTCCATACGCTTCACGATGACGCGATCGTGCAAAGGCCGCAGGTTCATGGTGCGAACTCCTTATATCGATGTTCTTAACAGGTTGGAGGATGTCGGGTAGGCGCCCTGTTAGCACCCACCCCGAACGAGTGCTAATAATAGGGGCACACCAAGCCGAGTCAAGGGCACAAGAGGAGGAGAATTCTCAGCGGCGGTCGTCGTGGTCCAGGCGATCGTCGGGCGCGGACTCGTCACCGGCGTCGTGGCGACGGAACTCGCCCTCGATCGGGCCGCCCGGCCCGGCCGGACCCGAGCCACTCGTGCGTGCCCGGATCATGCCCCGACGCAGGATGCCCTCGGCCGCCCAGCGCCGCAGCGGCGGCACCAGCAATACAAAGCCCGCCGCGTCGGTGAAAAATCCGGGCAGCAGCAACAGGACCGCCGCCGACATCAGCAGCCAGCCCTCGACCAGCCCGCGCGCAGGCATCTCGCCGCGGGCCAGGCTCTGCTGCAGGCGCCGCCAGTGGTAGAACCCCTGCAGGCGAAACAGCAGCAGACCCGCCGCGGCCGTCGCGATCACCAGCGCCACCGTGGCCAGCGCCCCGACGGCGTCGCCCACCCAGGCGAAGCCGAAGATCTCGAGCAAGACCAACCCGAGAAAAACAAACAACGGGAGGAACGGGCTGCGCATGAATAACGGGTTCCAGACAAGAAGAGCAAAACATTGGAACACGCCCTCAAACCGCTGTCGAACAGCCCTCTTGGGGGCATGCCACCAGCGCTCATACTTGTTCTCTTTTTCCTTGCATTCGGGAGGGAATTGAGGGACGCTCTTGCCCGTCTTAACTGTGAACGTCTTCAGAAATCCGGAGCCCAGCCGCATGAGACCGCGCCGCATCATTTCCCTGCTCCCCGCCCTGCTGGCTGCCCTGCTCCTGCTGCTCCCGGGATTGGGCAGCGCTGGCGTGGAAGACCCACGTGATCCGAACCACCACTTCTTCGACCCGACCTTCGGCGACTTCCAGGAAGAGCTGGAAGAAGCTCGCGAGGCCGGCAAGAAAGGCATCCTGCTGTTCTTCGAGATGGATGACTGCCCGTTCTGCCATCGCATGAAGAATCAGGTCCTGAATCAGCCGGAAGTACAGGAGTATTACAAGGAGCGCTTCCGCATCTTCGCGGTGGATGTCGAGGGCTCGATTGAGGTCGTCACGTTCGAGGGCAATACCAAGACGATGATGGACTTCGCCACCCGCGATTTTCGGGTACGTGCAACGCCGGTATTCCAGTTCTTTAACCTGGAAGGCGAACCCATTGCTCGCTTCACCGGGGCCACCCGGGATGTCGACGAATTCCTGCTGCTGGGCGAATTCGTCGCCGAAGGGCATTACGAAGACGGGAATTTCACCCGCTTCCGTCGCGAACGCGCTGGACGATAGGTACTCCAATGCATCCAGGCCCTGCGGCGCCCCGAACGGCGCGGCTTCGAATCGCAACGCCCCTTCTGGCCAGTCTCGTCGCACTCGGCGTTGCGCTTTTTCCTGCCACCGGTGGCGCACTGGACACTCCGGCAGATGGCGTGATCGATCCCGAACCACTGCCCGACCCATTGCGACTGCAAAGCGCGCTGGCCGCGGTCGACGCCCTCCACCCCCAGGTCCGACGGGCGCGGGCGGAACGCGAGATCGCCGAACAGGAACTGGCCGGCACCCAGGCCGGGCGCGACGTCACGGTGAATGCGCGGCTGGAGGCTCGCTGGATCGAGCCCAACGACCTCGCCCCGGATCAGAGCCGCAACGACTCGCGGGCCACCATCGTCGCCCGCAAGCTGCTGAGCGACTTTGGCCAGTCGAACGCGCGCGAGGCCGCCAGTACCCAGCGCCTCGAGGCCGCCCGCGAGATGGAGGTCCTGGCGCACGCCCGGCACTCGCTGCATGTCATGGAGCGGTACTTCAACGTCCTGCTCGCCGACCTCGGTTTTGCCCGCGACACCGAGGCCATGGCGGCCGCATTCGTCAGCAAGGAGCGTGCGGAAGAACGCGCACAACGTGGACAGGTCTCGGATATCGAGGTCTTTCGCCTGGAATCGGAGTACCAGACCCTGCGCGTGCAGCGCCAGCGCGCCCTGCAGAATCAGCGCCGCGCCCGCGACGAGCTCGCCGAGGCCCTGAACCGCCCCGGCGAGCGCATTCGCACCGTGCTGGCACCCGCCCTGCCGCTGGATCTCCCGGAACTCCCGGGCCTGGACGACTTGATGGCCGAACTCGACAGCGCGAATCCGACCCTTGCCGCGGAGCGCCTGCAAGTGGAGGCCGCCGCACGTGGCGTGGATGCGGCCCGCGCCCAGCGCCGTCCACGTCTGTATGCGGAGGCCGAGACGGGCTATTGGAACCGCGAGTTTGGCGGTGATCGCAACCCCTTCGCCGCCGGGCTCGTGCTGGAAGTACCGCTGTACGAGGGGCGCCGCCAGGACAGCCGGGTCGGGCATGCGGTCGCGGCCCGCCAGCGCGCGGAGGCCGATCTGGGGCAGGCGCGCATCGAGGCCCGCAACCGGCTGCGCGAGCTTTATCACGAGGCCCAGGCCCTGCGAATGCAACGTGACGAGGCCGAATGGCGCATGGACTATCGCCAGCTGTATATCGACCGCGCCCGCTACCTGTACGACATCGAGGACCAGGCCGATCTCGGCGACTCGATGGTCCAGCAAAGCGCGGCGGCTTATTTCAATGCCCAGACCGAGTTCGAACTGGCCATGGTCTACGAGCGCCTGGCGCTGCTGACCGGCCGTAGCGACCTGAGCCCCTTCCGCCTGGCCGGCACGGCCATCGCGGAAGGGGACTAACGAATGCGCGCCCACGGGCGCCCCGAGGGAGAACACCCGATGTCCATCGATCGCCTGATCCCGGACACCCCAGGCCGACGGCTGCTGCTCTCGACGCTCGCTTGTTGTGCCCTGCTGATACTGCCCCCCGCGGGGTTGTCGGCCGACGACAACGGCGCATTGGAGGGCCAGCTGGACTGGGGCCAGACCTACCGCATCACGGCCCCGGTGGCCGGCAAGATCGAGGCGATCGAGGTCCGCCCGGGCGAGCATGTCGACCAGGACGCCGCCCTGTTCCGCCTGGATACGCGCAGGGTCGAGGCCGACCTGCGTGCCGCGCAGGCCGCAATCGAGCGCCTGCAACTGGAACTGGACGAGGCCAATCGCGAGGTCGAAAAGGCGGAGGACCTGTACGACCAGACCCTGATCGCCCTGCGCGAGGTGGAACTGGCACGCATCCAGCAGGCCACCGTCGCCGCGCGTCTGGCCGAGGCCCGCGCCCAGCGCGACCGGGCGCGCGCCGATCGCGACGACGCCACAATCCGCGCCCCGGCCAGCGGCCGCATCACGCGCATCGATGCCTCCCCCGGCCAGTTCGTGAATCCCGCCCTGGCGCCGGCCGTACTGGCGGTACTGGGATCGGGAGACACCATGCGCGTCCGCGCCCTGGTGGCACCGGAGCGTATCCAGTCGCTCAGCGAGGGGCAGGAGGTCACGATTACGGTTGGCGACTACGAGTTTTCTGGCACGATCGACCGGATCGGCTGGGAACTTGTAGGCAAAGACGACGATCAGGGATATCGGGTCGAGGCCGAATTCTCGCCGAGCGACGATGCCGTGCTGCGCCCCGGCCAGCCGGCCCGGATCGAACTTCGCACAAACTCCTGATGCCCAACAGTCGATGATGCCGGACAAGGAACCCGACAACGCGAATGTGCGCGCCTGGCTGGTACTCACCACACTGGACAACGCCGCAGAGGCCGAGAGCCTGGCGGGTGAACTGGTCCAGCGCGGGCTGGCGGCCTGCGTGCATATCCTCCCGGCCGGACGCTCAGTCTATGTGTGGAAAGGGAATATCGAGACCGATTCCGAAGTCACACTGCTGATCAAAACCTCCGTCGATGCCCGCGATGAGCTGCAGGCCCACCTGACGGAACATCACCCATACGAAACCCCGGAGATTATCGCCGTGCCGATCACGCACGGGTCCCCGGATTACCTGAACTGGATAACGCAATGCACCTCCTGAATCTGCGCAACTGGCTGGCGACCTTCCTGGTCGCATTCCTGCTGACTCCGGCCCTGGCGAACGCCATCTTCGATGACGATCTGCTGGACCCGGATGACGCGTTCAGCCTGAGCGCGGAGGCCATTGACGCCGACACGATCCGCCTGACCTGGGAGATCGCGGACGGCTACTACATGTACCGCGAGCAGTTCGAGTTCGAACCCGAGAGCGAAGGGTTGGAGCTCGGCGAACCGAACATCCCCGACGGCGAGAAGAAGACTGACGAGTTCTTCGGCGAGGTCGAGACCTATCGCGACGAGATCAGCATCGAGCTTCCGATCCTCGCGGCCGACAGCACCGAGATCGAACTGACCGCGCGCTCTCAGGGTTGCGCCGACCTCGGCGTGTGCTATCCGCCCCACTTCCAGACCGTCTCGCTGGAGCTCCCGGGCCTGCCGGGCGAGAACGGTGAAGAGGCGACCGAAGGAGAGACCACAGAAGACGAAGCCGCAGACGAGGAACGTAGCGCCCTGGACGAGATGGGCGACCTTTCCGGCGATCTGGGTACCGCCGACGACCTGCTCGAGCCGGAAGAGGCCTTTGCCGCCTCGCTCGAGGCCATCAGCCAGAATGCGGTCATCCTGCGTTTCGAAATCGCCGAGAACTACTACCTCTACCGCGACCAACTCGATGTGCGCATCGCCGAAGGTGACGGGATCGAGCTGGGACCGGTCAATCCGCCCGAGGGCGAGAAGCACGAGGACGAGTTCTTCGGCGAGACCGAAATCTATCGCGATCGGGTCGAGATCCTGGTCCCGGTGCTGCGCGACGAGGATGATGTCTCCGAGATCACCCTGGCGATTGACTACCAGGGCTGCTGGGATGGAGGCGTGTGCTACCCGCCGCTGACCCAGGAGGTCTCGGTCAGTTTCGACTCCGACCTGGCCGCAGAGGCCGACGAGGACGCCCTGCCGGAGACCGGCGACGAAGCCCTGGACGAGATCGAAACCACCGACGCCGCCCCGGAAGAGGACGACGAGGCGGCAGCCCCCGTCACCCAGCAGGACCGCATCGCGGCCCAGCTCGCCGATGGCCAGATCTGGCTGGTGGCGCTGGCCTTCTTCGGCTTCGGGCTGCTGCTGACGTTCACCCCCTGCGTGTTCCCGATGATCCCGATCCTGTCGAATATCATCATCGGGCAGAAGAACCTGACCACCCGCAAGGCATTCCTGATCTCGCTGGTGTTCGTGCTGGCGATGGCGCTGACCTACACCATCGCCGGGGTGTTCGCGGGGCTGGCCGGGGCCAACCTGCAGGCGGCCTTCCAGAACCCCTGGATCATCGGCACGTTCGTGGCAATCTTCGTCGCGCTGGCGATGTCGATGTTCGGCTTCTACGAACTGCAGATGCCGGCCAGCGTGCAGAGCAAGCTGTCGCAGATCAGCAACCGCCAGGAAGGCGGCACCTACATGGGCGCCGGGATCATGGGCTTCCTGTCGGCCCTGATCGTCGGTCCGTGCGTAACCGCGCCGCTGATTGGCGCCCTGCTCTACATCAGCCATACCGGTGACGCCGTCCTGGGCGGCATCGCCCTGTTCTCCCTGAGCATGGGCATGGGCGCACCGCTGCTGGCGATCGGCACCTCGGCCGGCCGTCTGCTGCCGAAGGCCGGCCCGTGGATGGACACCATCAAGGCGGTATTCGGTGTGGGCCTGCTGGCGATCGGCATCTGGCTGCTTGAGCGGGTAATCCCCGGCGAGCTGGCGATGTTCCTGTGGGCCATTCTGCTGATCGTCACTGCAGTGTACATGGGCGCGCTGCGCACCCTGCCGGAGGGAAGTTCGGGCTGGTACACGCTGTGGAAGGGCCTGGGTGTGGTCCTTCTGATCTACGGCGTCCTGCTGATGCTGGGCGCGGCCACCGGCGGCAAGGACGTCTTCCGCCCGCTGGCCACGCTCAACCAGCCGACGATGACGGCCAGTGGCGAACGCTCTGGCCCCACAGAAATGGAGTTCACCTACATCGACAGCCTCGATGACCTGGAACGCGAGCTGGAACAGGCCCAGAACAACAACCAGCCGGTGTTCCTGGACTTCTATGCCGACTGGTGCGTGGACTGTGTGCGCCTGGAACGGACGACCTTCCAGGACCAGCGCGTGATCAGTGCGATGGCGGACGTGCACCTGCTCAAGGTGGATGTGACCGACAACACCTCCGAGCACCGCAACCTGATGCGCGAGTTCAACCTGTTCGGGCCGCCCGCGATGATCTTCTGGGATTCCGACGGCAACGAGTTGCGCAACTATCGCAACGTGGGCTACCTGAACGCCGACCGCTTCCTGGCCCATGTAGAAAATGCGCTCGGGGTGACGCCATGAAGCATCGCTCGCACACATTTGGCTGGATCGCCCTTGCCGCCGCCGGTGCCCTCCTGCTGGCCGGCTGCGAGGAACCGACACCGGAAATGGATACCGCCGAGGCAAATGGGGGCGAAGCCGCGGAGGCCGCCGCCGAAGAGGCCCAGGGTGACCCCCGCATCGACTTCACCCTTCCAGATCTGGACGGTAACGACCGCCAGCTGAGCGAGTGGGATGGCGACCTGATCGTGCTCAACTTCTGGGCGACGTGGTGCCCGCCGTGCAAGAAAGAGATGCCGTTGTTCCAGGAGACCTGGGAAGAGCATCGGGACGATGGCTTCACCATCGTCGCCGTCGCCGTGGACGAACTCAGCGCAACCCAGCACTTCGTCGATGACTTCGGGATCGAATTTCCGATCCTGATCGGCCAGGACGAGGCCGTGGAAGTCGGTCGCAAGTACGGAAACCGCATCGGCGCACTGCCCTACACGGTGCTGATCGACCGCGATGGCATTATCCGTGACACCCATCGCGGCGAGGTCGAGGAAGAAGACCTGCAGGCCTGGCTGGACGATTACCTCTAAGGGCGTGCGACGGCAGCGGCGGCCAGGCCATCGAATCCCGCCTGCTGGAGCTTGCATTCCGCCAGGCGCACGGCCGCCACGAGCGCCTGTTCGGGGGGCTCGCCCGAGACCAGTGCATTGATCAGCCCGGCATTGAAGGTATCGCCAGCTCCCACGCTGTCGACGACACGCAAACCCGGGGTGGGCGCGCAATAGACCTGTAGTTCATCCTGTGCGAGCCAGGCCCCCTCGGCTCCGGCCGTCACGGTCACGATACGCCCGGGGTAACGGCGGGCCAGTTCGGCCGCGGCCTCGTCAGGGCGTGCCGCAATTCCCTGCGCCCAGTCCCGCGACAGCATCAGGACATCGGCCCACTCGAGACACGCCTCCAGACCCGGGCGTCGCTTCTCCAGTTCCAGTGAGATCGGTTGGTCCGTCACGGCTTCACGGACCCGGGGCAGGACCGTTCGCAGGGTCTCTGGCTGGCGTCCCTCGAAATGCAGCCAGTCGTACTCCTCCCACGCGATCCGCCGCAGATCGGCTGCACTGAGCTCGGGCAGGTCACGGTGGTGCACGATGGTACGGCTACCCGAGTCGCGCGAACGCAGGATATGGGATGTCGGGGTCGCGCCCGGATATCGCGCACAGGCGGCGGTATCGACGCCGCGCGCCACGAGGCGTTCGCGCAGCCAGTCGCCTGACCCATCCTCCGCAAACACGGCAGCAAGGGCCGCACGATGACCGAACTGCGCGAGGATGCAGGCCGTGTTGGTCGCGTTGCCCCCCGGCTGAGAGGAGCTGGCCAGGGCGCGAATCTCTGCGTCCTCACATGGATAGCACTCGACGTCCAGGTTGTGGTCCAGGGTTGCGATGCCCGTTGTCAGGATGCGCGCCATGTTGCTCTCGTCATTCGACCGGGCTGTATTGTGCGGGCCTCGAGGCCCGGCGTCATCCGCGACATCCCGACGACAGCCTGCGACAATGTGGCCTCACCCGATCACGACGAGTGGCATGGCAACCTTCCCCTCCCCGGAAACCGCCGAGGCGGCGTTCTACGAGGCCTTTCAGGCAGGCGACTCCGACGCCATGCGCACGATCTGGCTGGACAGCCCCGAATGCGTTTGTATTCACCCCGGGGGCGAGCGCCTGCTTGGGACCGATGTCATCCTCGAGAGCTGGGACGACATCCTGCCGAACATGCGTGGCGTCGTGATCCACCGCACCGAGCTGAACGTCATCCCGGGGCAAGACCTGGTGATCCACACCCTGCGCGAAAACCTCTACGTCAGCGGCGAACGCCGCGGCGTGATGCTGGCCACGAATGGTTACCGCCTCGAGGGCGAGGGCTGGCGGATGTTCCTGCATCATGCCAGCCCCGACCCGGACCCACCGCCGACCTGGGATACGGGACGGGTGCACTGATGGGCGGGGCGAGCGACGAATGCCTGATGGCCTACTACGAGGCCTTTCGTGCCGCAGACATCGAGCGGATGATGCGGTTATGGGCAGAACGCCCGGATATCGTCTGCGTGCACCCGGGCAGCCCTCGGGCCCATCGCGGGGTTTCCGAGGTAATGGAGAGCTGGCTGCTGGTATTCGCACGCGAGCTGAACATCGGGATCGAGCCGCGCATCGTCGGGCGCCAGGAAACGACCGAAAGCCTGAGTCTCGTGATCGAGGAGGCGATTACCCGTCCCGGTGATGTCGCGGCCACCGGGACCATCCTGATCAGCCAGACCTGGCGCCGCAGTGGCAATGGCTGGCGGCTCCAGTTTCACCACGCCTCGCACGGACGCCGTGCCCCACCCTCGCAGCAGGGGATGTTCGTACCGGATGGGGGCGGCTCCACCCGGCACTGACGGACAAGCGGCCCTGGCGCGAGAAATTCAGCCCTCCGAGCGGGGCTGGCACAGATCCGGGCGTTGGACCTTCAGGGCATCACAGACCCCGCGAACGGCATCGCGTACGCGTCGCCCCCGCCCCTCCAGCGTCATACTCGCAATCTCCCGATAAAGCGGATCACGGCGCTCGAACAGCTCCTGAAGCTTGGCCCGTGGGTCTGCCACCTCGTTCAGCAGGGGGCGTTTGCGATTGCGGCGCGTACGCCGGAACTGCTCGTCCACCGGGACGCGCAGGTAGATCACGAAGTGCTGACTCAAGAGATCGCGATTCTCCGGGCGCTCGACGATCCCGCCGCCCGTGGCGATGACCACTCCATCGCGCTCCAGCAGCGATTGCAGCATCGCCGACTCGCGCTTGCGAAAACCCGCCTCGCCCTCGAACTCGAAGATCGTGGGGATATCCACGCCGGTACGCCGCTGGATCTCCTGATCGGTATCGAAGAACGGGCGCCGCAACAGCCCCGCCAGCCCGCGCCCAATCGTGCTTTTGCCGGCCCCCATGGGCCCTACCAGGACAATGTTCTGCATGGCGGCAAGGCTACTGGCCTCGCTGGACAAAGAAAAGCCGGGGACAGGCCCCGGCTTTCTCTGCCAATGCGCATTTCGTGGTCAGTCGAGAACGCGCGGCGTCACGAAGATGAGCAACTCCGCCTTGGTGTTCTGGGTCGAACGATTGCGGAAGAGATTGCCCAGGAACGGGATATCGCCGAAGAACGGAACCTTCTCGAGGTTGGTACGGCTGTCGATCTCGTAGACGCCACCGAGCACAACCGTCTCGCCGTTACCGACGAACACCTGGGTCTGGACTTCGCGCTTGTTGATCCCCGGCACACCCAGCACCTCGCGCTGACTGGGCTCGTCCTTGGTCACGTTGATATCCAGGATTACGTTACCGTTCGGCGTGATTTGCGGCGTCACCTCGGTGGACAGCACCGCCTCGATAAACTGGGTAGAGGTGGCACCGGAGGCGGTGGCCTCCTGATACGGGATCTCCTCACCCTGCTTGATGGACGCCGTTTGGCCGTTGGCCGTGATCACACGCGGACTGGAGATGATCTCCCCGCGGCCCTCGACCTGCAGGGCCGACAGCTCGAGATCAAGCAGTACTCCGCTACGCAGGATACTGATCCCGGCCTGCCCCGCGTTGCCACTGGCGGGCAGCGAGCTGTTCAGGCGATCGCCAATCGCGATACCCCCAACCCCCGCCGTTGTTGCGTCACGGGCCGCATCTGCACCCTCGATGGAACCCGCGCCACCCATGCGAGTCCGGCGATCCCCTCGTGTCCCGGAGATGCCGAAGCGTGCCCCCAGTTCGCGGTTGAAGGTGTCCTCCGCGATCACGATGCGGGTCTCGATCAGCACCTGCTGCACGGGCACGTCGAGGGTCTGCACCAGACGCCGCACATCCTCGATACGGTTCTGGGTGTCCTGCACCAGCAGGGTGTTGGTGCGGCTGTCGATGGTGATGCTGCCGCGATCGGACAGGAACTGGCCGGTCTCGTCGCCACGGATCAGGGAAGCGATCTGCTCGGCCTGGGCAAAGTTGATCTGCACGAACTCGGTGCGCAACGGCTCCAGTTCCTGGCGATCGCGCTGCGCCTCCAGCTCCAGGCGTTCGCGCGCCGCAATCTCTTCGCTTGGGGCCACGTAGAGCACGTTGCCGTCCATACGCTTGTCGAGCCCGCGGGAGCGCAGAATGATATCCAGCGCCTGATCCCAGGGGACGTTGTTCAGGCGCAAGGTGATATTGCCACCCACGGTATCGCTGACCACGATATTGAGATCAGTAAAGTCAGCCAGCAGCTGCAGGACCGAACGCACCTCGATATCCTGGAAATTCAGTGACAGGCGCTCGCCCTCGAACTGCTCCTCCTCGCGGCGCCGCGCCTCGCGTTCCGCCTCGGTAATCGGCGCCACCTCCAGCACAAAACGGCGATCGCTCTGATAGGAGAGGACTTCGTATTCGCCATGCGCGCCCACTTCCATGCGCACACGCTCGCGCTCGGCCACGGTGTCGATGGTGCGGACCGGTGTGGCGAAATCGAGCACGTCCAGTCGGCGCTCCAGGGATTCGTCCACGCGAGCGCGCGGGAACGTCAGCTCAACCTTGCCCGCCTGCTCGCGCACATTGACCTCGGCCCCCGAGCGCGACAGGTCGATCTCGACTCGGCCTTCGCCCTCGGAACCGCGACGAAAATCGATGCCGGTAATCTCGACCGGGCGCGCGCTGCGCGTCGCCCGTTCGGAGGGCTCGCCGGCCCGATCGACCACCTGCTGGACATCGCTGTCGGCCTCGGAAACCCCGCGGCCCAGCGTCAGGATCAGGTTGTTGCCTTCGACCCGGGTCTGGTACTCGGAGGGCTGGGTCAGGTTCAGCACCACGCGCGTGCGATCACCGGATTCGACCGCCGTGGCGGTCAGCAGCGGGCCCACATTGAGGTCCGTCTCGCGGCTGCGCAGCGCATTGCCAGCATCCGGCAGGTCCAGTGCGATACGCGGCGGGGAGTCGATGGCAAAGGCCCGCACGTCTTCGGGCGGAGTCCCGGAAAAGCGCAGATTCACCTGCACCCGGTCACCGCTAATGCTGGCCGCCCGAATCTCTTCCAGTTCGGTCGCCGCCACCCCCTGCGAAACCATGAACAGCAAAGCCGCCATCACGGTGCCCGCCAGCGCGCGCATGGAAGAACCCATGTGTAATCCCCTGTAGTTGTTGCCGGTCTTGCGGCCCATTCGGTTCATCATTGTTCTGCTCCCCCAACCGCTAGTCGGCCAGCGCCACGGAGTTTTCGCGTTCCACGTACCCGCCGAAGGCATCCGGGACCACCTCGACCAGCTTCACCCGGGTAGCCGTGATCTCGACGATACGGCCGTGGTTTTCGCCCATGTAATTGCCAACCGTCACGCGCTGAATACCCCGATCGGGGGTACGGACCAGGGCATAACGCACCTCGTCCTGCTCCAGCGATCCCACCATGCGCAGGGAATCCAGCGGGAAGCTCTCGAGGAATTCGCGGGGGCGATCCGGGTCCACCTCGGCGTCGCCGGGCTCGCCCTGGGCTGCCGCCAGCTCGGGCTGCGCAATCACGGAGGAATCGAACGGGGAGCGGGTATGCCCCGGATACAGGTAGGGCTCGTGCGGCTCCAGCGTCGGGATCGGGTCGATACCGCTGCCCGGACGCTCATTGATCTCCGCGATATAGCGCTCCAGGTCGCTCTTGTCCGGGGCGCAACCTGACAACCCGAATGTGGCCACCAGGCCCAGCGCAAGGGCCGCACCCAGGGATCGCTGTGCAGGGTTCCGCATCAGTGGTCCTCCAGGTAGCGGTAGGTACGCGCAGTGGCGTCCATCAGCAGATCGTTATCGGAATTGCCCCGACGAATGTGCATGTCGTGCATGGTGACGACGCGCGGGAGCGCCGAGGTCCCGCTGACGAATTCGGCCAGATCCTCGTAGTCGCCACGCACCCGCAGACGAATCGGCACCTCGGCATAGAAGTCCCGTCGGTTTTCGCCGCGCGGCTCGAACAGCTCGATCTCGAGCCCGGCCTGCAAGCCGGTCTGCGAGATATCCACCAGCAGGCTGGGGATCTCGGCGCTGCTCGGCAAAAGCTCCAGCAACGAGGCGAACATGCGCTCCATCTCTTCGAGCTGTTCCTCGTAGGCCTCGAGATTCGCGGCTCGCTCCTGCTTGTCCTCGAATTCGGCGCGCAGTTGCACCTCGCGATTTTCGGCGCGTTCCAGGTCGGTGCGCTGATCGCCGATGAAGAAGTAATAGGACAGCCCCAGGATGACCAGAACGATGACGATCAGGATCAGCGCCTTTACGGCCCAGGACGCCTCGCCAATGTTATTGAAGTCGATCTCGTTGAGTTCCTTGATATTCATCAGGAATCCTCCTCGACATCCGAAGGCCGTGTCTGATTGGCGTCGAGGCGGAAGTCACGCACCTGCAGGCTGCCGTCTTCACGTGTCTCGATGATCTGCAGGTTGGAATCGGCCAGCCACGGCGAGGCGTCGATGCGCCGCATCAGCGTCGAGATCCGGGTGTTGGATTCGGCACGCCCGGTCAGGCGAATGCGTTCGCCCTCCTGGCGCACCTCGTTGAGATAGGTGCCGTCCGGCAACGTCTCCACCAGCTGATCGAACAGGTGCACGGCCTCGGGGCGGCGCGCCTGCAAGGTCTGAATCACTTCCATGCGCGCGATCAGGGCCTGGCGCTGCTCGTCCAGATCGCGGATGCGCGCAATCTTGCGGTCCAGCTCGCGGATCTCGCTCTCCAGCATCTGGTTACGTGACTGTTGATGGTCGATCAGCGCGCTCATAAAGGTATGCGCGCCGAAAGCCAGCAACACGCCGACCACGACCGCGCCACCCACGGCGCCAAAGAATTGCTTGCGCCGCTGCTCGCGGGCCTTCTCGCGCCAGGGGAGGAGGTTGATGTAGATCATCCGGCGTACCCCCTGATGGCCAGGCCACAGGCCGTAAGCAGCGCGGGGGCGTCATTGGCGAAGCGCTGCTGATTCACCCGGCGGGAAAGCGCCATGCCGCGAAACGGGTTGGCGACGGACACCGGGGTCCCGGAGCTTTCCTCGAGCATCTCGTCGACACCCGCGATCGCGGCACAGCCGCCACCCAGCAGGATGTGGTCGATCGAGTCCTGCGGGCGCGTCACGTAGAAGTACTGCAGCAGACGCTGGATCTGATCCATCATCGTCTGCTTGAATGGCTCGAGGATGTTGCTGACGTAGTCGGCCGGAAGGTCGCCGCTCATCTTGGCGGAGCCGGCCTCCTGATAGTTCATGCTGTAGCGGCGCATGATCTCCTCGGTCAGCATGCGGCCGCCAAAATTCTGCTCGCGGGTATAGATCACGCCCTCGGTCTGGCTGACGACATAGACCGCCGTCACCGAGGAGCCGACGTCCACAATCGCGACGATGGGCTTGTTCTCGCGATCGGGGATCTGCTCGACCAGGCGTTCGGAGGCGTGCTCGATCGCGTAGGCCTCGACATCCACCAGCTCGGGGGTGAGCTTGGCGGACTCGGCGATCGCCACACGCGATTCGACATTCTCGCGCCGCGAGGCGACGACCAGAACGTCAACGAGCTGGGGATTCTTTTCGTTGGTGCCGAGGACCTGAAAGTCGAGATTGACCTCTTCCAGGGTGTAGGGGATGTACTGATCGGCCTCGACGAAGACCTGGCCCTCGAGCTCGGTGTCGCTGAGCGTGGCCGACATCTGGATGGTCTTGGTAATGACGGCCGAAGACGGCACGGCCATCGCACAGTGCTTGAGCTTTGTGCCGGAACGCTTGACCGCGCGGGCGAGCGCGTTCCCCACCGCCTCGGTGTCCTGGCAGACCTTGTCCACCATCACACCATCCGGCAGCGGCTCCACCGCAAAGGCCTCAACCCGGTAGCCCTTGCCCTGCCGAGCCAGCTCCAGCACCTTCACGGCGGCGGAGCTGACATCCACGCCCAGCAGTCCCTGCTTGCTCTTTCCGAGACTCAGCACACATCCCCCTGTATACCCCAATGAAAGTAACTGGTAGCGTTACAATCAAGTATGCTAGCTCGTTCACAATATACACTCCGAAATCCGGGTTGCAAGTTGCTTTGAAAGCTGATTCTTAACTTGGCCCCACTTTTTCTACAGTCATGAAGCCGATTCTCAAGATTTTTGCGGCGTTGCTGGCGCTGATCCTGGCGGCCGGAATCGGCGTATCCGCAGCCATTGCGGCCCTGTACGTGCACTACGCCCCGACCCTCCCCGAAGCGGAGGCGGTACGCGACGTGCGCCTGCAAACCCCACTGCAAGTCCGCACGGCGGACGGTCTGCTGATGGGCGAGTTCGCAGAAGAACGCCGTATCCCCCTGCCCATCGACGAAATTCCCGAGCGCGTCCGCCAGGCCTTCATCGCGGCCGAGGACGAGCGCTTCTACGACCATCCCGGGGTCGACATCGTTGGCCTGGCAAGAGCGGCGATCAACGAGATCTCCACTCGCGGCGAACGCAGCCAGGGGGGCTCCACCATCACCATGCAGTTGGCGCGCAATGTCTTTCTGACGCGCGACCGCACCTACGAGCGCAAGCTGCGCGAGATTTTCCTGGCCATTCGCATGGAACAGGAAATGAGCAAGGACGAGATCCTCGAGTTGTATCTGAACAAGATCTACCTGGGCCAGCGCGCCTACGGGATCGAGGCCGCCGCTCGGGTCTACTACGGCCGCTCCATCGATGAGCTGGAACTGGACGAGATCGCGGTCCTCGCGGCGCTGCCCAAGGCGCCGTCCACGACCAACCCCGTTGCCAGTGCCCAGCGCGCAGAGATCCGTCGCAATTACGTGCTGCGCCGCATGCTGGATACCGGCGTGATCGGCGAGTCGGAATACGAGGAGGCGGTGGCCCGCCCGGTATCGTCCGAGCGGCACGTGGCCGCGACCGAGGTCGACGCCCACTGGGTGGCGGAGGCGGCCCGCCAGATCGTCTTCAACCTCTGGGGCGAGGACGCCTACCGGCGCGGCCTGCAGGTCCACACATCGATTGACTCCCGCTACCAGGAAGCCGCCAACCAGGCCTTGCGCGAGGGCCTGCTGGAATACGACGAACGCCACGGTTATCGCGGGCCCGAGGATCAGCTAAGCGAGGAGACCATGGCCGACGCCGAGGCGCGCCACCGCGCCCTCAAGGCACAGGGCATACACGGGCGCCTGCTGTTTCCCGTAGTCGTTATGGAACGCGACGGAGACGGCACGCTGCATGTCGATGGCGGCCAGATCGGCGAACTCACCATCGACCCCCGCGACCAGGAATGGGCACGCAACCCGGAATTCGAGCCGGGCGACGTGATCCGCGTCAGGCCCTATACCGACGGGCGCTGGCGCCTGGCGCAGAAACCCGAGGTGACCGGCGCGGTGATCGCCCAGTCGCCGGCCGATGGGGCTATCGTTGCGCTCGCGGGAGGCTTCGATTTCTTCGAGAATCGCTATGATCGCAGCACCCAGGCGCAACGGCAGCCCGGCTCCGCATTCAAGCCGCTGGTGTACGCGCTGGCATTGCAGGATGGCTACCGCCCGGATGGCGTCCTGGTCGATGCCCCGATGGTCTTTGACGATCCGGCACTCGGGGCCGAGTGGCGTCCACAGAACTACTCCCGGCAGTTCCAGGGCGAAATGAGCATGCGCGATGCCCTTGCCCAGTCACGCAATCTGGCATCGATCCGCCTGCTCAACAGCCTGGGACCGCAGCGCGTGCACGAACAGCTGCCGCGCTTCGGCCTGGATCCGGACAAGCACCCCAGCAACCTGTCGATGGTGCTCGGTACCGGTGCGGTCACGCCCCTTCAGCTGAACAATGCCTACGGGGTGTTCGCCTCCGGCGGCAAGCTGCACAGCCCGTGGATCATCACGCGCATCGAGACGGACGACGGAGAGGTCCTCTACACAGCGCCGACCGAACGCGCCTGCCCCGAACCCTGCGAGAGTCCGGCCGGCCAGGACCTCTACCTGAACGCCAGCGGCGGTCCGCTGCAGTACACCGACCCGGCACAGGTACTGGAGCCGGGTGTCGCCTGGCAGATGAGCAACATGCTGGGGCACGTGATCACCGCCGGCACCGGGCGTCAGGCGCAGCAGCTGGGACGCTCGGATCTCGCCGGCAAGACCGGGACGACCAACAGCTATCGCGATGCCTGGTTCTCGGGGTTCAACGCCGACATCGTCGCGACCGCCTGGGTCGGGTTCGACGACAACCGCGAACTGGGCCGTCGCGAGAGTGGCGGGCGCACGGCGCTCCCGCTCTGGATTCGATTCATGGACTCGGTGCTGACCGATGCACCGGAACGCCCCGTGGAGCGCCCGGATGACCTGCAGCGCGTGGCGATCCTGCCAGACGGGCGCCGCGCACCAAGCGAGGAGACCCCGGGGGCCAATATCCAGTGGCTCATCCCGCAGCAGGTGCCGGAGCGCGGCCAGGCCCCGGTGGCCCCCCGCGGGGAGAATGGTCAGGGCCCGGCCGAGTCGGTGTTCTGATGAGCGCCTCGCGCATTCGCCAGGAACTGGCCCAGGAGGCCGCACGGATCCTGCTCGACGACGGCATCCGCGACTTCGCGCTGGCCAAGCGCAAGGCCGCCGAGCATCTGGGTGTCGAACCACGCCACGAAATGCCGCGCAATATCGAGATCCAGGAGGCCGCGATCGAGCGCAGCCGCCTGTTCGCAACGGACGGCAGCCGCCAGGCCTACCGTGACCGCCTCGAGGCCGCCCGGATCGTCATGGAGCGGCTGGCGGAACTGGAACCGCGCCTGGTCGGCCCGCTGCTGGACGGCATCGTCGAGCGCCAGCCGCTGGTCAACCTCCATGCGTTTGCCGAGACGGTGGAGGAGGTCATCCTCGACCTGGGTGAGCGCGGAATTCGCTGCCAGACGGGCGAACGCCGCTATCGCAGCCGGCAGGGGCGCGAGCAGCGGGTACCGTTTCTGAGTTTTCGCGGGCCGAATGACACGGACATTGAACTGACCGTATTCCCGCTGGACGGGCTGCGCCAGGCGCCGCCGTCGCCGGTGGACGGCAAGCCCATGGCCCGCGCAGGGCGCGCGGACGTGGACAGGCTGCTGGCCGCCGCGAACGCCGACGCACCAGCGGCGGCCGACGCGTCCTGACGCCAGGAAGGCGCCGCTGCCTTAGTCGCGGCGGTAGGAGGTGACGGTCTCGACCAGGGTTGCCACCCGTTCCGGGTCGATCCCCGGATGAATCCCGTGCCCCAGGTTGAAGACATGACCGGTATCCCGGTCGAAGCCGTCCAGCACCCGCAGGGCCTCCTCGCGCACCACCGCATCCGGCGCGTACAGCACCGACGGATCCAGGTTGCCCTGCAGCGCCACGCGATCGCCCACACGGCGGCTCGCCTCGGCAATCTCGATCGTCCAGTCCAGCCCCAGCGCATCGGCACCGGTCTCGGCCTGCGCCTCGAGCCAGGCATCGCCACCCTTGGTGAACAGGGTAACCGGCACGCGACGGCCGTCGTGGTCCCGAATCAGACCATCGACGATGCGCTGCATGTAGGCCAGCGAGAACTCGCGGTAGCCGCGCGGCGTCAGCGACCCGCCCCAGGTATCGAAGACCATCACGGCCTGCGCACCGGCGCGAATCTGCGCGTTCAGGTATTCGGTGACCGCGCTGGCGACCTTCTGCAGCAGCGCATGCATCGCCTGCGGCTCGCCGTACATCAGCCGCTTGGTCTCGGCGAAGTCGCGCGAGCCCTGGCCTTCGACCATGTAGGTGGCCAGCGTCCACGGGCTGCCGGCAAAGCCGATCAACGGCACTTCGCCATTCAGTTCGCGACGGATCAGACGCACCGCATCCATCACATAACGCAGCTCCTGCTCCGGATCCGGCACCGGCAGGTTCTCAATCGCCTCGAGCGAACGGATCGGGTCGCGAAAGCGCGGCCCCTCGCCGGTCTCGAAGTACAATCCCAGCCCCATCGCATCCGGGATGGTGAGTATGTCCGAGAACAGGATCGCCGCGTCCAGCGGGAACCGGCGCAGCGGCTGCATCGTGACTTCGCAGGCCAGCTCCGGGTTCTGACACAGGTTCATGAAGCTGCCGGCCTGGGCGCGGGTCTCGCGGTACTCCGGCAGATAGCGTCCAGCCTGGCGCATGATCCAGATCGGCGGGCGGTCCACGGGCTCGCGCAACAACGCGCGCAGCAGACGGTCATTCTTCAGGGTCTGGGACATCGAAAAGCTCAAACGCCGAGGTATTCAAGGATGCCTTCGGCGGCCTCCCGGCCCTCGAAGACAGCGGTCACAACCAGGTCCGAGCCGCGCACCATGTCGCCGCCGGCAAAGACCTTCGGGTTGCCGGTCTGGAAGGCGTGCTCGCCAACGGCCTGCACGCGGCCGCCTTCGTCCACGCCAATCTTGTATTCGGCGAACCAGTCCGCCGGGGACGGCCGGAAGCCGAAGGCGATCAGCACGCGGTCGGCCGGGATCACATGCTCGGAGCCCGGCACCGGCTCGGGGCGGCGGCGGCCGCGCTCGTCCGGCGCGCCCATCTGGGTGCGCACGACCTTCACGCCCTCGACCTTGCCATCGCCGACGATCTCGACCGGCTGCACGTTAAACTCGAACTGCACGCCCTCTTCGCGGGCATGCACCACTTCCTTGCGCGAGCCGGGCATGTTCTCTTCATCACGGCGATAGGCGCAGGTTACCGAGGCCGCACCCTGACGGATCGAGGTCCGGTTGCAGTCCATCGCGGTGTCGCCACCGCCGAGGACCACCACACGCTGGCCGGCCACGTCGATAAAGCCGTCTTCATCGTGCTCCCAGCCCATCACCTGGCGGATGTTGGAGATCAGGAACGGCAGCGCCGGGTACACCCCCGGCAGGTCCTCGCCGGGGAAGCCACCCTGCATCGCGGTGTACGTGCCCATGCCGAGGAACACGGCGTCGTATTCCTCCAGCAGCGCATCCATCTGGATATCGCGGCCGATCTCGGTGTTGAGACGGAACTCCACGCCCATGCCCTCGAGGATCTCGCGGCGGGTGCGGATCACCTGCTTTTCGAGCTTGAACGGCGGGATACCGAAGGTCAGCAGGCCGCCGATCTCCGGGTAGCGGTCATAGACCACGGCCTGCACGCCGTTGCGCGCCAGGATATCGGCGCAGCCAAGGCCGGCCGGTCCGGCGCCGATCACGGCCACGCGCTTGTCGGTCGGGGTGACGTCAGAGAGATCCGGGCGCCAGCCGGCCTTCACGGCCTCGTCGGTGATGTATTTCTCCACCGAGCCGATGGTGACCGCGCCAAAACCGTCGTTCAGCGTGCAGGCGCCCTCGCACAGGCGGTCCTGCGGGCAGACGCGGCCGCAGACCTCGGGCAGGGAGTTGGTCTTGTGCGAGAGTTCGGCGGCGGCAAACAGGTTGCCCTCTTCCACCAGCTTCAGCCAGTTCGGGATGAAGTTATGAACCGGACACTTCCATTCGCAATACGGGTTGCCACAGGCCAGGCAGCGGCCCGCCTGCTGCCCCGCGGTCGCCGGGTCGAACTGACCAATGATCTCGCCGAACTCGTGGATACGAATCTCGGCAGGGGTCTTCTGAGGGTCCTGGCGCGGCAGGTCCAGGAACTGCATCGGATTGGAAGCCATGGATCACTCGCTCCGACGGGAACCGGCGGCATGACGCCACGGGGTTCAACCGTTCATGCGTTCAGAAAAGGAACGTTTCGCTCAACCGAGCGTAACGGTCAAGAAATCTCCAGGGTAACGCGGGTGAATGTACGCATTCGCGCTCGAGTCGATTTTGCCTGCTGACAAGGCGCGGTGAGCGCGGTGTAGCCGAGCTACATAAGCGAGCCGCAACGCCGTCAGCAGGCAAAATCGGCCGAGCCCCTCGCCCAATAAAATGGTGGGGTTGGAGCTGCCTGTTCCCCGATACAGCGTTGCGCCACTTGCGGGTAGAACCACTACCCGCTGCACGACGCGCCTTGTCTCGGGAAACAGGCAGCACCAACGCGAATGCGTACATTCACCCGCGTTACCCTAGCGCGGACCGGACCTTCTGACTGACGACGCCCATGTCCGCGCGGCCGAAAACCCGGGGCTTGAGCACGCCCATCACCTTGCCCATATCACTGGGGCCGGCCGCGCCGGTCTCGGCGATCGCCTCGCCGATCATCTGGTCCAGTTCGGCGTCGCCCAGTTGCTCGGGCATGTAGGCCTCGATCACCGTGATCTCGGCGGCCTCGCGCTCGGCCAGGTCCTCGCGACCGCCCTTGCGGTACTGGTCGATGGAGTCGCGGCGCTGCTTGAGCATCCGGTTGAGGATGGCCAGCACCGCGTCGTCGTCGGCCTCGCGCCGCTCGTCGACCTCGAACTGCGAGACCTCGGCCTGGATCAGGCGCAACGCCGCAAGGCGTTCCTTCTCCCGGGCCCGCATGGCCTGCTTGACGTCATCCTGCAAACGGGCCTTGAGCGACATCGAAGGGTCCTCGATCCGGGCCAGAGGCCCGAGAGACGATTCTTAGTACAGACGCACCCGACGCGTCATGTCGCGGGAATTCTTCTTCAGCTGGCGCTTCACCGCTGCGGCGGCCTTGCGCTTGCGCTCGGTGGTCGGCTTTTCGTAGTACTCGCGGCGGCGGACTTCCGCGACCACGCCGGCCTTCTCACAGGTGCGCTTGAAACGGCGCAGGGCAACCTCGAAGGGCTCATTCTCGCGAACTCGTACGTGCGGCATACAATCTCCGGATGCGAATGCTGATTCGTCTACCAAAACAAAAACGCCACCCGAAACACTCCGGGCAGCCATGCAGAACTCCCTATGGTAATCCAACCGGCGCCATTTGCAAAAGTCCGTGAAGCGATGCCCATCCTGACCGCGCACACGCTTACGCCCAAAGCGGCACGCACGCTATGATGCCCCTGATGAACACACCCGGCACACAAAACCTGAACGTCGAGCTGGGCGAACGCAGCTACCCCATCCGGATCGGACCGGGCCAGCTCGCCGCCGCCGACACCCTCCGCCCGGCGCTCGAGGGCCGCCGCGTAGCGGTGGTGACCAACACCACCGTGGGCCCGCTGTACGGCGAGGCCCTGCGCGAAACACTCGGCCAGTGCGGGATCGCTGGCGAGATCCTGTGGATCGAGCTGCCCGATGGCGAGGCCCACAAGACCCTGGCCACAGTGGAATCGATCATCACCCGGCTGCTGGAGGCCCGGCTCGACCGGGGCAGCCGCATCGTCGCGCTGGGCGGGGGTGTGGTGGGCGATATCGCCGGCTTCGCCGCCGCGATCTACCAGCGCGGGATCGACTTTGTGCAGGTCCCGACCACCCTGCTGGCCCAGGTCGACTCCTCGGTGGGCGGAAAGACCGGGGTCAACCACCCGCTGGGCAAGAACATGATCGGTGCCTTCCACCAGCCGCGCGCGGTGCTGATCGACACCGACACCCTGAAGACACTGCCCGAGCGCGAGCTGCAGGCCGGGCTCGCCGAGGTCATCAAGTACGGGCTGATCCGCGACGCCGAGTTCTTCGCCTGGCTGGAGGCTCATATCGACGAACTGCGCGCCCTGGACCCCGAGGCGCTGGCCTGGGCCATCCACCGCTCCTGCGCCTGCAAGGCCGAGATCGTCGCCGCCGACGAACGCGAAGGCGGCATCCGCGCCCTGCTGAACCTGGGCCACACCTTCGGCCACGCAATCGAGGCCGGGATGGGCTACGGCGAATGGTTGCATGGCGAGGCCGTGGGTACGGGGATGGCGATGGCTGCGCGCATGTCGGAACGCATGGGCTGGCTGAGCCCGGCCGAGCGCGCACGCGCCGAGGCCCTGATCCAGCGCGCCGGCCTGTCACTGGACCCACCGGACCGCATGAGCGCCGAGCGCTTCCGCGAGCTGATGGCGATCGACAAGAAAGTCGCGAGCGGCCGCCTGCGCCTGGTCCTGCTGCGGGGGATCGGCCAGGCCGAGATCACCGACCAGTTCGACGTGTCGGCGCTGGATGCGACGCTGCACGAGGGCGCCCGTGTCGCCTGAGGCCCTGGCCACCACACCCCGGGTCGACCGGGCCTCCGGGCTCGCGTCGTACGCCGCCGACCCGGCAGCCTCGCGCGGGCGCGCCCACCCGGAAGCGGCGCCGCGCCACCGCAGCGATTTCCAGCGCGACCGCGACCGCATCGTGCACTCCAGCGCGTTTCGCCGCCTGGAATACAAGACCCAAGTCTTCATCAGCCACGAGGGCGACCTGTTTCGCAACCGTCTCACGCATTCGCTGGAGGTCGCGCAGATCGGGCGCTCGATCGCGCGCGCCCTGCGCCTGAACGAGGACCTGGTCGAGGCGATCGCCCTGGCGCACGACCTCGGCCACACCCCGTTCGGCCATGCCGGCCAGCATGCCCTGAACGACTGCATGAAGGCGTACGGCGGCTTCGAGCACAACCTGCAGTCGCTGCGCATCGTCGACCTGCTGGAGCGCCATTACGCGGAATTCGACGGTCTGAACCTGACCTTCGAGACGCGCGAGGGCATCCTCAAGCACTGCTCGCCGCAGCGTGCGCGAGAACTGGGCGCGATCGGGGTGCGCTTTCTCGAGAAGCAGCAACCCTCGCTAGAGGCACAGCTGGCCAACGTGGCCGACGAGATCGCCTACAACAACCACGATGTCGACGACGGCCTGCGCTCCGGGCTGCTCGACATGGACCAGTTGACGGAGGTCCGCCTGTTCCGCGAGTGCCTGGAAACGGTTCGCGCACGCTACCCGGGCCTCGAGCCGCGACGGGTTCAGCACGAGACCGTTCGCCGCATGATCGATGCCCTGGTCTCCGACCTGATCGAGAGCAGCCAGGCCGCGATCGATCATCACCAGCCCGACACCCCGGACGACGTCCGCCAGGCCGGCCAGCCGCTGATCCGTTTCAGCCCGGAGATGGCCGACCAGGCGCGCGAGCTGAAGGCCTTCCTGCGCGAGAACCTGTACCACCACCATCAGGTGCACGCGGTGATGCACAAGGCCCGCCAGCTGATTCAGGAGTTGTTCGCCGCGTTCGACTCCGAGCCGCGGCTGATGCCCGAGCACTTCCAGCGGCATGCCGAGCAGATCGCCGAGGCCGACCCGTATGCACCGCAGCGCGCGATTGCCGACTACATCGCGGGCATGACCGACCGCCACGCCATCCGTGAACACCACCGCCTGTTCGATCTGGGCACGCTGACCTGAGACTGAGACCCATGGCGCTCTCCGACCAATGCCTGAAACAGCTCGGCCTGCACACGGCGCCGTTCGACGAGACCCCGGACGAACATTTCATCTACAGCGACCCGCTGTTGGACGGACTGCTGGAGTCGGCGCGCACCGCACTCGACGCCCCGGGCGCCATCGTGATCATGACCGGCGAAAACGGCTCCGGGCGCAGCCTGCAGCTGATGCGCCTGCTGGCGATGCTGCCCGAGCCGTTCGAGCTGATCGCCTTTCGCGCCCGCATCAACACCCAGTTCGAATCGGTGGACAACACCATTCGCAACTACCTGCGTTCGCACAACGCCGATGACCCGGATCGCCCCCTGACCGAACTGCTGGCCGAACGCGTCGCCGTCGGCCGCGACCCGGTGATCGCGATGGACGACGCCCACCTGGTCGGCACCGACATCGTGAACAACCTGATGCGCATGCGCAGCGAGGTGCTCGAGTCCCAGGGCCGCGCACCACGCGTGGTACTCGTGGGCTCCGGCGGCCTGCTCCGCCGCCGCCTGTACCTCCCGGACCCCTCCGACGAGGACCAGGTCACGCGCGTCAACCTGCGCGCCTTCAACCTCGAGCAAACGGCGGCCTACCTGCGCCACCGCCTGCAGGCGGCGGGCCTCGACGACCCGGAGCGCCTGCTCGACCAGGAAACGATCCACCATCTCCAGACCACCAGCCAGGGCCTGCCCGGCAACCTGAACCGAGAGGCCAACCAGGTCCTGGAGCGCCACTGCCGCAGCGAACGCCATGCCGCCAGTGCAGCCGGCACTACAGCGCCCGGCATCGCGCTGGGTGACGAGGCCGAGCGCGAAGAGGCGCCGTTGCCCACGACACCCGAGGCCGCCGGCGTCACCATTGACTCCGATGCCGGCCTCGACCGCGAAACCGACGCCGAACCCGTGCTTCGCGCCCAGCGCGAAGAGGACGAATTCACTCCGGCCGCCGAGGCTCTCGCGCAAACGGATGCCGCTGACGAACCGGAGTGGCCGCCGGAGCCCGACCACGAACTCGACGACCCCCCAGAGGAAAAGCGCACACCGCCCTTCTGGAATCAGCGCTGGTTCGTGCCGGCGGTTGCCGCCACGGTCGCGATCGGTATCGCCGCCCCCGTCGCGCTACAGCTGATGGACGGTGGCGATACCGAGGCGGAACAGGAGGTCGTCGAACTCCCTTTGCCCGAAACCCGGCCCCCTGCATCCCCCGACCAGGACGACCTGGTCGCGCCCGACCCGCTGGAGCATACCGACGACACGTTGACCAGCCCGGACATCGAACCCCTGCCCGGCCAGGAACGCCCGAGCGGCGATCCGATTGCCGGCATCGAGGCCGAACCGGCCGCGGAACCCGAGCCACAGCCCGAGCCAGAACCCGCTCCGGAACCTGAACCTGAGCCTGAACCCGAGCCCGAACCAGCACCGGAGCCGGAGCCAGAACCGGAACCGGAACCGGAACCGGAACCGGAACCGGAACCAGAGACGACCACCGAGGCCCTGGCCGACGAGGATGGTGACGGCGAGCGCCTGCGCGGCGATCTGGAGTGGCTCGGCAACCAGTCCTCCGATGCGTTCACCATCCAGTTGATCGCGGCTCCGGACATGTCCACTGCCCGCGGCTATGCGGATCGCCACAACCTTGGCGGCATCCGCTACATCCCCACGCGCGTGAACAATCGCGACTTTGTGGTCGTGCTGGCTGGATCGTTTACCAGTCGCGAGGCCGCCGAAAGCGCGGCATCCGACCTGCCCGAGGCGGTCCGCAACGAAGGCCCCTGGATCCGCTCCATCGGCTCCGTACAAGGCGTGGCACGCGAATAGACTCGCCGCCTTCGCACCCGCCAACCCGCACCTCCCCGTGCCTACTTGACCGGCCCCGGTTTGCCGGGAGAATGACGGTTCGGCTATATTCCTGCGCCTTTTTTCGTGTTCTTTTCCAGCCCGACGGCCCGCCCTTCGCGCGCCGTGACCGGAGTTCACCGATGCGACAGAACCAACTGAACGGCACCCTCTACCGCCCCGAATTCGAGCGCGACAACTGCGGCTTCGGCCTCATTGCGCACATGGACGGCGTAGCCAGCCACTGGGTGGTGGACACCGCGATCAAGGCCCTGGAACGCATGACCCACCGCGGCGCAATCGCCGCGGACGGCAAGACCGGCGACGGTTGCGGGCTGCTGATGAAGACCCCCGAGTCCTTCCTGCGCACCCTGGCCTCGGAGTCGAACATCGAACTGGCCGAGCGCTTCGCCGCCGGCATCGTGTTCATCAACCCGGACAAGATCGCCGAGACACGCGCCACCGTGGAGGGCGCGATCGAGCGCGGGCCGCTTACGCTTGCCGGCTGGCGCGAGGTCCCGGTCAACCCGGAAGACGCCTGTGGCGCCGAGGCCCTGAAGAGCCAGCCGCACATCCTGCAGGTGTTCATCAACGCCCCGGCGGACATGGACGGCGACACCTTCGAGCGCGCACTGTTCGTGGTGCGCCGCCGCGCCGAGATCGCGATGGGCGACGACCCGGTGTTCTACGTGCCGAGCCTGTCCGCGCGCGTGGTCTCCTACAAGGGCCTGGTGATGCCGGAGAACCTGCCGGTGTTCTACCGCGACCTGCAGCGCCCGGAACTGGAGACCGCGATCTGCGTGTTCCACCAGCGCTTCTCCACCAACACCTTCCCGCAGTGGGGCCTGGCGCAGCCGTTCCGCTTCCTCGCCCACAACGGCGAGATCAACACTGTGCAGGGCAACCGCAACTGGGCGGTCGCGCGCCAGCACAAGTTCGCCACCGAGAAGCTGCCGGAGCTGGCCGAGCTGGAGCCGCTGGTCAACCTGGAAGGCTCCGACTCGCAGAGCCTGGACAACATGCTGGAGGTCCTCCTGGCCGGCGGCATGGACCTGTTCCGCGCGATGCGCCTGCTGGTCCCGCCGGCGTGGCAGAACGTCGCGCACATGGACTCCGACCTGCGCGCCTTCTACGAATACAACTCCATGCACATGGAGCCCTGGGATGGCCCGGCCGGGATCGTGCTGACCGACGGGCGCTATGCCGCCTGCACCCTGGACCGCAACGGCCTGCGCCCGGCGCGCTACGTGATCACGAAGGACCGCCACATCACCCTGGCCTCCGAGATCGGCGTGTACGACTACGCCCCGGAGGACGTGGTCGCCAAGGGCCGCCTGAAGCCCGGGCAGATGCTGGCCGTGGATACCGAGTCCGGCGAGCTGCTGCAGCCCGAGGACGTCGACCGCATCAACCGCACGCGCCAGCCCTACCGCCAGTGGCTGCGCGCCCACGTGAAGCACCTGAAGAGCCAGCTGGACGACAACCAGCTGTTCTCCGGCGAGCCGATGCCGGCCGAGCGCCTGGAGACCTACGAAAAGCTGTTCGACGTGACCTTCGAGGAGCGCGATCAGATCCTGCGCGTGCTGGCCGAGGCCGGTCAGGAGGCCGTGGGCTCGATGGGGGACGACACCCCGTTCGCCGTGCTCTCCAGCCACACCCGCTCGCTGTTCGACTACTTCCGCCAGCAGTTCGCCCAGGTCACCAACCCGGCGATCGACCCGCTGCGCGAGAGCATCGTGATGTCGCTGGAGACCTGCTTCGGCCGCGAGCAGAACCTGTTCGAGGAGACCCCGGACCACGCCCACCGCCTGGTATCCGACTCCCCGGTGCTGTCCGAGGCCAAGTTCCGCGAACTGTGCAACCAGACCGAAGACGCCTTCCGCGTCGAGCGCATGGACCTCAACTACGACGTCCATACCGGCTCCCTGGAAGACGCCGTGAAGGCCCTGACCGCCAACGCAGTCGAGGCCGTGCGCGGCGGTGCCGTGGTGCTGGTGCTGTCGGACCGCGGCATCGACCCGGAACGCCGCCCGATCCCGGCCGCGCTGGCCGTGGGCGCGGTGCATCACGCGCTGATCCGCGCCAAGCTGCGCACCGACGCGAACATCGTCGCCGAGACCGCCACCGTGCGCGACCCGCACCACTTCGCGGTCCTGCTCGGGTACGGCGCCACCGCGATCTACCCGTACCTGGCCTACTCCGCCCTGCACGGCATGTGCGAGTCCGGCGAGATCCCGAACGCCGACCCGCTGACCCTGGCGCAGAACTACCGCCGCGGCATCAACAAGGGCCTGTTCAAGATCCTGTCGAAGATGGGCATCTCCACCATCGCCAGCTACCGCGGCGCGCAGCTGTTCGAGATCGTCGGCCTGGCCGACGAGGTCGTGGACACCTGCTTCACCGGCACCACCAGCCGCATCAAGGGCACCCGCTTCGCCGATATCGAGGCGGACCTGGAGACGCTGTCCAGGCGCGCCTGGAACCCGCGCAAGAGCGCCGGCCAGGGTGGCCTGCTGAAGTACGTCCACGGTGGCGAGTACCACGCCTACAACCCGGACGTGATCCAGACCCTGCACCGCGCGGTGCAGTCCGGCGACTACGGCGTGTACAAGGAATATGCGGACCTGGTGAACGAGCGCCCGGTGACCGTGCTGCGCGACCTGCTGAAGGTCCGCGACGACATCGAGCCGATCGCGCTCGACGAGGTCGAGTCCGAGGCCGAGATCCTGCCGCGTTTCGACTCCGCCGGCATGAGCCTGGGCGCGCTGTCGCCGGAGGCCCACGAGGCCCTGGCCACCGCGATGAACCGCCTGGGCGGGCGCTCCAACTCCGGCGAGGGCGGCGAGGCCGTCTCCCGCTACGGCACCGAGCGCATGTCCAAGATCAAGCAGGTGGCCTCCGGCCGCTTCGGCGTGACCCCGCACTACCTGGTCAACGCCGAGGTGCTGCAGATCAAGGTCGCCCAGGGCGCGAAGCCCGGCGAGGGCGGCCAGCTGCCCGGCCACAAGGTCAACAAGATGATCGCGGAGCTGCGCTATTCGAATCCGGGCGTCGCCCTGATCTCGCCGCCGCCGCACCACGACATCTACTCCATCGAGGACCTGGCGCAGCTGATCTTTGACCTCAAGCAGGTCAATCCGGATGCGCTGGTCTCGGTGAAGCTCGTCTCCGAGGCCGGGGTCGGTACGATCGCCGCCGGCGTGGCCAAGGCCTACGCCGACCTGATCACCATCTCCGGTTACGACGGCGGCACTGGTGCCAGCCCGCTGACCTCGGTGAAGTACGCCGGCACCCCGTGGGAGTTGGGCCTGACCGAGACCCACGCGACCCTGCGCGGCAACGACCTGCGCGACAAGGTGCGCCTGCAGACCGATGGCGGCCTGAAGACCGGGCTCGACGTGATCAAGGCGGCGATCCTGGGTGCCGAGAGCTTCGGCTTCGGTACCGGTCCGATGGTCGCGCTGGGCTGCAAGTACCTGCGCATCTGCCACCTGAACAACTGCGCAACGGGTGTCGCCACGCAGGACAAGGTGCTGCGCATGAACCACTTCATCGGCCTGCCCGAAATGGTCATGCACTACTTCCAGTTCGTCGCCCGCGAGACCCGCGAATGGATGGCGAAGCTGGGCGTGCGCAGCCTGACGGATCTGATCGGCCGCACCGATCTGCTGGAGATCCTGCCGGGCGAGACGCCGAAGCAGCAGCACCTGGACCTGAACGGCCTGCTGGCCAGCGGCGATCTCGACGACAAGCCGCGCTTCTGCAAGGAGCCGAAGAACGAGCCGTTCGACAAGGGCGAGCTGGCCGAGAAGATGGTCGCCGAGATGCTCGAGGCGATCGAGAACAAAGCCGGTGGCAAGTACCGTTTCGACGTCGCCAATACCGACCGCTCGATCGGCGCGCGGCTGTCCGGCGAGATCGCCAAGCGTCACGGCAACCAGGGCATGTCCGATGCCCCGATCACCGTGCGCATGAAGGGCACGGCCGGGCAGAGCTTCGGCGTCTGGAACGCCGGCGGCCTGCACCTGTACCTGGAAGGCGATGCCAACGACTACGTCGGCAAGGGCATGACCGGCGGCAAGCTGGTGATCCGTCCGCCGGAAGGCTCGGGCTTCGCCAGCCAGGACACCACCATCATGGGCAACACCTGCCTGTATGGCGCGACCGGCGGCAAGCTGTTCGCCGCCGGCCAGTGCGGCGAACGCTTCGGGGTGCGCAACTCCGGCGCGATCGCCGTGGTGGAAGGCATCGGCGACCACGGCTGCGAGTACATGACCGGCGGCGTGATGGTGGTGCTGGGCAACACCGGCATCAACTTCGGTGCGGGCATGACCGGCGGCTTCGCGTTCGTGCTGGACCGGGAGAACGACTTCCCGGACCGCATCAACAACGAGCTGATCGACCTGCACCGCCTCGACACCGAGGACATGGAGGCGCACCGCAACTATCTCGAGGAACTCATCACCGAGTTCGTGCACGAGACCGACAGCGCCTGGGGCCGCGAGATCCTCGAGCAGTTCGACCACTACCAGGGCTCGTTCTGGCTGGTGAAGCCCAAGGCCTCCGAACTCCGGGGCCTGCTGGCCAACCTGCGCCAGGCCGCCTGACCCACCACCCGGCGGAACGCAGATACGGGCCCCTCACGGGGCCCGTTTCATTTTCAGTGCCGAAAACCCGTCATTGCGAGCGCAGCGAAGCAATCTCCAGAAACTGCCACCAGAACACCGCATCTAGCGATTGCTTCGTCGCCCAAGGCTCCTCGCAATGACGTGTTGCGGCCCAACGCTGGGCTATCATGCGAACCTGACGACGAGCACACCCCCGAGGAATAGCCGGCGACACCATGGCAGGTCTCATCCCCCAGGCATTCATCGACGAGCTGCTTGAGCGCAGCGATATCGTCGAGGTGATCCAGCGCCGCGTGAGCCTGAAGAAGGCCGGGCGCGAGTTCGCCGCCTGCTGTCCGTTCCACGGCGAGAAGACGCCGTCGTTCTATGTCTCCCCACAAAAGCAGTTCTACCACTGCTTCGGCTGCGGGGCGCACGGCACCGCCATCAGCTTCCTGATGGAATACGAGAACCTGAGCTTCCCCGAGGCAGTCGAGCAGCTGGCCGAACAGGCCGGGCTGGAAGTGCCGCGCGAGGCCGGAGCGGACGATAAACGCGAGGCCCACGCGCCGCTGTACGAGGCCCTGAACGCGGCCGCCGACTACTTCGTGCAGCAGCTGCGCCAGACGCCGAAGGCCGTCGAGTACCTGAAGAACCGCGGCATCGACGGCGCCACCGCCCGCGACTACCAGATCGGCTGGGCCCCGCCCTCGGGCCTGCTCGAGACACTCCAACCACGTTTCACCCCGCAGCAGCTGGTGGATGCCGGACTGGCCGCACGACGCGACGACGGCGGCATCCGCGAGCGCTTTCGCGCGCGCATCATGTTCCCGATCCGCGACCGGCGCGGGCGCATCACCGGCTTCGGCGGGCGCCTGATCGAGGACGGCGAGCCGAAGTACCTGAACAGCCCGGAGAGCGAGGTCTTCCACAAGGGACAGACCATCTACGGCCTGTTCGAGGCCCGCAAGGCCAGCACCCGGCTGGATGACATCGTGGTGGTCGAGGGCTACATGGACGTGGTCGGGCTGGCGCGCGCCGGTTTTCGTCGCGCGGTGGCCTGCATGGGCACCGCGCTGACCCGCGCCCACCTGGACAGCCTGTTCCGCCAGGTCTCGCGCATCACACTGTGCTTCGATGGCGACGCCGCGGGCCGCCGGGCGGCCTGGCGCTCGCTGGCCGAGGCCCTGCCCGCGATCCAGGGCCTGCGCGAGGTGCGCGTGCTGTTTCTGCCCGAGGGCGACGACCCCGACAGCCTGGTCCTGCGCGATGGTCTCGCCGGCTGGGAGGAACGCCTAGCCGGTGCCCTGCCCCTGTCCGAGACGCTTGTCCGGCTACTGCGCGAGGAACACCCGACCGACACCGCCGAAGGCCGCACCCGCTTCGCGCATGCCGCGATGAAGCTGGTCGCCACCACCCGTGACCCGCTGTTCCGCGACCAGCTGGTCGAGCGTGTCGCTCAGGAGACCCACCTGAGCCCGGAGCGGCTGGGTGAGCAACTGCGCGAGGCCGAGGACGGGAACGCCCGTGCGACGGGCCCGGCCTCTACACCAACGGACATCCCCGAGGCACCAGCCGCCGAGCCGGCGGGCGCTGCGCCGGAGACACCCTCCGCCCTGTGGGGGGCGCTGCTTGCGCGCATCCTGCAGCACCCCGAGCTCGAGTGGTCCCAGTCCGAACTGGCCGACCTCACGGCCTTCCCCGGCACCGCCGCGCAAACGCTGGGCAAGCTGCTCACGGCCCTGCAAGAGCGCCCCGGCTGCAGCAGCGCCCATCTGCTGGAACGCTTCCGTGATGATCGCCACTTCAACCGCCTGCAGGCCCTGGCCGCCCGGGAACTTGGCGATGGCGACCCGAAGGTGACCCAGCAGGTGGCCATGGACTGTGCCCGCCAGCTCCTGCTGCAGCAGGCACGCACGCGGATTCGTGAACTCACTCGCGCAGACGGCGGGCTCGCTACGGAACAACGCGAGGAACTCGCGCGTCTTACTGCATTACTGCAGAAGACAAACACCGGTTAGGCTCCCCCGAAGTGCGCCCATCGAAGGCCGTAACTCATTGAAATCGAAAAACCTGCCCCCAGATCTCTTGTCGGGATTTCCGTGACCCGACAGAGGGTTTGGCGGGCGAATCCCGGCAATATAAGAATCTTCTGCTACAATGTAGGATTGATTTTTCTACGACCCATTCAGCGACCCAGGCACCTCGGAGTACGACGTCAATGAACCGTGAAGAGCAACAATCCCAGCTCAAGGAACTGATTGCCAAGGGCAAGGAGCAGGGATACCTCACGTATACCGAGGTCAACGACCACCTGCCCGACTCGATCATCGACTCCGACCAGGTCGAGGACATCATCGCGATGATCAACGACATGGGCATCGCGGTGCACGAACAGGCCCCGGACGCCGACAGCCTGCTGTTGTCCGACGGCTCCGTCTCCGCCGACGAGGACGCCGAGGACGCCGTGGCCGCGCTCGCCTCGGCCGATTCCGATTTCGGTCGCACCACCGACCCGGTGCGCATGTACATGCGCGAGATGGGCACGGTCGAGCTGCTGACCCGCGAAGGCGAGATCCGCATCGCCAAGCGCATCGAAGAGGGCCTGATGCAAGTCCTGTTCGCGCTCGCCCATCACCCGGGCGCGATCGAACACCTGATTCGCGAGTACGACCAGATCGTCGAGAACAACGGCCGCCTGACCGATCTCGTGGTCTCCTTCATCGACCCGAAGAACCCGCTGGACGGCGAAGCCGTTGCACGCGGCCTGGTCTCCCCGGAAGACGCCCAGAAGGCCGAAGAGGCCCAGAAGGCCGCGGCCGCCGAGGCCTCACCGGAGCTGGACGCGATCGTGGAAGAGGTCGAAGACGCCGAGGAAGAAGACGCCGAACCGGTGGACACCGGTCCCGACCCGGAAGAGGCCCGCGAGCGCTTCAACAAGCTGCGCAAGCTGCACGCCAAGGCGCACAAGGCCTTCGAGAAGGGCGACCGCAAAGCCTACGCCACCGCGCGCGAGGCCACTGCGAAGTACTTCATGGAGTTCAAGCTGGTGCCGCGCATGGTGGACCAGCTGACCACGCGGTTGCACGGCACGATCGACCGCATCCGCAGCCATGAGCGCCGCATCATGGAACTGGCCGTGAACCAGGCGCAGATGCCGCGCAAGGCGTTCATCGACAGCTTCCCCAAGAACGAGACCAACCTCGACTGGATCAAGCAGGCCTGCAAGGCCAAGGGCAAGTACACCACCGCCCTCGCCGAGCACGAGGAAGAGATCGTGCGCCTGCAGAAAAAGCTCGCCGAGATCGAACACGAGGCCAGCCTGAACATCTCCGAGATCAAGGAGATCAATCGCCGCATGTCCATTGGCGAGGCCAAGGCCCGCCGCGCGAAGAAGGAGATGGTCGAGGCCAACCTGCGCCTGGTGATCTCCATCGCCAAGAAGTACACCAACCGCGGCCTGCAGTTCCTCGACCTGATCCAGGAAGGCAACATCGGCCTGATGAAGGCCGTGGACAAGTTCGAATACCGCCGCGGCTACAAGTTCTCGACCTATGCCACCTGGTGGATTCGCCAGGCCATCACCCGTTCCATCGCGGACCAGGCCCGGACCATCCGCATCCCGGTGCACATGATCGAGACCATCAACAAGCTCAACCGCGTCTCCCGCCAGATGCTGCAGGAGATGGGCCGCGAGGCTACGCCGGAAGAGCTGGCCGAGCGCATGGAGATGCCCGAGGACAAGATCCGCAAGGTGCTCAAGATCTCCAAGGAACCGATCTCCATGGAGACCCCGATCGGCGACGACGAAGACTCCCACCTGGGCGACTTCATCGAAGACGAAAAGGTCGCCTCGCCGTCGGACTCCGCCGCGCGCGAGAGCCTGTCCGAGGCCACCCGCGAGATCCTGTCCACGCTGACCCCGCGCGAGGCCAAGGTCCTGCGCATGCGCTTCGGCATCGACATGAACACCGACCACACCCTCGAGGAAGTCGGCAAGCAGTTCGACGTCACCCGCGAGCGCATCCGCCAGATCGAGGCCAAGGCCCTGCGCAAGCTGCGTCACCCGACCCGCGCCGAACTGCTGCGCACCTACACCGACGCCGAGTAACCGGCCTTCCGGCCGAACGGCCGGAACCTGCCCTGCCGATGCGGCGCCATCTCTCCCTTTCCGGGTAGAATGGCGCCGCAGTCGTTTGTACCCTCCCCGATTACGGGCCTGTAGCTCAGTTGGTTAGAGCAGGGGACTCATAATCCCTTGGTCGTCGGTTCGAGTCCGACCGGGCCCACCACTCGCTTGCGCTCGCGCTGGGCGGGTCGGACTATTCCAGTCGCGCGCCTGCCGGCGCACGCCGTTCCGGCCTCGCGAAGCCGTGCTTCGCGCCGCTGCGCGGCCGACCTCCACCCAACCGGGCCCACCACTCGAACCCTTGCTTGCAGCACGGGGGCATTCCAGTGCCGTTGCGGTCAGGCCGCCTCGGCAGTGACGAGGCCTCGCTGAAGGTCAACGGTGATCCGTTGGCCCTCGATGACCGTGGCGCAGGCCAGCAGGAAGATCTCCACGAACTCGTTGCGCTCCTCCTCCGGCATCTCCGAGGAGGTGTTGGAGGCATTAAAGGTACCGAACATGGTGTCGTGGGCGCCGGCCGAATACAGGATCAGCCGCTGCATGGCGGCCTGGTCGTCCGGCGATGGCGCGGCGGTATCCAGGACCGGCTCGTCCAGTTTCTGCTTGATCGTGGAATAGAGATGGAACAGATATTCCGCCGCGCTCTGGCGACCCCGCCGATCCTGCAGGGTGAAGTTGGCCGAAACTGCCTGGCCACTGCGAGCGCGCAGGACGATGTGCTTCGGCTCGGGCTGATCGTCGGCGTACGGATTCAGGATGTTGGCCACGATGTCTCCAGCGGGGTTGGACAGATGGCGGGCCAGAGTACGAGACCACCTGCGAGATTTCCATGACGCCCCCGCCAGCTATGTAGCTATCCACTGTGAGGGATGCGCAGCAATGCTGGGCCGGCCTCTACCCAACCCGGCTCGCCCGCTCACACACCTCGACGAAGGGACTTGAAGGGGCTCGCCCCTACTGGCACGTTTCAAGTCAAAATCGTGTTCGTGCCGAGTCCGGCCACTAGTGGAGCACCACGATGGCGAAATCCGTTTTGATGTGTCGACCGGAATATTTCGCCATCCACTATGAGATCAACCCCTGGATGGACCTTGAGTGTCCCGTGTGTCCGGAGACCGCGACCCGGCAATGGGAGGCCCTTTATCAGCTGTATACGGAGACCCTTGGCTGGGAGGTCCACCTGATCCCGCCCGTCGAGGGGTTTCCGGACATGGTCTTCACGGCCAACGGCGCGCTCGTCGTGGATGACAAGGTGGCACTGCCCACCTTTCGGCACCCTGAGCGTCAGGGCGAGACCTGGTGGTTCGAAAGCTGGCTGCGCGAACAAGGGTTCACGGCGCTCTACCAGCCCCGCCACGATTTCGAGGGCGAAGGGGATGCGCTGATTTGGAACGATACACTCTTCGCCGGCTACCCCTGGCGCAGTGATCAGGCGGCACACGCCGAGCTCGCGTCGTTTCTGGATCTGGAAGTCGTCAGCCTGCAGTTAACCGATGCCCGCTTCTACCACCTCGACACAGCTTTCACGGTGGTCGACCGCCAAACCGTTGCGCTCTATCCACCCGCCTTTACCCAAGAGAGCCTGGAGGCGGTACGGCATCGTGTGCCCAATGTGATCGAGGCGGACGAGGCCGATGCGCTGGCTTACGGCCTCAATGCGGTGAGTGATGGCGAACGAATCGTCCTGAGCGACCGGGCCGCGGGGCTCGCCGAACGCTACCGACAGCATGGCATGGAGGTATACCCCGTCGCGATCGACGAATTTCAGAAATCCGGTGGCGGCATGAAGTGCATGACACTGGACCTCAGAGGGAGACTACAAAGCCGATAATCAAGATTCCCATTCCTCGCTCTAGCACTTCGAGTAGCCGCAGTCGCGGCAGGTGGGGCAGCCGTCGATGATCTCGAGATGGCCATCGCACTGCGGGCAGGGGGCAGCGGCTGTGGCCACCGGGTGCGGGGCCTCCAGGATGGCGGAGGCCTCCGGGGTTCCCCTGTCGCGGTAGGCGGCGACCAGTTCGCGTAGCGGGCGGGGGTGACCGTCGGGATCCAGGAAGCCGCGGCGCTGGAGGATACGCTGCAGCGCGTGGGCGATCGCGGCAACCTCGGAGGGGTGGTAAAGCGGTTTTCCGTATTCGTTTTCGCCGCAGCGGACCGGGCCGCGGTCCCAGGTGACTTTGCGCAGGTCGCGCAGGGCGCGAGCGGCGTAGCCGCCACGGGCCGCCAGCGACAGGCTGCGCATGGTGGCGGAGATCCACTGGTAGGACTCGGAGTGCTGCCCGGTGGGCAGGAAGAACTCGATCGGGCGCTCGATGGTTACACGTTCGCCGCTGACCGTGCCGGAGACGGCCACAAAGCTGACCACCAGATAGACGGTCTGCGGCCCGTCCTGGGTCCAGTAGCGCACCTTCTCGGTGACCGACTCGAGTTCGCCCTCGGGGCGCGACGGGATGCGCTTGCCCAGCGGATGATCGTCACTGCCGGGCGCGCCCTCACCCTGCGGGGTGTCCGAGCGGCGAAAGGCGATGATGGGCTGGTCGATCCGGTGCATCGTGTCCTCCCCGACGGCGTCAGACGTCGTCGTAGTAGCCCTCGTCCAGCGCGGCGAAGAGGTTCGCGGCGGTGTGGATCTGGCCTTCGTATTCGACCTCTTCGTCGCCGCGCAGGGTCAGCTCCCGGCCATCCTCCAGGGTGAAGGTGTACCAGGTGCTGCGCAGGCGTTCGGGGTCCACGAGCACGCCCATCTGCGCCTGCGGGTTGGGCCGGTAGGTGGTGCAGCCCTTGAGCCCGGCGCGCCAGGCCTGCAGGTAGACCTGCTGGAAGTCCTCGAACGGGATATCGCTCGGGACGTTGAGCGTCTTGGAGATGGCCGAGTCCACCCATGGCTGGGCGGCGCCCTGCATGCGGATGTGGGCATCCACACTGACCCGGTCCGCAGTAATCGCGTTGACGGGAAGATCCCCCGGCCCCGCGTCGGCATCGACCCGGGCGCGGTAGGCCAGCAGCTCAAACGAGTAACAATCCACCGCCTCGCGGGTACGCCGCCCCGGGCGACGGATGTTGCGCGTGGTGTGGTGCAGAAAGGTCGGCTCGATGCCGTTGCTCGCGTTGTTGGCGACCGAGAAGCTGATGGTGCCGGTGGGCGCGATGGAGGTGGCGTGGGTAAAGCGCGCGCCCTCCTCGGCCAGCGCCGCGACCAGCGCCGGGTCCTCCTCGGCGATGCGCTGCATGTAGCGGCTGAAGCGGGCATGCAGCTCCCGCCCCTTCAGCACGTCGCCCACCTGATAGCCGCTCTCGGCCAGCGCCGGCTGACGCCGGAGCATGTCCGCGGTCAGCGTGAAGTCCTCGTCCATGATCGGCGCCGGGCCCTTCTCGCGCGCCAGCTCCAGCCCGGCGCGCCAGCTCTCCAGCGCCAGGCGACGACAGACCTCTGCGGTGAAGGCGGCGGCCGACTCCGAACCGTAGGTCTCCCCCAGCATCGCCAGAGCCGACCCGAGCCCGAGGATGCCCATGCCGTGGCGGCGCTTGCGCAGCATCTCGGCGCGCTGCTCCGGCAGCGGCAGCCCGGAGATATCCGCGACGTTGTCCAGCATGCGCGTGAACACGCGCACCACCCGCGCGAAGCGTTCCCAGTCGAAGGCAGCATCGGCGCTGAACGGCGAGGACACGAACCGAGTCAGATTCACCGACCCCAGCAGACAGGCCCCGTCCGGTGGCAGCGGCTCCTCGCCGCAGGGGTTGGTGGCGCGGATCACCTCGTCGAACCAGGCGTTGTTCTGGCGGTTGACCTGTTCGATCAGGATGACGCCGGGTTCGCCGACGTCATAGGTGCTGCGCATCAGGGTGTCCCACAGCTCGCGGGCGCGCACGCGGCGGTAGATACGGCAGGCGACCCGGCCCTGGTCGTCAACGCGGTAGCCGTCCTCGACCATCGGCCAGTCGCGATAGACGAGATCGGAGGGGGCCACCGCGTCCTGTTCCACGGGCAGCAGCGGGAAGGCGAGCGCCCATTCGTCGTCGCGCTCCACGGCCTCCAGAAAGGCATCGCGCACCAGCACGGACAGGTTGAACTGGGTCAGCCGCCCCTTGCGGCGCTTGGCGAGGATGAAACGCTCGATATCCGGATGACCGATGTCCAGCGTTGCCATCTGCGCCCCGCGGCGACCACCGGCCGCGCCGATGGTGCGGCAGGTCTGGTCAAAGATCTGCATGAACGCGACCGGGCCGTTGGTCGGCGCGCCGGCGCCCGCGACCAGCGCACCCTTCGGGCGCAGGGTGCTGAAGTCGTAGCCGATCCCGGCCCCGGCCTTGAGCGTCAACCCGGCGGCGGTATTGGCATCCAGGATCGCCTGCAGCGAGTCCCGGATCGTGCGCGATACGGTGCAGTTGATCAGTGTGGTCTGCGGCTTGTGCGCCTCGGCCCCGGCATTGGCCAGGATGCGCCCGGCCGGGATGGCGCCGTTGTCCAGCGCCCAACGAAACTCGCGTTCAATCGGCGCGCGCTTGTCCGGCGCCTCGACGGTGGCGAGGGCTCGGGCCACGCGGTCGAACATCGCCTCGACCGAGGCATCCACCGGCTCGCCCCGGGCGTCACGCAGCTGATAGCGCTCGGCCCAGATCGAAGCCGAGGAGGCCTGCAACGGCACGTCCGTGGACGTGTCCTGAAGTGAGGCCGCCTTGTCCTGCCTTTGCCGGCTCTTGCCCATATTGGCCCGCCGCGTTGCGCTCGCTCGAAGGGCGCTGAGGCCCTCTCCCGATCATGGGCGCCGGCGCCGCAGGCTGCAAGAACGCGCCGCGGCCGGTGTCAGAAGCGGTCGAGACCCGCGAGCGGGTTGGCAAGCTCGCGCACGCGCATCCAGGAGGCGATGCTGGCACGCCAGCGGCGGGTGGGCAGCACCGCATGCGGCACGCTCTGGCTGAGGAAAATCACCAGCGTGCCGGCCATCGGCTGGATGCGCTGGCATTCGCGGTCCGCATCGTCATAGATCGCGAGCTGGCCGCCGTCCTGCTCGCGCCAGTCGCGGTTCAGATAGAACACCAGCGACAGCCGGCGGCAGTTACCAGCCTGGAAGGCATCCACATGCCGGGCGTAACGGGTTCCGGGCGGGTACAGGGCAAAGTGCGATTCGGTCTCGAACAGGCCCGGGATCAGCGTCCGGCTCACCTGCAGCCGGATCGCATCCAGGCGCTCCATGAACGCCTGCTGGGCCGGGCTGGCACCATCCAGCCAGTGGATCCAGTCGCCGCGGGTGGATCGGTCGCGATGGCGCTCGCCCCCCCGACCGATCCGCGCCTGCGCCAGCTGCGCGGCATCGCGCAGGGCGTAGACCTCGTCGTGCAGCGCATCGACCGTCTCCTCGGGCAGGAAGTCGGGCCAGACGCACCGCTGATCGTGTACCAGCGCATCCAGCCAGCCCTCCGGCTCGCAGGCTTCGGGAGCACGGGATTCGATGACGGCCGGCGCGCGGGCCGGGAGCCTCTCGGCAGGGTCCAGCCACTCGGGGCCGGGAACAGGCAGATTCACGGGCGGGGTCTTCCATTCGGGCCGCGCGCGGCACGCAGGCAAGTGCCTGCCCAATGCAATATACCGGGAAAGCAGAGGCGCGCAAGCCCCCACTGGACCGCGCGACACTACCCTGTCAGTGGCTCAGAAAACCGCCGGAAATCAGGTGCTGACGAAGAGCGGCCTGTCCCTCGGTGACCCGGGCGCGGGGGCCCCGCAGGCCCAGCTCGACCTGCGGGGCCTGGCGGTCCATCCGCGGCAGGCAGGAGATGCGCAGATCGGAGAATGCCGCCTCCATGGCCTCGAGCACCGGGACCAGGCGGCTCTCGGTCACGTTCTCGAGCACTAGGACCTCCTCGACCGAGCCGGCGGCGGCATCGCGCCCGGGGAAACGCTGGTCCAATACCCAGCGCACCATCGGTTCGGCCATGACCGGGAATCCCGGCACGCAGTGATGCCGCTGGCAGCTGACTCCCGGGATGCCGTTGACCGGATTCGGGATCAGGCTGGCCCCTTCCGGCAATTCGGCCATGCGCACGCGATGCGGCCAGGCCTCTGCGCCAAAACGTTCCTCGAGGATGGCCATGAAGTCCGGGTGTGGCCGCAGGGAGAGCCCAAGCGCCTCGGCGAGGCAGGCGCGGGTGCGATCATCCGGCGTGGCCCCGATGCCGCCAAAGCTGAAGACCTCCGCCCCGGTTGCCAGTGTCTCGCGAAAGGTCTGCGTCAGGCGGCCGGCATGGTCCCCGACAATGCGGATCCAGGCCAGCTCCAGCCCCTTCTCCGCCAGGGCCGCGGTGAGGTGTTCCTGGTGCCGGTCACGGCGCTTCCCGCTGAGCAGCTCGTCGCCGATGATTACGGCGCCGATCTCGGTCTCGCCGGGTTCGCCGACTCGCCCGGGCGCGGTGGTCTCGTCCATCGCGGCCTACTGCTGCGCGCCCAGGGCCAGCGCCCGTTCGCGGGCGGCGGCGCGTGCCTCGGGGGCATTGTCCGGATCGTCCAGCCACGGGGCGATGTGCTGGCGGACCAGTCCGGCCAGGAAGTCGAGGTGGTCGGAACGGTCGTTCAGCGCCGGGATGTAGTGGAAGCGCTCGCCGCCAGCCTTGAGGAAGATCTCGCGGTTCTCATCGCCGATCTCCTCGATAGTCTCGAGACAGTCGGCGGAGAACCCAGGGCAGATCACATCCACCGAGCGCACGCCCTCCTTGGGCAGCGCCTTCATGGTCTTGTCGGTATAGGGCTTCAGCCACTCTTCGCGGCCGAAACGCGACTGGAAGGTCACCTGCCACTGGTCGTCGTTCAGGCCCAGCCTGGCGGCCAGCTTCTGGCCGGTCGCATGACACAGGCAGTGGTACGGGTCACCCTTGACTAGATAGCGCTTCGGGATGCCGTGGAACGACATCACCAGACGATCCGCCCGGCCGTGTGCATTCCAGTGCTCGCGCACACTGCTGGCCAGGGCCTCGATGTAACCGGGCTCGGCGTCGTAGGAGGCGACGAACTGCAGATCCGGGACCCAGCGCCAGCCCTTCAGTACGTCGGCCACCGCGTCGAAGGTGGAGCCGCTGGTGCTCCCCGAATACTGCGGATAAAGGGGCAGCACGATCACGCGGCGAACGCCCTGGCGGCGCAGCTCGTCCAGGCCCGCCTCGATGGAGGGGTTGCCGTAACGCATGCCCAGCGCGACCGGGACCTCCTCGCCGACCTGTTCGGCCAGGCGACGGCGCACACCCTCGGCCTGACGCCGCGAGATCGCCAGCAGCGGGGAGCCGTCGTCGGTCCAGACGGTGGCGTACTTGGCGGCCGAGCGGCGCGGGCGGATGTTCAGGATGATGCCGTTAAGGATCAGCCACCACAGCGGGCGCGGAAACTCGACCACGCGCGGGTCCCAGAGGAATTGCTTCAGATAACGCTTGAGCGCCGGGGCGGTGGGCTCGTCCGGTGTACCGAGGTTGGTCAGCAGTACGCCCGCCTTGCGCGGCTGGCCATGGCGGTAATCCGCTTCTCCGAAGTACTTCATGGTGCTCCCTGCGGCAATAGAGGATGGATGACTCCTGTCGGAGTCACGCCAGTTGCGTTGGTTCCATGCCAAGGATAGCGCGACCCGCGCACGGGGCGCGCGGGTGCGATCAGCCGAGGCGGCCGCGCAGGGGGCTGGTCCGGGGGAAATGCGCCAGCAGGAACTCCATCTGGTCGGCCAGCACCCGCTTGCCCTTCAGATAGATGTACTCCGCGTGGGTGGGCGTAAACGGGATCGCCAGCAGCTGCATGCCGGCCTGCTCGGGGGTGCGCCCGGCCTTGTGGTTGTTGCAACGCTTGCAGGCAGTGACCACGTTGTTCCAGGTGTCCGCCCCGTTCTGGCTGATCGGGGTGACATGGTCGCGCGAGAGATCACGCTCATAGAAGTGCTGGCCGCAGTAGAGGCAAAGATGCGCGTCGCGGCGAAACAGCGTGGTGTTGTTGAGCGGCGGGATGTAGTGATTGAAGCGGGACTGGCGCGTGCCGAAGGTGGCGATAATCGAGTTGACCTCGACCCGGGACTGCAGCCCGGTACGGGCGTTGATGCCGCCACGCACGCGATACAGCAGACTCCCGCAGGCGTAGGCGACCTGCTCGGTGTAATAGAGGCGCACGGCCTGTTCCAGGCCGATCCATTCCAGTGGCATGCCCGCAGCGTCCGTACGCAGGACCTGATGCTCGGTCGGCAACATGACCTCGTCCCGTCTCCAAGGAAACACGGATTTGCTCACGCGGAACTTGAGCAGGCCCGACGCCGCCGGGCGTGAGCAAATCCATGTCCCCTTCACCGAGTCGACCGCTGGCGCGGTGCGGGATCGCACGAAACTTGCTTGACAATAAACAGGCCGAGGCCGCAACGCAATTACAGCCGCATGAACACCGGTTGGGCACGTGGATGCGGGCCCGGAGGACGCGCCCCATCAACGGGCTGTTTAAGCGCGAAGGCGATTCCGCTACACTTGCTGGCCGTTTTTTCCGCCGAATGGGCCACAAAAGCCTTGTTCGGCGTCCTTAATACCACCCGCGAGCGCGGCCGAACGTCCCGGAGGGATTGCGGGAACGCTTGGCCCGGGGAGAGAGCGCATGGCAATCAAATTATCCGTTCCCAAGGAGAGTGCCAGCGGCGAGCGCCGCGTGGCCCTGGATCCGACGGTGGCGGCCAAGTTCGCCCAGTTGGGCGTCACCGTGCAGCTGGAGAAAGGGGCCGGCACCAACGCCCATTTCCCGGATGCCTCTTACGAGTCGGCCACCGTGGTCGACACCGAGACGGCCTACGGCCAGTCGGACCTGATGGTCCGCGTGGCGCCGCCGACGGTGGAAGAGGTCCATCAGCTGCCGGAAGGCTCGACCGTCGTCAGCCTGTTCCACGCCCACCGCAACCCGGACGTGGTCAAGGCGATGCAGGAACGCAAGATCCTGAGCTTCGCGATGGAACTGATCCCGCGCATCTCGCGCGCCCAGAGCATGGACGTACTGTCCTCGCAGGCGGCCGTGGTCGGCTACAAGGGCGCGATCATGGGGTCGGATCTGTCCTGCCGCTTCTTCCCGATGCTGACCACCGCGGCCGGCACCATCCGCCCGGCCAAGGTCATCGTGATCGGTGCCGGCGTGGCCGGGCTGCAGGCGATCGCCACGGCCAAGCGCCTGGGCGCGATGGTCGAGGCCTACGACGTGCGCTCCGCGACCAAGGAGCAGGTCGAGTCGCTGGGGGCGAAGTTCCTCGATCTGGGCGTCTCCGCCGAGGGCGAAGGCGGCTATGCCCGCGAACTGACCGCGGAAGAGAAGCAACAGCAGCAGGACGCGCTGAGCGAGTTCATCGCCAAGGCCGACGTGCTGATCACCACCGCCGCGATCCCGGGCCGCGAGTCCCCGAAGCTGATCCCGAAGGACATGGTCGAGGGCATGAAGCCGGGCGCGGTGATCGTGGATCTCGCGGCCGAGGGCGGCGGCAACTGCGAGCTGTCCAAGCCGGGGAAGACCAGCAAGCACAAGGGCGTGGTCATCCACGCCCCACTGAACGTGCCCTCGCAGGTCCCGCTGCATGCCTCCGAGATGTACGCCAAGAACCTGCTCAATTTCCTCACGCCAATGATCGCCGAGGGCGGCGAGTTCAAGCCGGACTGGGACGACGAGGTCATCGCCAAGAGCGTGCTGACCCGCGACGGCGAGATCGTGCACGAGGCCACCCGTGAGGCCCTGAAGGGAGCGCAATCATGATCATCGAAGGCTTTATCGCGCTGTACATCTTCATGCTCGCGGCCTTCACCGGCTACGAGATCATCTCCAAGGTGCCGGTCATCCTGCACACCCCGCTGATGTCCGGTTCCAACTTCGTCCACGGCATCGTGCTGGTCGGGACCATGGTCGCGCTGGGCCATGCCCAGACGCCGCTGGAACAGGCCATCGGCTTTGTCGCCGTGATCCTGGCCGCGGGCAACGCCGTGGGTGGCTATGTCGTCACCGAACGCATGCTGGAGATGTTCACGACCAGCAAGAAGGACGACAAGAAGGGAGATAAGGCATGAGTCTGATCATCAACCTCGCCTACTTCGCGGCGGCGGTGCTGTTCATCGTCGGCCTCAAGCAGATGTCCTCCCCGACCACCGCGCGTCCGGGGATCATCTGGGCCGGCGTGGGCATGGTGATCGCCACGCTCGTGACCTTCGTGCATCCGGAGATCTCCGGCGGCGTGAACTACACCCTGATCATCCTGGGTATCGCCATTGGTGGCGCACTGGCCTGGTGGAGCGGCAAGAAGGTCGCGATGACCGACATGCCGCAGATGATCGCGCTGTACAACGGCATGGGCGGCGGCGCCGCGGCAGGCATCGGTGCGATCTACCTGCTGCAGGCGACCCCGGAAACGGTCACCAACACCGGTCTGGCGATCGCCGTGACCGGCTCGCTGATCGGCTCGGTGGCGTTCTCCGGCTCGCTGGTGGCCTACGCCAAGCTCGAAGGCCTGATGAAGAAGACCTTCACTTTCGGTGGCCAGCAGGTCGTGAACATCGCGATCTTCGCAATCACCGTGCTGCTGGGCTTCATGATGGCTACCAGCGGCGGCGAGATCGGCTCGTTCAGCCTGCTGCTGTTCTTCGTACTGGCGCTGGCCTTCGGCGTGCTGATGACCCTCCCGATCGGCGGCGCCGACATGCCGGTAGTCATCTCGCTGTACAACGCGCTGACCGGCCTCGCGGTCGGCCTGAAGGGGATCGTACTCGACAACCCGGCCCTGATGATCGCCGGTATCGTGGTCGGCGCGGCCGGTACGCTGCTCACGCAGCTGATGGCCAAGGCAATGAACCGCCCGATCAAGAACATCCTGTTCAGCCAGTTCGGCGGCTCCTCCGGCGGTGCCGAGGAAGAGATCGAAGGCACGATGAAGGAGATCCAGGCCAACGACGCCGGGATCATGATGGCCTACGCCGAGAAGGTCATCATCGTGCCGGGCTACGGCATGGCCGTCGCGCAGGCACAGCACAAGATCTGGGAATTCACCCAGCTGCTGCAGAAGCGCGGCGTGGACGTTAAGTTCGCGATCCATCCGGTCGCGGGCCGTATGCCCGGGCACATGAACGTGCTGCTGGCCGAGGCCGGCGTGCCCTACGACATCATCTTCGATCTCGACGAGATCAACGAAGAGTTCAAGACTGCGGATGTCGCAATGGTGATCGGCGCGAACGACGTCGTGAACCCGGTGGCCCGGACCAACCCGGAATCGCCGATCTACGGCATGCCGATCCTGAACGCCGACCAGGCCCGCAATGTCATCTGCGTGAAGCGCGGCAAGGGCGCGGGGTTCTCGGGCATCGAGAACCACCTGTTCTATGCCGACAACAACCAGATGCTGTACGGCGACGGCCAGAAGGTGGCCGCCGAACTGGTGGCCTCGGTCAAGGCCCTCGGCTAGACCGAGGCCGGGCCTCGTGCCCGGCCCCCGCTTGCGAGCCCGGCCCCCGTTTGCGGCGGCCGGGCTTTTTTGTGTGCAGCCCTCCGAGCCACCAATACCAGACCAATCCCTGTACACGACCTGTACAGGATACCCACAGGCGGATACAAACGATGGCAGTTAGGTTACACAACAGCCAACCGATATCACCAATAACGCACAACTTGTTGATATAAAAAAATAAAAACACTTTGGTCGCTTTTTAGCCATTCTGATACGAACCAAGCAGCAACAGGCGTTTAGCGACTTTCACCCCATTCCCTCCACAGAGTTATCCACAGGTTTTGTGGATAACGGTCACACTCTTGTGCCCGTGCCGACTGGCGTAGACTAGTCGCATGCCCGAGATCGGAATTGCCCAGGTCGCACTCGACCGACCGCTGGACCGCCTGTTCGACTACCGGATCCCCGAAGACACCGATCTGAGGCCCGGGCAACGAGTCCGTGTACCCTTCGGTCGTGGCGAGGCTGTCGGCATCGTGGTCGCACTCGCGCACCAAAGCGACGTGCCCGAGAACAAGCTGCGCGAGACACTGGGTTCACCCGATGCGCAGCCCATCCTGACGCCGACGGTTCTGGAACTCCTGCGCTTCGGGGCCCGCTACTATCACCACGCGCTGGGCGAGGCCCTCCTCGGCGCGCTGCCACCGGGCCTGCGTCGAGGTCACCCCCTACCCACCCTGAGCCCCGAACCCCTTTGGCGGCTCACCCCAACGGGCCACACAGCGCTCGCGGAAGGGCGAATACGGGGCCACCGCCAACTCGCCATCCTGCGCGCCCTGCCCGCGCTCGGGGCCGCACTGGACCGCGCGACGCTGGCCACCACGGCCGCCCTTCAAATAACCGCGAAAGACCTGCGACAGCTGGAAGCACGCGGCTGGCTGGAACCGACGCGAGCCGATCCGCGCGCCCCAGCGCCCCCCACCGGTACCGACTACACCCTGACCCCCGAGCAGGAGGCGGCCATCGCGGCGGTGTCGCCGAACGACCCCCGCCCGATGCTGCTGGAGGGCGTCACCGGGAGCGGCAAGACGGAGGTCTATCTGCGCATGGCCGCCGATGCGGTCGCGCGTGGCCGTCAGGTCCTGTTCCTGATCCCCGAAATCGCGCTGACGCCGCAACTTGCCGGACGCATCCAGCAGCGCTTTCCCGGGCAGGTCGCGCTCCTGCACTCCGGCCTGGCCGAGGGCGAGCGCCTGCGCGCCTGGGAGGCGGCCCGCCTTGGCGAGCGCCGCATCGTGGTCGGGACCCGTTCGGCCCTGTTCGTCCCACTACCCGAGCCGGGCCTGATCATCGTCGACGAGGAACACGACAGCGCATTCAAGCAGCAGGACGGCTTTCGCTACAGCGCGCGGGATCTGGCGATCAAGCGTGGCCAGCTCGAGCACACCCCGGTCGTGCTGGGCTCGGCGACACCCACCCTGGAGACCCTGCATGCCGCGCGCCAGGGGCGCTACACCCATGTGCACCTGCGCACCCGGCCGGACGGCACGCAACCACCCGGTGTGGAAACCATCGATACCCGCGTGCACAGCCCGGACGAGGGCCTGACCGCACCGCTGCTGGATGCGATGCAGCAGACCCTGACCGAAGGCCAGCAGTGCTTTGTCCTGCTCAACCGGCGCGGCTTTGCCCGAGTGCTGACCTGCGAGACATGCGGCTGGGTCGCCGACTGTCCGGACTGCGATGCTCACCTGACCGTGCATGCCCATGATCGCCGCGCGATCTGCCACCTGTGCGGGCACCAGGAGTCCCGCGCCGAACGCTGCCCGGAATGCGGCGAGGCCCTGGCCCATCGCGGGCTGGGCACCCAGCGTCTGGAACAGGCGCTGGCCCGGCACTTCCCGCAGACACCGATCATCCGTCTCGACCGTGACAGCGTGCGCCACAAGGGGGCCCTGGAGGCCGCACTCGATCGCATCCGGCAGCTGGACGCCGCGATCGTCGTCGGCACCCAGATGCTGGCCAAGGGTCACGACTTCCCGCGCGTCGGACTGGTCGGTGTGATCGACGTCGATCAGGGGCTGTTCAGCGTGGATCTGAGGGCCACCGAACACACCCTGCAACTGATCGTGCAGGCCGCCGGTCGTGCGGGCCGGGGTGACGGTGGCGGGCGCGTCCTGCTGCAGACCGGCCACCCCGATCACCCCCTGATGCGGGGGCTGGATGCCGGTAACTATCCGGCGATGCTGGAACCCCTGCTGGGCGAACGCGAGGCGGCCGGGCTGCCGCCGTACGGGCACCTGGCCCTGGTCCGCGTCGAGGCCGCCGAGGCCGCGGCGGCGCATCGCCACGCGGAGACCGTCGCGGGATACCTGCTCGCGGCACGGCACGGAGACCTGCGCGTGCTGGGTCCGGCCCCCGCCCCGCGCCATCGCGTGAATCGGCGTTTCCGCGAGCAGATCCTGCTGCGCGCGGCCGAGCGGCAGGCCCTGCACCGAACGCTCGCGCAAGCACGACATGCCTGGCAGACCGAAGATCTGCCGCGCGGTGTTCGCATCGCGATCGACGTGGACCCGGTCTCGCTCGCCTGAAACCCGCGCAGAACAGGCATCGGCCCGGCATTCTGGTTAGAATGCCGGGCTTTTGAGACGACGGACTCGGTTCCCTTGAAAGACGCCCTTACCCAGGCCCTTGAGGCCGCCCTGGAGACCCTGGTGGCCGATGGCCGTGTACCCGCCGATCACGGTGTCGAGGTGCAGGTCACGCGTGCCCGCGACCGCGAGCACGGCGACTTTGCCAGCAACCTGGCGATGCAGCTCGCACGCCCGGCGAAGACCAAGCCCCGCGACCTGGCCGAGGCCCTGTGCGCCGCGATGCCCGAGGTGCCCGGCCTGGCCGGCACCGAGATCGCCGGCCCCGGCTTCATCAACTTCCGCCTGGCCGCGGATGCCCGCACCCAGGTGCTGGGCCGCATCGCCACCCAGGGCGCCGACTTTGGCCGCTCCAGCGTGGGCAACGGCCGTCCGGTGCAGGTGGAGTTCGTCTCCGCCAACCCCACCGGTCCGCTGCATGTCGGCCACGGCCGCGGCGCGGCCTTCGGCGCCACCGTCGCCGACCTGCTGGATTTCTGTGGCTTCGACGTCACCCGCGAGTACTACGTGAACGACGCCGGGCGGCAGATGAACATCCTCGCCGCCAGCGTCTGGCTGCGTTACCTGGAACAGCACGGCGTACAGGTTCCGTTCCCCGCCAACGGCTACCAGGGCGACTACATCTACCCGGTCGCCGAATCCCTCACCGCGCAGATCGGCGAACAGGCCGTGCACCCGGCCGCGGCCGTGACCCGCGACCTGCCGCCGGACGAGCCGGCCGGCGGCGACAAGGAGGTCTACATCGACGCGGTGATCGCCCGTGCCCGCGAGCTGCTGGGTCCGGAGCTGTACCGCACGGTGTTCGACTGCGGCCTGAACGCGATCCTCGAAGACATCCGCGACGACCTGCGCGAGTTCGGGATTGAATACCAGTGCTGGTTCTCCGAGCGCAGCCTGGCCGACTCCGGCGCGATCGACGCCGCGGTGCAGGACCTCGAGACGCACGGCGCACTGTACGAGAAGGACGGGGCCCTGTGGTTCCGCTCCACCGATTACGGCGACGACAAGGACCGCGTGGTGCGCCGCGAGAACGGCGACTACACCTACTTCGCCTCCGACATCGCCTACCACCGCGAGAAATTCCAGCGCGGCTTCGAGCGCGTGATCAACATCTGGGGCGCCGACCACCACGGCTACGTCCCGCGCGTGCGCGCCGCGCTGCAGGCCCTGGGCCTGGAGGACGACCGCCTGGACGTGCTGCTGGTGCAGTTCGCGATCCTCTATCGCGGGGGCGAACGCCTGCCGATGTCCACCCGCGCCGGGCAGTTCGTCACCCTGCGCGAGCTGCGCGACGAGGTCGGCTCGGATGCCGCGCGCTTCTTCTATGTACAGCGCCGCTGCGACCAGCACCTGGACTTCGACCTGGACCTGGCCAAGTCGCAGTCCAACGACAACCCGATGTACTACATCCAGTACGCCCACGCGCGTATCGCCAGCGTGCTGCGCACCGCTGCCGAGCGCGGCCATACCGCCAGCGCGCTGGACGACACCGGGCTGTCCGCACGCCTGACCGAGCCGCAGGAAGACGACCTGCTGGACCGCCTCGACCGCTTCCCCGAGGTGATCGCGGCGGCCGCCGAGGCCTGCGAACCGCACCAGATTGCCCAGTACCTGCGCGAGCTGGCCGCCGGCTTCCATACCTACTACAACGCCGTCCCGTTCCTGAACGCGGAGGATGCCACCGTGATCGGCGCACGCCTGGCGCTACTGACCGGCATCAAGCAGGTGCTGCACAATGGGCTGCGCCTGCTCGGCGTCACCGCCCCCGAACGGATGTAGCCCATGGCCCAGGCCCGCCGCAAGCGCCGCAAGACGACCCCCGCCCGCTCCTCGCGACCGATCCCGGGCTGGGTATGGATGTTCGCCGGCCTGCTGATCGGGCTCGGGATCGCCGCCGTGCTCTATCTCCAGGGGGCCGATCGCTCGCCCGACATCGGCGCCCTGTTCGGCGAACCGGAGCCCCCGGCCGAGCGGGCGCCCGCGGCGGAGCCGGAGCGTCTGCCCACCGATGACGAGCCGCGGTTTCGCTACTACGAGCTGCTACCCGAAGACGAGGTCCGCGTCCCTCGGGGCGAACGTGAAGTCCCGCAAGACCAGGTGATCCCGCCCCCCGCTTCCCCGGCCGAGGGCGATCCAGTGATCCTGCAGATCGGGTCGTTCCGGCGGTTCGAACAGGCCGACGAGATGAAGGCGCGCATCTCCCTGCTGGGCCTGAGCCCGCAGGTCCACGAGGTCCAGGTCGAGGGCGAGACCTGGCACCGGGTCTTTGTCGGCCCCTTCACCCAGGAGGACGACGTCAACCGCGCCCTGGACCGCCTGCGCTCGGAGAACATCGAGGCCCTGCGCCTGCGTCACCGGGACGGTTGATGGCCGCGGCGGGCCCGGACCTGGACGCCCTGGCGAGGACCGTGGAGGCCCTGCCGCAGGGCAGCGAACGCCGCGAACTGGGTGAACTGCTGCGTCGGGCCCGCCAGCGGCACAAGCGCGGCCAGCCCTGTGACCGGCTCGTCTCCACCCTGACCCAACGCCTTGCAAGCGCCGAACAGGGCGCCGCCGAACGCGAACGTCTGCGCCCACAGCCCGTGTATGCCGGCGACCTGCCGATCCACGCCGAGCGCGAGCGAATTGTCACCGCGATCCGCGAACACCCGGTGCTGGTGCTGTGCGGCGAGACCGGATCCGGCAAGACCACCCAGCTGCCCAAGCTGTGCCTGGAGGCCGGGCGCGGCGAGGCCGGGCTGATCGGCCACACCCAGCCACGTCGGATCGCCGCCCGCTCGGTCGCCAGCCGCATCGCCGAGGAACTGGGCACCACGCTGGGGGGTGATGCGACCTCCACCGTCGGCTTCAAGGTGCGCTTCTCCGACCAGACCGGGCCGAACAACTGGGTCAAGCTGATGACCGACGGCATGCTGCTGGCGGAGCTGGCGCATGACCCGGAGCTGCGCGCCTACGACACCCTGATCGTCGACGAGGCGCACGAGCGCAGCCTAAACATCGACTTCCTGATGGGCGTGCTCAAGCGCTTGTCGAAGAAGCGTCCGGAGCTGCGCATCATTATCACCTCCGCGACGCTGGACCCGGAGCGCCTGTCCGCGTTCTTCGACGACGCCCCGATCCTGACCGTGGCTGGCCGCACCTACCCGGTGGAACTGCGCTACCGCCCGATCGAGCCGGAGGACGCTGGCGAGGACGAAGACGCCGGTCGCGGCGAGCGCGACCTGTTCGATGGCATCCGCGACGCGGTCGCCGAATGCGAGCGGGCCGGCCCCGGCGACATCCTGGTATTCCTGCCCGGCGAGCGCGAGATCCGCGACGCCCACAAGGCCCTGCGCGGCCAGGTGCGCGCGGACACCGAGGTCCTGGCGCTGTACGCGCGCCTGTCCGCGCGCGAGCAGTCGCGGGTGTTCCAGTCGCACTCGGGCCGGCGCATCGTGCTCGCCACCAATGTCGCCGAGACCGCGCTGACCGTCCCCGGCATCCGCTTCGTGATCGACTCGGGTCTGGCCCGCGTCTCGCGCTACTCCTGGCGCTCGCGGGTTCAGCGCCTGAGCCTGGAGCCGATCTCGCAGGCCGCCTGCGACCAGCGCGCCGGGCGCTGCGGACGGCTGGGCCCCGGCATCTGCATCCGGCTGTTCGCGGAGGACGACTACCACCTGCGCCCGCCCTTCACCGACCCGGAGATCCAGCGCTCCAATCTCGCCTCGGTGATTCTGCAGATGGCCGCGCTGAAGCTCGGCCAGCCGCGCCAGTTCCCGTTCGTGGACCCGCCCGACCCGCGCCTGGTCAAGGACGGCTATCGCCTGCTGGAGGAGCTGGGCGCGGTGGATGCCCGCGGCCGCATCACCCCGCGCGGCCGCCAGCTGGCGCGCATGCCCATCGACCCGCGCCACGGCGCGATGCTGCTGGCCGGGGCCGACCACGGCTGCGTGACCGAGACCGCGACCATCGCCGCCTTCCTGTCGCTCCAGGACCCGCGCGAACGCCCGGCCGAGGCCACGCAGGCGGCGGACCAGGCCCATCGGGAGTTTCAGGTCGAGGGCTCCGACTTCATGGGCATGCTGCGGCTGTGGGAGGCCTGGCACACCGCGCGCGAGGATCTTGGCTCGAATGCGCTCAAGCGCTGGTGCCGCGAACATTTCCTGAACTTCCTGCGCATGCGCGAGTGGCAGGAGCTGCGCGTGCAGCTGCTGCGCCAGGCCCGCGAGATGGACCTGAAGCCGAACCACCAGCCGGCCGACGCCGAGCCCGTGCACCGCGCGCTGCTGACCGGACTGGTCAGCCAGATCGGACAGAAGACCGAGCGCGGCGACTACCTCGGCGCGCGCAACCGCCGCTTCCAGATCCATCCCGGCTCGGTCCTGGCGAAAAAGAAGCCGGCCTGGGTGATGAGCGCGGAGATCGCCGAGACCACCCGCGTCTACGCCCGCGACAATGCCCGTATCGAGCCCGACTGGATCCTGGCCGCGGCGGCGCATCTGCTCAAGCACCATATCTTCGAGCCGCACTTCCAGCGTCGCAGCGGACGCGTCGGGGCCTTCGACCGCATCACCCTGTACGGCCTGGTCGTCGCCCCGAAAAAGCCGGTGGACTTCGCAAGACACGACCCGGCCGAGGCGCGGCGTATCCTGATCCGCGAGGGCCTGGTCGGCGGCGAGCTGCGCACCCGCTCCAAGGGGGTGCAGGCAAACCGCGCGGCGGTCGCCGAGATCGCCGAGCAGGAGGCGCGCGGGCGCCGGCGTGACCTGCTGGTGGAGGAGGATCGGCTGTTCGACTTCTATGACGCCCGCCTGCCGGAAGACATCACCGACGGCACAAGCTTCGAGCCCTGGGCGCGCAAGACCGAGAAGCGGGACCCCGACGCCCTGCGGATCGACCGTGCGGAACTGCTGAACGAGCCGGACACCGCACTCCCGCAAGGGGCCTACCCCGACCATCTGGAGGTCGAGGGCCTGCGCCTGCCGCTGGCCTACCGCTTCGAGCCCGGTCAGCCGGACGACGGCGTGACCGTGACCATCCCGATCGCCGCGCTGAACGCGGTACCCGACTGGCTGGGCGACTGGCTGGTGCCGGGGCTTTTGGAGGAGCGCGTGACCGCCCTGTTGAAGAGCCTGCCCAAGGGCCTGCGCCGCCAGTTCGTGCCCGCGCCGGACTTCGCGCAGGCCGCGCTCGCGCGCATCGAGCACCGCCAGGGCCCGCTGATCCCGGCGCTGGCCGAGGCCCTGCGCGCGATGACCGGAACCGAGATCCCGCTGGATGCCTGGCGCCCGGAGAACCTGGAGTCACATCTGGTGATGCACTTTCGCATCCTCGACCCGGAAGGCCACGAGCAAGCCAGCGGCCGCGACCTGGCCGCGCTGAAGCGCCGGCTGGGCGACAGCGCCGAGGCCCACTTCGACGCCAGCCGCCCGGACGAAATCACCCGCGAGGGGATCACCGAATGGGACTTCGGCGCGCTGCCGGAGAGTGTGGAGTTCGACCACCAGGGGGCGCAGCTGCGCGCCTTCCCGATCCTGGTCGATCACGGCGACGCGGTCTCGCTGGAGCTGGAACCGGACCCGGCGCGGGCCGCACGCGCCCACCGAGCGGGGCTGCGCCGGCTGTTCCTGCTGGGCGCACGCAAGACCGCCCGCGACCTGCGCCGCCAGCTCCCGGAGATCGAACGCGCCTGCCTGAACTACTCGACGCTCGGCAGCTGCGAGGCCCTGCGCGACCAGATCCTGGAGGCCGCGGCCGACCGCGTGTTCCTGGCCGAGCCGTGGCCACGCGATGCCGAAGCCTTTCAAGAACGCCTGGAGGGTCGCCTGCCCGAGTTCTCCCCCACGGTGATGGAGCTCTCGCGCCTTGCCGCCGAGATCCTGCGCCACTGGCACGACCTGCGCACCCGGCTGCAGGGGGATCTGCCGCTGTCCTGGATCGAGGCCGCACGCGACATCCGCGGGCAGCTCGAGGCCCTGGTCCCGGCCGATTTCCTGCTGCGCACCCCGCATGACGTGCTGCCCGAGCTGCCGCGCTACCTGCAGGCAATCGACAAGCGCCTGGAACGCCTGACCCAGGCCCCGGACAAGGACCGCGCCCGACGCGTGGCGGTCGAGCCGCTGTGGCAGCAGGCACAGGAACTGATCGCGCGGGCGCCGGACCACCCGAATGTGCTCGCCTTTCGCTACCGCATCGAGGAGTTTCGCGTCTCGCAGTTCGCCCAGGAACTGGGCACCCGGGAGAAGGTGTCGCCCAAGCGGCTGGAACGCGAATACGCGGACGTGATCCAACGACTGGCGAGTGGCACATGAGCATTCTTGATAGGGGAAGCAGCGAATGCGCGTAGTCGTGATCGGGGCCGGAGTCATCGGCGTGGCCACCGCCTGGTACCTGCAGGAGTCCGGGGCCGAGGTCGTGCTGGTGGATGCCGCCCCCGCCCCCGCCACCGGCTCCAGCCAGGCCAACGGCGGCATGCTGCATGCGAGCCACGCCGAACCCTGGAACACCCCCGGCGTCGGCCTGGACCTGCTGCGCTTTCTCGGTCGCACGGAGTCGCCGCTGCTGCTGCGCCCGCGCGCCCTGCCGGGGCTGGCCGGCTGGGGCCTGCGCTTCCTGTGGCACAGCCGCCGCTCACTGTTCGAGCAGCACACCCGCCTGAATGCCCGCCTCGCGGCGTTCTCGCTCCGTGAGATCGACCGCCTGCAGCGGGAACTGGCGAGCGAGGGGCTGGACTTCGACTTTCGCCGCTGCGGCATCCTGAAGCTGTTCCAGGACCCGGCCAGCCAGGCCCACAATCGCGCCGCCAGCGAGGCGATGATTGATGAGGACGTGCGCTTCGAGGACTGGGACGTGGAGCGGATCATCGCGGAAGAGCCGGCACTGGCCCCGGTCCACGACCGCCTGTGCGGCGGGCTGTTCTTCCCCGGGGATGCGATCGGCGACGCGGCACGGTTCACCGAGCAGCTGCTCGCGATCGGACAGCGCCGGGGCATCCGCTACTACCCGAACATCACCGTACGGCGCCTGCGCACCCACCGGGGCCGCATCGACGCGGTGGAGACCTCCGAAGGGCCGATCGCGGCGGAGGCCTGCGTGGTCGCCAACGGCTACCACGCCCCGGACCTCCTGCGCCCGCTGGGGCTTCATCTGCCCGTCGCCCCGGTAAAGGGCTATTCGCTGACCCTGCCGATGGATGCCGACTGCCGGCTGAACCTGCCGCTGATCGATGACGCCAACAAGGTGGTGATGACCCCGCTGGGGGCGCGCCTGCGCCTGGCCGGTACCGCCGAATTTGCCGGCCGCGACCGTCAGCTGAACATCGAGCGCGCGGCCAATGTCCTCGATCAGTGTCGGCGCACCCTGACCGGCCTGCCCGCAACCTTCGACCCGGAGACGATGGCCCCCTGGACCGGACTGCGCCCGATGAGTGCCCGTGGCACACCGATCCTCGGCCCCACAGCCATCGCGGGCCTGCACCTGAACACCGGATCCGGGCATCTGGGCTGGACCTTTGCCTGCGGGGCAGCAGCGCTGGTGCGCGCGGGGGTGCTGGGCGAATCGCCGTCCCTGCCGATGGAAGACCTGAGGCTATGATCTCGGCCCGGGGCGATGCGTTTCGCGTTGCTCAACGCATCCTACGATAGGCAGGGCGGGCTGTAGGATGTGTTGAGCAACGCGAAACCCATCATGAGGCAATGCAGGCCACCCCGTTTACGACGCGGGAAACACCATCCGGATGCGGGCCCCATGCAGCTCCGGTGCCTGCTCGATATGCAGCTCGCCACCGTGGTCCTGCACCAGGGCCTGGATGATGCTGAGCCCCAGGCCCTGACCGGCCTCGGCATCGCCGCGCACGTCGGCGCGCTCCCCCCGCTCCAGTACCCGGGCACGATCCGCTGGCGCGATCCCGGGTCCGTCGTCGTCGATGGTCAGAGTGACGGCCTGCGGCGTGCACTGCGTCGAGATCCGCACCCGACTGGTCGCGTGGCGGATCGCGTTGTCCAGGGTGTTACCCAACAGTTCAAAAATCGCACCCGGCTCCATGCGCAGGGCACAGCCCGGATCGAGCTCGCTGCCCAGGTCCACGCCCTGCTGGCTGGCCAGACGCCCGAGCGCCTGGCAGGTACGTTCGATGATGGGGGCCAGCGGCTCGGGCGCCTGGAAGGGCGCCGGACCGAGGCGCTGCGCCTGGCTGAGCTGGTGCTGCACCATCGCCTGCAGCCGGTCGACCTGGCGCCGCATGTCCTCGGGGTCGGGGTTCTGGCTCTCGAGGTTGAGACGCAGCGCGGAGATCGGGGTTTTCAGACTGTGCGCCAGGTCGGCCAGGGCATTCTGCTGGCGTTTCAGCCGCGCGCGCTCGAACTCGATCAGGTCATTGATGCTCCCGGTCAGGGCCTGCACCTCGGTCGGGTACGGGCCCTCCAGCCGGCCGTGGTCCCCGTGCCGTAACGCCTCCAGGTCGCCCTGCACGCGGCGTAGTGGCCACAACCCCCAGAACCACAACGCCAGCCCCAGGGCGACGATCAGCGAGAACGTCATCGTCATCAGTCCCTGCCAGAGGCTGGCGCGATACTGCTCGACCTGTTCCTCGAAGGCCTCGCGGTCCTCCAGCATCTGGAAGGTCAGCCCGACCTGGCCACCGTCCAGCTCCCACTGCACGGGGAGGCTGAAGGCAAAGAAGTCGTCCTCCGACCAGCCACGCAGGGAGACCCCTACCGCGGAAGGAGAGCGCCAGAGCGTGCGACCATCCGGCCCTAGGATACGGGCGTAGAGCCCGCTGGCGGGCAGTTGCAGACGGCTCTCAGGCAGCATCTCGGGGACACGGACCTCGTTGCGCCCGACGACCTCAACCAGCCCCATCAACAGCAGGACCTGGGCCTCCAGACGGGTCTCGACGGCATCCGCCGCGTTGTCGCGAAAGGCGGCTTCCAGCACCCAGGCCGTGAGCAGGGAAAACACCAGTACGGTAGCCCCAGCGACCAGCGCCAGGCGCAGGGTCAGGCTGCTGCGGATCTGGCGCAGGGGGTGTCTCATGAGATGGCGGACAAAGGGGCGATGCAGCCTGTATGCGGCGTCATGAGCCCGAGGTGGAATCCGACGGGGTCGCGGTATCCGCCTCGCGCACGAAGCGGTAGCCCCGACCGCGCAGGGTCTCGATCAGGCCCAGGTTGCCGTCCGGGTCCAGCTTGCGGCGCAGGCGGCCAATCAGCACCTCGATCACGTTGCTCTCGCGATCCTCGTCGTGCTCGTAGAGGTAGTCCGCCAGCACTTCCTTGCTCAGCACGCGCCCCGGCTGGCGCACCAGCGTCAGCAGCAGGCGGTACTCGAAGGTCGTCAGGGAGACCGGCTCGTCGTTCAGGCGGACATCGTCGGTGGCGGTGTCGATCACCAGCGGCCCGAACTGCAGCTGTTCGCGGCCGGCCTGCAGGCTGCGGCGCGCCAGGGCACGCAGGCGCGCCACCAGCTCCTGGATGTGAAACGGCTTGGTCAGGTAGTCGTCGGCCCCGGCCTCAAGCCCCTCGACCTTGTCCTGCCAGCGGTCACGGGCGGTGAGGATCAGGATGGGCAGCTGCGGCTTCACCTCGCGGGCCTTGCGAATGACGTCGAGCCCGTCCATGCCCGGCAGCCCCAGGTCTACCACCGCGATGTCGCAGTGGTATTCGGTCAGCAGGTACAGGCCGGTGTCGCCATCCGAGGCAGTATCCACGCGGCAGCCGTTGTTCTCCATCTCCTCGGCGATCTGGCTGCGCAGAGCCAGGTCGTCCTCGATCACTACCACGCGCAGATTCATGGGTCGAGCTCCGTCCCTTCCTCGATCTTGATCGTTCGTACCTGCTGGTTGTCGGTCAGGATACGCACGATGAACACGCGATTCCCGTACTCGGTCAAATCTTCGCGTGCGGAGAGGACCCGCCCCGGGTAGTTGGCCTCGACGCGCGAGACAGCCTCGTCCAGGGTCCAGACGGCCGCGCGCGGGTCTTCGGTGATGAACTGGGCCTGCGCCGCGAAGGGCGCCACGAGGATCGCCAGCAGAAGCCCGAGCACACCCGCACCGCCGATGACTCGGCGTCTCCGGCCATCGCCTTTGGCAACGGTCTCCGGTCCGGGGCGCATAGCGGTAGTCTCCGTGACGGTGTGGGCGAACAAACTCTTGCAGCTACAAGGCTATAGGCCTAGCCTGAACGTTATCTGAAACCGGATGTTCCCGTCATGACCCAAGCCCCCGCCCCCTCCGAACCCGAGGTACCTCTGGAGGAAGAAGCCGGCCCCCTGCGCTGGGACGAACTGATGCCGCATTTTGCCCGTGGCGTGGTGATCCGCGTAGCCCCCGAACTGGACCTGATCGAGGTAGCCCGCGCATTCCGCGACGATGCCACGCACCAGGTCAGCGAATGGCTGGCCAGTGACCAGGTCGCCCGTGCCACGGATGACGACGCGCGCCGCTGGGCGGCAAACAACCCTGTCTTTACCGCCATCGTCGCCGCCCCCTGGGTGCTCGCCCAGGAGCGCAGCACGGCCCACTGACCCGGCCATGACCTCCCCTCTGGGCATCGAGGACGACACGCTGGCCCGCCTGATCCAGGCGGCGCGGGAGTTCCACGCCAAGGAGGAGGTCGTGTTTCCGGACTCGAACCCCGACACCTCGGACGATGACTGGGCCATGCAGGTCCTGGCGGATCACGCGGGCGATCTGACGCTGCGCGAGCTGGAGGACACCCTGAGCGGGCTCGGGCCGGAGTACCAGGCGGAGCTGCAGGCGCTCAGTGCGGTCGGCCGGGGCGACTACGCGGTGGAGGAATGGGAAGGCGCGCTGGAGGATGCCCGCGACGACTGGAGCCCGGACACGGCCCATCGCCTGATTGCCAACCCGATGATCGCGGACGAATGGGAGGCCGGGCTGGAACAGATGCAGGCCGCCGACCGTTAAGGAAACACTGACCCGGGCCCGACCAGGGCCGAATCAGGCCCCCAGCGCGGCAGAATCGAACTGTACGGCAACCCCGTCTTCCATCACCCGCACCACCTGCGCCTGCACCCGCGGCGGTTCGCCGCCGTCCCCGAGCAGGCCGAACACCTGCAGCATGAACTGATCGCCCGGGCCCAAGCCCTTGAGGACGTCAATTCCGGACTGGTCGCGATCCTCCCAGGCCAGGAAGGCCCCACCACCGGAGATATCGTTCGTGGTAAGCCGTACCTGGCTCCCGTCACTGCATTCCGCCACCACCTCGACGGTCATCGGGATGCGCGGATGGCGCCGACGTTCCCCTGTCATGGCCTCTCTCCTGCTGCAGATGCCTTCTCAATGCATCGAAAAGATGGATACGTTGTGCTATATCCCAGATCAATGATCGTTCCATCACACGATCAGGCGCAACTCCGGGCGAACACACCCGGAAGTGCATACCGGCCCGGCAACCGCACCGGGCAGTAGAAACAAGGCAGTACCGAGATAGCTGTCGCCATATAAAAAGCCACTTCTAGACGGAGGAGTCCGTTCACATGAAGCAATCACGTTTGTTCGTGGCGGGGCTGGTGGCCTCGCTGGCGATGGCCGGTACCGCATCCCAGGCAATCGCCGACAATGACGAAATCACCCGTGGCCAGCTGATGGCCGCTTCCTGCAAGGCCTGCCACAACGCGGCTGGCGCCGAGAAGGGCGTCCCGGATCTGGGTCGCATCTCTGCGGATGTCATCCGCAGTCAGATGCGCGCTTTCCGCGATGGCGACCGTGACGCGACCATCATGGATCGTCACGCCAAGGGCTACACGGACGAAGAGATCGAAGCGATGTCGGTCTACTTCTCGCGCTTCTGATCACGGGGGATGACAACAATGCACAATTTTACTCGACGCCACTTCCTGAAGGCCTTCGGGATCACCAGCGCGGCTGCGCTGACCGGTATTGGCTGCGCCCCGCGTGCCGCCCGTAACGGCGCCAAGGCCCATGTGGTCGTGGTCGGGGGCGGCTCCGGCGGTGCCACCGCGGCGCGCTACCTCAAGCAGTTCTCGCCGGACATGATGGTCACGCTGATCGAACCCAACGCCACCTACGTCACCTGCTACGGCAGTAACTGGGTGATCGGCGGTTTCGAAAGCATGGATGCCATCACCCACGGTTACCAGAACCTGCGCGACCGCGACGGTATCGACGTGATCGAAGACAAGGTCGTTGGCGTGGATGCCGACAGCCGTACCGTGCGCCTCGAAAGCGGCGGCAGCCTGCAGTACGACAAGCTGGTCATGTCCCCGGGCATCGACTTCCGCTACGACGACATACCCGGCATCGAAGAGGCCGATGCGGATACGATCCCGCACGCGTGGAAGGCCGGCTCGCAGACCGAACTGCTGCGCTCGCAGCTGCTGGAGATGCCGAACGGCGGCGTGTTCGTCATGGTCGCCCCGCCGAACCCGTTCCGCTGCCCGCCAGGGCCGTACGAGCGCGTCTCGCTGATCGCGCATTACCTGAAGGAACACAAGCCACGCTCCAAGATCATCGTGCTCGATGCCAAGGACAACTTCTCCAAGCAGGGCCTGTTCGAGGAAGGCTGGGAGATGCACTACGGCGACATGATCGAGTGGCGTGCGGCGTCGGATGGTGGCCTGGTCGAGGAAATCGATGTCGGCGAGATGACCGCCCGGGCCGACAGTGGCTTCGAACGCGTGCGCGCGGATGTGATGAACTTCATCCCGGCGCAGCGGGCCGGACAGATCGCCCACGATGTCGGTCTGACCAACGACGAAGGCTGGGTCCCGGTCGATCAGCGGACCTTCAAGTCGGAGATGGACGACAACATCTACGTACTGGGGGATGCCAGCGTGGCGGGCGCGATGCCGAAATCCGGCCACTCGGCCAACAACCAGGGCAAAATCGTCGCCGCGGCGATCGTGCGCGAGTTGATGGATCAGGAGCCGCTCGATCCCTCCTCGGCCAACACCTGCTACAGCCTGATCACCCCGGAGCACGGGGTCAGCGTGGCGGCCGTGTACAAGTACCAGGATGGTGCCCAGGCAGGCGTCGAAGGCGCCGGCGGTGTCAGCCCCTCGGGCGAGACCTCGAGTTTCCGTCGCCGCGAGGCCGAGTACACCCGGGCCTGGTATGCCGGGATCACCCGGGACATCTGGGGCTAGACTCGCTCGCAGCCGTAACGGCTGTAAGCGATGCATGGAGACGGCGCCTGCGGGCGCCGTTTTCTTTTGTGGGGCGGCTCAGGCGTTCAGGTCAGGGATCAGGCGACTGCGCAGCCGCTGGATGGCGTCTTTCAGCTGAAGCTTGCGCTTTTTCAGCCGCTGGATCGCGAAGGCATCCGGTGCCGGTTGCTCGTGCATCACCGCGATCGCGGAATCCAGCGCCCGATGCTCGGACTCAAGCTCCGCCAGTCGTGCACGAATCTGACTCTCCGTCTCCAACAGCCCCTCCTCGCTTGTCTGTGCGATCACGAGATACTTCCAGCTCGCGTATCATCGCAGACCCACCCCGCCCGGACCATCCCGAGCCCATGGCCATCCGCAACACCAGCCTGCCCATCGACACCCCCCGCGGTATCCGCCTGAACGGCGTCCTGGTCGAACCGGATGACGGTCCGCTGCTGGGCCAGGCCTGCATTGCACACTGCTTCGCCTGCTCCAAGGACTTCCCCGCGACCGTACGCCTGGCGCGCGCCCTGGCCGAGGAGGGGATCGCCACGCTGCGTTTCGACTTCGCCGGCCTGGGCGACTCCGAAGGCCGCTTTCGCGACAGCACACTGGACACCTATTGCGAGGACCTGAACGCGGCACTCGACGCATTGAAGCAGGCGACCGGAGAGCCCACCGACCTGTTGATCGGACACAGCTTCGGCGGGGCCATGGCCATCCATGTCGGCAGCCAGCGCGAGGAGCTGGGGGGTATTGTCACCATCGCCGCGCCCAGCCGGCCCGGCCATGTCGCGCATCTGTTCGGCGACATCGCCGACACCATCGAGCGCGAAGGCTTCGCCCGTGTGAATATTGGCGGCCGCCCGGTCGAGATTGGGCAGCCCTTCCTGGAGTCGATCGAAGAGCCGACGCTGGACAGCGCGCTGGAGCGCATAACGCAGCCGCTGCTGCTCCTGCACGCACCCGGCGATACGGTGGTCAGCGTCGATCACGCCCGCAAGATTTTCCAGCAGGCCCACCACCCCAAGAGCTTCGTCGCACTGCACCAGACCGACCACCTGCTCTCGCGCCCGGAACACACCCGCTATGTCGCCGGACTGATCCACGCCTGGGCCGCCAACCTGCTCGATTAGCCCCAGCGCACGCCACGATTTGTAGGAGGCCAGCCCTCTGGCCGATGGGGTTTTCTCGGCGTCCGATCGGCCAGAGGGCTGGCCTCCTACACCATGACCCAGGGCCTACCAGTAATTCTCGGTGGTGATGTGTCCCGGCTTGCGGCGGCGGTTCTTCTCCAGGCCTCGCTCGCGGAGGATGGCGGACGTGTCCTTCACCATGGCCGGGTTGCCGCACAGCATCACCTGCGAGTGCTCCGGCGCGATCTTGAGCCCGGCGTGATGCTCCAGGCGCCCCTCGGCAATCGCTGCGGGGACACGACCCTCGAGCCCGCCCGGGCAGGGTTCGCGGCTGACGAACGGGATGTATTGAAACTGTTTCGGGGCGCGTTCCTGGAACTGCCGGATCGTATCCTGGTAGGTCAGTTCGTCCGCCTTGCGCACGGCGTGGATCAGCCGGATGTTCTCGAAGCGTTCCCAGGGGGTGTCGGTCTTCAGCATCGACAGGAAGGGTCCCAGCGCGGTGCCGGTAGACAGCAGCCACAGGTCGCGACTGTCCGGCAGCTCGTCCAGCGTGAAGAACCCCGTGGCGCGCGGCATCAGTTCCACCGTGTCCCCGGGCTCCAGCCGCACCAGCCGGTTCGACAAGGGGCCCTCCGGCACCGTGATCAGGTAGAAATCCAGCGGGGCCTCGTCCGGCGCGTTCACATAGGAATAGGGGCGTGCGACCGGCTCGCCGTCGATCTCCAGGCGCAGCCGGTTGAACTGCCCGGCCTTGAACGGCTCCACATCCGCCTCTACCCGCAGCGAGAAGAGGCGGTCCGTCCACTGTTTGCACTCCTGCACGGTCCCCGTGACCCAGCCCATATTTCCGACTCCATGACTCAAGTATTATCCAGACTGGTGCCGCGCCCGGATGGTTTCAAGCTGTCCTTCAGACGATGCGGATTAATCCGCCCCGCCCCAATCCGTATAATCGGCGCCCGAATCCCCAATCAAAGCTTAACGGAGCAACCATGGCCCGCACCCCCTCGCAGATGATCGAACTGGGCACCGAGGCCCCGAACTTCTCCCTGCCGGACGTCGTCTCCGGCGACACCATCAGCCTCGACAGCTTTCCCGACGCAAAAGGCTACATGATCGCCTTCATCTGCAATCACTGCCCGTTCGTGCAACTGATCCGCCACGAGTTCGCGCGCTACGGCCGCGAGTACTCCAACAAGGGCATCGCGGTGATCGCGATCAACTCCAACGACATCCAGGCCGTGCCAGATGATGCCCCGGACAAGATGAAGGATGACGCCCGCCGCTTCGGCTACAACTTCCCCTATTGCCTGGACGAGGACCAGTCCGTGGCCAAGGCCTACCACGCGGCCTGCACCCCGGACCTTTACCTGTTCGATGCCGACCGCAAGCTGTTCTATCGCGGCCAGTTCGACGAGACCCGCCCCGGCTCCGACAGCCCGGTGACGGGGCGTGACCTGCGCGCCGCCAGCGATGCCCTGCTGGCCGGGCAGCCCGCCCCCGAACCGCAGCACCCGAGCCTTGGCTGCAACATCAAGTGGCGCCCGGGCAACGAACCGGGCTACTACGGCTGACGCACCTGCCGCAGCGGGTCAACCGAATCGACCAAGCGGGAGCGGGCTGGCCCGCGCGCCCGCCGCGCCCGCCGTATACTGGACGCACACCCTGAACCATGGCCACCGCATGCCGCCCAGCAACGTGATCGACGGCCCGCGGGTCGCCACCTGGCGCTGCCCCTCCTGCCAGGAGGCCGTCCCGCGCCTGCTGCCCAATGGCGAGAGCAACCGCATCCCGATCTCGCCCGCGCGCATGGCACTGCCGGACAATACCGTGCGCCAGGCCTGCGAACGTGTGCAGGGGCTGCGGGCGCCGGAGATCTGCTTTGCCTGCGGCCAGGCCTACCAGGAGTTGCTGGGCACGCTGGTACGCCCACCGGCCGAGATGGGCGATGCCCGTGGCGAGCCCGGGCTCAATGACACCGGCATCATCGGGGCCCTGCTGCCGATCGCCGACCAGGGCACACAGATCCTGATCTTCAACGTGGTCGACCAGGAGCTGCGCTGCACCGAGATCGAGCGCCTGGCCACCTTCAACCCCGACCGCCTGACTTACCCCGGTTCGCGCGGCGCCATCGCCCCGCGCATCTGGACCCTCTACGAAGACCACCTGGCCCAGCTGCACGCCCGGCCGCCCGTCCCGTACCACCCCTAATAGCACCCGTCATCGCGAGGCGCGCAGCGCCGCGGCGATCTCTTGGGACAACACCAACCGCAGGAGATCCCGGCTCTACGCTACGCTCCGGCCGGGATGGCGGGGTCAGGGCACCCGTCAGGCGTCTTCGTCAGCATCCACGCGCGCCAACATGCGCATACCGCCGACCATGCAGCGCAGCGCCTCCAGGGTCTGCAGATCGAAATCTGCCCCGGTCTCGCCGGGCAACTGCCAGTACTTTGGCCGGCAGGTCGCGGGGCGCTGTGACGGCATGGCGCGGGCCGCAGCCGTATCCAGCGCCACCAGCAGATCGGCCCAGGCCAGATCGGCGTCCGTCACCTCGGCCATCGCCTGCGCCGGGCGCACCTCTATCCAGTCCTCGAACTCGGCCGCCGCGGCCAGCTCCGCCACGCGCGCGGCGCGCCCGTCCGGGCGTTCCGCGGCCGCCAGCAGCCGCGCACGACGCTTATACATATCCGCCTCCAAGGGAAACACTGATTAATGTACACGCTCGTGCTCGAGTCGCTTTTGCGTGCGAACAAGGCGCGGTGACTGCCGTGCAGTCATTCTGCACAAGGGAACCGCAACGCCGTTCCCACGCAAAGGAGGCCGAGCCCCTTCGGGGTTGGTACCCCAGGTTCCCCGATCCTGCGTTGCTGCCCGCATCAGTCAAAAACGGGCCGGTAGAACCACTACCGGCTGCGCACCGCGCCTTGTCTCGGAAAACCTGGGGTGCCAACGCGAGTGTGTACATTAATCAGTGTTTCCCTGGTAGGTGCTTTTGAATGACACCACCGACCGGCGGCAGGCTATAGCGCAATGGATGACAACGGAGAACGGACGGCATGGCCCACCTCGACTGGTCGCATTATCCGGTGAATGAACTCAAGCTCGTCTACAGCACGCTGCACGCGCAGCTTACGCTGGCGCCGGAGTTGATGGATTCGCAACTGATGGATGACCTGCAGACTCACCTGCAAAAGGCCGCGAAGGCCGACGGCGTGGACGTCTCCACCCACTCCCAGTGGGCCGCCTGGCTGAACGACCGCTAGCCCCAAGGGCATCACTGCGCACAAGTGCCCGATCGGCCAGAGGGCTGGCCTCCTACAGGGGGTGCCACCAACGGCGGCCACCTCCATCCGGAAACCCGCAGCTTGCGCCGCCCCCGAAGATCGCCTCGGCGCTGCGCGCCTCGCGATAGCGGGCAGCCCCTAGGCGTCGCCGGCGGTGGCCTTGCGGTGTTCGGCGGCGAAGTCGAGCATGCGCTGCGTGGCCACCAGGGCCTTCTGGCGCGCAGCCTCGTCGACGAAGATCTCGTTCTTCGCAGGTTCGGCGGTGTCTTCCAGCGTTTCGGCCAGCGAGACCAGGTCGTTCATGGCCATCCACGGGCAATGGGCGCAACTGGTGCAGGTCGCGCTGTGGCCGCCGGTGGGGGCCTCGATCAGAGTCTTGCCCGGGGCCGCCTGCTGCATCTTGTAGAAGATGCCCTTGTCGGTGGCGACGATGAACTCCTGTTCCGGACGGTTCTTCACCGCCGCGATCAGCTGGCTGGTGGAGCCGACTACATCGGCTTGATGGATCACTTCCCGCGGGGATTCCGGATGCACCAGCACCGCGGCACCGGGGTGGCGGCCGCGCAGGTCCTCCAGCGCCCAGGCGCGGAACTCGTCGTGCACCACGCAGGAGCCGTCCCACAGCACCATGTCGGCACCGGTGGTGCGGCGGATGTAGTCGCCCAGATGCTTGTCCGGGGCCCACAGGACCTTCTTGCCCTGATCGCGCAGGTGCTCGACCAGCGGCACGGCAATGCTCGAGGTAACGACGTAGTCGGCCTGCGCCTTCACATCCACCGAGGTATTGGAGTACACCACCACCGTGTGGTCCGGATACTGGGCACGGAACTTCGCGAACTCCTCCGCCGGGCAGCCGAGATCCAGCGAACACTCGGCCTCCAGCGTCGGCATCAGCACGCGCTTCTCCGGGCTCAGGATCTTGGCCGTCTCGCCCATGAAGCGCACCCCGGCGACCACCAGCGTCTCGGCCGGATGCTCCTTGCCGAAGCGCGCCATCTCCAGGGAGTCGGCTACGCAGCCGCCGGTCTCGTCCGCCAGCCGCTGCAGCGACTCGTCCACGTAGTAATGGGCCACCAGCACCGCGTTGCGCTCGATCAGCAGGCGCTTGATCCGGCGCACCAGTTCGTCGCGCTGGGCATCGGTCAACGCATGCAGCGAAGCCGTCACGTGATCCGTGCGCGGCACTTGGAAGATCGGAATTTCGGCCACCGGTGCGGTCATGGGTCCTCGACATCCCGGCATGCGGGGCAAATTATCGTTAGCTAATAGTACGACAGGCCCCAAGGCGCTGTCGTTCCTACACATTGTGGGGGCGTGCCCGCGCATCCCAACCCGGGCGCCTATAATGCCCCGGCCATGACCGACCTGAAACAGCAATACAAGGCAATGACATTCGAGGAACGCATGGACCTCGCCCTGTCCGCGGACCTCGAGGCGCACTGGCGTCCCCTGCTGGTCCGCGACCAGCACGCCCAGGTGAAGGCCTACTTTTCCCGCCGCATGGACCTCACGCCCGAGGAGGTCGCCCTGCTGCTGGCCGACCCCAACCAGACCGTGCGCCTGAACTGCGCCAAGCGCCCCGACCTGACACCGGAACAGGTCGAGGCCTGCGTGAACGACCGCGACCCGAACCTGCGCTACTTCGTCGCGCGCAATCCGCTTCTGACCGAAGCGCAGCGGGAACAACTGATGGATGACGAAGACGAACTGGTGCGCATTGCGGTGCGCAAGGGCCCGAAAAAACGCGGGACCCGCGCCCGCCCCGGACAAGCCGAGATGATCCGTTGACCGAGACTCGCCCCGAAAAACCGCAACGCCCGAAGCCTTCCCGGCGCCGCCGCGCCCTGAGCTGGGGCGTCCAGATCGGCATCGCGCTGTTGATCTTCCTGGCCGTACGCGCCTGGATGGCGCGCGACATGGTCGAGGGCCCGGCACCCGAATTCGAGGCACAACTGCTGGATGGCACGCCAGTAACGCTCGCCGACTACGCGGACGAGCCCATGCTGCTGCACTTCTGGGCCACCTGGTGCCCGATCTGCCGCCTGGAGGAAGGCGAGATCGTGCGCCTGTCGCAGAGCCACCCGGTGCTCACGGTCTCCATGCAGTCCGGCACGCCGGAGGAGGTGCTGGAGCACCTGAACGAACGCGAGCGCGAACTGGCCGTGATCAACGACCCGCAGGGCGAACTCGCTTCGCAATACAACGTCCGCGGCGTACCCGCGACCTTCATCATCAACCCCGACGGCGAGATCGTCTTCCGCAAGCAGGGCTACGCCCCGCCCCTGGAGCTGCGCCTGCGCCTCTGGCTCGCCCGCTGGTTGTAGCCCTACCGCTCCAAGGTGCAGTTCGCTGCGCTCAGTGCACCCTACGCTGCACACCCCAACCGTAGGATGCGTTGAGCAAAGCGAAACGCATCGTGCTCAGGCAACCGAGCGCCTAATCATCCAGCTCCCGCAGGACGCGGAAGCCGAGGTTGGTATCCATCTCGTCGATGTTGCGGCGACGCCGGGCGGCGCTGCGGGTGGCGACCGCCGGGTCGAACCACGAGCCGCCCTTGACCACGACCCACTCGTTGTCCGGGTCGCGACGGTATACGCCGTCGCGCGGCATGTTCGCGTGATTGTCATGCCAGGGCGTGGAAGTGAACTCCTGCACGTTGCCGTGCATGTCGTACAGGCCCCACAGGTTCGGCTGGAAGCTGCCGACATCCAGCGGACGGGACAAGGGGAAACAGGCCGGGATGTACCACCTGCGACGCTGGCGGCGCTCCTCATAGGGGAACAGGGAGTTGAAGTGCACATCGCGGCAGCCCACCACCTCGCCGAAGGCAAAAGGCGTGCGCGTACCGGCCCGGCAGGCGTATTCCCACTCGGCCTCGGTGGGCAGGCGGTAGCGCTTGCCGGTCTCCTCGCTCAGCCAATCGAGATACTGCTGGATCGACGCGGGCTTGATGTTGAAGATCGGCGTGCGTGGAGTCCGTGGCCACACCAGCCAGTCCCAAGGCTCCCAGCCTGCTGCCTCGGCGAAGGCATCCCATTCCTCGCGCGTAACGGCAAAGCGGCCCAAGGCAAAGGGCTTCTCCAGCACTACATAGCGCCGCGGCGACTCGTGCTCCTGATGCCCGTACTCCGACGCATCTGAACCGATCTCGCCTTCGCCTGGGGGGATCACCTGCAACTCGGGCGTCAGCGCACCCGAACGCGCCTCGTCACGGAACGTGACATCCAGCCACGCCTTGCGCGCCGCTCTCTGCTGCAGATCCAGCAGATCCGCCTGCTCCATCGCCTGAACGCTCTTGGCCATTGGCTCCTTCCAACCCGTACTTAAACCGTTAAGGGCACCCGCCAATCGGGCGTGCCCATTCTATAGGCAACATCCACCTGGGCCCGTTCCCTAGGAGAGGGCTGGCGGAAGACGTGAAGGTGGTCTAGGCTCGGGCTTGCACGCGATCTCAAGGAGGAGAAGCGATGCGTCACCAAGGCTTCACGGCCATCGAACTGATGGTCACCATTGGCGTGCTCGCCATCCTGGCAATGCTGGCCGCCCCGGCCTTCAGCCAGATACTCGAGCGCCAGCGCGTCATCGGCGCCACCAACAGCCTGCTCAACGCCATGCACCTGGCGAGAAGCGAGGCGCTCAAGCGCAACGAGCGCGTCACCCTGTGCCCGTCCAGCGACGGCGAAACCTGCCGCGACGACGGCGTCTGGGGGGATGGCTGGATATGGTTTGCGGATCGAGGAAGCACGGGGAAGCGCGCCGACGAAGACCCGCTGATCGGGCATGCAGTCCCGAACCTGGAAAACGTCCAGGTCAGCGGCAATTCACCGGTTCGGGACTACGTCTCGTACGTCCCCCGCGGAACGACCCAGCGCGCCAATGGCGCCCTTCAGATGGGAAGCTTCACCGTATGCGGCCACGCCAAGGAGGGGCGGCGCGTAGTCGTCAGCAGCATCGGACGGCCGCGCAGCGAGCCATCCCAAAACTGTCCTGACTAGCGTTGTGCGAAAACCGCTCCTTCTGGCACCGACGGCTCACCAACAATCATCGCCCCCCGGGGTTCCGTCGCGCTCCGCACTCCCTCCGGTGACTCTGAGCGTAATCGTTTCACACCTAGAGTCATTTGTCTGTCGCCCTTGGGCAGTGGCGGTCGCGGTAAAACTTGACCCGGATTCGTCAGAGATCGCCAGCTGGTAGTGCCCATCGTCCGATTCGGCGGTAAGGCCCAGATCCGAAAGATCTCCTGTGTACTCCGGGTTGTTCGCCCGCCACCGCTCCTGCTCCAACTGGATGCGGAGCAGCGAATCATGAGCATCCGCGCGTTGGGACTTGAGGATGTGGTTCTGGTACGAGGGATAGGCGATCGCTGCAAGGATTCCGATCACCACCACCACGATCATCACCTCGATCAGCGTAAATCCGGCCATCCGGCGTTTTGTCTGGTCCATCCCGATCTCTCCCTCCAGGAACAGCTATACGGCTACACCCGATTCCACCACAAGCCGAGCCACTCGCCCCCTTCCAGATCGACGAAGGGTCTCTTTCGCCCCGTGAGCGGTAGCCGAGCGCCATGCCCAACATACCCCAAACCGTATAATGGGAGGCGACACCTTCCGGCACTCCGAACAGGACCCGTGCATGGCCGCAACCCCCCGACAGTACGGATTCACCCTGATCGAGGTGATGATCACCATCGCCGTCCTGGTGATCCTGATCACGCTGGCCGTCCCTGCGTTCAACCTGGCCGAACAACGGCGCGTAATCGGCGCCGCAGAAAGCGCGCTCGACCAGATTCAGACCGCGCGCTCCGAGGCCATCAAGCAGGGGCGCGACATCTGGTTCGTCAGCCAGACTGATGGTGACGAGTGGTGTCATGGCATTTCGCAGACGGCCGGTTGTGACTGCTTCGAAGCTGCCGGTGCAGGTGACGCGTGCGAAATCACGATGGCAGGCCAGGAAGACCCCGTCCTTAGAACCACTGTTTCTACTGACTACCGAAACATCACCATGAGCGGCGACCAGGAATTAAGGTTCGACCACGTCCGCAGCATGGTTTCGGGAGCACGAGAAACCATCGCATTCACCTCGTCGCCCAGCAGCCTCCAGATGGAAGTTCAAATCAACCCGATCGGGCGGCCAAGCGCCTGTGGAACGAATCGCGCCATGGGGGCGTACCCGGCATGCTGACCCGCCAACTCCGCCCAGCGAGCCGCCGCCCTCGCATGCGCTCTAACCGGGGCTTCACCTTGATCGAGCTGATGATCGGCATCCTCGTCGGTACGATCGTAGTTGCGGGAGTCATTGCCCTGTACATCACAGTGATACGCGGCAGCGCCTTCGTCGTTACAGAAGCCCGCGTTACGCAAGATACGCGCATCTCGATGGACCTCATGGCTAGCGACATCCGACGAGCTGGCTACTCACACCCAAGCCGTATAGAGGTGTCCGAGGAATCCGGGATGCCAGAGAACCCCTTCATGGACGAAACCCGCAACATCACCATCCATGACCATGACGGGGGGAGCGCGAACTGCATCTTGGTGAGCTACGACCCGACTTTCCAGTATGCCCCTGAAGACGCTTCGCTCGAGTTCGACCTCTCGGATCTGACGGGGTCGCGCCAGTTTGTCTTTGGCTACCGCCTTAACTCCGAAGGCGTCATCCAGATCTTGGCGTCATCTGATGTGTCCAGCACCGAGAGCTGTGAAACTGGCAGCTGGGAAGCACTAACTGACCGCGAAACGATCCGTGTCAACTCGCTGACTTTCAGCACCGAAGGCTCGACTTGCCTCAACACGACGCTGGACCTCAGTAGCGACAGCGGCAATACAGAAGATGACGCATTCTGGGAGGCCGACGAAGAAAGTCGCGCCTTCTGCGAAGGGGCTTACAACGGCGCCCTCGAATCCGACCGAGACAACGTACTCATCGAAAGCCGGCAGGTCCGAGTCACCCTCGAGGCAGCCGACCGATCCAGCGGAAACACGCAGGTAACGTTCGATGAGAGCATCCGGGTCCGCAATAATCGAATCTTTACGGTGGAGGCTAATTAATGAACCACGCGCCCTTCACCACGCCCCCAGCAAGGCAACGCGGCCTCGCGACATTGGTGGTCGCGTTGATCATCATGGTTGCCGTTACCCTGACTGTCTTGTTTACAGCGCAGACAAGCATCCTCGAAGAGCGCATGGCAGCCAATGAAACCCGCATGAAGCAGACGACTAACGCTGCTCAGGCGGGGCTCGAGCGAGCGGTTGTCTTTGCTCAAGATGGCGAGGATGACATTAGCCGGCTATTCGAGCACGACTACTCAACGGACCGGCCTGTTTTTTACCGGTCTGCCTTTATAAGCCCAGACGCGGTAGACGAGATTCCGGGTTGCCCTGATTCCCCGGATGATTTTCAGGGCGTAGCCGTTTCTCTCGGTCAGCCAGAAAGCCTGCGGAACGCTGGCATCTGGTCTTGCGGTTGGAGCGATGACCAGAGCGCGCGACGGGGCGTGACGACAACGATTCGCGGCGCGCCGTCACTGGCGGACCCTCCCACCAACCCGCTTACGACCCGGGGTGGCGTGAACACCAATGGCCGAGCCCGTGTATTCAATGCCTACAACAATCTGACTATCTGGTCCGGTCAGGACCTGGATGTCACCGGGAACCCCGGCAACACGTTTGTTCGCAACCAGGATCACCCGCCGCTTCGCGAGAGCGACCCACTTCCCAGCGAACCCGCTCAGTGCGGTGTGGGAACCGTGTATGTGTGCACCACGGATGCAAATATGCGGGGCCCCGACGTTATCACCGGCGATCTTCAGCTCAGCTCCCTTTCCGATGATGACTTTTTCCGAAATTTCATGGGTCAGGAACCGAATAGCTACCGCGACAACGTCGTAACGCAGCTCGACCCGGACAGCATTGACGGGATGACCAACGAAGTTATCTGGATGACCGGCGATGTCGACCTTAACGACACGGTAGGCAATCGTGACAATCCCGTCGTCCTCGTTGTGGAAGGCGATGCGACGCTAAGTGGAAATTTCGAGTTGCACGGTGTCCTGTATGTCCGCGGCAACCTCAGTGCGAACGGCACGCCAACGGTTTACGGGGCCAGCGTTATCCAAGGCGACACCACCGATGCAGGCGGCACTCCGTACTTTGTCTTCGACCCCGTCGCTGCATCAGGAGCGGGAGAACTGGGCGCACGAGGCGCCATCTCCGGCGCCTGGCGAGACTGGGCTCACTGGGTAAACGAATGATGAGGGCCCGTCGAATGAATCGCCGCACTGCAGGAGGTCGGACCATGCAAGACCGCTCGAGAGCCCGCGTCTTTGGTATATCGCTGATCGAAGCACTCATCGCGATCGCGGTGGTCTCGTTTGGGCTCCTGGCCATTGCGCGCCTCCACGGCGATCTGCTTTCGAGTGCCGGAGACTCCAAAGCGCGTGCAGAGGCAATGCAGATTGCGGAAACCGAGATCGAGAAACTGCGAAACGCCTCGACACTGTCAGACCTGAACCGCCGGCTTGACAATGTTCGAACAGAAGCCGAAGGACGCAACGCCAATTACACGCTCGAATGGACCAGCTTGCCGGACACCTCCGACTTCGGATTTTTCGAACCTGAGGTTCGCGTCACCTGGACCGATCGACGGGGTGATGAGCAGAACGTGATCATCAGTACTGCCGTCGCCTGGAGCAATCCGCGATTCAGCGTCGCCGCGGCGCGCGCGGACTCCGAAGGAGGAAATTTCCTCAACGCCCCGACAGGCCGGGCACGAATGGGGGGCGGGGAACTGCTGGATGGAACCGACGTCACCACGGTCACCAACGTCATCGAAGGCACGTCCATCGAAGACGGCACAGAGACTCGTCAGCGCGATGGTGAGGTTCAACTTGTGCGCGATGGTGAAGTAGTGATGACGATGGACACCACCAATCCCGGGGAGTTGTTCAGTACCATTAGCGGCCGAGTGTATTACGGAGGCACGATCAGCCTGAATCCCGTCGTCACTCGCGTATTGTCTTCCGACGCCGGTTTTTGTACGCGCCGCGGCCAGGAGCCACTGGGCAGCTCCTTGGAGCCCTTCGTAGACAGCGCCTCGGGGTACTCTTACTTTTACTACCAGTGCTACGTTGGCGAGGCTTGGTACGGCAACGTCGGGATTGTTCGTCAGGAGAACGCCAACCCAAACGACCGCTCCTGCGTCGGTGACCACTTGGCGGAGGAAACGAGTGCTTGGGACAGCCGCGAGCCCCGCACCAGCTCGAACCGCTTCTACCGTTCGTTCATCGAGACCGCGGGTGGCATCCGAGCCATTGGTATCGGGATTACTCCTGCCGAAGGCGAGAGCCAGAATCCGACTTACGTTGCCCAAAACCTGACGGGCCACAATTTCATGCTTACCCGGTTCCGGAGCGGAAACAATCGCCCGAGGGACTGCTTCGAGGCGCTAGAAGATGGCCAGGGTGCATTCGAAGGCAACCCCGGCAGGCACGTCTGCCTTTACGAAGGCGGCATGGGCTGCGGAACGGACGATGGCGACTCGCTGCCGCAGCCGGGTGATCAAGAAACCACGCTAGTGGCGGGAGACGTGACCCAAATTGATGATGGTCCGGGTAGCCGTCCCGTACTTGAAGACCTAACATTCGACAGTGTCTACGCGACCTGCGGCCCGAACGTGGAAACCGTGGGCTCAGGACGAAATGCAGTCGATTCGATCACCTCTTATGAATGTGTTATCGACTGGGAAGGATGGACGGGCGAGACGTGGTCGAGCGATATGATCCTGACACTGGGACCAGACACGAAACTCTGCGACATGGGCACAGCTGAACTTGGCGGCGGCACCGTAACAAAATCGGGCGACAACGTTCTCATCTTTGACCAGATCAGCCAAACCGAAGCCCTGTCGTTTGACTTCGTAGTCGCGCACGAAGACGCAGACTGCCCGTAGCTCCCGGCCTCAGTCTGCTTTGGAAGGGAGAGAGCGCTGGTGTCAGAGCTTGCCTTTTGCCTGACGCCCAGCAAGGCGCGCGCTGGCCATATACGGAAAAGCGCCCGGCGGATGATCCGACCGGGCGCTTTTTTTGCCTGCCCCACTGGCGGGGCGTTGGCGTCGACCGTTACGCCGAGGCGGCGCGGGCGGCCTTCTTGCGTTCGTGTTCGAGCAGGAACTTCTTGCGGATGCGGATGTTTTCCGGAGTGACCTCGACGAGTTCGTCGTCGTCGATGAACTCGATGGCCTGCTCCAGCGTCATGCGGATCGGCGGGGTCAGCTGGATGTTCTCGTCCGTGCCGGCGGCGCGGATGTTGGTCAGCTGCTTGGCCTTGAGCGCGTTGACGACCAAGTCGTTCTCGCGCGAGTGCAGGCCGATCACCATGCCTTCGTAGACCTCGTCGCCGGGGCCGATGAACAGCTTGCCGCGATCCTGCAGGTTGAACAGCGCAAAGCCGAGCGCCTTGCCGGCGGCGTTGGCGATCAGCACGCCGTTCTGGCGCGAGGCGACCGCACCCGGCTGGTAAGGGCCGTAGTGGTCAAAGATGTGGTGCAGGATGCCGGTGCCAGAGGTCGCGGTCATGAACTCGGTCTGGAAGCCGATCAGCCCGCGCGACGGGATGATGAAGTCCAGGCGCACGCGGCCCTTGCCGTCCGGGACCATGTTGGTCATGTCGCCACGGCGCTCGCCGAGCTTCTCCATGATCGTGCCCTGGTGCTGCTCCTCGACGTCGACGGTGACGGCCTCGTAGGGCTCCTGCTTTACGCCGTCCACTTCCTTGATGACCACTTCCGGGCGCGAGACGCCCAGCTCGTAGCCCTCGCGGCGCATGTTCTCGATCAGGATGCCCAGGTGCAGTTCGCCGCGCCCGGAGACCTTGAACTTGTCAGCGTCGTCGGTCTCTTCCACGCGCAGGGCAACGTTGTGCTTGAGCTCTTCCAGGAGGCGGTCGCGCAGCACGCGCGAGGTCACGTACTTGCCTTCGCGCCCGGCGAACGGCGAGGTGTTGACCTGGAAGGTCATGGTCACCGTCGGCTCGTCCACGGTCAGCGGTTCCATCGCCTCGACGTTATTCGGATCGCACAGGGTGTCGGAGATGTACAGCTCGTCCATGCCGGTGAAGGTAATGATGTCGCCGGCGCGGGCCTCCGCGACCTCGACACGCTCCAGGCCATGGAAGCCCATGATCTGCAGCATGCGGCCATTACGCACCTTGCCCTCGCGGTCCACCACCTTGACCGGAGTGTTCGGCTTGATGCGTCCGCGCTTCACGCGGCCGATGCCGATCAGGCCCTGGTAGCTGTTGTAGTCCAGCGAGGAGACCTGCATCTGGAACGGGCCGTCGGCATCGACATTCGGCGGCGAGACGTGCTTGACGATGGTCTCCAGCAGGCAGGTCATGTCGCCTTCGGTGACACTGGAATCCAGGCCGGCGAAGCCGTTCAGGGCGGAGGCAAACACGATGGGGAAGTCCAGCTGTTCGTCGGTCGCGCCGAGGCGATCGAACAGGTCGAACACCTGGTCCACGGCCCAGTCCGGGCGGGCGCCGGGGCGGTCGACCTTGTTGACCACCACGATCGGCTTGAAGCCCATCGCAAAGGCCTTCTGGGTCACGAAGCGGGTCTGCGGCATCGGGCCGTCAACCGCGTCCACCAGCAGCAGCACGGAGTCGACCATGGACAGCACCCGCTCGACCTCGCCACCGAAATCGGCGTGCCCGGGGGTGTCGACGATATTGATGCGGTAGTCCTGCCATTCGATGGCCGTGTTCTTGGCCAGGATGGTGATCCCGCGTTCTTTCTCGATCGCGTTCGAATCCATGATCCGCTCGCCGTGGTCGCCGCGCGCATCGAGCGTGCCGGACTGGCGCAGGAGCTGGTCGACCAGCGTGGTCTTGCCATGATCGACGTGGGCGATGATGGCGATGTTGCGAAGCTTCTCGGTCATGGAATACAAACTCTGGATACTGGCAAAAGGGCCGACACTATACAGACTTATTCGCGACCGCGCTGCGACTTCCACGTTTTATGCGCAGGCTCCCTCGCCGCCCCGCGCCGCCGGCCCAACTCAACCTCCCCCTGCCGAAGCCACGTTGCCTCGGAGATGGTGGCCGCCTGCGTCTTGTAGTCAAGCCGCTCTGGCACCCCTCGAACCGATCGCTGACAACACACTGGTCTCCGTTGAAAGCACGTAATTTTCGTGCTACACGTTTTTACGTGAACTTAGAGGATTCAGCATGAAACAGAACATCACCCTGTCCCTCGACAAGCAGGTACTGACCGAATTGAAGGTCATCGCGGCCCGTCGTTCGACTTCGGTGAGCCGGCTGCTGACGGAGGAACTGGAGCACATCGTGGAACGATCCGAACGGTATGAGCGCTCCAAGCGCGCGGCCCTGGCCGCCCTGGACAAGGGCTACCACTTCGGCGGCGAACGCCCGGATCGGGACGCGCTGCATGAGCGATAAGGTCTTCGTCGATACCAACGTCCTGCTCTACGCGTACGACCTGGATGCGGGCGACCGGAACCGGCGCGCCGTACAAGCCATCCGCCAGCTTTGGGATACGGGTGGGGCGGTCATCAGCATCCAGGTGCTACAGGAGTTCTACGTCAACGTGACTCGCAAGATCGCGGACCCTCTCCCGCCCGCCGAGGCGCGCCGGTTGATCGAGGCCTACCGGGCCTGGCAAGTGGAGTGCCCGGATACAGAGGCCGTCCTGCGGGCCTCCGAGATCCAGGAGCGGAACCGCCTCTCCTTCTGGGACGCGATGATCGTGGCGACCGCTTTGCAGGGGGGTGCGACGACTCTCCTATCGGAAGACCTGAACCATTCCCAGGTCATCGAAGGCATCCGCGTCGAAAATCCCTTCCTGCATTGAATATTCCGTCCCGGAGGTGTCTCCGGTCTGGACCTCTAGCCCGTTCGTCCCAGCCGCAGCGCAGCGGTGATCCGGGATGACCGTGTGAAAGATTCAGGGTCCGAGATGGCTCGAACGAAGGCTGATTACCGAGGTGTGACAGCGCCGTGTGCGGGCGTCCGCGCGGAAGATCAGGCTCTGGATTCGTCTTCCGGGGGCGGGAGCTGGAGGTGAAAGCCCTGCTCCTTGAGGTTAGCCAGGACCTTTTGCGGGTCTTCCTGGGCCAGGGCGCGCTCCGGGGTCAGCTCAAACTCCAGGGCGAATTCGAGACGGCCGAGGGCGCGGGTCAGGCCGTCGGGGAGTTCGGAGAAGTCATCCTTCTGCGGGAGGTAGACGTAGGTATCGGCGCGCCGGGTCGCGCGGTAGACATAGCACTGCATGGGTTTAGTCCTCGAGATAGGTGTAGCCGGTCAGGCCCTGTTCCAGCTCGGCCAGCAGCCGTCCCGCGGCCTCGCCACGCAGGCCGGCGGCGTCGATCTTGGCGCGGAAGGTGCGGCGCAGGTCATCCGGGGCAAAGTGCACATAGGAGAGCAGTTCGTCGACGGTGTCGCCCCGCTCCGGGTCCACCAGACGGTAGCCACCCTCGGGCAGCAGTTCCACGTTCACGGTGTCGGTGTCCCCGAACAGGTTGTGCAGATCGCCCAGGATCTCCTGGTAGGCGCCGACCAGGAAGATGCCGAGGTAGTACGGCTCGCGGTCGTTCCACGGGTGCAGTGCGAGCGTGGTATGCGTGCCCTCGCGCTCCACGTAGTGCTCGATGTGGCCATCGGAGTCGCAGGTCAGGTCCTGCAATACCGCGCGCCGGGTCGGCCGCTCGTCCAGCCGGTGCAGCGGCATGATCGGGAAGATCTGGTTGATCGCCCAGGTGTCCGGGATCGACTGGAACACGGAGAAGTTGCAGAAGACCTTGTCCGCCAGCTTGTCGGTCAGCTCCGCGTGGATCTCGGCCGGCAGGGCCTCGGGCCGCGCCAGCAGGCGCTGGCACAGGGCGAAGTAGATTGCCTCGGCGCGGGCGCGGTCGGCCAGCGACAGCATCCCGCGGGCAAAGCGCGCCTGCACCTCGGACAGGCCGTAGGCAGCATCGTGGTAGATCTCGGAGGCCGGGCGCTCGTCGTCTTCCAGCAGGGCACGCATGGCGGCGATCTCCGGCAGTTCGCCATCCTCCGCGGGCGGGACATCGCTATCCCCCGGGGCCGGCTCGCAGTCGATCACGTTGGTGATCAGCACCGCGTGGTGCGCGGTCAGGGCACGGCCGGACTCGCTGAAGACCTCGGGCATGGCCAGGCCCTGCTCCTCGCAGATGCGCTTGAGCGGGCGCAGGATGTTCAGCGCGTACTCCTCCACCGAATAGTTGATGGAGCACTCGTTGCGCGAGCGCGAGCCCTCGTAGTCGATGCCCAGGCCGCCACCGACATCCACCACACCCAAAGCCGCCCCGGCCTCGGTCAGCGCGGCGAAATAGCTGGCCGCCTCGCCCATGCCGTTCTGGATGTCGCGGATGTTCGCGATCTGCGAACCCATGTGGAAGTGCAGCAGTTGCAGCCGGTCCAGCCAGCCAAGGCCGCGCAGGCGCTCGAGGATGCCCAGCACATCCGCCGCGGACAGGCCGAACTTGGCCTTCTCGCCGCCGGTGTTCTGCCACTTGCCCTTGCCGATCGAGGCCAGGCGCACGCGCAGGCCCAGCAGCGGCTTGACCTGCATGGCCTCGGCCTGGCGGATCACCTCCTCCAGCTCGGAGGGCTTCTCGATCACGATGTACACGCGGTGCCCGAGCTGGCGCCCGATCAGCGCCAGGCGCACATATTCGCGGTCCTTGTAGCCGTTGCAGATGATCGCCGCACCGGGGCGCGACTGCGCCAGTACGGCCATCAGCTCCGGCTTGCTGCCGGCCTCCAGCCCCACACGCGGGGTCAGCCCCTCGGCATCCGGCTGATCGCCGGCCGCCAGGATCTGGTCCACCACGCTGCGCTGCTGATTGACCTTGATCGGGTAGATGGCGGTGAACGCGCCTTCGTACTCCAGCTCGCGCGCGGCGGTGTCGAAGGCCCGCGCCAGGCGGCGCACCCGGCCGTCCAGCACGTCCTGGAACCGTACCAGCACCGGCGGACCCACATGCTCCTCGCGCAGACGCCCCGCCAGCTCGTACAGGTCCACGCCGGGGTGATCCGGCCAGTCCGCGCGGCGCATCGCCACATTGCCCGCGGCGTTCACCTCGAAGAAGCCACCGTTCCAGTGATCGATCCCGTAGGTGGCGCGGGCCTCGTCCAGATTCCAGGGCGTGACAGACATGGCGATCCCGGGGTTGCGCATGAGTGTGACCAGTTGCCCGCAGCGTGCGGGGCACTATCATAGCGGCGCATCATACCGTCCACCGCACCGGCAAGGGGAGCCGCCCAATGGCACTCGACAACAACTGGTTCAGCGAACCGCACGAAGACATGGCGCTGTCCCTGCGCATCAAGCAGAAGCTGCACGAGGAACAGACCCCGTACCAGAAGATCGAGATCTACGAGACCGAGGCCTTCGGCAACCTGATGGTGATCGACGACTGCGTGATGCTGACCGGCCGCGACAACTTCATCTACCACGAGATGATGTCGCACCCGGTGCTGTACTCGCACAGCGCCCCGAAGAACGTGGTGATCATCGGCGGCGGCGACTGCGGCACCCTGCGCGAGGTCCTCAAGCACGACGAGGTCGAGCGCGCCGTGCAGGTGGACATCGACGAGCGCGTCACCCGCCTGTCCGAGCAGTACTTCCCCGAGCTGTGCGACGCCAACGACGACCCGCGCGCCGAGCTGCTGTTCGATGACGGCGTGCAGTACCTGAAGGACGCCGCCCCCGGCTCCATCGACGTGATCATCGTCGACTCCACCGACCCGGTCGGCCCGGCCGAAGGCCTGTTCTCCACCGCGTTCTACAAGGACTGCGTGAAGGCCCTGGGTGCGGACGGCCTGCTGGTGCAGCAAAGCGAATCGCCGCTGCTGCACACCGACAGCATCATCCGCCCAATGCACGACAGCCTGCGCGCGGCGAATTTCATCGACGCCCTGACGATGCACTTCCCGCAGGCCACCTACCCCTCCGGCTGGTGGACCTGCACCATCGCCGCGAAGGACTGCCCGGTGTCGTTCCTGCGCGAAGAGGCGGCCGAGGAGCTGCCGTTTATCACGCACTACTACAACGCCGCGATCCACCGCGCCGCCGGTGCCACCCCGGAGTTCTTCCGTCGCAAGCTGTTCGCCTGAGGCGGGCGGCGACTGGTCCCCTCTTAACGCAGGGGCTGCCACCAGCCACCGCATGATGCGGTTCGCTGCGCTCAGCGCATCCTACGAGGGCACCACCGCACCTCGTAGGATGCATTGAGCGTATGCGGAATGCACCGACCCGGGCGTTATGTTGCTGGCAATTCGGGGGCGCGCTACCATTGCTACATTTGTAGCAAAAGGAGCAGGCCATGAGTTTGCCCGTCCGCATTGATGAAACGCTCTACCAGCAGGCCCGCGCCCACGCGAAGGCCGAGCACCGAACCATCGCCGGCCAGATCGAGTTCTGGGCCGAGGTGGGACGCACCGCCATGGACAATCCCGACCTGCCCATCGACTTCATCTGTGAACTCCTGATCGCGCGGGCCGAGGGCCGGGAGCTGGCCACGCCATTTACTCCCGAGGGCCGGCGCGACTGATGTCCACGGACGTGGAGGTGCTGCAAAGCACCCGATTCCGACGGGCTTACAAGCGCCTGCACCCCGCCCAGAAGGCGGACGTGGACGATGCAGTCGCCGACATCATCCGCAACCCCGAGCTGGGCACTAGTAAGAAAGGAGATCTGGCGGGGGCCATGGTTTACAAGTTCAAGTCACGCGGGCAACTGATGCTGCTCGCCTACGAGTACGATCCCGGCACGCGCCACCTGCTCCTGCTGGGCACACACGAGAACTTCTACCGGGATCTGAAACGCGATCCTTAACGCCCGCACGTGTATCTGGCCGATGCGGTTCGCTGCACTCAGCGCATCCTACGAGGGCACCACCGAGTGCCGTAGGGTGCATTGAGCGCATGCGAATTGCACCGTGAGCGGGATCGGGCTAGGTGTGGCGGCCGGCCTTGAGGCGGTCGAGGCGCAGGCGTTCGCGGGTGTCGAACAGGCGGCGGGAGGCGAACCAGACGGCACCCAGGGTGCCGAAGCCGGTGCCGGCGGTGATCAGGAACATGATCAGGATCTGGTATTTCACGGCCTCCACCGGCGGGGCGCCGGCCAGGATCTGGCCGGTCATCATGCCCGGCAGGCTGACGATGCCGGCGGCGGCCATGGCGTTGATGGTCGGCATCAGGCCGGAGCGCGCGGCCTCGCGGCGCATGGTCGTCACCGCCTCGCTCCAGGAGGCCCCCATCGCGAGCCGGCCCTCGATTGTTCGGCGCTCGCGCCAGACGGTCTGGGTCAGGCGGTCCAGTCCCAGTGCGATGCCGGTCATGGTGTTGCCGAGCAGCATGCCCAGCAGCGGGATCGCGTACTGCGGCTCCCACCAGGGGGTTGGGCCGACCATGGTGGTCAGTGCCAGCACCGTGACCGCGAATGCCGAGATGAACATGGTGACGGTGCCGATCCCGTAGCCCCACAGCCCGGCGAAGCGGCGCTGCTGGCGCGCCATCACCTCGTAGCCGGCCACCGCCAGCATGACCACGGCCATCAGCGCCACCCAGCCAAGCTGGGCGTGGTCGAACAGCGTCTGCAGGATCAGCCCGACCAGCAGCAGCTGGATCACGGTACGCGCCCCGGCGATCAGCAGGCTGCGCCCCAGACCCATACGCGCCCAGACTGTCACCCCGGCCAGCGCGACGACCAGCAGCGCCGCCAGGCTCAGGTCGAATGGGGAAAGCGAGATCAGCTCCATGCGGGGGCCTCCAGCTTGCCGTTGCTGATGGTCAGGATGCGTCCACCGAGACGCTGGCGTTGCAGCGTGTCATGGCTGACCCAAAGGGCCGCCGCCTCTTCCTCCGCCAGGTATGTGCGTACCGCGCGCTCGATGCGCCTGGTGTTCTCCAGGTCGAGGTTGGCCGTGGGCTCGTCCAGCAGGAGGACGCGTGGATGATTCAGCAGCGCCCGCAGAAGACCCAGGCGCTGCTTCTCGCCGCTGGATAGGCGCTCGACCTCCCAGTGCAGGGACTCTTCCGGAAGGGCGACCTGCTCCAGCAGGTGCAGCACCGTCTCGCGGGAGAAATCGGCGGGCAGATGATCATCCACGCGCTCGTCCCACCAGGCGGTCTCGGCCGGTACATAGGCAACCTGCCGGCGCCACTGCACCGGTGGCATCGAGTCGCGGGGCGCACCAGCCAGACGGACCTCGCCGGTGTTCGGGTCCAGGTCCGCCAGCGCGCGCAGCAGCAGGGACTTGCCGGAGCCGGAGGCACCGGTGACTTGCACCAGCTCGCCCGGCTGGAGTTGCAGTTCCAGCGGGCCCAGGTGGGCCGTTTTCAGTTCATGTGCTTCGAACAGGCGATCCATGCTGGCGGTTCCGGTCAGGCGAAAGCGGAATCGTAACCGAACCCGCGGGGCTTCGCGGGGGCAAAAAAAGAGGGCGCCGGGGAGGCGCCCTGAAAGCCAACATCCTTGAGTCCTGGGAGACTGTTGCTGTCGGCGTCGGAGGAGACACTTTGGGGGTTCGACCCGGCCCTCCGGGCCGAACCCCTACTCGCGTTTCGAGCGTTTACTGCTTCCCGGTGAATTCCGGGTAGGCCTCGAGGCCACACTCGGTGATGTCGGCACCGATGTCCTCGTCCTCTTCGCTCAGGCGAATGCCCATCACGGCCTTCAGGATGGCCCAGACGATCAGGGAAGCCGTGAAGACGAAGGCGAAGATGGCGAGCAGGCCCGCGATCTGGCCGAAGAACGTCGCGTCCGGGTTGGACAGCAGCACCGCCATCACACCCCAGATACCGGCGGTACCGTGCGCGGAGATCGCGCCAACCGGGTCGTCGATCTTCAGCTTGTCCAGCGCGACAATCGAGAAGACCACGATCACGCCACCGATGGCACCGATGATCATCGCCAGGAACGGGCTGGGCATCAGCGGCTCGGCGGTGATGGACACCAGGCCCGCGACCGCGCCGTTCAGCGCCATGGTCAGATCGGCCTTGCCAAACACCAGACGGGTGGTGATCAGGGCGGCGATCACACCCCCGGCCGCGGCCAGGTTGGTGTTGGCGAACACGGCGGCCACGGCGTTGGCAGACTCGATGTCCGAGACCTTCAGCTCGGACCCGCCATTGAAGCCGAACCAGCCCAACCACAGGATCAGCACGCCCAGGGTGGCCAACGGCATGTTGGAGCCCGGGATCGCGTTGATCTGGCCGTCCTTGCCGTACTTGCCCTTGCGCGCCCCGAGGAGCAGCACACCGGCCAGTGCCGCGGCGGCACCCGTAAAGTGGACGATGCCGGAACCGGCGTAGTCGAGGTAGCCGATCTGGTCGAGGAAGCCTTCGCCCCAGCTCCAGAAGCCCTGGATCGGGTAGATGAAGCCGGTCAGCACGACCGCAAAGGCGAGGAAGGCCCACAGCTTCATCCGCTCGGCCACGGCACCCGAGACGATGGACATCGCGGTGGCCACGAACACGACCTGGAAGAAGAAGTCGGCGCGATCGGAGTAGTAGATGTCGCCATCGCTACCCAGCACGTCACCCACGGCATTGTCACCGGTGATCAGGAAGCCCAGGCTCGGGATCACGGAGCTCAGGCCATCGCCGTACATGATGTTGTAGCCGATCAGCATGTACATGATGCTGGCGATCGAGTACAGGGCGATGTTCTTGGTAGCGATCTCGGCGACACTCTTGGTGCGCACCATCCCGGCCTCGAGCATGGTAAAGCCCGCGGCCATCCACATCACCAGTGCACCGGCCACCAGAAAGTAAAAGGTGTCCATCGCATAGGCGAGTTCGACAACTTGTTGTTCAATTTCCATGATTGAAATTCCTCATTCGATGGAAGGCGAAGCCTAAAGGGCTTCCGGGCCGGTCTCGCCCGTGCGAATACGCACGACCTGCTCCACCGGGGTGATAAAGATCTTTCCGTCGCCGATCTTGCCCGTGCTGGCAGACTTGGAAATGGCCTCGACCACCTGATCGACCAGGTTCTCGTCGACAGCCACTTCCAGTTTCACCTTGGGCAGAAAATCGACCACGTATTCGGCGCCGCGATAGAGCTCGGTGTGGCCGCGCTGACGACCAAAACCCTTGACTTCGGTCATGGTCATCCCTTGCACGCCGATCTCCGAGATCGCCTCGCGAACATCATCAAGCTTGAACGGCTTGATCACGGCGGTAATCATCTTCATGTCGGACTCCTTGAGCGGGGCCGCCGAAAGGCGGACCCGCGGTTACTTGAGTGGAAAAGCCGGGTTTAGAACGTCTTGGTCCAGCCCACCCAGGCACCAACGTCCTCGTCGGACTCGTCGACGTATTCGAGGTTGAAGCTGAACTCGCCCCAATCGCCGGCATCGCGGGCGAGGCTCGCGGTGTAGTGGGTGTAGTTGTCGTTCTCGTCGGTGTCGTCGAAGGTCTGGCGGCCGACCAGGAAGCCGACGCTGTAGACATCCATGAACGGGATGTCGAGGCCGCCGTAGTAGTACGTGTCCTTGCGCTCCAGGGCGGAGTCGGAGCTGTCGGTAACAACGTGCGCAACACCGGCATAAAGACCGACGGGGCCGGTATCAAAGCTCAGTTCGCCATAGATCTCGCCGAAGTCGGCGCTCAGCGAACCGCTGTCATCACGGGCATCGGGGTAGGCGTAGTAGAGGTAACCAACGTCGTAACCAAACCCGTTAGCGAACTCGTCGGCGAAACCGAGATAAAGGTCCATCTCGTAGCTGGTGTCGTCACCAAAGTCGACGTTGGAGAGCCAGGTCCCGACGTAGAAGCCGGACGCATGTTCATAGTCAATGCCACCCTGAATTGCAGCGCCATCGTCGGTTTCGGAACCACCACGGAAGTAGTAATTGGAAACCGCCCCAATGTTCACGGAAAGCTCCGCAGCGGCGGTCGAGGTAAAGGCCACACCACCGGTGGAGCCGACAGTGACAATGGCGGCGGCCAGCGCGGAACGAGTGAACTTCTTCATATTGTGTTCTCCCAGTTGTGCAATCGAGTGTCGCGTAGTCGACACCCGGTCCTTGCACAGGGCGTGCCATATCGGGAAAACAGAGCCAGATCGGCTTTTCACAACACCTGTTGCGGTGGAACGACGCAGGCGCGCACAAAAGCGGTGCGCACTAAAAGCGCATACGCACCATATTGGGTCAAAGAATGAGGAATCTGTGACCGGCCGCACGGCCGGCGTCGAGACGACCTACGGCAGGAACAGACGCGGAGGGATCAGGCGGAGGCCGGGAGGGTGCCGCGTTCAACCACGATGCCGACCTCGGCCACACCGGCGACCGCACCGGGCTTGCCCAGCTCGATGCGCACCCACGGGGTGCGAAACTCGGCCATCAGGGCCTCCGCGATCTCCTCGGCCAGCGATTCCAGCAGCGCGTGGGGCTCGCGCGTGACGATCGCGCGCACGGCGTTGGCCACCGCCTCGTAATCGACCGTATCCGTGATCTCGCCCGAGTGCGCGGCGATGCGCGTGTCGGTGGCCAGCTGGATATCAAAGCGCAGGGGGCGCTGGATGCGCTGTTCCCAGTCATAGACGCCGACGACGGCATCAATGCGCAGATCCTTGAGGTAGATTCGATCCATCCCTTACCTTCGCGGTCCGGCCGTGGTGGCCGGCGCCTATCGTACTGGCTTGCCCACAGCAGGTACACCGAACCGTTATCATGGCGCGGCACCTTCCCAAGGACATTCCTGATGCCCGAGCGCTTTCACGATCTGCCCTGGCCAGACAATTCGGAAGGGTCACCCCGAAAGGTGGGCGTGGAGATTGAGATGGCCGGCGTCTCGCTCGAGCGCATGGGCGAGGCGATCCGCGCCGAATTCGGCGGGCAGGTCCGCTGTGAAAGCCCGTTCGTCGCCCGGGTCTGCGATACAGACCAGGGTGATTTCCGCGTCGAGCTGGATGCCCGGGTACTGAAGGACCGGGGATACCGCAGCCACCTGCGGCGGCTGGGGATCGAACTCGACGACTCCGACGAGGCCGCGCTGGACCGCTGGCTGGCCGATGCCGCCGGGCGGCTGGTACCGCACGAGATCGTCGCACCGCCGATACCGGCCTCGGCGCTCCCGCGCCTGGACCGCGTCCGTGCCGCACTGCAGGAAGCCGGCGCGCTCGGGACCGAGCGCTCGCTGCTCTACGCGTTCGGGCTGCAGCTCAATATCGAGGTTCACAGCACCGATGCCGCCTGGATACTGGATGTCCTGCGGGCCTTCCTGCTGCTGTACGAGATGCTGACGAATGCGGGCGAGATCGACCTGGCCAGACGCCTGTCTCCCTACATCCGCGCGTTCCCCGGCACCTTCGTCCGTGAGACCCTGAACCCGGACTTCCAGCCGGACCAGGGGCAACTGATCGACCATTACCTCGCGCACAACACCACGCGCAATCGGCCGCTGGACATGCTGCCGCTGTATGCCGAACTGGACCAGGGACGCATCGACGCGGCCCCGGTGGAACATGAGCTGGTCAAGGCCCGCCCCGCGTTCCACTATCGCCTGCCCAACTGCGAGATCGACGATCCCGAATGGAGCCTGGCCCACCCCTTTAACGGCTGGGTCGAAGTGGAACGGCTCGCCGCAGACCGCGAACGCCTGGAGCGGATGGGCCGCGAGTACCTGGAACGCCCCAGCCAGGCACTGGGCCGCTGGGCTGACGACTGGGCCAGGAAGCTGCGTGGCTGGTTCTGAACAGGATGCCGCGGCCCCGAGCGACCACCCGCGGCCACGGCGTCCGGTGGTTGCGATCACCGGGCCCGACCAGGGCGGGGGCCCGGCCTGGCTGTTCACTGCGCTGGCCGTCTGGCGCGCCGGCGGTCGACCCCTGCGCGTACGCCCCGGCAAGCCCCGTCCCCAGCGGTCGTTCGACGCCCTGGTGGTCGGCGGCGGTGCAGATGTCGATCCCGAACTGTACGGGGAGTCGCTGCCTCAGGGCCCGAACCCCGAGGCCATTCGCGGCGCGGAACGCCGCCTGTCGCAACGACTGATCGGGTACCTGTTCTATCCCGCGCTGTGGCTGCTGCGGCGGATGTTCCAGTCGCACGGCGGCGTACTGGACGTGGAGCGTGACCGGCTGGAAAAGGCGCTGATCCATCGCGCGCTGGACGAGCACCGGCCAGTACTGGGCATCTGCCGCGGGATGCAGCTGATCAATGTGGTGCGCGGCGGGACGCTACAGCAGGATCTGGCGGAGTTCTATGTCGAGACCCCGCAGGCGCGCAGCCTGCTGCCGGTCAAGCCGGTCATGCTCGACGGCCGCAGCCATCTGGCCGAGATACTGGGCGCAGGCGCGATCCATGTGAACGCGCTGCACAATCAGGCGGTGGACCAACTGGGCCAGGGGATGCGCATCGTCGGGCGCGAGAAGACGGGCGTCGTCCAGGCGATCGAGGCCGAACACGGCTGGTGTATCGGCGTGCAGTGGCACCCCGAATACCTGCCGCAGAAGACCCGCCACCAGCGCCTGTTCCGTGCGCTGGTGGCGGCCACCCAGTCGATCTGATCAGGCTTCCAGGGCCCGGGCCGGGCCAAAGAACTCGAAGAAACAACGCTCGTCCGGCACACCCAGTTCACGCAGCTGCTGACGCACCTGCCGCATGAACGGCGTCGGCCCCAGGAAATACACATCGACCTCCGTGCGATGCGGGAGCCATTCGGCGAGCTTGTCCCGGGTCAGGAAGCCGGTCGCATCGGCGGCATCCTCGTTGGCAGGCTCGCTGTAGCAGAAGTACGGGCGCAGATGATCGTGCTCGCGCGCCCGCGCCTCGACCTGCTCGCGAAAGGCATGGACCCCGCTGTGGCGGGCGCAATGGATGAAGTGCACCCGGCGACCGGCCTGCAGTGCCGGGTCCAGCATGGCCATGGTCGGGGTAATCCCCACACCCGCCGAGATCAGGGCCAGCGGACGATCGCTTTCGCGCAGGACGAAATCACCGGCCGGCGGGGTGAGTTGCAGCACATCGCCCTCCTGGATGCGGTCGTGCAGAAAGCGCGATACCCGGCCTTCCGGCTCCCGCTTCACGCTGATGCGCAACCCGTCCGCACCCGGCGGGATGGAGAGCGAGTAGTTGCGGCGCAGCTCTTCGCCATCGATATCCACCTTCAGCCCGATGTACTGACCGGGCTGGAACGGTGGGACCGGCCCGCCGTCCTGGGGCTCCAGATAGAAGGAGGTGATCTCCTCGCTCTCCGGCACCTTGCGGCGCACGACAAACGAACGCAGCCCGCGCCAGCCGCCCGCCTGCGCCTCGGCCTGCTGATAGGCATCCTCCTCGGCGGCGATCAGGATATCCGCCAGCTGCTGGTAGGCCGCACCCCAGGCCTCCAGCACGGCGTCGGTCGCGACCTCCTCGCCCAGCAGCTCGCGCATCGCCCGCAGCAGGCACTCGCCCACAATCGGGTAGTGCTCCGGCTGCACCTGCAGCGACACATGCTTGTTCACGATCTGCCCGACCAGCGGGCCCAGGGCCTCCATCTCGTCGATATGCCGCGCGTACTGCAGCACCGCATTGGCCAGCGCCCGCGCCTGCTGGCCGCTCGCCTGATGGGCCTGGTTGAACAGGGGCCGTACCTCGGGGTAGTCGCGGAACATGATGCTGTAGAAGTGGCGGGTCAGGTCCTCGCCCCCGGATTCCAGGATGGGGACCGTCTTCTGGATGATGGCCTTGTGGTCGTCCGACAGCATGTAGGCTTCCTTATGTTTTAATCGAGATGCAGCTTTATACGGGCGACTTGCGACGCCGTCAAATAATGGATACCCAATGCGTGTTTAAGGGCAGCCCCATGCAATACGGGGACCGCTATCCCGTCGATATCGCTCCGAAACACACCCGGACATCGGCTTGCCCTGGCGCCCGAACACCCGCGGCACACGAGCGGCCATCAGCGCATGGCCGGGCACAGGTGGGACCATTCATAGCGCCCGTGACAATTGACTCTGATCAAGAGTCTCGCCGGCGACCACCTGGCGGTGCCGATTGGGTGGCCCGAAAAACAAAAGCGCAAGGATTGCAGCCAGACTGATCGCCCCCAGCCCCAGCATGATGTTGCCCAGCATCAACTGCTCGCCCAGGAGATACGCATTGCACAGCCTGTCCGGGGCCTCGCGGTAGAGCCAGCCCATCACGAAGAACATGGCCGTACCCTTGACCCACAGCACGCCGCGCACCAGCAACGGGAGCCGGTGTGCCGTCAACCCCAGCGGTATCCCGGCCAGCAGCACGAGTGTCACGATCTTCATCCAGCCCGCCCCGGCCTCGAGTACGGCCGCATCCAGATTGCGGGGCAACAGCCAGTAGACGACAACGAACAGCGCCAGAAGGAGCCCCAGCACCCCGTACTCATCCAGGCGGGCAGCCCGGATGCGCCAGACCTCCGGCAGCGACCGGGCCATCAGCGCACCCGCCAGCACCAGCAGCGGGATCTGCACCAGCATGTGGCCGATCAGGCTGGCCTCGAGCCAGAGCCTCAGGGGCGTCAGGACGAGTACTGCCAGCAATGCCGGCCCCGCCCAGACGGTGGACGGCCGCGTCACCAACGCGGCTCCAGGTAGGCCAGCACGTCGTCCACCGCATCGATGTCGTGAATCCCGGCCACGCGGGCGTCTGGCTCCACCACGTAAATGGCACCGTTGTGCACGAAGTCCTGGCCGTCCGGGATCACCACCACCTGGAAGTGGCGCAGTAGGCGATCCAGGTCCTCTCGGGTTTTCGGGCGTGCGAGATGCCAGGCCTCGGGGTTAGCCGAGAAGCGCTCGCCATACTCGAGCAGGCGCGCGGCATCGTCGTTCTCGAGATCGAAGGTGATGCTGAGCAAGGCTACGCGCTCGCCCAACACATCCTCCGGCAGCGCCTCCTGGATGCGGTGGAAGCTTGCCCCCAGCGTGGTGCAGGCGTGGTGGCAGCCGGTGTAGATGAAATCCAGTACCACATACCGATCGCCCAGCTCGGCCAGGTCCAACTCCCCACCCCGCGCATCCTCCAGCGTCATCGCAGGCACCGGCGCCGGATTCTCGCGGGCGGCGAGACGGCGCGCCTCCTCCGCAGTAAACGCACGAAAGCCGTCGGTGGCCAGGGACAGGGTGGTAAAACCACCCAGCCCGAGGGCGATGATGGTCAGCCCGTAGATCGCATTACGCCACATTGTTCGCCACCCGCTTCAGTCCGAGGAAGAAACGCAACGCCAGCAACAGCGTTCCAAGGATCACCAGAGCCGCGGCAACCGAACCCAGCTGGGCATAGGCCGCCCATTCGGGCAGATGCTCGGCGAAACGTCGCGGCACACTGGACGCGCCGCTGTAGAGGAACACGGCCACCAGGGCCAGGCCGCCACCGGTAAAGGTCCAGAACCCCAACCGGTCGAAGAAGCCATCGCCCTCCGCCTGCGAACGGGTCAGCCACGCCATGAAGCCGAACATCATCGCGACCACACCCAGCAGCAGATAGAAGTGGAAGTGGCCCGGGACCCAGAGGGTGTTGTGCATCACCGTGTTGACCACGATGGTCGCGTCGATGATGGCCGGGATCACGCCGGCCGCCCAGCCGAACACACCGAGGAAGACGAACCCGGAGGCGATATCCCAGCGGATACCGGAGCGGTAGACGTTGGTCAGCGCGCCCCAGGCCGTCACCAGCAGTACCGGCAGACCACTCGTGTAGGAGATCACCTGCCCCAGCACGTGCAGCGAGGTCGGCTGCGAGAAGTCCATCAGCAGGTGGTGCGGATAAACCAGAAGCACCATCACGGTAGAAGCCGCCCAGGCTGCCAGGAACACCCGCGATACCTTCCAGGGACGCCCGGTGTAACGGGGCAGGATTTCGTAGACCCCGATGACCGCCATGTAGATCGTGGCGTTGATGAACACGTGGCCGAAGAAGTAGGTCAGGTTCTTCGCCCACAACGAATCAATCTCGAACCCCGGCTGGTAGAGGTTGATCAGGCTCATGCTCAGAATCGCCGCGCCGGCCACGATGCCGAGGGTGTTCACGATCAGCACCATGGTGCTGGCCACCACCGCGGGCGGCGGCGGATCACCCGCCCGACCGAACAGCTGCGGAAGACCGAGCGAGCGGCCCAGCCCGCCATAGTTCGTGATCAGCGCCCGCGCGATATCGATGTACAGCAGCAAGAAGCCGACGCCGATTGCCAGCAGCCCGAGGAAGAACGACGCCGCGGCGGCCTGCGTCCACAGGCCCATCGGGGTCTGCGGCAGCGGGTAGAGGAAGGTCCAGGCGCCGGCAAAGCCGCCAATGAAGATGCCGCCCAGGATCAGCACCGCCCCCAGCAGGAACAGCGCCAGATTGAGCAGGAACACGCCGGTGGACAACTCCACATGACGACGCAGGAAATACCACATCACCGCGCTGGACCCGAGGGCCACCGCCCCGACCATGCCGGCACCATGCGCCGTCAGCACCTGGTAGAAGCCGGCGGCTCCCATCAGGTCCATGCCCGCCTGTTCCAGACGCATCAGCAGCCCAAAGACCATCATCAGCAACAGCACGACCACTGTGGTCGCCAGATAGGTAATCACCGCGTTGCGTGCGCCGCGCGGCACGGCCGGTTCCATCGTCGTATCACTCATGACCGTTTACTCCGTGACGGTGAGTTCGGCGACCATCGCGTGATGCGCGACGCCGCAGTATTCAAGGCACAGGACCTGGTAGGTACCCGGCTGCTCGAAGGTGTACTCGAGGATGTTCGTGTAGCCCGGCATCGCCTGGGTCTGGGTCAGCAGGGTCATGTCCTCGTCGTAGATGGCGAACCCGTGGTTCACGTCCTGGCTGGTCACGCGGAACTGCACCGGCTCACCGACGCGAAACTCGTCCTGCGACAGGTCCCAGCGCCACATGTGACCGGTCACGTTGACCGTCTGTACCCCTTCGGCCTCCGCGTCGGCGCCGTAGGGCATCAAGGTCAGGGTGTAGAGAAACACCGGCGTGACCACTGCCAGCAGAACCCAGAAGCTCCAGTCACGCAGGCGATAGGAACGGGCCGCCAGCTCACCGGCATCGACCGAGGCCGGCCGCGAAAAGGCGGCCCAGAGGAAGACGGCCGTGACCGGGACAACCAGCAGGATCGTCAGTAACAACGAGACGGATTGCAGCATCGCAAGCTCCATTTTGTTATAGATGCAATGCAGCTTTATACCGGGGCGCCACCGATGCGTCAAACGATGTATCTTCTATACATGTTAATGACGGGGGCCGCACGAAAGGCGATTGGCAGTGGTAAACTGCGCCCCCTATTGCGGACCACCGAAACACCATGGATACCCAGACGGCCCATTCCGTAGCTCATGTCCTGATCGAGGCGCTGCCCTATATCCAGCGCTTCGCGGGCAAGACGATCGTGATCAAGTACGGCGGCAACGCCATGACCGAGGACCACCTGAAGGCCTCGTTCGCGCGCGACATCGTGCTGCTCAAGCAGGTGGGCGTGAATCCGGTGGTGGTGCATGGCGGCGGCCCGCAGATCGGTCAGCTGCTCAAGCGCCTGGGCAAGGAGACGGAGTTCGTCAACGGCCTGCGCGTGACCGACCGCGAGACCATGGACGTGGTGCAGATGGTGCTCGGCGGGATCGTGAATCAGGAGATCGTCTCGCTGATCAACCGCTTCGGCGGGCGCGCCGTGGGCCTGACCGGCAAGGACGGGCAGATGATCCGTGCGAATCCGCTGCGCGACTACGGCGCCTCCGAGGGTCAGCCGACCGTGGACCTGGGCCATGTGGGCGAGGTCGAGGGCGTGGACCCGGCGATCGTGCATACCCTGGACGAGAGCGACTTCATCCCGGTGATCGCACCGATCGGCTTCGACCGCGACGGCAAGGCCTACAACATCAACGCCGACACGGCAGCCGAGAAGCTCGCGGTGGTGCTGGATGCGGAGAAGCTGTTCCTGCTGACCAACACCCCGGGTGTGCTGGACGGCAACGGTGAACTACTGCCCAAGCTGTCGGCCCCGCAGGTCGACGAGATGATCCGCGACGGGACGATCCACGGCGGGATGATCCCGAAGATCCGCTGCGCGCTGGATGCCGTGCGCAGCGGCGTCAACGCCACGCATATCGTCGATGGCCGGGTGGAGCACGCGGTGCTGCTGGAGCTCCTGACCGACGAGGGCGTGGGCACCCTGATTAGTCGTTAAAGGCGTTTTTAACCTTCGCCGTTGACGACCAGGCGCTGATAGTCCTCGCGGTCCAGGTCCAGCCGCTGCTGGATGGCGGCGAGGCGGTCTTCCTGCCCGCGACGGTAGGCGCGCTCGCGGTCGATGCGCGTCTCCAGATCCTCTAGCTGGGCCTCGAACCGAGCACGCGCCGACGCCGACTCGCTGGATTCATACTGACGACGAATACGCTCGCGCTCGCGCAGGAGCGTGATCTCCTGTGCTTCGGAACGCGCGATATCCGCACCGATGGCCGCCTCGCGGCGCGCGCGCAGCTCTTCGATCTCGTCCAGATTCTCGTAGGCCTGACGCAGCTGGCGCTCGCGCGCCGCCCGGTCGGCCCGCGCCTGGCGCGCAGCCTCCAGCTCCTGCTGCGCCTGTTCCTGTTCGGCCCGGGCCTGTTCGCGCTCCTCGAGGGTGGGGGGAGCGGGTATGATCTCCCGCATCAGGCCACGCGAATCAAACACGCGCCGCTCGCGCTGGCTGGCCTCGGGCTGCGGGGTGTTCGAGTAGTGCACCGTGCCGTCATCATCGACCCAGCGATAGATATCCGCATGAGCCGGCAGCGCCAGCACCAGTGCCAGCAGCCCCCAAAAAACGCCGTGCCCCCACACGGAACCGCGCTTTCTGCCCCCTGACATGACCATATTCGAACACCTCGGACTGCTTTTCATCGCCATCCTGGCGAATGGATTCTCCGCCCTCGCGGGCGGCGGGGCCGGCCTGTTGCAGTTGCCAGTCCTCATTTTTCTGGGACTCCCCTATCCCGTTGCCCTGGCCACACACAAGATCGCCACCGTTGCGCTGGGCGCCGGGGCCAGTCTGCGGCACCTCAAGCAAAGCACATTCGAACCGGCGCGCCTAGCCATCATTCTTGCGGCCGGTCTTCCCGGGGTGCTGATCGGTGCCTGGCTGGTATTGGGGATCCCCCCGCGGGCCGGCGAGATCGCCCTGGGCCTGCTGACGATTGCCCTTGGCTGGTACTCCTGGCGCCGACCGCAGCTGGGGCAGGCCGTGCGCGAGACGGACAAGACCCTGCAGCACGCCCTGATCGGCGCACTGGGCCTGTTCATCATCGGCATCCTGAATGGCTCACTGGCCTCCGGAACCGGGCTGATGGTGACGCTCTGGCTGGTGCGCTGGTACGGCATGAGCTACACCCAGGCGGTCGGCTACACCATGGTATTGGTAGGACTCGTCTGGAATGGCGCCGGGGCCCTGCTGCTCGGCACCTTCGGCACCGTCCAGTGGGACTGGCTGCCGGCGCTGCTGGTCGGCAGCTTCATCGGCGGCTATCTGGGGGCGGCCCTGGCCCACCGCTACGGCAACCGGCTGGTCAAGCGCACCTTCGAGGTGGTCACCGTGCTGACCGGAATCGCACTGCTGGCCCCGGTGCCCTGATCACGGACGAAAACGCAGACAAAAAGAAGCCCCGTACGAGGCGGGGCTTCCTTCAACACCAGACCAGCAAGGCCGATCAGGCGGACCGGGCCTCGCGCTCGGCCCTGGCTTCCGCCTTGGCCTCGTCGCTGTCGTCGTAGCCGATGTTCGGCGCGAGCCAGCGCTCGGCCTCTTCGAACGACATGCCCTTGCGCTTGGCGTAGTCCTCGACCTGGTCGCGGTTGACCTTGCCCAGACCGAAGTAGCGCGACTCCGGATGGGCGAAGTACCAACCGGACACGGCCGAGACCGGCAGCATCGCGTAGCTCTCGGTGAGCGTCATGTCCGCGTGCTCTTCGGGCTGCAGCAGCTCCCAGAGCGTGCCCTTCTCGGTGTGCTCGGGGCAAGCCGGGTAGCCCGGGGCCGGGCGAATGCCCTGGTACTTCTCGTCGATCAGGTCCTCGTTCGCCAGCGCCTCGTCCGGGACATAGCCCCAGTAGTGCTTGCGCACATACTGGTGCATGCACTCGGCAAAGGCCTCGGCCAGACGGTCCGCCAGGCTCTTCACGAGGATCGCGTGGTAATCGTCGTTGGCCTTCTCGTATTCCTCGGCCTTGGCATCGACGTCGCCACCGGCGCTGACCGCAAACGCACCCAGGTAGTCCGGACCACCGGCCTCCTTCGGCATCAGGAAGTCGGCCAGCGAGTGGCTCGGCTGACCACGGCGCTTCTCGGTCTGCTGACGCAGGTGGTGCAGCTTCTTCAGCACCTTCGAGCGGCTCTCGTCGGTGTAGACCTCGATGTCGTCATCATTGACGGTATTCGCCGGGAAGAAGCCGACTACACCACGCAGGGTGACCCACTTCTCCTCGATCATGCGATCGAGCATCTCCTGGCCATCCTTGAATAGCTTGCGCGCCTCTTCGCCCACCTTCTCGTCATCGAGGATGCGCGGGTAGGCGGCGTGCAGCTGCCAGGAGTGGAAGAACGGCGTCCAGTCGATAAAGTTCCTGACCTCGTTCAGGTCGAAGTCGTCGAAGCGCAGCAGCACGGAGCCGTCGCCATGCGGGTGCAGCACCTTCGGCTCGCCCGGCAGCTTGTCGGTTTCCAGCGCCTTCGGCTTGGTCGGGGTATAGCTCGACCAGTCGATCTGCGGCTTGTTGGCGCGCGCCTTCTCCAGGGTGACCCACTGGGTCTTCTTCTTGCGCCCGGCGTTCTGCACACGCAGCTTTTCGTACTCCTCGCGGATCTCGGCGGCGTACTTCTCGCGCAGTTCGGGGCTGATCAGGCTCTGGGCCACGCCCACCGCGCGCGAGGCGTCCTTCACCCAGACCACCGGGCCGGAGTAGTTCGGCTCGATCTTGACCGCGGTGTGGGCGCGCGAGGTGGTGGCACCGCCAATCATCAGCGGTGTGCTCATGCCTTCGCGCTCGAGATCGGCGGCGAAGTTGGCCATCTCCTCCAGCGAGGGGGTGATCAGGCCGGACAGGCCGATCACGTCCACATCGTGCTCCTTGGCGGCCTTCAGGATCTCGGCGCCCGGCTGCATCACGCCGATGTCGATGACCTCGAAGTTGTTGCACTGCAGCACGACGCCGACGATGTTCTTGCCGATGTCGTGAACGTCGCCCTTCACCGTGGCCATCAGGATCTTGCCGTTGTTTTCGGTGCCGGTCTTCTCGGCCTCGATGTACGGGATCAGGTGGGCCACGGCCTTCTTCATCACGCGGGCGGACTTGACCACCTGCGGCAGGAACATCTTGCCCTCGCCAAACAGGTCGCCGACCACGTTCATGCCGTCCATCAGCGGGCCCTCGATCACCTGGATCGGGCGGTCGTACTGCTGACGCGCCTCTTCGGTATCCTCGACCACGTAGGTGTCGATGCCCTTGACCAGCGAGTGCTCGAGGCGCTTGGTGACTTCCCATTCGCGCCACTCGAGGTTCTCTTCCTTCTTGCCGCCGCCCTGGCCCTTGTACTCCTCGGACAGGTCGAGCAGCCGCTCGGTCGCATCGTCGCGGCGGTTCAGGACCACATCCTCGACCGCTTCCTTCAGCTTCTCGTCGATGTCGTCGTAGACCGCCAGCTGACCGGCGTTCACGATCCCCATGTCCATGCCCGCCTTGATGGCGTGGTACAGGAACACCGCGTGGATCGCCTCGCGCACCGGCTCGTTGCCGCGGAAGGAGAACGACACGTTGGACACGCCACCGGAGACCAGCGCATGCGGCAGGTCCTGCTTGATGCGGCGGGTGGCCTCGATGAAGTCCACGCCGTAGTTGTTGTGTTCCTCGATGCCAGTCGCGACCGCGAAGATGTTCGGGTCGAAGATGATGTCCTCGGCCGGGAAGCCGACCTTCTCGGTCAGCAGCTTGTAGGCACGGGTGCAGATCTCGACGCGGCGCTGCTCGTTGTCGGCCTGGCCGTCCTCGTCGAAGGCCATGACCACGATCGCGGCGCCGTAGCGGCGGCACAGCTGGGCCTGCTTGATGAAGTTTTCCTCGCCCTCCTTCATGGAGATCGAGTTGACCACCGGCTTGCCCTGCACACACTTCAGGCCGGCCTCGATGATCTCGAACTTGGAGGAGTCGATCATCACCGGCACGCGAGCGATGTCCGGCTCGCCGGCCAACAGGTTCAGGAAGCGGACCATCGCGTCCTGAGACTCGAGCATCCCCTCGTCCATGTTGATGTCGATGATCTGGGCGCCGCCCTCGACCTGGTTCAGCGCGACTTCCAGCGCGACGTCGAATTCCTCGTTCTGGATCAGACGCAGGAACTTGCGCGAGCCGGTCACGTTGGTGCGCTCGCCGACGTTCACGAACAGCGAGTCGTCGGTGATGTTGCACGGCTCGAGGCCGGACAGGCGGCAGGCCGGGGCGATCTCCGGTACCTTGCGCGGCGGGAATTTCTCCACCGCCTCGCGCATCGCGCGGATGTGCTCCGGCAGCGTGCCGCAGCAGCCGCCGATGATGTTCAGCAGGCCCTGCTCGGCCCAGGGGCCGACGTCCGCGGCCATCTGCTCCGGGGATTCGTCGTAGTCACCGAACTCGTTCGGCAGACCAGCGTTCGGGTGCGCGGAGACGTGGGTGTCGGCGATGCGCGACAGCTCTTCCACGTACTGGCGCATCTCTTTCGCGCCCAGCGCGCAGTTCAGGCCGATGGAGACCGGGTTCGCATGACGCACCGAGTTCCAGAAGGCCTCGGTGGTCTGGCCGGACAGGGTACGGCCGGAGGCGTCGGTGATGGTGCCGGAGATCATGATCGGGAGTTCCTTCCCGAGCTCGTCTTCCAGCGTCTTCACCGCGAAGATCGCGGCCTTGGCATTCAGAGTGTCGAACACCGTCTCGATCAGCAGGATATCCACCCCGCCCTCGACCAGGGCCTCGGCGGCCTCCTTGTAGGACTCGACCAGGGTGTCGAAATCGACGTTGCGCGCGCCCGGGTCGTTCACGTCCGGGGAGATCGACGCGGTACGGTTGGTCGGGCCGAGGATGCCAGCCACGTAACGCGGCTTGTCCGGGGTCTTCTCGGTCCAGGCATCGGCGGCCTTGCGCGCGAGCTTCGCGGATTCGCGGTTCAGCTCGGGGACCAGGTCCTCCATGTGGTAGTCCGCCATCGCGATGCGGGTACCGTTGAAGGTGTTGGCCTCGATGATGTCGGCGCCGGCCTCGAGATAGTCGTTGTGGATCTGCTCGATGATGTCCGGACGGGTCAGCGACAGCAGGTCGTTGTTGCCCTTCAGATCGGACTCCCAGTCCTTGAAGCGCTCGCCGCGGTAGTCGGCCTCCTCCAGCTTGTACAGCTGGATGGTCGTGCCCATCCCGCCGTCCAGAATCAGGATGCGCTCTTTCAGCGCCTTCTCGATGTCGTTTCGCGTTGCCGTCATGTGCGGTACACCATTGTGTTGAATGGATTCATTGTCGTGGCCGGGCAGCGCGGTGCAGCCCGGCGGGAACCCGCCTTGCGGGGCGGTGTTCCGGATATTGATGTACGGGCCCGGCATCCTCTTTTGCGCCCGTCGCGAGTCGTGTCACGATAGCCACATGCAGGAGCACCCGATCCGTTGGTTTGTTACGGCCCCGCAGGCCTGTCCCTATCTGGACGACCGCGAGATGCAGAGCCTGCTGGTCGACCCCGCGGTCAGCCTGGGCGGGGCGCGCTATGGGCAACTGCTTGCCGAGGGCTTTCGCCGCAGTGGCCAGTTCGTCTATCGCCACCACTGCCCGACGTGCTCGGCCTGCGTTCCGGTGCGCATCCCGGTTGCGGACTTCGCACCCAGCCGCAGCCAGCGCCGCTGCCTGAAACGCAATCATGATCTCGCGGTCACGATTACGCGCCCCCCGGACCAGCCCGGGCACACACCCTGCGCAGACCTGGACGAGCACATGCCGCTGTTCTCGCGCTATCTCGCCCATCGCCATACCGGCGGCGGCATGGAGCGCATGGGGCGCGACGATTACGCGGGCATGCTCAGCCACCGCAACGGTCCGGTGGATATCCTCGAATTCCGCCGGGACCACAACCTGGTGGCCGTTGCGCTCACCGACCGCACCCCACAGGGGCTGTCGGCCATGTACAGTTTTTTCGATCCGGAGACCCCGGATCGCGGCCTGGGCACCCTCGCCGTGCTTACGCAGATCGCGCATGCCCGGCGGCTGCGCCTGCCGCATGTCTATCTCGGGTACTGGATCGACCAGGCCCCGAAGATGGCCTACAAGACCCGCTTCCGGCCCATCGAGGGCCGGGTGAGCGGGGTCTGGAAGCGGCTGACGAGCCGCCCATAACGGCCGGCCCGTAGCGGCCGCCAGCACTCCCCGGCCGACTTACTCGGCCGGCTTGCGGAAGCGGAAGATGCCCCAGGTCAGATAGCCCGACTGGCCGCCGTCCACCCAGTGCTGCAGACCCTGCTTCATGCGGTCGATGTAGTCCTGGGAGATATAGCCACGCAGTTCCTCTTCACGCGACTCCAGTTCCTGCTTCACACGACCATAATGCGTCGCGATCTGGCTGGAGTGTTCCTCGAACCCGACCTCGTAGAGGCCCGCTTCCTTGGCCGCCTCGCGATAGAGCGAAGGGCTGGCCAGCGAGTCGAGGTGGATGCGGGCCAGGATCGGGTCGAGCACGCCATCCGGGCAGTTGTCGGTCTGCATCGGATCGGTGAAGATCAGCCAGCCGCCCGGCTTCAACAGGCGCGCGGCTTCCTTGATCACTTCCTTTTTCTTTTCGTTCTGGCTGTGCAGGAACGAATCCTCGGACCAGACGACATCGTAGGAGGCATCCGGCTCGTCGACCTTTTCGAAGGAGCCGTCGACCACGGTGATCTTGTGATCGAGGTGACGTGCCTTGTTGATCTCGCGATCACGCTCGTTCTCCTTTTCGGAGAGATTGAGCGCGGTCACGTCACAGCCGTAGTTCTCGACCAGATAGCGGGCCACGCCACCATACCCGGCGCCCATGTCGAGCACGCGCCATTCCGGCTGCGGCTCGCCGAGCAGGTCGGACATGTGCGCGACCGTGCGCCGGCTGGCATCACCGATCGGCTCGCCCTGGTACTCGTACATGCCGATGTGGAGGTCTTCGCCACCCCACACCAGCTTGTAGAAGGTATCGGCGTCTTCGCTGTTGTAGTAGTCGCGCGCCGTCTCGACGACGTCGGAATACTGAGTGCTCATCGGTTCTCGTCCTCGATGTAACGCTTGTCGGCGACGTGGATGAAGAAGTCCGGATCCGTCTCGCGGTAGGTCTCCTGGAAATCGCCGTAGGTCTCGATCTGCTGGAAGCCGACCTCGCGCATCAGGCGACGCACATAGGCCTTGCGCAGCGGGAACATGTTCAGGAAGTACTCGGAGCCATCCGGGAAGCGGTACTGGAAGCGGGCCAGGCCTTCATCCACATGCGCCGGCTGCACCTGAACGTCGTCGCCGCAGTAGTAGTACGTATGCTTGGACGAGTACCCGTGGTCCATGATGGTGTCGTAGTTGCGCTGATCAAGGATCAGCACGCCATCGTGGTTCAGGGCGGAGTAGAACTCCGCCAGGGCCTTGCGGCGGTCGTGTTCGTTGAACAGGTGGGTAAAGGAATTACCCAGGCAGACCACCGCGTCGTAACGGCCGTAGATGTCGCGGTTCAGCATGCGCCAGTCGGCCTGCACGGTGCGCAGGATGTGGCCTCGCTTGCGGCCGTTCTCGAAGGCCTTGGCCAGCATCTCCGGGCTGCCGTCGGCAGTGACCACATCGAAACCCGCCTCGCGCAGCTGCACGGAATGGAAGCCGGTACCGGCCGCTACATCCAGCACGCGCTTGGCGCCGCGCTTTTTCAGCTCCTCGATAAAGAAGGTGCCTTCGCTCTTGGCGCGGTTGTCCCAGTCGATCAGGTCATCCCACTTGTCAACAAAACCGGTGGTGTACTCGTTGCGATAGTTCTCGGTATCGCGACGCTCGGTCGGCTTCTCGCCGAAATCCTGATCATTCTTGATGTTCGCGGACATGCTGATTCCTCTTGGCTGTGCTGCGTTATTCACGCGGTCCAGCCGACCGTCGGCCGGACCGCCGGAACCAAGCCCACCGGACGCCGTCGCGCACCTCGCTCGGGCGGCACATCGACGATGATCCGGACCGGGCTGACTGCGCCCGGCGATCAGGCGTCCTATCCCGCAAGCGCGTTGTCGGGCAGCGCCTGCGGCCGGCCGAAGCCGGTTTTCCCTCGCATCCGGAAGGGCAATCGGGCCCGGATGCCGAACCGTGGTCTGGCGGGCCCACCCGCCTGGTTCGAGGAAACGGTAACGGCGCCTCGCAACGCGTCGGGTCGCGGGCGATTGGTTCCGAAATCGTTTTTATACCCTGAAGGTTTTGCACAAAAATTACAAGTTGGCGGCCGCCATGGGGCGGGGCCTGCGCGGCCACCCGACCCGGCCAGCTTCGCTATAATGGGGGTTTTTGACCCTTTCCCAGAGGCCCCCCGAATGACCGCCAGCCGCCCCGTCCGCCGAGCCCTGTTATCCGTATCCGAAAAGACCGGCGTGGCCGAGCTCGCTCGCGCCCTGCACGAACGGGGTGTCGAACTCCTGTCCACCGGCGGCACCGCCCGCCTGCTGGCCGAGGAAGGCCTGCCGGTGACCGAGGTCTCGCAGCACACAGGCTTCCCCGAGATCATGGATGGCCGGGTGAAGACGCTGCACCCGCGCATCCACGGTGGCCTGCTCGGGCGGCGCGATGTCGATGCCACGGTGATGGAGGAGCAGGACATCCCGCCAATCGACCTGCTGGTGGTCAATCTCTATCCGTTCGAGGCCACCGTGGCCCGCCCCGGCTGCACGCTGGAGGAGGCGATCGAAAACATCGACATCGGCGGGCCGGCGATGCTGCGCGCGGCGGCCAAGAACTATCGCGACGTGGCCGTCGCCACCAGCCCGGAGCAGTACGGCGCCATCGTGGACAGCCTGACCGAGCACGGCGAGGTCCCGGCGCACCTGCGCTTTCGCCTGTCGGTGGCGGCCTTCGACCATGTCGCCCGCTATGACGCGGCGATCAGCAACTACCTCTCGGCGCTGGACGAGAATGGCGAGGCGGAACCCTTCCCGGGTCAACTCAATGCGACCTTCGAACGTGTCGAGGCGCTGCGCTACGGCGAGAACCCGCACCAGCGCGCCGCGTTCTATCGCGATCCCGCGCCGGCACCCGGCTCGCTGGCCAGCTACCGCCAGCACCAGGGCAAATCCCTGTCCTACAACAACCTGGCCGATGCCGACGCCGCCTGGGAATGCGTGCGCCAGTTCGAGGCCGGGGCCTGCGTGATCGTGAAACACGCGAACCCCTGCGGCGTGGCCGTCGCCCCGACCCAGCTGATGGCCTACGAGCGCGCCTTCCAGACCGACCCCACCTCGGCCTTCGGCGGCATCATCGCCTTCAACCGCCCGCTGGATGGCGATACCGCACACGCGATCGTCAGCCGCCAGTTCGTGGAGGTCGTGATCGCCCCGGAGATCGCCCCGGGTGCACTGCGCGCCCTTGCCACCAAGAAGAACGTCCGGGTGCTGGAGATTCCGCCGGCCGCCACGGCCCCGGGTCTCGACTACAAGCGTATCGGCGGCGGGCTGCTGGTGCAGGATGCCGACCGTGGCTCGCTCGCGGATGTGGACCTGAAGACCGTGACCGCGCGGGCCCCTTCCGAGCAGGAGACCCGGGACCTGTGCTTCGCCTGGCAGGTCGCGAAGTACGTAAAGTCGAATGCCATTGTCTATGCCCGTGACGAACAGACCATCGGGGTTGGCGCCGGGCAGATGAGCCGGGTCTACTCCGCACGGATCGCGGGCATCAAGGCCGCCGACGAGGGCCTGCAGGTGGCCGGCTCGGTGATGGCCTCGGACGCCTTCTTCCCGTTCCGCGACGGGATCGACGCGGCCGCCGAGGCGGGCATCACCGCCGTGATCCAGCCGGGCGGGTCGATGCGCGACGACGAGGTGATCGCCGCCGCCAATGAACACGACATCGCGATGCTGTTCACCGGCATGCGCCACTTCCGACATTGATCCGGGGCCTCGCATGAATGTACTGGTAATCGGCAACGGCGGCCGCGAGCATGCCCTGGCCTGGAAACTGGCCCAGTCCCCGCGCGTGCAGCGGGTGCTGGTCGCCCCCGGCAACGCCGGCACCACGCGCACGGACAAGTGCGAGAACCACGCGGTGGACGTCACCGACATCGACGGCCTGCTGGCCCTGGCCGAGCGCGAAGACATCGCCTTTACTGTGGTCGGCCCCGAGGCGCCGCTGGTCGCGGGCGTCGTCGACGCCTTCCGCGCCGCCGGGCGCCGCTGCTTCGGCCCCACGGCAAAGGCCGCGCAGCTCGAGGGCTCCAAGAGCTTCGCCAAGGACTTCATGCAGCGCCACGGCATCCCCACCGCGGCCTACGGCAGCTTCGAGGACGAGACGGCCGCGCTGGACTTCATCAAGACCCACGGGGCCCCGATCGTGGTCAAGGCCGACGGGCTGGCCGCCGGCAAGGGCGTGATCCTCGCGCAGACCGAGGACGAGGCCTGCGCCGCGGTGCGCGACATGCTGGCCGGCAACGCCTTTGGCGAAGCGGGTCATCGTGTGGTGATCGAGGAATTCCTGCGCGGCGAGGAGGCGAGCTTCATCTGCATGGTGGACGGCGAGCACGTACTACCGCTGGCCTCCTCGCAGGACCACAAGGCGCGCGACGACGGCGACCAGGGCCCGAACACCGGCGGCATGGGCGCCTACTCGCCAGCCCCCGTCGTGACAGACGAACTGCACGCGCGCATCCTGCGCGAGGTCATCGAACCGACCGTGCGCGGCATGGCCGCCGACGGCGAACGCTATACCGGTTTCCTCTATGCCGGCGTGATGATCGACGCCGAGGGCAACCCGAAGGTGCTGGAATTCAACTGCCGCTTCGGTGACCCGGAGACCCAGCCGATCCTGAGCCGCCTGGAATCGGACCTGGCCGACCTGGTCGAGGCCGCGCTGGACGAACGACTGGACCAGATCGAGGCCCGCTGGGATGCCCGCGTCGCCCTCGGCGTGGTGCTGGCCGCCGGAGGCTACCCGGGCGCCTACCGCAAAGGCGATGTGATCACCGGACTCGAGTCGGTGGAGAACAACCCCGAGGCTTACGTATTTCATGCCGGGACCGCAACGCGCGAAGACGGCGCAGTCGTGACCGCCGGGGGCCGCGTGCTCTGCGTCGTGGGCCTTGGAAGGGACGTGAAATCCGCCCAGAAAAAGGCCTACGAGGCCGTGCACCGGATCCACTTCGAGGATATATACTGCCGGACAGATATTGGCTATCGCGCCGTCGCTCGCGAGGGGTAACCCCGGTCGGCGGCCCACACCCCAGGGAAACACTGATTAATGTACACGCTCGCGTTGGTACCCCAGGTTTTCCGAGGCCAGGCGCGTCGTGTAGCGGGTAGTGGTTCTACCCGCAAGCGGCGCAACGCAGGATCGGGGAACCTGGGGTGCCAACCCCGAAGGGGCTCGGCCGCCCGTTGTAATCAAAAACTGGCGCGCGCACGGCGTTGCGGCTCCCTTGTGCAGAATGACTGCACGGCGGTCACCGCGCCTTGTTCGCGCGCAAAAGCGACTCGAGCGCGAGCGTGTACATTGATCAGTGTTTCCCTAGTTCTGGAGACCGCCGAATGGCCGCCCCCGAAGTGACACACCTGCCCCACCTCCCCAACGACGTGGAGGGCCTGCGGCAATCGATTCGCGATGCCGTCGTCCGCGTGGTGGGCGAAGACCCGCGCAAAGCCACCCACCGCGACTGGCTGGAGGCCCTGGCCTTCGCCATCCGCGAGCGCATGGTCGAGCGCCGCCTGCTGACCCGCCGCCAGTTCGCCGAAGAAGACGTCAAGCGCGTCTACTACCTGTCGATGGAGTACCTGATCGGGCGCATGCTCGAGGCGAATCTGCGCAATATGGGCATCCTCGACGAGGCGCGCCAGGCGATGAGCGATCTCGGCGTGGATCTCGACCAGATCGTGGATCTCGAAGACGACGCGGCCTTGGGCAACGGCGGCCTCGGTCGACTCGCGGCCTGCATCCTGGAGTCACTGGCCACCCAGGGCTATCCCGGCTATGGCTATGGCATCCGCTACGAATACGGCATGTTCCGCCAGGAGTTCGAACCCTACCGCCAGGTGGAGCACCCGGACAACTGGCTGCGTTACGGCAACCCCTGGGAGTTCCCGCGTTCGGATCGCAAGTATTCGATCCACTTCTACGGCTACGTGGTCGAGCACCATCATCCAAACGGCGAGACCCGTTATACCTGGGAAGACGGCGAGGAAGTCCTGGCCATGGCCTACGACTATCCGACCGCGGGCTACGGACGGCGCAACGTAAACAACTTGCGCCTGTGGGCCGCCAAGGCAACCCGCGACTTCGACCTGCGCTACTTCAATGAAGGGGATTACATCCGGGCGGTCGCGGACAAGAACGAGTCCGAGACCATCTCCATGGTGCTGTACCCGAACGACGCTACCGCGATCGGCAAGGAACTGCGCCTGGAGCAGGAATACTTCTTTGTTTCTGCCTCGCTACAGGACGCCCTCGAACGCCACCTGGGGCTGGGCTACCCGCTGGATGCCCTTCCGGACAAGGCCGCGATCCAGCTGAACGACACCCACCCCGCGATCGCCGTGGCCGAACTGATGCGGCTGCTGGTCGACCACCATGAAGTGCCCTGGGATCGCGCCTGGGATCTGACCCGGCGGACCTTCGCCTACACCAACCACACCCTGATGCCCGAGGCGCTGGAGACCTGGTCGGTCCCGCTGATGCAGCACGTGCTGCCGCGCCACATGGGCATCATCTACCAGATCAACCACGAGTTCCTGGAGGAGGTGCGGCACCGCTACCCGGGGGACAATGACCGCCTGGCGCGCCTGTCGATCATCGACGAAGAAGGCGAGCGCCGGGTCCGCATGGCGCACCTGGCGGTGGTCGGCTCGCACCACATCAATGGCGTCGCCGCACTGCATACGCGCCTGCTGCAGGAGACCCTGTTCGAGGAGTTCTTTGAGCTCTGGCCGGAACGCTTCGTCAACGTGACCAACGGCGTGACGCCACGACTATGGATGATCCAGTCCAACCCGGCCCTGACCGAACTCCTGGGCCGGCGTATCGGCAACGACTGGCAATACGACCTGGAGCGCCTGCGCGCACTGGAACCCTACGCCACCGATCCGGAATTGCAGCGTGAATTCATGGCGGTGAAGCGTGCCAACAAGGCCCGGCTCGCGGACCTGGTGCGCGAACGCACCGGCGTGGAGCTGAATCCGGACGTGCTTTTTGACGTTCAGGTGAAGCGCATCCACGAGTACAAGCGCCAGCTGCTGAAGCTCCTGCACGTGGTGGACCTGTACCGCCGCATCCGCGCCGGCGAGGACATCCCGCCGCGCGTGGTGCTGTTCGGCGGCAAGGCCGCACCGGGCTACGCCCGCGCCAAGGCGATCATCCAGGTGATCAACGAGGTAGCCGACATCGTGAACCACGACCCGGCCGTTGGCGATCGCCTGAAGTGTGTGTTCTTCCCGAACTACGAAGTCAGCTCCGCCAGCATCATCATCCCGGCCGCTGACATCTCCGAGCAGATCTCCACCGCCGGCTTCGAGGCCTCCGGCACCGGCAACATGAAACTGGCCCTGAACGGGGCCCTGACCATCGGCACGCTGGATGGCGCCAACATCGAGATCCGCGATGCGGTTGGCGACGAGAACGTCTTCATCTTCGGGATGACCGCCGAGGAAGTGGTCGAGCACCGCGCCCGTGGCGAACGGCCATCCGCCATCCTGGAGCGCACACCCGACCTGGCAGCCGCGGTGGACATGATCGAATCGGGGTTCTTTACCTGCAACGACCCGGATACCCACCGCGAACTGGGGCGTTACCTGCGCGAGGACGATCCGTTCTTCGTGCTGGCCGACTATTCGGCCTACGCGGAGGCTTGTGAACGGGCGGATGCCCTGTACGCGGACCCGTCCGCCTGGGCCGAGGCGGCGATCCACAATGTCGCCCGCATGGGCTTTTTCTCCATCGACCGCACGGTGCGCGACTACGCCAGCCAGATCTGGGACGTCACCCCGGAACCGGTTGCCCCTTCCAAGACCAACGGGGCCGCTTGACCGTTCAGTGTGCCGACGGTTCGGGAGCGATTGCGCTGTAGATCGCGGAGTAGTCGGCGTCCGCCAGCCCGCGATCCTGGGCCTGCTCCAGTAGCTGCGCCAGCAGCGGGAGCCACGGGCCGATCAGTTGCGCGTCCTCGGCAGCGCGCTCGGCGAGGCGCACGTCCTTCAGCAGGTGCTTGACCGGGAAGTTCGCCGTCCCGAAGTCACCGGAGAGCATTTTGTCCAGCTTCTTGTCGAAAGTCGGCGCATACAGCGCCGACTCGCGCAGGATCTCCATGAAGGTATCGACCTCCGCCCCCTCGCGGCGGACCAGCCCCAGGCTCAAGGAGAAGGCGGCGGTCAGACTGGCGATCAGCTGGTTGAACGCGAGCTTCAGGGCCGCACCCTGCCCCACCGGACCGACATGCCGCGGGTTCTCGCCCAGCGCCGCGAGGACCGGACTCGCACGCTCGAAATCCGCCTCCGTATCAGCGCCGGCCATGACCAGCAACCGCCCCTCACGCGCTTCCGGAATCGACCCCAGCACTGGCGCCTCGACATAACAGGCCCCGGAGCGGCGCAGGTGCTCGGCCAGCTGGCGGCTCTCGGCCGGCAGGATCGTCGCCATCTGGATCACACAGCGCCCGCTCAACGCGCCTTCCGGCAACATCCTCAGCACTGCCTGGATTGCGGCGGCATCGGAGAGCATCAGCACCAGGGTATCGGCCCCGGCGACGGCCGCCGCCGGCACGGTGTGTACCGTTACCCCCTCGCTGGCCAGGTCGCTGGCCCGCTCCTGGGAGCGGTTGTAGGCCTCGACGGAAAAACCGGCGCGCAAAAGACGCAGGCCCATGGGTTGCCCCATGAGCCCGCAGCCCAGCAGCGCCACGCGGGACGCAGCCATAGTGACCTCCTACTTGATCTTGTCGTCCAGATCCTCCGTATACCCCAGCAGGGTATGCGGCGGTGGCGCCTCTTTCTGATATTTGGTCGGCGTCACGGCCTCGGTGGAATGCAGACTCTTCCACAACCCGAACACCATCACGAGCATCACCACCGAGAACGGCAGGCCGACGCTGATCGCCGCCGCCTGCAGGGCGGCAAGACCGCCCGCCAGCAGCAGGATCGACGCCACAATCCCCTCGAGGATTGCCCAGTAGACTCGCTGGGTCACGGTCGGGTTGCGCACATCACCCGAGGCCAGGGTATCAATCACCAGCGATCCGGAGTCCGAGGAGGTGACAAAGAAGGTCACGATGAGCACCGTGGCCGCGGCCATGGCCAGCACCGCCAGCCAGTCCCACAGCGGCATCGCCTCGATGGTCGCGAACAACGCGGTGGACACGCTCTCTTCGACCGCGCCGGAGATATTGGCCACGCCACCCAGCTCGTAGCCCATCGCGGTACCGCCGAACACGGCCAGCCAGACAAAGGCAGCAGCGGTCGGGGCCAGCAGCACGCCGGCCACGAATTCCCGGATCGTGCGCCCGCGCGAGACGCGGGCGATGAACATGCCGACATACGGCGCCCAGGAGATCCACCAGCCCCAGTAGAAGATGGTCCAGGCGGTGGCCCAGCCGGTCTCGTCGATGGTATCGGCCCACAGGCTCATCTCGGGCAAGTGCTGCACGTAGACGCCGGTCGACTCCACCAGCACGCGCAGGATGAACAGTGTCGGCCCCATGATCAGCAACAGGGCGAGCAGGATCACCGCCAGCCCGATGTTGAAGTTCGACAGCCGCTTGATGCCCTTGTCGATCCCCAGTGCCACCGAGCCCACCGCGATCAGGGTGATGATCGCGACCAGGATGATCTGCATGGCCGTGGATTCCTCGATCCCGAACACGTAGTTCAGGCCCGAGTTGATCTGCATGACCCCGAGACCCAGCGAGGTGGCCACCCCGAACATGGTCCCGAACAGGGCCAGGATGTCGATCAGGTGCCCCCAGGGGCCATAGATGCGGTCACCGATGAACGGATACAGCGAGGAACGGATCAGCAGCGGCAGGTTGTGCCGGTAGGCATAGTAGGCCAGCGACAGGCCAACGACGATGTAGATCGCCCAGGCATGCAGCCCCCAGTGGAAGAAGGTGTAGCGCATCGCCTCGGTCGCGGCCTCGCTGGTCTCGCCATCGGCATGCGGCGGATCCAGGTAGTGGTACATCGGCTCGGCAATGCTCCAGAACAGCAGTCCGATCCCCATGCCTGCGGAGAAGAGCATCGCGAACCACGCGGCATAGCTGAAACGCGGCGCCTCGAACTGGTCTCCGAGCCGTATGCCCCCGTAGCGCGAAAACATCAGGTACAGAGAGAAGATCAGGAAGACCGTCACCACCAGCATGTAGTACCAGCCGAGGTATTCGGAGATGCCGGTCTGCAGCTTCTCGAAGATCTCCTCCGCCGTGTCCGGGAAAACCGCCCCGAACAGAACGAATGCGGCGATCACGGCACTGGAAATCCAGAACACCGGGCTGCAGATGATGCCGAAGCCGGCGATCCGGGTCTGGTTCAGCCCCGGGCTTGAAGACGGTTCTTCCATGCTTGGCTCCCCTATTCTTGTGTTGCGCTTGAACGCCACACCGGCGTATTCGGCACACCTCGGGACATTGCATCCCGAGCCTTCCCGTGCGCCTGACGGTCGGGGACGCGCTCAGTCGACAAAACGGTGCCGACGGACGACGCTCCTACCGTAGCCAATGACCTGGCAAACTGCAAAACGCTTCACGAGTCGTCCTCGGCGGGACTGCGCGCAAGCAGTAGACCCCGCGCCTGCCCGCACACGCGTTCGCGCTCGATCGCCCAGCCGTCCTCCTGCACAAAACTCGGATCGGCCTCCGACTCCAGCTCCGCGTAGACGCGTGCGCCGGGGCTCAGCCAGCCCTGGACGGCCAGTGCGGCGAGCGCCGGGGCGACCCGGCCCTGACCAAAGGGAGGGTCGAGAAACACGACATCGAAGGGGTCGCCCTCCGGAAGCTGGCCCAGCAAACGGGCCACATCGTCGCGCCGGATGTGCACCTGGGTGGCCCCCAGGCGTTCACGGTTGGCCTCGAGCTGGGCCGCCGCCCGTGCGTCGCGCTCGACCAGCCAGACCTCGCGCGCACCCCGCGAGGCGGCCTCGAAGCCCAGGGCGCCGGTGCCGGCGTACAGGTCCAGTACTCGCGCACCCGGCAGCTGCGGCTGCAGCCAGTTGAACAGGGTCTCGCGCTGGGCATCCGCAGTCGGGCGCAGCCCCCCGACGGACGGCACCGGCAGCCACTGGCGGCGCCAGGCCCCGCCAATGATGCGGATACGCGCGCTGCGCCCTGGCGGACCGCGCCTAGTCTTCCTGGCCACCGACAATGACCGTGACCAGGGCCTCGGGGTTGAGACGGTCGGCCAGTTGGGTGTTCATGGTCTCCAGCTCCACCGCCTGCATGCGCTCGACATAGCGCTCCAGATAGTCATCGGAGAGTCCGTAGAAACCGATCATGCCAAGCAGGCTGACGATGTCGCTGTTGGAAGCGAGCGACAAGGGGAACGAGTTGATCACGTTCTCGCGCGAGGCCTCCATCTCTTCAGGATCCACACCCTCGGCGTGCCAGCGCAGGACCTGCTCGCGCAGGACCGCGACCGCATCGTCCGTCTGGTCCACCCCCGTCTGCATATTGATCACAAACGGGCCTTCGACCGCCATCGGCTGGAAGCGGCTGTGCACGGAATAGGCAAGCCCGCGGGCGCTGCGCACCTCCTGGAACAGGCGCGAGGTAAAGCCACCCCCGCCCAGGGCATGATTGGCCAGCGTCAGAGCGAAGTGCGCCTCGTCGCCCCGGCGCAGGGCCGGAGCCCCCATGAAGATGTGCGCCTGCTCCGACGGGAACGCAATGCGCTCCTCCACCGGCTCCTCGCGCATCGGCACTGGCGGCAACGGGTCAACCGCATCGCCACGGGGCAGCGCCGCCGAAATCCGGGCGGCCAGTTCCTCGGCTTGCTCACGGCTTACCCCGCCGGTGATCGCCAGCGCGCCGTTCCCCGCCGCGTAGTGGCGTTCAAAGAAGTCCCGGGCGTCATCGCGCGTCATCGCCTCCAGCGTATCGACCTCGCCGCCCGGCCAGCTGCCATACGGGTGGTCTTCGTACATCAGCTCGTAGAAGCGACGGGTCCCCACCGAAGAAGGCTCCTGGCGCTCGCGTTGCAGGGACTGCAGGGCCTGGCGGCGGCTACGCTCGAAATCGCCCTCGGGAAAGGCGGGCGCAGACAGCACGTCGGTGAGGGTGCCGACCGCCGTCTCCATCCAGTCCGGTTCGGTCAGGGTGCGCAGGCTGACGATCGCCATGTCGCGCAGGGAGCTGGTGCCGAATCGGGCGCCGACCGACTCGAAGCGCTCGGCGAGCTCGGAGGCATCCATCTCCTCGGTGCCATGACGCAGGCTGCGGGAGGTCATCATCGCCAGCCCGGGCAGGTCGCCGTCGCGCGCCGCCCCGCCATCGAAGGTCAGGCGCAGGTCCACCATCGGCAGGTCCGGCGCCTCGACATACAGGACGCGCAGCCCCTCGTCGGTCTCCCAGCGTTCGATCTCCACCGCCTGCACCGGGATCGCCAGCAGGGCCAGGACCAGTCCCGCGAACAGGGAATGGCGCGAGAGCTTCTTGATTGCGTGCAGCATTAGTGACCCTCCTCCGGATAGCCACCATCGAGATCCGGGGCACCGTACGGCCCGGGCGCCGGGGCCTCCTCGTCATCCACCGGCTGCGGGTCGAGAACCCCGACCGTGCGACGTTCGGGCACCAGGTACTCGCGTACCACGCGCTGGACGTCCTCGGCGGTCACCTCGCGCACCCGCTCCAGGAAACGATCATTTTCCCGCCAGCCGACTCCAACGGTCTCGAGCATGCCCAACTGGAAGGCCTGGGCACGCACGGAATCGCGTTCAAAGACCTCCGAGGCGATTACCCGCGCCTGCACACGTTCCAGTTCGCGGCCATCCACGGGTTCCTCGGCCAGGCGATCGATCTCGTCCAGAAGCGCCTGCTCCAGGGACTCGATATCCGTGTCCGAGGTCGGCACGGCGGCGACCATGAACAGATCGTCCAGCCGAGCGAACGGGCTGTAGCGCGCCGAGGTGGCACTCGCCAGTTCCTGCCCCCGGACCAGCTCGCGCGCGAAGCGCGAGGCCTCGCCCGAGTCCAGGATCCCGGCGGCCACCAGCAGGGCGTAGGCGTCCTCGTGCGAGTCCAGCGTGTTCAGCACCGGGGTCTTCCAGCCCATCATCAGAAACGGGACCTGGGCCGGGGCCTGCACCGTAATCCGGCGCTCCCCGGCCTGCGGGGTCTCCCGACGCGGCTTGGCCTCCGGCACGTTGCCGCTGGGGATGGCACCGAAGTGCTTCTCGGCGGCCGCGATCACCTCGTCGGCATCGACATCGCCGACGACCACGACCACCGCGTTGCTGGGGTGGTAGTAGCGGTCGTACCAGTCCTGGAGGTCCTCCAGGGTGTAGGACTCGATATCGGTCATCCAGCCGATCACGGGCTGGCCGTACGGGTGGTTGAAAAAAGCCGTCGCCATCAGTTGCTCGCGCAGCAGGGAGTTGGGCTGATCCTCCACACGCAGGCGCCGCTCCTCCTGCACCACCCGCAGCTCCGGACGGAACTCGTCCTCCTGCAGCTTCAGGTGTTGCATGCGCTCGGCCTCCATGGCCATCACGGTCTCCCAGTGGTCGGAGCCGATCACCTGGTGATAGCCGGTATAGTCGCGACCGGTAAAGGCGTTCTCGCGCCCGCCCATGCGCGCGACGATCCGCGAGAACTCGCCCGGCTCGTATTTCTCCGAGCCGCGGAACATCATGTGTTCCAGCATGTGCGATATACCGGTGATGCCGCTGTGTTCATCGGCCGAGCCGACGCGATACCAGACCATGTTGGCCACCACCGGTGCGCGCCTGTCCTCCAGGACCAGCACGGTCAGACCGTTGTCGAGCGTGGCTTCCACCACATCCGATTCGATCTCCAGTTCACCGGCCACGACACTGGCACTGATCAGCCAGACGGCCATCCATCCAACGAGACTTCCGAGCACTGCTCTACGCATTGCAATACGATCCCCGTGCTAGCATGAACACTTTCTACTGGACCACCTGAAACATGTTCGGTTTCCGCAAGAAGAAATCCGAAGACTCCGCCACGCCCAGCCCGGAAACCACGCCGGAGGCCCCGCCGGAAACCGCGGCGGCGCCCGAGCCGGAACCCGACGCGCAACCGGCCCGGGGCGGCTGGTTCCAGCGCCTGCGCCAGGGCCTGGCCAAGACCGGCCAGGCCCTCGGCGGCGACCTCAAGAGCCTGTTCCGGCGCAAGATCGACGACGAGCTGTTCGAGGAACTGGAAGAGCGCCTGCTCCTGGCCGATGTCGGCCTGGATGCGACCCAGCGGATCATGGATCGTATCACCCGCGAGGTAAAACGGCGCGAGCTGGACAACGCCGACGCGCTGATGGACGCGCTCGAGACCGCAATGGTGGAGATCCTGGAACCGGTCTCTCGCCCCCTGGATATCCCGCAGGCCGAGCGGCCGTTTTCAATCCTGGTGGTCGGCATCAACGGTGCTGGCAAGACCACCACGATCGGCAAACTGGCGCATCGCTTCAAGGACGAGGGCCGCTCGGTGCTGCTGGCCGCAGGCGACACCTTCCGCGCGGCCGCGGTGGAACAGCTGCAGACGTGGGGGGAACGCAATGGCGTCCCGGTGATCGCCCAGGGGACCGGGGCCGACTCGGCCTCCGTGGTCTACGACGGCCTCCAGGCCGCTCAGGCGCGCAAGACCGATATCCTGATCGCCGATACCGCCGGACGCCTGCACACCCAGACCAACCTGATGGACGAAGTTCGCAAGGTGAAACGCGTGATGGGCCGGCTGGACGAACACGCGCCGGACGAAGTACTGCTGGTGGTCGACGGCGGCACCGGCCAGAACGCGCTAAGCCAGGCACGGCAGTTCCACGAGGCCCTGGGGCTGACCGGGATCGTGGTCACCAAGCTGGACGGGACCGCCAAGGGCGGCGTCCTGTTCGCGCTGGCCGAGCAACTGGGGGTACCCGTGCGCTTTATCGGCGTGGGCGAGAAGGCCGAAGACCTGCAGCGTTTTGATGCCCGCGCGTTCGTACGCGCGTTGCTGGGCCGCGAGGAAAACTAGCCGGCATGATTCAGTTGCAGCGCGTAACCAAGCGCTTTGGCAGCGCGGCCGATGCGCTGTCCAATGTCAGCCTGAGGGTGGATGCGGGCGCCATGGCCTTCGTCACCGGCCCGTCCGGTGCCGGCAAGAGTACGCTGCTGCGTCTGATCGCCGGTCTGGAACGCCCGACCCGCGGCCGTATCCGCGTGAATGGACACGAACTGGACCGACTGTCGGCGCGGGCCATCCCGCGCTTTCGCCGCAGCATCGGCCTGGTCTTTCAGGATCACCGCCTGCTGTTCGACCGCCCCGTGTTCGACAACGTCGCCCTGCCCCTGGAGATCCTCGCCTACCGCCGCCCGGAGATGCGCAAGCGCGTGCGCGCGGCGCTGGACAAGGTCGGCCTGCTGCACAAGGAGACGGTCAACCCGCGCACCCTGTCCGCCGGGGAGCAGCAGCGCGTCGGCATCGCCCGCGCCATCGTGCATCGCCCTGTGCTGCTGCTCGCGGACGAACCAACCGGCAACCTGGACCCGGCCCTGTCGGAGGAGATCCTCGCGCTGTTCGACGACTTCAACCGCGTCGGCATGACCGCCCTGATCGCCAGTCATGACCAGGAGCTGATCGGCCGCATGGGCAAACCGGTGCTGCACCTGGAAGACGGCCGCATCGAGGCCCGCGGCGGGGCGCGCGCATGAGACCCGGGCGCCGCCTGCTCGATGCCCTGCCCGCCTGGCTGGACAGCCACCGCGATGCCGCCCGGCGCAGCCTTGGCCGGCGACTGCAGGCCCCGATACTGAGCCTGATTACCATCGCGGTACTGGGCTTCATCCTCGCGCTCCCCGCCTACCTCTGGGTACTGCTCGACAACGCGCGCGCCCTGTCGGCACACGTCGACCACGATCCGCGTATCGCACTCTATCTCGACCAGGTCGACGAGGAGACCGCCGACCGGCTGCAGGATGCGCTGGATGACGACGAGCGCGTTGCACGCTGGGAGCGCATCGACGCCGACACCGCACTGAGCGCCTACCGCGACAGCCTGCCGGACCCGGAGCTGCTGGACTGGCTGGAGGACAACCCGCTGCCGGACGTAATCGATGTCGTTCCCGCCAGCACTCAGCCGGCTACGGTGGCGGCGTTGCGTGACGACCTGCGAGCGCTGGCGCCCGAGGCCGGGGTGGTCGCCGACGACGAGTGGGTGCGCCAGCTCAACAGCCTGCACGAGCTGGGCCTGCGCATCCTGTCCGTGGTTGCCGCGCTGCTGGGCCTCGGCGCCGTGCTGATCCTGGCGCTCGCCACCGCCTCGGAACTGCGCGAGCGGCAGGAAGAGATCGCGATCTCGCGCATCAGTGGCGCCACCCACCGCTTTCTGCGCCGCCCGTCGCTGTACGGGGGTGTGCTGACCGGGTTCGGTGGGGGTATTTTCAGCGTTATCCTGCTGCTGGTGGGGGTTGCGTTGAGCCGCGAACCGCTGACCGAGGCGGCCGCCGCGTTTGATCTGGAGTTCACCCTGCGCCTGCCGCATGCCGGGGATCTGCTGGGCCTGATACTGGTGGGCCTGATACTGGGCTGGCTGGGCGCGCGCCTGGGCAGCGGCCACGCCCTGCGCGATGCGCCCTGAGCCCGCGCGGAGCCACAAAAACTCCCGGAACTTTCAGCGGGTTTAGCACTCTACGTACACGAGTGCTAATCTCTGACTTTATTATCAGGAGGCATCCATCACGATGAGCAGCAAGGCCCTGGCAACCGTGCATGCAGACCTGCCCGTTCCCGTCGGGAACCTGGACCATTACATGCAGGCGGTTAGCCGGATCGAGGTACTGGACCCGGAACACGAGCGCGAACTCGCCCGGTCGCTGCACGAACGCAACGACCTGGACGCGGCGCGCCAACTGATCCTGCACAACCTGCGCTTCGTCGTGCATGTGGCCCGCGGCTACCAGGGCTACGGCCTGCCCCTGGGCGACCTGATCCAGGAGGGCAATGTGGGCCTGATGAAGGCCGTGCGGCGCTTCGACCCGAACCAGGGGGTGCGCCTGGTCTCGTTCGCGGTGCACTGGATCCGCGCCGAGATCCACGAGTTCATCCTGCGCAACTGGCGCATCGTGAAGGTGGCAACGACCAAGGCGCAGCGCAAGCTGTTCTTCAACCTGCGCAGCGCCAAGCAGCGTCTGGGCTGGATGTCGAACGACGAGGTCTCCGCCGTCGCCAGGGACCTCGGGGTCTCCGAGAATGACGTCTGGGAGATGGAGCGGCGACTGTCCAGTCAGGATGCGAGCTTTGACCCCGCGCCCGACAGCGACGACGAGCACACCTACCTGGCCCCGGCCCAGCGCCTGAGCATCGAGGACATGAGCGACGACCCGGCGCAGGTGGCCGAGGACGAGGACTGGGATCGCCATTATCAGGAGCGGCTGGCCAGCACCCTGGGCGAGCTGGACGAACGCTCCCGCGACATCCTGGCGCGGCGCTACATGAGCGAGCCCAAGGCCACGCTGCACGAACTGGCGGCGGAATACGGCGTCTCCGCCGAGCGCATCCGGCAGATCGAGAACAACGCGATCAAGCGCATCCGCACCGCCTTCGCCGACTGACGCGACACCCCGGCTGCACCCAACGAAAAGGCCCCGACCGCTTGCGCGATCGGGGCCTTTTTCATGGCTTCCGACGCCGCTCAGGCGGCGCGCGGGAATCCCCGGCTCAGCCGCCGAACAGGATCACCGAGAAGAAGCTGATCCAGGACCAGATGATCAGGGCGGCGGTGAACGTCAACGGGAAGTTCGCAAAGGTAAACCACTCACGCATAGCCAAAGCCCTCAACACACATCGATTTAAGAATGGGTAAAGGGTAAGCGGGAGTAGGTCCCGGCGCAAGTTTCCGGATCAGCGCGGTCGGTCTTCCGGTCTCTGCGTCTCCCCGGAAGTCTGGTCCTTCTCGTCGTCTTCGGTAGTCGGGATCCGCGGGTCATCGTCATCCATCAGGATACGGTGCGCCGGACCCTCGAGGTCATCGTACTGCCCCGACCGTATCGCCCACAGCAGGACCATCCCCACGACCAGGGCAAACAGCATCGCCAGCGGAATCAGCAGGTACAGAATCGACATGGCGCCCAGTCTACTCGTCCTGCGTCGGGCCTCAACCCGGGGGCGAGACGGACGCCTCGGCAGGCGCACGGCTGGCGTGCTCGCGCGGGGCAGCCACGCGGTCGCGCCCCGGACGCAAACGCAGGGCATTCCCCACCACCAGCAGCGAACTCATCGACATCCCCAACGCTGCCAGCCAGGGCGTAAGCAGACCGGCAGCGGCAATCGGCAGGGCCACCACGTTGTAGCCGATGGCCCAGGCGATGTTCTGGCGCACGATCCGCGTCGTGCGCCGCGCCTGATCCAGCGCCTCCGGCAACCGATCCAGGCGGTCGGAAGTCAGCACCAGATCGGCCTGGGTCTGCGCCAGACGGGTGCCGCCACCCATGGCCAGGGAGACGTCGGCCCCGGCGAGCACAGGCGCGTCGTTGATGCCTTCCCCGGCCATCAGCACCGTACGGCCCGCGGCCTGCAGGTCGCGTACATGGCGCAGCTTGTCCTCCGGCGTCAGGCCGCCATGGAACCGGTCGATGCCCAGGTGTTCGGCAAAGCGCTGTCCCGCCTCCGGACGGTCGCCGGTCAGGAGGATCACCTCGAGCCCGCGCGCACGCAGCGTCGCGACCGTCTCGGCCGCCTCGGGCCGTGGTGTGTCGGCGAGCCAGAAGGTCGCAACCGGCTGGCCATCCACCACCAGCCAGACCGGCGATGCAAGCGGGCTGTCCGCCGGGACCTCGACGGCCGGGGGTTCCGCTTGCGACAACATTGCGCGCCCCCCGATCGCCACCTCGCGCCCGTCAATCTGGCCGACCAGGCCACTGCCCGGCTCGTTATGGACGGCCTGGGCGGCCACGCCGGGGGCGGGCACGGCCGCACGGAAGGCCCGCGATAGAGGGTGTTCCGAATGGGCCTCCAGCGCCGCGGCCCACGTGCGCCAGTCCTGCCCTGGTGGCGGCGCCACATGATCCTGCTGTGCCACGAGGCGCGGGCGGCCCTCGGTCAGGGTGCCCGTCTTGTCCAGGCAGACGGTATCGACACGCGCCAGGGCCTCCAGGGTACGGCCGCGCGTTACCAGGAGCCCCAGGCGTGACAGCGTGCCCGTCGTCGCGGTGAGCGCGACGGGTGTTGCCAGCGCCAATGCGCAGGGACAGGTGGCGACCAGCATCGCCACCATCACCCACAGCGCCCGACTGGGGTCGATCCAGGCATACCAGACAAGGCCTGCGAGGGCGGTCAGGAGCAGGACCGCCCCGACAAACCAGCCAGTCCCGGTTTCGGCGATACGGGCGATCCGGGGTTTCTCACTCTGCGCACGATCGAGCAGGCGCTGGATCGTGGCCAGCGTGGTCTCGGCGCCAACGTGGCGCACCTCGACAATCAGCGGCCCATCGACATTGATGGTGCCGCCCACGACCTCGTCGCCAGCGGCAACCGGCGCGGGGTCCGGTTCGCCGGTCAGCAGGGCACGGTTAATCGTGGAGCGTCCCTGGACGACGAAGCCATCGGCCGGGACGGATTCCCCAGGCCGGACGCGCACACGGTCGCCGGGGCTCAGGTCACCAAGAGCCACGGGCTCTTCCTGCCCACCGGCATCCAGACGATGGGCCAGCGCCGGCACCAGTCGATCCAGGCGATCGATGGCCTGGCTCGCATGCTGTCGCGCGATCAACTCGAGGTAGCGACTGGTCAGCAGGAAGAACACAAACATGACCACCGACTCGAAGTAGACATGCTCGCCGGTCCCGAGCAGGACCGCGTACAGGCTGGCCACATAGGTGACGATGATGGCCAGGCTGACCGGGACGTCCATGCCGAGCCGGCGCTGGCGCAAGTCACGCCAGGCGCTCTGGTAGAACGGGATAGCCGAGTAGAACACCACGGGGGTGGTCAGGGCCGCTGCCACCCAGCGCATGAACTGCATCAGGTCGGCGTGCTGGGCATCGTCTTCGCCCAGCCAGATGGCCAGCGCCAGCATCATCACCTGCATCATACCGAGCGCGGCCACCCCGATTCGGCGCAGGGCTAGACCGCGTTCGCGGGCAATCGCCTTTTCGCGGGTGCCCGGGTCGTAGGGGTGGGCGTGGTAACCGATATCGCGGATCGCCTTGAGGATCGCGGACAGGGCGATGCGCTCCGGGTCCCAGACCAGGCGGGCGCGATGGGTCGAGTAATTGATGCTGAAGGCGATCACGCCCGGCAGGGACTGCACATGGCGCTCGTTCAACCAGACGCAGGCGGCACAGGTGATCCCCTCGAGGATCAGTGCCGCCTCGAGCCGGGACCCGCCGGTGGTGGCGGCGTCTGACGCCGGGGTCACGAACGAGCGCTGGACGGCCTCGGTATCGAAGAGTTCGAGCTCCCGCAGTTCGTCGGGGACCAGGGGCTCGCCGGCCTGCCCGGGCGGCGCCGGGCGGTGGTGATAGTAGGCGCCCAGGCCGCGCTCGATGATGGCCCCGGCGACAGCCTGGCAGCCGGGGCAGCAGGTGGGCCGCTCGCGTCCCTCGAACTGGACCGGGTAGTTCGCGCCACCCGGAATCGGCAGGCCACAATGAAAACAGCCACCGTCCGCGTCAGCGGGCGTGCCCGTGGACTCCACCTGGGGACGAGATCCGCTCACCGGCGGTCGGCGAGACTAGCTGGACTGGCCGCGAACGCGGGTACGCGCCTGCTGTTCGACCAGCTGGCCGTCATGCTCGACATGGAAGCGCAGGTCCCAGCGCCCCGGTGACGGCAGCGTCAGCTCGACCTGATAGAGCCCTTCACCGATCGGCTGCATATCGAAGGCCTGGTCGCGGCGCTCGTCGGCGACCCACATGAAGGTGCCGCGAATGTCGGCGTCAGAGATCGGCCGTCCTTCGGCATCGAGGACCTCCACCTGGAACGTGGCGGTTTCCCCTTCGACCGGGGTTTCCACCCAGCCCTGGCGCACCTGCCAGCCGAGTTCGCGCTGCTCCTGGAGCCGCGTCATGCGGTGCACCGCGAGGGCCTCGTCGCGCTCCTGGATGCCGCCCACCGTCCCGGGGAAGGCTGACGTCACGCGTTCGGCAGGATTTTCCGGTTCGGGCAGCAGGGTGCCGATAAACCGTTCGGGCATGCCGTTGTGGGCGAGCGTGATCAGCACCGCCTGGACGGAGGCGATGATCGTGAAGAATCCGACAATCACCAGCGGCGCCCAGTGCAGGCTGAACGAGCCCTTTTGCCCATCCTCGGCTTCGGCCTCCTTCTGCGTAAGGATGATTCCCAGCCCGTAGGGCACGATGATGTACAGCGCGAGATGGATCGCGAATACATCCGCGCCCTGCCAGGTGAGGATGGAGGTCGGGATGAACACGAACAGCATGATCGCCACCACTACGGCCGCCGTGTTGTAGGCGCGCAGACGGGTGAACTTGTAGATCAGCGCGAACAGCAACGCGAGCGCGGCGCTGCCCAGTCCAAGTGAGATGACGAGATTGCTCATGATGTCTTCATCGTGTCGTTCCGGCGCAGCAGGGTATCACTCGGATGGCGGCGCGCCAGTTTCGCCAGCCGGATTGTCGTAACTTACAAAAGCGCCAAATAAAGCCTTCCTGGCTTTCAGAGCCGCACGCGGCGCTTCACCGTCTTGATGCCTTTGCACGAGCAAAGGGGTTTTCAGCTTGCTTCGGAATCAACCACCTGCGGTGGTCGATCTCCGGCGGCACGTCCATGTGCCGCGGGGACACACCGATAATGCAGCGTCTCCCGCGCGATTAGCGGTGGCTGAAGCGGGCATCGGCCTCGACCGGGTCGATCCGCCCCTCGCGATCGCTGATCACGAAATAGAAGCGAATCGGCGAACCCGCTCCGGCCTCCACGTCGTGGCGCACGCGGGCTAGCACAGTCAGCCGCTGGCCGGGTTCAAGCCGGATCTGCTCGACCTGGCCCAGGTCGAGCGTCGCACCCTCGAGGCCGTCGATATCGAGCGTAAAATCGAGCTCCTGGTCGGAGACGTTGTTCAGGCGCAGTTCGTAGCTGTTCTGCACACGACCGTCGGACATCTGCACGAATAGCGGCTGGCGCACCTGGTTGACGTTCACATCGACCGGCGGGCGTTCGAGAATGCTGAACACCAGCGCGCCGATGACCACCAGCACCGCCGCGCCATACCCGAGCGTCTTGCCCTTCAGCCAGCGGGTCTTGCCGCCTTCGAGCTCGCGTTCGGACGAATAGGCGATCAAGCCGCGGGGCCACCCCTGCTTGTCCATGATGGTGTCGCAGGCATCGATGCACAGCGCACAGTGGATGCACGAGACCTGCAGCCCATCCCGGATATCGATCCCTGTCGGGCATACCTGGACGCAGTACCCGCAATCGATGCAGTCACCGACCCCGGCGGCCTGACGCTCCTCGCGGGTCTTCAGACCCGCTTTCACCTTCGCGCGACCGGCCGTTCCCTCGCCGCGGTTCTGGTCGTACGAAACGATCAGGGTATCGCGATCGAACATCACACTCTGGAATCGGGCGTACGGACAGATAAAGGTACAGACCTGCTCGCGCGCCAGTCCGGCAAAGGTATAGGTGGTGGCGGTCAGAAGTCCCGCAGTCACATAGGCGGCAAACCGGGCATCACCGGTAAAGAAGTCACGCACCAGGGTCGGGGCATCGGCCCAGTACAGGACGAAACCGAGGCCCGTGGCGAATGCGACCAGGAGCCAGGACAGGTGGGTGGCCCCCAGCTTCCAGACCTTCTCGAAGTTCCACGGCTGCTTGGACAGCCGGATACGGGCCGGCCGCTCGCCCTGGATCTTGCGCTCCAGGTACATGAACACATCGGTCCACAGTGTCTGGAAGCAGAAATACCCACAGAAAACCCGGCCCAGCACGCCGGTGACGAAGAACAGCAGCAATGCCGCGAGGACCAGAAAGCCCGCCAGCCAAAAGATGTCCTGGGCGTAGACGACCAGATCAAACAGGAAAAACTGCCGGTTGGGGATGTCGAACAGAACCGCCTGGCTGGGACCGTAGTCACGGTCCCAGCGCAGCCAGGGGAGGCCAAAGAATACCCCGTAGGCCAGGAGAAGGATCCCGGTCTTGAGATTGCGGAAACGGCCCTTGACCGATCGCGGGTGGATCGGAATCCGAGCCTCGTAGATTGGCTGGCCTTGCGCCATGAATCCTCCCGGGCATGAACCCGGCGTACGCACACCACCATGTGCGAGGGAGTGTCTCCCCAACGGAAGCAGGGGCCCGTACGGCCGTCAAGAAACCCGTGCGGAACCCCTGTAGTGCGAACCGGGGCCCACCCGCAGGTGAACCCCGGGAGTAATGGCTTTACTGACCGCCACCCAGCGAGTGGACGTACGCCGTCAGCATCTTGATTTCGTCGTCCGACAGGCGGTCGGCAAACGCCGGCATCTCGCGCTGGATACCATCGCGGACGAAGTTGGCCACCAGGCGCAGGCGCTCGGAGTCACTGTCCGCACCCTGCACGTCGATCAGACCCCAGATGTTGTTGGTCAGATTCGGCGCGCCCTGCGAGGCCAGGCCCTGGCCATCTTCGCCGTGGCACTGGAAGCAGCCGCCCTCCATGCCGGTGAAGATCCGTTCGCCGGCATCCGCCAGGTCGGAGTCAACATCGTAATCGTTCAGCGACAGGACATAGGCCGCCACTTCGTTCATCTGATCGCCGGTCAGCGTGTCGCGATAGCCCGGCATGTAGCCCAGACGACCTTCGCGGATGGTGTGCTCGATCTGCTCGACCGTGCCGCCCCACTTCCAGTGGTCGTTACGCAGGTTCGGATACTGCCCGATCACACCCGCGCCGCCGACCTGGTGGCAGGCCGCGCACCAGGTCCCGAAGGAGCCCTGGGCGTAGGCGTTGACGAAGCTCATGGAGTCGGCGTCGGCCAGGATCGTCTCGTAGTCCTGGCTGGCGACCTGCTCCAGCATCTCGCGCTGGCGCACCGCGTACTCGCCGGTCTGCATGTCGCGGGCCAGCAGGGCACGGGTATTCCAGTGCGTGGTGCGCTCTTCGCCGTTCACCTCGTAGGTGATGGTGGCAAAGCCTTTGGTGAAGCTGTCGCCGATGGGCCAGGCCGGATAGATCAGCCAGTAGACCAGCGCAAACACGACCGTGGCGTAGAAGCCCCACAGCCACCAGCGCGGGAGCGGGTTGTTGTATTCCTGAAGGTCCCCGTCCCAGACGTGCCCGGTGGTCTCGACCTGGTTCTTATCGCGGTTGTCCTGTGTGCTCATTGCTTTTCGCTCTCGGTTTTGTCGCGCCGGGCCGTGGGCTCCAGGTGCGAATCATCTTCTTCCAGAGGAATGTAGCGATACGTCTCGAACTTCCTGGCCCGGCTCGGCTTGGCGAACAGGTAAATCACGATCCCGATGAACGTGCTCATGAACAGCACCAGCGCAAACATCTTGCTGTTGCCGAGATCCGTGATCCATTCCCAGGCTGCTGCCATTTCTCCCAACCTTGGCCGGGCCGAATTCCCTAACGGAACTCGGCGAAGTGGCCGTCGTCGTATTCGCTGAAGTCCACCATGGTGCCGAGCACCTGCAGGTAGGCCACCATGGCATCCATCTCGGAGATGAACGAGGAGTCGCCGTCAAAGTTCTCGGCCTGCGCCTGCTCGATCAGCATCTCTTCGGCGTTGTTGATGTCGAACATCCGGGCGTGTTGTTCGCCGAACTTCTCGACATTGGCCTCGTACTCTTCCTCGGTGATCGAGTACGGCACGCCGACTCGCTTCAGGGCACGCATACGCGCCGCGACATCGGAGTAGTCCAGCGGCGTGGTCGCCAGCCACGGATAACCGGGCATGATCGACTCGGGCACCAGCGACTGCGGGTCAATCAGATGCTGGACCTGCCATTCATTGGAGTACTTGCCACCAACGCGCGCCAGGTCAGGCCCGGTACGCTTGGAGCCCCACTGGAACGGATGGTCGTACTTGGACTCCGCTGCCAGCGAGTAGTGGCCGTAACGCAGCATCTCGTCACGGAACGGGCGCACCATCTGCGAATGGCAGGTGTAGCAGCCCTCGCGGACAAAGATGTCCCGCCCGCGCTGCTCCAGCGGGGTGTACGGGCGCACGCCGTCTACTTCTTCGATCGTGTCGTCGATGTAGAACAGCGGGACGATCTCGACCAGGCCGCCCACACTGATCACCGCGAGCGTCAGGATGATCAGCAGGCCGGCATTGGTTTCAACGCTTTCGTGCTTCATGGATCTAGTCTCTCCCTATCAGGCCGTGCGGGCTTCGGCCGCGCGGGCTTCTTCACGCTCGCGAGCTTCGGACTTGATGCCCATGCGGACGGTCATGGCAATGTTCCAGGCCATGATCAGCATGCCGGCGAGGAAGAACCCGCCACCAATGGCACGCACCACATACGGACGATGCAGGAACACCACCGATTCGGTGAAGGTGTAGGCAAGGTTCCCGTACTGGTCGAAGGCACGCAGCATCAGGCCCTGACCGATACCGGCCACCCACATCGCGGTGATGTACAGCACGATCCCGATGGTCGCCAGGAAGAAGTGCACGTACACAAGCTTGAGGCTGTACAGGTTGACGCCCCACAGACGCGGGATCAGGTGGTACAGCGAACCGAAGGTGATCATCGCCACCCAGCCCAGCGCACCGGAGTGCACGTGGCCGACGGTCCAGTCAGTGTAGTGCGACAGCGCGTTCACGCTCTTCAGCGACATCATCGGACCTTCGAAGGTCGACATGCCGTAGAACGACAGCGCGGTGATCAGGAACAGCATGATCGGGTCGGTGCGCAGCTTATCCCAGGCCCCCGACAGGGTCATGATGCCGTTGATCATGCCGCCCCAGGAGGGCAGCAGCAGCAGGATGGAGAAGGTCGCCGCCAGGGTGGAGACCCAGTCCGGCAGGGCGGTCCAGTGCAGGTGGTGCGCGCCCACCCACATGTACAGGAACACCAGCGCCCAGAAGTGGATGATCGACAGCTTGTACGAGTAGATCGGTCGACCGGCCTGCTTGGGCACGAAGTAGTACATCATCCCGAGGAAGGCCGCGGTCAGGAAGAAGCCGACCGCGTTATGGCCGTACCACCACTGACGCATCGCATCCTGCACGCCGGAGAACAGCGGGTAGGAGTGCGAGTGGAAGATGCCGACCGGCACTTCCAGGTTGTTGAAGATGTGCAGCAGCGCGGTCGCCAGGATGAACGACATGAAGAACCAGTTCGCCACGTAGATGTGCGGCTGGGTCCGGCGCAGCAGGGTCTGCAGGTAGATCCAGAAGTAGACCACCCACACGACCAGGATGATCAGGTCGATCTGCCAGTTGAACTCGGCGTATTCGCGACCCTGCGTAATCCCCATGGTGTAGGTGATCACGCCGAGGATCAGCGCCAGGTTCCACCCGTAGAAGGTGAAGCTCGCCAGCGAATCACCATACAGCCGTGTCTGACAGGTGCGCTGGACGACATAGTACGACGTCGCAAACAGGGCGTTACCACCGAAACCAAAGATGACCGCCGTGGTATGCACCGGACGGAATCGGCCAAAGGTGATCTGGGCGATATCGAAGTTCAGGAACGGGAATGCGAGCTGCGAGGCAATCCAGACCCCGGCCGCCATGCCAAACACGCCCCAGAGGACGGCGGCAATCGCGAAACGCTTGACGATCGCGTAGTTGTACTGCTCGGTTGAAGCGACTGACGTTGCGGGTACGGAACCCGCCGTAGTGGCTGCTTGCGACATGACTTTTTCCACCTTGCTGCGGGGAACACGGATGTCCCGATGGTTTCGGGGGGCGTGAACTTTACCCCATTCCAGACGCACAAAAAACCAAGACCGCCTGTAACACTCGGAAATAGCCCCAAGTCAGGCGGAACTTTCAGCGCCAGAGAGAATACATCTTTATGGTCTTGCTCTGCGAGGGGCCAATCGCCCCGGATTGATCTGGATCAAGAGACCGGCCGAACGGGAATCACCCGGCCTTGCGGTTTCGAGGGCGGCGGGGCCTCCGGCACCCAGGCGTGACCGTACACAAGCTCCCAGGTCGCCGGCAGGCGATCCTCGACTGCGAACGCCCGCGCATAGGCTTCCGCCACAGCCTGCAGCCGACGCGGGCCCAGCAGTCCGCGCGCACGCCCGGCCAGCGCATTGCGCACCCCCACCCCGCGCAGATCCCGCAGCAGGGTCTGGAAATCGCCGTAGGTGAGCGTCAGGGTCTCCTGATCCATCACCGGATCGGCGAACCCCGCGCGCACCAGGGCATCACCGATGTCATGCATATCGACAAAGGCATTCACGTGTTGCGCACCCCCGCCATCGACCTCGGCAAAGGCCGCGCGCAACTCGCTCAGGGTATCCGGGCCGAAGGTGGAGAAGGTCCACAGCGCCCCCGGCGCCAGCACACGCCGCACCTCCGTGAAGGCCTGATCGAGGCTGGAACACCACTGCAGCGCCGCACTGGAGACCGCCAGATCGTAGTGCGCCTCCGGCAGGGGCAGTGCCTCGATGTCCGCACATACGGCCAGCGGCCGGCGCCACCAGCGGCCGCGGCGCTGCGCCGCCGCGACCATACCCGGGGCAAAGTCGACACCGGTCAGTTCGGCCTTGCGGTAGCGCCGCGCCAGGAGATCCAGCGCCTCCCCGGTCCCGCAGCCCAGATCCAGCACGCGGGCGGGCTGCAGCTTGACCAGATCAAGTCGCTCGAGCAGCCGTCCCTGGACCTCGCGTTGCAGCACCGCATGGGCCTCGTAGCCCGCGGCCGCCCGCCCGAAGGCGTCGCGTACGCGCGCCTTGTCCAGTGCGTATTCATCCGCCCCCGTCATGGATCGACGATCACTCCAGTGCCGCTACAAACTCGTTTATAAAGGCCGCCACGGGCGCCGGGTCCCGCCACCACTGCGCATGCCCCCCAGGCCGCACGGCCAGCCGGGCGTCCGGACGCAGGCCGCGCAGGTCGTCCGCCACAGTGGCCGGGACCAGCGCGTCCCCCTCGGCGAGACAGGCCGCGACCGGCACCGGACTGGATTGCCAGCAGGCGCGCTGGTCACACTCCATCAGGCAGGCCAGCCCGGCCGCGAGGCCCGAATCGGTCGCCGGGGCGCCCTCCAGCTCACCGACCAGATCGGCGGCCAGCGAGGCCGCTTCCGGCGAGCCCCTGGCACAGAGCATGGCGAGGCGCCGGTGCAACCGCCGTCGGGGGCCCTCGAGGGCCAATTGAAAGTCCGCAAGCTCCGCGACCGGCAGCGCACGGGCCCAGTCCGGGGCCGCCGCAAAACGCGGCGTGGCATTAAGCAGCATGAGCCCGCGGGTATCCAGCATCGTTCGCGCCAGCTCCAGTGCAACCAGCCCGCCGAGCGACCAGCCCACCCAGACGGGATGCGACAGTGTGCGCGGCAGTTGGGCCCGGATGGCCTCGCAGGTGGCTACAGGATCGCCCAGGGCCTCGCCGCCAGCGAGTTCCCCGTGCCCGGGCAGGGCCGGCGCGTGGATCTCGAACCCGGGCAGCGCGGCACGCAACGGCGCCCAGACGGCCGGGGAGAACCCCCAGCCATGCAGCAGCACCAGGGTCGGGCGCGTCATCGCGGGCCAACCCGCCGCCACCCTGAACTCAGCGCCCCGGCTTGCGTATCATGGGCGCCGGTTCGCGCCGAACCCCACCCAACCGAATCTTCAGGTCGAGTTTGCATGGACATCGTACTGGGCATTGTCATCGCGTATCTGCTGGGATCGCTTTCCACGGCCATCGTCGTGAGCAAATTGCTGCGGCTACCGGACCCGCGTCACACGGGCTCGGGCAACCCCGGTGCGACCAACGTACTGCGCTACGGCGGCAAGAAGGCGGCCATCATCACGTTGATCGGGGATGTCGGCAAGGGCTGGCTGCCGGTGTTCGTCGCCGCCCAGCTCGGCATCTTCCCGACCTGGGCGCTTGGCCTGATCGGCCTGGCCGCCTTCCTCGGACACGTGTTTCCCGTGTACTACCGCTTTGGTGGGGGCAAGGGCGTGGCCACGGCCCTGGGCGTGCTACTGGCGCTCAACCCGCTGGTCGGCGGGCTCACGCTGCTGACCTGGCTCGTGGTCGCCGCGATCTGGCGCTACTCCTCCCTGTCGGCCCTGGTCGCGGCGACCCTGGCACCCGTCTATTTCGTGTTCCTGGAGCCGGACTTCTGGGTCGCGCTGATCGTGGCGGGCATGGCCGTGGTGCTGTTCATCCGCCACGACACCAACATCCGCCGCCTGATGCGCGGCGAGGAAGGCAAGATCGGCTACAAGAAGGACGAAGCCGAAGCGGAAGAGCCGCCCCGAGACTAGCGGTCTGCCTCAGGCGGAGAGCTCCGCCAACGGCCAGCGGGCACGCGCCGTGATCGCCGGGGCCTGGTCGTCGGGGGTCCAGCCCGCCTGCAGGCGGCGCAGCCCGGCGAGCGCGATCATCGCCCCGTTGTCCGTACAGAACTCGATCCGCGGAAAATACACCGGCACCCCCTGCTGCGCGGCCATCGCCTGCAGTCCCGCGCGCAGCCGGGTATTCGCGGCCACCCCACCGGCGACCACCAGCGCCGGGGCCTGACTCTGCTCCAGCGCCCTCCGGGTCTTCTCCACCAGGGTCTCGCTGACCGCCTCCTCGAACGCGCGCGCGACATCCTGCGGGCGGTATTCCTGCTTGTTCAGGGCAGTCAGCACGGCCGTCTTCAGGCCGGAAAAGCTCATGTCCAGCCCCGGCCGGTCGAGCATCGGGCGCGGCAGGCGCAGGGCATCGCTCGCCCCCTGCTCGGCCAGGCGCGACAGGGCGGGACCTCCGGGATAGCCCAGCCCCAGCAGCTTGGCGGTCTTGTCGAAGGCCTCGCCAGCGGCGTCGTCGATGCTCTCGCCCAGCAGTTCGTAGTCGCCCAGAGATCGGGCGTGGATCAGCTGCGTGTGCCCGCCCGAGACCAGCAGCACCAGGAACGGGAAATCGAGCCCGGCGTCTTCCAGGAACGGGGCCAGCAGATGGCCTTCGAGGTGATGTACCGGCATCGCCGGCACGCCCCAGCCCCAGGCGAGCGAACGCGCGACCGAGGCCCCCGTCAGTAGGGCCCCAAGCAGGCCCGGCCCGCCGGTATAGGCGATCGCATCCAGCTCGGGGCCCTTCACGCCCGCCTCGTCCAGCACCGCCCGCAGCAGCGGCAGCAGGCGCCGGATGTGATCGCGCGAAGCGAGCTCCGGTACCACGCCGCCGTAGACCGCGTGCAGGTCAGTCTGGCTGTACAGCCGGTGCGCGAGCAGGCCGCGCTGATCATCGATCAGCGCCACGCCCGTCTCGTCGCAGGAGGTCTCGATACCCAGGACTTTCATAAGAGCAGCATGCCTCGGGGCACGGGTGCGGGGAAGGATTCCGGGCGAACCGGACGGGATTGCGAGTCCCTCACAGGCGGCCGCGCCGATCGGGGATCGCGGTGAAATCGAGCGCGGTACAGGCGCGACCCAGGGTCATCACCTGAAAACGCTCGCCCATCTCTCCGGGCAGGGTCAGCATGCGCACGGCCTGCGCGGCCTGCATGGTCTTGCGGGCATCCTCGCCACTGCCGACGCGCGCCTCGAAGCGCTGCGCCAGACCCGCACCCAGCAGGAACTCGCCCTGCGCGGCATAACCGAGCACATCGAGCCCCGCCGCATCCGCGGCCTCGGCCACCGCAGTGAAATCGACGCTGGCCGTCAGGTCCATCAGCCCGGGCTGCGCCAGGGGGTCCAGCATCATCTGCTGACGGTAATAGCCAACCAGCGTGCCCTGGTGGCGCTCCGCGGCGTAATACGCGGCCCGCGGAAACCCGTAGTCGACCAGCAACGCTACACCCTGCTCCAGACAAGCGGCCACGCTCGCAACCCAGGCCGCCTGAGCCGGACGCCACTCGGAGGTGTATCCGTCGGACCAGGGGCCATGCACCGCCTGCAGCTCGCGCACGACGTCCGCCAGTGGCTCGGGGGCCGACTGCTCCGCCAGCACCAGCCTGCCGTCGCCATCCACTGTGACACCCATCTGCCAGGGCTGGCCCTCGCGCCAGCGAAAGAGCTCCACCGGCAGTGCGTCGAGCACCTCGTTCGCCAGTACCACACCCCGGATCGGCTCCTCGGGCAGGGCATCGAGCCATTCCACCCGGGCGTACTCCTCCGGCTCCAGGCGTTCCGCCAGGTGCTCCTGCTGCATGGCCCGCAGGTCCGGGCTGACCTCGATGATCTTGTAGCACTGCCAGCCCACGCCCAGCTCGCGCAGCGTCACAAGCACATCGCCGGCCAGCCGGCCGCTGCCCGCGCCAAACTCCAGCAACTGCCCGCCGCCCGCCAGTTCGTCGCGCAGCAGCGGGGCCAGCCAGCTGGCCAGGGTCTCGCCGAAGAGCGAGGACAGCTCCGGCGCGGTCACGAAATCACCGCCCGCGCCCAACTTGCGCGCCCCGTTCACGTAATAGCCGAGCCCCGGCGCATACAGCGCCTGGTGCATGTAATCGACAAACGGGAGGAACCCGCCGTGCGCGGCGATACTCTGTTGCAGGGAGTCGTGCATCTGCCGCGCGATGGCGGCAGCCGGGTCGTCCGGCGTGGGTGTGCTAGGTTTCGGCGGCAGCATGGCGACAAATGGTACCAAGGCGAGGCATGACGTGACGGAACACACACAGGGAGAGCGATCGGAAACCGGCGTGGTGCTGGTCACCGGATCCGCGCGCCGGGTCGGCGCGACCATCGTGCGCTGGCTGCACGGCGAGGGCCTGCGCGTGCTCATTCACTATCGAGGGTCGCGCGACGACGCTGCCGCCCTGGCCGACTCGCTGAATGCCCGGCGCGAGGACAGCGCGCGCATCCTGCAAGCCGACCTGCTGAACCTGAACGACATCCAGCGCCTGGCACGCGAGGCGGAAGAGGCCTGGGGGCGGCTGGATTACCTGGTCAACAATGCCTCGACCTTCTACGCGACCCCGGTCGGCGCGATCGATACGCAGGCATGGGATGACCTGGTCGGCTCCAACCTGAAGGCCCCCACATTTCTGACCCAGGCCTGTGCGCCGGCGCTCGCGCGCACCCGGGGCGCAGTGGTCAACATCGTGGACATTCATGCCCTGCGCCCGCTGAAGGGTTACCCCGTGTATTCCGCGGCAAAGGCGGGACTCTGGGCCCTGACCCAGGCCTATGCCCGCGAACTGGGCCCGGACGTGCGTGTTAACGGCGTCGCACCCGGCGCGATCCTCTCGCCCGAGGATCCGAACAATGCCGGGACGCACGAAGCGATGGTCGAGCGCACCGCCCTCAAACGCGAGGGCCACCCCGACGACATCGCCCGTACGGTACGCTTTCTGCTGCTGGATGCGCCTTACATCACCGGACAGGTGATCCCGGTGGATGGCGGACGCTCCGCCTCGCAGTAACGATCCGCGCGACGCGCTACACTGAATGCATCATCGAATCAAAAGAAGAGAACGGCCCATGATCGACCCCAAACGCTTTGACGATCTCGCGCGCCGGATCACCGAGAGCCTGCCGGAGTCGGTGCGCCACATGCAGGAGGATGTCCAGCGTCAAGTCCGCTCGTCGCTGCAGCACGGCTTCGAGCGCATGGACCTGGTCACCCGCGAGGACTTCGACGTCCAGGTTGCGCTGCTGGAACGCACCCGCGAACGCCTGGCCGAGCTGGAAGCCCGCGTGGAGGCCCTCGAGGCCGAACGCAAGACCGCGGAGTAACACACTCCCCATAGAACCACCGGGCACGGAGGCCCGGACCCGCAACAGGGAGGGCAAGGATGCCCATTGCCATCAGCCATGCCCGTGCGGTCGCCGGGATCCAGGCACCGCTGGTCACCATCGAGACTCACCTGGCCAACGGCCTGCCGTCATTCCAGATTGTCGGCCTGCCGGAGGCGGCCGTGCGCGAGAGCCGCGACCGCGTCCGCGCGGCCATCCAGACCAGCGGCTTCGACTTTCCCCGCCGCCGCATCACCGTCAACCTGGCCCCGGCCGACCTGCCGAAGGATGGCGGGCGTTTCGACCTCGGCATCGCATTGGGCATCCTCGCCGCCAGCCAGCAGATCCCGGGCAGCGCCCTCGAAGGGCGCGAGTTTCTGGGCGAACTGGGACTGGACGGGACCCTGCGACCGGTCGGCGGGACGCTGGCCGCCGCACTGGCAGCCGCTAATGAGGCGCGCGAGCTGATCGTGAACCCCGAGGACGGGGCCGAGGCGGCACTGGCCAGCGCCGCGCGGGTGCGCACCGCCGACCACCTGATCGCGGTCTGCGCCGGGCTGCAGGGCCAGGGCGAGCTGGACGAGGGCCGACCCGTCGAAGCGGAACCGGATCGCTACCCCGACCTGGCCGATGTGCGCGGTCAGCACCAGGCACGTCGCGCACTGGAGATCGCGGCCGCGGGTGGCCACCACCTGTTAATGGTCGGCCCGCCCGGCAGCGGCAAGTCCATGCTGGCCGCACGCATACCGGGCATCCTGCCACCGATGTCCGAGGCGGAAGCACTGGAGACCGCCGCGATCCACAGCCTGCGCGACACCGGCCACCTGCAGCGCGACTGGCGCGCCCGACCGTTCCGCTCGCCCCACCACACGGCCTCGGGGGTCGCACTGGTCGGTGGTGGCTCCACACCACGCCCGGGCGAGATCTCGCTGGCGCATCACGGCGTGCTGTTTCTGGACGAGCTGACCGAATTCCAGCGCAGTGTGCTCGATGTCCTGCGCGAGCCGCTTGAGACCGGGACGATTCATATCGCCCGAGCCGCCCGGCAGGCCGAGTTTCCCGCCCGGTTCCAGCTGGTAGCGGCGATGAATCCCTGTCCACAGGGCTTCGACTGCGACCTCGGGGCGCGCTGCCAGTGCTCCCCGGAACAGATGGCGCGCCACCGGCGGCGCCTGTCCGCGCCGCTACTGGACCGTATTGACCTGGCGATCGAGGTCCCCCGCATCCCGCCGCCCGAATTGGCCTGGCATGGCGAACCCGGCGAAGATTCGAGGACCGTCGCGCAACGCGTCGCCCTGGCGCAGGAACGCCAGCGGCAACGCCAGGGCTCCCTCAATCGCGAACTGGCGGGCCAGGCGCTGGACCAGCACGCCACCCTGGAGGCAGGCGATCGCGCATTGCTGGACCGGGCGGCGGAGCGCTTTCGCCTGTCGGCGCGTGCCTATCACCGCATCCTGCGCCTCGCGCGGACGATCGCCGACCTCGAACCCAGCGATCCGATCACCACCGCCCACCTGACCGAGGCGCTCAGCTATCGCGCGCTCGATCACTGGCGAACGCAGTAAGGTCACCCAAAGAAAAGGCCCGCGCGGCGGCTGCCGGCGCGGGCCTCGGGACCGGGTCAGACCCGATCAGTCGTCAAACGCCGCGATAAAGACCGAGAGGTCGGCGATATCTTCATCCGACAGACGGGCGGCATTCGGCGCCATCAGGCCCGTACGTTCACCGACGGTCTCGCCGGCGCGGTAGCGAACCAGCTTGTCGGCGATGTATTCGGCGGTCTGGCCGGCGATCTTCGGGAACGCGGGGGAACCCTGGCCCTGCGCACCGTGGCAGGCGATGCAGGTGCTGTACAGAGACTCGCCACGACTCGGGTCACCGGCGTCCAGTGCGATCCCTTCCAGCGCGTCATCGTCCTCGACAGCGGCATCGTCATCTTCGGTCACGGCCTCGCCGTTGCCGTTCTCATCACCGTTGCCATTCTCGTCGCCATTGGCGTCTTCCGGCTCCCAGCCATGATCAATGCCGGCTTCATCCAGCATGTAAGCGACCACCAGCTTCACTTCCTCGTCGCTCAGGCTGGAATCACCACCACGAGCGGGCATCGCACCCATGCCGTTGATGGCGTTGTCGAACACCTCGTCCAGGCTGCGCTCGTCAAGGCGGGCGGCCCAGGCGTCGGTGTCGTCCTTGATCGGGGCATCGGAGGCGCCGGTATCGTGACAGGCTGCACAGACATTGCTGTAGATGTCGCCCGGGCTCAGGTCGGCGGTCTCCTCCGCAGCGTCGACCGGGCCGGAGGTCACACGACCGATCGGCTGGATGCGCTCGGCGATCCGGTCACGCTCGGCTTCGCTCGGCTCACCCAGCTTGAGCTGACCGATGAAGCTCGCCAGGTGGCTGACCAGAAAAATCAGGGTGGCAACAAGCGCCACGGACGCGATGAACAGCAACACCTTGTTACCGGTGTCCATCTTGATCGGTTGATTCGCCACTTGATCTTCCTCCGAAAGGTGCGGGCCGCGCGCGGCCGTATGGTTCCTAGCCCAAGTCTTCCCACGCGCCTGGCGCGCAAATCGGGCGCCGAGTATAGGGCATCGTCCCGCTCGAGACCACAAACCCAGTAGGGCAGTCAAAAAATGCGCTGGACGGACCCATTCGGCGCCCCGTATCATTACCCGTCTTGCGCCCGTAGCTCAGCTGGATAGAGCGCTGCCCTCCGGAGGCAGAGGTCAGAGGTTCGAATCCTCTCGGGCGCGCCATCATAAAGAATAAGGGCCCCTTAGCGGGCCCTTATTCTTTATGGGGGTGTGCCCCGGGAGCCCGATTCGAACCTCCGTTCGAATCGAGGCCCGCAAAGCGGGCCGACATCGCGGTGCAGCCAATGGCTGCACCGGTCCGGAGGACCGAGCCGCCACAGGCTGCAAAGCCATCCTCTCGGGCGCGACGCCTGAACACCCCCGAGCCCAACGCCGCGCCCCCGTCGAAATCAAGGCCTGCGCAGCGCGCACGGCATCGCAAGTCACCCCCTCGGCGATAGCCCCGGAACATTCGCCGGCGCGAAGCCGTGCTTCGCGAAACCCCGGCTCACCCTCTCGGGCGCACTATCGGGCCGCCTCCAACAGGCCTCGCTCGACCAGCCAAGCGATCCGGCATCCTGAACGGCAAATGCCGCCACTCCCTTGATCCAGATCAAATCGAAGTCCCGGCAGCAGCGCTAGCTTGAAGGTGACCACTGCAACCGGGAGTGCGTGATGCTGACGGAAATCATGTTTCAATCGCCCATCGGGATCCTGACGATCCTGACCCTGGTGGGCATCGTGGCGTTCTTCGTGTATGTCGGGTACTTCATCCTGCATGGCATGCACGAGGACGACCGGGCGAAGTAACCCGCCGCGGGGAAACCAGGCACCATAAAAAACGGGCCAGCATGCTGGCCCGTTTTCAGTTGGGTATTCCCTGACGAGACCCTCGACGGTCACCCGGCCGCTGCGCCCGGTAACCGCCGAAGGCCGACTGGCATCAGGAGCCGGAGCCCCCGGGGGTGTCCCCCAGCTCCCAGCGACGTGCGTCGGTCGGGTCCGTGACCGGCGCGACCGAGGTACGGCCGCGAGCCGGCTCGGCCAGGGAGTTGGTGCAGGTCTGGGCACCGTGGTACAGGCGCACGACGTGCTTGGCCTCGGCGAAGAACAGCCAGCGCTCCATGCCGATGCCGATCAGGCTCGAGACGGCGGCCAGCCAGGCGATGCCGGCCGGGGCACCCGACAGGATCGACGCGAACACCAGAACCGGGGCCACAAAGCCGAGCAGGAAGACGCCCATCTTCACGTTGTCGATGGTGTCCTTGCGCGGGTCGTAGCCGAACTCGTCGGTCAGGAAGGTGCCGGCGGTGTGGCCGGTATCCAGCAGACGCACGGTCGCCCGGTTGAAGGTCGTTGCGGTGTTGATCGTCGGGCCATTCACACGCGAGATCCAGAAGTAGTAGATCGCCTTCAGGACGGCGGCAGAAACCAGCGCGACCATCGCGACACCCGCATGCATCGCCGTGGCATTGCCGAACACGGTGGCAATGGCGGCAAACAGCGTGGTACCGGTCGCGATGCCCAGCATAATGTAGTTGGCCGGGGTCAGCGCGGTGTTCCACTGACGGATGGTCTTCAGGCAGCCGTAGATCATGCCCGTGGAGAACAGGGTGATCACGGCGAGCACGGCGGCGATCAGGCCCGCCATGGCCGGCAGCGGGCCGATGGCCGCGCCCTGCAGCAGGACACCCAGGCCGTAGATGCCGGCGAAGGGATAGAACAGCACCGCGAACACGGCCTCGCGCGACAGCCAGGAGGTCTTGAAGCGCATGAACGAGCGCCAGGCGTTCTTCTTGTTCGCCAGGTGGCCGGTCGAGAAGACCAGACCCAGGGTGATCAGACCCAGTGACGCCACGCCGTGCGCCAGCAGCTCGCCGTGGCTCATGGCCGGGCCGATGCCCGCGAGATGGAAGGCCGCCAGCAGGATGAACAGGCCATAGCCCGCACCGGAGATGACGGTAAACAGGATGACGGAAAATGCCGGATGCATATGAATTCTCCCGATCGGGCCGCGCCTAGCGCGCGACCATCTTGTTGACCCAATCCTTCACCGAGCTGACCAGGCGGTTGGCCCGCACGTCGTCGATGGGGATGGGACGGGTGATACGCGGGGGCAGATAGGTGTTGACCGGCTTGTAGCCCAACTCCGGCATCTGCTTCACACCGCCGCGCTCGCGCACCAGGCGGCTGACCTCGGAGTTGTCGTCGTCGAAGTCACCGAAGAACCGGGCATGCGCCGGGCAGGTGATCACGCAGGCCGGCTGGCGCTCTTCCGGCGGCAGGGCCTCGTCGTAGATGCGGTCCACGCACAGCGTGCACTTCTTCATCACGCCGTCTTCGCGGTCCAGCTCGCGCGCACCGTAGGGGCAGGCCCAGGCACAGTAGTTACAACCCATGCACTTGTCCTGGTCGACCAGCACGATGCCGTCTTCCGGACGCTTGTAGGAGGCGCCGGTCGGGCAGACATTCACGCAGTCGGCATGCTGGCAGTGCATGCAGGACATCGGGATGTTCACGGTCTTGTTGTTGGGGTAATCCCCAACCTCGTAGTGGCGCACACGGTTGAACCAGACGCCGCTCGGATCCTCGCCGTACGGGCGATAGTCGGTCAGCGCACCGGTGGTGCCACTGGTGTTCCACTGCTTGCAGGCCACCGCGCAGGCGTGGCAGCCCACGCAGGTGTCCATGTCGATTACGAGTCCAAGTCGCATACAACTACTCCTCAAATTTCCTCGGGCCGCCGGCCGGGGCCGGCGGCATGGCCCGGATCCGTGATACCTAGCGGTCTTCGTCCAGCGAGCCGCGGGTCAGCACGTCACGGATGGAACGATTCAGGTGCACCGGCTTGTGCGCGGCGTAGCGCAGCTGGTCCGGGGCCTCGGACATGCCGGGGGCCGGCTTGACCGTGTCGAAATCGGGCCAGGTGCTGGTCTCTTCCGGATCGGCCGGGGTGATCTTGACCTTCAGGTCGTACCACGCGGCCTGGCCGGTCACCGGGTCGGAGTTGGTGATGTTGTCCACCGGATCGCCCTTCTTCGGCAGCAGCTCGCTGATCAGGTGGTTCATCAGGAAGCCCTTGTTGGACTCGTTCGCCTCCGGCTTCAGGCCCCAGGCGCCCTTCTGCTTGCCGATGGCGTTCCAGGTCCAGACGGTGCTCGGCTCGCAGCCCTCGATCAGCTTGACCTGCACGCGGACACGGCCGTTGTGCGACTCCATCCACACCCAGGACAGGTCCTCGATGCCCATGGACTCCGCCTTGCCACGGTTCATGTACAGGTAGTTCTGGGCGCAGATCTGGCGCAGCCAGGCGTTCTGCGAATCCCAGGAGTGGTACATGAACATCGGGCGCTGGTTGACCGCGTAGAACGGGTACTCGTCCTCGTCGATACGGGTCTGCTCCAGCGGCTTGTGCCAGATCGGCAGCGGATCGAAGAACTGGGTCAGGCGATCCTTGTGCTCCTGCTTGGTCGGCTGCGGACCGTCATACAGGCCCTGGCCGGCCAGCTTGAAGCGCTGCTGGGTCTCGGAGTAGAGCTCGATCGTGATCGGATCCGTCTTGCCCACCCAGCCGGCGTGCTTGGCCAGCTCCAGGTACTCCTTGTTGGCGAAGCGGTAGAACTGCTGGTTCGGCGCCAGGTGGTGCACGAAGAACCCCTGGTTCTCGATGTACGCCTCCCACTGCTTCGGGTTCGGCTCGCCACGCAGGTGGGTCTTGCCATCCTTACCGCGGTAGCCGGACAGGAAGCCGATGCCCGGCTCCTTCTCGAAGTTGACGATGAAGTCCTTGTAGTCCTCGAACTTGCGGCTGCCGTCGTCGTTGGTGAACGCCGGGAACTTCAGGCGGCCGGCCAGCTCGACCATCACCTCCTGCCAGGGACGCACGTCGCGGTCGACCTCGAGGATCGGGTGGCGGATGGAATCCGCCGCCGCGGCCGGCTCGGAGATCGGGCGGTCCAGCATGGAGATGGTGTCGTAACGCTCCAGATAGGTCGTATCCGGGAGCACCAGATCGGCAAAGTTGACCGTCTCCGAGTGGAACGCATCCGCGACCACCAGGAACGGGATTTTGTACTCGCCGCTCTCGTCCTTGGCCCGCAGCATGTCCATTACCTCGGCGGTATTCATCGAGGAGTTCCAGGACATGTTCGCCATGAAGAAGATCAGCGTGTCGATCGGATAGGGATCGCCGTTGACCGCGTTGGTCACCACCATGTGCATCAGGCCATGGTTGGAGATCGGCGCATCCCAGGAGAAGGCCTTGTCGATGCGCAGCGGGTTGCCATCGTCATCGATGACCAGGTCCTCCGGCGCGGTCGGGAAACCGAGCGGCGGGCTCTTCAGCGGGGTGTTCGGCGCGCATTCCTTGGCCGGCTTGATGCCCGGCGGGACGTGCTTGGGGTACGGCGGCTTGGCCAGGTGACCACCGGGGCAGTCCACCGAGCCCAGCATGATCTGCAGCAGATGGATCGCGCGGCAGGTCTGGAAGCCGTTGGAGTGCGCGGAGATGCCGCGCATCGCGTGCATGGACACCGGACGGCCGAACACCTTGTCGTGCTTGCGGCCCCAGGAGTCGGTCCACTCGATGTCGAGTTCGATCGTCTCCTTGAACGCGACGTGGGCCATCTCCAGCGCCAGGCGCTCGGTCTGGTCGGCCGGCACGCCGGTGATCTTGGCAGTGTTTTCCGGGGCATATTCCTCGGACAGGTAACGCTCGGCCAGCAGCGTCATTACAGTCTTGACCGGGCGGCCGTCAGGCGCGGTGTACTCGCCGAACAGCGCCGGCTTGATGTCGACCTGGGTGCCGTCAACGAACGCTTCCTGCTCCAGCTCCCAGACCAGCGGATTGCCGGCCTCGTCACGCAGGATCAGGCCATCGCCCTTCTGCCCCGGGGTCTGCACGACCAGCTGGGTGGCGTTGGTGTAGCGCACCAGGAAGTCCCAGTCGAACTGGTCGTTTTTCAGCAGCACGTGCAGCATCGACAGCGCGAACAGGCCGTCGGTACCGGGCTTGATGCCCACCCACTCGTCGGCGATTGCCTGGTAGCCGGTGCGCACCGGGTTGATCGCGACGAACTTGCCGCCGCGGCGCTTGAGCTTTTCCAGCCCGATCTTGATCGGGTTGGAGGCATGGTCTTCCGCCACGCCCCAGAGCATGTGGTACTTGGTGCGGTCCCAGTCGGGGTCGCCGAATTCCCAGAACGCGAAACCGGTGGTGTACAGACCGCCGGTGGCCATGTTGACCGAACAGAAGCCACCGTGGGCCGCCCAGTTGTAGGTACCGAACTGGGTCGCCCAAAGACCGGTCAGGGCCTGCATCTGGTCGCGGCCGGTGAAAAACGCCAGCTTGCGCGGGTCGGTCTCGCGGATCTTCTGCAGACGCGTGGACAGCATGTCCAGGGCCTCGTCCCAGGAGATCGGCTCGAACTCGCCGGCGCCACGCTCGGTGCCCGGCTTGCGGCGCATCGGCTGGTGCAGGCGCGCCGGGGATTGCTGCTTCATGATGCCGGCATTGCCCTTGGCACACAGCACACCCTTGTTGATCGGGTGATGCCGATTGCCCTGGATATAGCGGACCTTGTTGTTCTGGACCGTAACCTTGATGCCGCAGCGGCAGGCACACATGTAGCAGGTGGTGTACTTGATCTCCTGCTCGCTGTGGTTCTCGAACTCGGGTAAGGCACTCATTCAGGCGACCCCATAGATAATGGTTTGCTTATTCACGCTGGGCATATTGGCCATAAAGAAGCCTTTTGACCAACGAAAAGTTCTTATCTATGGATAAGCAAAAATAATCTATAAGAGAATTTATTTATTGCCGCATCGAATTTGGGGCCTTGTTGTGGCAATCGCGGAAAAGTGGTCTACGATGTGTACCATGAAACATATCGCCCCCATCGGCAGGACGGGACACCCCATGGAAGAACCCCTCAAGGATGAGAATGCGCTGGTCGACGCCTTTGGCCGCCGCATCGAATATGTCCGCCTATCGGTTACCGACCGCTGCGACCTGCGCTGCTTCTACTGCATGCCCAAGGGCTTTCGTGATTTCGAGGAGCCGGACCACTGGTTGAGCTTCGAGGAGATCGAGCGGGTGATGGGGGCCTTCGGGCGGCTGGGCACCCGCCGCGTGCGCCTGACCGGCGGCGAGCCACTGGTACGCAAGAACCTCCCGGACCTGGCCGCACGGCTGAACGCGCTGCCCGGCATCGACGACATCTCGCTGTCCACCAATGCCACGCGGATGGCGCGCCACGCCCGGGAGCTGAAGGACGCCGGGGTCGCCCGCATCAACGTCAGCCTCGACTCGCTCAAGCCGGAGGTCTTCAAGGAGATCACCGGCGGCAAGCTGGACAAGGTGCTGGACGGACTGATGGCCTCCAAGGCCGCCGGGCTCGACCCGATCAAGATCAACATGGTGGTAATGGGCGGGATCAACGAGCCGGAAGTCGAGGACATGGTCGACTTCTGCATCGAACACGGCTTCACCCTGCGCTTCATCGAGACCATGCCGATGGGCGACACCGGCCGCGAGGCGAAAGAGGGTCACTACGTGAACCTGCAGGATGTGCGCGCCCGTCTGGAGCAGCGCTACAACCTAGTGCCCGGCGTGATGCCCGGCGGCGGTCCGGCGCGCTACATGCAAATCCCGGATACCGACGTGCGCATCGGCTTCATCACCCCGATCTCGCAGCACTTCTGCGACACCTGCAACCGCGTGCGCCTGTCGGTGGACGGCACCATCTATACCTGCCTGGGCAACGACCACAGCCTGAACCTGCGTCCCTATCTGCGCGAAGGCAGCAGCGATTCGGAGCTCGAAGAGCTTGTGATCCAGGCGATCAACCTGAAGCCCGAGCGTCACGAGTTCTCGGAACGCCCGGAGAAGGTCATGCGGTTCATGTCCATGACCGGCGGCTGACGTCACCGCAAAGCGCCCCATAAAGAAAGGCCCGTCTCACTGGACGGGCCTTTCTATTGAGGCACCCGGGCTGGGCGCTGGTGCGGCCCGGTAAACGCCGACTAGCCGAGCACCCCGCGCAGGATGAAGAAGAACACGATGGCCAGGATCGCCCCGGCCGGCAGGGTCACGATCCAGGACATGAAGATCATGCGCACCAGGCGCAGGTCGATCGCGGCGATCCCGCGCGCCATGCCGACACCGAGGATCGCCCCCACCAGCGTATGGGTGGTGGAGATCGGCAGCCCGGTACCGGAGGCCAGCACCACGGTCGCGGCCGCCGCCGCGGTGGCCGCGTAACCGCGGCTGGGCGTGAGCTGGGTGATGCCGGTGCCGACCGTGGCGATCACCTTGTGGCCATAGGTGAACAGCCCGAACACGATCCCGAAACCGCCCAGCAGCAGGACCCACATCGGCACCACGGTCTCCGGGTCCACCTCGCCGGTCTGGATCACGTCCACCACCGCGGCCAGCGGCCCGACCGCGTTCGCGACATCGTTGGAGCCCAGCGCGAAGGCCATCGCGCAGCCGGTGACGACCATCATCACGCCGAAGACCTTCTCGACATCGCTGAAATGCGAGCCATGGGCCTGCGGCGTGACCTCCTCGAACCGCAGGCGCCGGATCGCGAAGAGCCCGACCACCACCACCGCCACACTGATCAGCACGGCGAGGCCGTAGGCCTGGCCGGTGGTCAGGTCCAGCCCGACGTGCGTCAGCCCCTTGAACATCGTGACCAGCGCGGTCACGAAGGCGGTCAGAAAGATATACAGCGGCGCCCAGCGCTTGGCGTTCTTCAGCGGGTCGACGGTATCGAGGATCAGCAACTGGATGCTGCGGAATAGCGCGAAGGCGATCATCCCGCCGATCATCGGGGACAGCACCCAGGAGATCGCGATGGTCCCGACACGCTCCCACCGCACCACCTCGAATCCGAGGCCCACCACCGCAAAGCCGATAATCGCGCCGATGATGGAGTGCGTGGTGGAGACTGGCCAGCCGAAATAGGAGGCGGTCAATAGCCAGGTGCCGGCCGCCGCAAGCGCCGCGAGCATCCCGTAGACCAGCAGCGAGGGACTGTCCGCGAGCAGTGCCGCGTCCACCATCCCGCTGCGGATGGTCTGCGTGACCTCGCCGCCGGCCAGCCAGGCCCCGGCGAACACGAACACCGCGGCCACAAAGACCGCCTGGCGGATGTTCAAGGCCCGCGAGCCGACCGAGGTACCCATTGCGTTGGCGACATCGTTGGCGCCAATGCCCCAGGCCATGAAGAGCCCGAAGATGACTGCAAGGCCGAGCAGCAGGGTGCCGTATTCCATGCGGTCCTCGGTACGTGGTGCGGGTGGTTACTTGGCCAGCATCAGCTGCAGGCGGCTGCCTACGCGCTGGGCCAGATCGGCCAGTTCGCCTATGGAGTCGATCACGCGATACATGAAGATCACGTTCACCGGGGGCAACTCCGCCTCCTGGGCAAACAGGATCTCGCGCACCTCGCGCTGGGCCTCGTCGGATTCGTGCTCGATCTGGTCCAGCTCGGTGAGGATGTCGTTGACCACCTCGACCTCGTGCCCGCGGAAGCCCGCCTCGACCAGCTCGTCCAGCTCGTTGACCGCGCGCCCGGCCTGATTGACCGCATCCACACTGCGATCCAGAAAGCGCTGCAACGGATCCTGCATGTTGGCCGGGAACTGCATCTGACGTCCGAGCATCAACCCCGCGATGTCCTTGGCCATGTTCGCGATACGGTCCTGGATCAGCAGGGTATCGAGCACGTCGCGACGTGACATCGCCAGCATCATGCCCTTGGGCAGGTGCAGCCGCAGGTCCTTCTTCAGGCGGTCGGCCTCGTGCTCGAGCTTGACGATCTTCCTCTGCTGTACGCGCGCGGTGTCCCAGTCGTCTCGGGCCATGGCCTCGATGAAGGGCGGGAGTTCGGCAATGCAGGCACGCACCTTCTCCATGTGCGCCTGCAGGGGGCGCACTGGCGAACGGCCAAACAGTTCGAAGACGAAGTTCTTGGGGCTCATGGCGGCGCGAAGGATGTCACAAAGGCGCAATGTACCGCAAAACAACCCTCGATACCCTGTCGCCTGCAGGCGAATCTGCGCCGCGTGCGCTACACTCGCGATCAGAGCTGGGGGTGCCCGTACCACATATCGGGCTGAGAGAGTCCCCTAGGGAAACACGGACCAATGTACACACTCGCGTTGGTGGCCCAGGTTTTCCGAGACAAGGCGCGTCGGGCAGCGGGTAGTGGTTCTACCCGCAAGCGACGCAACGCAGGATCGGGGAACCTGGGGTACCAACCCCAAGGGGCTCGGCCGCTTTTGCGCGCGCACGGCGTTGCGGCTCCCTTGTGCAGAATGACTGCACGGCAGTCGCCGCGCCTTGTTCGCACGCAAAAGCGACTCGAGCGCGAGCGTGTACATTGGTCCGTGTTTCCCCGCACCTGAACCGGTTAACACCGGCGGAGGGAAGCTCGGTCAACGGTCTGCTGTACCCGGGGTCCCTGCCCCCGCGATCGCCCTGCCCGCGCTCCCTTCGCCTCACGCGACAGCAGAGGTCCGATCATGAGCGCCATCCCCGAGTCGTTTGCCCGCAAGACCGCCGAGGTCTCCGCGGAGGTCACCCGCCCGTTCCCGAACTCCGAGAAGCGCTACGTCGAGGGGTCGCGCGCGGACATCCGCGTGCCGTATCGCGAGGTCGCGCAGACGCCGACGATGACCTCCGGCACGCCCGAGGAGAACCCGCCGATCCCGGTGTACGACACCTCCGGCCCCTACACCGACCCCGAGGCGAGCATCGACCTGCACCGGGGCCTGGCGGACCTGCGCGGCCCGTGGATCGACGAACGCGCGGACACCGAGTGGCTGGACGGCCCGAGCTCGGAGTACGGCCGCGCCCGCGCCGCGGACCCGGAACTGGCCCGCCTGCGCTTCGAGCACATCCGCCCGCCGCGCCGCGCGAAGGCCGGCGCGAACGTCTCGCAGATGCACTACGCCCGCAAGGGCATCATCACCCCGGAGATGGAGTACGTCGCGATCCGGGAGAACAACCGCCTGCAGGAGCTGCGCGCCGACCCGCGCTACCGGAAGCTGCTGCGGCAACACGCCGGTGAATCATTCGGCGCCTCCATCCCGGATGAAATCACCCCCGAGTTCGTGCGTGACGAGATTGCCCGCGGTCGCGCGATCATCCCCGCCAACATCAACCACCCGGAGCTCGAGCCGATGATCATCGGCCGCAACTTCCGGGTGAAGGTGAACACCAACATCGGCAACTCCGCGGTCACCTCCTCGATCGAGGAAGAGGTGGAGAAGCTCGTGTGGTCCGCGCGCTGGGGCGGCGACACCCTGATGGACCTGTCCACCGGCAAGAACATCCACGAGACCCGCGAGTGGATCTTGCGCAATTCGCCGGTGCCGATCGGCACCGTGCCGATCTACCAGGCGCTGGAGAAGGTCGACGGCAAGCCCGAGGACCTGACCTGGGAGCTGTTCCGCGACACCCTGATCGAGCAGGCCGAGCAGGGCGTGGACTACTTCACCATTCATGCCGGCGTGCGCCTGCAGTACGTGCCGCTGACCGCCGACCGCGTGACCGGCATCGTCTCCCGCGGCGGATCGATCATGGCCAAGTGGTGCCTGGCGCATCACCAGGAGAACTTCCTCTACACCCACTTCGACGAGATCTGCGAGATCATGCAGGCCTTCGACGTCTCGTTCTCGCTGGGCGACGGCCTGCGCCCCGGCTGCCTGGCCGATGCCAATGACGCCGCGCAGTTCGGCGAGCTGGAGACCCTGGGCGAGCTGACGCAGAAGGCCTGGGCGCACGACGTGCAGGTGATGATCGAGGGCCCCGGCCATGTCCCGCTGCAGAAGGTGAAGGAGAACGTCGACAAGGAGCTGGAGGACTGCTTCGAGGCGCCGTTCTACACCCTCGGCCCGCTGGTGACCGACATCGCCCCGGCCTACGACCACATCACCTCCGGCATCGGCGCGGCCAACATCGGCTGGTACGGCACCGCGATGCTCTGCTACGTGACACCGAAGGAACACCTGGGCCTGCCCAACAAGCAGGACGTGCGCGACGGCATCATCACCTACAAGATCGCCGCCCACGCCGCCGACCTGGCCAAGGGATTCCCCGGCGCGCAGCTGCAGGACAACGCCCTGTCCAAGGCACGCTTCGAGTTCCGCTGGGAGGACCAGTTCAACCTGGCACTGGACCCGGAGCGCGCGCGCGAATTCCACGACGAGACCCTGCCCAAGGAGGCCCACAAGGTCGCCCACTTCTGCTCCATGTGCGGGCCGAACTTCTGCTCGATGAAGATCACCCAGGACGTGCGCGACTATGCCGCGGCCCAGGGCATCAGCGCTGACGAGGCCCTGCAGAAGGGCATGCAGGAGAAGGCGGTGGAATTCGTCGAGAAGGGCGCGGAGATCTACCGGAAGACCTGAGGCCCCAACAACGAAACCCGGGTGGCAGCCCGGGACACGCTGATTCAATCGCAAGAGGCGATCATGGCGGCGTTATCGGCTGACGGGGAGGCGGGTTCTGTGACGAGCCACTAACCGATCGCTCGCCCCGCGCAGAATGGACGTCTACGCTTGTTGTACTGCGCCCGGCACAAGTACCGCCAGGAGGACCACGGCATCGCGACCGCCAGCCGCTATCGCAGCGCCAGCGCCCTCGCCGCGTTGCTGGCCGCCTGTCAGATTGGGGCGGCCACAGCCCGAGACGACGGAGCGGCCGTGCAGCAGCGGCCAGACATCTCGGTCTTCGCCTATGGCGCTCGCTGGACCGACACCCGCTTCGTCGAGATCCTCCAGTTCCAGACCGCGATGCAGGACTCGCACCTGGCGGCCGTGGGCATCTCTCGCCGCCTCCACCGCTTCAGTGACCATCTGCATCTCGAAGGCGAGATCAATGTCGCCCGGCACTGGGGTCAGCAGGATCACTTCGAACTAAACGCGGCCGCCAACCTGCGCTGGACCCGCTTCCCCTGGGACCACCTGGTGGACACCTCGGCCGCTTGGGGCATCGGCCCCTCGCGTGCCTTCGGCGATCCGGTCATCGAGGATCGCCGCCCCAGCCGCACCCAGGCGTTCATGATGGCCGAAGTCACCTTCGCGCCGTCCGCGTCACGAGACAGTTCCTGGGAGGCCTTCCTGCGTATCCATCACCGCTCCGGCGTCTTTGGTGTGGTCAGCGATGCCAGCGGTTCCAATTTCATCGGCACCGGTGTCCGCTTTCACTTCGGCCCTCGATAACACGCTAACCGGCCACACCAACGGCCGTCGGAAAACCACTACTGTGCCCTTGTCCGGGCTCAACGCACCTCGATGCGGTTGCGGCCGTTCTTCTTGGCCGCGTACAGGGCCTGGTCGGCCCGGTCGAAGGTATCGACCCGGCGCTCGCCCGGGCGGTATTCGGTCACACCGAAGCTCGCGGTGCGCCGCCCGACGGCGTCAAAGTCAAAGGCGTTGATCCGGGCCTGCAGGTCGCGGGCCGCCGCCTGCGCCTGCTCGGCGTCGGTCTGTGGCAGCAGCACGAAGAATTCCTCGCCGCCAATACGCCCAATGGCATCCACCTTGCGCAGGTTCTGGCGCAGAAGCTCGGCGAACTGTTTGAGGACCGTGTCACCGGTCCTGTGGCCCCAGGTATCGTTCACGGCCTTGAAGTAGTCGATGTCGATCAGGATCACAGAAAATGGCTGGCCATAGCGCTCGGTGCGCGCACACTCCTCCTCGAACAACTGCTCGATATGCGCACGATTCGACAATGAGGTCAGCTCGTCGACCTGCGCCGAATGCGCCAGCTCCCGTTGCTGCAGGAAGGTAAGTTTCAGGGCTCGTTCCAGCACGAAGGCACTCAGGCAACCAAACGAAAACGCCGCCAGCACCCACAGCAGGTGCAGCTGTAGCAAGCCGGCCTCCAGGGTCTGGAGGAGACTGGCCGCCACGACCAGCACCACGATCCCGGTAGCGGCCAGTGCGGCCTGACGCAGGGCCAGGCCCGAGATCGCAAAGGTCCACATGATGCTCAGATAGATCTCGGGGGCGAACACCAGAAACTGTGGCGAACCGGCATTCAGGTAGAGGTTGGCGGCATTCGCGACCACTGGCGCGATAATCAGCAAGGCCCACATCGGACGCTGGAGCGACGCGCGGAAAGTCATCGCCGCCACGGCCAGCAACATGCCGGGCACCAGCAAGCCATGGGCCAGCAGCCGCTGGCCCGACGCATCGACGGCTACCGTCTGCTCGATGGCGGCATACAACAGATATAGCGCAGCGGTCAGAAACGCGATGTAGCGCACCTGCGGAATGCGCGTGGCACGCAGCCAGGCCGCAAACCCTCGCCGTGTGTCCTCGCCCTCCGCGTATAGCGGATCCATCCGTCCCCGCAGTCGCCTTGCTATATCCAAGATCCTGTTCCTTGCTTGCCAGGGTCGGCCGTTATGACCCCGGCTTGCGGAAGCCGTTCCGGGCGGGAGATGGCCCTGCGGTTACTGCATGTGTTCGCCCATGGCGCCGAGGCCCATCATGCCAGCGCCAATGCCGAACAGCATGCCGACGATCATCAGGGCCAGGTAGATCAGCAGCAGCACGCCGAAGATGGTGAAGTAGATGCGCAGCCGGCTCAGTGCGTACTTGATCTCCAGCGGGTCGGCACTATCGAACGCACGCTGCGCGGCGCCTGCCGCCTGCATCAGTACCACTCCGGCCCAGATCGGGATCCAGGCAATCAGGATGCCGACAATGGACAGGGCGGTAAGCACGCCCGAGATGATCAGCATCACGCCGATCAACTGCATCCAGAACTTGCCGCGGACCAGCGGTTCGATCAGTTCGCGAAGCTGCGGATTAGCTGTCGATTGTGCTTCCATGCGAATACTCCTGCCCTTTGGGTTGGTAACGGTTTCGAGCATAGCAGCCTGACCGGGGCACCGCGCATTGTTCGCCATCGGGGCGAAAGGCATACTCGGGCGGTACACCGCAGCTGCGCAATGGAGGCCGCATGAGCGATCAGGGACGAGACAGTGAACGCGAGCGTAGTGGCCCGCAGGGGACCATGCTGTTCCAGGGCGCGACTTTGCCGGAAACGGAAGCCACCGCAGAGCAGTCGCAGACGCCCCCCGGTGGACACCCCGTCCTGGTGGGCGTCGTCGAACCGTTCCGCCAGCAACGCCTGACCCTCAAGCCTGGCAAGCAGTCCGTCGGCCGACAAGGCGACAATGACATCGTGTTGCAGGAAGGCAGTGTCTCGTCGCAACACGCCTGGCTGGTCAACGACGGCGGAGTCTGTCGCGTGGTCAACCTGCTCTCGACGAACGGCACCTGGGTGAACGAGCGCAAGGTACACGAGGCCACGCTGAATGACGGCGACCATGTCCGCTTCGGGCGCGCGGAGTTCATCTTCCGGCGCCGGGATGACGGCTCGGAGGTGCTGCCCGCCGGTGGCGTGCGGCGTTCCTCCTGGCGCTGGATCGGGGTGGCAGTCGCGATCCTGGTGCTCGCGGCAGTCGCGCGCATCCTGCTCGAAAGTACCTGAACGAGCCGTCCGGCGTGCAGCGGATCGGTCGCTATGGCGTAGGCGAGGAGATCGGTCGCGGGGCCATGGCCGTGATCTATCGCGGCTTCGACCCGGAGATCCGCCGCGAGCTTGCGATCAAGTGCCTGCAGGATGACTACGCACGCCGGCCCGAGTACCGCCGACGGTTTCTGGCCGAGGCGCGCGCAGCCGGCACGCTGACCCACCCGGGAATCGTGACGATCTTCGATGTCGGCGAATCCGGGGACCGCCCGTTCATCGCAATGGAACTGCTGGACGGGATTACGCTCGCCGCCTTCGCCGAGCAGTTCCGCCCTCTCCTGTTGCGCAACGTCCTGAAGATCGCGATCCAGCTGACCGAGGCGCTGGATTACGCCCACCGCAATGGCGTGGTGCATCGCGATATCAAGCCGGAGAACATCATCGTCACCAGCGCCACGGTGAACATCAAGGTGATGGACTTCGGTATTGCCCAGACCCTGAATGACCCCGCCTGGCGGGCCGACTCGGATGGCTACGTAGCCGGCTCGCCCCACTACATGGCTCCGGAACAGATTCGCGGGCTGCCCACCGACGCCCGCGCTGACCTCTACTCGGTCGGGGTCGTCCTGTATGAACTGCTCACCGGTTCGACACCCTTTCGCGGGCACGAGGTCGAGGGGCTGCTGACCCGCGTGGTGCGCGACCCTCCGCCGCCCTTGCGTCCGATCGTCCAGGATTGCCCTCCAGAGCTGATCGACTTGGTCGTACGGCTGCTGGAGAAACAACCGGACCAGCGCTACCAGTCAGCCGGTGAGCTGCTGGTAGAGCTGCAACGGCTCGACGAAGAGCGCATGGAGCGCGAGCGAGCCGGCGCCGGACGGCGGATCATTCCGCTGCGGTGGCGCTGGCCGGCAATCCTCGTGGGGACCGTTGCCATCACGCTGGCAGCCGCCGGTGCCCTGGTACAGAAAAAACAGAACGAGGTGATCACGGACCTGGCCTTCGACTACGGGTCCACGCTGGCGCAGATCATCTCGGTGGAGAGCGCGGAGGACCTGCTACTGGAAGACACCATCGCCGTACAGGGGCGGCTGCAGGACATGCAGGACAATCGCGAGATTGCCCTGCTGAGCGTGGCTGACCACCAGGGGCGCGTGGTGGCGAGCAGCGATCGCGCATCGCTTGGCAGCCCATTTGAATCGCCCTCGGAGGAGCACCTGCTGACCCGCCGCGGGGGGCAGGCGATCTGGTCCCTGGAGGACCCGGACGGGCGCGAGATGTTCCTGTTCGAGGCGCCCGTGCGCTTTCAGGAGATCGAGATCGGGCGGCTGCAGGTGGGGCTCTCGACGCGCTCGCTGCGGGCCGCCAACCAGACCACATTGCTGGCCCTGACGCTGCTCGCGCTGGTGACGCTGCTTGCCGTTTCGCTGGGCGCCTACGTACTCGCACGCCGCTTGCAGGCCCCGCTGGACACCCTGCGCGGGGCCCTTGATCAGATCGGTCAGGGCCGGCTGGACACGCGCATCCGCGCCCGGCGACGCGATGATTTCGAACGGGTATATGCCGCCTACAACGCGATGGCGGACTCGCTGGAGGCGCGCATGAAGCAGCGCCCGACACCCCAACGGCAAGCCCCGCAAGCGGAATCCGACAGCGAGCGGACGCTGATACTGGAAGAAGAGAGGGAGGCAGACCGCCCGGAACGGACACCCCCCGCTTGAGCAAGCCGGGTCCCGGCTACAAGAGCTCGGTGTCGTCGTGCGAATAGGGTGGCGCGCAACTGCACAGGATATGCAGTGGCTCGGCCCCGGTGTTGCGGATGTTGTGCGGGGTACCGGGATGGATGCAGACGGTATCCCCGACCGTCACCTCGAAGATCTCCTCCCCGAGCCGCATCTCTCCGCGTCCGCGGGTGATGTGGTAGAGCTCCTCGGTCTGCGCATGGCGATGCAGGTGCGTGGTCGCACCCGGCGCAACCACTGCCTCGGCGAGGCTCTGGGCCGCATTGCCATGGGTATCCGGGTGCATCAGCTCGCGGATTTCGGAGCCGTCCTTGGTGTCATAGGCCGGGATGTCGTCGTAGCGCGTATACATGATCGGCCTCATGCCGGCTCGGGGACTTCCTCGAGCAACAGGCTGCAGCCACCCATGGCGGCGGGCTTGGGTACCCCCATCAATTCCAGCACTGTCGGGGCCACATCGGCCAGACCGCCCCCGGTACGCAGGCGCCAGCGCTGCGAGTCGGTAATCATGCACATCACCGGGTAGATCGTGTGCTGGGTGTGCGGGTCGCCGGTCACCGGGTCGATGTACTCGTCGCAGTTGCCGTGGTCGGCCGTCACGATCACGGAGTAACCCGCATCCTTCGCCGCGTCCAGCACGCGTCCGACCTCGCGATCCAGCACCTCGACGGCCTGGATCAGGGCCTCGCGCTTGGCTGTGTGGCCCACCATGTCGCCATTGGCAAAGTTCACCAGGATGAACCCATAGCGTCCCCCTTCCATAGCCTTGATGGTCTCGTCAGCCACCTCGACCGCGCTCATCTCCGGCTGCTCATCGTAGGTGTCTACCGGCGGCGAGGGCACCATCACGCGCTGCTCTCCGGCGTAGGGCTCTTCCTTCCCGCCGTTGAAGAAGAAGGTGACGTGGGCGTATTTCTCGGTCTCCGCGCAGTGGAACTGCGGGATACCGGCGGAGGCGATCGTGCTCCCCAGGGTGGTCGAGGGGCGTTCGGGCGGGAAGGCGATCGGCGACAGGAACCGCGGGTCGTACTCGGTCAGGCAGGTCTCGGCCACCGGGCGGAAGTCGCCACGGTCAAAGCCGTCGAAGTCGTCCAGGCCCAGCGCGGCCGTCAACTGGCGCGGCCGGTCGTTGCGGAAGTTGAACAGCACACAGACCGCATCCTGCCCGAGCGGGGCACCGCCGTTGATGATGCGGGGGTTGATGAACTCGTCGTCCTCTCCAGCGGCATAGGCGGCCTCGATGGCCTCGCGCGCCGAGGCCGCGGGCTCGCCCTCGGCGTAGGCGATCGCGCGGAAGGCCTTTTCGGTGCGACTCCAGCGCTTGTCCCGATCCATGGCGTAATAACGACCGCATACCGTGGCAATGGCACCACCGGCGCTGGCCAGCTCCTCTTCCAGCGGGTCGAGGTAGTTGAGCGCGGAACGCGGGGCCGTGTCGCGACCATCGGTGATCATGTGCACCATCGGCCTGGCGCCTTCGCGCTGGCAAATCTCGACCAGCGCGCGCAGGTGGCGAATATGCGAATGCACGCCGCCATCGGAGACCAGGCCGATCAAGTGCAGCGGCAGGTCGTTGTTGGCGGCCGCGCGGGCGGCACTGACCAGGGCATCGTTCTCGTAAAAGCTGCCATCGGCGATGGAGTCGTCGATGCGCACCAGATCCTGGTTGATCACAGTCCCGGCACCCAGGGTCAGGTGGCCCACCTCGGAGTTGCCCATCTGACCATCCGGCAGGCCTACGGCACGGCCACAGGCATCCAGGGTGGTATGGGCATGGGTGGACAGATACTCGTCAAGGCGCGGGGTGTTGGCCTCGGCGTAGGCGTTGTTCACCTTGGAGGGGTTTACGCCAACCCCATCCATAACGATCAGCAGGACAGGGCGGCGGGGGGTCGGACGCGGGTCGGCCATCGCGGGTTCATTACCTGGGTCAATGGGTTATCCGGGCATTTTAGCAAGTTCCAATGCGCAGATGGATGCCGCGGTGATCCAGGAGACGCTGGCGTGTGAAACAGTGAGCGTCTCCCGGGGAAATTGATCAATGATCTCCTAGCGGAAACGCCCCTCGTCATAGTCTTCCTGCGAGGGTCCCCCATCGCCCCGGGCATCGTCACGGGCGGGTTCCTGCGGCGTGTCGTCCTGCGCCGAATCGGCGTCTGGTGTTTCGTCCGTCTGCGATTCGGAGGACTTGCGTGCCTCTTTCTGGCGCTGGAGCTCGGCCTGTTCCGCCTCGATGCGATCGAGCTCGGCATCCATCTCCTCATCGGTCATCGGGGTGTAGCCCGCGCGCGCCGAGGCCGGGGTCTCCCGAGCGGTGGTGCTGGAGGTGGCCGCACCGCCCGTGGCCGTGGCGGCTGCGGCCTTGCGGCTAGAGGCGCCAGACGCACCCTTGCCGCCACCGCCGGGCCCACCGCTCGGGTCATCGGGACCATCGCCGGAGTCATCGCTCAGGTCATCGGCCTCATCGCCACCCTGCGCGCTACGCTTCTCGGCCTTCTTGCGTTCCATGATGCGCGAGAGGATCAGCCCGATCTCGAACAGCAGCCACATCGGCAAGGCCAGCAACGTCTGCGAGATGATATCCGGCGGCGTGAGCACCATGCCGATGAGGAACACCCCCACGATCACGTAGGGGCGCTTCTTGGCCAGCTTGTCGGGTGTGGTCGCCCCCAGCGAGACCAGCAGGATCGTCGCCACCGGCACCTCGAATGCGATGCCGAACGCGATGAACAGCATGATGACGAACGAGAGATAGCGCGAGATGTCGGTCATCACCGACACCCCCTCCGGGGCGGTCGCGGTGAAGAAGGCAAAGATCAGCGGAAAAACCACGAAATACGCGAAGGCCATCCCGAGGTAGAACAGGATGGTGGACGAGGCCACCAGCGGCAGGGCCATGTTCTTTTCGTGGCTGTAAAGACCCGGCGCAACAAACGACCAGACCTGATAGAGCAGGTACGGGATGCTGATCACCACGGCCAGCAGCAGGACCAACTTGAACGGGATCAGGAACGGCGCGGCGACGTCGATCGCGATCATGCTGGTGCCTTCCGGCAGGTGCTGCATCAGCGGATCCGCCAGCCACGTGTAGATCGGGTTGGCGAACGGGAACAGCACCAGGAACACCACCAGAATGGCGATGAACATCCTGAGGACACGATCACGCAGCTCGATCAAGTGCGTGAGCAGGGTTTCGGTGGCCTCCGGACTCGGTTCGACCTCCGGCTTGGTCTTGCTCATGAGTGCTTGTCGGGGGCCTGGTCGTCGTGAGTGGGGTCGCTTGCCTGATCCTGGTCGGCATCCGGGCGGTCCGCGGACTCGGGGGTATCCGACTTCGCGGTCCGACGCGGGCGCACGGCCGGCTTCTTGCGGCTGGGTCGGTCCGCCTCTCCGGCGCGTGCCTTGCGTTCGGCTTCCAGCGCCGGGTCGTCGGTCATCAGGTTGCCGTCTATACCCGAGCGGGTCGGCACCCGGCGCACTTCAGCCTGCTCGGGATCGCCCTCGCCCTGGGTGTCGTCCGCATCCGCCGTGCGGCGCTCACGCACGGCCGGTTTCTTCGCCTTTTTATCCGTCGCAGCGCGCTTGTCGCCGAGGGCCTTCAGGTGGTCCCGCGTCAGGCCCTTGCGGGAGGAGGGCTTCCCCTCGATATCCTCGCGCAGATCCTTTTCGGTTTCCTCGAGGTCCTCGCGGAGATCCTTCTCGGTCTCCTCCATCGTGCCCTTGAGCTGACGAATCTCGCGCTCCTGACTCTGGAGCATCTTGCGCAGCTCTTCGGTCTGCAGCTCCTGCTCGAAGTCCGAGCGCACGCTGTGCACGAAACGCCGGGTCTTGCCCACCCAGCGCCCGATCTCGCGCGCAAGGCCGGGCAGCCGCTCCGGTCCGACGACCAGGAGCGCGACCAGCACGATGATGATGATCTCCCAGAAACCGATGTCGAACATGCGCTAGCGCCGCCCGAGTCCGGTGCTCCCGCGCGGGGCGCGGATCAGGATTTCTTGTCCGACTGCGAGGTCTCGGTTTCCTGCTCCGAGTTCTTCTTTACCTCGCCGTCGACCACACGCCCCTTGTCGCCGGTCTGGTCCTCGACTTCGGGGGTCTCGCCATCCTGGCCTTCCGCGTTTTCACCCTGCTTGTTCTCGCCGTCCGGATCCTTGACCGCCTGACGGAAGTTCTTCAGCGCGGAGCCGACGTCGCCACCCATGTTGCGCAGCTTCTTCGTGCCGAAAAGCAGCACGACGATGAGCAGGATAATAAGAAGTTGCCAGATGCTGATGCCACCAATACCCATGGACTCTCTCCAAGATCATTCAACTTTGGGATAAGCCTGAACGGCGCCAGGCCCATAATCAATACGCAGCGTTTTATTTATCGTTTTTATCGGAGCGCTGGCCGCTGCGCCCGCGCGCGGCCTTTTCCTCGATGCCGGACAACCCGAACCGCCGCGCCAGCTCATCGAGGACATCGTCGGGGTGACGGCCACGGGCCACCAGGACGATTAGGCTATGAAACCACAGGTCCGCCATCTCCGACACCAGCGCGTCGCTGTCATCGTTCTTGCCGGCGATGATGGTCTCCGCCGACTCCTCGCCGAGCTTCTTCAGCATCTCGTCGAGCCCCCGGGCATGCAGCTTCGCCACATAGGACTGCTCCGGGTCGGCCTGGCGCCGCTGTTCGATCACTTCGGCCAGCGCGCTCAGGAGCTCGGCACCCGCCGGGGTATCGGACACACGCCCGGCCATCAGGCGGCCACCCCGGCATCGTTCGGCCGCACGGGCACACCCGCCGCGGCCATCGCGTCCTTGGCCTCGCCCACCGTGTGCTGACCGAAATGGAAGATGCTGGCCGCCAGCACTGCATCGGCATGGCCTTCGGTCACACCCTCGACCAGGTGCTGCAACTCGCCCACGCCACCGGAGGCAATGACCGGGATACCCACCGCATCGCTGACCGCCCGGGTCAGCTCCAGATCGAACCCGATCCGGGTGCCATCTCGATCCATGCTGGTCAGCAGGATCTCGCCGGCCCCGAGGGACTCCATCCTCCGCGCCCACTCAATCACCTCGAGACCGGTCTCGCGACGCCCACCGTGGGTGAACACCTCCCAGCGAGGGGGCTCGCCGTCCGCGCTGACGCGCTTGGCGTCGATCGCCACCACGATGCACTGGCTGCCGACCCAGTCGGCCGCCTCGCGCACCAGCTCCGGACGATGCACGGCGGCGGTATTGATCGAGACCTTGTCGGCTCCGGCGTTCAGCAGGCGGCGGATGTCCTCCACCGCACGCACGCCGCCACCCACGGTTAGCGGGATAAAAACCTCGCGCGCCACCTCCTCGACCACATGCAGGATGGTGTCGCGGTCGTCACTGGAGGCCGTGATATCGAGGAAGGTGATCTCGTCCGCGCCCTGCGCGTTGTAGCGCCGCGCGATCTCCACCGGGTCGCCGGCATCGCGGATGCCGACAAAGTTCACGCCCTTGACGACGCGGCCGGCATCGACATCCAGGCAGGGGATGATGCGCTTGGCCAGCATCTCAGCCCCCGGACGCCGCCTTGCGCGCCTCTTCGAGCGTGAACGCGCCCTCGTACAGCGCGCGTCCGACGATGGCCCCCGTGATGCCCTCTTCCTCGTTCTCGGCGAGCTGGCGCAGGTCATCCAGCGAGCTGATCCCGCCAGAGGCGATCACCGGCACGCGCACGTTGCTGGCCAGGCGGGCGGTGGCCTCGACATTGGGGCCCTTCATCATCCCGTCGCGGGCGATATCGGTATAGACGAAGGCCACCACACCATCGGCCTCGAAATGCTGGGCCAGATCAATCACATCGTGGTGCGACAGCTTCGACCAGCCATCCACCGCCAGTTTGCCGTCCTTCGCGTCCAGCCCGACGATAATGCGCCCGGGAAACTCCAGGCACAGGTCATTGACGAAGTGCGGCGCGCTCACCGCCCGGGTGCCGATGATCACGAACTCCACCCCGGCGTCCAGATAGGCCTGCACGGTGTCCTCGTCGCGGATTCCGCCGCCGATCTGGATCGGCAGGTCGGGGAAGGCCTCGGCGATCGCATGCACGGCCTCGGCATTGCGCGGATGGCCCGCGAAGGCGCCATCCAGGTCGACGATGTGCAGGCGCTCTGCCCCGGCATCCACCCAGCGCCTCGCCATCTCCACCGGGTCTTCGCCGAACACGGTGGAATCCTCCATCTTGCCCTGGCGCAGGCGCACGCATTTGCCTTCCTTCAGATCGATTGCAGGAATGACCAGCATCTTCGACTCCTCACGCAGCCCCGGGACCCTCACCGTCCCAGCGCAGAAAGTTGTGCAACAGGCGCAGCCCGCAGGCGGCGCTCTTCTCCGGGTGGCACTGCATGGTGAACAGCGAGCCACGCGCCAGTGCCGAGGCAAAGGTCTCGCCATAATCGGTGCGCCCGGCGATATCCGCCTCGTTCTCCGGCAACACGCGATAGCTGTGTACAAAATAGAACCACGGCGTCTCGGGCAGGCCGTGCCACAGGGGGTGGTCGCCCGTCGGCAGGACCCGGTTCCATCCCATGTGCGGGATTTTCAGGCGCCGGCCGTCCGGGCCTTCGCGTTCCGGGAAACGTGCGACCCGCCCCGGCAGTATGCCCAGAAGATCGACCCCGCCGCTCTCCTCGCTGTGCTGCATCAGGATCTGCTGCCCCAGGCACAGGCCAAGGAAGGGCCGATCCGCAGCCAGCTCGGGCAGCAGGCAATCGAGCCCGCGCGAGGCCAGCGCCCGCATCGCATCGCCGGCCGCCCCCTGCCCCGGGAAGACCAGGCGATCCGCCTCACGCAGAGTGTCGGGGTCGTCCGTCAGCAGGATGCGCTGATCGGCACCGGACTCGTGTTCGAGCGCGCGAACCACCGAGTGCAGGTTACCCATGCCGTAGTCAATGACGGCAACTGTTTCCATGGCCGGGAAATCCCTTCCGTGATTCGCGTTACAGGCTGCCCTTGGTCGACGGGGTGATCCCCTCCGCGCGCGGGTCGGCCTCGGCCGCCATGCGCAGCGCGCGCCCAAAGGCCTTGAAGATGGTCTCGGCCACGTGGTGCGCGTTGTCTCCGCGAAGGCTATCGATGTGCAGGGTCATCCAGGCGTGGTTGACCAGCCCCTGGAAGAACTCGTGAAAGAGATCCACATCGAACTCGCCGATGTGCGAACGCCGAAAGTCCGCGTGCATCTCCAGCCCCGGGCGCCCGGAAAAGTCGATCACTACCCGCGCCAGGGCCTCGTCCAGCGGGACGTAGGCATGACCGTAGCGGCGGATGCCCTTCTTGTCCCCGAGGGCCTTGGCCAGTGCCTGCCCGAACGTGATGCCGACATCCTCGACGGTGTGATGCGCATCGATGTGCAGGTCGCCCTGCGCGCGCACCGAGAGATCGACCATGCCGTGGCGGGCCACCTGGTCGAGCATGTGATCGAGGAACGGGACACCGGTTTCCAGCTGGCTTGTGCCCTTGCCATCAAGGTTGAGCTCGACGGTGATCTGGGTCTCGAGGGTGTCGCGGCGGACGCTAGCGGTACGTTCAGTCATGATTCCGATTCAAGACGACAAAGGCCCAGTGTAGCAAGGCTGGCCACGGCCCGGTACGCACACCGGATCGAGGCATTCGTCTGTCATGTAATTGGCAAAAAAAAGCCGGGGCCCGAAGGCCCCGGCTGGACGTCAGGAAGCGAGGCTTCCTTAGCCGACTTCGACTTCGGTCGAATCGGATTCGCCCTTGTTGTCCGTCCAGGAGACGGACACGGTGTCGCCGGCGGAACCGTCGAACTCGACCTGCAGGAACGGGTTACGAGAGACGGTGAAGTTCCAGTGGGCGGTAATGGCGTCTTCGCCGTTACGCTTGATTTCCACGGTTTCAATGAAGTGCGGGCCACCGTCATCATCCGGGACCAGCATGTCGTGGCTCATCAGAGCGCGGACGTTAACAACGCCGTTGCTTTCCTGGGCGCGAACTCGAATAGACATATCTTATTCCTCCAATAGGGTTCGATCAGCGATAGGGACGCGCGGCTTAACCGCCGCAGCCACCGACCGTGACCTTCACTTCGCGGACCGTCTTGTACCAGCTATCGCCGGACTTCACGGCGGCCACGACGTTCGAGGACTCACCCAGACGGATACGGCTGGACACTTTCGGCTTGGTGCCGGAGGCCAGGACGTAATGGGCGGTCGCGGAGAAGTCGTTCTCCTCGGCGAACAGGGCGATTTCGGTGACGTCGTCCAGGCTGGTTTCGATCGAAACCGGGACCACGGCGCCGTTTTCGGCGATTTCCGGGGCGCTCAGATCGATGTCGTCGCTGTCCGGGATGTCGGTGGAGCCGAGCGCGGCTTCCATCGCGGCGTCCAGACCCTGGGCCTCGAACACATCCGACGGCCAGGCGGCCAGCAGCTTGCTCGGAGCCAGCAGGCCAGCCCCAACGGCCACGCCGACGGTGCCGGCGGCGAGAGTGCCTTTCAGGAAGACACGACGCTTGGTGCTAATCATGGAGATCTCCTCTCATCTTTTTGGGTCAGTTCCGGGTTATCCGGCGGCGTTTTCGCGGTTGCCCACGTTTACGCCTGTTGCTTTGGACGGCGACCCCAGGGGATCTATTCCTTGGGGTCGGGCTCCATCGCTGACCAGCTTCAGTGGTCTTCTGCTGGTCTGGCAGGTTCATCCTCCCAAAGTTCGCTGAATCGATGATGAACGAATCACCAAGGGTCCAAAATCGGGTGAATGACAGCGGATGAACCTGAAGCCAGCGCCGTATCAATGGCACACTATCGCCCTTCATTGCAACGACACCCCGGAACGAACATGCGCTCATGCAAGGCCCAGTGGCTCCTGATTGCGGTCGTGGTCGTGCTCGGCACGATGCAGATGCTCGCCTCCTGCGGGCAGAAGGGCGACCTCTACCTGCCCGATGACGACGACCCCGCCGAGGAGCGCCGCTGAATGGATTACTTCGACTACCACGGTGACACGCTGCATGCCGAAGGCGTGGCGCTGGACCACCTCGCCCAGCTGGTGGGTACGCCCGCCTACGTGTATTCGCGCGCCACGCTGGAACGTCACTACCGCGCCTTCAGCGAGGCCCTGATCGGCACGCCGCATCAGGTCTGCTTCGCGGTAAAAGCGAACTCCGCGCTGGGAGTGCTGAACGTGCTCGCGCGCCTGGGAGCCGGCTTCGACATCGTCTCCGGCGGCGAGCTGGAGCGCGTGCTGCGCGCCGGTGGCGACCCGGCGAAGGTCGTGTTCTCGGGCGTCGGCAAGACCGCGGCCGAGATGCGCCGGGCACTGAAGGTCGGCATCCATTGCTTCAACGTCGAATCCGCCCCGGAGCTGGAGCGGCTGGAGTCCGTTGCGGCCGAGATGGGCGTGACCGCGCCGGTCTCGATCCGCGTGAACCCGGACGTCGACGCCGAGACCCATCCCTATATCGCCACCGGGCTGCGCGAGAACAAGTTCGGCGTCGCCATCGAGGAGGCGCCGGCACTGTATGCCCGGGTGCGTGACAGCCAGCACCTGGAGGCCATCGGCGTCGATTTCCACATCGGCTCGCAGCTGACCCGGATCGACCCGTTCACCGATGCCCTGAAACGCGTGCTGACGCTGATCGACCAGCTGGCCGCGGACGGCATCAAACTCGAACATATCGATGTCGGCGGCGGGCTCGGCGTGCGCTACCGCGACGAGACGCCGCCGGAGCCGGACGCCTGGGCCAGCGCCCTGCGCGAGGTGATGGGCGAGCGCCCGCTGAAGGTGCTGCTGGAGCCGGGCCGCGCGATCGCGGCCAACGCCGGCGTGTTCCTGACCCGGGTGGAGTACCTCAAGCACACCGAGGCCCACGACTTCGCGATCGTCGACGGGGCGATGAACGACCTGCTGCGCCCGGCCCTGTACGGCGCCTGGCAGGAGATCATCCCGGTCGTGCGGCGCAAGGACACCGAGCCCCGCACCTACGACATCGTCGGCCCGGTCTGCGAGACCGGCGATTTCCTCGGCCGCGAGCGCGAGCTGGCGCTGGCCGCGGGCGACGTACTCGCCGTGCGCTCGGCCGGGGCCTACGGCTATGTAATGGCCGGCAACTACAACTCGCGTCCGCGCCCGCCGGAGATCATGGTCGACGGCGACCACTTCCAGATCATCAACCGCCGCGAGCAGGTCGATCACCTGATGATGCGCGAGAGCATGCTGCCCCAAGACCCAGAAGACACGGACCCGGACGATGACGATCCACCCGGGAGCGTGGACCCGTGATCCCGCGCCGCCCCGAACCGGAGCTGATGCTGGAGCCTGCACAGGCCCGCGCCTATGCCGAGGCCGACTTCGCCATCCCGCACGAAGGCTTCGTGGACGCCTTCGCCGAGGCCTTCCCGGGCCCGGTCAGCGGCCCCGTGCTCGATCTCGGCTGCGGGCCGGGCGATGTCTCGCTGCGCTTCGCCGCGCGCCACCCGGCCTGCGAGGTTGACGGGCTCGACGGCGCGCCCACGATGCTGGCCGCCGGTGACGTGCTGATGGCCGACCACCCGGCCGCCCCGCGCGTACACCTGGCCGAGGGCTGCCTGCCCGCGGCGCGCGGCCCGCGCGCCCCGTATGCCACGATCATCAGCAATTCCCTGCTGCATCACCTGCATGACCCGACCGTGCTGTGGCAGGCCATCCGGCGCGATGGCGGGTCCGGCGCAGCCGTGTTCGTCATGGACCTGCGGCGACCCAACTCGGAGACAGCGGTCAAAGCCCTGGTCGCGGAGTACGCAGCCAACGACCCGGACGTGCTGCGCCGCGACTTCGAACACTCCCTGCACGCGGCCTTCACGCCCGACGAGGTGCGCGCGCAGCTGGCCGACGCAGGACTCGACGGCTTCACCGTCCGCCCCACCTCGGACCGTCACATGATCATCTTCGGACACCTGCCGGAGGCCACCTGATGCGCCTGGAATTCACCAAGATGCACGGACTGGGCAACGACTTCGTCGTCATCGACGGCACGCGCCAGACCGTCCGGCTCGACGAGGCGATGCTGCGTCACCTGGCGGATCGCCACTTCGGCATCGGCTGCGACCAGATCCTGCTGGTGGAGCCCCCGGGCGATCCGGCGCAGGCCCTGTTCCGCTACCGCATCTTCAACGCCGATGGCTCCGAGGTGGAGCAGTGCGGCAACGGTGCGCGCTGCTTCGCCCGCTTCGTGCGTGAACAAGGCCTGACCGAGGCCCGCGAGATCCCGGTCGAGACCCTGGGCGGACGCATCGTGCTGCATGTCGAGGACGACGAGCGTGTGCGGGTCAACATGGGCCGGCCGGTGTTCACGCCCGAACAGATCCCGCTGGTCGCCGAACACGAGGCCGATGCCTACACCCTGGACGTGCAGGGCCATGCGCTCACGCTGGGCGCGGTGTCCATGGGCAATCCGCATGCGGTGCTGCTGGTCGACGATGTCGCGAGCGCGCCCGTGGCCGAGGTCGGGCCGCTGATCGAACGGCACGAGTGCTTCCCGCGCCGCGTGAATGTCGGCTTTGCCGCACTGCGCGACCGCACGCATGTGGACCTCCGGGTATTCGAACGCGGAGTCGGCGAGACGCTGGCCTGTGGCAGCGGCGCGGCCGCCGCGATGGCCATTCTGCGCCGACGCAACCTCGTCGACGACGAGGTTGAAGTCTCGCTGCCGGGCGGTACCCTTGTGCTAAGCTGGAACGCACAGGCCGAGGCCCCGGTTTGGCTAACCGGACCGGCCACCACGGTTTTCAACGGCTGGATCGATCTATGACTGGGCAATCCTCCAACGCCTCTGCTGCAAAGACCCCCAAGCCGCAGGCGACGGACGACAAGAACAACCAAACGATCAGCGCGGCCGACGTCGAGGCCTATCTGCGCGATCACCCGGATTTCTTCCAGGACCACCTGCCGCTGCTGGACATCCTGCGCCTGCCGCACCCGGCCGGCGGGGCGGTGTCACTGATGGAGCGCCAGGTCGCCCTGCTGCGCGAAAAGCACCGCGCGATGGAGCAGCACATGGGCGAGCTGGTCGAACGCGCCCGCGACAACGAGCGGATGGGCCAGCACCTGCACGAACTGGCCAAGACCCTGATGCGCGCCGAGAACCTGGATGCCGTGCTGGCACTGACCCAGGACGCCCTGCGCAACGAGCTGGGTGCCGAGCGCGTCAGCATCCGCCTGGCCGACCGCGAGGTGGACGACCTGCACGCCCTGGAATCCGGCGAGCTGAGTACGTTCGATCCGCTGTTCGCGCGCGGCAAGGCCCAGTGCGGCCGTGTGCCGGGCGAGATGCTGGACGTGCTGTTCGACTCGGCCGACGGCATCGGCTCCGCGATCCTGATGCCACTGGGTGACGAGTCCGACCGCATCGGGGTACTGGGTCTGGCCAGCGACTCCCCGGACCGTTTCCAGCCCGACATGGGCATCTATTTCGTTACCCATATCGGCGACCTGCTGGCCGAATCGATCCGCTGCCATGTCGAGCGGACGCACGCCGCCGCCTGAGGCGGCGACCGACTCCAGCCCGCCACAGGATGCGGACATCGCGGCCTTTCTGGGGCATTTAAGCGATGTTCGCGGCCATTCGCCGCATACCGTCAATGCCTACCGGCGCGACCTGGGCCGCCTGCGCAGCCTGCACACGGGTCCATGGGCCGATCTCCGGGCCGCGGACATGCGCCGCATCGCCGGGCAACTCGCCCGCCAGGGCCGCCACCCGCGCTCCATCCAGCGCTTTCTGTCCGCCGCGCGCGGCTTCTTCGCCTTTCAGGTCGAGCACCGCCGCATGCCGGCCAACCCCGCCGCCGGCCTGCGCGGACCGCGCGCGGGGCGCGCCCTGCCGCGCGATCTCGACGTCGACCAGACCCAGCAGGCCCTGACCCCGGCCGAGGACCTCGACCCGGTCCTGGCCGCCCGCGACCAGGCCATGCTGGAGCTGCTGTACTCCTCCGGGCTGCGCCTGTCCGAGCTGACCGGGCTGGACCTGACGGATCTCGACCTCGATACCGGGCTGGTGCGGGTACTCGGCAAGGGCCGGCGCGAGCGCAGCGTCCCGGTGGGGCGGGTGGCACGTGATGCGATCCGCAGCTGGCTCAAGCGCCGGGGCGACTGGGCCGCACCCGACGAACGCGCCCTGTTCGTGACCCGCCGCGGCGCCCGCATCGGCAACCGCGCAGTCCAGCGCCGCGTAGCCGAGGCCGGCCGGCGCGCCGGGCTGGACGTGCGCCTGCATCCGCACCGGTTGCGCCATGCCTTCGCCAGTCATCTGCTGGAATCGAGTGGCGATTTGCGAGCCATTCAGGAACTTCTGGGTCACGCCAACCTTGAAACCACCCAGATCTATACCCATCTCGACTATCAGCACCTGGCACAGGTGTATGATGCCGCCCACCCGCGTGCCCGGAGAGACCGTTCGCCAGGCAAACGCTGAGTCCAGCTTTCTCCGGGCGGGGAACCAACAGCAACGACCGGGACCCAACCGCTTCCGGACCGCAAAAACCTCGGGCGTCGCCACAGCCTGACTCCCTAGCGCTTGCGAGCAGCCCCTGGCGGCTTCGCCGAGCAACGAGACAGGCGGCCGGCCCCGACCGCAGCACAAAGGAGAGCGCCCGTGGAACAGTTTCGCGGCACCACCATCGTCTGCGTCCGCAAGGACGGCGCCGTCACCCTCGGGGGCGACGGCCAGGTATCGCTTGGCAACACCGTGATGAAGGGCAACGCCCGCAAGGTCCGCCGCGTCTACCACGACCGCATCCTGGCCGGCTTTGCCGGCGGCACCGCCGATGCCTTCACCCTGTTCGAGCGCTTCGAGGGCATGCTGGAGAAACACTCCGGCAACCTCACCCGCTCCGCAGTCGAGCTGGCCAAGGACTGGCGCACCGACCGCGCCCTGCGCCGGCTGGAGGCCCTGCTGGCCGTGTCCGACCGCGAGAACTCCTTCGTAATCTCCGGCAACGGCGACGTGATCGAACCGGAAAACGCGCTGATCGCGATCGGCTCCGGCGGTCCGTACGCCCAGGCCTCCGCCCAGGCCCTGTTGCAGAACACCGACCTGTCGGCCCGCGACATCGTGGAGAAGTCACTGAACATCGCCGCCGACATCTGCGTGTACACCAATCACAACCTCACGCTGGAGAGCCTGGACGCGGAATAACGCGCCCGGCCCCACACGAACGATTCGACCAAGGCCCCTTTTGCCATGACCGACATGACCCCCCGCGAGATCGTCCAGGAACTGGACCGCTACATCATCGGCCAGGACGAGGCCAAGCGCTCCGTCGCCATCGCCCTGCGCAACCGCTGGCGCCGCCGCCAGCTCCCCCCGGAGTTGCAGCCGGAGGTCACCCCCAAGAACATCCTGATGATCGGCCCGACGGGCGTCGGCAAGACCGAGATCGCCCGGCGTCTGGCCAAACTCGCGCGCGCGCCGTTCATCAAGATCGAGGCGACCAAGTTCACCGAAGTCGGCTATGTCGGCCGCGATGTCGAATCGATCATCCGCGATCTCGCCGAGGCCGCGGTCAAGCAGCTGCGCGACGAGGCCATCAAGGAAAATCGCGTAAAGGCCGAAGACGCGGCGGAGGAGCGCATCCTCGATGCCCTGCTCCCACGCCCGCGCAACGCCGGCTTCACCGACTCCGCGCAGGACGACTCCAACAGCGACACCCGCCAAAAGCTGCGCAAGCGCCTGCGCGAGGGCGACCTGGACGAGCGCGAAATCGACATCGAGGTGCAGCAGAACCCGCACGGGGTGGAGATCATGACCCCGCCAGGCATGGAAGAGATGGCCAGCCAGCTGCAATCGATGTTCCAGAACCTCGGCGGCCAGAAGACCCGCTCGCGCCGGCTGCAGATCGCCGAGGCCCGCAAGCTGTTGATCGAGGAAGAGGCCGCGCGCCTGATCAACGAAGAAGAGCTGAAGCTGCAGGCGATCGACCGCGTCGAACAAAGCGGCATCGTCTTTCTCGACGAAATCGACAAGGTCGCCAAGGGCAGCGAGAAGGGCAGTAGCGGCGAGGTCTCGCGCGAGGGCGTGCAGCGCGACCTGCTGCCGCTAATCGAAGGCACCACCGTCTCCACCAAGCTGGGCATGGTCCGCACCGACCACATCCTGTTCATCGCCTCCGGCGCCTTCCACCTGTCCAAGCCGTCCGACCTGGTACCGGAGCTGCAGGGCCGACTCCCGATTCGCGTCGAGCTGGGCCCGCTGTCGGTGGACGCCTTCGTGCGCATCCTGACCGAACCCACTGCCTCGCTGACCGAGCAGTACACCGAGCTGATGAAGACCGAAGGCGTGGAACTGCGCTTCGAGGAAGACGGCGTGCGCCGCCTCGCCGAGATCGCCCATGACGTGAACGCGCGCACCGAGAACATCGGCGCGCGCCGCCTGCACACCGTGCTCGAACGCCTGCTGCAGGACGTCGCCTACCGCGCCCCGGACGTCGACGGCGCCGTCATCGTCGACCGCAGGTTCGTCGACGAACGCCTCGGCGACCTGGTCGAAAACGAAGACCTCTCGCGCTACATCCTCTAAAGCCCGGCCCTGCCGACCGTCCCCCACCCCGAGCGGCAGGGCCAACAAGTTCACGCCGGGGACGCTGGCGAGTTTGGCTCGCCTCCATCCACTCCCCGCGTGGCGTGGGGCCACAGGGCGACACCATCAGCAGAATGGTGGCGGCCTTCAGCGCCCATTTCACGGCATGTTCAACCCTCCCCGAAATAGGCGCGGTTCGTTACGCATGAACCGGCCGGCGAAACACAAACAGGGCACGGACCATATACGGCGTCACAAGCGGGGCCAGCAAGATCAGACCTGCGTAGGACATCCGCGCCCCCAGGCCAGCGCGTCTACGGGACCCAAGAATGATCAGGCTGAAAGGGGCCGCCCAGACAAAAAGAAAAGACAGCCATAGCGAAAAACAAGCCACGGTGCACATGGACGATTACCTTCCTGGATCCGCTAGCAAGCGAGGTCAACCAACGCGGGCGGCCCTGAGAAGCCTTGGAATCTCGGCGATCATCGAGAGATGGACCCCGATGAAGGAACCGCAGAACAAGGCCAGCGGCACCCAGACAGTCGCAACACCCATCTCTGTCTCGAAAAACAAACCGTAATGCCGGTACGATCGCTCACTCGGGCTCGAAACCGCCTCCAGATCGGAAGAAAGGACGAAAAAGGCAACGGCGTAGTACACGATGGGCACCGCGACGAGGATAACCCCCTGCCTAAAGATCCCCTCTTGAAGAAAATTGACTGCCATGCCGAAGATCGATCCGCGGCGATTACAGCAGGCTACCAGCGCAGCAGTAGCGACCACCAAGACGAAAAACACCACAAATACGTACGGCATCTGTGCGCGAAGGCCGAAGGAGCTGTTCGTGAACCCACGCGCGGCGGGAACATGCTCCCATAGCCAGCCCGCCGGAGAGGCCAGCCAGAATGGAGGCGCTACAGGGTCCATGTAATAAAGGATGTAGACGAGGACCCCTTCGGCGAGAAGCGCGAACGCACCCATTGCCATCAGGGCGTACCGCCAACGCCGGGCCTCGGCCTCTGTCGGCCCGGGGTATTTCGTCAGCAGCTCGATGAGCGATTCACGAATGCTCACGGGCCCTCTTCTGCGTTCTCCACCGGGTCCACAAGGCCCAGAATGAGATCGCGCACGGCCACCTTCATTTCGCGCCACGCGACAAGCTTGTCGCGTGGAAACCGAAACGCTACGCGGCCCCCCCACTCAGGAATGGTGAACTTATAGCGGCATGTATGAATAAAATCGGGATTCGCCGTACTCCCGGCCCGGCATTGGAAATAGTCGGTCACAACACCGTCGACGTCACCCTTCCAATAAAGAGTCTGGTTCCATAACTCGAGCTTATCTGTCCCTGGACCCACAGGCTGCGCCCACTGGAGCCCGGTTTCGGGGTCGCGCCCCCTCATTTCATACCGAATGTTTTTCAGATGTTTGTAACGCCCCTTCTCATCATTCCACTCATGAGTGATGCGCTCACCCTCGTCGAATCTCTGCATGACTCCTCGAAGGGCGGGGGCCCAATCACCGCGCTCACGGAGAAGTTCATACGAAAACTGGCCATCGCGACGAAAGTCGGAAATCGCCACCACGCCGATTAACAGCCAGACGTCGCCATCAGGGTCATCCCTGGTCCAGAAGCTGGACTGTGTCTCCGGGCTTCTCGGGACCATGTCTGGCCAGCGAACGTATAGGGAGAAGGCCTGCGCATCGTCCTCGAAGGTGCGCTCATCGGGCTTCGGTGTATCCGGACTTCGTGGCGCCCAGGCGCTCTGATCCTTGTACTCGATGCCGACCAGAGAAAGGTAATTGGAGGGAATCGCAATCGGCACGCCGTTGATGTTGGCCTTGCGGATCGGAGGCGAAAATTCCTGGATCTCGAGCCGTGGCGGTTCGCCATAGATTTCGTGCAGGGCGTCGAACACCCCCAACTCGGAGAGCCAGGGCCGCGCGAGGCCCGACCACAGGGCGGAGCCCGCCAGCCAGATCGCCACCAGGACGACCACAATCAGGGCCAGCCGGCCGGCGCCACTCATGCGCCCCGTCCCCGGTTCTTCCCGCTCGCCGAAAACGAATCGCTCGCCAGGGTTCCCAGCATAAAGAGCCACGCGGAAGCCATCGTCGTGGATAAGTACAGCACGAAAAAGAGGGAGGTCGCCGCGACCGCCGGTATCTCGAACAGAGGATCAAGGTTTTCGGTCATGCGACCCGATGGACCAGGCCCTGCCGCTGGCAGGACGGCATACAGCTGGGCGAAGACGACAAACGCAAAAAACGCAAAGAACCAGGTGAGCGATCCAATCAGCTTCAGAAGCGCCATGCCGGAAGGCCGCTCGGGGCGTACGGATCTGGACATCTTGAAAAACAGGTAAACGAACAGAAACGGCTGAAATGCGATGGCTGCCGCCAGGGCTGCCCGGATGCCCTCGGTGTCCCGACGGGATTCAGCGATCGTGTCGATCATGGGAAGCCCGCCGGCAACCCCGTCAGAAAGCCACCGAACGGCCGTAGCGATGCCTGCATTCCCTGCGAGACCCACCTGCGAAACCAGGACCGTCACAACCAGAGGCACCCAGAACACGAGGCCAAAGGCTCCGAGCTTTTGGTAATTGAAAAAGGGCTTGGGCGGCTTCGCCTGACGTGTCATGAGTCCACGCCCCGATTCTGCGCCCGGATCACGAGGACGGGGTCGATAGTGAAACGGGATAGCCGATCACGGGGGATGGTAAAACATGCGGAAGGCCTCATGACGCGTCACCCTCGACCGAAAGGGAATCCAGGAGCTGTCGAACCTCGCGATCTATCCGCTGCCAGCCCGGAAGGTGCTCGAGGCTGAAGCGGTAGGTCAATGCGAGATCGTCGCGAAAGGCGGTCATGGCCATGCATTCAGAAGCGGGCTGCTCGCCTGGCGAGGTACACCGGATTACAAGGTCCTTTGATGCGTCCTCGGGGACAAAAAATGACGACGAACCCGGGCCCTTCGGGCCGCTCTCCTGTGGAGCGGTCTCGAACATAACGAGGCCATCATCGGATGTCCGGCCGCCCTGCGGGTTCTCCCTTGCAAGCCGCCCCATCGGGCCAATAAACCCGGGAGGCGGTTCATTCAAGAGCATGATTTCCACCCGGTCTCCGAGGGCGTCGTCACCCCGGGTCCAGCGATCCCGGTCTTCGTGATGATAAGGCCGCAGATCCGGCAGGAGAGTGCTCAGCGGGAGGGTCGCCGGTTCATGTCGTCCCTCTCCGGGGCGCGGCCAGTGGCCCAGCTCTTCATGGACAAAGTAGAAAAACCGCACCGGCACATCGAACTTGTGGCCTGACAAGTCGAAGTGCGCCGTTGCGACCTTCAGGTGAATCCGGCCCGCATAGTCATTGAGCATGCGCGAGACCGGGTTCTCCGTGAGGACGACCAGCACAAGCAGGGCTACGAGAGCCAGCTCCAGCCGCCAGTAGCGAAACGTAAGGCGGGAGCTGCGCGGTGTAGGGTCGGCGGGCGCGCCCGTCTCCAACCGCACTGGGTGACGCCGCCGAAACCACCAGACGACCATCAGCGGGCTGCCAATGAACGCGAACAGGGCCAACGGCAGTCCCGTGGACACCTCGCGCGCATACTCTTCCAGAAGAAGCATGAGCCCCAACATCATGGCCACCGGCAGGGCCAGTACGAGCAGGGCATAGCCGATCCTGACGGCAGCCGACGCACGACGCACGGCAATCAGCACCCCAACGGTCGCAACAATGGCAACCGCCATCGGAATCAGGGCGATGAGCACTGACCCCATCAGGTCGGCGACGCTCACAGAGCAATCCTGGACCGAGGTAGGCACCCGAAACGCGGCCCCAAAACATTCACATGCTGAAGGCAGGCGCGCGCGCAAGTGGGCGCACGAAAGACAATGAGGGCTGCGAGATAGAGGTGTGCCTGTGCGGCGAACGCGCCAATCCGTGGCGAGGTCATGGACAATCCCTTTCCATGAGTAAGGCTGCGAATGCTGAATGGGCTTTCAACCCGTGTCAATGAACGCCGAAGCGGCCCGCCCGGGCCTGGCCGAGTTCAGCCACTGGCGCCGACTCTTTTTCGAGGCGTCCCCGGGCACTCCGTTACCTGACGCCCACGAATCGCTCACGGTCTTCGGTGTCGCCTAGCGCACCCCGAGACACTTGGACCTGACCCGCCCGCCGCTAAACCAGGATCGAGCCCAGTGGACCCACCCGGACGCCTACACCGCCATCCGTGCGCGATCCCCAGCGGGGTGTGAATCTGGCGCTGCTGGCCCCGGCGGTATTCACACACCCGAAACCTCTTGCCCAGCAAACCTGGTATCTCTACCTGTGCGCCAACGAAATCAACTGCATCCGGGCCGGCCGGGATGAGCCCTTCACCATAGGGCTCGGGTCAGCGAGAAGCGTCAGGCCGGGGCCTTTTGAATTCCTTCAGGATGTTCCGGCTCATCTGGAAAGTGGCAGCTGAGATCTCGGGTGAGAGCCTGGCGCCATCTTCGAGGCACGCGGGTTCGATGCCGTGGACGATGAGGGTGCCCGGGAGCTCGCCCAGGGAGCGGGCAAGTTCGACGGCTTCGGCGAGGCCGATACCGTGGGAAGAGTAGCGCGCGCCGCGCGGCAGGGGCTCGCGGGCATCCAGGCGATGGAGGGTGCCGGGGGCGGCGCCGGTGACGATGGCATCGACGAGGATGACCGGGTCGTGGCCCTGCCATAACTCCATGAGTTCGGCGGGTTCGCCGTGGCTCTTCGCGGTGGCGAGGCCCGGGGTATCGGCCAGCGCGTCCACCACGGCGTGGCCGATGCCGTCGTCGCCGCGCCAGGGGTTGCCAATGCCGATCACCAACGGCCCTTTGCCGGTGATTGGCATGACGGGAGGCGTAGCCAACGCCTTTTGCGGGCGTTCCGGGGCTATGGGGGTGTTTCGTGCCGCCTGGACAATTTCTTCGCGGCGCTCGTCGCTCAGATCCGATCGCCAATCTTCGGTCTCGGAGGCCGGAAACAGCCGTTTTTCCTGAGGGTTCTGTCCGGATGGTCGTGCCACGGGGCGCTCCCAGTCGATACCTGGCGGTGACTAACGCGGCGCGCCCTCGCTTTCCCGGGCAGCAGTGGTCGTTTCCAGCCGCTCCGCCAGCCAGATCTTGATGATGGATTGACGGGTGACGCCCAATCGGCTGGCTTCTCGGTCCAGGGACTCGATCATCCAGTCCGGGAAATCCACGTTTACCCGCCGTTGTTTGCGCAGCGGGCGTTTGGCCCTTGACAGGTCCAGGGCATCGGTCATCTCTTCTCCGCTGTCAAAGCGCCCGTCAAATGTCTTCGCTTTCATACAGCGCAACCTCTTCTTTGCGCGACCTGCGTACGGAAATGATACGAACGCAGGCCTCTCGGTGAGTGACAACGGCGGTCCAGTGCCTTCTTTCAATGCGACCGATCACCAGAAAGCGGGGTTCGTCCTCCGTACGGCCGGGGATCTCCAGCAGATCGGGGTCACGCCAGAGGGCCTGGGCGGTCACGAAGTCGATGCCGTGTTTCTCCAGATTCGATCGACTCTTCCGTTCGTCGAACTCGAATGACTTCATGGTTTAGAAATTATACCAGAATGGTGTTTTTTGCTCTCGGAGAGTCAAGCGCTCCTTCGCGCAGGGCCTTACTGGCGGTCGACGGTGAGGTCGAGGAAGTGGGTGGCGCAGGAGATGCAGGGGTCGTAGTTGCGGATGGCGACCTCGCAGTGGTGGCGCAGTTCGTCGTCCGGCAGATGAAGATGGGTCTGCACCAGTTCGCGCAGGTCGGCCTCGATGGTGGGCTGGTTGACCGAGGTGGGCGGGACGATCTTGGCGTCGGTGATGAGGCCGGCTTCGTCGATGCTGTAGCGGTGGTAGCAGATGCCGCGTGGGGCCTCGGTGGCGGCGAAGCCGGTGCCGGCACGCGGGGTGACCGGCAGCGCGGGTTCGGCCGGTGCGGCCCGGTAGCCGTCGACCAGACGCAGGGCCTCCTCGAAGGCGAGCACGATCTCGATCATGCGCACCTGGATGCTGCGGAACGGGTTGCGGCAGGCCGCGCCCAGCCCGGCGCGCTCGGCCAGCTCGGCGGCGCGCGGGGTGAGGCGTTCGCGGTTCAGGGCGAAGCGCGCCAGCGGGCCCATGAACACCGGTTCGCCACTGTCGGAGCGGTGGCTGTGCAGGGCGTTGGAGTGGGCCACGTGCTCCTCGGTGAAGACGTCGTCGTAATCACGGATGGCGGCGTCCAGACCACTGCTCGAGCCAAGCCGGCCGTGGGTGATCGGGTATTCGTCCGGGTGCACCAGTGACACGAACTCGTAATCGCGCTCCAGGTTCGGATAGTCGAGGGTGGCGAGGAATTCGGCCACCTCGGAGGCAGCCTCCAGGCCCCAGGCCAGGTCCTCGCGCAGCCCGGCGACCTCGGCAGGCGTCGGCGTGCGGTAGAAGCCGCCCACGCGCAGATTGACCGGGTGGATCTCGCGCCCGCCCAAAAGGCGCAGGATGGAGTTGCCGATCTTCTTGATGCGCAGGCCGTTGCGCACCATGTCCGGGTGGTCCTTCGCGGCGGTGACCGCGTCGGGATAGCCGAGGAAGTCCGGCAGGTGGAGCATGAACACGTGCAGGGCGTGGCTCTCGATCCATTCGCCGCAGTAGGCCAGCCGGCGCAGGTCCTGCAGCACGCCGTCTACGGTCACGCCGCAGACGTCCTCCATCGCCAGCGAGGCACCCAGCTGGTAGGCAATCGGGCAGATGCCGCAGATGCGCGCGGTGATGTCCGGGGCCTCGCGGAAGTCGCGCCCGCGCAGGAAGCCCTCGAAGAAGCGCGGGGCCTCGAAGATCGACAGCTTCACCTCCTCCACACGGTCGCCTTCGGTGCGCACGTACATCGCGCCCTCGCCCTCCACGCGCGCGAGGTAGTCGACTTCGATGGTGCGGGTCTCGCTCATGGTCCGTTTCCTGATTCTTCGCGCTCGCTCTCCTCGCGGAAGGCGTCGGCGCCGGCATTGAAGGTGCGGTAGAAACGCACGCGGGTGGCGCGCTCCATGCCGAGGGCCTCCAGCTGCCCGGACAGGCCGGGCGCGTTGGGCGTCTCCTTGGGGCCGAAGCAGCCGTAGCAGCCGCGGTGGCAGCCGGGGCACAGCGCGCCGCAGCCGGCGTGGGTGACCGGACCCAGGCAAGGCGTGCCGTGGGCGACCATCACGCAGACCTGCCCCGCCCGCTTGCACTCCTCGCAGACGCTGGCGCTGGAGATCTGCGGGCGGCGGCCGTAGAGGAAGGCGCTGATGACCTCCAGCAGCTGGTACTTGTCGATCGGGCAGCCGCGCAGCTCGAAGTCCACCGGCACGTGCTGGCTGATCGCATCCGAGGTGGCCAGGGTCTCGATGTATTCCGGGTGGGCGTAGACCTGGCGGGTGAACGCCTCGACATCGGCGAAGTTGCGCAGGGCCTGGATGCCGCCGGTGGTGGCGCAGGCGCCGATGGTCACCAGGAACTTCGATGCGCGGCGGATCTCGCGGATCTCCTCCGCCGCCTGGGGCGTGGTGATCGAGCCCTCGACCAGGGTGAGGTCCCAGGGGCCGTCGATGCGGGTGCGGGTGGCCTCGGGGAAGTGGGCAATCCGTACCCGGTCGGTCACCGCCAGCAGCTCGTCCTCGCAGTCGAGCAGGCTGAGCTGACAGCCGTCGCAGGAGGCGAACTTGAATACCGCGAGGGTCGGTTGTTCCCGTCTCATAGCTCGCGTATCCGGAAGGCCGGCTCCATCACCGGGTAGGGGAACACGGGGCCGTCGCGGCAGACGAACTGCGACCCGATCTGGCAGTGGCCGCAAAAGCCCACCGCGCAGCGCATGTTGCGCTCCATGGACACGTAGATGTCCTCCGGCTTCAGGCCGCGGCGCTCCAGCGCGGCGGCGGTGAAGCGCATCATCACCTCCGGGCCGCAGGTCATCGCCAGCGTGTTGCGCCGATCGAAGCCGCCACGATCGACGAGCTGGGTGACCACGCCGACATCGCCGCGCCACGCGGCGGTGCCGCGATCCACGGTAATGCGCAGGTCGAGATCGTCGTGCGCGCCCCAGGCCTCCAGCTCGTCACGAAAGATCATGTCCCCGGGCGAGCGTGCACCGTAGCAGACCACCACCCGTCCGAAGTCGGCGCGCCGTTCCAGCGCCGCGTGGATCACCGGGCGCAGCGGGGCCAGGCCGATGCCACCGGCGACCAGCACCAGGTCGCGCCCGCGCGCCTGCTCGAGCGGCCAGGCCGTGCCGAACGGCCCGCGCAGCCCCACCACCGCCCCGGGTCCCAGGTCCTGCATCGCGCGGGTCACGCTGCCGACCGCGCGGGTGGTGTGGACGATGCCGCCGTCGTCGGTGATGGCGGAGACCGAGATCGGCACCTCGCCCACGCCCGGCAGATAGAGCATGTTGAACTGCCCGGGCGCCGGGGGCGTGTTCGAGTCGGCATCGGTGCCGGAGTCCGCTTCGGGCTCGAGCGTCCAGCTGAAGACCTCGTCGCTGGCAATCTCGGCGTGGCGGGCACGGATGCGCCAGGGGCGCGGCGCCATCGCCTGGTCGGGCAGCGCGACCGCGGACTCAGGCGACATGACCCGGCCCCCCGTTCTGGTAGATGTCCAGCCCCTGCAGGCGCGCGGCCTGCAGCCGCTGCACGATCAGTGCGGTGAAGTGCTTGAGCAACGCGTAGCCGAAGACCGGGTCGGCCTCCATGCGCTCGCGCAGCACGCCGGCGTCGAAGCGCAGGGTGTGCAGGTCGCTGACCGCCCGGGCGTCGTAGCTTGCCCGGTACGGCGGCAGCAGCCAGGACCAGCCGAGGATATCGCCGGGCCCCAGCGTCTGGAACGGGACGGTGCCTTCGCGCAGCCGGCTCTCCAGCGCGACCTGGCCTGCGCGGATCAGCCAGAAGGTCTCGGTCGGTTCGTGGTCGCGCATCAGCCGCGCGCCGGATTCGTAGCTGCGCTCGGCCGCGCAGGCCGCCAGCAGGCGCAGGTGCTTCGGGTCGAAGTCCTCGAAGAACGGCTGCTGTTCGAGGATGGACAGCAGCTCCTTCATGGCGAGCCCTCCGCATCACGGCGCACCGCGGTGACCTCCTCGGTGATGTCGATCCCGACCGGGCACCAGGTGATACAGCGCCCGCAGCCGACACAGCCGGAGGTGTCGAACTGGTCGTGCCAGGTGGCCAGCTTGTGGGTGATCCACTGGCGGTAGCGCGCGGCCACCGAGTCACGGTGCGGCCCGCCGACCAGGTGCGAGTGCTCCTGGTTGAAGCAGGAGTCCCAGCGCCGCACGCGCTCGGTGCGCTGGCCTTCCAGATCGGGCACCTCCTCGACCTGGGAACAGAAACAGGTGGGGCAGACCAGGGTGCAGTTGGAGCAGGACAGGCAGCGCTCGGCGGTCTCCTCCCAGCGCGGGTGCTCGAAGGCCCGGTTCAGCACCTCGCGCGCGTCGCCGGGCATCTGCCGGCCCATCTTTTCCGGGGCCTCGGCCCATACCCGTTCCGCCGCAACCTGTTCCGCGTCGCTGGCCGGGCGCGGCTCCAGACGCTCGAACATCGCGCGCCCCGCCTCGCTCCCCGCCTCGATGACCAGGAAATGCTGCGTAGCGTCGATCACCTCGGTCAGGGCCAGGTCGAAGCCCTCGCGGGCGCGCGGTCCGGTATCCATCGAGGCACAGAAGCAGGTACCGCCGGGCTCGGCACAGTGGGCCGCGACCATGAACACGTCCCGACGCCGCGCCGCATAGCCGCGGTCCTGCACCGCCTGGCCCAGGAACACCCGGTCCTGCACGGCGATCGCCGCCAGCTCGCAGGCGCGCATGCCGATGAACGCGCGCCGGGGCGGTGCCGGCTCGCCCGGCTCGGTCACGAAGCTGCCGTCCGGCTGGCGGGTCAGTCGGAACAGGGTCTCCTCGGACGGGAACAGGTACTTCTTCCAGGAGTGCGGCCCGACCACGTAGCCGAACAGGGCCTCGTCGTCACGCTCGCGCAGGCGGTAGTGGCCGGGGGCGTGCTCGTCCCCCCAGCCCGCCGGCAGGTCATCCAGGCCTTGCACGCGGTCGTAGACGATCGCCCCGTCGCGCCGCGTCGGACCCACCACCTCGTAGCCATCACCGGCCAGCAGGCGGATCAGCGTATCCACGGCTTGTGGGGCGATCACATGCATGGGGCATCCTCGAACGCTTACCGCAGCCTGCATCGACGTTCAGTCGATGGGCGACCGTGGCTGAAATTATAGTGCGCCAACCCCGGACCGCGATCCAGCCCGGAGGGGGGTCGTTCCCGGTTATGCTGGGGCGAAATCCAGGCAACACCCGGGAGAACCGATGAAGGTCGCCGTCTTCAGTACCCAGCAGCATGATCGCGAGCATCTGATCCCGGCGCTGGTGGCCGCCGGCATGGTGCCGGTGGTGTACGCCGAGCGCCTGACCGCGGAGACGGTGCACCTGGCCCGGGGCACCGATGCGGTCTGCGTGTTCACCAACGACGACCTGCACCGCCGGGTGATTGACGGGCTGGCGGATCAGGGCATCCACGTGATCGCGCTGCGCTGCTCCGGGTACGACAATCTGGATGTGGCGCGGGCCCGCGAGCGCGGCGTGCGCGTGGGGCGGGTTCCGGCCTACTCCCCGAACGCGATCGCGGAGCATGCGGTCGCCCTCTTGATGACGCTGAACCGCCGGGTGCACCGGGCCTGGGACCGGACCCGGCGTGGCGATTTCCGGCTCGACCACCTGACGGGCTTCGATCTGGTCGGGCGCACCGTGGGTGTGGTGGGCACCGGGCGGATCGGCCAGGCCTTTGCCCGAATCATGCTCGGCTTTGGCTGCCGGGTGCTCGCGCACGACCCCTACCCGAATGCGGAGCTGCAGGAAGCGGGGGTGGAGTATCGAGACCTGGATGCGCTGCTGGCGGAGTCCTCGGTGGTCAGCCTGAGCTGCCCGATGACGCCGGAGAACCGGCACATGATCAATGCCGATACCCTGGCGCGGATGCCGCGCGGGGCCTTTCTGATCAATACCGCACGCGGGGCGCTGGTGGATACCGATGCCGCCGAGGTCGCGCTGGACTCCGGTCAGCTGGGCGGATTTGCGCTGGATGTCTACGAGGCCGAGGCGGGCCTGTTCTTCCACGACTGGTCACTGGCCGGTCTGCCGGACCGGCGCCTGGCGCGGCTGATGCAGCGCGACGACGTGCTGGTCACCGGCCACCAGGCTTTCCTGACCCACGAGGCGCTGACCAACATCGCCGACACCACCGTCGCCAACCTGACCACCCTGCACCAGGATCCGGACGTGCAACCCGAGGGCCGCGTCGTCTGATAGCGTCATGCCTTCCCCCGGGCACTCGGTCCCGGAGGAAGACACGGGTCCAGCCGCAACTAGAACAGGGCGCTTTCGGCTTCCTGATAGGCGATATTCGTATTGCGCGGGGCCAGGTCGTCGAAGTCGGCCAGATCCTGCCAGGGCGAGTCGTCAAAGGCGCGGATCGCGGACTGCATGTCGGTGCCCATGTCCGCCGCCTCAAACATGTGGTCCCACAGCGCGCGCAGGTAGTCGTGGGTCGGGTGGTCGAAGATCGACAGTGCGCCCGGTTCACCGTGGCCCGGGATGAACTTCGCATCCGCGTAGTCGTCCTGCAGGAGTTCGTAGGCCTCCAGCCAACCCTCCATGCTGCCGTCGGGCAGGACGGCCAGCAGGCGCCCCCCGTAGAGCACGTCACCGGCAAACACGACGTTGTCGGGCTCGACTACCGCGATCAGGCTGCCGTGGGTGTGGGCGCTGCCCACATGGCGAACCGTCAACGTGACACCACCCAGGTCCAGTTCCTCGCGATCCTCGACCATCACGTTCGGCGGTTCGGGGTGCTCGGTGGAGCCTTCCGGCCGATCCAGCGCGTTCTCGAGCTGCATGGCGAACATCGAGGCGTTCCCCTGCATGCGGTCGACGGCCTCTGGCGCGGCCAGGATGTCGGCCCCGGCCTCGCGGAAGACGTCATTGCCCATGAAGCGGTGTGGTTGCGAGTTGGTGTTGATTACGTAGCGCACCGGCTTGTCGGTTGTGGCACGAATGTGCTCCAGCATCTCCCTGGCCATTTCCGGGGTGTGGCCGGAATCGATCACGGCCACGGCGTCTTCGCCGACCACGTAGCCGAGGTTCATGCGAAACCCCTGGTTCTCGGTGTCCGGCCCGCCGTACGGCCCGATCCAGGCGTGGGCATGGTCCGAGACAGCCTCGGGTTCCGGCAGGATGGGCGCCTCCTTGGCCGCGAGCATCGGGCTTAGAACAAAAGCCGCCAGGGCCAGAACAAGCAGGGCCCTGTTGCGTGTGTTTTTCAGCATGTCACGTACTCCTAGAGTAGAAGCTGATACCCGGCGCCCAGAACGGCACAGATAGCGATCAGCGGGATAATCCCGACCCGGAAGCGGGCCAGGGCGATGAAGGCAGCGATGCCCAGCAGGGCGGAGAACCACTCGAAGGTCCCCTCGAATCCGTCCGGCCACAGGACGTGCCAGGTAAAGAAGACGGCAAGGTTCACGATCACCCCGACCACAGCGGCGGTGATCCCCGTCAGCGGGCCGGTAAAGTGCAGGTCCCCGCGGGTGCGCTCGACCAGCGGTGCGCCGACCAGGATGAACAGGAACGACGGCAGGAAGGTGAAGAAGGTCGCGACCAGGGCCCCGAGCAGGGCGGCCAGCACGATCTGATCCGGTCCCAGGAAGGCCTGCGTCCAGCCACCGATGAAGCCGACAAACGTGACCACCATGATCAGCGGGCCGGGTGTGGATTCACCCAGGGCCAGGCCGTCGATCATCTGCGTCGGGCTCAGCCAGCCATAGGTCTCCACCCCGCCCTGGTAGACATAGGGCAGCACCGCATATGCGCCGCCGAAGGTAACCAGCGCAGTCTGGGTGAAGAACTGCCCCATGCGAGTCAGCGTGGCATCCCAGCCGAACACGGCGAGCAGCGTCCCGAACACAACGGCCCACAGGCCCAGGCCCACCACCAGAAAGCGGATGACCCGTGGCCAGCGGAACTGCATCCAGGGGGCGGGCGGCGTGTCGTCGTCCACCACCGCCGGGCCACGGGACTCGACACTGCCGGCCCCGTGCGATTCGCCGCTCTGGAAGCGCTCTGGCCAGACGCGGCTGCCCAGCCAGCCGAGGATACCCGCCGTGATGATGATGTACGGGAACGGGATGTTGAGCGCGAATATCGCCAGGAAAGCCGCAATGGCCATCAGCCACAGCAGGCCATTGTTGAGTACCCGTCCGCCGATGCGCCAGCCCGCGTAGACGATGATCGCGACCACCGCCGGCTTGATGCCATAGAACACGGCCTCCACCGCCGGTACATCGCCAAAGGCCAGGTACACCCAGGACAAACCGATCATCAGGAACAGCGAAGGCAGGATGAACAGCAGCCCGGCCATCAGACCGCCGAAGGTCCCGTGCAGCAGCCAGCCGAGATAGGTCGCCAGCTGCTGCGCCTCGGGACCCGGCAGCACCATCGTGTAGTTCAGCGCATGCAGGAAGCGGTTCTCGGAGACCCAGCGGCGCCGCTCCACCAGCTCCTCGTGCATCATCCCGATCTGCCCGGCGGCACCGCCAAAGCTGATGAAGCCGAGTTTCAGCCAGTAGCGAAAGGCCTCGGCCCGAGTGGGCGGGTCGGGTCGTTGGGTCGCGGAGTGTCGGGGATCGGTCATTCGGTGTTGTGTCCGGATTGTTGTTCATAGGCCTGGCGGAGGTCGTGCAGCACCGGGGTCACGCGGGCCAGCAGGGCGTCGTCGTCCGCGCACTGCTGTTTGGCCCCGGTCAGGATGCTTTCGAAGCCCGCCGCCTCGGGGATGGGACGCCCCCCCACATCCAGGAAGTGCACCATCTCGGCCAGTCCGGCCAGACCGCTGTCGCGCTCCAGGCCGAAGGCGGCCAGCAGGACCTCGAAGGTGACGCGGTCGCCAACGTGGGTGAAGGCGGCCCCGTCGAAGTCGAAGCCCAGGGCCTCGGTCGGGCAGTCGGCCGGGGTGGGAATCCAGACGAAGCGGGCTTCCGGGTCGATGAATTCGCGGATCAGCCAGGCACTGGCGACCCGGTCCACCCACATGGCCGCGCGCGTGGCCCATAGCCGGCCCCGGTAGTCCGCCGGGTCCAGGCGGGGGATTCCGGAATCCGGCGCGGGCGATGGTTCGTCCGGCGAGAGCATCGACTGGGCTGCGGCTTCGAGCCGGGCCAGCTGGGCCTCCAGTGGGCCGCGTCCGGGGCCCGGGAAGTAATCGGTGCGGCGCAGCTGCTCCGCCTCGCGGTGGACCTGGCGCAGGCGCTTGAGCAGTTCGGCCTCGCCCAGTCCGGGCAGCTGGCCCAGCAGGGTCTCGGCGCTGGTCTGCAGCGTACGGTAGTCGGCCTCGCGATCGAACAGGCTGCGGTAATGCGCCTGCTCTTCGGCGTTGGCGGCCACCGGCAGGTGGTAGGCCTGGTTGCCCGCCGCCCGTGCGGATTCCGCCAGTTCCAGCAGAGCGTCGCGCAGATCCGGGCGATTGGGCAGCAGGTAGACGCCGTCGCGCAGCGTGGCGGCGCCGAGCGCCTTCAGCGCGCGCCAGAGCCGGACCCGGGTCGAGTCCTGCCCGCTCTGAAAGGCGAGGATGAGCAGCTGCCAGTCGGTATCCGCAGGGTCCATGTTACATATATATCAGCAATGTAATGGACGTTACAAATTCCGTGTACCAGGCACAAAAAAGCCCGGCGCCTTGCGGGGCCGGGCTTACGCTGCCGAGGGCGTGGCGATCAGCCCTCGTTGTGGTAACTGGTGATGCGCTCCACTTCGTTCTTCGCGCCCAGGACCACCGGCACGCGCTGGTGGATGCCTTCGGGGCTGATGTCCATGATGCGCTCGCGGCCGGTGGTGGCGGCGCCGCCGGCCTGTTCGACGATGAAGCTCATCGGATTGGCCTCGTACATCAGGCGCAGCTTGCCGGTCGTGCCCTTGGCCTGCATCTTCGTGTCCATCGGGTACATGAACACCCCGCCGCGGCACAGGATGCGGTGCACCTCGGCGACCATGGAGGCGACCCAGCGCATGTTGAAGTCCTTGCCGCGCGGGCCTTCCTTGCCGGCCAGGCACTCGTCGATGTAGCGCTTCATCGGCGCTTCCCAGAAACGGCTGTTGGACATGTTGACGGCAAACTCCTGGGTGTCCTCCGGGATCTGCACGGTGTCCTTGGTCAGCAGAAATTCCCCGAAGTCCTTGTCCAGCGTGAACATCTTCACGCCCTGGCCGGTGGCCATGACCATCATGGTGGACGGGCCGTACAGGCAGTAACCGGCGGCGACCTGCTTGGTGCCCGGCTGCAGGAAGTCTTCGGTCTTCGGATCGGTCACGCCCTCGGGGGCCTTCAGGATCGAGAAGATCGTGCCCACGGAGACGTTCACATCGATGTTGGAGGAGCCGTCCAGCGGGTCGAACAGGACCAGATAATGACCGCGCGGCGCGTCGGCCGGCATCTCGCAGATCTCTTCCATCTCCTCGGAGGCGAGGCCGGCCGCATGGCCGTTGTGGCTCAGGCTCTCGATAAACACCTCGTTGGTGATGATGTCGAGCTTCTTCTGCGTCTCGCCCTGCACGTTCTCGGAGCCGGCGGAGCCGAGCACGCCGACCAGATCGCCCTTGTCGACGAGGTTGGAGATCTTTTTGCACGCCACGGAGATGTCGTTCAGCAGACCGGTGAATTCGCCGGTTGCGCCCTGGATGCCGCGCTGGGTTTCGATGATGCAGTTGGTCAGAGTGGTACCGATATGCATGATGCAATCCTGATGCTGTTGTGAATCGGGCGACACGGCGCGAAATGGGGCACAGCAGCCCCGTCGCGGGGCGAACGGCCCCGGCGCGCCGGGTGTCAAAGGCGGCATAGTGTAGCAAAAGCACCCTATGTGGCCGATCTGTAGCACTGATGGCGACGCGACGGCCCTGGCACTGCGTTTGCTCGCCATTCGGGACCCCCAACAAAAATGGAGGATTTATATGCCGCAGAACGCGCTGTACGCCCAGTCGGGCGGGGTCACCGCCGTCATCAACGCCAGTGCCTGGGGGGTGATCGAGGCGGTCCGCGCCCACCCGGCCCATTTCGGCCAGATCTATGCGGCGCGCGACGGCATCCTGGGTGTGCTGCGCGAAGAGATCATCGACCTCGACCACGAGGACCCGCTGACCCTGGCCGCCCTGCGCCATACGCCGGGCGGGGCGTTCGGTTCCTGCCGCTTCGATCTCGGCGACCCGGACAAGGACCCAGGGCAGTATGAACGCCTGGTCGAGGTGTTCCGCGCCCATGACATCGGCACCTTCTTTTACAACGGCGGTGGCGGCTCCATGGACACGGCGCTGAAGATCGCGAAGATGGGTGAACGCATGGGCTTTCCGATCAAGGCGATCGGCGTACCCAAGACGATCGACAACGACCTGGCCGTGACCGACTCCAGCCCGGGGTTTGGCTCAGCCGCCAAGTTCATCGCCACGGCAGTGCGCGAGGCCAGCCTGGACGTCGAGTCCATGCATACCAGCTCCACCAAGGTGTTCGTGATGGAGGTGATGGGTCGCCATGCCGGCTGGCTGGCGGCCGCTGCGGCGCTGGCGCAGGAGTTCGACGGCCAGCCGCCGATGCTGATCCTGTTCGCCGAGGTCCCGTTCGACCAGGACGACTTCCTGGACCACCTGAACCGCACCATCGAGCGTCACGGGTATTGTGTGGTGGTCGTCTCCGAGGGGCTGAAGAATCCCGACGGCGGCCTGTTCTCGGTCGCGCAGAGCCACGATGTTTACGCCTACACCCAGCTCGGGGGCGCCGCCCCGCGCCTGGCCGAGCTGATTCGCGAGGAGACCGGGCACAAGCTGCACTGGGCGGTGGTGGACTACATCCAGCGCGCCGCGCGCCATATCGCGTCGAAGGTGGACGTGGAGCAGGCCTATGCCTGTGGCCGCGCGGCGGTGGAGGGGGTGGTCGCCGGCGAGGATGCCTTCATGCCGATCATTCGGCGCGACTCCAGCAAGCCCTATCGCTGGAGCATCGGCTTTACCCCGCTCGAGACCGTCGCCGATATCGAGCAGGGCATGCCGCGCAACTACATCACTCCGGATGGCTACGGCATCACCCAGGCCGCGCGCGACTACCTGCGCCCGCTGATTCAGGGCGAGGACGCCCCGCCATTCGAGCAGGGCCTGCCCTGCTATCCGCGCCTGCGCGGCGAGCTCTTGCCCAAACGTTGCCCCCCGTACGACGTCAAGACCGACTAGCGAGTACCCGGGCCTGCTATTCCGACGCGTCGTTCGGCCGGCAGCAGCCGCCGGGGCCCTCTTGCTGGATGGGCGGGCAGGGCACAGTCCCGTAGGAACAGAAGACGCAGCAATCCCCCGGCAACGGCTTCAGCAGGCTGCCGCAGCCGGTGCACTCGTAGAACCACTGGCAGGCATCGGTGGGCATCGTTTCGGTCTTCTCGTGACCGCATCGGGGGCAGGTCAGCGTCGATTCCGCGACGATTTCATTCATCTGCGTTTCAGGCGATGGCGGCAAAATTGCAATGTACAAGGCGTCGGCGGGAGGAAAAACCCCGTGTGCTACCCGGAAACGGAGTAGCCAGCGCAAGCCGGACGTCTAATGTGTGATAAAGGCCACGCAAGAGGGCCAGCCGAAGTCCAGAGACTGTGGAGGAGATCATGAAGAGCCAAACCCTGAACCGGACGCTGGCGGGCTTTGCGGCAGTCGCCTTGATGGGGGCTTTCGCCGCCCCGGGCACGGTGTCGGCACAAGGTGCTTACTGGCTACCGGCCGATGGTTCGCCCGATGACGTCAAGGTCGAATACCGGCTGCGCGATCATGGCTGCGACAACGTGCGCGGCGAGTGGCGCGTCGTGAACGAGAGCGAAGACTACGTCGATGTGACCGTGACCAAGACGGCCTACACCTGCCCTGGCGAGCTCGACGATGACGTGCGCACCACGGTGCGCCGCTTTGGCACGATTGCGCCGGGCGACATGCGCGAGCGCACGCGCGATGACAGCGTCTGCGGCGGGGCCTGGGCGCGTTCGGTCGAAGTGCTCGAGTACGACATCGAAAAGGTCGATCCGCCCGAAGAGAGCTGATCCAGTTCGCGTTTCGTGGTCCGTGTTCCCCTGAACGGGTCTTGATAGCGTGACCGGGCGCGAAAAAATAAGTGATTCGGGGCTTGGCGCATCCGAGCCGGCGGGTACACTGAAATGGTGTCACTCCGGCGGATTGCCGGTCCTGTTCAATCGAAAAAGGAGTTCGACCATGTCCCACGCACCGCATAGCCGTTGGTTGTCCGCCCCCGCCGCGTTCCTGATTGCATTGGCGCTGGCCCTGCTGCCCGCGACCCCGGCCTTTGCCAGTGCGGGAATGCTGGATACGGGCTCCATGATCCAGCAGGCCAGCGCGGACGACACCCGCGCGCAGCTGCTCAAACAGCTGGATGATCAGGCCGTTCGCGAAAAGCTTGTCGAGATGGGTGTGGACCCCGACCGGGCCCAGGAGCGCGTAGCCCGGCTGACCCCGGAAGAGCTGGCCCACCTCGAGGCCCGCATGGAAACCGATCCGGCCGGGGCCGCTGGTGTGGTCGGTGTGGTTGCCATCGTGTTCGTCGTGCTCGTGATCCTGGACGCGGTCGGCGTGACCGACATCTTCTCGTTCGTTGGCCCTGCCCGCGAACGCTAGGTCTCTCATGGCACCTGCGTACTGGCGGCGAGCCTCCGGGCTCGCCGCACTCGTTTGCGGCCTGCTGGCCGTGCTCTGGCTCAGTGGCTGCGCCACGGCGCCCCAGAGTGCGCAGCTCTCCAGCGAAACTCCGGAAGATCTGCCCACCCGCGTGGAGCTGGAAGACACCCCGTTCTTCCCGCAGGAGGATTACCAGTGCGGCCCGGCGGCGCTGGCGACTGTGCTGGGCGCGCGCGGGATCGATTCCTCGCTGGAAGATCTGATCGACGAGGTCTACATCCCGGCCCGCGAGGGCAGCCTGCAGGCCGAGATGCGTGCCGCCGCTCGCGCCCGTGACCTGGTGGCCTACCGCGTGGAGCCGCAGCTGGAATCCATCCTGCGCGAGGTGGCCGAGGGCAACCCCGTGGTGGTGTTCCAGAACCTAGGGGTCGCGATGTTCCCCGAATGGCACTTTGCCGTGGTGATGGGTTACGACCTGGAGGAGCGCGAGGTGTATCTGCGCAGCGGGCCCATTGAGCGCCACGTGAATTCGTTCGCTCGCTTCGAACGCACCTGGGCGCGGGGCGATCGCTGGGCCTTCCTAGTGACCGAGCCAGATCAGCTGCCAGCCACGGCCGAGCCGCTGCGCTGGCTGCGGGCCGTGAACGAACTGGAGCAGGTGGGTCGTCTGAGCCCGGCCGCCACGGGATATCGGACTGCGATGGAGCACTGGCCGGAGCACCCGATCGGCTATGTCGGACTCGCGAACGTGGCCTTTGCCCAGGGCGACCTGCTAACGGCGGAGGACGCCCTGCGCCAGTTGATCGAGCGGGACCCGCAACGGCACGAGGGCTGGAACAACCTGGCCCATGTGCTGATTGCCCGCCAGTGCGGCGAGCAGGCCCGCGAGGCCGCCAGTTGCGCGGGCGAACTGGCCGGGCCCGGGAGCTATGCGCCTACCCTGGGGGCGGCGGCCGGGGCACCCGACGACGGCGATCAGTGTCGCGCCCTGCCGCCGTGCCCCGCGGCGCTGGAAGCACGCGCCCCGCAGGAGTAGCGGGCGGCCCGTCAGGCCTTGCGCTTCTCCAGGGTCTGTTCGGCGTGCTTGAGGACCAGCCCCAGGTTCTGTTTTTCGACGTCCGTGACCTGCGGGTCTTCTTTCACGGCGTGGCGCAGGTGCTCGACCAGTTGGGCCAGCTCCTCGCGCGAGATCTGGTGGAAGTTGAACCCGCCCCCATAGCGGGCCTCGAGCTGGTCCCAGTAATCGGCGAGCGGCGGACGGTAGTCATCGGTCATCGGTAGCCCTTGGCGGCGGTGGACGAGACGGGGCAGTGTAAAGCCTGTTCGAGCGATTTCCGAACACGCGCGGATGGGGGTGTTTGGTGTGCCCCCACCCCTTGCGGTCTAATACGGGCCTTGTTCCCTGCTGGCTGTTGGCATGTCCCAAGTCACTGCGATCTACCCCGGCACCTTCGACCCGATCACCCACGGGCACACGGATATCGTGCGCCGCGCCGCGCGTCTGTTTGATCGCGTGGTGATCGCGGTGGCTGCCAATCCGAACAAGGGGCCGGCCTTTCCGCTGGAGACGCGCGTCGCGCTGGCTGAGGAGGCAGTGAAGGGGATCGACGGGGTCGAGGTTCAGGGCTTCAACGTGCTGCTGGCCAAGTTCGTTCATGCCCAGGGGGCCAACGTGATCCTGCGCGGCCTGCGCGCGGTATCCGATTTTGAGCACGAATTTCAGCTGGCAGCCATGAACCGTCAGCTGGCCCCCGAGGTCGAAACGCTGTTCCTGACCCCGGCGGAGGAATACAGCTTTGTCTCCTCCAGTCTGGTACGGGAAATCGCCCGTTTGGGCGGCGACGTCTCAAAATTCGTAAGCCCCGGCGTGGCGCGCATGCTGGCCGAACAAAACGGCCTGGAGCGCTAGCCGGGCCCTGCGACTGGATACGAGGACAACCCCATGGCCCTGATGATCACCGACGAATGCATCAACTGCGATGTCTGCGAGCCCGAGTGCCCGAACGAGGCCATCTATCCCGGTGACGAGATCTACGAGATCGACCCGGAGCGCTGCACCGAGTGCGTCGGGCATTACGACGAACCGCAGTGCCAGGATGTCTGCCCGGTCGATTGCATCCCGCTGGACCCTGACCGCAAGGAGACGCGCGAGCAGTTGCAGGCGAAGTACGAGAAGCTGATGGGCGCGTAACGATGTTTGCGCGCCTGCTCCCCGCCGCCCTGGTTGCTGCCCTGCTGGCGGCGCCCGTTCAGGCCGAGGGGCCCGGCCAGGGGGCGGTGGCTTCCGCTCATCCGGAGGCCACCGCGGCGGGCGAGCGTATCCTCGCCGCGGGCGGCAATGCGTTTGATGCCGCCGTTGCCGTGACGGCCGCCCTCGGCGTGGCGGAACCCTATGGCTCCGGCCTGGGGGGCGGCGGGTTTTTCCTGCTCTATGATGCGGAGAACGACCACAGCGTGATGCTGGACGCCCGCGAGACAGCCCCGGGCGAGGCGCATCGCGACATGTACCTGGACGATGATGGCGAGGTGGTCGAAGGGCTGTCACTCGACGGGGTGCTCGCCGCCGGGATCCCCGGCATGCCGGCCGGGATCGACCACCTGTCCCGCCACTACGGCAACCTGCCGCTCGGCGATACGCTGGAGCCGGCCATCCGTCTGGCCGAGGACGGGGTCGAAGTGGGCAGCCGCTACAACCAGATGGCGAGCTTCCGCCACCAGGCGCTGCGGGATGGCGCGGATGCCGCGCAGATCTTTCTCGACAATGGCGGCGTGCCCGACGCGGGCATGCGCCTGGTGCAGCCGGATCTGGCCGACACCCTGCGTCTTTTGGCCAAAGGGGGTCGCGACGGTTTCTATACCGGCGACCTGGCCGATCGCCTGGTCGAGGGGGTGCGCGAGGCCGGGGGTATCTGGACGCTGGAAGACCTGGAGGGCTACGAGGTCGTCGAGCGCGACCCGATCCACATCGAGTATCGCGGCGCGCGGATTACCACCGCCTCACCGCCGTCCTCGGGCGGCATCGCCCTGGGGCAAATCCTGAACATCCTGTCGTTCTACGACCTCGAAGAACTGGCCCCGGACCTGCGGGCGCACCTGACCATCGAGGCGATGCGCCGCGCCTATCGCGACCGTGCCGAGTACCTCGGCGATCCGGATCATGTCGACATGCCACTGGAGCGGCTGCTGTCGCGCGACTATGCGGCCGGATTGCGCGCGACCATCCACCCGGACCAGGCCACGCCCAGCCGCTACCTGCCGCTGTCGGTGGACCCGCAGGCGGATCTCCCCGATCCGACACTGGCGGCCGAGAGCCCGGAGACGACCCATTTCTCCGTGATCGACGCCGACGGCAACCGTGTGGCCGCCACGCTGACGCTGAACTACCCGTTCGGGTCCGGCTATGTGGTGCCCGGCACCGGGGTCCTGCTGAACAACGAGATGGATGACTTCTCGGCCAAGCCGGGCGAACCCAATGCCTACGGACTGATCGGCTTCGAGGCCAATGCGATTGCCCCGTATCGGCGGCCTTTGTCGAGCATGAGTCCGACCTTTGTCGAGACCGATGATCGCGTGGCAATCCTGGGTACCCCGGGGGGCAGCCGCATCATCACCATGGTGTTGCACGGCATCCTGGGCGTGGTGGAAGGGCTGGATGTGGAGACGATCGTCGAGCAACCGCGCTATCACCACCAGTACCTGCCGGATCGTGTGGAACACGAGACGAGCGCGTTCGACATGGAGACGCGTGGACAGCTGGTATCGCGCGGCCACCGCCTGGTGCCGCAGGTACGCCCCTTCGGTGACATGCAGGCGATCCTGTGGGAGCGCGGGGAAGGGCGGCTGGAGGCAGCCTCCGACCCGCGTGGCGAGGGCGGCGCCCGCGTGCTCTCCGAGTAACCGAGTCGCCATTCGCACCCGGTTGCCGCGGTTGCAATGTTTTCCTGCAGCGAGCTACGCAAAAAGCCGCGCCCGGATCATGTCCGGGCGCGGCTTGGCAGGCAATCCCGTTCGGGGCCGGGCCCCGAACGGCTAGGGCATTTAGCCCTGGGCCAGATCGCGGATGCGGGCGTTCAGGCGGCTCTTGTGGCGCGCCGCCTTGTTCCGGTGGATCAGCCCCTTGCTCACGGTCGCGTCGATGACCGGCACGGCCTTCTTGTAGGCCTCGCTGGCTGCCTGGGCATCACCCTGCTGCAGCGGCTTCAGTACGGCCTTCATGGCCGTACGGAAACGGGAGCGCAGCGCCATGTTGTGAGCACGATTCTTGACCGCCTGACGGGCCCGCTTACGGGCAGAAGCAATATTCGCCAAAGTACTTCCCTCGCGTTGATGCGCTAGGTTCTGGAAAAGGCGGCAGAGCATACCGCTGGGTCCCGTTCGCGTCAACCTTGTACCGCTGGGGTTCTGGATGGCGTCGCGGGGTCGCGGCGTCTACTGTATAAGACAAGACCACCCCACAAGGAGAACCACGATGTTTCCGCTCTCCCGCGCCATTCGAATGGCACGCCTGCCCGGTTTTTCGATGGCTCTGATGCTGACGGGTTTGCTGTTCGCCGCGCTGGCGTTCACGCCCCGTGCCGAGGCCATGGAGCCCGAGGCCAAGGTGGTATATCACGCCGATTTCGCCGATCCCCGCCGTTTCTCCGCGATGCTGACCAGCATCAACAACATGATGACGCACTACCAGGACGAGTTCATGGACGTGGACGTGCGCATCGTGTTCGTCGCGCACGGCATCCGCTTCCTGACCGACGACGATCTCGCCGATACGCCCTTCGAGGCCGACGAGGAGCTCAAGGAAGAACGCGATACCTTGCGCGGTCGCCTGATGAGCCTGGCCAGCACCCATGGCGTCCAGCTGGAGCTGTGCGAGATCACCCGTTCGCAGATCGGTCTGGACCAGGACGAGGTCTATGACCACGTCGAGTTCGTGCCCTCGGGCGTGGTACGTATCGCCGAGCTGCAGAACGAGAAGGGCTTCGCCTACATCAAGATCGAGTGATCGGCGCCGCTGTCTGCAGCCTTGAGCCCCGCCTCGGCGGGGCTTTCTAGGGAAACGCTGATTCAATCGCACATCCGCGTTGGCGCCCCCTGTTTTCCGAGACAAGGCGCATCGTGCAGCGGGTAGTGGTTCTACCCGCCCGTTCTTGATTGAATCGGGGCGCAACGCAGGATCGGGGAACAGGGGGCACCAACCCCACAAGCCATTGAAAGCAGGGGTCGGCCGCCCATTGTTGATCAAAAACGGGCGCGCGCACGGCGTTGCGGCTCCCTTGTGCAGAATGACTGCACGGCAGTCATCGCGCCTTGTTCGCACGCAAAAGCGACTCGAGCGCGGACGTGCGATTGAATCAGCGTCTCCCTAGTGCTGGCCCAGGACCTCGAGCTTGGCGAAGCCGAGTACCAGCCACTTGGAGCCCGCGTGGGCGAAGTTCACCTGCACCCGCGCCGAATTGCCTGAACCCTCGAACTGGGTGATCAGGCCCTCGCCGAATTTCGCATGGTGCACGCGGGCCCCGATGGACAGGCCATTGTCGCGGGCCGAGGCATCTGCGGTATCCAGTGATCCAAAGCCCGCGGTGCGCTGGCGGCTGGCGGCAAAGCGCCCCGCACCAAACGGCGAGGCCTGCGGGCGCAGCACCTCCAGCGCGCCCTCCGGGATCTCGTTGATGAAGCGCGAGGCGACGTTGTAGGACTCGCGCCCGTACAGGCGGCGGGTCTCGGCGTGGATCAGGTACAGCTCCTGCTCCGCGCGGGTCATGCCGACGTAGGCGAGGCGGCGCTCCTCCTCCAGTCGCCCCGGCTCCTCCAGCGAGCGTGAATTGGGAAACAGGCCCTCTTCCAGGCCGGTCAGGAAGACCAGTGGGAACTCCAGGCCCTTGGCCGAGTGCAGAGTCATCATCTGCACCGCATCCTCGTGCGGGTCAGCCGCGCCCTCGCCGGCCTCCAGCGCCGCGTGGGCGAGGAACTCCGTCAGGCGATTGCCCTCGCCTTCCTCGCTCTCGGCCGTGGGCTCCATGTCGAAGGCGCGCGCCGCGCCTACCAGTTCGTCCAGGTTCTCCAGGCGCGCCTCGCCGCGCTCGCCCTTCTCCTTCTTGTAGTGCTCGCGCAGCTGCGAGCGCTCGATCGCCTGTTCCACCTGGTCGGCCAGCGGCTGGCGCGGAAGCTCCTGCTGCAAGGTGTGGATCAGCTGTACGAAGCCGGCGACCGCGTTGCGCGCGCGCCCGGGCAGAGCGTCGGAGTCGACCGCATGGACGGCCGCCTGCAGCAGGCTGGTGTCCGCCGCCTGGGCCGCCTGGCGCAGGCCCTCCAGGGTCTTTTCGCCGATCCCGCGCGGCGGCTGGTTGACCACGCGCAGGAAGGCGGCGTCGTCATCGCCGTTGCCGGCCAGGCGCAGGTAGGCCAGGGCGTCGCGGATCTCCTGGCGCTCGAAGAAGCGCAGGCCGCCGTAGACGCGATAGGGCATGCGCCGCGCGATGAAGGTCTCCTCCAGTACGCGCGACTGGGCGTTGGAGCGGTACAGCACGGCGCATTCGCGGTACAGCCCGCCCTGGTCCACGTGGCGCGCGATAGTCTCGGCGACGAAGCGCGCCTCTTCCTGCTCGTTCAGCGCGGTGTACAGGCGCACCGGGGCGCCTTCGGTGTCCTCGGTCCACAGCTCCTTGCCCAGGCGCCCGGAGTTGTGGCGGATCAGCGCGTTGGCGGCGTTCAGGATGTTGGCGCTGGAGCGGTAGTTCTGTTCCAGGCGCACGACCTGCGTGCCCGGGTAGTCCTTTTGGAAGTGCTGGATGTTCTCGATCTTCGCGCCGCGCCAGCCATAGATGGACTGGTCGTCGTCACCGACCGCGAACACCGGGCTGTCGCCCGCCAGCAGGCGCAGCCAGGCGTACTGGATGTCATTGGTGTCCTGGAACTCGTCGACCAGCACATGGCGAAAGCGCGTGCGGTAGTGCTCCAGCAGGGCCTTGTTGTCGCGCAACAGCTCCAGCGAGCGCAGCATCAGTTCAGCGAAGTCCACCACCCCGGCGCGCTCGCAGGCCTGCTGGTAGGTCGTGTAGATGCGCACCCACTGGCGTGCGACCGGGTCGCCGGTATCCGGCAGGTGTTCCGGACGCGAGCCCTCGTCCTTGCGCGCGTTGATGTACCACTGCGCCTGTTTCGGCGGCCATCGCGCCTCGTCCAGCTCCAGGCCGCGCAGCACGCGCTTGACCATGCGCAACTGGTCGTCGGAGTCGAGGATCTGGAAGCCCTGCGGCAGCCGCGCGTCCTGCCAGTGCTGGCGCAGCAGGCGGTGGGCCAGCCCGTGGAAGGTGCCGACCCACAGTCCAGTCGCCGGATGCCCCAGCAGCGTCTCGATGCGCCCTCGCATTTCCGCTGCCGCCTTGTTGGTGAAGGTGACCGCCAGCAGGCTGTGCGGCGCCACGCCCTCAACACCGATCAGCCAGGCGATGCGGTGCACCAGTACGCGGGTCTTGCCGGAACCGGCGCCGGCCAGCACCAGCAGCGGCTGCGGCGGGGCGGCCACGGCCTCGCGCTGGGCCGGGTTCAGGGAATCGAGCAGGGGGGAGACATCCATGCGCGAATGGTAGGGAAACCCGGCCGGAATCGCACGTTGTGCACGCGGGACGTGTGCCTTCCGCCGCGCAAACGCGCTACTCTCGGTCACAACCGTCATCGGCCCTGCGCGGGGAACCTCGCCGCCGAGACGAGTCCCAAGTAGTAACACCGCGCACGAGCAATCGGAACATCGCGAATGAATGACATGCCCTCGCTGCACCGGCTGGATACGCCGGTCTCCGGACAGGAGCTACACCCGGACAACCTGCTTTTCGCCGAGACCCTGCTGGAACGCTACCGCGAGGACCCGGAGTCGGTTCCGCCAGCCTGGGCCGACTACTTCCGCTCGCTGGAGAGCGCGCCAGGTCGAGAGCGCCGTCGGCGTTCCAGCGATCGTCCGGATCTGGCCCATGAGCAGCTGCAGATCCGGGTGCTGCAGTTCATCAACTCCTATCGCTACCTGGGCCACTTCGGGGCGCGCCTGGATCCGCTGGAGCGCGCGGCCCCCGAGCCGCCCGTGGAGTTGAGCCGGGAGTACCACGGGCTGGACCGGGTCGGCCCGGAGATCCTGTTCGACCCCGGTTCCCTGTTCATCGAGGGCCCGGTCTCGCTGGACACGATCGAGCGGGTACTGCGCGAGACCTACTGCGCGAGTATCGGTGCCGAGTACATGCACATCGCGGCGACCGAGGAGAAACGCTGGCTGCAGGAGCGGCTGGAGTCGGTTCATGGCCACTTCGGCTTCGGCGACGAGACGCGGCTGGCCATCCTCGAACGCCTGACCGCGGCCGAGGGGCTGGAGCGCTATCTGCATCGGCGCTATGTCGGACAGAAGCGCTTCTCCCTGGAGGGTGCGGAGAGCCTGATCCCGCTGTTGAATGCCCTGGTCCAGCGCGGTGGTGCGCGCGGGCTGCAGGAGGTCGTGCTGGGCATGGCGCATCGCGGGCGCCTGAACGTGCTGGTCAACCTGTTCGGCAAGGCCCCCGCGGATCTGGCCGGCGAGTTCGAGGGCCGCCCGCGCGACGACCGGGGTACCGGGGACGTCAAGTACCACATGGGCTTCTCCTCGAATGTCGAGACGCCCGGTGGCCCGGTCCATCTGGCGCTGGCGTTCAACCCCTCGCATCTGGAGATCGTGACACCCGTGGTCGAGGGCTCGGTGCGCGCCCGCCAGGTGCGCATTGGCGACCGCAAGGGCAACCGGGTGATGCCCGTGGTGATCCATGGCGATGCCGCCTTCGCCGGGCAAGGCGTGGTCATGGAGACCCTGAACATGTCCCAGACCCGGGGATTCTCCACCAAGGGCACGGTGCACGTGGTCGTGAATAACCAGATCGGTTTTACCACATCGACCCTGAAAGACGCGCGTTCGACGCATTACGCGACCGATGTCGCCAAGATGGTGAATGCGCCGATCCTGCACGTGAACGGCGACGATCCCGAGGCCGTGGTATTCGTCACCCAGGCCGCACTGGACTACCGCATGCGCTTCGGCAAGGACGTCGTGATCGACCTGGTCTGCTACCGCCGCCAAGGGCATAACGAGGCCGACGAACCGGCCGCCACGCAGCCGCACATGTACCGCCGTATCCGCGACCTGCCGACCACCCGCGAGCTTTACGCGCGCTCACTGATCGAGGCCGGGTTGACCGAGGAGAAGACCCAGGACGAGGCGGTCGAGACCTATCGCGCCCGCCTGGATGCCGGCGAGCCCGTGGCCCTGTCGCTGCACGACGACGGGCATGGCACCACAACCAACTGGGCGCCCTATGTGAACCAGACCTGGGATCAGGATGTGGAGACGGGCGTGGAGAGCGCGCGCCTGTCGCGTATGCTCGGCCAGCTCTCGACACCGCCGGAGGGCTTTCAGGTCCACCCGCGTGTGCAGAAGATCCTCGATGCCCGTCGCGCGATGGCTGCGGGCGATCAGTTGCTGGACTGGGGCGCGGCCGAGACGCTGGCCTATGGCACGCTGATCCAGGACGGCTACCGTATTCGCCTGTCCGGCCAGGACTCCGGGCGCGGCACATTCTTCCACCGCCACGCGGTGCTGCATGACCAGGAGACCGGAAAGGCGCTAGTGCCGCTACGCCGGCTGGATCCGGATCACCCGCGCTTTCTGGTCATCGATTCGCTGCTGTCCGAGGAAGGCGTGCTCGCATTCGAGTACGGCTATGCAACGGCCGCGCCGGAGGCCCTGGTGGTCTGGGAGGCGCAGTTCGGTGACTTCGTGAACGGCGCGCAGGTGGTGATCGACCAGTTCATTTCTTCCGGCGAGCAGAAGTGGGGTCGCCTGTGCGGACTGACGCTGCTGCTGCCGCATGGTTACGAGGGGCAGGGTCCGGAGCATTCCTCGGCCCGGCCCGAGCGCTTCCTGCAACTGGCGGCGCAGGAGAACATGCAGGTCTGTGTGCCGACCACGCCCGCGCAGATCTTCCATCTGCTGCGCCGGCAGATGGTACGCCCCTATCGCAAGCCGCTCATCGTGATGACGCCGAAGAGCCTGCTGCGGCATCAACACGCAGTCTCCGATCTCGAGGCACTGGCGCACGGGCAGTACCAGACGGTCATCGACGATGCGCGCATCGAGGACCCCAAGGCCGTCAAGCGTGTGTTGCTGACCAGCGGGCGCATCTACTATGACCTGGCTGCCAGCCAGTCCGAGGGCCAGCACTGGGATGTCGTGATCCTGCGCCTGGAACAGTGCTACCCGTTCCCCGAGGAGCGCCTGACCGAACTGCTGGGACGTTACCCACACGCGGAGGAGTTCGTCTGGGTGCAGGACGAGCCGGAGAACCAGGGCTATCTGGGATTCCTGGCGCCGCGCATCAATCCACTGCTGACGGTGCGTGGTCAGACGCTGCACGCAGTCGCACGACCCCCGGCCGCCGCGCCGGCGGTCGGCTACCCGGAGGTCCACAAGGCGCAGCTGAAGGACCTGCTCGAGCGGGCATTCGGGCCGATCAGTTCGCGCGACACCCCGCACCCCACGCCCTGAACACTGACGCACAGCACAAGGAAGCGAAATGGCATCCGACCCGACCCCGATCCAGGTCCCCGAGCTCCCGGAATCCGTCGCCGATGCGACCGTGGTCGCCCTGCACAAGAAGGCGGGCGATGCGGTCAAGCGCGATGAACTGATCGCCGAACTCGAGACCGACAAGGTCGTACTCGAGGTCTCCGCTCCCTCCGCCGGCACCCTGACGGCGCTGGAGGTCAGCGAGGGCGATACCGTGAAGACCGATGCGGTAATCGGCTACCTGGGGCCGGCCGAAGAGGCGAGCGAAGATGACGCCGGAGCCGAAGAAGAGGAGGCGTCCACACCCTCGCAGCCAACAGGTGAATCCTCCGGTGCAGCGACTTCTGCTCCCGGCGCCGAGGGGGCAGGCAAGGCCCGGGACACCGCGAAGCCCCCACGCGATGGCGGCTCCTCTGGTGCCGCCACCCCGCCACCCAGTCCGTCCGTGCGACGTCTGCTGCAGGAGGCGGGGCTCAAAGCCGAGGATGTCGAAGGCACCGGCGAGGATGGCCGTATTCAGCGTGAGGACGTCGAGCGCGCACAGGCAGCCCGTTCGCACCGTAGCGAGGCACCCTCGCCTGCTTCAACCGAAGGGCGCGCCCCGGAACGCGAGCCGGCGCAATCCGCCGGCGGCATCGAACGTGTACCGATGACGCGCCTGCGCGCGCGGATCGCCGAGCGGCTGCTGGAGGCCAAGCAGTCCACCGCGATGCTCACGACCTTCAACGAAATCGACATGTCCGCCGTGATGGACCTGCGCGCGCGCCACAAGGAGGCCTTCGAGAATCGCCACTCGATCAAGCTGGGCTTCATGGGCCTGTTCGTGGCCGCCGCCAGCCGCGCGCTGGAGCGCTTTCCGATCATCAATGCCGCGCTCGATGGCGAGGAGATCGTCTATCACCACTACAGCGACATCGGCATCGCCGTGTCCTCGCCGCGCGGGCTGGTGGTGCCTGTGCTGCGCGATACCGGCAACGCCAGCGTCGCCGATATCGAGCGCCGCATCCGCGACTTCGCCGAGCGCGCCCGCGACGGCAAGCTGGATATCGACGAGCTGCGCGGCGGCACTTTCACGATCACCAACGGTGGGGTATTCGGCTCGCTGTTCTCCACCCCGATCGTGAACCCGCCGCAAAGCGCCATCCTCGGCATGCACGCGATCAAGGAACGCCCCGTTGCGGTGGACGGCGAGGTGGCGATCCGGCCGATGATGTATATCGCCCTCTCCTACGACCACCGCCTGGTCGACGGCGCCGATGCCGTCCGCTTCCTCGTCGCCATCAAGGACGCGATCGAGGACCCGGCGCGCCTGCTCCTCGACGTCTGACCCCGCCCGTCCCGGACCTCGCCCCCCTGTAGGAGGCCAGCCCTCTGGCCGATGGGGCGTTGGACAGGTCCCTATCGGCCAGAGGGATGGCCTCCTGCCGGCTGCAGCGATACGGCCGTGAACGAACGGGCGACGCTGCCCGTGGTGTTCAGGCGCGGTCGACGGGGCGTCGGTACGGGCCCGGGCGCAACCCGAATAGCAGCATCGCGGCGCCGAACAGGCCGAGCGGCCAGGCCGGCCAGGCCAGTCCGAGCCAGGTGGACACGTCAAGCTGGGTGGCCAGCCCCGCCAGGGCGAGCAGGCCCGCGCCTCCCCAGGCCTCGTGGCGCCGGCGGTTCTGGCGGCGCAGCCCCTCTTCCAGATCGCGGATCTGCTGGCGCAGGGCGGCGTCGCGTTCGGCGCGCTGCTCCTCCACCGTCAGGGCCTTCTCCAGGTGCATGGGCATCTCGGGCAGTTGGGCGAGCAACCGAGGCAGGTGCTGCTGCGCATTGCGGATGAATGCGCGCACGCCCATGCGCTCGTGCATCCAGTCCTCGATGAACGGCTTGGCGGTGGTCCACAGATCCAGCTGCGGATAGAGCTGACGGCCCAGACCCTCGATGTTCAGCAGGGTCTTCTGCAACAGCACCAGCTGCGGCTGGACCTCCATGTTGAAGCGCCGGGCGGTCTGGAACAGGCGCAGCAGCACCTGGCCGAAGGAGATCTCCTCGAGCGGGCGCTGGAAGATCGGCTCGCAGACGGTGCGGATTGCCGCCTCGAACTCGTCTACACGGGTGTCCTTCGGTACCCAGCCGGATTCCACGTGCAACTCGGCCACGCGGCGGTAGTCGCGGTTGAAGAAGGCGTGGAAGTTCTCCGCCAGGTAGCGCTGGTCGGAATCCAGCAGCGAGCCGACGATGCCGAAGTCCACCGCCAGGTAGGTCGGGTCGTCCGGGTGGGTGGCATCGACGAAGATGTTGCCCGGGTGCATGTCGGCGTGGAAGAAGTTGTGCTGGAACACCTGGGTGAAGAAGATCTCCACTCCGCGTTCGGCCAGCAGCCTCAGGTCCACGTTGCGTTCACGCAGTGCCGCGATATCCGCCACCGGGATGCCGCCGATGCGCTCCATCACCAGCACGCTGCGGCGCGTGTAGTCCCAGATGATCTCCGGGATGTACAGCAGGTGGCTGTCCTCGAAGTTGCGGTGGATCGCGGCGGCGTTGGCGCCCTCGCGGATCAGGTCCAATTCGTCGGTGACGGTCTTTTCGTATTCGTCCACCACCTCGCGCGGGCGCAGGCGCTTGGCCTCGGACCAGTAGCGATCGGCCAGGTCCGCGATCAGGTGCATCACCTCGAGATCCGCGCGGATGGTCTTGAGGATGCCGGGGCGCACGACCTTGACCACGACCTCGCGCCCGTCCTGCAGCGTGGCCGCATGCACCTGTGCGATGGAGGCCGAGGCGATCGGCGTGTCCTCGAACGTGGCGAAGGAATTCTCGATCGGACGTTCCAGCTCGGCCTCGATCAGGGCGCGCGCCTGCTCGAACGGGAACGGGGGTACCCGGTCCTGCAGCCGCGCCAGCTCCACCGCGATGTCGTCCGGCAGCAGATCGCGCCGGGTGGACAACATCTGCCCGAACTTGATGAAGATCGGCCCCAGATCCTCCAGCGCGCGGCGGATGCGCTCGCCGCGCGTACCTTCGGTGCGGCGAAACCAGTTCCAGGGCGCGAGATAGAGCAGGAAGCTGAGCGGGCGCAGCGGCTTCAGCGTAAACAGGATGACATCGAGGCGATAGCGCACCAGGACCCGCGCGATGGTCCACAGCCGCAGCCCCCGGTACAGCGCGCGGCGCATCAGGCCTGCCGGTCGTCGGTATCGGAGGCGGTGCTGGCCTCCAGGGAAACACTGATCCATGTACACGCTCGCGCTCGAGTCGCTTTTGCGTGCGAACAAGGCGCGGCGACTGCCGTGCAGTCATTCTGCACAAGGGAGCCGCAACGCCGTGCGCGCACAAAAGCGGCCGAGCCCCTTCGGGGTTGGTGCCCCAGGTTCCCCGATCCTGCGTTGCGCCGCTTGCGGGTAGAACCACTACCCGCTACACGACGCGCCTTGCCTCGGAAAACCTGGGGTACCAACGCGAGCGTGTTCATGGATCAGTGTTTCCCCAGCTGGCGCAGGCGTGCATCCAGCCGGGCGACTCCATCACGCAGGTCGGCGACATCCTCGGCAAAGGCCTCGAAGGCCCCGCCGGCCGGCAGCCACTCGAGTTCGTCACGCAGATAGTCAGCGGTGTCCTCGGCGGAGCGGCGGCCCAGGTGGCGCAGGCTGCCGCGGGCCTGATCCAGCAGGTGGCGAAGCGGCCCGGCGGCCCCGGCGCCGGCAAAGCGCTCGAACAGCCCCTCCCAGTCGACCCCGGCATCGCGCAGCGCATGCTGCAGATCGGAGAGCACGGTGGCGTCACCGTTGATGGTCAGTCCGGAGCGGTCGTCGCGCCCCATCGCTGCGGCCAGTGACAGTGGCGAGCCTGCCAGTTGTACATCCACCGGTGCCTCGACACCGCCGATGACCTGCAGTCGGTCGGCGGCCCCGACCAGCGAAAAGGCCAGCCCCGGCGGCTCGATCACGATGGCGATCGCACGCCCGGCCAGGCGCGCCCGATCCTTCTCCGGCGCGCTCGCCAGATGATCGTTCAGCGCGGCCTCGATCAGGGCCGTGAACGGACTGGGCAGGGCGAAGGGTTCGGCCATGAAACGCTACAGTTTCGTGCCGCGGTGGAGGGCGACGATGCCACCGGTCAGGTTGTCGTACTCGACCCGTTCCAGCCCGGCATCGCGCATCATCCCGGCCAGGGTCTCCTGATCCGGGTGCATGCGGATGGACTCCGCCAGGTAGCGGTAACTGTCGGCATCGTTGGCGACCAGCTTGCCCATCAGCGGCAGCATCTTGAACGAATAGACATCGTAGATCGGGCGCAACGGCGCCATCGGCTGCGAGAACTCCAGCACCAGCACGCGCCCGCCTGGCTTGATCACCCGGCGCATCTCGGCCAGCGCGCGCTCCTTGCGGGTCACGTTGCGCAGGCCAAAGGCGATGGTCACGCGGTCGAAATAGTCATCCGGATAGGGTAGCTGCTCGGCATCCGCCTGCACGAAGTCGAGGTTGCCCACATGGCCCTCGTCCAGCATGCGGTCGCGTCCGGCCTCCAGCATCGAGGCGTTGATGTCGCAGACCACGATCTGTCCCTTCGGCCCGACGCGCGGGGCAAAGGCCCCGGCCAGGTCCCCGGTGCCCCCGGCCAGGTCCAGGATCTTCATGCCCGGGCGCACGCCGGTGCGCTCCAGCGTGTAGCGCTTCCAGATGCGATGGATGCCCATCGACATCAGGTCGTTCATCACGTCGTAGCGCGAGGCGACCGAGTGGAACACCTCGCCGACCCGCGAGGCCTTCTCGGACTCGGGGACGCTCTGGTAGCCGAAGTGGGTCTTGCCGGGCTCTTCTTTCATCGTCAGTGCGTCTTGCGCTCGTGGCCGGCCTCTTTCAGCCGATCCAGGTAATCCTGCCACAGACTTTCCTGCTCCGTGCCGAGCTTGTGCAGGTAGTCCCAATCATAGATGCCGGTGTCGTGGCCGTCAGAGAACTCCAGCTTCACCGCATAGTTACCGACCGGCTCGATCCCGGTGATGTTCACATCCTCCTTGCCCACCTGCAGCACCTCCTGGCCCGGGCCATGCCCGCGCACCTCGGCCGAGGGCGAGTACACCCGCAGAAATTCGCAGGGCAACTCGAAATGCGAGCCATCGGAGTAGGAGATCTCCAGGATGCGCGACTTCTGATGCAACTGGATATCGGTGGGTCGGTGCTTGCTGCTCATGCGGCCTCCAGAATCCTCGGCCGGGACGGGCCCGGAAAGATCTTGCGCGACCGCCCGAAGCGGCCACTGTCAACAGGCTGCGAGGATACCAGCCCAGCGGGTCAGCGTGGCATCTCCCTGCGCACCGCGGGCCTGCCCCCCGGCAGGATGGATCACACAGGCGACAGGACCATGTGCGAGAGCGCTGCCGGCTACTCGGCGTCGCGGCCCCGCTCGGGGACGGGGGGCGGGGTGGCGCGGGAGGAGACGCTGAGGGCGGTGACGGTGACCAGGATCAGGGCCATGCCGATGATCTGAACCAGTGCCAGGCTTTCGTGCAGGATCACCACGCCGAACAGCGTGGCGGTGACCGGTTCGATCATCGCGACGATCGAGGCAACGGCGGGGGCCGTGGTCCGCAGTCCATTGATGTAGAAGGCGAACGACAGGCCGGCACCAAAGATGCCAAGGGCCAGGAACAGCGGCCAGTCGGTGGTGGTCAGCACGGTGGCCATCTGCGTGTTGTCGCCCGGCAGCATCAGCAGGATGACGAGCACGCCGAAGGCGATCGCGAGGATCGCCTGCGGGCTGCCGTGCTGGCCGGCGTACTTGAAGCCGAAGATGAAGATCGCGTAGGACAGGCCCGCCAGCAGGCCGGCACCGGCGCCGATCAGGGTGACACCGCCCGCCCCGGTGTCGTAGATCTGGGTGAGCAGGACGATGCCGACCATGACCATCGCGATGGCCACCAGTTTGAGCGTGGTAGGGGTCTCCAGCCTCAGGGCGAAGGAAATGATGTAGACAAACACCGGGGCGCAGTACATCAGCGTGGCGGCGACCGCGACGCTGCCATGCGCGATGCTGAGAAAGTAGAACGCGAAGTTGCCGGCTACACCCAGCCCGGCCACGGCTGACCAGAACCACATCTTGCCGCTGCCCAGCCCGCTGCCACCCGGACGCCAGGCGAGCCAGATCAGCACGAACAGCAGGCCGATGGCCCCGCGGTAGAACGAGACCACGAAGGCATCCCAGCCCTCGGCCATCAGGATGCCGCCGATCCCACCGGACAGCCCCCAGAAGAAGGCCGCCAGCACCACCAGTCCCACACCCAGACCCATTATTCGCTTCCTTTCTTGTTGTCCGAACAAGCCGCCACCGGGTCGTAACCTGGCCGCGCTTGATTAAGGACCGCGACGAAGGGATCGGTCCGCGGTTCACAAATAACGTCCTATGGTGAAGGGCGCGTCGGCGTATACGCCAATCGCCCCGTCAGTCGCGTGGCGGATAGTCCACCTGGCGGCCACGTCTCATCCGCGCTGGCGACGATCGGCAAGACCAGGACCAGACCGGCCAGCCACAGACTCATTCAGCGCATGAACGCCCTCCCCGTTCCCCGTGGCCAGCATACGCCTCGCAGGTCATGGCACAACCGCCCCAAGCCGCTGGCGCCCGCGCTGTCCTTCGTCGAAATGGATACTGGCGCGTTAGGACGACCCGGAGCCTTCGATTCGGCGGCTCACGCGATCGGCTACCTTGCCGCGCACAACGACCTCGTCGGCACCCGCCTGGCGGGCGGCCTTGAGCATCGCGCCTTCCACGTGCGGACCGAAGGCCAGGATGGCGGCATCCGGACAGCGTTCGCGCCAGGTGGCCACGGTAGCCACGTCGCGGGCCGCCAGGTCAATCGCCACCAGATCGGGGCGCTCGGCCCCATCGCCACTGGTGACCGTGGCCCCGGCCGAACGCCAGCGGGATTCGAGGCGCACGCGGGTCATCAGGTCCGGGGTATCGAGGTGGATGTGCATGGGCGTCTCCGACGAAAGGGGGCTGTCGTTTGAATGCACAGCCTCGCGCACGACGGTCAGCCGCACCAGAGACGTCATGCGGGGCAGAGAATACAAGTGCCCGGAAAACATCCGCGCCCGTGCGGTTGAGCGCACTCCCGGGTTGGAGGAAGCTGGGCACTGAAACCGACTGCGCTGGCGCACCCAATCCAAGGAGTCGAGATGCACGAGTTTTCGTTGATGGCCGACCTGATGCGCAAGATCGAGCAGGTGGCGGCGGATAACAACGCCGAGCGGGTCACCCGGGTGCGGGTCTGGCTGGGCGCGCTGTCGCACATCACGCCGGAGCACTTCCGCGAACACTTCGAGGATGGCACCCGCGGCACGCTGGCCGAGGGCGCCGAGCTGGAGGTGGAAACCTCCGACGACGAGACCCACCCCGAGGCGCAACAGATCCTGCTGCGGAGCCTGGACGTGGCGTGAACACGCCCGCGACACTTAGCCCGGCGCGGGAGCGCTGGCGCCTGGTCGTCACCGGCCGGGTGCAGGGCGTGGGTTTTCGCCCATTCGTCGCGGCGCTGGCGCGGCGTCTGTCCCTGGCTGGCACGGTCGGCAACACGCCCGCGGGCGTGGTGATCGAGGCCGAGGGCGACGCAGCCAGCCTGGATGCGTTTCGCGCGGCGCTGGCGCAAGAGGCGCCGGCAGCCGCGCACGTCGATGGCATTTCCGTCGGCCCCGTAAGCCCCACCGGCGCGGCGGGCTTCCGGGTCACCGCGGGGCCGAACCGAGGCGGTGCCCCGGCCCTGGCCGCGGACCGCGCCCCCTGTCCCGACTGCCTGGCCGAGATCCGCGACCCGACGGCGCGGCGCTACCGCTACCCGTTCACCGCCTGCACGGCCTGCGGCCCGCGCTGGAGCATTGCCACGGCACTGCCCTGGGATCGTGCCGGCACCACCCTTCATGACTTCCCGCTGTGCCCGGCCTGTCGGGCGGAGTTCGAGAACCCGGGGGATCGGCGCTTCCATGCCGAGGCGATGGCCTGCCCGGACTGCGGGCCGCGGCTCGTGCAGCGCGCGCCGGACGGTACCGAACAGGCCACCGGTGATGCGGCACTGGATGCCGCCGTGGCCACCCTGCGCGAGGGGCAGATTCTGGCCCTGAAGGGCCCGGGCGGATTCCAGCTGCTGACGGACGCCACCCGCGAGTCCGCGGTTGCCCGCCTGCGCGCGCGCAAGCAGCGCCCGGAAAAGCCGCTGGCGGTGCTGCTGCCGGATGGCGGCTGGCTGGACCGTCTGGCCCATGTATCCGAAGCGGAACGGGCACTGCTGGACAGCCCGGAGGCCCCGATCGTGCTGGTGGATCGCAAGATTGGCGCGCCGCTGGCCGGGAACATCGCCCCGGGGCTGAACCGCCTCGGGCTGATGCGGGCGGCCACGCCTCTGCACCAGATGCTGCTGGACGCGCTCGCGATCCCGCTGGTCTGCACCTCCGGCAACCGCAGTGGCGAGCCGCTTTGTATCGACGGCGAGGAAGCGGTGGCCCGGCTGGGCGTGATCGCGGATGCCATCCTCGACCACGACCGGCCGATTGCGCGGCCGCTGGACGACAGCGTGTTCCAGATCGCGGCCGGGCAGCCGCAGTGTCTGCGCCTGGGGCGGGGAACCATGCCCCTGCGCATCCCGCTGCCGGCGCCCGGCCCAGTCACGCTGGCGCTGGGCGGCCACCTGAAGGCGGCACCGGCGCTGGCCCTGAACCGCGAGGTCGTGGTCGGCGCCCACGTCGGCGACCTCGACAGCGATCCGGCCCTGCGCCGCCTCGACAGCGAGGCCCGCGCGCTGGCCGGGCTCTGCGGCGTGCAGATCGAACACGTCGCCTGCGACCGGCACCCGGACTACGCCTCCACGGCACTGGCCGAGGGCGCGGGCGTGCCGGTCTTCCCCGTGCAGCACCACCACGCCCATGCCGCGGCCTGTCTGGCCGAGCAGGGAGTGCAGGCCTCGGCCCTGGCGCTGGTCTGGGACGGTGCGGGGCTGGGCACGGACGGGACGCTCTGGGGGGGCGAGTGCCTGACCGTGGCCGCCAATGGCGACTGGCAGCGCCTAGGCCATCTGCGCCCGTTCCGACTGCCGGGGGGCGAGGCCGCAATCCGCGAGCCGCGCCGCGCACTGCTGGGGCTGCTGCATGCGCACTTCGCGAGCGATACGGCGGCCCTGGCGGCCAGTCCGGCGCGGGCCTTGTTCGACGATGCCGAGTGGCCAGCGCTGCTCCGCGTCCTGGATCGCGGCGTCAACGCGCCCTGGACCAGCAGCGTCGGGCGTCTGTTCGATGCGGTGGCCGCCCTGACCGGGCTGCGCACCGGTGCCGGCTTCGAGGGGCAGGCCGCGATGCTGGTGCAGCAGGCGGCGGAGGCCGCGCCGGGCGTGGTGGATGCCCCGGATCTCGAGCTGGAGAACGCGATGCCCTGGCAGGCGGACTGGGGCCCGCTGATCGCCGCCCTGCTGGCGGCGCAGGCGGGCGGTGCCGCCCCCGGGGCGATTGCCGCAAGGCTGCATATCGCACTGGCGCGGTTCGCGGTGGCCGCCGCACGGGCGAGCAAACGCGAGACCGTGGCATTGACCGGCGGATGCTTCCAGAATCGGCATCTACTGCAATGCTGCGTGGCGGCCCTGCGGGACGCCGGCTTTCACCCGCTGTGGCCACGGGCCGTTCCGCCCAACGATGGCGGACTGGCGCTGGGCCAGGCGGTGCTCGCACGCCGCGCCGCGCACCCGGCCCGACCGGAAGAAGGAGACTGACCCATGTGCCTTGCGATCCCCGGCCTTATCGACACGGTGGAGGGCGACGACCCGCTGTTCCGCCAGGCGCGGGTCCGCTTCGGTGGCGTGGCGCGCACGGTGTCGCTCGCCTGCACCCCGGAGGCCGGGCCCGGCGACTACGTGCTGGTGCATGCCGGCATCGCGATCGCCACCATCGACGAGGCCGCGGCCGAGCGTACCCTGGCGGCGCTGCGCGCGATCCCCGAGCACGCGCCGCCCGCCCCGGAGGGCCCGTGAGGCACCTGGACGAATACCGCGACCCGGCGCTGATCCTGCAGCAGGCGGAGGCGATTCGCGCGGCCTGCACCCGGCGCTGGACGCTGATGGAGGTCTGCGGCGGCCAGACCCACGCGATCCTGCGCCACGGGCTGGACGATCTACTGGCGGACGCGGTCGAGCTGCTCCACGGCCCCGGCTGCCCGGTCTGTGTGACCCCGACCGAGACCCTGGACCAGGCCGTACTGCTGACCCGCCGCCCGGAGGTGATGCTGTGCACCTTCGGCGACATGCTGCGCGTACCCGGCGCGCTGGGCGACCTGAACGCCGCGCGCGCGGCCGGCGGGGATGTGCGCGTGATCTACTCGCCGCTGGATGCGGTCGCGCTGGCGCGCGAACACCCGCAGCGCGAGGTGGTGCTGCTGGCGGTGGGCTTCGAGACCACCGCCCCGGCCGCCGCGATCACGGTACTGCAGGCCGAGGCCCTGGGGCTGTCCAACCTGTCGCTGCTGGTCTCGCACTCGCTGGTGCCGCCGGCGATGGAGGCCCTGCTGACGGACCCGGCCCACCGCATCCAGGGCTTTCTGGCCGCCGGGCATGTCTGCACCGTGGAGGGGGCGGCGGCCTATCAGGCGATCGCCGAGCATTTCCGGGTGCCCATCGTGGTGACGGGCTTCGAGCCGGTGGACCTGCTGGCCGGGATCCGGGCCTGTGTGGAGCAGCTGGAACGCGGCGAGGCCCGGGTCGAGAACCGCTATGACCGGGCCGCCCGCGACGACGGCAATGCCGCCGCGCGCGATGCGGTCAGTCGCGTGTTCGAGCCGGTGGAACGTGACTGGCGCGGCATGGGCCGCCTGCCCGCCAGCGGGCTGGGCCTGCGCCCGGCCTACGCCCGCTTCGATGCCGTCGCGCGTTTCGGGATCACCGCCCCCGCGACCGGTGCGGACGGGCCCTGCATCGCCGGCGAGGTGCTGCGCGGGCTGCGCCGACCGACCGATTGCCCCGCCTTCGGCCGCGAGTGCACCCCGGACACTCCGCTGGGCGCGCCGATGGTGTCCTCCGAGGGGGCCTGTGCCGCCTATCTGCACTACCGGGGCGGGGCATGACCACGGAGGTGGTCCGCCTCGCGCATGGCGGCGGGGGCCGGCTGCAGGCGAAGCTGCTGGACGAGGTGATCCTGCCGGCACTGGGCACCCCGGCCCGCGGCGCCCCCGATGCGGCCGTGCTCGACGCACCGGGCGGGCGCCTGGCCCTGACCACCGACAGCTTCGTGGTGCGGCCCCTGTTCTTCCCGGGCGGCGACATCGGCCGCCTCGCGGTACACGGCACGATCAACGACCTGGCGATGGCCGGGGCGCGGCCGCTGTGGCTGACGCTGGGGCTGATCCTCGAGGAGGGGCTCCCGCTGGAGGATCTGCGGCGCATCCTCGCCTCCGTAAGCGCGGCTGCCGAAGAATGTGGTGTGCAGGTGGTGGCCGGCGATACCAAGGTGGTCGAGGCCGGGCGCGGCGACGGGGCCTACCTCAACACCAGCGGGGTGGGCATCGTGCCGGAGGGGGTGCGGATCGCACCGGACGCGATCCGGCCCGGTGACGTGCTGCTGGCCAGCGGTGACCTGGGCCGACATGGCGTCGCCATCCTGGCCGCGCGCGAGGGTCTGGGGCTGGACCCACCGACCCCCAGCGACAGCGCGTCGGTCGCTGGGGCGGTGGCCGCGCTGCTGGCGGCCGACGTGCCCGTGCATGCGCTGCGCGACCCGACCCGCGGCGGCACGGTGGCCGCGCTGCAGGAACTTGCGGATGCCTCAGGCTGCCGCCTGGTGCTGGACGATGCGGCCATCCCGGTGCGCGCGGACGTGCGCGGGGCCTGCGAGATGCTCGGGCTGGACCCGCTGCACAGCGCCTCGGAGGGCCGCTTTCTGGCCGCCGTACCGGAACCCGCGGCCGAACATGCCCTGAGCGTGCTGCGGTCACGATCGGAGACGGCCGGCGCCGTCGCGATCGGCCAGGCCGAGGCGGGCGAGCCCGCGGTCATCCGACGCCTGGCGACCGGCGTGGACCGCCGCGTGATCCTGCCGGCCGGCGAGCAGTTGCCCCGCATCTGCTGAGGGACCGCGGAAACGGCCCGATGGAGTGCTGACGGAGATACGGGATGACGGGCATGACGGCGGCGCCCGACGGGCGTTATGGTGAAACTCACGCTTCAGTCAGGAGGAACCCACGATGTCGATGCGCCCATTGATTCCTGCGGTCCTCGCGCTCGCCAGCAGCCCCGCCCTCGCCCACCCGGGGCACGGCCATGGCGACGGCTTCTCGCTGCTGCACTACCTGAGCGCCCCGGAACATGTGGCAGGACTGGTACTGCTCGCTGTGGTCGGCGGGGGCATTGTCGGCTGGTGGCTGCGCCGCCGAAGCCGTGACGACCGCCGGGACTGATCCGGGCGCCCTGCGCGTTCATGCATCGGCCGCAATCGGACACCAGTAGCGCTGCTCGAAGTCCCGGTCCCGGTCGCGTACCGGCACCGACTGGAAGCCGACCCGGGCGAAAAAGCCGGCCGCCGACGTCTGCGCCTTGACCAGCACCCCGTCGACATCCGCAGCGCGGGCGGCCTCCTGGCAGGCCACTACCAGTTGCCGTCCGACACCCGTACCACGGGCGGTGCGGGCCACGTACAGCCCGTGCAGCAGCAGGCCCGTGACCGCTCCGTCGGGCAGCTCCCGCGCCTCGGCGGACTCCCAGGTCGCCACACCGACCACCTGTTCGGCCTCCTCCCGCACGACGGCGTCCAGGAACATCAGATCGGCCTCGGTGTAGCGACAGGCCGGCAGTGCCAGGCGGCGTACCCGCTCCGGCAAGGGCCAGTCCTCGATCGCCTCGGCGACCAGCTGATTGATCGCCCCCAGGTCCTCTCGGCAGGCGGGGCGCAGGCCCGAACTCTGGACAACGCTGGCGGCCATCGGACACCCCTTATTCGGCACGGTTCCTGCTGGGACCACGAGAGGGGTCAGGAGTGCCCCATGCCGAGGGCTTCACGACAGCGACATGTGCGATCAGAGATAATCACGCCGCACCGAAAAGAGACGACAGCGCACCATGACGGAACTGAAAAAAGCCATCGAGCACCAGCGCGAATATCTGGAAGCCCGGCTACAGGAGCCGCTGGCCGAAATCGCAGCCCGTATAAGCAAGGCCTGGCCGCGACGCGAGGCACTGGATTCGATCCTGGAAGAGGCGATCCGGCAGATCCCGGAAGCCACGTTTGTCTATGCCCTGAACACCGAGGGCATCCAGCTATCCGACAACATCTCGCGCAGCGGCGTGCTGCCGGAGCACTTCGGTCGCGACCGCTCGCAGCGCCCCTACATGAAGGAGGCGGTGCCAGCCGAGGGCTTCCTGCTGTCGGAGGCCTACATCAGCCTGCTCGGACGCCGCCCTTCGCTCACCTCGCTACAACTGGTGCGCGACGAGAACGGCACGGCACTCGGGTTCCTCGGCGCGGACTTCGACCTGCGCAATCTGCCGGACCTGTCGGAGGATCTCTACGAAGAACCGAACGAATGGCGCCAGATCAAGGGCGACCCGTCCATCCGCGGAACGCTGTTCCTGCAGAGCCGCACCGAAAGCCTGATGGACCAGCACATCGACACCGCGCTGGCCATCCTGGAAGAACTGTTCACTGAGCGCGGCGTATTCCAGGGCGTGTTCCATTTCTCCAGCTCGCGGGCGACGCTCTGGACCACCGAGGACCCCTACCGCTACCGCATCCTGACCCACGAATCCCTGGCCGACCCCGATGTCTGCCTCGCCTTCCCCCACGAGCCCTACCCGGAGGAAGCCCTGATCCCGAAAGAGGCTGTGGGCCGCGTGCTCGAAGGGCTCAAGGCCCTGCGCTTTGCCGACGAGACCATCTACCTGCGCTCGGCCTCGGTGAACCTGTTCAACGGCATGGTCAGCCTGACCTTCTCCTGCGACGGCTCCCACTACATGACCTGGGACGACTTCCTCGGCCGCTCCATCGACTTCTGGATCGGCGCCACCGGGTAAACGGCCTCGCGCGCTGACAGCGACCCGCCGCCTGGGCCATGATGGGCTCGGATCCAGGCGCGGGGACAGGGGATGGATACCGCAGTAGCCAAGGAGATCGGCGGGCGGCGCGAGCAGCAGGACGCAGTCGGCGTATGGGCCTGCCCGGATGCCCGCTGCGCGTTGCTGGTCGTCGCGGACGGCATGGGCGGGCACGCGGACGGCGCTCAGGCAGCCCGGATGGCCATCGCCACCGCCGAGCGCCTGTGGAACGACTGCGACGGTCGCCCGCAGGACCCGGCGACACTCCTGAAGCGCCTCTTTCACGAGACCCAGGCCGCCCTGTACAACCCCGGCTCGGCACCCGGTGAACAATCCGGGACCACGCTGGTCGCGCTGTATGTCGGGCCGGAGCGGGCCTGGTGGGCCCACTGCGGCGACAGCCGTCTGTATCACTTCGAGGGGGAGCACCTGATCACCCGCACGCGGGACCACACCCGGGTGCAGGCGCTGGTGGATGCCGGCGAGATTCGCGAAGAGGACATGGCAACCCACCCGGAACAAAATCAGCTCCTGCAGGCCCTGGGCGTGGTCGACCCAATACGGGTGGACCATGGCGAGGCCTCGCTGACGCCCGATAGTCGCTTCCTGCTGTGCTCCGATGGGTACTGGGAACAGCGGGGCCCCGAGGAAAGTGCTCGATGGATGAGTCAGCCGGATCTTCGGGCCGCCTGTACGCAGGCGGCCGCCTGCGCAGCACAGCGCGGCGGCGCGCATGGCGACAATGTGGCCATCGCCGCCTGGCGTGCACAGGCCATGACCGGCCCGGATCGGCGCCACCTGCGTGCCGCCATCCGGCCGCTACTGCTGGGGGCCCTGCTCCTGCTCGCCGTCCTTGCAATCCTCTTCTGGCCTCTGGACTGAACATGACGCGCCTTGTTGTAGGGGCAGCATTGCCCCTCGTCGCCCTGCTGACCGGCTGCGCGGTGCTGGGCGTCGATGAAGACGAACCGGCCACCGAGGCGCCCGAGGTGTCAGAAGAAGCCGCTGCAGACGGCGGCCCCGCGCCTGCGGAAGACCTGACCATCGCGGAAATCATCGAGGCCCTGCAGGAAGGGGACATCGAACGGGCAGACCCAGCCCTGGACCGATTCCTGAAGGGCGAACCCGGTCACCGGGTCGCGCGCAGCCTGCGCGCGCAGCTGGATGCGGACCCGCGCGAGGAACTGGGCTCGGCCTATTTCTCGCACACGGTGGAGCCGGGCGAGACACTGGGTCAGCTGGCCCGGCAGTACCTGGGTGATGCCAATCGCTTCCTGATCCTCGCGCGTTACAACGACATCGAGCGCCCGTCGCGGTTACTGGTCGGCCAGCGCCTGCGGATACCGCAGAGCGCCGCGCGCGAGGCGCCGGCCGCCAATGCGGAGGGACTCGAAGACCAACTGGCCGCCCTGGGCGGACAGGACGACGAAGAGGCCTATCTGCGCGCGATCGAGGCTGACCTGGAGGCGGGTCGTTACGGAGAGGCGCGCGATGGGGTCCGGCAGGCGCGTGCGCAGACCGGCAATGGCCTTCGGGGGCAACGACTCGACGAGCTGGAACGCGCAGTGGACGGCCGCTACTGGGAGCAGCGCGGGCACGCGGCGCGCGATGCGGGTGACCCCGAGGCCGCACTCGCCGCCTATGACCGGGCGCTGGAGGCCGACTCCGGGCACGATGCGGCCCGGGAAGCGCGTGAGGAATTGCGCGAACAGCGCAAGGAAGAGCTGCATGCGGCGGCCATCCAGCGCTACCGCAACCAGGACCTGGAAGAGGCGATCGCCCTGTGGGACAAGGCGCTGGAGCTGGATCCCGAGTTCGAGGCCGCACGCGGATACCGCCTGCGGGCCCTGGAACTGCAGCGCCGCCTGGAACGGCTGGGACGCTCGGAAGAAGGCGCCTCCTGAGCCGGTCAGACCCCGTATTCGGCGCGGTAGGCGCGCAGCGCCTCAAGGTGCTCGGGGGCGCGGCCGGTCTGTTCCAGCATCTGCACCAGGTCCCCCAGCCGAGCCACGCGCACGACCTCCAGGCCCAGCTCGTCCTCGACCTCCTGGATTGCCGAACGCTCGCCGCGGCCGCGCTCTTCGCGATCCAGGGCAATAGCCACCGCCACCGGCGTGGCGCCCGCCGCACGGATCAGCTCCACCGATTCACGGATGGCAGTGCCGGCGGTGATCACGTCGTCCACGATCAGCACGCGCCCGGCCAGCGGCGCACCCACGATGTTGCCGCCCTCTCCGTGATCCTTGGCCTCCTTGCGGTTGAAGGCCCAGGGGCGATCCATGTCGTGGTCGCGGTACAGCGCCTCGGTTACGGCCGCGGCCAAGGGGATGCCCTTGTATGCCGGGCCAAAGACCAGGTCGAAGGCGACGCCGGAATCGACGATGGCCTGCGCGTAGAATTCGCCCAGGCGCACGAGATCGGAGCCCCGGTTGAACAGGCCGGCATTGAAGAAATACGGGCTTACCCGCCCCGACTTCAGTGTGAACTCGCCAAAGCGCAGGACGTCGCGTTCCAGGGCATAGTCGAGAAAGGCATGGGCGGTCATCGCGGGGCTCCGGTCGGAAAACGCCGTATTCTGACACAAGCGTGGCGGGATTCATCACGCCAGCCCTTTCCTGTACACGCGCGCGCCGGTATCGTTCCCGGCCATGCGCATACTCTCGATGAACGCCAATGGCATCCGTGCCGCCGCCCGCAAGGGCTTCTTCGACTGGCTCCCGACGACCGCGGCCGACGTGGTCTGCATCCAGGAGACCAAGGCCCAGATTCACCAGATTCAGGGCGAGCCTTTCCACCCCCCCGGCTACCACTGCGCCTATGTGGATGCGGTAAAGCCCGGCTACAGTGGCGTGGCCCTGTACAGCCGGCGTCAGCCGGACGAGGTGATCGCGCGCATTGGCTTCGAGGAGGCGGACAACGAGGGCCGCTACGTGGAGATGCGCTTCGGGGACCTGTCCGTGGTGTCGCTCTACCTGCCCTCGGGTTCCTCGGGGGACCACCGGCAGGAGTCCAAGTGGCGGTTTCTGGACTTTTTCCGGCCGTGGCTGGCAGAGCGCATGCAGGACGGGCGCGAGTGGGTGATCTGCGGCGACTGGAACATCGCCCACAAGGAGATCGACCTGCGCAACTGGAAATCCAATCAGAAGAACTCCGGCTTCCTCCCCGAGGAGCGCGCCTGGCTGGATCACCTGTTCGACGAGATCGGGATGGTGGATGTCTTCCGGCGACTGGACGACCGCCCCGAGCAGTACACCTGGTGGTCCAATCGCGGCCAGGCCTGGGCGAAGAACGTGGGCTGGCGCATCGATTACCAGATCGCCACCCCCGGCATCGCAGAAACCGCGCGGGACCCGTACATCCATACTGACGACCGCTACTCCGATCACGCCCCGTTCTGGATCGACTATGACTACACCCCCTGATCGTCATCTGCGGGCAACTTCGTGAGCACGGCTGCCGAGTCGCAGAATCGGCCGAACCGCGACTGGCGCGAGGCACTGGCCGTCTACCGCCACCCACGGGTGGTGGGCATGCTGTTCCTTGGCTTTGCCGCCGGGCTTCCGCTACTGCTGACAGGCGGCACCTTCACCGCCTGGCTGCGCGACCTCGGTGTCGAACTGGCCTCGATTGGGTTCCTCTCCTGGGTGGGCATGGCCTACAGCATCAAGGTGCTGTGGGCCCCGATCGTAGACCGGATGCGGCTGCCGCTGCTGACCCGGATCTTCGGGCGGCGGCGCGCCTGGATGCTGGCGGCGCAGGCGACCATCATGCTGGGGCTGTTCGGGATTGCCTTTACCGATCCCACCGAACAGCTCTGGCTGGTCGCGGTCTGGGCCGTGCTCACGGCCTTTGGCGCCGCGACTCAGGACATCGCGATTGATGCCTACCGCATCGAGGCAGTCAGCCAGGAGCGCCAGGGCGCCATGGCGGCCGCCTATGTCTTCGGCTATCGCGTGGCATTGCTGACGGCCGGAGCGGGGGCCCTGCATATTGCGGCCGCCGGCAGCTGGAGCCTGTCCTACATGGCGATGGCGGCACTAATGCTGGTCGGGGTGATCTGCACCCTGATCGTGCGCGAGCCAGAGGTCGCGCCGCGCGACACGAAGACCGCGCAACTGGAAGAGCGCGTGGTGCATTACATCAACAACACCTCCGACACCGGGCTCTGGCGCGACTTCAAAGCCTGGCTCATCGGCGCGGTGGTGTGTCCGTTCGTGGATTTCTGGCAGCGCTTCGGGCGTGTTGCGCTGGTAGTGATCGCGTTCATCGCGATCTTCCGCATCAGCGACATCTTTATGGGCGTGATGGCCAATCCGTTCTATCTCGACCTGGGCTTCACCAAGGACGAGATCGCCAACATCGCTGCGGCGTTCGGCCTGGCAATGACGCTGACGGGGGCCGCACTGGGCGGACTGCTGGTCGTGCGATTCGGGATCATGCGCATGCTGATCGCCACCGCCATCCTGGCGCCGGCCACCAACCTGACTTTCTCCTGGCTGGCGACCCTGGGCCCGGAAATCTACGGCCTGGTGTTCGCGATCATGGCCGACAACCTCTCTGGCGGGATGGCAATCTCGGTGTTCATCGCCTATCTCTCCAGCCTGACCAACTCGGCCTATACCGCGACCCAGTACGCCCTGTTCAGCTCGATCATGACCCTCCCGGGTCAGTTCCTGGCCGGATTTACCGGTGTGTTCGCCGAGCACTTGGGCTGGTTCTGGTTCTTTGTCAGCTCGGCGCTCATTGGCATTCCCACCATCCTGCTGGCGCTCGCACTGATGCGCTGGGCCAATCCGGATCGCATGGCCCAGCCGGGCCGACCGTCGGAGTTGCAGGCGCCGCCGGAGGGACCGGAACGCGCCCCCTCGTAAGAGGCGGGCCCGGGTTCCGAACGTCGGCCCGTCCGTCCGGGGCCTACCAAAACAAAAACGTCCGCCGGCGATGACGATCGCAAGCGGACGGCAGGGCAGCGCCCCCGGTATCGAAGGGGCGGCTATCGACTACTCCCGGCTTCAGGGGCGCTTCGGCGTCTGGTACTCCGCCTCTTTCTGGAAAGACTCCCAGATCGTCTCGTAACCGACGAAGCCCTTTTCGTTGGGCGGCATCTGGCGGGTCACCAGGTAACGGGACTTGCCGTCCGGGACCTGCGGGTGTTTCTTCTCGGTATCCTGGCTCATGGTTCATTCACCTCGCTTCGATGAAAAAGAGGGGATGGGAGATACTGGTCTCGCTCCCCAGACATACTGAAAGGCCGGCTGGACCGGCTCCATCACTCGATGGGCACCGTTCGTCCGCTGTCGATTTCCGGGCCCGACTCCACCTTGCCACCATGCTCGATTTCGTCCGCAGTGGCATCACGCACCAACAACACATTCAGTTTGAAAATCACCTGCCGACCACACAGCGGGTTATTGCCATCGATGGTGATCGTCTTGTCGTCGAGCCGCGTAACCAGAAAATTCTTGGTCTGGCCGCGATCGTTTTCCATCAGGATCGCCGTACCGACTTCGCGGTACTCCTCCGGCACGTTTTCGATCGCTTCCGTGATCACCAGGGACTCGTCGCGCGGGCCGTACAGCGCATTGCAATCGATGGGGACCTCGATGGTCTCGCCCTGCGCCTTGCCCTCAAGCTCGCCCATTACCTTGGGTGACAGGACCTCATTGACGCCGTGCACATAGCCCAGCGGGAACTCCACTTCGGTCAGGACCTGGCCGGATTTCTCGTCGATGACCTGATAGTTCAGCTCAACGTACTTGTTGTCCTTGATTACATCTGTCATTCAAAGTCCCGCTGTCTTAGAAAATGGACGCACCGAAGATTCGCACTTCGCCTTCCTCGTAACCAAGGACCATGCGGCCGAGCCACTCGCCTTCTTTCTTCGTGCTGCGCACCCGATACAGGACCGTGACATGTTCGCCGCGGCGAATGATGCCGAGGTAATCCCAGTCCTCCTTCAGGTTGCGGGTCAGCTCGCTCTGGGCGAATTGCTTGCCCACCTCGACTTCATTGAGGCCGAACAGCAGGTGGTAGGAGAACCGGCGGACGAACTTGCCGTACTGGCCCTTGTTCGAGTACTTGATCAGATCGCTCCACATGGGGTGGGCGATCTCCAGGATCTCCTCGTCGGAGTGATCGATGATGTTCATCGAGGTCTCCGGCATTGGCTGTGCTTCAGCTGCACTGGTCATGTTGAAACCCCCGGGGGTGACGGTTGAAAGAGAAGACCAACGCGCGAACGCGTTGGCCATCGCTGCTTGCCAGCCATAGTGACGGGGCCGCAGCCGACCCCGTCACGTTAGCACCCTAGGCTTCCGCCTTCTCGGGCTCGGCCGGGGCCTCGTCCTTGTCGACCAGGTGATAGCACGGCGCCTTCTCCATGGTGTACTCGCCCGTCTTCGGGTCACGACGAGAGACGGTCAGGTGATGCCAGTTCTTGTCGTCGAGCTTCATGTAGTCGCCGCGGTAGTAGTAACCCGGCCAGCGGGTTTCCTTGCGGAACAGCGTGTGGTGGAAGACGCTCTCGGCCGTGCGCACGCGGTGCTTCAGCTCCCAGGCGCGCAGCAACTCGTGGATGTCCTCCGCCGCCAGCTTTTCCAGATCCTCTTCGAGGATGTGCATCTTTTTCAGGCCGATGTTGAGCAGCTTTTCGTTGGTCATGTAGCTGACCGTCACGCCACCGCAGTATTCGTCCATCAGCTTCTGCAGGCGGTCGAGACCCTGGCGCGGGTTGATGTAGTTCGGATTGACCGAACCGGCCACGACCTCGTTGCGATAGATCTTGTAGTGCTCGAGCGGCTTGTAGATCTCCTCTTTGCGCTTGTTGATCTGCGAATCGGAGACGCGAATGCCGTCGGCCTTGCCATCGTCGATGTACTTGCAGGCGGCCTTGGCGGCCAGGCGGCCCTCAGTGAAGGAACCGGAGGAGAACGCATGCGGCGTCCCGCCCACGGCGTCGCCGGCACCAAACAGGCCTTCGACGCTGGTCATACGGTTGTAGCCCCAGAAGTACTCGGGCGGGGAGACATCCTCCGGACCGGAGCACCAGGCACCACAACCCGTGGCATGCGAGCCCATCACGTAGGGTTCCGAGGTGGTCAGCTCTGGGTTCTCGTTCTTGGGGTCCACGTCGGTGGCGGCCCACAGCACGGCCTGGCCGACGGTCATGCCCAGGAAGTTCTCCCAGCCCACCTCTTCGAGGTGCGGATCCTGGAAGGCCTCCATGGTGACCATGTGGATCGGGCCACGACCGGCATTCACCTCGTTCAGGAATGCGTGGTTGCGCAGGCAGGTCGGGATCGGGCGATGGGTCCGGTGGGAGGCCTCCGGGTCGAGGTACTCCTTGCCGACCATTTCCTGCAGCCCTGGCCACCACTTGGACTCGTACTCTTCACCATTGCAGTTCTGCGTACGGGTCTTCAGATGCAGGAAGTACGCACCGACTGGACCGTAACCATCCTTGAAGCGGGCCAGCACGATGCGGTTTTCCATCTGGGTCATCTTGGCACCGGCGTTGATCAGCAGACCATAGGCCGAGCCGGAAGACCACGGGGCGTACCAGACGCGACCGGCACCTTCACCGACCGAACGCGGCTTGAAGATCATCGAGGCACCGCCGGCGGCGACGATCACGGTCTTCGACTTGAAGACGTGATAGTTACCGGTGCGCACGTTGAAGCCCACGGCACCGGCCACCCGGTTCTCCTTGGACTCGTCCATCAGCAGATGGGTGACGCAGATGCGGTTGTAGATCGTATCGGCCGACTTCTTGGCGGCCTCGGCCACGATCGGCTTGTAGGATTCGCCGTGGATCATGATCTGCCAGCGGCCTTCACGCTGGTAGGCGCCCGTCTTCGGGTCGCGCATCAGCGGCAGGCCCCATTCCTCGAACTGGTGCACGGTGGAATCCACGTGACGCGCCATGTCGAACAGCAGGTCCTCGCGCACCATGCCCATCAGGTCGATGCGGGCGTAGCGGACATGGTCCTCGGGGTTGTTTTCGCCCCAACGGGTGCCCATGTAACAGTTGATCGCGTACAGGCCCTGGGCCACGGCGCCGGAGCGGTCGATGTTGGCCTTTTCGGCAATCACGACCTTCTTGTCCTGGCCCCAGAACCGGGCTTCCCAGGCGGCGCCCGTGCCGCCGAGCCCGGCGCCGCAGACCAGGATGTCGATGTTGTCTTCGACGATTGTCTTGTAGGCCATCAGTAGTACACCCCTTCTTTCAGTTTGAGACCGGCGGCCTCAAGCGTGTGCAGATCCCCCTCATCCATGCGGATGTACTTGGGTTCGTTGAACAGCAACTGGCTGTCGCGCATGGACTTGTCCGGTGCGGGGACGTCCGCCAGCTGCGGGATGTGCTTGCCCCAGGGTTTGGTAGTGATCGGCGACAGGAAATTCTTCTCCCGGCCGTCGCGGAACTTGATCTTCCAGGCAATGGTGCCGCGCTCTTCGTCGCGGTCGACGCGCACGCTGTGCCCCAGTGGCGCGAAGTCCGCGTAGCCGCGCACGTCAATGGCGTGGTGCGGACAGGCCTTCACGCAGGAATAGCATTCCCAGCACATGTTGGGCTCGATGTTGTAGGCGCGACGGGTGGTTTCGTCGATATGCATGATGTCTGACGGGCAGATGTCCACGCAGTACCCACAGCCATCGCAACGGGTCATGTATACGAAAGTTGGCATGGTAGTCCTCGATCGATGCTGATGTTCGGGTAAATGGCTTTAGTAGTGGTTGGGCGCTTCACGCTGGATACCCTTCCCCATCTCCATCGGCGCGTCACGCAACAGCTCCATCGAGTGGCGCTGCTGTTGCTCGGGGTCGTCACGCGTGAGGGTCGGGAGGTTTTCGGCGGAACCGTCAGCCCGGGTAAGGCGCTTCTGATAGGCCGCGGCGGGCTTGAAGAACATGTGCGCGAACTTGGACCAGTAAACCGTTGCGAACAGCGTCGTGGTGGCCGCGAGGAAGAGCGCGAAGAAGATCCAGCCGAGGGCACCGGCGCCCTGGGTCAGCGACCACAGAATGGCGAACGTCGACATCGCCAGAAGCGACACGATGAACAGATCGGCACGGACCAGCTGGTACCAGCGACGACCTTCGGAATTCACATCGACACGAATGAAGAACCAGAACCAGTAGCCACCAAATGCGAGCGACAGGGCGCCCAGGTGCCACAGGAGCGGCCACACGCCGGCGGCAGGCTCGGCCGCGTAGCCAAAAATCAGCACGGCGGAAGAGACGACGAAAACAATAAAGCCCCACATGGTGAAGAGGTGGGAGGCACGACGCGTCGGATTTTTGAATTCGCCGGAGGTGATGACCTCTTTCCCAATGGTCTGCATCGCGAGCGAGAATTTTTCGCCACCGCTCACGCTGCGGGTTGCGTTCTTCTCGGCTTTCTTGGCGTTCTCGAAAAAGTACTTGGCACTCCTCTTGTGCATCATGTCGAGGATCGTGCCACCGGCCACCAGAATGACCATGAGCACGACATACGCCTGCATTGCGGCTGGTGGGATAAACGCAGCCAGTTCGGCAAAGGGATTGCTAGTGATCACGGCGTCAGGCCTCCTCGAGTGTCCAATGGGCCCACTGAGTCTGTGATAAATCGTTCTTGCGCTTCAAATCAAAGTTGCTTGCCGCGACATAAAGGGAATGTATGGGTCGATATGCTAATTTAGGGAAACGCTAATCTATTAAGGTCGCCCGCAGATGGGCACCCGCCCCCAACGGCCCTTCGGCCGGTCTTTACTTTGCAGCCCGCATCAAGGCCCCTGAACAATCGCAAAGCCCGCAGCGGCGGGCATTGCGCCCGAGCGAACCGTCGGCATTAAGCCCCGCACTACAAACCCCGATACCGCTTGATCTGCACAGCCCGGCCGAGGGCGCGGCCCGACAGAGGGTCAAGTAACCCGGCGCTTTATGGACTATCTTGTGCTACGTTCAGGGTCGATTAGCAGCGCGCCCGGCCACCAGACGGGCTGGCCGCGTGCGGCCCGAGCACGACACCCGGCGGGATAATCCGCCCAATCCATGCAGCCCACATCCAGCGTCGGCAGGAGATAAAGCCCCATGATCAAACCGCACGGTGCAGACACCCTGAAGCCCCTGTTTGTCTACGACCCCGAACAACACCATGCCCTGCTGAAAGAGGCCGAAAGCCTCCCCTCCGTGGTGATCAGCTCGGCGGCCGCCGGCAACGCCGTGATGATGGGGGGGGGCTATTTCACACCCCTGACCGGCTTCATGAATGTCGCGGATGCGATGAGCTGCGCGGAAAACATGCGAACCACCAGCGGTCTGTTTTTCCCGGTCCCGGTGGTGAACCTGCTGGAGAATGCCGACGCCATCCGCGGGGCCAAGCGAATCGCCCTGCGTGATCCCAACATGGAAGGGAACCCGGTGCTCGCCATCCAGGAAGTCGAGGCCATCGAGGAGTTCAGCGCCGAGCAGATGGAGACCATGACGCAGAAGGTCTACGGCACAACCGACATGGAACACCCCGGGGTGGCCGCCTTCAACAGCGTGGGTCGCGTCTGCGTGTCGGGCCCCATTCAGGTGCTCCACTTCTCCTATTTCCAGGATGACTTCCCCGACACCTTCCGCACTGCGGTCGAGATCCGCAACGAGATTGCGGAACGCGGCTGGAACAAGGTCGTGGCCTTCCAGACCCGCAACCCGATGCACCGCGCTCACGAAGAGCTGTGCCGCATGGCACTGGACCAGCTGGGCGCCGATGGTCTGGTGATCCACATGCTGCTGGGCAAGCTGAAGCCCGGCGATATCCCGGCCCCGGTGCGCGACGCCGCCATTCGCAAGATGGCCGAGATCTACTTCCCCCCGAACACCGTAATGATCACCGGGTACGGCTTCGACATGCTCTATGCGGGGCCGCGCGAGGCCGTGCTCCATGCGCTGTTCCGGCAGAACATGGGTGCGACCCACTTCATCATCGGGCGCGATCACGCCGGCGTGGGGGACTACTACGGACCGTTCGACGCCCAGACCATCTTCGACACGGAGGTCCCCGACGATGCGCTGGAGATCGAGATCTTCCGGGCGGATCACACCGCCTTCTCGAAGAAGCTCGGCCGCGTGGTGATGATGTGTGATGCACCCGATCACACGAAGGAGGATTTCGTGCTCCTGTCCGGCACCAAGGTTCGCGAGATGCTGGGCCGCGGCGAGGCACCACCGGTGGAATTCTCGCGCCCGGAAGTGGCGGAGATCCTGATGGACTACTACCAGAGCATCAACAAGTAGCGGGGCCGGGCCGCAGCCCGGCCCGCAAGGCGAATCGGTGGCGGGATTTCCCGCCACCGTTTTGCATTCAGTAGGTCTTCGACAAGGCCGCCTGGATCTCGGCGAAGGTCCGCGCGACATCGAATGTCTGCACCGACACGCCCAGCTGGCGGCCAATCTGCGTGGCTGAGAACATGCCGCGGATACGGGTCTCGCCGGTCGCCGGATCCGTCTGCCCAACGAGCGCATGCTGACGCCCCCAGTCCTTCAGGGTTGCGATGATGTCGCCAACGTCCGCCTGCATCACCCGCTGCATGTCCAGAAGATCCACGTCATCCAGGGGCGCCATCAGGTCACGTACCCGAAGATCCTCGTGCCGCAGACCGCGCTCGTTCACCATCTGGATCGGGCGCTCCCCCTGCGTATCGCGAGCCGTAATCAACCCGCGCACCTGGCGCGCGTCGTCGACCACGATCAGCAACCGCACACCCCTGGCAATCATCTGCTCCGTCGCCTGACCGAGGGTCGCGTCGGGACCGATTGTGGCCACCGGCACTCGGCGGAAGTCGGTCAGCACACACAGCGCGGAGGAGGCCAGCGTAACCCGCGGTTCCTCGTCGGTTACCTGCTGAAGCCCGGTTCCGGGAGCTGCCTTGCTCGATGGCAGGGGCTTGTGCGGGAATTCTGCGGTCATCGCGTTTCTCCATCCAGGGTGGGAACCTAGACGATGCCCTGAGATGGGCGCGCTGACAAGCGGGTTCTGCCGGACCGGGCCGGTGAGGGCGAATCAACGCCAAGGGGCCACCGAGGGCCCCGAGGGGTCACTTGATTCCGGCGACCGCCTCTTCCGGCGTTGGCCGGATCTCGAACGACATGCGGTCGAGATCCCCCAGCGCCCAGGTCGCCTCGGGCGCGCCGAGACCGGCGACCGTGCCGGGATTCACGACCCAGGTAGAGCCATTCTGGACGTGCGGCTGCTGACGGATCTCGGTCTCGTGGCTGTGGCCGCAGCAGACCAGGTCGTAGTCACCGGTGCAGGCCATCGCGTGGGCGTAGTGGGGGTAGTGCGTGACGAAGATGCGGCGCCCCCCCAGCGTGATCGTGGCATCCAGCCCGTAGTAGTGCAGCAGGCCGTTGGATTGGTGGGCGATGCGCGAGATCGCGACCGGGTCCCCCAGGTTGTTGCCATGCACCGCGTGGATCGGCACACCCAGCTTCAGTGACGCCCGCAGCGTATTGCCGCCGATCACGTCGCCGCAATGGATGACCGCCTCGGCGCCTTCGGCAATGCCAGCCTCGATCGCGCGGGCCAGCATCGGGCCGCGGTCGTGGCTGTCGGAAACAATGCATACCTTCATTGGATTCGCGGGCCTCTGCTGTCAGGTTCCTGGCCCGAGACGATAACACTGCCGCACCCATCCCCGCGTTCAGCCCCGATCCAGGCCGCCCAATCGATACACAAATCGCGCCCGAAATGCCTTGTGGTGGACCCCCCGGAACTGCATAGTGGGGGTAACCCCGGGCGGCAGAGAGGGGGACGCAAGTATATCGTAATTGTCTAAACTATCAAGGCGTTAACGATCTATGGCACAGACCCCGTCGCACGAAATCAAGAACACCACCTGTTACATGTGCGCCTGCCGTTGCGGCATCCGGGTGCACCTGCGTGACGGGGAGGTGCGCTACATTGATGGCAACCCCGAGCACCCGATCAACGAGGGCGTAATCTGCGCCAAGGGCGCCTCCGGGATCATGAAGCAGCACTCCCCGGCGCGGCTGACCCAGCCCCTGCGGCGCAAGCCCGGCGCCGAGCGTGGCGACGGCGAGTTCGAGCCGATCTCCTGGGAGGAGACCTTCGAGATTCTTGCCGAGCGCCTCGGACACATCCGCGAGACCGACCCGAAGCGCTTTGCGCTGTTTACCGGGCGCGACCAGATGCAGGCCCTGACCGGGCTGTTCGCCAAGCAGTTCGGCACCCCCAACTACGCGGCACACGGTGGGTTCTGCTCGGTAAACATGGCCGCCGGCATGATCTACACCATCGGCGGCTCGTTCTGGGAGTTCGGCGGCCCTGACCTGGAACGCTCGAAGCTGTTCGTGATGATCGGCACTGCGGAGGACCACCACTCCAACCCGCTGAAGGTGGCGATCTCCAAGTTCAAGCGCCAGGGCGGGCGCTTTATCTCCATCAACCCGGTGCGCACCGGCTACTCCGCGATCGCCGACGAATGGGTCCCGATCCGTCCGGGAACCGATGGCGCCCTGCTGCTGGCACTGATCCACGAGATCATCAACAAGGGCCTGTACGACCGCGACTTCCTGGTGCGCTACAGCAATGCCGGCCAGCTGGTGAACATGGACGAGGATCAGGACGACTTCGGCATGTTCCTGCGCACCGAAGAGCCGCCGGAAGAGGGCTGCTACGACGCGCAGAACCAGCTCTGGTGGGATCGCAAGACCGGTCGCCCGGTGCCCACCCACACCCCGGGCGCCGACCCCTTCCTGCTCGGAGAATTCATACTCGACGACGGGACACGCGCAAAGCCCTCGTTCCAGCTGTTGCAGGACCGGGTCGCGGAGTACACCCCGGAATGGGCCGAGCGCGTCACCGGCATAGCGGCCAAGGATATCCGCCGCCTGGCTCACGAGATGGGCGTGACCGCGCGCGACCAGCGCATCGAGCTGCCGATCGCCTGGACCGATTCCTGGGGTGTGGAGCACGAGTCGGTAACCGGCAACCCGGTCTCCTTCCATGCGATGCGCGGGCTGGCCGCGCACTCCAACGGTTTCCATACCATCCGCGCGCTGTCGATCCTGATGTCGCTGCTGGGCACCATCGACCGCCCCGGCGGTTTCCGCCACAAGGCCCCGTTCCCGCGTCCGATCCCGCCCTGCGCCCGCACGCCGAAGGGGCCGGAGGGCGTACAGCCCGGCAAGCCGCTGGACGGCATGGTGCTCGGCTGGCCGGCCAGCCCGGACGACCTGTTCGTGGACGACAAGGGCGAGCCGGTCCGGCTCGACAAGGCCTTCTCCTGGGAATACCCGCTGGCCGTGCACGGCATGATGCACAACGCGATCACCAATGCCTGGCGCGGCGACCCCTACCCGATCGACACCCTGCTGATCTTCATGGCCAACATGGCGTGGAACTCGACCATGAACACGGAAGAGGTCCGCAAAATGTTGAACGACAAGGACGACAACGGGGAGTACAAGATCCCGTTCCTGGTCGTGGCGGATGCCTTCCAGTCCGAGATGACCGCGTTTGCCGACCTGGTGCTGCCGGATACCACCTATCTGGAACGCCACGACGTGATGTCGATGCTGGATCGCCCGATCTCCGAGTTCACCGGCCCGGTGGATTCGGTGCGCATCCCGGTGGTGCCGCCGAAGGGCGAGTGCAAGCCCTTCCAGGATGTGCTGATCGAGCTCGGATCGCGCCTGAAGCTGCCAGCCTTCGTGAACGAGAAGGGCGACCGCAAATTCCGCGACTACCCGGACTTCGTGGTCAACTACGAGACTGAGCCGGGCTCCGGCATCGGCTTCCTGGCCGGCTGGCGCGGCAAGGGTGGCGAAAAGTCCCTGCGCGGCGAACCCAACCCCAACCAGTGGGAGATGTACGCGAAGAACAACTGCGTCTTCCAGTACGAGCTGCCGCGCAGCTACCAGTACATGCGCAACTGGAACAAGGGCTATCTGGAGTGGTCGCAGCGCAACCGCATCACGCGCTACGGCGAGCCCGTACTGATCCACCTCTACTCCGAGGTGCTGATGAAATTCCGCGCCGCCGCCCAGGGCAAGGGGACCACACGCAAGGTGCCGGCGCACCTGGCCAAGCGCGTCGAGACCTTCTTCGACCCGCTGCCCTTCTACTACGACCCGCTGGAACACCAGTCCACGGACAAGCACACCTATCCGCTGGCGGCGGTCACCCAGCGGCCGATGGCGATGTACCACTCCTGGGACTCCCAGAACGCCTGGCTGCGCCAGATCCACGCCCACAACCTGCTGTACGTGAACGCGCGCACCGCGCGGGCCGCCGGCATCGAAGACGAGGACTGGATCTGGGCGGAGAGCCCCTGGGGCCGGGTGCGCTGCATGGCCAAGTATTCGGAGGCCGTCGAGCCCGGCACCGTCTGGACCTGGAATGCGATCGGCAAGGCCGCGGGCGCCTGGAACCTGACCCCGGGTGCCAACGAGTCACGCAAGGGCTTTCTGCTGAACCACCTGATCTCCGAGGAGCTGCCGGGGCATGACGGCCCGATCTCCAACTCCGATCCGGTGACCGGTCAGGCGGCCTGGTATGACGTCCGCGTACGAATCTACAAGGCCGAAGAAGGGGAGCCGCAGGAGACCTCTCCCCAGTTCAAGCCGCTCAAACCGTATCCCGGCCAGTCCACACGGGCACGTGTTTTGAACTTCTTTGCGGGCCTGGGGAAACGCTGAACAATGTACACACTCGCGTTGGCACCCCAGGTTTTCCGAGACAAGGCGCGGTGCGCAGCCGGTAGTGGTTCTACCGGCAAGGACCGCAACGCAGGATCGGGGAACCTGGGGCGCCACCCCCACAAACCATTGAAAAGCAGGGGCTCGGCCGCTTTTGCATGCGCACGGCGTTGCGGCTCCCTTGTGCAGAGTGACTGCACGGCAGTCGCCGCGCCTTGTTCGCACGCAAAAGCGACTCGAGCGCGAGTGCGCACATTGTGCAGCGTTCCCCCAGGAGGCAAGAAATGACCCAACTCGCCCTCGTCATCGATCTCAACGTCTGCGTGGGTTGCCACGCCTGCGTGACCAGCTGCAAGGAATGGAACACCTCCGGCGATGCCGGCCCGCTGGTCGACCAGAACCCCTACGACGCGGACCCCACCGGCACCTTCTTCAACAGGGTGCAGAGTTTCGAGGTGGGTGAATACCCGAACACCGAGACGGTGCACTTTCCAAAGTCCTGCCTGCATTGCGAGGAGCCGCCCTGCGTGCCGGTGTGTCCGACCGGGGCCTCCTACAAGCGCGAGTCGGACGGCATCGTGCTGGTCGATTACGACAAGTGCATCGGCTGCAAGTACTGCTCCTGGGCCTGCCCCTACGGCGTGCGCGAGGTGGACGCCGAACGCAAGGTGATGACCAAGTGCACCCTGTGCGTGGACCGCATCTACAACGAGGAGCTGCCGGAATGGGATCGCAAGCCGGCCTGCGTGCGAGCCTGCCCGACCAATGCCCGGCTCTACGGCGATATCCATGACCCCGAGTCGGTCGTCTCCAAGGCCATCCGCGAGGCCGGTGGTTACCAGCTGATGCCGGAATGGGGGACCAAGCCGGCCAACCACTACCTGCCGCGGCGCAAGACCCAGCTCACCATCCGCGAGGACGAGGTCGAACGCGCGGACAACCCGCTGAAGATCGACAGTCAGTTGCCGAAGCCCGGGCAGGACGAACCCTCGCTCGACGACGTCACCAGCTGGTAAACAGGGACGAAGACACTATGCATCCAGCCTTCTCGGTCATTTTTCTCACCACCCTGATTGGCGCCGGCCAGGGCCTGTTTCTCGGCCTGTTCGGTGCCGAGGCACTGAGCCTGCTGGGCGTACTGCCGCCCCCGGGTTCGGACTTCCTGGCTCTGGGCTCCGCGCTTGCGCTGGTCTTCCTGGTGCTGGGGCTGATCGCCTCGTTCTTCCACCTGGGACGGCCGGAACGCGCCTGGCGCACCGCCACCAAGTGGCGCACCTCGTGGCTCTCGCGCGAGGTGATCGTGCTCCCGGCGTTCATGGGCGTAGTGTTCCTGTACGGCGCGGCCCATGCGTTCGGGTTCAACCCGCCCCTGGGTACGCTGGCCGGGGACGTACCCGTCCTGCTGACCGTCGTGCTCGGGGCGGTCGGGGCGCTGCTGGCCATCGTGCTGTATGTGACCACCGCGATGATCTACGCCTGCATCAAGTTCCTGCAGGAATGGCACTCCCCGCTGACCGTGGTCAACTACACCGTGCTGGGGGCCGCCAACGGCTTTACCCTGGCGGCCGCCTATGCGGCCTGGGCCGGTGTCCCGCTGGTCGCCTTCCTGGCGACAGTCGCGATCGTCCTGACGGTTCTGGGACTGGGTACCCGCAGCGCGTCGCTGGTGCGCAACTCCCGCATCAAGTCGAAATCGACGCTGCAAACCGCGATTGGGGTGAAGCACCCGAAGATCCAGCAGAAGTCCCAGGGCTTCATGGGCGGCTCATTCAATACGCGGGAGTTCTTCCACCACATGTCGGCGGCGTTCCTGCGCGGCATGAAGTGGATCTTCCTGCTGGGTGCGTTCGTGGTCCCGGCTATCCTGCTACTGGTCGTACTGGTCACCCGCATCGACCCGGTCAACCTGCTGATCGCTGCGTTCGTGATCCAGTATCTGGGCATGGTCGCCGAGCGCTGGTTCTTCTTCGCCCAGGCCAACCACCCGCAGAACATCTACTACCAGTCGGTCGCCTGAACCTGCCGGGGGGGCGGGAATACTGCCCCCCGGCCTGCCCGCAGCGAATGCCTCGCTTCTTCAAACCCCCTTCCGTCATACCGCCGGCCAACCCTCGGTCGCGATCCCCTCGCCCAGATCGAACTCCACCAGGCGGCGGCGCACCTCCAGCAACTTCTCGACCAGGTCCGGTTCGACGCGCTCGTAGGCCTCCGCGTCCGGTACCCGGTTGACCACCACCCCCAGCAGCTCGGTGATCGCGTTGCCGATCGAGTTCTGACTGATCGTGACGATCAGGCGACCCTCGTCGTTGCGGTAGATCAGCTGCTTGAAGGCCGGCTGCCAGCGGATCGCGTGGGCGTACTTGGCGTCGGTGAAGCAGCGATCGCGTATTTTCTTCGCGGTCTTCAGGAAGTCGTTGTTGAACAGCAGGACCTCCTCCACCGCATCGGGGAAGTGCACGCCCTCGGGCATCGGGGCATTGCGGGTGGAGACCTGCGAAAAGAAGGTCCGGTAGAAGTCCAGAAAGCCCTGCAGGACCGCGTCGTATTCCCGCCAGAAGCGGATGTCCTTCAGCGCCTCGACCCCACCCTGAATCTCCCAGCTCGGGAGACCGTGCGGGTAACCGGTCAGTCCCAGTCGGGCCTGATGATCCGGCGCCGGACGCAGAATCTGCAGATCCAGGGCCCGGGTAAAGAACGCCCGGTAGACATCGCGCATATAGGCCTGGAACAGGCTGTGCTGGCCGCCATCGGTGAGGTTGGGGTTGCCGGGATCCGCCAGCGGTGCATCGGCCAGGGTCGCCATCGGAAAGACAATGAAATGGTTGTGCAGCATGCGGATGCTGGGCACCCCGGGCGCGGTCAGCGGCCAGGTCGCGTCCAGGCTGGCCTCGCCCGCCAGCACCAGGGCCTCGGCCGGGTCCGGGTACTGCTCCAGCATGTACTCGATGATCACGCCGTTCATCCGGTTCCAGACATGCCGCACCGGCTCCGGCACCTGGGTGCGTCGCACCGGGCGCCCCATCGGGTCGAGGATCGTCTGCGAGGTGTTGTAGATGATGGAGCAGTCAAACTCGTTGCTGTGTCCCAGCGCCTTGCGGTAGAGCAGGAGGTTCTCCGGATTGACCAGCAGGCCGTTGTTATTCACCAGGTCGGCGAGGTTCTCGGTGCTGTTGAAGAACTCGTTGGGTTTCATGCCCTCCGGGATGTCCAGGGGGATGGGCCGAAACGGCGTGGTGATCTCGCGGGGGCCGGCTTGCATAACGGTTGATGACTCCTTGCAGGGGGCGGGTGTCACATAAGGATGGGCAGGGTTGTACCGACAACCACAACCCTTGTACTGTAACTTGCGCGGCTCGGGAGCGTCTGCCGCGACCATAGCACAACCACCCACTCCTCATAGGAGCGAGAGCATGCGACTGATTCTGTTGGGGGCGCCCGGCGCCGGCAAGGGCACTCAGGCCCAGTACATCTGCGAGAAGTACAACATCCCGCAGATCTCCACCGGCGATATGCTGCGTGCAGCCGTCAAGGCAGGCACCCCACTGGGTCTGAAGGCCAAAGAGGTCATGGATGCAGGCGGCCTGGTCTCCGACGACATCATCCTGGGTCTGGTCAAGGAACGCGTGGAGCAGCCCGACTGCTGCGACACCGGCTTCCTGTTCGACGGCTTCCCGCGCACCATCCCGCAGGCCGAGGCCCTGAAGGAGCAGAATGTGCCGCTCGACTTTGTCGTGGAGGTGGATGTCCCCGACGAAGAGGTGATCCGCCGCATGAGCGGACGGCGGGTGCATCCCGGCTCCGGGCGCACCTACCACGTCGAATTCAACCCGCCGAAGGTCGAGGGCAAGGACGACGTCACCGGCGAGGATCTGATCCAGCGCGAGGACGACAACGAGGAAACCGTGCGCAAGCGTCTGGAGGCCTATCACAGCCAGACGCGGCCGTTGGTGGACTTCTACTCGAAGTGGGCGGACAGTGGCGACGCCGGCGCGCCGAAGTATGTCCACATCAAGGGGACCGGATCGGTGGAAGACATCCGCGACCAGATCTTCAAGGCCCTCGGATAGCAAAGGCCCGCCCGGCGTACCGAGCGGGCTTTGTCAGGGGATCAAACCCCCTGTACTTGGCCCCTGGCCCCGGACACGGGACCAGGGCCTTTTTCTAGCGACCGAGCACCTTGGTCACCTTGTTCTTGCGCAGACGATAGGCATCCGGCATGCCCGAGCCCAGCAACGGGCGCAGATACATCCGGAAGGCATCGGTCACATCGGTGCCCGAGGCATCGATGAATTCGTCCGGCATCACCTTGGTCTTGCCCGCAACGGCCTCCAGCGGCACATAGTCGTAGTCCACCGAATAAAAGCCGGTGCGCTTGATCGCGACCGAGCCGTCGCGGCCTTCCCACATTGCGAACTGCACGGCCTTCTCGCCCACCTCGCGGGCCTCGCGCTGATCGACATCGGAGACACAGCCAATGAAGGCACGCTGGAGATAACCGAAGGTATCGCCGCGCACGCGCTTGACCCCCAGCTTGCTGCGGATCTCGTCGCAGAGCATGTCGGCCAGGGCCCCGGTACCGGAGAGTTGCACGTTGCCGTGGGCGTCTTTCTCCACGTCCTTGGCAAGCTTGGTCGCGATCGGTTCGCCGTCCGCATCGTGGATGCCCTCGCTGACCGCGATCACACAGCGGCCGTGGCGGTCCATGGTCGCCTTGACGTCCGAGAGGAAGCGATCGACCTCGAATACCCGTTCGGGCACATAGATCAGATGGGGGCCGTCATCCGGGAACTTCTTCCCGAGGGCGGAGGCCGCGGTCAGGAATCCGGCGTGCCGCCCCATGACGACCGCCAGGTAGATCCCCGGGAGGGCATAGTTGTCGAGGTTGGCGCCGATAAAGGCCTGGGCCACGAAGCGAGCGGCCGAGGGAAAACCTGGCGTGTGGTCGTTCTCCACCAGGTCATTGTCGATCGTCTTCGGGATGTGCACGCAGCGCATCGGGTAGTTGGCCTTGCGTGCCTCCTCACTGACGATGCGCACCGTGTCAGAGGAGTCGTTCCCGCCGATATAGAAGAAGTAGGTGATCTCGTGGGCCTTCAGAACCTTGAAGATCTCCTTGCAGTAGTCGAGGTCCGGCTTGTCGCGCGTCGAACCCAAGGCGGACGAGGGCGTCTGCGCGACCATTTCCAGGTTGTGGGTGGTCTCCTGAGTCAGGTCCAGGAATTCCTCGTCGATGATCCCGCGGACCCCGTGGAAGGCCCCGTATACCAGCTCGACGTCGGTAAATTTCCGGGCTTCCAGGACCGCGCCCACCATGGATTGATTGATTACCGCCGTCGGGCCTCCACCCTGGGCGATCAGAACCTTGGCCATCTTCGTCCTCCTTCTGCGACTTTAAGTACGTTCCAACCGTGAATCGGCCGCGCAACGACCGGGCATCTCAGTGACATAAGGCCCGAAGATAGCAAATTCCGCACTCGCCGCACGGAAACGTTTAATTGTATTATCAAAGACTTATTGACTGAGGAGGGCCCACGGGTGCAACGGCACCACCAACCCGGTGGGTCGGTGGTGCCAGCTCGCAGGCCAGGAGAGGAAGTCGAGGGAGAACTCAGTCGCGCAGATGCTGGTTCGCAAAGCGCGTGACCCGAATCATCGCGTCACGCGAGGCCAGATCGTCGGCGAAGGTGCGGTTGCTGCCGTTGCGAAAATCGAAGCCGCGGCCAACGCCTGGATATTCGATCCAGGTCACATCACCGCCGCGGCTTTCCAGGCCGTCTGCCGCCATCTTCGCGGTCCGGTGGCGCTGATACTGCTCGTCCTCGCCGATCAGGATCATCATCGGGATTTCGAGCTGATTGACCTCGTTGGCGTAGCGATACACCTGGTGCGGCTCGCCAAGGTTCGGGTCCTGCAGGTGCGGGTAGTAACCGGCCCAGCAGGCGACGTCCTCGACCTGGCGCTCGTAGGTCACTGCGACCTTCAGCGTCTTGTAGCCCCCGCGCGTGATGGACACCAGGCAGGCCCGGTCGCCGACGATGTCGTCGCGCTCGAGCAGGACATCCAGCCCCTGGTTCAGGTCGCCCTCCAGTTCGTAGTCATGATCCAGCGGATGCGTCTCCATGAAGCGGCCGGTGTACAGGTCCGGCGCCATCACCACGAAGCCGCGCGCGGCCAGGCGCTTCACGTGCAGGATCGCCAGATCGTCCAGCCCGCGCCGGCCATGTGCCCAGAGGATCGCGGGATAGGCCTCGCCATCGGCGGGGCGCGCCACCAGCGCCGGGATGTCCACGCCGTCGCGCTCATACTCGAATCGCTCGATCTCGACCTCGTGATTCTCAAGGTCCGAATACAGCACGCCGTCCTCCCACCAGTCGTCATCCCACCACCAGTTGTCGGAACCGGTGGGTTCGTCCGCGGCGAGCGGCGCGACGAGGAGGCTGGCGGTGACCAGCAGGCAGAACGATCGCAAAGCAGAAAACATGAATCCCGAACCCCTTGTTCTTGGAGCCGCGCGGACGGTCCAACCAAGGGTCCCGCAGCCGTGAGCCACGCCTTCGAGCTTAGAGCAAAGCACGGCTTCCTGCCCAGCGCATCAGCCACTAGACCCCACCCGGAAAACCGAGCTGGCGCCACGCCTCATAGACGACCACCGCCACCGCGTTGGAGAGATTCAGGCTGCGGCTGTCGGGCTGCATGGGCAGACGCAGTCGCTGTTCGGGAGGCAGCGCGTCGAGTACCGCTTGGGGCAGGCCGCGGGTCTCCGGGCCAAACAACAGCGCGTCACCGGACTGGAACCCGGCCTGATCGTAACGGGCCTGCCCGCGCGTGGTCAGAGCGAGCACGCGTTGCGGCCGGGTCGATTCCCGCCACTGGTCGAGGCTGTCATACTCTTGCACCCGGGCCAGCTCGTGATAGTCGAGCCCGGCGCGGCGCGCCCGGGCGCTGTCCAGCTCGAAGCCGAGCGGATGGATCAGGTGCAGCGCCGCCCCGGTGTTGGCCGCCAGACGAATAATATTGCCCGTGTTCGGCGGGATTTCCGGTTCATAAAGGACGATGTGAAGCATGAGTGATTCGCGCACCGATCCGCGGCTGGCCGTTGATTTCTGCGGGCTGCATTTGAACACGCCGCTGGTGCTGCTGTCCGGCTGTGTCGGCTTTGGCGAGGAATACACCCGGGTCGCGGGGTTCTCCAATCGCGACGCAGGTGCGATCTGCCTGAAGGGCACGACCGGCCAGGCGCGATTGGGTAATCCGCCGCACCGCGTCTACGAGACCCCGGAAGGCATGCTGAACGCAATCGGGCTGCAAAACCCGGGCGTCGACCGGGTGGTGGACGAGATCCTGCCCGCGCTCGATTTCGAGGAGACGCGCTTTTTCGCCAACGTCTCCGGCTCCACAATCGAGGAGTACATCGAGGTCACCCGGCGTTTCGACGACTCGCCGATCGATGCCATCGAGATCAATATCTCCTGTCCCAACGTGAAAGAAGGCGGCGTGGCCTTCGGCAACGACCCGGAGATGTCCGCGCGCGTGGTCGAGGCCTGCCGTTCGGTAACCTCCAAGCCGCTGATCACCAAGCTCTCGCCCAACCAGACCGACATTGCCGAAAACGCCCGCCGGTGCATCGACGCCGGGACGGACGGCTTCGCCGTGATCAACACCCTGATGGGGATGGCCGTCGACGTGGAAAGCCGCCGTGCGGTGATCGGCAACAACCAGGGCGGACTCTCCGGCCCGGCGATCAAGCCGATTGCGCTGTTGAAAGTACAGCAGGTCTATCAGGTGGCCGCGCCGCACAACGTGCCGATCATCGGCCAGGGCGGTGTGCTGACCGCGCGCGACGCCCTGGAATTCCTGATCGCCGGCGCCAGCACCGTGGGTGTCGGGACCGGTCTGTTCTACGATCCGCTGTGCCTGCCGAAGATCCTGGACGGCATCCGCGACTACATGAATTGCCACGGCATCCAGCAGGTCAGCGAGCTGACCGGGAGCCTGCAGCTCAACAGCGCGATCTCCGCCTGCGCCGCCCCGGCCCCGGAAGACCCGACGACCTGACCCGCGCTACTCGTCGTCGATGCCCAGCTCCTGAATCTTGCGAGTCAGGGTGTTGCGGCCCCAGCCCAACAGGGCGGCAGCCTGCTGGCGGTGCCCACCGGTCACATTCAGCGCCTCGCGGATGACCGTGCGCTCCAGTTGTGGCAGGACCCGCCCAAGCAGATCACGCTCGCCCTGTTGCCAGTGCTGCCGAGCGACCTGGGCCAGCTCGCTGGTCCAGTCCCGCGGCGTGGCCATCTGCGCGTCCGACAGGCCTCCATGGGCCTCCATGGGCGGGGCCTCTTGATGCAGCTCGGTCGGCAGGTCATCCAGATGCACCTCGCGCCCCGATGCCATGACCGTCAACCAGCGACAGGTGTTCTCCAGCTGGCGCACATTGCCCGGCCAGGGCAAGCGCTGCAGCTCACGCACCACCTCCGGCCGCATGGTCTTTGCCTCCACGCCCAATTCGCGCGCCACCTCGGCCATGAAGTGCTGCACCAGCAGCGGGATATCCTCCGGGCGCTCGCGCAGTGACGGCACATGGATGCGGATCACGTTCAGGCGATGGAACAGATCCTCGCGGAACAGCCCCGCTCGTACACGCTCCTCGAGATCCTGGTGGGTAGCGGCGATGATGCGCACATCCACGCGGATCGGGGTGTGCCCGCCGACACGATAGAAGGTTCCGTCCGCCAGCACCCGCAGCAAACGCGTCTGCAGGTCGAACGGCATGTCGCCGATCTCGTCGAGGAACAACGTGCCGCCATCGGCCTGCTCGAAGCGGCCCTTGCGGCTCTGGCTGGCGCCGGTAAAGGCGCCACGTTCATGGCCAAACAGTTCGCTCTCCAGCAGGTCCTTCGGGATCGCGGCGGTATTCAGGGCGATCAACGGCTGATCGGCCCGCGGGCTGTGCTGGTGCAGGGCCCGCGCGACCAGCTCCTTGCCGGTACCGGACTCGCCGTTGATCAGTACGGTGATGTTGCTGCGCGACAGACGCCCGATCGCGCGGAACATCTCCTGCATCGCCGGCGCCTCGCCGATGATCGGGGTGTCCTCGATCCGGGCGCCACCCTCGGCGTTTTGCTGCGCAGTCGCCCGCGCCTCCAGCGCTCGCTGAACAAGGGCTACGGCCTCGTCGACATCGAACGGTTTGGGCAGATACTCGAAGGCCCCGGTCTGGTAGGCGCCGACCGCGCTCTCCAGATCCGAAAACGCCGTCATGATGATGACCGGTGGCGGATCCGGGCGGGTCTGCATGCGGGCGAGAAAATCGAGGCCGTTCAGCCCCGGCATGCGGATGTCGGCCACCACCGTATCCGGGGCCTCGTCGGTCTCCAGCGCAGCCCAGGCCGCGTCGGCCGTCTCGAATCCGCGCACCTGGATACCGGCGCGTTGCAGGGCGCGGTCCAGCACCCAACGGATCGAGTCGTCGTCATCAATGATCCAGACGATGGGGTCCATCAGTTGCCGGCCTCCTTGGCATTTTGGGGTTCGATCGGCAGCAGGATGTCGAACGAGGTGCTGCCCGGTCGTGAACGGCACTCGATGAGCCCGTTGTGCAACTGGATCAGGCTCTGGGCGATCGGCAGGCCCAGCCCGGTGCCGGCGGCGCGGCCGGTCACCATCGGGAAGAAGATGCGCTCACGGATCTCCTCCGGGATGCCCGGGCCGTTGTCGCGCACGCTCAGGCGCGCCACCAGTCGGTGGCGGTGACCAGAAATGGTGTACTGGCGCAGCACGCGCGAGACCAGCGTGATCTCGCCGCCCTCGCTCAACGCCTGCACCGCGTTCTGCACCAGATTCAGGATGGCCTGCACCACCATGTCGCGGTCGGCCTGCACATCGGGGATGCTCGGGTCATAGTCACCGCGGATCTTCAGACCCAGCGGCAGCTGCACACTGACCAGGCCGCGCACATGCTCCAGCACCTCGTGGAGGTTTACGGCCTCGAGGCGGGGCAGATTGTTCGGCCCGAGCATGCGATCCACCAGGCTGCGCAGCCGATCCGCCTCGCGAATGATGATGCCGGTGTATTCCTTCAGCCCGTCGTCGTCGAGCTCGCTGGCCAGCAGTTGCGCGGCCCCGCGCAGGCCACCGAGCGGGTTCTTGATCTCGTGGGCCAGTCCGCGGGTCACCGCACGTGTGATGGCCTGCTGCTTCTGCAGCTGTTCCTCGCGACTGATCCGTTCGTGGCGATCGATGGCGTTGAGTTCGAACAAGAGCTGTGACGCTCGACTATCTTCACCGCGCAGGGGCGTGATGGTGATGTCCGCCAGGAAGGGCTCGGCGCGCAATGGTTCCATCTGTCGGGCGCGCAGGGTGATCGGCTGATCGAGCGACAACACCGACCGCAGCCGATTGGACAGGCTGCGGTCGAGCCTGAGCCACTGCCCCAGTCCGTGACCAACGATACGCTCGCGGCTAAGCCCCAGCAGGACTTCGGCCGCACTGTTCAGGCTGACCAGGCGCAGCTCGCCATCCGTCACCAGCACGGCTGTAGACAGGTCATCCCACCAGGGCCATGGAGCTGGGGCGGGCTTGGCGACAGGATTGTTCATCAACGGGCCTCAAGCAGGAATCGCGCCAAACAGGGGCACCGCACGGGGTGGATCATCCGCGGGCCGGAAAGCGCCCAGGCGCGGTTGCCATGATGGCAATCGCAAAGCGCCGCCCCATTATAGTGCAAAAAAGGCACTATAATGGGGCAATATGCGCACGGAGTTGGTGCGAGCGGCTAGTTCTGCGGGACCTGGGGCTGGGGTGCGCGCGGGGCTTGTGGGGCCCGAGGGGCCTGCGGGGCCCCACCCTGGGGGAATTGCTGCGGGCGCTGTTGTTGCTGCTGTTCGCGCGGGATCGCCATGCGCAGCACGTTGAACTGGATGGTGTCGCTGCTGGCGAGCTCCTGTCCGGCGTCGTCTTCTACCCGCGCCCGCAGGCTGTATTCGCCTCGATTGAGGCCCTCGAAGGTGATACTGGAGCCGGTGCTGTCGCCGGCCTCTTCGCCGTTCAACAGCCAGACGACGCGATGGCCAGCCTCGGCATCCAGTGCCGGCTCCAGCGCCACCTCTGCAGTGACATTGCCGTCATTGGCACGCACGCCGGATCCGTCTTCCGGCTGCGTAATCGCGACGCGTTCGTAGCCACTGGCATCGGCCTCCTCCTGCTGAGGCCGCACCGGACGCTCGAGGATCTCGCGGGCACCCTCGAGTGGTACCCCGCGCATGGGCTCACGCACATCGACCGACTCGCTGGCGCTGCCCTCGGGAGGACGGTCACCAAAGTGCACATTGCCCTGGTCGTCGGTCCAGCGGTAGACCTCGGCCTGGGTGAGCGCCGGCAGGCACATCGCGACTAGAAACAGCACCCAGACCTTGTTCATCGTCGATCTCCTTGGCCGAAACCCCCGACCCTGGCCACCTACGCGGCGTGCACCCACATGCCTTGCACACGGGCGGCATGCCCCTGCAGCGCAACGAGCCGCTGGCGTTCGGCTTCGCCCGTCGTACCGGATTCGCGCCGGGCGATCCAGTCGTCCAGCGCGGCCAGGCGCAGCAATGTCGGTGCGGCCCCGCGCTCGATCGCGGCCAGCGGGCGTTTGGCATGGTAGCCCGCCAGCAACGAGCGGTAGGCATCGGCTCGAATTTCGCCTGCCTCGTCCACCGCAATCGCCAGTGCGATGCGCGCGAGCTGCCAGAAGGCGGGCACCGGCGCCGGCGGCATCACCAGGTCCGCGAGCCCCGCCCCTTCCGGATAGACCCGCACCGAGTGCCAATAGCTCCCGGCCAGCGGCAGATCCTCGAAACGATAAAGGCTCTGGTGGTGAAGTTCGGCATCCAGCGTCTCCCGCTCGTCGGCCGACAGCGTCTGGCCGAGGGCATCGGCGCGTTCGCGCAATAGCTGCTGCAGTACCCCGCGGCGATAGCCGGTGGCCTCCGGCATCGCACTCGCCGGGTGCAGGGCCTGCCAGCTCGCGGCCCGCTCGCCCAGGGCCTCGAGGCTTCCGGGGCCCTCGGCCGACAGGGGTTCGCACAATGCCTGACCTTGATCCAGCAAAAGAATCCGCGCCCCGTCGGCATCGGCCATGGCCAGCGGGTTGATACCTGCGTCTTTCAGGGCTGCCTCGATACCGGAGGCGGCATCCGCCGACAGACGCAGGCACTGCACGGGCTGCCCCGCCAGCAAGGCCTCGCCCTCGCGAAACTCGATGATCACCCCGCAGGCCGCGGCGCAGGCCTGGAGGTCGTGTTCATTCATTACCATTGGAAAATCACCCAGGACGGCGGTACGAAGTCGGGTTCCAGCTCGCGCTGACGGCGATCGAGCAAGCCGTCGCCGGTGCTGTCGATCAGGTAGTAGGAGGGACCGGCCGCGGGGATGACCTCGACCATCACCAGCTGGCCGCCCACGCGGTATTCGCGCCGGGTCTCGCCGTCGCGCTCGATGATCACGATGTCGGCCTCTTCCAGGCCGCGCTGCTCACGCGCGCGCTCGTCGAGAACGGGCGGCGCGGGGTCGACCTCCGCCTCGTCCGGCATCTCGGGCGGCGGCGGGGCATCGTCCCACTCGCGCTCCTGCTGGGCAAAGGCCAGGGCCGGCGCGAGGAACAGACCAGCCAGGATGGCGGCGGGGTAACGGGTGGGTTTAGCGGCCATGCTCACAGCTCCATCATGCGTTTCTTTTCTTCCGCGGAAGGCTCGAAGCTGCGCGCCTCGTAGTGCTCGAAAATCACGCGCACCACGTCTTCCGGGGCATCCACCAACGAGTATAGCTGCAGGTCCTCGGCGTCGATTGTGCCTTCGGACACAAGAGTGTCCTCGAACCAGTGCAGCAGCCCCTTCCAGAACTCGGAGCCGACCAGCACGATCGGAATGCGCCGGGTCTTGCCGGTCTGCACCAGGGTCAGGATCTCCGCCAGTTCGTCCAGCGTGCCAAAACCGCCCGGCAGGACCACATAGGCGGAGGCGTACTTCACGAACATCACCTTGCGCGAGAAAAAGTGGCGAAACCCAAGGCCGATGTCCTGATAGGGGTTGGCGCTTTGCTCGTGGGGGAGCTGGATATTCAGGCCGATGCTGGGCGAGCACCCGGCGAAGGCGCCCTTGTTGGCTGCCTCCATGATGCCCGGGCCACCGCCACTGACCACCGCGAAGCCAGCATCCGACAACTGACGGGCGACCTCTTCGGCCAGCAGGTAATGCGGATGCCCCGGCGGGAAGCGCGCGGAGCCAAAGATGCTCACGGATGGCTTGATATGCGCCAGGCGCTCGAAGCCCTCCACGAACTCCGCCATGATCTGGAAGATCTTCCAGCTTTCGCGGGTCAGGGCGGAGTCGTCAATCGGGCGCAGGCCGGGGTGTTCGGCGCGTTCGCGGTCGTTCATGCGGCGGGTTCCTCGTGTCGAAGGCCAAGCGTAACGGCCGCCCCGGGTCGGTACAAATGGTCGCGGCCTGAGACGGGGCTGTAGAATGGCGCGCACCTTCCGAACGGATGCCGCATTGATGTCACAAGCCCCCCTTGTCCTGGTCGACGGCTCGTCGTATCTGTTCCGGGCCTACCATGCCCTGCCGCCGCTTACCGCGCCGGATGGCGCCCCGACCGGGGCGATGATTGGTGTGGCCAACATGCTGCGCAAGCTGCGCGCGGACTACGGCCCGGAGCACATGGCGGTGGTGTTCGACGCCAAGGGCAAGACCTTCCGCGACGACATCTACCCGGAATACAAAGCCACCCGCCCGCCGATGCCGGAAGAGCTGGCCGCCCAGATCGAACCGCTGCACGAACTGGTGCGGGCGATGGGCCTGCCGCTTTTGTGCGTCGAGGGGGTGGAGGCCGATGATGTGATCGCGACCCTCGCCGACCAGTCCGCCGCAGCCGGGCACGATGTGGTGATCTCCACCGGCGACAAGGACCTCGCGCAGCTGGTGAATGACCGCATCACGCTGGTCAACACCATGAGCGGGGTCACGCTGGACCCCGAGGGCGTGCAGGAGAAATTCGGCGTGGCCCCAGAGCAGATCGTCGACTACCTCGCGCTGATGGGCGACAGCGTCGACAACATCCCGGGCGTGGACAAGGTCGGCCCCAAGACCGCGGCCAAGTGGATCGCGAAGTACGGCGACCTCGACACCATCCTGGAACAGGCCGACGACATCGGCGGCAAGATCGGCGAGAACCTGCGCGCCGCGGCCGAGCGCCTGCCCACCTCGCGCGAACTGATCACGGTCAAGCGCGATGTCGAGCTGGACGTCGGCCCCGACGACCTCAACATCCGCGAGCCGGATCACGAGCGCCTGCTGGAGATGGTGCGCCGCTACGGCTTCACCCGCTGGCGCGCGGAGCTGGAGGGCAGCGAAGACGAGGCCGCCGGCGGCAATCCGGGCTCGGCGCAGGCGAAGGGCGACTACCGCACGTTGCGCGAGGAGGCCGAACTGGCCGAGCTGCTGGAGCGTCTGGACCAGGCCGAGCGGGTCGCCTTCGATACCGAGACCACCAGCCTGGATGCGATGCGCGCCGAGATCGTCGGCATGTCCTTCGCCTTCGAGCCGGGGACCGCGTACTACCTGCCGCTGGCCCACACCGGGCCGGATGCCGACCCGCAGCTGCCGCGCGCGGAGACGCTCGAACGCCTGAAGCCGTGGCTGGAGTCGGAGCGCCACGGCAAGCTGGGGCATCACCTGAAGTACGACCGCAACGTGCTGGGCAATCACGGCATCACCCTGCGCGGCATCGTCGACGACACCCTGCTCGAGTCGTTCTGCCTGGACGCCGGCGCCAACCGCCACGACCTCGACTCCCTGGCCGAGCGCCACCTGGACTACCAGACCACGCACTACGAGGACGTGGCCGGCAAGGGGGCGAAGCAGATCCCGTTTGCCGAGGTGGATATCGGCATCGCCACCGATTACGCCGGCGAGGATGCCGATATCTGCCTGCAGCTGGATGCGGTGTTCCAGCCACGGCTGCAGGAGGCTGAAGGCCCCGCGTTCGTCTACCGCGAGATCGAGATGCCGCTGGTCCCGGTGCTGGCGGATATCGAACGCGTGGGCGTAAAGGTGGACCCGGATCTGCTCGGCGAGCAGAGCCAGGAGCTGCTGGCCGAGATGGAGCGCATCGAGCGCGAGGCCTTCGAGGAGGCCGGCGGCGAGTTCAACCTCGGCTCGCCCAAGCAGATCCAGGAGATCCTGTTCGAGCGCCTGGGCCTGCCGGTGCTGCGGCGCACGCCCAAGGGCCAGCCCTCCACCGCCGAGGACGTGCTGGAGCAGATGGCGGACGACTACCCCCTGCCGCGCCTGATCCTCGAGCATCGCGGCCTGTCCAAACTGCGCAGCACCTACACCGAGACCCTGCCCCGGCGCATCCACCCGGAGACCGGACGGGTGCACACCTCCTATCACCAGGCGGGGGCGGCCACCGGCCGGCTGTCGTCCTCGGAGCCGAACCTGCAGAACATCCCGGTGCGCACCGAAGCCGGCCGGCGCATCCGCCGCGCGTTCATCGCGGATGAGGGCCACCAGCTGCTGGCGGCGGACTACTCGCAGATCGAGCTGCGCATCATGGCCCACCTGTCGCAGGATGCCGGCCTGCTGAAGGCCTTTGCCGAGGGCCAGGACATCCACCGCGCGACCGCCGCCGAGGTCTTCGGGCTGGACCCGGAAAAGGTCTCCGGCGATCAGCGCCGCGCGGCCAAGGCGATCAACTTCGGCCTGATCTACGGCATGTCCGCCTGGGGCCTGGCGCGCAACCTCGGCATCGAGCAGGGCGAGGCCCGCGAGTACATCGACCGCTACTTCAATCGCTATCCCGGCGTGCACGACTATATGGAGCGCGCGCGCGCCTCCGGGCGCGAGAACGGCTATGTCGAGACCCTGTTCGGCCGCCGCCTGTACCTGCCGGAGATCAACAGCCGCAACGGGGCGCGACGCCAGCAGTCCGAGCGTGTCGCCATCAACGCCCCGATGCAGGGCACGGCCGCCGACATCATCAAGCGCGCGATGGTACGGGTCGCCGATGACCTCGCCTCGGCGAAGATCGAGGCACGCATGATTATGCAGGTCCACGACGAACTGGTGTTCGAGGTGGCCGATGCGGCGGTGGAGGACCTGACCACGCTCGTGCGCCAGGCCATGAGCGGGGCCGCCGATCTGGACGTCGAGCTGGTCGTGGACGTCGGCACCGGCGCCAACTGGGACGACGCCCACTAGGGAAACACTGACGAATGTACACACTCGCGTTGGCACCCCAGGTTTTTCGAGACAAGGCGCGTCGTGCAGCGGGTAGTGGTTCTACCCGCAAGCGACGCAACGCAGGATCGGGGAACCTGGGGTGCCAACCCCACGGGGCTCGGCCGCTTTTGCGCGCGCACGGCGTTGCGGCTCGCTTATGTAGCTCGGCTACACTGCGCTCACCGCGCCTTGTTCGCACGCAAAAGCGACTCGAGCGCGAGCGTGTACATTCGTCAGTGTTTCCCTAACCACAATGTCCGCCCGCCGCTTTAACCGTATAGCCGCCTGGCTGGTCGCACTGCTGCTGCTCGCGACGGGCTGGATGCTGGCCGAGCGCTACCTGGATGGTGGCGCCCCAATGGGTCTGCCAGTGGTCCTGCCGGAGGACTGCGACCTGAATGCCGGTCCGTGCACGGCCGAACTGGCCAAGGGGGGCACGATCACGCTCGACATCAGCCCGCGGCCCGTGCCCATGCTGCGCGAACTGGAGCTGCGTCTGGTGCTGGATGAACCGGCACGGGCGGCGCTCGGGACACCCGACACGCTGGAACTCGATCTGGCGGGCGTGGAGATGTTCATGGGGTATCAGCGCCCGGCGCTGGAACACGCCGGCGAAGGCGAGTATCACGGCACGACCACCCTGCCGATCTGCGTGACCGAATCCATGACCTGGGCCGCCACGGCCATGCCCGCTGGCGCGCCGGACGAAGCCTTTGCACAATTCCGCTTCGTCACGGCCCGCGATCACTGATGAGTCCGTTATGAACCGCATCCCCGTCAGCAGCCTCTTCTGGGCCTTTGCCGTGGTCGCCGCCGGTGCGCTGCTCGTGTACGTCACCCTGGCTCCGGGCGAACCGCCGCAGCGCGATTTCGCGGCCCACGCGCAATTGCCAGTCGCCGACGAGGTGCAGGGCGGCCCCATCGAACTGCCGGTGGCCACCCATGCGGAGCGGTTCGACCTGGACGACTACGCGGGCCAGTACATCTGGCTGTACTTCGGCTACACCAGCTGCCCGGACGCCTGTCCGACCAGCCTCGGCTGGATCGGCGGGGCGCTGAACCGCTTGCCGGAAGAATGGCAGGGCGAGGTGAACGGCGTACTGATCAGCGTCGACCCGGAGCGCGATACCGAGGACCGCCTGGCCGACTATGTGGGCCATTTTCATGCCGGGATTCATGCGGCCACCGGACCGGAGGACGACCTGAGGCCCATAGCCGAACGCTACGGCGTCTTCTACGAGCGGCGCGCAACGGACTCGGCCATGGGCGATGTGATCGACCACAGCTCATCCACCTATCTGATTGGGCCCGATGGCGAACTGCTGGAGATTCACCCGCACGGGACCAGCGCAGCCGAACTGATCGAGGCCTTGCTGGAACATGCCGGACACCGGGAAAGCGCCGACTGACGGGCCCTCTGGGCGGCCGCGCTCAGGACTGTGATGCCAATCACGTTCATTTTCCGGAACGGATGGAACTCGAGGCAACGAACGCTTTCTTACGTTACAAGCGCTCTAGCCCAGCGCGAGCCCGCTTCTCTCCCTGAGCGGGCAGGCCTCGCTCCCCCCTGTCGAGGCCGAATCTTGCCCCGGCCCTCCCCAAGGCCGGGGCATTTTTTTGTCTGGGGTTCATGGTTCTTGCCCGAGGCGCGGGCCACGGTCAGTCTTCGACCGGCTGGAGCCACTCGGTCAACAGGCCGCGCAGGTCGTCGACCCCCTGATTTTTCAATGATGAAAAGGTCTGCAGGGTCGCCTCGATCCCCAAGCCTTCCAGCTCGCGCTGGGTCGCGTGCAATTGCTTGTCGGCGGCTTGCCGCGAGAGCTTGTCGGCTTTGGTCAGCAGGCAGTGCAACTGGCAGCGCTCCAGCGGCACCCACTCCAGCAGCTGACGGTCGAGCTCGGTCAGGGGACGACGGATGTCCATGATCAGCACCAGCCCTGCCAGGCACTCGCGCGACTGCAGGTAATCCCCCAGCAGCCGGTCCCAGTGCTGGCGCTGGCCGGCCGATACCTTCGCGTAGCCATAGCCGGGCAGATCCACCAGCCGCCATGCCTCGTCCGGCGGCAGTGCGAACAAGTTGATCTCCTGCGTGCGCCCGGGCGTGCGACCCACCCGGGCCAGGGCCTTGCGCCCGCACAGGGCGTTCAGGGCACTGGATTTGCCGGCATTCGAGCGCCCGGCGAAGGCAATCTCGATGCCGTCATCCTCCGGGAGCTGCTCGACCTGGGCCACGCCCTTAATAAAGGCGGTCTCGCGAAAACGGGGTTCCATGGGGCGGGGCGTCCTTGGGAAACACTGATTAATGTACACGCTCGCTGCTTCGTCGCTTTTGCGGGCGGACAAGGCGCGGCGGCTGCCGTGCCGTCATTCTGCACAAGGGAACCTCAACGCCGTGCGTGGGCAAAAGAGTCCGAGCCCCTGCTTTGAATGGCTTGCGGGGTTGGTACCCCAGGTTCCCCGATCCCGCGTTGCGCCGCTTACCGGTAGAATCACTACCGGATGCGCACCGCGCCTTGCCTCGGAAAACCTGGGGTACCAACGCGAGCGAGCACATTGATCAGTGTTTCCCTTGGCCGAGTGCGGGGCTCGGGATATTTTTGAGCGTAATTTAGCATTGTGCTATAAACTGCGCCCCTTATGTTGATCGCCCTGCCAAGGGGCACAAGGAACGCGGGTCTGACCCGGCACGCATTTACATGCAGGAGAATCTTCGATCATGAACCACAAGCTTTCCGCTCTCTTTGCTGCCCTGTCCGTATCCCTGCTGCTCCCGCTGTCGGCAGCTCAGGCGGGCGATCCCCAGCGCGGCCAGGAAATCTCCCAGTCGTGCGCGGCCTGCCACCAGGCGGACGGCAACTCGACCAACCCGGAGTGGCCGAAGCTCGCGGGCCAGCACCCGAAGTACACCGTCAAACAGCTGCGTGACTTCCAGGAAGGCGAGACCCGCTCCGATTCGCTGATGGCGGGCGAAGTCGCGGATCTGGACGAGCAGGATATGCGCGACCTGGCGGCCTACTTCGCCGAGCAGTCCATCACCACCGAAACCGCCGACGAAGACGTCGTCGAGCGTGGCGAGCGCATCTACCGTGGCGGCATCCCGTCCCAGAACGTCGCCGCCTGTATCGCGTGCCACGGCCCGAACGGCCAGGGCAACCCGGAGGCCATGTTCCCGAAGGTGGCTGGCCAGCACGCCACCTACAGCGCAAACCAGCTGCGCAAGTTCCGTGACGGCGAGCGCGCGAACGACGCCGGTCGCATGATGCGCAACGTGGTTCAGCGCATGTCCGACGAAGACATCGAGGCCGTGTCGCAGTACATGGCCGGGCTGTCGTCCGACTGATCGTGCCGGAGCGCCGTGCAGTCCGGGCGGCGAACCTCCCAGGGAAGGGGCGGCCATGGGCCGCCCCTTTTTTGCTGTCCGGGGCAGACAAATTTTTCCGCTACCGGGAATGGAGCGAGGGCTCGGCACGTCAGACAGGTCGGATCAGAGGAACTGGCCCGCTCCAGTAACAGGGTTTGCACGAAACTTCCGTGCAGTTTGTCTAGGAAATTGAATCCCGACAGGGGTGCTTCGCATAGTCGCGAAGGTCAACGCAGGTTTCAGTATGTCGAATAACGAACAGGTGGCGGGTTCTGCTCCCGCGGCCGGTGCCCGCAGCAAGTCCGCCCGCGCCCCGCGGCGCAGCCGCATCCTGGTCGAGTTCATGGGGTCGATGAACCTGGCGATCACCCTGTTGGTCGCGCTGGCCATTGCCTCGGTGATTGGCACGGTCCTCGTCCAGAACCAGCCCTACACTGAGTACCTGATCGACTACGGCCCCTTCTGGCACGAGATCTTTGCCGGCATGGGGCTTTATCAGGTCTATTCCGCCACCTGGTTCCTGCTGATCGTCACCTTCCTGGTGGCCTCCACCTCGTTCTGCGTCTACCGTCAGAGTCCGGGCATTCTGAAGGACCTGCGGCGCTACAACCTGCAGGTGAAGGAGAAGTCCCTGCGCTCGTTCCATTCGAGCGCGACCGGGGAACTCGATCAGTCGCAACAAGAGTTCGTTGATCATGCGCGGCGCGTGCTGAAGGCCCAGGGCTTCAAGGCGCGCGAGAAGGAATCCGAGGGGCAGACCGTGATCGCGGCCATGAAGGGCCGCTGGAACCGCCTCGGCTATCTGCTGACCCACGTCGGGATCGTGGTGATCTGCGTGGGCGCGCTGGCAGACGGCTCGACGCTCCTCAAGGCCAAAGAGTGGCTGGGTATAATCGAGATCGAGACCCGGAGCGTCCCGGTCTCCGAGGTCCCGCGGTCGGCCTGGGTGCCGGTCTCCAATCCCTCGTTCCGTGGCATGGTCGAGATCCCGGAAGGCTCCTCCGCAGACGTGGTGTTCCTGCCGATGCGAGAGGGCTATTTCGTCCAGCAACTGCCGTTTCGAATTGAGCTGGAAGAATTTCGCATCGAGCGTTTCTCGACCGGTGCGGAGAGCTCCTTCGAATCCGATCTGATCATTCATGACCCCGAGCGTGACGAACCTCTGCGCCACACCATTTCGGTCAACCACCCGCTGATCTACAACGGGTACGCGATCTATCAGGCGAGCTTTGCCGATGGTGGAACCCGCCTCGATATCGAGGCGATCCCGCTCGGTGGCGAGGCACTGCGTTCACTCGAAGTTCCAGGCCGGGTCTTCCAGGAGCAGGAGATCCCGACCCCGCAGGGTGACACGCGGACCATTGAGTTCATCGACTTCCGTGACGAAAACGTCGTACCGCTCCTGAACGAGGAAGGGCAGCGGGAAAACCGGCACCTTGGTCCCGCCTTCGACTTCCGCCTGATGGACCGCACCGGGCACGGGCTGTACTACCGTAACTACATGCGCCCGGCGCTACAGGAGGGGGCGATGTACTTCCTCAGTGGCGTGCGCGAAAGCCCCGGCGACGAGTTCCACTATCTGTTCCTGCCGGCGGATGCCGATGACTCGCTGGACCGTTTCCGGACCTATCTGGCGATGCTGCACAACGCCGAGGTGCGTAACACCATCGCGCGCGAAGTCGCGGCCGACGACCCCTCCGGTACCGCGATCGCGCAGACAACCTCGGAGCTGATGCGCCTGTTCGCCGAGGGCGGATACGGCGCGGTGCACGCGGAGATTGACCGCCGCGTGCCGGAAGAACAGCGCGAGCAGGTCGGCCAGCTCCTGATGCGGGTGCTGCACGCCGGGCTACAGGGCCTGTACATGGAGGTCCTGGAAGACGAGGGTGTGGTCTCGATCCAGGAGGAGGAGCAGCGCTGGCTGGAAGATGCGGTCTCCGCGATCAACGCGATCAGCCTCTACGAGTCGCCGTTCTATTTCCACCTGAGCGACTTCGAACACCGCGAGGCCTCCGGTCTGCAGATTGCGCGCGCCCCGGGGCAAAGTACGGTGTACACCGGCAGTGTGATGCTGATCATCGGGATTTTCCTGATGTTTTATGTGTCGTATCAGCGTCTGTGGATCATCGCCCGACGCCGTGAAGACGGCCGCGGGACTCAGGTGACCATGGCCGGCACCAGTAACCGGCACAAGGTGGAATTCGAGAACCGTTTCGCGCATCTTAAGCGTTGGATCATCGATCAGAAGCCGGCCAACGGCTCGGACGATGGCCAGAAATGAATCAACTAATAAGAACGACTAACCGGTAGCAGTCGGAGGAGCGATCCATGTCAGTACCCCATGAGGCCCTGGATTTTGAACGGCCCAGTATCTTCCGGCGCATCCGGCCGCTCGACTGGGCATACTTTGCGCTGGTGCTCGCCGTTGCGGTGATCGCTCACTGGCAGTACGGCCACCTGATGGATCGCTATGATACCGGCGGCCTGATCCTCGCCGCCGGCATGAGTGCCTGGCTGGGCTGGTTCTGGCGCCCCTGGCAGCTCTTTTCGATCATCGTCGCCGCGCTCTCGCTGTTCGGGGTCTGGTTGTACGGTGACGATCTGGCCCGGGGCAGCACCAACTTCTGGCTGAACTACATTGGCTCCGGCCAGGCCGGTGTGATGTGGATGAGCGTGATGCTCTACATGGCCACCGCGACCTACATCCTCGGCCTGTTCACCAAATCCGACTTCCCGTCGCGCCTCGGGGCCGCTTTCGCCTGGATCGGCTCGGGCGCCGGCATGATGGCGCTGATGGTGCGCTGGCGCGAGATCTACCTGACCGACCCCAGCTGGGGCTACATCCCGGTGTCCAACCTCTACGAGGTATTCATCCTGCTGGCGGTAATGACCACGCTCATGTACCTGTACTACGAGCAGCGCACCGGTCAGCGCACCATGGGCGCCTTCGTGATGCTGGTGATCGCCGCCTCGGTGACTTTCCTGCTGTGGTACATGTGGGACCGCCAGGCGCACGAGATCGAACCGCTGGTGCCGGCCCTCAACTCCTGGTGGATGAAGATCCACGTACCGACCAACTTCGTCGGCTACGGCGGCTTTGCCATCGCGGCCATGCTGGGTGTGGCCTACCTGATCAAGCACCGTTTCGAGCGCACCCGGCCGGATGCCGCGATCACTCATCGGCTGCCCAGCAAGGATGCGCTGGACAGCGTGATGTACAAGTCCATCGCGATCGGTTTCGCCTTCTTCACCATCGCCACCGTGCTGGGCGCGATGTGGGCGGCCGAGGCCTGGGGCGGCTACTGGACTTGGGATCCGAAGGAGACCTGGAGCCTGATCCTGTGGCTGACCTACGCGTCCTGGCTGCATATGCGCTTCACCAAGGGCTGGCGCGGCCCGGTCATGGCCTGGTGGGCCATCATCGGTCTGTTCGTCACCACCTTCACCTTCCTGGGCGTGAATATGTTCCTGTCCGGGCTGCATTCCTACGGAGAGCTGTAAATGAGGCGTCGTGATTTCCTGGGTGCGATGGGCGGTGCCGGGTTGCTGCTGGCAACCGGCACCAGCCTGGCCCGCGAATACCGGGACGGCCAGAACTTCCGGACCATCCAGCCGCCCATTGATACCGGGCTGGAAGACGGGAAGATCCAGGTGGTCGAGGTGTTCTGGTATGGCTGCCCGCACTGCTACTCGTTCGAGCCCTACGTGCAGGAGTGGCAGAAAGGGCTGGCCGACGATGTCGAGTTCGTCTATCTGCCCGCACCGATGAACGATGTCTGGGCCCTGCATGCGCGTGTCTTCTACACCGCGCAGAAGCTGGAGGTCCTGGACGAGGTCCACCAGGCGTTCTATGACGCCATACATGACCAGGGCCGCGAGCTGCGCTCGGAAAGCGCCATCCTGCGCTTTATCAATCAGCGCGGTCTGGATGCAGACGAGTTCCGCGAAGTGATGCGCTCCGAAGAAATCCGCCGCAAGGTCACCGAGGCCGGCCAGGACGTCCAGGAGTACGGCGTCGAGGGCGTGCCCACCCTCGTCATCGATGGCGAGGCCGTGGTCTCGGCCAGCATGACGCGCAGCCACGAGGAGATGCTCGACGTCGCCGATTTCCTGATCGAACGGGCCCGGGGCTGATCCCGCCCGTGTCCAGGTTCCAGCCGACCGGGTGGCGTAACGCGTGAGCACAACCGTCACCACGGCCCAGCGACTGGTCGAATGCCTGGAACAGGAACAGGTCGAGCGCGTGTTCGGCCTGCCGGGCGAAGAGAACATGGCCGTTCTCGACGCCCTGGCCGATTCCCCCATCGAGTTCATCACCACGCGCCACGAACAGGGCGCGGCCTTCATGGCCGACGTCCATGGCCGCCTGTCCGGCCGTGCCGGGGTGTGCCTGGCGACGCTTGGTCCGGGTGCGACCAACCTGATCACCGGTGTGGCCGATGCCAACATGGATCACGCCCCGCTGGTCGCGATCGCGGGCCAGGCCAGTACCCACCGACTGCACAAGGAGTCGCACCAGGTACTTGACCTGAAGGGTCTGTTCCAGCCGATCACCAAGTACAGCTCCAGCGTGGTCGAGCCCGAGATCCTGCCGGAGATCGTCCGCAAGGCCTTCAAGTGGGCCGAGGGCGGCAAGCCCGGCGCCAGCTTCATCGAGCTGCCGGAGAACGTGGCGGCCCTGCCATGCCCCAACCCGCCGCTCCCGGTCCATGCCGGCCCCGAGGCGGTGCCGGCCGAGGCCTCGCTGGAGGCCGCGGCGAAGCTGCTCAACGAGGCCAAACATCCGCTGATCCTGGCGGGCAACGGCGTGATCCGATCGGGGGCCAGCGGTGCCCTTTCGCAGCTCGCCTCCGCGCTGAATATCCCGGTAGCCAACACCTTCATGGCCAAGGGCGTGCTGCCATTCCGCCACCCGCTGGCCCTGGGCTCGGTCGGCCTGCAAAGCCAGGATTTCGTGAATTTCGGATTTCACAAGGCCGACGTTATCGTCTGCACCGGGTACGACCTGGTGGAATATCCACCCAAGCTCTGGCACCCCACGGGGGACCGCACGCTGATCCACATCGACTCCGCGCCGGCCGAGGTCGATGGCCACTACAACGTCTCGTCCGAGGTGATCGGCGACCTGAACACCTGCCTCGCCCGCCTCACGGATCTCGTGGACCCGCGCGAGGAGACTATCCTGCGCCCGCTGCGCCAGAGTCTGATCGACGACATGAACGAGCATCGCGAGGACACCCAGTTCCCGCTGAAGCCGCAGAAGCTGATCTGGGACCTGCGCACCGCGGCCGAGCTCGACGCCGTGGTCATTACGGACGTCGGGGCGCACAAGCTCTGGATGGCACGCATGTTCCGCTGCGAGCTCCCCAACACCTGCCTGATCTCGAACGGCTTTGCCAGCATGGGCATCGCCCTGCCGGGGGCTATCGCGGCGGCGGCGCTCTACCCGGAACGCCAGGTGATCGCGGTTACCGGCGATGCCGGCTTCCTGATGAATGTGCAGGAACTGGAAACGGCCGTGCGTCTGAACCAGAGCTTTGTCGTGCTGATCTGGAACGACAATGCCTACGGCCTGATCGAGTGGAAGCAGGTGCGCGAGTACGGGCGCAAGGCCTTTGTCGATTTCGGCAACCCCGATTTTGTGCAGCTGGCGCACTCGTTTGGCGCCAGCGGCGTGCGCATCGGCCCGGACGACAGCCTGGAGGCCGCCCTGCGCGAGGCCCTCGCCACCCCCGGTGTCACCATCATCGACTGCCCGGTCGACTACAGCGAAAACCTGAAGCTGACGGAACGTTTGGGCGAATTGGTCTGTCCATTTTAGGGAGTATCCAGGCGGGCCTTCCGCCATTCTCTGGGGAACCAAGCAGTATGACGGCCGACGGCAAGCATGCCGAACCCGTTCGCGCACAGCCGGCCTCGCCGGAGGTCCGCGGACTGACCTATCAGCACGACCAGGGGGCGCAGCGCCTGCGCCTGTTGAGCTTCAATGCCCAAGTGGGCATCCCCTCGTCGCGCCTGCACCACTATCTGACCAACTCCTGGAAGCACGTCCTGCCTTACAAGGGGAGGATCGGCAACCTGGACCGCGTCGCGCGCTTCATCTCCGATTTCGACATCGTCGGCGTCCAGGAGCTGGACGGGGGCAGCCTGCGCTCGAACTTTGTCGACCTGGCCTCCTATCTGTCGGAAAAGGCCCGCTTCCCGCATACCTACAACCGAATCAATCGCAATCTCGGCCAATTCGCCAAGCACTCGCTGGCCCTGTTTTCGCGGCTGGAGCCGGAGCGGGTCGAGATGCACCGCCTGCCCGGACCGCTGCCGGGGCGCGGGGCCATCGAGGCCCGCTACGCGATGGAAAATGGCGAGGAACTGGTGCTGTTTCTGCTGCACCTCGCACTCGGCCGGCGCGCCCGCCAGGCCCAGCTGGACTACGTCGCCGAGCGGATCCAGTCGGAACGTCACGCCGTGGTGATGGGGGATCTCAACTGCCAGCAGGACAGCCTGGAGATCCTCCGCCTGGTTGCCCGTACCGGGCTCCTGGAGCCCATGAGCTGCCCGGCCACCTATCCCTCCTGGGATCCGCGGCTCGTGTTCGACCACATCCTGCTGACACCGGACCTGCATGTCAGCGACATGCGTGTGTACAACGTGGCCCTGTCCGACCACCTCCCGGTCGGTATCGAGATCGAACTCCCCGCCGCCCAGTCGCTGCACGGGACCCGCCACACCGCCTGATCCCCACTGGTGGCGTCCGCGTCGCGGACGCGGTTAAATGATCCCGGCACACCCACACTCCACAGCCCTTCCGGGAGCCCCATGTCCGCCAGCGAGATGCGCAGGACCATCATCGACCTCGAACGCCGCCTGGAGCGCGAGCAGGTCCAGCAGGATGCACTGAGGCGGGTGGCCCTGCGGGCACTGGCGGTGGTCGGTGCCCGCGTGCCGGCACTGGAGGGCGCGGTTCAGGACCTGTCCCGCGCGGTAGAAGCCAGCCCGCCCGACTCTGCCTGGATGGATCGGCTGGGTGCGCAGCTGGCCGACGCGGTTCGCAGCTCCGATCACCACGAGGACCTGGCCAGCGCTGTGCTCGAGGTCGTGCGCCGCGGACTGAACGGGTTCGATTTCCTGGATCCCGGCCTGGATGACCTGCATCGCGCCACGGAGCGGCGCGACCGCTCGGAGATCGAACGAACGCTTTCCCAGCTCTTCCTCGTCTTGCACGACAAGTGCGAGCGCGCCATGCACGAGCGCGACGAGTTGTCGGACGTCGTGGGCGAAATCTGGCATCGCCTGGAAGATGTCGACTCGGCCCTGTCAGAAGACGAGAAACGCAGCGAACGGGCACGCGACTCGGTTGCGTCCCTGCACGCCGGCATCTCGGACAACGTCCAGGCCATGAAGGGCCGCATGGACGACCTGGAGGACATCGGCACCCTGCGCCAGGAGATCAGCCGGGGCCTGGACCGCGTGGTCGAACACGTGGCGGCCTTTCGCAACCAGCAGGAAAGCGATCTGCTCGAGGCCCTGGAGCGCAACCGCCTGCTGCGGGCGAAGGGCCGTACGCTGGAGTCGCAGATCAATGCCCTGCGCAAGCGGCTGGATCAGGCGCGGGCAGAGGCCTACCGCGACAGCCTGACCGGGCTGCCCAACCGCACCGCCTTCGAGCGCTACCTTGATGGCCTGCGGGAGGAACTGGGGGCGGAGCAACCGGCCTGTCTGCTGGTCTGGGATATCGACCGTTTCAAGGCGATCAACGACGAGTACGGCCACAGTGCCGGCGACAAGGTGCTGAAGGCCGTCGCGGAGATCCTGGCCGAAGGTGTACACAGCGAGGACTTCGTCGCGCGCTACGGGGGCGAGGAATTCGTGATGATCCTCACCTCGGACCCGGATACCTGCCAGCGCCGTGCCGATTCGATCCGCGAGGCCGTCGATCGGCTGATCGTACGGGCCGGCAAGACGCGGCTGCGCGTGACCATCTCGGCAGGTATGTGCCCGATCGCAGCTGGGCAGTCCACCGAGGCCATCTTCGACGCCGCGGATCACGCCCTGCTACAAGCCAAGAAGCTCGGGCGCGATCGCGTGGAGCGGGCCGACCGCGAGCCTCAAACGTCCTGATCGCCCGGGACAATTTCCCTGATAGGAGGCCACTGTGAGTGCCGAGCCATCCCCCCAGCTGATCTTTGGCGAGGTCCTGTTCGATGTCTTTCCCAATGGACAGCGCGTCCTGGGCGGGGCGCCGTTCAATGTCGCCTGGAACCTGCATCAGCTCGGGGAGCCGGTCTGTTTCGTCGGCGGCATTGGCAACGACCCGGCGGGTGCCGAGGTGCAGGCCCGCATGGATGCGATCGGCATGGATACCCGTGGGCTCTACCGGCACCCCAAGGTCCCGACCGGCGAGGTCCGTGTCGAACTCGCCCACGGCGAACCCAGCTACACCATCGTGCCGGACCAGGCCTACGACGACGTACCCGCAGCCTGGGCCGATGGACTGCCCGCCTCCACGCCGCTGCTCTACCACGGCACCCTGGCCCTGCGCCGGGGGAATCACGACCTGCTGGCACGCCTGCGCGAACGCGCCGGGCACCGCTTCGTGGACGTGAACCTGCGCGACCCCTGGTATACCCGGGACACGACACTGGACCTGATACGGGACGCCGACGTGGTGAAGCTGAACCAGGACGAGCTGGCCACCCTGGTCCCCGGGGCTGCGGACGAAGAGGCGGAGAAGACCACCCTGCTGGCGCAGGCGGGCATCCGTCAGGCCCTGGTCGTCACCGCCGGGGCCGACGGGGCGATCATCCAGACCGTAGAGGGGGAACGCGTTGCGGCCCCCGCCCCGTCGGTACCCGAGCTGCGCGATGCGGTCGGGGCCGGCGATGCCTTTGCCAGTGTCGTCCTGCTTGGCATGCGGCAGGGCTGGGACTGGCCGACCATCCTCGAACGCGCGCTGGCCTTCGCGGCAGCCGTCTGCACCCTGCAGGGCGCCACCAGCGACGACCCCGACTTTTACCGGGACGCCCGCATCCACTGGGATTGAGCGCGGACAAGCCTGGCCACCTCGTCCGAGATGGCCGTTGGCCGAACCGCCAGCTTACGGGCGCCAGCCGAACTCGTCGGCCTTCTGGCGGGCCAGCGCCGGGATGTCGGTGGCGACGAACTTCTCGTGCAGCACCTGCACCCCGATCATGTGGTTGATCACCGCGTCCAGCTGGACCTGGGTGGCCGCCGGGGTGTTCTCGTCCTCGTGGATCTCGAACACGCGCCGCACGCCCTCCGGGTCCAGCAGGCCCGCCTCGGCCACCTTCTCCGGCGACAGATAGCGATCGGCCAGGGCCTTCATCGCCGCCCACTTGACCGGGTCCGTGTGCGCGGGCGGGGCCATGAACGCGAATTTCTCGCGCTCGTAGAGCACCTTGGGCAGCAGGCCTTTCATCGATTCGCGCAGCACGTACTTCTCGGTGCGACCCTTGATGCGCATGGTCGGCGGGAGGTGGGCGCAGAACTCGGCCAGGTGGTGGTCGAGAAACGGCGGGCGCGCCTCCATGGAGTTGGCCATGTCCATGCGATCACCACCCCAGGTCAGGATCTGCCCCTCCAGCATGGTCTTGATCCAGACGTACTGGGCCTTGTCCAGCGGGTGGCGGCCATCCAGCATGTCGTCGTCCAGGGCGTTGGCGATCGCACGGCCGGGCTGATAGCCCTGCATGCGCTCGCGGCGCTCCGGCGCCAGCAGGCCGGGCACGTGCTCGGCCGCCGCCAGCCAGGGCTGCAGACAGGATGGGGTAAAGCCCATCATCTTCGTAAACTCGGGGTCGTCGACCTCGTCCTCGGCCAGCATCGCACCCGAGAACAGCTCGTTGGACTCGTTCAGCATCTGCTGCCAGGCGGCGCGGTCGGCCTCCGGCAGGGTGTCCAGGCCGTGCAGGAACATGTCACGGCGGAAGGCCGGATAGCCGCCGAACAGCTCGTCCGAGCCCTCGCCGGTGACCACTACCTTGTAGCCCGCCTCGTTCACGTGACGGCTCATCAGCAGCTTGGCCACGCCGAGGGTGTTGTAGATGGTGCGCTCGGCGTGCCACAGGGCCTCTTCGAAGTTGTCGTAGAGGTGGTCGGCATCCAGCTTCAGGATGTCCTGGTCGGCACCGACGCTCTCGGCCATCTCGCGGGCAATCGCGGTCTCGTCGTAGTCATCGTTGTCGAAGCCGATGGTGAAGGCCTTGACCGGTGACTGCTGGCTGGCCGAGGCCAGGCCCAGGGTGATGCAGGAGTCGATGCCGCCGGAGAGGTAGCAGGCCACCGGCACGTCGGCCTCCAGGCGCAGCTGGACGGCCTCCATCAGCTGTTCGCGCACACCCTCGATCCAGTAGTTTTCGTCGGTGTTCTCCTCCGGCGGGCGCTCGGAGGCCAGCGGGAAGTCCATGTCCCAGTATTTCTCCTGGCGCACCTTGAGCTTGCCGTGGGCGCGTTCGACGATGACCATGTGGCCGGGTTTCACCTGCTGGATGCCCTCGAAGGCGGTGGTCCCCGGGACCATGGTCTGCATCAGCTGGTGGTACAGGCCGTCATCGGCAAACTGGCGCGGGACGTCGGGGTTGGCGAACAGCACCTTCAACTCGGAGCCGAACACGAAGCTGCCATTGGCCTCGGTGAAGTAAAGCGGCTTGATGCCGAATCGGTCGCGGATCAGGACCAGGCGGTCACGCTTGCGGTCATACAGCGAGATCGCGAACTCCCCGCGGAAATGCTTGATCGCATCCTCCAGCCCCTCACGCTGGTACAGGTGCATGACCATCTCGGAGTCGCTCTTGGTGCGGAACTGCACCCCGCGCGAGGTCAGGTCGGTACGGATGCGCTTGTAGTCGTACAGCTCGCCGTTGACCGCGGTCATGATCTCGCCATCGGTCAGGCAGAACGGCTGGCGGCCACGATTCTCGTCCAGATCGATGATCGACAGCCGAGCATGCGAGAACCCCACCCCGCGATCATCCTGCGTCTTGTAGCCGAAGCCGTCGGGGCCGCGGTGATACTGGATCGCGGCCATGTTGACCAGGGTCTGAGGGTCCACCTTCCGGTTGGGGTCGGCGTGAAAGATTCCGGCGATGCCACACATGGCATGTCTCCTTGGTTCGATTCCGTGGGGCGAGCGGGGCGCGCTTTACGGCGCGCCACGCCGCTCGCGGTTCAAGTTCAACGCTGGCTCAGCCTTCCGGGGTATCCATGACCGCGCTGATCCGGCGGACCACCGTGGTCAGCAGCGCCATTCGCACGAACACAGCCCCGCGGGCCTGGGCGAAGTACCAGTTGTGCGGGGTGTCGTCGAGGTCCGTGGAGAGCTCGTCACCCCGCGCCAGCGGGTGCAGGATGACCGCGCCCTTCTTGAGAGGGGAGTTGCGATCCAGCTTCAGGCCCTCGCCCATGGATTCGAACGTGTCCCCCACCCAGGCAATGGCGTTGATGTAGACGACGTCCAGTTCCGGCAGCAGCGGGTCCAGTTCGTGCGCCACGCGCAGCTTCAGGCCGGCCTCTTCCAGCTCCTCGCGCTGGCCCGGGTCAAAATTCTCGTCCTCGCGGGAGATGATTACGACCTCCTCGATGGCCTCGGGGAACAGGCTCAGCAGGCGCAGCAGCGAACGCACCGTGCGCATGCGCGAGGGCACCCCGATGATGCCGACCTTGATGCGCTCCTCCGGCGCCACCGGGCCGGTGAACAACTGCGGTCGCCACTTGGCCAGGGTGTAGACGTCGGCCAGGGCCTGGGTCGGATGCTCGTCGATCCCGTTGCCGGCGTTGACCAGCGGGATGCGCAGGTTCTCCAGCATGTTGTGCGCCGCCTCGCCATCCGAGGAGCGCAGCACGAGCACGTCGCCGTAGTTGTTGAACATCTCGGCGATGTCCGCCAGCGACTCGCCCTTGGCGATCCCGGTGCTCTTGGGGTCGGTGATCGACATTACCGCCCCGCCAAGCCGGTGCCAGGCGCTCTCGAACGACAGCCGCGTGCGAGTGGACGGCTCGTAGAACGCGCTGATCAGGATCTTGCCGGCCAGCGGCAGGTGCATCAGCGCCGGGGTGGTCTCGTACTGCGCCGCCAGACGGAACAACTGGAGGAGTTCGGCGCGCGAGAACTGCTGACTGGAGACCACATGCGCGGCCGCGAGCTTCAGCAGCGGGTCCGGGTCTTCCTCCACGGCCTCGAGGAGCGCCTTCGGGCGGTCGGTGCCGGCGGCGCCGTCTTTCGGGTGGAGCACGTGCAGGGGATCTTCGGTGTAGTTCACCAGAGGCATCCTTTTTTCCAGTCGCGAATGAACAGGGCCAGCAGCAGGATCGGGGTCAGGGTGGCGACCAGCGTGGCAACCACCACGATCACGGACAAGGCGGTAGACGAGATCATCATGCGCTCCGGACCTCCTCGGCCGCGGCGTCGCGGGACAGGCGATCCCAGTCAAACGGCCGCGGCGCCAGCCAGGTACTCAGCACCATCACGGCCAGGGAGACGGCCGCGCCCACCAGTGCCGCGACATAGAAGCCGATCAGGAAATAGCTGGCCAGCCCAATGCCCGACCCCAATATCATCGACCAGGCCGCGCCCTGAGGGTTCGCTCGCCGCCAGTACAGCCCGGCGACGATCGGCCAGATCGCCGAGGCCACGAAGGCCCCCGTAAAGTACAGCAGCTCGGCCAGCGAGCCGATGATCGGCAGCGAGCCGCGATAGCTCGCGGCCAGCCAGGTCAGCAGCCCCAGCAGCACCACGATCACCTTGGTCGCGCGGAACTGGTTCTGCTCGCTGGCCTGCGGACGGATATGGCCGCGGTAGATATCACGGGTGACCAGGTCCGAGGTGGCCGCCAGCAGCGAGTCGAGGCTTGAGGCCAGTGCGGCGAAGACAACGATGAAGACCACGATCGCGCCGGTCAGCCCAAGCACCTCGGCCGCGACCAGCGGCCCGACCATGTCCGCCGCAGGCACGTTGATGCCCAGCGCTGGCGTGGCCAGGGCGATGAAGCCGGCGACGATCGGGATCGGCAGCCACAGCAGCCCGCCCAGCAGGTAGGCGCGGAAGCCGACGTTGCGGCCAAAGGCAAACGCGCGCGACCACCAGACATTGGAATGGAAGATCTCGCCGACCCCGAACAGCAGGTTGTTGAACAGGAACATGATCGCGGCCGGGAACAGCAGGCTCAGCAGTTCCGGGCGCTCTTCCATCAGGTTGAAGTGGATCGCCTCGAATCCAACCTTGTCGATGGTCAGCCAGGCAATGAACGCCGCGCCCGCGATGATGATGATGGTCTGGATGAAGTCGGTACCGATGACCGCGCGCAGACCGCCCAGCAGGGTGTAGATCACGCAGACCGTGAGGATCACGGTCATCCCCACGCGGTAGTCGATCCCGGCCAGGGCATTGATCAGCACCCCGCCGGCCATGGCCATCGAGACCAGCCAGCCGAAGGCGTAGATCAGCGAGACCACCAGGAACACGCGCCAGGTGAAGGTGCCGAAGCGCAGACGGATGAAGTCCCCGGAGGTGAAGCCGCGCGGCATCAGCTCGCGGATGCGTCGCGCCAGCGGCGCGAACAGGATCAGGCCCAGCGCCCCCAGCGAATACCCGAGCATGCCCCAGACACCGAGCTGCAGCGCCAGCTGGGGGGCGGTCATCGTGGTGTTGGCCGTCACCCAGGTGGCCATCGCGGTCGCGGTAGCCAGCGCCAGCCCCACGTTGCGACCGGCCAGCATGTGGTCCTCGGCGGTCTTGTTGTGACGACCCAGCCACCAGCCGAGCACCACCCAGAGGATGCTGAACGCGATCAGCAGCCCCCAGGCGATCGAACTCGGGAGGATCGGGTCGTCGAGGCCGGTCACGAGGCCTCCTTCACCTTCTTGATCTCGCGGATCGCCTCGTCGGTGGTCATCACGCGGGCGTAGCGATCCTTGATGGTGGTGATCGTCGCCTTCTGCATCTCCGGGGTCACCGTCGCGGTGGCGTCGTCCATCAGCGTGACATAGAAGCCCAGGTCACAGGCATCTCGCACGGCCGTGGATACGCACTCGTTGGAGTACACACCCACAATGAAGAGCGCCGAGATGTTCAGGTTGCGCAGGATGTAGTGCAGGTTGGTCGAGTTGAAGACCCCGCTGGCCGTCTTGTCGAGGACGATCTCGTCGCCCACCGGTGCCACCTGCTCGACGAACTCCGCGTCCTTGGAACCGGGCGCGGCATGCAGCCCCAGGCGCTTGTGCCCCGGGCTGCGGTCGCGGCCGTCGTGGGTCAGCGAGCGGATGCGCGTGTGGATCACCTCCAGTCCCTGCTCGCGGAACGCATCCTGCAGCCGGCGCACGTTCGGCAGCACCGTCTGCTCCAGGCGGTTGAAGTAGTACTCCTGCGCCTCGGGCGGCACGCCCGACTGCACCGAGTCGGCGAACACGCCATGACCGCGCGCGGCGTCCAGGTACTGCAGGTCGATGCACAGCAGGGCGACGTGATGCTCGCGCAGCTCCTGACGCAGAACCGGCGTCGTGATCAGGCTCTCCTGGTACTGCTCGCGCAGCGGATCCAGGGAGTCGTAGTCGGTCAGCTGGGAGACGTTGTCGTTATTGGCCATGCCGGGCGGTCCTTGGGTCGCGGTGATCGGGGATGCTCACGAACGGGCGGCCAGGGCCAGGGCGCTTTGCAGCGTCAGGTTGGCGCCGGTCTCGATGTCCTCCCAGTTTGTCCATTCCGCCGCGGAATGGCTACGCCCCTGCAGGCTCGGCACGAAGATCATGCCGGTACGCGTGATCGCGCTCATGCTCTGGGTGTCGTGCGCGGCCCCGCTGGGCATGGTCAGGTACTCCAGACCCATGCGTTCGGCGGTCGCCTCGATGGTCTGCACGATGCCCGTATCACAGCGGACCGGATCGATCTCGGAGAGCACGTCGAACTCGAACATCAGGTCGCGTCGACGCGCGAGGCTGGACAGCGTGCGACGGGCCGCATGGGCCAGCGCGGTCAGGACCTTCTCGTCGGTATCGCGCACCTCGAAGGAGAAGGTCGCCATGCCCGGCACGGTGTTGGCCGCACCCGGCGAGAGCTCCACGCGGCCGATGGTCGCGCGCGAGTTCGGGCTGCCGTGCTCCTCCAGCAGGCGATTGATCTCGCCACCGAATTCGGCCAGCCCCTGAAAGGCGTCGATGCGCATGTCCATCGGCGTGGTGCCCGCATGGTTCGGCTGCCCCTTCAGGCGCACCTCCCACTTGAACAACCCGGTGATGGCCTCGACCACACCCACGCTCAGGCCGCGGCGGTCCAGCACCGGGCCCTGTTCGATGTGGGTCTCGATGAAGGCATGCAGGGTGTGCGGGTCGCGCCGCGCGCTCAGGGCGTCGTCGGCATTCAGGCCCCAGTTGGCCATCGCCTCGACCAGGGTGATGCCCTCCAGGTCCCGGGCATGACTGATGCTCTCCGGGGTCAGCTTGCCGGCCATCGCCTGCGAGCCGAACATGCCGCCGAACCGGCCCTCCTCGTCGGTGAAGTCGATCACCTCCAGCGGATACTGCAGGTCGACCTCCTGTTCCTTGGCCGTGCGCAGCACCTCCAGCCCGATCAGGACGCCCAGGGCACCATCCAGCGGGCCGCCGCCGGGGACGGTATCGAGATGCGAACCCATCGCGACCACCGGGCGCTTGCCGTCGTAGTCCAGTCGACCATGCAGGTTGGCGGCACCGTCCTGCCAGACGTCGAGGCCCGCGGCCTCCAGGCGGCCGCGAAACCACTCGCGCCCGGCGCGGTCGCCCTCGCTGAACGCACGGCGGTGCAGGCCACGGTCGGCGTCGCGTCCGATCTGCCCCAGCTCGGTAATGTCCTGCTGCAGGCGCTGCATGTTGATCTTGAGTTCGTGCATCGTGTTCTCCGGTGGGGCCACCGGCCCCGGTCGCGGTTCACGCGGATCGACGGGGCGGGGCGAGTGAATTCAGTCGCGCGGGCGGCCGCGCAGGATGGCCACGATCAGGACCAGAAAGACGACGCCCCCCAGCGCGAAAAAGCCGAACGCACGGGCCAGGCTGTGGTGCGCTACCTCGACCCGGGCCTCGTCGGCCCAGTCGTCCGCGCCATCGGCCCGCAGGCGAAAGCGATATTCGCCGTCCGGGAGACCGCTGATCACGCTGCTGGTGTCGCCGCCGCGGTAGATCACACGGGCGTCGTCGAAATCCGGACCGCTCGCCTGTTCGAGTTCGACGGGCCCCTCGGCGTTCCATTCGAGGGTTAGACCACCATCACGGGAGTCCGCGGGCGGGTCGTCAAAACGAGGCTCGGCCAGTGCAACCAGCGGCAGCAGCAGAAGCAGCAGGCTCGCGGGCAGGAGGGAGCGCATGGCGCGTTTCCTGACGGCCACGCCGATCAGGTTTTCACCTCGAACGGCTGCAGACCGGCACGCGGCTCGGTGGTGTTCATCGCATCGACCAGCAGGGTCAGCCCCTGATCCAGCTCCGCCAGGCGCTCGGGCGGGAGGGCGTGCAACGCGCGGTTCAACTCGCCCTGGGGGGCCGCCGGGGCGTCGGACAGGAGCGCCTCCCCCTTGGGCGTGACATACAGGCGCACGATGCGTTGGTCCTTCTCCGGGCGGCGGCGCTCGACCAGCCCGCTGTATTCCAGCTTGTCCAGCAGGTTCGAGGTGGTCGAGGCATGCACCGACAGCCGGCGCGAGAGGTCGCTGACATTCAGCCCGGGCGTACGCTGCAGCTCCCACAGGGCCCACAGCTGCGAGGCACTGATCCCACAGGCGCGCTCCACTGCCCGCGAGTGCCCCTGCAGGGCGCGAATGATCACGCGCAGCTGACGGATCACGGAACGCGGCAGATCCGGTTCCCCTTCCGTCGCGGGGCGTTGAGGTTCGTTCTGGGCAGAAACAGCTGACATCACAGTCGGGCTCAGTGTGGCTATTGCCATATAGTTTTGTACAAAAATACTATTAGCGCAAGTCTGGGCTACTCAATCATTGGACAAGACCTGTACATGCGTCTATCTAGGGGAGGGGCCACGGAAATGGTCCGTTTGGCCAGGTACGGCGATCTATTCCTTGCCGGCAATGCCAGAATGAGGACCGCACTCGCGGTCAGATCTTGGGAGCGACCACTACAGGGGACAGGGACAGGCAGGTCGGCATCGGAAGGGTTTGACCGAACCCGCACGGCCCACGAAAAGGGCCATCAATCAGAGGGGTGAAAATGCTGCACACCAACCTTCTCGCGGCGGGACTGGGTCAGTTGTCTCCTCAGGATGCGTGACCTCCCTGACAGACCTTTTCGGGAGGAGTACAGCATGGACAAGTACACGTTGAACCGGCCCCTGGGGCTCGGGCTGTCCGGAGCCATCGTGCTCGCCTTGACCCTTGGCCCGCAGTCCGCGGCCGCGGAGTACGAAGGCATCCAGGTGGGGAATCTGACCATCGGGGGTGCGCTGAGGGCCAACTACATCCTGGGTGACTATCCCGACGGCGATCGACGCGAATGGGGCAAGGGTGGCGATTTCACTCTGGACACCGCCCGCATCAATCTCGATTACGAAAACGGGCCGTGGCTCGGCAAGTTCGAGTACCGCTGGTACGAGGGCTATAACATGCTGCATACCGGCTGGGCAGGCTATCGCTTCGACAACGAGAGCCAGCTCGAGGTCGGCGTGACGCGCGCGCCGTTCGGCCCGGGACCGTACGGTGTCTCCCAGAGCTGGTTCTTCGACCAGCACTATTACCTCGGCCTGTCGGACAACATGAACCTCGGTGCCAAATACACGATGCCGATGGGCGACTGGACCTGGGATTTTGCTTATTTCTATTCCGATGCCGGGTCCTACTCGGGTGACACCGAGGACAGCGCTCGCTACTCCTACGACGTCGTCAACGAGACCGGGGATGGCTTTGAGGAACGCAACCAGGTGAATGTCCGCGGGATCTACAGCATCCCGGATACCGATCACGAGGTGGGCTTCTCGGCGCAGTACGGAGAGCTGCGCAGCCGCGGGCCTCAGGATGACGGGGACCACTTCGCGGTGTCCGGTCACATGGTCAACAGCTGGGGCAACTGGACACTGGCCAGTCAGTTGACCTACTACAAGATGGATGTGGACGAGCACACGCTGCTCGACGGCAGCGTCACGGATCGCCGGATCGATATGGGTGCTTACGACTTCCCGAACACCGTGGCCACTGAGGGCTGGATCCCGGCCGTATCACTCAGCTACTACCACGAGACCCCGAATATCGGCTGGCTCGACTACGTTATCCCCTATGCGGAATTCAGCTCAGTGGTGAAAAGCGAGAGCGACTTCAACAACAGCGACCTTCTGGTGCTGGGGGCCGCCTGGGGCCGAGGCAACTGGTACATCTATACGGATCTCGCCTACTCCAACGGCAACGAGTTCGTCGGTGGCAACCGTCGCGGCGACAATCCGTTCGGTGACCGTCTCGGTGCCAACGAAGATGACAACTGGGAAGCCCGCTTCAATATCAACTTCGGGTACTACTTCTGACCCAGCCCCCGGGAAACGGGGTCCATGCGGATGCCGTTCCCCGGGCCCACGAAAGCTAGAGACATTCACGAAGCCGGGACCACCCGCCGCCGTCAATACATTGACCGGCTGAACTCGGCATCCCGGACCGGAGTTCCAAGGAGGAGACCGTGAGCGACAACGCACAAGACCCGAAACGGGCGATCGAGGAGCTCGAGGCCCGTTACGAGACCGATCACGAGATCGGGGAACAGAACATCAACCCGCTGGGGCTGGATCTGCACAACCCGGTATTCGTCGTCAGCGCCCTGCTGATCCTCCTGTTCGTGATCCTGTCCCTGCTGTTCCCGGAACAGGCCGACGAGAGTCTGGGCGCCACGCGCGCCTGGATCGGCGAGACCTTTGACTGGTTGTTCCTGTCGGCCGGCAACCTGTTCGTGCTGTTCTGTCTGGCCCTGATCCTGCTGCCGGTGGGGAGCATCCGGATCGGCGGCCAGGATGCGAAGCCGGACTTCAGTGTGCTGTCGTGGTTTTCGATGCTTTTCGCCGCCGGCATGGGCATCGGCCTGATGTTCTGGGCCGTAGCCGAACCGGTAGGCTATTTCACCGAGTGGTTCGGAACACCTTTGGGCATCGAGGGCGGCACCGAGGAATCGAAGCACGCCGCGCTCGGTGCAACGATGTACCACTGGGGACTGCACCCATGGGCGATCTATGCCGTGGTGGGTCTGGCGCTGGCGTTCTTTGCCTTCAACAAGGGCCTGCCACTAACCATCCGCTCCGCGTTCTACCCGATCTTCGGCGAGCGGATCTGGGGCCCGATCGGGCATGTGATCGACACCCTGGCCGTACTGGCCACGCTGTTCGGCCTGGCCACCTCCCTGGGTCTCGGGGCACAGCAGGCGGCATCGGGACTGGAGTCGGTGTTCGGCATCGAGGCCGGGCTGAACACCCAGGTGGCGATCATCATCGGCGTTACCGTCATTGCCCTGTTGTCGATCATGCGTGGCATCCATGGCGGGGTACGCGTGCTCAGCAACATCAACCTGACACTGGCCGCCATCCTGCTGCTGTTCGTGGCCCTGTTCGGCGGCTTTATCGCCTTCCTCTCCAATACCGGCATTACGCTCAGCGCCTACGCCCAGTACATGTGGCCGCTCAGCAACCCGGTGGGCCGTGATGACCAGACCTTCTACCACGAGTGGACGATCTTCTTCTGGGCCTGGTGGATCTCCTGGTCGCCGTTTGTCGGCATGTTCATCGCGCGGGTCTCGCGCGGGCGCACGGTGCGCCAGTTCGTGACCGCAGTGCTGCTGGTACCGACGGCCGTTACCGTGATCTGGATGAGTGCCTTTGGCGGGACCGGCCTGGATCAGGCCCGCGACGGGATCGGCGCGCTGGCCGACGGCATCAGCGACTCCTCGCTGGCGCTGTTCCAGATGCTGGAGCACCTGCCGCTGACCACGATCACCTCACTGCTGGCGATCACCCTGGTGCTGGTCTTCTTCATCACCTCGTCGGACTCCGGCTCGCTGGTGATCGACTCGATCACCTCCGGCGGCAAGACCGACGCCCCGCAGTCCCAGCGCCTGTTCTGGGCCACGGTCGAAGGCGTGATCGCGGGCGTCTTGCTCGCGGTGGGCGGCGCGGCCGCGCTGCAGGCCCTGCAGGCCGGTGCCGTCAGCACCGGGCTGCCCTTCGTGATCGTGCTTCTGTTCATGTGCGTCAGCCTGATGATGGGGCTGTTCCACGAACTCAAACTGATCCGCCTGAAGGAGGCGACCGGATAGGCCGCCAGAACTCCACCCTTGAGGCCAGCACGGGGTCATGCCCCGTGCAATGCCGAGCCAGACTCTCTCGGTACTGGAGAAACAGGAAACCCCGCCGGGGCGTAGTCCGGCGGGGTTTTTTGCTCAGCCGTGCCCCGCTCTCCCGGGATCCGGGACACGGGCTGGGGCCACGATCTAAAAGTCGTAGCGCATGCCAAGCGAAAAGGCCGTGGCGTTTTCGCCCATCGCGCCACCCGGGCCGGAACTGCGCGCCGCACCCCATGGGGTCAGAGCCGAGGCATCGTCATTGTCGACCATGGCAATGTTGCCGTAGAAGCGCAGGTCGCTGTCGATACGATATTCCAGGCCAAGGGCGTACATCGTGGCATCGGCATCGTCCAGGTCGGAATCCAGCTGGAAGACGTGGCCGTTCAGGTACATGCTCGGGCTCAGACGGAGCTGGCCGCCCAGTCCGTACACGTCCGCCTCGTCACCATTGACCGTCTCCGAATTCTGGTAGAGGCCGCCGATGCGGAAGGCCTCTGTGATGCGGTAGCCAATGGCCAGGCGCCAGGCATCCGGGTTCACGTCACCGTCTTCCTGCTTTTCGTAGGCCAGCGCGCCAGTCAGGTCGCCCAGGCTAAGGTTCAGCGAGGTCGAGTAGGCCTTGTTGTCAGCACCGTCCACCGTCGTGGCGCCATCAGTTTCGTTCGAATACTGGATGTTCCAGGTCAGGCCGCCAAAGCTCGGAGTCTGGTAGTGGATGCTGTTGTTGAAGCGCTCGTCGAAGCGCCCGGTCTGGGCGGCGGAGCGCGCGAGATTACGCAGATCGCCAACCTGATCACCGAAGAAGTTGGCGGGACCACGCGCCCGCTTGAAGGGGGTATCGAACTTGCCGACGCGCAACATGCCCCAAGCGTCGCCGCGCAGCCCGACGAAGGTGTCGCGTGTGGCAAAGCTCAATTCATTGTCTGCCGCGGTGTCGAAGTCCACCTGCTGTTCGATCTGGAACATCCCGATCAGTTGTTCGCGGAATTCGCGCTCGCCGCGGAAGCCCAGGCGGCTGGAGTTACTCGAAACGTTGAATTCATTGTAGTCGGCGCCGTCATCGAGAACATCCGCGGAAACGTGGGCGCGGCCGTACAGAGTCCAGTCGGCCGTCGCCAGGGCCGGAACGACCAGACCAGCCGCAATCAGGCTGGTCAGCAAGTACTTGCGATTCATGGGTTTCTCCCCTTTTGGCATGTGCAGGTTGGCGAGACGCGGCGGCGTCCCGACAGGGCGCAAGCATGGCGAGGGCGGGTGACGCGCCCATTACGAGGGAGTGAAGATCGTGTTAATAAGCGACACTGTGGCATAAACAATACGCCCGGCCGGGGAACCCGCGCACCGGCCACGAGTCCTCCGAAGAGCAGGCTGACTCGAGGCCTGTGGCGATGCAGCCGCGAATGGGAGGGACCGTGGTGGAGCGACGAGTGGATAGGGCGTTCTCTGGCAAGCTACGGTGGCCCCTGTTCACCGGCCTGCTGGTCGCGGGCTCGACGGGGCTCGCCGAAGACGACGTGCCGGTGCTGGACCCGGTGGAGATCACTGTGACCGCACCCAGGCTGGCCACGCCGCTGGCGGATCTGCCGGCGGCGGTATCGCGCGTGGACGAGCGCCAGGCCACCGAGGGGCGTCAGGGCCTGCAGCTGGACGAGTCGCTGAACCGCGTGCCGGGGCTGTTCGCCCAGAACCGCTACAACTTCGCGCAGGACGCGCGCATCTCCATCCGCGGCTTCGGCTCGCGCGCACCGTTCGGGGTGCGCGGGCTGCGCATCCTGCAGGACGGCATCCCCGAGACCACCCCCGACGGCCAGTCGCAGGTGGATGCGATCGACCTGCTGAACCTGCGCGACATCGAGGTCCTGCGCGGACCCAGCGCCGCGCTGTACGGCAATGCCTCTGGAGGCGTGATTTCGGCGCGCACCCGCGACGGCCGCGACCCGCGTGGCTTTGGTGGCGGGGTCATGCTGGGCAGCTACGGTTATCGCCGCGCCGAGGCCATCGCCGAACAGGACCACGGGACCCATCGCTACTCCCTGACCGCCCACGATTTCGCGATCGACGGCTACCGCGACCAGTCCACCGCCGAGAAGCGCTACCTGCGCCTGCATACCGCCTCGGAGCTGGAGGCCGGGACGCTGAACTTCCACCTGCGTTACCTCGATGCCCCGCGCACCGATGATCCCGGCGGGCTCACCCGCGAGGAGATGCGCCAGAACCGCCGCGCGGCCGCCCCGCTGGCCACGGCCCTCGACAGCACGCAGGAGGCCGAGCAGCTCACGACGGGGTTGCAGTGGGAACAGTCCCTCGGACCCGGCGAGCTGCGCCTGGGTGGTTTCTGGACCCAGCGCGACTACGCGCAGCAACTGCCATTCCCCGGCGACTCGCGGGTAGCCTACGAACGGGATTTCTACGGACTCAATGCCCAGTACGAACAGGACATCGGGCCGACCCGGGTGCTGACCGGGATCGACCTGGAAGAGCAGCGTGACGACCGCACCCGGCGCTGCACCGATATCCAGGGGCAGGCGAACTGTCCGGGCGGCACCCCCTCGATCGACGATCTCGCCCTGCACCAGCGAGAGCGCGCCCGCTCGCGCGGGGTTTTCGTACAGACCGACACCGCGCTGGGGTCGGACTGGAACATGGTGCTCGGCGCGCGCCACGACCGCATCCGCATGTCCATCGACGACCACTTCTCTGACCGGGTCGGCGAACCGGATCGCTCGGATGCGCGGACCTTCCGCGAGACCAGCGCGATGGCGGGGCTGATCTGGCACTTCCAGCCGGACTACCGGGCCTACGTGAACGTGGCCACCAACTTCGAGACCCCGACCTTCACCGAGTTCGCGAATCCCGAGGGCGGGGGCGGCTTCAACGACGGCCTCGACCCCCAGCGGGCACGCAGCATCGAGGTCGGAATCCGCCGCGAGACCGGTCGCCTGGCCTGGGATGCCTCGGTCTACGCGACCCGCGTGCGCGACGAGATCGCCCCGTTCGAAGAACCGAACGTGGACGGACGCACCTTCTACACCAACGCCGGCCGGACCGCGCGCAACGGCTTCGAGCTGGCGGTCGACTGGTCCGCGACCGAGCAGTGGACGCTGTCCAGCGCGCTCAGCCTGAACGACTTCCGCTATCGGGATTTCGTGGACCAGCAGGGTGAGCGGCGCGATGGTAATAGGCTGCCCGGGCTGCCGCGCGAGCAGTTGTTCGTGGAGGCCGACTGGCGCCAGGGGCCTTACTTTTTCACCGTCGATGCGCTGTACACAGGCGGGCGCTACGTGAACGACGCCAACGACGAACGGGTGGGCGGACAGACCACGCTGAACCTGCGCGCGGGCCGCCACTGGCAGGATGGCAATGCCCATGTCGAGGCCTTCGTGGCGGCGAACAACCTGCTGGATGCGGACAACGTCGACAACATCCGCATCAACGACGGCAACCGCCGCTATTACGAGCCAGCCCCGGGCCTGACCCTGATGGCCGGCATGCGCATGACCTTCGGGCGCTAGCGCGCCACCACGCCGGACCCTGAGCCGTCATTGCGAGGAGGCGAAGCCGACGAAGCAATCTCCCTCAGGAAGCACCGCATTGCCAGCGTTCGGAGATTGCCACGTCGGCTTCGCCTCCTCGCAATGACGGTGCCGTGAAGATGGACCGTAGCCGCTACGTCGCACGCTGCACTGGGCGCCGCGCGAACCGCCCCAAGGAAGGGTGTCCGACTAATCGCGCCGCCCGGGCTCCTCCGGCGGTTCTCTCGGCTCGATCTCGTCGAGCCGCCCCTGTTCGATCTTGCGCAGGGTCTCGGGGTCGGTGGGATCGTCGTCCTCCCAGTCATGCCGGCGGTAGATCGGGAACGGGTCTCGACGATAGAGGAACCAGCCGCAGACCGCGCCCACAACCGCGCCGAACAGGTGCGCCTCGAACGAGACCTTGGGGCCGCTGGGGAAGACACCCCAGAGCATGCTGCCGTAGAGGAACAGGATGATGATGGCCACCGCGATGGACAGCGCATCGCGCCGGCGGATCCCGATGACCACGGCAAAGAACATCAGCCCGTGGGTCAGACCCGAGGCTCCAATGTGCAGCCCCTCGCGGGCGAACAGCCAGACACCCAGGCCCCCCATCAGCCAGATCAGCGGGACCGCAACGCGCGTGGCGCGCGGGAAGCCGTACAGCGCAAGCATGCCGAGCACCCACAGGGTTGGCACATTGGCGAGCAGGTGACCCCAGGAGCCGTGGATCAGCGGCGAGGTGATGATGCCCAGCGCCCCGACCGCGTCGCGCGGCAGGATGCCCAGCCGCGACCAGTCCCCGCCCAGCAGGTCGTGCAGGGCGTGGATCACGATCAGGACGGCGGCCCCCAGCATGGGCCAGAGCAGCGCACGCCGAATCCGCTCGCGCTCGGCCCGGGGGTCGGCCGGGGGTGCCGGCCGGCGAAGATTCATCATCCGCCTAGCCTGCCACGCCCCAGCGCGAGGTCCAACGTCTCCCATCCCCCGGCGTCGTTACGGGCACCGTCATTGCGAGGAGGCGAAGCCGACGTGGCAACCTCCTGAAGCTGGCTCCGCGCTGCCGTAGGGAGATGCCTCGCTGCGCTCCCCCTTCGGGCCGGCCTGCGGCCGTTCAACGCGCTTCGCGCTTTTGTGCCGCGGCCCCTGCGGGGCCTCGCAATGGCTGTGCGAGTCAGTAGTCGCGCGGGGGTCAGTGCTCGCCCGGCCCCAGGTCGGCGCCCTTGTCGTGCTGCGCGAGCTTGTCGTGCAGTTCACCACTTTCACCTCGCGGGGCCTTCACCTCGACCTCCATGCCGTTGCGGCGGAACTTGCCGACGACCTTGTCAATGGCGGCCACCGCCGAGCTGTCCCACAGCGAGGCGCGGGTCAGGTCGATCTCGATGTGATGGATGCCCTCGCGGTAGTCGAAGCTGTCGATGAACTTGTCCACGGCGACAAAGAACAGCTGGCCGCGCACGGTGTAGATGCGCGTCCGGCCGTCCTCCGACAGCGCACTGGTGACCTCGACCGCCTTGACCATCTTGCGCGCGAAGAAGATCGCCGAGAGCAGCACGCCGGCGAACACGCCCAGCGACAGGTCGTGGGTGATCACGGTGGTGCCAACGGTCACGATCAGCACGGTGGCGTCGGTGCGCGGCAGCTTGTGCAGGGTGGTCAGCGAGCCCCAGTCGAAGGTGGCGATGGAGACCATGATCATCACCGCGACCAGCGCGGCCATCGGGATGATCGAGACCAGATCCCCCAGGAACACGATGAACAGCAGCAGGAAGATGCCCGCCGACAGCGTGGACAGGCGCCCCAGCCCCCCGGACTTGATGTTGATCACCGACTGCCCAATCATCGCGCAGCCCGCCATGCCACCGAAAAAGCCGGTGACGACATTGGCGATGCCCTGGCCCTGGGCCTCGCGGTTCTTGCCGGAGGGCGTGTCGGTCAGATCGTCGAGGATGGAGGCGGTCAGCAGCGACTCCAGCAGGCCGACGATCGCCAGCGCGAACGCGGTCGGGAAGATGATCTGCAGCGTCTCCCAGTTCAGCGGGATGTCGGGGAACAGGAACACCGGCAGGCCGTCCGGAAGCTCGCCCATGTCGCCGACCTCCAGCGTCGGCAGCCCCATGAAATAGACCACGACGCTGAGCACCACGATCGCGACGAGCGGCGGCGGCAGCAGCTTCGGATAGCCCGGGATCATCGGCAGGCCATAGAGGATGATCAGGCCGGCCGTGACCAGCGCCCACATGGTGGTGTCGCCATCCACCAGGTAGGGCACCTGGGACAGGAAGATCAGGATCGCCAGCGCATTCACGAAGCCGACCAGCACCGTGCGCGGGATGAACATCATGTAGCGCGCGAGCTTGGCCCAGGCGAACAGGATCTGGATGATCCCGGTCAGGATGGTCGCGGCCAGCAGGTACTGCAGTCCGTGCTCGGCGATGAGTGTCACCATCAGCAGGGCCATGGCCCCGGTCGCGGCCGAGATCATCCCGGGGCGCCCTCCGGCGAAGGCGATCACCACCGCCATGGTGAAGGACGCGTACAAGCCCACGCTCGGGTCCACCCCGGCGATAATGGAAAACGCGATCGCCTCCGGGATCAGGGCCAGCGCGACCACGATCCCGGCAATCAGGTCTCCGCGCACATTGAACAACCAGATCTTGCGCTGGCGGGACAGGAAGTCTTGTAGGGTCTGCTGCACGATATGGTCCCCAATACCCATGCGCGCCGAAGCCGACATGCGTCGGGATCAACGGGTGAACGAACAGGTACCAGAGACTTGTGCGAAGTAGCCGGGCCCGGTTGCCACCAGTGGATGGCGCGGTTGCAAGCGGTTCAATGCCGGTACAGACTGAAACCGCCAGGAAAGGCGGCAAAGTCTAGCACTTCATAAGCCCGTCCTGAAGTTTGCCGCCCCGCTCAAGCCTTTGCCGGGGCTCTTCCATGCGTTCAATTGGGGATCTTCATGCTGCAGCGCGTCATCATCGCCGTCGACTTCTCGCCCGCCTCTGCCGCGGCCCTGGCCGTTGCACGCCAGCACTGCCCGGGGGCGAAGAAGCGGCTGCTCTATGTGATGAAGCCGTCGGACGTGGCAGGGCCCAGTTCCGCTGGTGCGTTCAGTGGTGCGGGATCGTCGCCCCTGAATGCAAAGGAAATGCGCCATTCGGCGGAAGAAAAAATCCGGTCGCAGTTGCAGGAGTGGGCGGAGGCAGATGACGAGGTCGCCATCGCCGTGGGCAGTGCGCCAGAGGAGATCTCCCGCCATGCCGAGGAGTGGGGCGCGGACATGATCGTGATGGGGACCCGCGGGCGCAGTCAGATCGCCAACATGCTCTCCGGTTCCGCGACCGAGTGGCTGGTGCGCAACGCCCGCCTGCCGGTGCTGGTCGTGCACGATGTGCCACTGTCCGACTCGATGAAGGAGAAGCTGCCACCCGAGGGCGCGGTCAACTAAGCCCTCCCAGGGGCCGTAGCGCAAAGGCCGATCAGGGCACCGTCAGGAGGAGCAGCTCAGCTGGATGCCGGCGGCCCAGGCGGGCGGCAGGTCCGCGTAGGCCTCGTACTCGGGCTGCTCGTCGAACGGACGCTCAAGAATGGCCTGCAGCCGCAGCAGCTCGGAGGTATCGCCCGCCTCGGCCTGCTCGATCGCGGCCTGCGCCAGGTGGTTGCGCAGGATGTACTTCGGATTTACCGCATTCATCGCCGCCCGGCGTGCCTCGAACGGGCGGGCCTCCGCCTCCAGGCGCGCCTGATAGCGCGACCACCACGCGCGCCAGGCATCCGCGTCCTCCAGCTCGGCCTCGAGCTGGTCGCGGATCTCGGGCTGCTCCAGATCCGGCAACTGGCGGAAGAAGCGGGTGTAGTCGACGCCCTCCGCGGCCATGCGTGCCAGCAGGTCGTGGATCAGTTCCAGATCCCCTTCGCATTCCTCCACCAGCCCCAGCTTCCCGCGCATGCGCGTCAGCCAGGCCTGCTCGAACCGAGGCATGAAGTCCACCAGCAGTGCCTTGGCCCGCTCGATCGCGGCTTCGCGGGTGGCGTCCTGGAAATGGATCACCAGGGTCTCGGCCAGACGGATCAGGTTCCACTGCGCGATCGCCGGCTGCTGGTCGAAGGCATAGCGGCCGCCCTGATCGGTGTGGTTGCAGATGTAGCCCGGGTCGTAGGCATCCAGGAACGCGAACGGGCCGTAGTCGATGGTCAGGCCCAGCAGACTCATGTTGTCGGTATTCATCACCCCGTGACAAAACCCGACGGCCTGCCAGTCGGCGATCATCTCGGCGGTGTTCGCGATCACCTGTTCGAGCATCGCGGCCACCGGGTCTTCGGCGTCCGCCAGTTCGGGGTAATCGTGCGCCAGCGCATAGTCGATCAGTTCGCGCAGGCGTTCGCTGTATCCGCTGTAGAGGAAGTACTCGAAGTGTCCGAAGCGCAGGAAGCTGGGTGCTGCGCGCAGCACGATCGCCCCCGGTTCCACGCGCTCGCGCAGGACCTGCAGGCTGGAGCCGTACAGGGCCACCGCGCGGGTGGTCGGCACGCCCAGCGCGGCCATCGCCTCGGAGATCAGGTACTCGCGTATCGAGGAGCGCAGCACCGCGCGGCCGTCGGCGCCGCGCGAGTAGCGCGTGCGCCCGGCCCCCTTCACCTGCAGTTCCCAGTGTTCACCGGAGGCGGTTCGGACCTCGCCCAGCAGCTTCGCGCGTCCGTCCCCCAGTTGCGGGACAAAGGCGCCGAACTGATGCCCGGCATAGACACTGGCGAGCGGGTCGGGGCCCTCCATCGGGTGTCCTTCGGTGCAGGCCCCCAGCCAGGGCTGGCGGGCCAGGTCGGTCGCGGCCAGCCCCAGGCGCTGGCACATCGCGGGGCTGGTCGCCAGGCACGTGGCATCCGGGAACGGGGCCGGCGCCGGACGGTCATAAAAGGCCTCCGGCAGACTCGCAAAGCGGTTCACCCATTGCAGTTCGGGGGTGCTGGGCGCTGGGGCTTCGGCGCGGGACATCGATACCTCGGCAGATCGCGGCTTCAGGCGTTATGATGCGCGACGATTCGATTTTGCACCTTTGGGCCCACACAGCCCGGGTGTTCCGTCACGCGGGCACGGCTTTCATGCGGTGTGCCCCATTTCCGGGAGGAGACTCGTGACCGAGGAGCAGGACAACAAGAATCAGGGTGGCCTGAAGAACAGCGAACGCCTCGCCTGGCTGGGTTTCATGCTGTTTTTCGTCATCATCCTCGCCATCTACATCGCCCGTGCCACCGGGCTGGAGCAGGATGTGACCGAGGCCCAGCGCGAGCTGTACCAGACCCAGGTGCAGTTGCAGGAGTACACCCGGCACGAGATTCCGCGTCCGGTCGAGCTGGGCCTGACGAACGCGCATATCCAGGACCTGCAGCGCCGCGGCATGGCGCGCGCCGAGGAGCGCCTGCGCGCAGATCTGATGGAGCATCCGGAGCTGATCCCGCACGAGGCCGAGGGCGACGAGGGCTTTGCGTTCCGACCCGACGGCATCCATGTGCTGAACCACCGCTGGGTATTGGCGAACTTCGAAGGCGACGGTGCCCATGGCCAGGTGCTGCTCGGCTACGAGGTGGTGCACGGAAACGTGATGTGGGAAGTGATCGACTCGACGCTGGCCTACTGACGGTCCTGGTAAATCAGATGGTGCGCCTTCGCACCACCTCGATCGTGTTTCAGCCCATCGTGCCCGCAAGGTGCTCACGGGCGGCCGCGACCTGGCGCCGGACCTGCTCCGGGGCCGTGCCACCGGTCAGGTTGCGGGCGGCGGCTGACCCCTCAGGGGTCAGCACGGTATAGACATCGTCGCCCACTGCATCACTAATGGCCTGCAGGTCAGCCAACGGCAGTTCCGCCAGATCGACTCCGCGATCCTGGGCGACCCGCACTGCGCGACCTACGACCTCGTGGGCATCGCGGAAGGCCACACCCCGCCCGACCAGGTAGTCGGCAAGATCCGTTGCCGTGGCAAAGCCCTTGCGCGTGGCCGCCAGGGTGTTCTCCGCGCGCACCTCCAGGTTGGGCACCATGTCGGCGAACGCGCGCAGCGAGCCGAGCAGGGTATCCACGGTGTCAAACAGCGGTTCTTTGTCCTCCTGATTGTCCTTGTTGTAGGCCAGCGGCTGGCCCTTCATCAGAGTCAGCAGGGACATCAGATGGCCATAGACCCGGCCGGTCTTGCCGCGCACCAGTTCGGGCACGTCCGGGTTCTTCTTCTGCGGCATGATCGACGAACCGGTGCAGTAGCGATCCGGCAGGTCGATGAACGCAAACTGCGCGCTGGTCCAGAGGATCAGCTCCTCGGCCTGGCGCGACAGGTGCATCATCAGCGTCGCCGCGGCGGCGGTGAATTCGATCGCGAAGTCGCGATCCGAGACCGCGTCCAGCGAGTTGCGCGTCACCCCGTCAAAGCCCAGCAGCACGGCGGTGTACTCGCGGTCCAGCGGATACGGTGTGCCGGCCAGCGCGGCCGCGCCCAGCGGAAGGACGTTGACCCGCGCGCGGCAGTCGACCAGGCGCTGGGCATCGCGCTCCAGCATCTCGTACCAGGCCAGCATGTGGTGCCCGAAGGTCACCGGCTGAGCGGTCTGCAAATGGGTGAAGCCGGGCATCACTGTCGCGGCCTCGCGCTCGGCCAGATCCACCAGCCCGCGCTGGTAGCCCCGGATCAGGCCCAGGATGTCGTCGATGGCGGCGCGCAGCCACAGGCGGATGTCGGTCGCCACCTGGTCGTTGCGCGAACGGCCGGTGTGCAGCTTCTTGCCGACATCACCGATGCGCTCGATCAGCCGCGCCTCGATGTTCATGTGCACATCTTCGCGGCCGATCTGCCAGTCGAACTCGCCGGCGGCGATCTCGTCGCGGATAGCATCCAGCCCCTGCAGGATCTGTTCGGCCTCGGCGTCAGTCAGCACGCCGACCTTCGCCAGCATGCGCGCATGCGCCTGCGAGCCCTGGATATCCTCGCGATAGAGGCGCTGGTCGAACTCGACCGAGGCGGTAAAGCGTTCGACAAAGGCATCGGTGGGTTCGGAGAAACGGCCACCCCAGAGCTTGGCCTCGCCCTCGGGGGCGGGGGCCTGCGGCTTGTCGCGTGCGGAATCCTGCGTCATGGTGCACCCTGAAACGGGTTGGAAAGACACGGAAGTATAAGGGAGACGCGGCACAGTGTCCCCCGACCAAATACAAGGATGGACGGCACCCGGAGGGGAGACGGGTCGTGAGGGCACACAAGCCGGACGACGAGACCACCGAACTGGCGAAGCAATCGCCGCTGCCGGATTTCTGCAGCGCCGAGACGCTGTTGCGCGTGCTGATGGTCGCGGTACTGCTGGCCCTGGCGGTGACCCTGCTGCGCGGGGGCGGGCAGGACTGGGTGCCGGGGCTGGCCCTGCATGCGCTGTTCATCTTCTGGGTCGCGCTGACCAGCCTGCTGATCCTGTGTGCCGGCAAGCGGCTGCTGGTGCGCCTGCCTTTGTGGGGGCAGATCATCCTGCCCCCGCTGGTGCCGATCGCCAACACGGCGGCGGTCTTTCTGGGGGCCGAGGGCCTGCAGCTGGCCGATCCGGCCTGGCGCTGGCCGGCGATCGCGGTGGCCACGATCCTGAGCCTGGTGGCGATGCATTACCTCTACCTGCAGGCGGCCTGGCAGCGCGAGACCCGGGCCGTCTCCCGCGCCCGCGAGCAGGCGATGCGCGCGCGGCTGCGGCCGCACTTTCTCTACAACAGCATGAACACCATTGCCGGGCTGTGCCGCAGCGAACCCGCGCGCGCGGAGCAGATCACGCTGGATCTGGCCGATCTCTTTCGCGCCACCTTCGCGACCGCGGATCGCCAGTCCCTGCGCGCGGAGCTGGAGCTCGTGCGGGCCTTCCTGAATATCGAGCGGACGCGCTTTGGCGAGCGGCTCGAGGTGGATTGGGATTGCCCGGATCAGGCCGGTCTGGACGTCAGTGTGCCCACCCTGATCCTGCAACCGCTGGCGGAAAACGCGATCCAGCACGGGATCGGACCGGCCCGGGGTCCCGGCTTTGTGCGCGTTCGTTGTCGGCTCGACTCCGGCACAGTGATGCTGTCGCTGACCAACAGCGTCGATCCGGAGGCGCACAGCGAGGGGACCGGCACCGCCAGCGAGGCCGTGCGCCTGCGCCTGCGCCATGCGTTTGGCGATCGGTGTCGCTTCGAGACTGAGGCGCGAGCGGGCGAGTTCGAGGTCCGCATTCGCCTGCCACTGGAACGGGGGAATCAACATGCCGAGTGAAGCCTTGCGCGTCCTGATCGTGGACGACGAACCGATCGCGCGCCAGCGCCTGGCCGGGATGGTCAGCGACGCGGGCCACCGGGTAATCGGCGAGGCGGGCGAAGCGATCGGCGCCCGCGACGCCATCACCCGCGAAGCACCCGACCTGGTGCTGCTGGATGTCGAGATGCCCGGCGAGTCGGGCATGGATCTGGCCGCCGAGATCGGTTCCAGGCAGCCCGACCTGATGGTGATCCTGGTCACCGCACATGAGCAGTTCAGCCTTGAGGCCTTCGAGGCCGGCGTGCGCGACTACGTACTCAAGCCTGTGCGTGGCGAGCGCCTGACCCAGGCCCTGCAACGCGCGGCCCGGCACAAAGCCCGGTCGTCGGTACCCGCCCCACGGGCGGTTCGTCTGACCATCGGGCGGCGCGAGGAACGCGTAGCCCTCGACCGTATCGCCTACTTCACGGCCGAGGACGGCTATGTGATTGCGCGCGGTGAGCAGCTCGAGGGTTTTGTGGATACGCGACTGCACGAGCTGGAATCCCGGTTCGGCGAAGCCCTCCTGTGCGTGCGCCGGGGCTGCCTGGTGGTGCGCACGGCGATCCGGGGGCTGGAGACACGCGGCCCGGCCGATCACCGCCTGCTGTTTCACGGCCACGTCGATCCGGTGGCCGTCAGCCGCCGTCAACTGCCACAGGTGAGGGCCTTCCTGCGCGGCAATCTGGCATAGCAAGAAGCGACAGCCCCTGGATCCGGGAGGGTTCGGGCCACTGCGCCGAAACCGTTATACTACGGCGCTTTATTCTCCAGCCGCCGGACCACGGACCCCCCATGAAACCCCTGCGTATCGCCACACGAAAAAGCCCGCTCGCCATGTGGCAGGCGGAACATGTCGCCGCGCGCCTGCGGGAACTGCACCCGGATCTCCCGGTGGAACTGGTCGGCATGACGACCCAGGGCGACCGCGTCCTCGACTCCCCGCTGGCCCGTATCGGTGGCAAAGGGCTGTTCGTGAAGGAGCTGGAGATCGCGATGCTGGAAGATCGTGCGGACATCGCGGTGCATTCGGTCAAGGACGTGCCGATGGAGCTGCCGGCGGACCTGGTGCTGCCGGTGATCCTCGACCGGGAGGATCCGCTGGATGCGTTCGTCTCCAATAACTATGCCCATGTCGACGAGCTGCCCCAGGGCGCGCGCGTGGGCTCGTCCAGCCTGCGCCGGCAGTGCCAGCTGCGGGCGCGGCGGCCGGATCTGCAGATCACCGATCTGCGCGGCAACGTGAATACCCGACTCGGCAAGCTGGATGCCGGCGAGTACGACGCGATTCTGCTGGCGGCCGCCGGGCTGAAGCGCCTCGGGTTCGACGAGCGCATCCGCGCCCGGCTGGAACCGGCAGTCAGTCTGCCAGCGGTAGGCCAGGGGGCAATCGCCATCGAGTGCCGCGAGAACGACCCGGAGGTCGCGGCGCTGATCGCACCCCTGAATGATTGCGACACCTCCGACCGGGTGCGCGCCGAACGCGCGTTCAATCGCCGCCTGGAGGGTGGCTGCCAGGTACCGCTGGCCGCCCATGCGACCCTGGACGGTGACCGGCTGCACCTGGACGGTCTGGTCGGCGCCGTCGATGGCAGCCAGCTCCTGCGACGCCAGGTGGAAGGGCCGCGCGGCGACGCGGAGGCCCTTGGGGTGCAGCTGGCCGAACAACTGCTGGAACTGGGGGCCGGCGAGCTGCTGGCCGCCGCCCATGCCGAGAACGCAGCCTCCACGAAAGGATCCTGAAGATGGCCGAGCTGGATATCATGAAGCCCACTGCCGACGGTCCCCTGAACGGCTGCGGGATCCTGGTCACGCGGCCGGCGGCGCAAGCCGAGGAGTTCTGCGCCCTGCTGGCCGACGATGGCGCCGAGGTGATCCGCTTTCCGGTGCTGGAGATCCTGGCGCCCAGCGACCCGACCAATCTGCGCGCGGTGCTGGATCAGCTGGACTCGTTCGACATTGCGGTTTTCATCAGCCCGAACGCGGTGCAGCGGGTGCTGAACCTGGCGCTGGCCGACCGCGCCTGGCCCGAAGGGACGCGGATCGCGGCCATCGGTAACCGCACCGCGAAGGAGCTGAAGGGCTTTGGCCTGAACGTGGACATCGCCCCGCCGCGGCGCTTCGACAGCGAGGCGTTGCTGGAACAGCCGGCAATGCAGGACGTGACCGGCCAGCGCGTAGTGATCTTTCGCGGCGACGGCGGGCGCGAATACCTCGGCGATACGCTGAAATCGCGCGGCGCGGAGGTCACCTTTGCCGAGGCCTATCGGCGCGGGCGCCCGGAGGGCGATACCGGCGCGCTGATGTATGCGTTCTCGCGCGACCAGATCGACATCATCACCATCACCAGTGGCGAGGGCCTGCGTAATCTCTACGAGATGGTCGGCAAGCTCGGGCGCATGTGGCTGCGCAAGACGCCGCTGGTGGTCGGTTCCGAACGCATCGGCGAGATCGCGCAGGAGCTGGGGTTCAAGGCCGCCGTGGAGGTCGCCGACGACCCGACCGATGCCGCGATGCAGCAGGCGGTACATCGCCTGGCCGCACAACTCGCGACTAGTTAGCGGCCTCGTGGGGCGCGGCCGGCTCGAAGCTGTCGTAGTAAAGCTGCTCGGTCGGTAGTCCCGCGGCGAGAAAGGCGTTGGTCGCCGCCTCGATCATCGCCGGCGGGCCGGCCATGTAGACATCGAATCCGGACAGGTCCGGGTATTCGGCCAGTACCGCGTCGTGGGGCCAGCCCGCGACCGCCGGGAACCCGCCCGCCGTGTCCGCCGGTACATCGGAGAGCACCGGCGTAAAGCGAAAATGCTCGCCGTGTTCGGTGCTCATGCGGGCGAGCCAATCGGGGGCGTAAATCCCCTCTGCACTGCGCGCGCCCCAGAACAGGTGGTGCGGGCGGTCGAAGCCCTCGACCGCCAGATGATCCAGCATCCCCTTGAGCGGGCCGAAGCCCGTGCCGCCGCCGACGAACAGGCGCGGACGCTCGGATTCCTCGTCGACAAAGAACGTGCCGAGCGGCCCCTCGATACGCAACAGCGCCTTGGGCTGCATCTCCTCGAACACCATCTTCGAGAAGCGCCCACCCTCCAGGTGGCGCACATGCAGGACCAGCTGCTCGTCGTCATGCGGGGCATTGGCCAGCGAGTAGCTGCGGCGCCCGCCGCCCTTGAGCAGGACATCCAGGTACTGCCCGGCGAGGAACTGCATGCGCTCGGTTGCGGGGAGCTGCAGGCGCAGCTCCATCACATCGTCGGCCAGACGGTTCAGCTGCGCGACGCGACAGGGCAGCGTCTTCACGACGATGTCCTTGGCCGCGCCGATCTCGCGGACCTCGATCTCCAGATCATCCACCGGCACCGCCTGGCAGAACAGTGCCCAGCCATCGGCCAGTTCCGCCTCGGTAATACCCGGCGGCTTCTGCGGCCCGTGGTCGACTTCGCCCGCGAGGACGCGGCCCTTGCAGGATCCACAGGCGCCGTTGCGACAGCCGTAGGGAAACGCAAACCCCTGGCGCAGCGCGGCCTCGAGGACGGTCTCGTCGTCCTCGACCTCGAGCTGCTGCCCGCTGGGCTGGATGATCACGTCAAAGGCCATGCGCTGCTCCCGCTGCTGATCCAACAAGGGGGCTTATTGTCGCCACGGTCCGGGCAAACGCAAGCAACCCCGGAAGCGGCATGTGGCGGTCCCGGGGGGTGCATTCCGCGGACGGGATGGGGCAGACTCGGAAGCGCCAATCACAGGCAGGGAGAAAGGAATGCAGGGAGAAAAATGGACGGCCGCACTGGCCGCTGCCGGGCTGATGCTGCTGGGCGGCTGCGCGGCCAACGAAACCCGTGAAACGGATGCGGGGGCCGAGGCCGCCGCCGAGGTCACCAATCCGGAGGTGATCGTCGCGGTGCCCGAGCGCTTCGCCTATAGCGACGATGCAACGGTGTCCGAGGCCATTCGCCGCGAATGCGAACTGGAGGAGCGCTTCCCCGGTTTCGTGCAGGAGTTCGGCGCGCGCCATGATGTTCGGGTCGAAACCGGCGCGGACGTGAGCCCCGGTGACGCTGGGAAGGTACTGGTGGTGGAGATCACCCAGGCCCGCAATGACGGAAGCGCCTGGTCCGGACACCGGTCCCTGGCGGAGGCCGAGGGCACGCTGTACGAGAACGGCGAGGCGGTGGCCGAGTTCACCTCGCGTCGGGTCTCCGGTGGCGGGGCATTCGGCGGGTTCAAGGGCAGCTGCGCGGTGATGGGGCGCACGGTTCGGGCCATGGGCGCCGACATCGCGGCCTGGGTGCGGCTACCCGAGGATGGTGCACACCTGGGCAACTAGGGGACTGCCGGGCGGGGCTGTGGCGACGACTACAGCCCCAGCTCGTCCCACAGGGCATCCACCCGCTCGCGTACGGCCGAATCCATCGTGATCGGTCGGCCCCACTCGCGCTCGGTCTCACCCGGCCACTTGGAGGTCGCGTCCATGCCCATCTTGGAGCCCAGCCCGGAGACCGGCGAGGCGAAATCCAGATAGTCGATCGGGGTGTTCTCCACCAGCGTCGTGTCACGCGCGGGGTCCATGCGCGTGGTAATCGCCCAGATCACATCGTTCCAGTCGCGCGTGTTCACGTCATCATCGACGACGATCACGAATTTTGTATACATGAACTGGCGCAGGAACGACCAAACGCCCATCATCACGCGCTTCGCGTGGCCGGGATACTGCTTGCGCATGGAGACCACCGCCATGCGGTAGGAGCAGCCCTCCGGTGGCAGATAGAAGTCCACGATCTCCGGAAACTGCTTCTGCAGGATCGGGATGAAGACCTCGTTCAGGGCGACCCCCAGGACCGCCGGTTCGTCGGGCGGGCGCCCGGTGTAGGTGGAGTGATAGATCGGCTGGTCGCGGTGGGTGATGCGATCGATGGTGAACACCGGGAATTCGTCGACCTCGTTGTAGTAGCCCGTGTGATCCCCGAACGGACCCTCCGGCGCGGTTTCGCCGGGATGGATGTGGCCCTCCAGTACGAACTCGGCCGATGCCGGGACCTCGAGATCGGAGCCGATGCAGCGGGTGACTTCGGTGCGGCTGCCCCGTAGCAGCCCGGCAAAGGCGTATTCCGACAGTGTATCCGGCACCGGTGTGACCGCACCGAGGATGGTCGCGGGGTCGGCCCCCAGAGCCACCGCAATGGGGAACGGCTCTCCCGGGTGCGCCTGACACCACTCCCGGTAGTCGAGCGCGCCCCCGCGATGCGACAGCCAGCGCATGATCACGCGGTTGCGGCCGATCACCTGCTGACGGTAGATGCCGAGGTTCTGCCGCGACTTTTCCGGCCCGCGGGTGACGACCAGGCCCCAGGTGATCAGCGGCCCGGCATCCCCCGGCCAGCAGGTCTGCACCGGCAGGGTGGACAGGTCCACGTCGTCGCCTTCGATCACATGGCGCTGGCAGGCGGCCCCGCGCGTCTTCTTGGGCGCCATGTCGAGCACCTTGCGAAACACGGGCAGCTGCTCCCAGGCCGCCTTCAGGCCCTTGGGCGGGTCCGGCTGCTTGAGAAAGGCCAGCAGCCGGCCGACCTCGCGCAGGGCCTCCACCGAGTCCTCGCCCATTCCCATGGCCACGCGCTCCGGCGTGCCGAACAGGTTGGCCAGTACCGGGATATCGGAACCCTTGGGGTTCTCGAACAGCAATGCGGGTCCGCCGGCGCGCAGGACGCGATCGGCGATCTCGGTCATCTCCAGGTTCGGGTCGATCTCGGTGGTGATGCGCTTGAGCTCGCCGCGGGCCTCGAGCCCGTCGATGAAGTCACGCAGGTCCCTGTATTTCACGGGTGTCTCCCAGGGCGCGGCCGTCGGCCGCGCCTAGTCGCTGAATTCGGCCCAGACGGGGGCGTGGTCGGAGGGCCGTTCCCAGCCGCGGGGCTCGCGGTCGATGCCCGCGGCGGTCAGGCGTTTCTGCAGGGCGGGGCTGGCGAGCACCAGGTCGATCCGAAGGCCGCGATTGCGCCGGAACGACGCCGCCCGGTAGTCGAACCAGGAGAATTCATCCTCCGGCTGTTCGAACGCACGGAAGGTGTCCGCGAGGCCAAGTTCCGTGAGGGCCGCCAGGGCCTCCCGTTCCGGGGTCGAACAGAGGATGCGCTCGTGCCAGGCCTCGGGTTCGTGCACGTCGCGGTCCTCCGGGGCGATGTTGAAATCGCCCAGCACCACGAGATTCGGGTGCGCCGCGATCTCGGCGGCCAGCCAGGTACGCATGCGCGCCAGCCAGTCGAGCTTGTAGGCGTACTTTTCGGTCCCGACGTTTTCGCCATTCACAACATAGAGGTTGACGATACGGATATCGCCGACCGTGGCCGCCAGAATACGGCGCTGGGCATCCTCCAGCCCCGGCGGGTCGGTGATGACATCCGTTGCCTGTGTACGCGAGAGGATGGCCACACCGTTGTAGGTCTTTTGTCCGGAGTAGACGACTTCATAACCGGCATCCTGGATCGCACTGACCGGGAAATTCTCGTCGGTCAGTTTGGTTTCCTGCAAGGCGAGGATGTCCGTGCGCGAGCTGCCCAGCCAGTCGAGGACCTGGGGCAGGCGGACCTTCAGGGAGTTGACGTTCCAGCTGGCGATTTTCACGCGGCGTCCTCCAGACCACTGTGGCGCAGCAGGGCGTCGATCTGGGGATCGCGGCCGCGGAAGGCCCGGAAGGAATCGGCGGCGGGCCGCGAGGCGCCTACCTCCAGGATCTCGCGCAGGTAGGCGGCACCGACCTCGGGCGAGAACAGGCCCTCTTCCTCGAACCGCGCAAAGGCATCGGCGGACAGGACCTCCGCCCACTTGTAGCTGTAGTAGCCCGCCGCGTAACCACCGGCAAAGATATGGGCGAAGCCATGCGGGAAGCGGTTGAATGCCGGCGGCCGGACCACGGCAACCTCGTCGCGGACCGCTTCCAGGAGATCGAGGATGGCCTCAGCCCTGTCCGGTGCCGGGCCTGCATGCAGACGCATATCGAACAGGGAGAACTCCACCTGGCGCAGGAGCTGCAGCGCGGCATGGAAGTGGCGAGTATCGACCAGGCGCTGGTAGAGGTCGTCCGGCATGGGGTCGCCAGTCTCGTAATGTCGGGCGAACAGGTCCAGGGCCTCGCGCTCCCAACACCAGTTCTCCATGAACTGGCTCGGGAGTTCGACGGCATCCCACTCGACCCCGCTGATCCCGGCGATCTCCGGCTCGTTCACCCGTGTGAGCATGTGGTGAAGGCCGTGACCGAACTCGTGGAACAGGGTGATCACCTCGTCGTGGGTAAACAGTGCAGGCTTGCCATCCACAGGCGGCGTCGAGTTGCAGGTCATGAACGCGACCGGGACCTGCTGGGCCGCGTCCGAGACAAAGCGTTGTCGGCAGACATCCATCCAGGCACCGCCACGCTTGTTCTTGCGGGCGTATAGATCAAAGTAGAATCCAGCACGTTCGATGCCGTTCGCATCAAAAACACGGTAATAACGAACGTCGTCATGCCAGCATTCGACATTCGGGTCGGCCTCGAAACGGACACCAAACAGGCGCTCGACCAGACGAAACAGGCCCTCCACCGCCTGGCTGGCGGGAAAATAGGGCTTCAGCATTTCCTGGCTCAGCCCCAGACGCCGCTCACGCATCTTCTCGGCAGCATAGGCCATGTCCCAGGCTTCCAGTGAGTCGAGACCGAGCTCGTCGCGGGCGAAGGTGCGAAGCTCGTCTAGATCCTGCTCGGCCCGGGGACGTGCGCGCTGGGCGAGGTCCTGCAGAAAGGTATCGACCTGGGCGGCGCTCTCGGCCATCTTGGTCGCCAGTGAGCGCTCCGCGTAGTGCGCAAACCCTGTAAGGCGGGCTTTCTCTTCCCGCAGCTGGAGGATTTCGACCATCACCTCGCTGTTGTCGAAACGACCGGCGTCGGGACCCTGGTCGGATGCCCGAGTCGCGAAGGCCTCGTACACGCGGCGGCGCAGCTCGCGGTCGTCGGCATGGCTCATCACCGCGAAATAGCTCGGAAAATCCAGGGTCACGAGATACCCGGTTTGCTCCTGGGCACGGGCATTCTGGGCCAGCATGGCCTGTTCTGCGGCGGGTATGCCGGCGAGTGCGTCCGGATCGTCGGTCTGCCAGGTCCATGACTGGGTCGCATCAAGGACGTTCTCCTCGAATCGCGCCGTGAGTGCAGACAGGCGCGCGTCGATCTCCCGCAAGCGGGCGCGCGCATCCTCAGGGAGGTCCACACCACTAAGGTGAAAGTCCCGCAGAGCGTCATCGATGACCTTGCGCCGCTCGGGCGCGAGCCGGGCGTATTCCGGGCCATCGGCCAGACGGCGAAAGGCGGCGTACAGCCCCTGATGCTGGGAAACCCAGCTACCGAACTCGGACAGCTTGGGCAGACAGGCATTGTAAGCCTGACGCAGTTCGCTGCTGTTCATAACCGCATTCAAATGCCCGACAGGTGCCCACACCTGGGAAAGACGGGCATCCAGGTGCTGCAGGGGTGCCACCAGGCCATCCCAGGTGGGCTGGTCGCCGGCCTTTCCAACAAGCGCCTCGATTCCGTCGCGATTCTCCTGAAGGACGGTATCGATGGCAGGGAGGACATGTTCCGGGGCGATGGATCGAAACGCGGGCAGGCGATCCGTTTGCAGCAGGGGGTTGGTCACGGGGACTCCTGATTCGACTAGGACGGGAATTATGCCATTCGGACCGCGGGGCCGGGAGGGCGTTCCACCGTGGCGAGTCTCCGGAGACCCCAAGGCTAGGCAGGCTTGTCGGGATCCGAGGATGGGGGTTGCAAGGGGGTGTAACGCCCCATTCCGCCCAGCCAGGCGAGCGGTGCGTAGAAGGGAGAACGGCAGGTGTGCCGATATATCTGCAGGGCGGCGTTGTAGCGAATCAGGGTGTCGCGAATGGCCTGATCCAGAGCCACCACCCGACGGGCCGTCTCTTCTACATTTTCTTTTTTAATATCAATATCTTGTGGGTAAATCGAATCCCACAGTGCGCGGATCTCGCGCTCCGCTTCGGCGACGGTGCTCAGGTCGCCCCGGCGACGAGCGGTCTCCTGACGCTGCAACGAGCGATGCAAATGCTCGACGGCCGAGGGTCCGCTGCCGGCATCCACGCAAACCTTCTGCAGATGGCCGTTGCGCTGCACCAGCAAACGCTCCAGTTGATCCCAGGCACCCACCACCTGGCGTTCCTGAACGGCCAGATGGGAGTACAAGCGGGCAATGGCCAGAGTCAGACCCACGAGGCCAACGATCGTGACGATAACGAATATCGCCATCCGGGATCAGACGTCTACGTTCTCCGCGCTCAAAGCTCGGGTCTCGATGAAGTCTCGGCGCGGTTCGACCTGATCCCCCATCAGGGTAGTGAAGATCTCATCCGCCCGGATCGCATCCTCTACCCGTACCTGCAGCAGGCGACGGGTTTCGGGGTTCATCGTCGTTTCCCAGAGCTGATCCGGATTCATCTCGCCCAGGCCCTTGTAGCGCTGGGTGGCCAGACCCCGGCGGCCCTCCTGGAGCAGCCATTCCATCGCCTCGGAAAAGCCCTGGATGCGATGGACGCGTTCGCCACGCTTGATGTAGGCACCAGACTCCAGCAGGGCATTGAGACGGGCCGAGAGGTCCAGGATGGTCTGGAAATCGCGCGAGGCCAACGTATCGTCGGTGATGTATTGCGAGAGCGCCGCACCATGCTCAAGACGATCCAGGCTCAGCTGGGCATGCCCGTCGACATTGGTGACCGGACCCAGGCTGTAGCGGGTGGCACCGGCGCGATCACTGGAGATGGATTCCAGGATGCGCGAGAACCAGGCCTGAACGTCAGGGTTGGTAACACTGCGTGGCTCGGGAATCGCATCGGCCTCGAGCATGGCCCAGAGGATGCGCGAGTCGTACAGACGGCCCAGTCGCTCAACCGCACGGGCGGCCTTCTGGTAGCCCTTCACCAGCTCCTCGAAGGCCTCGCCCGTGACGGGCGGGGCGTCGGGACCCGGATGCAGCGCGGCGCCGTCCAGGGCAAGCGAGACCACGATTTCGCCCATCTCGGCCTCGTCACGGACATACTGCTCGCGCTTGCCACGCTTGATCTTGTACAGCGGCGGCTGGGCGATGTAGACATGGCCACGCTCGATCAGTTCGGGCATCTGACGGAAGAAGAAGGTCAGCAGCAGGGTGCGGATGTGTGATCCGTCCACATCCGCGTCAGTCATGATGATGATGCGGTGGTAGCGCAGCTTGTCCGGATCGTATTCGTCTTTCCCGATCCCGCAACCCAGCGCAGTAATCAGGGTACCGACCTCGGCGGAGCCGAGCATGCGATCAAAACGGGCACGCTCGACGTTAAGGATCTTTCCCTTCAACGGCAGGATCGCCTGGAAATGGCGGTCCCGTCCCTGTTTGGCAGAGCCACCCGCGGAGTCGCCCTCCACCAGATAAAGCTCTGAATGGGCCGGGTCCTTTTCCTGGCAATCGGCCAGTTTGCCCGGCAAGCCGGCGATATCCAGCGCACCCTTGCGGCGCGTCACCTCGCGCGCCTTGCGCGCGGCCTCGCGGGCTCGCGCCGCTTCGAGGACCTTGTCTGTGATCGCCTTGGCCTCGGGCGGATTCTCCAGCAGGAAGTTGGTCAGCGCATCGGACAAGACACTCTCGACGATCGGCTTGACCTCGGAGGAGACCAACTTGTCCTTGGTCTGGGACGAGAACTTCGGGTCCGGGACCTTGACCGAGAGCACGGCCGTCAGGCCTTCACGCATGTCGTCGCCGGCGGTGGCGACCTTGGCCTTCTTGATCAGCCCCTCTTTCTCCAGGTACTGATTGACCGTGCGGGTGAGCGCCGCGCGGAAGCCGGCCATGTGGGTGCCGCCATCGCGCTGCGGGATGTTGTTGGTGTAGCAGAAGATGTTCTCCTGATAGGAGTCATTCCACTGCAGCGCAACCTCGACGACGTAATCATCCTCGCGGGTCTGGTTCGCGTAGATCACAGTGGGATGCAGCGCCGTCTTCTTCTGGTTCAGGTGCTCGACAAACGCGCGAATCCCGCCTTCGAACAGGAAGGTCTCTTCGCGATTGTCCCGCTGATCGCGCAGGGTGATCCGGACCCCGGAGTTCAGGAACGAGAGTTCACGCAGGCGCTTCGCGAGGATCTCGTAGTGAAATTCGATGTCCGTGAAGATCTCGTCACTGGGTCGGAACCAGATCCTGGTGCCAGTTCGATCGGTGGGCCCTGCGACCGCCAGAGGGGCGTCGGGCACACCGAGATGATAGACCTGCTCGTGGCGTTCGCCGGCTCGATGGATCTCCAGTCGAAGCTCTTCGGACAGGGCATTCACGACCGACACCCCAACGCCGTGGAGCCCGCCGGATACCTTGTAGGAGTTGTTATCGAACTTACCGCCGGCGTGAAGGACCGTCAGGATCACCTCCGCAGCGGACTTGCCTTCTTCTTCGTGGATATCCACCGGGATACCGCGCCCGTTATCCGAGACGGAGACCGCGTTGTCTTCGTGGATCGTAACCTCGATGGTGTCGCAGTGGCCGGCAAGGGCCTCGTCAATCGAGTTATCGACGACCTCGAACACCATGTGGTGGAGGCCGGTCCCGTCATCGGTATCCCCGATGTACATGCCAGGGCGCTTGCGCACGGCGTCCAGGCCCTTGAGGACACGGATCTGGGAAGAATCGTAGGTTTCGGGATCAAGCGGTTCAGATTCGGACATGGATTACGGCATCCGGCGGGTAGCAGACACTGCAGTATAACGTAAAGCCGAGGGCTGGGGCGTGGCTCAGTCCGGGGTCACTACACCATGTTCCACGTGAAACAATCGCGTGGTTCGCCCACCTTCCAACCCCGGAATATGTGGCTCGACAGTGGTGACCAGCACCTGCCATCCGAACTCCAGAAGGCCGCTCATCAGCCCCTCCACCGCAGCGACATCGAGCTCCGAGACCACATCATCCAGTAGCACCACCGGCGCCCTGCCCGCCTCGCGTTCCAGCATTCTGGCCTGCCCTCCGGTCAACGCCGTGATCAGTCGTTTTTGTTCACCCCGCGACGCCTCCGCCGCGACCCGGCCGTCAAAGCGGAGATCGATGTCAGCGCGCTGCGGCCCGACCTGTCCGAAACCGCGTTCTTCGTCCGAATCCCGACTGCGTGCGATCGCTTCCGAAAGCGAACGATCCCGGTCCCAGCCCACACGAAGGTGCACCTGGAAGTCCCCCAGGCGCTGCGAAAACCCGAAGACGCGGGCTGCCTCCGAAGTATTGATTTCCCAGCGATCGATATAGGCCTGCCGGGCCTGCGTGATGTTCTCACCGGCGTCGACCAGTGGTCGTTCAAACTCACGGGCCGCCCGACGATCACCCTTGCGCAACGCGGCGTTACGTTGTTCGTGGGCCCGCCTCCATTGTTGCCAGTGCCATCGATACCCTCGCACCGAATGAAAACAACCCCAATCGAGCAAACGCCGCCGTTCCTCTGGTGACCCCGTGAGCAGGTCAAAGGAACCCGCATGCAGTACCCGCACCGGCAGCCATTCCGCGACACTGGCATGCCCTTCCATCCAGCGCCCGTCAAGTCGCGAGCGCCGAGTGCCTTCCCAGCTCACGCCCAGGCGATGTTCGCCGCCATGGAGGTCGCGCACCCGTCCCCCGATCCAAAGACCTTTCTCACCCGATCGAACGACTCGGCGAAGCTGGGGTGTCCTGAACGATCGTCCTGCGGCAAGCACATGGCACGCCTCCAGCACCGAGGTCTTGCCTGCGCCGTTTGGCCCCACAAGCCGATTGATCCCCTTGCCCGGCTCGAACGTCTGCTCCGAGAGATTGCGCACCCCTCGCCACCACAGGGCTTCCAGCACAGTGCCTGTCCGCCCGGTCGCGACTACAGGCGCATCGGCATCACGACGTAACGAGCCCCACCGGGCGGCTCGGCCTGCACCAGGATCGAGGAGTTTCCGTCCCGCAGCCCGATTCGAACCTGATCGGTTTCGATCGCATTAAGCACATCGACCAGGTAACCGAGGTTGAATCCGATTTCCATCGGCGGCCCCTGATACTCGGCCTCGACCGACTCCTGGGCCTCTTCACGATCGGCGTTGTGAGTCATCACCTGACAACCCTGATCACCAAGCGTCATCCGCACGCCACGATACTTGTCCGACGCGACGATGGACACGCGTGCCAAAGCCTGCTTGAGTCGCTCACGCTCTACCGTGAGCGTTGCCGGCAGATCCGCCGGAATTACGCGCTCGTAATCGGGGAACCGCCCCTCGATCACCTTGCTCCGCAACACCGCATTCCCCAGATCGAACAGCACCTGATCTTCACTGAACCCGACGCGCACCGGTACATCGTCATCCGACAGGTTCCGGCGCAGCTCTGCGATGGTCTTGCGCGGCACGATCTTCTCGATCCGTCCATCAATCGCCTGGTCGAGTTCGGCCTCGGCCAGTGCCAGCCGGTGCCCGTCGGTTGCGACCGCCCTGAGGCTGTGACCGCTGGCCACCAGCAACAGGCCCTGAAGGTAATAGCGGACATCCTGCTGCGCCATCGAGAACATCGTCGCCTCGAGCAACCGGCGCAGGCGGTTCTGCGGGATATCCAGGGTCCACTCCGAGCTCTTGCTCTCCCAATCGGGGAAATCCGCCCCCGGCAACGTGGCCAGGCTGAAGCGCGACCCGGCGAACCCCACGGACATCCGTTCCCCGTCAACTGTTGCCCGGATCTCGCTGTCTTCCGGTGCCGCCTTCACTACATCCAGCAGCTTGCGTACCGATACCGTCACGTCGCACTCGCCCGGAATGGTTCCCGCCGCCTCGCCTTGCCAGGCAAGTTCCAGGTCGGTGGTATCCATGCGAATGCCGCCCCGTTCGTCTGGCCGCAAGCGCACGTTGCCGAGGATCGGCATCGTCAAACGTTTCTCGGCCGCCCCGACAATCCGTTGCAGGGCGTCAGTCATCGCTTCGCGCTGGAAAGAGAGTTCCATGGCGGTGTCCTGTAATTGGGTTTAAGTAATTTAAAACTGATGATAATAAGGTCCGCGTCTCCCTGTGCGGAAAACCTTTAACAGATTGATTAGTAACCGTTTTTTAGCCCGAAATAGGCTTTCAAACCTCTGTATCGCCTGTGTCTATCCTGTGGATGAAATCAGGCGCCAAAAAATCGCGCTCAGTACGCACGACTTCCCCCCATCTTATCCACAGCTTGCTCCGTCGACCTCCCGGGGTGTCGGGCAGCCTTAGCTGCTCAGCGTCCGCAGCAGGTTCGCATAGTCTTCATCCAGGCTCGCATCCGCCTCGCGCAGCTCGACAATCTTGCGACAGGCATGGATGACCGTTGTATGGTCGCGCCCGCCGAAGGCCTGCCCGATCTCCGGCAGGCTGTGCTGCGTCAGTTCCTTCGCGAGTGCCATCGCCATCTGGCGCGGTCGCGCCACCGAGCGACTGCGTCGCGTGGAGAGCAGATCGGCGACCTTGATGCGGTAATAGTCGGCCACGGTCTTCTGGATGTTTTCCAGCGTGATCAGCTTGTTCTGAACGGCGAGCAGATCGCGCAGCGCCTCTTTGGCAAAGTCCAGGGTGATCGGCTTGCCGGTGAAATGCGCGTTCGCGATGACTCGGCGAAGTGACCCCTCCAGCTCCCGGATGTTGGACCGGATGCGCTTGCCCATGAAAAAGGCGACTTCGGTCGGCAGCTCGATACCGGCCTGTTCCGCCTTGCGTTGCAGGATCGCCACGCGCGTCTCCAGTTCCGGAGGTTCGATGGCGATGGTCAGGCCCCAGCCGAACCGCGACTTCAGCCGCTCCTCAAGCCCCTCGACCTCCTTCGGATAGCGATCCGAGGTCAGGATGATCTGCTGCTGGCCTTCAAGTAACGCATTGAATGTGTGGAAAAATTCTTCCTGCGAGCGTTCCTTGTTGGCAAAGAACTGGATGTCGTCGATCAGGAGGGCATCGGCCGTACGATAGTGCTGCTTGAAGTCGTCGATCGCGTTGTGCTGCAGCGCCTTGATCATGTCGGCGACGAAGCGCTCGGAGTGCAGGTAGATGATCCGGCCTTCCGGCAGTCGGCTCAGGATGCTGTTGCCGATTGCGTGCATCAGATGGGTTTTGCCCAGGCCCACGCCGCCATAGATAAACAGCGGGTTGTAGGCCACGCCCGGGTTCTCGGCGACCTGCAGACTGGCAGCACGCGCCAGTTGATTCGATTTACCCTCGACGAAGGTGTCGAAGGTGAAGGCCGGGTTCAGGTTACTGACCGGCCCCTTGGGGACCGCCGCTCGCCGAGGTGTCGCGCTGGCGGGAGCACGAGCGGGTGCCACACCCTCCGGCTCCGCGGAGGTCCACTCCGTGCCCCCGATCCCCAGGCGAACGCGTTGGCCATCCGTTTCTTCGGAGCCGGGGCGCAGTTCGCTGACGGCCTCTTCGATGGAGCTCAGGAGATGGTCGCGGACATGCTCGAAGACAAACTGGTTGGGTGCCAGCAGGCGCAGGGCCCCAGCTTCCTCCTCGGCATGCAGGGGTCGCAGCCAGGTGTTTAGCTGCTGCTCACTCACACGACCCTGCAGGCGATCCAGACAGGCTGTCCACAGGGTATTGGCAGTCACACGCGGGTCTCCGGGATCACGAGGGTTCGGGGGCCTCCGAGTCTACGCCGATGGTAACCCCGCGCGCTAGCCGAGTCTCGCCCGCTGATTGACTTCGCGCACGGTTGACGGTAGTTTTCTCCGCCCTTTATCCCATTGTCCGAGATTCGTCATGAAGCGCACCTTTCAACCGAGTCGGCTTGTCCGCGCCCGTACCCACGGCTTCCGTGCCCGCATGGCCACCCGTGGCGGCCGCAAAGTCCTGAACGCCCGTCGCGCCAAAGGCCGCAAGCGTCTCTGCCCGACCAACTGATCGCGCTGTCCGGCTGGCCATCATGACCGCCGGGGCGCAGGGCTTCCCGCGCCAGGCGCGCTTGCTGGTCGGCGCTGATTACCAGCGCGTCTTTGCCGACGCGCGACCGATCCGTGGCCGCCATTTGACACTGCTGTATCGCGCACGCGAGGGCGGCGACGAGCCCCGGCTGGGACTCGCGATCGGCAAGCGCAATGTCCGCAACGCCACGGATCGCAACCGGATCAAGCGCATCGCGCGCGAGGCTTTCCGCCAACGCCGCGCGGCGCTGCCACCTGTGGACCTGATTGTCCTGGCCCGCGCCGGTGCGGGCGCCTGTGACCGACGGGCCCTGCGCTCGGAGATGGAAACGCTGCTGGATCGCCTGCAATGACGCTTGTACGCAAGATTGCCCTGTTGCCGGTTCGGGCCTATCAATACGGCATCTCCCCGTTCATGGCGCCGCATTGCCGGCATTACCCGACGTGCTCGGCCTACACCGTCGAGGCGGTGGAAAAACACGGCGTCGCACGCGGCTTCTGGCTCGGGCTCCGGCGCATCCTGCGTTGCCACCCGTGGTCCCCAGGGGGCTATGACCCTGTGCCGGAACCCCATCTGTCCGCCCATTCGCATCGTTCCCGGAAATAGTCGCGCTCATGGATAACTTGCGTCCCCTTTTGTGGCTCAGCCTGGCCTTTGTCCTGTTCCTGATGTGGCAGGCCTGGAACCAGGACTACGGCACTCCCGCCCAGCCGGAAACGGCCGAGCAGGAGGCGGAGGACCCCGATGCCCGCCCGGAGGACGTCCCCGATGCGCCGCAGTTCGAGGACGAGGACGATCCGCGTGCCGCCGCCGAGGACGTCTCCGAGATCAGCCCGATCCAGGAGCCGGATCGTCGCCAGTTCACCGTCCGTACCGACAAGCACGAGCTGCTGATCGACACCCGTGGCGGCACCATACTGCGCGCGGATCTGCTCCAGTATCCGCGCGATCTGCAGGACGACCCGCTGGTTCCGGTTCGCCTTTTCGACCACCGCGTGCGCGGCTACGTGGCCCAGAGTGGTCTGACGCACGACCGCGTCAACGACCGCGCGATGGAGGGGCGGGCCCCCTCGCACCACGCCAACTTCGAGGTTGATGGCGACCACTTCGAGATGGCCGAGGGCGACGATACCCTCGAGGTGCCGATGCGCTGGGTCTCGGACGATGGCGAGATCGAGGTCATCAAGACCTATACCTTTACCCGCGGGACTCACCTGATCGAGGTGGGTTACGAGGTCCGCAACCAGGGCGATTCCACCTGGAGCGGGCGCCAGTATCGACAGCTGCGCCACGGACCGACCCCGGATCGCGAGTCCTGGTGGTTGTACACGTTCACCGGGGCCGCGTATTTCGACGGCAGTTACCAGCGTGAGCGTTTCGAGTCGCTGGCCGACGACCCCATCCAGCAACGCCTGCATGGCGGCTGGGTGGCGATGATCCAGCACTATTTCGTCTCTGCCTGGGTCCCGGGTGAGGACGAGGTGAATGCGCTGTATGCCCGAGCCGTGCCTGGCGAGGTTGGCGAGGAATACTTGATCGGCCTGCACTCGGCCGAGCCCCTGACCGTGCGCCCGGGCGAGAGTGGGCAGCTTCAGACCCGCCTGTGGGTTGGGCCGAAGCTGCAGGACGAGCTCTCCCAGATCGCCCAGGGCCTGGAACTGACCGTCGACTACGGGATGTTCACCTTCCTGGCCAAGCCGCTGTTCTGGCTGCTGGATCTGATCCACAGCGTCGTCGGCAACTGGGGCTGGTCGATCGTGCTTCTGACCATCCTGATCAAGCTCGCGTTCTTCAAGCTGTCGGCCACCAGCTATCGCTCCATGGCGCGCATGCGCAAGGTCGCGCCCAAGCTGCAGGCACTGAAGGAGCGCTACAAGGACGACAAGCAGCGCATGAACCAGGCGCTGATGGAGCTGTACAAGAAGGAGAAGATCAACCCGCTGGGTGGCTGTCTACCGATCCTCGTACAGATCCCGGTGTTCATCGCCCTGTACTGGGTGCTGCTGGAGAGTGTGGAACTGCGCCAGGCGCCCTGGTGGCTGTGGATCCAGGATCTGTCCTCGCGTGATCCGTACTTCATCCTGCCAATCCTGATGGGCGTGTCGATGTTCGTGCAGTACAAGCTGAACCCGCCGCCGATGGACCCGGTGCAGCAGAAGATCTTCATGGCGCTGCCGTTCGTGTTCACCGTGTTCTTCGCCTTCTTCCCGGCGGGCCTGGTGCTGTACTGGTTCACCAACAACCTGTTCTCTATCGCCCAGCAGTGGTACATCACGCGCAAGATCGAGGGCGGCGAGGACCCGGACAAGCAGAAGAGCTGATCGGGCCGTGACCGTGACGGATACCATCGTCGCGGTCGCCACCCCGCCGGGGGTCGGCGGCATTGGCGTGGTCCGCCTGTCGGGCCCCCAGTCGCTGGCGATCGCGCGGCGCCTGACCGGGCGCGAGGGCCTGCGACCCCGCCATGCCCACTACGGCCGCCTCATTGATCCGGCCAGCGGCGAGGCGATCGACGATGGCCTGATCCTCTATTTCCCCGCCCCTCATTCCTACACCGGTGAGGACGTGGTCGAGCTGCAGGGCCACGGCAGTCCGGTGCTGCTGGAGGCGCTCGTCGCGGCATCAGTCGATCTCGGCGCCCGCCGCGCGCGGCCGGGCGAATTCACCGAACAGGCCTTTCTGAATGGCCGCCTCGACCTCGCGCAGGCGGAGGCCGTCGCCGACCTGATCCATGCCCAGACGGCCGAGGCCGCGCGCCTGGCCCGCTCCAGCCTCGACGGGGCGCTGGCCGCGGAGCTGGAGCCGGTCTCCCGGGCCATCCGCGATATGCGCGTGATCATCGAGGCCGAGATCGATTTCGGCGAGACCGACCTCGAATCCGAGGCCGCCCCGGACATCGCCCGGCGGGCGGAGGATCTGCACACGACCATCCTTGCGCTGCTGGAGCGCCTGCGCCCGGCCCGCTACTTTGCCCAGGGCCTGCGTCTGGCCCTGGTGGGGGCCCCGAATGTCGGCAAGTCCAGCCTGATGAACCGCCTGGCCGAGAGCGAGGTGGCCATCGTCACCGACCGACCCGGGACCACCCGCGACGTGCTGCGCTCGCCGATCGCCATCCACGGCATCCCGGTCGAGCTGATCGACACCGCCGGGCTGCATGCCAGCGACGACCCGGTCGAGCGGATCGGCATGGAGCGTGCCCGCGAGGCTGCCACCGGGGCGGACCTGATCCTGGATCTGCGCGACCTCACGCGCCCCGAGGCCAAGCCGGATCTGGAGGCCCCGCCCGAGATCCCGCGGCTCACGGTCTGGAACAAGCAGGACTGCGTTGGACAGGATTCCCTTCCAGGCGAGGGGATCTCCATCTCGGCACGCACGGGTTCGGGCATTGATGAGCTCAAGCAGGCGATCGTCGAGCGCCTCGGTGCCGGCGAGGGCGGGCAGCAGCGCTTCAGCGTGCGGGCGCGCCATCTCGATGGCCTGCGCCTGGCAGCGCTGCATCTGGGGCGTATCGAGGCCTGCGCCGCGCCCGACCTGATCGCCGAGGAACTGCGGCTGGCCGAGGCCGCACTGGATGCCCTGCTGGGTCGCCAGGACCACGAGGCCCTGCTCGGCGAGATCTTCGCCGGTTTCTGCATCGGCAAGTGATGGCGTACGGAAACACTGATCCATGTATACGCTCGCGTTGGTACCCCAGGATTCCGCGATCCCCATGCGGCCGCTTCGATGCCGCCCCCACTCCTGCTAAACTGCTGATTTTACGTTTTCGGGCCGCCCGGCGGTCGGGTTTCAAGAGGTCATGGCAGAAGAATTCGATGTCATCGTGATTGGCGGCGGACACGCCGGCACCGAGGCCGCACTGGCCGCGGCGCGCGCGGGTGCGCGCACGCTGCTGTTGACCCACAACATCGAGACCATCGGTCAGATGAGCTGCAATCCGGCGATTGGTGGCATCGGCAAGGGCCACCTGGTCAAGGAGATCGATGCCCTGGGGGGCGTGATGGCGCGTGCGGCGGATGCCGCCGGCATACATTTCCGCATCCTCAATCGGCGCAAGGGCCCGGCGGTGCGCGCGACACGCGCCCAGTCCGACCGGCAGCTCTACCGCCAGGCCATTCGCCAGTTCGTGGAGGCCGAACCGAATCTGCAGATCTTCCAGCAGCCGGTGGCCGACATCACCATGGAGGGCGATCGCGTGACCGGTGTGGTCACCGAGGCGGGCCTTGCGTTCCAGGCCCGCGCCGTCGTGCTGACGGTGGGGACCTTCCTCAACGGCCAGATGCACACCGGGCTGACCCAGCAGCCGGGCGGCCGCGCGGGCGATCCGCCGAGCGTGCGCCTGGCCGCGCGGCTGCGCGAGATGGCCTTTGCGGTCGGGCGCCTGAAGACCGGCACCCCGCCGCGCATCGACGGGCGCAGCGTCGACTTCTCGCGGCTCGAGGTGCAGCCGGGCGATGACCCGCGACCGGTCTTCTCGTTCACCGGCTCGACCGACGACCACCCGGCCCAGCGCCCCTGTCATATCGCGCGCACGAGCGAAAAGACCCATGACCTGATCCGGGCGAACCTCGATCAGGCGCCGATGTATTCCGGCCAGATCGACAGCACCGGACCGCGGTACTGCCCCTCGATCGAGGACAAGGTCGTGCGCTTTGCCGACAAGACCAGCCACCAGGTCTTCGTCGAGCCGGAGGGGCTGACCACCCACGAGCTCTACCCGAACGGCATCTCCACCTCCCTGCCCTATGCGATCCAGGTGCCGCTGGTGCAGAGCATCGAGGGCTTCGAGCACGCCCGCATTACCCGTCCGGGCTACGCGATCGAGTACGACTACTTCGACCCGCGTGGCCTGCGCCCGTCGCTGGCTACGCGGGAGGTGGCCAACCTGTTCTTCGCCGGGCAGATCAACGGCACCACCGGATATGAAGAGGCCGCCGCCCAGGGCCTGGTCGCCGGGCTCAATGCCGCCCGCCTGACCCGGGACGCCGAACCCTGGATCCCGCAGCGTTCCGAGGCCTATATCGGCGTGCTGATCGACGACCTGGTCACCCGCGGCACGCAGGAGCCCTACCGTATGTTCACCTCGCGCGCCGAGTACCGGCTGCTGCTGCGCGAGGACAACGCCGACCTGCGCCTGACCCCGGTCGGCCGCGAGTACGGCCTGGTCGAGGATGAACGCTGGGCACGGTTCGAGCGCCGCGCCGCCGCGATCGAGTCGGAGATGAGCCGCCTGGCACAGACGCGACCGGACCGCGATCAGCGCAGTCGCCCGGCCCTGGCCGAGCTCCTCGGCAAGGGCCCGGAACCGGATGCCACGCTGCTCGATCTGCTGCGCCGGCCGGAGGCCGACTATGACGCTCTGATGCAGGCACTCCCGGAACTGGACGCGAGCTGCACGCCGGACGTGCGCGAGCAGGCCGAGATCCAGGCCAAATACGCCGGGTACATCGAGCGCCAGCAAACCGAAGTCGCGCGCCAGGCGAAGGCCGAGCAGACGGCACTGCCGGATAACCTCGACTACGCGCGGGTACATGGCCTGTCCAACGAGATCCGCCAGAAGCTCGCCGAATTCCGTCCGCATACGCTGGGCCAGGCCCAGCGTATCCCGGGCGTGACCCCGGCTGCGCTTTCGGCCCTGGCCGTACACCTGAAACAACGCGCCAGTGGCGAGTAACGACTGGCGTGCGGCGCTGGGCGCCGTGGCCGACGAGTGGGCGCTGGATGGCGCGGCCATCGAGGCCCTGGCGATCTATCTGGAGCAGCTCGGGCGCTGGAATCGGGTGCACAACCTGACCGCTGTGCGCGATCCCGCCCAGTGGATTCCCCGCCACATCCTCGACAGCCTGACCCTGCGCCCGTATCTTCACGGGGACCGCATCCTGGATGTCGGGACCGGCGCGGGCCTGCCGGGCTTCGTGCTGGCCGCCTGCGAGCGCGAGCGCGATTTCTGCCTGCTGGACAGCGCCGCCAAGCGCATCCGCTTCCTGCGCAACGTGATCGGGCTGGCCGGGCTGGCCCGGGTCGAGGCCGTGCATATGCGGATCGAGGATTTCCGACCCGCCGCGCCCTACACCACGGTGCTGGCGCGGGCCTTCAAGGCCCCGGCGGACATGGTCGCGCGCGTCGCACCGCAGGTGGCCACGGGCGGGCGGGTGCTGGCCATGCTCGGGCAGCGCTCGGTGGCGGACGCGCCGCTGCCCACCCCGTGGTCGTACCGGAGTGTGGACCCGGTTACCATTCCCGGCGAGACCGCCGAGCGGCACATCGCCATTATCGAGAGAGCCGAGACGTGACCGATACGCTGGCCATCACCAATCAGAAGGGCGGGGTGGGCAAGACCACCACCTGCGTGAATCTCGCCGCCTCGCTCGCCCGGCTGGGCAAGCGCGTGCTGGTCGTGGACCTCGACCCGCAGGGCAATGCCACCACCGGGTCGGGCGTCGACAAGCACGCCGACGACCCGACCTCCTGCGAGGTGCTGCTGGGCCAGGCGACGGTACCGGAGGCCGCCCACCGCGTGGAGGGCGGTTTCGATCTGGTACCGGCGAACGGGGACCTGACCGTGGCCGAGGTGCGCCTGATGGATCAGGAGCGACGCGAATATCGGCTGCGCGACGCCCTGGCCCCGGTGGCTGGCGACTACGATCACATCCTGATCGACTGCCCGCCCTCGCTGAACCTGTTGACGGTCAACGGGCTGGTGGCCGCCGACGGGGTCGTGATCCCGATGCAGTGCGAGTACTACGCACTCGAGGGCCTGACCGCGCTGATGCGCACGATCGAGAGTATCCAGAAGGGCCCGAACCCGCAGCTGCGCATCGCGGGGCTGCTGCGCACCATGTTCGATCCGCGCAACCGCCTGTCCGGTGACGTCTCCGACCAGCTCACCGGGCATTTCGGCGAACGCGTGTTCCGGACTGTGATCCCGCGCAACATCCGTCTGGCCGAGGCCCCCAGCTTTGGCCAGCCGGCCTTGTTGTATGATGCCTCCTCACGCGGGGCGGTGGCCTACCTCGCGCTGGCCGGCGAGATGCTGCGCCGCTGATCGCGCCCAGGGAAACACTGATTAATGCACACGCTCGCGTTGGCACCCCAGGTTTTCCGAGACAAGGCGCGTCGTGCAGCGGGTAGTGGTTCTACCCGCAAGCGGCGCAACGCAGAATCGGGGAACCTGGGGTGCCAACCCCGAAGGGGCTCGGCCGCTTTTGCGCGCGCACGGCGTTGCGGTTCCCTTGTGCAGAATGCTGCACGGCAGTCACCGCGCCTTGTTCGCACGCAAAAGCGACTCGAGCGCGAGCGCGTGCATTAATCAGTGTTTCCCTAGACGAGCAGGACTGAAACGATGGCAAAACGTGGACTGGGCCGCGGGCTCGATGCCCTCCTGTCGGGGGCACAAAGCGGCGGCGACGAGAGCGACTCCCTGGCGCAGCTGCCGATCGAACAGATCCGCCGCGGTCAGTATCAGCCGCGCGTGCACATGTCCGAGCCCGCGCTCGCGGAGCTGGCCGAATCGATCCGCGCCCAGGGCATTGTCCAGCCGGTCGTCGTGCGGCGAGTCGAGGGTGGCTTCGAACTGATTGCCGGCGAGCGCCGCTGGCGCGCCGCCCAGATCGCGGGACTGGAGAGTGTGCCCGCCGTGGTCCGCGACATCCCGGACCAGGCCGCGGCCGCGATGTCGCTGATCGAGAACATCCAGCGCGAGGACCTGAACCCGCTGGAAGAGGCCCAGGCCATCCGGCGCCTGATCGACGAATTCGAGATGACCCACCAGGCGGCCGCCGACGCGGTCGGCCGTTCGCGCACCTCCGTCACCAACCTGCTGCGTCTGCTGGAGTTGCACGACGTAGTCAAGGAACACGTGAACGAGGGCCGGCTGGAGATGGGCCATGCCCGCTCGCTGCTCGCCCTGCCGCTGGACGATCAGCCCGGGGTGGCCGCGACGGTCGTCAAGCGCGACATGACCGTACGTGCCACTGAGCAACTGGTGAAGAAGGTCCTCTCGGCGCAACCGGAACCGCGCAAGGAGGCCGGCCCCTCGCCCGAGGTCCGGCAACTCGAAAGCCGCCTTTCCGACCGCCTCGGTGCCCCCGTTCAGGTCCGCTACAACCGCCAGGGCAAGGGCCGGCTGGTCATCGAATACAACAGCCTCGACGAGCTCGACGGCATCCTCGAACACATCCAGTAAACCACCCCTCCGCCTCTCCCAAAGCCTCTCGCCAGCACGCTTTCGACACCCCATAACGGTTTGACCTAATAGAAGGGTGCTCTTATAATGCGCGCACTTTTTGGGAGAGGGGTGGGTGTGCCCATCCGCTGAATGACACCGCGACGCTTCAGACACGCCCTGCAATCGATCGGTCTGCAGCTCGCCCTGACGCTGATACTGTCGGGCCTACTACTGGCCCTGTTCCCCCCGATCGTGGCGATCTCGGCCATGGTCGGCGGCTTGACCGCGACCCTCGGCAACGCCGTGGCCGCGGTCGTTGTGTTTCGAGCCTACCGCTCCGATCAGGTGGGCTCGCTCACGGCGCGCATGATGGGCGCCGAGCTGGGACGACTCGTAATCATCGCGGTGGCATTCGGGGTGGCGTTCGCTTACCTGGACGAGCCGAACTTGCTGGCTTTGTTCGGCATCTTCCTCCTGGTGCATCTGGCCCCGCTCTGGTGGCTGCACCGGGTTTCTGATCAAGCAATGACGAGATAACTGCATGGCTTCAGAAAGCGAACTGCCCACGATGGAAGAGCATATTGCTCACCATCTCACGAACCTCACCTTTGGGCTCCACCCCGAGAATGGGTTGAGCTTCGCCACCACCAGCACCCAGGCCGCGGAAATGGGCTTCTGGGCGATCCACGTCGACTCCATGCTGTGGTCGATTGGTCTTGGTCTCCTGTTTATCCTCACGTTTCGCGCCGCCGCCAAGAAAGTCACCGCCGGTGTCCCGGGTGGCTGGCAGAACTTCGTCGAGATGGTCATGGACTTCGTCAACGACAATGTCCGTGGCTCGTTCAAGCACAAGAACGACATGGTCGCGCCACTCGCGCTGACCATCTTTGTCTGGATCTTCCTGCTCAACCTGATGGACCTGGTGCCGGTGGACCTGCTGCCGCACATCGCCTATCTGCTGGGCATCCCCTACTTCAAGATCGTGCCGACCACGGACATCAACGTGACCGCGGGTCTGGCGCTGGGCGTGTTCGTCCTGATCATCTACTACTCGCTGAAGATCAAGGGCCCGGTGGGCTTTATCAAGGAACTGACGGGCATCCCGTTCCAGACCAACATCGTGTTCCTGAAGCCGATCTTCTGGGTGATCAACTTCGCGCTGGAGTTCATCAACCTGCTGGCCAAGCCCGCATCGCTCGCCCTGCGACTGTTCGGCAACCTGTACGCGGCCGAGATGATCTTCATCCTGATCGGCGTCATGTACTCCGCGGGCCTGATCCTGGGTCTGGCCGGTGGTGTGCTGCATGTCGGCTGGGCGATCTTCCACATCCTCGTGGTGCCGCTGCAGGCGTTCATCTTCATGGTGCTGACCGTCGTCTATCTGGACATGGCGTACAGCGAAGACCACTGATTCGATTCACCTTCAAACTGACCGTTTCAACACTCGACTGGAGATACAAAAATGGAAATGGCTAACGCTCTGATCGTCCTGGCTGGCTCTCTGCTTCTGGGTCTGGCCGCTGTCGGCGCCGCCATCGGCGTGGGTACCCTGGGTGGTCGCTTCCTGGAAGGCGCCGCGCGTCAGCCGGAACTGATCCCGATGCTGCGTACTCAGTTCTTTATCGTGATGGGTCTGACCGACGCCGTGCCGATGATTGGCGTGGGTATCGGCCTGTACGTTCTGTTCGCCCTGGGTTAACAAGGCTGAGCGAGTCCCGAGGTCCCCTCCACTCGTCAACCTGAGGTAGCAGGATGAATATCAATCTGACCATCATCGGCCAGCTCCTGGCGTTTGCCGTATTCGTGTGGTTCACGATGCGCTACGTTTGGCCGCCCATGTCCGCCGCCCTGGAAGAGCGCCGCAAGAAGATTGCGGACGGCCTGGCCGCCGCCGAGCGTGGCGAAAAGGAACAGGAGCTCGCCCAGGAGCGCGCGACCGCGGTGATCAAGGAGGCCAAGCAGCAGGCCAACGAGATCATGGCCTCTGCGCAGAAGCGTGCGACGGAGCTGGTCGAGGAAAGCAAGACCACCGCGCGCGAGGAAGGCGAGCGTATCAAGGAACAGGCGCACTCCGAGATTGAGCAGGAGATCAACCGTGCGAAGGAAGAGCTGCGCAAGCAGGTCTCCCAGCTGGCGGTTGCCGGTGCCGAGCAGATCCTGGCCAAGGAGATCGATGCCAAGGCCCACGGCGATCTGCTGAAGAAGCTCGCGGCCAAGCTCTAAGGAGACGTTATGTCAGACCTGATTTCGGTCGCCCGACCCTACGCCCGCGCGGCATTCGAGCGGGCCCAGGAGAAAAACGATCTCGCTGGCTGGGCCGAGCAGCTCGAGTTGCTGGCGGCGATCGCCACCGACTCGCAGATGCACAGTCTCCTCTCCAACCCGCGGCTCCCGCGTGCCGATCGCGCGCAGCTCGTGCTGGACGTGGCCGGCGACAAGGTCGGCCCCGAGGCCGGCAACCTGGTGCGGCTGCTGGCCGAAAACGGCCGCCTGCCCGCGCTGCCCGCCGTATACGACGCGTTCTCCGCGATGAAGGCCGAGGCCGAAAAGCGCGTGCACGCCGACGTGGTTGCCTTCCGCAAGCTCACGCAGGCGCAGGAGAAAGAGATCCACGACGCCCTGGTCAAGGGCCTGGGCTGCGAAGTCGATCTCGAGTGTTCGGTCGACAGCTCCCTGCTCGGGGGGGCCATCATCCGCGCCGGCGACCTGGTAATCGACGGCTCCGTGCGAGGCCAGCTGAACCGCCTGGCTGCCAATTTGAGTCGCTAAGAGGATATTTAACATGCAACTGAATCCCTCCGAGATCAGTGATCTGATCAAACAGCGCATCGAGAAATTCGATGCCTCCTCCGAGGCCTCCACCGAGGGCACCGTGGTCAGCCTGACCGACGGCATCGCTCGCGTGCACGGCCTCGGTGATGTCATGCAGGGCGAAATGATCGAGTTCCCCGGCGACACCTTCGGCATGGCGCTCAACCTCGAGCGCGACTCTGTCGGCGTCGTGATCCTGGGTGACTACAAGCACATCAAGGAAGGCGATACCGCGAAGTGCACCGGCCGCATCCTGGAAGTGCCGGTCGGCGAGGGCCTGCTGGGCCGCGTGGTCGATTCCCTCGGCCGCCCGATCGACGGCAAGGGTCCGGTGGACACTGGCGTCACCAGTCCGATCGAGAAGATTGCTCCCGGTGTTATTGACCGCCAGTCGGTTGATCAGCCGCTGCAGTCCGGCATCAAGGCGATTGACGCGATGGTCCCGGTCGGTCGCGGCCAGCGCGAACTGATCATCGGAGACCGCCAGACCGGCAAGACCGCGGTGGCCATCGACGCGATCATCAACCAGAAGGACTCCGGCGTTAAGTGTATCTACGTCGCCGTGGGTCAGAAGGCCTCGTCGGTCGCCTCCGTGGTGGCCAAGCTGGAAGAGGCCGGCGCGATGGAGAACACCATCATCGTCGCCGCCAACGCCTCCGAGTCGGCCGCGATGCAGTTCATCGCCCCGTACGCCGGCTGCGCGATGGGCGAGTACTTCCGCGATCGCGGCGAAGACGCCCTGATCGTCTACGACGACCTGACCAAGCAGGCCTGGGCCTATCGTCAGGTGTCGCTGCTGCTGCGTCGTCCGCCGGGCCGTGAAGCCTACCCGGGTGACGTCTTCTACCTGCACTCGCGTCTGCTGGAGCGCGCCTCGCGCGTGAACGCCGACTACGTCGAGCAGATGACCAACGGTGAAGTGAAGGGCCAGACCGGCTCGCTGACCGCGCTGCCGATCATCGAGACCCAGGCAGGTGACGTCTCGGCGTTCGTGCCGACCAACGTCATCTCGATCACCGACGGCCAGATCTTCCTCGAGACCGACCTGTTCAACTCGGGCATCCGCCCGGCGATCAACGCCGGTCTGTCCGTGTCCCGAGTCGGTGGTGCCGCGCAGACCAAGATCATCAAGAAGCTGGGTGGTGGCGTGCGTCTGGCGCTGGCGCAGTACCGCGAGCTGGCCGCGTTCTCGCAGTTCGCCTCCGATCTCGACGAGCTGACCCGCAAGCAGCTGGACCGCGGCAAGCGCGTGACCGAGCTGATGAAGCAGGGCCAGTACCAGCCGATGTCCATCGGCGAGATGGCATTCTCGCTGTACGCCGCCAACGAGGGCTACCTCGATGACGTCGAGGCGGACAAGGTCGTGAGCTTCGAAAAGGAACTGATCGCCTACGCGCGTTCCTCGCAGAAGGAGCTCCTGGACGAAATCAACAGCTCTGGCGACTACAACGACTCCATCCAGGAAAAGCTGAAGAAGGCCCTGGAAGAGTTCAAGGCCAAGCACAGCTGGTAACGGGAGCACGCAATGGCGGGCACTAAGGAGATCCGGACGCAGATCAAGAGTATCCAGAATACTCAGAAGATCACCAAGGCCATGGAGATGGTCGCCGCGTCCAAGATGCGCAAGGCCCAGGACCGCATGGAAGAGTCCCGGCCCTACGCCCAGAAGATCCACGACGTGATCGGTCACGTCGCGATGGCCAATGCGGAGTACAAGCATCCGTTCATGGTCGAGCGTGAAGTGAAGCGTGTGGCGCTGATCATCGTCTCGACCGATCGCGGCCTCTGCGGCGGGTTGAATACCAACCTGTTCAAGAAGGCCGTCGGCGAGATGCGGCGCTACCGTGACGAAGGCGTCGAGGTGGACCTGTGCGTCGTCGGCAACAAGGCGCTGCAGTTCTTCAAGCGCCTGGGTGGCAACATCGTGGCCGAGGCGCGCGATCTGGGCGATCGCCCGCACATCACGGACCTGATCGGTTCCATCAAGGTGGTGCTGGACAACTTCCGCGACGGCAAGGTCGACCGCGTCGTGCTGCTGGAGAACAAATTCGTCAACACGATGACCCAGCAGCCGGAGGCGACCCAGCTCCTGCCGACCGCGCCGAGCAAGGACGAGTCCCTGAAGCATCACTGGGACTACATCTACGAGCCCGATACGGTTCCGGTGATGGATACCCTGCTCGAGCGCTATGTCGAGTCGCTGATCTACCAGGCAGTGGTCGAGAACGTGGCCTGCGAAATGGCCGCGCGCATGGTCGCGATGAAGTCGGCCTCCGACAACGCCGGCACGATGATCAAGGACCTGCAGCTCGTCTACAACAAGGCGCGCCAGGCCGCGATCACCCAGGAGATCTCCGAGATCGTCAGCGGCGCGGCTGCGGTCTAGCGCCCGCCGGCACGAATCGATCGGCTCGGCACGAATTACGACTTACGAGGATGAACAAATGAGTTCCGGAAAAATTGTCGAAATCATCGGCGCCGTCGTGGACGTGGAGTTTCCCCACGGCGAAGTGCCCAAGGTCTACGACGCCCTGACCCTGGAAAACGGCCTGACCCTGGAAGTCCAGCAGCAGCTGGGCGACGGCGTCGTGCGTACGATCGCCATGGGGACCACCGAGGGTGTGAAGCGCCAGACCCCGGTCACCGCGACCGGCAAGCCGATCTCCGTGCCGGTCGGCAAGGGGACCCTGGGCCGCGTGATGGACGTCCTCGGCCGCCCGGTGGACAACGCGGGCGACGTGGAGGCCCAGGAGACCTGGTCGATCCACCGTGCCGCCCCGACCTTCGACGAGCAGGCGGGCTCCACCGAACTGCTGGAAACCGGCATCAAGGTGATCGATCTCCTGTGCCCGTTCGCGAAGGGCGGCAAGGTCGGCCTGTTCGGCGGTGCCGGCGTGGGCAAGACCGTGAACATGATGGAGCTGATCCGCAACATCGCGATCGAGCATTCCGGTTACTCCGTGTTCGCCGGTGTGGGCGAGCGTACCCGTGAAGGGAACGACTTCTACCACGAGATGAAGGACTCCAACGTCCTCGACAAGGTGGCCCTGGTCTACGGCCAGATGAACGAGCCGCCGGGTAATCGTCTGCGTGTCGCGCTGACCGGCCTGACCATGGCCGAGTTCTTCCGTGACGAAGGCCGCGACGTGCTGATGTTCATCGACAATATCTACCGCTACACCCTGGCCGGGACCGAGGTCTCCGCGCTGCTGGGTCGTATGCCGTCCGCGGTGGGCTACCAGCCGACCCTGGCGGAAGAGATGGGTGTGCTGCAGGAGCGCATCACCTCGACCAAGAAGGGTTCGATCACCTCCATCCAGGCGGTCTACGTGCCGGCGGATGACCTGACCGACCCGTCGCCGGCCACGACCTTCGCGCACCTGGATGCGACCGTCGTGCTCTCGCGCCAGATCGCCGAGCTGGGGATCTACCCGGCGGTGGATCCGCTCGACTCGACCTCGCGCCAGCTGGACCCGCAGATCATCGGGCAGGAGCACTACGACACTGCCCGTGCGGTGCAGAACACCCTGCAGCGCTACAAAGAGCTGAAGGACATCATCGCGATCCTCGGGATGGACGAGCTGTCGGAAGACGACAAGCTGGTCGTGGCCCGTGCGCGAAAGATCCAGCGCTACCTGTCGCAGCCGTTCTTCGTCGCCGAGGTGTTCACCGGGGCGCCGGGCAAGTACGTGTCCCTGAAGGACACCATCCGCGCGTTCAAGGCCATCGTGGCGGGCGAGTATGATCATCTGCCGGAACAGGCCTTCTACATGGTCGGCACCATCGAGGAAGCCGTCGAGAAGGCCGAGAAGCTCGGCTAAGGAGTGAGCAACATGCCCATGACGATGCACGTGGATGTGGTCAGTGCCGAGGAGTCCATTTACTCCGGGACCGCGCTGATGATCGCGGCCCCGGCCGAGGGTGGCGAGGTCGGTGTCTATGCGGGCCACACCCAGATGCTGGCTCGCCTGAACCCGGGCGAGCTGCGCATCCTGGAAAAGGAAGGCGCGGATCCGCAGCCGGTGTTCGTCTCGGGCGGTATCCTCGAGGTCCAGCCGTATCATGTGACGGTCCTGGCGGATACGGCGGTGCGGGCCAAGGATCTGGACGAAGCCGAGGCGCTGGAGGCGAAGAAACGCGCGGAGGAGGCCCTGGAGAATTCCAAGGCCGATTTCGACTACGCCAAGGCGCAGGCGGAACTCGTGGAGGCCGCCGCCCGCCTGCAGATGATCCAGAAGCTGCGCCGGAAATAATCCGGCAAACTGCGACGAATGACCGACCCCAAGGGCCAACCGATTCGGTTGGCCCTTTATGATTGCACCCATGCCTGAAACGACACCCCTCCATATCGCGGTCCTCGCGGCCGGCAAGGGGACGCGCATGCGGTCGCGCCGCCCCAAGGTCCTGCAAGCCCTTGCCGGACGCCCCCTGCTGGACCATGTCCTCGAACGCGTAGCGCCGCTGGAAGCCGCCGCGCTCCACGTGGTGGTGAGCCACGAACAGGAACGGGTGCGCGCGGCGTTTGCCGATCACGTCCCCGCGCTTGACTGGATCGACCAGGGCGAGCCGCGCGGCACCGGGCATGCGGTCTATCAGGCCCTGCAGCACATCCCCGAGCATGCGCGTGTCCTGGTGGCCTATGGCGACGTCCCGCGGATCCCGATCGCGGATCTGGAGGCCTGTGTCCGCGGCGACGGCATAACAGTGCTGGCCGCCGAGATTGCCGATCCCACCGGCTACGGCCGCCTGATCCTTGATGCCGAGGGCCAGCTCGACCGTATCGTCGAACACAAGGAAGCCACCCAAGCGGAACGTGCGGTCGACCTGATCAATACCGGCGTCCTGGCCGCGCCGGCCGGGGACTTGCGTCGCTGGCTTGCGTCCTGCGAACCCGATCCGGCCGGGCCACGGGAATGGTATCTGACCGACATCGTGGCCGTGGCGCGGGGTCAAGGACGTGTGATCGATGTCGTGCGCAGTTCCGATCCCGTGGCCGTGCTGGGTGTGAACGACCGCGAGCAGCTGGCCGTCCAGGAGCGCCTGCACCAGGCGGAGCAGTGCTCCCGGATGATGCGGGATGGTCTCGCGGTGGCGGACCCCGCCCGTCTGGATGTGCGCGGCGTCCTGAAATTTGGACAGGACTGCTCGATCGACGTGAACGTCGTGATCGAGGGCACGGTGACGCTGGCGGACGATGTCTATATTGGCCCCGGCTGCGTGCTGCGCGATTGCGAGATTGGGTCCGGCACGCAGATCGCGGCACACAGTGTCCTGGAAGGTGTACGGATCGGCGAGGGCGCGAACGTTGGACCGTTCGCCCGCCTGCGCCCGGGGACCGAACTCGGTCCCGGTGCCCGCGTCGGCAACTTTGTCGAAATCAAGAACGCCACGCTGGGCCCGGGCGCGAAGGCGAACCACCTGACCTACGTCGGGGATGCCAGCGTCGGGGCCGGCGCCAATCTGGGCGCAGGAACGATTACCTGCAACTATGATGGTGCGAACAAGCATCGCACCGAGATCGGCGAGCGTGCGTTCATCGGCTCCAACACGGCCCTGGTGGCGCCCATCCGCATCGGCGATGACGCGACGGTGGGAGCGGGCTCGACCTTGTCCGACGATGTCGATCCGCGCGCGCTGGCGCTGACCCGTGCACGCCCGCGCGTTATCCAGGACTGGCCGCGCCCCAAGAAGAAGTCCGACTAGACACAAAAGTCCGACTCGACATAAGGAGTTTGCATGTGCGGTCTGCTGGCAGGTATTGGTGAGCGCAACCTGGTCCCGATCTTCGTCGAGGGTCTGCATCGACTGGAATACCGTGGGTATGACTCCGCCGGTATAGCCGTCATCGAGGACCGCGCGCTGCGGGATGTCCGTGCGGTTGGCAAGGTGGCCACCCTGGAAGAACAGATCGACGCGGCCGGACTGCAAGGGCCGGTGGGCATCGCCCATACGCGCTGGGCCACGCACGGGCCGCCCACCGAGGTGAATGCCCACCCCCACCGTTCCCGTGACGGCCGGGTCGCCATCGTCCATAACGGCATTATCGAAAACCACGCCCGTCTGCGAGACGACCTGGCCGCCGCTGGCTGGCCTTGCGTATCGGCAACCGACAGCGAGGTCATCGCCCACCGTATCGAACAGGCCCTGGTCGACGGGGCCTCGCCCCTCGAGGCCATGCGCCGCGCCTGTGCCGAGCTCGAAGGCGCCTATGCCATCGCCGCGGTGTTTGCCGACTATCCCGACGAGCTGATCGTCGCGCGCTCCGGCAGCCCGCTGATCCTGGGCCTGGGGATCGGCGAGTTCTTTGCCGCCTCGGATATCCAGGCCCTGCTGCCGGTGACCCAGCGATTCGTCGACCTCGAGGACGGGGATATCGCCCGCCTGACGCGCAAGGGCACTGAGATCCAGGACCTGCACGGCCAGCCGGTCGAGCGCGGCATCCGCGAGACCCGCTGTCAGGCAAGCGTTGCCGATCGGGGCGAGTACCGCCACTTCATGCTCAAGGAGATCTACGAACAGCCGCACGCGCTGGAGGAGACACTGTCCGGTCGTCTGGGTGAGGATGCCGTGCTGGAGAACATCCTCGGGCCCGGTACCAGCGAGCGTCTGGCGGATGTCAGCGCCGTGCAGATCGTGGCCTGCGGCACCAGCTATCATGCCGGCATGGTCGCAGCCCACTGGATCGAGGAGCACCTGGGCCTGCCCGCTCGCGTCGATGTGGCCAGTGAATACCGCTACCGCCGCCACGTCCTGGCCCCGGCCACGCTGCTGGTCGTGATCTCCCAGTCGGGGGAGACCGCCGATACCCTCGCCGTGCTGCGCCAGTCCCAGGACGAGCCGTTCCTGGCCCGTCTGGCCATCTGCAATGTCCCCGAGAGCACCATGGCCCGTGCTGCGGATCTGGTGCTGATGACCCATGCCGGACCCGAGATCGGTGTCGCCTCGACCAAGGCATTCACGACCCAGCTGGCCGCCCTCGCCACCCTCGTACTCCTGCTGGGCCAGACCGCTACGGCCGCCCGTATGACCGCCGAGGAGCGCGCCGCTGCGGTGACGGCCCTGCGCAGCCTCCCTGATCAGGTGGCGCGCATCCTGGCCCTGGACAACCCGATTGCGCGCGTCGCCGAGGATCTGATGGAGCGGCACCACGCCCTGTTCCTCGGGCGCGGGGCCCATTTCCCGATCGCCCTGGAGGGCGCGCTCAAGCTGAAGGAGATCTCCTACATCCATGCCGAGGCGTATCCCTCGGGCGAGCTGAAGCACGGCCCGCTCGCGCTCGTGGACACCGAGATGCCGGTGGTTGCTGTGGCCCCCGACGACGCGCAGCTGGAGAAGCTCTCCAGCAACCTGCAGGAAGTGCGCGCCCGGGGCGGGCAGCTGATCGTGATCGGCGAGTCCAGTGCGGCGCGTACGCTGGCCCCGGAGGACATCTGGATCGGCCTGCCACAGAGCGAGCCGCTGAGCCCCTGGCTGGCGCCAATCCTGCTGACCGTGCCGTTGCAGTTGCTGGCCTACCATACGGCCGTGCTCAAGGGCACGGACGTCGATCAGCCGCGCAATCTCGCGAAATCGGTGACGGTAGAATAGGCCCTTGTACGCGGCACTCCCGGAGTTTCTATCAGGAAACGCTTGTATTCGCCGGACGGGTCGGCTAGATTCGGGCGCGCTCGAATAACCGTACGATCAGGAGTAGCCCATGGATCAGCAAGAGCTCAACAACCGCTGCGTCAACCTGTTTCAGTCCCCGCGCATCCAGACCAAGCTCTGGAACCCGCGCATGTTCTGGAACGTCGGCCGCAAGCTGAACGTGACCCCCGAAGAGCTGACCGAGCCCAAGGTCGACCTCTGCGAGCTCGAGGTTATGCTGTCCGCGGCTGCCTACGAGCCCTCCCAGTGCGCCGACAACCTGAATGGTCGCGATGCCGGCCGCGCCGACTTCATCCGTCGTGCCGTGCAGTCCGGCCAGCGTCCGTTCCTGCGTCGCGCCGCCTGATCCGGTCTCTGACTGGTGATGTCGAAGACCCGGCCTTTGCGCCGGGTCTTTTGTTTTGGGGCGTCGGTCAGCGCTTCTCAGGCGCGCGTCTCCAGCCAGAAGGTCACCGGGCCGTCGTTCACCAGGCTGACCTGCATGTCCGCGCCAAAGCGCCCGCTGGCGACCTGCGGGTGTGAGGCCTGCGCCTGGTGCACCAGATATTCGAACAGCGCCTGGCCATGCTCTGGGTTCGCGGCACTGGTAAAGCTCGGCCGCATACCCTTGCGCGTATCGGCGGCCAGCGTGAATTGCGGCACCAGCAAAAGCCCACCGCCGGTATCCCGAAGGCTCAGGTTCATGCGCCCTTCGGCATCCGCGAACACGCGGTAGCCGAGCACGCGCTCCAGCAGCCGCCTGGCGGCCGACTCGCTGTCCTCTGGCTCCACTGCGACCAGCGTCAGCAGCCCCGGACCGGTGGCACCGACGCGCTCGCCGCCGACGTCGACCGCGGCCTCGGTCACGCGCTGGATCAGGGCGATCACGCCGAGGCAGCCCCGGTCCCGCCCGCGACCTGCCCGTCGAGATCATCGGCCAGGGTATCGGTCGCCGCGACCAGCTTGCGCACGATGCCTGGCTCGGCAGCCGAGTGCCCGGCGTCGGCGACGATCGCCATGCGCGCCTGCGGCCAGGCCCGATGCAGCTCCACCGCCTGCTCCACCGGGCACACCACGTCGTAGCGCCCGTGTACGATCCAGCCCGGTATGTCGCGCAGGCGTGGGGCGTCGCGCAGCAGCTGGTCCGGTTCCAGGAAGGTGTCGTGCATGAAGTAGTGGCACTCCAGCCGTGCCAGGCTCACGGCGACATCCGGATCGTCGAAATGAGCGATTACGTCATCATTCGGGATCAGGCAGGAGGTGTGTCCTTCCCAGCCCGACCAGGCGCGCGCCGCTGTGTGCCGGATCGCCGGATCCGGATCGGTCAGCCGACGGTAGTAGGCCCCGACCAGGTCGTTGCGTTCGTCCGGCGGGATGGGCTTCAGGTAGTGGGCCCACGCCTCGGGAAACAGGCGGTCGGCCCCCGACTGGTAGAACCACTGGATATCCCGCGGCCGGCACAGGAACACCCCGCGCAGGATCAGTCCCAGCACGCGACCGGGATGGGTCTGCGCGTAGGCCAGCCCCAGTGTGGAGCCCCAAGAGCCACCGAACACGGCCCAGCGCTCGATCCCCAGGTGTTCGCGCAGCCGCTCGATATCAGCCACTGCATGCCAGGTGGTGTTGGCCTCCAGGCTCGCGTGCGGCGTCGAACGTCCACAGCCGCGCTGGTCGAACAGCACGATGCGGTAACGCTGCGGGTTGTAGAAGCGCCGATGCCACGGCTCGCAGCCCGAGCCCGGCCCGCCGTGCAGGAATACGACCGGGATCCCGTCGGGTGTGCCACATTCTTCAAAATAGAGTTCGTGGCCGTCACCGACCGCGAGCCTTCCTGTGCTGTGCGGTTCGATCTCCGGGTACAGGGTGTCCATTGATCAGTGTTTCCTAGATTGCGGGCCCCGAGTGTCGCCAAAACGTTCGCGCAGGGAAAGTCCGCAGTCCGTCTATTCGTCGATGATCTGCCCCCGATAGACCCGGCGCCGTTGCGGCTCCACGTGGCGATCCGACGAGTCCGGCGCAGTTTCCGGCGGTGCCAGGTGCCCCGAACGCTGCAATTCGCTGCGCAGCGAAAGCGCGGCGGCCTGGGCGGCGCTCGACTGCGACCGTGAGGCGTAGTCCAGGATTGCCTCCATGAAGTCGGGGTTGGTGACCGACAGCCGCGCCACCGCCGGGAACTCCGCGCGCAGGTTTCGGCGCAGCTCGGCGGCCAGGCTTAAGCTCTTGCGGTCGTGCATATCGGTCCCCCACCGTTGAAGCGCCTGTCCAACCCGTATGCAAGCGCGGTGCCATGCGGCTAGCCCGCATTCGCTGGCGGGCGCCGGCGTTTATTGCTTCTACCGGGTGCATAACGGTGTGTGCCTGCACCGACAATGGGCACCATCCGGCAACCGCGGCGGGTATGGCGGCGCTTGCGAAGCAGGCCTCGCCGCCCTATGTTGCGGGCCATGGAAACGCCCACCGTCCCCGCCTCCATCCGCCGCCTGGCCGGCCGCGCCATCGCGGACTTCGACATGATCCGCGAGGGTGATCGCATCCTGGTCGGGCTGTCTGGCGGCAAGGATTCGCTGACGCTGCTGTGGCTGCTGCATGGCCTGACGCGACGGGCGCCGGTGCGTTTCGAGGTCGGCGCGGTCACGATCAACCCGGAGATCGAGGGCTTCGAACCGCAGCGCCTGATGGACTATCTCGGCCGGTATGGCATCCCGTACCACTTCGTCTCCGAGCCGATCGCGGAGCTGGCCGGCGAGCACATGGACAACGACTCGTTCTGCTCCTTCTGCTCGCGCATGAAACGCGGCCTGATGTATCGCACCGCGCGCGAACACGGCTACAACGTGCTGGCCCTTGGCCAGCACCTGGATGACCTGGCCGAGAGCTTCATGATGAGCGCCTTCCACGGTGGCCAGCTGCGCACAATGAAGGCCCACTACGCGATCGACGCCGGCGACCTGCGAGTGATCCGCCCGCTGGTGTACGTGCGCGAACGCCAGACGCGGGATTTTGCCGAGGCCGCCGGGCTGCCGGTAATCCTGGACAACTGCCCGGCCTGCTTCGCGATGCCCACCCAGCGCGAACACATGAAGAAGTTGCTCGCACAGGAGGAGGCACAGCACCCGCGGCTGTTCCGCAACCTGCGAACGACCCTGAAGCCGTTGATGACCGAGGGCGGGATCCCGCCGCGGATCCCGGCCGACCCACCCGAATCCCGCGATCATGGCCGAACGCCGGCATCTGCGTGACCGGCTGATCGCCGGCGGTCTGCGCCTGCTCGCCCGCCTCCCGCTGCGCGTTAATCATGCGCTGGGCGGGTTACTTGGCGCGCTGGCCTGGTACTGGCCGACGCGCTCCGCCCGCATCACCCGCCGCAACCTCGAACTCTGTTTCCCGGACAAGGACGCCGCCTGGCGCCGCCGGGTCGGGCGTCGATCGCTGATGGCGATGGGTCGGGCGCTGACCGAGTCCCCCTGGCTCTGGCAGGCCTCACCGCAGACCCTCGCACGACTGGCGGTCGATCCGCCCTGCTACGCCCGCCTGCGTGAACGCGAGGGCGGGCGGGCGCTGTTCCTCTGCGCCCCGCATCTGGGTTCCTGGGAGTTCGCCGGGCTGCAGGCCGCCTGCCACGGGCCGATGGCCACCCTGTACAGCCCGTTCAAGACCCCCGAGATCGACCGCTGGGTGCGCGAGGCCCGCGCCTCGACCGGCGCGACCCTGGCCCCGGCCGACCGCTCCGGGCTGCGCGTGCTGCAGCAGGCACGCGATCGCGGCGAGATCATCGGCATCCTGCCGGATCAAAGCCCGAAGGGCGCCTCCGGTACGCATGCGCCGTTCTTCGGCCACCCGGCGCTGACCATGACCCTGCTGCCGCGCCTGCTGCGCGGGCGCGAGGATCATGTGGTGTTCCTGTTCGCCGAGCGCCTGCCGAAGGGGCGCGGGTTTCGCTATCACGAGATCGAGGCCGGGCCGGAGGTTGCCGACCGAGACTTCGCCCGCGCTGCCACCGCGATCAATGCCCATGTGGAGACCCTGGTTCGGCGCTGCCCGGAGCAGTACAACTGGGCCTACAAGCGCTTCCATCCAGCCCCCGAGGGCCAGCCCAGCCCTTATAGAAGCGCTGAATAAAGCCATCTTGGCTTTCGGAGCCGCACGCGGCGCTGCAACGTTCTGTATGTCTTTGCACGGGCAAAGGGGTTTGCAGCTTGCTTCGGAACCAACCACTACGGTGGTCGGTTCCGGCGGCACGTCCCTGTGCCGCCGGGAAACGCCGATAAATCAGCGTTTCCCGGTCGCTGACAACCGGTCGGGTTCCGAGCACAAAAAAGCCGCCGGACCCGGAGGTCGCGGCGGCCGGTGCCTCTGGCCCCTAGGGGCCGGAAGCGGGTGCCTTAGAGGCTGTAGTACATGTCGAACTCGACCGGATGGGTGGTCATGCGCATGCGCGTGACTTCTTCCATCTTCAGGTCGATGTAGGCATCGATCATGTCGTCGGTGAACACGCCACCCTGGGTCAGGTATTCGCGGTCCTGGTTCAGGGCTTCCAGCGCCTGGTCCAGCGAATGGCAGACCTGCGGGATGCCCTTTTCCTCTTCCGGCGGCAGGTCGTAGAGGTTCTTGTCCATCGCATCGCCCGGGTGGATCTTGTTCTGGATACCGTCCAGGCCGGCCATCAGCATCGCGGCAAACGCCAGATACGGGTTGGCGGTGGAGTCCGGGAAGCGCAGCTCGATGCGGCGGGCCTTCGGGCTCATCACGAACGGGATGCGCAGCGACGCGGAGCGGTTGCGCGCGGAGTAGGCCAGCATGACCGGCGCCTCGAAGCCCGGCACCAGACGCTTGTAGCTGTTGGTGGACGGGTTGGTGAAGGCGTTCAGCGAGCGGGCGTGCTTGATGATACCGCCGATGTAGTACAGCGCGGTCTCGGACAGGCCGCCGTACAGGTCACCGGAGAACAGGTTCTTGCCGTCCTTGGACAGCGACTGGTGCACGTGCATGCCGGAGCCGTTGTCGCCGACGATCGGCTTGGGCATGAAGGTCGCGGTCTTGCCGTGCATGTGGGCCACGTTCTGCACCACATACTTCAGGATCTGCACCTCGTCAGCCTTCTGGGTCAGCGTCGCGGGGCCGACACCGATCTCGCACTGGCCGGCGGTGGCCACCTCGTGGTGGTGCACCTCGGTGGTCAGGCCCATCTCGGTCATCACTTCGCACATGGTCGAGCGGATGTCGTGCAGGCTGTCGACCGGCGGCACCGGGAAGTAGCCACCCTTCACGCCCGGGCGGTGCCCGATGTTGCCGTCTTCGTAGACGCGCTCGGAATTCCAGGAGGCCTCGGAGGAGTCCACGCGGCAGTAGGAGCCGGAGAGGTCCGAGCCCCATTTCACGTCGTCGAACACGAAGAATTCGTTTTCCGGCCCGAACAGCGCGGTGTCGGCGATGCCGGTGCTCTGCAGATAGGCCTCGGCACGACGCGCCAGGGAGCGCGGGCAGCGGTCGTAGCCCTGCATGGTGGCCGGCTCGACCACATCGCAGCGGATGTTCATGGTCATGTCTTCGAAGAACGGATCGATGACCGCGGATTCCGCGTCCGGCATCAGGATCATGTCGGACTCGTTGATGCCCTTCCAGCCGGAGATCGACGACCCGTCGAACATCTTGCCTTCCTCGAAAGACTCTTCGTCGAGGTCATGGGCCGGAACGGTTACATGCTGTTCCTTGCCCTTGGAGTCGGTGAAGCGGAAGTCGACAAAACGGACTTCCTTTTCCTGGATCTGCTTCAGCACGTCGGCTGCGGACATGGGAGTCTCCTTAGGTTTGCTCTTGGTCTTTGGGATCGCCGCGCCGATTCGAGCCCGGCCGGCGTTGAGTCGGTTCTATGCAGGCATCATGCCAGCTCGTTCGATTGGCCCTGTGACGGTCGTTCAGGACTCATCAGGTCAGTACCACGCGGCGGTCTGCACAATATCAGTGCGCCATCGGCACCACAGTAGTGCATCAACTCTTTTGTTGCACGCCAGTGGTGCATGGGCGATAGAGGATCTTCACCTCACCCAGCCGGTCCTTCAGTCGCGGATGGCCCTGCAGCGACTGTGACAGGCCCTCGCCCCGCGCGTTCAGGTCCTCGGGCGTGCATGCCCCGTCAAGGCGCAGCGTCAGGGTCAGGTGGATGCGCCCGTTCAGATAGTGCATGGAGAGCTGCTCCAGGCGATCCAGTTCCGGGGTGTCCGCCCAGGCCTCGCGCACCGCCTCGGCGACCTCCGGGCGCAGGGGCAGGTTCGAGCTTCGGGCCTGATCTTCATCGTTTTCCGGATCCACATGAACCGTAAAATCTCGCAGCCGCTCATGGCGCTGGGTGACGGCCCAGTACACCGCATCGGCAATCCGGTGTCCCTCGGACACCGAAATCATCGGGGCCACCTGGATATGCACATCGGCGACCACGTCGTTGCCGTGCCGCCGCGTACGCAGCATGTGCGCGTCCTTTACCCCGGGCACTTCCATGATCGTGCGGTGGATGTGCGCGACATCCTCCGGATCCAGTGCCGTGTCAATCAGTTCGGCGGCGCTGCGCACGATCAGGCGCCCGGCGATATGCAGGATGAACAGGGCAACGATCAGCGCCGCCAGGGCATCCGCCCATGGGAAGCCCGCAACCGCCGCCCCGACTCCGACCAGCACGAACAGCGAGGAGATCGCATCCGTGCGGTGGTGCCAGGCATTCGCATCCAGCATACGCGAGCCGATCCGTTTCGCGACCCGATGGGTGTACTGATAAAGCCCTTCCTTGGCCACCAGCGTCAGCACCGCAAAGGCGAGCGCGGCCGGCGCCGGTCCTGCGGTCGCGGAGTCGGTATCCACCAGCCGCTGTCCGGCGGCCCAGGCGATCCCGAGCCCGGCCAGCGCCAGGAACACGCCAACGACCACGGTAGCCAGGGTCTCGATGCGCCCGTGTCCGTACGGGTGGTCGTGGTCGGGCGAGGCGGCGGCTTTGCGCGCTGCGAACAGCACCACACCATCGGTGATCAGGTCGGACAGGGTGTGCACGCCGTCGGCGATCAGAGCCTGCGAGTTCAGCAGCCATCCGCTCAGCAGTTGCGCCAGGGCGAGAAAGGCATTCACCACCGCACCCACGACCGTTACCCGGCGCGTGGCGCGGTAGCGCCGGCCGTTTTCGGGCGAGATCGTGGACTCGGGGTTGGCGCGGGGGTCGCTCAGGGCGTCTCTCCCGGACAGGGGCAGACCCTCAGTATGGCCGCGCGCCCGTGGCACGCAACACCCAGGGAAACACGGATCAACGTACACACTCGCTGGCGGTGGCCGCGGCCGGAGCCCGGCCGATATACTGTTCGCTTTGCCCTGACCCGGGATTCCGCATGGCGCACGAACGCACCCCGTCCAGCAGCAGCCCCACCTTCCAGGACCTGATCCGTCGCTTGCAGGACTACTGGAACGACCACGGCTGCGTGGTCCTGCAGCCCTACGACATGGAAATGGGGGCCGGCACCTTCCATCCGGCGACCTTCCTGCGCTCCATCGGGCCGGAGCCGTGGCGCGCGGCCTACGTGCAGCCCAGCCGCCGTCCCACCGACGGGCGCTATGGCGACAACCCCAACCGCCTGCAGCACTACTACCAGTTCCAGGTGCTGCTGAAGCCGTCGCCGCCGGACATCCAGGAGCTCTACCTCGGCTCCCTGGAGGCGCTGGGCTTCGACACGCTCACCCACGATGTGCGCTTCGTCGAGGACAACTGGGAATCCCCGACCCTCGGCGCCTGGGGCCTCGGCTGGGAGGTCTGGCTGAACGGCATGGAGGTCACCCAGTTCACCTACTTCCAGCAGGTCGGCGGGCTGGACTGCCACCCGGTGTCCGGCGAGATCACCTACGGCCTGGAGCGCCTGGCGATGTACCTGCAGGGCGTGGAGAGCGTGTTCGACCTGGTGTGGACCGTTGGTCCCGACGGCCGCCCGGTGACCTACGGCGACGTCTACCACCAGAACGAGGTGGAGCAGTCCACCTACAACTTCGAGCATGCCGACCGCGACGCCCTGTTCGCCGCCTTCGACCAGCATGCGAACGAGAGCGACCGCATGATCGAGCTGGGCCTGCCGCTGCCGGCCTACGAACAGATGCTGCGCGCCTCGCACAGCTTCAACCTGCTGGATGCCCGCGGCGCGATCTCGGTCACCGAGCGCCAGCGCTACATCCTGCGCGTACGCGAGCTGTCGCGAAACGTCGCCCAGAAGTACTACGAGTCGCGCGAGGCCCTGGGCTTCCCGCTGTGCGCCGACGACGATGCGAACAAGCCCGACGCCGCCTGAACCTATTTTCCGGACCGCGTGCCCTTGCGCGCGGTCGTGATGGACCCGAACTGGACCCGACATGGCTGAAGCCCGTGAACTGCTGATCGAACTGGGCACCGAGGAGCTGCCCCCCACCGCCCTGTCCCGGCTGCGTGACGCCCTGGCCGACGGCCTGGCCACCCGCCTGCGCGAGGCCGGGCTGGAGCCGGGCGTGCCCGAGACCTTCGCCACCCCGCGCCGGCTGGCGGTGCTGTTCCCGGACGTTCCGGGGCAGCAGCCGGACCAGTTGCAGGAGCGTCGCGGCCCGGCTGTGGCCGCCGCCTTCGATGACGCCGGCGAGCCGACCAAGGCGGTGCTGGGCTTTGCCCGCTCCTGCGGCGTGGAGGTCGAGCGCCTGGAGCGCGAGACCACCGACAAGGGCGAATACCTCGTGTTCCGCCAGATGCAGCCGGGCCGCGCCCTCGGCGAGCTGCTGCCGGAGATGCTGGAGGCCGCGCTCGAAGCCCTGCCCACGCCCAAGCGCATGCGCTGGGGCAGCAGCCGCACCGAATTCGTGCGCCCCGCGCACTGGCTGGTGGTCCTGCACGGGACCGAGGTTCTGGAGATGACGGTGCTGGAACAGACTGCAGGCCGGGCCACGCATGGCCACCGCTTCCACCAGCCCGGCGCGCTGGAACTGAAGCGCGGGAACGACTACGCCGAGCGGCTGCGCAGCCCCGGCTTTGTCGAGCCGTCGTTCGAGGCGCGGCGCGAGAACATCCTCGCGCAGGTGCACGAACAGGCCAAGGCCCTGGGCGGGCGCGCACTGGTGGATGCCGACCTGCTGGACGAGGTCACCGCACTGGTGGAGTGGCCGGTGGCCCTGACCGGCGGCTTCGACCCGCGTTTCCTGGATGTCCCGCAGGAGGCGTTGATCTCCACCATGCAGGACAACCAGAAATACTTTCCGGTGGTCGACGAGGCCGGGCGCATGCAACCGCACTTCATCGTGATCAGCAATATCGAGTCGCGCGACCCGCACGCGGTGCGCGACGGCAACGAGCGCGTGCTGCGCCCGCGCTTCGCCGATGCCGAGTTCTTCTGGCAGCAGGACCGCAAGAAGCGCCTGGAGGAACGACTGGATGCGCTGGACTCCGTGGTGTTCGAGAAGCGCCTGGGCACGTTGCGCGACAAGTCCGTGCGGCTGGAGGCCCTGATGCAGTGCCTGGCCGGCCTGATGGGTCTGGATGCCGGGCTGGCCGCGCGCGCCGCGCGCCTGGCCAAGTGCGATCTGGTGACCCAGATGGTGTTCGAGTTCACCGAGCTGCAGGGCACGATGGGCCGCTACTACGCCCTGCACGACCGCGAGCACGAAGCGGTTGCGGCCGCGATCGAACAGCACTACTGGCCACGTCAGTCCGGCTCCGAACTGCCGGATGTCCCGCTGGCCCAGGCCCTGGCGCTGGCGGACCGACTGGACACGCTGGTCGGGATCTTCGCGATCGGCAAGCAGCCCACGGGCACCAAAGACCCGTTCGCCCTGCGCCGCGCCGCGCTGGGACTGGTGCGCATCCTGGTCGAGCGCGAACTGCCGCTGGCGCTGACCCCGCTGTTGCAGGCCGCGGCCGAGCCGATCCGCGAACGGGTGCCGGAGGCCGACCAGGCGGTGGAACCGGTCCGCGAATACATCCTGGAGCGCCTGCGCGGCTACCTGCTGGAGCAGGGTCAGGCACACGAGACCATCGAGGCGGTGGCCGCGGTCGCGCCCGATACCCCGCTGGACTTCGTCCGCCGTGTACGCGCGGTCAGCCTGTTCCGCGAGCGTCCCGAGGCCGAGGCCCTGGCCGCTGCGAACAAGCGCATCCACAACCTGCTGCGCAAGGCCGGCGAGGAGGCCGAGGCCGACCTTGATCCCGAGGCCCTGGCGCTGGACGAGGAACGCCAGCTCTACCAGGGCTTGCAGGCGGTGCGTCCCGGCGTCGAGCAGGCGGTGGCCGATGGCGATTACCTGCACGCCCTGGGCGAGCTGGCGGGCCTGCGGGATCGCGTCGATACCTTTTTCGACCAGGTGATGGTGATGGCCGAGGATGCCGCCGAGCGGCGCAACCGCCTGGCGCTGCTGCGCGAGCTGCGCCGCGCGTTCGAGACCGTGGCCGACATCGGCCGCCTGGCCACGGGATAGCACCGCCGCATGCTCCCCCTGATCCGTGGCCTGCTGTTCCAGGTGGGGTTCATCGGCTCCACGCTGGTGTTCGGCCTGCTGGTCCCGCCGCTGATCTGGCCACTTTCGCGCCCGGCGCGCTACCGCGTCCTGACCCAGTGGGGGCGCTTCAACGTCTGGTGGCTGCGCATCACCTGCGGCGTGGACTACCGGGTGCGCGGCGCCGAGCACATCGACCCCTCGCGGCCGCATGTGGTGCTGTCCAAGCACCAGTCCGCCTGGGAGACGGTCGCTTTTGTGGCGATCTTTCCGATGCAGACCTGGGTGCTCAAGCGCGAGCTGATGCGCATCCCCCTGTTCGGCTGGACGCTGTCCATGCTGGACCCGGTCCCGATCGACCGCGAGGCCGGGCGCCAGGCCCTGGAGAACCTGGTCGCGGAGGGCCAGCAGCGCCTGGACCAGGGCCGCTGGGTGATCGTCTTCCCAGAGGGGACGCGCGTGGCCCCGGGCGAGCACGGGCGTTACCGCCAGGGCGGCGCGATACTGGCCGCGCGTACCGGCTATCCGGTGCTGCCGGTGGCGCTGAACAGCGGCAGTTTCTGGCCGAAAAAGGGCCTCCGGCGCTACCCCGGCACCATCGAGGTGGTGGTCGGCCCACCGATCGAGACCGCCGGGCGCAAGCCGGTCGAGGTGCTAAGCGAAGCCGAGGAATGGATCGAGACCGCCATGGCCGGGATCGAGCCGCGTCCCGCCAAACCGTCATCGGAGGAGTCGCATGGCCAGTGAACCGCTGATTGGCGCCGCGCTGGTCGAGTTGCGCGATCGCAGCATCTACCGCGTGGGCGACTCGGACCCGGCCGTCTGGCTGATCGACGACCGCGAGCTGGGGGGTGTGCTGGTCAACGCCCCGGCCTACTCCGAAGCCTTGCTGGCGGCGATTCGGGCGATCACCAAGCCCGCCTACCTGTTCCTGCCCAGCCGCCATGGGGCGCAGGATCTGGAGGCCTGGCGTCAGGCCGGCCTCGAGACCCTGGCGTTCGAGGCCGAGGCACCGGCGATCCGGGCCGGCGGTGGCGAGATCGACATCGCCTTCAACCGTAAGCAGCGCCTGTCGCGCACCATCGATTTCCTGCCGATGGCCGGGGTGACCGAGGGCACCTGTGCCCTGCGGCTGAAGAACCTGCCGGGGGTCGTGTTCTTCGGGCCCGCGCTGGCACCGGGGGCGGATGGCTGGCCCACGCTGATCCAGACGCCGGAGGATCACTCCTTCGAGGCGCGCCTGTTCGGCGCCCTGGGTGTGAAGGACCTGAAGTTCGCCTATGCCTTCTGCGACCGCTTCGACCCGGCCAGCACGCAGTACGGCCCGGACGCCGACCAGCACATCCAGGCCCGCATCGAGGCCGTGTTCGACGAATAGCAGTACCGCTGGGGGAGCCCCTCGGTGATTGCCGCGGCGCTTTGCGCCTCGCAATGACGGGGCTGGGCGAGTCAGGCGCGGGCGATCAGGGTCTGGATTACGTGGCCGGCGGCGGTCAGGCCGAAGATCGCGGGCAGGTAGGAGATCGTGCCGTTGACCGAGCGCGGACGACCGCCCTCGACCGGGCGGTGTTCGGTGCCCTTGCGCGGCTGCTCGATCGAGAACACCACGGGGTAGTCGAGCCGCGCGTCCATGCGGCGCAGGTTCTTGCGCATCTGCCGCGCCAGTGGGCATACGCGGGTGGACTCCAGCGGGCCGACCCGCACGGCCGTGGGATCGATGCGCCCGCCGGCCCCCATGCTGGAGATCACCGCCTGGCCGCGGCGCTGGGCCCCGGCGACCAGGGCGGCCTTGCAGGCGATGGAGTCGATCGCGTCGAGGACGAAGTCGGCGTCTGCCGGCACCAGGTCGGCGATGCTGTCCGGGCGTAGGAACTCGCGCTGGATGTTCAGCTCGATCTCCGGGTCGATGTCGCGGATGCGCGCCTCCATCACCGCGGTCTTGGGCTGGTCCAGGGTGGAACGCAGGGCGACCAGCTGGCGGTTCAGGTTGGAGGCGGCGACGACGTCGTGATCCACCAGGGTCATGCGCCCCACCCCGGCGCGGGCGATGGCCTCGGCGGCATAGCTCCCGACGCCGCCGAGGCCGGCGATGAATACATGCCGGTCGCGCAGGCCGGCGGTGACATCGGGACCCAGCAGGAGGTCCGTGCGTTCGCTGTAGGGATTGTGGGGCGTGCTCATGAATCCGGGTCGCTCGGGAGCCGGAGGACCCGGCGTGCATTTTGTGACGTGATTATAGCCATCTCGGCCGGGTCGATGTCCCGCAGCCGGGCCAGGTGGCGGTTCACCTCGGCGGTCATCATCGGTTCGTTGCGCTCGCCCTGGTGCCCGGCCAGCGGCTGATCCGGGGCGTCGGTCTCCACGACCAGGGCCTCCAGCGGAGCCTCGCGCACCACGCGGTGCAGTCGTTTCGCACGTTCGTAGGTTACCGGCCCGCCGATGCCCAGGCAGCAGCCGAGGTCGGCCGCCTGCCGGGCCTGCTGCGGCGAGCCGACAAAGGCATGCAGGATGCCGTTCACGCCAGGGTGCTCGCGCAGGCCCTTCAGCACCGCGTCCAGCGCCCGGCGGCTGTGGATGATCACCGGCAGGTCGCGTTCGCGGGCGATGGCCAGTTGCCGCGTGTAGAACCGCCACTGGCGGTCCCAGTCCAGTCCGTCCTGGTAGCCATCGAGCCCGATCTCGCCGACCGCGATGGTCTCCGGGTGCGTATCCAGCCAGGCCTCCAGGGCGTCGAGGTCCGCGTCCGCATGTGCTTGCAGGAAGATCGGGTGCAGGCCGTAGGCGACATGCAGGCCCGCGTGCTGGCGGTGCAGGGCCTCCAGGTCCGGCCAGCGTGCCCGCGTAACGCCGGGCAGGACCAGCTCCTTGACCCCGGCGGCTTGGGCGCGATCCAGCACGGCCGGGCGATCCGGATCGAACGCGTCCAGATCGAGATGGACGTGGGTGTCGATCAGGTGCACCGGGCCCTCCCGGATCTATGGGCAGGGGTAGGTATAGCGGGCGTGGATGGCCTCGATGGCCTCCAGCGCGGCGTCGGGCAGGGTGATGTCGATGGTCGCGATGTTCTCGCGCAGCTGCTCCATCGTGGTTGCCCCGATCAGGTTGCTGGTCACGAAAGGCTGCTGGTTGATGAAGGCCAGCGCCAGCTGCGACGGGGTCAGGCCGTGTTCGCGCGCCAGACGCGCGTACTCTGCGGTGGCGGCCAGGCCGGATTCGTTGCTGTAGCGCTGGAAGCGCTCGAACAGCGTCAGGCGCGCCCCCGCGGGCTTCGCCCCGTCGAGGTACTTGCCGGAGAGCATGCCGAAGGCCAGCGGCGAATAGGCCAGCAGGCCGGCATCCTCGCGGATGGCCATCTCCGCCAGCCCCGCCTCGAAGCTGCGGTTGAGCAGATTGTAGGGGTTCTGGATGGAGACGATGCGCTCGGACAGGCCGCGGTCATGGGCGCGGATCCACTCCATGAACCCCCACGGGGTCTCGTTGGAGATGCCGATGGTGCGCACGCGGCCGCTCTCAACCAGTGCCTTCAGCGCCGCCGCGGTCTCCTCGATCGGGGTTGCGCTTGCGTCCGGTTTGTGGACGTAGCCGAGCTGGCCGAAGAAGTTGGTGGCGCGCGCCGGCCAGTGGACCTGGTACAGGTCCAGGTAGTCGGTCTGCAGGCGCTGAAGGCTGTCGTTCAGGGCCTGCTCGATGTGTTCGCGGTTCAGCTGCGGGCCGCCGCGCAGGTAGTCGATCATGCCGGGGCCGGCGACCTTGCTGGCCAGCACCACGCGGTCGCGGTTGCCGCGCTTCGCCAGCCAGCTGCCGATATAGGTCTCGGTCAGGCCCTGGGTCTCCGCGCGCGGCGGGACCGGGTACATCTCGGCGGCATCGATCAGGTTCACGCCCTGGTCGAGTGCGTAGTCCAGCTGTTCGTGGGCCTCGGCCTCGGTGTTCTGCTCGCCCCAGGTCATCGTGCCCAGGCCGATCAGGCTGACCTCGATATCGGTACGTCCCAGTTTGCGGTATTGCATGCCAGTCCCTTGCCTCGTGGGCGGTTCAGGTGAACAGAGTGAGGACCCCGGTGTAGCCGTACAGGCGGTTGGCGAAGATCTCGCCATTGGCGAAAAAGCCGACCAGGGGCACATCTCCCAGACCCTGCTGCACGATCGCCAGTTCCGTGCCCTCCTGGCCGAACTGGTGGCGCCCGCGCCCGATGCAGGAGACATAGATCGCCCCGCGAATCCCGTTCGGGGCCTGGGCGCGAATCTGCTCCAGCATGCGCTCGAGGTCCTCGCGGGCGGCCTGGCCGTCGCGGCGCACGAACAGGATCTTCTGCCCGGGCTCCAGCAGTTCGCCGACCGCGAGCACCTCCTGATCGAGGTCCACGCCGATGATGTTGCGGACCCGGTAGTCGCCGGTGTCCGAGCCGGGGATCGGGAAGCCGACCAGGATGTAGCCCAGCGCCCGCTCCAGGTCGCGCGACAGGACGTCGCCGATGATGCCCTTGAACGCCGGCAGCGCCCGCTGACCATCCAGCTGCACGATGATGTTGCGCCAGGTTTCGGTCAGCTCGTGCTGGCCGGGCAGCGGGGTACAGCCCTGGCTGTGGCGGGCGGCGATCGCGACATCGTCGCGCAGCGCGAGTCCGGTGATGCCCGAGGCGACCACGCCGTCGGCGATCTGCACCGCCCCCTCCTCGCCGGAGTGGATGCCGCCGGTGGCGAACCAGGCAGTCCGGTCGCCGATCTCGGTCAGCACGGCCTCCACACCCTCCGTGCGCGGATCGGCATTGAGCAGCAGGCGGCCCGGGGTGGCGGGGTCGAGAAAGCCGTCCAGGGCCTGCTTCAGCTCGTCCAGGCTGTGGACCGGACGCTGGATCACGCGCGCGGAACCGGCCGGGAAGTCGCCGATCATCAGGGTAATCGCCACGTCTTCGTAGAATTCCTGGTCCGGCCCGATCACGGCCATGCCCATGCCGCCGACGAAATGGTCCACCCCGAGTTCCTTGCGCAGCGTGTCCATGACCAGGCGGGCATTGCGGCTCAGCGCGTCGGAGACGTAGATAAAGCCCACGCGCACGGTCTCCGGATCCCGGGGCGGCAACGGGCCTAGCCCCTGGATCAGTTCCGTGGCGAGGGTGCGCGGGTCCTTGCCGCTGGCGGCGGTACTGACAAAGCGTTCCATCAACGTTCAGGACTCCATCAAAGCCCGAGCTGCTCCAGCATGCTAAGGGCCTCGTTGTCGGTTTCGGGGATGCCGCGCTGGACCGTCATCCGGTCGTTCTCCGCGAACTCCAGGCGGGCATGGTGGCGGGTGTCCAGTTCCTCCAGGAACCAGGCGATCTCGGAGGGGTGGACCGCCCGTTCACCCCGCATCAGGTGGCGCGCGAGGATCGCGTCCTCGCGGACGTCCAGATACAGCGGCTGGGGCAGCGCCAGTGGCAGCACATGGGTCTGTACCAGCCACTCGATGGGCGTTGGACGCCGCGCCGGCAGGCGGCGGCTGTCGATGCGGAAGTGCCCGCCGCCGCCAGGCTGCTTCAGCAGCTCCTCCAGCCAGTCGCCCTCGAAGCCCTGGTGCACGATCAGCGAACGGCCGGTATAGCGGCTGCGAAAGCGTTCCATCTGTTGCGCGGGGCGTGGCCCGAACAGTCCGAACACGGCAACTCCATGGGTCCAGGTGGATCGTCGGAATGCTAGCCCAAACGCCTGTCACCACAAAAAAGCCCCGCCGGAGCGGGGCTAGGGGAACTTCCGGAACGCTTGTGCTCAGCCGCGACGCGACAGCATGTCGTGGATGATCGGCGCGAGGATGACCTCCATCGCGAAGCTCATCTTGCCGCCGGGCACGACGATGGTGTTCGGCCGGGACATGAAGGAGTCGGGCAGCATGTTCAGCAGGTAGGGGAAGTCCACCCCGAATTTCTTCGGCTCCCTGAAGCGGATCACCACCATGCTTTCGTCCGGGGTGGGGATGTCGCGGGCGATGAACGGGTTGGAGGTGTCCACCGTCGGCACGCGCTGGAAGTTGATGTCGGTGTGGCCGAACTGCGGGGTGATGTAGTTCACGTAGTCCGGCATGCGGCGCAGGATCGTGTCCACAATCGCCTCGGCGGAGTAGCCGCGCTCGGCATTGTCGCGGAAGATCTTCTGGATCCACTCGAGGTTCACGATCGGCACCACGCCGATGCCCAGGTCCACGTGCTGCGCGGCATTTACTTCACCGTTCACGACCAGGCCGTGCAGGCCTTCGTAGAACATCAGGTCGGTACCCGGCTGGATCTCTTCCCAGGGGGTGAACTCGCCCGGGCCGAGGTTGGTGCCGAGACGCTCGTTGTGGGCGGCGGCTTCCTCGTCGGAGTGCAGGTAGTAGCGCTTCTGGCCCTGGCCGGTCTCGCCGTAGGTCTTGAACAGATCCTCGATGCGATCGAACAGGTTGGCCTCGGGGCCGAAATGCGAGAAGTGCTGATTGCCTTCGTCGGCGGCCTTCTTCATGGCCTCCTTCATCGCCTTGCGGTCATAGCGATGGAAGCTGTCGCCCTCGATGACGACCGGGTTGATTTGTTCGCGACGGAAGATCGACTCGAACGAGCGCTTGACGGTGGAGGTGCCGGCCCCCGAGGAGCCGGTCACCGCGATCACGGGATGTTTTTGCGACATGGGGTTTCTCCTTGCAAACGAAGCTGCGACAAGTTGTCAGAAAATGAGATTGAGCATCAACATGGCCACGATACCGAACAGCAGCGTCATGATGCCGCCGGCCTTCATGTAGTCCTTCACCCGGTAGCCGCCGGGGCCCATGATCAGGGCGTTCACCTGATGGGTCGGGATCAGGAAGGAATTCGAGGTGGCGATCGCCACGGTCAGTGCGAACACGCGCGGGTCGGCGTCCATGCCCGCGGCTTGGGCGGCGACCGCGAAGTTGATCGCCAGCGGGACCAGCAGCACGGTCGCGCCGACATTGGACATGACCAGTGTAAAGAACGTGGCCAGCGCGAAGATCGTCGCCTGCAGCACCCAGGGCGGGACGGTCCCCAGCAGCTCCAGCGTGTTCTGCGCAATCCAGGCGGCGGTGCCGGTGTTCTCCACCGCCATCCCCAGCGGTATCAGCGAGGCCAGCAGGAACACCGTCTTCCAGCTGACCGAGCGGTAGGCGTCGTCGAGGCTGATCACGCCGGTCAGGATCATGCCCAGCGCGCCGGTCAGCAGCGCTACCGACAGCATCAGGTCGGTGAACAGGATCAGGCCCACCGTCAGCGCCAGGAAGAACAGCGCATGTGGGACCTTGGAAGGACGCAGTTCCTCGCGCGGGTAGTCGGAAGTGATCACGACAAAATCGCGATCCTTGTCCAGGCGCGCCAGTGACTCCCAGGTGCAGTGCACGACCAGGATGTCGCCGATCTCGAGCGGGATGTCACGCAGGCCCTCGCCGAAGGTTTCGCTGCCCCGCTGGATGCGCATCACCGACAGGCCGTAGGTCTGGCGCATGGCCAGTTCGGTCACGGTCTTGCCCGCGAGGTTGGAGCCGGGGGCGATCGCGACCTCGGCGACCCCGGAACGGCTGGTGTCCAGCGCGTTCGCGAACACGTCCAGCCGGGTGGTCGGGCGCTTGCGCGTGCCTTCGCACAGCTTTTCCATGCGCGCGGGACTGGCGAGCACGGCCAGGTGCGAGTTGGCCTGGATCTCGTAGCCGGTCCAGGGCGCCATGCGCAGTTCGTCGCGCACATAGGTGCCGACGATCGCGATCCCGGTCTCGCGCTCGATCTCGGCCACGGTGCGGCCCACCAGTGGATCCTTCTCGGGCACGAACACCTCGTGGATCTCGTAGGACAGGCCGTACACGCGCTGGAAATATTCTTGTGCGCTCTCGCGCTGCGCGGACTTGGACTTGACCGACGGCAGTACGAAACGGCCCAGCACCACGAAGTAGACGATGGTGGTGGCCAGCAGCGCGAGGCCGATCGGGGTTACGTCGAACAGCTGGAAGGGCTCCATGTTCGACGGCAGCAGGTCATTCAGCAGGATCAGCGGGCTGGAACCGACCAGGGTGATGGTGCCGCCGACGATCGCGGCGAAGCCCATTGGCATCAGCAGGCGCGACAGCGGGATCCCGAGGCGGCTGGAGATCCGGCTCATCACCGGCATGAACAGCGCGGCGGCGCCGATGTTCTGCATGAAGCTCGAGATGACGCCGACGGTGCCGGAGACCGTCGGGATGATGCTCTTCTCGGTGGTGCCGCCCACGCGCATGATGAAGGCGGCCACCTTGTGCATCACGCCGGTCTTGTCGAGACCGGCGCCGATGATCATCACCGCGATGATCGCGATCACCGCATTGGAGGCAAAACCGCTGAACAGTTCGTCCTGCGCGACCAGCAGCCCGAGCCCGGGCACCAGGGTCAGCAGGCCGAGCAGCACCATCACCGAGATGGCAGCCAGGTCCACACGGATGACCTCCGTCACAAACAGGAAGATGGTGAACGCCAGCAGCGCGAGCACCACGATCATCTCGGTGGTCAGCGTAAGGTTTTCCATGTATCGATTTCGTGTCCTGAAGACCCGCACCGGACGGTGCAGGGCCGGGGCTGAGGGGGCTGGCGAGTGGCCCTGGCCGGTAGCCAGTGGCGTGGGAGGCGTCGCCGGTGCTCCCCCTTGGAAGCGCGCGATTATTTCATCCCGGGCGGTTGGACGCAAAAACCGGGCCGTTTGGACCTTTCGCCAGACGCTGGCTGTCGTACGCCGGCCGGTCGGTTATGCTGGACGAAAACCGTCAGGGAGACGCCTCATGTCCGATGCCCCGCTTTGCCGTTTCGAGACCATCGTGCTGGCGACCGACGGGTCCGAGTTCAGCGAGTCGGCCGAGGCCGTTGGCCTGGATCTGGCTCAGCGTTGCGGGGCCCGGCTCATCCTCGCCCGTATCATTCCGACCGATACGCAACACGACGCGCTGTCGCCCCGGCGCAGCCACGATGCGAGCGTGACCGCGCAGGGTGACCTGGACGTGCTCGAGAAAAAGGCGCGTGAACAGGGCCTCGATGCCCTGCCCATCCTGCGCCACGGGGTGGACCGGCACCAGGAGATCGTCAAGATCGCCGAGGAGTACAAGGCCGGTCTGATCGTGATCGGACGCCGCGACCGCAACGATCTCGCGCGTCTGATGGTCGGCGACGCGACGCGCAAGGTGGTGGGCACGGCGCCGTGTAACGTCATGGTCGTTCCGCGTGGCGCGCAGGCGCCGCACCGGGGGCTGCTGGTCGGGACCGATGGCTCCGAACTGGGCGATCAGGCGGCGCGCGCGGCGATCGAGCTCGCCGGCTATTGCCAGTTGCCGATCACCATCGCCTCGGTTGCCGTGCCCGGCCAGAGTGACGAACGCCGCCAGGAGGGTGTGGATGCGATCCAGCGCCTGCAGGGCGAGGCCCGGGAGCAGGGCCTTCAGGCGGACGCGACCTTCGAGGAAGGCCGCGCCGAGGTCACCCTGATTGACGTGGCGCGGCGTGACAACCGTGACCTGATCGTCGTGGGCAGCCACGGGCGCACCGGCCTCAAGCGTCTGCTGATGGGCTCGGTATCCGAGCGCGTGATCGGCGGCGCCGACTGCCCGGTGCTGGTGGTCAAGGACCTCCAAGTCTAATTGCACCCCCTGGTTCTCGATTCCCCCTGAACCCTTTTTGCCCGGCTTTTGCCGGGTTCTTCAACTGGATTCCTCTAGGGAAACACTGATTCATGTACACACTCGCGTTGGTACCCCAGGTTTTCCGAGACAAGGCGCGTCGTGCAGTGGGTAGTGGTTCTACCCGCAAGCGGCGCAACGCAGGATCGGGGAACCTGGGGTGCCAACCCCACAACTTAATGAACGAAGGGGCTCGGCCGCTTTTGCGTGCGCACTGCGTTGCGGCTCCCTTGTGCAGAATGACTGCACGGCGGTCACCGCGCCTTGTTCGCACGCAAAAGCGACTCGAGCGCGAGCGTGTACATGAATCAGTGTTTCCCTAGATCCCGATGGCTCTGCTGACCCTGCGCGATATCCACCTGGCCTACGGTATGGCCCCCCTGCTGGACGGCCTCAATCTGAGTCTGGAGCCCGGCGAACGCGTGGCCGTCGCCGGGCGTAACGGCGAGGGCAAGTCGACCTTGCTCAAGGTGATCGCGGGTGCAATCCAGCCGGACTCGGGCGAGGTGGTCCGCCAGGACGGCCTGACGACCGCATACCTGACCCAGGAGTTGCCGCCCGGGGTCGAGGGCACGGTGTTTGATGTGGTCGCCGAGGGGCTGGGCGAGGCCGGGCAACTACTGGAGCGTTTTCATCACCTGAGCCAGGCCGCCGCCAGTGGTGACGCCGAGGCCCTGGAGAAGATGGGCCCGGTCCAGGCCCGGCTGGAGGCGATCGACGGCTGGAGCCTGCAGAACCGGGTCGAAACGACGCTTTCGCGCCTGGAGCTCGACCCCGAGGCCGGATTCGCCGCGCTCTCCGGCGGGCTCAAGCGCCGCGTCTGGCTGGCGCGCGAGCTGGTGCGCGAACCGCAGCTGTTGCTGCTGGACGAGCCGACCAACCACCTGGACGTGGCCGCGATCCGCTGGCTGGAGGAGTTCCTGCGCGGGAGCGGGCTCACGGTGGTGTTCATCAGCCATGATCGCCAGTTCATGGAGCAGGTGGCCACCCGCATCCTGGAGCTGGACCGCGGCCAGGTGTACGAACACCCACCCTCGATCGAGGCCTTCCGCACGCGCCAGGCCGAGCGCCTGGAGGTCGAGGCGCGTCAGCGCGCCGAGTTCGACCGCAAGCTGGCGCAGGAGGAGACCTGGATCCGCCAGGGCATCAAGGCCCGGCGTACGCGCAACGAGGGCCGGGTGCGAGCCCTGCAGGCCCTGCGCAAGAAGCGCGCCGAGCGCCGCGAGCTGGGGGGGCAGGTGCGCATGCAGCTGTCGCCCGAGCAGCGTTCCGGCCGTCTGGTGATCGAGGCGGAGCATGCGGACTTCGGCTATGACGACACGCCCGTCGTGCGCGACGTGAACCTGCTGCTCCAGCGCGGCGATGCCCTGGGTATTGTTGGCCCGAATGGCGCCGGCAAGACCACGTTGCTGCGCGGTCTGCTGGGCCAGGTGACACCACTGGCCGGCACGGTGAAGCTGGGTACCCAGCTCGAGATCGCCTATTTCGACCAGGCACGGGCGCGTCTCGACGAGACGACCACCGTGCAGGATGCGGTCGGCGAGGGCCGCGACCGCGTCACCGTGAATGGCGAGACCCGGCATGTGCTGAGCTATCTCGGGGACTTCCTGTTCCCGCCGGAGCGCGCGCGCCAGCCCGTATCGGCCCTGTCCGGTGGCGAGCGCAACCGGTTGCTGCTGGCCAAGCTGTTCCTGCGCCCGGTCAATCTGCTGGTACTCGACGAGCCCACCAACGACCTGGACGTTGAGACTCTCGAGCTGCTGGAACAGCTGCTGATCGAGTACACCGGGACGGTGATCGTGGTCAGCCACGATCGTGCCTTCCTCGACAACGTCGCCACCAGCACGCTGGTGCTGCCCGGCGATGGCACGGTCGAGGAATTCGTCGGCGGCTGGTCGGACCTGCCCGCGCGCGTCACGCAGCGCCTGCTCACGCGCGAAGCGGATACCGGGGCCCAGGAGGCACCCGCCGCACCCGAGGCCCGCTCCGAGTCGACGCCCGCAACGCCGGAACCACCGCCACCCCGTGCCCGCAAACTCTCCTACAAGGAGGCTCGCGAGCTGGAGGCCCTGCCAGGCCAGATCGAGGCGCTGGAAAACGAGCACCAGTCGCTGGCCGAGGCCCTGTCGGACCCGGAGGTGCTGCGCGATGGCGAGCGGGTGCGCGAGCTGCAGGCCCGGCTCGAACAGGTCGAACGTGATCTGGCGGTGGCCTTCGAGCGCTGGGAGGCGCTGGAATCACCCTGACTCTTTCCGCGTCATCCGGTGTGATGTGACTCTCAAAACGGCCGGGGCTCAACTTCAGGGGAATGCGGCCGTAACAGGGGATGAATCGTCTCTACAGGCAGCGGAAGACCCGCTTGCACGTGATGGCATGCGCCCGGCAGAAGGCGCTGAGGAAGGAGTCAACACCATGCTGGACAAACTCTCCATTCGGGGACTGCTGATCGCCGGCTTTGGGCTGGTCGTCGCGATCCTGATCATCAATTCGCTGCTGGCGCTGCGTGCCCTGAATGTGGGCGGACAGGGCGTGGCCGAACTGACCCAGTCCGACTATCCGGCTGTGGCGCGCGTCAATGAGGTGGAGCAGCTGTTGCAGGAGAGTGCCGCCTTCCTTGGCTTCTACCTGATGAGCGAGGAAGAGGACCACCGCGACGCCTGGCTGAACGCGATGGACGAGCTGGACGTCGCCATGGATGCCCTGGTCAACGATCCGGTCGTGCAGGGCTCGGATGAGCTGAGTGCCTCTGCGGAACAGGTGCGCGCGAACATTGATGGCTTTGCCGCGCACCGTGACCGTCTGATTGAAGTGGCCGAGGACGTGGCCCAGAACATGCCGGCCCAGGGTGTCGCCAACTCGCGTGCCAATCCGGCAACCATGCAGATGACCCAGCTGACCAGCACCATGATCGACGAGGAGATGGCGCGGGCACGCTTCCAGCGCTCGTTCGAGCGTCTCGGCGATTTCTACAGCCTGCGCACCAACCTTTTGCAGATCACCTCGAACCTGCGCGGTTTCATCGCGTTTCGTGATGACTCCTTCGAGCAGAATCTGCGACTGTATCTCGGCCAGACCCACGACGTGCTGGCGCGGTTGCTGGAACAGTACGACGAGCTCGACTTCGAGCAGCAGATCGCGGTCGAGGACTTCGAAGGGCTCCTGAATGATCTGGATAGCGCGATCCAGGACATCGTTCGTATCCACGGCAGCGAGGAGGCCCTGCAGGACGCATTCCTGATCCGTACCGAGGTCGGCCCGGTGATCTTCGAGGCACGTAATGAACTGCAGCAGCTGTCCGAGCGCATCACCGGCCGTGCTGAAGTGTCCGCCGCCGAGCTGACCGCGACCATGCGCAATACCCAGGTGACGCAGGGCGTGCTGGCGCTGATCGGCGTGATCCTGGGTGTGGCCGGCGCAGTCTTCATCATCCTGGTGGTGCGCCGTGCGCTCGCCCACTCGACCGAGGCGCTGGAAGAGATCGCCGACGGTGATGGCGACCTCAGCCGCCGCCTGGACGAAAACGGCCTGTTGGAGACCGCCCAGCTGGGGCGTGCGTTCAACCGCTTCACTGACAAGATTGCGCAGGCGATCGGTAACGCCCGTAGCGGTACCGAGACCCTCAACCGCGCGACCGAGAACCTGAATCAGGAGGCCTATCAGGCCCGCGAGGTGGTCTCGCGTCAGCGCGACGAGACCGAGCGTGTCGCGACCGCGATCAACGAGCTGCAAAGCAGTGCCGAGGAGATCGCACGCAACACCGACGCTACCTCCCAGGCCGGACAGGAGGCCAGTGGGGCGGTGAACAACGGCGCCGAGGTGATGGAGAAGAACATCGAGTCCATGTCTTCCCTGCTGGGCACGGTCGAGCAGGCTGCCGGCACCGTTGCCAAGCTGGGTGAAGACTCCAAGCAGATCGGCACTATCCTTGAGGTCATCCGCGGCGTGGCGGAGCAGACCAACCTGCTGGCCCTGAATGCGGCGATCGAGGCCGCCCGTGCCGGGGAACATGGCCGCGGGTTTGCCGTGGTGGCCGACGAGGTGCGCAAGCTGGCGACCCGCACGCAGGAGTCCACCGACGAGATCGAGAGCATGATCTCGCGTCTGCAGACCGCCACTGGCTCTGCGGTGAAGGCGATGGAGCACGGCCAGGAAGAGGCCGAGACCACCATGGAGCACACCGCCGAAGTGAACGGGGCCCTGCAGCAGATCCGCCAGTCGGTGACCACGATCGTGGAGATGACTGACCAGATCGCGGTTGCCGCGCGTCAGCAGAGCACCGTGGTCGAGGATATCAACCGCAACATCGTGCAGATCTCCGACGGGGCCGATCAGTCGGCCAATACGGCTGACCGGGTCAGCGCGGCCTCCGACGAGCTCAAGCAGGTCGAGCGCGAGATCCAGCAGGCGCTGGCCCAGTTCCGCCTGTAGAGTCGCTCGTGTGCCCCGGGGTCACGCCTCGGGGTGCGCCAGCCAGTTCTGCGCGGCCTGGCGCAGGCGCCGAATGGCCTCCCGCCGCCCGGAAAGCCCCAGTTCGCGGGCCAGCGCCTTGCCATCCTGGGACTCGATGGCGGATTGCAGGAGGTTTCCTTCCGGCCCTTGCGGCGGGTGCGCAACAAGGGTGCGTCGCAGGGCAGCCCGCGTCCATTCGAGCGGCCGTTGCCGCAGCGCAAAGGCCCGAATCTCTTCGATGTCCCTGGCATGATCCCGCTCGGGTGCCGTGGCAGCGGACGGCTGGATGGCTCCTAGGGCCCGACGTCGCCGGCCCGTCCGATCGCGCAGCAGCACTGCGCCGTCCTCTTGCCAGTCGCGCGCGAAAGACGCTGCGGCCGCATCGACGAGGGCGGCGGTATCTTGTGTCATCGCCCGGGTCAGCACGATCGATACCTCGCCGCTGGCGGGATCGGGCCGTTCCCCGATCCGCACCGGCTGCCAGCCCGCCCGCCCCCAGAACCGTACCAAGGCCGGTTGCAGCCCGAAGCTCGTGCCGAGCAGGGCGATGTCGTGATGTGCCGCACATTCCTCGACTGCGCGCAGCAGGCGGCCCCCAAGCCCTTTCCCTTGCCAGGCGGGATGTACGGCGAGCCTTTGGATTCGCCACCAGGCCTGGCTGGTCAGCGCGAACTCGCCGCGAGCCGCCAGTGTGCAGGGCAGGAAGTGTCCCTGGGGGCGCCGCTCCCCGGCCCAGACCGCTTCCGCGAGTTTGGGCGCCAGGCCCCCCTCTTTCTGGACCAGGGCAACCCCGAACAGCGCCCGGTCCTGCGCACCGACGAGCAGCATCAGGTATGCGTCAGGATCATCCATCCAGCGGGCCAGGTCCGACGGGCGGGTGCGATAGTGGGCGTCGGCGAGCAGGCCGGCCACGTCCTTGAGCCGACCCGCGTCACGGGCGAGGTCCTTGCCGCGCAGCCATTGAAATTTCACGGCCTGAGGGGCGGGGGCATGACTCCTGGCCCGCATCAGGAACAGGTCATCCAGCCAGGCCTCCAGCGGGTCGCCTCTCTCCCAGCGCACGGGCCGGTCAAGCTCGATTTGCCGGATTCGGAAGCCCATGCGCTGCAGGGCGGGAAGCGCGCGCAGGCGAAAGCCCTGTCCGCTGCCCTCGAAGCCGCCGGTGGTCGTCGACAGCACCAGTCGCCGGGCACGTCCCGCCAGCTGCGCAAGGCGGTCGACCGGAAGCGCCGCCGCCTCGTCGATCACCAGGGTGTCGGGTGCGATGGTGAGGGCTTCGACCTGGTCGGGAGCGCAGAAGGGCGCCGACGGCCCCGGGTGGCGTTCCAGCTGACGAAAGAGTGCCCGTACGGCGGTCGTGCCGGGTGCCGTCACGACGACCGGTGTGCCGGCGCTGCGCTGGCCGGCGATCCACTCCCCCAGCAAGGTCGACTTGCCACGACCACGATCGGCGATCAGTGCACCACACTCCCCGGGGACGAGTTCATCCAGGGTCGCGAGCCCGCGCCGCTGATCTTCCGTCCAGGCCCAGGGGGCCTGGCCGCCCGTGGCAGGGGTTGGCCATTGCTCAACATCGTCGTCCACCCAGTGAACGGACGTGTTCTGCAAGGCATTCACCCAACGCCGCCCAAACGCCCCGTCGCCCGGTGGGTCGACCAGCAGCAGGAGCACGCCGCCCCCGCGCAGCAGTCCCCCGGCGATGGCGAGGGCGTCCGCCGGGAGGGGCCAGGAGGCCTCGAACACGATCGCGTCGGTCTCGCGCCCCAGCCAGTGACCCGCCTGTGCGGGGTTCACGCGCGCCACGCCCGCTGGCGCCTCGCGGCCGACCCAGAGCGAACTTGTCCCGCTGGGCATCCGTCCGAGCCAGGTGGCGGCACGCTCGCGGGCCGCCTGCGACATCGGGTGGGCCAGCAGCCGCCGCCAGCCAAGGGTAGGTCCGTCCTCCGCCTGTCTCATTGGGGTCCTTGTCGCATATCCGCATGGCGCCAGAGATGAATCGGCGCACCGCTTCTGAGGGTACCAGCGCAAGTGTCTGCATTGATCCGTGTTTCCTTGGGCGGCCGCGCCGGTTCCGTTTCGGCACGATCCCCGCAGGGGAGCCAGTATGGCGAGCGAAAGGGGTTCCGGTTAGCCTGCACGCTGTTCTATCCCGGCAGGAGAAATTGCATGAGCAAAGGTGTCATTGGCGCCGCACTGGTGACGGGCAATTCCAGTGGTTTTGGCCTTGGACTGACGCGTGTCCTGATGCAGCGCGGAGCGAGCGTGCGCGGGATGAGTCGCAGGGGGTGCCCGGAACCGGGTGTCGCGGGTGACGAGCGCGTGGATCTTTCCGACTTCGACGCCACCGCCGCTGCGATGGAGCGTCTGCTCGAAGGGGTCGACGAGCTGGATCTGGTGATCCTGAACGCCGGGCTGCTGGGTCACATGCAGCGTATGCAGGACGCCTCGATGGACGAGCTGCGCCTGCTGATGGATGTGAACACGTTCGCAAACAAGATCATTCTGGACGCCCTGCTGCGTCACAACGTGCGCGTGGGGCAGATCGTGGCGATCTCGTCCGGGGCCTCGGTGTCGGGACACGCGGGCTGGAGCGGCTACTCGCTGTCCAAGGCCGCACTGAACATGATGATGCAGCTTTACGCCCACGAGTTTCCCGAGGACACCGCGATCAACGCCCTGGCCCCCGGGCTGATCGATACCGCGATGCAGGACTACCTGTGCGATGAGGCCGACCGCGAGGCCTTCCCCGTGCTGCAGCGGCTGAAGGCCGCGCGCGGCACCGAGACCATGCCGACGCCGGAGAAGGCCGCCGAGGCCGTGCTGGCGGTGCTGCCGCGCCTGCGCCAGACGACGCGCGGGAGTTTTGTGGACATCCGGCAGCTGGACTGAGGAAGACGCAACGCCGTGCGCGCGATTCAGGCAGTGTCTCCATAGCAGGAGGTATTCCAGCCGAACCTCCTGAATGTCACGTAAATTTCTCGGAAGGTGGTTGGCTTTTGCCGGAATGCAGGCGTATAGTCGTGATCGTGGTCTGCGGATGAACGGCAACACTAGGAAGTTTCTAGTTTCTGAACCAGTGCTCCCGTTGATCTGTTGGCAGCATCCCGCGACCACATTTGTTAGTTACATTGAAGAGGTTACAAGTTGTGAATACTGGTGTTGTTAAGTGGTTCAACGAGAGCAAGGGTTTCGGTTTCATCACCCCCGATGATGGCGGCAAGGACGTGTTTGTGCACTTCTCCGCGATCAGCGGCTCGGGTTTCAAGACCCTGGCCGAAGGCCAGAAGGTCTCCTTCGAAATCCAGGAAACCGCCAAGGGCCTGGCCGCCGGTGAAGTGACCGCCCTCTAAGGCGCACTTCCCAAGGCTGACGACCCCTCGCGGGTCGTCCAGGAAAGGTCGCCTCCGGGCGGCCTTTTTTGTGTCTGCGTTTCCGCCACTGCGGGGTGCCGAATAACGGGCAAACAGGGCCGCTCCGCCCCCTTTTGAACGCTGCGCACGGCCGGACGTATTCGATTGCAGTACACTGCCGGCCTTTGTGCATGGACCCGCGCTGCCCGCGATGAATCGCCTGTTCCGCTCCACCGCCGTTGTCAGTGGCATGACCATGATCTCGCGGATCATGGGTTATCTGCGCGACATGGTGCTGGCGGTGACCTTCGGCGCTGGGGCCGCCACCGACGCCTTCTTCGTCGCCTTCCGCATCCCCAATTTCCTGCGCCGGCTGTTCGCCGAGGGCGCGTTCAACCAGGCCTTCGTGCCGGTGTTCGCGGAGTTTCGCGAAAAACGCGGGCGCGAGGCCCTGCGCGACCTGCTGGATCACACCGCCGGCGCGCTGATGGCGGTGGTTTCGGTGGTCACGCTGATCGGGATCCTGGCCGCACCGCTGCTGATCTGGGTGTTCGCCCCGGGCCTCGCCACGCAGGAAGAGGGACGCCAGGATCTTGCGGGGCAGATGCTGCGCATCACCTTCCCGTATCTGCTGTTCATCTCGCTGACCGCGATGGCCGCGGGGATCCTGAACAGCATCGGGCGCTTCGCGGTCCCCGCCTTTACCCCCGTGTTTCTGAACCTGGCGCTGATCGTCGCGGCACTGTGGCTCGCCCCGATGTTCGCGGAGCCGATCGTCGCGCTGGCCTGGGGCGTGTTCATCGCCGGTGCCTTGCAGCTCGCCTTCCAGATCCCGTTCCTGCTGCGCGCCGGGCTGTTGCCGCGGCCGCGTTTCCGTCGTGCACACGAGGGGGTGCGGCGCATCGTCAAGTTGATGCTGCCGGCCATCCTCGGGACCTCGGTTGTGCAGATCAACCTGCTGGTGGACACCCTGGTGGCCTCGTTCCTGGTGGCCGGGTCGATCTCCTGGCTCTATTTCGGCGACCGCTTCGTGGAGCTGCCGCTGGCGCTGTTCGGCATCGCGATCGGTACCGTGATCCTTCCGCGCCTGGCGCGGCAGTACAACCAGGCCGATCCGGCCGCGTTCGGGCGCACGCTGGACTGGGCGCTGCGCCTGGCCATGCTGGTGGCCCTGCCCTCGATGGTCGGCCTGATCGTGCTCGCCGTCCCGATCCTGGCCACCTTGATCCAGTATCAGGCCTTTACCCAGTGGGACACCTACATGGCCGCGATGGCGCTGGCCGCGTATGCGCTGGGTCTGCCGGGCTTCATCCTGATCAAGGTGCTCGCCCCGGGGTTCTTCGCCCGCCAGGACACCAAGACCCCGGTGAAGATCGCGATCATCGCGATGCTGGCCAACATCGTGCTGAACGCCGTGTTCGTGTTGCCCTGGTATCTGTCCGGCATCCCGGGCGCGCATGCCGGGCTGGCGCTGGCCACCTCGGCCTCCGCCTACATCAATGCGGGTCTGCTCTATCGCGGGTTGATCCGCGAGGGGATCTATCAGCCGGGGCCCGCGCTGAGGCGTCTGCGCGCGGGGCTGCCGGTCGCGCTCGGGGTGATGGTCCTGGTGCTGGCCGTGCTGTCGCCGTCATTCGGGCAGTGGACCGACTGGACGGTGAGCACGCGCCTGTTCGCACTGACCGGCCTGATCACGGCCGGGGCCGGTGCGCTGATCCTGACGCTGCTGGCCGCAGGGCTTCGGCCCCGACACTTCCTGCTGCGCGAGGCCAGCGAATGATGTCGGGGCGCTTAGGGAAACAATGGTTAAGGTACACGCTCGCGTTGGTACCCCAGGTTTCCCGAGACAAGGCGCGGTGCGCAGCCGGTAGTGGTTCTACCGGCCCGTTATTGACGGATTCGGGCCGCAACGCAAGATCGGGGAACCTGGGGTGCCAACCCCGAAGGGGCTCGGCCTCCCGTTGTTATCAAAAACGGGCGTGCGGACGGCGTTGCGGTTCCCTTGTGCAGAATGACTGCACGGCAGTCGCCGCGCCTTGTTCGCACGCAAAAGCGACTCGAGCGCGAGTGTGTACCTTAATCATTGTTTCCCTGACGGGTTATACTTGCCGTTTTGCTCGGGATCGGGGCGATGCGGCTGATTCGCGGCCTGGGGCCGTCCGACAGCAGGGCTTCCACGGCTGCGGCCGTGCATGGCGCGGTGGTGACCATTGGCAACTTTGATGGTTTCCATCGTGGCCATCAGGCTGTTCTGGGGCGCCTGCTCGAGGCGGCGCAGGATCGCCAGGCGCCGTCGGTCCTGATGACCTTCGAGCCGCTGCCGCGCGAGTACTTCGGCAGCCGGCCCGAGGCCCCGGACCCGCCCGGGCGCCTGCAGCGCCTGCGCGACCGCCTGATCACGCTGGGGGACACCGCGCTCGAGGCCGTCTGGATCCTGCGCTTCGATGCGCAACTGGCCGGCCTGTCGGCGACCGCCTTCATCGAGGAGGTGCTGCACCAGCGCCTCGGCGCGCAGCATGTACTGGTCGGGGACGACTTTCGCTTTGGCCGTGGCCGCGAGGGGGACCAGGCCCTGATGCGCCGCGAGGGCGAACGCCTCGGCTTCAGTGTCGAGGGCACCCCGACGGTCGCGGATGCCGAGGGCCGGATCAGCAGCACGCGGGTACGCGCGGCGGCGCTGGCCGGCGACTTCACGCGCATGGAAGAACTGCTGGGGCGGCCCTACCGACTGCATGGACGGGTCGCGCACGGCGACAAGCGCGGCCGCACGATCGGCTTCCCTACCGCGAACCTGCGCATGGGGCCCTGGCCACTGGCGCTGCGCGGGGTCTACTCCGGCTGGCTGCGTCGCGCCTCGGGTGAGGCCCTGCCGGCGGTTGCCAATATTGGCTGGCGGCCGACGGTGGCGGGTACCGAACAGCGTCTGGAGGCGCATGTGCTCGAAGGCAGCCCCGATCTCTATGGCGAGGCCGTGTGCTTCGAGCCGATCGCACAGGTGCGCGGCGAGCAGCGCTTCGAGGGGCTGGACGCCCTGCGCGCGCAGATCGCCCGCGATGTCGAAACCGCCCGCCAACAGATCAGGCAACCCGGGTGAGTGTGTGCGCTCATCCGTGTTGCCTTAAAGAATTCAGCTGAAACGCGGCCCCGAGGGCCGATCCGGAAAAGACATGGCACGCAAACCGGCACCGCCGAACCCCTACAAGGACACCCTGAACCTGCCCGAGACGGCCTTTCCGATGCGCGCCGGCCTCGCCCAGCGCGAGCCGGAGTGGCTGGAGGCGTGGAAGGCGGAGGATCGCTACCACCGCCTGCGCGAGCATTGCGCCGGGCGCCCCCGCTTCGTGCTGGCCGATGGCCCGCCCTACGCGAACGGTTCGATCCATGTCGGTCACGCGGTCAACAAGATCCTCAAGGACATCATCATCAAGAGCCGTACCCTGTCGGGCTTCGACGCCCCCTACGTGCCGGGCTGGGACTGCCACGGCCTGCCGATCGAGCTGAAGGTCGAGCAGAACCTGGGCAAGGCCGGCCGCGACGTAGACGCCGCGACCTTCCGCAAGGCCTGCCGCGAATACGCGCAGGAGCAGGTCGACGGCCAGAGCGCGGACTTCCAGCGCCTCGGGGTGCTGGGCGACTGGGACCATCCCTACCTGACGATGAACTACCAGGTCGAGGCGGACACCGTCCGCGCGCTGGGTCGCATCTTCAAGCGCGGCCATGTGCAGGTGGGCGAGAAGCCGGTGCACTGGTGCGTGGACTGCGGTTCGGCCCTGGCCGAGGCCGAGGTGGAGTACGAGGACAAGATCTCGCAGGCGATCGACGTGCGCTTCCGCGTGGTCGACGACATCGACTTTCTGCGCCGCTTCGAGGGGGCCAAGGACTCGCGCGGCCCGATCAGCGTGGTCATCTGGACCACCACGCCCTGGACGCTGCCGGCCAACCAGGCCGTGGCCCTGCACCCGGAGCTGGATTACGCCCTGGTGCAGCTGGACAACGAGCGCCTGTTGCTGGCCGAGGCCCTGGTCGAGGACTGCCTGGCGCGCTACTCGCTGGGCGGGGGGGCCGTGGTCGCGCGGGTCAAGGGCCAGGCCCTGGAGGGCCTGACCCTGCAGCATCCGTTCCTCGAGCGCGAGGTGCCGCTGATCCTGGGCGACCACGTGACCACCGAGACGGGTACGGGCGCGGTACACACCGCCCCCGGACACGGCCAGGAGGATTACGCGGTCGGCCTGAAATACAGCCTGCCCGTGCACAACCCGGTCGGCCCGGATGGCCGCTTCCTGCCGGACACGCCGCTGTTTGCCGGCGAGAACGTGCACCAGGCGAACGGTCATGTGATCGACGTGCTGAAGGAGCGCGGCGCTCTGGTCGTGGCGGTGAAATTCGAGCACAGCTATCCGCACTGCTGGCGGCACAAGACGCCGATCATCTTTCGCGCCACCCCGCAGTGGTTCATCAGTATGGAGCGCGCCGAACTGCGTGCGGACGCACTGAAGGCGATCGCCGAGACCCGCTGGATGCCGAACTGGGGCGAGGCGCGCATCCACGGCATGGTGGTCAACCGCCCGGACTGGTGCATCTCGCGCCAGCGCAACTGGGGCGTGCCGATCCCGTTTTTCGTCCACCGCGAGACCGGACGGCTCCATCCGCATACCCCGGAGCTGATCGAGATGGTGGCGCAGCGCATCGAGCAGGCGGGCATCGAGGCCTGGTTCCAGCTCGATCCCAAGGAGCTGCTGGGTGACAAGGCCGACGACTACATCAAGCTGAACGATACCCTGGATGTCTGGTTCGACTCCGGTGTGCTGCACAGCACGGTGGTGGAGAAGCGCCCGGAACTGGGCGGGCTGCCGGTGGACCTGTTCCTGGAGGGCTCGGATCAGCACCGCGGCTGGTTCCAGTCGAGCCTGCTGACCAGTGTCGCGATGCGTGGCGAGGCCCCGTACCGGGCAGTGCTCACCCACGGCTTCACTGTGGACGAGAAGGGCGAGAAGATGTCCAAGTCGCGCGGCAATGTGGTCGCGCCGCAGGAGGTCGTCTCCACCCTGGGCGCGGACATCCTGCGCTTGTGGGTCGCCGCGACCGATTTCTCCGGCGAGATGGCGATCTCCAAGGACATCCTTGACCGAACGGCCGATGCCTACCGCCGCATCCGCAACACCACGCGCTTCCTGCTGGGCAACCTGAACGGCTTCGATCCGGCCGAGCATGCGCTGGAACTGGACGAGCTGCTGCCGCTGGATCGCTGGATTGTGGCGCGGGCCCTGCAGGTACAGGAGCAGGTGACGAAGGCCTACGACGACTACCTGTTCCACCAGATCTACCAGCGGGTGCACAACTTCTGCTCGGTGGAGCTGGGATCGTTCTACCTCGACGTGATCAAGGATCGCCAGTACACCACGCAGGCTGACTCGCGCGCGCGGCGCTCCGCACAGACCGCGCTGTATCACGTGGCCGAGGCCCTGACCCGCTGGGTGGCCCCGATCCTCACCTTCACCGCCGAGGAGATCTGGCAGCTGCTGCCGGGCGAGCGCCAGGACAGCGTGCTGTTCGCCACCTGGTACGAGGGCCTCGCCCCGTTGCCGAAGGATGCCGAGTTCTCCAGCGCGGACTGGGACGGCATCCTCGAGGTGCGCACGCATGTCGCCCGTGCGCTGGAGATTGCGCGCAACGAGCACGGCATCGGGGCCTCGCTGAATGCCGAGATCGAGGTCTACCTGCCGGCGGGTTCCGCCGCCCATGGGCGCCTTGCGCGCCTGGAGGACGAACTGCGCTTTGTGCTGATCACCTCCGAGGCCCGGCTGGTGGACGGGGCGGCCCCCGAGGGGGCGCATACCGCCGAGCTGGAGGATGGCACCGCGATCGGCGTGGTCGTCCACAAGAGCGAATACGCCAAGTGCGTGCGTTGCTGGCACCGCCGGCCGGATGTCGGCCAGCATGATGCCCACCCCGAGCTGTGCGGGCGCTGTGTGACGAACGTGGAGGGCCCGGGCGAGACCCGGCGCTTCGCCTGATGCGGCTGGCGCAATCAGGCCTGCGCCCGGGGCTGCTGATTGCGGTCGCGGTTGCGCTGCTGGACCAGGTCACCAAGTGGTGGGCGGAGAATGCCCTGACCCTGTACGCGCCGGTCGAGGTGACCTCGTTTTTCAATCTCTCCCTGGTCTATAACCCGGGGGCCGCGTTCAGTTTCCTGGCCGGTGCCGGGGACTGGGGGCGCTGGTTCCTGTCCGGCGTGGCGGTCGTGATCGGGTTGCTGATCCTCTGGTGGCTGGCACGCCTGCCGCGCCAGGCGCGCTGGTCGGTCACCGCCCTGGGGCTGGTGCTGGGCGGCGCGGTCGGCAACCTGATCGATCGCATCGCCCATGGCCGGGTGATCGATTTTCTCGATTTCCACTGGGCCGGCTATCACTGGCCGGCGTTCAATGTGGCCGATATGGCCATCGTCGTCGGCGCGATCACCCTGATCGTGGCAACTTTTATTGAAGGCGACCACAGCGGCTCGCCGACGGATTCGCGGGAGTAAGGCATGACAACGGTAACCAAGGGCGCGACGGTGGAGATGCACTACCGCCTGATCCTGGACAACGGCTTTGTCGTGGATGGCACCGACGAGGAGACCATCCGCCTCGAGGTCGGGGCGGGCGAGATCCTGCCGGGGCTGGAGGACCTGCTGGTGGGGCTGGAGCCCGGCGATCACCGGGAATTTGCGATCGAGGCCGGTGCCATGTTCCCGTTGCGGGACAATGCGGCGGTGCAGACGATGCCTCGTTCACAGTTTCCGGCGGACATGCCGCTGCAGAAAGACTACATTTACGAATTCACCAGCCCGTCGGGTGATGCAGTCCCGGGCCGCATCGAAGAGGTCGGCGACGAGAGCGTCACCGTGGACTTCAACCACCCCCTGGCCGGGCAGTCGTTCACCTTCGAGGTGGATGTGGTATCGGTTAGCGAACCATAGGGAAACCTATTGTTTCCCTGGCAGGAGCCAACATGAGTATGCAGGTCCAGCTCGCCAATCCGCGCGGTTTCTGCGCCGGGGTCGAGCGCGCCATCGAGATCGTCGAACGCGCGCTGGAGATCTACGGCGCCCCGCTCTATGTCCGTCACGAGGTGGTCCACAACCGCCATGTGGTCGGGCGCCTGGAAGGGGCGGGTGTGAAGTTCGTCGAGGAGCTGGACGAGGTCCCCGATGGCCAGGTGGTGATCTTCTCCGCCCACGGTGTGCCCAAACGCGTCCAGCAGGAGGCGGAGAACCGCGGCCTGACCGTGTTCGATGCGACCTGCCCGCTGGTGACCAAGGTCCACCTCGAGGTGGCGCGCTATGCCCGCGAGGGCCGCGAGGTGGTGCTGATCGGCCACGCCGGCCACCCCGAGGTCGAGGGGACGCTCGGCCAGTTCGATGACTCCCAGGGCGGGCGCATGATGCTGGTCGAGACCGTCAAGGATGTCGCCAGCCTCGAGGTCGCCAACCCCGACCGCCTGGCCTTCGTCAGCCAGACCACGCTGTCGATGGACGACACTGCCGAAATCATCGACGCCCTGACCGCGCGCTTCCCGAAGATCGAGGGCCCGCGCAAGATGGACATCTGCTATGCCACCCAGAACCGCCAGGACGCCGTGAAGGACCTGGCGAAACAGTGCGATCTGCTGCTGGTTGTCGGCTCGAAGAACAGCTCCAATTCCAATCGCCTGGCCGAAATCGGCGCCCGCCTCGGCATCGAATCCTATCTGGTCGACGGCGCGTCGGACATCGACACCGACTGGCTTGATGGCAAGCAGCGTATCGGCGTGACCGCCGGCGCCTCTGCCCCCGAGGTCCTGGTGAACGAGGTGCTGGACTTCCTGCGCGCGCAGGGCGTCGAGGCGGTCTCCGAACTCTCCGGGCGCGAGGAGACCATCACCTTCTCCATCCCCTCCGCCCTGCGCCGCGAATCCGCCTGACCCGGGCCGTCCGCGCGGCGCGCCGCGCCGTGGCGATTTCCGCATGGGGTCCCAGTGCCGGATCGGCTATGCTCGGCGCTGCACGCCACCCCTCTTCGTGACCCCGAGACACAGATGATTGAACGGCCCCGCTTTCGCCTCAGTATTCGCTGCCCTGACCAGCACGGGATCGTTTCGCGCATCGCGGCGGCCATTGCCGATACCGATGGCTGGATCACCGAGGCCGCCCAGCACACTGACGAAGAGGCGGGTTGGTTCTTTATGCGCTGGGTGTTCTCGCTGCCGGCTGAAGGCGAGGCCCTGCTCGAACAGCGGCTGGCCTCCCTGGCACCCGAGCTGCGCATGGACTGGTGGCTGAACAACGCCGACACTCGTCCACGCGTCGTGCTGCTGGCCTCGCGCGAGCCGCACTGCCTGAGCGACCTGCTGGCCCGCTGGAGCGCCGGCGAACTGGCGATGGAGATCCCCGCGATCCTCTCCAATCATCGTGACCTGGAGCCGCTGGCCGCCTGTCACGGCATCCCGTTCGAGCATATCCCGGTGCCGAAGGTCGATCGCGAGGCCGCCTTTGCCACGCTCCAGGAACGCCTGGCGGCTCTGGAGCCGGAGACCATCGTGCTCGCCCGCTACATGCAGATCCTTCCGCCGGGGCTGTGCGCGGAGTATCCCGAGCGCATCCTCAATATCCACCACAGCTTCCTGCCCTCGTTCGTCGGTGCCCGTCCCTATCACCAGGCCTTTGCCCGCGGGGTCAAGCTGATCGGCGCGACCTGCCACTACGTGACCGACGAGCTGGACGCCGGCCCCATCATCGAGCAGGACGTGACCCGCATCCGCCACGACGACGGCGTGCAGGACCTGATCCGCAAGGGCCGCGACGTCGAGCGCTGGGTCCTCGCCCGCGGCCTGCGTTATCACCTCGAGGGTCGCGTCCTCACCCACGGCAACAAGACCATCGTCTTCGACTGACGGCCTTGCGGGGGCTGAGTCCGGCCCTTCTTCTTGCCGCCGCACGGCTGAGTTATTGCATGCCCGGAAGGCCCGTCAGGCCGCGCGCTGCGCGCTATTCTCTAGAAGATTGGCAACGGGGCTGGAGGGCGCGGCATGTGGGGATGGGGAGACGTTTTTGGGGGCCTGCGGCGGCCCGTTTGTTACCAGCTCCCGCGGGCCCTGTTCTGGATGGCGATACCGCTTGCGCTGCTCGCCCTGCTGATTGCACCGGGCCAGGCGGTCGCCGATCCGTTGCCCGATACGGCCGAGCGGGTAAAGGCCTCGGTGGTGAGTATCGCGACCTATCAGCCGACCCGCAGCCCACGCGCCCAGTACCTCGGGACCGGCTTTGTGATCGACGATGGCCGTCTGGTGGTCACCAACGATCATGTCCTGCCCGGGAGTCTGGACCAAGGCAACCGCGAACGGCTGGTGGTGGTCAGTGGCCAGGGTCGGGACAACACCATCCATCATGCCGAGGTCGTGGCGCGCGCTGCGGGCGATGACCTGGTCCTGTTGCGCATCGCCGCTCCCTCCCTTCCCGCGCTGCAACTCGGCAACTCCAGCCGGGTGCGGGTCGGAGAAGAGGTCGCGTTCACCGGCTACCCCATCGGCATGATCCTGGGGCTGTACCCGGCCACGCATCGCGCGGGCATCTCGGCGATGACCCCGATGGCGATCCCGGCGCGCCGTGCCGCGGAGCTGGATGACAGCCGCATACGCGCCCTGCGCAATGCCCCGCCAATGGTCTTCCAACTGGATGCCACGGCCTACCCGGGCAACAGCGGCAGTCCCCTGTACCGCAAGGACACCGGCGAGGTGATCGGAGTAATCAACCAGGTCTATGTCCAGGGCGGGCGGGAAGCGGCCGTGCGCAATCCGAGCGGGATCACCTACGCCATCCCATCGGACCGTATTCGCCCCCTGCTGGAACAGTACCGCTCGCGGGCGGGCGATTGATCAGTGTTTCCCTAACCGTGCTGTTCCGGCTGCGGCTGGGCTGTGGCCGTCTCCGGTTTCTCGGCGAGAAAGGCCTTGTGGAACAGGTGTCGCGCCAAAAGGCCGGCCGGCATCTTGAGCCAGTGCCCACGCAGAAACAGCATGCCCCGTGCGACCGCATCGCGGCGTGGGGTGACCGAGCCGGCGCGCGTGTGCAGCCCGTGCACGAACGCCCAGCGGCCAAGTCCCCGCAGGGCAATGCCCGCGCGTGCCCGGGCCAGCCGTTTCACGGGCTCGGGCGGGATATCGGTCAGCAGTAGTCGGTTCGTGGCCCACAGCGCGCGTTCCGCCATCCAGGCGATGTTCAGGGCCTCGGCTTCCGCGACGAAGTGTTCCCAGAAGGCGTCGCCGTCACGTGCGCCGAAATAGCCAAGCAGCACATGGATGTCGTAGAGGTCGCGCAGGCCCCGATCCCATTCCGTCTCCGAAAACAGGTGCACGATTGCGTGGAGTACCAGGTGCGCCGGGCACAGGATGCGGAAGCGGAAGGGTTCCGGGAGCGCCTGGCTTTGCTGCCGCAGGCGTGCGGGATCGGGGTGGCCGCGGAAGGTCTCCGGCAGGATGTTGTGGTGCAGGTCCAGCGTGGTGCCGCGGTTCTGGTGCACCAGTGGCGGCAGTTCGTGCATCCACTCGCGGTAGTAGCGCTGGTCGTAGACATTGTGGTGCGTGCCCGACCAGCCCTCGAAGAACAGGAGCTTCTCGGCCCGTTCCACCTCGCTGCGGGGAAAGAGCAGGTCGATGTCGTTGGCCAGCCGTCCACGCGCATTCGGCAGCCCGGCGGCGAGGTAGGCCGCCCCTTTCAGCGCGACACCCGGACTCATCCGCGAGAGCAGCCCGTTGTCCAGGCGGCGCAGTTCCCAGGCCAGGGCCTGCGACCGATGCTCGGCGATCAGGGCGGCGCCCCAGAGGTGGCGGGCCACCGGTTCCGGCAGGCCGTCCGCCAGGCCCGCGTCGTCCGCGAGGTGCCAGAGCGTACCCAGCAGTGCGCTCTCGCGCGCGGCCGCCAGTAGCGGGGCCCACTCGGCCGCCGTGCGCTCGGCCATGCTCTCCGGCCGTGCCAGGGCCAGGCGCAGTGCGGTGTCAGCGTCCATCGGCCAGCCTGTTGAACTGCTCTATAGCCTCGTCCAGACGGCTGTAGGAAAAGTCGAAGCATGCGGACTGTTCGACCAGTCGTCCGGCGCTGTGAAAGCCTCGTGCACCGAGGGCGGCGTAATTGAAGGCATTGGCGATCAGCTGCATGAACCCGGAACCCGCCGTGCGCGGTTTCAGCTGGGTAGAGGCTCCTGGCTGGTAGTGCGGGAACACGATCCACCCGGGCCGGGCGGTCTCGTGACTGCGGCGCACGGCATCCGTCGGCGGGCGCATGTGTGCCACGGCGCCCTTCAGCGTGTCCGCGATCGGTGTGCTGAGAACCGCCGAGGGGCAGGCATCGCGGATTACGCGGATCGAGTCGTTTTTCAGGCTGACCGGCCGCGCGGGCCCGGAGACCTCGCTGGAGGCCAGGTCCACCAGTACGGACTCGTCCGTCAGCAGGCGCCATCCGTGATGGGCCAGGGCTGCGCAGAGGGTGCTTTTCCCGGAGCCCGGCGGCGCGGGCAGGATCAGGGCCTTCCCGTCGCGTTCCAGGGCGGCCGCGTGCAGCACCAGTCGATGCGGCACCTGGTTGGCGATGCACCAGTTCAGTCCCCATTCGAGCATCGGATAGGCCTGGTGGTAGGCCAGGGGCTTGAAGACGCTGCGACGGTCGGCGAGAAACAGGACCTGGGGCCGATAGAAGCGGCGGTGGGAACGCGGTGCGCGCAGTTCGCAGTGGAAGTCGTAGAAACTCGAGTGGTCGGCTACTTCGAAGTCCCGGTACAGCGATTCGATACCCCGGGCCACGCTGGCGATCGGGCTCTGGATGCGGCTGGTGAAGGGGCCAGTGCGCAGATAAAGGCCACGGCCCGTCAGGCTGCGCTGGAGCCGGGCCTGTCCCAGATCCGCGATCCGCATCAGGGGTGTTCCCGGATCAGATCGGCCGTGTGCAGGCTGGACAGCCAGCGCCCCAGTTCGGCCTCCGCGTCCTTCTCCGACAGGCCCAGGTGCCGGGCCAGGGCGGCCTCGTCCATCGCCGCGCCCTCGGCCAGACCGTCCATCAGTGCGGCGGCCGCGGGTGTCAGCAGGTGGGTGGTACCGGCCCCGGGGTGAAACACCACGCACTCCTGCCCCAGGGTGCGCTGTTGCAGCCCGTCAGTCCGTTGCCACCTGCGGCGCGACATATCGTTCCCCCTGGCTTCCGGCCATCACGGCGGCCATTACGGAATGAATGGCTCAGGCGGACCCCCAGCTCGGGAGGCCCATCGTGTTCTCCAGGAACCGATACACCTGCTCGGGGTACAGGCGGTCGCCGCCATCGGTCTCGTAGTGGCCATGCTCCAGGGTGTCGGTGACGATGTCCCGGACCAGGCGTTCGGAGAGCGGGTACCCGTTGGTGTACTTGGCATTCAACAGTGCGGCGGTGCCGTGGCGGATCACTTCGCGTTCGGCTGCCCCCTGCACATCCAGCACGAACACTGAGGCAGAGACGGCCCCGATCATGGTGAGATCTCCTTCCTCTTCCTGGAAGCCCCGGCTCACGCCCGGGAAGCCGTAGTTCGAATCGAACAGGACGCCGGACTCCACCGCCAGCCGCCATTCCGGATGGCTGTGGAAGGAGGCGCTGTTGAACAGTTGACCGCCGCCGCCACGGCCCTGGCCACTTACATTCTGCGAAAGACTGGCATGCGTCGGGTCATAGCCCCCGCTCCAGTAGTCGGGGGAGTGGCCGCCGCAGTCCTGGGGCCCGTCGTGGCGCGACACATTGCCGGACGCCCAGCCCGAGGGCATGCAGTTCGCACCGGCCGCCTTCAATGGCGAGGCATGCAGGGTCATCAGTAGAGGGGTGGCCCCGAGCATCGCCCGGCTCAGACGCCGCCGATTGTGGCCGTGTGTACCCAGCCCCTCCTGGCGCCGGCTTGAGTCCTGGTTGTCGTTTTGTTCCATCGTGTCCCTCCAGAATTTTCGGGACCGGGCCTTGGTTGGAGCGGTATCGCGTCCAGGGAGACGCGGACAATCCAGATTCCTGGTTTGATACTAGTCCGGGTTACCCGGGTCTTCGCATTCCGTCGCGATATTTGTGTTGCCACCCGCATTCGCTGCGACAACCAAAACACAGAGCAATATCTATACCCCAAATCAACAACGATGTAATCGGCTGTTTGGAAGGCTTTTTCTCATACCAAGGGTCCGCCGTGGGCTTTTCTGAGAAGTGATTTGTAAAAGGCGCTGACAGTTGTCGTCGTTCGCCAATACCGGCACACCCGGGGACACGTAGAAGTGTCACCCCCTTTTACATTCAGCCTTTGCGTGCACGCAGGATGAACGAGTGACACAACCGCTGCGCGATCCACGGCGATGCCTGCCAAAGGGCCCTGGCCCAGCGGCTTTCGGCCGGGCCCTGGAGCTTATGCAGCCGGCCCGGGACCAGGGGCAGCCAGTAACACGCCAGCGGCCGCAGGCCGGCCGCCCTCGCTGCCGCCTGCAGCGAGTCGGGCGCCTCGTAGCGCAGATGGGGCGCCTTTCCGGCCCGAACCCGTCGGCGTTCCTGCAGCACGGTGGGCCATGTTCTGGCGTTCAGCGCATCCACCCAGATCTCGCCGCCGGGGCGCAGCACGCGATGCATCTCCGCGAGTGCCGGGCGCGAGTCGGCCAGCGCCTGCATCACCCCGAAACAGAGCACGCCATCGAACTCGCCATCGGCGAACGGCAGCCGGTGGACATCCGCCGCCAGCCAGTCGATCGCAGCGGGGCTGCGCTGTCGCGCCTTGTGCAGCGACGGGGCGGAGTAGTCCAGCCCGATCGGGCTGCGCCCTTCGGCCTGGAGCAGCCGGGTATAGGTGCCGGCCCCGCAGCCGATATCGAGCCATCGCGCCCCTTCGGGACGAGCCTGCTGCCAGAGCGACTGGAACTGGCGTACCCGGCTGGCCAGCCCGGTGGGCGTCCAGCCCGCGATTGCCGCATCGTCGTCGCACTGGCTGCCGCGCTGGGTAAAGCGCTGGCGCCAGCGCTGCTCAAAACTGGAGTTCGTCACGTTCGTGTTCCCGCCTGGCTGGCTCGTTGATGACTGTAGACCGCCCAGCCGTGACTGGCGCCGAACCGAATGGCCGGGCCCGGGTGCGGCTCGTGGTACTGGCTTCGGTAGCAAGGCGCGTCAGGAAGTGCAGCGCGGTCGCCATGCCCCAGGCGGCCGCCGTGGCCAGGACCAGGCTGGCCGGGTCGGGCCGCAGCCCCACGACCAGCAGCTTGCCGCCTTCCATCAGCAGCGCCACGAGCAGCCCGCCGAGGGCGGCCAGCCACTGCAACTGGCGCGGATGCAGCGGGCGTCGGATCTGCGCCAGCCATATCAGCACACCCAGCGGCAGATACATGGCCACATGCAGCGCCGCACTGCGCAGGGCCACGGTTTCGCCGACGAAGTAGTGGTAATAGAACGGCCAGAGATTGAGCTGGGCCCATTGCGCCGAGATGGCCGCCCGGTCCCAGTGGTAGGGGCCCAGGTCATGGTTCAGGACCAGCAGTGCTGCCCCGTACAGTGGCGCTGCAACGACCAGGAGCGGGATCGCGGCACGCCGCAGGGCTTGCATCACCTGCGGCGGCGAGAGGTACTCGTACAGGAGCATTCCTGTGACAAATCCGGCGCCCCGCAGCACGGCCGAACGGCCCTCTGCGATCCCCGAGAGCGTGGCAAGATTCAGGGCCTCCAGCAGGATGGCCAGGAGCGCTGCCAGGGTCACCAGGACGGCCCAGTTCGCGGACGGGCGCCCCCTGAGCCCGTACGCGAGCAGGATCCCGACGGGCACGCTGGCCACCAGTGTCAGGCCCAGCTCCGAGATACAGCGAAGACCGGACGTACAGGCCCCGGTGGCTACCCACAGACCCCAGGCACTGGGGCCGAGACGCTGGCTCCACTCGGCGCTGGACAGGACCAGGTCGAACGGCGCCAGGCCGATCGCGACGTACAGGAGCGCATAGGCGATCAGGACGGCAGGCACGATGACACGGTTTGGGCCTGCGAGCTGGCCTCGCCAGTGCAGTAGCGGTCGGCGCAGTCCCCACCACATCAGGGCCCCGACCACCGCACCGAGAAAATTGCCCGCGATGTCCGCCCCGGCCGGATAGCGATAGGGCAGCCAGATCTGCAGGAACTCCACCGTTGCCGTGGTCGCCAGCCCCAGAAGGGCGACCAGGGCGAGGGCCCCCAGATGCCATACAAGGTGACTGCGGCCATAGGTGAGCCAGGCCATCCAGAAAAAGCCCAGTGGCATGAACATCATGACATTCGCCATGAACTGGGCGCGCCCGCTGGTGCCGGGTCCCTGCAGACTCATGTCGCGGTAGAGTGACCACGCCTCCTCCAGACCCATCTCGCCGAACTCGAACGGCAGCAGCGTCAGGTAGAGGGCAAACCCCAGGGATAGCCACGCCCCGATGACACAGGTCCACAGGGCCAGTGGTTCGCGTCTGCGTGTCATGGGTTGCCGCGCTCGCACATGGTCTAACCTGACAAGGGGGCATACACCGGAGTATGACCCCTCCAATCGCCACAGCGCGGGCTGGTTTCGCAGGCCCCGGGCAGGGAGTGCGGTGATGACGGCAGGGCGGTCAATGTTCCACTCGCTTGCATCCCGGGCATGGGTGCTGGCGAGCATGATGCTGCTGGCCGTGATGACGGCGAGCGCCGACACGCCACGACCGGGCGGGGCGTCCGAGGCCCCCGCGGCCGCGACCCGCGTGCTGCAGACCGACCCGGAGGGGTTGCGCCGCGCCGTGCGCCAGCTGCGCCCGGGCGATCATCTTCAGCTCGCCCCGGGCGAATACCCGGAGCCGCTGGTGTTGAGGGGCATTAGCGGGACGGCCGAGCGGCCGATCGTGATCACCGGCCCGGATTCGGGAGACCCGGCCATCCTCCGCGGACGTTCGGGCAGCAATACCATTCGCCTGATCAATGCCGCGCACCTGGTGATCCGGCACCTGACCCTGGAGGGGGGCGGGCACAATATCGCCGGGGTCGTAGTCGAGCACGACAGTGAATATGCCCAAGACATCACTCTGGAGCACCTGACCATCCGCGGCTACGACCGTTCGCAGGGCAACAGCGGCATCACCACCCGAGCCGCCGCCTGGAACTGGACCATCCGCCACAACGACATTCGCGATGTCGGTACTGGCATGTACCTCGGGCGGCCCGATGGTACGGGGCCGTTTGTCGCGGGCCTGATCGAGCACAACTTTATTGGTCGTACCCTGGGCTACAGCATGCAGATCAAGCACCAGCGTCCGCGAACCCCGCGCGCGGGGATGCCGACCGAACCCCATGCCACCATTATCCGCCACAACGTGTTCAGCAAGGCGGAGCGCGCGAGCAGCGGCCATCGCGCGCGGCCCAATCTGCTGGTGGGACACTTCCCGCCCGAGGGGCCCGGGCAGCACGACTGGTACTGGATCTACGGCAACCTGTTCTACCAGAACCCCCACCAGCGCCTCTTTCAGGGCGAAGGCCGCCTGGCTCTGTACAACAACCTGTTCTTCAACGATGCCGGCAGTGCCCTGATCGTGCAGCCGCACAACCATATCCCGAAGGATGTCCTGATCGTCCACAACACCGTGGTCGCACGAGGGTTCGGGATACGACTGGCTCCCGGCGATCGGCGCTATGAACAGGTCATTGCCGGGAATGCGGTCTTCGCCGACCCCGCGATTGATGCCGCGCGCACGGTCCATGCCGAACCCAACCACGAGGCGGCGTTTGGCCGGGCTCCGGCCTACCTGGTGCGCCCGCGTGGGCCGCTGGCGGAACTCGATCTGTTCCCGCTGGAAGGGATGCTGGAGTATGAGGGTCTGCCCGAGTTCCAAAGCCCTCCACCTCCCGGTCTGGAACGCGACTACAACGACCGCGGGCGCAGTCAGCCCCGATTCGGGGCTTACGCGGGCGGCCACCAGGCCAGTCCGGGGCGGCGCGAAGCCGTCGGACCTGCAGGCCGGTAGCGGTCCGCGCGCGGTCACAGGCGCAGGTCGCTGGCCTCGCGCGGGAAGACCGATTTCACATCGAACAGGACCGCTTGCGGATGCGCGAGAGCACGGATCGCTTCCACCCCCATGTCCAGGAACGTCTGGTGGGGCACCGCCACGATGATGGCGTCGAACGAATCCGCCTCGGGGGCCGAGGTGATCGGGGTGATGCCGTATTCGTGCTCGGCCTCCTCCGGGTCGACCCAGGGATCAAACACCACGATCTCGGTGTTGTATCCGTGCAGCGTATGGTAGATGTCCATCACGCGCGTATTGCGCAGGTCCGGGCAGTTCTCCTTGAAGGTCAGGCCCATCAACAGGATGCGCGCCCCCACCGGATTGATCCCCTTGCGCACCAGTGCGCGGATGGTCGCGTCCGCGATGTGCGCCCCCATCGCGTCGTTCACGCGGCGCCCGGCCAGGATCATCTCCGGGTGGTGTCCGACGGCCTGGGCCTTGTGCGTCAGGTAGTACGGGTCCACCCCGATGCAGTGCCCGCCCACCAGGCCGGGCCGGAACGGCAGGAAATTCCACTTGGTCCCGGCGGCCTGCAGGACCGCCTCGGTATCGAGTCCCAGGCGCTCGAACAGCAGCGCCAGTTCGTTGATCAGGGCGATGTTCACGTCGCGCTGGGTGTTCTCGATCACCTTGGCGGCCTCGGCCACGCGGATGCTCTCGGCCTTGTGCGTACCGGCCGTGATGACGCGCGCATACAGGGCATCGACGAAGTCCGCCACCTCCGGCAGCGAGCCCGAGGTGACCTTCTTGATGGAGGTGACCCGGTGTGCCTTGTCCCCGGGGTTGATCCGCTCGGGGCTGTAGCCGGTGAAGAAGTCCTCGTTGTGGGTCAGCCCGGACTCCCGTTCCAGGATCGGAACGCAGTCTTCCTCCGTCGCCCCCGGATAGACCGTCGACTCGTAGATCACCACGTCGCCCCGCTTGAGCACCTGCCCCACGGTATGGGTGGCCCCGAGCAGGGGGCGCAGGTCCGGTCGGCGGTGGGCATCGATCGGCGTCGGCACGGTCACCACGAACACATTGCACGCGCGCAGCGCCTCGAGGTCCGTGGTGTAGTCCAGGTGCGTCGCGGCAGCGAGATCTTCCGGCTCGACCTCCAGCGTGCGGTCGATGCCGTTTTTCAGGTCCTGGATGCGGCCGGGCTGGATATCGAATCCCAGGGTCGGCCATACCCGGCCGAATTCGACCGCCAGGGGCAGGCCAACGTAGCCCAGCCCAATAACCGCGAGACGAATCTCTTCCGATGAGGGGAGTGCATGCATGAGTGAAGGCTCTTCCGTGCAGCGGGTTGAGTAACGGGCACCTTGCCGGGTCGGTTTCCTTTACACCCGGGCAGCCAGCGTAGTGCGAGCTTAGGCACAACATGGATGGCGGGACAATGATGAAAAATCTGCACAAATTTCGTCCTTTCGTCCTATGCCCATTTCCCTCAATTCGAACTACATTGGGCGCTAATGCCCTGACCGAACTGGCGTGTCGGGGTCGCGACGGGATCACTATATGTCTACAGATTCGCAATGCGACATCCTGTGCGTCGTCGGCGCGCGCCCCAACTTCATGAAGATCGGTCCGGTGATGCGGGCCTTGCAGCAAGCCGATATACCGGCACAACTCGTGCACACCGGGCAGCACTACGACCCGGCGATGAACGAGCGGTTTTTCACCGATCTGCAGATCCCCCGACCGGACATCAACCTCGAGGTGGGCTCCAGCTCGCATGCCGTGCAAACGGCCGAAGTGATGATGCGTTTCGAGGGCGTGCTGGACCGTGTGCAGCCGCGGGCCATCCTCGTGGTGGGCGATGTGAACTCCACGATCGCCTGTGCCCTGGTGGCGGCCAAGAAGGGGGTCGGGGTGATCCACGTGGAGGCGGGATTGCGCAGCTTCGATCGCAGCATGCCGGAGGAGGTGAACCGGGTGCTGACCGACCAGATCTCCGATCTGCTGTTCATCACCGAGCGCCATGCCCGTGACAACCTGGCGCGCGAGGGTATCGCCCCCGATCGGGTGCACTTTGTCGGCAACGTGATGATCGACACCCAGCTCTACAACCTGGGGCGTGCCGTGCCGTGGCAGGAGACGTTGCGGGCGGCCGGGATGGAGGCCGGTACGTTTTCCGACAGCGGGGCCTACGGCGTGCTGACCCTGCACCGCCCCTCCAACGTCGATCATGCACCGGTGATGGAGCGCCTGGTCGACAGCCTGGTGACCATCGCCCGGGAGCTCCCGCTGGTATTCCCGTTGCACCCCCGCACCCAGGCCCGTTTGCAGGGCTTCGGGCTGGAGTCTGCGCTGCGCGAGGCACCAATCGCCGTGCTGCCGCCGGCCGGCTATCTGGAGATGCTGGGGCTGATGAAAGATGCCCGTGTCGTGCTTACCGACTCCGGGGGCATGCAGGAGGAAACCACGGCCCTCGGGGTGCCCTGCATCACCTTGCGCGAGAACACGGAACGCCCGATCACGATCGATGAAGGTACCAATATTTTAGTAGGCAATGATCCGCAACGACTGATGGAGTCTTTCCGCGAGGTCATGGACCATGGGGGAAAACAGGGGCGCATCCCGGAGTACTGGGACGGCAATGCCGCAGAACGCATCGTGGCCGTCGTGGCTGACTGGCTGAATCACGCAAGAAAATCCTGACCGGTTTGTTCTCGCGCCCTCCGATCACGCCCCAAGCGGGTTCAGGAGATCGCGCATGCTGCGAGTACCGTTGTCCATGCTGTCGCCGCAAGGCCGGCGCGCGCGCCTGACGATCCTCGCCTATCACCGCGTGCTGGCGGACCCCGACCCGCTGCGACCGGAAGACCCGGTGGCCGAGACCTTTCGCTGGCAGATGCGCCTGCTGGCGCGGGAGATGAACCCGCTGCCGCTGGACGAGGCTATCGAGCGCCTGCAGGAAGGCCGGCTCCCGGCTCGGGCCGTTGCGGTTACTTTCGACGACGGGTATGCCGACAACGCGGAGATCGCGCTGCCGATCCTGCGCGAGGAGGGGGTGCCGGCAACGTTCTTTGTCGCCACCGGCTATCTGAATGGCGGCTGCATGTTCAACGACATGCTGATCGAAACGGTTCGCCAGATTCCCTCCATGGCAGTGGACCTGACTCCGGAGGGGCTGGGCACCCGTTCACTAGAGTCCGTGGCGCAGCGCCGCGCCACGATCCACGCCCTGATCGGGGCCCTCAAGTATCGGCCGCTGGCCGAACGCAGCCGCCACGCCGAGGCGCTGGGTGCCCGTTTCGGTATAACGCCCCCCGGCGATCTGATGATGACCGATGCCCAGGTTCGCGAGCTGGCCGATGCCGGCATGGGGATCGGCGGGCACACCGTCCTGCACCCGATTCTGGCCGAGACCGATGCCGAGACCGCACAGCACGAGATTGCGGAGGGCAAGGTCGAACTCGAGGCCCTGGTGGGACGTCCCGTACGGCTGTTTGCCTACCCCAACGGGCGCCCCGGCAAGGACTATGCGCCGGAGCATGTCGAGATGGTGCGTGCCTGTGGGTTCGACGCCGCCGTATCCACCATGGCCGGTGCCGCCGGCCGCGACACGGATCCGCTGCAACTTCCGCGTTTTACCCCCTGGGACCGAACGCCTCTGCGCTTTGGCCTGCGGCTGGCGCGCAATCTGACCTCAGCCCACTGAAGGTGCGAACACGATGACGACCCGCGTCCATTTGACCGTTGATACCGAGTTCAGCATCGCGGGGGCCTTTCGCGAGCCGCAAACCCACCAACCGGTCGGGCCGCCGTCGGTCTACTGCCATCGCAACGGGCGCTCCGAAGGTCTTGGCTATCTGCTGGACACCCTCGACCGGTATGCGATTCGCGCCACCTTCTTTGTCGAGACGCTGAACACGACTTACTTCGGCGACGAGCCGATGGGCGAGATCGCCCACGAGATCGCCGGCCGCGGGCACGATATCCAGCTCCATCTGCACCCCTGCTGGACGTATTTCGGGCACCCGGACTGGGCCCAGCGGCTGCAAAGCGACCCGCCGAACGACAATGTCACCCGGCGCAGCGTCGAGGAACTGGCCGACCTGATCGAACAGGGAAGGGCGACGTTCCGCCGCTGGGGGCTGGATGCCCCCAGCGTGCTGCGTACCGGCGGGCTCAAGGTCGACCTGAAGGTCTACGCTGCCATGCGCCAGGCCGGGCTCCCCCGGGCCTCCAACATCGGGCTCGCGATCTATCCGCCGGCCGAACCGGAGCTGCAGCTGCGGGGCGGCTGCCACGTGATCGACGGGGTCCTGGAGTTCCCGGTGACCACCTATACCGATTTCCAGTGGGGGCCCCGGACCCATCTGAAGTCGCTCACCATTACCGGCACCTCCTGGCCGGAGATGCGCAGGTTGCTGTTTCAGGCCAGGCGCCAGGGGCTCAGCGATGTGGTCGTGCTGACGCACCCGTTCGAGTTCGTGCGCTATCGGGACGATCAGCCGACACCCGGCATCAATCTGCTGACCCGCCGCCGCCTGGAGCGACTGTGCCGGTTCCTGCGGTCGGAACCCGGATTCACCCCGGCCTGCATGGCCGACGTGCTGGCCACGCCCGCGCCTCGGGAGGCGACCCCCATGCTCACCGTTCCCGCAGCCCAGGCGGCATTGCGCGCCCTGGAGAACTGGACCAGTCAGCGGGTGTTCTGGGGATGAAAGCCGACCATCCAATGGCCGGACATTCGGTGGCCCGCTATCCGGTCGAGCGGGTCCGTCTCGCCCTGCGCATCGGCGAGATCACGCTGGGCGACGTCTCGCTGCGCATGTCGGTCGACAGCCGCCATTTCCTGCAGCGCCCGGCGGCCCAGGCCCCGTACGCCGGGGATGCGGTCGCCGATGGCCACCTGGCCCGCTCGCAGCCCGTCGAGGCGCCCTTGCCACGGCTGTCGTGGGTGGCGGGCTATCTGCGCTACGTCCCCAGCCAGTACATGCGCCACTACATCGATCTCGACCTGGGCTGGGCGGGTTATCAGGCGAAGTTCTCCTCCAAGTCCCGCCAGACGATGCGGCGCAAGGTGCGCAAGTTCGCCGATGCCTCCGGGGGCACGATCGACTGGCGCACCTATCGCACACCGGAGGAGCTCGAGACCTTTCGCAGCCTGGCGCGCGAGGTCTCGCGGCTGACCTACCAGGAGCGCCTGCTGAACGCCGGCCTCCCGGACGATGACGAGTTCGCCGACCGCAGCGCGCGGCTGGCCGCTGCCGACCAGGTGCGGGCCTACCTCCTGTTCCTGGATGGCGAGCCGGTGGCGTATCTGTATTGCCCGGCCCGGGACTCGGCCCTGCTCTATGCCTACCTGGGCTACCACCCGAAGGTAGCCGCTCTGTCGCCGGGCACGGTACTGCAATGGCTGGTGCTGGAATCCCTGTTCCAGGAGGGCCGGTTTCGCTATTTCGATTTCGCCCCGGGCGACAGTCCGCACAAGGCTCTGTTTGGTTCGGACCACCAGCTCTGTTCGGATATCTATTACCTGCGGCGCCGCCCGCGCCCGCTCGCCCTGGGTCTTGCCCATGCCGCCACCACGCTGGCTTCGGATGTCGTCTCCGCGGTCCTGTCCCGGATCGGTCTCAAACAATCGCTGAAGCGTTTCCTGCGCCGCGGTGGGGCCAGCAGCCCCGTCGGCCATGATCGGGAGGTGATCAAGAAATGATCCTGAAACGCCATTTCCGCAAGGCTTACACGCCTGTGCCAGGGGGGTGGTAACAAGTACCGCCTTACATGTACTTTGTGGGCGGGCCGCAAGCGGCCTCGGTTCTTACGACTGATAACGGTGCCACCCTTGCTGAACGTGGGCAGTGAGAGGATGGGTAGGCACTAGTAAATTCGTTCAAGATCTCCCGCTCCCGCGTGAGATGCTGCGGCGCAGAGACGAAAGGAGGCGTGGCCCTCGGGAACGCCCCCATCGTCTGCGTACCAGGTGTAGCACTGCCAGCGGAAGGGGTCTCAACCTCGTGGGGAAGGCAGCCCCATAGGCCTTCAGTTGGTCGCGGATTGCGTCGGAGAGATACCCATCTCCGTGAACCTGGACGGAAGGGAGCCCCCAGTCGGCATTAGCCTCCACAATGACCGGTCCGTCGACGGTCAGAGCGATATCCCAGCCAATAGAACGTGCCCCGGAGAATATCCGTGCCGCGTGTTCACATAGTTCCAGGGTGGCATTCCAGTCGGGAATCCGAAGGCCTTCGAACGGAGCACCTGTTTCTGGATGGGACGCGCTCCATTCGCCCCCGAACTCGGCCTTCCGAACACCCTTGCCAAGCTGCCCCGTGCTGGGGTCAACTCGGATCGACAGACCACCTTTGTCCCAGTTATCGGTCGCGTTGTCGCCGCAACCGACTCGTAGAATGGAATGGTGTATGTGGACGTTACCTTCGGTATCCATGAAGGTCACGATCCGGAAGGTATTGACACTGCTGGGGTTGAGTGCAGCCAGAAACGGGTGTTGGCGCAAGACCTCTTGAATAATCCAGCCGGGATAGCGGTTCGTATGGACATCGAACACATCTTCGGCGAGACAGGCGGGAAACTCCGTAACCGGTACGGTTCGACCATCATATTGAACATCATCCGTGCCATCCGACCTCCTCTGGATCGTCGCTTTAGTAATGCTGTCCCCGCGCGATCCGCCGCGCGGCTTGAAGATCAGTTCTGCTACATCGCTAGCGCGCAGCAGCGCACACAGGTCCTGCGGATTCCGTAATGGGTCACCGCTGGCAGTTAGGCCTACAACCGGATGGTAGAGCCCCAAGGTGCGCGGTACGGGTACCGCCAGCGCGGAAAGGACCTGATGCGTCATCCACTTGTCGTCAAGGAGGTGCTTCTCGTAGCCAATATTTATGCAGGGATGGTAACGGCGGTGATTCTCCTCAAACGACAGGTAGCGCATGGCAAGCTGGGGATTGCCAAGGTTCTCAAACCCGTACAAGGAGTATTCCCGGCGGGTGAATCCGCTACCCAATATCCGTGTTTTATCTGTGTTCACAGAACTATCTCCATTGACCGTCCGAGCAGCGTGCGATGGGCCCAGTGAGAATGCTCCCGACTTGTCGGGCCGCTCAGTCTTTCCCATTTTAATTATTTCGTTACTTTCAGGGCGTCCCGCAAGGCATTTCTGGTGTCTTTAATGAATGGTATTGGATCCATCATGTTGAAGACGAAGTAATGGTTTCCAGGCCGAAGTGGATAAGTCAGAAAACCTACAGCCTGCCAAAGTGGACTTCCGCTCTCCGGTGCTGGGCCTGCGTTGCTCCTGTTTTTTCTCAGAATTTCCCATAGGTATTTCGCCTCGTGGACGAATGACAAGCACCTTATTCCTGGGATGCATTTCTTCCGAGCGACCGTTCCACGCTGCTTGCAATGGACGCTGTCCGATACGAATCGGACGCCGGAGTGATAGGCCAATGGCAAACTGCCCCAGAAACGTCCGTTTACTTCGATCAGATACAACTCCCCATCATGAGGGCTCCTTCGGTACTCCAGCATCGCAACGCCTTCCCACTCCAATGACTTAAGGAAGCCGACCGTCTTCTCAAAAGCCTCCCCTTCCTCATCGGGATCTAGCGACTCACATAACGCCGATATTCCCCCGCTAGGAGGCCACTCATGTAGCCTTTTGTGCGCACACCGCACGACGGCTTCCCCATCATGCATCAACACGGTGTGGCCCACGCCCTCGCCCGGGCAATAGGCCTGAACCATCGGTACAACACCCGCATTCAGCATGCACTCTATCCGGGCGCGCAAGGCATCAATGTCGTAGTAATACTCACACTTCTCTATCTGGATTCCTGACCTTTGCAGTCTGAGCGGGTCTTCGTTCACGTCGTTTGCCTTCACGATAATTGGGAACTGCCCCGACTCGAACCTGTTTGGATGGGACAGTACTTCGTGCGGATCGTACATAGGCGGGACCCGTAGTCCATACTTCGATGCCTCCTGGTTAAGTAGTCGTTTGTCCAGAACTTTGGAAAGTTGGCTTTGATCCGGGAACATCATCTCCACGCCTTGGAACTCGTGCCTGTGGTAGTTGAGGCGAATGATGTCGGCCTCCCACACTGCAAATACATGGGTCACTGCATCGGAACGGATGATCTCGGATACAAAAGGCACCAGATCGTCCACGCCCGGAGGGATCAGATACTTCTTGGTGACATAGCGTGAAGAAAACCCCAATGCATCGCGGCCACGTGATGCTGCGATCACATCGAATCCTGCCTCTCCAAGTTCTCTGACAATGGCGAGTCCAATCCTGCCACCAACTCCGATGACGAGAGCTCGAATATCGTCTTGATTCCACTCAGGCATGTTCAGCACGCGGCGTCAACGCATTAGGAAAGGTCGGGGGTCGCTCATCGCCTGCCAGAGACCGCGCAGGTTGTACGGGGCGATCCCGCGCCACTGGCGGGGCTGCCAGAGCAGGTGTTTCAGCAGGTGGCTGTGCAGGTGGTAGGCACCGGCCGCGGGGGAGGCGCGTACAGCCGGGCTCCCCGCGGCCAGCGCAAAACCCGCCTCGACGAAATTGATCCCGGCCCACAGCGAGGCCTGCAGGGTGTACCAAAAGCGCGGATTGCACTCGAGTACGCGCACGTCCCCGGTCGATTCATCCACGCGCAGGTCGATATTCGCCACGCCGGTATAGTTCGCCGCCCGGACGATCCGGCGACCGATCTCCAGCAGCCGCTCGTCGGTGAAAAATTCCAGCGAACAGGGATTCCGGCGCGATTGCAGGAGATGGCAGACCACTTCCCCATCCCGGGCCAGCAGGCTCAGGTCCGCGTCGAATCCGGGCACATATTCCTGCACCACCAGCGGGAATTGGGCATGGCGGCCACCTCTCTCCAGGTGGGCCTCGATGTCCTCGAGCCGCTTCGCCTGAAGGATTCCATGGCTGGATTCGCCGTACAGTGGTTTGACCACGACTGGGAACGCCATCCCGGCATCCTGCAGGTGCTCCAGGTCTTCGGGGCTTTCCAGGTGCAGTGCCCTTGGACACGGGATTCCATGGGTCTCCATGAAACGTTGAAAGGTCCATTTGTCGTCCAGCATGCCCAGCACCTCCAGGCTGCTGGAGGGAAAGGCCGTCACGCCCGGCAGGCGCGGTGCAAGCGCGTGGACTACGCCGGCCCCCAGGATGTCGGCCCCGATAATCCCGTCGATACGGTGTCGTGTGCAGTAGTCGCGCAGGTGGTCGCCAAAGGCTTCCAGGGTTTCCGGCTGGGTGTCCGGCAGGGGCATGCGCTGGTAGCGATCGCGGTACCGGGAGTGACGGGCGGCCCCCGGGGATTTGAGCTCCAGCAGGTGGATCTCGGCGCCGAGGCGCTGCAGGCAGTACAGCACCTTCAGGGCAAGCGGCGAACCGTCGGAGAGCACCGCGACGCGCTGCGGCATGGGGATTTCGGTCATACCGGCAGGCGAAGTTGAATGCGCCGGGAGAACGGGCAGATCTCGATATAGGAGCCGGCGACCCGCCAGCCGGTTTTTTCGCTGACCCGGATCGAGCTCTTGTGGCTGTGCCAGATGCGGCTGTACAGGCGGGTGAAGCCCCGTTGCGACATCAGGTAGGCCGTCTGCCTTTTCAGCAGGGCCGCATACCCCTGCCCGCGATGCTGGGGCAGGGTGTACAGCCCGGTCGATTTCGCCGCCCCCTCGGGCAGTCTCCAACTGCGCCCCTGGCGCTCTTCCTCGTACCGCGCGCCCCACCAGTACCATTGCACCGCCACGAGCTCATCGTCGCGAAAAAGGCCGAAGCCCTGTGCTCCTTCGCCTCCGAACTCCCGACGCTGGAGCATCCCTTCGTCCACCACGCCGTCCAGGTCCTCGGGGGTGATCGGCTCGACCCGGATGCCCTCGGGCAGTTCGGCCGCGGGCTGCGGGAGGTCGATATAAAAGACCTTCCAGTACTGGTAATCGCCCAGCCCCAGGTGCAGGGCCTCCTTTAAAAGGCTGCGCGGACTGTAAACATTGACGGTGGCCACACGCTTCCCCTATTACGCCCTTCGCGACCCAGGCAGTCGCCGGATATGGCCGCCCTGGCTTTCGACGCACGCCATGACGCGAGTGCAGTTTGACGATGCGGTTTTGGTAAATCGATCCTGGAGGCCGGTTCTGGCTGTGCTTTCATATTTCGACAGGAAGCGATCATTAATCAGTGTCTCCCTAGCATATATCGCCACGTTGCGACTGTCGGTACGGTTTTTTTGGTACGCGAAAGCCCTTTCAGCGCCGTTTCAAGCTGCTAGGCTGAAATGTCCGGATCAGGTTTGTTAAGGGACAAATGAGATCGCCCAATCAGGCGGGGCAAACAGGGCATTCTTGCAACGAAGAGGCCGGGTGCGGTCGCGCATTGGTTTTTAGTTGGGGAGGGTATCGTGGGTAAAGTGTTGGGGTTACTGGTATCCGCGCTCTATCGTTTCAATTATATCGTTGGGCACTTTTTCCGTCCCGATGTGTGGGGGAAGTTTCAGGCGGCCGCCGACCACTATGGTCCGTCGGCCCCGGTCATCGCCCGGAGGGCGCTGCGGTTGTACGGGGTCGCCCGCTTTCTGTCTGGTGAGGTGCTGTTTCGAGGGCTGCGGAACACGCGCGTTCCGATGCGCGAGCGCTTGGCCAATGTTGGCGATGAGCGCCTGCAAGGGGTCCAGTTCGCTGTTAACTCGTCGCATGCGCCGCTATGTCGCAACAAGCTTGTGAACCAGCGAGACCGCATTCAGGACCACCAGTGGCCCTGGCGGGGGAAGCGATGGCGTTCGTAGAAGTCAGTGGTCGCCAGTGCGTGGGCCAGGCGTCCCATCGCCTGGCGTTCGATTGGGTCGCCGATGGCCCGACCCTCGCCGCCGGTTGGTCGTTCGATGGGACGAGTCTGTCGGTCTCGGCCGATCGGCTCGGATTCATCCCGCTGTTCTATGCCCGTGAGGGCCGTCGCCTGATCGTGGCCGACTCCCTGCGGGAGGCCGCGGCGCGCTTGTCGGCCCCAGCCTTTGACGACGAGGCCATCGCGGTCTTCATGGCGCTGGGTTATCTCGTGGGTGACCAGACTCCGCTGGCGGGCGTGAAGGTTCTGATGCCCGGGGAGACCCTGCTGTGGCGTGAGGGTGTGCTCTCCGGCGAGCGCCCCGCCATCCCCCTGATGGCCGCTTTCCCTGGAGACCCGCACGAGGCGCGGACACGGTTCGCGGAACTCTTTGCGCGGGCGATCGAGCGGCGCGCCGCTGGCGGTGTGGGGCGCCTGCCGCTGTCCGGGGGCCGCGACTCGCGCCATATCTGTCTGGAGCTGGCGCAACAGGACACCCCACCACCCCGAACCCTGGTCCTGCGGGCGAAGAGGGGGGACGAGAGTGGCGTGGCGTGTGCGCTGTCCCAGCACCTGGGGATCGAATGTCAGGTGATCGACAATCCCCAGGATCGTATCGCCGCGGAGCGACAGAAAAACCGCCTGAACCACTACTCCACCGACGAGAACAGCTGGTACCTCGCGTTGATGCCGCATCTGGACGGCCCGGTATTCGATGGCCTGGCCGGTGACGCCTTGAGCAACGGCAACTATTTCGACCCGCGAACGGCCGAGTGCCTGGATGCCGGTGATCTCGAAGGGGCGGCGAATCGTGTGCTGATGGCGGGCAGTTACACGTCGTTTCTGAAGCGGCCGTTTCAGGACCGCTGGCGCCTGCAGGTCGCTCATGATGCGATCATCCGCGAGTTGGCCATGCACGCCGGCGCGCCCGACCCGGTCAAGTCGTTCCTGTTCTGGAACCGGATCCGCCGCGAGATCGCCCTGCTGCCGATCGCCATGGCCGGACAGCAGCAGGCCGTCTGCCTGCCCTATCCAGACCCGGACGTGCTGGCGTTTCTGCTGAGCCTGCCGTGGCAGTCGTTTGCGATGCGCGCGTTCCATGACGAGGTGATCAAGAGTCACTATCCCCACGCCGCGCACATCCCGTACAGCCAGAAGCCCACGGAGCCGCGCCCACGCGCGGAGTGGACGCGTATCAGCCGCAGTGCGGCCCACCTGGCGCGGCCATTGTTCAATGTGTTCACTCGTCCCGAGCGTGTGGTCGGCTACACCCTCGAGGCCCTGCGCACAGGGCGTACCCGTCCGCTCTCGCCGACCTTCGTCAAGGTGATGCCGCTACTCCAGGCGGTGCAGGAACTGGGCGTCGACCCTCACCGTAACCAGGCGGCCCCGGCCGTCAAGGTCGCCTGATGCACCGGCTCGGATTCCTTAGCACCGTCTGGCTGCTGGTCGCCCTGGCGCTGGGATCCGTGGCTGGCCAGGCCGCGGCGAATGACAGCGCACTGGCCCGGCTGGCGGCCGGCCTGCAACCCGGGGAGCTGGCGCCGCTCGACGCCGGTCTGCCCGAGGGGTTCCAGCGCTATCACGACTTTCTGCGTGCCTACTCGATCGATCCGGACACCTGGAACGACAGCGCTCACTGGCACCCCGAGCGACGCCAGGCCTTCATGTTTGGTGACCGAGGATCCACGCCGGTGTTCATTACCTATAGCGAGGATCAACATGAGTGGCGGTATCTGTCTGCCGAGGGCCCGCCCCCCTTCGCGCATGTCTATGGTGGTGTGGCGCTCGACCCCGAGCGGGGCCATTACTACAAGATCAGTGCCGGCCGCTCGCAGCGCACTCTGCATCGCTATTCCATTGCGGAGGATCGCTGGGAACTCGCGACGCGCAGTCTGCCCGGGCCCGGCGGGGGGTGGGAGCACACCGATCCGATCGAGTGGCACGACGCACTGGACCAGCTGATCTACATCCGCGAGAACCAGGTTTACGGCCTCCGCGATGGTCGCTGGACTGAACACGGCAAGGTCGCGGTCGATGGCTATCACTCTTCGGCCCAGTACAACCGCGTGCGCGACGAGATGCTGTTCATCGGCGGCAACAAGTCGCGCAACAAGGTCTCCCTGCTCGATGCGAATGGCGCAGTGCGCGATCTTGGCGATGCGCCGTTCGTGTTCGGCATCATGAACGGAAGCCTGACCTACGACCCGCAAACGGGGAACTACCTGGTGCTGCGGGCCGGGCGGACGCGGGAGTTGTGGGAGCTCGACCCGGACAAGGACGAATGGCGCAAGGCCGCCGACTGGGGGGGGCAGCGCTGGCCCTTTGATCGTTATGGCGGGATCGTGCCGGTGCCGATCGACGACTTCGGGGTGATCCTCTGGCTCAACCAGGCCGGCCCGCTGCTGCACCGCCATCAGTCCGCGTTCGGGCAGGAGCGCACGGGGGTCACGTTGCCACCACCGGCCGATGGGCGAGCGGAGTTCCTCTGGATCTCGGCGAGCGAACCCGAACCCGCTCCGGAACGGCGCTCACAGCTTTACGACATCGCCGAGACCCTGGAGCCGGGCGAGTTCCGCCGCGTGGAGACCCGGCTGCCGGAGGGCGTGCCGGACATGGCGCGCATGAACAACACCCAGTGGCACGACCCGGACAAGCGGGGCACGTTCGGGGTGGGGTGGACGGACCGTCATATCTTCGATCCGGAGACCGGGCGGCTGTTCAATATCCTGATGCGGGACAGTTCCGTTCGCTCGGTAACCTGGCTGGAGCCGGATCTGACCTGGGCCGGCGTCGTGGCCCCGCCGGGGCTCGACTATGACGGGGGCGAACGGCGCCCGTACAACCGCCTGATGGATGGCGGTGATGGCTACCTGTACTTCTCGCCGAGCGAGCCGCGGCGTTCCGATATCGGCCGCCTGGTGCGCGCCCCGTACACCGACCCCACCGCCTGGGAAGAGATCGGCCTGGGCGCCGGCCAGAGCAATGCCCACATCGTGGGTGACCACTCCACCGTGTGGCATCCCGACATCGAGAAATTCGTCCTCTACACCCTGGGCCCCGCGAGTTACGACCACCTGCCGGGCGACGGCATCGAGGCCCACACCATGGGGCAGGTCCGCGTCTGGGGGCATGGCGATCGGGCGTGGACCTATCCCCGGAATCACCCGGATTACCGGGGCCCCGAGGGCCGTACCCAGTCCTCCGGGTATGGCGGGACCACGCTCTATAACCCGGTCCGCCGCGAGGTGCTGATCTACGGGGGCATGACCCAGTACGGCGGCAACCACCGCCGCGGCGCCGAGGCCACGGCCACCATCGATCGCGAGGGCCGGTTCCAGCGACACGGGCCTTCCGGGCAGCGTTACGTTGCTGGCGGCAGCCGACTCACGTATCACCCCGGGACTGGCGACTACATCCTGCTCCAGAACAACGCCCGTCAGATGTTCATCGGCGACCCGCCGCGCGGGAAGCCCTGGCGGCTGATGCACAACTGGGAGCACGTTCCGTATGCCGACCGCCCGTTTGACCGCTACGAGAACTGGCATCGCGTCACCCCGCTGCCCGGGACGGATGTGCTGATCTGGTCCGACCTGCGCCGCGGGATCATCCTGCAGCGCCTGCCCGAGGGCGGCTAGGAGACGCGAATTGAATCTCGCGTCTCCCTAACGCGTTCCGGGGGCGGGTATTCAGTCGTCCCAGGCAAGCGTCAGTCGGTGGGCATAGGGGCCCGGGGGCAGGGGCTTTGGCGGCAGTGCGCAGCCCAGGCCCGGGATGGTCGAGGGCAGGGGGACCTGGACGATCGAGCGTCCGGAGGCCGGAAAGAGCACTTCGGTCCACTGACCGGTCACCGGATCCTGCTGCTGAAACCGCCGCACAGCCGGGCCGTTGTCGACCACCAGTGCATGGCCTCCCGGATTCAGGTAGTGGACCGGGACCTCGCCTCGGCATTCCAGCGCGACCTCCTGGCGCAGTGTGGGTCCGGCAGGGTCCAGCCAGAACGTGATGTTGCCGAACAGGGCGGACGAGCGCGGGCGCCGCAAGGCCTCCCCGCGCCCGATCGCCCCGCCGAACCAGCGCCAGTCCAGTGCGGCCAGGCCGCGCCTCCAGAGGGTGCGGGCCGCTGCCCGCAGCACGGGAACCGCGTGGCCATCTTCCAGGCGTACCCGTACGGCGGCCCCCGGCGTATCCATTGTCACCGAGCGAAAATCGCCCAGGGTCCAGAGCTGGTCGCCGATCCGAAACAAAGGTATCCAGCCGGCCAGGGCCGGGTGGCGCAGTAGCGCTTCGGCCTCGACCCGTACCGCCGGCGGGCACAGGACCCGGTCGCGGTGGCGAATGTGAAAGGGCTGGCCACCGGCATAGCGCAGCTCGGCCGCGTCGCGGCTGAACGCCTGTGGCGCTTGCCCGCGGGTGCTGATCAGGGCACACAGGTCCGGTCCGGCCCGGGCGCACAGCACGCCCGCCTGGAGGTCCTGCTGGCAGGCCTCGGTCCGCCCCCCCGCCCACTGAAGATCCTCGACGATCTCCGGCGTGCCCTCGCGGCGCCGTCGGTCGCTGGCCCATGCCAGGATCGCGGCGGCCCAGGCGTTGTAGACCGACAGGTGCATGTAGTCGTCCCACCCTGCGGGGCGGGCCCCGGGGGCCGGCTTCGACACACGATCCGCGGGCGTCAGACCCAGTAAACCGTCGCCCCTGCGTTGCCGCTCCCATCGCGCCAGCACGCCACGCAGCATCTGCCCGGCCGGGGCGTGCGTCTGCTGCGCCCCGGCCAGCCCGAGCAGATCCAGGCTGCCCACCAGGCAGGCGTCGCCGAACAGGGAGTGGGTGCTGCGGCCAAGCCCCCCCGCGTACTCCCCGCCGTCCCAGGTGAGCGCGACCCAGCCGTAGAGGCGCTGCGTGAGCGTTGCCAGCGCGGGTGTCGGCGAGTAACACAGCGCGATCGAGGCGATCAGCAAGGCCTTGTGGTGGTACGCCATCGGGGTGGCCACACCGCGTGGTCCCGGGCGAGCCGGATAGTCGATAAAACCGCCGCTGGCGGTCGTCCAGCGCTCCAGCAATGCGGCCAGCCGGGCCGCCGCATGGTCGCGTGGGCGGCCGGGCCGGGCCTCGATCAGACGGCAGAGCTGGGCCAGCAGGGTCCAGTTGTTCGACGGATAGCGTCGACTCGGATGGCACCGTTGCAGCGCCTCGTCGAGCATCGTTTCCAGTGCGGGCGTGACAGGTTGTACCCCCGCGATCACCCGTTCCCGCAACAACAGCAGCAACAGGCGGTTGAACGGTGCGTGCCCGGCACGGCTGCCACAGCGCGCGAGCCAGGCCCGCAACGGCCAGCCCCACTGTTCCACCTCGGGGCCACCCTGCAGGTACAGCGCCAGCGTCGCGCTGGTCTGGCCGTAATGGTCGGCGGGGCTCGGCGCCTGCTCGATGGGGTCCCAGAGTCCGGTGTCCGGTCGCACATGGGCTGCGACCGCCTGTGCAAGACGCTCGGCCCACGGCTGGAGCGTGGAGGCGCCCAAGGTGACGACCTTACCCATGAGCATGCGCGCGCATTGACCAGCGCTGCCTAGCGCGAGACGCCGGGCGCCCCGGTGGCGCTGTCGGGCTCGGCGCGCGTCGGGAACGCATTTGCCTGGACCGGTGCGGGCACGGGTGCCTCGGCCGCGCGGGGTGCTTCTTCCAGTTCGCGGCGCATGATGACGGCCAGGGCGATGAACGCGAACAGCAGGTTGAAGTAGATCACGTCGAGGAATGCCCCGGCGGCCAGGTAGCCGAGCAACCCCACCTGGATGGCCCAGGCGTATTCCGCTAGCCAGATCTGCCCCGTCTCGAGTCGGGCTCGCTTGCGGATCCGGTTCAGCGAAAAAAACGTGAAGCCGACCAGCAGCAGGAACGTGGCGAGCCCGCCAAAGCCATGCTCGCCCATCAGGCCGAAATAGATGCTGTGCGGCGACAGCACGTGGCGCCAGTCCCCTTCGAAATTCGCATAGCCGACCCACCAGTCATAGCCGAGGTGGTGGTTGCGAAAGCCCATCCCGGTCAGCGGCCGCTCGGTGGCCATGTTCCAGTTCACGCCCCACGCCTGGATGCGCTGCATGGCGGAACGGTCTTCCTCGTAGGTCTCGATCGTGCTCCAGCGGTCCAGCAGGCGATCCGGCGCGGTAACCCCGATGACCCCGAAGGCCAGCACGCCAACCATCACCATCGCCAGCTTGTGGCGCATGTGCCAGAAGAGGAACGGCGCCACCACCAGGAATCCCAGCAGGGCTCCCCGGGAATAGGTCGCGAGGATCGCGATGGCGGTCAGCCAGAACACGCCGTAGACGGCCCAGCTGATCGGCCGGTAGAAGCGCTCCAGGCCCGGGATCTCGAGATCCACCCAGCGCTCGCGGAACAGCCGCGCGCTGACCAGGATCAGCGGCAGCACCATCACCATTGCCAGTCCGATGTACGTGTTCCCGGCCAGATAGGAGCCCGGCGGGCCCAGCACCATGTACTGCCCGCCCGTGGACAGTGTGAACAGGCCGCCCTTGAACCCGTAAAAGGCGATGGAGAATGTAATAACTAATAACAGCCAGACGATACGAAGCTGACCGAATATCAGCATGGGTGTGATAAATGTAATCAGCAGGATCTTAAAAACGTGCTGCCAGAAGTCCCATGCGCCGCTGGAATTTACCGCAAAATACGAAGTCATGGTGATGTAGCCGAGAAAGACCCATAACATCACCATCTCGCGCGTCATTGGCATTGGCCGGCGATCCTTGGCCAGAAACAGCGCGGCCAGCGTCGTCATGCCGATGACGGCGGCCACGGGGAAGGTGCGCATGAAAGACCAGGTGAGGCCGTGCGGGGCCATCAGGCCGACCCAGAACCAGGCCGGGATGCCGACCCAGGGCCTTGCCAGGATCACCGGGATCAACACCATGATTATAAAAAAAAGCAGGTAGTCGCGCATCGCAGAGAGTTCCGCTATACAGCAGTACGTGTGTGTCGATTAGCATATCGACACATGAAAACGGCGATAGTATTCAGCCCATTCGAAGAGTAGCCTATTTACCGAACGAGTGGGTATGGGGTTGTAAAAGATTCGTACTCGGCTGCGTGCCGAATCCACATTGACGGAGTCCATTCTGATCATGCGTCACACCACCCTGCTGCACGAAGGCGTTCTGCACAGCGCCGAGCGAAACCCAATGGCCTCGGCCATCACCCATCGGGGGGTCACGCAGTCATACGAGGCGGCCGCCAGCGACATCGAGAACGCGGCGCGACGGCTACTCGCCACCGGGCTCCAGCGACAGGACCGGGTTGCGGTGTATCTGGACAAATGTCCGAAGGCGGTCCATGCGATGTTCGGGGCCTCGCGGGCGGGAGGGGTGATGGTCCCCGTCAACCCGCTGCTGAAGGCCTCGCAGGTCGCGCACATCCTTCGGGACTGCGGGGTGCGTGTCCTGGTCACGTCCGCCGTGCGCCATGCCGCGCTGCGCGATGTCCTGGCGCAATGTCCGGAGCTGGACACCATCCTGTTCGTGGACACACCGCCCGACGCCGACACATCGAGCGGGCCGCGGCTCGAGGCCTGGCAATCGGCGGCGGATTTCGGGCTGGGCCGGACGGCCCATCGGGTCATCGACACGGACATGGCGGCGATCCTTTATACCTCCGGCAGCACTGGACGGCCCAAGGGCGTGGTGCTGTCGCACCGCAACCTGGTGGCCGGTGCGCAAAGCGTCGCGCACTATCTGCACAATCGCGCGGAGGACCGCATCCTCTGCGTGCTGCCGTTCAGCTTCGATTACGGCTTCAGTCAGTTGACCACCGCGTTCCTGACCGGCGCCCATGCCACCCTGCTTAACTACCTCCTGCCCCGCGACGTGCTGAAGGCGGTGAGTCAGGGCGGGATCACCGGGCTGGCGGCAGTGCCACCGCTGTGGATCCAGCTGGCCGAGATGGAATGGCCGGAGGCCGCGCGGCGATCCCTGCGCTACATCACGAACTCGGGCGGCGCGATGCCCCTGAAGACCCTGAAGCGTCTGCGGGCGCATCTGCCGCGCACTCAGGTCTATCTGATGTACGGCCTCACGGAGGCCTTCCGTTCGACCTATCTGCCGCCCGAGGAGGTCGATCGTCGACCCGACTCCATGGGGCGGGCGATACCCAATGCCGAGGTCATGGTCGTGCGCGAGGACGGCAGCCGTTGCGCGCCCGGAGAGCCCGGCGAGCTGGTCCATCGCGGGGCCCTGGTCGCGATGGGCTACTGGAACGATGCCGCGCGTACGGCCCAGCGCTTTCGCCCCGCGCCGGGGCAACCCGAAGGCCTTCCAGGCCAGGAGATGGCCGTGTGGTCCGGGGACACGGTGCGGATGGACGAGGACGGATATCTGTACTTCGTCGGCCGGCGCGACGAGATGATCAAGACCTCGGGGTATCGGGTGAGCCCGGTGGAGATCGAGGAGGTTGCCTATGCAACGGGGCTGGTGACCGAAGGGGCGGCGCTGGGTATCGCGCATCCGCAGCTGGGTCAGGCCGTCGTCCTGGTCGCGCTGCCCGCCGAACCCTCGGTGACCCATGACCAGTTGATGGCACTGCTGCGCGAACGCTTGCCGGCCTTCATGGTGCCCAGCCACCTGGAGCTGCGGTCGCAATCCCTGCCTCGCAATGGCAATGGCAAGATTGACCGCAAGGCGCTGGCGGCCGAGTTCGAGGGCCTGTTCCAGGAGGTCGCCCTGTCATGAACCGGGCGGTATCCATGACCTCCGCTCCCCGGCATGCGGCGATGGCGGCCTTCGAGGTGCGCGACCACTCGCTGCTGATCGGCGGTATCCCCCTGGCCGAGATCGCCCGCCGTGCGGGCCGGACCCCGTTCTATGCCTATGATCGACAGGTCATGACGCGCCGCGTCCAGGCCCTGCGCCAGGCCTTGCCCCGGGACCTGTCGATCCACTACGCGATCAAGGCGAACCCGATGCCGGCGGTCGTGGGTCATATGGCCTCGCTGGTCGATGGCCTGGATGTCGCCTCCGGGCGCGAACTGCAGATTGCCCTGGACGCCGGGGTGTCCGCGGCCGATATCAGCTTCGCCGGGCCGGGCAAGTCCCCGGCCGAGCTGGAGATGGCGGTGGCCGCGGGGATCACGATCCACCTCGAGTCCGATACCGAACTGACGCGGGTCGCGGCGATCGCCGAACGTACCGGCAGGACGCCCTGCGTCGCGGTGCGCGTGAACCCCGACTTCGAGCTGAAGACCTCGGGCATGAAGATGAGTGGCGGGCCCAAGGTATTCGGCGTGGATGCCGAGTGCGTGCCCGCGATGCTGGGGCGCATTGGCGAGCTGGGGCTGCACTTTCGCGGTTTTCACATCTTTTCCGGTTCGCAGAACCTGCGCGCCGAGTCGCTGGTGGAGGCCCAGGGCCTGACCCTCGACCTGGCATTGCGCCTCGCCGACCATGCCCCGGGGCCGGTGGAGACACTGAACATCGGGGGCGGTTTCGGCATCCCCTATTTCCCGGGCGATCAACCGCTGACCCTGGGCCCCATCGCCGAGCAGCTCGAGCAACGCCTGCCGGAGGTGCGCGCGCGGATGCCGCGGGCCGAGATCATCCTCGAGCTGGGCCGTTACCTGGTGGGGGAGGCGGGCGTGTACGTCGCCGAGGTGCTGGACCGCAAGGTCTCGCGCGGCCGGGTATTCCTCGTCACCAATGGGGGGCTCCATCACCACCTGGCGGCCTCGGGCAACTTTGGCCAGGTGATCCGCAAGAACTACCCGGTCGCCATCGGCAACCGCATGGGGAAAACGGAAACCGAAGTCGTGGACGTTGTCGGGCCGCTGTGCACCCCACTGGACGTCCTGGGTCAGCAGATGGAACTGCCTCGCGCGGAGATTGGCGATCTGGTGGTGGTCTTCCAGTCCGGGGCCTATGGCTACACGGCCAGCCCCAGGGGGTTCCTCAGCCACCCGGAGCCGGCGGAGATCCTCGTCTGACGCGAGGAGTCCGGTGTCAGGCGTGGCCGGCGGCCAGCTGCTGGAAGTGCGTGCTGCCGTCAACCAGCATCTCCCAGCGGCCCTGGTCGACCAGACGCCCGCCATCGAGCACGTAGATCTGATCGCAGGGTTTGACAGTGCTCAGCCGGTGCGCGACCAGGATGATCGTCTTGTCGCCGCTCAGGTTGTGAATGGCGTCCATCACGGCGCGTTCGGTGGCGTTGTCCAGGGCGCTGGTGGCCTCGTCGAAGAAGAGCACCGCCGGGTCGCGGTAGAGGGCCCGGGCAATGCCGATGCGTTGACGCTGTCCGCCGGACAGGCGGGTCCCGCGTTCCCCGATCAGGGTGTCGTAGCCGTGCGGGAGGTCGTTCATCACGAAGTCGTGCAGGTTGGCCAGGCGCGCGGCCCGTTCCACCGCGGCATGGTCGACCTCGGCCTCCGGTACGCCCAGGGCGATATTGGCGGCGACACTTTGGTCGGCCAGGAAGATGTGCTGCGGGACATACCCGAGTGCCGCCTGCCATTGCCGCACGTTCGCCGCCGTGAGTGGCTGCCCGTCGACGACAATCGCCCCCTCGTCGGGTTCCAGCAGCCCGAGCAGGACATCCACCAGCGTGCTCTTGCCGGCCCCGGACGAACCCACCAGCCCGATGGTCGTGCGGGCCGGGATCTCCAGCGAGAGGTGGTCCAGTGCAACGCGGTCATGCTGGGGGTAGCGATAGGTCACGCCCTCGACCCGAATGGCCTGCTGTGGTGACAGGGCAGCCGAGGCCTCGCCGCGCGGGGGCAGGATGTCGCCGCCCCGATCACCCAGATCCTTCAAGATGTTGTCGACCGCCGCAAAATTGAAGCGAAGTGCCGCCACGTTCTGGAAGATCTTCTGGAAGGCGGGAATCAGTTGCTTGCCCGCCAGCGCATACAGGCCGAGCAGGGGAAGGGCCTGCGCCAGTCCCCCGTCGCCGGCCATCAGATACAGCACGAGCAGCAGTACGCCACCAAAGGCGATCGCCTCGATCGCGTATTGCGGGGTGTCCTGCAGGAGTACCGCATTCGCCTGGTGCCGGGCATAGCGCCTGGACGGGTGGCGGTAGCGCTCCAGGTAGTCGCGTTCGCGCCCCAGCAGGCGGATCTCCTTGGCGCCCGCGAAGGCCTCGGCCGCCGCGGTGAAACGCTCGCGGTTGGCCTCCACCCGGTCCTGTCCGATCCGGTTCAGCCAGATACGGGCCACGACATAGATGGCCGCATAGACGCTGCCCAGGCCCAGGGCCACGGTGAGCGCGAGCCACGGCTCGACCAGGATGAGCAGGACGATGAGCGAGATGGCCAGCAGACCCTGGCTGACCAGGCGCATGGCCGGCATCAGAGCGCCACTGATCGCGTGCGTGGTCTCCTGCAGGATTGTCTTGGCCAGATCGCCGGAATTGCGGTGCAGGAAAAAGGTATAGGGCCGTCGCAGATAGTCGGCCATCAGACGGCGCGACAGTTCGTATTGCTGCATGTGGGAGAAGCGGGTGATCGACCACTGCGTCAGCGCCTGCAAGAGCGTCCCGAGCATGAACATCACAAACGCGGCCATCCCCAGAAAGTAGAGAAACTCTCCGGTCGACTCGAAACCGAGGGTGTTGTACGCCTCGCTCAACAGCGCGTGGCCGTGAACCATGTCCGGGTCGGACAGCACCGCGAGAAACGGCATCACCGAAGCGACCCCCACGGTCTGCATGAACGCCGTGATGATCATCAGGATCACCAGCAGCCCTACCTTGCGCCGGTCGCGGGGGTGCAAAAGGGCGTTCAACTTGCGCAAGGTTCCGAACATGTAATCAACCGGTTTTCAGCATCGAGATCCCTATGACGTATAGCGTTTTTTTACCCTCGAGGAAACGGGAAAGTGAGTCCTGACGGGGAGGAATGGCGCGTTAATTACAAAACTCATGCGGCCGTCCAATCCGAAACATCAGGTAAATCCCCCGCGGTCGGGATTGCGTGATTTAACAGGTTTCCGGATTCTCCCAGAAGAGGGTGGGAAGCCAGCTTCCGGCGAGTATTCAAGTAAAAACCGCCGCCAGCAGGAGCGGCCTCCATCCCGTACATTTGTGACTTCAAGGAGTGGTCGGATGGCCATGGACGAGTACGGTTTGCACGCCGGTTTCCTGCATGCGGCAAGGCAGTTCGCGGATCGCCCGGCGCTGGATGTGGAGGGGGGCGAGATCCGTTATCGGGATCTCTACGCCGCCAGCGCCAGCCTGGCTTCGGACCTTCAGGCCGTCCTGCCCGCCGACGGGCCGCGCACGATCGGCGTTCTGGCCCAGCGCTCGCGCATACTGTATCAGGGCCTTCTGGGGGTGCTGATGGCCGGGCACACGCTGGTACCCCTGAATCCGTCCTTCCCCCCCGAGCGAACACGGCGGATGGTCGATCTGGCCGGTCTGGGGGCCCTGGTCGTGGATGCCACCGGGATGCAGTCGCTGGATGGCTGGCTGGGGCCGGAACATTCCGATTGCGCGATCTGGCTGCCGACCCGGGAGGACTGCGATGCCTTTCGGTCCCGCTGGCCCGGACATGCCTTTCATGCCCTGGACGCGGCCTCGACCCCCGACGGATGGTCGCCGGCCCGGGTCAATCCTGACGATCTCGCCTGTCTGTTCTTCACCTCGGGCAGTACCGGCGTACCCAAGGGCGTGGCCGTGCGTCATCGCAATGCGGTCCGGTTCGTCGCCATGTCGCGGGAGCGCTATGACCCTCTGGGGCTGAGCGAGAATGATCGGTTCTCGCAGTTCTACGACATTACCTTCGACTCCTCGATGTTCGACCTGTACGTGGGCTGGGCCTACGGGGCGTGTCTTTGTTGCCCCTCCGCCCGGGAGTGGTTCAACCCCAACCGCTACATCGCCGACAAGGCCCTGAGCGTCATCGACATCACGCCGTCGGCCGGCCATGGCATGAGTCGCCGCAACGGCTGGGCCCCCGGCCGTTTCCCCCAGCTGCGGCTGTGCCGCTTTGGCGGCGAGGCCCTGTCGGCGGAACTGGCCAGGATTATGGCGGCCGCCGCCCCCAACGCCACGATCGACAATGCCTACGGACCCACCGAGTGCACCGTCGATGCCTGCTTTTACCGCTGGGATCCCGAGCGGTCGCCGGCGGAGTGCATACACGGGATGGCGCCCATCGGCTATCCGGGCAACCAGGTTGGGGTTCTTGTGGTCGACGAGGCCTTTCGGGAAGTGCCAGAAGGAGGAGAGGGCGAACTGCTGATCAGCGGGCCACAGGTAAGCGCCGGGTACTGGAAGGATCCCGAGCGCACCGCGGCCGCGTTCATCCGGCTCGGGGAAGACGACACCCTTCATTACCGTACGGGCGATCTCGTGCGGCGCCCGTATCCCGAAGAGCCCCTGCAGTTTCTCGGACGCTTCGATCACCAGATCAAGATTGGTGGCGTTCGCATCGAACTGGGCGAGATCGAACAGGCCCTGCGCGAGGCCGCGGCGACCGGCCAGGCCGTTGCGGTCGGCTGGCCGCGCACCGCGAGCGGGGCTTCCGGCATCATCGCCTTTGTGGTCGCCGAGCACGCGGACGTGGAGGGGATTCGAGAACAACTGCGGAAGCGGCTCCCCACCGTGATGGTGCCCCGGGAAATCCATCTTCTGGACGAACTGCCGCTGAACGCGAATGGCAAGGTCGATCGCAAGATGCTCGTCGAGACGCTGCAGGCGGCCGAAGCGTGAATAGCCCAGTGCTTTCAGGCCCTGCCACTGCGAGAGCGGCGAGATGATGGATGCGCTGGTTCAGTTGCGCTCCTCCCTGCACCGACATGGCTGGTGGCGCACCCTGGCCCTCATCCCGCGGAACATCCTGTTCCGGCTGACGGACTTCGACCGCAAGCATGGCACCAATACCGGCATGCAGGCCGAAGACGATGCGGGTCTGCCGCAGGAGCACGAGGGATACGAGGGGGCCCCCCCGCGCCTGTTCCACAGGATCATCCGCTCCCTGGACATCGCCCCCGTGCGCTATGCGTTCATTGATCTGGGATCGGGCAAGGGCAAGGCGCTGCTGCTCGCGTCGCATCACCCGTTTCGGCGGATCATCGGGGTCGAGTACAACGCGCGTCTGGATGCGATCGCCGCCGCGAATGCGCGGATCTACCGGCACCCCGAGCGCTGTATGCACCGAATCGAAACCGTCTGTGGCGACGCCGGTGCGTTCGAGTTGCCGCCGGGCGACCTGTTGATCTACCTGTTCAACCCCTTCAAGGCCGCGATCATGGAGCGCGTGCTCGCGAACCTCGAGAGCGCCCTGCAGGCCGACGGAGAGCGGGACGTGCTGGTCGTGTACCAGAACCCGACCCAGCGAAGGCTGCTGGACGAGGCCCCGTTTCTGGAGCGGGTGGCCTACCGGGAGTACCGCACCAGGCGGCTCCAAAAAATGCCGATCGGTCGTGTCGCGGTGTACCGAAATCGCCGAGGCCCTGCGCGCGCCTAGCTCCGTGCGAGCAGGGCCTTCACCGTACTGGCCCCCAGATACCCCCAGGTCTTCATGCGTCCCGGTCGGCGGACCAGGGCCTGAAAGAACGCGCGCCGGGCGATCCGTGGGTCTCCCTCCCAGTAATGGTGGTAGCCGAAGGTGAAACAGGCATCACCCAGGCGCTCGCGAACCCGGGGCCAGGGGGTCGTTTCGCCATTGGGTCCCACCAGACCCCAGCGGCCCAGCGCCCGCTGGACCACTTCGACCTCGTAGTTCACATCCGGGTACTTGGTCATGCAGCCACGCCCGTGCAGGCGATAAAGGGCGGTGACCCGGTCCAGCTGGCGGTACTCGGTCAGGCGCGAGGCTCGAATCCAGTAGTCATAGTCCTGGCCGCGCTTGAGCTGCGGGTCGAACGGGCCGACCTGTTCCACCAGCTCGCGCCGCATCATCACCGTGATCGTATGCGGCAGGGATTCCATCAGCAGCTGGTTGTACACCCAGCCCGAACCCTCCGGGACAATCCCCGGCACCTCGGTCACCGGGACCGGGGGGTCGGCCAGGGTATGGGGCGGGGCGAACTGTCCGCTGGCATCGGGCTTCCACGCCAGAAAATCCGTGTGCACCAGGCCGATCTCCGGGTACTGCTGCATATACAGCACCTGGGCGGTCAGCTTGCCGGGCAGCCAGACATCGTCGGAATCGATGAAGGCGATGAAGTCGCCCTGGGCAGCCGCAATGCCGGTATTGCGGGCCACGGCCGCCCCCTGGTTCTGCTGGGTCAGCAGCGTCAGACGGTTGCCATACCCGCGCAGGATCTCGACCGTCCCGTCGGTCGAGCCGTCGTCCACCACGATGAGTTCGATGCTGGGGTAGTCCTGATCCAGGACGCTGTCGACGGATTCGGCAATGTAGGCCGCCGTGTTGAAGGCCGGCATGACCACCGACACCAGAGGCTTGCGGGGGAGCCCTTCCGGCTCGGCCGGGGGTGCGTTGTGCGCCAGGGAGGCTTCCATGGGTGGCATCATCCCGGGCTGTGTCCTGGTGCCTGGCGCAGCCAGTCATGTGTCCATGTCGCAACCTGGTCGCGCCATTCGCGGTGGGAAAAGGTGTGGTTGGCGTCCGGCAGTTCGCGCAGGGTCACGCGTGGCTGTTGCAGCAAGCCGTCCCAGGCCGGTGCATGGCTGGCCACATCCCGAAACTCGGCGGCCGTCAGGTCCTCTCCGCTCAGGACCAGCAGGATCGGCCCCCGAAAGCGGCGCCAGCCCTCGGCCATCCGGTCCGGCAAGGGGGCAGATGAAGCATCGGCACGGCCCTCGTCGGTCGCAGCCGGGGAAGCCCCGGCACGACGGCCCACTACCGTGCCGACCATTCGTCCCAGGGAGCGCAGGGAGACCCAGGGGTTGAAGCGCCCCTTTAGGGCGCCTGACCAGAAGTTGCGCGAAACAAGCCGCTGGAGGTAGTAGGTCTTCAGGTAGGCGCGGGCCAGGCCCTCGTCGGTGCGGACCCACGGGTTGGCCAGCACCAGGCCCGCCACCCGGGGGTCCCGCCAGGCATAGAACAAGGCGGCGGAGGCCGCACCGCACAGCCCCCAGATCACGACCTCGCGCATTCCCGGTACCTCGGCCGAGAAGGTATCCATCGCCGCGCGCAGGTCATCGTGCACCTCTTCGTAATCGCGCTGGGCGCCGGACGCGTCGCCCATGCCGCGAAAATCGAAGCGGAACACCGGGATCCCCTGGGCCGCCAGGTCGCGCGCCAGGAGCAGAAACTGGCGATGACTGCCGACGCGATACTGCGGGCCGCCCACGGCGATCAGGACGCCCCGTGCGGCCCCGGCGGCGCCGGGGTGAAGGATGCCGAGCAGCTCATCCCCGCCCAGCCGGAAGACGACCGCCCGCTCGTTCATGCCGCCTGCCCCAGGGATACGGTGTGTCCCAGGCAATCCATGGTGTGTTCCAGCAGGGCCGGGACCTCGAGGATGTCCGGCGCATTCCAGAAGGGTTCGCCGAGGACAACGAAGGCGTGTGCTTCCACCCCCTGCTCGTGCCACGTGTCCAGCGTCCGGGTGCTCCCCGGGGACAGAGCAGCGCCCTCGCTGTCGCTGACCTCGAACCAGTACACCGGCCCGTGTGGCGGTGGTGCCAGGCGGGCCTTTGCCAGTGCCTCTGCCAGTGCTGGCGCCAGGGTATAGCCCGCGACCTCGATGGCTTCTCCCGCCTCCAGTCGGCCGCGCAACTGCCCCGTGCTTTCCTTCTCCCCGCCCATCATGGCGGCGGCCATGCGCAGGCGGAGGAATTGTGTCAGGTGCTGTTCGCCGTTGGTGACCGGTTGCCACAGCACGGTCGCCGCCACCGACGGGGCGCGGGTGGCCAGAAGGTCGCTGATCAGCAGGGCGCCCGCGCGCAGTCCCCAGAGGATCAGGGGGCCTTGGTCGTCGGATTTCGCCTCCAGGTGATCCAGGCAGCGCGCGAGGTCGTCGAGCCAGTTCTCCCAGCGCGCATCGCCAAAATCGCCTCCGCTGTCGCCGCAGCCGTACAGGTCCGGCAGCAGGACGGTGTACCCCTCGCGGGCCATGCGCCGGGCCTGCAGCGCCACCATGCGCCGGGCCTTGTTCAGCTCCTCGGCAAACGGGGGTACGAACAGGACCCGCCCGCGGGCAGGGGTCCGGGCGGCCGGGTGCAGGACATAAAAGACCGGTCCGGCGCAGCCCGGCAGGAAACCGGCCTCCATCTAGGCACCATTCTTGTGTTCAACGAAATCGACCAGGGCGCCGACGGTCTCGAACGTCTCCGCACTGACGTCATCGTCATCAATGACGATGTCGAACTGTTCTTCCATCTCGTTGATCAAGGAAACCACCGCCATGGAATCCAGTTCGGGGACCCCGCCCAGCAGGGGGGTGGAGCGGTCAAAGTGCTGGGCGCGGCCGTTCAGGCCGAGGGCGCTGTCAAGCAAGGCCTTGATGTGCTCGAGCGTCGACATAATGCTGATCTCCTGTTCCCTGGTGGCGCATTCCGCATACTTCCAGAAGCCCTATTGTGAAAGTTTGTGGCCGACAACTGGAGACCTTGCGGGTACCAAATAATCAATACTTTAAAGTGGTCGGCAGTCCCTCCATCATTGAGTTTTACCTTTTGCCGGCATTTTTTGTTTGCTGGAAGGTAAACGCGGAAACTTGTATATCGGCATGCCCACGGACGCCATCACAGGCGGGTATTTGCTGCTGTTTCCTTGAACGCCACTTCAGGCGACAGGAAGGCCAATGGCGGGACTATGTGGATGGTTTGGAGCGCCCAGGGAGGCGGCGGGCGATATTCTCGGCCTGCAGGAGGCGGGGCTCCCTTCGGTCCCGGGTGAGTCCAGCGCGCGCTGCGATGGCCCCCGGGGCGGGTGTCTGGTCCAGGGCGGCTGGGTGGTCCAGGCCCCGGATGGGCTGATCGCGGGCATCACCGGCCACCCCCGGTGGCGGGAGCGCGGCCTGCAGCGTCTGGCGCTGGAGCAGTCGCCCGCACATGCCTTGCTGGACGCCTACCGGCGTTTCGGCGATGCCCTGTTCAGCCAGCTGGCGGGGGATTTCGTGGTGGCGATCCTGGACCCGCAGCGGCCGCGCCTGCTCGCGGGCGTGGACCGTATGGGACAGGCCTCGCTGCACTGGGCGGCGGTGCCGGGCGGGGTAGTCTTCGGGACCACTGCGGGCAGTGTGGTTCGCTATCCCGGTCTGAGCCGCGAACCGACCCCCTCGGGGCTTTATCACTACCTCTTCTTCCACATGTTGCCCGCACCGGTCAGTGTATTTGCGGGCGTCGAGAAGCTGCGCGCCGCGCACTACCTGGACCGTCAGGCGGACACAATCCGCGTGAGGCCGTACTGGCTCCCGCATTTCCGCGAGGCGCGCATGGGCGATGCCGCCGAAATGGGGACGGCCCTGCGGGATCAGCTGCGCAATGCCGTCAAGCAGCAGCAGGAGACGCCAAAGCCGGGGGCCTTTCTCAGCGGAGGTCTGGACAGTTCGACCGTGGCCGGGCTCCTGGCCGAGACCACCCCCGAGCCGCCGCCGACATTCAGCATCGGTTTCGATGCCCCTGGTTACGACGAGATGGAGTACGCCCGCATCGCGGCCCGGCACTTTGCGACCCAGGCGAACGAGTACTACGTGACGCCGGACGATGTCGTCGCCGCCGTGCCCCTGATTGCCGGCAGTTACGACGAGCCCTTTGGCAACTCCTCGGCGCTGCCTGCCTATTTCTGTGCACGCATGGCAGCACAGGCGGGCGTGACCCGGCTGCTGGCCGGTGATGGTGGCGACGAACTGTTTGCCGGCAACGCACGCTATGCCAAGCAGGGCCTGTTCGAGCACTGGCAGCGCCTGCCGCGCCCCTTGCGCCAGGGCATGCTGGAACCCCTGGCGACCCGCATTCCCCAGGGGGCCGGCTGGCTGAGCAAGGCGCGCCGCTACGTGGAGCAGGCGCGCATCCCGCTGCCCGATCGGCTGCAGACCTACAACTACCTGTACCACCTCTCGCCCACGGCGATGTTCGAGCCGGACTTTCTCGCGGCGGTGGATACCCAGGCCCCGTGGGATTTGATGCGCGAGATCCACGACCAGCCGGCACACGCCTCGTCTCTGAACCGCATGATGTACCTGGACTGGCAGCAGACCCTGGCCGACAACGACCTGCGCAAGGTCACCCGGATGTGCGAGCTGGCCGGCGTGGATGTCGTCTTTCCGATGCTGGATGACGACGTGGTGGAGTTCTCCCTGGGCATCCCGTCCGACCAGAAACTGCGCGGGCAGCGGCTGCGCCACTTCTACAAGGAGGCGATGCAGGGCTTCCTGCCCGACGCCATCATCGACAAGAAGAAGCATGGCTTTGGTCTGCCCTTCGGGGTGTGGATGCACGACCACGCGCCGCTACGCGAACTGGCCTATGACAGCCTGCTGCGCCTCAAAGGGCAGGGCTTTTTGCGGCCGCAGTTCATCGACGAACTGATAGCGCTGCACCGCGACGGACATGCGGCCTACTACGGCGACATGGTGTGGGTGCTGATGATGCTGGATCTCTGGCTGCACGCCCCGGCGAGCGAGATGCCGGCCGAAGCGCGCGCCCAGGCGGGCGGTTACTGAACCCGGCAGACCACGTGCCGGTGTTTGCCACCGGCCTCCGGGGCGATGGCCTCGACCTGACGAATCTCCACCGCCAGGGGTTCCCCCAGGGCCTGCGCGAAGGCGCGCCGCAGGCCTTGCTCCACGGCATCGGCCAGTGGTTCGTCGAGGACCAGCAACAGCTCGATCCGGTCCGGCGCCTGCTGGATGATCTTGTACGAGCGCAGGCCCGCGATCTCGCGCAGGCAATAATTGAAATGACTGCCGTGCACCCAGCGGCCATCGAGCGCGATCAGGCCGTCGTTGGCCCGCCCCTCGATCTCCCGCAGCAGCGGCAGGCCGCGCCCGCAGGGGCAGGGCGCCGGGTCCAGCGCGCCACGATCACCGGTGCGGTAGCGGATGAAGGGATACTCCGGGCCCATCAGGTTGGTGACCACGATCTGCCCGGTCTCGCCGGCCGGAAGCGGTCGCCCGGCATCGTCCAGGATCTCGACGATCAGCGCCTCGGCCGTCAGGTGCAGCCCGCCATGCGGGCACTCGCGTGCGATCAGGCCGGCATCCCGGCCGCCATACTCGTTCGCGATCCCACAGCCCAGTACGTCGGTGATGATCGCCCGCCACTCCGGGCGCAGGACCTCCGACGTGGTAAAGGCCACCCGAATGCCCAGATCATCCAGGCGCCGGCCCTGTTCCCGCGCGTGTGCGCAGACCCGTGCCAGTACGGAGGGATAGCCGAAGATCATGCGCGGGCGGAACTCGCGAGTCTGGTCAATGATGGCATCGACCCGTGCCCGGTCGAGGTCGCGGGCCGGGACCAGGCGCGACCGCAGCACGCGGTCGCGCCAGGACCGCAGGCGATTCTGTACGTCGGTCTCGTTCGGTGCGCCCCACAGGACCAGCTCGCGATCGCCAATGTCGACGCCCCACCAGCGGGTCGCGCGCCACTTGGCGGCGATGTCCATCGCAATGCGCTCGCGCCCCAGCCAGAAGGCCAGCGGTTCGCCGGTCGAACCGCTGGTACGTTGCGCGACCAGGTGTTGTGCCCCGTCCGCTCGCCACTCATGGCCTGCCTGGCGCAGCACGGCCTTGTCGATGATCGGCAGGCGTTCAAGATCCGCAAGGCTCGTCAGTGCGCGGGGTGACCAGCCCTGGTCGGCGAACCACTGGCGGTAGAACGGTATCTGTTGGGCCACGCGTTCGAGCAGGAGCTGCAGGCGGGTCAGCTGCAGGTTCTCCAGTGCCTCGGGTGCCCACCACTGGGTCGCCTCCAGCGCCTTGCGCAGGGGCACCGTCGGGTGCCCCTTCAGCCGTTCGTGCACGGGAAATGCGCCATGCGCGACCAGCGATGTATACAGCTCCATGCTCAGGCGCGCCTTGGCAGGCGGTGGTCCACGGACCCGGCGATCGTCTCGAAGGCCGCGACCAGTTCCGGAATCCGCACCCGCCAGTCATTCGCCCGTGCATGGGACAGGATCGCCGCGCGGTCCCACTCGCGACCCAGGGCCTCGTGGATCGCCGCGCGCAGTGCGTCATGATCCCCGTACGGGACGATCAGCCCCACCTGCTCCGAGGCGACCACCTCGGCGTTGCCTCCCACATCCGTGGTGACGATGGGCAGCCCGCAGGCCGAGGCCTCCAGGAATACATTCGCCCAGCCTTCAAAGCGCGTGGCGAGCACGAACAAGTCCCCCGCGGAGTACACGAACCGCAGCTCGTCGGGCGCGACGGGCCCGAGGAACCATACCCGGTCCTGCAGCCCCAGTGACTGGACCTGCTGGCGCAGCTCGGCCTCGTTGTTGCCCTCGGGGGTGCCGCCTCCAGCAATCATCAGGTGCAGGTCCGGGTGCTGCTGCAGCAGCTCCGGCAGGGTGGCGATCACGCGGTGAAAGCCCTTGCGCTCGGACAGTCCGCCGACAGAGATCAGGAACCGCCCCTCGGCGGGCAGGCCCAGGCGCTGCCGGGCCAGGGCCGGGTCCTCCGGCTTGAAGCGGTCGAGATCGGCCCCGTTTCCCACGACCTGCACGTGGTCGGGCTCGATGCCCCAGCCCAGCGCCTCGTCGCGCAGCGCGCCGGCCACCGAGAACACCCGCGCTGCATCCTCCAGCGCCCGGCGAATCTGCACCCGGTGCAGTGGCCGGTCGCGGAAACGGTTCAGGCTGCCGCGCAGGGTGATGGTGTAGGGGCGGTTCAGCCAGCGCGACAGCCAGCGCGCGGCGACCCCGTCGGGATAGATGAAATGGGCATCGATCACGTCGAAGCCGAACTCGCGCTGCAGCCGGCGCATCAGGCGCAGGCTGCCGAGCGCCTGAAAGAAGCCGTCGGTCCACTTGAACAGGCCCGGGATACACAGGAAACGAGGGTGGTATACGTGAATTGACCCCTGCCTCTCGAAGGCCGGCAGCGGCGGTCGGGCGTGCGGACGCAGGCGCCCCAGCCAGTGCTGGAACGGGAACCAGGGCGCCGGGGCCACGACGACCAGATCGAGATGTTCGGCGACACGCCGCATGCGTTCGCGCACGAACAGTCCCAGATTGGGTTGCGCCGCGTTCGGGTACACGCGCGTGTAGACCACCAGACGTGGGCGCCCGTCATCCGGCACGCAGCACCTCCGGCCGGGCCCGCAGCCCGTCGTAGACCGACTGGTAGCGCGCGACACTCGCCGCCCAGGTGCGCTCCTGTTCCACGAAACGCCGTCCGTTCTCCCGCACCCGTGGCCAGTGTTCCGGGTGCGCGAGCGTCTCCAGCACCCGGGCGGCCAGGGCCTCGGGGTTGTCGGCCGGGAACAGCCAGCCGGTCTCGCCATCCCGAATCAGCTCCCGGTGCCCGCCCACGTCCGATGCCACCAGAAGGCGCCCCTGGGCCATCGCCTCCAGTGGTTTCAGCGGCGTGACCAGGTCGGTCAGGCGCATCGAATGGCGCGGATACACGAGCAGGTCGACCAGGTCGTAGTAGCGCTGCACCTGGTGATGCGGGACGCGCCCGGTGAAGATGACGCGGTCCTGGATGCCGAGGCGTTCGGCCTGGGCCTTCAGGCGCTCGGCTTGCGGGCCGCCCCCAACCAGCAGGATGCGCACGTCGGGCGCCCGGGCCTGGATAAGCGGACAGGCCTCGAGCAGGGTGTCCAGCCCTTCGTAGGCATAAAAGGACCCGAGAAAGCCGAGCACACGGGCGTCACCCAGACCCAGTTCGGCCTTCAGGGCGGGATCGGGTTGACCGCCCAGGTGGAAGTCATCCGCGTCCACCGCATTGGGGATCACGGTGACCCGCTCGGCCGGGATGCCGCGCGCGATGATGTCGCGGCGCAGCCCCTCGCAGATGGTGGTGACATGTCCCACGCGCTTCAGGGCATAGGTCTCCAGCTCCCGCGTCAGGCGGTAGCGCAGGCCATATTCGCGGGCGGTGCCATGGTCGACCGCGGCGTCCTCCCAGAATGCCCGCACCTCGTAGACCACCGGAATGCCCAGCCGGCGACCGGCACGCAGGGCCGGCAGGGCATTCAGCGCGGGCGAGTGCGCATGGATGATGTCAGGTGCGACCTGGCAGGCGACGCGGGTTAGCCGCTGGGTCAGCGCCTGCATCAACCCCCATTGTTCGACCCCCGGGATCGCGCTCGGGTTGTAGGTCGTGCGGTAGAAATGCAGGCCGTCGATCGTCTCCTCGTCGGTCTGGGCGCCGGTATGCTTGGGGCTGGTCAGGTGACAGGTCTGCCAGCCCCTGCGGCGCTGTTCGCGCAGGATGGCCGCGGTGCGAAAGGTGTACCCGCTGTGCAGCGGGATGGAGTGGTCGAGGACGTGGAGGATCTTCATGCCGCCGCCCTCGCTTCGTCGCCCGGCGCCGGTCGGGTCACCACGAGCCAGAATCCCAGGCAGCGCAGCGTGGCCTGGTCGAGCCCGCGAAACGGCGCGGCCAGATAAGGGGCCACTGCGGCCACATCCTCGTCCAGTGCCTCGGCCGTGGACTCGAGATGCCGAACCACGAGTCCCGCGCGTTTGATCGCCTGGCGGTAGCGGTCCAGACGCCAGCGGTTCGGGACACCCTTGCCGGCATACATCCAGTGCCACAGGCCGACCGGCCAGGTGAGAAAGTCGAGCGGGTTTTCGCGGTGCAGGCCGTGGCTCTTGAGGTCCACCTGGTGGACCGCCAGCGCCCCTGGTTTCAGGGCCGTCGCCATGTCGCGAAAGGTCGCGTCCAGGTCGTTGACGTGCTCCAGCACCGCGCGCGAATAGATCAGGTCGACCTCGGCGTTCAGGCCCGACAGCCCATCCCGGGTCACACGGTATTCCAGCCGCTCGCTGCGAAACCCGGAGGCCGGATCGCCGGGGCGCTCGAAGCAGGCCGCCGCCCGTTCGCGCGCCTCGGGGTCCAGACCGTCCAGCAGGCACTGCAAGACCTCCAGCTGAAAGGGACTGCGCTGCGACAGCGCAAAGCGGTCGACGCAGGTTACCCGGGCCGCGCCATGGGCGAGCATCAGCAGGGCCACGCCGGGCACGTCGCCGGGCCCGTACTCCAGCAGGTGCTTGTCGCGAAGTGCGTCCTCGATGGCCTCGGGCGGGACCGCCAGCTGATCGAAGTAGTCAAAGAAGCAGGTGGTGAAGTACTGCGCCACGGATTCCGCCGTCTCCACGCCCCGACCACGGCCCGTCTCGTTGGTCAGGCGAACATAGAGTCCGGGGGCGCCCCGGGCCAGGAGGTTGCTGAGGATCGCGCGGGTGGCACGCGAGGCATCGGCAACCGGGTGGCGTCCATACATGGCTAGGCTCCAGGCAGGACACAGCCGCTGCGCGGGCTGGTCGGTTGCACCTTTTCCAGAAAGGTCTGGAACATCATCAGTGACCACAGCGCCGCGCTGTGATCGCGCGCGCCCCGGCCATGCTCGTCGACCAGACGCCCGAGGGTGCGTTCGTCGAACAGCCCGGAATCACGCATCTGCTCGCCCAGCACCCGCTCGTGCATCGCCTCGCGCAATGGCCCCCGGAACCAGTTGGCCAGGGGTACGGCGAAGCCCCGCTTGCGTCGATAGAGAATCGAGTGGGGCAGGTAGGGCTCCATCGCCTTTTTCAGGACCGCCTTGCCTTCGCCGTCGCGCAGCTTCAGTTCCGGCGCGAGGGTGGAGGCCCACTCCACCAGCGGGTGATCCAGCAGCGGCACGCGGACCTCCAGCGAGTGCGCCATGCTGGCGCGGTCGACCTTGGTCAGGATGTCGCCCGGGAGGTAGGTCTTGAGGTCCAGGTACTGCACCAGCGAGAGCGGGTCATCGGTCGGGGCCCGCCCGGCATGGGCGCGCAGCACCTCGACCGCCCCGTAGCCCTGCAACTCGCGCCGGAACGCCGGCGAGAACAGCGTGCTGCGCTGCTCGTCGCGCAGCACCGACACGCCCTGGAAGTATCCCTCGACCGCATCCCGCGCCAGTGCCTGGAAGGTCGCCCGGGCGCGCAGCGGGCGCGGGGCCCAGTCCGCCTTGGGGTAGACCTGGGCCAGGCCGCCGAACAGCACGCGTCGCAGGCCCAGGGGCAGCGGATTGCGCAGGCGTTCCTCGGCCAGGTGGTGCCGATATCGGCGATAGCCCGCCAGGTTTTCGTCGCCCCCGTCGCCGGACAGCGCGACCACGACCTGTCGGCGCGCCTGCTCGCAGACGCGGTAGGTCGGCAGGGCCGAGCTGTCGGCAAAGGGTTCATCGTAGAGATCGCCCAGGCGTCCCAGCAGGGCAAAGTCATCGGGGTCGACCTCGCGGTTGTGATGCTCCGTCGCGTAACGCTCGGCAACCTCCCGGGCATAGCGCGACTCGTCAAAGGCGGGGTCGGCAAAACCGATGGAGCAGGTGCGCACGGGATCCGAGGATAGCCCGGCCATCATCGCCACCACGGCGCTGGAATCCACGCCCCCCGACAGGAAGGCCCCCAGCGGTACCTCGGCGACCATGCGGATGCGCACGGCCTCGCGCAGACGTTCGGTCAACTCCTCCGCCGCCTCCGACATGCCGATGGGGGCGGCTGTCGCAAAGGGGACATCCCAGTACGCGCGCGGGCTGGCGGCGGAGCGCTGGTTGCGCCGTACGGTCAGCGTATGCCCCGGTGGCAGCTTGTGGACGCCGGCCAGAATGCTGCGCGGCTCGGGCACATAGCCAAAGGCGAAGTATTCCTCCACCGCGCAGGGGTCGAGCTCGCGCGTCTGCCCGGGATGGGCCAGCAGTACCTTGAGCTCGGAGCCAAAGATCAGCTGGCCATCGGGCAGCTCGCTGAAGTAAAGCGGCTTGATGCCCAGGCGATCGCGCGCCATAAACAGCGTCTGGGTATGGCGATCCCAGAGGGCGAAGGCGAACATCCCGCGAAAGCGCTGGACGCAGTCCTCGCCCCATTCCTCCCAGGCGTGCACGATGACTTCCGTATCGCAGTGGGTACGAAAGCGATGGCCTGCCCGCTGGAGCTCGTGGGTCAGCTCCGGGAAGTTGTAGATCTCGCCGTTGTAGGTGACGACGACGCTGCCGTCCTCGTTGAACAGCGGCTGCTGGCCACCCTTGAGGTCGATGATGGACAGGCGACGATGCGCCAGCCCGACCCCCGGCTCCAGGTGAATTCCGCCTTCGTCCGGGCCCCGGTGGAACTGGGTGGCATTCATGCCCTCCAGGCAGGCGCGATCGATTGGGCGCCGCCCGTTCAGATCGAAGATACCGGCGATACCGCACATGTCAGCGTCCCATCGTTTCGTGTTGTCGCCGGCGGCCCCCCGCCCGAACCGAGGGGGTTCGGGCGTTGGCCCTGTCCAGCAGGCTGTCGTAGACCCCGAGGTAGCCGGCGACCATGGCGTCCAGGCTGAACGCGGCCTCGGCGCGAATGCGGGCCGCCTGTCCCATGCGCTTGCGGGTATCCGGACTGGCGAGCGCATCACGGATGGCCTCGGCGAGGGCGGCCGGCGCCCCTGCGGGGACCAGGGCCCCTGTCTTTCCAGGGGTCACCAGGTCAGGGTTGCCGCCGACGTCGGTCGCGATCACCGGCAGCCCGGAGGCCATGGCCTCGAGAATGGTGTTGCAGATCCCCTCGGCCAGCGAGGGGAGGACAAAGAGGTCCATCGCCCGCAGGCACTGCGGGATGTCCTCGCGGGCACCCGGCAGCCATGCCTGTTGCGCGACCCCGGCGGCCTCCAGGCGCTGGCGGGCCTGTTCCCTCAGCGGGCCGTCTCCCACGATCACCAGGCGAAGACGGTCGAAGGGCACCGGGGTGTTTTCGCGCAGGGCAATGAATGCCTCTACCAGGTCCAGCGGGGCCTTCACTGCCTGCATCCGCATCACGCTCCCGATCACGATGTCCTCCGGGCCGGCAAAGCCCGGGGGCCAGGGGCCTGTGCGGGTGCCCTCGCGCGGGTGGAAGCGCCCGGTATCCACCCCGTTACAGATGTGCGTCAGCCGCTCGCTTCCGATGCCCACCCGTTGCTGCAGGTAGTCCATCTGATGGCGCGACAGGGCGATGTACCGGCCGACCAGGGGGCGCACCAGCCGTCGCATGTAACGATGCTTGTCGCGGGAGCCATTGAGGTCGGCAATATCCCAGCCATGCTCGCCATGTACCCGGGCGCGCACGCCGGCCAGGGCGGCGGTGACCTGCCCCTCCAGCGTGGCCAGATTGCGGGTGTGGACGATCGCGGGGCGCAGTTCGCGCAGCAGCCGCCACAGGCGCCGATGAACCCCGAAGTCCTTGCCCTCGCGCTTGTGCAGGGCATGCAGGCTGATGTCGTCCCGCTGCAGGCGCTCGCTGAACCGCGTGTAGTCGGTCATGCAGATGATCGCGTGCCGGTAGCGTTCGGCGGGCATGTGGTTGAGCAGGTTGACCAGCCCGTTCTCCATGCCGCCGACATCCAGCCGATGGATGACATGAGCCACGCATGGGCGCGGGTCGGCGGCGCTGTCCTGGGGTGTCCGGGTATTCATCGCTGGCTGACGTCCTGCAGCTGTTCCAGCACCTGCGGCATCGCGGCCTCCACATAAGCGCGCATTGCGTCCTCGGCCGGCTGCAAGTCATCTCGGTACTCGGCGTAGACCACGATCAGCGCGGCATCGTCGCGCCCGCCCAGCAGCCGGCTCGTGGCCTCGCGGGCCTTGACCTCGAAGGGGCGGGTGGTGAGATGCCCGTTCGCCCAGTACCACTGCCAGGCCACCATCTGCTGCTGGCGCCCGCGCAGCAGGACCCGCTGTGGATCGGGATAGCCCGCGACCTCCGCCTGGCCACGGCGGGCCTGGCTCCACTCGGCCCGCTCCCGGCCCGCCAGCGTGTTGTGCCAGCCGAGCATGTTTCCGTGGCGCGCCTGTTCGCGGTAGAAGCCTACGTGCATCCCGACTGCGGCCTGTGAATCGTTCACGACCCAGCCCCCGCGCTCGGCCCGCATGAACTGGTAGCCGGGCTGCCAGCCGGGCCGCTCCTCAGCGGGCACGGCGGTCCAGCCGGAAGGCACGACCGGCCCGGTACCCAGCCCCTGTACCGGGCCGAGGTCCCGGGTGTCCATCCAGTAGGCATAGACGGGCCCCAGCGTGACCACCAGCGCGGCGATCACGGCCATATGAGCAAAGCCCATGGCCCCGGTCTGCGGGGCATGTGCCGGACCTCGGCGGGCGGGTTCCCCGGTCGCGCCATCCTCGCGCCAGAAGGCCCCGATCCAGAACATCAGAAAGATCACGACACCGAAGAAGACCCACCCGTAGATCAGGTGGTCGGCACCTGCGGCATACTCCATGTCGCTCAGGTGTCCGATCATCACGATCATGTAGGCGCGCAGGCCATTGGCGATGATCGGGACGATGATCGCGACACCGACAAAGGCCAGCCGCCGCCAGAGGCTCCGGTACATCAGGTAGGCGTACAGCGTCCCCAGCGCGACCGACGCAATCAGATAGCGCACGCCGCTGCAGGCCTCGACCACCGACCAGCGTCCGGTCGGCAGTTCAAAGTGCAGGCCGTCGCGGTAGATCGGTATCCCGGACAGCTGCACCGCCGCGACGGTGAACTCTGCGGTGAAGTCCATCAGCGGCGGCACCAGGAATTCGCCAAACGGGACGGCGAACAGCAGATAGGCCAGCGGGAACTGCAGGACACGCACGACCGCGGTGCCCATGACCAGCCACACCAGGAAGGGGATCATCAGGGTTGCGGCAAACTGGCGCACCGAGATGACATCCACCAACTCGCCCATGACCCAGGCAAGCCCCAGCAGCACGATCGGTATCAGCGCCAGGGGAAAGGGGCGGGGCGCTACGGCTGCCAGCTCGTCACGCTTGAGATAGACCAGAAACAGGACGATCGGTACGACCAGGAATCCATGCGCGAAGGTATCCGAACGCGCCCAGGTATCCACCATCGAGACGAAGGTGGGCGCGAACACGATCAGCGTGGTCGCAATCAGGGCGGCCAGCGCCAGTACGGGAGCCCACCACCGCTGTACCAGTGGTTGGGACATCACGGTGGCCGGCGTGCTCATGCATCCCCCCGGGAGGCGATGGGTTCGCCCGCGTGCGCCGGCGCGCTCTCAAGAAAGTCGTGCAGGCACGCGAGATTGCGGCCCCAGTCATAGTCCGTGGTGATGCGTCGGCGGGCGCGGGCGGCCATCCCGGGATCGGGCTGTTCCAGACACTGCAGGACCGCGCGGGCAAACACCTCGGGGTTGGTCTCGGCCTCGATCACCTCGTCGTTACGTACGGCGGTGATCCCCTCGAGCGCCTGCGGGGAGGCCACGACCGGCCGCGCCAGCGCCATGGCCTCGAGCACCTTGTTCTGGACCCCGCGCGCGATCCGCAGGGGTGCCACCGAAACCGCGGCACCACCGACCCAGGGGCGCATGTCCTCCACCGGGCCCACGACCTCGACGCCCGGCTGGCGTTCCAGTTCGCGGACCTCCGGCGCGGGCCGACTGCCGACAATGTAAAAACGCACATCCGGATAAACCTGGCGAATGCGTGGCAGGACGGATTCGGCGAACCAGACCACCGCCTCCACGTTCGGCCAGTAATCCATGGCCCCGCTGAACACGATCGGCCGGACCGGGTCCGGGTAGGGACCTTTCTTCGGGAGGTGCTGCGGATCGAAGTACGCCGCATCCACGCCATTGTTCAGGGCATGCACCCGCTCGGCGCTTTCCGGCGCCAGGGCCCGGAATGCCGCGGCCTCGTCCGGTGACACGAACAGGCTGGCCTCGCTGCGCGCCGCGACCTGCCGTTCATAGCGCAACAGCTGGCGGCCCTCGCGGCGGTAGATCGCGCTCATCGGCCAGGGCTTGCTGGCGGCGTACTGGGTCCACTTGTCGGAGTCGACATCGACGAAGTCCACCACCCGGGTCAGGCGGGACAGGGACGGGAGGTACTGCGCCATGGCCGAGGAGAACACCAGCGCGCGGGTGATCTCCTGCTGCTCCAGTACCCGGTCGACCCAGCGTTGCAGCGCCGCATCGCGATACCAGGGGAGGGTCAGCGGCTCCTGTGTCAGCAGGCCGCGCAGGGCGCGCCATTTTGCGCGTCCCGGCGAGAGCGGGCGTACACAGACGCCCGCGCAGCAGTGCTCCAGCTCTTTGACGTAGGCCGCATCGGCCGGGTCGTCGATGAAGGTGCCCAGGTAGACCCGATAGCGCCGCGTCAGATCGCGCAGGATATGGTACGAGCGAATCTTGTCGCCCTTGTTCGGCGGCCAGGGGATTCGATGGGTCAGATAAAGTACGGCATCCATTACAAACTCACCCGCTGCTGCGGTCGAAACGGAAGCCCCAGTGCGACCCGTCCCCGGGTGTGCTGGGGTGTTGAATAACGATCACGAGCACTACCCGAGATTGCGGGACAGCCAGGGCCCCACGCGGTTGGCCACGCCCAACGGCAGTCGCTGCCACGCCTGGATGAAGTAGCGATACTTCGGGTTGAGCGGGTTCACGTCGGGCATGGCCCGGGCACGCACCAGGTCGTATTCGTAGTACAGGGGCTGTGGTTCGAAGCCCCAGTTCTTCTTGAAGCTGAACGACCCGGTATCGCGCTTGCTGCGACCAAAATCGAAGATGCGCAGCCCCGACTCGCAGGCCCGCCGCATCACCTCCCAGTACATGAAGTCATACCCGGCCACCTCGCGGGCGCGCGGTGTACCGCCGCCGTAGTAGGGCAGGACCTGATCGCGGAAGTAGAAGTTGAGCACGCTGGCCACAGGGGTCCCCGCGTCGGTGACGGTCAGGATCCGGCAGTCGTCGCCGAACACGGTGCGCAGGATGCGGAAGTAGCGCCGGCTGAACACGGGCGTCCCCATGCGATGCACGTTGGCCGCATAGATCGGGAAGAAGCGATCGATGTCCTGGTCGATCTCGCTGACCAGGCCGGCCTTGATGCCCTTGCGCACCATGCGCCGCTGTTTGCGCGGGATCGCCTCCAGGTTCTCTTCGACCTCTTTCGCCATCTCCTTGCGAAAGGTCACATACAGGTGCTTGGTCGGCCGGTCCGGGTGGTAGGGCGCCATATGGCGGTACTCGAGATAATCCACCTTGTATTGCCGTGCGAGCTCCCGGGCCCGGTTGTCCAGGGCCACGAAGGCCTCTTCGGTGCGCGCGGCGATGCCGCCGTACACACAGAACGGCAGGGACACCAGGGAATGACCGAACAGCACGCTGCGCACGCGCGCCAGGGGCAGGACGCCCTCGATCCCGTTCGGGCCTTCGGCAAACAGGAAATGGGTCGAGTGTCCGAAGGCCTGTTCGATAACCGTCTGCCAGCCCGCGCGATGGAAGAACGTCGCCACCGGGCAGGTCTCGACAAAGGCATCCCACCGGGCCACATCGGCCGGCGTGAGTTCCTGGACCTGCAGCGCGGTCGCGCGCGTGGTCGTGGGTCGCTGGTCAGTGGACTTGAGCATGGCTGTTCGCTGTCGTCGGGGTTGGCGGCGCCGGAGTGGCGAGGAGGTGGGCAAAGACCTGGTCCATGCGGTCCCAGCGGAAGTCCTGCAGCAGCCGCTGCAGCCGCCGTTCCGTACGCCCGAGGTTGAGGTAGTGGCGAAAACGCGTCCTGGCACTCACGCCGGAGACACGGGGTTGTCCGGGGTCGATTTCCCAGGGGTGGAAATAGAACACCCCGGACAGGCCGTCTTTGTTATTGATCCTCCGTAACGCCTGGCGGGAGACGGCATAGGGCAGCAGCCGAAAGTAGCCGCCGCCGGCCGCCGGCAGATTGCGGCCAGCCACGCGCAGGGTGGCCGGGGGCAGTTCCAGCACGCCCTGAGGACCCCGCGGGCGATAGGGGTGACGCGGCGCGGTCGGTGTGCCGTAGTGATCGTGCTGTACCGGATAGATGCTCGAGCTGTAGGTGTGCCCCGTCTCGGCCAGCAGGTCGAGCGCCCACAGGTTGCCTTCGCCGATCGAGAAGCTGGGGGCGCGATAGCCGCGCACCTCGACGCCGGCGATGTCTTCCAGAGTGGCCTTGGCGCGGACGATGTCCGCGCGAAATGCCCGAGGTTCCAGTTCGGTCACCCGCTGGTGCCCGTAACCGTGGCTGGCCAGCTCGTGTCCGGCGTCGACAATCCGGTGCACCGCCTGGGGGTAGCGCTCGGCGATCCAGCCAAGGGTAAAGAAGGTCGCGCGTACCCGGTGATGATCGAACAGCGCCAGGATCCGCTCGAGGTTGTATTCCACGCGACACTCCTGGCTGTCCCAGCAATGGCTCGGGAAATGCGGCGCCAGGGCCGACACCTGAAAGTAGTCCTCGACATCGACGGTCAGGGCATTGGATACGGGGGGTGGTGCGGACGACATGGCGGTTTCCCCGGCACTAGTGCCGGGCGACCTCCTTGTGATTGAGGTCCGAGAACCTGTTCAGCGAGTCCAGGGCGTCGAGGATGCGCTGCGACTGCCGGTAGTTGATTGCCAGGGCGTGTTCGATCCTGTCCAGGCGTTTTTCCATCGCCTCGTAGCTGTCCTCCAGACGGATCAGGGTCAGCTCGTTGGCAACGGCGCGTTCGCTGTCGATCACTCCATTGACGGCGTTGCCGGGTTCCGCTGTGGCCGTCTCCTGCTGCGCGCCAAAGTCCTCCTCGATCTCGTCGATCACCCGGCGAGCCTCGTCGGCGTCGAGGTCATAGCGCTCCTCGAGGTATCCCATCAGCAGCAGGCGGTCGCACAGGGTGTTCACCTTGCGCGGGATACCACCGGTGAACTCATGGATCACGGGCCAGATATCGGTGGCGAAGTGGGGCGTTCCCTCCCAGCCCACGCGCGACAGGCGGTGCTCGACGTAGGCCCGGGTGTCACCCTCGTCCATCGGACCCAGGTGATAGGTGGCGATCACCCGCTGGCGCAGCTGCTGCATGTTTTCGCTGCGCAGGATGTCGCGAAATTCGGGCTGGCCCAGCAGGAAGCTCTGCAGCAGCGGCCCGTCAACGCCCTGAAAATTGGACAGCATGCGCAGCTCTTCCACCGCATCCATGCTCAGGTTCTGCGCCTCGTCCACGACCAGCAGCGCGCGCTGCCCGCGCGAACGCGTGTTCAGCAGGAAGCGCTCCATGTGGCGCAGCTGGCTGGCCTTGTCATCGCCGGTTCCTTCCAGGCCGAAGGCCAGGCACACCGAGCGCAGCAGGTTCTCGGCATCCAGCTGGGTGCTGACCAGTTGTGCCGCGAGCACCCGCTTGGTGCCGAGTGTCTCGAACAGGCTGCGCACCAGGGTCGTCTTGCCGGCCCCGACCTCGCCGGTGATGACGATGAAACCCTCCTGCTGTTGCACGCCGTATTCGAGGTAGGCCATGGCCCGCCGGTGGCCCTTGCTGGCGTAGAAGAATTTCGGGTCCGGGCTGAGGGCGAAGGGCTTGCCCTGCAGCCCATAGAAGTTCTCGTACATGCTCAGAACTCCTTGGTGATCAGCGCGATGATCGAGTTTTCCCGGTATTCGTTGACCCGGCTGTTCGAATCCCGCTGCTGATAGCGATAGGACAGGCTGCCCCGCAGGTCCGGGGCGAACTGGCGGTTCAGGCTGGCGCGGAAGTAGAAGAAGTCGTCTTCACGGTCGCTGCCCAGAAACTCCGTGCGCGAGACCCCGGAGCTCAGCTCCGTGGTGGTGCGCGGCCCCAGCGTCAGCTCCCAGAAGGCGATTACGCCGGTGCGGCGATTGTCGTCCTCGAACAGGCCCACACCGGTGTCGAACTCCGCCTCGCGTCGGGTCTGGTAGGCGGTGACCCCAAATACACTGAGGCCGGTGTCGTAGCGCCAGTTCGCGCGCACGCTGCGGGTCAGGTAGAAGCCCTCGACTAATGCTTCTTGAGAGACCACCGCACTATCGATCACGCCGAAAGCCGCTTCCGGGTTTTGGTCAATCCACTCATCGAAGGTCATACCTTCCAGTTCAGCCCGCTCCGCCAACCCGGCTATCCCTGTCGCTAGGTCAGCCATGTTGATGGCCTGGAACTCGCGACGATCACGCGTGGAGGTGATCCCCTCGGTGTAGCTCACGCTGTAGCTGGCGCGGCGGCTGCGGTGCGTCGCGCTGAGGGCTCGTGTTGTGCCGAAGAAGCGCTCGCCGTAACGCGCCTCGACGGAGGTCACCGGTGTCGGGGTCCAGCCGACACCGACCTCCCAGAAGCTGCCGTCGTTTTCGTCGCGCAGGGTTTCGTAGTCGTTGAACTCTTCGCCCACGACGCCGAACACGCGCAGGGTGCGGCCGATGTTGTACCCGAGGGTTGCGCTGATCTCGCTGAACTCGCCCTCCAGCCCGTCTTCGTACTTCAGCCGGTCGTAGAATCCCGCCAGCTGCCAGAACACGCGATCAAAGGTCGGGCCGCTGTCCAGGGTGTATTCCGCGCGGTTGCCGGTGCTGCTGGCCCGGTTGCTGCGGTGGTAGTGCCGCTCGTCGTAGGTGTAGCGAATGTCCTGGCGGGCAAAGGTGCCGAACTCGTTCTGCAGGTTGGGCGACACGCTGTAATACGAGGTCTCCTCGATATTGCTGCGTGGCGTGCTGCCGCCAATGCCGACCGGGTCCAGCAGCGAGGTGGCCTGCTCCCGGCGCGAGGCAGTCACGTCGACAAAGAACGTGTCCTCGATGACCTCGGTCTGGTTGCGGGCGCGCAGCATGTGGGTCGTGCGGTCTTCGCTCGACTCGGACAGGTGGGTGCGATGGTTCAGCTGGTAGTCCACGCGGGTGTCATTGCGCACGCCGTCCCGGCGCAGGGTGAAGCCGGGGCGCGCATGCCCGATCAGATCCGCATCTTCCTGCCCGCGGGGGGCCAGGCGGACGTTGTCGGTCGCCTCCACCCCTACCGTGACGCGCGGCGTGAAGTCCCATTCGGTGGCCAGGCCCGAGGCGGGCAGCGCCAGCGTGCCGCCGCCCAGTACGGCGACCAGGCAGATCGCCCGGCCGTTGCGTGCCGGGGCCTCCCTGCGGTATGCGGCCCGCACCCGTCCCTGGTTAGTGCTCATGGCTCACCTCCCCGTACGGGCGCTCGTGATAGTAGCCCGTGCCGTAGCCTAGTCCCGGTGTGGAGGGCGCACGGTTGAGTGCGGTCAGGACCACGTCGCAGCCGGCGAGCTGCTGCATCGCGTTCTCCACCGAGGCGGCCGGGGTGCGCTCGGCATCGACTACCATCACGACCTGCCCCATCCCGGCGGCCAGCACGCCCGGCTCGCTGGTGGCCAGTAGCGGGGGGGAATCGAACAGGATGATGCGGTCCTGGTAGCGATCGTGGAGTTCGTCCAGCAGGGCCCGCATCCCGTCACTGGCCAGGATCTCGGTGGATCGCCCGTGCGGGCGCCCGGCGGGCAGCACCGAGAGGTTCTCGATGTTGGTCCGCATCAGCACATCGGGAATGCCGAGGTCCGGCTCCGTGAGGACGTCCATCAGCCCGCGCTCGGCCTTGAAGCCGAGGACCTTCGGGATCGTCGGCTGGGCCACGTCGGCGTCGACCAGCAACACCGTGCGGTCGACCTCCATCGCCATGCTGATCGCCAGGTTGGTGGCCAGAAAGGTCTTGCCCTCGCGCGGCAGCGAGCTGGTCACCATGATCAGCCGCCCGCGGGGTATCCGCATGGCCGAGTGGCGCCCGAACGCGTTGTTCAAAAGCGGCCGCTTCATCATGCGGATCTCTTCGGCCAGGGTGGAGCGCTGGTCGCCGGGCACGATCAGCCCTTGCCGCCGCAGGTGCCCGAAGTCGATGCGGGCCGCCGCCGGGTGCGCGCCGTGCTCGGATGCCGGGGTCTCCGGGCTCCCCGCCTCCCGGTCCGTGTGTCCGGATGCTGCGTCGGCGGGCAGGGGGTGTATGGGAGCCGACCGGCTCTTGTCGAGGGCTTTTTCAATGATGCTCATGAGCGTCTGGCTCCCCTTGCCGTGCGCTGGCCTGCAGGGCCCGCGCCTCCATGGAACAAATGCATCCCGGTCCCTGATGCCTCGCGTGCGATCCGCCGGGCCGATGGCCGCGGCTGTTCATCGCAACAGGCTCAGCAGTTCGTCGAGAACACCGGCCGATCCGGTGAGATAAAGACCCATCACCACCGCGTACACCAGAAGCAGGGTGGCCAGGGCGATCGAGAAGGCCGACAGTTCCAGCCTGCGGCGGCGCCGTATCTGGGGTGTGCGTACGGCCGAGATGGTGCCCAGCACCGGGCGGCCGGCGATCTCCGCGAGCTGCCGTCGATTGCTGACCGTCCGCCGCAGCTGTGAAAGCAGGAAGGCGAAGCCTGTCCCCGCGCCCAGGCCGGCCAGCAGGATGCCGGTGGCCATCAGCGGGCGATCGGGCGCCGAAGGGGCCGTCGGTCGCCGCGGCGGTTCAAGGACGCGGAAATCGACCGAGTCGGTCTCCGATTCAACCGCGCCCGACATGATTGCCTGCTCGCGTCGGCTCTGGAGCTGACGGTAGGAGTCGCGCAGTACGTCGTAGTTACGCGTCAGCGCGGTCAGCTCCGACTCCACGGCCGGGGCGCGGTCGACGTCCTGTTCCAGCCGCGCGACCCGTGCCTGGAATTCCTCGATGCGGGTCTCCAGCATCGCGATATCGCTCTCGGCGTCGGTAATCGCGGCCTGCAACGTGTCGCTACCCCCGCTACCCCCAATGGGCACTACCGCCGGGTTGCGTGCGTAGTCGGCGGCTTCGCGCGAGCGGCGCTCTTCCAGTTCCGAGAGGATGCGCCTTGCGGCGACGATGTCGGGGTGGTCGTCGGTGTAGCGATGCCGCATGGCATCGATGTTTTCCTGCAGGTCATTGATCCGGCGGTCCAGCTCCGGGTTGCGGTACTGCGCCCTCACCGTGCCGCCACCCGACCGGCTTTCCTCGGCACGGCGCTGTAACGCGGCCAGGCGGCTGTGGGCCTCGCGCAATTGCAGCTCTGCCTGAGCCACCTGTTCGCGGCCGCGCTCCAGGCGCGAGTAGAAGTTGCCGTCGCCGCTGATAAAGCGCGCATTCTGCCGCTTGAAGTCTTCGATCTCGGCTTCCCTGGCCTGCAGCTGGCGCTCGTAGATCTCGAGCTGACGCTCAATGAACCGCTGCGAGGTGCTCAGATCCAGGCGCGAGTCGCCAAGACCGCGCTCCATGAACAGATTCACCGTCTCGCGGACCACGCGCTCGGCGACATCAGGATTGCTGTGGCGAAAACGCACGGTGAAGATGTTTTCGCGCCGTTCGCCGTCCAGGGTCAGCCTGCCGCGCAGCAGGTTGACCTGTGCGTCGAGGTCGGCGCTACCCATGTAGACGTCCAGGTCGCTTTGCCGGGCGATGGTCTCCAGGTTGTCGCGGCTGAGCAGGGTGCGCGTCACCATCCGCAGCCGCTCTTCTGTATCCGGGCGCACCGTCATCCCGCGCAGCAGCGGATTCAGCACGGACTGAGTGTTGACGAATACCTGCGCATTAGCCTGATAGGTATCCGGTAGGCTCTGGATGTAAGCCCATCCGCCCAGACACACAATCCAGGCAATCGGCAGAATCCACCAGCGTCGGCGCCAGGTGGCGCGTGCCCGCTGAATAAAATCCTGAACAATCTTTTCCATTTCTTGCTGCCCCCTGTTAAACCCTTTGACGTTCAATGACGCCTTGTGGGTCTTCGAACGGAGTAACAGTTCTCCGGTAAAAGGGTTCCCCGCAAAGCCCTTTTTCACCTTGCCTGGGCCCCTAGCCGGGAGACGTCTAGGGCTATTGAAGATCGTTTGTTTTCCCTTGTCTACACATGTCGAGAATGTTTACACCAGAAAAAATTTTGAAGCTGAGTTTTCTAATAAATTTTCGCGGTTTTATAACGGATCAGGGGTTTACGTTAACTGGTACGCAGTTTGCTGGGCTTTGTTCGATTAGGCTCGAAACGGCTGCGGCAGGGGGGTGGCCTGGCGGTTGGGAGGGATTCTCAAATGCACGACGATCTGGGCCAGAGAAGCCTCGCGCAGAACCTGGCGGAGTTCTGGCATCCCGCCATGCTCAAGCGGAACTGGAGCGAGCGCCTCGCGCTGATGAACGACATCTACCGACAGCTCCATCGATTCAGCACCAGTGACGAGGAGTACGAGTCCTGGGCCGGACAGCTGGTGGAGGCCGTAATCGACCGGCTCGGGGAACCCCCGATCACGGATCCATCTCAGGCCGATCTCTACGCCTGCTCGCCGAACCCGAGGCACTGGTCGTCCGCATTCGCCTGGCGCTACGGACGCAAGACATCTGGCCGGCCCGAGCAGCGCTGCTGGCCGCGGTATGCGGTCGACCTGCTGACCGAGATCGGTATCCGAAAGGAGTGGCGCAAGTGCCGCCTGATGGATCTTTCGCGGGGTGGCGCGCGGATTGCGCTGGTCGGGCAGTACCCGTATTTGCCGCCCGATACCGCCTTGCAGCTAATGCTCCCGACCGCCGGGACCTTCGATGCCGTCGTGGTATCCGATCGCCGGGTAGGTCTGGGCCTGCGTTTTCTAAGGCGCAATGGCCCGGGTCAACGCATCGATACGACGGCCTGAAAGCATGTGTCTCTGGCCGGGGAGATCCGTACTGAACTGCGCAATGGAGGAAGAACGTTTGTATACCCATGCTGGCGTCGAACCGGGACGCCCCACCTCAGATCGTTGCCTGCCGGATGGGCATTCCCCGTCCTATCAGGTGTATCTCGCCACAGGCGCCCGGGCGCGGCGCATTCACTATCGGATGCGCTACGCGGTGTACTGCCTGGAGACCGGTTTTGAAGCGGCCGAGCGTTACCCGGAGGGGTTCGAGCGCGACGTCCACGATGAGCACGCCGCTCATTTTCTGGTGCGGATGGGCGGACTGTACGACGGCGGGCGCTGGGTTGGCGCCATGCGCCTGATTCGGCCGGAGGCGGGTCCCCTCCCGACCATGGCCGCCGGGCATCTGTTTCCGGATGCCTTTGCTACGCCCAGGGTCGAGTCCCCGCGGGTGCTCGAGGTTTCCCGCCTGATTGCCCGTGGTTCCCCGGAACGCGGATCGCCGCGTTTGCTGTATCACCTTTGCCAGGCCGCCCAGGCCTATGCCGAGGATCACGGGTATGACTTTCTGCTGTTCATGATTCGCCCAGCCCTGGCCCGTCTGCTCCAGCGCCACCACATCCCCATCGAGTTGTGTGGCGAGGCCTGCGACCATCGGGGGCTGCGGCTGCCGTTCCGGGCCCCGACTGCCGAGTCCGGCCTGGCGCTGTCGGCCTGGCGCCGCCGGCTGGGGCTGGGCGACACACCGGAGCGCCCTCACTACGCGCAACTGGCCGGGCACCCACCGTTCCCGTACCGAGCGGCACCGGGGTACAAGCGTTGCTGGCGCCCGCGTGCGTATCACGCCCCAAGGGCTATGGAAGTGCCCTGTGCAGGATGACCCGCTCATCACGGCGTTCTGCCGCTATTTTTCTCTGGTGAAGCCGGACAAGGAGCAGCTGGAGGCGGTGTACCGACTGCGCTACGAGGTCTACTGCCGAGAGTTCCGTTACGAGTCTCCGGAGAACTGCCCGGGCGAGCGCGAAATCGACGAATATGACGCCCAGTCCTCGCATTGCCTGCTGGAGCATGTGGTGAGCGGCACCCACGCCGGCTGCGTCCGGGTCGTTCATGTCGACGCGCGTCAGAAGATCCACGAACTCCCGATGGAGCGTCACTGCGAGAACTGCTTTTACGAGACCGAGTACCGCCCGGACCGCCTGGAGCGGGACGCGATCTGTGAAGTCTCCCGGCTGGCCGTCAATGGCCTGTTTCGGCGACGTCTGGGGGAGTCGGTCACGCCGGTTGGCGACCTTCACCTGCTGAATGTGCCTCTGGAACAGGCGCGTACCTTCCCGCTGCTGGCGTTGAGCCTGTTCATGAGCGCGGTCGCCATGATGGAGATCCAGGGCCGCTCGCATGCCTTCGCCATGATGGAGCCGTCGCTGGCGCGCATCCTGCGTCGCCATGGCCTGCAGGTGAAGCAGATCGGCACGCTTCAGAACTACCATGGCCGCCGCGCGCCGTTTCATATTAGTCTGCTTACAGCCCTGGCCGGGATTCACCGTTCACCGTCGCTGAGCCAGCTGTATGCACACTCCTATGCCAACCTTTCCGACCCCCACCCCTCCGATTCTCTCTGGGACGCGATTGCCAGCGCGGCCTGATGCCTGAGTTCGACTATCACGCGGCGTTCCGGCGCACCCATGGCTGGGTGACCTGGCCAGAGCTGGAACGCCTGCGTGGTGCGCGAGTGGCCATCGCCGGTCTTGGCGGTGTCGGCGGGAGCCATCTGCTGACGCTCGCCCGCCTGGGGGTGGGGCGCTTTCATATCGCGGATTTCGACTGCTTCGAGCTGCACAACATGAATCGCCAGGCTGGGGCGGGGATGTCGCGTCTGGGCCGGCCCAAGGTTGAGGTCCTGCGCGAGATGGCGCTGGACATCAATCCGGAGCTCGAGATCACGACGTTCCCGGAGGGTGTGCACCAGCACAATCTGGAGGCCTTCCTCCAGGGTGTGGATCTCTACGTCGACGGGCTCGACTTCTTCGTGTTTCAGGCCCGTCGCGAGGTCTTCGCCGCGTGTGCAGAGCGCGGGATCCCGGCGATCACCGTGGCCCCGCTCGGCATGGGGGCGGCGTTGCTTAACTTCCGCCCGGGTGGCGTGTCGTTCGATGACTACTTCGACCTGCGCGACGGCTTGCCCGACGAGGAGCTGGCGCTGCGTTTCATGATGGGCCTGGCCCCGTCGATGATGCAGATGGGCTACCTGGCCGATCCTGCCGCCGTCGACCTGAAGGCCCAGCATGGCCCGTCCACCGTGATGGCCTGCGAGCTGTGCGCCGGGGTCATGGGTACCGAGGCCCTGAAGATCCTGCTGGGGCGGGGTCGCGTCGTCTGGGCCCCGCACGGTGTTCACTTCGATGCCTACCGCCAGCGCCTTGCCCGCACCTGGCGCCCCGGTGGCAATCGCAACCCCCTGCAGCGTTTGCTACTGGCCATCGGCCGCCGACGGCTCGCGCGTCTCCGGGCGAGCGGGCAGTAATAACGCTTCAGACGAGGTGCCCACTCAGGCATAAAAAAACCCCTCGTCCGAGGACGAGGGGCCGGGAGAGGCTTTCCACCCAGGGGGGAGCAGAAGGCCCAACCACAAGGGCTGCTAGGCAGCCAGGCCGGTGTCGCGGCGGCGGCGTCGCGTGGCGACGAAGCCGAGCAGTACCAGCCCGGTTCCCAGCAGAAGCAGCATGGCCGGTTCGGGCACTTCCTGTCCGGACCAGCGGGCGTCGGCCGAGCCGACCACCTCAAAGGTAGTGCGCTGGTCGACTTCCTCGAAACCCTCGATGAAGTCGAACTGACCCGTTACACGGACATTCATGTAGAACGGATCCGGACTGGTAAAGAACTGCCGGCCTTCGTCCGAGAGCATCCACTCGTTGAAGATCAGGGCAAAGCTGCCGATGTCGTCCGAATCGGGGTCGAAGGAACCTGCGCCCCGCTCGAAGATGTCGGACCAGCCGACGAGGATGTCGTCACCCGTGCCGCCCAGGGCCACACCATCGGCCGCATCGTTCGAGTTGAATCCAAAGGTGGTATCCAGATTCGGGTCCAGATAGAGCGCGATCGAGCCGGTGGTGCCGGTGAACTCGCCCGTATCCGCATCGAAGTTCCCGGAGGACTCGAACACGGCATACAGACCGTAGAACAGGTCGCCATCGTCCCCGGTGGATCCCAGTCGGTTGCTGACCGATGTGCCGCCGAGGAAGTACTGACCCACGTTCCAGTAGGCCGCCGCGTCGAAGGAACCGTCGGCATCGAGGGTCAGCAGTTCCTCATACCCACCGGTAATGCGGTCGACTTCACGTTCACCCACGGCGATCGTCGAGAGATCGAGCTGCGAATCATCAATCGTAAAGACGCCGGCATGTGCGGTGCCCGCAAGCCCCAGACTGGCCACTGCCAGTACCGCCCCCAGCGCTGTTTGCTTGAACCTTTCCATGTTGTAATCCTCCACCAGTTAGAATCAATGTGTTTGAGTTAACGCTTACTTCTACTTCAATTTGCTAGTCGTCCTGTCTTGCGAGTGAAGTAAAGCAGGCTGCGTGCCAAGCGCGATAACTATCGGATTTGAAATAGTTTTTCGTTTGTTTTCCTTGGCCATGGAAAAGGGCCATGTAAAAAAAACGGACGGCAGGGATTGGGGGCTCGGCCGTTCTTTCCGTGAAGGAGATGCCACATGTCCAAGCGTGCCAAGACCCGCGACGAGATTGCCGAAGCCTACAAGTCACCACCGTGGTGGTACGACGCGCGGGGGTTTTTCATCCTGACCTTTGCCTACAACAGCACCCTGGGCGCCCAGATCCGGTTTTTTGGCGGCAACATGGGGGCCCGGCATCTGGAAATCGGCTGTGGCACGGGGACACTGCTGGAGATGGCAATCAAGTGGCGGCGCCGGCGCAAACTGCCGGAGAGCGAAGTTGTCGGCGTGGATTACGCCGAATCCATGCTGGCGGGCGCGCGCCACCGCTTCGCAAAGGACGAGCACGTGACTGTCAAACACGCCGACGCCGCGGAGCTGCCGTTTGCCGATGGCGAGTTCGATACGGCCAACATCGCCAACTCGGTGCACTGCTTTCCGGATGTGGACGGCGCCATCCACGAGGCCTTTCGGGTGCTCAAGCCGGGGGGCACCCTGGCCGCAAACGTCCTGCTGTACCCGCGTACGCCGCAGCCACTGAAGGCGATTGCCGAACGTATCAACCGCTGGGGCATGCGCAAGGGCATCCTGCATACCCCGTACGAGGCCCGCGATATCCTGAGCCGCTTCACCAGCGCCGGATTTCAGGTGGTCGACTCCTCGATCTCGGGCAACTGCTACAACCTGCTGTTGAAGCGACCGTAATCGTCCTGGAGAAACGCTGAAGCCCACGTTCGCGTGGGCTTCAGCAGCCATTGCATCTTTCTCGCTTTTCGGGCCTATAACGACTCGCGCAACGACTGTGCCCGTTCGCGCTCCGGGAAGTCCTCGTGGGCCTCCAGTAGCTCCGTCAGCAGGGCGCGCGCCTGTTCGGTTTCGCCGCTGGCCTGATAGGCCTGCGCCAGATGGAACCCGATATCCGGTGCCTGCGGACTCATCCGGTAGGCCCGCTGCAGAGTCTCCAGGGCGCTCTCGGTGTCGCCGCCCTCCAGCAGTACCACGCCCAGGGTGTCGAGGATCGCGGGCTGATCCGGGGCCAGTTCGACGGCTCGCTGGGCGTACTCGCGGGCGCGCGGGTTGTCGATCTCGCGGGCCAGCCATGCCGCATTGTTCAGTGCAATGACATCGTTGGGCCGCTGTTCCAGCACGGTTTCGTAGGTTTCCAGAGCCTCGGCCTCGTGGCCGGCGTTGATCTGCGCCGAGCCGAGCAGGTGGCGCGAGGCCGCATCTTCGGGGTGCTCCTGCAGCCAGCCCTTCAGCGTCTCCAGGGCCGCCTCGGAATGGCCGGCGCGCTGCTGAGCCTGGTATTTTTCCACCAGCCAGTCGCGTCGGGACTCGCGCTCGAGTGCACGCTCGTAGCCTTCGATCGCTTTTTCGAGCTCGCCGGCTTGCGCGTCGAACCAGGCCTGCTGCGCGATCACCTGCGCTGCCTCCGGGGCGCGCTCCACGACGGGCTCGAAGACCTGACGCGCCTCATCGACCTCGCCGGCCAGACTCAGGTGGCGGGTCAGCACCATGCGTGCGCTCATATGGCTGGAGTCGATCGACAGCGTCTGGCGCAGGGCCGTGACCGCCTGCTCGGTCTCGCCCAGAGCGGCGAGATTGCGCGCCTGCCGGAAGCGCAGCTCCGCGGCATCCGGACGCAGTACGGCCAGGTGCCCAAGCGTCTGTGCCGCGCCCGCGAAGTCCCCCTCGCGCTCCTGCAGGTCGACCAGCAGGCCCAGCACTCGGGTGTCGTTGGGGTGATGTTCACGTGCTTTTTCCAGGGTGGATCGGGCGGCGGCGTGATCCTCCTGCTGGTTCTGGGCGCGTGCCAGCATCAGGTAGGGGTCGATCCGATCCGGGTGTGCCTTGATTGCGTCCTGCAGCCAGCGCTTGCCGGCCTCCATCTCGCCCTGCTGAAAGTGCAGTGTTGCCAGCCGAATCGCCGAGGTGGGATGCCCGGGGTCGCGTTCCTGGAGGTCCTCGAGGATCTCGCGGGCCGTCTCCAGGTTGCCCTGACGGACTTCGAGCGAGCTCAGGTTCAGGGCCAGGGTGCTGTTGTCCGGGTGGAGCGACAGCCCTTCCTGGTAGATCAGGCGGGCCTCGTGGATTTCGCCCAGCCCCAGCAGGGCGGCGCCCATCAGGTTGAAGCCCTGCGGGTTTTCCGGGTCTTTGTCGCGCAGGCGCTGAGTAGCCTCCAGGGCCTGTTCGTACTGCTCGTCACGGATATGTGCCAGCGCCACCGAATAGTCGGCCAGGCGTACATCCGCGCTTTCGCTGGCGACCCGGTGCAGCAGCGCCATGCCCTGCTCGTGGTCGCCGTGCCGCACCAGGGCGATTCCCAGCATCTCCTGCAGCTCCGGGCGGTCCGCGCGGTTGGCCAGGGCCTCGCGCAGGACCTCGATCCCGCTTTCGGTGTCGCCCTCGCCGATGTAGAGCGCGGCCAGTTGATCGCCCAGGGCCTCGATCAGATCGGGCCGTTCGCTCAGTGCCTCGGCCAGAATCCGCCGCGCTTCCTGCGTGCGGCCCTGTTCGATGCGCAGCTGGGCCAGCAGCCGGTAGCTCATCGCATTGGCCGGGCCCAGCGCATGATGGCGCTCCAGCAGGCGCTCCGCCTGGGACCAGTTGCCTTCTTCCAGCTGGATCGCCGCCAGATAGGGCATCGCGAGACGGTAGTTGGCCGAGGCCGCCAGCGCCTCTTCCAGATGGGGGCGGGCCTGCAGGGGTTCACCCGTCTCGAACTCGATCAGCCCCAGCAGGAAGTGGCCGCCGGGGTGATTGGGTGCGCCATCCTTCAGGAACTTGCCATCGGCCCGGGCCTCGTCGAACTGCTCCAGTTCGACGTGCATCAGCCCGCGCTTCAGGCGTTCGGCGATCGCATCCGGGCGCAGCTCGACGGCGCGACTAAAGGCCTTTAGCGCAGCCTCGGGGTCGCCCTGCACCCGTTCCAGATCGCCCTTGAGGGACCAGGCAGGGGAAAATTCGGAGTCCGTTTCCAGGGCCGCATCGGTCATCTTCATGGCCTGCTCGGCGTCGCCATCGGACATTGCCTGGTAGGCGCGCGCCAGGTGAATCTCGACCAGGTCGTCCTGCACCTCCCGGGCGGCCTCAAGATAATCCGATCCGGCGTTGGCATCTCCCGCCTGATAGGCCGCCAGCGACCGGTAGGCCAATAGACGCGCGGCATCCTCGCCTTCCAGGCCATCGGCCTCGGGGATCTCGGCGATCGCGCCACTGCCGCCCAGCATGAACAGCAGTCGCGCCAGGGGCAGGGCGTACTCGTTCGGGTCCGCGCCGGTCTCCAGGGCTCGTTGCAGGTGGCGCACGGCCGGTTCCGGCTGCTGGTCGCGCAGATAGGCGAGGCCCAGGCGGCCGCGCACCTCGGGGTCCGGGGTGTGCTGCAGCGCGTTGCGATATTCGATGGTGGCCGCGGCATATTCGCCCGCCTCCATGTGGCGCTCGGCACGTTCGCGGTGCTCGGCCTCGGTCGGGGTGCCCAGGGCATCGCAACCGACCAGAGTCAGCGCCATCAGCAACGGAGCCAGGCGCGGGAGGGTACGGCGGGGCATGCCCACCACACGGGATACAGAACGGGGAGTCTTCATGGCGGGTTTACCTCAGGCCAAATTTGTCGAGCAGGCTGTAGAGCGTCGGCCGTGTGATTCCGAGCTGGTCGGCGGCCTGGGCAATGTTGTTCTTGCTGCGAGCCATCGCTTTCAGGATGGCCTCGTGTTCCGCGCTGTCGCGGATGTCGCGTAGTCGGACTGCCGGGGCCTCGCCCTCGGGGGGCTCCAGGCCCAGGTCCTTCGCGGTAATCAACTGGCTGTCTGCCATGATCACGGCGCGGCGGATCAGGTTTTCCATCTCGCGCACATTGCCCGGCCAGTCGTAGGCCTCGATCGCGTGGGTGGCATCCTGGGTGAAGCCGCGGCGCGGCCGCCGCTGATCCTGGGTGAACCGGTCGAGCAGGTAGTGCGCAAGCAGCGTTGCATCGCCCTTGCGCTCGCGCAGGGGCGGAATCGAGACCGAGATCTCGCTGATCCGGTAATACAGGTCCTCGCGGAACTCGCCCTGCTGGATCAGCGCCTTCAGGTCCTGGTTCGTGGCGCCGATGATGCGCACGTTGACCGGAATCTCGCTGCGACCGCCCAGGCGTTCGATCTTGCGCTCCTGCAAAAAGCGCAGCAGCTTGGCCTGCAGGCTGTGCGGCAGGTCGCCAATCTCGTCCAGGAACAGGGTCCCGTTGTTGGCGTGTTCGATGCGGCCGATGGTCTGGCGCGTGGCCCCGGTAAAGGCGCCCTTTTCGTACCCGAACAGTTCGCTTTCCAGCAGGTTTTCCGGGATTGCCGCGCAGTTGATCGCCACGAAGCGTTCGGTGGCGCGCCCGCTCAGGTCGTGCAGTGCACGCGCCAGCACCTCTTTCCCGGTGCCACTCTCGCCCAGCAGCAGCACGGTGGCATCCGAGGGCGCGACACGCTCGACCACCCGGCAGACATCCAGCATCCCCGGGTCGGCGGTAATGACCCCGCTCAGGGAGGCCCCGGGCTTGCGCGCCAGCTTGCGGTTCTCCGCCTCGAGCTCGTACAGGTGGGCGGCGCGATCGACGATCATCCGCAGCAGGTCGGATTCGACCGGTTTGATGTAGTAGTCGTAGGCGCCCAGGGCCACGGCCTTGAGCGCGTTCTCGCGATCGTCATTGCCGGTGACGACGATGACCTTGGTCTCCGGGTCCAGCGCCAGGATGTCCTGCAGCAGGGCCAGGCCCTCGGAGGCATTGGCCGGGTCCGGCGGCAGGCCCAGGTCCAGTGTCACCAGCTCCGGCTGGTGGCGGCGCATCCTGGACATGGCACTTTCGCGGTCTTCGGCCTCCAGGATCTCGTAGCCCTCGAAGCACCAGCTCAGCTGGTTGCGCAGACCCTGGTCGTCTTCGACGATGAGAAGCTTCAGCATAGAACCCTCTTGCTCACCAGCGGTCTTCATGACGGTTCGGCCATGGCTGGTGCCATCTGCAAGGGGAGCTTCAGGGTAAAGATCGTTCCGACACCGGCCTCGCTGTCGACGGTGATGCGTCCGCCCATGCGCAAAATCCGGTCGCGCGCCTCATATAAACCAATCCCCATCCCTGCGTTTCCCTTGGTGGTTTGAAAGGGCTTGAACAGCCGATTCTTGAGAAAGGCCGGTTCCATACCGCTCCCCGTGTCTTCAATTTGAACAATAGCCCAACCCCCTTCGGTGTAAAGATTGAGATTGATTGAGCCGTCATCCGGCGTAGCTTCTTGAGCATTTCTTACAAGATTGAGTAGTACATTTTTAAGACCTTCCTGGTCGCCGATGACCGCCGCGGGTTCACGCAGGTCGAGCCGGGGCAGGGGCGAGCGGTGGCTGCTGGCCTCGGAGACCTCGGCGAGCAGCCGGTCCAGCGGGATGATGCGGCTCGGTGTGTCGGGAGTGGCCTGGGCGTGGCGCAGCTGGGCCAGGGTCCGTTCCAGCCGGTCGCGGGCATTGCCCACCGTGTTCAGGGCATCGCGGACAAAGTCCGGATTGGACAGGTGACGCTCCGCGTTGGAGCACACCAGGGAGAGCTGGGCCGAGACGTTCTTGAGGTCGTGCACCAGAAACGCCGCCAGTCGATGAAAGGCCTCGAACTGGCGGGCCTCCAGCAGGGCCTCGTCCGTCTGCACCAACGCGACATACACCGCGAGCTGGCGCCCGGCAGTTTTCAGGAGATCGCGTTCCTCCCAGTCGATCTTGCGCGGTGCGCGCGGCTGGGCGAGCACGACGAACCCCTGCAGGCGCTCGCCCTTGAGCAGCGGCACCACCACCCACAGGCGCGTGTTCTGCGCCAGCCACTCCGGCAGTTGCAGGCCCTGATACAGCTCGGGGTCCCGGCGGTATTCGTTGAGGTCGATGACCCAGCCGGTGCGCGCGACGAACTCCACCAGCGCCCCGTCGGGCTCCTCCGGGGGATAACTCGGATCGCCCAGGTTCAGTACCCCGTCCAGGGCATAGGTGCCGTTGCGGTCGCGCACCCACAGCAGGCCCCCGGGGCTGTCCACCAGCTCGCCGATCGCCTGGATGGCGCGCTGGCGGAACGGGATCTCGTCATCCTCGGCCGAGAGCGTGCCGGTAAACCGCAGCCACTCCTGGCGATAATCGAACGAGTAGCGAAAGAAGTGCTTGGCCAGGAAGACGCGCAGGCGCGAGCGCAGGCTGCCCGAGGCGACGATGACGGCCAGCAGCAATGCGGCACCGAACAGAAAGACCGCCTGCAGGAAGGCGCCCAGGTCGCCGCCGACATGCCGCAGGTAGTAGCCGGCGGCCCCGATGGCGAACAGATAAAGCCCGGCGCCGATCAGTGCTGCGGTATGGAACAGCAGGTGGCGCGAGACCACTGGGGCCTCGCGGGCCTGCAGCGGCCGGCGGGCCAGGGAAATCGCGATCAATGGCACGACCAGGGCATTCACCAGGCCGCGGGCTTGCCAGACGGGGCTGTTGATCGCCCCGAACAGCACGAGATCGGCAAACAGGAACAGGTCGAAGGCGAACATCGCCCCGAGGCCCAGGCTCAGGAACTTGATCTCCCAGCGCCGTTGCAGGGGCGTATTGCGAAAGACCTGCTCGACCAGGACCAGACCCAGCACCGCCATGCCCAGCATCGCAGTGCCCACCCAGGCGCCATAGGTCAGCGGGAGCGGCAGGGCGAGGGCCACGAACAGCCCGGACATCAGGGCAGCGGTGACGATCATCGCGGTCCGCAAGGGTGCGGGCGGTCGCGCGGCAGATTCGCCGCGGCGCGCGAGCAGCGCGAACAGGACCGCAAACCACCCGGCGTTGCGCAGCACCTCGAAGGCCCCGCCCGAGACCGGGGCCTCGCCGATCTCGCGCGCTACCAGCGCCATGTGCAGCGCCCAGATCACGGACAGCAGCGCCGCACCGGCGACCCACAGGCTCCCCGGGCGCTGCCGCCAGGTCCACAGGGCCAGCACCACCAGGACGAGAAAGGCGAGGGCGGCCAGGAGATAGCTGGGCGCGGCGAGATTCATGGCTCAGCGGGCCCCGCGGCCAAACAGGACGACGCGGACCGTCTCGAACAGGATCATCAGATCCATGAACAGGCTGTGGTTCTTTACGTAGTACAGGTCGTACTGGAGCTTTTGCCGTGCATCCTCGACCGACGCGCCGTAGGCGTAGCGCACCTGGGCCCAGCCGGTGATGCCGGGGCGGATGCTGTGGCGGGCGAGAAAATACGGGATCTCTTTGCTGAGCTGTTCCACGAACACCGGGCGCTCCGGGCGCGGCCCCACGAACGACATGCGCCCCTGAAATACGTTGATGATCTGCGGCAGCTCGTCGATGCGCAGCTTGCGGATCACCCGGCCCACGCGCGTGATGCGGTCGTCGTCGCCGCTGGCCCAGCGGGCCACGCCGTCCCCTTCGGCATCACTGCGCATGCTGCGGAACTTGCAGATCTCGAACGGCGTGTTGCCCTGGCCGACCCGGGTCTGCCAGTAGAGCACCGGCCCCGGGCTGTCGAGCTTGATGGCGATCGCGGTCAGCAGCATCACCGGCAGGGTCGCCACCAGCAGGGCCGTGCTCGCGACCAGATCGAAGCTGCGCTTGACCACTGTGCGTGGCCAGTACTGCCGGAAGCCCTCGCCAAACACCAGCCAGCTGGTGTTGATTCCGTCCAGCTGGAGTTGGCGGTCCTCTCGTTCAAAGAAGGTCGACAGGTCCGTGATGCGAATGCCGTTGAGCTTGCATTCCAGCAGCTGGTTGATCGGCAGGTTCTCGCGGCGCTCGCGCATCCCCACCACGATCTCCTCCACCCGCAGCGAGCGCGCCACATCCAGCAGGTTGGTCTTGTCGTCCAGCACCCAGAGTCGCTGCTGGTCCACCAGCCGGTCGGTCTCGCGTTCGGTCGCCACATAGCCGACGACCTGATAGGTGGTATCGCCCCCGTCGGCTCTGGCATGGCGCATCTCCAGTGAGCGCGCACGGCTGCCCGTGCCCAGGACCAGGACGCGCCGCTTGAAGGCGTCGGTCTCCGACAGCCCGCGAAAGAGGCTGCGCTCCGCCGTCAGGCTTGCCAGCAGGATGATCCCGCCACTTCCCACGATCGCTGGGGTCAGTATGTTGCTGGCCGTGAACAACCCGTAGATCGCCAGCGCGCCACCGGCCAGGATCAGGGCCCCGCCCAGGCGCACCACAGCGGATCGCAGGTTGAATGTTGCCAGGCACTCCTGCTCGTAAAGCCCCACCAGCATCACCGCGAACAACACCACCGCCACGGCGATCAGGAGTTCCGGCATCCAGGGATCGACCGGACCCTGCGACAGCACGAACAGGGCAAGTGACAGGTAGAGCGCAATGTAGATCGCAACCAGCTCCAGCCCCACCAGCGCCAGGACTCGCCGCGATACGTAATGTCCAAGTATGCGCATGCTCAAGATGCCCCCCGGTCACCTCCCCCAGAGCCGGGGAGACGATCGATGCCTGTTTCTTTCCCGAAACCGGGTCGTCCGCTTGGCTTGTAACCCGCGGGCGCGACAAGAGGCCTTGCCGCGCCCGCGCCGGTCAGAAGCGGCGTTCCGGGATGATCAGGATGTCGCCCGGCAACATGTCCACGTTGGCCGAGATGTCGCCCCCGTAGATCAGGTCGTTCAGGCGGACGCGGTACTGCTGGCGCTCGCCGTTTTCGTTGCGTACCAGCACGGCGCGGTTGCCGGCCGCGAAATCGGTAATCCCGCCGACCGCGATCATCACGTCCATCACCGTCATCTCTTCGCGGTACTGCAGCGCCTGCGGCTCGGCCGCCTGACCGATCACGCGCACCTGGCGGTCATAGGGGCCGGCAAAGCTGGTCACCATCACCGTCACGATCGGATCCCGGAGGAAGTCGGATAGCTTGTCCTCCATGTCCCGCGCCAGCTGGCTGGGCGTCCGGCCGCTGGCCTGCACGTCCTCCACCAGCGGCGTGGTGATCTGGCCATCCGGTCGCACCGCCACTGCGGTGGACAGGTCCGGGTTGTTGCGGACCGCGATATTCAGCGTGTCTCCGGGACCGATGATGTACTGGTCCACCACCGTTTTTTCCACGGTCGAGGGGGCATCCGGATAGGGCGTGGTGGTGCAGGCGCTGGTCGTCACCAGCACGAATGCCAGGGACAAAATAAGAACAATAAAAGCGCTTTGTGGGCTGGTCTTGACGGTCATCGCTTGTCTCCCCTTTGGGCGTGTAAGGAAACGCTTCCGCTTCCTTGAGTCAGTCCAATTTGACACCGCCGACTTCATTGTCCGGCGAAACCCGGACCCGGCCCTGATCGTGCCCGGACCAGTCTCCGTTTAGCCTCGGAACGGTGCGGGCAATAGCAAGCACTTATTAGTATTGGCTATTCCCCTGGATAATCGATGTTAGACGTGACCCTCGGCTCAGACCATCAGTCTTTAGACTGACGATGGGGTGTTTTCCGTTCGGTTTATTTGGTCCTTTAAAATCCCGTTGGTGGGCTCAAAATAGGGTCCTTCATTTTGCGTCTACTACCGGGGAAAAACGTTGGACCCCATCCCTCTGCGTCTGCTAGCCAATTGGCTTCTGCTACCTCCTTCCGGTCCTCTCATACTTGCCATTATCGGGTGGGCTATTTACCGAACAAATGTTGGAAAAGTGCTGTTGGTAATCGGCCTTCTGTTGAGCTATTCCTTGTCTACTCCTGTATTTAGTTACGCCCTCATAAAGCCTTTACAGGAGGGTTTTGCGCCGCCGGACGACAACCAGCTGGCGGACGTACAAGCGATTGTGGTGCTGGGGGCGGGGTATCGCAGTGGAGCCGAGGAGTTCTCGGGCGAGACCGTCCACGACCTTGCACTGGTGCGCCTGCGTTACGCGGCGTACCTGCACCACCGCACCGGGCTGCCCGTGATGGTTTCGGGGGGTGGCCCCGAGGGGCGAGTTCCAGAAGCCGACTACATGGCAGAGGTACTGAAGGAATATGGCGTCCACCCGATCCTGCGGGAACCCAATGCACGCGACACCTGGGGCAATGCCCGGCATTCCGCCGAGCAGCTGCACGCAGAGGGGATCGAGCGCGTGGCACTCGTAAGCCATACCCACCACATGCCGCGCGCCACATGGTCATTCGAGCGCGCGGGGCTGGAGGTCATCCCGGCCCCGACTGGCGCCTATGTGCCGCGAGATAACGGCTGGTCCCTGGAGGGCTTTCGCCCACAGGCCAGTGCGCTCTGGGCCAGCTGGCTCGCACTGCACGAGTACTGGGGCATGACCTGGTATCGCTGGCAATACGGGCCGGAATAGCCCGGCACGACACTCTTTTATTACAGCCGTTCGATCAACGACGAGGCGAAGGTTCGACGATGAAAATCCTGGTAACCGGTGGAGCGGGCTATATTGGTTCACATGTCGTGCGCCAGTTGCTGGCCGATGGTCACGACGTCGTCGTGTACGACAATCTCAGCACGGGGCACCGCTGGGCCATTGGGCATGCCGCGCTGATCGTCGGCGACATGGCTGACCGCCAGCGCCTGCACAGTGTCCTTGCGGACTACGCGTTCGACGGCGTTCTGCACTTCGCCGCCAGGATCGTCGTCCCGGAGTCGCTGGCCGATCCGCTGGGGTACTACGGCAGCAACACACGCAATACCCTGAACCTCCTGGAGGGGTGCCAGGCGACGGGCGTGCGCTTCCTCGTCTTTTCCTCGACCGCCGCGGTATACGGCATCCCGGAAAATAACCCCGTCGACGAAACCAGTCCGCTGCTGCCCATCAACCCCTACGGCGCCTCCAAGGTGATGTCCGAGCGGATGATCGCCGACTTCGGCCAGGCGAGTGATCTCCGTTACGTCTGTCTGCGCTATTTCAACGTGGCCGGTGCGGCCCCCGACGGGACGCTGGGCCAGGCCACTCCCAACGCGACCCACCTGATCAAGGTGGCCTGCCAGGCCGCCCTGGGCGAGCGCGAAAGCATCACCGTCTTCGGGACCGATTACCCAACCGCCGATGGCACCTGCGTCCGCGACTACATCCATGTCGAGGATCTGGCCGCGGCCCACCTTCGCGCGATGGACTACCTGGTCGCGGGCGGCTCCTCGCAGGCCCTCAACTGCGGCTATGGCCACGGCTACAGCGTGCTGCAGGTCCTCGAGTCCGTGCAGCGCATCAGCGGTTACCGATTCCCCGTCATCCATGGCCCCCGCCGCGCCGGCGATCCGCCCGCCCTGACCGCAGACGCATCCCGAATCCGCGAGCTCCTGGCCTGGTCACCCGAATACGACGATCTGGACCTCATCGTCCGCCACGCCCTCACCTGGGAACGCCGCATGACCACCGCCGCCGCACCCCACCTGGCCGTCCGGCTCCACCCCCTGCCCATGCCGGAAACCACCGCCCACGCCTACGGCGCCCCCTGATCCTCCGCCGACGCGGTCGTCCTCAAGCGGGCAGCCTCTCCCGTTACAGGACCGTGCGGCGGGCGAGGTGCAGGAGCCGGGCGGGCAGTTCGTAATCCAGCTCCCAGACAATGCTCATCGGCTTGCTGCCCTTGTGGTGCTGGTAGCGCACCGGGCCGCAGAAGGTGAATGGCTCACTGAGGCCCGTCGCATCACGCTTAGCCCGGCGAATGAACAGCATGGGGGTGTAGCCACGCGCCTCGTGGTGGATGTAACGCTGCCCGGTCTCCGAGGTGGGGGAGGTGCCGGACTGTGACTGCCAGTGGAACCGCCGCTCGTTGAGGGCGTAGTCCTCGTACATGGTGGTGGGCGAGAACTCCTGTTCGGATTTCTCCAGGGTCACGAACAACGCATCGACCCGTCGCTCCGGTACGTGCCGCACACCCTCCTGCTGGGTGATCGGCTTCTCCAGGCTGCCAAGTCCCAGCGCCAGCAGGATCTGCTCGCGGGTGTAGGACGCGTGCAGTTCCAGCGGCCCCGTCTGCTCCGGGAAGGTGATGCCGCTGGCGGGGACGATACGCTCATGTCGCCAGGCGGCGACTTCCTGGAGATCCCGGTACAGAGGGCGCTGTTCGCGGACGAAGGCATCCACGGCGGTTAGGTCCCCGTTCCCCGGCCGCGTCTTGCCCCATAGGGTGCTGTGGACGAGGGTCAGCCGGAGCCGATCTTCTTCGGCAAGCTGCTCCACGTTCGCGGCCGGCTGCGCCAGATGGGTCTGAAGGGTTTCCAGCAACTGGTGATCGTCACACCGCGCCAAGCGCTGCAGCCCGCGTTTGAGGCCGCTGGCATAGGGGCCCAGCGCTTCGGTCGACTCGCCTCCGCAGTCCGCGCGCAGCCGGGAGGGCAGGTCCTTGCGCAGCAGGTCTTCCGCTTCATCCATATGCAGGCAGTCCAGCATCTTGGGCAGGCTGGCGGAGTCGATGTCCTCCCGGAAACAGTCCTTCAGCTCGCGGACGAGCTGCGGTCGCTGGCGGTTGATCTGCGCACGGATGTTGTCGAGGACGTGCTGGGTGGCCAGGCGGTCGAGGTGGATCAGGCAGCCGCTGGGTAACCAAGGGAAGCCTTCCTGGATTTGGTGATCCACCCGCTTCTCCGGCCGCGCGCTCAGGGCCCGGAACCGAGTGGCATAACGAAAACGCCGATCCTGTGGCGCGACGAAATCCAGCACGGTCAGGTGCGGCTTGCCCTCGTGCAAGCGCAAACCGCGGCCCATCTGCTGCAGGTAGACCGTCAGGCTCTCGGTCGGGCGCAGCAGCAAAACGGTGTCTACCTCCGGCAGGTCCACGCCTTCGTTGTAGAGGTCCACCGTGAAGATGAAGCGGATGCGCCCCTCGCGCAGGTCGCGCTGTACCGACTGACGCTCGTGATCCGAGCTGTCGCCGGTCAGCACCGCGCTGGGCACCTGCTTGGCCGAGAAATGTTCGGCCATGAATCGGGCATGGGCGCGACTGATGCAAAAACCCAGGCCTCGGACCGAGCCGGGGTCCGTGGCGTGCTCATGGGCCTGCTGCCGAACCCATTCGGCGCGTGCCCGGTTGCCGGTGAACACCCCTTCTAGTTCTTCGGCGTCATAGCCCCCGCGCCGCCAGCTCACCCGGCGCAGATCCACGGACTCATGGTCGGCCACACCGAAGTAATGGAACGGCACCAGCAGGCGCCGCTCGATCGCATCCGGCAGGCGGATCTCGTGCGTGTAGCGCTGCCCGAAGTATTTGCGGATGTCATCGGCATTCGTGCGCTCCGGCGTCGCCGTCAGGCCCAGCAGGCACTTGGGCTGCACATGATCGAGGATGCGCTGGTAGCTGCCGGCGGTACTGTGGTGCGCCTCATCCAGCACCACGTAATCGAAATGCTCCGGGGCCAGCCGATCGAGGTCTCGGGCGTTCCAGCTCTGCACCGTACAGAACAGGTGGCGGTCCTGACTCGGGCGCGCCCCGCCCACCAGCACATCGCCAAACTCGTGGTCTTGCAGCACTTGCCGAAAGCTGGCCATCGCCTGACGCAGGATCTCCTCGCGGTGGGCGATGAACAGCAGCGAGGGGCGCCCCTTATCCGCCTGCTCGCGCGCAAAGCGGCGATAGTCGAACGCGGCGATCATGGTCTTGCCGGTCCCGGTGGCCGCGATCACCAGATGGCGGGCGATCCCCGAACGGCGTTCGCGCTGGATGTCCTCCAGGATCTCCTGCTGAAAGGCATACGGTCGCAGGTCGAAGAACGCGGTGGCGTCTTTCGGCGCTGCTGGTCCCGAGCTGGATTCCGACTCCAGTGCCTGTTGCAGGCGGGGTAAGTCGTCCGTGGTGAGCGGTTCGAACTCCGCCGGGTCTGCCCAATGCGCCTCGAACGAGGTCTGGATCTGGCGCCACATATGCGGCAGCTCGTATTCGCTGACCTTGGCCGTCCACTCCAGCCCCTCATCCATCGCCACCCGCGAGACATTCGCCGAGCCGATGTAGGCGCTACCGAAGCCTGTGTTGCGATGGAACAGGTAAGCCTTCGCATGCAGGCGCGTGCGGTGCGTGTCGTACGAGACCCGAATCTCGGTGTTCGGCAGGCTTAGCAGAAACTCGATCGCCTTGAGATCCGTAGCCCCGAGGTACGAGGTCGTCGCGATCCGCAGCCTGGGCGAGCCATCGGCCGTCGGGGTCTCCGTAAAGCGCTTCAGCGTCTCGCGCAGGGCGCGAATGCCACTCCACTTGATGAAGGACACCAGCCAGTCGGCCCGCTCCGCACTGGCCAGCTCCTTCTCGATCTGCGTGATCAGGCTGGGTGTACGATCGGATCCAGTCAGCAGGCTGGACAGAGCCAGCGGAACATCCGGCCGTGGCGTCTCCTGCTGCCCAACCTGATCAGCCGACGGGGAACGCACCTCCAGCAACTGCCGAAACGGCGGCTGCGGAAGGTCCTCCTCGATCCCCGAAAGCGGATGCCCCGCCGCCGCCAACGCATCCGCCAGCCCCTGCACGGCCCGCGTCCAGTCGTCGTGTCCCTTTTCCCGCAGCTCACCCGCGCGCTCCGCGAGCCGCTGAGACAGCTCGGCGACGAGGCTCATCCCCAGATCGTCGCCCTCTAGGCTCTGGCTCCAGCGGGCGTGGTCCTCCAACCCCAAGGCCTCCAGCGCCTGCCGTAACCGCGGCGTATCTAATCGTTCATGCAAGCCGACCCATTGGGCGCCGGACAGGGATTTGACGGCACTATCTCGGCTCATTCCGAACGTGCAGCGATAAAGGTTTCGAGCAATGGGATGTCCGCCGGCGCCAGCTCGAGCCCGCGCCCCTCCTGCGGCGACACCCAGCACCACCGATCGTGCACGGTCAGCACCGGGCTTTCGTCATCCGTCCACGCGCGCAGCGCCACCAACTCAAGGCCTCCATTACCCGGAATCGGCGTGCGCCCGATCTCTTCCCCCACCCGGAGCCCCATCGACAGCTCTTCCCGAAATTCGCGGCACAACGCAGCCTCCAGGTCTTCCCCCGGTTCCGCCTTCCCACCGGGAAATTCCCAATACCCCGCCAGCGCTTGATCGGCCCCGCGACGCGCCAGAAAGATCCGCCCCTGTGCATCCTCCAGAACGCCGCAGACCACCACCGCCTGATTCGCTTCTATGAGCGTTTCCAACACGGCTCTCCATTTCGCCTGGTCCGATCGTACCAGGGAACGCGGCCACGGCTCCCGCCGGACGCTCGTTTCTCGGGCACGCGTGGTGCCTAGTTCCGTCACGCGACACTGCGATAACGGTGATATACGGATTCTGTAAAACACCGTGCTCTGTCACGCCCCTGCCGCCAATCTCCTCGTCTCGATCCGACTCAGTCCACCCGGAGGCACGCAATATCAGCCATTTCTTCCCACCTGCGTTGGACCGGCCGACCGATGTAAGTCGTGGAGAACAAACCGAATGTTGTTCGTCCAAGCGGGTGCGCCGTTCTGCCGCTCGACGCGACGCCTAATACCATGATAAAAGAATGGTTTATCTGTGGTGGTGTGCCATCGAGAGAAAAACACCGAGATGACATGCAGAATCTGTATACCACCAATATGACAGATTCTGGCTAATCTACTGTTAGCGTCGAAATCAAGGATTGAAAATGAAATTGGAATCGGTACGAATACAGAACTTTCGCGCATTTAAAGACGAAACGATAGAATTTGATAATTACAACTGTTTTGTGGGGCCAAATGGTGCCGGTAAGTCAACCGTCATTAATGCGCTGAACGTATTCTTCCGACAACATAAAGATTCTAAAACGGACTTGAGCAAGCTATCTGCTGATGACTTCCATCATAAGAATACTTCTGATCCAATTTTGATAACCGTCACATTCAGAGACCTATCAGATGAAGCAAAGAAGGATTTGGCTGATTACGTAAGGCAAGAAAAGCTCGTTGTAACTGCACAAGCTGACTACGATGAAGGGACTGAGCGAGCTGAGGTGAAGCAATACGGAAACCGACTTGGCATGACTGAGTTCAAGATTTGGTTTGAAGCGGATAAATCGAAGACCCCCGCCAAAGAATTGAAAGAGATTTATGGACAGCTAAGGAAAAAATGGCCTGGCATTCCAGCGGCTAGCTCGAAAGCTGATATGGCAGCGGCACTAATTGAATTTGAAGCATCCAATCCCGATAGCTGTAGCTTGATTCCAAGTGAAGATCAATTCTACGGAGTTTCCAAAGGAGCCAATCGGCTTGCACCTCATTTGCAGTGGGTCTTTGTCTCCGCGTCGAAAGATTTTTCCGAGGAGGCGGAAGAAAGCAAAAACTCAGCGCTTGGTCAGCTCCTGTCTAGAGCAATCAGGGCCAAGGTAAATTTCACACAAAAGGTGAATGAGCTAAAAGATGATCTGCGGCAAAACTATCAAGAAATGTTGGACGAGGAGCAGGGGGTTCTTTCGAGCGTATCTGATTCGCTTGAAAGAAAATTGAAACTATGGGCAAACCCCAGCGCCACAGCAAAAGTTCTCTGGAAAAGTGACGCTGAAAAATCAATTAAAATTGAAGAGCCCTTTGCCCGTATTGAGATTGGCGAGAAGGGTTTTGAAAGTGAGCTCGCAAGATTTGGTCACGGTATGCAGAGATCTTATCTTCTAACTCTATTACAAGAACTTGCAGATCTGGACGATGAAAACTCCCCAGCTCTAATAATGGCCATCGAGGAGCCAGAGCTTTATCAGCATCCACCCCAAGCTCGTTATCTCTCAGAGGTTTTACAGGAGCTATCAAGAGACCAGTCGCAGATCATCCTATGCTCTCACAGTCCTCATTTTATACCGGGCGATGATTTTCATAAAGTGAGACTTGTTAGGGAGTCTGGCATCCCCGCTTGCTCCGCCGTTTCCTCCCTGAAATATGGTGAGCTCGCGTCAGAACTGGAGAGGGCCGGCGAAAATCCCGTAAAAGAAAGCGGTATGGTTGCGAAGCTTTATCCAACTCTACGCCCAGAAATCAGTGAGATGTTTTTCAGCAAAAGGCTTGTGTTAGTTGAGGGTGTGGAAGATGTGGCCTATATAACATCGTATATACAGTTGATGGAGAGATATGACGATTTTAGGAGCTCTGGGTACAACATTATTCCGGTAGGCGGGAAAAGTGAACTGATAAAGCCTTTAGCCATTGCCAAGCTACTCGATATTGATGTTTTTGTAGTTTGCGATGCCGACACGGACAAGACTAAAGATTCAGAAGTTGGAAAGCACAAGAAAGACAATGCGGCCATTTTGCACTTATTGGGGCACGATAAAGGCGAAAACTGGCCGGATCACCATGTTGAAAAGAACAATCTCAGGATGTGGCAGACGAATATCACAAAGACGGTCGGCCCGGAGTTCGGTGAGCAATGGACGCAGCATATGGATCAAGCGTCTGCATATTACGGCAATGCTGGCGGCTTGAATAAAAACCCTCTCGCAGTATCACGGGCTTTAGAGAGCGCTTGGGAGTCTGGCCTTAGGTCGGAAGCACTGCAGGATCTCGTAAATGAGATGCTATCGACCTAGCTAAGGAAGCTAACAAGGGGATCAGCAGGAGGCCACGGGGTCAGACCTTGCCTTTTGCCCTGCGCTGTCCCTCCCCGAAGCAATCCACCATGCCGTTGATGAAATACGGCAAAGCCCCTTCCCCATCACTTCCAGGGCCACCTTTGACCGCCTCGGGAATGGGGTCTAGCGTCAAAGGACAGGGGCAGATAACGGCCCGACGGAATCCGTTGCAACCTCGCGGAATCGCGAAGGAGGCACATCATGCGCAGCGTAGACAACATGCCGGTGCTCGACTGGCAGGACGGCAAGAACGCCATGCGGGCGAAGTTCCAGGTGATGCACGAGGAGCCGGTGGTGCTGAAGATGCCGGCCGACATGGACTGGTCGGTGAACGAGGGCGAATTCGGCTGCACACTGGACGACAGTGGGATGCCGCGTGACTGCGAAGGCGGCAGCCTGCTGCATCGTCTGGCGGAGCTCAATGACATGCCGGGACTGGAAGATATCGCGAAGGCCTGCGCCTACTCCAGCTCCCGCGTGGATATCGACGCCTCGGGCTCCCGCATCATCGTGCACGACTGATCGGGCCTGCGCCGCCGGCCCGACCGGCGGCGACCCTGCAGCCTGGAGCGGTGGGCGATGGCGGTGATCCACCACGAGATGGAGATCGACGCCACTCCGGAGGCGGTGTTCGAGCTGATGGCCCGGGTGGAGGCGTTCGCCGCCTACAGCGAGGCCATCGAGTCCATCACCTGCGTCGGGCCCGAGCGCTACCGCTGGCGTGTGCGGGTGGCCGGGGTGCCGCTGACGTTCGAAGTGGAGGTGCTGGTCGCGGTCCCGCCGCGCCTGCTCGGCTGGCGCGCGCTGGCCGGGTTGTCCTGCGAGGGCTGCTATCGGCTGACGCCGAGCGCGCGCGGTACGCATCTGGAACTGGCCGTGCGCTGCGGCGACGAAAATCCCCTGACCGATGGCCTGCTCGGCCTGGCGGCCCACCCGCTGCTGGATGCGCTGGGGGCGGAGGTAGTGCGCAACGCCTGGCCGCGGCTCCACGGGGCGTGATCCCTACGCCTGCGCGTGGAACTCGCGGTATTCGTCGAGGAAAGCGAGGCGGGTGGTGTCGGTGACCCGGTCGATGAACAGGGTGCCGTCGAGGTGGTCGATCTCGTGCTGGAACACGGTGGCGAGGAAGCCTTCGGGTTCCAGGTGGCGGGGCGTGCCGTCGGGCTCGTAGTAGTCCACGGCGATGTGGCGCGGCCGGGCAACCTCCCCGCGCAGCCCGGGTACGGACAGGCAGCCTTCCCAGTAGCGTTGCGGGGTTGGGTCCAGCACGGTCACGGTCGGGTTGACGAGGACCAGGCGGCCGGTCGGCACGGCTCCGGGGTAACGGGTATTGCCCGGCTGGATCTCGATCACGGCTACGCGTAGCGGAACGCCGATCTGGGCAGCAGCCAGGCCGAGGCCTTCGCTGGCGTGCATGGTATCGACGAGGTCGTCCACCAGGGCGTAGAGCCCGGGGCTGTCAAAGTCCGAGTCGGGTACCGGGTCGCAGACGCGACGCAGGTCGGGGTGCCCTATACGCAGAATACGGCGAACGCTCATGGCATCATCAATAGTGCCACAGCGACGAAGAACGTTCGCTGCCCGGCGCGTTTGAAGAGGAAATGACCTGGCCGGCTGCCACCTTGCCGGGGTCGTATCCAAAGGTCCTTGTACAGGTCGAGAAGGTAGTAACTCCCCACGATTACGGGAGGGCGTGAGTGACATGAGTGATTATCGCAAGGCAAACAAGAGGGTCGAAGTTTCGGTTGGCGAATCGGTCCGGATCCTGCGTGAGCTTCAGGAAATGAGCCAGAACGATCTGGCGAATGCCTCCGGGATCCCCCAGTCGACCATTTCGGCCATTGAGAATGGCCGCGTACGACTCGGTGTTGATCGTGCCAAGGTCCTGGCAAGGGCATTGCGCTGCCACCCCGCCGTACTCGTATTCCCGGGCTGGGATGTCGAGCATGAGTCGGCCGCATAGCCATCAAGCCATTCGGGGACGCTCAAAGTCGGATCAGGTACCAGGCCGAAGGCACGACGCACGTCGGGGGTCCACGCGCAGGATACGGCGAACGCTCATGGGAAGGATGGTGCCACAGGAGAGATAATGGTGGCCGGGGACGGAATCGAACCGCCGACACGGGGATTTTCAATCCCCTGCTCTACCGACTGAGCTACCCGGCCATTTCTCGGAGGGATTCGCCCTTCGGGCGAAGGGCGGTATTAAAGCGGTCCGGGGCGGCTACGTCAAGCGATCGCCGCCGAACTGCCTGGATTCAGGACTGGTTCGGGTCGACGAAGCCTTCCGGCTTTTCCGAGCCATCTCCGAACAGGAACTTTTCCATTTCCTCTTCCAGGAACTTGCGCGCCTTGGGGTCGACCGGGGTCAGGCGGTATTCGTTGATCAGCATGGTCTGGTGGCTCAGCCAGGCCTGCCAGGCCTCCTTGGACACGTTCAGGTAGATCTTCTTGCCCATCTCGCCGGGATAGGGCGGGAAGTCCAGGCCTTCGGCCTCTTGCCCGAGTTTTACGCAGTTAACGGTTCGTGCCATTGCCGGAATCCTTGTATTCGTGCAGATAACGCTGGATGGGAGCCGGGATGCCGACCGCCCGTGATGTGCCGGGTTTATACCAAATCGCCCTGTCGCCTTCCATGATCCCACACGCGTTCGGCGGGAGCCGGTAGCAGTGGATGCGCAGGTCCAGGTGGTAGTGACTGAAGGTGTGGCGCAACCCGGTGGTGTCGTGTGCCTCGGCCTGCGGCCACTGGCTGCGCACCCACTCGTCGAGTTCGGGCGCCTCAGCTGCCTCGGGAAGGCTGTACAGCCCGCCCCAGATGCCCTGTGCCGCGCGTTGTACCAGCAGGCTGCCCTGCGCGGTCTGCAGGTGGGCGGCGTGGCGGATGCGCGTCGGCAGGCCCTTGCGCGGGCGCGGCGCGGGCAGCTCTCCGGTCCGGTCTTGCGCCAGTGCCTGGCAGTCGCCGGCTACGGGGCACTGCGGGCAGTCCGGGCGCGTGCGCGTACACAGCAGGGCACCGAGGTCCATGATGGCTTGGGTGTAGTCGGCGCAGCGGGTGGTCGGGGTGCGTGCCTCCGCCTCGGCCCACAGTTCCCGCTGCACGGCCGGGCTGCCGGGCCAGCCTTCGATGGCCGCGTGGCGGGCGAGCACGCGCTTGGCATTGCCGTCCAGGATGGGTTCCGGGCGGTCGTGGGCCTGGGCGATGATGGCGGCGGCCGTGGAGCGGCCGATGCCCGGGAGCTGTTCCAGGGCATCGCGCGTGTCCGGAAAGACCCCGCCATGCTCGCTCACGATGTGCTGTGCGGCGTGGTGCAGGTTGCGGGCGCGGGCGTAGTAGCCGAGGCCGGACCACAGATGCAGCACCGTGTCCTGCTCGGCGGCTGCGAGTGCTTCGACGTCGGGGAAGTGTTCCATGAAGCGCAGGAAGTACGGGGTCACCGTCTCCACGCGTGTTTGCTGCAGCATGATCTCGGAGACCCAGACGCGATAGGGCGTGCGCGGGTGCTGCCAGGGGAGGTCGCTGCGCCCGTGCCGGTCGAACCAGACGAGCAGGCGTTCGGCAAAGGGTGTCATCGCGGGGACGTCGAAACGAAGCGGCCGACCTTGAAGGCCGGCCGCTTGACTGCCGAGTTCGCCGGCACGATTACCGCAGGCGCTCGCGCAGGCCGCGCTCCAGCTCGCGCCGCAGGTCGCGTTCGCCGGATTCTTCGGGCTCGCCTTCGGCGTCGTCGCTGCGATCGCCGTCGAGGCGCTGCATCAGGCGGTCGCGCAGGCGGTCTTCTTCTTCGCCCAGGCGTTCGCGGATATCGCCCTCGAAGCGCTCGCGCAGGATGTCTTCCAGATCGAGCCGAAAGCTGGGGTCGCCAAAGGTACCCGAGATACGGATCGGCAGGCGGATGCCGCTCAGGTCTTCCAGAGGCCGTCCTCCCTGGCCTTCGAGGGTGCCCACGATGGTGGTGTTCAGGAGGTAGTCGAGGGTGTCGTCCGTCAGGTCGGCGCTGCCCTCGCCACGCACGCGCAGGAGCGGAGAGTTGGCCACCAGGTCGTCGTTGTGCACGACACCGTCGCGAATGTCGAAGGTGCCAGTCAGGTCGCTGAAGTCGGTCTGGTTGGGTTCGTCCTCTTCCAGCTGTTCGCCGCGCAGGCGTGCCTCCGCTCGGCGGATCACCTGGGCGACGTTGATGCCGCGAACGGCACCGTCGGAGAACTGCATGGAGCCGGAGCCGTTCAACGCGCTGCGCAGCGCGTTGACCGTATTGCCACGGGTGGCGATATCGAGTTCCAGATCGCCGATGCCCATCAGCCGTGCGTCATCGCCCTGCATGTCTTCCAGCAGAGCGCCGATGTCCAGCTCGGCCAGGTCGGCCGCCAGTTCGTAGCGCGGCGTGTCATCGCGTACGTCGACGCGCACACGGCTGGTCAGCTGGCCTTCGTAGGCCTGCGCTTCCAGCGGATCGATGCGCCAGTCGCCTTCGTTGGCGCGGATCTCCAGCTGGATGTTGCGCATCACCATGCCCAGGGCATCCAGGCGCTCCAGTGCCATCTCGCCGCGTACGTCGATCCCGCGCAGCAGCTCCACCGGAAGCTCGATGGCGATGTCGTCATCGTCGTCGCGTTCGCCATTGGAGGGACCGCCCTCGGTGCGGGCCTCCTCCACTTCGGGCGGCAGGTAGCGATCGAGGTTCAGCTCGTTGCCGCTCAGGTTGAAGTCGAACATCGGTCGTTCGCCACTGGTGTCCCACCGGGCATTGCCCGTCAGTCGCGTGTCGTCAATGGTCACCAGGAACGGGCTTAGCTCCAGCGACGTCAGGCTGCCGCGGGCCGACAGGTCCAGCGCCACGCGCTTGAAGGCGTCCGGGTCGTTGGTTTTGGGCGGTTCGAGACCGATGCCTTCCATCAGTTCCGGCACCGAGAAGGTATTGCTGCGCAGTTCGCTGCGCACAGCCAGCTCCTCGCCGGCGCCCAGCCCGGTCAGCTCGGTCAAGCCCGTCAGACGCGCATCACCCAGGCCAACGGTTACGCGTTCAAAGCGCATCTTGGTCTCGTCAGCAATTTCCAGCGCGACGTCGGTTTCCAGCGAGACGCCGACCGGGCGCGGCAGGCCGGCGCCTTCTACGCCAAAGTTCGCGTTCAGGCGGCGGATGGAATAGCGATTGCCCAGGAGGTCCACATTCATCAGGCCCTCCAGGTCCATCGCGAACTCCACCGGTTCGTCCAGGTCACCGCCCTCGGCGCGGATCACGGCCTCCATCTCAAGCGGCGTCTCCACGCCGGGGCGGAAGCGCCCGACCTCCAGGCGGAAGGGGTCCAGTGTGGCCTGCAGCCCGGTCATGCGGTCGTCCCAGTGCACCCGGGTGTTGGTCAGGGTTACACCGGCGATACCGATACGTTCCATGGCCAGGCGCGATTCGGTCGCGGTGCGTTCCTCGCCGTTGTCGCCGGTGACGGCGTCATCGCGAGCCTCCTCGGCACGCTCGGTCAGGTCGTCCCAGTTGGTGCGCCCGTCTTCGTCGCGCGCCAGGTTCAGGCGTACGCCATCACCCTCGATGTGTCGCACGTCCAGCTCGCGGCGCAGCAGCGGCATCACCGCAACGGAGACGTCGACGACATCCAGTTCGGCGAAGGGGTCGTCGCCAAAGCCCTCGGCGTTGCCGAAGCGAACCTCTTCCAGGCGCAGACCGAGGTTGGGGAAGAAGGTCAGGCCGATCGGGCCTTCCAGGGTCAGTTCGCGGCCGGTGGCGTCGCGAACTTCGGCCTCGATGCGCTCCTTGTAGTCGTTGGCGTCGAAGGTCGCGACCAGGTAAACGGCGACAATCACGGCCAAAAGCAACAGGATCGCGATCAGGGCCAGCAGGCGCTTGATCCATTTCATCGGGGTTCTCCTTGCGTCGTGTCCGCCCGCCAGGTGCCGCTGCGGCCGCCACGCTTCTCCAGCAGGCGCACGCCATCGATCACCATGCCGCGGTCCACGGCCTTGCACATGTCATACACCGTCAGCAGTGCGGTGGAGACCGCGGTCAGGGCCTCCATCTCCACGCCCGTCCTGGCGTGGACCTCGCAGGTCGCCTGCACACGGACGGCGGTACTCTCGATATCCAGTTCCAGGGCCACCCGCGTCAGACCAATCGGGTGGCACAGCGGGATCAGGTCACCGGTACGCTTGGCTCCCATGATACCCGCGACACGGGCGATCCCCAGAACGTCCCCCTTGGCATGGCGGCCTTCGCGGATACGCTGCAGGGTCTCCGGCTGCATGTGGATGCGGCCTTCGGCAATCGCCACCCGGTGGGTGATCGACTTGTCGCCGACATCGACCATGTGTGCATGGCCTTCGGCATCGAAGTGAGTGAAATCGTTCATCGTCGCTATAATGCTTGACTTGAACCCGTGATGACAGGGGCCCGCATGACCGTAACTGTTCACTACTTTGCACGCCTGCGCGAGGAAATGGGGCGCGCCGACGAGCAGGCTGACCTGCCCACCGAATCGATCTCCGTGGGCGATCTCTGGCGGCATCTGCATGGCGATGCGCCGCCGGAACGCCTGATGGTGGCGGTTAACCAGGAGCAGGCCGCGCTGGATACGCTGGTGCGGGACGGCGACGAGGTTGCCTATTTCCCGCCGGTGACCGGGGGCTGAGGTGGCGGTCGAGCTCTACAGCGACGACTTCGACCCCTGGGCACTGGTGGCCCGTGCCGAGCGGGACATCCCGGCCGAGGCGCGCGGGGCCGCCAGCGTGTTCGTCGGGCGCATGCGCGACTTCAACGAAGACGACACCGTGACCGGGCTGTTCCTGGAACACTATCCCGGCATGACCGAGCGCGAACTCGAGCGCATCGTCGCCGAGGCCGAGTCGCGCTGGCCGCTGCTGGGCTGCCTCGTTGCGCATCGCGTAGGGGACGTGCGGCCGGGGGATGCCTTGGTGCTGGTGGCCACCTGGTCCGCGCACCGGATCGCCGCGCGCGACGCCTGCTCCTCCATCCTGGAGCGCCTCAAGCACGAGGCCCCGTTCTGGAAGCGCGAACGCCTCGCCGACGGCAGCGACCGCTGGGTCGAGAAAAACACCCCCGGCTCCTGATCCGTCACCACATGCGGTGGCAGAACCCTTGTGGGCGCCTGCTTGCAGGCGAAGCCCCTGCCAAAGCCGGAGGGGGGAGGCAGTCCGGCATTAGCGCAGCGTCAGATAGAGCGTCTGATTGCCGCGGCGCAACTGCAGCTCCAGCGCCTGGTGCGGCGATAGCTGGCGCGGCAGGTCGGCCAGGTGCTCCACGCGCTGGCGGTTGACCGCCAGCAGCACGTCGCCGGGGCGTAGCCCCGCGCGGGCGCCCGGGGTGCCCGCCTCCACGTCGATGATGACGACACGGCTGCGGCTGGCGCCGGGCGGGGTGTGCTCCGCCAGGCGCACGCCCTCCAGCCGTGGATGAATCGCCGCACCCTCGGCCTGACGGATCTCGGGGCGTTCCAGGCGCGCGGTCAGGGTGCGCTCGCGTCCGTCGCGCAGGACCAGCATCTCCACCTCGCTTCCCACCCGCAGCAGACCCAGGCGATTGCGCAGGTCCGCCGCATTGCGCACGGACTGTCCGTCGACGGTCAGCACCACGTCGCCGGCCTCGATTCCGGCGCGGCTCGCGGCGGAGTCCGGTTGTACGTCGGTAATGACCGCGCCCTGGGTAATGTCGAGATCGAAGGCCTGCGCCAGCGCCGGTGTCAGGTCCTGGATGCCGACGCCCAGCGCGCCGCGCTCGACGCGGCCCTCGGCCACCAGCAGGTCCTGGATCTGGCGCGCCATGTTGGTCGGGATTGCGAAGCCGATGCCGATGTTGCCGCCGCCGCGCGCCAGGATGGCGGTGTTGATGCCGACCAGTTCCCCGCGCAGGTTCACCAGCGCACCGCCCGAGTTGCCCGGGTTGATGGAGGCATCGGTCTGGATGAAGTCCTCGAACCCGGAGCCGCCCAGGCCGCTGCGTCCCAGCGCGGAGACGATGCCGCTGGTCACTGTCTGGCCGAGCCCGAACGGGTTGCCGATCGCGACGACGAAGTCGCCAACGCGCAGGGCATCGGAGTCCGCCAGCGGGATCGCGCGCAGGTTCTCGGCGTCGATGCGGATCACGGCCACGTCGGTTGCCGGGTCGGTGCCGACCACCTCGGCCTCGTACTGGCGGCCGTCATACAGGGTGACGAGGATTTCGTCCGCGCGCGCGATCACATGGCTGTTGGTCAGGATGGTGCCCTCGGCCGCATCCACGATTACGCCCGAGCCGAGCCCCTGGCGCTCGCGTTCGCGCTGGCGCTCGGGCATGTCGAAGAAACGGCGGAAGAACGGGTCGTCGAACAGCGGGCTGACGGATTCCACCACGCGGGCGCGGGTGGCGATATTGACGACCCCGGGGATGGTGCGTTCCAGCATCGGGGCCAGCGAGGGCAGGGGCTGGCCGTCGACCTCGGCGGGGAGCTGTCCCAGCGTCGGGCCGGCCCAGGCCAGGGTCGACAGCAGAATCAGGAAAGAGACCAGCCGACGCATGCGCGCTCCTTGTGTCCGTGCACTACGTATCCGTGAACTACGGTGTCAGCCCCGCGCGCGGCGCAAACGAGGACTGTTCCGCCATCTTGCGGTACCAGTCGCCGGCCTCGTCCTCGGGCGGGGTCTGGATCATCAGCTTCAGGTACAGGTCGCCGGGTGGTTTGCCGGGCAGACCCTTGCCCTTCAGGCGCATCTGCTTGCCGGACTGCGAACCCGCCGGGATTTTCAGGTTGACCCAGCCGTGCGGCGTGGGGACCTCGATGGTGGCGCCCAGTGCGGCCTCCCAGGGAGTGATCGGGATGTCGCGGTAAAGGTTGCGGCCCTCGACGCGGTAGCGGCTGTCGGGCTTGATGCGGATCTCCAGCAGCAGGTCGCCGGCCCCGCCGGTGCCCACGCCCGGATCGCCCTGGCCGCGTACGCGCAGGCGCGAGCCGTCCTTGGCTCCCGCCGGGATGCGCACGCGCTGCACGCGCCCGTCGGCGTCGTTGACGGAGATCTCGGTGCCTTTCAGTGCCTGATCGAGCGTGATCTCGACCCGGCCCTCGCGGTCGGCCCCACGCATGTTGAAGCCGCCCGCACCGCGGCGACGGCCCGCGCCGCCCATCCCGGCACCGCCGAAAATGGACTCGAAGAAATCGGAAAAGCCGCCGAAATCGGCCCCGCCTCCGGCACCGGCGCCACGGTGCTGGGTCCAGCCGTCCCATCCGGGCGGCGGACGAAAGTCCTGCCCCTGGCGCCAGTTGGAGCCGAGCTGGTCGTAGGCCTTGCGCTTTTCCGGGTCGCCGAGGGCCTCGTAGGCCTCGTTGACCTCCTTGATGCGCGTCTCGGCATCTGGGTCCTTGCTGACGTCCGGATGATACTTGCGCGCCAGCTTGCGGTACGCCTTCTTGATGGCGTCCTGGCTGGCGTCGCGGCTGACGCCGAGGATCTTGTAGTAGTCCTTGTATTCCATTGCACTCCCAGAGTTGCCTCTGTTCGAACCCCGGGGAACACCCGGATCCCTCCGCGGGTTGTCGGTTCGTAACCGTCTCTCCCCATCATAGCCGGGATCCGGCTGTCACCCGTGTATCGGTCTTGTGAGTCGCCTCGCATGCATCCTTTGCTGACTTCCAAAAAACCGGGCGCCGCCCGCTCGCGCCGGCAGCGCCCGAATCGTCCGCAGCCCCAGCGGTTGCGGACGGGTTTGGTGCCGGATCAGCTGGCGATCTCGATCCGCCGCGGCTGCACACGGGCCTGTTTCGGGATGCGAACCTCCAGCACCCCGTTCTCGGAGCGCGCCGAGATGTTTTCCGCATCCGCGGTGTCCGGCAGCGAGAAGCGGCGGAAGAAGGTGCCGCGCACCCGCTCGATCCGCTTGTAGCCGTTCTTTTCCTCTTCGCTTTCGTGCTTGCGCTCGCCGCGCAGGGTCAGCACGCCATTCTCCATGTGGAGTTCGATGTCCTTCGGGTCCACGCCGGGGATGTCGGCGTGCAGCACGTAGGCATCGGTTTCCTCGCGGATATCGACGGCCGGTGCCCAGTCGGACGTCGCGGCGGAGTCGTCCGAGCCGGGCACATCCGGCATACGGCCGAGTTCGCGCGACAGCTGACCCAGCAGGCTCCACGGTTCGTAACGCATCATTGTCATGGCTTTACCCTCCTCTTCCGGGTGTCAACTCTGACTCACCCATGGAGATAGGGGCCGCGCGAAAAATTTCAAGGGGATTAGAAGGGGGCGCTGGCGCGCTGTCACGGCCGTGGAAGGCGGCGGAAGTCCAGCAGGCGATGCTGGTCGTCGGTGACCAGCTCGAATACGCCATAGACACCGCGCTGATCGAGGTGCTGGCGCAGCAGCCGGGCGGGAAACTGCACGCTGACCCCGCCCTCCGATTCGGCGTAGACGACCGCCGCGCGCCCGGTGTAGTAGTCCTCCATCTCGTGGCGCGAGATGGCCAGGTGCACGCGGTAGCGATGCATCGACCCGGTCTATTCCAGGTTCTGGACCTGCTCGCGCATCTGCTCGATCAGGACCTTCATCTCGACGGTCGCGCGGGTGATCTCCAGGTCATGTGACTTGGAGGCGAGGGTATTCGTCTCGCGGTTGAACTCCTGCATCAGGAAATCCAGGCGCCGCCCGCTGGGTCCGTCCTTGTCCAGGATCTCGCGCACCGCCTTCACGTGGCCGTCGATGCGATCCAGCTCCTCGGCGATATCCAGGCGTTGTGCCAGCAGCGCCACCTCCTGCTCCAGCCGCTTCGGGTCCAGGCTCAGATCCAGCTCGTTGATGCGGCTCAGGGTGCGTTCGCGCTGTTCGACCAGCATCGGCTCGCGCCGCTCGCGGATGAACATGACATGCTCGGCCAGGGCCTCCAGGCGATCGCGCAGGCCGTTGACCAGTTCCTGGCCCTCGGCCTCGCGCATTGCCACCAGGGCGTCGATCGCGGCGTCGAGCTCGGCAAGAACGGGGGCCGCAAGGCGGTCGGCGTCGATTTTCGCCCCCTCCAGCACCCCGGGCCAGGCAAGGATATCCAGCGGCGAGACGCTGGCATCGTGTTTCATCATGTCGGCGACGGACTCGGTCGCCTCGATCAGCGACTGCACGCGGTCCACATCGAATGCGGTGGGCGAGCCGCCCGACTGGCCGCGATCACGCAGCACCACATCGATCTTGCCCCGACTCAGCCGCTTCTTGAGGCGATTGCGCACCTCGGGCTCCAGCGCACGCAGGGCCTCCGGCAGGTGGATGCGCAACTCGAGATAGCGATGGTTGACGCTCTTCAGTTCCCAGTCGTAAACGCCCTGGTCCAGCGTCATCGGCTGCCGGGCAAAGCCGGTCATGCTCGCGATCATAAGGTCCCCTGTTGATAGCCCTGCGCGTGTTACAGCTCTGTGCGCGTGTGATTTGCTGGCGTCTTCGGCCGCCTTTGCCTCAGATCCGCCGCGGGCGCGCTCATGTGAGAGCCTCTCCCGTCTCCCGTATACTGCGCGCCACTCCAATCTAGCAAGGATCAAGCATGCGACCCAGTGGCCGACAAGCCGACGAGATGCGCCCGGTGCGTTTTACCCGCCATTTCACCCGGCACGCGGAGGGTTCCGTGCTGGTGGAGTTCGGCGACACCCGGGTGCTGTGCAACGCGACTATCGAGTCGCGCGTGCCGCCGTGGCTGAAGAACAAGGGTCGCGGCTGGGTGACGGCGGAGTACAGCATGCTGCCGCGCTCCACGCATGACCGCATGGCGCGCGAGGCCGCTCGCGGCAAGCTGGGCGGGCGCACCATGGAGATCCAGCGCCTGATCGGCCGCTCCCTGCGCGCCGTGGTTGACCTGGAGGCCCTGGGCGAGCGCCAGATCATCGTCGACTGCGACGTGATTCAGGCCGACGGCGGGACCCGTACCGCCTCGATCAGCGGCGCCTATGTCGCCCTGCGCGATGCGATCCGCAAGGCGCGCGAACAGGGCATGATCCGCAAGGACCCGCTGCACGGGCACCTGGCGGCGATCTCCGTGGGCATCTTCAACGGCACGCCGGTACTCGACCTGGATTACGACGAGGACTCCCAGGCCGAGACCGACCTGAACCTGGTGATGAACGAGGCCGGCGGCGTGATCGAGATCCAGGGGACGGCCGAGGGCCATGCCTTCCGCCGCGACGAGCTGAACCAGATGCTGGATCTCGGCGAGAAGGGCATCCAGCAGATCGTCGAGGCCCAGCGGGCGGCGCTGGCCGAGGGAGACACTGATTGATGGACACGTTCGCGTTGGCGCCCCATGTTTCCCGAGACCAGGCGCGGCGCGCAGTCGGTAGTGGTGCTACCGGCAAGCGGCGCAACGCAGGATCGGGGAACATGGGGTGCCAACCCCACAAATTCTTGACGGACGGGGCTCGGCCGATTTTGCCCGCTGACTGCGTTGCGGCTCGCTTATGTAGCTCGGCTACACGTCGCTCACCACGCCTTGTCAGCACGCAAAATCGACTCGAGCGCGAACGTGTCCATCAGTCAGTGTCTCCCTGGGGCTGAGTCATGGACCCGTCCCGTCGCGTCGTCCTCGCCACCGGCAACCCCGGCAAGCTGCGCGAGATCCGGGCCCTGCTGGAACCGCTGGGGCTGGCGATCGAGCCGCAGTCGGAACACGCGGTGCCCGAGGCCGACGAGACCGGGCTGACCTTCGTCGAAAACGCGATCCTCAAGGCGCGCAACGCCGCGCAGCATACCGGCCTGCCCGCAATCGCCGATGACTCCGGCCTGGAGGTCGATGCCCTGCGCGGCCAGCCGGGCATCTACTCCGCGCGTTATGCGGGGCCGGAGGCGGACGATGCCGCGAACAACGCCAGGCTGCTGGAGGCCCTGGCGGGTGTTCCCGAGGCCCAGCGAGCCGCGCGGTTTCGCGCAGTCGTCGTGTTTCTGGAGCATGCCGAGGATCCTTCGCCGCTGATCGCCGAAGGGGTCTGGCCGGGTCGTATCGTCGAGCAGCCCAGCGGTGCCAACGGATTCGGCTACGACCCGCTGTTCTTTGTGCCCGAGGAGGGCTGCACCTCGGCCGAGCTGAGTCCGGAGGCCAAGAATCGCCTGAGCCATCGCGGCCAGGCCCTGGCCAAACTGGTGGCACAACTGCGGGAACGTGCCGATCACTGAGCCGGCGCCTATGCTCGCGGCATGAGCGCATTCCCGACCCCGCTGCCCCTAGCCCTGTACGTGCACCTGCCCTGGTGCGTGCGCAAGTGCCCGTACTGCGACTTCAACTCCCACGAGCCGCGGGGCGAGGCCCCGTTCGACGCGTATGTCGAGGCGCTGATGCGCGACCTCGAGTCGCAGCTGCCGGATGTCTGGGGGCGGCGCGTGGACAGCGTGTTCATCGGCGGCGGCACACCCAGCCTGTTCCCGCCCGAGGCGCTGGCGGACCTGCTCTCCGGTCTGCGTGCGCGGCTGCCCCTGCGCCCGGATGCCGAGATCACGCTGGAGGCCAACCCCGGCACCGCGGATCGCGCGTACTTCCGTGGCTACCGCGAGGCCGGGGTCAACCGACTGTCGCTGGGTATCCAGAGCTTCGACGACGCCATGCTCGAGCGACTGGGGCGTATCCATGGCGGGGCCGAGGCCCATGCCGCGGTCGAGCATGCCCGCGGTGCCGGGTTCGACAATATCAACCTGGATCTGATGTTCGGCCTGCCGCAGCAGTCCGTCGAGGCAGGGCTGGCGGATCTCCGGGCCGCGATCGAACAGGAACCCGAGCACATCTCCTGGTATCAGCTGACCCTGGAGCCCAATACCTATTTCGCAGCCCGGCCCCCGGTATTGCCGCCGGATTCCACGATCGAGGAATTGTTCACACAAGGACAATGTGTGCTGGCTGCGGCTGGCTATACTCGATACGAGGTTTCCGCGTACGCCACGAGGGGGCGGGAATGCCGGCACAACCGCAACTACTGGACGTTCGGCGACTACCTCGGCATCGGGGCCGGGGCCCACGGCAAGCTGACGTTGCCGTCCCAGGGGAGGGTGCTGCGGCGGACCAAGCCGCGTCAGCCCGCAGCCTACCTGGAGACGCCCGAGCAGCACCGCGACCAGGCAGTCCCCGAGGCCGAACTCCCGTTCGAGTTCATGCTCAACGCGTTGCGGCTGGTCGAGGGAGTGCCCGCGCATTGCTTCGAGGAGCGCTGCGGTCTGGACCTGGCTGCGCTGGAGCCGGCCCTGGACACGCTGCGGGCAGAGGGTCTGCTGGTGCCCGATCCGCAGCGCCTGCAGCCGACCGAACGCGGCCTGGCCTTTCTCAATGACATTCTGGAGCGTTTTTTGTCGGATGCGGCGGGTGTGACAGCCGGGACCCAGGTCATTGTGGGTCCGGAGGAGGTGCGGTGATGCGACCGGTGGAGTTTGTCGGCTTTACCTGCCCCTGGTGTGGCGAACCGGGCGAGACGACGGTGGATATGGTCAGCGCGGACCGGGAATGGATCGAGGACTGTGCCGTGTGCTGCGCGCCCATCGTGTTTCGGCGCGTCGAGGCCCCGGATGCCGAGATCCCGCAGGTGGAGGCCATTCGGGAGGGCGGATGAGTGTGACCCCGCCGTATACGCCGATCGCCTGCGAGCGCTACTCTGAGCTGGAGTTGGCGATTCTGCGCGGGCAGCACCTGCGCACCCACTGGCGCCGGGGCGAAATGGATCGGATTGCGGTGGTGCGGCCCCTGGATTTGCGCACCCGGCGCGGGGCCGAGTACCTGATCCTGCGCGACGCCGAGGGTCGGCGCCAGTGGTGGCGGCTGGACCGCCTGGTCAGCTTCGAGCCGGTGCCCGGCTGATACGCCGTCCTTGCACGGCGACCGCCTGGCCCGCTTCGCGTCAGCTGCGCTTCATCTGGTCGAAGAACTCGGAGTTGGTCTTCGAGGACTGCATGCGGCCGAGCAGGAATTCCATCGCCTCGATGTCGTCCATGCCGTGCAGGAACTTGCGCAGGATCCAGAGCTTTTGCAGCTCGTCCGGGGCGGTCAGCAGTTCTTCGCGGCGGGTGCCGGAGCGGTTCACGTTGATCGCCGGGTAGATGCGCTTCTCGGCGATGCGGCGCTCCAGGTGCACTTCCATGTTGCCGGTGCCCTTGAACTCCTCGTAGATCACCTCGTCCATCTTCGAGCCGGTCTCGACCAGCGCGGTGGCGAGGATGGTCAGGCTGCCGCCCTCTTCCACGTTGCGCGCGGCACCGAAGAAGCGCTTCGGACGGTGCAGGGCGTTGGCGTCCACGCCGCCGGTCAGCACCTTGCCGGAGCTGGGGGCGACAGTGTTGTAGGCGCGCGCCAGGCGGGTAATGGAGTCCAGCAGGATCACCACGTCGCGCTTGTGCTCGACCAGGCGCTTGGCCTTCTCGATCACCATCTCGGCGACCTGCACGTGGCGCTGGGCCGGTTCGTCGAAGGTCGACGAGACCACCTCGCCCTGGACCATGCGGTCCATCTCGGTCACTTCTTCCGGGCGCTCGTCGATCAGCAGCACGATCAGATAGCACTCCGGATAGTTGGTCGCGATGCTCTGGGCGATGTTCTGTAGCATCAGCGTCTTGCCCGCCTTGGGCGGGGAGACGATCAGGCCACGCTGGCCCTTGCCGAACGGCGCCACGATGTCGATCACGCGGGCGGTGATGTCCTCGGTGGAGCCGTTGCCGCGCTCCATGCGCATGCGCTCGGAGGGGTGCAGCGGCGTGAGGTTCTCGAACAGCACCTTGTGCCGGGCGTTCTCCGGCGGTTCGAAGTTGATCTCCGCGACCTTCAGCAGCGCGAAGTAGCGTTCGTTGTCCTTGGGTGGGCGGATCTTGCCGGCGATGGTGTCGCCGGTACGCAGCCCGAAGCGCCGGATCTGGCTGGGGGAGACGTACACGTCGTCCGGCCCGGCCTGGTAGGAGCTGTCGGCGCTGCGCAGGAATCCGAAGCCGTCGGAGAGGATCTCCAGGACTCCGTCACCGTAGATGGCTTCACCGCTTTTGGCGTGGGCCTTGAGCAGGGCAAAGATGATGTCCTGCTTGCGGGCACGGGACATGTTCTCGATGCCTTTTTCTTCTGCAAAGGCGACGAGATCGGCAGCGGACATCCGCTTCAGTTCGGTCAGGTTCATTCGTGGGGTGCTGTGTTCAACGTGGATGATCGGCGACCGGGGATGGCCGCTCGGCTTGCCTTGGATTGAGTATCGGGGGCAGGTAGCGGTCTGGCGACCGCCTGAACTAAACCGATGGTAAGCGACGCGCCCGCTTGGGGCAAGGCCTGGTGGCGTCGTTTTTTTGGTACTGCTACCCCGGGGCCGCACGCGGCCCCGGGGTATGCCGGATCAGAGGTGCTGGTCCAGGAAGGCGGTCAGCTGCGACTTGGACAGCGCGCCGACCTTGGTGGCTTCGACATCGCCATTCTTGAACAGCATCAGCGTCGGGATCCCGCGAATGCCGTACTTCGGCGGCGTGGACGGGTTCTCGTCGATGTTCAGCTTGGCGACTTTGACCTTGCCGGCGTATTCTTCGGCGATTTCATCCAGAATGGGGGCGATCATCTTGCAGGGCCCGCACCACTCGGCCCAGTAGTCCACCAGGACTGGCTGATCCGCCTTCAGGACGTCTTCGTCGAAACCGGCGTCCGACGTGTACACAATTTTGTCGCTCACTCCGAGCCCTCATCACTTGGGTTGGGGGAACAGCCCGCAACGCCGGCTGCACGGCTCTTACTATCGACGATGATCGCCAGACAGTTCAAGTAATAGAGGATTCACATGACCGATCCCGCGCAGGAAACGCCCCGCTTCGACCAGCTTGATCTGCCCGAGGCCGTACAGGCGGGTATCCGCGCCACCGGTTTCGAGACCTGTACGCCGATCCAGGCGCTGACCCTGCCCATTGCGCTGGCCGGGCGGGATGTCGCCGGGCAGGCGCAGACCGGCACGGGCAAGACGGCGGCCTTTCTGATCGCCACCTTCAACCGTCTGCTGCGCCAGGCGCCCGCGCCCGATCGCCGGGCGACCGATGTGCGCGCCCTGATCGTCGCCCCGACGCGTGAACTCGCCATCCAGATCCACAAGGATGCCGAGATGCTGGGGCGCGAAACCGGGCTCAAGCTGGCGCTGGCCTATGGCGGTACCGGCTACGACAGCCAGCGCGAACAGCTGGAGGCCGGAGCCGACATCCTGATCGGCACGCCGGGACGGATCATCGACTACTTCAAGCAGAAGGTGTTCGGGCTCAAGCACACCGAGGTGGTGGTGCTGGACGAGGCGGATCGCATGTTCGATCTTGGCTTCATCAAGGACGTGCGCTTCCTGATGCGTCGCTGCGCCCCGGCCAGCGAGCGGCTGTCCATGCTGTTCTCGGCCACGCTGTCGCTGCGCGTGATGGAGCTGGCCTATGAGCACATGAACAACCCGGAAAAGGTCCAGGTCGAGGCCGAGACCCTGACCGCGGATCGCGTGCGCCAGATGATCTACTACCCGGCGAACGAAGAGAAGATCCCGCTGCTGCTGGGACTTGCGCGCGATCTCAAGCCGGAGCGTGCCATCGTGTTCGTGAACACCAAGCACGGTGCCGAGAAGGTCTGTGACTGGCTGAATGCGAACGGGCAGAAAGCGGCGCTGCTCTCGGGCGATGTGCCGCAGAAGAAGCGCTCGAGCCTGCTGGAGCGCTTTACCGCGGGCGAGTACACCTTTCTCGTGGCGACCGACGTTGCGGCGCGCGGGCTGCACATCCCGGCCGTGACCCATGTGTTCAACTTTGATCTGCCGCAGTCGGGCGAGGACTATGTGCACCGTATCGGGCGCACGGCGCGCGCCGGGGCCGAGGGCGACGCCATCAGTTTCGGCTGCGAGGACTCCGCGTTCTATCTGCCGGACATCGAGTCCTATCTCGGCGAGCGCATCCCCACCGAGACCGTGGATCCCGCAGCCCTGTTCAGCGACCCGGTGCGCCCGAAGCCGCGCCCGCGCAAGCCGCGCGATGACCGGCGCGGCGGTGGTCGCGGGGGCAGCGGACGCGGTGGCTCGCACGGGTCGGGCAAGCCGTCGGGTGGCGGTGGCCATCGTCGTCGCAGCGGGGGCGACAAGCCAAAGGGCCCCTGAGCCGTTCTGCGAACGGGCGCAAGAGGGAAAGGCAGGCGGAAATGGTGCCGACGGCAGGAGTCGAACCTGCGACCTATCGATTACGAATCGATTGCTCTACCAACTGAGCTACGTCGGCGAAGCGCGCCATAATAGCGGGGGTGGGGCTCGACAACAATCCCGCGCGACCGGCAGCGCGGGTTCCGGATCAGGCCTTGCGGTCGCTGACCCGGATAATCACGTCCACACCCAGCAGTTCCTTGCCTTCCGGCAGCGGGGGCAGGTGCGAGATATCGACCCGCGCGGGATCGACATCTTCCAGCTCGCCGGTGTCGGTGTGGAACAGGTGATGGTGCGGATTCAGGTTGGAGTCGTAGAACAGCTTGGTCGGATCGATCACGACCTCGCGCACCAGGCCCTTCTCCGCAAACAGCTTGAGCGTGTTGTAGACCGTGGCCTTGGAGACGCGCGACGAATGCTGCACCAGGCGGCCGAGGATTTGTTCGGCGCTCAGATGCTGATGGCGCGCGAACATCACGCGGGCGATCTCCACGCGCTGTTCGGTCGGAGAGATCGCATGTTCGCGCAGCAGCGCGCGGGCGTCGTCGACGTCCAGCAGATTCGGATTGTCAGATATAGCAGACATATTCCGGACAATATAACAGCTGCTGGATCACGTCCAGATCACGTCAGTCCGATGGGGGTCCGGAGGCGCAAGCCTCTGATAGAATGGAGCGGGTGATGGGAATCGAACCCACATTAAGAGCTTGGGAAGCTCCCGTTCTACCATTGAACTACACCCGCTTGAGTCGGCGATTGTAGGTCTTGTTGGCCTCCGGCTCAACGGCAAAGTGACCAGTCGAAGAACTATGCAGATTCAGCTGAACGGCGAACCCTTCGAACTCCCGGAAGATGGCGAGGCCACCCTGGCTGCGCTGATCGAGGCACGAGGCCTGGGTGGCCACCGCCTGGCGGTGGAGGTCAACGAGGAACTGGTGCCGCGCAGCGAGCACGCCGCGCACCCGTTGCATCCCGGCGATCGCGTGGAGATCGTACAGGCGATTGGGGGCGGTTGAGTCCGAGTCGCCGTCCGTAACTACTTTCAACGAAGGAATCACCATGACCGAATCGGCCGCTGCGTCTGCCGACGACCTCTTCCGCGTGGGTTCACGCGAGTTCACCTCCCGTCTGTTGGTGGGCACTGGAAAGTATCGTGACCTCGATCAGACCCGTGATGCCATCGAGGCCAGCGGGGCGGAGATCGTCACGGTCGCGATCCGCCGCACCAACATCGGCCAGAATCCGGACGAGCCCAACCTGCTGGACGTGATCTCGCCGGAGCGCTACACGCTGCTGCCGAACACGGCCGGCTGCTTTACCGCCGATGACGCGATCCGTACATGCCGTCTGGCGCGCGAGCTGCTGGACGGCCACAGCCTGGTGAAGCTGGAGGTGCTGGGCGACGAGAAGACCCTGTATCCGGACGCGTTCGAGACCGTGAAGGCCGCGGAGATCCTGGTGGCCGAGGGCTTCGACGTGATGGTCTACACGACGGATGACCCGCTGCTGGCCCGGCGTCTGGAGGACATCGGCTGTCAGGCGATCATGCCGCTGGCCGCCCCGATCGGCTCCGGGCTGGGCATCCAGAACCGCTACAACATCCGCGAGATCGTCGAAAACGCCAAGGTGCCGGTGCTGGTCGACGCCGGCGTGGGCACGGCCTCGGACGCCTCGATCGCGATGGAGCTGGGCTGCGACGGCGTGCTGATGAATACGGCCATCGCGGCTGCCGAGGACCCGGTGATGATGGCCTCGGCCATGCGTCACGCGATCATCGCCGGGCGTCAGGCCTACCGTGCCGGGCGCATGGCGCCGCGGCGCTACGCCTCGGCCTCCTCGCCGCAGACCGGCCTGTTCTTCAGCTGAGGGAGACACTGATCAATGTACACACTCGCGTTGGTACCCCAGGTTTTCCGAGGCAAGACGCGTCGCGCAGCGGGTAGTGGTTCTACCCGCCCGTTCTTGATTGAATCGGGGCGCAACGCAGGATCGGGGAACCTGGGGTGCCAACCCCACAACTTAATGAACGAAGGGGCTCGGCCGCCCGTTGTTATCAAAAACGGGCGCGCGCACTGCGTTGCGGCTCCCTTGTGCAGAATGACTGCACGGCGGTCACCGCGCCTTGTTCGCACGCAAAAGCGACGAAGCAGCGAGCGTGTACATTGGTCAGTGTCTCCCTGGGCATGAGCGAACCCGCTGATTCCGTTCCCGACGACAAGCCCTTTTACCGGCGTATCCGCAGTTTCGTGCGCCGCGAGGGGCGGCTGACGCCGGGCCAGCAGCGCGCGCTGGACGAGCTGCTGCCGCGCTTCGGGCTCGCGTTGCCGGAGCCCGCGGCGCCGCTGGACCTGGCGGCCGTCTTCGGTCGCCAGGCGCCGGTCACGCTGGAGATCGGTTTTGGCGATGGCGAGAGCCTGGCCGAACAGGCGGCGCAGAATCCGGGGCGCGATTACATCGGCACCGAGGTCCATCGCCCGGGCGTGGGTCACCTGCTGCGCGAGGTGGAGCAGCGCGGCCTGACCAACGTGCGCGTCTCCGACCACGATGCCGTGGAGTTGCTGGAGCACTACATCGCGCCGGCGGCCCTGGACGGCGTGCAGGTGTATTTCCCCGACCCCTGGCACAAGAAGCGCCACCACAAGCGCCGCCTGATCCAGCCGCCGTTCGTGCGTCTGCTGGCCTCGCGCATGCGTCCGGGCGGGCGGCTGCATCTGGCGACCGACTGGGCCGAATACGCCGAGCACATGATGGCGGTACTGGAAGAGTGCGCGCCGTGGTTCGAGCCGGACGGCCCGGTGCCGGCCCCGGGGCGGCCGCCGGAACGCCCGGTCACCAAGTTCGAGCGCCGCGGCGAGCGGCGCGGTCACGCGGTGGCCGACCTGCTCTACCGGCGGACCAACGCCTGACGGGCCTCAGGCCTCGCCCATCCACCAGGCGCTGACCGCGCCGGCCAGGCTCATCAGGGCGAGCACGAAGATCGCAACCTCGGTGCCCGCCAGTTGAGCCAGCAGCCCGAACAGCCCGCCCACGAGTAGCAGCGCCCCGATCACGGTATTGCTGACGGCGGTGAACGCGGCGCGGGTCTTCTCGGTGGCCATGTCCACCAGATAGGTCTTGCGCCCCAGCCGCACGCCGGCATGGCTGACCCCCAGCAGGAAGAACAGCAGGGCATAGATCACCCCGCCCGGCACCAGCGCCGAGTCGGTATCCACCGGCGCGAACCAGACGCTCAGGGCGACCAGGAGGCCGAGCCCTGCGGCCAGCAGGCCCGAGAGGATCAGCACCCAGCGAGAGGAACGGTCGGACAGGCGTCCCCAGACCGGGGCGCTGACTGCCGACGCCAGGCCGCTCGCCAGGATCAGCAACCCCAGGGTGCCCAGATCCCCGGAGGTCGCATCCTCCGCCAGCAGCACGTAGAACGGCAATGCCAGGGCCGTGCTCATCAGTAGCGCGCGGGTGAACACGAAATGCCCGAACGCGCGGTCGGTCCACAGCAGGCGTACCGAGGACAGGGCCTGGGTGATCGCATTGCCGCCGCCCTCGGTGGAGCCCGGCGCCTCGTGCAGGCGGGTAAAGGTCGCGGCCGCCACCCACCAGGCGCCGGCGGAGGCGGCCAGCAGGGCGACGAACACGCCAATGCCGGCTTCCTCCAGGTTCGCCAAAGTCAGATAGACCCCCAGGCCCAGCGTGAAGAAGCCGGCCAGCGAGGCGGCATAGCCCATCACGGTGCCGCGGCGCTGCTTGGCGATTGTCTTGCCGAGCACGTCCTTCGAGGCGACCGAGTTGATCCCGCGCGCCAGCGCGAACACGGCCAGCAGCCCGAGGATTGCCCAGCCCGCCGCCGTGCCTTCCAGGGTCAGGGCGACGATCGCCATCCCGGCGACCGCCAGCCCCGAGAGGACCGAGCCCAGTATCCAGAATCCCTTGCGGATGGCGCGGCGGCGAATGGAGGCGGCGACGAACAGTTGCGGGAGCAGCGAGCCGGATTCGCGGATCGGGACGAGGAAGCCGGCAAACGCCGCCGGGGCACCGAGGGCCCCCAGCAGCCAGGCCAGCACCAGCCGCGCCGAGGCCAACTCGTCGCCAATCTTGCTCAGTGTGTTGGAGACCAGGTGGACGAAGAAGTTGGCGGGCTGCGCGCGGCAGGCATCCTCCGGGATGTCCTTGCAGACGCGCGCGTCTTCCTCCCCGGCGATGGTCTCGTACAGGTGCAGGATTGGACGCGGCAGCTTTTCCGAGGCGGTCTCGGCCATGGGTACCTTTGGTTACAGGGAGTCTCTCGTCATTGCGAGGCCCCGGGGGCGCAGCACTTGCCGAAGACTGATGCGCGGGTAGAAGCCGGTAGCCCCGGGAGGTGACTACCCGCTTGGCTCGCCTTCCGGGCTGGGTTAGCGCCGGCCGGCGAGCGGGTCGTTCGGGTCGACGCTGTCGCGAAACGGCTTGCGCCGGTCGAGGTTCGTCAACTGGTAGACGTTGCCCAGCCAGTTGTTCATCACCGCGAGCGCCGTGTCGTGCCAGGTGTTGTCCAGGCGGTCGAGCAGCAGTGCCTCCGGCAGTGCCGGGATCTCGGTGCAGTGCTCGACCGCCACCTGCACGTGCTCGCGGTGCTCGTCGAGGATCGCCGCTGCCTGCGGCAGCAGGTAGTTCTCCGGCAGGGGCGGATAGCTCTCGCGCTCGCCCTGGATGTAGCGCACGACCTCGCGCTTGTACTCCTTGAGCAGGCTGATCGAGTCGTACTCCGGGTGCCCCTGGAAGAAGACCATGCGAAAGCCGTCCGGCGAGGCGCCCAGGTGAATGCCTGCGTCCTCGCTCTCGACCAGCACGCGCAGGCCGTGACGTTCGAACTGCTCGCGCGAGACATCGTTGTAGCGCGAGTGCGGCACGTCGAAACGCGTGTTAACGCCGGTGACCAGCGGGTGGCCGCGGTCCACCACGCGATGCGGGAACACGCCCCACAGCTTCTCGCCCATGTGCACGCGGTGCTCGCCGTAGCGGGCCTGCAGTACGGCGTGGGTGGCGAGGCAGGAGCACAGCGTGGAGGTCACGTTGTCCCAGGCCCAGTCGACGACCTCCGCCAGGGGCTCCCAGAACGGTTCCAGCGCCAGATCGGGCTGGGTCACGTTGGCCCCGGTGATGATCAGCGCGTCGAGGCCTTCCTTCTTCAGATCCTCGAAGTCCTCGTAGTACTGCTTGATGTGATCGCGCCCCTTCGGCCCGCGCTTGAGCTGCGGCAGGGTGAAGGGGTGGATGTAGAACTGCGCGATCTGGTTGCTCTCGCCGATCAGGCGGAAGAACTGGCGCTCGGTGGCCGCCAGGGCGGCGTCCGGCATCATGTTCAGCAGCCCGATATGCAGCGCGCGGATCTCCTGCTGCTGGGCGAAGTCGCTGGGCAGTACGGTCTCGCCCTCGCTCTTCAGGCGGGCGAAGGTGGGCAGGTCGGAGTGGGCAACGAGTGGCATTAGAGGCGTGCCTCCCGTTCCAGGGCCATGCAGACCAGGTCGTCGAAGTCCGCGGCGGTGCGGACCTGCGCGAGCTCGGTGGTGCTGATGGTGTAGCCGTGCGCCTCCGCGATCGCCTCGTAGCGTGGCAGACGCGCGCGGAACAGGCGCGAGAACACCCAGCGCACAAAGGCGTCCGGGTCGATCTGGGCGACATAGTCCAGCCCCTCGTCGCGCATGTATTCGGCCAGCTGCTGGTCGAGGAAGGCCTCGCGGTAGTACAGCGGCTTCGGGTCGCGTTCCGCGCGTTCGATCAGCTGGCGCTCGTCCTCGTCCGTCGCCTTGATGTAGAGGATGAGCGTGTGCTCGGCGAGCGTCTCCAGCACGCCGGGGCTGTCCAGCTCGCAGACCGAGCCGCCGGCATCGTTGACGAAATGCGGATACCCGAACAGCGTCTGTGACTTGTGGATGAAGTCCGGCACGTCGAGCATCGCCTGCACCTCGGCCTCGTGGTGCAGGTTCTGGCGGCGCTTGAACTCGGTCAGCGGCAGGCCGCCCTGTTCCGGGTTGCCGAGCTTGCCGAGGAAGCTCGCGACCGGGTGCAGGTTGTCCACCGTGATGTTGTTAATGATCTGGATCGAGTCCGAGCGCAGCAGGTCGCGCAGAAACGGCACGGCCATCGCCTGGGCCTTGATGTTGTCCAGGATCGGTTCGCTCAGGTAGCGCGTACCGATGCGGTAGTCACCCGAGTAGTGGAACCACTCCTCGCGCCGGAGCATGTTGGACAGGCGCGTCTTGCCGACACCGGACATCCCCAGCAGGGTGATCCGGCGGTGGTCCAGTTGGCGGTATTCCTCGGGCGTCAGGCGCATGTCGGCTCAGTTAACGTCGCAGGATGAACAGGATACCTGCGATCACGGCCAGACCGCTGATCACATAGTGGTCGTACTGAAACTGCAGCCCCAGCAGGCCGCGCAGGCCGAACAGGATCAGCCACGCGCCCAGCAGAATGTTTCCAAGCATGCGCATCCCTGCGTTTCTCCCTGTCGTTAATTAGCGGATCAGTTGGCTCAGTTCGCGGAATTGCGGGTCGGCCGCGTCGCGCAGCCACTCGAACAGGACCGATTCGTGATTTGTGATGATCGCGCCCGCCGCGCGCAGGCGCTCCAGTCCGTTGCGCTTGCGCATGGTGTCGCGCGAGCAGACCGCGTCCTCGACCACAAATACGGTAACACCTGCGTCCAGCAGTTCGAGAGCCGTCTGTGTGACGCAGATGTGTGTCTCGGCGCCGGTCAGGACGATCTGGTCGCCACCGGTCAGGCGCGCGTGCAGGTCATCTTCCGCACAGCAGGAGAAGGCCGTCTTGTCGGTCAGCGTGCCGTGCCCGTCCAGCGCCTGCTGCAGGCTCGCCGCCACCTCGCCCAGCCCCTTTGGGTACTGGCGCGAGACCTCGATCGGGACGCCCAGCTTGCGTGCGGCCTCGACGAGCCGTGCGGTGTGGCGCTCCACCGCCTCGCGTTCGCTGTCCGGCATGGCGGCCAGCAGCCGCTCCTGCAGGTCGATCAGGACCAGGCGGGAGCGGCCACGGTCGCAACGGGCGCGTGGATCGACCGTCATCGCTCCAGCAACTGGTTGATCGATTCCAGGTCCGCGACGCTCAGGCGGCCGGCGGCGCGCTGCAGGCGCAGCGAGTCGGTCAGGAACCCGTAGCGGGCCTCCGCGTAGTCGCGCTCGGCGCGGAATACCTCGCGCAGGGCCAGCAGCACGTCGACCTGGGTACGCGTGCCGACCTCGAACCCGGCCTCGGCCGATTCGAATGCCGCCTGGGTGGAGATCAGTGCCTGCTCCAGGGCGCGTACGCGCGAGCTGTTCGCGATCACCGACAGGTAGGCGGTGCGGGTGTCCTGGGTGGTGCGGCGTTCAACGAGCGACTGGCCTTCCTGTGCGGCCTGGAAGTCCTCGCGCGCCTGCCGGGTGAGCGCGCTCACCCGGCCGCCGGTGTAGAACGGCACCTCCAGGCGCACGCCCACCTGGGCCTCGGTCCCCTCGTTGAAGAAGGGGCCCACTCCCTGCTGGGTGCCGCCGTCGTCGATGCCGTGGAAACGGTTTTCGCTGACCGAGGCGTTCAGGTTCAGGCGCGGGTGCCCCTCGGCGCGCTGGCGCTGAATCTGTTCGCGGGCGGTCTCGGTGGTCAGGCGCTGGGCGGCCAGCTCCAGGTTGTTTTCCAGCGCGATATCCACCCAGGCCTGGGCATCGGCTGGCTCCGGCGGGGTCAGTTCGGCGTCCTCGCGCAGGAGATCGAGCTCGTCCCAGTAGGTGTTGGTGATCACCGCGAGCTGTTCACGCGCCACATCCAGCTGGTTTTCGGCGGCGATACGTTCGGCCTCGGCGATGTCGCGCTGGGCCTGGGCCTCTTTCACGTCGGTGCTGGCGATCAGGCCCACCTCGAAGCGGCGCTCGGTCTGTTCCAGCTGGCGGCCGATGGCCTCGAGCTCCGCCTCGCGAAAGGCCAGGGTCTCCTGCGCGATCAGCACATCGAAGTAGGCCTCGGATACTCGCAGGATCAGGTCCTGACGGGCCGCGTCCAGTTCGGCCTCGGCACGTGCGATCTCGAGATCCGCCTGCGCCAGTTCGATGTAGTTGCGCCGGTCGTAGAGGCTCTGCATCAGCGATACGCCAAAGCTGGTCTGGCGTCCGTCGAAGCTGTCCTGGTTGCGATAGTTGTTGTAGAAGGCGCCGGCCTCGGCATCGCCGGTGATCTGCGGCAGGAACGCGGAGCGTGCGATCGGGCGGCGCTCGAGAACGCTGCGATATTCGGCCTCGGCCGCGCGCAGTTCGGCGTCTTCCGTAGCGGCGCGCTCGTAGACCTCAAGCAGGCTGGCGGCGGGGGCGGGGCTGGCCACCAACAGGGCGATGCCGGCAGTCGCCAGCGTGGAGAAGATACGTTTGACGGACCGGTTCATGGGCGCGGCTTCCTGAAAAGACAGGTAAAGCTCCATCGTAGGGAAACGCCGGGCAATGTGCACGCGGATCCGTGTTTCTGCGATGGAGACCCCGGCGGGCGGGTGGCCGGGGGTGGGACGTCAGAATTCGAACGCGGGCTTCGGTTCGAAACCGACCAGCGGCTCCACACGGGTCTCGAACAGGACGTCGTGGCGGACGCTGTCCTCGGTGGTGCGGGTGATCAGGTTGGCCTGCATGATCGGGCCGTCACCGGTGATCACGAACAGCCGGCCACCCAGGGTCAGGTAGCGTTCGAGGAAGTCGTTGTATTCGGTCATCGCGCCGGTCAGCACGATCACGTCGTAGCGCTCGCGCGGCGGTGCCCACTCGGGGGTCACGGTGGCGGTGCGCAGGCTGGCGTTCTCCAGCCCCAGGTCGACCAGCGTATTGCGCGCATTCAGACGCAGCTCGTCGATGCGCTCGATGGAGTCGACGTGCGCGGCCAGGCGCGCCAGGCAGGCGGTGACATAGCCGGAGCCGGTACCGATCTCCAGCACCGTCTCGGTTGGCTGTGCGGCGGCGGCCTGCAGCAGGCGGCCGATCACCACCGGCGGCAAGGTATGCGAGCCATGGCCGAGCGGGATCTCGGAGTCGGCGTACGCCAGGGCCTTGTAGGCGTCCGGCATGAAGCGTTCGCGCGGGAGCGTTTCCATCACGTCCAGTACACGCATGTCCAGCACGTCCCAGGGACGGACCTGCTGTTCAACCATGTTCATCCGGGCCAGGGCGAAATCCATCGCGGAGTCCTCGAGTACGTCAATAGCGGCGAAAGAGTACGTTCGCACGCTCGTCCAGGCAAGTTGTAGGAGGCCAGCCCTCTGGCCGATGGGATGTTGATCAGGCCCGATTCGGCCAGAGGCCTGGCCTCCTACGAGGTCGGGTCGACGCGCAGGGCATCCTCGACTGCCTGGATACGTTCGCGCTCCAGGGCCTCGCCGAGGGCCTTGCCCTTGTGCCCCTCGGCCATCAGGGTCTGGACGTCGACCCCCTGCGCGGCCGCCACGGCGCGGCGCACCGCATCGGCCTGGGGATAGGGCTTGTCCTGCCAGCCGGTGCGGCCGCGAAAATCCGCCTCCACCGCGAGCAGGAAAGGCTCGACGTTCTCCGGCCGGCGCAGGGCATCGAGCCCGTCTACCAGTTTCATCACCGTCTTCGGGCGCAGGTCGAAGACCCGGTGCACCAGCCCGTGGTAGCGCGAGACCCGCACGGCCAGGTCGCGGTAGCGGTTGGGGATGCGCAGGCGCGCGGCCAGCGCGCGGATCAGTACAACCCCGCGCTCCTCGTGGCCGTGGTGGCTGGGCAGAATCTCGGGGTCGGTGTTGCCCTTGCCGAGGTCGTGGACCAGCGCGGCGAAGCGGACCTCCGGGGAGTCGGACAGGCGGGTGGCCTGGTCCAGCACCATCAGGGTATGCACGCCGGTATCGATCTCCGGGTGGTAGCGCGCCGGCTGCGGGACGCCGAACAGGCATTCGATCTCGGGGAACAGGCGGGCCAGCGCCCCGGCCTCGCGCAGTACCTCGATGAAGCGGCGCGGGGCCGGGCTCTTCAGGGCCTTTTCGCACTCGGCCCAGACGCGCTCCGGTACCAGCGCATCGACCTCGCCGGAGGTGACCAGCTCGCGCATCAGTTCCCGCGTGTCATCGGCGACCCGAAAGCCCCACGGCTCCAGCTGCGCGGCAAAGCGGGCCACGCGCAGCAGCCGCACCGGGTCCTCGGCGAAGGCGGGCGAGACATGGCGCAGCAGGCGCGCCTCAAGGTCGGCCTGGCCGTTGTAGGGGTCGATCAGGTGGCCGTCGTTGTCCTCTGCCATCGCGTTGATGGTCAGGTCACGCCGTTCGAGATCGGCCTCCAGTGTGACCTCGGGCGAGGCATTGAACTGGAAGCCGTGGTAGCCGCGCGCGGTCTTGCGCTCGGTGCGCGCCAGCGCATATTCCTCGTGCGTCTCGGGGTGCAGGAAGACCGGGAAATCGCGCCCCACCGGGCGGAAGCCGGCGGCCTCCATGGCCTCGGGCGTGGAGCCCACCACCACGTAGTCGCGTTCATGCACCGGGCGCCCCAGCAGCCGGTCGCGCACCGCGCCCCCGACGAGATAGGTCTGCATGGCGCCCGCGCGGCCGCTAGCCGCGGTCGACCTCGCGCGTATGGGTGCGCAGGGCCTGCTTGCGCGCCTCGATGCCGCCACCGAGGTATTCCGGGGCGATCGCCTCGAGGCGCGTCGGGCAGGGCAGGCGGGAGTCGCCTTCGCAGACGCTGTCGATGGTCAGCGAGGCGAAGTTGTCGCGCGACAGCGGCTTGCCGGGCACGAATTCGAACACGCTGGCCTGCAGCTTCCCGGCCCAGTCGGGTAGCGCCACGACCGGGCGACGATGGCCGATCTGGCGGCCGACATAGCGCACCAACTCTTCCAGGGTGTAGGTCTGCGGGCCGCACAGTTCAAAGCCCTCGCCGAAGGTCTCCGGATCCTCCAGGGCCTCGACGAAATGCTCGGCGACATCACCCACGTAGACGGGCGCGAACTTCGCATCGGCCCGTGCCAGCGGCATGAGCGGCGAGATCTTCAGCAGCGTGGCGAAGCGGTTCAGGAAGGAGTCGTCGCGCCCGAAGATCACCGACGGACGAAAGACCGTGACCGGGAACGCGTCGCAGGCGAATACCAGCTGTTCCGCCTCGCCCTTGGTGCGCAGGTAGTGGCTGGGCGGATTCTCCATGTCGGCCTTCAGCGCGCTCATCTGCAAAAAGCGGCGCACCCCGCAGCTCTCGGCGGCCGCCAGGGCCTTCTGCGTCAGTTCCACATGCGCGGCACGAAAGCCCGAGCCGTTGCGCCCGCGCTCGTTCAGGATGCCGACCAGGTTGATCACCGCATCCTGCCCAGCAAAGACGCGCTCCAGCGTGGCCGGGTCGTGCGCGCTGCCCTCGATCAGATCGACCTCGGGGTTCACCAGCAGGTCACGGTGGCGGTGCGGGCGGCGCGACAGGACACGCACGCGGATACCGCGATCGATCAGGCGGCGGATGATCTGATGGCCGACAAAGCCGGTGCCGCCGAGCAGGCAGACAGAGCGAATCGAATCAATCGACATGGTCCCAAGGTCCTTCCGAAAGCCAGTGGGGGTGGTCTTATACTCGGGTGACTGTCAATCTTCAAACCGGGTTCCGCAAGCGCCCTTTATACTTCAGAGGCCTCGACATGACCGACCTGACCGCGATCAATCCCGCCACTGGCGAAACCCTGGCCCGTTACCCGCGCATGGGCCCGGAGGCCCTGGAGGCCGCGCTGGCGCGGGCGGCCAGCGCTCAGCAGGACTGGGCGGGGCATCCGGCTTCGGTACGCGCCCAGTGCCTGCGCGATCTGGCTGCCGTGCTGCGTGATCAGCGCGAGGCGCTGGCGCGCACTGCCACGCAGGAGATGGGCAAGCGCCTGGTCGAGGCGCGTGCCGAGGTCGACAAGTGTGCGAATGCCTGCGATTACTACGCCGACCGCGGTCCGGACTTTCTCCAGGACACGATGATCGCCTCCGACGCGAGCCGTTCGTTCATCGCCTGGCAGCCACTGGGTACCGTTCTGCTGGTCATGCCCTGGAACTTCCCCTACTGGCAGGCCTTTCGCCAGGCGCTCCCGGCGACCCTTGCCGGGAACACCGTGCTGCTCAAGCACGCCTCCAATGTCCCGGGCTGTGCCGAGCACCTGGAACGTGTGTTCACCGAGGCGGGCCTGCCCGAGGGCGTGTTCCAGAACCTGCCGGTCGGGTCGGACGCGGTAGAGGGCATTATTGCCGATACCCGCGTGCAGGGCGTGAGCCTGACGGGATCGGAAAGGGCCGGGCGCGCGGTGGGCGCGGCTGCCGGCAAGGCGCTCAAGACCTCGGTGCTGGAGCTGGGCGGCTCGGATGCCTTCGTCGTGCTGGCGGACGCCGATCTCGACCACACCGTCGAGCAGGCGGTGCGCGGGCGTTTTCAGAACAACGGCGAGACCTGCATCGCCGCCAAGCGCTTCATCGTCGAGGAATCGATTGCGGACGCCTTTGTCGAGCGATTCCGGGCGGCCATCGAGGCGCTGGTAATCGGCGACCCGATGAGCGACGACACGAATATCGGGCCCCTGGCGCGCGACGATCTGCGCGACGAACTGCACGACCAGGTCAGGCGCAGTGTCGCCGCTGGCGCGCGGCTCGTGAGCGGCGGCGAGCCGCTGGAGCGGGCGGGCTACTTCTACCCGCCCACGCTGCTGGACGCGGTTGAACCGGGCATGCCTGCATTCGACGAGGAGACCTTCGGCCCGGTGGCCGCGGTGACCCGTGCCCGCAACGCGGATCACGCGATCACGCTCGCCAACCGCTCGCGTTTCGGTCTGGGCGGCAGTGTCTGGACCGCCGATCCCGTACGTGGCGAGGCCCTGGCGCGGCGTCTGGAATGCGGCTGTGCCTTCGTCAACGGCATCGTCAAGAGCGACCCGCGCCTGCCCTTCGGCGGGGTCAAGGACTCGGGCTACGGGCGCGAGCTCTCCGAACTCGGCATCCGCGAATTCCAGAACGCCAAGACCATCTGGGTGGGATAGAACCACCCCGGCCAAGAGCGCCCTCTAGTGCGCGGGGGCGCTCCGGGGGCGGGCGCGGTACAGGCCGAGTTCCAGGCGACTGTGGCGGTCGGCGTGATCGCGTTTTTCGAGGATGCGGGCGACCAGGGGCTCGTCGCGGTCCAGCAGTTCGGCGGCCAGGCCGTTGCGGTCCCGTGGCAGGTAGCCGAGCTGGTGGTCCACCCAGTCGATGGCGACGGCCTTCTCGTCATGCGGGTTCAGCCGTTCCCGGCGCAGGGTCAGGGCCTGGCCGCGCTTCAGGGCGTTCCACAGCTTCGGGGCGTGGTGGTGGCGGAAACCGGCCAGTGGGATGGTCTGTAGCAGCTCCTCGGTGGTCGCGGTCGCGTTGTAGCGACCGCGTTTGGCGTAGTAGCCGCGCAGGGTGGGGATCGGGCGGGCCTGCTGGGTCTTGTTGGGCATCTCGGACTCCGTTGTTGTCTGGGTCTGGGTCCGTTGTAGCACCGGGGGTGGCTCACAGAATGAGCCACCGGACCTGAGGGCGTTCTCGCTCAGGCGGGTTTGGGCCGGGTCTTGGCAGTAATGGGGGCCTTGACCTTGTTGCCGGGTGGGTCTTGCAGGGGAGGGGTTGCGGGTACGGGGCGCTGTTCCGGCGGGCGCCAGAGGTGTTCCCAGCCGAGGCCGGTGAAACAGGGGCCCATGGCGGCTTCGGCGAAAGTGATGGCCGGCAATCGTGCATTCCACTCGAGCAGGCGAACCTCGCCCTGGCGGCTGATGGCCACATCCCAGCCGATGCAGCCGACATGGGGGATCCGGTTGTGGAGTTTTTCGACGACCGAGACGGCCTCGCGGAAGGCGGGGGTCTCGAGACCCGCGAACATGATGCCGGATACGGGGTGGCGCTCTGTCTCGGTCCAGTCAGGGAGATAGCCGAAGGCGCCCAGGCGTCCGGTCTCGACCGAGACGGGGACGTACAGTTCCTCCAGCTCCCCGGTCGCACGATTCAGTGGAATACAGAAATCGGCCGCCTGCGGAGCGTGCTGGTTCGGGTCGATGCCCGTTCGCAGGAACGCGGCGCGGGCGCGAGCCTGGCCATCGGGATGCAGGACGGTGGTGATGCGCAGCGTGGTCACAAACCCGGGGGCAATGCGGTCGAACAGTTCATGCTGGACCACGAACTCCTGCAGGGTGCCGTCGGGCAGCTTGCGCAGGCGTTCGCGGTCCAGTGAACGGGCGTCCAGCAACATCACCCCGCTGCTTTCGCGGCCGCCGTCAGGCTTGAACACGACACGACTGGAATGGCGGAACAGCGTGTGCTCCCAGGCATCGTCCGGGATCGGTCGAAAAGATGGAGACATCAGCCGACCGTTCATCACGTGGGCGCGATCGGGAAAGTGCGGGCTGCGAAAGAGATGCCGCGAGAGCGAGCGGATGCTGGAGATCTGACCCGCCTTGCGGTTGATGGTCGGCAATACCACCTGACTGTAGTAGTTGCCGGGAATCCAGCCCTCGCGAAATTCTCCGGCCACGGCCGCGTACACCTGAAGCCAGTCGGCATAGCCGTTCCAGCCGAGCACTTCGGTTGCGTATTCTCGCGCCTGGCGGCGGATGGAGCGGGGCAGGCGCCCCTTTTGTCGCTCGATTGGCCGCAGCAGCTTTGTCGCCTCCCTGCGGTGCACCCGGTAAAGCCGGTAGCGGCCATAACGCCTTTTCCATGAATGATATGCGCGCCACACTCCTGAATCCCTTGGTCGTTTTTTAGACGCTGTCCACGTACATGGCGAATGCTAGGAGGCGCGAGACGTTGCCGTCTCGACCAAAGTTCACAGAACGCCTGTGTGGATCAGGGGTGTATGCGGATTTTGTGATCCCGAGGGAAGCGTCGGGTTCGCGGATCGCCAAGCGCAGAGCGTTACGGGTACTGGCGGGCCGCTTCCCTGAGGGCTTCGGCGACGCGCGTACGCAGGCTCTCGGGCGCAAGCACCTCGACGCCGGCTCCGTGGCGCAGGATTTCCTGGATCAGCTCGGTGGGGTCTGCGTAGGGGATGCGCAGGCGGTAGGCCTCGCCCTCGTATTCGCCGATCTGGTCCGGGTGCCAGGTCTCGTCGGCCACCCAGCGGGCGTGCTCCGGGGTGAAGCGCAGCTCGGCCCATTCCCGCGCCGGGCCGGTGAAGATGCCGAAGGCCGAGCCGGTATGGGCGTCCAGAGTGGCCTCGTCGATGTCGCGATAGGTGCCCTCGGCCAGGGTTGCCGAGCGGATGCGCTCCAGCGCAAAGGTGCGCAGATCCTGTGCCTGCTCGCACCAGGCGATCAGGTACCAGTTGTCGCGGTAATAAAGCAGGCGCTGTGGATGCACGACGCGCTGGGTCGCGGTGTCGCGGGCGCGACCGTGGTACTCGATCGCGATCGGCTGCTCGTCCAGTGTGGCAGCGGCCACGGCCTGAAAACCCTCGCTCCGCCCACCCCGCTGTGCCAGTGGCTGGATACGGATGCGACGACGCACGGCGTCCGGCTGGTGCCCGCCGCTGGCAAGCAATTCGCGAATGCGGTCCTTCAGCGGGCCCAGCGTGGGTGCCAGCAGACCCGGCTGCACGTCCTCCAGCAGTTGCTCCATGGTCAGAAGTGCCAGCAGTTCGGACTCGTTGAACCACAGCCCGGGCAGCTCGAAGGCCGGGGCGTCCTGCCCATATCGGTAGCCGTTGGCCTGTGGGTCGTATTCGATCGGCGCCTGCATGAAATCGCGCATGTACTCGATGTCGCGCTTGATGGTGGCGCGCGAGACCTCGAGCCGCTCCATCAGGTCCGCCAGCGACGGGGGGCGCCGCGCCTGCAGCAGACGGTGCAGATGAAAGATGCGTTCGGCGCGGTTCACCGGGTCAGTAGGGGGAAGGGCATTTCCGGAACGCTAAGCGCAACGATGGTCGTTGCGCAACATCATGGGTCTTGTGGCGGACCGGAACGCTTCGGGTCGAGCCAATCAGCTGGAGGTTTCGGGGCCGGCCGTCGGGTTGGTGTGGTGCTTCACTGGTCGCGAGCTGTTCGAGCGGGCACTGAGACGTCGCCGAAGCTGCGCACTGTGAGATGCGCGGCCGATTGCGCCGGCAGACGGTAAGCCCTTCCAGACATGCTTCCAGCATGAGCTCGCGAATCGTTTCATGTTCGGATTCCCGGGAGCGTGGTCCGCAGCATTCTTCCGGCGCGATCGTGCCGGATTCGAACAGGTGGTGCAGATCGTCTCCCTGCCACTGGGCGATGACGCGGCGTGAGGCGCTGTCGACGATCCGCAGCGAAGGGTGGGTGCGTTCCAGCCAGGCATCCAGGGTGAACATTCGAGACCTCCTGAATTAAATGAGAAGCGTTCGCAATTGAAGGTTGACGAAAGACGACGCAGGGGTCAAGTGGCTTTCCGGGTTTTTGTGAAAAGTTCAGATCCGCCTCTTGGGCTGCCAAGGGAGGAGATGCTGCGGCTCGGGTCCCTCGCGCCCGGGAGGTTACCGCTTGCCGCTTTCAGTGGGGCAGGTCCCGCGCGATACCGGAGACAAACACTATGGATAGTCCAGACGGAGCGCGAGGCGGCGCTGACCCGCGGGAACGGGTGGCGATCGATGCACCGCGCCGCGCCCATTTTCCGACGCGTAGCGTTTGCCCTTCATCAGGATGGCCTGTCCGGCTTCGGTGGTTAACGGGGGGCGCCCGCCTAGCACGCCCTCGTTGTCGTTCTGTTGCAGTCGTTCGCGGTTCAGGTGTCGCTCGTCCGCGTACTCGGTCCCGGGCCCGAAATAGGTGCACAACATGCGAAGGACATTGTTGTCCACATGGAACAGACGGCAGGGCTGATGATCGAGGACTTCAAGCTGAATCCTGATGCTGACCACGCTCGCAACGATGGCGAATGCACGGGCGAGATGCTCAATGTCCCGGCCCAGCAGATGGACCTGGAACGGGGGCTGTCCGGTGGCTTCCAGGAGCCGGAGCCGTACCTGGTCGGGACGGCAGCGGGTATCCAGCAGCATACCCGGCTCGGTACTGGCCAGGGCTTCCGACTGAGTCGACAGGGCCGGGTCCAGTGGTCGTCTCCAGATCAGTGCATTGACCTCTTCACGGTGGATGCCCAGGAGCTCCCTGGACTGGTCGACGAAGCGATGACGACTGGAGGGCCCGGGGCGATGTGCGGATTGGTTTTTCGGACTCATGCGGATGACACCTCTCCGGTCCGGGACTCTTCGGGTGATGTCGCGTTATCGGCTTCATCCGCAAGACGCCAGACCGGGAACGGGTCCTCGAAGTGCTGCCATTGCTGCGGGCCCGCCGCCATTTCGTCGTCGGTGAGCAGGCAGGCATCGAGACGCTGGCGCATGGCGTCCGCGTCCATGTTGATACCGATGAGTACGATCTCCTGGCGGCGATCGCCGAAACGTTCGTCCCACACCGGCGCGATGGCAGTGTCCCACCAGTCCTCGTCAGTGGGGCGTTTCTCCGGCGGTACAGCGGCCCACCAGAAGCCGGCGGCGTGATGCGTCAGCGCGCCGCCGGCCTGTGACAGTGTGCCGGCCCAGTCCGGGCGCGAGGCCAGCCAGAACCAGCCCTTGCTGCGAATCACGCCGGGCCATTCCTGGTGCAGCAGGGCGAAGAAACGGGCCGGATGGAACGGCCGATTCACCCGGTACACGATGCTGGAGATCCCGTATTCCTCGGTTTCCGGCGTGTGGCCGCCCATCATCTCCTGCGCCCAGCCAGCGGCCTGCGATGCGCGGTCGAAGTCGAAGCGACCGGTCCCCAGCAGAAATTCGAGGGGAACGTTGCCATGGGTAGCCTCGATCACATGCGCTTCGCGGTTCAGGCCGCGGACCACGCCGCGGACGGTCGCGAGTTCATCGGGCGTCGCGCGGTCCACCTTGTTGACGACGATGACATCCGCAAACTCCATTTGATCCACCAGGAGGTCAACGACGGTGCGCTCGTCCTCCTCGCCCAGTGATTCACCACGATCCCCGAGATAGTCGGTGGAGGCATAGTCCTTCAGCAGGGCGCCGGCATCGACGACGGTCACCATGGTGTCGAGGCGGGCCACATCATCCAGGGACTGCCCGTTCTCGTCGCGGAAGGCGAAGGTGGCGGCAACGGGCATGGGCTCCGAAATGCCGGTGGATTCGATGACCAGGTAGTCGTACTGCCCGGATTCGGCGAGGCGGCGCACCTCCACCAGCAGGTCGTCCCGCAGCGTGCAGCAGATGCAGCCGTTGGTCATCTCGACCATGCGGGCATCGGTGCGGGTGACGGCATCCTGGCCGCCGAGCACCAGGGCGCTGTCGATGTTGATCTCGCTCATGTCGTTGACGATGACCGCGACGCGCAACCCCGACTGGTTGTGCAGGATGTTGTTCAGCAGCGTGGTCTTGCCGGCGCCGAGAAAGCCGGACAGGACGGTGACGGGAAGACGTTTCATTGCTACCTCCAGGGGGAATGCTCGGGCCGCTGGAGTGCGCCCGAGTCGAATGGGGATGCGGCCTCAGCGAACGATTACGTGCTCGGTCTTTTCCTGGCGTTCCTTGACTTCGATGCAGAGGCTGGCCGTGGGACGCGCCAGCAGGCGGGGCAGGCCGATGGGTTCACCGCTCACTTCGCAGTAGCCGTACTCGCCGGTCTGAATACGATCCAGGGCCTGGTCGATCTTTCGCAGCAGGCGTCCCTCGCGTTCCTGTACCCGCATGGAGAGGAGCCGGGACTCCTCCATTGCAGCGCGGTCCAGTTCGTCCGGGGTGCGCTCGTTGTCGAGGAGCCCATCTCGGGCGCCCTCGATGTCGTCCAGGATCTCGTTGCGCATTTCGAGGAGTCGCTCGCGGAAGTACCCGAGCTGGGCCTCGTTCATGTATTCCTCGGCAGGCATGGCCAGCAGTTCGTCGCGGGTCATGGGGTTCCGTCGGTTGCGATCAGGATGTTATACCATAACGTTTCGATTGAGCCCCGACAACACGGGTCGGTCACCGGCCTGTGATGGGGTCGACCCGCTTGCAAAAAGGTGTCTTATGTCCTCTACCTGTGTGTCTCCGGCCTCGCCGGATACGGAAACCTCCGCGACCGATCCGCTACCGGATATTGCCGCTTCGGCCGCTACGCACGGCTCCGCGCTCGACTGGGTTGGTATGGAAGACATCACCCTTCCGCTGTATCTGACCGGCCAGCCGGTGACCGCCCGGGCCAGCGCGGGGGTGAGCCTCGACGACCCGGGCGCGCGCGGCATCCATATGTCGCGGCTGTACGGGGCCCTGCGGCAGCTGGAGTCCTGCGAGCTGGATGTCGCGCGGCTGTGTGGTGTGCTCGAGGCCTTTCTGGCTTCGCACGATGGCCTGTCCAGCGTGGCCGAGGTCCGGCTTGCCGGTGAGCTGCCGCTGGAACGGCCGGCCCTGGTCAGTGCGGCTGCGGGCTGGAAGCGCTACCCGTTCCGGATCGCTGCACGCAGCGAGTCCGGGGCGGTGTCCCTGGAGCTGGAGGTTCAGGTGGGCTATTCCTCCACCTGTCCGTGCTCCGCCGCCCTGGCGCGGCAGGCGATCCAGGAGCAGTTCGACCGCGACTTCACACGCTCGGCCGTGGATGCGGCAACCGTGCGCGAATGGCTGGGCCGGGCCGAGGGGATTGTCGCGACCCCCCACAGCCAGCGCAGCGAGGCAACCGTTACGGTCGGTCTGGATCCGCTGATATCGACGCTGCCCCTGCCCGATCTGATCGATGGTGTGGAACAGACGCTGGGCACAGCCCTGCAAACGGCGGTGAAGCGTGTCGACGAGAAGGCCTTCGCGCTCGCCAACGGCCGTAACCTGATGTTCTGCGAAGACGCCGTACGGCGCCTGGACAGCACCCTGCGCCCGGAGTACTCCGCCCGCGGCTATCGCATCCACGTTCGCCATCGCGAGAGTCTGCATTCGCATGACGCGGTCGCCCGTGTAGAACGAAGGGCGACCGGCCATCGCTGAAGACATCGGCCCGTTGCGTACTGGCACGCCTGGCGGTAGTGACAATGCATAAAAAAGCCGCCGGATTGCTCATCCGGCGGCAACGCTTACGGAGGTTGGAGAGACCAAAGGCAGAAAGCCGCCTTTCGTCTTGGCGACACACAGCTGTCCGGGCTGCGCATCTAAATGAGAATCATACGCAAATGTGTATTGGTGTCAACATGCTCGGTCAGTAATGCTGTGTGCCGTTTGGTGAACCGGTATCGGCTTGAGGCTACTCCGGGTTCGGGAGGGTCTGATGAGGCTGCGGCGGGTCGTGCAGGCCGCGATGCCGGTCGGCCATCGGTTCGGCCACGATCAGGTAGTCTGAGCCGTGTTTCAGCCCCTCCCGGCTGCGGGCCAAAGGCAGGGCGTGTTCACGCAGGGCCTCGATCTGGTGGTGCATGGCCTTGGCCAGACCCTCATCGCTGAGATGCGGCAGTTGCCGCAGGCACAGGTCGAGCTGGCCGTTGACGAACCGTTCGCGATAGTGGATTGGGAAATAGCGGACATCCAGAACCCGGAATCCCGCGATTCCAAGCTGGCGCATGACCCAGGATGATGGGTATTCGCGATAGGGCCGGTTGCCCGCAATCAACAGGCAGGCGTCACGCAGGCGTCCGATCTCCCTCACGAGCGCGCCGGCTTCATCTTTCGGTTCCACCAATACGTAGGGTTCGACGCCCACCAGATACAGTCGGTCGCCCACGTGGGGCCGCAACCGGTGCAGGGCGCGGTCCTGCCAGTAGGGCGCGAAACCTTCGATGGCCCCGATAAAGTAGTCCAGCAGCACCGTGTCAAAGCGTTCACCGAACAGAAGCTGATCCGACATCCAGTTGCCGACCAGGATGCGGTCCTGCCGGCGCCGCGCCGCGCCCGCCGCCTTGCGGGTCGTGCGCGCCATTTCCTGGGAGGCCGTTACCGCCGTCCAGCGCTCGGTGTCCAGGCGGCTGATCCACTCGATGGACTTGCGACCCGTCCCGGCATCAAGAAAGCTGCCCCAGGGCTGGTCGCCCTGCGCCTTCTCGATGGCCTGGAAAATCGGCGAAGTGCCATTCGCACTGGTGGATGACGAGTGGGCGGTGTTGGATGTCATGGCGTCAGTCGTTGCTTGCGGTGGGGTGGAACGCGTCGGGTCGGGTCAGCGCAGCATGGCGGCGAGGCGGGCGCCGAGCGCGAGCATGACGTTGACCAGGACCAGCACCGGTGCGAAGGGCTGATCCAGCGGCAGGCTGATGGTCCAGGCGACCAGGAAACCGGTCAGTGCGATGCCCTGCGTCCAGAGCACGAGCCCGGTGAGGTTGCGTGCCAGCCAGGCCGCACCCCAGGCCGGCAGTAGCAGGGTGGCCAGGGCAGCAGGAAGCCCCAGGACCATACTCCCCAGCACGATAGCGGCGACCAGCCAGACGATTTCGCCGAGATGCTGCCAGACCGCCGGCCTGCTGGCCGCCGGCACATCCGGTGCGATCTGGGCATGCAGCCAGACGCGGAGCAGCACCGGGACCATCAGGACGGTCAGTAGGCCCAGACCGATCGCTGCCCAGAGCTCGTTGGGACCGGCAAAGTAAAGCTGGCCTTCAGCCCAGGCAGCGGCCGCCAGGCTGGCCTGAGCAAAGTTGGCGGCCAGTAGCGTGACCGCCGCCAGGCCGGCCAGGAAAACGGCCAGCGGCAGGCGTTCCCGATCCCGGCTGCGCTGCAGCAGCACCATGATCCCGCCACCCAGCAGCAGCGCCACGGGCAGCACCGGCCAGTGCAAGACCGAGGCGAGTACCCCGCCCACGGCCGCCCATTGCCCCAGGGCCAGCGCCTGCCAGACCGAGCCGCGCAGGAACAGACCGGCCCCGGCGAGCGCCAGCACCATGGTGACGAGCACGCCGGCAATGAAGGGTGTCAGCAGCAGGTCACCCGGCATCCAGGTACTCCGCAAGTGGGTGTTTCTCCAGGCCGAGCGCCTGCAGGAAGTCATCGTCGTGGCTGGTGATCAGCAGGGTCGTCTCGGCCGGGACCGCCTTGATCAGTTCCACCGCGTCGGCACGGACCTCGGCATCCAGATGGTTGGCGGGTTCATCCAGCAGGATCAACCGCTGCGCCGACGAGTCTTCGCCTCGGCTGGTCAGCACGGCGGCCAGACGCAGGAGTTGCCACTGGCCGCCGCTCAGGCGGTCCAGCCGCCGATCCAGCAGGGCCCGAACGCCCTCATGTTCGGGCACGCTGGCCCCCATCGCGCGAAGCCAGTCGTGCCCGGACAGGGGCCAGGGCTGCGGGCGGGCGTGGTCCTGAGCCAGCAGGCTGGGGTGCGTACGCGGGGCGAGTTCAAAACGCCCGCCGTGAACGCGGGCCTGTCCGGTGATGGCTTTCAGCAGTAGCGATTTGCCCACCCCGTTGGGTCCGGTCAGGGCCCAGCGGGCACCTGCCGGGATCTCCAGGGACAAAGGCCCGATTACCGGACGGTCGAACCCCAGGAGGGCCGACTGGGTATGCAGGATGGGCGGGACTGGCTCGGGTGGCATGCAGGTTCGTGAGAATGGGGCGGTGGCCAATGATAACGGACCCGGAAAGCGGCTTTCCGGGTCCGTCGTGACAGCGGCTTCTGCTGTCTTCAGCGCTGGGGCAGGGCCTGCGCCCAGGTGCTCATCAGTTCGAGGTAGCCATCGAGGCCGGAGTCCGCCGGCGGATCCAGCGGTACGGCGTGCGTCGGCCAGCCCAGGTTCCGTTCCAGGAATTCGGCGCCGCGAGGTGGCTGGAACTCGGCGTACAGGACAGTGCCCTCGGTGCCTTCGAGATCATCCACGAGACTGCGCAGATGGCGCGCGGTGGGCGGAATCCCCGGCGCCGGTTCCAGATAGCCGACGATTTCGACCGGCAGCCACTCTTCCAGATAGTCGAGGTCCTCGTGGTAGACCACGATGCGCTGGTCTGGCTCCACACGCTCGGCCAGCTTATCGGCGTGTTCGCGCAGGCGGTCGGCGGCTGCCTCTGCGCGCTGCATGAACGCTTCGGCGTGATCCGGGTGCAGCTCGCTCATGCGCTCGGCCAGCGCGAGCCCGATCTCGGCCATGCGCAGGGGGTCGGCATTGAAATGCGGATTGCCCTCCTCGTGCACGTGGCCCATGTTCGGCCCGTCCATGGTGATGGAACGGCGCAGTTCGACCTTGTCGGCCGCGCGGAAGTGGCCCGGCTGCCCCGAGTTGATTGCGCGGTTGTTGGCGCCGCGCTGGGCGGCGGGCAGCCAGCCTTCCTCGAGGCCGGCCCCGATCTCCAGCAGCATGTCGGCCCGGCGCAGGGCGGCCATGAAGCTGGGGCGGGCGTCAAGGTAATGTGCATCGCGGTCCGGCGGCGCGAGCACACGGACCTCGGCCTCGTCACCACCGATCTCGCGGGCCAGGGCTCCTAGGCTGGAGGTGGTGGCCACGATGTTCAGTCCGGCGGCCGCCTGCGCGGGTAGCAGGATGAGGGCAAGTGCCGCCACCGAGGCAACGGCGGCGAGCGTCCGGGTGATACGGGTGCGAGTCTTGCTAAAGGGCATGCGGGACTCCTGGTAATATCGGCGTACGGATGGGGCCGGCAGGGCTTCAGCGGTCCTGCCGACCTTGAGCAAGGCAATACTGATCAGAAGCGGTGGGCGCCGTGCGCGCCGAGGGCTACGTTCAGCTGCAGCATGAATTCCAGCCCGCGGTCGCGATCACCGTCCTCGTCGACGAAGTCGTTCTGCGACAGCTGCGCGCGCAGGAATACCGGCTCCACCGGGCGGAAGGTCACCTGGGCGGAGTGGCGATAGCTGGTACCGAACGAGGGTTCCGCAAAGTTGCGCTCGCTGCCTTCGTTCGTGGGCAGGCCGCGATTGGTCAGGCCCAGGGCCTCGGAACGCAGGCCGGCCTCCCAGCGTGGGGCAAAGCCGTACACCCCCTGGATATAGAGACCATCCTGGCGCGCCTTGCCGCTACCCTGGGCGTTGCCGGCGATGGTGGTCTGGTCTTCGCGACGCTGGTAGTCGACGTCGATCTCGCGATAGAAGTATTCGCCCTGCAGCCGCCAGTCGCCGTGGCCGTAGGCGCTGCCCGAGCTGTACTTGTAGACGGCGTCCAGCCCTGCGAACCAGGCATCGCCATCCCACTCCTCCAGGCCCGAACCGTGTTCGGTCTCTTCCTGCCAGGTGCGGGCGTAGCCACCGGAGATGCCGAACTGCATGGCGTGATCCGGCCCCAGGTCGGGCCCGAACTTGGCGAAGGCAGTGATCAGACGCGGACCCGATACACTGGAGAACGAGGAACGAATCTCGTCGCCGTCGTTGGTGGTGTGCGAGCCGCCCGAGCCCTGATAGGGGATGAAGCTGTTGTCGCCCTGGAGGAGCTCCACCCCGAGTTTGGTATAGGTCTCCGTCGGCGCGAGCCAGGTGGCCTGGACGCCGGTTTCCTGCAGGCCGTGGTCGCCGAACAGGTATTCGTTGACCAGCGGGCGGTCGACGAAGTCCCAGTCATGGCCATGGCGGCTGTTGATGTAGCCGATGTCCGACAGGAATTTGCCCGCCTTGACCTGGAAGCCGCCCGGCAGGGCGCGGGTGGTCAGGTAGGCCTCTTCGACCTCGACGTGGTCCTCGTCGAACCCGAGCATCAGGAACCCGTCGAACAGGTCGCCGAGATTGGCCTCAAAGGCCAGTTCGTTGTGCCCCAGGTTGAAGCCGTCGTCGAACCCGTGGTCATGCCCGTGGCCGTGGTCGTGCCCATGGTCATGGCCGTCATCGAATCCAGCTGGTTCGCGGATCCCGTGTGACATCTCGTTGTAGTAGATCCCTTCCAGGATCAGCGAGATGTCCAGCCCCCAGTTGCGGTCTCCCGCGCGCGTCTCCCACTGCTGGGCGGTGGCGGCGGTCGGCACGGCGAGTGCCAGGGCGGTCAGTCCACCCAGGGCGGGGCGGAGCAGGTGCGTGTTGTGCGGCATGACGGACTCCCAAACATGTACAGACACGCCGAAGGTCTCGGCGTGAATAGGTTGTTATATCGTTACACGGCGATCTCACGTTATAAGATAACGTTTTAGGGCGCAACCCCGACGGAGGCCGGAGGGACTACAGGTGCCTGGGAATCCCGACGCTTGTCAGGGCTTCGGCCCAGGCTTCGAGCTTGGCCTCGAAGCTCCAGCGCGCGTTGGCCGGACTGGTCGATGGCAGGCGCAGGGCCTCGACGCCGAGTGCCCGGGTCTCGTGCAGGCGGCGAGCGCTCTCCGCGCCGTTGTGCAGGACGAGGCGCAGTTCCGGTGCTTCCCGGGTCAGCCGAGTGAGGTCATTGGGTGCGGCGGCACGGATGGCGCTGTCCAGGCTGCCCTCGCGCTGGCAGGTGCCGTAGACATCCCAGAGGCCGATGCGGTGTTCGAGCAGGCGGCGGATGCGCTCGGGGTATTCAAGGTCGGGGAAGGGTTCGCCAAGGATGGCGGCCATGATCGGCCAGAACTGGTTGCGCGGGTTCGCGTAGTACGCCTGGGCCTGGAGGGAGGCCACCCCGGGGAAGCTGCCCAGCACGACGGCGCGGGTGTGGGCGTTCAGGACCGGTGGAAAGGCCTGAAGGTGAGCGGGCTCGGCCATCCCGGATCGGTCAGGCGTTGCGACAGTCCGCGCAGAGCCCGTGCAGTTCGACCATGCGCGAGTCGATGGCAAAGCCCTGAGCGGTGGCTTCGGCCTCGAGCGCCTGCGTGGCCGGGTCCGGGGTGTGGAATTCGGTGATCTGGCCACAGCCGTCGCAAATCATCAGCGCGGATTCGTGGCGTTCGCCCGGGTGGGAGCAGGCGACGAAGCCGTTCAGGCTCTCGATGCGGTGGATCAGACCCTGTTCCAGCAGGAAGGCCAGGGTCCGGTAGACCGTTGGCGGTTTGATGCTGTGGTCATCCGAGGACAACGCATGGATCAGGTCGTAGGCCTTGATCACGCCGTCGGTGCGCAGGATCTGTTCGAGGATGCGGCGGCGCTGTTCGGTCAGTCTGGCCCCGCGTCGGGTGCAGACGCGCTCGGCGTCCGCCAGGGCCTGCTCGATATCCGCCGGACTGTGGGAATGCGCTGTCGAGGTCATGGCGCCTAGGATAGCGGAAAGTGGCTCGCGCCTCTCGGCGTTGGTCGAGAGGCGCCAGTCTCGCTAGCGCAGCTCGATCCCTGTTGAATCCGCGTCTTGCGTCACAGGGGTGGCCGAGGCGGCATCCGCGGGCGTTGCCTCCGTCGCTTCGTGACGCGCGAAGACCTCGCCGGCCCAGCGCGCGCGCTGCTCGGGGGGCTCGGTGCCGTCGCGCCCGACCAGGTGGGCGTCCACGGCAAGCAACCGGCTCTCCAGCCCCTCGCCATTGGCGATCTGGATCGCGAGCCCGGGGCGGGCGTTGAGTTCGAGGATCAGGGGGCCGCGGTTCTGGTCGATCACCACGTCCACGCCCAGATAGCCCAGTTTGCTCAGTTCGTAACAGCCCGACGCCAGTTGCATCAGGTCACCCCAGCCGGGAATTTCCAGCCCGACAATCGAGTGTTCGGTGTCGGGGTGTTCCCAGATGGGCCGGTTGTGTTGCACGCCGCCGATGGTCTTGCCGGAAGCCAGGTCGATCCCGGTGCCGACTGCACCCTGGTGCAGGTTGGCCTTGCCGTCGGAGTCCTGGGTGGGCAGGCGCATCATGGCCATGACCGGGTACCCCCGGTAGACAACGGTGCGGATGTCGGGCACGCCACGATAGGTGATCTGATCGAAGGCCGAGGAGAACCGGACCCGCTGTTCGATCATCGCCATGTCGGGACGTCCGCCCAGGCTGTACATCCCGGAGAGGATGTTGGAGCAGTGGTCGTGCAGCTCGCTCATCTCCATCGTGCGGCCGCTGGCGCGCCGCAGCCGGTCCCCGCGCCAGCCGGTAATGACCAGGATGCCGTCGCCGGCGGCCCCATGCGCCGGCTTGATCACGAAGCCGTCGGGATAGGCGCGCAACAGACGCTCGAGTTTGCGAATCTCGTGATGCGACCGCACGACCCCGTAGAGTTCGGGCACCGAAAGGCCGGCATCCAGGGCGAGGCGCTTGGTCTCCAGCTTGTCGTCCACCCGCGGGTAGAAGCGTCGGTGATTGTACTGCGCGATGAAGCGGGCGTTGCGCGCATTCATCCCCACAATGCCTTGCGCGCGCAAGGTCCGCGGGAGTACGAAGCGTGGCAGCCAGCCCATGCTAGCGATCCTCCGAGCGTTTGGAGGGCTGCATAGCCTCCTGCATGCGGCCGAAACGGAACAGCTCGCTCAGGCGGTAGCCCGTGTAGCGCCCGAGCAGCAGGGTCATCGCCAGCAGCACCAGCAGCAGTTCGGGGAATACGAACAACAGGTGCTCCAGGTGGCGATTGGCCATCAGGCCATAGGCGGCCGCGGCCACGGCCAGGCTGCCGATGCCCTGGGTAATCGCGTCCGATGGCCCGTGTTCTTCCCAGACCACGGACATGCGCTCGATGGTCATGGCCAGGATGACCATCGGGAACAGCGAGAGCGCGAGCGCCCGTTCGAACCCCAGCTGGTGCGAGAGGATGCTGATCCCCAGCATCAGCATGATGACCACGCTGACCACTGCGGCCAGTCGCGGTACGAGCAGTAATCGCAGGTGCTCGAGGTAAAAGCGTACAGCCAGGCCGAGTGACACGATCAGGGTGAACAGGATGATCCCGGCCAGCAGCTGTGTCTCGCGAAAGGACAGTGCGATCAGTACCGGCATGAACGTCCCGAATGTCTGGACGCCGATCACATTGCGCAGGAACACGATGATCATGGCCCCGAGGGGGACCATGAGCAGCACGCGGTAGGTGTTCTGGGTTCCCAGCGGGAGATTCAGGGTGGAGAACTCCATCAGCTGCGCGTTCACGGTCTCGCCGAATCGCTGGGCGGTGGTCAGGGCGTCCTGTACGCCCCGCGAGACCGCAAAGCGGACCTCGGCGTCGCGTCCGTTGGAGACCTCCAGCAGGGGCGCGGAGCCATGGGCCCAGACGACCACATCGTCCGGGTATTCGATCTCGCCCGACAGCGGGTGAATGGGCACCCAGCGCCGCGTGTTGTGGACCTCGATCCAGGTTTCTGGCCGTATGTCGCGGCGCCCGTCGCGCAGGTGCAACGTGGTGACCATGCGCGCGGGGATCCGGGCCGTAGCCAGGAGTTCGATCAGCGTCTGACTGCGTTGTACGCGGTCGCCGCCGTCATCGGCGAATACCGCGGCATTCGATGCGGGTGCGGCGTGTGCGAGGTCATTGACCAGCACCGAGGCGAAGGTCTGGATATCCGAAGACCGGCTGCGGACGTCCTCGATCAGCGCATCCGCCGCGGAGCGGTAGGGCTCGGTCCATTCAGGGGCCCCGACGGGGCCTGGGTAGTCAGCGTCCGAGCGGTCATCGCTGTCGCGGTAGAGGGTCGCCCGGTAGTACAGCACCTGTTCTCCGCGCGGCTGCCGGGTGGTCCATTGGGCGATGCGGTCGTCCTGGCCGCGCAGCGTATTCAGGCCATAGCCGCGCGAGACGAAGCCTTCATCCAGGATGGCGAAATTGGGCAAGCGATCCGGGATGCGCAACTGCACGTTGGCCGCACCCCCGGTGGGCTGATAACGAACGCGTGCTTCAATCTGCCAGGTCTCGGCCGATGCCCCGGGCATGACGGGCATGTCCAGGGCGATGACCTTGTACGCAAAGATCCCGAGCCCGATCGTGCTCAACAGCACGATCAGGATCGGGAGATGAAAACGTCTCACGAATCGTCGTCTCCGCAGTCGGGCCGATGCGTGTGTTCGGCCCCAGAGTCGACCAGAATATGTCCGGCCAGGTGCGCGCGGCCAATGAGGGCCTGATAGGTGAGGTTAGTCCGGTCGATGAGGGTCGTGTCGCCCTTGATGCGCTGGTCGCCGATGCAGAACTCCATCGAGATTACCGGCCGCTCCTGGCTCTCGCCGCTGTGGCGGCGGATGCGGACGATGCGCTCGACCGGGCGTTCCAGGGTGATATAGGCGTCGTCGTCATCCGGGTCGATGACATCGAAGCGGATCCAGTCCTCGCCGTCGCGCTCGAACTTTTCCTTGTTGAGTGCGTTCAGGGACGATGATGTCGCCCCCGTGTCCAGGCGCGCCTCCAGCACGATCCCCTCGTCCACGATTTCGACATCTTCGACGGTGCCCAGAATGGACAGAGACGATGGGTCTTCCTTCGCGTGTGCCGGGGCCAGGGCGAGGGCCAGGCCGAGCAGCATTCCCCCGAAAGCGCTTTTCGTTAAGCTGGACGGAAGGGTTGGGCGTATGGACACGGGGCCTCCTCGATTATGGGGGTCAAAATGGATCCAGTGTATCCCAGAGGCGTCACGGCCCCATGTTAGACAGTTCACAAACCTTCTTGGGAGGCGCAATGCGCTGGGTAGTCGATCTCGACGATCTGAGTATGGACGATGTGGCCAGGGTCGGTGGCAAGAATGCCTCCCTGGGCGAACTTCTCCGCGAATTGGGCCGGGCGGGTGTGCGCGTGCCCGGCGGATTCGCGACCACAGCCGACGCCTTTCGCGCGCATCTGGAACACGAGAATCTGGCCGCCCGCATCAAGGAGCGCCTGGCGGGCCTCGACATCAACGACATCGAGGCCCTGCGCGAAGCGGGGCGCGAGGTGCGCGGCTGGATCGAGGCGGCGCCCCTGCCGGACGAGCTGGAACAGGCGGTGCGCGAGCACTACGGCAAGCTGGGCGATGACGTGCCTGTCGCCGTGCGCTCGTCGGCCACCGCCGAGGACCTGCCCGAGGCCTCGTTTGCCGGGCAGCAGGAGACATTTCTGAACGTGCGCGGGATCGACGCGCTGCTCGCGCGGCTGCGCGAGTGCTTTGCCAGCCTCTACAACGACCGCGCGATCGCCTACCGCGTGCACAACAATTTCGCCCACGACGAGGTCGCCCTCAGCGCCGGGGTGCAGCGCATGGTGCGCTCCGATGTCGGGGCGAGCGGCGTGATCTTTACCCTCGATACCGAGAGCGGGTTCCGCGACGCGGTGTTCATCACTGGCGCCTGGGGTCTTGGCGAGACCGTCGTGCAGGGCGCGGTGAACCCGGACGAGTATCAGGTCTACAAGCCGGCACTGGCGGCGGGCAAGCGCGCGATCATCGGTCGCACCCTAGGCACCAAGGCTATCCGCATGGTCCTGGACGAGGGTGGCACGCGCACCGAAGACACGCCGCGGGATCTGCGCGAGCGCTTCTGCCTCAATGATGCCGATGCCGAGCAGCTGGGGCGCTTTGCGGTCGCGATCGAGCAGCACTATGGCCGGCCCATGGATATCGAATGGGCCCAGGACGGCGAGACCGGCGAGCTGTTTATCGTGCAGGCGCGCCCGGAGACGGTGGAGAGCCGCGTCGAGCTCGGTGCGGGCGAGCGCTACGAGCTGGCCGCGCACAACGAAAAACCGCTGGTCACCGGAAGGGCAATCGGCTCGAAGGTCGGTGCCGGGGTCGTGCGCGTGCTGGATTCCCCGGATTCCATGCACACCATGGAGGAGGGCGACATCCTGGTGGCGGACATGACCGACCCCGACTGGGAGCCGGTGATGAAGCGTGCCGCCGCAATCGTGACCAATCGCGGCGGGCGCACCTGCCATGCGGCGATCATCGCCCGCGAGATGGGCATCCCGGCGGTGGTCGGCTGTGCCAATGCGACCGAGGCCCTGTCCGATGGCATGGAGGCCACCGTCTCCTGTGCCGAGGGTGACGATGGCCATGTCTATGCCGGGCGGCTCGACTATTCGGTCAAGAAGGCCGATGTTGGCGAGCTGCCGGAGCTGCCCGTGAAGCTGATGCTGAACGTGGCCAACCCGGGGCGCGCCTATGCCTTCTCGCAGCTGCCGCATGCCGGGATCGGTCTCGCACGGCTGGAGTTCATCATCAATGGGACTATCGGCGTGCACCCGCTGGCGCTGCTGGACTACGCCGAGGACCCGGAGCGGCTGGATGCCGATGTGCAGGAGCGCATCGCCGAGCGCCTGCGCGGGTTCGATGATGGCCCGCGCGAGTTCTTCGTGCGCAAGCTGTCCGAGGGCATTGCCACGCTGGCCGCGGCCTTCGCACCGGAGCCCGTGATCGTGCGCCTGTCGGACTTCAAGTCCAACGAATATGCCCATTTGATCGGGGGCGCGGGCTACGAGCCGGAGGAGGAGAACCCGATGCTCGGGTTCCGCGGTGCCTCGCGCTATCGCTCCGACACCTTCCGCCCCGCCTTCGCGATGGAGTGCGACGCCCTGCGCCGCGTACGCGATGAGATGGGGCTAGAGAACGTGCAGATCATGGTCCCGTTCGTGCGCACGCTGACCGAGGCCGAGGACGTGATCCGCGTGCTCGGCGAGGAAGGTCTGCGCCGCGGCGAGAACGGCCTGAAGATCGTGATGATGTGCGAGATTCCGTCGAACGCCCTGCTGGCGGCGCGCTTCCTGGAGCACTTCGACGGCTTCTCGATCGGCTCCAACGACCTGACCCAGCTCACGCTCGGGGTCGACCGCGACTCCGGCCTGGTGGCGGATTCCTTCGACGAGCGCGACGATGCGGTGAAGGCGTTGCTGACCATGGCAATCCGTGCCGCGAAGGATGCCGACAAGTACGTCGGGATCTGCGGACAGGCCCCGTCGGACTACCCCGAAATGGCCACGTGGCTGATGGACGAGGGCATTGATTCCTTGTCGTTGAACCCGGATGCACTACTCTCCACCTGGGAGCAACTGGCAAAGGTAAGGGGATAGGACATGGCCGATCCGCGGTGCCCGCAGGTGTATCTGGTGTCCGACGGGACCGGGATCACAGCGGAGACGCTGGCGCGTTCGCTGTTCACCCAGTTCCCGGACCTGGATCCGGCCTGGCATCGACTGCCGTTCGTGCAGACCCCGGGTCGGCTGTCCAGCGTGTTCGCGCGGATCGAGGCCGGGCCGCAACCGGCGGTGGTTGTGGCCACCCTGGCCAATGCCGACCTGCGCCACGAATTGCGCCACAGCCCCGTCCCGGTGATCGACGTATTCGGGGAGCAGGTCGGGCGGCTGGAGGAGGTGCTCGGGGTCACGGCCCAGTCGGTGTCCGGGCGGGCCCACGGCATGGGGGACGTGACCCGCTACGACCGTCGCATCGAGGCCCTGAACTACACGCTGTCGCACGACGACGGATTGTCCACTCAGGATCTTTCCGTCGCCGACGTGGTGCTGCTGGGCGCCTCGCGTTCGGGCAAGACACCCACGAGTCTCTACCTGGCGATGAACTACGGCCTGTTCGCGGCCAACTACCCGCTGGTGCCGGAGGACCTGGGCCGGGATGATACTCCGCACATGCCGCGCAGCCTGCGCGGTCTCGGCGGGCGCATGGTCGGGCTGACCATCACCCCCCAGCGCCTGTCCCAGATCCGCGAGGGCCGCCGCCCCGGCAGCCAGTACGCAAGCCTTGCTCAGTGCCGCGCGGAATGTGCCGCGATCCAGGAGTTTCTCGAGACCTGGACCATCCCCCACCTGGATGTCACCGAGCTGTCGATCGAGGAGATCGCGACCCAGGTGCGCGACACCCTGGATCGGACCTGAGGCGCCTGAACTGGTCGGCGTCTTCTTGGCATCCCGTCGGGCATGCCGGAGAATGACGCGCACTTTCCGTTGAACTGCAGCAAGGAGCCCGCATGAACGCCGCCGGACCCGGACAAGAGATTGCCATCTTCCTGATCAGCGTCGTCTTCGGGATCTACATTATCCTGTTGATCTTGCGCACGATCTTCGGGCTGGTGCGGGCGGAATACCACAACCCGATCTCGCAGACGATCGTGATGCTGACCGACCCGCCGCTACGTATCCTGCGACGGGTGATCCCCTCGGTCGGGCGGGTCGATCTGGCCGCGATCGTGCTGATCATCGTGCTCAAGTGTGTCGAACTCTGGCTGCGCGCCGCGATCCTCGGGGCGGATGTGGGGCTCGGCGTGATCTTCTACGTCGCCATTCGCGAGGTGCTGACCACCGTCATCTGGGTGTTCATCATCGCCCTGATCGTCGAGGTCGTGATGAGCTGGATTCAGGCCGGAGGCGGTGGTGGGGGGCACAATCCCATCCTGCGTCTGGTCGGCGACGTCAATCGGCCTATCCTCGGTCCCCTGCGTCGGACGCTGCCGCAGGCCGGGGCGATCGATTTTTCCCCGATGGTTGCGCTGGTCGGTTTGTACATCTTGCTGATTCTGGTGCGCTCTTTTTGATCGAGATCATTCGGACCCCGAAACCCTCCTTTTTTGGCGGTTTCATCCGCACAAAAAGGCGCTAGACTCGAAGACAGGGGATGGTGTCAGCCAAGCCGGCGGCACCGCCTCTGCATTCCCGTAACGGCAGAGGAGTCAGCCATGGTAAGAGTGCATCGGGTCATCACCGGCTTCATCGTCGCCTTGGCGGCGGTTGTCCTCGGCAGCTCGATCGCGTCCGCCAACGAGGCGGAATTCGATAACTACGTGGTGTACTACAACGTCATCAACACCACCTTCCTCTCCCCCGAGGTCGCCCAGGCCTACGACGTGCGCCGCAGTTCCAACCGCGCAATGCTCAACGTCACCGTGATGGAACGCACCGACGACGGGCTCAAGGCCGTCTCCGCGAATCTCAGCGGTACCGCGACCAACATGAACGACCAGATGCGCAACCTGCGCTTTCGGGAGATCCAGGATGGCGATGCCATCTATCAGCTTTCCGAGGTGACCGTTCGCCGCGGCGAGACCCTCGAGTTCGCACTCGAGGTAACGCCGGAAGGCAGCGAGCGGACCCTGCCCATCAGCTTCAGTCGCGAGTTCTTCGCCGACTGAGCCATTGATATCCCCCGCCGGGAGGCGGGGGTTACATTGCCAGCCGTAGCAGCATCCAGCCGCCGTAAAGCAGGATCGCGGCTCCCGCCAGGGCGCGAACCCAGCGTTGTTGCACAAACGCAGCCATACGCGCCGCGAAGACCCCCATCAGTAGCAGGTTCGGCAACGTGCCCAGGGCAAAGGCCGCCATCAGCAGCGCGCCCTCGGTGGCCCCGCCGGCGCCGAGCGACCAGGCCAGCACGCTGTAGACCAGGCCGCAGGGCAGCCAGCCCCAAAGCCCGCCCACCAGCAGGGCCTGACCGGCATTGCGCACTGGCAACAACCGCCGACCCAGCGGCTCGATACGACGCCACACCACGCCGCCGGCCTGCTCCAGACGTGCCAGTACCGGCCACCAGCCACCGATGTACAGCCCCAGCAGGATCAGGAAGGCCGCGGCAAACCCCTGCAGGATCGCCTGCCCGGCCGGCAGGCCGCCCAGCAGGGTGGCACCCAGCCAGCCGGCGAGGGCCCCGGCGATCACATAGCTGGCCATGCGCCCGAGGTTGTAGGCCAGGAGCAGGTCGAACCCCGGGCCCCGGCGGCCGTGTCCGAGCGAGATCGCGCCCACGATGCCGCCGCACATCCCGAGGCAGTGAACACCTCCCAGGATGCCCACTGCGAGGGCCGCGAGCAGCGTGCCCGGGTCGCCCATCAGCGCCACTCCCTGTCAGTCCGGATCGGCGGCATCGCCCAGGACCTCGTGCTTGGTGCGGATGAATGTCGAGTGCGGGACATACAGGAGGTCGGCCAGGTGCCGGATTACGGCCTCCTGGCGCTTGTGCAGGTCCTGGTTAGCCCAGGCGGCGCGCCACAGTGCGCGCATGATGTCTGCCTTCTGGTCGGCATCGAAGGCTGCGTTGACCTCGCGCACCATCGGGTGGATGGATACCAGCTCGTCGCTCTTTTCCCGCGCGATTTCGAGCAGGCCGTCAGCGGTGTCCGCATCCAGTTCGAACAGCTCGACCAGGCTGGCGCGCACGGAGTCGAGCTCGACCTCGTGCAGTTCGAAGTCGGCGCGGCAGACCTCCATGATCAGCGCGGCTGCCGCACGTTGCAGGCGGTGTTCATTGTCGCCGGATTCGGTGTCGCTCAGATCCGTGCGCATCAGGCGCTGCCAGTGGCGGCGCAGCTCGTCGATCATCAGGGTTCCTTTCTGCGGGCGTGTGCTTTGCGTATGGTGCCCGAATGCACGCCACGGACAAGTACACGGGTGAATCGCCCCCCGATCTGCTCCTGCTGTCCGGGGGTATCGAGAGCAGCGCCCTGCTGGCGCAGCGGCATGCGCAGGCCCGACCGCTGCGCGCCATGTGGGTGGACTATGGCCAGCGCAATGCCGAACGCGAGCGGGCTGCGATCCGCGCCCTGGGCGCGGACTATGGGGTCGACCCCGTCGAGATGGACCTGCGCGCGCTGCGCCAGGCGTTTGCCAAACGTTCGGAGTGGGTCGCGCATGTGCCGCTCCCGCAGCGCAACCTGCTGGTGCTGGCGCTGGCGATCAACCTTGCCGAGCACCAGGGGGCGGCGCGTATCCTGCTGGCCCTCAATCGCGAGGACCAGGGGCATGGCCCGGGCTCGCACCCATCCTTTATCGGGCACCTCGCGGCGCTGGCGGACGAGCTGGTACCGGGGCTGGTGATCGAGGCCCCGCTGATCGCGCAGTCCAAGGCCGATATCATCTACACCACCGATCCGCTGGGGATCGACTGGTCCCGCACGTGGAGCTGCCTTCTGGCACAATCGCTCCACTGCGGGCGCTGCCCGCAGTGCCAGGCGCGCCGCGCGGCCTTTGCCTCGGCGGGCGTGCCGGATCCCACCGACTACCGCGAACCACCCCGATGACCGAGTCCGTCCTTCCCAAACATGTGATCGAACGCCTGGAGATCGCCATTCTCACAGGCGAGACCCTGCAGCTGAACTGGGCCGAGCCCGATTCCAGTCAGGCCGAGGGAAACACTGATCAATGTGCACACTCGCGCTCGAGTCGCTTTTGCGTGCGAACAAGGCGCGGTGACTGCCGTGCAGTCACTCTGCACAAAGGAGCCGCAACGCCGTGCGCGCGCAAAAGCGGCCGAGCCCCTTCGGGGTTGGCACCCCAGGTTCCCCGATCCTGCGTTGCGGCCCTTGCCGGTAGAACCACTACCGGCTGCGCACCGCGCCTTGTCTCGGAAAACCTGGGGTGCCAACGCGAGTGTGCGCATTGATCAGTGTTTCCCTAGCGGGGCAAGGTGACCCCGCGCGAGGTGCGCGAGGCGGACGGATATCACTGGCTGGACGGCGAGTGCGAGGGGCGTGACGTTCAGATCCGGCTGGACCTGATCCGCAACCTGCCGACTCCGGTCAAGTAGCGGGTGGTGCCCGGCCCGGCAGTCCGGGCAGCAGGTCGGCCAGCGACTCCAGCAACAGAAACTCCCGCGAGTCCATCGGCTCCCCGCGCTCGTCCGGGTAGCGCATGCCGCGCAGTTCCGTCAGGCCCTGCCGGGCTGCGCTGGCCAGGGCCAGCAGGTTGTCGTCGACCAGCAGCGTGCGTGCCGGATCGTAGGGGGTGATGCGCTGCAGCCGCTCCCAGAAATCGGTGTCTTCCTTCGCGCACTCGAGGTCGTGGGCAGAGACGATCGTGTCCAGGTGGTCCCCGATCCGCGTGAGCTGATGCTTGAAGTTGTAGACCTTCGGGTGGGCGTTGGTCACCAGCACGCGTCGGCGGCCGGAGCGATGCAGGGCGTCCAGCAGGGCCTCGGCGTGCGGCTTGATTGCGACGTGGTGGGCCAGCTCGCGCTTCAGCCCCAGCACATCGAGGCCGGTGAAGCGGGTCCAGTGGTCCACGCAGTACCATTCGAGCTTGCCGCGCACGCGCTGCATCTCGTCTTCCAGGCGTCGGCGGGCGCATTCCGGGTCGTCCGGCTGGCAGCGGATGTACTCGGCGGGGATCAGCTCGCGCCAGAAGCGGTTGTCAAAGTGCAGGTCCAGCAGTGTACCGTCCATGTCGAACAGCACGGTATCGATGCCCGACCAGTCGACATGCACCGATGATTCCTGAGGATTCGGATTTTTTTCGGGGTTATTGGGGTCCACAGCGAACGGAACCTCAAAGAGGGTGATTGCGATGGCTGCCATGGTACCTGAATCCCGTTTGGCCCCTGGCCCGCTGTTTCTGGCGCTGGTCTCCCTGGCGCTGCTGCCGTTTTCCGTGCAGGCGATGGACCCGGACGACCCCGATTACGACCCGTTCGAGGATGACAGCCTGTGGGGCGAGACTGTATCGCCGGACCAGACCCAGACCACCAGCCCGGAGATCAAGTTTCTGACCGAGGAGCCGGAGCAGGTTCCTCATCACCACCAGAATCAGATCACGCTGAGCTCGTCTTCGCTGGAGGACGGCTGGGTGGATCTACGCCAGTGTCACAGCGATATCGCGCCGATCCGGCGCATGGTGCTGGTTTACAACGAAGAGCGAATCGACGAGCTTCAGGTCGAATCCACGACCAACATTGCGCACGCCGAGGCGCTGGGCGATCGCGTCGATCTGCGCGGGCTCGAGCAGGACTCCGAGGTCTGCATCACGGCGCGCATGCGCGTGATCGAACACGAGGGGGAGGGTGTCTACAAGATGGAGAACGGTCCGTTCGTGCGGCGTTTCCTGGATGGCTATTTCCCCATGCGCGTGACCATGGCCGTAAACTGGGGCGATCTGGACCTGCGTCTGCAGGAGACCCACCCCGAGGCACAGGAAGGCTTCGACGTCGTCGAGTCCGACCATGGCATCATCCTCGACACCCTGTTCGAGGGCGAACTGAGAACCCAGGTACGGCTGCGCAACGCCGAATAAAACGTCTATGAGTCGAGACAAACCGGATGTCCAGGGCCGCCGCACGGTGGCCCGCAGTCGGCTGTTCGAGGTCGAGGAACTGGACCTCGAGTTCAGCAACGGGGCGCGCACCTGTTACGAGCGCCTGATCAGCCGTGGCAACGGCGCAGTCATCGTCGCCCCGGTGCAGCCGGATCGCACCGTGCTGCTGATCCGCGAGTACGCGGCCGGTACCCACCGCTACGAACTGGGCCTGCCCAAGGGCCGCATCGAGGCGCGCGAGGATATCCTGGTGGCGGCAAACCGCGAGATCATGGAGGAGGTCGGGTATGGCGGTCACCGCCTGACCCACCTGGGTGCGCTGACCGTCGCGCCCGGCTACATGTCGCACGAGACTCATCTGATCGTGGCGCAGGATCTCTACCCACAGCGCGAGGAGGGTGACGAGCCGGAGGACATCGAGGTGGTCCCCTGGTCGCTTGACCGGCTGGGCGAGCTGGTCACCCGCGAGGATTGTACCGAGGCCCGTTCCATCGCGGCGCTCTACATGGTGCGCGATTTTCTCGACGCCTGACCCGGGTTCTGCCAAGGTACGCGCATCCCGTACCAGTAGAACCACAAGGATGCCCCGATGAACGAACCGCCCAGGGACGCGGCTCTGACCGCCCTGATGCAGGAAGTGGGTGGTCTGGCCGAGGATGCCGGCCGAGCCATTCTCGAGATCTACGAGACCCGCTTCGCGGTCACCGAAAAGGATGATCGCTCCCCACTGACCGAGGCCGACCTGGCCGCGCATCGCGTGATTGCCCAGGGCCTGCGCGAGATCGCGCCGGAGTGGCCCGTGTTGTCCGAGGAGGGGCAGGACGTACCGTTCGAACGGCGCAAGCAGTGGCGGACCTACTGGCTGATCGACCCCCTCGACGGGACCCGCGAGTTCGTCAAGCGTACGGGTGAATTCACGGTCAACATTGCCCTGATCCATGACCACGAGCCGCTCATGGGCGTGGTCTGGAGCCCCGTGCTTCAGCGTCTGTATGCGGGGCACGCCGGGGGCGGCGCCATCCGCCGTGATGGCTCGGAGGCCCCGCGCGCCATCGAGGTGGCGCGCGACCGCCTCGATACCGAGCACCCGCTGGTGGCGGGCAGCCGTTCACACGGGGCCGAGCGGCTCAAAGCGGTGCTGGAACGCCTTGGGCCGCACGAGCTGGTGAGCCTTGGCAGTTCGATGAAGCTCTGCATGGTGGCCGAGGGGGCCGCGGATATTTATCCGCGGCTGGGGCCGACCAGCGAGTGGGATACCGCGGCGGCGCATGCGGTCGTGCGGGCCGCGGGCGGGCATGTGACGGATCTCCATGGGCAGGAGCTTCGCTACAACACCAAGGAGAGCATGCTCAATCCCGAGTTTCTGGTCTGCGCCGGTGATCCGGCGCGCTGGCTGCGCCGCCTCGGCCTCCCCGACGACTAGCCTTCTCCCGCGCCAGCTAGCGGGCCTTGATGTGCCCTGGTTGGTCCTCAGCGTCGTTTAGGCCGAACCAAGCTCAGCCTGAAAATCGGTCGCGCGGAGCGCTCTACTGTCCGAGTTCGCGCGAGCGCTCGGCCGCCGCCGCCATCGCGCGGCGCATGAGTCCGCGCAGATCGCCGTCCTCCAGCACCTGCAGGGCCCGCTCGGTGGTGCCGCCCGGCGACGTCACGCGGTGACGCAATTCGGCGGGCGGCTCGTCGCTCTCGGCAGCCAGCCGGGTCGCACCCGCCAGCGTGCCAAGGGTCAGTTCCAGTGCGGTGTCGGGCGGCAGGCCGAGCGACTGCGCGGCCTCCTGCATCGCCTCGATCATCAGGAAGACGTAGGCCGGGCCGCTGCCCGAGGTCGCGGTGACCGCGTGCATTAGCTCCTCGTCCGCCACCGGGATCGCCCGCCCCACCGACCCCAGCAGACGGGTGGCGGTGTCGCGGTCCTCGGCGGTGGCCGTGGGGGCGGCGAACAGGCCGGTTACGCCGGCGCCGACCAGGGCCGGTGTGTTGGGCATTGCACGGACGAGGCGGGTGTCGTCACCCAGCCAGCGGGCCAGTTGGGCCGTGGTGATGCCGGCGGCCACCGAGATCACCAGGGGCTGCCTGCGGGTGACCGCCTCGCGCAGCGAAGGGGCCAGGTCCGGCAGGGTTTGAGGCTTGACCGCGAGGACCAGCGTGGCGCTGTCCTCGGCGAGCGTCTCGGCACTCGCGGCCTGCAGCCCGGGGTAGCGGGCCTGGAGATCGCGCATGCGTTCGGCGCTCTTGTCGGCGATGGCGATGCGCGCGGCGTCATGGCCGGACTGGATCAGGCCCTGCAGCAGGGCTTCGCCCATGTTGCCGGCGCCGATAAAGCCGACTTCGAAGCGGTGTTCCGTCATGCGGACTCCTGTTTTTAATCGTTTCTTGCGGGTGTGTTGCGGGGCCCGAACAGGGCGGTCCCGATGCGGACCAGGGTGGCGCCCTCGAGGATCGCGGCCTCGAGATCGCCGGACATGCCCATGGACAGCGTATCCAGGTCATGTCCCCGCGCATTGAGCTCGTCCTTCAGCTGCCGCAGACGGGCAAACGGCCGGCGTTGGCGCTCGTGATCGCTCTCGGCGGCCGGCAGGGTCATCAGCCCGCGCAGCGTCAGCCCGGGCAGATTCGCGACGGTGTCGGCCAGCGCGGCGGCAGCCTCCGGCGGGACGCCCGCCTTCTGGCTCTCGCCCGAGACATTGATCTGCAGGCAGACCTGCAACGGCGGCAGGTGTTCCGGGCGTTGTAGCGACAGGCGGCGGGCAATGCGTTCGCGGTCGATGGTGTGTACCCAGTGGGCGCGCTCGGCCACGGGGCGGGTCTTGTTGCTCTGCAGCGCGCCGATGTAGTGCCACTCGAGGTCCGGGGGGGTCGGGCCGGTCTCGAGGGCGTCGAACTTGTCGATGAACTCCTGCACGTAGTTCTCGCCGAACGCCGTCTGCCCGAGGGCGTGTAGCGCGCGGATGTCGTCGGCCGTACGCGTCTTGGATACGGCCAGAAGACGCACGCTTCCGGGGTCGCGTCCGGCCTGCTCGCAGGCGTGAACGATACGTTCGCGAACGGCCCTGAATGCGTGGTCTGGTGCGTTCATGGCCCTATGATATAGTCCGGTGAAACGTAAGGGCACCGCTGCCAGGCGGGCGGTGTCCGTCACACGCTGCGGGGCCCGGAAGGGCGTCGCCCGGGGCGGGGCGCTGGGGCTGGCGGCTCGTTTCCGGTTGTACAGGGGGATGCATGGATATCACGCAGCTGCTGGCCTTTGCGGTCAAGAACGGGGCCTCGGATCTGCACATCTCGGCGGGCATGCCGCCGATGGTGCGCATCGACGGCGATATGCGCCGCGTGAATGTGCCGGTCATGGACCACAAGGAGGTCCAGGGCCTGATCTACGACATCATGAACGACCGCCAGCGCAAGGACTACGAGGAGTTCCTGGAAACGGACTTCTCGTTCGAGGTCACCGGGCTGGCGCGTTTTCGTGTCAATGCGTTCAATCAGGACCGGGGCGCGGCGGCGGTTTTCCGTACCATCCCCTCCAAGGTGCTCACGCTGGAAGAGCTGGCGGCACCGCGCATCTTCGAGGATATCTCCAACTATCCGCGCGGGATCGTGCTGGTCACGGGCCCGACCGGCTCGGGCAAGTCGACCACGCTGGCGGGCATGGTCAACCACCGCAACGAGAACGACTACGGCCACATCCTGACGATCGAAGACCCGATTGAGTTTGTGCACGAGTCGAAGAAGTCGCTGGTCAACCAGCGCGAGGTGCACCGCGACACCCACGGCTTTTCCGAGGCGCTGCGTTCCGCGCTGCGCGAGGATCCGGACACCATTCTGGTCGGCGAGCTGCGCGATCTCGAGACGATCCGCCTGGCGCTGACCGCGGCGGAGACGGGGCACCTCGTCTTCGGCACCCTGCATACCAGTTCCGCGGCCAAGACGATCGACCGTATCGTCGATGTGTTTCCGGCGGCCGAGAAGGACATGGTGCGGGCGATGCTGTCCGAGTCGTTGCGGGCGGTCATCGCGCAGACCCTGATGAAAAAGATCGGCGGCGGGCGTATCGCCGCGCACGAGATCATGCTGGGCACGCCGGCCATCCGCAACCTGATCCGCGAGAACAAGATCGCGCAGATGTACTCGACCATCCAGACCAGCGCCGGCACCGGCATGCAGACGCTGGACCAGTGCCTGAAGGACATGCTGGCCCAGGGCGTGATCAGTCGCGAGGACGCCAAGCGCAAGGCCGCCAACCCGGATTCGTTCTGAGCCCGTGCCCCGCCCGGGGGTTCGGCAAGGGGAGAAGCACCATGGATCGTGACAAGGCGATCAAGTACATGCACGACCTCCTCCGCGCCCTGGTGGACCGCGAAGGGTCGGACCTGTTCATTACAGTCGGCATGCCGCCGGCGGCCAAGATCGACGGCCGCGTGGTACCAATGACCGAGCAGAAGCTCACGCCTTCGCATACTCAGGCGCTGGTGCGTGCGCTGATGAACGACAAGCAGTCGGCGGAGTTCGAGCGCCACCAGGAGTGCAATTTCGCGATTGGCCTGCAGGGGGTTTCGCGCTTCCGCGTGAACGTCTTCACCCAGCGCGGGAGCCCGGGCATGGTCCTGCGCGTGATCAACACGGTGATTCCGAAGTTCGAGGACATCCAGATGCCGCCGCAGCTGGAGAAGATCACCATGGAGCGGCGCGGGCTGGTGATCTTTGTCGGGGGAACCGGCTCGGGCAAGTCGACCTCGCTGGCGGCGATGATCGGCTATCGCAACCGTACCTCCGCGGATCACATCGTCACCATCGAGGACCCGATCGAATTCGTCCACGAGCACGACAAGAGCATCATCACCCAGCGCGAGGTGGGCGTGGACACCGAGGGCTACGAGATTGCGCTGAAGAACACCCTGCGCCAGGCCCCGGACGTAATCCTGATCGGCGAGATCCGTGACCGCGAGACGATGGACTACGCGATCGCCTTTGCCGAGACCGGGCACCTGTGCCTCTCCACCCTGCACGCGAACAGCACCAACCAGGCGCTGGATCGCATCATCAACTTCTTCCCCGAGGACCGGCGCGAACAGCTGCTGATGGACCTGTCACTGAACCTCAAGGCGGTAATCTCGCAGCGCCTGGTGCGGCAGGAGAATGGCGAGGGCCGCGTGCCGGCGGTAGAGATCCTGATCAACACCCCGTTGATGGCCGACCTGATGCTGAAGGGTGCCGTGCACGAGATGAAGGAACTGATTTCGCGGTCCCGCGAGCAGGGCATGCAGACCTTCGACCAGGCCCTGTTCGACCTCTACGAGACCCGCAAGATCAGCTACGAGGAGGCCCTGCGCAACGCCGATTCGGTGAACGACCTGCGGCTGCGCATCAAGCTCGACTCGCAACGGGCACAGGATGACGGTGCACCGGCGGTGGCGGACACGGGCGAGGGCCTGTCCGTGGACGAGCGCCCCGAGGACTACAGTGTCCGCTAGCGGCGGCTGCCGCTCGGGAGATCAGTGATGAGTCAACTGCAGATCGAACCTTACCTGAGCCTGATGGCGCAAAAGGCCGCCTCGGATCTGTTTTTCCTGACTGGTGCGCCTGCGAGCATCAAGGTCGATGGAGTCCTGCAGCCGATCTCGCGCAAGGCCCTGGCCTCCGGCCAGGCGGAGACCATAGCGCGCGAGATGATGAACGAGCATCAGGCCGAGATCTTCGAGCGCGAGACGGCGGTCAACTTTGGTATCTCGCGTTCCGGGCTCGGGCGCTTCCGCGTGAACGTCTATCGCCAGCGCGGCGAGGTCGCGATGGTGATCCGCTTCATCCGCATGTCCATCCCGACTATCGAGCAGCTTGGACTGCCCCCGGTGCTGGAGGAATTCGTCTCGCACCATGACGGGCTGGTGCTGATTGTCGGAGCGACCGGAACCGGCAAGTCCACCACGCTGGCCTCGATGATTGATCACCGTAATACGCATTCCAGCGGTCATATCCTCACCGTCGAGGACCCGATCGAGTTTCTCTTTACGCACAAGCGTTCGATCGTCGGCCAGCGCGAGGTCGGGATCGACACTCCAAGCTACGATCACGCCCTGCAGGAAGGGATGCGCGAGGCCCCGGATGTGATCATGATCGGCGAGGTGCGTTCCCGCGAGACCATGCGTGCGGCCCTGACCTATGCCGATACCGGCCACCTGGTGCTGACCACGCTGCACGCGACCAACGCTACCCAGGCGCTGGATCGCGTGATCAACCTGTTCCCCGAGGACAACCGCTCGCAGATCCTCTCGGATCTGTCGCTGAATCTGCGCGCGATCATTGCCCAGCGCCTGCTGCAGACCAAGGACGGTCAGCGTGTGGCCGCGCTGGAGATCATGGTGAATACGCCGTATGTCTCCGAACTGATCCGCGACGAGAAGATCAACGAGATCAAGGAGATCATGGCCAAGGGCAGCTCGGTGGGCATGCAGACCTTCGATCAGGCCATCGTCAAGCTGTTCAAGGGTGGCCGCGTCATGCTGGACGAGGCCCTGAACAAGGCGGACTCGCGTGCCGATCTTGAATGGCGCCTCAACTTTGGCGGTGGTGTCTCCGCGGCTGAAGAGACCGAAGAAGACCTTCAGCTTCCCGACAAGTAGGAGCTGGCTTGCCGGCGAAGCCCCTGCCAAAGTTGGGCCAGGGTCTTCCGGGCCGGGCTTTCCCCTCAGGCGCGTTCCGGTTGCGGAAAGACATCGGCGGCCGCAAACACCGGCCCGTCCACGCAGACCCGTTTCATGGCCACACCCTCGGGGGTACGCACCGGTACCGTGCAGCCGGCGCAGCCGCCCACCGCACAGGCCATGAACTCCTCCAGCGAGACCTGACAGGGCAGGCCGAACTCCGCCGCCAGTTCCGCGCAGGCCTCGAGCATCGGGTGCGGGCCGCAGGCATAGAGCTCGACCTGGTCACGTTCGGCAGGCGAGAGCGTCTTGAGCCAGGCCCGGCCGAGATCGGTCACGAAGCCGTCATGGGCGCCGGGGATGCCGGCCTTCGAGGTCAGGCGACAGGCCACGCCCCAGTCCTCCAGCAGTGGCAGGGTCGCGATCGCCCCGTCCGGCAGCCCCGGCCAGAGGATTTCCGAGGGCTTGGCGCGAAACGGGAACGGAACCTCGGAGCCGAGGATCGCGCGGGTCTGGCCCGCCTCGCCTTGGCGGCGCAGGTGGTCGGCCAGGAAGATCATCGGGGGGATCCCGACGCCTCCCCCGAGCAGCAGCCGCAGCGGGCGTTCCGGATTCAGCCGGAACGGGAGCCCGATTGGCCCCAGTACGCTCAGGGAATCACCCACCGGCTGTTGCGACAGCGCCCGCGTGCCGTCGCCCACCACCTTGTAGAGGAACTCGACCCACCCGGCCTCGCGGTCGACCCGCTGGATCGACAGGGGGCGCCGCATCGGCAGATTCGGCGAGCACTGGATATGGGCGAACTGCCCGGGCGCGGCACGGCGCGCGCATTCCGGTGCCTCGACGCGCAGGATCCACTGCCCGGCCCCGGCATCCTGGTTATCGAGGATGCGGGCCGTCTCCTGAAAGATCGTCCCGCGGTGGGGGCGTTCGGCGTCGGTAGGGGTCATGCGTTGTCCTTAGGGAAACACTGATTACTGTACACGCTCGCGCTCGAGTCGCTTTTGCGTGCGAACAAGGCGCGGCGACTGCCGTGCAGTCATTCTGCACAAAGGAGCCGCAACGCCGTTCCCGCGCAAAAGCGGCCGAGCCCCTGCATTCAATAGCTTGTGGGGTTGGTGCCCCAGGTTCCCCGATCCGGCGTTGCGCCGCTTGCGGGTAGAACCACTACCCGCTGCACGACGCGCCTTGTCTCGGAAAACCTGGGGTGCCAACGCGAGCGTGTACATTATTCAGTGTTTCCCTCAGTGGGCTGGGTCCAGGCTGGGCGGCCCGCCACCCAGGTCTCGCGAACCTGGCCGGTGAAGGTCCAGCCGAAAAACGGCGAGTTGCGCCCGGTGCTCAGCCAGTCCTGCTTGCGCATCTCCTGCAGCGCGGTGGGATCGTACAGCACGAAATCGGCGCGCGCGCCGGCGCCCAGTCGGCCCTGTTCGAAGTCCAGGATCTCGGCAGGTCCGGAGGTCACGCGCGCCAGCGCCTCACCCAGACTCAGCAGGCCATCCTCGACCAGGCGCAGGGTCAGGGGCAGCAGGGTCTCCAGGGCCGAGATGCCCGGTTCGGTTCCGGCGAACGGCCCCAGCTTGGCGTCCGCCTCGTGCGGCTGGTGGTCCGAGCAGATGGCGCTGATCTCCCCGCGCGCGACGGCCGCGCGCAGGCCATCACGGTCGCGCTGGGCTCGCAGCGGCGGAATCACATGGCCGTTCGGATCGTACTCGGCCACGTCGACCTCGGTCAGAAATAGCTGGTGAGCGGCGACATCGGCGGTGATCGGCAGCCCCTCGGCGCGTGCCTTGGCGATCATCTCGGCCCCGCGGCGCGTCGACAGGCGCGCGACATGCACGCGCGCCCCGGTCTGTTCCACCAGGGCCAGGATGGCGCCCAGCGCGGCGGTCTCGGCGGCTTCCGGGATTCCTGACAGGCCCAGGCGTGTGGAGACGGCGCCCTCGTGCATGCAGCCCGAGCCGGTCAGCGACAGGTCCTGGGCGGGCAGCACGATCGTCAGGCCGAAGGTGGTCGCGTATTCCAGAGCCCGGCGCAGTACCAGCAGGCTGGCCAGCGGCTTGTGGGCGTTGCTCACACCGCGGGCCCCCGCCTGCTGCAGCGCCGCCATCTCGGCCAGCTGCTGCCCCTCCAGGCGTTGTGTCAGGGCGCCCAGGGTGTAGACCCGTACGCCGCAGGCCTGCCGGGCGCGGCGCGCAATCAGTTCGATCTCGGCCGGGGAGTCGATCGGCGGATCGGTATCCGGGGGAATCACGACGCTGGTGATGCCCCCGCGTGCAGCGGCCAGCGTCTCGCTGGCGATGGTAGCCTTGTGCTCCTCGCCGGGCTCGCGCATGCGCGCGGACAGGTCGATCAGGCCGGGGAATACCCACAGCCCGCTGCCATCAATGCGCCGGCGTGGCTCGAAGCCGTCCGGTATCTGGCCCCGCGCAAGGATCTCGGCGCCCTGCACGCAGAGCGCCCCGACCTCGTCGTAGTCGTCCGCCGGATCGATGATTCGTACATTCTCGATCAACACACTCACGACTGATGCGCCCCCATCACCATGGACATCACGGCCTGGCGGACCGAGATGCCGTAGGTCACCTGCTGCAGGATCACCGAGTGCGGCCCGTCCGCCACCGCGGACTCGATCTCCACGCCACGATTGGCCGGGCCCGGGTGCATCACCAGGCAGGTGGGGTGTGCCAGTTGCAGGCGGCGCGAGGTCAGACCGAAAAGCTGGTAGTACTCGTGCTCGGAGGGCAGGTGGGCGTGCTCCATGCGCTCGCGCTGCAGGCGCAGCATGATGATCACGTCGACGTCCTTCAGACCCGCGTCGAGGTTGTTGTAGACGTGCACGCCGAGCTGGTCGACATCCGCCGGCAGTAGCGAGCAGGGCGCGACCACACGGACCTCGCCGGTCTGCAGGATGTTGAGCGCGTGGATCTGCGAGCGTGCGACGCGCGAGTGCAGGATGTCGCCGACGATCGCGACCTTCAGCTTGGTGAAGTCGCCCTTGTGCCGGCGGATGGTGAACATGTCCAGCAGGGCCTGGGTGGGGTGCGCGTGGCGACCGTCACCGGCGTTGAGCACGCTGATGCCGGGGGCGACATGGCGGGCGATGAAATGCGCGGTCCCGCTTTCCTCGTGGCGTACCACGAACATGTCCACGTTCATCGCCTCGAGGTTGCGCAGGGTATCCAGCAGGCTCTCGCCCTTGACCGCCGACGAGGTGCTGATGTTGATGTTGAGTACGTCCGCGGACAGGCGCTTGGCGGCCAGTTCGAAGGTGGTGCGGGTGCGGGTGCTGGCCTCGAAGAACAGATTGACGATGGTCTTGCCGCGCAGCAGCGGGACCTTCTTCACTGCCTTCTCGTTCATGTTCGCGAACGACTCGGCGGTATCCAGGATCTCGTTCAGGAGATCGCGGTTGAGGCCCTCGATGGTCAACAGGTGGCGCAGCTGGCCGTCATCGGTCAGCTGCAGGCGATTGGGCAACGGGCCCGGCTCCGGCAGGCGGGCGGCGCCGGCCAGGACCGGGGTGACCACGGTATCGCTCATGCGTCGGCGTCCCCATCGGTCTCCAGGGTGACGCGCTCGAGGCGCAGGGGTTCGGGGCCGCGCAGCTTGATCTGTTCCCGGGTGCCGAGCTCCATGTGCTCCCCGACGATCGCGGCGGCGATCGGCAGCTCGCGCCCGTCGCGCTCGACCAGCACGGCGAGCGTGACCGAGGCGGGACGGCCGTAGTCGAACAGCTCGTTCAGGGCGGCGCGGATCGTGCGCCCGGTGTAGAGCACGTCATCCACCAGCAGGACATGCACGCCGTCCAGGTCCTCCGGGAGCTCGGACGGGCGGACCTGTGGATGCATGCCGATGCGCGAGAAGTCGTCGCGGTAGAAGCTGATATCCAGCTTGCCCAGCGGCCTCTCCACCCCGAGGCGCTCGCGCAGGTGCTCGGCGATCCAGACACCGCCGGAGTGGATGCCGACCACCATCGGGTTGTCGATGTCGTGCCTGGCCAGGTACTGGCGCGTCTGGTCGGCCATGCGGTCGAGCAGGGTTGGGACGTCCGGCGTCTTCATGCGTTCTCCTGAAACCAGCCTTCGAGGATGACCGCGGCAGCGTGGGCGTCCAGCCCCGGGTCGTGGCGTCCCCGCCCGCTGCGCTCGCGGGCCAGGTGCGATGTCAGATGCTCGTCGTACCAGTATACCGGCTGGCCGTAGCGCGCTTCGAGGGCGGCCCCGAACGCGCGGATGCGTTTCGCCAGCGGCGTGGGCTTCCCGTCCGCCTGGGTGGGCCAGCCGACGACAAAGCCCTCGGGCGCCCACTCGCTCACCAGAGTGTCGATCACGGACCAGAGTTCCGGTGAATCGGTGTTGAGCGTGCGCAGCCCGCGCGCCGCGCCGGTCAGTTCCTCGCCCACTGCGATCCCGATCCGCCGGCGGCCGTAGTCGAAGGCCAGAAGCCCCATGACGTTGCCGGGCCCGCCTCAGGCGTGGCCGGGCGCGGAGCTGATCAGGTTGACGTCGATCCCGATCAGCTTGGCCGCCGCGGCCCAGCGCTCGGCGCTGGGGTGGTCGAACAGGATGTCGGCATCGGCGCGGGTGGTCAGCCAGGCGTTCTCGGACAGTTCGCTCTCGAGCTGCCCCGGTCCCCAGCCGGCGTGCCCCAGGGCGATGAGGACGCGGTTCGGGCCGCGGCCCTCGTTGATGGCCTCCAGGATGTCGCGCGAGGTGGTCAGCACGATGGAGTCGGTGATGGGCTGGCTGCCCCGCCACTCGGGCTTGCCGGTGTGCAGCACGAAACCGTGCTCGGGCTGGACCGGGCCGCCCCGGTAGACCGGGATCTCCGGCAGCTCGTCGCGAGGCTCGAGATCGACGTGCTGCAGCAGGTCGCGCAGCGACAACTCGGTGGGCTGGTTGATCACGAGCCCCAGGGCCCCTTCGGCGTCGTGGTCGCAGATATAGGTGACCGCATGGCTGAAGTAGCCATCGTTCAGGCTCGGCATCGCGATCAGGAAATGATCGCGCAGGCTGGCCGCGCTCGAGCTGGAAGGGGCTTGCGTCATGTGTTCAGTATCGACGCTGCTCCGTTATGCCGCAAGGAACCCGGGGCCTACCGAATCTGCTCCATCTGGTCGCGGCGGAAGGCCCAGGTCCGGGTGATTACGAGCTCGTCGTATTCCTCGCGCATCTGTTCGGTAAACGGGGCATAGGGCGCGGCCAGCTCCACAATGCGCATCGCGGCCTGGTCCAGCACCGGCTCGCCGGAGCTGCGGGCGATCTCGATGTTCATCAGCTCGCCATCCGGGTTCAGGCGCACCGACAGCACCAGTGTACCGGACAGGCCCCGGCGGCGGGCCTCGTCGGGGTAGTTCAGATTGCCGACGCGCTCGACCTTGTTGATCCAGGCCTGCAGATACGCGGCCTCCGGCGCGCTGCGCGCGGCGAGGCTGTCGAGGTAGCGGGTACGGGTGGCGCGGGTGGAGAATTCGCGGCGCTCCTCGGCCGGGGCGGCGCGCGCGGTGTCCAGGCCCCGGTTCATCAGCGCGGCGGCCGACGGGCGTTCCTCCGCCTCGGGCGATTCGATCGGGTCCGGTTCGGCGACCTCGGGGGCAGTCGGTTCCGCGTCGTCCGTCTCGGCATCCACGGCCTCGGGTTCGGGCTCCGGTTCCGGCTGGGCGGGCTCCATGACCAGTGGCCCTGGGTCTGGCAGCGTGGCTTCGACGCCCTCGGGTTCCGGTTCGCCGACACCCTCGGTCTCGGCCTCCGGGGATAACGCCTCCTGCACTTCCTCGCCTTCGCCGCTGGCGGCCTGGTCCTCGGTGGCGATGCGTTCGACCTCTTCCGGCTCTGGCGCCTGCGCGTCCGGGTCGGTCACCCAGGTCACGTCCAGGGGCTCGCGGGAAGGCGTGTCCAGTGGGTCCACGGCGAAGCCGATGCCGAGGATGATCAGGGCATGCGCGACCACGGCCAGAAACAGCATCGGGCCCAACTGGCCACGATGCTGCGGAGATTCGGGTTCAAGGATGCCGTGCGAGACGGGCATGGCGCTGGATCCGGGGGTCTGCGAGCACGTGTGCGGCCAGTATACCGGTCACGCTGCCGGCAATCAGAGCGGCCAGCAAAAGTGGGGGTAGCACCAGTGGCAGGTTCGGGTGGGGGATGATCACGCCCCAGGCCAGCAGGAACTGGCCGGTGATGTGCGCCATCGCCGCGGCGATGGCGAGGCCCAGCGCGCCGATATGTCGTGGCGCCAGCGGGCGCAGCAGGCCGAGCGCGGCCAGGGCGGCCAGGGCGCCGGCCAGCGACAGCCAGAAGGCGGGGCTCAGCAGCGTGCCGAGCAAAAGGGCGGCGCCGACGACCCGGATCAGCGTGACGGCGACTGCCGCGCGCCAGCCGAGGGTGAGCAGGGCGATCAGGGTCACGATGTTCGCGAGCCCCGGCTTGATGCCCGGAACCGGGCTCGGGATCGCCGCTTCCAGGACCTGGACACCGATGGCGATGGCGGCCAGCGCGGCGATCGCGCGGTCGCGCTGTGTCAGCGTGTCGGGGGATGGTGCGGTCACGTCGGGCTCAGTAGTGAAGGCTGTCGTAACCGGGGCCACGACCCTGAACCTGCAGGGTCAGCCGATTGGGCAGACTGACCGCTACCTCGCCGTGTCGCTGCAGCCAGCCGCTGTTCTCGCAGATGTTGCGCGTACCGGGGGAGTCGGCGCAGCGGGCCCTGCCCGGTTCGATCTGCACGCGGGTGATGCCGGCAGGCCCCTGGATCTCGATCTCGCGGGTGCGGTCCAGGGGCTCCTGCCGCGGCGGCTCGCCGGTCTGGGTGATCACCAGCATGGAGGCCTTGGTATCCGGCAGGTAGGCAAGGGCAAAGGCCGCGACCACGGCGGCGCTGGCCAGGGCGGCGATCAGCCCGTCGCCCCAGCGCAGGTCGGAAAACGTCACGGCAGCTCGCGCTCCTCGAGCGCGGGCTGTGCGTCTTCCAGGCGCACGCGTTCGGCCATCGCCGGGGTCGCCTCGATGCGGTCATCGAGTACCACCAGGGCGGACTCGATACCCATCTTGCGGGCGTAGCGCGGCCATTCCTCGGGGCCGGCAATCATCAGCGTGGTCGCGGCGGCATCGGCCAGGGCGGGGTCGCTGTGCAGCACGGTGACCCCGTGGATGCCCTCGCTGGGACGTCCGCTGCGGGGGTCGATGACGTGGTGGATGTGTTGGCCTTCCCATTCGTAGCCGCGCTCGTAGTCGCCGGAGCTGAACAGCGCCTCGCCCGCGTCGAGTTCGATGCTGCCAAGAATGCCGCCCTGCGGGTGGCGGATCGCGACCTGCCAGGCCCGGTCCGTGGGGCGACCGAGGGTCATCAGGTCGCCACCGGCGTTGAAGATCGCGGCCCCCACGCCCTGGTCCTGCAGCAGGTCGAGCATGCGTTCGACGGCGAGGCCCTTGGCGAGCCCCCCGAAGTCCAGTTGCAGGTCCGCGTGCTGGCCGCGCAGACGCACCCCGTTGCGCTCGACGTCGCGCATGCTGGGCGGATCCTCTAGCAGCGCCTCCAGGGTTTCGTCGTCCGGTGGCGGCCCTTCGGGCTCGTCCTGATGAAAGCCCCAGGCGGCGATCAGCTTGCCCAGCGCCGGGTTGAACAGGCCGTCGCTCAGCTCTTCCATCTCCTTGCCACGTTCGATCAGGGGCAGTACGGAGGGCGGGGCGCTGAACTCGGCCCGAAGCGCCAGCAGTTCATTGGTGCGTCCGAGCGATCCCGGCTCCCAGGCATGCCAGGAGGTATGCAGGATCTCCAGTTCGGCTTGCAACTCCGATTCCAGTGCTTCCAGATCGTAGGCCCCGGCGGGGTAGAGCGTGACGTCCACGATCGTGCCGAACGCGAAGAAGTTCAGGGTCTCGGTGTCGGGCGTGTCGCGGTCGCAGCCGGCCAGGGCCAGCGCGGCGAGCAGGAGCGGTCCGACGAGGCCCTGGCGGGTGCGCGGAAACGGGATCGGCATGGGCATCACCTCGCGGGGTCAGGGGTGGGTCAGGTAATCGATGAACTGGCCGGCGAGGTCATCGTCGCGGGCGGCATCGAGTTCGCGTACGCCGGTGGGGCTGGTCACGTTGATCTCGGTCAGGTAGTCGCCGATTACGTCGATACCGACGAAGTCCAGGCCGCGACGCTTGAGCTCGGGGGCGATCTGCGCGCAGATCCAGCGGTCGCGATCGGTCAGGGGTACGGCCTCGCCGCGCCCGCCGGCGGCCAGGTTGGCCCGGGTCTCGCCCTCGGCCGGGATACGTGCCAGCGCATGATCGTAGGGTTCGCCCCCGATCAGGATGATGCGCTTGTCGCCGGCGGTGTATTCCGGCAGGAAGCGCTGGGCGACAATGGTGCGCCGATCGAATTCGGTCATGGTCTCGAGGATGACCGAGAGGTTGGGGTCGCCCTCGCGGATGCGGAATACCGAAGCCCCGCCCATGCCGTCCAGTGGTTTGACCACGATGTCGCCGTGGTGCTCGAGGAAGGCGCGGATGCGCGCGCGGTCGCGGGTGATCAGGGTCGGCGGCCCGCAGTCGACGAAATGCGTGGCGAAGGCCTTCTCGTTTACATCGCGCAGGGCTCCGGGTCGATTCACCACGCGTACGCCGTCCCGCTCGGCCAGGTCCAGGGCGTAGGTAGCGTAGATGTATTCGAGGTCGAACGGCGGGTCCTTGCGCATCAGCAGGAGATCGAAGCGGCTGGCGTCGCCTTCTTGTTCGGGCCCCAGGGTGTAGTAGTCCTCGCGCTGGTCGTGCACTGCCACCGGGCGACTGCGGACCTGCGCGCGCCCCTCTTCGATCCACAGGTCGCCGGGTTCCAGATAATGCAGGCGGTGTCCGCGTGCCTGGGCGGCGAGCAGCATGGCGAAGGTGGTGTCCTTCCAGGGCTTGATGCTGGCGATTGGGTCCATCAGGACAGCGATGTCATGCGCCACGAGCGGTTCCGCGGTGTCGAAGTGTGGCTCGAGTATGCCATGTCATTGCGGCGCTTATGGATCCCCGTCCAGACAGGGCAACTGTGTGCCTTCGCTCGCACTCCTTGCGCTGCTCGCGGGGGCAGGCAATATCATTGTGTGCTGTTTGTCACGGACTCGAGCTTCCGATAGATTCGGGGGCGCAGAGAGCCTTCAGGGGGAGCAGGGTGGCGAACGCATTGGCAGAAGCGGACTCGGCCGCCGAGTTTCAGGGGCTGAAAGTCATGGTCATTGATGACAGCAAGACCATTCGGCGCACGGCCGAATCCTTGCTGCAAAAGCACGGTGCGGACGTCATTACGGCCGTGGATGGCTTCGAGGCCCTGTCCAAGGTGGCCAACTCCAACCCGGATATCATCTTTATCGATGTCATGATGCCGCGTCTGGATGGCTACCAGACCTGTGCCCTGATCAAGAACAACAAACGGTTCCGGGCCACGCCGATCATCATGCTGTCGAGCAAGGACAGCGTGTTCGACAAGGCCAAGGGCCGCGTGGTTGGCTCCGAGGATTACCTGACCAAGCCCTTCACCCGGGATGACCTCCTGGGTGCGATGCGCCAGTACACTCGCCCGGCAGGAAGCTGAAACCCGCCGCACCACAAGATGCCGACAAGGAACGACCCATGGCCCGCATCCTGATCGTTGATGACTCCCCGACCGAGATCCATGTCCTGCGCACCATGCTGGAGAAGCATGGCCATGCCGTGACCACGGCCGAAAGCGGCGAGGAGGGCGTGGCTGCGGCCAAGGCGCAGGTCCCGGATCTGGTGCTGATGGATGTGGTGATGCCGGGGCTCAATGGCTTCCAGGCCACCCGCGAGTTGTCGAAATCGGACGAGACCTCGCATGTGCCCGTGGTCGTGGTGTCGACCAAGGACCAGGCCACGGACCGGGTCTGGGCCATGCGCCAGGGGGCTCGGGACTACATCACCAAGCCGGTGGCGGAAAAGGACCTGCTGCAAACCATCGGTAAGTACCTGAACGCATGAAGATCGAGCGGTCCACGCCCTACGCCCTGCTCGCGAGTCTCGATCGCGAAGGGCGTCGCGTGAACCGCGAGCTGCGACGGGATATCGGCACGGGCTGGCGCGGGGTGTTGCTCCGTGTCGCCGATTTCCGTTTTCTGGTCGACATGGACTCGATCGCCGAGGTGGCCGACCCGCTGTCGCTGACGCGGGTGCCGCTGGCGGATCCGGCCGTGCTGGGTGTGGGGAATCTGCGCGGGCTGGTCCTGCCGGTTTTCGACATGGGCAAGCTGCTGCTGGATACCCCCCTGCCGCACGACGCGAGCGGGCAGCGCGTGGTGGTGGCCCCCCAGGGACACGGGATGGCCGGGTTGCTGGTGAGCCAGGTCGAGGGCATGCGGCGCTGCATTCCGTCGCAACGGCGACTGGAGGTGTCGGTGCCTGATGGCGTGCGCCCCTTTATTACCGGCGGATTCGATCTCGGGCACCGGCTGCACCCGGTGCTGGATCTGGATCTGCTTTTGAATGACACCAATCGCTTTGCCGGCATGGAGCTGGCTGGGGCATCGAATACCGAACAGACCGCGGCCGCTGTATAAGCGGAGCCGGCGGGCTGCAACAGGGGGTTTGACGTATGGGATCGAGTCGACGCTTGCGCAATATCGTCCTCGGGGGGCTGCTGGTGCTGGCCCTGATCGCGACGGGCGTGGCCTTTACCTACCACGAATTCGAGCAAAGCCAGTATCGCGACCGTGTCGCCCTGGCCAGCGAGATGCAGCTGCTTTCGCAGCGATTGGCGACGGGTACCCTGGAAGCGGCCGGGGGCTCCGAACAGGCGATCACCGATATCACGGAGTTGCGTAATCGCTTCGATGACCAGCTCGAGCGCCTGCGCGATGGTGGTGACGGCCTGCTGCCGCTGCCGGAGGCGGTCTCCAGTGATCTCGCGGCCGTCAACCGGGAATGGTCGCTTTATCGCGACGACGTCACCACCGTCATCGTGGGCTCGGATGATATCGAGCAGGTGACGGAATTTTCCGAGGCGGTGGAGGCCTTCTCGCCGGAGCTGGCACGCCTGTCCGATGATGTCGTGCGGCGCATGGTCCAGATCGGCGAATCGCCGGAGCAGGTCTATGTGGCCTCGCGCCAGACGATGCTGATTCAGCGTATCGCCAACAACCTCAACCAAGTGTTGCAGGGTGGCGCGGCCGCGGCCACCGCGATCGAGCGCTTCGAGCGTGATGCCACGCTGTACGGGCGTGTGCTCGACGGCCTGATCGAGGGCTTCGAGCCCCTGGGCATCGAGCGTGTTAACGACGCCGAGACCCAGCGCATGTTGCAGGAGATCGCGACCTTGTTCATTGCCTTCAGCGAGGCGGTCGAAGGGGTGCTGGATACCTCGTCGCAGATCTTCGAGATCAACGCCGCGGCCTCGGCCGTCGAGGCCCGCTCGGGGGCGATGCTGGAGGTGACTGGTGGCCTGGAAGTCGCCCTGAATCGGGAGGCCGAACAGGCGGGTGTGGTCGCCCTGGTCGGCTTTGCCCTGGGTGGTCTGGCGCTGTTGTTGCTGATCGCGATGGGCCTGTTCCTGTATCGCGACACCAAGCGCGAACTGGCCGAGACCGAGGCGCAGAATGAACGTAACCAGCAGGCGATCCTGCGCCTGCTCGACGAGATGATGAACCTCGCCGACGGGGACCTCACCGTCAACGCGACTGTGACCGAGGACTTCACCGGCGCGATCGCGGACTCGATGAACTACGCGATCGAGAACTTGCGTACCCTGGTCGCGACCATCAACACGGTGGCGGCGGATATCAGCGAATCCTCGGCCGCCACCCGTTCGCAGGTGCTGGGGCTGGCCGAGAAATCCGAGGAGCAGGCCCGCGAGATCCAGCAGGCGAACGATGCGATCGACGAGGTGAGCCACTCGGTCGACAAGGTCGCGCAGGATGCCGGGCAGTCGGCCCAGGTGGCACGAAACTCCGTGGAAATCGCATCCAAGGGGGCGGCCACGGTGCGCCGCTCGATCGAGGGGATGGACACCATCCGCGAGCAGATCCAGGAGACCGCGAAACGGATCAAGCGCCTGGGCGAATCCTCGCAGGAGATCGGCGACATCATCGGGCTGATCAACGACATCGCCGAACAGACCAACGTGCTTGCGTTGAACGCGGCGATCCAGGCATCCGCCGCAGGCGAGGCAGGTCGCGGGTTCGCGGTGGTGGCGGACGAGGTCCAGCGCCTCGCGGAGCGCTCTTCCGGGGCGACGCGTCAGGTCGAGGGTCTGGTCAAGGCGATCCAGGCGGATACCAGCGAGGCGGTTTCGTCGATGGAACAAAGTACCGCCAACGTGGTGTCCGGGGCCGAGATGGCCCAGGCGGCGGGCGAGGCGCTGGCCGAGATCGAGCAGGTGTCTGCCGATCTGGCGGATCTGATCGACGGGATCGCGAACTCGGCACGCCAGCAGTCGGAGATGGCGCGCAACGTGACCTCGATCATGGGCCAGATCCGCGAGATCACCTCGGAGACCACTCAGGGTACCCAGTCCACCGCGGCCGCCATCGGCGATCTGGCGCAACTGTCCGCGCAGCTCCAGTCCTCGGTGTCGGACTTCAAGCTCCCCGACCCGACGCTACCCGAGCCTGGCGACGATACCGCCGAGCCCGATGCGTCCTCCGAGGAAACCGTCCCGAACGAGCAGCGCGCCTGACGCCGGGCCGCAGATATGGCACCCAGCGCACTGAATTGGGTCCGCGACGAGCTCGACAAGCTCTTTGTCGAACTCCAGGACGCCCTGCGGCGCTATGCCGAGGACCCTGCCTGTAGCGAGTGCCTCGATGAGGCCCGCGCGGGACTGGAGCAGATTCGCGGCACCCTGACCATGGTGCAGGTCGAGAGCGTGGTCCTGATCTGCGACGAGATGTTGCAGGTGATGGATCTGCAGCAGGGAGCCGAGCCGCCCAGCCCGGAGGCAACCGAGGCGCTCTTGCGCGCCGCGCTGCAGTTGCCCGACTACCTTGAGCAGGAGGGCGACTCGGAACTGCCTTCGCCGATGATCTTGGTCCCGTTGCTCAACGAGCTGCGTGCAGCGCGGGGCGCCACCTTGCTGATGGACGTCGCGGCCTTGATGCCGGATCTGCAGGTGGTGGACGACGGTCGAGTCGGGGCCGGTGGTGAGGCGCTACAGCCTGAGGAGCGCGCACGGCGGCTGCAAGAGGCCCGTCGCGGCTTTCAGCGCGAACTTCTCGAGTTGGTTCGCGGTGATGTGATCGCGGCGGCTCGCCGCCTGAAGCCCGTGGCACAGCAGATCGAGGAAATGGTCCCCCCGGGGGATCTCCGGCGCCTGTTCTGGATTACCGGTGGCATCCTGGAGTCGCTCGCGGACGAGGGCCTCGAGGCCAGTACCGACATTCGCCGCCTGATCGGGCGTGTGGACCGCGAGCTCGGGCGATACCTGGGCATCCTCAGCGAGCATTGCGAATCGAACGACGATGGCTCGGAGCCCGATCACGCCATCCCGGATGACCTGATCAAGACCTTGCTGTTCCACATTGCGGGGTCAAGTTCCGATGGCGAACAGGCGCGCGCGGTGCGCGAAGTGTTCGGTCTGGACGCGCTGCAAGGCGACGACGGCGGAGGGGTCGGCCAGGCGGTCTATCAGAATCTGCGCGCCGCCCTGGAAGACGACCTGGCCGAGGTGCGCGAGCGTCTGGACGTGCTGATGCGTTCGGAACAGCGCGGCCAAGAGGAATTGGCCAGCCTGAGCGAACAGGTCGAGCGGATCGGCTCGACCCTGAGTCTGCTCGGTCTGGAGGCGGGCCAGCGCCACACCGATGCCCTGATGGAGGCCCTGACGCCGGAGCGGGCCGGGCAATCCGACGAACAGGTCGACATGGAATTGGCCGAGCATCTACTGGCACTGGAGTCGCTGCTCGAATCGGGCCTGCGTCGGCGTGCGGCCAGCGGCCCGCGTGCCGACTTTGATCGCCACCTGGCGGCGGCGGTCTACCAGGAGGCCCTGGTGGACGTGCGGCGCGTGCGCGATACCTTGCTCGGATACCTCTCCGGAGAAGGCGCGGATAACGGGCTGCACGAGGCCCGCAGCGCGCTGGAGCGGGTCGACGGTGCGATGTCGATCGGCGGTTTCGAGGCCCTGCAGGCCCTGTTGCAGCCGTTGATCCGCTATCTGGAGGCTCGTGCTGACGCCGGGCTGGCGGCACGGGACCTGGGTGAGGACGAGGTCGGGGCGCTGGCGGAAGTGTTGAGCTCGATCGAGCTGGCGCTGGAGTCCTCCGGGCAGCCCTGGCGCGAGCTGGATAGTGTCCATGAGCGGGGTGTGGCCGCACTGCAGCGTCTGGGCGCGATCTCCGGTGGCGATGCGGTCGAGCGCCCTGTTTCGCTTACCGATGTGTCCCTGGGTGCAAGCGGGGAAGAGCTTTCACCGGATGACGATGTTGAGGAGGTCACGGGGCAGGAAGAGCCGCTGGCCGTTTTTGCTGAGGCCGAGGAGGATATTCCCGAGCCGGCGGCAGTATCCGAAGCCGCTCCGGCCCCGCCGGTGCATGTCTCGAGTGCAGAACGTTTGCACTACGACGAGTCCGTGTTGTCCTCGCAGGTTCGGGGGCCGGATATCGATCCCGAGATTCTCGATATCTTCCTCGAGGAGGCCGACGAGGAGATCGAAAGCCTCGGCGAGCAGTTCCCGCGCTGGCAGGCCGCGCCCTCCGACATGGATGCCCTGACGGTGATCCGTCGTTCCTTCCATACGCTCAAGGGTTCCGGTCGCCTGGCGGGGGCCTTGCGTCTGGGGGAATTCGCCTGGGTCGTGGAGTCATTCCTGAATCGCCTGCTGGAAGGCGGGCAAGAGGCGGACTTCGCGACCATCCAGGCACTTGAGGATGCAATTGCGGTCCTGCCGGGCCTGGTGGCAGAAGTCCGTGACGATACCGGCCCGGATACCCCGGTACTGGATATCGCGTTGCGCCTGCAGGCACTGCTGTCCGGCGAGATGGAGCCGGCGGAGGAATCCGCCGAGATGCCGGCCGGTGCCGAGGACGATTTTGCCGAGCTCGCGCGCAGCATGGAGGCCCTGGACTCTGCTGGCTCTGCCGAACCCGAATGGCCGGCAGCCCCCATTCCGGAGGCCCCGGAAGACCAACTGGAGGCGGCGGAGTCGCTGGACCTGGATGCACAGGAGCTGGAGGTGTCGCTGGATGCGCCCGAGGCTGCCCTCGAGTCGCCTATCCCTGCGGAATCCGCGCTGGAAACAAAAGACGAAGCGCTCGAGCTGCCCGAGGACGCGGGCACCGACCCGCAACTCTGGCAGGTGTTCTCGGCCGAGGCCCGCACCCATCTGGCTACCCTTCGTGAATGGATCGACGCGTCCGGGAGCCGGCCTGACAGGGTGCCGAATCACGAGCTCGAGCGCGCACTGCATACCCTGAACGGGAGTGCCCGAACGGCCGACATCCGCGGCATCTACGCCGTTTGCGGACCGTTCGAGCGCATCGTGCGCATCCATCGCGAGATGGAGTGGCCGCTGGCGGCGCGAGCCCAGACTCTGCTCGCCGAACTCGAGCGCTACGTGGCAGATGCAGTGGCCGACGAGCACCCTGACCCGGTCAAGACGGACGCACCACCCGAGTGGTCGCCCGAGGTCTACGAGCTCCTCGACCATGCGACCGCCGAGCAGTTGCTGCGTGCTGCCGACGAGGATGCTGCCGAGCAGGTCTCCGAGCCGCCACAGTCGGATGGGCTCGGATCGGCGCTCGAGCCACCGCAACCGGATGTCGAGTCCGCGACGCCTTTGACGCCCGAGCCAGCGGAGGCCGAAGCGGTGGGCGCCGAGCCCGGCGACGCCGGGCTGGCGGGCGAGCCGGATGCCGGGCTGGAGGTGGAGCTGGAGGAAGAGATCGATCCGGAGTTCGCCGAGGTATTCATCGAAGAGGCCCGCGATATCCTGGAGGCCGCGTTCGCGGCCCTGGCATCGTGGCGCGAGGCCGGCGGCCGTCCGGGGCCGGATCAGAATGCCTTCCAGCGCGAGGTGCATACGCTGAAGGGCAGTGCCCGGATGGCTGGTTTCGAGGTGGTCGGGGCGATTGCCCATGCCCTGGAAAGTGCCTTGGGCGTGGAGACCGAGACCGGACTGGAGCCCCGAGAAGGATTCTTCCGGCTGGTCGAGCGCGCATTGACCGATGTCCAGCACCTGGTCGAGCGCGGGGTCGGTAGCTGGCAGACGAACGAAGAGGCCAGCGAGACCCTGCCGGCCTTGCGCGACTGGGCATCCGGTGGTGGTGAAGAGTTCGAGAGCCAGCCGGCCCCCAGCCGTGAGGCCGAGGACGCGGAGCCCGCGGCCCTGCTGCCGGACGACGAGCCGGAGACCGCCGCGCAGCCCGCGCCGATGGATGCACGCCGTATCCAGGACCAGGTACGCATGGATGCCGAGGTGCTGGATGCGCTGGTCAATCATGCCGGTGAGCTTGCGACCTTCCATCGTCGCTTCGAGCAGACGGTGGGTCGTGTCGAAGGTCAGGTCGATGAACTGGAGCGGACGATCGCTCGCCTGCGCGAGCAGCTGCGCAAGCTCGAGATCGAGACCGAGGCGCAGATTCTGTTCCGGGTCGAGAAGGAGAGCGGTGATGAGGCGGTGGATTTCGATCCGCTGGAGATGGACCGCTATTCCGGCATTCAGCAGCTCTCGCGTGCGCTGGCCGAGAGTGTCAGTGACCTTGAGGCCCTGAAGCAGGACGTGGGTGACGAGCTGCAGAATGCTGGCGGTATCCTGCTGCAGCAGCGTCGCGTGGGGACTGATCTCCAGGACCAGCTGATGCGCCAGCGCATGGTGCGCTTCGCGCGTATGGCCCCGCGTCTGCGGCGTGTGGTACGCCAGGCCGGCGACGACATGGGCAAGTCGGTCCGTGTGGAGTTTTCCGGGCAGGGGGCCGAGCTCGACCGCGCATTGCTGGAACGGCTGGTCGCCCCGCTCGAGCACCTGCTGCGCAATGCAATTGCGCACGGGATTGAGGACAGCGAGGCGCGTCGCGCGGCCGGCAAGGCGGAAACGGGCCAGATCGTGGTGTCGCTCGAGCAGTCAGGCAGCGAGATCCGCTTGCAAGTGACGGACGATGGCGCCGGGATCGATGCCCATGCTATCCGCACGCGCGCCGTGGAGCGCGGGCTGCTGACCGCCGATGCCGAGATTACCGATGCCCAGGCCCTGCAGTTGATCCTGCAGTCCGGGTTCTCCACCGCCACGGAAGTGTCGCAGGTGGCCGGTCGCGGGGTGGGGCTGGACGTGGTGAACAGCGACGTCAAGCAACTGGGCGGCACCCTGGAGATCGATTCGACGCCCGGACGAGGCTCGCGCTTTACCATGCGGTTGCCGTTTACGCTGGCGATCTCGCAGGCATTGCTGGTGCAGGTGGGCGAGGAGATCTTCGCCGTGCCCATGGCGTCCGTGGAGGGCGTCGTGCGGGCGCATGCCGAAGAGGTCGTGGCCGGCGGCGACGGGCATGTGAGCTATCCCTACGCCGGTCAGGACTACGCCGTGCGTGCCCTGGGTGACCTGATGGGGGTTGAGACGCAGGCCAGTGCCAGCCATCTGCCGGACCACGCGTTCCCGCTGTTGCTGGTGCGCGCCGACGATCAGCGCGTGGCGTTGCGGATCGACGGGTTGCTGGGGAGCCAGGAAGTGGTTGTGAAATCGGTCGGCCCGGTACTGAGCCGTATACCCGGGGTCGCTGGTGCCACCCTGCAGGGCGATGGCTCGGTCATGCTGATCCTCGACCTGAGCATGCTGGTCCGGTTCGCGGCGGCCACGGCGGGCACTGTCGAGGCGGGCGTGCCGACGGAGATTGCCGGTGCCCCGCGTATCATGGTCGTGGATGACTCGATCACCATCCGCAAGGTTACCGCGCGTCTGCTCGCCCGCCATGGGTACGATGTGGTCACGGCCCGCGATGGTCTCGATGCCGTGACGATGCTGGAGGAGCGGCGACCGCAGCTGATCCTGCTGGATGTGGAGATGCCGCGCATGGACGGGTTCGAGTTCGCCGCCCATGTCCGCGATCATCCGGAGCTGAGCCAGGTCCCGATTATCATGATCACGTCGCGCAGTGGCACGAAGCATCGCGAACGCGCCTCGCGGCTGGGCGTCAATGGCTATCTGGGCAAGCCGTACCTGGAGAATGACCTGCTGGACGAAATCCGGCGTCACCTTGAGGAGGTTCCCGCATGAGCGAGGAGACCCGCGAGCCGTCGGTCGAATCGGTGATCGTGCAGCTGGACACCGGGTCCATCCTGTTGCCGCGTAGCGCCTTTCTCGAGGTCACCACCCGGGCAGGTGCCGTGCAGACTGATCACGAGCATGCGGACATCCCCTGGCTGGAGCCCACGCTGATCTGGCAGGACGTCCAGGTGCCCGTGGTCAATGTCCACCGTCTGTTGTATCCCGAACACCCAGCCGAGGATGCGCAGCGCCGGTTTACCCGCTTGCTGGTCATGCAGGCGATTACCCAACCGGACCGACTGCCATTCTATGCGCTGGAGGTACGTGGCACGCCACATCCGGTGCGCATCACGCCGCAAAACATCTATGCCGTTGACGAGGCGGACGCCTCTCCGTGGGCGTGGAAGGTAAAGGCGTCGGGAGTGACCAGCCACCTGTTGCGGCTCGATGCGATCGAGGATCGCCTGCTCGAGCTTTCACAGCCGGAAGCGGTATAAGCGTGCTGGTCCCTAGGTGAGGGCGGCCCCACCGTCGAGGTCCCCGAGCTTCCATTGCACCAGGGTCAAAAGGCTGATCGCGGCCGTCTCCGTGCGCAGGGTGCGGGGGCCCATGGCGACCGGTTGAAACCCGGCGTTGCGCGCCTGGATGCGTTCCTCGTCAGTCAGTCCCCCCTCGGGTCCGATCAGTATCCGTACCCGCCCGGATGTGCCCCCCTTCCCGAACGAGTCGAGTGCCCCGGACAGGGGCGGCCCCTGCTCGTCCGCGACCAGGTCGAGGGCAGGTGAGCTGGCGTCCAGGGCCTCGTCCAGTGTGGCGGGTGGCGCCAGAAGTGGTAGCTCGTTACGGCCGCACTGTTCGGCCGCAGCCTGGATGATCCCGGCCCAGTGGGCCTGGCGCTTCTCCAGCCCTCGGTGGGCGGCGGCCGAACGGCTGCGCTCGCAAAGCACGGGCCGGATCACGCTGATACCCAGCTCCACCGCCTTCTGTACCGCCAGGTCCATGTGGTCTCCGCGGGCAATACCCTGGAGCAGTTCAATGGGGCGGGCGGGTGTGGTGGGGGCGGCGGCGCGGTCGCCCAGGTGGAAGGTGCCGGAGCGACGTCCGGTGACCTCCAGGCGGGCGTGGAATTCGTTGCCCTGGCCGTCGAACACCCGGCAGGCAGCATCGTTCTTGAGACGCAGGACATTGGTGGCGTAGTGCAGCCGGTCCTGCGACGCGGGAATAGACTGCCCCGCGGCCAGATCCGTGTCGTTGATCAGAAGCCGGGGGCAGCGCATCGGGCGTTACCGACGGTTGTCCAGGTCCAGGTTCTTCCAGATGGTCTCGGTCGGACCGGCCTGGTTCATGGAGTAGAAGTGGATCCCCGGTGCGCCCTTGTCGAGGACGTCGTCGGTCAGGCGCGTGGCGATCTCGATCCCGAATTTGCGGATCGACTCCTTGTCGTCGCCATAGGCCTCCATGCGCTTGCGGATGTAGCGCGGGATCTCGGCCCCGCACATCTCGGAGAAGCGCACGATCTGGGTGTAGTTGGTGATCGGCATGATCCCGACAATGATCGGGATGGTGATGCCCATCTTCTCCACCCGCTCCATGAAGGCCTCGTAGGCATCCACGTTGTAGAAGTACTGGGTGATCGCGGCGTCGGCGCCGGCGTCCACCTTGGTCTTGAAGTTCTCCAGGTCCTTCTCGGCGTTCGGGGCCTGCGGATGGAACTCCGGATAGGCCGCGACCTCGATCTTGAACTGGCCGCCGAACTCGGCGCGCACGAACTCGACCAGTTCGGAGGCATAGCGGAAGTCGCCGCCGGAGTTCTTGGTCCCGGACGGCAGGTCGCCGCGCAGCGCGACAATGCGGTTGACGCCGATGTCGCGGTAGGTCGACAGCAGCTCGTGCAGCTCGGTCTTGGTCGAGGAGATGCAGGAGACGTGCGGGGCGGCCGGGATGCCGTCCTTATTGATGATGTCCTTGACCGTTTCCAGGGTGCGGTCGCGGGTCGAGCCGCCGGCACCAAAGGTCACGGAGTAGAACTCGGGCTTCAGGGCGCCCAGACGCTTGCGGGCCTTGGCCAGCCGTTCGGCCCCGGCCTCGTCCTTGGGCGGGAAGAATTCAACGCTGAAGACGCGTTTTTGGGTAGACATGTTTGTCCTCCAGACAAAAAGAAGGCGGACCGCACGAACATGCGGCCCGCCCCGGCGTTCACATTAACAACGAATTGAAATGTGAGGCTGGCCGATCAGTAGCGGTAGTGTTCCGGCTTGAACGGGCCATCCACCGGCAGACCCAGGTACTTGGCCTGTTCGTCGGTCAGACGGGTCAGGTTGGCACCCAGCTTCTTCAGGTGCAGCTGCGCGACCTTCTCGTCCAGGTGCTTCGGCAGCACGTAGACGTTCTTGTCGTACTGGTCACCCTTCGTCCACAGCTCGATCTGGGCCAGGGTCTGGTTGGTGAAGGAGTTGGACATCACGAAGCTCGGATGGCCGGTGCCGCAGCCCAGGTTCACCAGGCGGCCTTCGGCCAGCATGATGATCCGGTTGCCGTTCGGCAGGATGATGTGGTCAACCTGCGGCTTGATGTTCTCCCACTCGTACTTGCGCATCGCGGCCACGGCGATCTCGGAGTCGAAGTGACCGATGTTGCAGACGATGGCCTGATCCTTCATGCGGGTCATGTGATCTTCGGTGATCACGTCCTTGTTACCGGTGGCGGTAACGAAGATCTCGGCCTTGTCGGCGGCCTCGTCCATCGTGACCACGCGGAAGCCTTCCATCGAGGCCTGCAGGGCGCAGATCGGGTCGATCTCGGTGATCCACACGGTGGCACCGAGGCCGGCCAGCGACTGGGCGGCACCCTTGCCGACGTCACCGTAACCGGCGACCACGGCGATCTTGCCCGCGATCATTACGTCGGTGGCGCGCTTGATGGAGTCCACGGTGGACTCGCGGCAGCCGTACAGGTTGTCGAACTTGGACTTGGTGACCGAGTCGTTGACGTTGATCGCCGGGAAGGCCAGCTCGCCGTCCTTCGCCATCTGGTACAGGCGATGGACACCGGTGGTGGTCTCTTCGGTCACGCCCTTGATCTTGGCGAGCTGCTCGGAGTACCAGTTCGGCTGCTTGGCCAGGCGATCCTTGATCGAGGCAAACAGGGCGATCTCTTCTTCGTTCTCCGGGTTGGAAATGACGGACTGGTCCTTCTCGGCCTTGGCACCGATGTGCAGGAGCAGCGTGGCGTCACCGCCGTCGTCCAGGATCATGTTGGCGCCGCCGTCGAATTCGAAGATGCGGTGGCAGTAGTCCCAGTACTCTTCCAGGGTCTCGCCCTTCACGGCGAAGACCGGGGTGCCGTTGTCGGCAATCGCGGCCGCGGCGTGGTCCTGGGTGGAGTAGATGTTGCACGAGGCCCAGCGCACGTCGGCGCCCAGGGCTTCCAGGGTCTGGATCAGCACCGCGGTCTGGATGGTCATGTGCAGGGAGCCGGCAATCTTGGCGCCCTTCAGCGGCTTGGAGGCCGCGAACTCTTCGCGGGTCTGGATCAGACCGGGCATTTCGGTCTCGGCGATCGCAATTTCCTTGCGGCCGAATTCGGCAAGGTTGATGTCCTTGACGACGTAATCGGTCGTTTTCTTGTCGTTCATCACAGCATTCATGGATCAACTTCTCCGGTTATCTGGATGAGCGCCGTGTTCACGTTTCAGGGGGACATCCGGCTGAGCCTGACGGTTAAACCGCTGCAGCGCTCCTCAGCCGGATGGGTATTTCGCTTACCAAATAGGGGTCTGTTTAGAGGCCCGCCATCTTCTTGAGTTCCTCGGCCTTGTCGGTGCGCTCCCAGGGGAGGTCGACGTCTTCGCGGCCGAAGTGACCATAGGCGGCGGTCGCCTTGTAGATCGGGCGCAGCAGATCCATCATCTGGATCAGGCCCCACGGGCGCAGATCAAACACTTCGCGCACGAAGCCTTCGATCTTGCGATCGTCGACCTTGCCGGTGCCGAAGGTGTCGACGGTGATCGAGGTCGGCTCGGCCACGCCGATGGCGTAGGAGACCTGGATCTCGCACTTGTCGGCCAGGCCGGCGGCGACGATGTTCTTGGCCACGTAGCGGCCGGCGTAGGCAGCGGAACGGTCCACCTTGGACGGGTCCTTGCCGGAGAACGCGCCACCACCGTGACGGGCCATGCCGCCGTAGGTGTCGACGATAATCTTGCGGCCGGTCAGGCCGGCGTCACCCACCGGGCCCCCGATCTCGAACTTGCCGGTCGGGTTGATGTGGATCTTGTCATCCGAGACCTGGCTCAGCCATTCGTTCGGCAGCACCTTCTTGAAGATCTCTTCGTAGATCGCTTCCTTCAGGTCCTTCTGCGAGATGTCCGGGCTGTGCTGGGTGGACAGGACCACCGCGTCCAGGCCGGCCGGCTTGCCGTCTTCATAGCGCAGCGAGACCTGGGACTTGGCGTCCGGGCGCAGCCACGGCAGCTTGCCGCTCTTCATCAGTTCGGACTGGATGCGCACCATCTTGTGGGCGTAGAAGATCGGGGCGGGCATCAGCGTATCGGTTTCGCGCGCGGCGTAGCCGAACATCAGGCCCTGGTCACCGGCGCCCTGGGTGGCGCGGTCGGAGACGTCGCGGTCCACACCCATGGCGATGTCCTGGGACTGTTCACCCAGCACGTTCAGCACGGCGCAGGTCTTGCCGTCGAAGCCGACGTCGGAATCGTTATAGCCGATCTCGCAGACGGTCTCGCGCACCAGCTTTTCGTAGTCGATCTGCGCGCCGGTGGTGATCTCGCCCAGCAGCATGACCATGCCGGTCTTGGTGGCGGTCTCGCAGGCGATACGCGCATGCGGGTCCTGCTCGATGATGGCGTCGACGATGGTGTCGGAGACCAGGTCGGCCATCTTGTCGGGATGGCCCGCGGAAACCGATTCCGAGGTGAAGATGTAATCGTTGGACATTAGGCGTTCCTTTGTGGGTCGTTTCGATTTAGTTTTGCGCAAAACGACCCGTACTGTAACGCAACTCGACGAGATTTTCTAAGCCCCCCTCCCGGTGTTTGTGGGGCCCCGGGGCGCGCGAATCCCGTCGAGACCGCGTTCTGGTGCGCCCTGGCACCGACTTGCCCCGATCGCGGAAAGTGGCCAAAATGCATCGCCTTTGCTGGGGCTGCTCGGGCCATTCCGTGTCTTTGAGCGCCGGCAGGATCTGTGTGCCCTCGATCGGTCGACCTGTCCGGGTCTGGCCGCCGCTGGCGCCCCGCGCCGCTGATCGCCGCCAGCCGAACCCAACACTATTTCGAAAGAGCAGGAGTTCAGCATGCCGACCCGTAGAGAGCTTGCCAATGCCATTCGCGCCCTGTCGATGGACGCCGTCCAGAAGGCCAATTCCGGCCACCCGGGCGCCCCGATGGGGATGGCGGACATCGCCGAAGTGCTGTGGAACGACTACATGCAGCACAACCCGGCGAACCCGCACTGGCCCGATCGCGACCGCTTCGTGATGTCCAACGGCCACGGCTCCATGCTGGTCTACTCGCTGCTGCACCTGACCGGCTACGAGCTCCCGATGGACGAGCTCAAGCAATTCCGTCAGTTGCACTCCAAGACCCCGGGTCACCCGGAATACGGCTACACCCCGGGCGTGGAGACCACCACCGGGCCGCTGGGCCAGGGGATCTCCAACGCGGTGGGCATGGCGCTGGCCGAGAAGATGATGGCCGCGCACTTCAATCAGCCCGGACACGACATCGTCGACCACCACACCTACGCCTTCCTCGGCGACGGCTGCATGATGGAAGGGATCTCCCACGAGACCTGCGCGCTGGCCGGCACCCTCGGCCTGGGCAAACTGGTCGCCTTCTGGGATGACAACGGCATCTCCATCGACGGCGAGGTCGAGGGCTGGTTCACGGACGACACCCCGGGCCGCTTCGAGGCCTACGGCTGGCACGTGGTGCGCGGTGTCGATGGCCATGACGCCGATGCAGTCAAGGCCGCGATCGAAGAGGCGCGCAAGGAAACCGGCAAGCCGAGCCTGATCTGCTGCCGCACCGTGATCGGCTTCGGTTCGCCGAACAAGTCCGGCAAGGAAGAGTGCCACGGCGCCGCCCTGGGTGACGACGAAATCGCGCTGACCCGAAAGGAGCTGGGCTGGAACCACGCCCCGTTCGAGATCCCGAACGACATCTACGAAGGCTGGAGCGCGAAGGACAAGGGTTCCAAGGTCGAGGCCGAGTGGAAGGAGCGTTTTGCCGCCTACAAGCAGGCGCACCCGGAACTGGCCGCCGAATTCGAACGCCGCATGGCCGGTGACCTGCCGTCCGACTGGAGCGAAAAGGCCAACGCCTACATCAAGGAAGCCGTCGAGAAGGCCGAGAAGGTCGCCTCGCGCAAGGCCTCGCAAAACGCGATCGCCGGCATGGCCCCGGCCGTCCCGGAACTGCTGGGCGGCTCCGCCGACCTGGCCGGCTCCAACCTGACCATGTATTCCGGCTCAAAGGGCGTCAGCAAGGACGATGCCGCGGGCAACTACGTCTACTACGGCGTGCGCGAGTTCGGCATGGCCGCGATCATGAACGGCATCGCCCTGCACGGCGGCTTCATCCCGTACGGCGGTACCTTCCTGATCTTCTCCGACTATGCCCGCAACGGCATCCGCATGTCCGCGCTGATGAAGCAGCGCGTGATGTATGTGCTGACCCATGACTCCATCGGTCTGGGCGAAGATGGCCCGACCCACCAGCCGATCGAGCAGACCCCGAGCCTGCGCCTGATCCCCAACCTGAACGTCTGGCGCCCCTGCGACGCGGTCGAGACCGCCGTGGCCTGGAAGGCCGGTATCGAGCGCACCGATGGCCCCTCCGCGTTCATCCTTTCGCGTCAGGGCCTGCCGCACATGGAGCGTGATGGCGAACAGCTCGCCAACATCGCGCGCGGTGGCTACATCCTGAAGGACTGCGACGGCACCCCGGACCTGATCTTCATCGCGACCGGCTCCGAGGTCGAGCTGGCGGTCAAGGCGGCCGAGGAACTCGCTGGCGAAGGCAAGAAGGCGCGTGTCGTCTCCATGCCCTGCGTCGAGCTGTTCGAGCAACAGGACCCCGCCTACCGGGAGGCCGTGCTGCCGGCCGCCGTGCGCAAGCGCGTGGCCGTCGAGGCTGGCGCCACCGCGGGCTGGTACAAGTTCACCGGTCTGGACGGCGCCGTGTTCGGCATGGATCGCTTCGGCGAGTCGGCCCCGGGTGGCGCCCTGTTCGACTACTTCGGCTTCAAGCCGGAGAACGTTGCCCAGATCGCCCGTGACGTGCTGAACGGCTAAGCTTACGTCCGCATCGATTTCGCATAAGCAAGAAAGAGAGGAGACATCCTATGTCGATCAAGGTTGGTATTAACGGCTTCGGTCGTATCGGCCGCATGGCCTTCCGCGCCATCGCCAAGGACTTCCCGAACCTCCAGGTGGTCGGTATCAACGACCTGCTGGATCCGGAGTACCTGGCCTACATGCTGCGCTACGACTCCGTGCACGGCCGCTTCGAGGGCGACATCAGCGTCGACGGCGACCACCTGGTGGTGAATGGCAACCGCATCCGCCTGACCGCCGAGAAGGACCCGGCCGCGCTGAAGTGGGGCGACATCAACGCCGACATCGTGATCGAGTCCACCGGCCTGTTCCTGACCGCCGAGACCGCCCAGAAGCACCTGGACGCCGGCGCCAAGAAGGTCGTGATGTCCGCGCCGTCCAAGGACGACACCCCGATGTTCGTCTATGGTGTGAACCACGGTGACTACGCGGGCCAGAACATGGTCTCAGCCGCCTCCTGCACCACCAACGCCCTGGCCCCGGTGGCCAAGGTGCTGAATGACACCTGGGGCATCAAGCGTGGCCTGATGACCACCGTGCACGCCGCCACCGCGACCCAGAAGACCGTTGACGGCCCGTCCATGAAGGACTGGCGCGGCGGCCGCGGCATCCTGGAGAACATCATCCCGTCCTCCACCGGTGCGGCCAAGGCCGTGGGCAAGGTGCTGCCGGAACTGAACGGCAAGCTGACCGGCATGGCCTTCCGTGTGCCGACCTCCGACGTCTCCGTGGTCGACCTGACCGTGGAACTCAACGGCGACGCCAAGTACGACGACGTCTGCGCGGCCATGAAGAAGGCCTCCGAGGGCGAGCTGAAGGGCGTGCTGGGATACACCGACGAGCTGGTGGTCTCCACGGACTTCCGTGGCTACACCGCCCCGTCCGTGTTCGATGCCGGCGCCGGCATCCAGCTGGATCCGACCTTCGTGAAGGTCGTGGCCTGGTACGACAACGAGTACGGCTACACCTGCAACATGCTGCGCATGGTGGAGCACGTCGCCAAGTAAGGCCTGACGGCCGGGTCCTCGCGGGCCCGGCCGTTTTCCTTGCCCCGGGTTGACCGGGGACCAGAGGCCTGGGGCGAGCCCCAAACGGGGCTCGCCCGAAGCCTTTTTCTTTTCAACCGAATTTCGAGAGGTACTCCCATGTCTGTCATCAAGATGACCGATCTCGACCTGAATGGCCGCCGTGTGCTGGTGCGCCAGGACCTGAACGTGCCGGTGAAAGGCGGCAAGGTCACCTCCGACGCGCGTATCCGTGCGAGCCTGGAGACCGTGCAGAAGGCGCTGGACGCCGGCGCCGCGGTGATGCTGATGTCGCACCTGGGCCGCCCGACCGAGGGCGAGTTCTCCGAAGAGGATTCCCTGGCCCCGGTCGCCGAGCACATGGCCGGTCTGCTGGGCCGCGAGGTGCGTCTGTTGCGGGACTACCTCGACGGCGTGGACGCCAAGCCGGGCGAGGTCATCCTGCTCGAAAACGTCCGCTTCAATGCGGGCGAGAAGAAGGACGACGAGGCGCTGGCGAAGAAGTACGCGGCCCTGTGCGACGTGTTCGTGATGGATGCCTTCGGTACGGCCCACCGCGCCCAGGCCTCGACCCATGGCGTGGCGAAGTTTGCCCCGCAGGCCTGCGCCGGGCCGCTGCTGGCCAAGGAACTCGAAGCCCTGGGCAAGGCCCTGGAGACCCCGAAGCGCCCGCTGGTGGCCATCGTCGGCGGCTCCAAGGTCTCGACCAAGCTGACCGTGCTGGAGTCGCTGTCCAGCGTGGTGGATCAGCTGATCGTCGGCGGCGGTATCGCCAACACCTTCATCGCGGCCCAGGGCCACGGTGTTGGCAAGTCGCTGTACGAGGCCGATCTGGTCGACGAGTCCAAGCGCCTGATGGAGGCCGCCCGCGCCAAGGGCGGCGAGATCCCGGTACCGACCGACGTGACCGTGGGCAAGGAATTCTCCGAGTCGACCTCGGCCGAGACCAAGTCTGTCGATGCCGTGGCCGATGACGACATGATCTTCGACGTCGGCCCCGAGACCGCGGCGACCTACGCCGAGGCCCTGCGCAACGCCGGCACCATCGTCTGGAACGGCCCGGTCGGCGTGTTCGAGTTCGACCAGTTCGCCGCCGGTACCAAGGCCCTGGGCGAGGCCATTGCCGAGAGCAATGCGTTCTCCATCGCCGGTGGTGGCGACACCCTGGCCGCGATCGACAAGTACAACCTGGCCGATCGCATCAGCTACATCTCCACCGGTGGTGGTGCCTTCCTCGAATTCCTGGAAGGCAAGACCCTGCCGGCCGTCGCCATCCTGGAAGAGCGCGCCCGCGGCTGATGCCCGGCGCGCTCTCCGCTGACGGAGAGCGACGCGGATGAGACGTACCAAGATCGTGGCCACCCTCGGGCCGGCCACGGATACCGACGAGGCCATGGAGGCCATCATTCGGGCCGGCGTGGATGTGGTTCGGCTGAACTTCTCGCATGGCGACCCCGATGACCATCGTGCCCGCCTCGCACGCCTGCGCGCCGCGGCGGATCGCGCGGGCCGTTGCGTCGGCGTCCTCGGCGATCTGCAGGGCCCGAAGATCCGCATCGACCGCTTTCGCGAAGGCCGGGTCCAGCTCCAGGAGGGTGCATCCTTCGCGCTGGACGGAGACCTGGATCGCGACGCCGGGGATGGGACCCAGGTCGGGCTGACCTACAAGGAGTTGCCGCAGGACGTGCGTCCCGACGACATCCTGCTGCTGGATGACGGACGCATTGTGCTCAAGGTGGCCGCCGTCAACGGGGCGCGCATCGAGACGACCGTCGTGGTCGGGGGCGAGTTGTCCAACAACAAGGGCATCAACCGCCAGGGCGGCGGCCTGTCCGCCCCCGCGATCACCGACAAGGACCGCGAGGATATCCGTCTGGCGGCCGAGCTGCAGGTGGACTACCTGGCCGTCTCCTTCCCGCGTTCCGCGCAGGACCTGCACCTGGCGCGCAGCCTGCTGAAGGACGCCGGCTGGGAGGCCGGGATCTGCGCGAAGATCGAGCGTTCCGAGGCCCTGGAGGTGATCGACGAGATCATCGCGGCCTCCGAGGTGATCATGATCGCGCGCGGGGACCTCGGCGTGGAGATTGGTGATGCCGAGCTGCCCGGCGTGCAGAAGACCCTGATCTCGCGGGCGCGCACCCTCAATCGTCTGGTCATCACGGCGACCCAGATGATGGAGACCATGATCCAGAACCCGATCCCGACGCGAGCCGAGGTCTTCGACGTGGCCAACGCGGTGCTCGACGGCACGGACGCGGTGATGCTCTCCGGCGAGACCGCGACGGGTCGCTATCCGGCGCGCGTGGTCGAGAGCATGGACCGAATCTGCGAGGCCGCCGAGCGTCAGCGCGCCGCGCGCCAGTCGGATCACCGCATGGATTCGACCTTTGGCCGCGTGGACGAGGCCATCGCGATGGCCACGATGTACACGGCCAATCACCTGGACGTGGCGGCCATTGCTGCGCTGACCGAATCCGGTTCCACGGCCCTTTGGATGTCGCGTATCAGCTCCGGTATCCCGATCTACGCGCTCACCCAGCACGAGTCCACCAGCCGCCGTATGACGCTCTATCGCGGGGTGTATCCCCGGATCCTGGAGCCGATCCCCGAAAGCCACGAGAGCCTGAACCGTGAGGCGGTCAACTTGCTCCGGGCCGAGGGCGTCGTGCAGGATGGCGGGCTGGTTATCATTACCAAGGGTGATTTGCAGGGCGAGCATGGCGGCACCAATGCCATGAAGATCGTGCGCGTTGGTGACGAGCTGTGAGCCGGCGCGGCCCCCTGGCAATCCCAAGATTTTTTACTACGTCAGTCCGATCCCGTTAAGGAGGAACCCATGGCACTGATCTCCCTTCGCCAACTGCTGGACCATGCCGCCGAGCATGGCTACGGCATGCCGGCCTACAACGCGAACAACATGGAACAGATCCATTCGATCATGGAAGCGGCCGCCGAGGTCGACTCTCCAGTGATCATTCAGGCCTCGGCCGGTGCGCGCAAGTACGCCGGCGAGCCCTTCCTGCGTCGCATGATCGAGGCCGCCGCCGAGCAGTACCCGGATATCCCGATCGTCCTGCACCAGGACCACGGCTCCGAGCCCGCGGTCTGCCTGCGCTCGATCCAGTCCGGCTTCACCTCGGTGATGATGGACGGCTCGCTGATGCCCGACATGAAGACTCCGGCCAGCTACGACTACAACCGTGACGTGACCGCCAAGGTCGCCGAGATGGCGCATTCCTGCGGCGTGTCCGTGGAAGGCGAACTGGGCTGCCTGGGTTCCCTGGAAACCGGCATGGCCGGTGAGGAAGACGGCTCCGGTGCCGAAGGCAAGCTGTCCCACGACCAGCTGCTGACCGATCCGGACGAGGCGGCCGACTTCGTGAAGAACACCAAGTGCGACGCCCTGGCGATCGCCATCGGTACCTCGCACGGCGCCTACAAGTTCACCCGTCCGCCGACCGGCGACATCCTCGCCATCGAGCGCATCAAGGAGATCCACAACCGCATCCCGGACACCCATCTGGTCATGCACGGTTCGTCCTCGGTGCCGCAGGAATGGCTGCAGATCATCAACAACTACGGCGGCGACATGGGCGAGACCTATGGCGTGCCGGTTGAAGAGATCCAGGAAGGCATCAAGCACGGCGTGCGCAAGGTCAATATCGACACCGACCTGCGCATGGCCTCCACCGGCGCGGTGCGCAAGTTCCTGGCGGAAAACCCGAAGGAATTCGATCCGCGCAAATTCCTGAAGGCCTCCACCGCGGCCATGAAGGACATCTGCAAGGCCCGCTTTGAGGCCTTCGGTTGCGCCGGCATGGCGTCCAAGATCAAGCCGGTCTCGCTGGACGACATGGTCGCTCGCTACAAGAGCGGCGAGCTGGATCCCAAGGTCAACTGATCTGCGGATCGCAGCACGGAAAAGGGGGCTTCGGCCCCCTTTTTTTATGCGATCATGTCGCCAATTCCGAGCAATCCGGAGCGTTTATCCAATGCAGCGACTGATCCATCTTTGCCTGACCGCGCTGGTGGTGGCTGCGCTGTCTGCCACTGCCCACGCCAACCCGTTCAGCCGCGAGGTTGACCCGCAGGACATCGTCGATCGGGCGAAGGTCACGCTGGAGCGTCTGGCAACGCACCCCGAATATGAACACCTGCAGGAAGACCTGCGTACCGCTCGAGGTGTCGTGATCTTTCCGCGTATCGGGCGTGGTGCCTTCCTGATCGGGGGCTCCGGGGGCATGGGTGTGTTCCTCGCCTGGGACGAGGACAAGGGCGACTACTCACCGGTTGCCTTTTATTCGCTGGGGTCGATCAGTTTTGGCATGCAGTTCGGGGGGGATGCCGCCGAGGTCGTGATGGTCGCACGTACCCAGGATGCAGTTGATTCGATGTTCGGTTCCGCCATTCGTCTCGGCGCCGACGCCTCCGTTGCCGCCGGTCCGGTCGGGGCCGGGCGTGGATCCACCCCGACGGCCGACTTTCTGACCTATTCCCGCTCGCGTGGGGCCTACCTGGGGATGAGCCTGTCCGGCTCGCGCCTGACCGTGCGCGACGACTTCAACGAGGCGTACTACGGCGAGGCGCAGCGGCCGGTTCATATCATCGAGAGCCGACGTGTGGATCACGCCGGGACGCGCGAGCTGCGTGATCTGCTGGCCTCGTTCCGTCAGTCCGGTGAGGCCGCCGAGCCGGAGAGCGGGAATGGTGCCGTGCGCCCGGATCAGACCCTGGACGAAGTGACGCCGGGCGAGGGCGGCATCCGCCAGGACGACTTCCAGATCGAGAGCTTCTGAGTCGCGTCCTGCGGGGCTATCCCCTCCGGCAGCGACAGGATCGGCGCGGCCGTGTACCGGGTCAGCGCCCCGACGTTGTCCAGCAGCGGATCGGTATCGGCGCGGCGCCGGTTGAGCACGATCCCGGCCAGTGTCAGGCCGCGATGTTCCAGCGCCTCCAGCGTCAGCAGGCAGGTGTTCAGTACTCCCAGCCGGTCCTCGGCCACCAGCAGGACCGGAAAGCCCAGGGCCTGCGCCAGATCGGCATTCAGGCCGTCGGCACACAGCGGCGAATAGAACCCGCCCGCGCCCTCCACCAGTCGGGGGCCGCCACCCGGTGCCTCGCTGGCCCGGGCCAGTTCCGCGATCGTCAGCCGCACCCCCTGGCGCGCAGCGGCCTGATCGGGCGCCAGAGCATCGGGAAACCGCCAGGGTGTCACCTGCGCCACGGCCGTTGCGGGAAGGCCGGCCGCCGCGGTCAGGGCGGCGCCATCCTCGGGGAACAGCGTGCCGTCGCGCTCGGGGCAGCCAGATTCCACCGGCTTGCGTGGCTGCGGGTCCAGGCCTTCGGCGCGCCACGCTGCCAGCAGGGCGCAGCCAACGAAGGTCTTGCCGACCCCGGTGTCGCTCCCGGTAACAAACAGGCCCTGTGGCACGTCGTTCATGCGTCGCGGGTCAGGCGTTCCAGGGCCTCGCGGTAGCGCGCAGCCGTTTGCTCCGCGACATCGGCCGGCAGCTCGGGTCCGGGGGCGGTCTTGTCCCAGTCCAGGGTCTCGAGATAGTCGCGCACGTACTGCTTGTCGAAGGACTCGGGACTGCGGCCTGGTGCATATTGGTCCGCCGGCCAGAAGCGCGACGAATCGGGCGTAAGGACCTCGTCGATCAGGTGCAGCGTCCCGTTCGCGTCTACCCCGAACTCGAACTTGGTGTCCGCGATGATGATCCCGCGCTCGGCCGCGTAGTCGCGCGCCATCGCGTAGATTGCCAGTGCGGCGTCGCGCACCTGTTGCGCCCGTTCCTCGCCGATCGTGTCCACTACGGTGGCGAAGTCGATGTTCGCGTCGTGATCTCCGACGGCGGCCTTGGTGCTGGGGGTGAAGATGGCCTCCGGCAGCTTCGAGGCCAGTTCCAGGCCGGCCGGCAACGGGATGCCGCAGACCGCGCCGCTGGCCTGATAGTCCTTCCAGCCGGACCCGATCAGGTAGCCGCGCACCACGGCCTCCACCGGCAGCGCCTCGAGCCGGCGAATTACCAGACTGCGACCCTCCAGTGGCGCCCGGATCGCCGGGTCGGGGACCGCCTGCTCCAGCGGGATGTCGGTCAGCTGGTTGGGGATGCCCAGCTCGCGTTCAACCTTGTGCATCCAGAACTCGGTAATCGCGGTCAGCATGCGCCCCTTGCCCGGGATCGCCGTGGGCAGGATCACGTCAAAGGCCGAGAGGCGGTCGGTCGTGACCATCAGCCAGTGGTCGGCGTCGACCGCGTACAGGTCGCGCACCTTGCCGCGATGGACCCGTTCGAGATCGGGGATATGGCTTTCCAGCAGGGCGTCGCTCATCAGTGCTTCCGTTCGGTCGGGTTGTGGTCAGTCGTCTGGCAGTTCGGCGATCAGGTCGTGCTCGTCGGTGTCGGTGATCGCGACCTCGATGAAGTCCCCGACATCCACCGACTCCGGGTCGATCCCGGCCACGCGAATCACGCCGTCGATCTCCGGGGCCTCCGCGGCGGAGCGGGCAATCACGGCCCCGTCCGCGTGCACTTCGTCGACCAGCACCACCGGCTGGCTGCCGATCCGGCGGCGGAGCCGCTCGGCGCTGATCCGGGCCTGTACGTCCATGAAGCGCGCCAGGCGCTCCTCGCGCACGGGCTCCGGCACCGGGTCCGGCAGGTCGTTGGCCGCAGCGCCCTCCACGGGCGAGTAGGCAAAGGCCCCGACACGATCGAGCTGCGCCTCGTGCAGGAACTCCAGCAGGGTCTCGAACTCGGCCTCGGTTTCGCCCGGAAAGCCCACGATAAAGGTCGAGCGCAGCGTCAGGTCGGGGACCTGCTCGCGCCAGCTCGCAATGCGTTCCAGTACGCGCTCGGCGGCAGCCGGGCGGCGCATCGCCTTGAGTACCCGGGGGTGGCCGTGCTGGAGCGGCATGTCCAGATACGGCAGGATCCCGCCGTCCTCGCCCGAGCCCATCAGCGGGATCAGCCGATCTACGTGCGGGTAGGGGTAGACGTAATGCAGGCGGACCCAGATGCCGAGCTGGCCCAGCGCCTCGGCCAGGTGGGCGATGTCGGAGCGGACCGGGCGCCCGTCATGGAAGCCGGTGCGGTACTTCACGTCCACGCCATAGGCCGAGGTGTCCTGCGAGATCACCAGGATCTCGCGCACTCCGGCTGCGGCCAGGCGCTCCGCTTCGGCCAGCACCTCGCCGATCGGGCGGCTGACCAGGTCGCCGCGCAGGCTGGGGATGATGCAGAAGCTGCAGCGGTGATTGCAGCCCTCGGAGATCTTCAGGTAGGCGTAGTGGCGCGGGGTCAGGCGGATCCCCTGCGGCGGCACCAGTGACTCGAACGGGGTCGCCGGCGGCGGCAGGTGTTCGTGCACCGCGCCCACGACTTCCTCGTAGGCATGCGGCCCGGTGACCGCGAGCACGCCCGGATGGGTCTCGTGGATGCGCTCGGCATCCTTGCCCAGGCATCCCGTGACGATTACCCGGCCGTTGGCATCCAGGGCCTCGCCGATCGCGTCCAGGGATTCGGCCACTGCATCGTCGATAAAGCCGCAGGTATTGACCACGACGAGGTCCGCGCCGTCATAGTCGGCGGCGATCTCGTAGCCCTCGGCGCGCAGGCGCGTCAGAATCTGTTCGGAGTCGACCAGTGCCTTCGGGCAGCCGAGGCTGACAAAGCCTACGCGCTGCGCGTTGTCCGGAGACGGGATGTTGCTTTTATTCACAGTACGTTATCGCCTTCTGGGAGCGGCTCCGGGTGCGCCCGGAGCCTGGTGCGTCAGCCGGTGTACTCCCGGATTGTTCTTTTGATTTAACGGGTTGCGTGGTCGGGTTGTCGGTCGGGGGCGGGTTGCGCTGCCCCTTCTGGCCCCGGTTGCTGCCGGCGCTGACAATTCGTCCACAAGGTTATCCACAGGCCGTTTGGAATGCCTCGAAGGGGCGCTATCTTCAGGGGCTTGCGTCCACAGGCTCCGCCTCCCGGCCTTTACACGGGACCTTGCAACAGCCCCGGGAAGGCGGCTATGCTATCGCACTTTTCGCCAGAACACGCGTGAGCCGACCATGAAAGCCGACATTCATCCGAACTATCACAACGTCAAGGTCATCTGCAGCTGCGGCACGCAGTTCGAGACCCGCTCCACTCTCTCGAAGGACGAGATGCACGTGGACGTGTGCTCGCAGTGCCATCCGTTCTACACCGGCAAGCAGAAGATCGTTGACACCGCCGGTCAGGTCGACAAGTTCAACCGCCGCTTCGCATTCTAGGGAGACGCTGGTCTAATCGCGCGTCCGCGCTCGAGTCGCTTTTGCGTGCGAACAAGGCGCGGTGACTGCCGTGCAGTCATTCTGCACAAAGGAACCGCAACGCCGTTCTCGCGCAAAAGCGGCCGAGCCCCTTCGGGGTTGGCACCCCAGGTTCCCCGATCCGGCGTTGCGGCCCTTACCGGTAGAACCACTACCGGCTGCGCACCGCGCCTTGTCTCGGAAAACCTGGGGTGTCAACGCGGACGTGCGATTAGACCAGCGTCTCCCTAGAGTGCGTTCGCGCCCGATGGCGCGAGGCGGTTTCTGGCGGGGCGTCCAGCGGATGCTCGTGCCAAGCAACGAGGGCGTCCTGCGGGGCGCCCTCGTTTGTTTGGTCGCGCTGTCGGCGTGGCTGCTCGCGCCGGTGGCCGCGGCGCAATGTGCGCTGGAGGACCACGATCCGCGCGATCTGCAGCGCGTGACGGTCGAGCGTGTGTGGGCGCCGGATGCCCTGGAACTGGAAGACGGGCGACACATCCGTCTGCTGGGTCTGGCACCGGCGGCCCCGCTTCCGCCGGTTGCGCCACAGCTGCTGCCAGTCGGCTTCGGGCTGGACTTGCGCGAGTCCCTGGAGGAACGCCTGCGCGGCGTCGATCAGCGCCTGGTGCTGTTGCCGGGGCGTCCGGCCCGCGACGCCTATGGCCGCCTGCGCATGCATGCCTGGATCGACGATGGGCCGCTGCCGGCGGCCAGCCTGATTGGGGATGGTCTGGCGATGCCGCGCCCCGGGCCGGAACCGGGGCCCCTGGACGAGTGCTACTACGGGGCCGAGGCTGCGGCAAGGGAAGCGTCGCGAGGGCTCTGGCTGGAGCGGCTCGAGGCCTTCCCGGTCGGCTGGCTGGAGCCGCCGCGCGAGCGCTCGCAGGGGCGGCTGCGGGTCCAGGGCGAGGTGATCGACGTGCGGGTGCGCGACCCGCACTGGGTCCTGGTCCTGGACGGCCCACTGGATCTGCTGATCTCCGGGGATGACCGCGATTTTTTCGAGGATCTGGAACCACGCTCACTGCTGGGTAACACCGTTGTTGCACGCGGCGCGGTGTATCCTTGGAGGGAGCGAGGGCGGATGCGTATCCGCCACCCCTTTGATCTCGAGGTGCTTGATCCATGAACGCCCTGTCCCGCCTGTTTCCCCGTCGCTGGGCGGCGCTGGTCCTGACGCTGCTGATCGGCGCGGGCCTGGCCGTCGCGCTGCCGGGCTGTACCACCAACCCGGTCACCGGGCGCTCGCAGCTGATGCTCGTTTCCGAGAATCAGGCAATCGACGCCTCGCGCACGGCCTATGTGGAGATGCTCGCCCCGGCGCGCGAGGAGGGGCGGGTGGACGCCGACCCCCAGATGACCGCGCGCGTACAGCAGATCACCGAGCGCGTGGTGGCGCAGGCGGTCAAGTACCGCCCCGAGACCGCCGACTGGGATTGGGAGATTCGCGTGATCGAGGCGCCGGACACGGTCAATGCCTTCGCCATGGCGGGTGGCAAGATGGCGATCTACTCCGGCATCATCGATCAACTGGAACTGACCGACGACGAACTGGCGCAAATCATCGGCCACGAGATCGCCCATGCGCTGTCCGCGCACACGGCCGAGAAGATGTCGGTGGCCCTGGCCAGCAATCTCGCGGTAGCGGGCTATGCGATGACCGGCGACCGCTCGCCCGTGGCGCTGACTGGCGCCGCCCTGGGGGCTGCGCTCGCGGTACAGCTGCCGCACAGCCGCCGGATGGAGGCGGAGGCCGACCGCATCGGGATCGAACTGGCCGCGCGGGCTGGTTATGATCCGGACGCGGCCGCGAGCCTGTGGCGCAAGATGGCGGAACAGGCGAACGGGAGTCATCCGGTGTTCCTGAGTACGCACCCGGCGCCCGAGTCGCGCCAGCGCGACCTGACCCGCATGGCCGACGAGTTCCGGCCGCTGTACGAACAGGCCCGGCGCTCCTCGGTGCCGACCCACCCGGTCAACTGACGGGTTACGGGGCCGGAGCGGCCCCGTAACCCCGCTGTATTCTGACAGACACTGCTTGAAAGGCCCCGCCACACCATGTCCAAGGATTTTACCCAGCGCGCGCTGGACTACCACGAACAGCAGCCGGCCGGGAAACTGGCCATCCATATCACCAAGCCCACGGCGACCCAGGATGATCTCTCCCTGGCCTATTCGCCGGGTGTGGCCGCGCCGGTGCGTGCGATTGCCTCCGACCCGGAGCTCGCCTACCGCTATACCGGCAAGGGCAACCTGGTCGCGGTGATCACCGATGGCACGGCCGTGCTGGGGCTGGGCAATGTCGGCGCGCTGGCGGCCAAGCCGGTGATGGAGGGCAAGGGCGTGCTGTTCAAGGCCTTCGCCAACATCGACGTCTACGACATCGAGGTGGATGCGCCGCAGCCGGAGGACTTCATCAACACCGTGGCCCGCATTGCCGGCGGCTTCGGCGGGATCAACCTCGAGGACATCGCCGCGCCGCACTGCTTCGAGATCGAGCGTCGCCTGTCCGAGCGGCTGGATATCCCCGTCTTCCACGACGACCAGCACGGCACGGCGGTCATTACCGCGGCCGGTCTGGTGAATGCCCTGGAGATCCAGGGCAAGAAGCTCAGTGACGCGAAGATTGTCTGTGTGGGCGCCGGTGCGGCCGGCATCGCCTCCATGCAACTGCTACTGCGCCTGGGGGCGAGCAAGAAGAACCTGTTCATGGTGGACCGCAAGGGCGTGATCCACAGCCAGCGCAACGACCTGAACGAATACAAGCAGATCTTCGCGGTCGATACCGAGGCGCGCACGCTGGAAGATGCCTGCGAGGGGGCGGATGTCTTCATCGGGCTGTCGGGTCCCGATCTGCTGACAGCCGAGATGCTGAAATCCATGGCGCCAAAGCCGGTGATCTTCGCGCTGTCCAACCCGGATCCGGAGATCCGTCCGGAACTGGCGCTCGAGACGCGCGATGACCTGATCATGGCGACGGGCCGCTCGGACTACCCCAACCAGGTCAACAACGTGCTGGGTTTTCCGTTCATCTTCCGCGGTGCGCTTGATGTGCGCGCGCGCCGCATCAATGACGAGATGCTGGTCGCGGCCGTGCACGCGCTGGCCGCGCTCGCCCGCGAGCCGATCCCGCAGGCCGTGCTGGACGCCTACGGCCTGGAGGCACTCGAGTTCGGCCCGCACTACATCCTGCCGACCCCGTTCGATCCGCGCCTGATCGATACCGTGCCGCAGGCGGTCGCACAGGCCGCGCGCGACAGCGGGGTTGCCCGCCGCTAAACCCACCTCCGTCAGACGAGGGAAGCATGCAGAAAATCGCCATCATCGGAGCCGGACGCGTCGGCGAATCCACCGCCCAGTTCCTGGCCCGGCGCGATGTCGCCCGCGAGATCGCGTTGCTGGACGTGCGCGAGGGTGCGGCGGCCGGTGCGGCGCTGGATATCCAGGAGACCGCGCCCCTGCTGCGTTTCGATACGCGCCTGATCGGCAGTCACGGACCCTCGGTGATCGCCGGTGCGGAACTGGTGATTGTCACGGCCGGGCTGCCGCGCAAGCCGGGTATGTCGCGCTCCGATGTCCTGGACAAGAACGTCGAGATCCTCGACCAGATCCTGCAGGATATCCTTGTCCATGCCCCGCAGAGCCGCATCCTGGTGGTGTCCAACCCGGTGGACGTGCTGACCTACCGCGCCTGGCAGAAGACCGGCTGGAGCCGCGATCGGATCTTCGGGCAGGCGGGGGTGCTGGATACCTCGCGCATGGAGGCCTTCATCGCCCTGGAGACGGGGCTTTCCACCCACGACATCCAGGCACTGGTGCTGGGTGGTCATGGCGATGCGATGGTGCCGCTGCTGCGCTATTCCAGTGTCAATGGCGTGCCGCTGCACCACTTCATGGACCAGGCGAAGCTCGACAACATCGTCGAGCGTACCCGCCACGGGGGTGCCGAGATTCTCGCCCTGAAACAGACCTCCAGCGCCTATGGCGCGCCCGCCGCGGCCATCGCCGAGATGGTCGAGGCGATCGCCGTGGATCGCCGGCGCGTGCTGCCGACCGTGGCCCTGCTGGAAGGTGAGTACGGGGAACGCGACGTGGCCATGGGCGTGCCCTGCATCCTCGGCCAGGGCGGCATGGAACGGGTGATCGAGCTGGAACTGGACGCGGATGAACGCGCGGCCTTCGACCAGTCCATCGCCGGGGTGCGCAAGGACCTTGAACGCCTGCACTGAGTCGCACCCGGGGCCGCCGCGCCCGACCCTGACGCTGGTCGACTCCAGCATCTTTGTCTTTCGTGCCTGGTTCGCGCGCGGGCTGGACCCGGATCCTCTCGGACGTCCGGGCGGGGCCGTGCACGGGCTGGTGCATTCGCTCTGCCAGTGGCTGCCCGCCTGCGCCCCGGGCCCGATCGCCTTTTGTTTCGACGAGAGCCTGCGCCAGGGTTTTCGCCATCGGCTCGACCCCACCTACAAGGCCCACCGCCCGCCGGCGCCACCGGAACTGCGCGAGCAGTTCACGTGTATCCGGGAGCTTCTCGGTCAACTCGGCTTCCGGACCCTGGCCCATCCCGAGTACGAGGCCGACGACCTGATCGCCAGCCTGGCGCGTGCCGGCCGGACCGCGGGCTGTCGCATCGAGGTCAAGAGCGCGGACAAGGACCTGACCCAGGTCATCCTCGGTGACCAGGACCGGATGCATGATCCGGAGCGCGGGACCGCGCTGGATCGCCGCGCGATCGAGAAGCGCTTTCGCATCCGTCCGGAACAGGTTGCCGACATGCTCGCCCTGGCGGGCGATGCCAGCGACAACATCCCGGGTATCGAGGGCGTGGGCCCCAGGACCGCGGCGCGAATCCTTCGCCGCCTGGGCGACTTGGGAACGGTGCTGGCCGAACCGCCGGCCGTGGCACGCTGCAATATCCGCCGGGCCGACGTGGTGGCCGCGCGCATTGCCGAGCAGGCGGACCGGCTGCGCTTGTCGCGCCGTCTGACCGGGCTGGTGGACCGCATCCCCGACCTGCCGGGGATCGAGGCCCTGAGCCCTACCGGGCCGAAACCCGATGCCGCGCGCTGGCTCGCGGAACTCGGGGTGGCGCGCGATTATCATGGTCGCCTGCTGGCGGCCGCCGGTGCCTGGCGGTCCACGACCCCGGAGATTGCATGAGCCCACGTTCTGTTCTCTACGCCATCCTTGCCGCGGGCCTGGTGTGGCTGCTGCTGGTCAGTGCGCAGGTGCAGGCGCATCCGCATGCCTGGATCGACCTGGAGATCACGCTGGAACGCGATGGCGAGGGGCGCATCAGCCACATGCTGCATCGCTGGCGCTTCGACCCGACCTACGGGCAGTACCTCTACGAGGACGCCCTGGCGCATCAGGAGGGCGCGACCGAAGACGAGAAGCTGCAGGCGCTCGCCCGCGAGATCCTCGGCAACCTCGAGGAATACGAGTGGTACAGCCATGTCGAGGCCGGCGGGCGCGAGGTGGACGTCGTTGCCGAGCCCGATCCGTCCATGCGCATGGAAGAGGGGCTGCTGTTCTTCCGTTTCCGCCTGGCGCTGGACGAGCCAGTCGATGTGGGTTCCGAGACCCTGGCGTACAAGGTCTACGATCCGACCTATTTCATCGAGCTCCTGCACGAGGAGCCGGCCGGTACGCGCATCATCGAGGCCGACGGGCTCGCGGCCGCGGGCTGCAGTGCAGAGCTGGAGCGCCCCCGCCCGGATCCCCAACTCGTCGCCAAGGCCATGATGCTCGATTACGGGGCCACGGTGGACTATGACCTGGGACGCCATTTCGCCCAGCGCGTAACCGTGCGCTGCGATTAATGTCCCGAATCGTGTTGTTCCACAAGCCCTGGGGCGTGCTGCCGCAGTTCACCGACCTGGAAGGGCGCCCCACGCTGGCGGATTACATCGACATCCCCGGGGTCTACCCGGCCGGGCGGCTGGACCGCGACAGCGAGGGGCTGATGGTGCTGACCGACGACGGGCGTCTGAATGCGCGGCTGACCCAGCCGCGCCACAAGACCAGCAAGACCTACTGGGTCCAGGTGGAGGGCGAGCCCGATGACGCCGCCCTGGAGGCCCTGCGCACCGGGGTGGACCTGAAGGACGGCCGCACGCAGCCGGCGAAGGTCGAGCGCATGGCTCCGCCCGATCTGCCGGAGCGCGACCCGCCCGTACGCTTTCGCAAGTCCATCCCGACGACCTGGCTCGCGCTGACGCTGCACGAGGGCCGCAACCGCCAGGTGCGGCGCATGACCGCCGCGGTAGGGTATCCGACCCTGCGCCTGGTGCGTTACCGGGTAGCCTCCTGGACCCTGGATGGCCTGGAACGCGGGGACTATTCCGTGATCGAACGCGGGTGATACCGGTCACGGGTTCTATGCTCGAGGATCGCGGGATTGTCGCGGAATGCGGCCCGGCCGGTGCGAAATCACCACAAGGCCATTGCGCCTGCTACAGGTCGTGCGGAATATGAACGGATCAGACAAGCGAGAACGCAATCCGATGCGCCTGCCCAGGATACTCACCACGGGTCTGACCGGTCTGGTCATGGCCTTCGCCGCCGGGGCCCCGGCGGCTAACCCGGCCCCGACGGGGATGGTCTTCGAACGCAGCCTGTTCCTGCATGCCGAACGCGCCCTGAGCCGCGGCGACATGACGGCCTATCGCAATGCCCGCAGCACGCTCGAGGGTTATCCGCTGACGCCCTACCTGGATCATCGCGAATTGGCGCGCGACCTGGGGCGCGCGGACCCCGATGCCGTGCGTGCCTTTATCGAAGAGCACGACGACACCCCGCTGGCCGGCCAGTTGCGCAGCAACTACCTCTCGTATCTGGCTCGCGAAGAGGAGTGGTCACGGTATATCGACTTTGCCGACGATGGCCGCGACCTCTCCGTTACGCAGGACTGCCAGCGGCGCAAGGCACTGATCGAGACCGGCAACACCTCGGCGGCGATCGAGGATATGGACTCGATCTGGCTGCACGGCCAGTCCCGCCCCAGTGCCTGTGATCCGGCGCTTAAGGCCTGGCGCGATGCCGGCGGGTTGACGGACGAACTGGCCTGGGAGCGTTTCGCCCTGGCGATGCAGGCGCGCCAGACCGGGCTCGCGAGCTACCTGCGCCGCTACCTGGCCAGCGCCGATCGCGACTGGGCGGAGCGCTGGCTGGAGCTCGAGTCGCGGCCGTCACGGGTGGTCGAGGTCGACTTCCGCGCGGACGATCACCGCTCGGCCGAGGCCATGCTGGAACAGGCGTTCAAGCGCTGGATTCCGCAGGACCTGGATGCGGCCCTGAAGGGCTGGGAGGAGCGTGGCGAGCGCCTGGGATTCCCGGCCGAGACGGCCCGCGAGATCGAACATGCGCTTGCGCTGCGTCTCGCCCTGCGTTTCCGCTCCGAGACGCTGGAGTTCATGGAGGGCCTGGACACCGAGGTCTTCGACGACCAGCTGCGCCAGTGGCAGGTACGCGCCGCACTCCATGATGGCGATTGGGAGACGGTCAAAAGCGCGATCCGCTCCATGGGCCGCGATGCCCGCGACGAAACCGCCTGGCAGTACTGGTACGCGCGGGCGCTGGAGCAGCTGGGCGATGCCGAGGAGGCGCGCTTTTTCTACGAGCGGGCGGCGCGCGAGCGCAATTTCCACGGGTTCCTGGCCGCCGATCGTCTGGGCCAGCCTTACCGCATTGCGCACCAGCCCCTGCAACTGGCCAATGGCGCGCGCGAATCGATCATGGAGCGCCCGTCCATGCAGCGCATGCGCGAACTGGTGGCGCTGGATCGCTACGCCGAGGCGCGCCGCGAGTGGACCCGCACGGTGGCCAACATGGAACCGCCCGAGCTCGAGGCTGCGGCTGCCGAGTTCGCCGACTGGAACTGGTACGACCGGGCGATCTTCACCATCGCGCGGGCCCGCAACTGGGACGATATCGAGCTGCGCTTCCCGCTGGCCTTCGATTCCGTGATCGTCCCGGGCGCGGAAAAACAGGGCATCGACCCGGCCTGGGCGATGGCGATCGCCCGCCAGGAGAGCGCCTTTTTGCACGACGTGCGCTCCGGGGCCGGTGCGCTGGGGGTCATGCAGATCATGCCGGCGACCGGGCGCTCGATCGCCTCCAGCGCCGGGGTCCGGGTCAACTCCGATTGGGACATCCTCGACCCAGCGACCAATGCGACGCTGGGGACCTATTACCTGCGGCGCAACCTGGATCGCTTTGGCGGGCACAGCCTGCTGTCCACGGCGGCCTACAACGCCGGGGCGCATCGCGTGCGCTCCTGGCTGCCGGACGACGGCGAGATGGACGCCGATATCTGGGCCGAGCTGATCCCGTTCTCGGAGACCCGCGATTATGTGCGCCGGGTATATGCCTACCAGATCGTCTATGCGGTGCGTCTGGGGCAGGACCCGCCGTCGCTGTCGCAGCTGCTGTTTCCGGTGACGCCAGAGTCCAAACTCGCGGCGAGCCGCGAGGATCACCTCCGGGCATTGCGCAACATGCGCGAGGATCTCGCGCTCGGCCGCGCCTTCTGCGACGCGCCCGGCTACACCGAAAACGCCTGCTGACGGGCCGGGGCTGCTTCGCACGTTACGTTGAGGCTGGCCTTGGTTCGGCACCCGGTGTTTACGTGCCTTCGGTCCACATACTGCCGTGCGCTCACTCGCGAGCGCGCCGCGAGGTACTTTCTTGCTTGCCCAAGAAAGTATCCAAAGAAGGGCACCCGGATTCCGCCCTGGGACCTTGCTCCAGGGCCCTCGGGCCGGCGGCGCTGAAACTCGCTTCGCTCAGACAGTCAGCGCCCCCGTTTCTATTTTGAATCGTCCGTCCCGAGGACCCTTCCGCAAGGGGCTTCATGCGGGGGGAGAAGGTCAAGACAACGGCGATCCAGACGTTCGTGGCAATGGTTGAAGGCTAGGTGTTCCGACATCCTGGGCACGCGCGGCCTTCGGCCCTGGCGTGCCGCGCCCGCCAGCGGGCGCCAGATCCCATCGTAGGATGCGGATGAGCGCAGCGAATCGCATCAGGGTTGCGCCGACGCTGGGATGGTGCGTTTCGCTGCGCTCAACGCACCCTACGGCGTAAGGGATAGCCAGAAGCGCTGGAACACGACTGGTTTTGACCTACCCTCCCGATATGAGCCCCTTGTGGAGGGCGTGACAGGCCGGGAGAAGGCGCTGACTGTCTGAGCGAAGCGAGTTTCAGCGCCGCCGGCCTGGCGCGTCCGGAGCAAGGTTCCTGGGCGAATCCCGGGCGTGTTTCTTGGTTACTTCTTTGCACGAGCAAAGAAGTAACTCGGGGTGCGCTGCCGAGACAGCGCAGGCTGGCGGCCGGACGAAGGCACCGTAAACACCGGATGCCGAACCAGGGCCAGCCTCAACAGGGCAGGCGGGTAGGGCGACGCTAGCGAATGATGTCCTCGCGCATCCGGCTGGCGATGCCCTCGGCCAGCTGCTGCCACTCGGCCGCCAGTGGCGCCTCCAGGTGCTCCTCGGTGGTCGCCTTGAAATGCCGCATCCAGACCGCCAGATCGGCCTCGGTCAGGTTCATCGGGGCATGCTTGCCGACCATGTCGATCGTGGGCGGCTGCTCCAGGCGTCCGCCCAGGTTCATGTACCAGAAATCCGAGATGCGCCGGACATGGGACTCGAAGTCCTGGATGCGCTCGAAGTGGTGCCCGATCTCCGGGTCGCTGGACAGGCGGCGATAGAAGTCGTCGATGACCGCGCGGATACGGTCGGCGCCGATCTTGTCGCATAGAGGTTCGAGTTTGCGAAAGGCCATGGGTGAGTCTCCTGACGAATCCCGCGGCAACCGTTAACCTGCCTTCTGGAAAGCAAGCCGGATACCGAGGATGAACCGATTGGATTCTGCGGGCCCTGACGCCATCACGGCGGCGGTGGCCCAGTGCATCACGGACCATACCGCAAGCGCGTTCGAGCCGACAGGAAGCCAGGCCTGTTCCGGGGGTTCGATCAATCAGGCCCAGCGCGTGACCGGGACCGATGGCCGGACGTATTTCGTGAAGCTCAACCGGGGCGCGATGGCCGAGGCGATGTTTGCGGCCGAGGCGCGCGGGCTCGAGGAACTGGCCCGCTGCGAGCGGGTGAAGATCCCCGCAGTGATCGGTACGGGCAAGGCGGAGGGTGTCTGCTTTATCGTGCTGGAGGAGCTGGACCTGGGTGGCCGGCGCGACGGGGTCGCGCTGGGCCACGGGGTGGCCGACATGCACATGAAGATGGCGGCGCGCTTCGGGCTGGATCACGACAACTACATCGGCTCGACGCCGCAGTCGAACCGCCAGCACGATGACTGGGTGTCGTTCTATCGCGACGAGCGCCTGGGATTCCAGCGCGGCCTGGCGCGCGAGCGCGGGGCCGCACATTCGCTGATCCAGGCGCTGGAGTCGCTGGAAGCGAATCTGAGCGGGTTCTTCAGTGACTACCGGCCCGGGCCGTCACTGCTGCACGGGGACCTGTGGAGTGGCAACTGGGGCTTCCAGGCCGATGGCACGACGGTGCTGTTCGATCCGGCCGTGTACTACGGCGATCCGGAGGCGGATCTGGCGATGATGGAGCTGTTCGGTCATCCCGGGCAGGACTTCTTCGACGCCTACGAGGAGATGCGCCCGGTCGATGCTGGTTACCCGGTGCGCAAGACGCTCTACAACCTCTACCACATCCTGAACCACGATCACCTGTTTGGCGGGGGCTATGGTTCCCAGGCCGAGCATATGATCCGCCAGTTGCTGGCGGAGCTTGGATGAGCACCGCACGAGATGCGGATCGAGGGCTGTCAGCCCGGGGCTGTGAGGATTCGGCCTCATCGCGGGCTTGTCGCCCCGGGGCGGGGCGGCTAAGGTTCCGTCCATGACGGCCAACAAAGACAATACCGCTGCGCGCGTGGGCGTGGTGATGGGCAGCACCTCCGACTGGGCGACGATGGAACGCGCGGTGGACGTGCTGGAGGAACTGGGCGTGCCCTACGAGGCGCGCGTGGTCTCCGCCCACCGCACCCCGGATCTCCTGTTCGAATATGCCGAACAGGCCCGCGAACGGGGCCTGGCCGCGATTATTGCCGGGGCCGGCGGTGCCGCGCACCTGCCCGGGATGCTGGCCGCCAAGACCTCGGTGCCGGTGCTTGGCGTGCCGGTCGCTTCGCGCCATCTGAAGGGGCAGGACTCGTTGCTGTCGATCGTACAGATGCCGAAGGGGATCCCGGTCGCGACCTTCGCCATAGGCGAGGCCGGCGCGGCCAATGCCGCCTTGTTTGCCGCCGCGATGCTCGCCAACTCCGACCCCGCCCTGTGCGAACGTCTGGACGCCTTCCGCCGCGCGCAGCGCGATACGGTGCTCAACCAGATCCTGCCTCCGGCCGCATCATGATCCTGCCTCCCGCCACACTGGGGCTGCTCGGCGGCGGGCAGCTCGGCCGTTACTTTGTGCGGGCTGCGCGCGAGATGGGCTATGCGGTCTGGGTGCTGGACCCCGACCCGCACAGCCCCGCCGGACAGGTCGCCACGCGCCATCTTTGCCAGCCCTACGAGGATGCGGAGACACTGTCGGCCCTGGCCGGCCAGTGCGCGGTGATTACCTGCGAGTTCGAGAACATCCCGCGCCCGGCACTGGAGTGGCTGGAGGCCAATGTCTGTCTGCGGCCCGGGCTTTGCGCGCTGGGCGTGGCCCAGGATCGGCTGGAGGAAAAGCGCTTCCTCGCCGAGATCGGGGTGGCAGTCGCTCCCTGGCGCCCGGTCACGGCCGGTGGCGATGGTGGCGAGGATACCTCCGGTGCGCCGTCCTTCCCGGCGATCCTGAAGACCGCCCGGCTGGGGTACGACGGCAAGGGCCAGCGCCCCATGGATCACATGGGCGACCTGGCCGCCGCGCACGCAGAGCTCGGTGGCGTGGACTGCGTGCTCGAGGAGCGGGTGCAGCTCGAACGTGAATTGTCGGTCGTTGTGGCGCGCACGGCGGATGGTCGCAGCGAGGCCTTCCCGGTGGCCGAAAATGTACACCGCGACGGCATCCTGCACCTGAGCCGGGTGCCGGCGCGTGTCGACGAGGACCTGTCCGGCCGCGCGGTGGCGATCGCGCAGCTGATTGCCGATCGCCTGGACTATTGTGGCGTGCTGGCGGTCGAGTTCTTCCTGACGATGGGTGGAGAGCTGCTGGTCAACGAGATCGCCCCGCGCCCTCACAACACCGGCCATTACACGCTGGATGCCTGCACTGTCTCCCAGTTCGAACAGCAGGTGCGCGCGATCTGTGGTCTGGGGCTCGCCCCGGCGCGCCTGACCACCCCGGTGGCCATGGTCAATCTGCTGGGGGATTTGTGGCCCGCGGACGGCCGCCCTGACTGGTCCAGCGTGCTGGAGACCGGGCGTGCCCGCCTGCATCTGTATGGCAAGAGCGAGGCGCGGGCGGGTCGCAAGATGGGGCACCTGAGCGTGCTGGGCCTGCCTGGGGAGGAGGATGCGATGGCCCCGACGTCCACCGCCGAGGGGCTGTGGCAGGAGCTGGCGCGGGCGGCAGGGGTGTCCACGTGAGCGAGGCATTCCCGGATTCCCGTTCGCGCCGGGCGCGCCAGGCGGAGCTCAAACGCGACCTCGAATTCGCCGATACCCTGGCGGGCGAGCCCCTGCGCTTTCGTACGACCTGGGGACTTTTTTCGCCGCGCCGGATTGACGATGGCACGCGCATGCTGCTGGATCGCATCGAGGTGCAACCGGATGACGATTGCCTGGACCTGGGCTGTGGCTATGGCCCGATCGGCCTGACCCTGGCACGCAAGGCCCCGCAGGGCACAACGACGCTGGTGGATACCAATTTTCTGGCGGTCGAATACAGTCGGCGCAACGCCGAGCTCAACGGCATCACCAACGTCGAGTGCATGAACAGCAACGGTTTTGCCCAGATCCGCGACCGGCACTTCGATCTCGTGGCCTCGAACCTGCCGGCCAAGGTGGGCCGGGAGATGCTCTACACCTACCTGCTGGATGCCCACGAGCAGATGAACCCCGGTGGCCGCATCTATGTCGTAACCATTACCGGGTTGCGGCGGTTTATCGAGAAGGGGTTCAAGGAAGTGTTCGGCAACTACGACAAGGTCAAGCAGGGCCGCGAATATACCGTCGCGGCCGCCGAACGCGAGCCCGACTGACCATGGTCGAGGGGGCGGGCGAACTCCCGGTTGCGCTCCGAGTGCTGTCCGCCCTGCTTCTGGGGACGGGGCTGCTGATCATGCTGCGGCGCATGCCCTGGGAGGCATTTTTTGTTCCCGGTCGCACGCAGCTCTTTGTGATTGCCACGCTGTGTCTGCTGCTGATCTGGGGTCTGCGCGCACAGACCCTGGAGGGCCTGGCGCTGCACTTTCTCGGCATGGCCACGATCACGCTGATGTTTGGCTGGCAGCTGGCGATCCTGATGGTGTTTCTGGTGGTCGCGGGGCTGGCCCTGCTGGGGGCGCTGCCGCTTGCGGCCTTTCCGCTGACGGTCTTGCTGGCGGGCGTGCTGCCGGTGGCCGTGACCTGGGGCCTGCTGCGGGCGACCGAGGCCTGGCTTCCCCGTCACATGTTCATCTACCTGTACGGGGTCGCGTTCCTCGGCGGGGCCCTGACGGTGGCGGCCACGGTGCTGAGCTCGGCGGTGATCTACGGGCTGTTCACCGACCTGGCCTGGGGCGATATCTACCGCGATTACGTGCGCTATCTGGCCCTGCTCGTGCTGCCCGAGGCCGTCCTCAACGGCATGGTGGTGACCGGCCTGGTGATGGTGCGCCCGGAGTGGCTGGCGACCTGGTCGGACGAGCGCTACGTGCACGGGCGCTGACCGCGGGGCGCGACGGAATCGGCATATCCCTATCGGTTTTTATGTTAATGCACCGTTCAGGGAAGCCCTGCTAACGTTCGCTTCACGATGGGGCGCAACCCCGTTGGTGAGCTGCAAACGAGGAGACCACAACAATGAAAATCAAGCTGTTCGTTCTGGCCGGGATCGCAGGGAGTGTGCTGATGCTGTCCTCCGCCGCGCAGGCGGCCGACATCCAGGCTGGCCAGTCCAAGTACCAGTCCACCTGCCTGAGCTGCCATGGGGCCGAAGGCAAGGGTCAGGCGATCTTCCCCGCGCTGGCCGGTCGTGACGCCGAGTACGTAACCGACAAGCTCGAGCGCTACCGCGCCGGTGAAGAGATCGGTTCCCATACCGGTCTGATGCGCCCGCATGCCCAGGCGCTGAGCGATGACGACATCGCCAACGTGGCCGCCTTCATCGAGTCCGAATTCAACTGATTCGGGCTACCGCGAAGCGGCAAGCCGACGGGCCGGGGTTTCCCCGGCCCGTTTGCGTTGGAGGGCCTGTCGTATGCGCCGCCTTTTGCCTGGCATGGCGGCATCCGGTAAAGTTCCGCGGTTCCGAGAGCGTGGCCGATGGTCGGTCCCGCTATCCCAGAGATTCCTGCGAGGCTTCCCATGGCACAACCCGATTTCATTGCCCCGTCCATCCTCTCCGCCGACTTCGCCCGTCTGGGCGAGGAAGTCGACAACGTCCTGGCCTCCGGCGCGGACATCGTCCACTTCGACGTGATGGACAACCACTATGTGCCGAACCTGACCATCGGCCCGCTGGTCTGCGATGCCCTGCGCAAGCACGGCGTTACCGCGCCGATCGACGTGCACCTGATGGTCAAGCCGGTGGACCGCATCATCCCGGACTTCGCCCAGGCCGGTGCCAGCTACATCACCTTCCACCCGGAGGCCTCCGATCATATCGACCGCACCCTGCAGCTGATTCACTCCGAGGGCTGCAAGGCGGGGCTGGTGTTCAACCCGGCTACCCCGCTGTCCTACCTGGAATACGTGATGGACAAGGTCGACATGATCCTGCTGATGTCGGTGAACCCGGGCTTTGGCGGCCAGAAATTCATTCCGGCCACCCTCGACAAGCTGCGCGCCGCACGCAAGATGATCGACGAATCCGGGCGTGACATCCGCCTCGAGATCGACGGCGGCGTGAAGGCCGACAACATCCGCGAGATCAAGGCCGCGGGTGCCGATACCTTCGTCGCCGGTTCCGCGATCTTCGGCGCGTCCAGCGACTCCGACGCGAACCGCTACAACAGCATCATCCAGCAGATGCGCGACGAACTGGCCAAGGCCTGATTCGCCACATCCGACGGAGACCGGGATGTCCCTCAAGCGCCCCCGCATGATCCTGATCGACCTGGACGGCACGCTGATCGACAGCGTGCCGGACCTGGCCTATAGCGTGGATGCCATGATGCGCGAGCTGGGCCTGCCCGAGCGCGGCGAGGCGGCCGTGCGCAACTGGGTCGGCAACGGGGTGGAACGGCTGGTCAAGCGGGCGCTGATCAATGCGCTCGACGGCGAACCGGACCCGGAGGCCTTCGAGCGCGCACTACCCGTCTTCATGCGCATCTACCAGGAGAACACCGCCGGGCGCTCGCCGCTGTACCCGGGGGTGCGCGAGGGGCTGGACCAGTTGAAGGCCGCCGGTTACCGCCTGGGCTGCGTGACCAACAAGGCCGAGCGCTTCACCGTGCCACTGCTGCGCGAAAAGGGCATCCTCGACGACTTCGAGATCGTGGTCGCCGGCGACGCCCTGCCGCAGAAAAAGCCCGACCCGGCGCCGCTGCTGCACGCGGCGAAGGAACTGGGTGTCGACCCCTCCGAGTCGCTGATGGTCGGGGACTCGAAGAGCGACGTGAAGGCGGCGCGCGCGGCTGGCTTCCAGATCGTTTGCATGACCTACGGCTACAATCACGGCGACGATATCCGCGACGAGCACCCCGACGCGGTACTCGACCGCCTGGATGAACTGCCGGAGCTGCTGCCTGCCCGGGCGGCCTGAGGATGATCGCAATGGACCGGACAATGGGGCGATGGCGAAACGGCGACTGACCGTTCGCGCCGTCTGCCCCTCTCTTGTCAGGAACCCTTGTGATGACCCCCGAACAGTTCGACGCACTGGCCCGCGAGGGCTACAACCGCATCCCGCTGGTGCGCGAGGTCCTGGCGGATCTCGAGACCCCGCTGTCCATCTTTCTTAAGCTGGCCAACCGGCCGTATTCCTACCTGTTCGAATCGGTGCAGGGCGGGGAGCGCTGGGGCCGTTACTCCTTTATCGGCCTGCCGGCGCGAACCCGGGTGCGGGTGCACGGCCATGACATCACGGTGGAGACCGACGGTGACGTGGTCGAGCAAACCACCGAGACTGACCCGCTGGCCTGGATCGAGGCCTACCAGGCGCGCTTCAAGGTCGCCGAGCTGCCGGGCCTGCCGCGCTTCACCGGCGGCCTGGTCGGCTACTTCGGCTTCGAGACCGTACGCCTGATCGAGCCGCGTCTGGAAGGCCCGGAAAAGCCCGATGCCCTGGGGCTGCCGGACATCCTGCTGATGGTCTCCGAGGAGGTCGTGGTCTACGACAACCTTTCCGGGCGGCTGTATCTGGTGGTGCATGCCGATACCTCGCGCCCCGACGGGCAGGCCGTGGCGGCCGAACGTCTCGACGAGCTGGAGAGCCGGATCGGCGAGCCGCTGGTGCCGCCGGAGGACCCGCCGCACCCGCACGCGGTGCCGGAGTATGTGCCGGGCTGGTCGGCCGAGGGTTTCAAGGCGGCCGTGGCGCGGGCGCAGGAATACATCATGGACGGCGACGTGATGCAGGTCGTCCTGGCGCAGCGCATGAGCGTGCCGTTCTCGGCACCCCCGTTGGATCTCTACCGTGCGCTGCGGGCGCTGAACCCGTCGCCCTACATGTACTACCTGGACCTGGACGACCACCACGTGGTCGGCGCCTCGCCGGAGATCCTGGTGCGGCTGGAGGATGACCGCGTGACCGTGCGTCCGATCGCCGGGACCCGCCCGCGCGGGCGTACCGAGGAGGAGGACCGCGCGCTGGAGGTCGAGCTGCTGGCGGACCCGAAGGAGCGCGCCGAACACCTGATGCTGATCGACCTCGGGCGCAACGACGTCGGCCGAGTCTGCGAGATTGGCTCGGTGGAGGTGACCGACACCATGAGCATCGAGCGCTACTCGCACGTGATGCACATCGTCTCCAATGTGGAGGGGCAGCTTGCTCCGGGGCACTCGACGATGGACGTGCTGCGCGCGACCTTCCCGGCCGGCACGGTCTCCGGCGCGCCGAAGATCCGCGCGCTGGAGATCATCGACGAGCTGGAGCCGGTCAAGCGCGGGCCGTATTCCGGTGCGGTCGGTTACCTTTCCTGGTCCGGCAACATGGATACCGCGATCGCAATCCGCACGGCGGTGCTGCACGACGGCGAACTGCACATCCAGGCCGGCGCCGGGGTGGTGCATGACTCGGTGCCCGAGAACGAGTGGCAGGAGACCCTGAACAAGGGGCGCGCGGTCGTACGGGCGGCCGAACTGGCGCTGGGCGGGTTGGGGCCGCGCAGGCACCGTGGCTGAGGGCGTGATGACCGACGCAGAACGGGCAGCGCAAGCGCGGTTGTCGGGCACGCCGGGCGCACTCGCGCTAGTCTGCGATCTGTACCGGTACGGTGCGGCGGAGGGACTCCCGGCATGATCCTGATGATCGACAACTACGACTCGTTCACCTTCAATCTGGTCCAGTATCTGGGCGAGCTGGGGGCGGAGGTCGAGGTGCACCGCAACGACCAGATCACGCCCGACCAGGTCGCCGAGCTGGCGCCTGCCGGGATCATGATCTCGCCCGGCCCCTGCACCCCGAATGAGGCGGGTGTGTCCATGGAGGTGATCCGCCGCTTTGCCGGGCAGGTCCCGATCCTCGGGGTCTGTCTCGGACATCAGGCGATTGGCCAGGTATTCGGCGGGCGCGTGGTGCGGGCCCGCGAGATCATGCACGGCAAGACCTCCCCGGTGCATCACACCGGGGTAGGGGTCTTTGCGGGCCTCGAGAATCCGCTGGAGGCCACGCGCTATCACTCCCTGGTGGTGGAGTCGGCCTCGCTGCCCGATTGCCTGGAGGTCACCGCCTGGACCGAGCGCGAGGACGGTACCCGCGACGAGATCATGGGCCTGCGCCACCGTGAACTGGACGTCGAGGGCGTGCAGTTCCACCCCGAATCCATCCTGACCCGGCAGGGGCACGAGCTCCTCGACAACTTTCTGCGCCGCCTGCCCCAGCCGGCGTGAGCGGAGGGAAGCACTGGTCAATGTACGCACCCGCGTTGGTGCCCCATGTTTTCCGAGACCAGGAGCACCGTGCAGCGGGTAGTGGTTCTACCCGTAAGCGGCGCAACGCAGGATCGGGGAACATGGGGCTCCAACCCCACAAGCTATTCAATGCGGGGGCTCGGCCGCTTTTGCGCGCGCACGGCGTTGCGGCTCCCTTGTGCAGAATGACTGCACGGCGGTCCCCGCGCCTTGTTCGCACGCAAAAGCGACTCGAGCGCGGGCGCGTACATTGACCAGTGCTTCCCTAGAACGCCGCACCCGGCTGCGTTTCGCGCTGCTGGTCGCACCCCTGGCGCTACTGGCGCCGTTCTCGCTGGATACCTACCTGCCGTCGTTCCCGGCGATGGCCGCGGACCTGTCCGTCGACGGTGCGGCGATGCAGGCGACGCTGTCCTCCTACCTGGTCGCCTTTGCCCTGGCCACTCTGGTGGCCGGGCCGCTGTCGGATGCCTTTGGCCGGCGTCCGGTCGTGCTGTGGGCTCTGGTGGCCTATGTCGCGACATCCGCGCTGCTGGTGGTGGCGGTGGAGTACTGGCAGGTGGTCGGGCTGCGTGTCGGTCAGGGCTTCGCGGCGGCGGCGGGCGTCGTCGTGAGCCGTGCCCTGGTGCGCGACCGTTTCGACCCCATTGATGCGCGGCGTGTATTCGCGATTGTGACGATCATGTTCGCGATGGGGCCTGCGATTGCGCCCATCCTGGGCGGCTATCTGCAATCCGCGTTCGGCTGGCGCTCGGTGTTTGCGTTCCTGGTGCTCTACGGGGTCGTGCTGCTGCTGGCCGCGCGTCTGTGGCTGCCGGAGACCCTGCCCCCGGTCGGGCGCGTGTCCAGCCGGCCGCGGCTGGTGCTCGGGCGCTATGCGGGCACCCTGCGCAATGTGCAGTTCCTGCAGCCGGTGCTGGTGCATACCACCCTGTTCGGGGCCAAGTTCCTGTTCGTCGCGGCCTCGCCCGCGCTGATCTATGTCCATCTCGGAGGCGGCGAGCGCGATTTCTGGTGGCTGTTCGCGCCCATGGTGGTCGGGCTGATGCTGGGGGGCGTGGCCTCCGGCTGGAGTGCCGGGCGTGTGGCGCCCGAGGTCACGGTACGCATCGGCTTGTTGCTCACCGGGATTTCACTGGCACTGGTGGGCTGGGCGGCGCTGGACCCGGAGCCCTCGGTGGCGGCGGTGACCCTGCCGTTTGCCCTGTACAGCTTTGCCCTGGCCTTGGGGATGCCCTCGCTGACCCTGCTGGCGCTGGACTGCTATCCGGGCGCGCGCGGCATGGCCTCGGCGATGCAGGCCTTTATCCAGCTCGGGTTTGCAGCCCTGCTCACGCTCTTCGTGGTCGACTGGCTGGATGACGTCCTGCTGCACCTGGTCGCCGGAGCGGCGGTCATCTGGCTCTTTGCTGCCCTCGTCTGGTTTGGTGGAGGATTAGGGAAACGTTGACCCCTATGCACACTCGCGTTGGTACCCCAGGTTTTCCGAGACTAGGCGCGGTGCGCAGCCGGTAGTGGTTCTACCGGCAAGGGCCGCAACGCAGGATCGGGGAACCTGGGGTGCCAACCCCGAAGGGGCTCGGCCGCTTTTGCGCGGGAACAGCGTTGCGGCTCCCTTGTGCAGAATGATTGCACGGCAGTCACCGCGCCTTGTTCGCACGCAAAAGCGACTCGAGCGCGAGTGTGCATAGGGGTCAGCGTTTCCCTGGTTCGTGCCGCGCGGGAGCGGGCGTTACACTAGCGCTCCCGATTCCCCGACAGGAGCAGCCCTGTGACCGTGCAGCAAGCCATAGCGGCCCTGATCGAACGCCAGAACCTGGACGAGGCGGCGATGACCGCCGTGATGCAGGCAGTAATGACCGGCGAGGCCACCGATGCCCAGATTGGCGGGCTGCTGGTGGCCCTGCGCATGAAGGGCGAGACCATCGAGGAGATTCGTGCGGCGGCCGGCGTGATGCGCGAGCTGGCCACACGCGTGGATGTCCCGCGGACCGGACTGGTCGATACCTGCGGCACCGGCGGCGATGCCTCCGGCACCTTCAATATCTCCACCGCCTCGGCGCTGGTCGCGGCGGCCGGTGGCGTGCGGGTGGCCAAGCACGGCAACCGTTCGGTGTCGTCGAAGTCCGGCTCCGCGGACGTGCTGGAGCATCTGGGGATTCATCTCGGGCTGTCGCCGGAGGCGGTCGGGTCCTGCATTGAGGACGTCGGCGTCGGCTTCCTGTTTGCCCCGGCCCATCATGGCGCGATGAAGCACGCGATCGGCCCGCGCAAGGAGCTGGGTGTGCGCACGCTGTTCAACGTGCTGGGTCCGCTGACCAACCCCGCCGGGGCACCGAATCAGGTGCTGGGCGTGTTCTCCGATGCCTGGGTGCGGCCGCTGGCCGAGGCCCTGAAGGGGCTGGGCAGCGAGCATGTGCTGGTGGTGCATGCCGAGGACGGGCTGGACGAGATCAGTATCGGTGCCCCGACGCGTGTGGCGGAGCTGAAGGATGGCACGATCGAGGAGTACACCGTGGTGCCCGAGGACTTCGGCCTGGCACGGAGCGGGCTGGACGCGATCCGGGTCGACAGCGTGGAGGCCTCGGCCGCGATGCTGCGCGGGGTACTGGAGGGGCAGGCCGGCGCGGCCCGCGATATCGTCCTGCTGAACGCCGGGGCCGCGATCTACGCCGGCGGGGGCGCCGAGTCGCTGGCCGCGGGTGTTGGCCGCGCGGCCGAGGCGATCGATTCGGGTGCCGCCCGCGAGCGCCTGGAGCGGCTGCAGGCGACCAGTGCGCGATTGACCAACCAAGGAGCAGGAACCTGATGACTGACGTCCCGGACATCCTCAAGCGGATCCTCGAGCGCAAGCGCGAGGAGCTGAAGGAACGCGAGGCCTTCTGGCCGCTGCGCGAGCTGCGTGGCTGGATGGGCTCGGCCCCGGAGCCGCGCGGGTTCCGAGCTGCGCTGCAGCGCGATATCGATGCCGGGCGCGCGGCCGTGATCGCGGAGATCAAGAAGGCCAGCCCCAGTCAGGGCCAGATCAGCCCGAACTTCAATCCCGAGGCCTTTGCCCGCAGCTACGAGGAACACGGGGCCACCTGCTTGTCGGTGCTGACCGATGTGGATTTCTTCAAGGGGCGCGACGGGGATCTGCGTGATGCGCGCGTGGCCTGCAAGCTGCCGATCCTGCGCAAGGACTTCGTGATCGACCTCTATCAGGTCTACGAGGCGCGGGTGCTGGGGGCGGACTGCGTGCTGCTGATCGCCGCCGCGCTGGATGACACCGCGCTGCACGAACTGTACTTCCTGACCCGCGAGCTGGGCATGGATGCCCTGGTCGAGGTGCACGATGCCGAAGAGCTCGAGCGCGCGAAGAAGGTCGGCGCGGACCTGATCGGCATCAACAACCGCGACCTGCGTACTTTCGAGACGCGCCTGGAGACCACGCTGGAGTTGAAAGATCAGGTGCCGGACTCGGCGCTACTGGTTACCGAGAGCGGCATCCATACCCGCGAGGATGTGGCGCGCATGCAGGAGGCGGAGGTGAATGCCTTCCTCGTGGGCGAGGCCTTTATGCGGACCGAGGATCCGGGGCTGGCGCTGGGCCGGCTGTTCCGCGGCGAGGACTGAACCCGCGGCCTGTCGTCCGTGGTTTGCTTGCCGGCGCGGCGCCCGCCCGCGTTCGCTGCGGGCAGGCTTCCGCCCGGATGCCTTCAGCGGGTGCCGAATACCACAATGGTCTTGCCGTGGGCGGTGATCAGCCCGCGCTCCTCCAGGTCCTTCAGGACACGCCCGGCCATTTCGCGCGAGCAACCGACGATGCGCGCGATCTCCTGGCGGGTGATGCGCAGCTGCATGCCATCCGGGTGGGTCATGGCGTCGGGCTGGCGTGCGAGATCCAGCAGGGTGTGGGCAATGCGGCCGGTAACGTCGACAAAGGCCAGGTCCATTACCTTGCGCGAGGTCTGACGCAGGCGGGTGGCGATCTGGCTGGTCAGCAGCATCAGGATCTCCGGGTCGCGCTGCACGATCTCGCGGAACTGGGTGTAGGGGATCTCGGCCGTCTCGGTGTCTTCGCGAGTGACGACCGTGGCCGAACGCGGGTCATCCTCGAACATGCCGAGTTCGCCGAAGAACTCGCCCTTGTTCAGGTAGGCCAGTACGAGTTCGTGACCGTTGTTCTCGCCCAACACGGAAACGGAACCGCTGACGACGTAGTACAACGTATCCGGTACCGTGCCGGAGTGAATGATCGTCGTGCGCTTGCGGTAGTGCCGACGATGGCAGTAACCGAGGAAGCGCTCCAGTGCCGGCGACGGCTGCGCCGGGCGATAGACGAACGGATTATTCATAGTCATGGCATCCATGGCTTTTACGTCTCGCTTGTTGAGGACGGTTTTCAGTTTAATTCAGCCCTCCGCGAGCGGGACCCGGGTGTCGGGATCGAGTCACAAAATCCATCGACCAGCATTTGATTTTGTGCCTTGCATCTCAAAGTTCATGCATTTTTTGTTGAGTATAGGCCACACAGGGCCTTCCAAACGGGCCGAAATTGTGGGCAAAAGGAGACGCGTATGCAGGTCAGGGTGAAATGGCTGGAGCAGGTAGCGTTTGTCGGCGAGACCGGCAGCGGCCATGCCATCGTGATGGACGGACCCCCGGATTCCGGTGGTCGTAACCTGGGTGCTCGCCCGATGGAGATGCTGTTGCTGGGGCTGGGTGGATGCACCAGTTTCGATGTCGTGGCGATGCTCAAGAAGGGGCGCCAGGAGGTCCTCGACTGCGAGGTCACGGTGGACGGTACGCGGGCCGAGACGGTGCCCAAGGTGTTCACCGACATCCACGTGCACTTTCGGGTCTACGGCCACGGCCTGTCCGAGAAGCAGGTGGGGCGGGCGGTGGAGCTGTCCGCGGAGAAGTACTGCTCGGCCTCGCTGATGCTGGGGGCTGCGGCCCGGGTTACCCACGATTTCGAGATCGTCGAGGGTCCCGCGCCCCGTTGAGACACCCGCGCGGGCGGCGGGAATTTTCGCGAATAGGCGCGGCGTGTTTCCCTGACGCCCCGGGACGTCTACAATCCGCCGTTCCCTGCGCACCGGGCAAGAGGAAACGCCATGCCCCGTCACAAGAAGCAGATCAAGCTCCACGGGTTCAACAACCTGACCAAGAGCCTGAGCTTCAACATCTACGATATCTGCTACGCCTCCGGCGAACGCCATCGCGACGAGTACATCGCGTACATCGACGAGGCGTACAACGCCCAGCGTCTGACGCAGATCCTGACGGACGTGGCCCACCTGATCGGGGCCAACATCCTGGACATCTCGCGCCAGGACTACGACCCGCAGGGCGCCTCGGTGACGATGCTGATCTCCGAGGAGCCGGTGGCGACCGAGATGATCGGCTACACCGAAGGCCCGGGTCCGCTGCCGGAGACGGTGGTCGGCCACCTCGACAAGAGCCATATCACGGTCCATACCTACCCGGAGGCCCATCCGGAGGGCGGAATCGCGACCTTCCGCGCGGATATCGATGTCTCCACCTGTGGCCGCATCTCCCCGCTGCGCGCGCTGAACTACCTGATCCACAGCTTCGAGTCGGACATCGTGATCATGGACTACCGCGTGCGCGGCTTTACCCGCGACGTGCGTGGCAAGAAGCACTTTATCGATCACAAGATCAACTCCATCCAGGACTTCCTCTCGCGCGATACCAAGGAGAAGTACCAGATGGTGGACGTGAACGTGTACCAGGAGTACCTGTTCCACACCAAGATGGTGCTCAAGGATTTCGATCTCGACAGCTACCTGTTCGGCCTGGGCAAGGATGACTACTCGGCCAAGGAGGCCAAGCGCATCGCCAAGCTGCTCAAGCACGAGATGATGGAGATCTTCTACGGCAAGAACATGAGCCGCCCTGCCTGATACGCGATACCGCGTTCCTTGACCGGCGCGGCAGCATCGCCTGGAGACACCCGCGGCGGGCGCTCCATCTGGCACACTGTCCGGACCTGTCCGCGAACCGGAGGTCCCATGTCCAGTCGTGCACCCGCGATCGATGCCCACCCGGCGATGTTTCGCAATCACCCGTTCGGTTTCATTTTCAGCGTCCTGCTGATTGCCGCCTTTGGCCTGGGGCTGTTGATCCTGCTGTGGTGGTATCTGCAGACGCGCTCGGTCCGCCTGCGCATCGATGCCGATCAGGTGCACCTGGAAGAGGGTCTGCTCAGCAAGTCCCATGTGGACCTGGATATCGGACAGATCCGTACCGTGAAGGTCGACCAGAGCTTCTGGAACCGGATCTTCCGGGTCGGCGAGATTGCGGTGTACACCACCGGCGACAACCCGGAGTTCCGCGTCAGTGGTATCCCGGACCCCCACCGCGTACGGGACTATGTGCGCGATCGTCGCGAGGCGGCTGCGTGAGCGCCGGCGATCGCCGCGACGGCCGCCTGGCCCTGCGCATCCTGCTGGGGACCTCGGCCCTGGCCGCATTGCTGGTGGCGTTGATCGTGCTGGGCGCGGCCGTCACCCTGCCGGGGCTGTCCGAGTGGGTCGCGACCACCTTCGACGACGGCATGGGGCTGCAGATGGCGGCCCTGGTGGCCGCGATCGTCTCGGTGCTGGTCATGCTGGTGTTCGCGCTGGCAGCCGGGGAGGGGCTGATTGGCGAATTGCAGTTCATGATCCCCGGCTTTTTCTTGTTCTTTGTCTTTTTCTGGCTGCTGCTGGCCTGGATTTTCTGAACCGACCGGCGAGCGGTCCCGTCACGGAGTACTTAACGCGTGAGCAATCAGCAAGACGCCGACCCCAATGCCCCGCACCGCCTGACGCTGCGGCCGACGCGGATGGAGGACTACGATGACATCCGCGAGATCATGGAGCGGGTCTACCACGACCTCGACGGGGCCTGGAGCGAGGCCCAGTTTCGGTCACAGATCTCCCGTTTTCCGGAAGGACAGATCTGCATCGAGGACAAGGGCAAGGTGGTGGCCGCGGCGATCAGCCTGATTGTCGAGTACAAGCGCTTCGGTGACCAGCACAGCTACTGGCAGATCACCGGAAACGGGTTCCTGACCACCCATGACCCGGATGGCGACACCCTGTACGGCGTCGATATCTTTGTCCACCCCGACTATCGCGGCCTGCGCCTCGGGCGCCGTCTGTATGACGCGCGCAAGGAGCTGTGCCAGAAGCTCAATCTGCGCGCGATCGTGGCCGGTGGGCGCATCCCGGGCTACGAGCAGTATCGGGACGAGCTGACCCCGCAGCAGTACGTGGAGAAGGTCAAGAACCACGAGATCACCGACCCAATCCTGACCTTTCAGCTGGCCAACGACTTCCACGTTCGCAAGATCATCACCAACTACCTCCCGGACGACGAGAAATCCGGCGCCTACGCGACCCTGATCGAGTGGCTGAACATCTACTACGAGGAGAAGGAGAAGCTGATCGGCGGCAGCCGCTCGGACGTGCGCATCGGCGTGGTCCAGTGGCAGATGCGCCCGACGCCGGATCTCGACTCGCTGTTTCAGCAGGTCGAATACTTCGTGGATGCCGTCTCCGGCTACCGCTCCGACTGCGTGCTGTTCCCGGAGTTCTTCAATGGCCCGCTGATGGGCGCGTTCAACCAGGAGTACCCGGCCGAGGCCGTGCGGCACCTGGCCGAATACACCGAGCAGATCCGCGAGGAGATGGTGCGCCTGGCGCTCGCCTACAACATCAACATCGTCGCCGGGTCGATGCCCGAGTACAGCGACGAGGTCCTGCGCAATGTCTCCTACCTGTGTCGGCGCGACGGGACCTGGGACCGCCAGTACAAGGTGCATGTCACCCCCGACGAGGTGGCCTACTGGGGGCTGCAGGGTGGGGACGAGGTGCATGTGTTCGACACCGACTTCGGCAAGATCGGCATCCTGATCTGCTACGACGTGGAGTTCCCGGAGCTGCCCCGAGTGATGGCCGAGAAGGGACTTCAGATCCTGTTCGTGCCGTTCTGGACCGATACCAAGAATGCCTACCTGCGGGTGCGCCGCTGCGCCCAGGCGCGGGCCATCGAGAACGAGTGCTATGTGGTGATGTCGGGCTCGGTCGGCAACCTCCCCAGGGTCGAGAACATGGACATGCAGTACTCGCAGGCGGCGGTGTTCACACCGTCCGACTTCGCGTTCCCGCATGACGCGGTGGCCGCGGAGGCGACGCCGAATACCGAGATGACCCTGATTGTCGATCTCGACCTCGACAACCTGAAGGAGCTGCGCAACCACGGCTCGGTGCGCAACCTGCGCGATCGGCGGCGGGATCTCTATGCGGTCCAGTGGAAGTCGAAGCCCGTTTGAGCGGCGCGCAAAAAACGTGACCCGGTTCTCGTCGGGCCGCAGCGTGCGCTGGCGCCGGGGCGGGTGCATGCGTAACCTTCAGAGCGGGACTCGAGTCCGGCCGTGCAGGGAAGCGCGGCACGTGACGTGCCCCGGGGGACTTTGATGACTGAACAACAATCGGCAACGACCCGCACCGCCATCCTGGTGGTGGATGATTCCAAGGTGATCCGGATCGCCCTGCAGCGCATCCTGCAGGGTGAGCGTGTGGTCTACGAGGCGGCGGACGGCGAAGAGGCCTGGTCGCTCCTGCAGCGCAATGCCGATATCGGTCTGGTGCTGACGGACTTGTCCATGCCGGGGCTGGATGGCCAGGACCTGTTGCTGCGCATTCGCGATGGCGCCGAAGGGCTCCCGGCCGATCTTCCGGTGGCCATCATCACCGGCCAGGAAAGCGACGAGGAAGCCAGTCGCGAATGGCTGCAACTGGGCGCCAACGCCGTGTTGATGAAGCCCTTTGTGCCCGGTCGTGTGCGCGAGGTGGTCAATGAGCTGCTGCCGCTGACCCCTGGGGGTGGCGGTGACCAGCTCCTGCGGCAGGAAGTGGACAGGCTGCGGCGCGAGTTGATGCTCCGCCAGCAATCCGCCAGTGAGCGCGAGGCGCAGCGCGAGATCGAACGCCTGCGTGCCGCGCTGAGCGAGGCGCGCGACGAGGCGACGGCGGCCTTGCAGCGCGCCGAGGAAAGCGAAGGCCAGCTGGCCGAGCTGCAGGCGGCCGAGCTGATCGCGGGCGAAGACCCGGGCGAAGAGACGGCCACTCCGGACTCGCCCGAGCAGGTCGAGGAGCTGGAAATACTACGTGCCCGGGTGCGCGAGTTCGAGAACGAGAATATCCGGCTGGACCACGAGCTGGTGGAGCTGGACCGCTTGCGCGAGACCGTGCAGAAGGAGCGGGATCAGGCCCTGGAAGAGGCGTCCCGGCTGCGTCAGGAGCGCAATCAGCAGTGCGAGCGTGCCGCCGCAGCCGAGCGGGCACGGGCCGATCTGGAGGCCCGCTGTTCCGAGCAGGATGGCTCCTCCTCGGCCCTTGCCGAGCGGCTGGCCCGTCGCGAACAGGAGCTGGAGGAGGCGCGCGAACGCAATCAGACCCTGCGAGCGCGCATCCGCGAACTGGAGCTGGGGGCGACGCCGGATCCGGCTGCGTCTCTTTCGGGGCAGGAACGTGACGCTCCCGCTGCGGGCGGGGAGACGCATGAACCGCTGGTGGCCCGTACCAACGAACCGATGTCGCCCGCACCGGCCCTGGCGGCCGATACGCCCGCAGCCAGGCCTTCATCGCGCAAGCGCCGCAGTCGTCCGGCGCCTTCTCGCGGCTGGCGCTGGCTGAAGCTGGCGATCCTGATCATGGTGGCCGTGGTGGTGGGGCTTGGGACCCTGATCTTCTTCCGCAACTTCTGATCGGCTCGGCGGGACCGGGTAGCGTGAATCGAGCGTGGCGGGCAACGAGCCCGCCACGCTCGAGCACTGCCAGATCCTCGAACTACATGCGTTCCAGGGCGCTCAGCAGGTGCTTCCAGGAGTCGCGGTCAGCCCGTTCGTCGTAGCCCACTGGCATGTCGAATTTCTCGGCGATTTCGTCGGCCCCGGGGTTGGTGAAACTGTGCACCACACCGGAGAAGTCGACAAAGGTATAGGTGGCCTCGGCGTTGTCCATCTCCTCGCGGAAGTCCGCCACCTGCTCCGGCGGAACCATCGGGTCGGCCGCACCGTTGAACACCAGGACCTCGGCCGTGACGTCGCCCGTGCCGGCCGGGTGGTCGGTTACCAGTGCGCCGTGGAAGCTGGCAACCAGGGCCAGGTCCATGCCGGCGCGTGCGGCCTCCAGCACCACCGTGCCGCCGAAGCAGTAGCCGACCGCCGCCAGTGCCTGGTCGGCTGTGGCATCGTGCTCCTTGAGCCAGTCATGGGCGGCCTCGAAGCGGCCCAGCATCAGGTCGCGGTTGCCGCGAATCTGTCCTGCGAACTCCCCCGCCTCGGATGGGTGGTCGGCTCTCTTGCCGCTGCCGTACATGTCCAGTGCGAAGGCGGCATAGCCCTCGCGTGCCAGTTGCTCGGCCCGGTCGCGGGCGTATTCGTTGTGGCCCCACCATTCATGGACCACCAGGACGCCCGGGTGGGGGCCGTCGCTATCGGGATAGGCGAGATAGCCGGTCATCTCCTCGCCATCATGTTCGTAGGTGACCTCCTCGGTCTGGATGCCGGCCAGCGCCAGGCCGGGGAGGGTAAAGGCCAGTAGTGCAGCGGTCAGTCGAAACGCCATGGGACAACCTCCATTGTGGGGTGCAAGCAACCATTAGTGACCCGAGTACCTGATTATGGTTCGTTCCGCCGCGATTTGCCCGCGCTTCGTTTCCCTGACGGGAGGCATGGGGCTACAGTAGACACAGCGGGGCGTGCGGCCCTGTTATGGAGAACCAGGATGTCCGAGATGCACGCAACGGAGAGCCTCGAGGCGCGCGTCCAGTCGGCCGACAAGCTGCTGGCGATGCCGCAGGTCGTGTTCGAGGTCGCGCGCCTGCTGGAGGATGACACCAGTACCCCGGGACAGATCGCCGCGACCCTGGGGCGTGACCCCGGTCTGGTAGCCCTCGTTCTGCGCCTGGCCAACAGCCCGGCGTACGCACAGACGCGCAGCGTTGATACCGTGGAACGGGCGGTGAGCCTGCTCGGACGCGACACCCTTAAGCGTCTGGTCGTCGCCGGTGCGATCACCCGCGCGACCGGCAGCATCCCCGACCAGGAGCGTCTGCCGCTGGAGGTGTTCTGGCGCCATTCCGCCTACTGTGCGGTCATCGCCCGCCACCTGGCCGACCGGGTTCTGCCGCGCCAGGCCGGTAGCGTCTTTCTCGCCGGGCTGCTACATGACCTGGGCAAGCTCTTGCTGTTCACCCAGTCGCCGGAGGCGGCGCACCGTGCGTTTCTCTCCAGCCTGGATATCGGGACGGGCCCGAGTCCACAGCGGGCCGAGCGCGAGCAGCTGGGTTTCGACCACGCGGAGCTGGGCGGGGCGCTGGCCGCCCACTGGGGGCTGCCGGAGGGGCTGGTGGCCTGCGTGGCCGGACACCACCACCCGCAGTCAGCGCCCGAGGGGCACCGGTTGGCGGTGATGCTGGTGCATCTCGCCAATACGGGGGCCCACCTGGCCGAGATTGATTCGCGCGACTGGGCCGATGCCCCACCGGTGGACGAGGGTGTCTGGCAGGCCGTCGGGCTGGAGCCGGAGGACCTGCTGCGGGCCGTGGAGGCGGCCCAGCACGAGATCGTGGATGTCGAGGCGCTTTGTGCGCCAGGCCCGGAGTGATGCGAACCTTGGTGTGCTGCGGGCGGTCCTAGAGGCATGAACCTTCTGCGTCACTTTTCTGCGCTGACCACCTTGCTGCTGGGTGGATTGCTTGTGGGCTGTGCGAGCATCCCCGAAGGGATCGAGCCCCTGCCGGAGGAGCCCCTGACCCGCGCCGAGGTCCTCGCCGACCCCGAGGCGACCAAGGGTCAGGCGGTGGTCTGGGGCGGTGTCATTGCAAAGGTCGAAAACACCCGGGATGGCACCCGGCTCGAGGTGGTAGCGCGCCCGCTCAATCGCGAGGCTCGTCCGCGCGAGGTCGACCAATCGGAGGGCCGGTTCCGTGCCTATATCGACGACTTCCTCGATCCCCAGGTGTACGAGGAGGGGCGCGAGGTCACGGTGCGCGGCCGGCTGGATGGCATAGAGGACGGCTCGATTGGCGAGTTCGATTATCGCTTCGTCCGTATCGATGCACAGACGGTACACCTGTGGGCCAAGCGCCCCCCGCCGCGCGATCCGTACTACTACGATCCTTGGGGCCCGCCGGGCTATATGGGCCCGTACTGGCGGCCGCACCCCTACCACTGGCGTCACGACCCCTGGCGATATGATCCCTGGTACTGGTAACACATGGCGCACCCGGGTCGCTGCGCTGGCGCTGGTGTTTGCGCCGGTGCTGCTGGCGGGCTGCGCCTCCGGCCCGCTGGACATCCCCGATGCGGTGGGTGATCCGGTGCCCCCGCGCAGCGTGACGGCCGACAACCTGCCCGCCGAGGACCAGGTCTGGGGCGGGGTGATTGCCCGCGTCGACAACCGTGCGGACAGCACGGTACTCGAGGTGGTCAGCTACCCGCTGCAGCGCCAGGAACCCCAGACACGGCAGGCCAACACAGGGCGTTTTCGCCTCAAGCTCGATGGTTTTGCCGACCCGGTCGACTACCGCCCGGGGCGGCGCGTGACGGCGGTGGGGACGGTATCGGGGACCGAGGAAGGCTCGATCGGGGAGCTGGCCTACGTCTTCCCGCTGCTGGATGCCTACTCGGTCCATCTGTGGCCAGACCCGGAGCCCCCGAGGCCGTCGTCGGGCGTGCGTTTCGGGATCGGTATCGGGATTGGCCTCTAGCGCGTCTCTGGAAAGACTTCCCGAAGCGGTATCAAAATCCACAAGGCATGTTCAAACACGAGGAGTCGCTCGATGCGAGCCATCGTTTTCGACGAGCCCGGTGGGGCGGATGTCCTGGAACTGAGGGAGGTCCCCGAGCCCGAGCTTGAAGGGACTGACGACGTAAAGATTCGACTGCTGGCGGCGGGGGTGAATCCCGTCGACACCAAGGTTCGGACGCGGGGCATGCTGGTGCCCGGTGCGCCACGCAACACGCCCGGCTGTGACGGCGTCGGCGTGGTCGAGTCCTGCGCCAGTGGTGTGCGCCATGTCCGACCGGGGCAGCGCGTGGCCTTTTGCTTTGGTGGCGTGGGGGCGGACCCGGGTACCTATGCCGAGCAGGTTGTGGTCCCGGAGGCGGCCGTGGTGCCGGTGCCGGCCGCGGTGACGGACCTGCAGGCCGCGGCGCTGCCGCTGACCTGGCTCACGGCCTGGGAGGCGTTGTTCGAACGCGCCGATCTGCAGCGCGGGCAGACCGTACTGGTGCATGCCGCTGCCGGCGGGGTGGGGCAGATGGCCGTGCAGATCGCGCGCGCGGCCGGGGCCCGCGTCCTGGGGCTGGTGCGGCGCGAGGAGGCGCAGTGTCTGGTCACCGGCCTGGGCGGCGACGTGGTCGACCTGACCCGGCCCGATGCCGAGGAAGCGATCCGGGGCTACACCGACGGTCGCGGTTTCGACATCGTGCTGGATACCGTGGGCGGGCCGGTCTTTCGCGACGGGCTGGCACAGGTGGCCTACGGCGGTGACCTGGTGACCCTTCTGGCGCCGCCGGACGACGTGGACTGGAATGCGGCGCGCCTGAGCAACCCCAGCATCAGCCTGGAGCTGATGCTGACCCCGATGCTGGAAGGGGATCGTCGGCGCCTGAAGCACCAGGCCACGCTGGTGGCCGAGGGGCTCGCGCGCCTGGCCAGCGGGCGCCTGCAGGTCAACGTGGAGGACAGCCTGCCACTGGCCGAGGCGGCCGAGGCGCACCGGCGCATCGAGGCCGGCGGGCGTCGCGGCAAGCTGGTCCTGCGGATCCCGGAGTAGATTAGCTACCGAACAGGTGGCTGAACACGCGCGCGCCACCGATATAGGTGCCGGCCGCGGAGCCGAGCGTTGTTAGCAGGAAAACCAGCAGCACGCGCGAGACCCGGTTGCGCCACCAGCCCCGCGGGGTGGTGGTGTCCTGACGCAGGCGCGCAAAATCGTCGACCCGTGGTTTGCGCAGAAACAGCTCGGCCGCGGCTGCGACAAAGCCCACGCCGATGGTCGGGTTCAGGGAGGTCAGGGGTGCAGCCAGCGCCGCCGTGAGTACGGTCAGCGGATGTGCCAGCGCGATAATCGCGCCAATGGCGGCCAGGCCGCCGTTGATCATCACCCAGTCCATCACCATTTGCAGGCCGATGTCCGGGTTGCGCAGGAAACCGATTACGAAGCCGGTCAGGATCACGCCGACGATCACCCACGGCAGGATCTTGGGCCAGCGCGCTTTGGGGGGTGGCTGGTCGAGGGAGTCCAGGATGGCATCGGGCGGCGTCAGTTCGTCTTCCGCCTGGGTCGCGATCCCGGACAGGTGCCCGGCACCGACCACGGCGAGGATGCGGCGGTGGTTGCCGGACTCGGCCAGGCGCCGCAGGTGGGCCGCCATGTACTGGTCGCGCTCATGGATCAGCGTGCGATAGAGGTCCTCCGACTGTTCGGCGAATTCGCTGAAGGTGGACTCCAGCATGTCGCCTTCCTTCAGCCGTTCGATCTCCGATTCGTCGATTTTCTCGCGCGAGAGAACCGAGCCGAACAGCCCGCCGACCAGGCCCATGCGCTGCCACCAGGGCACGGCGCGGTAGGTGCGGCGCAACGTCAGGCCGAGGTCGCGGTCGATCAGCGCCAGCGGCAGGCCGCGATCCAGCGCCACATCCATTGCCGCGCGCATCTCGGCACCCGGCTCGATTCCGTACTGTTCCGCCAGGCGCTGCTGATAGGCGCCCAGGGCCAGGCTCGCGGCGATCATCGGGGCCTGCCCCTGGCGCATCACGCTGAACAGGTCCATGCGCCCGACCGCATCGGGATCCAGCATCGCGCGCTGGCGGCTCTCGCACAGTTCGATGGCCACCGCATCGAACTCGCCGGTGTCCACGAGGGCACGCACCTTGTCGGCGCTGGCGCGCGATACATGCGCGGTGCCCAGTACCACGACCTCGGTATCGCCCAGCTGCAGGACGCGGTGGGGTTCGTCGGTGATCAGCTCGTGGACAGAAGCACTCATCGCAGGGGGTGGTTCCGGTTAGGCGGGCGCGGCAATCCTAGCAGGGTCGCCGCATGGCGACGACCTGCCAGGTTGTGGATATCAGGACTCCGACTCCTCGTCCCCCTCGGCATCCTCGGCATCCTCGGTGTCGGGGATGGGGGAGGCCTCCGGGTCGACCGGCGCCGGGGCCTCGGGGATGCGCAGGGTGTCCAGACGTTCAAGTACGCGCAGGGCCCGCTCGCGCGCGGTGGCCAGCCCGGAATGACTGGGGGCCAGCGCAAGTCCTTCTTCCCAGGTGTTGACCGCCTCCTGGATCTGGCCGGCCGTGTACTGGCGGCGACCTTCTTCCAACAGGTGCTCGGCGCGCTGGTCGCGCTGTTCGCGCCACTCCTCGCACAGGGAGATGCGCGCCCGCTGGGCGGCCTGGTCGGGGCCGGAGGCATCTTCGTCCAGCCGGATGTCGCCACTACGGCACCACTGAGCTGCCCGCTGCAATTCGCCGGCCTGCAGTGCCTGGCGCAGCTGCGCGTTGATCGCGGACAGGCGTTCGGCCTGCTCTTCGCGGTCCTTGTCTTCCTCGCGTGTGCGCATCTCTTCCTGGAGTTCGCGGATACGGGCGGCCCGTTCGCTGACCGGGGATAAATCCTGTGCCAGGCGCAGCAGGTCCAGGCGCTCGCGCCCCTCGCTGTCGTCGGCATACTGCTCCAGGGCCTCGGCCAGGGCGGGGGCCCGTTCGCTCAGGGCGTCCGGATCCGCAGGCAGCTGATCGGTATCCGGAACCAGGGGGCGCATAATTTCCAGCAGGCGTAGTTGCTGAACCAGGTTGCGGGCCTCGAGGACATCGTGGCGCTGCTGCAGGGTGCGCAGGCCGACCTGGCGCTGGCGTTCGAGCTGGTCAATGAAGCGGGCACGCTCCTCGCTCTCGGGCAGGCGGGACTCGGCGTCTTCCAGGATTCCCAGGGCCTCCGCGACCGCACCCTCGGCGGAAACAGCCCGTGCGTCCTTCATGGCCTGTTCCGCTGCTTCCTGTGCCATGATCTCGATCTGCTCGCGGCGCGAGGCCCATTCGGCGGCTGGCTCGGGGTCGTGCTCTTCGATCAGCTCCAGGGCGCGCTGGTACTCGCCTTCCTCGACGGCGGCTTCAATCTGGTCTTCCGCCGTCATGAAGGGCTGCATGCCGGCACAGCCCTGGAAAAAAAGCAGGGCGAGGGTGGCCAGCAGCAGGCCCAGTCGCGTGCCGGGGAGCCTCATCAATGGGCGTCCGCCACCGCGAGGATACGAATCACCTCGGCGGGTTCGCTGACGCCGTGTAACTCGTGCGTCCCCCAGTGTTCGGTTTCAAACTGCCCTTTCACCTGCTCATGCTCCATGAAGCACTGCGTGGTTACCATGCCGGCGGATGGCGCGACCGTGACCAGGCGAGCCGCCACGTTGACGGTGTCGCCGACCACGGTGAATTGCATGCGATCCTGTGCGCCCATGTTGCCGGCCAGCATCTCGCCCGCGTTCAAGCCAATGCGGAATTCGACGCGTTCCTCGCCCCGGGCCTCGCGTTCGGCGTTGATCGCGGCGACCGTTTCCAGCAACGCGAGTCCGGTTCGTGCGGCCGTCTGGCGATGGTTTTCGTCACCGCCGAGGCCAAACACCGCCATGGTACAGTCGCCCATGTACTTGTCTACCGTCCCACCGTGACGGGCAATACATTCCGCCATCGGACCGAAGAATTCATTCAGCATGCGGCCGAGTTCTTCCGGGGTGCAGCGTTCCGACAGCGCGGTATAGCCCTTGATGTCCGCGAACAGCACCGAGCCCTCGACCGCCCGCCCTCCGAGCTCGATCCGGTCGAGATTCTCCAGGATGTCCTGCGCGATCGCGTCGGAGACATAACGGCGCAGGGCCGATTCGACCTGGTCCTTGCGCAGCAGGTCCTGGGCCATGTTGTTGAAGGCGTCGGTCAGCTGGGCGATCTCGTCTTCGTGCACCATCGGCAGGGGCCGCCCGTGCTCGTCGACTGGATGGCGTATGCGTTCGCGCATGGCATGTGCCAGGCGCTCCAGCGGACGCACCAGGCGCTTGCTGATGTCGATCGCCAGGATCAGGCTGAGCAGAAAGACCCCGATCGCCGTCGCAATCCCCGCATTGATGGTGTTGCGGATCAGTTCCTGCATGGGCGTCGTGTCGATGTGCGCCTCGATGTACCCGACCTGGACATCCTGGAAGTGCACCTCGCGCTGGTAGGGCTCTACCGGGCCCGCCAGTGGCCACACCCCCTCGCTGATGCCTCCCCCGGGGGAAGGCGGGGTGCCAGCCGAGGCGATCACGCCGCGATCGATGGCGTAGGCGGTGACCGACTCGACGCGCCCGTCTTCGACCAGCGAGTTCAGCAGGGTCTCCAGGGTCAGGTAGTCCTCGGCCAGCATCAGTTCGGCCGAGGTGCGGGCGACGGGCGCCAGGGTCAGCTCGGCCTGGGCCTGGATCTGGTTGTTGAGGACATTGGTGACCTGGTTCAGCACCACCACCGAAAGGGTGCCGATGCCCAGCAGGGTGAGGATGGCGACGACCGCGACGATCTTCCAGGCGATGGGGAGATAGCGTGGGGTGAAATCCCCCGCCGACAAACGCCCGTTGTTTGGCTTTCGAGATTTCACGAGTTGGACGCCATGGAGAGCTGTCGGCGTGGGGCGGTCCACGCCCGCCATTGATCGAACAACGCGGCCGAACGGGCCGCGATGGCCGAGCGCTTGTCCAGGGAACGGCCAAACGCGGCCTCTCCCTCAAGATTGCTCATCGTGCCGCCGGCGCGGGCCAGCATCAGGGTCCCGGCGGCGCTGTCCCACAGGGCTTGCCCTCCATGCAGGTACAGATCGGCGCGCCCGGCCGCCAACCAGGCCCATTCCAGGGCGCAAGCCCCCAGGTTGCGCTGCGAGCGGTAGGGGGCGTCGGTGGCCATGGCTGCCGCAAGGCCGGGGCCCAGACGCTTGTAGTCGACGAGGGCGATGGCCTTGTCCAGGCGGCTGGCCGGGGCGCGGGCGGCTGCCGGGGGAGGCGCATCGTTCAGCAGCAGGGGCCCGTCTTCTCTTGCGGTAAAGAGTTCGTCCCGTACCGGGTCGTAGGTCGCCCCGTGGGTGACGCGGTCGCCCTCGATGCGCGCAATCGAGATCGCGAAAAAGGGCATGCCGCCGGCGAAGTTACTGGTGCCGTCCAGCGGGTCGACCAGCCAGAAGGCGGGTGCCTGGTCGAGTACGCGGGCCTGCTCCTGCCGCGATTGCTCCTCGCTCAGTACGGGTTCGCCTGCGATCGCGGTCCCCAGCAGGTCGCGCAGTCGTGCATCGACGGCATGGTCGGCCTGCGTGATCACCGAGCCATCGGCCTTGTAGTCCACCGCGATCCCGGCCTCGAAGCGAGGTAGCAGCTCGCTCTGGCCAACAGAACGGAGCTCTCCGGCGAGTTGATTGAATGCATTTATGCTGATGGACATGGGACGTCGAGTGCAGGGCGGTCGTCGGCAAGAAATGGAATGTGGGTATCATACCCGTCCATGACGGCTTTGCTGATAATCCTCGCCCTGGTTCTGGTGGCCTTTTACGTGAACGACTCCTGGCGCACCCACGAACGGGTGCGGCAGATCGCGCGGCGCAGTTGCGAGCAGGCCGGCGTACAGTTGCTGGATGGCAGCGTGGTACGCACGCGCCAGTCCATTCGACGCCGGCCCGGAGGCCTGGCCTGGTGGCGGCAATACCGCTTTGAATTCGCTACCGATGGGGCCAGCCGACATGTCGGCGAGATCTCGCTGGACGGCCGTCGCCTGCGCCATGTCACCCTCGACCTGCCTGATGACGGGCGCCTGGTGGATGGCGATAACGGTGCGGGGCATCGAGGCCCCGAACGATGACGCTGAGCGAGCTGCGCTATGTCGTTGCGGTGGCCGACCGACGCCATTTTGGTCGAGCGGCCGAGGCTTGTCATGTCAGTCAGCCGTCTTTGTCCGTCGCCATTCGCAAACTTGAAGATGAACTGGGGGTTACGCTGTTCGAGCGTGGCCGTGGCGAGGTCAGCGTGACCCCGGCCGGCGAGCAAATCGTGACCCAGGCCCGCCGGGTGCTGACCGAGGTGGAGCATCTGCGTGCGGTGGCGGTGCAAAGTCAGGACCAGCTGGCGGGTCCCCTGCGACTCGGGGCCATCTACACCATTGGCCCGTACCTGCTGCCCGAGCTGATCCCGGTGCTGCGCGAGCGCGCACCCAGAATGCCGCTGGTGATCGAAGAGAACTACACCGACCGATTGCGCGAGCGACTGAAGCACGGCGAACTGGACGCGATCATCATTTCGTTGCCGTTCGAAGAGCCGGGGGTGGTCACGCTGCCGCTGTACGACGAGCCCTTCGTCGCTGTGCTGCCGGGCGGTCACCCCCTGCAGGACAAGAAGACGCTGACCCTCGAGGACATGGCGGATGCCACCTTGCTGATGCTCGGTGCCGGGCATTGCTTCCGTGATCAGGTGCTGGAGCGCTGCCCCGCCTGCCAGAGGACGGTCACCGCCGACGGCAGTACGCCACGCAATATGGAGGGCTCCTCGCTGGAGACCATTCGCCATATGGTGGCCTCGGGTATGGGCGTGACCATTCTGCCGTGTACTGCGGTGGGGGCCGATCGCTACGCCCAGCGCCTGCTGGCCGTGCGTCGATTCGAGGACCCGGCGCCCAGCCGCCGGGTGGCGCTGGCCTGGCGTACCAGTTTCCCGCGGCCGGAGGCGATCGAGGCCCTGCGCCAGGCCATCCTGGCCACGGCGCTCACCTGTGTGGATTTCATTCAGCCCGGCGAGAACCCCTGAGTACAGCTTCGGTTGTGGGTCAGTTGCCCGCCAGGACGCGATTGCGTCCGGACTGCTTGGCGGCGTACAGCGCTTCGTCGGCCTTCTGATAGAGGGCCTGCAGCGTGGTGCTGCGGCCCACGCTCGCGACTCCGATGCTGGCGGTGACCTTGACCATGCCCTCGCTTTGCAGGGCTGATGCATCATCGGCGGTCGCGGTGGCGCGGATACTCGCAATCGCCGTGCGGATGCGTTCCGCGCACTCCATGGCGCAGGCCAGGTCGGCCCCCGGCAAGACGGCCAGGAATTCCTCTCCGCCCATACGCACCAGCAGGTCTGACTGCCGTGTGGCCGTACGCAGCGTGTCCGCTACGCGGCGCAGTAGCTCGTCGCCCACCGCATGGCCGTAGTCGTCGTTGATGCGCTTGAAGTGGTCCAGGTCGATGGCCAGCACGGACAGTGGGCGGTCCTGCCGGCGGCAGTCGGCCAGCCACTTGGCGCCCTGGATCTCGAAGGCGCGGCGGTTGCCCAGCCCTGTGAGTTCGTCGCTCTCCAGGTTGGACATCAGCCGCCGGAACCGGTGGGCATTGTGCAGGGCGGGGGCTGCCAGCCCGAGCAGCGCCTCGATCTGCTGCTGTTCTGCATCACTGAAACGGCGTCCGCGCATCAGAATCAAGGAGCCCATGGTGGCGCCGTTGTAGCTAAGCCCGTATTCGATGCGGTGGCGGTCATCCTCGCCGCCCGACCAGGACTGGTCGTCGCCATCGGTGTAGAAGATCCACCCGGAATGCTGCAGGAGGGTATGGAGCTGTTCTTGCAGGCGCTGAAGGACGGCGTCGAATTCCAGTGTCGCGGTCAGGGACTGGACGAAGGCCAGCGCGTCAAATGGGGCCTCGGGGTGCTCGGTGGATTTCCCCTTGCCCGATACCAGGCGCAGATTCCCTGCGTTTCCGTCGCGATTCATGGCAGCCTCGCCGTATCCAAAAGTCTTGGGGTCAAGATAAAGCGAATTTTGTGCCACTTAATGAAAGGCTTTAATAAACAGAATGATGGATCTATTCGCTTGGGCGCGGTGACAGAAAATCGGCGCCTGTCTGCCGGGGTGGCAAGGCAGAGCCGCCTCCGGCGGCAAAGGGTGGCAAAAAATTGACGCATGGATCGGGAGGGGCTTTAAACGCGAACCCCCGTGTGTGTGCGGGTAACCGTTTCCCTACACTACGCCCATGATCCGACTCTCCGATATCGAGCTGCGGCGTGGCCGGCAGGTGCTGCTGCAGCACAGCAATCTGACTGTTCACGCCGGCTGGCGCGTAGGGCTTGCCGGGGCGAATGGCTGCGGCAAGTCCTCGTTGCTGGCCGCATTGCAAGGCGAACTCTCCGTGGATGCGGGCCATGTCGAGGTTCCGGCGGAGTGGGTGGTGGCCCACCTCCCGCAGGAGGTCCCGGGCAGCCCTCGTCGAGCGGTCGACTATGTACTCGATGGCGATGTCGAGCTGCGCGACCTGGAGTGGCAGCTGGAGTCAGTCGAGGACGGTGCGGAACACGCGCGACTGTATGCGGCCATCGATGCGGTCGATGGCTGGTCCGCCGAGGCGCGGGCGCGTCGGCTGCTGGCCGGTCTCGGGTTTGCGCCGGAGGATGCCGATCGCCCGATGAGCGACTTCTCCGGTGGTTGGCGGATGCGGCTCGGTCTGGGACGGACCCTGATGACCCGCTCGGACCTCCTGCTGCTGGACGAGCCGACCAACCACCTCGACATGGAGGCTATCGTCTGGCTGGAAGGCTGGCTGGCGCGCTATCCGGGCACCGTAATCGTGATCGCCCACGACCGGCGTTTCCTCGATGCGGTGGTCACGCACATCGCGCATATCGAGCGCGGACGGATCGAGCTTTACAGCGGGGGTTACACCCAGGCCGAGAAACGACGCGCGGAGGTCGCGGCACAAAGCGAGGCGGCGGCGGCGAAAGTCGCCGCCGAGCGCGCGCACCTGGAGGACTTCGTGCGCCGTTTCCGCGCCAAGGCGAGCAAGGCGCGCCAGGCCCAGAGTCGACTGAAGCGCCTCGAGCGGCTGGACGAGGTGGCGGTAATCCGCGCCGCGCGCCCGATCCACCTGGAGATCCCGACGCCGGGGCACCTGCCCGATCCACTGCTGGCGCTGGAGGCGGCGGAGGTCTGCGACGGCGAGACCTGCCGCCTGCGGGCGACCGACCTGCGGCTGCGCCCGGAGGATCGTATCGGCGTGCTGGGACCCAACGGCGCCGGGAAGTCGACACTGCTCTCCCTGCTCGCAGGCACGCTCGCGCCGACGGCGGGCGAGCGGCGCGTCGAGCCCAGCCTGCGGGTGGGCTACTTCGCCCAACATCAGCGCGAGCAGCTGAACCTTGCGGCCTCGCCCCTGACCCATCTGACACGGCTGGATGCCGCCGCACCGGAACAGCGCCTGCGTGACTTCCTGGGCGGCATGGGGTTTCCCGGCGAGCGTGCGGACGACCCCGTCGGGCAGTGCTCCGGCGGCGAGCGGGTGCGTCTCGTGCTGGCGATGCTCATCTGGCAGGCACCCGCGCTGTTGCTGCTCGACGAGCCGACCAACCACCTGGACCTCGACATGCGCGAGGCCCTGGCGGAGGCACTGGAGAATTATGCCGGCGGACTGGTTGTGGTGGCGCACGACCGCGAACTGCTGGCACGTGTCTGCGACCGCTTCTGGCGGGTCGAGGATGGCTGTCTGACCGAGTTTGACGGCGATCTGGATGACTACGCGCGCGAATTGCAGCGCGAACGGGAGACGCCGGACACCTCCGCGCCATCAGCGTCGCGCGCGCCGGAAGCACCGCGTTCGCAGAAGGAGCGCCGCCAGCAGGCTGCTCAGGCACGCGCGGCGCTGCGTCCACTGCAAAAGCGGGCCGATGCGGCGGAGCAGGCCTGTAGTGAGTTGCAGCAGCAGCTGGAGGCGATCGAGGGCGAGATGGCCGATCCCGCACTGTACACCGGAGATGATGCGGGGCGGCTGGCCGAGCTGACCCGTGAGCAGGGCGAGTTGCGTGCGCGTCTGGAGGACGCCGAGGCTGAATGGATGGAGGCGCTGGAGGCGCTCGAGTCAGCGCGCGGGGATTCTGTGGGTCAGGTCTAATATCCGAGCCTTGCACTCGGGTATTCGGGGGTCTATACAGGAGAGTGAATACACCGGCACGAGGAGTCATTCGCAATGAATGCACAGGAACTCAATCGTCGTTGTGTCGAACTCTTTCAGCACCCGGATGCGCAATTGCACTGCTGGCACCCGCGCATGTTCTGGGAGACCCACATGGTGGAGAACCCGAAGCCGGAGGATCTGCAGCAGCCGAAGGTAGACCTGCGTGAGCTCGAGGTGCTGCTGGCCGAGGCCACGCACCAGGATTCACAGTGTGCTGCCGAGCTGGAGCAGGAAGAACCTGGCCGGGCGACCCTGATCCGGCACATGGTCGAGCGTGGCGAGATGCCGCTGCTGCACCGGCCGCACTGATCTTGGCAGGATGAACTGGGTCCCTGGCGGGACCCCGGCCCGGTCCTCCGTCGGGCAGCTTGGGCCCCGGCAGATCTTGGCTGCCGGGGTCTTCTTTGTCCGGCCGGTGGCGCGCGTTACTACTGGCGGATGAAGTCCGAGAAGTACAGGGCCTCGATGCGCGGGGCGCCGGTCAGTTCCTCCAGCAGCTCGTTGAGCTCTTCCATCGCCTCCTGGCGCAAGTCCTCGCGGGCCGTGCTGCCGCGCAGGCTGTCGGGCGAGCGGCCCCCCAGGATGCGAATGAGCCGGTCGCGCACGGCCGGGATGTGTCCGCGGATCTCGCGGGCATCCTCCATCTCCGCAGCCTCGAGCTGGATTTTGGCCTGCAGGTAACGGGCGCGGTCGGAGGACTCCATGTTGACCACCACGGGTTCCAGGGTCACGTAGCGGCTGTCGAGGTCGTCGACCGCGACAGCGCTGCCGGGGATGATCCACCACAGCATGGCGAGCAGGAAAAGGCTTGGTGACAGGGTCTTCATGCGGAGATCTCGTGTGGCAAGTGGGTCCCTTGCGTGGCGATGGCCGCCGCGCGACGGTGCGGTTCCTGGCGAAAATACCGGGCCAGGTGATCATAGACCGCCGGCAGGGCCTCGCGCAGCCCCTGCGGCTCGAAGAAGAAGGCCTCCGCGGCCACGGCCAGGAACTCCTCCGGGGCGGTCGCGGCGTAGGGGTCAAGCGGTAGCTGGTCTTCCGGGGTGTCGTTCTCCACGGCCTCGACAAACGCCTCGTAGGCCGCGGTGAAGTCGCGGGTCCAGTCTGCGGCGGAGTGATCGCGCGCGAGGGGCGGGAAGCCGTTCACGTCGCCGTTGCCGGCATCCAGTACGTGGGTCATCTCGTGCACCACGACGGCACCGTCGCGAACGACATCGGCCCAGGACAGAATGACCGGTCCGCGCTCCCAGGCCTCGCCGGACTGCGGCATGGCCCCCTGATGCACGATGCCGTCCTCGTCCACCCATTCGTGTTCCGGCACAAAGGTATCCGGATACAGCACCAGCGTGCGCCAGTCACGGTAGGGGGCAAGCCCCAGCTCCAGGACCGGCAGTGCCGCGTAGGCGGCGATCATGCGGCACTGCCCTGGTGTCGGCTCGGACTCGATGCCCACGAATTCCCTGGTAGCCAGGATCTCCTCGATCAGCGCTTTCAGGCGCTCGGCCTCCTCGGGCGACAGACTTGCGATGAACGGAACCTGGCGTCGCAGGGTCTCCCATTCATCGGGGCCCAGTACCAGGTGGCCGGAATGACCCGCCGCAAAGGGCTCGATCAGCCGCTTGAGCAGACCGCGCAACGGATAATGGGGTGTATCGTGCATGCGGTCATCGTCGCATGTTTGCGCCCTGGTTGCCGCCGGGTCGAGCCGGCATATGTTTCCCCTGGGCGCTACGATGGGGACGGACCAGAGACCAGGGCGAGCGGCTGCTCGGTTGTCGGAGGGTGTGTGAGCAAGATTGCGGGTTTCGCCTTTGGGGCTTTGTGGCTGGTGTTGCTTTCGGGCTGCACGGATACCGCCGAGTCCGACTCGGCGGACGATGGCGCCGAGGCGGCCACGCCCATCGCGGCGCTGGAGATTCAGCCGCGGGATCTGTCGCGCGAGCTGCGCCTCTCCGCGCGGGTCGAGCCGATGGCGCGGGTGCGTCTGGCGGCGCGTGCGGATGGCGTGGTCGAGGCCGTCCATGTCGAGGAAGGAGACCGGGTCGAGCAGGGCGAGACCCTGGTGGAACTGGATGTCTCCGAGGAACGGGCGGAGCTGGCGCGCGCCGAGGCCCATGCCGAAGAGGCGCAGCTGGAATACGCGCGCAGTTCCGAGTTGCGTGACGAGGGGATTTCCAGCCGCGCCAGCTACGAACGGGCCCGCGCCGCGCTGCGTTCGGCCGAGAGCGAGCAGGCCCTGTGGCAGGCGCGGGTCGATTACGGGGCGCTCGCTGCTGGCCGCGACGGCGTGATCACCGAGCGGATGGTGGAGCCTGGAGAGGCCGTCGCTGCGCGCGATGCGCTGCTGGAGCTGGTCGATATTACTACGCTGGTGCTGCGACCCGGGGTGTCCGAGCTGGACGTGCGCGACCTGGTCGTGGGCCAGGACGTGCCCATTCGGCTGGACGCCTTTCCTGATGCTGACTACGTCGCCGAGATTCGTCGCATCTTCCCGGCGGCCTCGCCGGATTCCCAGCAGGTGACGGTGGAGATCGCGCTGCCGGCCGAGGCCGCCGACAACGGCGTGCGTCCGGGTAACCTCGCACGCATCCGCATGACCGTTGATGAGCGCCCGAACGCCCTGGCGGTGCCGGCCGCGGCGATCGGCGAGGACGATGACGCGCGCTATGTGTACGTGGTGGTGGATGAACAGCTGGAACGGCGCACGGTCGAGACCGGCGTGACCCGGGGCCCCTGGACCGAGATTACCGAGGGTCTGGAGGAAGGCGAGATCGTGCTGGCGACCAATCCGATCGACATGCGCGAGGGTCAGCGCGTGCGCATTGTCGGCTGGCGGGGCTAGGGCATGGCCGATGCGGGGGACTCCCAGCGCCCGCACGGGCGGGTGACCAGCTTCTCCATCCGCCGGCCGGTCGCGATCATGGCGCTGGCCTCGGTGGTGATCGTGCTCGGCATGTTCTTTGTCGATCGCCTGCCGGTGGACCTGCTGCCGCATGTCGAGTACCCGCACATCCGGGTCACGGTGAACCACCCGGGCACCGCCCCGGAGGTCATGGAGGAGCAGGTCACACGGGTGCTGGAACGCAATCTTGCGGCGACCGAGAACCTGACCCGGATCTACAGCCGCGCCTCCGAAGGGCGCACCAACGTCAACCTGCTGTTCGAGTACGGGACCAACCTGGATCTGGCGTTGCAGGATGCGGCGCGTCACCTCGAGCTGGCGCGCACCCAGTTACCGGACGATTTCGAATCCCTGCGCCTGTATAAGTTCGACCCGTCGCAGGATCCGATCTGGGAGGCTGGCTTCTCCTCCACCGTGCGTTCCGAGACCGCGGTGCGTGACTGGGTGGAGCACGAGCTGGCGCCACAGTTGATCGCCATCCACGGGATCTCCTCGGTGGAGGCCTCCGGCGGCCAGCAGCGCGAGCTGGAGGTGATCCTCGACCAGGAACGGGTGCGCGGCTACGGCCTGTCGCTGGCCGCGATCAGCGAGACCCTGGCGGACGAGAACCGCGAGGTGGCTGGTGGCTGGGTGACCTCCGACACCTTTGACGTGATGGCCAAGACCGAGGGCTTGTTCACCTCCGAGCACGATGTGCGCAACGTGCTGATCCCGCTGCCGGGGCCGCAGTCGGCGCATGTGCGCCTGGGCGAGCTGGCCGAGGTGCGCGACGGCCACCGCGAGCAGCGCCTGTTCATCCGCCTGGATGGCACCCCGGCCGCGCGCGTATCGGTATTCAAGCTGCCGGAGGCCAATACCGTCGAGTCGGTGGATGCCGTGCGCGGGACGCTCCAGCGGCTGGAGCGCTCCGGGTTTATCCCCGAGGACATCCAGTGGGAGGTGGTCAGCGACTCGGCCCCGTTTATCCGTGGCGCGGTGTCCTCCGTGGGCACTGCTGCAGTCCTCGGTGGCGTGCTGGCGATGCTGGCGGTGTTCCTGTTCCTCGGCAGTCTGCGCAAAAGCTTCATCATCGGGCTGTCGATCCCGATCGCGCTGATGGCGACCTTCGCGATGATGGGGCTGGGCGGATTGACCCTGAACATCATCAGCCTGGGCGGGCTGGCGCTGGGCGTGGGGCTGCTGCTCGACAACGCGATCGTGATGCTGGAGAACATCATCCGCCATCGTGACAAGCTCGGAAAATCGCCGGAGCAGGCCGCCCACCACGGGGCGGGCGAGGTCGTCTCGGCGGTCACCGCCGGCACGCTGACCAATCTCGCGGCAGTACTCCCGTTCCTGCTGATTACGGGCATCGGGGCGCTGATCTTCCGCGAGCTGATCCTGACGCTGTCGTTCGCGATCATCGCCACGCTGGCCACGGCGATCACGCTGGTGCCGATGCTGGCGGCCCTGCTCGCGCGCATCCGCTGGGAGAGCGGGCTGGACCGGACCTGGCTGCTGCGCGGCTTCGACCGCGGGGTGCAGGGCCTGCGCCGACGTTACCGGCGTCTGCTGCCGAAGGTGCTGCGCGCGCGCTGGGTGGTGCTGGGCGCCGCCGGGGTCCTGTTGGTTGGTGCGGTACAGGTCGGCGGGGAGCTGGGCACCGAGTTTCTGCCGCAGGTGGACGATGGTCAGGTCAGCGTGCGCATGGTCCTGCCGCCGGGTACACCGCCGCACGAGACCGATGCCGCCGCCCGCGACATCGAGGCCGCACTCGAGGAGCTGCCGCATGTCGAGAGCGTGTTCGCCATGGTCGGCGGGCACCTGGGGGGTGGCGTGGTCAACGAGCGTCCGGGGACGTCCAATCTCACGGTGCAGCTCACCCCGGCCGGACAGCGTGAAATGACCGCCGGGCAATGGGTGGCCGAGGCACAGGCGGCGATGGACGAACTGGACCTGCCCGGGGCGCGGATTACCGTGCGCCCGCCGAGTATCGACGGGTTGCAGTTCAGCGTGACTGGCGACGACCTGTCGATCGGCGTGGTGGGGGCGGATCTGACCGAGATGCGCACCATCGCCCGCGAGATCGCGGGGCGCCTGGAGGGCATCCGGGGCCTTGAGGGCGTCGAGGTCGGGCGCGAGGACCAGAGCCCGATTCTGCGCGTACACGTGGATCGCGAGCGCGCGGCCGCGCTGGGCCTGCAGGTGGGCACGGTCGGTCAGGCGATCCGCGATGCGGTGGAGGGTGCGGTACCGACCCAGTATGTACGCGATGACCGCGAATACGACTTGCGCGTCCGCCTGCCGCGCGAGGATGTACAGGACACGGCCACACTGGGACGGATGATCCTGTTCCGTGATAACGGCGATCCCGTACGGCTGGCCGACGTGGCCGAGTTCGAGATCGGCGAGGGGCCCGCCCATATCGAGCGCGAGAACCAGAGCCGGGTGGTGCGGGTGAACGGCGATATCAATACCGAGGTCAGCGACGTCGGTTCGGTGATGGCCGAGGTCGAACAGCGTCTGGCCGAGGTGGAGGTACCCGAGCACTACAGTCTGCTGATCGGGGGCGAGTGGGAGACCATCCAGGAGACCCAGCGCGAGATGGCCACCGTCGTGGCGCTGGCGATCTTCCTGGTGCTGGTGGTGCTGGCGGTGCAGTACGAGCGTCTGGCCAACCCGCTGGTGATCGTGGCGGCGGCCCCGCTGTCGCTGATTGGCGTGGTCGCGATCCTGTGGGCCACGAATACGCCGGTCTCCGCGCCGGTGATGATCGGGGCGATCCTGCTGATCGGGGTGGTGGTCAACAACGCGATCCTGCTCGTCGAGTACATCGAACAGGGCCGGCGGCTGCGTGACTTGAGTCCGGCACGGGCGGTAGTGGAGGCCGGCGCGCTGCGCCTGCGTCCGATCCTGATGACCACCCTGACCACGGTGCTCGGCATGCTGCCGCTGGCGATCGGCCTGGGCGAGGGTGCGGAGATCATGCGCCCGCTGGCGCTGACCGTGGTCGGCGGCCTGATTGCCGGGATAATCCTGACGTTGCTGGTAGTCCCTTGTCTGTATCTGATCGTCAACAGGGCCGCGGAGGGCTTGAAGCGGCATCTGACGGGGCATCAACGAGGCACGGTGCCCGTCGGATGAAGTCCCGCCACCCGCTTGGGTGGCGGGGCAGGGTCCCGCTAGAAGCGGTAGCCGAGACCAATCATGAAGCGCTGGGCATCGGGGTCAACCCGCAGGGTTTCGCCCTCAACCCGGTAGCGTTCGTTTTCCATAAAGGTGTAGGAATACTCGGCGCGCATGAACAGGCGACTCTCCAGCTGATATTCAACACCCAGTCCGATGCGTGCACCATTCAGGTTGTCCTTGAAGCGAATGGACACATCCTCGTCAGTGTCGGTCAGGCGATAATCGAGGCGCGAACGCTGGTAGCCGGCCAGCCCGTAAAGCAGGACGGTGTCATTGACGGTGGTGCCCAGCCGGCCGGTAATGCCGTAGCTGTATTTGCTGTCCACTCCCAGCTCGGCATCATCCAGTCGTACGGTCAGGTCGGCGTCTTCGGTTTGAGCGTCAAGCTCGATGCCCAGGTAAAGCCCATTGTCCATAACCGTACCCCAGCCGGTCATCACACCTCCGGTGAAGCCTGATGCGCTCAGACCGGAGATGCGCTCATCTCCACTCTCCCGGTAGTCAATGTCGTATCCCACCCAGCCAAGCTGGCCGCCGACGTAGGGGCCATGAAAGGCGTTGGCCTGGGCGGTACCGGTCAGAGTCAGGAATGCACAGGCTCCGGTCAGGGCGGCGAAAAGACGAGTTTTTCGGTGCATGGGTGTTCTCCCTTTATTGTTGTGAGTGCGCCGGAATCGAGCGGATCCGGGCGCACCGAATGGTGGCACAGTTCATCTGTGCTTGGGGTGCGCGGGTGAGGTCGTTCTATGCCAGAATCGTTCGTTCAGGTGGCCCGTGTGGCTGCCACAGACAAGCGATGGAGTGGAGTGGATGCGCAAGCAAGCAGGAATCGTGGCGGGGTTGCTGGTGGCGGCCCTATGGGCGCCCTTAGTGGCCGCGGATGAGGTCCATACGGTCGAGCAGCTGAATCAGGCGCCGGCCGAACTCGAAGGCGAGCCGGTGCGCCTGGAGGGCATCGTCGGCCGGGTCAACGAAGACATCATGGGGGTGAACTTCATCCACTTCGTGGACGGAACCGGCAGCGAGGGTGACTACATCACGATTACGTCCACCGATTTGCCCGAGGTCGGCGATCGTGTCTCGGTGACGGGGACGCTGGTGCTGGAGCGTGACTTCGGCGCGGGCTATACCTATCCCGTGCTCATCGAGGACGCCGAGTTTGCCGAGAAGTAGCGACGTGCCCTGATCGCGGGGCCGGAGTATTTCAGATGTCATTCGGGCCGCACAGGATGGTGCGGTCGATGCACGCCCAGGGAGGGGATCATGTCTATCAAGAATCTGCTGACGCGGTTTGTACTGCTTTATTTCTCGCTGTCGATTGCGGCAATGGTGGTGATTGCGTATTTCGAGCTGGAGGAGCTCGGTACGCCACTTGGCATTGCGATACTCATGCTGGCGGTCATGTGGCCGTGCGAGGCCTTCGGGCGCAGGAACGGGCGCTATCTGTCGCGCTCCGAGAAGTGGCGGGTGATTGCGGTGATGGTGGCCGTGCTCTTGGGTACGCAACTTCCCGTTGCATTTTTGCTGGTATGGGCCGAAGGCAACGCACTGGACCCCGTGTTCCTCGGAATTTTGGGTGTTGTTGCGCTGTTGTACGCGGGATGCGTGGCGGGCGCGGTCAGCATCACCGGCCGCAATCTCCGCAAGCGCGGCCTGATTCCACAGGGGGCTTCCGACTAGTCGGTCAGGTGGCGTTTCAGCCACTCGAGTTCGTCTTCCGACCACTCCGTGGCCGTCACCGCCTGCCAGCTGTCAATGTAGTGCTCGGTGGCATAGACATGTCCGTAGCCACGCGGGGCGGCATCGCCGATGGCCACGTCCACGGCCAGCTGCAGCATGGTGACGACCGGGTACCAGGTCAGGTCTGGCGAGACATCCGGGCCGCGCGGTGACTGCATCCACTCGGGCTTGCGGTACAGCGCCTGCGGCTCGAAGAAGGTGATCGGGTCGCTTGCGTACTGCAGGTAGACGATGCGCATCGGACCCCAGGAGGCACCGGGGATGTCGAGGTGGTTTTGCTGATTGGTGAAGCGCACCACCGAGCTGTCGCGAAAACGCGGCAGCCACGCCGGGGAATCCGGCTGACGCTGGCGCGTGATGTCGCGCCAGGTTTCGCTGCGGAAGGGTGGCCCTGCCCACAGCGCACCGTTGAACGGGTCGCCGATCACGTCGTACAGGTCCGCCGCGCGTTCGGAGTTCAGCGCCCCCAGGCTCAGGCCATAGAGGTAAAGCTCCGGGCGTGCATCTGCGGGGAGCTGTTTCCAGTAGCTGTAGATCTCCGCGAACACGGCCTGGGCCGTTTCGTGGCCGTACTGGGATTCCGACATCAGCGACAGCCAGCTCGGCAGGTAGGAGTACTGCACGGCGACGGTTGCGATGTCGCCGTTATGCAGGTACTCCACCGGCGCGATTGCGCGGTTGTCCACCCAGCCGCGCCCGGTCGGTGTCGCCAGGATCAGAACCGAGCGGTCGAAGGCATCCACCCGCAGCAGTTCCTGCAGGGCCAGGCGGGCCCGTTCCTCGATTTCCTCGGCCGCATTCAGCCCGACGTACACCCGAATTGGATCCAGGGCCTCTTCACCGGTAAAGTCCGCGATGTCGGCCGCAGCCGGGGCGTCGTTGACGAAACGCTGGCCCTGACGACCCAGGCCTTCTTCCCAGGAGATCAGCGACTCGGTACTGCCCGTTCGGGAGGGGTTGGTTGGCTGCTCGGCCCCGGGGTACTCGCGTACGTCGAACTGTTGAAAGCTGCGATCGGCTGTGCGCAGGCCGTACTCCAGCACGACGCCGTCGATTACGGCCCAGAAAACCGCCGCGGCCGCCACCACACCGATCACGTTCGACAGCCGGCGCGGGATGAAACGCCGCAGGTGCTGCGCGAGAAAGCGCACCAGCAACTGGAACAGCCGGGCGACGGCCAGGGTCGCTGCGAACACGGCCGCGGCGATCAGCCCCAGGCGGACCGGGAAGCCCCCGTCCACCGGCTCCTGATCCATCAGCTCGCGGATGGTGTTCTGCCACTCGGTGGCCTGCCACAGAAAGGCCAGCACGATCAGTGCGGCCCCGCCGCCGGCGATCAGCACCAGGGTGTTGTGTACGCGCTCGCTGGGCTCGGGAAGCTCCAGGTAGGACCACAGCCAGTGGAAAAATACACCCAGCCCGTAGCCCGCGGCCAGCGACAGACCGGACAGGATGCCCTGCACGTCGTCGGTACGCGGGATCAGGCTCGGGGTCAGCGAGGCGGCGAAGAACAGCGTGGCCAGAATCAGCCCCGGGATGGACAGCGACCCCAGGACACGGGTGGCCCAGCCGGGCCAGATAAAGCGCCGCAGGCGGGTTTGCAGACGGGCGACGACAGACATCGCGTGCGCGGTTCCTTCGCGGATGGAAAGCCTCATCCTGTCTGGCCCACGGGACGGGTTCAAGTCTCCGCGGTGAAGCCCCGTTTGCTCTGGGAACTATTGACCGTTATGGCGCTGTTCGAGTGTATGCCGCTGGCGAAAGCGAAAGGTCGCTTCGACCATACGCAGGGCCACACCGAACAGGGCCACCTGCAGTAGCAGGCCTCCTGTCGCCGCTCCGGCCGCCAGGCCGGTGGCCAGTCCAAGCGCCATCAGCAGCATCAGGAGCGTGGCGGCGATGCGGCTGCGCAGCCAGCCGCCGATGACGGCGAGCAGTGCGACCAGGGTCCCCTCCAGCATCGTCGGGGTGTGCTGCATCAGCAGGCCGAGTGCGACGACGACCGCACCGGCGAGCGCCAGCACCCAGCCGGCGACCCGGGCCAGTCGCTGTGCCTTTTCCACTTCGTCGACCGTTTGCAGCAGAAGCCAGAGATCGGCGCCGGCCCCGGCCCAGTGGCGTGAAAGTGAGTGCTTCATCGCGCCAGCGTACAACGCGAAGGTGACGGTTCTGTGACAAGCGGTTTGCGCAATTAAACCAGCGTCTCCTTCAGGACTATTCCGGCTGGCGGGTCTCCGGACCGTCTCTGTCCGGAGACCCGTGCCTGTGGCCAGGCGTGGGCCGCACCGCCGCGGATCGTTGGCGTATGGCTACGGCTCATTGCCTTGCGGGCGCGGCCCCAGGGCATGGTCCAGCAGTGTCTCGAAGGCCGGCTCGGCGCGTTCCACTGCCCGCTCCAGACTCGGATGCGGCTGTAGCGTGGTCATGAATTTCGGGTGCAGCATCGAGAGTTTCGTGTTGCCGTTCTCCTCGTACAGGCCGACATGGCCGCAGGGCATCATTGCGCCGACGTGCAGACCGGCATCCACGATGTCCGGGCCGAGTGGCAGATAGCAGACCTTCAGGGCCGTGATGTCGCCACCGGCCAGGCCAAATTCGGCCAGAAAGATCCAGTCCTCCTCGTTCTCGGCAAACTCGCGAATGGTCCGTGCCAGTTCCTCGCGGGACTGTTCGGCGTCGTGAATGATGAAGTGGTCGTCGGGTTCGGCGGCAATCGCCGGGGCGGTCAGGGCCAGGGTCGCGGCGACCGCGGCAGGCAGCGCAAGGGCTGTGATGGGTGAATGGGTTTTCATGGTTCGTTCCTCCTTTGGTGTCAGACCCGCACAATCTCCGGCTTCAGCGACCAGGAGATCATCAGCAGTTCCTCCTTTTCGCGCTGGCCGACCCCGTGTTCATCCAGGGCCTCGACGATGTCGTCGACCACCGCGACGAATTCCTCCTCGCTGATGTTCATGCCGCGATGGGTGGTCAGCATGTCGCGTCCGCTGTAGGCCTGCGGCCCACCGGTGCCGTTGCAGATGAATTCGGTCACCAGACGGATCACGTCATTGCGATCTGCGTCGACGTAGCGGTTGCGGATGGTGGTGTTCTGCGTGTGCTTGTCGAAGATGGTGCTGGCGAGTTCGTGGATGCGTGCCTCGCCGCCCAGGCGTTCGTAGAGACTTGTGTCGGTCATGGTGATCCCTCCTCGCGGGGTTATCGGGTGGCCACGTACCAGTTGTTCTGTGGGTCGTGGGGGAGTCGATGGACCTGGATGTCGTGAAAGCCGGCGCGCGCCAGGTACTCGCGGGCCCGGGGTTCGCCCCACATCGCGCCCAGCCCCGGGCCGCCCTGGGCGAGCGATACCGGCATGCAGTGCATGCAGGAGACGGTGTAGAGGAAGGGACCGAGGGGGTGGTCGAGATCGCCGTGGATCGCGCCGGAGCCGCGAATGTCCTGCATCAGGTAGATCCCCTCGGGCGCGAGCGCGCGGTGGATGCCTTGCAGGACCGCCAGCGGATCGGCCTGGTCGTGGATGGCGTCGAAAGTGGTGATCAGGTCGAACTGGCGCGCCGGCACGTGGCGTTCCAGCGCCGCGGCATCCGCCTGGATGAATACCACGTTGTCCAGGCCGATGGTCTGCATCTCGGCACGGGCCTGCTCGATGGCCTCCGCCGACAGGTCGAGCCCCGTGAACTCGCTGCGGGGGTAGAGCATCGCCAGCCGGTTGAGGGTGCGTCCTCTGCCACAGCCGACATCCAGTACGCGGATGCCGCGCTCGAGATGATCGGTCAGGCCCGGCACCAGCAGCAGGATGTCGCTCTCCAGCGACGACAGGACAGACTGGCCGCTGTCCTCGGCCATCACCTCGTGGAAGCGGACGTAGTGTTCGTATCCGATGCCTTCGCCGGTATGGAAGGCGTTCACGATCCGGTCCTCCACACCGCCCAGCAGGCCGATGTACTGGGCGAACACCGCCAGGTTGTCGGCCGCGGCGGCCCGGGTCAGGCAGGCGGCATGCGCTGCAGGCAGGGCGAAGCGCGGGCCCTCCGGATCCACGGTGACGAAGCCGCCGGTGGCCATCGCGCCGAGCCATTCGCGCACGTAGCGCGGGTTGAGGCCCGCGGCCGTGGCTATCTCCTCCGAGGTTGCGGCGGGGCGGTCGCGCATCTGGTCGAACAGCCCGGTGCGATGTCCGACCGAGAGCATCAGACACAATGCGCCGTGGTTCAGCACCTCGATCAGGTGCTCGCCGAAGGCCTCGGCAGTCCGTGGCGTTGCTCTGGTTTGCGGGACGGAAGACATGGACCGGCCTCGGGGTGGCGCCGGATGGCTTTGTCTCGAGCCTAGGAGGCGGGGCCGCCCCGCGCGGTTACAAACTTGCGCCGGATGGCGCTTTCTTGCGGCAAATGCCCCGCCGCTGGCGAGTGGGTCAGGTCGAGGCTGGCGCCGGAAAGGCCGTGTGGCCTTAAGTGGCGCTGCCCGTGTGGAGGCGCCGGTAGGCGGCCGGACTTGCGCCGAAGGCTCGGCGGAAGTGGCGGGCCAGCTGCTGCGGCGAGTACCCGGTCGCGCTGGCGATCTCGGTCACGCTTAGCGGGCTGTCGGCCAGCAGGTCGCGGGCCCGTTCCAGACGCAGGCGCGTAAGGTACCGATGCGGCGGCAGGCCGTGCGTCTCGCGAAAGGCGCGCGCGAAGTGCCAGGGCGACAGCCCCGCCAGGGCGGCCAGATCGCCCAGTGTGACGCGGTGATCCAGATGGCCGCGCATGTACTCGATGACGCGTGCCGACTGGTGCGGCGCGAGGCCGGCGCGGCGCGCCTCCAGCTCCTGGTGCTGATCCGCGAGACGGGCAAGGCGCACAACCAGCACCGCGATCATGCTCTCCACGAACAGACGTGCGGCCGGATCCTGCCGCCCCATCTCCTGCCAAAGGGCCGCCAGGGCCTGACTCACCAGAGGGTCGGCCTGTGTGCGGGTATGAAGCGGGCCAAAGTCCAGCGGGTCATCGGAGTCGCGTTCCAGACAGGCGCGGGCGAGCCCCGCTGGTATACCGACAAAACGCATCCTGGCGGGGTCGTGCATTTGGCAGTAAGTAGGGACGTTCGGTGGGATCACCACGAACTCCTTCAGGTCTGCCCAGCCGGAAAAAGCCCCGGCGCCGATGTCGCACCGAAAGCGAAAGGGCGCCCCGCGGGTGTCGCTAATCATCAACTCGCGCACCGGCGGCGTGCTCATGCGGCCCGGCGGGTGGGCGTTCTCAATCATCGGGATCGGCGGGGTTTCGCGCGCGCGGACCTCCTGCAGGAACGGCGCCTCGCGCCCCCGCGCAAAGAAGTCGAGCATACCGGCCGTTTGTTGTGGCATCGCCTGCACCCCGCAGCTTTAGCTTATAGGCCACGGCGAGCCGGCTATCCACTTGTGCCGTGTCGTGCTGTGCGCCGCGCGACGGGGTATCAGCGGTAGACCCGCACCTCCTGATTCCGGCCCTCCACGCCGCGGTTGGCGCAGAATTCCTGTACATGGCCGTCGGCGTAGCGGATTTCCACGTTGAAGCCGGCCCCGGGCGGGTGGTTAAGGGCCACACGGCGGCGTTCTCCGGGTCCGATCTCGCCCTCGCGCAGTGACGACTCGGACAGGTCGTGTCCGAAGTCGAAATGAACAGCGCGGATGGCGATCTCGCTGTCATTGTGCAGGGTGACCATCAGGACCCCTTCGGGCGGCCCTGGCTCGACGCCCCAGTGCACCATTCCGGCGCCCGCGCCCAGCCCGAGCAGGAACAGCCAGGCAGCGGGCTTGCGCAGGGCATCCACCACGATCTCGTCCCAGCTGCGGTGTGGTATTTCCTGGTCCACGGGCGCTCCGATTGCCAATTAATAAGTAAATCCTAATGTTCGGAGCGGGCGCAGGCAAAGGCGCGTGTGAACGGTCAGGTCAGTGTTCGGCCTCGTTCAGGTCCTCGGATGTGTCTCGCGACAGGTCCGCGGTCAGATAGTCCAGTGTCATGGGCAGGCCCAGATCCACGCGCGGGAGGTGCTGCAGGGCGATGCGGATGGATCGCGGGCGGGCCTCCAGCAGGTGGCCGCCACAGCGGCGGTCGGCGTCCACGAAATGCAGATGGTAGCCGGGCACCGCGACCGACTGCATGAACGCGGGGGTCCAGAAGCCGGCCATCGAACCCTCGATGCCCTCGAATTCGTACTCTGGCTGCTCGCGGGCAACCTCCACCAGCGGCCGGTAGGCGTCCTGGCGCGGGACCGAGCGGGTGCGTACATAATCGAACACGCCGTCCAGCCGGATCGCGTAGACCATGTTGTGCGACGGGATCAGGCGGTCGAACAGGGCGAGCAGCCCGTCGTAGTCCATCGGGGTGTCGATGGTTTCCTCGCTCCACGGGCGAAAGCGCGTGACGCAGGCGAAGGGCGTGCGCGTCTCCGGGGTGACCGCGTAGGCCCGGCCGTCCGAGCGCAGCTGGAAGACCTCTCCGTCCAGGACCACCATCTCGCCGTCGAGGTCATTGAAGGTACCCAGCCCGAAATCGCCACGATCGAGGATGTCGGCGATCGTCGTGTCCTCACGATAAAGCCCCTCGACCAGGGCGTTTACCGGCGCCGAGACATAGAGGCTGGCGGCGCTCGCCGGCGTATCCAGCCAGCGCTCGAGCAGGGCCTGCGGGTCCTGGCCTTCGCGGCGGGCACGGGCGCTCAGGCGTTCCATCAGGTCATTGGGTAAATCGTTACGGGGCATCTCGGTGGCTTCCGGTCAGCACAAATAGTTGTCGGCAAGGTTGCGCGGGCGTCGGGCTTCCCGCAACCCCGTGCCGGTTGCATGTGACCCCGGGGGCGCATTCCGGTATGTTCGCCGGGTTTGCAGACAGGCAGGAAACGCACCCCAGTGGGAACCGACGAACGCAATCTGCAGGGACTGGTCGCGCAGTTGGCGGAGCGCCTGGCGGGCACCGGCCTGCACGGGCGCATTGGTCTGGAGAAAGAAACGCTGCGCGTCGGCCCGCAAGGGTCGCCGGCCCTAACCCCGCACCCAGTAGCACTGGGATCGGCGCTGACCCACCCGAATATCACGACGGACTACTCCGAGGCCCTGCTGGAGCTGGTCACCCCGCCATTCGACGATGTGCGCGAGACGCTGGGTTTTCTGCACGACCTGCAGGCCTTCGCCGCGGCCAATGTCGGCGACGAGACCCTGTGGTCCACCTCCATGCCCTGCGTGACCGCAGACGACAATGCGATCCCGGTCGCGCAGTACGGCACGTCCAACGCCGGACGCATGAAGACCGTTTACCGCATCGGTCTGGGGCACCGTTACGGGCGCAAGATGCAGGTGATTGCCGGGGTGCACTTCAATTACTCCCCGCGTCCCGAGTTCTGGCCCGCGCTCGCACAGGTGCTGGGCGAGCACGACGACCGTGCGTTCCGCGACGAGCGCATGATGGGCATGATCCGCAACCTGCTGCGCTTCGGCTGGCTGGTGCCGTATCTGTTCGGGGCCTCGCCGGCGGTGTGCAATTCCTTCCTCGAGGGCCACGGCGCGGTGCTGGAGGACTTTGACGACGACACCTCCTACCTCCCGCACGCCACCAGCCTGCGCATGGGTGACATCGGCTACACCAACCGCAAGGAGGCGGACACCGGCATCAAGGCGGACTACAACTCGCTGGCCGGCTATGTCGAGTCGCTGCGCTGCGCGATCAATACGCCCAGCCCGGAGTGGGAGCGCATCGGCGTGAAGGTCGACGGCGAATACCGCCAGCTGAACGCCAACATCCTGCAGATCGAGAACGAGTACTACTCCACCGTACGCCCGAAGCAGCCGCTGGAGCGCTTCGAGAAGCCCACTGATGCACTGGAGGCACGCGGGATCGAGTACGTCGAACTGCGCTCGGTGGACATCAACGCGCAGCACCCGCTGGGGGTGGACGAGACCCAGCTGCGTTTTCTCGAGGTATTCGCCCTGGCCTGCCTGCTGCAGCCGAGCCCCTTGCTGGAGCCGGGCGAGCTGGACGCAATCGATGCCAACCTGCTGGACGTGGCGCACTACGGCCGGCGTCCGGGGCTTGTGCTGCGCCGCCCCGATGGAGAGGTCGCGCTGCAGAACTGGGCGCGCGAGCTGCTGGCCCTGATGCGCCCGGTCGCCACGATCCTCGATCAGGAACTGCCGGGCGACCCATACCGCCGTGCATTGAGCGAGCAGTGGGGCAAGGTCGAACAGGCCGATCTGACTCCCTCGGCGCGCATGCTGGAGGACATGATGGCGCGCGAGGAGGGCTTCTACCGCTACGCCAGCCGCCTGTCCGCGCAGCACCGCGAGGCGTTTCGCTTCAACGGTCCGCTGCCGCGCGCCGAGACGCTGGAGGCCCTGGCGCGCCAGAGCCTGGCGGAGCAGGCCGCGATCGAGGCCGCCGATACCCTGGACTTCGATACCTTCCTTGCCCGCTACTTCGACGGCACGCTGCGTGCCTCCTGAGCCTCAGCGTTTTGTTGCTGATTCGATATTTTCGAATCTTCAAGCGGAAATAACGCGATTTATCTCCGAATTTTTCGACAGGATAATCAAACCCATCATCCGTAACGGTGGCGGCTGGACCGCTACAGAGGGAACCCCATGAGTCTCCTGATCAACGGCGAACTGCGCGAAGGCTGGCTGGAAGAGGAGTCCGACGAGAACGGCGAGTTCGTGCGCCAGGACCAGCAGTATCGCAACTACGTCACCGCCGATGGCTCCGCGGGTCCGCTGGGCGAGGGCGGCTACCCGGCCGAGTCCGGGCGCTATCACCTGTACGTCTCCTATGCCTGCCCCTGGGCGCATCGCGCGCTGATCCTGCGCAAGCTGAAGGGCCTGGAGCCGCACATCGGGCTGTCGGTGGTGCATCACTACATGGGCGACGCCGGCTGGTCCTTCGATGACTGCGACGGCTGCACCGGTGACCGCGTGCACGGCTCACGCTACATGCACGAGCTCTACACCCGCACCGATCCGAAATACACGGGTATCGTGACCGTGCCGGTGCTGTTCGACACCCAGACCGACCGGATCGTGAACAACGAGTCGGAAGACCTGGTGCGCATGTTCAACAGCGCCTTCGACGGCATCACCGGCAATACGCTGGATTTCTACCCGGAGGACCTGCGCGAGGAGATCCACGCGGTCAACGAGCGCGTCTACGAGAATGTGAACAACGGGGTTTACCGCTCCGGATTCGCGACCAGCCAGAAGGCCTACGACGCGGCCTGGGACCGCCTGTTCGATACCCTCGACTGGCTGGAGGAGCGCCTGGCACGCCAGCCGTTCCTGGTGGGCGACCGGATCACCGAGGCCGACTGGCGGCTGTTTACCACGCTGGTGCGCTTCGACCCGGTCTACTACAGCCATTTCAAGTGCAACCGCCAGCGCATCATCGACTTCCCGGCGCTGTCGGCCTACCTGCGCATGCTCTATCAGCGCCCCGGCGTGGCCGAGACCGTGCGCATGGATCACATCAAGGCGCACTACTACGGCAGCCACCCGATGTTGAACCCCAGCGGCATTGTGCCGAAGGGCCCGGTGATCGATTACAGTGCGCCGCACGGTCGGCCGCTGGGAGGTCTCCCGGCCGAACTTCGGAACGCCGCGGAAATGTGACGGTCGTTACACTATTGGCGCGGATTACGGTGGCCCGGGCTTGCTCGGGCCCGCTTTTTAGCGAGGGGTTGGCTGGGTGAAGGCGATTGGTTGGTTGCTGGGCTTGGTAGCTGTGTTCGCGCTGGGCGTGGCTGCCTGGTACGGGCTCGAGGGCGAATTCCAGCCGACCAACGGTGGCGCGCAGGCTGCCGACGAGGCCCCCGAAGAGGCGGATCGCCGCACCCCGGTACGGACCTCCGTCGTGCAGCCGCGCACCTTCGAAACCATTGTCGAGTCCCTGGGTACGGTTCGCGCCAACGAATCAGTGCTGGTCACGGCGAACGTGACCGAGCGCGTGGTCGAGGTCCTGTTCGACGACGGCGACGAGGTCGAGGCGGGGCAGGTCCTGGTCCGCCTGGATGCGGACGAGGCCGAGGCGGCCCTGCGCGAGGCGCGTGTTCAGGTTGAAGAGGCCGAGCGCGAGCTGGAGCGTGTGCGCGATCGCGTGGCCGATGGCGTGGTGACACAGCAGCAGGTGGACCAGCAGCGCTCGCGCCTGAGTGAGGCCGAGGCCCGGCTGGCGGCCGCCGAGGCGCGCGTGGCCAACCGCACGATCCGTGCCCCATTCTCCGGCCGGCTGGGCCTGCGCCAGGTCAGTCCCGGTTCGCTGGTCAGCCCCGGTACCCCGATCGCGGAGCTGGACGATATCGAGCGGGTGAGGGTCGATTTCGCGGTCCCCGAGCGGCACGCGGCCGCGATTCCGCTGGGCAGCACGGTCCATGGTCGCAGTGCGATCGGGGTATTCGAGGGGCAGGTCTCGGCGGTGAGCAACCGCCTCGATGTGTCGACCCGGACGCTGACGGTACGTGCGACGGTGGACAACCCTGACCTCATCCTGCGCCCGGGGATGCTGGTCAATATGCGCCTGGCGCTGGATCCGGTCGAGCGGGTCGCCATCCCCGAGGGCGCGGTTCAGCAGGTGGCCGATCAGCACTTCACCTTCCGCCATCTGGATGACGGTACGGTAGAGCGCGTACGGATCCGTATCGGGCGCCGCATGCCGGGCTTTGCCGAGATCCTCTCCGGGCTGGAAACCGGGGATGTGGTTGTCTCCGAGGGCGTGTCCCGGGTGCGGGACGGACAGTCCGTGCGCGTACTGCCGCCGCGCATGCCCGAGTTCCTGGAAACCGGCGAGGCCGGTGACGCGCAATGATTATCTCGGATGTCGCCAATCGCCGTCCGGTCCTGGCGATTGTCTTCAACCTGCTGCTGATTACCTTCGGCCTGATCGCCTACGACAACCTGCCGCTACGTGAATACCCCGACGTGGACCCGCCCGTGGTCACGATTGACACCGTCTACCCGGGCGCCAGTGGCGACATCATCGAGCGCGAGGTCACCCAGCGGCTGGAAGACCGGGTCGCGGGGATCGAGGGCATCCGCTATGTGGAATCCACCAGCGAGGACGGCCAGTCCCGCATTACCATCGAATTCAACCTGAACCGCGATCTGGACGCGGCAGCCAACGACGTGCGCGAAGCCGTCAGCCGCGCGATGCGCGACCTGCCCGAGGATATCGACCCGCCGGAGGTGACCAAGGCGGATGCCGACGCCAACCCGATTCTCTGGCTGAACCTTTCCAGTACCACGATGGATCAGCTGGAGCTGGCGGATTACGCGGAGCGTCACCTGATCGATCGCATCTCGGTGGTGGATGGTGTCGCGCTGGTGCGTCGCGGCGGTGCGCGCAGCTATGCGATGCGGATCTGGGTGGACCGCGAGGCCCTGGCAGCGCGCGAACTGACCGTGACCGACATCGCCGATGCCCTGGAGGAGGAGAACGTCGAGCTCCCGGCCGGGCGCCTGGAGTCGGTGGAGCGCGAGTTCACGGTGCGGGTCGATCGCCAGTACCGCACCCCGGAGGATTTCTCCAACCTCGTGCTCAAGCGCGGCGAGGAAGGGCAGCTGGTGCGGCTGAGCGACGTCGCCTCGGTGAACATCGGCGCCGATACCGAACGCAGCGAGTTCCGCGGCAACCGCGAGGACATGATCGGCCTGGGGATCATCCGTCAGTCGAATGCGAACGTGCTGGATGTCGCCAACGGGGTGAAGGCCCTGGCCGCCGATCTGCAGGACAGCCTGCCGGAGGGCACCTCGCTGGTGACCACCTACGACGAGTCGGTGTTCATCGAAGGGGCGATCCGTGAGGTCTATATCACCCTGGCCGTGGCGACGGCGGCGGTGGTGTTCGTGATCTGGTTGTTCCTGGGGAGCTGGCGGGCGACCATCATCCCGGCGGTGACGGTGCCCGTGGCGATCACGGCGGCCTTCATCGGCATCAACCTGTTCGGGTTCTCGGTCAACCTGCTGACCCTGCTGGCGCTGGTGCTCGCGGTCGGGCTGGTGGTGGACGACTCCATCGTGATGCTGGAGAACATCCACCGGCGCATCGAGCGGGGCGAGCCCGGTCTGCTGGCGGCCTATCGCGGTGCCGGGCAGGTGGGCTTCGCGATCGTGGCAACTACCTCGGTGCTGATCGCGGTGTTTGTGCCGCTGGCCTTCCTCGAGGGCACGGTCGGCCGCCTGTTTACCGAGTTCGCGATCGCGATGGCGATCGCCGTGTTCTTCTCCAGTCTGGTCGCACTCACCCTCGCGCCCGTGCTGTCCGGTCGACTGATGCACAAGGGCGACGATGACACCGGCGCGGCGCGCTTTATCAGTCGCGGCTTTTCCTACCTGGAACGTGGTTACGGGCGTGCGCTGCAGACCGGCCTGAAGGGCGCCTGGCTGATCGTGCCGATCCTTGCCCTGGTGCTCGCGGCCGCCTGGTATCTGTTCGACACCTTGCCCGAGGAGTTCGCACCGCAGGAGGATCGCGGTGCCTTCTTCGTGATGGTCGATGGGCCGGAGGGGGCCAATTTCGACTACATGAGCCGCCAGATGGCCGAGATCGAGACCCGCATTCAACCCTTGATCGAGGACGGCCCCATCCGTCGGGCCCTGGTGCGTACGCCACGTGGATTTGGCGGATCGGAGCTGATGAACAACGGCTTTGTGATCGCCATCCTCGAGCACTGGGACGACCGCGACATGTCAGGGCAGGAGGTGATCGACGAGGTGCGGGGCATCGTCGAAGAGATGCCGGGGGTCGAAGCGCGCGTGGTCATGCGCCAGGGTCTCTCGCGCGGACGTATCGGTCCCCCCGTGCAGTTTGTGATCTCCGGCCCGGACTACGACACCCTCGAGGAGTGGGGCGAGATCATGCGCGAGGCGGCCGAGGGCATCGACGGCCTCACCCGCGTGGATCTCGACTACGAGCCCACCCAGCCGCAGATCAATGTGCGCCTGGACCGTGACCGTGCCGGTGACCTCGGTGTGTCCATGCGCGATGTCGGGCGCACGCTGGACATCGTGCTCGGGGGGCGCGACGTGACCACCTTTGTCGATCGCGGCGAGGAGTATGACGTGATCATCGAGGGCCTGACCGACCAGCGCCGCACCCCGGGGGACATCGACAACCTCTATGTGCGTTCGGCAGCCGGTTCCATGGTGCCGCTGTCGAGCCTGGTCACCTACGAGGAATTTGCCGGTCCCTCCTCACTGGAGCGTTACAATCGAGCCCGCGCGGTCACCCTGACGGCCGGCCTGCAGGACGGGATGACGCTCGGCCAGGCGCTGGATGCCCTGGATGCGAAGGCGGCCGAGCTGCTCCCGGCCGAGGCCGGGATCGACTACAAGGGCGAGTCGCTGGACCTGCGCACGGGCTCCGAGGCAATCCTGTTCGTCTTTGCGCTGGCGTTGCTGGTCGTGTTCCTGGTGCTGGCCGCCCAGTTCGAGAGCTTTGTGCACCCATTCGTGATCATGCTGACAGTGCCGCTCGCGGTGGTCGGGGCATTGCTTGGGTTACACCTGACCGGCCAGACCCTGAATATCTACAGCCAGATCGGGATGGTCATGCTGATCGGGTTGGCGGCCAAGAACGGTATTCTGATAGTCGAGTTCGCCAACCAGCTCCGTGACCGCGGGCGAGATTTCGACACCGCTGTGGTCGAGGCGGCCCGTATGCGCCTGCGGCCGGTGCTGATGACGGCGCTGACCACGGTGGCCGGGTCGATTCCGCTGATCCTGGCCTCCGGGCCGGGCGAGGAGACGCGCTTCGTGATCGGGGTGGCGGTGTTCTCCGGTGTGCTGTTTGCCACGCTGTTCACGCTGTTCGTGATTCCGGCGGCCTACAGCCTGGTCGCGCGCGGCACCACCTCGCCGCTGGCGACCACCCGCCGCCTGCACGACCTCGACGCCGAAGTCACCGACGTCGACGGCGAACGCCGCGGTGCCCGCGCCTCATCCGCCCCCCGCGCCGAACCCTGATTTCCCGTTGCCGGGCCACCTGCCTTGCTGTGGCTGGCCCTGGATCGGCCTTAGTGTTTACGTGCCTTTGGTCTGCATACTGCCGTGCGCTCGCGAGTCAGCGCCGGGCAGGCGGCTGGACGAAGCCACCGTAAACACCGGATGCCGAACCAGGGCCAGCCAACCAGCGAGTGGGAAACCTCGTGCGTTCGGGGTTCGCGTTCGGCGTGTCAGGTGCGCGCCTGGGTGCGGGTGTCATCGAACCAGAGCCAGGCAATGGCAATGGTCAGCAGCGCGATCACCGGCAGCATCGCCAGGTTCAGGCCATCCCATCCCAGTGGCCGCAGCAGGGCGCCGGCCAGCAGCGACCCGGCGGTGACCAGCGTGAAGATGGTCAGGTCGTTCACGCCCTGGACCTTGCCCTTCTCTGTGGCGGTGTGCGTGGTCGTCAGCAGCGTACTGCCGCCAATGAACAGGAAGTTCCAGCCGACCCCCAGCAGGAACAGCGCCAGCCAGAAATGCCCCAGCGTCTCCCCGTGCGCGGCAACCGCCACACTGAACAGCACCAGGGCATTGCCGAGCGCCAGGATGCGCGTGACCCCTAAGCGAGTAATCAGGTGGCCGGTCACGAACGAGGGCGCGAACATCCCGAGCACATGCCACTGCATCACCAGGGCGATCTGGCCCATGTCGAAGCCCGCCTGGCGCATGGCCAGCGGCGTCGCCGTCATCAGCAGCACCATGACCGCATAACCCAACGCGGCCGCGGTCAGGGCCACGAGGAAACGACCCTGCGGCAGGATCTCGGCCATCGGCCGGGCGGGCCCGCGTTCCTCTGGCGGCGGTGTGGGCACGCGCAGCCAGGCCAGCAGGGCCATCGCCAGCAGGGCCAGGGCGCCGAGGACCAGGTAGGGTCCGGCCTCGGGCGTGCCCGGCAGCAGGGCCTGGGCGTGGTGCGCGTTCCACGGGCCGAGGAAGGCGGCCACGACCCCGCCGGCCATGACCAGCGATATCGCGCGCGGGCGAAAGGCGGGGCTGGCCACGTCGGCGGCGGCAAAGCGGTAGTACATCGCGAACGCCTGGTAGGCCCCCAGCAGCAGGTTGCCCAGCACGAACAGCCAGAAGGCCTCGGCGAAGACTCCGGCCGCGGCCAGCGCGGCGCCACCGGCCCCGCCCACGCTGGTGCCCAGCAGGAAGCCGGTGCGTCGCCCGAAGCGCTTCATGAACAGCGAGGCCGGCAGGGTGGTGATCAGGGTGCCGACCATCATCGCGGCGACTGGCAGGGTGGCCAGGGCCGGATCGGCCGCCAGGCGCTCGCCGACCACACCGCTCAGGGTCATTACGGTGACCGCGGCGATCAGGAACAGGGCCTGGGCCGTGGCCAGCAGCAGGACATTCACGCGTTCGCGCGGGGTAATCGAAGAGGACACGGGATTCCTTTCCACTGGGACGGCAGCGTGCTCAGTCGCGTGGGCGAAAATCGAGCACGGCGGAGTTGATGCAGTAGCGCAGCCCGGTCGGGGGTGGACCGTCGGGGAAGACGTGTCCCAGGTGCGAATCGCAGCTCGCGCAGCGGACCTCGGTGCGCTCCATGCCCAGCGAACGGTCGTGGTACTCGCTCACGGCGTCGGGCGCGGCGGGGGCCGTGTAGCTGGGCCATCCGGAACCGGAATCGAACTTGGTGGTGGAGTCGAACAGCGCGGCACCGCAGGCCACGCAGTGATAGACGCCATCCGCCTTGTGGTCGTGATAGGCCCCGGTGAACGGCCGTTCGGTCCCGCCTTCGCGGGCGATCCGGTACTGCTCGGGTGTCAGGCGTGCGCGCAGGTCGTCGTCGGGATGATCTGGGTTATTCATTGCAGCCTCCGGGTGGTGCTATGGTGCGTAGAAACCGAGAATGACCGGGATCGTAGCACCGCCCGGGTATTCTCGACCTGGACACGATGGACCGCTGGAGGTGGTCGTGAGTTGCCCGGATTGCGAACGAATCGATCTCCTGCCGGCGGAATCCGGCACCCTCTATCTCGCGCCGGTCCTGGCGCATACCCGCGCCGCCTTGCGCAGCCGCATGGTGGAAGAGCAACTGCCCTGCAGCGAGCCCGTCTCCGGCATCCTTGCAATGCCGGTCGACAATAACGGGGGGCTGGGGGACACCCTGGTGCGTCTGGAGCAGGCCTTGAGCGGTTCGGAACAGTCCGGTTGTCGGGCGACCTTCGTCCCGGGCGACGAGACCTTCAACCTTGCCCATCTGCAGGACACCCACCTGCTGTCTACGCTGATCGCCCGCCACAACGCCCGCGATCTGGCAGCGATCCTCGCAAACGACACGCTGGATTTTCATTTTCAGCCAATCGTGCACGCCGCCGAACCCGAAGAGGTGTTCGCCTACGAGGCGCTGGTGCGTGCACGCACGCCCGCTGGCGACGTGATCCCGCCGAATGAATTGTTCCAGACGGCGCGGGCGGCCGAGTTGCTGTTTCATCTCGATCGTTCGGCGCGGATCAATGCGATCCGCCGTGCTACCGAACGCGGGATCGGGAGCAGGCTGTTCATCAACTTTAACCCCACGGCGATCTACGACCCGGCGTTCTGTCTGGAGACGACGGTGCGCGAAATCCTGTCGCGTCCGGACGGGGATGGGCCGAGCGGTTTCGTGTTCGAGGTGATCGAGAGCGACTACGTGACCGATGTCGATCACCTCTCACGCATCGTCGATCGTTACCGCCGGGCCGGTTTCCAGGTGGCGCTGGACGATCTCGGCGCGGGCTACGCCTCGCTGAACATGCTTTCGCAGCTGCGCCCGGACTACGTGAAGATCGACCGCCAGCTGGTCAGTGGCATCGACCGCGATATCTATCAGCAGAAGATTCTCGGCAAGATCATCGAACTGGCGCGCGAACTCGAGATCCAGACCGTCGCCGAGGGGGTCGAAACGGTGGAGGAGTGGCGCTGGCTCAGGGACCGGGTCGACTACTGCCAGGGATACCTGTTCGCCCGTCCGGCCGCCGAGCCGCCCATGCCCGTGCACCCGGAGGTCTGAACCGTGGTTTCTCTGGGGCGGTGCACATCCGACCCGTGTCTCCCTTAGACTCAGGGGTATGAACCAGCTTCCGCCTGATGCCCGAAACCCGACGCTGGAGTCCGCCTTCCAGCTTCTTCGTGATGCCGAGGTGCGTTATCAAGGCCGCGCGGTGGGAACCGTCGCCAGCCTGGATGCCCGCGCGCCCGCGGATAACTACGCCGACTGCTTTATCCGCGATTTCGTGCCCTCCGGGCTCGTCTATCTGCTGAACGACGAGCCCGAGGTGGTGCGCGACTTCCTTTCGCTGATCCTGCAGATTCGCGATACCCAGGAAGAGATCGAAGGTCACCGCCGCCTGCCGCGCGTGATGCCGGCGAGCTTTCGCGTGTTCACCGACGAAAACGGTCGCGAGGCCCTGGCCGCGGATTTCGGTGACCGCGCGATCGGTCGCGTAGCCCCGGTGGACTCGATGATGTGGTGGGTGCTGCTGCTGCGCGCCTATCAGAACCGCACCGGAGATCACGACTTCATCAAGAGCCAGGATGTGCAGCGCGGCATCCGGCTGATCCTCAGTATCTGTTTGCAGGACCGTTTCGAGGTCTTCCCGACCCTGCTGGTGCCGGACGGCAGCTTTATGATCGACCGGCGCATGGGCGTGTTCGGCCACCCGCTGGAAATTCAGGCGCTGTTCTACGGCATGCTGAAGGCCTCGCTGGCGATGCTGGAACCCTGCGATACCGACTCCGAACAGCTCTGCGAGCAGTCCGCGATCCGTACCCGGCAACTGTCCGATTACATCCGCCATTACTACTGGCTGGACCTGGAACGCCTGAACGATATCCACCGCTACCGCACCGAGCACTTCGGCCACGAGTCGGAGAATGCGCTGAACATCTATCCCGAGAGCATCCCCGACTGGCTGGTGGACTGGCTGCCGTCGGAGAGTGGGTATCTGGTCGGCAACCTGGGGCCGGGACGCATGGATTTTCGCTTCTTCAGCTTCGGCAATCTGCTGGCGGTCCTGTTTGGCCTGGCCGACGAGCGCCAGTCGCGCTCGATCATGCAGACCTTCGAGCAGCGCTTCGAGGACTTGATCGGGACCATGCCGGTGAAGATCTGCTACCCGGCGATGAGCGGCGAGGAATGGCGCCTGCTGACCGGCTCCGACCCCAAGAACACTCCGTGGTCCTATCACAATGGCGGCAACTGGCCGGCGTTGCTGTGGGCGTTTACCGGTGCCGCGCTGCGGGTCGGGCGCCCGGATCTCGCGCGCAGCGTGCATGCGGTGGCGGCGGAGCGGCTGCACCGCGATGACTGGCCGGAGTACTACGACGGCCGTCACGGTCGGTTGATCGGTCGGCGCGCAAACTACCAGCAGACCTGGTCGGCTACCGCCGTGCTGGTGTCGCAGGCCCTGCTCGACAATCCCGATACCATGAGCCTGTTCGACAGCCCCGAACCCGAATTGCCATGAGGCATGTGCGTCGATGAAAAAGACCCAGAGCAAGGCCCGTGACGGCGAGGGCCTGTACCTTGTCCTGGTCAGTGTCCACGGCCTGATCCGGGGCCGGGATCTGGAACTGGGACGCGACGCCGACACCGGCGGACAAACACTCTATGTGGTCGAGCTGGCGCGCGCGCTGGCGCGACACCCGCAGGTGGGCCGGGTCGATCTGCTCACACGGCGCATTGTCGACGGCCGGGTCGCGGACGATTACTCCGAACGCGAGGAGTCGCTGGGCGACGGCGCCTTTATTGTGCGTCTGGATTGCGGGCCCAAACGCTACCTGCGCAAGGAAAAGCTCTGGCCCTATCTTGACTGCTTCGCCGACAACGCCCTCGGGCATATCCGCGAGGTCGGGCTGCGCCCGGACGTGATTCACGGGCACTACGCCGATGCCGGGCATGTGGCGGTGCGCCTGTCCAACCTGCTGGGCGCGCCGATGCTCCAGACCGGGCATTCCCTGGGACGGGTCAAGCGCGAGCGCCTGCGCGAGGGCGGGATGTCCGATGCCGACATCGAGTCGCGCTACGATATCGCCACCCGCATCCACGCCGAGGAAGAGGCCCTGGCCCATTCCCATCGGGTGATCGCCAGCACCCGCCAGGAGATCGGGGAGCAGTACGCGACCTACGACAACTACCAGCCCGAGCGCATGGAGGTGATCCCGCCCGGGACCGACCTCGAACGCTTCTATCCGCCCAAACGCGGCCAGCGCAAGCCACCGATCTGGCCCGAGATCCGGCGGTTCCTGCAAAAGCCCGATCGCCCGCTGATCATGGCGCTCTCCCGGGCCGACGAGCGCAAGAATATCCGCGCCCTGGTCGAGGCCTACGCCGGCAACGAGTGGCTGCGCGAGAACGCCAATCTGGTGATCGTGGCCGGTAATCGCGACGACATCCGCGACCTCGACAAGGGGGCGCGCGACGTACTAAAGGACCTGCTGCTGCGCATCGACCGCCACGACCTCTACGGCCGCGTGGCCTACCCGAAGCACCACAGCCCCGAGGACGTGCCCGACCTCTACCGCCTGGTCGCGTCCAGCAAGGGGGTGTTCGTCAATCCGGCGCTGACCGAGCCGTTTGGCCTGACCCTGATCGAGGCTGCTGCCAGCGGGGCCCCGATCGTCGCCACCAACGACGGGGGCCCCGAAGAGATCATCTCGCGCTGCCACAATGGGTTGCTGGTCGACCCGCTGGACCCGGAAGGGATTGCCGATGCGATCCAGGGCATCCTCGCGGACCGCCCGCGCTGGCAGCGCTATTCGCGCGCAGGCCTGAAGGGCGTGCGCCAGCACTACTCCTGGGACGGGCATGCCGAGAAATACGTGAAGCTCGTCAAGGCGCTCAGCAAGGAGGTGCGCCAGACACGGCGCGAACAGCGCTCGACCTCCGGCCGGCTGGCCAAGGCTGATCGTGCCGTGATTACGGACATCGACAACACCCTGCTGGGCAACGACAAGGCCACGCGGGCCTTTGTCGCCTGGCTCAAGCGCCACCGCAAGCAGGTGGTGTTCGGCGTGGCCACGGGCCGGCGGGTGGATTCCGCCGCGGCCGTGCTGGAAGAGCACGGGGTGCCCGCGCCGGACGTCTGGATCACCTCGGTGGGCAGCGAGATCCATTACGGGACGGAGCGCACCGAGGATCGCGGCTGGGCGCGGCATATCAGTCATCGCTGGGAGCCCGATCGCCTGCGCGAGTGTCTGCTGAAGGTGCCCGGGCTGGAGCTGCAGCCCGAGGAGGACCAGCGGGCGTTCAAGGTGAGCTTCTTCGTCGATCCTCCGGGGGAGTTGGATGCCGAGAGCATCGAGACCCGCCTGTACCGCGAAGACCTGCATGCGCGTGTGATCTACTCGCACAAGCGTTATCTGGATCTGCTCCCGGTGCGCGCCTCCAAGGGGCTCGCGGTGCGCTACTTGTCCGACAAGTGGGGCATCCCGCTCGAACATGTGCTGGTCGCCGGGGACTCCGGCAATGACGAGGACATGCTGCGCGGGCGGCTGCTCGGGGTCGTGGTCGGGAATCACCAGCCGGAGCTGGAAGGGTTGCGCGGTTTCCAGCGCATCTTCTTTGCCGATGCGACCTATGCGCGCGGTATCCTCGAGGGCATTGAGCACTTCGATCTGCCCAACCGCTGCGACATCCCGGCCGACGAATAGCGCTGGCGGGTCCAGCGCTCCGGAGCAGGTCTCAGATCCAGTAGGCGGTGCGTGTCATCACGGTCGAGGTGAGCGGCATCAGCACATTGCGTACCGGCCAGGGTGGGGGCTTGCCGCCCAGCGCCATCGCATGCGCCCCGTGTTCCACCTCGTCCTGCTTCATCTGCTCGAGGATACGGGCGGAGGTCTCGTCGCTCTTCGGCAAGCGCTCCAGGTGGCGGTCCAGGTGGCGTTCGACCTGACGCTCGGTCTCGTCGATAAAGCCCAGACTCCAGGCATCCCCTGCCAGTCCCGCCACGGCGCCGAGCCCAAACGAACCGATGTACCAGAACGGCCCCAGCAGGCTGGTGTGGCCGCCCAGTTCGTGCACGCGCTGCGCGCACCAGTGCAGGTGGTCGCCTTCCTCGCGCGAGGCTTGGTCCAGGTGTTCGCGGATCTGTGGATTGCGCGCGGTCAGCATCTGCCCCTGGTACAGCCCCTGGGCGGCGAGTTCGCCGGCATGGTTGACCCGCATCAGGCGCGTCGACAGCTGGCGGTCTTCCTCTTCCAGGTGTGGCCAGTCATCACCCCCGGGCGACGGGCGGCCGGTGGAACGGGCGTGGCCGGCCACGACCTTGACGAAGGCGTCGGCCTGACCGATCAGGTGATCCAGGGGGCTGAGTTTGCGCATGGGGGTGCCCGTTTCGCAGGGAATAACTAAAGCGTAACGCAAGCGATTGCGGCCGTCAGGTCCGGGAGGGGCCGGAGCCGAGCCGGCTGGCCAGAAAGCGGGCTGGCGAGAGGATGGGCGGGCCCCTGTGATCTTCGGCCAGGGCGCGCAGGTGGACGCTGCAGCCGACATTTGCGCTCACGATCACATCCGGGGCATCGGCAGTCAGCGCATCCAGCGTAGCCGCGCCCAGCCCGTCGGACATCTCCGGCAGCGCGAGCATCGCGGCGCCACCCGCACCGCAGCAGTTCGGGGCGCCGGACACGTCCGCCAGGGTGACGCCTGGCAGCCGCTGCAGCAGTGCGGTCAGGTCGTGGGTCTCGCGCGTCACGTTGCGCAGGGTGCAGGGCAGGTGCAGTGCGATGCGTACCGGGCTGTCGCGCCAGGTCGGAGGCGCGGCGTCAGCCTTGATGTATTCGCTCAGGAACCGGGTCAGGCTCACGCTGCGTCCCCCCAGGCTGCCCTCGGGGGTTTCGCGCAGCGTGGCCTCGCAACCGCTGTCCAGCGCGATCACGGGCATCTCGCCGGCCAGGGCCTCTGCGTTTCGCTGTTGCAGGGCGCGCGCGGCCTGTGGCCGCCCACCATGCTGTTCCAGTGCCCCGCAGCAAACCTGGTCGCGCGGTACCGCGACCCGGAACCCCAGCGCATTCAGTACGGCGAGCGCGGCCTCCAGGTCCGGTCCGGTAAAGAAACGATCCATGCAACCGGTAAACAGCAGGGCATCCGCGTGTTCCGGGGCCACGGTGTCCGCCAGTCGCGGCGCCGGGGCGAGCGAGGCACGGGTATGGTCCAGGGTGCGCCACAACCGCTGTCCGGGGCGCAGCCAGCGCTGCACCCCGGTCTTCTGGGCGATGCGGGCGGCCATGCCACCGAGGGCGCGCAGTGACTCGTGGCGCAGAGCCGAGGCCTGCAGGGACTGGCGCCAACGGGCGGTGGCGGGGCGGTCCTCCTGCGGGTTTTCCTCCAGGATCTCGCGTGCGCGATCCATCAATGCGCCGAACGGTACGCGTGCCGGGCAGACGGCCTCGCAGCTGCGGCAACCGAGACAACCCTCCAGGTGTTCGCGTAGGCGGGGCGCCTGCGGCTCCAGTCGGCCCTGGGCCAGCCCCTGCATCAGGGTCAGGCGCCCGCGCGGAGAGTCCCCTTCGACTCGGTGCCAGGCATAGGTGGGGCAGTGCGGCAGGCACAGCCCGCAGTGGACGCACTGGTCAGCCGCGGAAAGACCCTGAAACCGGGGCGGTTGGTCCGACGCACCGAGGGGCTTTGCTAGGGTTTCGTCCCCATTACTCTGTCCCGGGAGAGGTTTCATGCTGCGTTTTGCCCACCCTGTTCGTTCCTCGCTTGCCCTGTTCATGCTGGTGAGCATACCAGCCCTGCCCGCCATCGCCTGGGATGCAGAAGGCTGGGAGACCAGTATCGAGCTCGGGGCCTCCAAGACCACAGGGAACACCGAGTCGACTACGGCCAATGCCCGCTTCCGCTCGCAGCACACGGCGGAAGAATGGCGCAATCGGCTGCGTCTGGACGGGTACTACCACGAGGAAGACGACGACACGACCGGGCAGCGCTATGTCGGCAGTTACCAGCTGGACCGCAAGCTGGGCGAACACGATTACCTGTTCGGTGCCGCACGCTACGAGCGTGACCGGTTCAGCAGTTATGTGTACCAGAGTTCGCTGACCGGCGGTTACGGTCGCCGGCTGGTGGATCGCGAGACCGTCAAGCTGGACGCCGAAGTGGGTGGCGGTATGCGGCAGTACAAGCAGCGCATGGAGGGCAGCACCGAACGCGAGCCGGTGGCCCGCTTTGGCGGCAATTTTCGCTGGGACTTCTCCGAGAATGCGCGCCTGACCGACGAACTGCTGATCCTTTATGGTTCGGACAACACCGAGATTGAAAACATCCTCTCGCTCACCGCGGACATGACCAGCCGGCTGGCACTGCGCACCAGTTTCACGGTCAAGCACAACACCGATGTCGAGCCGGGCACCGAGAATACCGACACCATTACCGACGTGAGTCTGGTCTATCGCTTCCAGTAACCGGACTTTTCGCATCCCGCGCTATGATGCGTTGATTGAATGACGGAGCACACGATGGGCTACTACGAACGCCACATCTTCTTCTGCACCAACTGCCGCGAAGACGGCAACTGCTGCGAGGACCACGGGGCGACCGAGATGCGCGCCTACGCGAAGGATCGCGCCAAGGCGATGGGGATCCACGGCAAGGGGCAGGTGCGGGTCAATACCGCCGGCTGCCTGGACCGCTGCAACGAGGGCCCGATCGCGGTCGTGTATCCCGAGGGTGTCTGGTACACCTATCACGACGAGCGCGATATCGACGAGATCCTCGAGGAGCACCTGCAGAACGGACGGGTGGTCGAGCGCCTGCAGATCTGACCCGCTTCGCGCATCTACTTGACTTTGAGCGGGCGGCTCCGGAGAATTCGCAGCCCGCGTGGCTACGTAGCTCAGCTGGTTAGAGCACATCACTCATAATGATGGGGTCCCCTGTTCGAATCAGGGCGTAGCCACCACCGTCTTCCCGAAAGGGGCTGCTTCTTCGGCAGCCCCTTTCTTGTTCTGGGGGGGGGCTGCGTCGGTTTGTTGCTGGCCTTCCAGGGCTCGGCTAGACTGCGCCCCGGCCGGCCCGGCTCATTGCGACCAATATCGGACGAACTCCATGAAACGTTACGGAATCCGCATCCGCCTGCCGGAAGGCAGCACCATGGGTATGCCGCACCTGCTGGGTCCCGATTGGGAGTCCTACCGCTGGTATGACAGCGAGCAGGCGCGCGAAAAGGCCTTGGCCGACATGCAGCGTGATCTGCCGAATTACCGCAAGGGTGACCACGTCTCCCAGGTGCTCGAGCGCGTCGAGCGCGACGGCTGATTTTTTCAGACGATGCGTCCCCGCATCGCCCGTCTTTAGTCTGACGGCCTGCCGATACTTCGAACGCTTCCCAATCGCCTGATCCCCTGACATACGTGGTCGGTCGGCCCGTGGCTCCTGTCTGGTTGAAACCCCGCCCTCGCCATGCTTTAGTGCGAGGCGCAAGGAACCAGCGCTCATTTTTGGCGATTCACACAGGAGTACAGGCATGTCCACGTCCAAGCCCAGCGATACGACGCCGGAGAACCCGCCCGAGGATGCGGACAACGCCCTGACTGAAGGGGTCGTGGCGGCACCCCCATCACGGCCGCGCATGGCCATGCCGGCCGCGGGTGCCAGTCGCGCGTCGATGCGCACCACCCAGGATCGCGCAGAGCCGCACTACTTTACCGAGCGCGACCTCGACCGGATCCTCGAGAATCTCGATCACCTGCGCAGCACGGTCTTCCCGCGGCTGACCAAGGGGGGCGCCGCCGATGAACACAAGCAGCAGTGCTTCCCGTCGGTGTGCCTGATCGGCGTCGGGCGCTGCGGCTCCAACGTGGCTCTCGATGTAGCCGCGCTGGTCCACAGCGCGCGTTCGGAATACATGCGCGAGCTGGATAACGAGGAAAATGGTGGCCGCGAGAAGGAGATGCGGCCGCTGCGCTGGATTCGCAAGAGCCTGAACCTGCCGCCGTCCAATGCCGTGAAGCCGGTGTTTTTGATCGAGCCGATGGTGATGCTGGGCGACCTCGACAAGGACATCGAGGGGCGCATCCGCTTCTCCAGTCGTGCCGGGCAGGACAACTTCATCGACAACTACAACAAGATGAAGATCATGGATCTGTCCGAGGTGCATGCCGGCGGGGCCGGTAACGCGCCCATCCTGGGCCAGTACCTTGCGCGCATCATCCTGAACAAGGACACCGACCAGTTCTCCAACGAAGACTGGAAGTTCATCCACTCCTATCTGATCGACTCCTGCGGCATCAAGGCCAACCAGTCGCGGCTGTACTTCTACATCTTCAGCGCGGGCGGGGGTACGGGCTCCGGCATGGCCTCGGAATTCGGGCTGGCGCAGCAGTACTCCTACATGCGCAAGACCTTCGACCCGAAGCTGGAAAAGCGCGACAAGGCCAACCGCGACCACTCGTTCGTGTTCGAGCCGATCTTTGCCGCCGGAATCTGCATCCTGCCGAACATCCAGGACAACAGGGTGGAGATGTCCGAGGCGCTGCACATCAATGCCGGGCGCCTGCTGTGCAAGTATCTCGCGGAGGAATGGGACTTCTCCTACAACTTCGAGGCCGAGGAGACGCGCGACGAGGACATGATGCACCGCATACGTCCCTGGAACGCGATGATGCTGATCTCCAACGACATCATGCGCTACGCGGAGGAGACCGACGACGGCAATATCCGCAATGTCGACGTCAACGCCATGGAGAAGTACGCCAACCAGTACATCTCTCAGCAGATCTTCAACATCCTGACCGCGCAGGCGGTCACCACTGACTACGACGAAGATTATTTCCGCCGCGCGGGGGTCGACATCGGCGAGACGATCCGCCTGGATGCGAATGACCTGTTCATGAGCCTGGCGGGGCCGGTGGCCGTGGCCTACGCGGAGTCCGAGGTGGCGACCGGTGAGCAGGCCCCGGTCGGGCAGGGTTCGCTGGATATCGATGACCTGTTTTACCGGTCCATCGATCTGCCGCATTTCAACAAGCAGACCGAGGCGATCGAGGGCATTAGCCTGCTGCCGATCGATGCCCCGCGCTACCGCGAGGCCTTGAAGAAGTACAAGGAGTCGAGCATGGACGCGGTCCATCTGCGCGACCTGCACTTCTTCAAGAACTGCTCGTCCATCGTCACGATCCTGTCGCTGCCGAAGGACTACAAGCTGTCCTACATGGACCTGAACCGGCTGAAGACGCACCTGAACGGGCTGTTCCCGAACACCACGCTCAAGCGCTATGCCCTGGTCATCGGGGCCTCGGCCAACCTGTCGCTGACTACCCTGGTGGTGAAGAGCCCCTGCCTGTCGGACGACTTCCTGACCCTGTTCGTGGCCTACATCAAGCGCTGCTTCGCCAATGACAAGACCCGCTTCGACGACACACTCGACCATGCGGTCCTGGACCTGATTCGGGCCGAGGAATTCGACGAGCAGCGCGTGGACGAGATGCTCAACGAGTTCGAGAACCCGACGCGCATCCTCGATACCAACTGGTATGCGATCAAGCCGATGTACGAGAAGAAATATCGCGAGATGTGCAGCGACGAGCAGAGCTTCGTCTCGATCAACGACATCCGGCTGAGTCGCGAGAACGTCAAGCAGGCGATTCGCTACCTGCGCGAGATCTACCGCCACCGCACCAGCAAGACGCAGATCATCAGCCTCAACGATGGCAAGACCGGTACCACCGCGACCAAGCGCCGGACCAGCAGCAAGAAGTAGGAAAAGCGGGGTCTGCCCCTGAGGCGTCAGGGGCCGATTCCTTGCCTCAGGGTAGGGCCAGCGGCTCCATCAGGTAGCACAGGCAGTCCTGCGCAATCACCCGTGAGTCCAGCGTCAGCATCGACGGCATCGCCGCGCGCTTGAGCCGGATCTCGTCGCCGCGGGTTTCCAGGTATTCAGCCGTCACCTCGCTGCCGTCCTCGGCGATCGCGACCAGCGGGCTGTCCACCTCCGGACGGATCCGTACCAGCGTTGAACGGGCCGGGAGCAACTGGAAGTTCAGGCGATCCAGGTCGGGTTCGAGGCGGACATCGTGCTGGGCGTCCAGTCCGGCCTGCAGCCCGGGTCGCACCCGCACCTGGGCCACGGTGTGGAAAATCTCGATATCCTCGGCACGCGGTGGATGCTCCGGAAAGTGATCCAGGTGCAGTACCGCATTCAGCATCTCGACGGCGTGCTGGATGCCCGACTCGTCATTCGGCGGGCCGCATTCCAGTGTCACCGAGGGGGCGATCCGTGCCAGGGCCATCGAGGCAACGCCGCGCGGGCGCGTGAAATAGACCACCGTACGCCCGAACAGCGCCGCCAGGTTCATGAAGGCCGGGTCCAGGCGGTTGATGCAGGCGTAATGCGGGTTGCGCCCGGTGTTGTTGTGCAGATCGACCGCGGCGAACAACCCGCGCTGTTCCAGGCGGCGACAGACCTCGGCGAAGCGCTCGGCCTCCGGCGATCCCGCCTGCTCGGTGCCGGGCCAGATGCGGTTGAAGTCTGGCTGCTCGTCGAGATGGCGCTGGCTGACGGCCGCGGCCCGCGGGTTGCCGATGATCAGTGTCAGTGCCCGCGGCAGGGGCTTCCCGGTGTAGTACCGCAGTAGCTGCTGGACGGCCTGCAGGCCCACGGGCTCGTTGCCGTGCAGCAGCAGGACGACCGCGACGGCCGGGCTGCGTTGCCCCTCCAGGTGGATCAGTGTGGGCTCCGGTACGCACTCGTGCAGGTTCTGCGGGGTGGCGTCGAGAAAGCCCTCGGGCAGTTCGTGGAGTTCGGGCAGGTCTTGGGTCATGGGTTGAGTCAGAGTCCCCAGGTGTGGACCGGCGAACCGGTGTTCTGCCAGCCGCGATAGGCGCGTACGAGACCGGACCAGTCACGGCCGTGACGTTCGACCCAGTCGCGCTGCCACTGGGCCCCGGTCTGCCGCGTGGCGGTGCGCGCCGCGATGATTCCGAGCAGGCTGTTGGACTCGGCGGGGTCCACGCCCAGGCGCTCAAGGCCAGCGGCGGCCCGGGGTAGCAGGTGCCGCCGGATCAGCCGGGGGGCCGGCTCCGGCTCCGCGTGTCCCCAGCGCAGCCGGGCGTCCAGTCCGTAGCGCGCGGCATTGTAGAAGTTGTCGCGTGCCTCCGAGAAGGGTGTGCCCAGTGTGCCGTCGGGCGATTCGTGAATCAGGTGCTCCGTCAGCCCCATCGCGAACGCCGTGTTCGCCAGCATGTCGATCAGTGTTGGCCCGGCCGGAAGACAGCGGAACTCCAGTCGCAGGTTGCGTCGGCCATGTTCGTCGACGCCCACGATGGGCCGGTTCCAGCGCCAGATTGTCCCGTTATGCAGGGCCAGGTGACGCAGCTCCCGCGGCGGGGCATCGAGCCTGGCCGGCAACAGGACCGGAAAGTGCTCCAGATTCTCGGTAAAGAGTTCGCCGATCGAGCGATGCAGATAGCCCGTGCCAAAGGTCACGCGGCGGATCGGGCCGCGCGCGCTGTCGGCAAAGCCACCCACCTCGACCGACTGCTCAAACACCGGGATACGGCTCTCGCACCACAGGTCATGACCGAACACGAACGGGGTATTGCCGGCCGCGGCCAGTACCGGGGCGCTGGCCACCAGGCTGGCGTTGTAGGCGCGGTGGGCGATCGCGGGACGCGTTTCCGTGTGGACCTGGAACGAGGTGGCCAGGGCCTCCAGCATCACGTCGCGGTGGGCGTGCTGCAGATGCTCGCGTCCAACGATGTCGAGCTGGAGCGGCCGTTGCGCACGCTGTTCCAGCACTGCCGTATTCAGCGCGCGATAACGCGCCTGGGGGGACATGTGGTGCAGGCCGAGGTCCGCCGGCTGGAGGGTCGGGAGGGTGCCGGCCATCAGGAGTTCGGCCTGGTGGTGGCGTGCGGCGCGGCGCGCCTGGCGCAGGGTCTCGTTCAGCTCCGAGAGGATCGCGGCAAAGCACCCGGGGCCTATCTGGAAGACCGACGAGTTGAGCTCGAGGTTGAACTGGGCGAGTTCCAGCGTGGCCAGTGGACTGTCCATGGATTCGAGGACCCCCTGGTTGACCGGCAGGGGGCGGCCGGCCGCGTCGCAAAGCCAGGCCTCGATCTCGAACCCGAGCCGTGGCGGGACTTCGGGGCCATCCGACTGCAGTTCCAGCCATTCGTGCAGCAGCGCCGTCTCGCGGCCCAGGGCGGCGCGAAAACGCTCGTAGTCCCTTGCGTCGAAGTGCTCGTCGGCGATCTCCTGGCCCAAGATCAGTCCTCGTCCGGCGCGTCGTCGTAGAGGCTTTCCAGGAGGTCGCCCCAGACCTGTTCGTGCTGTTCGAGGAAGGTCAGCAGCGCCTTGCGAAAGGCCAGGTAGTCGGCCTCGAAGGCCGCAAAGTCCTCGCCGCCGTTCAGCAGTTTCGCCGCACGGTCGGTCTGCTGCAGACTGTCGCGCAGGTTGAGTGCGGCCGCCATCGCCCCCTTTACGCGTTCGCGTTCGTGCGGGATCCAGGCGCGGTCGGACAGCAGCGATCGCAGGTTCTCGCCCAGCTCCAGCAGGCGTTTGCGCAGGCGGGGTACCGCCCCGATCGTCCCGGTCTTCAGGTCCCCCCAGACGGCGTCCGTGATCAGGCGCGCCCAGCGCTCGCGCAGGTCGCGGGTGGTCTCGGGGTCGAACGCAAAGGAGGCTTCCAGTTGTTGCGGATCGAAGGGCATTGGGTATCCTGAGGCTGGGGGATTCGGGACACAGGCCACAAAGAGAACGGTCTGGACCGGAATAGCGCTGCGTTGGGTAGCGTCCTACAAGGTACAAGAACAAGCAAGGCCGCACGTACGGCCCTGCGGATGGAGGAAATACAACATGGCGACCTGGTTCGCACAGAGGCGGCTGCGTCAGAAGGTCTGTGACCTTCGACCGCAGATGTACCGCATGGCCTTTGCCTGGTGTCACGACGCCGCCCTGGCCGATGACCTGGTGCAGGAAGCGATGATGAAGGCCCTGACCCGGCTGAAATCGCTGCAGGACGAGAGCGCCCTGAAGGCCTGGGTGTTCCGCATCATGACCAACTGCTACCGGGACTGGGGGCGGCGGCAGAAGGATACGGTGGACGTGGACAGCATGGAGCTGCCCTGCGAGGACTGTCCGGAGATGCAGACCGAACGCAACCGGATGGTGTCGGATGTCCACCGCGCGATGGCGCAGTTGAGCGCGGATCACCGGCAGGTGGTGTCGCTCGTGGACCTGGAGGGGTTCGCATACTCGGAGGTCTCGGAGGTGCTGGATGTGCCGATCGGGACCGTAATGAGCCGTCTGAGCCGGGCTCGGGCGCAACTGAAAAAGGTGCTGTTGGAACAGCAGGCCGACCAGGGGCAAGCGGCCGGTGGACCCCATCTTCAGGTAGTGAGGAATCGGCATGGCTGAACACCGTCTCAATGCGCAGGATCGCCCCAGCGAGGAGATTCTCAATGCGTTCGTCGATGGCGAATTTTCGCCCGAGGATCGTCTCAACACGCTGAAGCTGATCTCCTCCAGCGAACGCCTGAGCCGCGAGGTCTGCGACATGCACCAGCTCAAGGAGCTGGTGGGTATGGCCTATCAGGACCTGCCAACGGCCCAGTCTGGTGCCGGGCACTGCCGGATCACCCGATCCTCACGCACCCACTGGTTCCCGTCGATGGCGGCCGGGGTCGTGGCGCTGGTGCTGGGGTCCCTGGCAGGTTACGAGATTACGCGCGATGCCGGATTTCTCGCGAGCGGCGAACCGACTGCATGGATCGGTGGTGATGCCGGCGAGACGGCGCTGATTGCCGGTGGTGATCAGGCCAGCGGTTCCGCGCCGCAGGTCGTCGCGGCAAGCGAGACCGACCAGATCCTGCTGCATATCAACGAGGCCGACCCGAAATCCATGGCCGAGCTGCTGGACGACATCGAGGCGATGTACCGCGACGCGGCGGCCGATGGTCGCGAGTTGAACGTGCAGGTCGTGGTGCACAACAACGCGATGGACTTCCTGCGCACGGACCGGGCCCCGTATCCCGAGCGTGTCGCGGCGCTTAGCCAGGAATATGCAAGTCTGAGGTTCACGGCCTGCGCGCAGACCCTTGATCGTCTGGCGCGCGAGGAGGGCGGCACGGTGGACATCCTCCCGCAGGCCGAACGGATCGATTCCGGCGTGGCCGAGGCCGCACGCCGCCAGGCCGAAGGCTGGATCTACATCAAGGTATGAACCTGGATACCACGGGTAGACCCGAGGCCCTGGCCCGGCGATGAAGCCATTCTCGTTTCCCGCGCGCCCCGGCTGGTTCCTGGCCGGGGCGCTTTTCGTCCTGTCGCTGGGGGGCACCTGGGCCCTGTTCTCGTTCGAGCGAGACGGCGGCGAGGTCGCCGAGGCCGACGACACGCTGCAGGTGGTGTACCACATCAATGCCGATGACCCGGCGCTGCACCTCAACGCCCTGCGCAACCTGCAGAATCATATCGACGGGAGTGGCGTGGATCGCCTGGAGATCAAGGTCGTGATGCACGGTGGCGGGGTCAGTCTGCTGCAGCACGCCAAGGGTGACCCTGACCTTCGCAGTACCGTGGATACCCTGAAGATGCAGGACGTGCGGTTCCTGGTCTGTGGCAACACCCTGGACAAGCGGGGGATCGAGCTGGACGATCTGCATGATGCCCAGCCCGAGGACCGCGTGCCCTCGGGTATCGGCGAACTGACCCGGCTGCAGCGCGCGGGCTACACCTATATCAAGCCGTAACCGCGGCGCCGGTCGATGTCCGTCTCCAGTGCCGCGAGGCGCTCGGGGGTGCCGATGTCGCGCCAGTCCCCCTGGTAGTGCTCTCCGCTCACCCGACCACTGTCGATGGCCTCGCGCAACAGGGGCCCCAGTGGGCGGCGCCCTTCGGGCAGGTCGGCGAACAGCGCGGGGTGATACCAGCCGATGCCGCTGAAGGTCAGTGGCGTGCCCGTATCGAGTGAGACCCGCCCGCCGGACAGCCGAAAATCGCCCTGCGGGTGGTGCGGCGGGTTGTCTACCAGCACCAGGTGCGCGAGCCGGCCGCTTTCCGCGAGCGGTGGTTCGGCGGGAGGGTGGAGCGGGTGCTCGCACCAGACGTCGCCATTGACCACCAGAAACGGCGCGTCGCCCAGCAGGGGCAGGGCCTGGCGGATGCCCCCCGCGGTTTCCAGTGCCCCTTCCGGTTCCTCGGAGTACAACAGTCGCGTGCCTGCGTACTCGGCCCCCAGCGCCTCGCGGATCTGTGCGCCCAGGTGTGCGGTGTTGATTACCACCGTGCGGTAGCCGGCCCCGACCAGGCGCTCCAGGGTGTAGGTGATCAGCGGGCGCCCGGCGACCGGTAGCAGTGGCTTCGGGCAATGGTCGGTCAGCGGCCGCATGCGCTCGCCGCGGCCGGCGGCCAGGATCATCGCGCGCATCAGGCGTGCTCCCTGTCCGTGTGGGCGGCGAACCAGCGGGCGACCGGTCCCAGTTCGCGGTGGCGCAGGCCCTGCTCCAACAACCGATGCAGGCGCGGCAGGTGCTCAAGATAGCGGGGCTTGCCGTCGCGTTCGGCCAGGCGCACGAAAATGCCCAGGATCTTCACCGTGCGCTGCACGCCCAGCACGTGATAGTGCGCCATGAATGACGCGCGGGGGATGTCCGCGTTCGCCAGATAGTGTTCGAGCCCGCGGGCGACCGTGTCGGCCGAGACCTCGCGGCGCGCATCTTCCAGCAGCGACACCACGTCATAGGCGGGGCTGCCGACCACCGCATCCTGAAAGTCCAGCAGCGCGCAGGCCTGCTCGTCGCCGGGAGGCAGCATCAGGTTGTCGACGTGGAAATCGCGCAGCACCAGCGTGTCCGGGAGACGCGGCAGGGCATCCAGCACCTGGTGCCAGGCACTGTCGAACTCCGCACGCATGGCCTCCGGCATGACCTGCCCGCTCAATCGAGGCCAGTACCAGTCCGCGTACAGGGCCGTCTCTGCCAGCAGGCGCTCGCGGTCATAGGGGGGAATGTGATCAGCGCGGCCTTGCTCGGGCCAGCGCCGATGCAGCGTGGCCAGCGTATCCAGGGCGCGCTGGTACAGCGACCATTCGTCCGCTCCTTCGGCCAGGGCCCGGGTGAAGGTGCGGTCCCCCAGGTCCTCCAGCAGCACAAAGCCCCAGTCGGCGTCGTGTTCGAGTACTCGGGGCGGCCGCAGCCCTAGGTTCTCCAGCAGCCGCGCAATCCGCACGAAGGGCCAGGTCGCCTCGCGTTCGGGCGGGGCGTCCATGATCACGACCGATACCCCGTCCCGCCGTGCGCGGAAATAGCGGCGAAAGCTCGCATCCGCACGCAGCAGCCGCAGATCATCGAAATCCCCGGCCAGGGTTTCCAGCCACCGCTGCAGGGCCTGGGTGCGAGCGTCTGGCGTATTCATGCCGAGGGTTCCATGGCCATACGGGTCCCCGGTACGCGGACCACCTGTGTATCGAATCGCCCATCCGGGTGCAGATCCAGGATGCGGTAGCCGGCTTCCAGGGCCGCATCCAAGGCGAACGCTTCGGAGCCCGGCATGAACTGCACGCAGGTCGAAGGGCAGCCTAGTAGCTCGATCGCACCCCGCCGGGTCCGGAAGTCCTGGTGGATGTGCCCGAACAGGCAGGCGCGCACCTGCGGATGGCGGTCGAGCACCGTGAACAGCGCGTCCGGATCGAGCAGCCCCAGCCGATCCATCCAGGCACTGCCGATGGCCACGGGTGGATGGTGCAGGGCGACGATGGTGGGGCGGTCCGGATCGGCCGACAGGCTTCGTTCCAGGCGCTCGCACTCTGACGCGTCCAGACACCCGGCCGCCTCGCCGGGGGTGCTGGAATCCAGGCCGATCAGCTTCCAGGGCCCCAGCATCCTCTCGCCATGGACCTGGCAGGTCCCGGACTCCAGGGTCGCGCGCAGGGTCTGCGAATCGTCGTGGTTGCCGGCGAGCGCCAGCATCGGTTCGTGTCGCGCGCGCAGCAGTTCTGTCAGCCGCATGTAGGTGGCGGGTTCCGGGTCCTCGGCCAGATCGCCGCTCAGCAGCAGGACATCCGCCGCCGGCTCCCGAGGCAGGGCGTCGAGGATTCGTTCCAGCTGGGTGTCGCTATCCGGATAACCGGCCCGGATTGGTCCGGGGTCGCGGCCCAGGTGGGTATCACTGATCTGGATCAGGCGCTGCGTGGTTCTCATGGTGTGCATGGGTTCCCATGAAGTCCGGCGATTGTTGCGCGGCGTTTGCCGTCCGCGCGGGGAAGTGCCCTATACTGGATCGGGTGTACCTGTCGTCGTGCCGGGTCCGTTCCGACATGGTGTCGGAAGACGGTCCGGCGAGGGGCCGATATGAGCCAAGAAGCCGAATCCATCCTGGAGTCCGGGTATCGTCCGTCCGAGGACGAACCCTACATGAATCCGCGTCAGCTGGACTACTTTCGCGCCAAGCTTGAGGCCTGGCGTGCGGAACTGATCGAGGAGTCCGAGCAGACGCTCGAGCACCTGCGCACCGAGAGCTGGCAGGAACCGGACCCTAACGACCGCGCGACCCACGAGGCCGACGCCGGGCTGGAGCTGCGCACGCGCGATCGCTACCGCAAGCTGCTGAACAAGATCGATGCGGCCCTGGCGCGTATTGATCTGGGTGAATACGGCTACTGTGAGGAGACGGGGGAGCCGATCGGGATCGCTCGCCTGGAGGCCCGTCCGATCGCGACCCTGAGCGTGGCGGCCCAGGAGGCCCATGAACGCAACGAGGCGCGTTTCGGTCAGTAGACAGGGGCGCAGTTGCGCCCGCAGCTTGGAAGACGCATGGCGGACTGGTTTCTGACGCAGGAGCCGATTGTTCGAATCGGCATCCTGTTGTCCGTTCTGGCGATCATGGCGACCTGGGAGATCCTGGGGCCGCGGCGTCCCCTGTCGGTGGGCAAGGCCTATCGCTGGTCGAACAACTGGGGTGTGGTGATTACCGGCACGCTGCTGACCCGGTTCCTGTTTCCGGCGGGGCTGGTGGGTCTGGGGCTGTTTGTCGAGGCCCAGGGCTGGGGGCTGCTACAGGTGCTGGATCTGCCCTTCTGGCTGGTCGTGCTGATTGCGGTCGTGGTCCTCGATTTCGCTATCTGGGCGCAGCATGTGATGTTTCATGCCATCCCGTCGCTGTGGCGGCTGCATCGCATGCACCACGCGGATCTCGACTTCGACTTGACCACTGGCCTGCGCTTCCACCCGCTGGAGATCCTGCTGTCGTTCGGCATCAAGGCCATGGTGGTGGTCGCAATCGGCGCCCCGGCCCTGGCGGTGCTGATCTTCGAAGTGATCCTCAGTTCGCTGGCCCTGTTCAACCACTCCAATGTGCGCATGCCGGCGGCGGTGGACCGGGTGCTGCGCTGGTTCGTCGTCACGCCGGACTTTCACCGCGTCCACCACTCCTGGTATCCGCACGAGACCAACTCCAACTTTGGATTCAATCTCTCGCTCTGGGACCGGATCATGGGGACCTACCGCGCGCAGCCGCAGGATGGGCATGACGGGATGACCATCGGGCTCAACCAGTTCCGTGATCCCGCCTGGGAGCGGCTCGATCGCATGCTGATCCAGCCCTTCGTCGGGCCCGCCGACAGCTATCCGATCAATCGCCGGCCCGAGACCGAGGGGGGTTCGAACGAGGAGGTCACCCACCGCCGGCGCTGACGGCGCTGTTGCGGCAGGCAGCAGAGGTCAGGGCTGGAGCCGTTTCGTGTAGACACGGGAGTTGCGCGCCTGGTTGTAGTGCGCGCGCCGCTCGGGCGGCAGATCATCGACCTGGCCGGTCGTGTAGCCGCGCTCCTGAAACCACTGCGCGGTGCGGGTCGTCAGTACGAACAGCTGTCGTGCGCCCTGTTCCCGCGCCAGCGACTCCATGGCCGCCAGCAGGCGGTCGCCCCGGCCGCTGCCGCGATAGTCGGCGTGCAGGGCCAGGCAGGCGATCTCCGCGGCCTCTTCGCCAAACGGATACAGCGCGGCGGTGCCGATGATCAGTCCGTCGGCATCCAGCACCTGGAAGCGCTCGATCTCCAGTTCCAGATGTTCGCGCGCGCGATGGACCAGGATGCCCTCGGCCTCCAGCGGCTGCAGCAGGGCATGGATACCGCCGACATCGTCGATCGTCGCCTGACGCAGCCGCTCCAGCGGTTCGCGCGAGACCAGGGTGCCGATCCCCTGGCGGGTGAACAACTCGATCAGCAGCCCGCCATCGTCATGGCGATCCACCAGGTGGACGCGCATCTCGCGCTGGCGGCACACATCGATCGCGCTCTTGAGGTGATTGGCCAGTTCTTCCGGCAGATCGTCCGATTCCGCCAGGAGCCGTTCCGCGGCGGGCGCGGTCAGCTGGCCCAGGACCCCGTGTTGCGGATCGCGCAGGACCCCCGCCTCGGTCAGGAAGATCAGCTTGTCCGCGTTCAGTGCGATCGCGACCTGGGTCGCCACGTCCTCGCCGGAGAGATTGAACACCTCGCCGGTGGGTGAGTACCCCAGCGGCGAAACCAGCGCCACCTGTTCCCGGTCCAGCAGGTTGCGCAGGGCCTCGGTATCGACCCCGCGTACCTCGCCGGTGTAGTGAAAGTCCACGCCGCCACGTACCCCAAGGGGGCGCGCGGTGACGAAATTGCCGCTGGCCACGCGCAGCCGCGCATTGCCGGTGCCCGGCTGGCCCAGACTGCGCGAAAGCAGCCCCTCGATCTGCAGGCGCAGTCGGCCGACTGCATCCAGGACTGCCTCCAGTGCCGGCGCGTCGGTGACCCGCAGGCCCTCTGCGTACTGCGGCGTCAGGCCGCGCTCGGCCAGCCGGGCCTCGATCTGGGGGCGTACGCCATAGACCAGCACTACGCGCACACCGAGGGCGTGCAGCTTGGCGATATCGCGCATCAGCTCCGGGAATTCCGGTGCCAGCGCGGCCTCGCCGGCCAGCGCGATGACCATGGTCCGGCCCCGGTGCGCGGCGATATACGGCACCGCCCCGCGGAACCAGTCGAGTTCCGAGGGGTGCGGGGCGGCCCGGGTTTCACTGGGTGCGCCGGGCGTGGCACTGGCGGTGGCGGGAGGGTTCACGGGCGTGTCCGCGCGCGGATGGGCTTGTCGGACAGTGTAGGGAAAGCACGCGGTGGGCGCATCAGTGTGAGATTTGAGCTATTTCTTGCCCAGTGCGCGCGGGAGATCGTCGATCCGGTCGCCGGCGCTGACATCGTTTTCCGCGAACCAGCCCGCGTTGACCTCCAGCGCATAGAGCACGTCGCGCTCGGCTTCGTGCAGGGTGGTGGTCTGCGGCTCCATGGTCTCGATGTTGGTGATGCGGTAGTCGGTATCAATGAACGCGACGTCCAGCGGGATGTAGGTGTTGCGCATCCACATCGCGTAACGTGCCGGGCGGTCCCAGACGAACAGCATCCCGCGGTCGTCGGCCAGTTCCTCGCGGTACATCAGGCCCTGGCGGCGGGCCGGCTCGTCGGCGGCGATCTCGATGGTCAGCGTGCGCTCGCCGACCTTGAGTTCGGCGACGGGCAGGCCGGAATCGGCCTGGGTCGCGCCCCACAGCAGCAGGACCCCCAGCAAAGCTGCGCCCGCCACGAGGGCGGGCGCGATACGCGGGAATGAGCGCATCTCGCCTGTTGCCGGCTAGTCGCCGCTCATGCGCCCCACGGCGCAGCTGGCGAAGGACTTGGCCTTGGCGCTGGCGGAGCGCAGACCGGAGACCGAGCCCACCTCGGGGTAGCCCATGCTGGCCAGCTTCGCGGCGACCGCCTCGCGGGCGCTGTCCGGGGCCTGGACCTCCACGGCGCCGCCTTCCACGTCCACCTTGGCTTCAGTGACGCCTTCGACCTGCATCAGGCCCTTGCGGATGGAGCTGGCACAGCCGCCGCACTTGATGTTCTCGACCTCGATTTTCATTGCCTGGACCTCGGGATACTGGGGTTTGTACGAGTCATTATGTACGATTCCGCTTCTGCATAAACGTTCACGAGACCCGATCATGCCCGTCTACCGTTCTCGCACCACCACCCACGGCCGCAACATGGCCGGCGCCCGCGCCCTGTGGCGCGCCACAGGCATGAAGGATGGCGACTTCGGCAAGCCGATCATCGCCATTGCCAATTCCTTCACCCAGTTCGTGCCCGGGCACGTGCACCTGAAGGATCTGGGCCAGCTGGTTGCCGGTGAGGTGGAAAAGGCCGGAGGCGTGGCCAAGGAGTTCAACACCATCGCGGTGGATGACGGCATCGCGATGGGCCACGGCGGGATGCTTTATTCGCTGCCCTCGCGCGAGATCATCGCCGATTCGGTCGAGTACATGGTCAATGCCCACTGTGCGGATGCGCTGGTGTGCATCTCGAACTGCGACAAGATCACCCCGGGGATGCTGATGGCCGCGATGCGCCTGAACATCCCGGTGGTGTTCGTTTCTGGCGGCCCGATGGAGGCCGGCAAGGTGAAGGTCCCGGGCAGTGACAACGTGATCCACCTCGACCTGGTGGATGCGATGGTCAAGGCCGCCGACTCCAGCGCCAGCGACGAGGAGGTGGAGGCCATCGAGCGCTCCGCCTGCCCAACCTGTGGTTCCTGCTCCGGCATGTTCACCGCCAACTCGATGAACTGCCTGACCGAGGCCCTGGGCCTTTCGCTGCCGGGCAACGGCTCGCTGCTGGCCACCCACGCCGGGCGCAAGTCGCTGTTCGAACAGGCCGGTCGACGCGTGGTCGAGCTTGCGAAGCGCTATTACGAGCAGGATGACGAATCCGTGCTGCCGCGTTCGATCGCCACCTTCGAGGCCTTCGAGAACGCGATGAGCCTGGACATCGCGATGGGCGGCTCCACCAACACCGTGCTGCACCTGCTGGCGGCCGCGCGCGAGGGCGAGGTCGACTTCACCATGGCCGACATCGACCGCCTGTCGCGCAAGGTCCCGAACCTGTGCAAGGTGGCCCCGGCCACTCAGCTCTACCACATGGAGGACGTGCACCGCGCCGGTGGCGTGGTCGGCATCCTTGCCGAGCTGGATCGTGGCGGGCTGATTCATCGCGACGTCCCGACGGTCCACGCCGACACCATGGGTCAGGCGCTGGAGCAGTGGGACGTGATGCGCCACGCCGCTGCCTCCGAGACCCTGTACAAGGCCGCGCCGGGCGGCGTGCCCACGCAGGTCGCGTTCAGCCAGGACAAGACCTGGGACAGCCTCGACATCGACCGCGAGAACGGCTGCATCCGCGACATCGAACACGCCTACTCGCAGGACGGCGGCCTGGCCGTGCTCTACGGCAACATGGCCCCCGACGGCTGCATCGTGAAGACCGCAGGCGTCGACGAGAGCATCCTGAAATTCTCGGGTCCCGCGCGGGTATTCGAGAGCCAGGACGCGGCCGTCGAGGCGATCCTCGGCGACCGCATCCAGGCGGGTGACGTCGTGATCATCCGCTACGAGGGCCCGAAGGGCGGCCCCGGCATGCAGGAGATGCTCTACCCGACCTCGTATCTGAAGTCCAAGGGGCTGGGCAAGGAATGCGCGTTGATCACCGACGGGCGCTTCTCCGGCGGCACCTCCGGGCTGTCCATCGGCCACGTCTCGCCGGAGGCCGCGCAGGGCGGCTCCATCGGCCTGATCGAGGAGGGCGACACCATCGTGATCGACATCCCCGGGCGCGAGATCCGCATCGACGTGGACGACGCCACCCTGGCGGCCCGGCGCGAGGCCATGGAGGCCCGTGGCGCGAAGGCCTGGAAGCCCGAGTCGCGCGAACGCCCGGTCACCCAGGCCCTGCGCGCCTACGCCCTGATGACGACCTCCGCCGCGTTCGGTGCGGTGCGCGACATCTCCCGCTTCGAGGACTGACCAACGGCTACCACCAGGGTCGTAGGATGCGTTGAGCGGCAGCGAAACGCATCAAGGTTGTCATTGGTGTCCGAATCGATGCGTTTCGCTTTGCTCAACGCATCCTACGGTTCTTCGCTACGGTCGGGATGACCGAGACAGCCTGGACCGAAAAAACCAAACGACCGAACCACAGGGAGGTGGGGATGGCGATTACCGACTGGCCCGCGGCCGAGCGTCCGCGGGAGAAGCTGATCGAGCGGGGCGCGGCCGCGCTTTCGGATGCGGAACTGCTGGCGATCTTTCTGCGCACCGGCGTGGCCGGCAAGAGCGCGGTCGATGTCGCCCGCGATTTGCTTAACCGTTTCGGCGGGCTGCGGCCCCTGCTGCAGGCCGATCAGGCGGGGTTCTGCGCGGCGCCGGGGCTGGGGGATGCCAAATATGCCCAGCTGCAGGCGGTGCTCGAGATGGGGCGGCGGCACCTGGCCGCCGATCTGGACCGTGGCGATGCGTTGACTTCGCCGACCGCCACCCGTCAGTTCCTCGCAGCCCGCCTGCGTGACTATCCCTTCGAGGTCTTTGCGGTCCTGTTCCTGGACAACCGCCACCGGGTGATCGCGTTCGAGGAGCTGTTCCGCGGCACGATTGACGGCGCCGCCGTGCACCCCCGCGAGGTGGTGCGGCGCGTGCTGCGCCACAATGCGGCCGCGGTGATCCTGGCCCACAACCACCCGTCCGGGGTGGCCGAGCCCTCGCGCTCGGATATCGCGATCACCCGGCGCTTGACCGAGGCCCTCGGGCTGGTGGATGTGCGGATCCTCGATCACGTGGTGATCGCCGACACCCCGATATCGATGGCCGAACGGGGGTTGCTATAGACCCTGGCTAGCGCGCCAGGCGCCGCCACAGGGTCTCGATCGGCCCGGTCCCGACGTAGCGCTGCCAGAGCAGGGAGAAGGTGATCTGCACGGCCCAGATCGCCAGCACGATGCCGAGCAGCTCGAGATGCCCGAACTGCGAGAACAGGCCGAGCCCGATCCCGTAGAAGATCATCGCGGCGAGGATCGACTGGCCGATGTAGTTGGTCAGCGCGAGCCGCCCGACCGCCTCGAGGGCGCGGATGACGCCTGGCAGGATCCGCCGACGCCCGTCGGGGTGGGCCAGCAGGATCACCAGGGCGACCCAGGCCAGGGCGATCGCGACACTGCCCCACAGATTCGCGATACGGCCCAGGAACATCGAGTAGCGCAGATCCCAATCCACGGCCGTGTTGAACCACAACCCCGCCAGTACCAGAGGGATGCCGATGCCCAGTCCGAGCAGCACGACGCGCCGATAGCCGGCCAGCGACCAGCTCCCGTGAAGGAAGCCGAGCCGCAGCAGGGCCATGCCGATGAACATCATCGCGAGCATCTGCCACAGGCGCTCGGAGAAGAACATCCACAGCTGCGCGGTCAGTGCCCCGGTCGCCCGCTCGCCGGTCGCCGCCAGCCAGTGCAGGGACATCCGGTTGAGCTCGTCGCTGACGACATCGGCGCCGGGCTGCCAGTAGCGCTCGTTGAGCGTCTGCAGCCAGTGCTCGGGAACAAGGAAGATCAGGATCGCGCTCAGCACGAGCCAGAGCGCGGTCAGCCCGCCGATCAGCGCGACCCCGAGGCCCAGCAGCGTCATCGGCGGGTGGTCGCGAAAGTGCATGGCCACCAGCCCGCACACCGCATAGGCCGCGAGGATGTCGCCGGGCCACAGGATCAGCCCGTGTGCCAGCCCGATCAGGAACAGCCAGCCCATGCGGCGGCGAAAGCGCTGTTCGAAGGTGTCGGCCGGATGGCGCGAGCCCGAGGCCATCAGCACGATCCCGGCACCAAACAGCAGGGTCAGCATGCTGATGAATTTCTCGTCCGCCAGCACGTGGACCACGATCCAGGTGACCCAGTCTCCCAGCGGGAGGGGGCCCAGTGCCATTGGATTCATGTATTCGCTCGAGATGCGCCCGAAGGACTGGATGTTCATCACCAGGATGCCGAGGATCGCGACCCCGCGCAGCACGTCCAGAACGATCACGCGTTCCGGTGTGGACGGGGACTTATTGACGGGCAGGGTCCGGGCCATGGAGTGAGCCATTCCGTGCTTTGCGGCCCTGGGGTGACCGGACAGAGGCTGTAGCCGGCCGGGTCAGGGCAGGTTGGCCCTGCAGGATAGGCGATGGTGCCCGGGGGCGTTCAAGGCCCCCGGGGCACTTGGGGCGACGGCGCGCTTACCCGCGGATCTCCCAGTGGCCTGGTTCGTCCGGACAGGCCATGCCGGTATGGCGCTCGCCGTCGATCGTCATCTCGAAGTCCCGGCAGCCGTTATCGCGAACGCGCCCCGGCGTCATGTGCACTGGCTGACCATGGGCGTTGTCCCAGTGCACGGGCTGTCCGGGCTCGGCCAGTTCCAGGGCGTGCCCCATGCAGGCCTGGTCATTGCGGTCCATCTGCCGTCCGATCATGCCGCCCAGGACCGCGCCGCCGGCCGCCCCGATCAGGATGGCCACCGGATCGCCGTCACCGACGCGATGGCCGATGACCGCGCCGGCACCGCCGCCAATCGCCGCGCCGATCGCGTCGCGGTTGCAGCGCCCGTCCATCACGCCGTAGTCGTGCTCCCAGCGGTCGTAACTGTAGCCGTGGTAGCCGGCATACCCCGGGTCGTTCTGCGCGCGCCAGCCGTGGGCCGGTGCCCAGGGCGGCGGGGAGGCCAGTGTGTCGGCGGCGAAGCCGAACAGCATCGCAGCCGCCAGCGCCTTCAGATGAGTGGGTACACCGCGTCGGGAATGGTTGCGTTTCCGTGCCATGGTCCGTCTCCTTTCGACCGTGCTCGGCTCCAGACTCGCGCGGGGTTGCTGAACGGTTCTTTAACGGGGAATGGCGGTCGTTGGAAACGTGAAGGGCGTCAATGCCGGGCTGCGGACTGGTTCACGGAGTCGCCTGCTCGAGGGCCTGTTCCAGCGCGCGGAGCAGGGCATCGACCTGGGCCTCGGTATGGGCCGCGGATAGTGTGATGCGCAGCCGCGCCTGGCCCTCGGGGACCGTCGGTGGACGGATAGCCGGCACCAGGAAGCCGGCGGCCAGCAGCCTCTCGGCCACGGCACTGGCGCGGCGGGCGTCGCCGATGTGGACCGGCTGGATCGGGGTCAGGGGTGGAGGGTGCTGCAGGCCGAGCCGGTCCAGGCCCGCTCCCAGTCGCTGCAGCAGGTCCTGCAGGTGCGCACGGCGATCCTCGGCGGCCTCGGCGATGCGCACGGAGGTCAGCGTGGCGGCGGCCAGGGCGGCAGGCATCGCGGTGGTGTAGATGTAGGGGCGCGCGGTCTGGATCAAGGCCTCGATCAGGGCCTCGGAGCCGGCGACGAAGGCCCCGGCGGTGCCGAAGCCCTTGCCCAGCGTGCCCATCAGGATCGGGACGTCGTCCGCGCCGAGGCCGTGGTGCTGGCAGCTGCCGCCGCCGGTCGTGCCCAGCACCGACAGGCCGTGGGCATCATCCACCATCAGCCAGGCATCGAACTCGCGTGCCAGCGAGGCCAGTTCCGGCAGCGGGGCGATGTCGCCGTCCATGGAGAACACCCCGTCGGTCACGATCAGACGGTGACCACGATCGGGGGCCTGCTCCAGACGTTCGCGCAGATGCCCGGGATCGGCATGGCGATAGCGCTGGCTGCGCGCGCCGGCCAGGCGCACGGCGTCGATTAGCGAGGCATGGTTCCAGCGGTCCTCGAACACCGTGTCTCGGCGGCCGGCCAGCGTCTGTACCAGCGCCAGGTTAGCCATGTAGCCGGTGGAGAACAGCAGTGCGCGCTCGCGCCCGGTGAAGCGCGCCAGCGCCTGTTCCAGTTCCATATGGGCGCGGGTGTGGCCGTTGATCAGATGGGCGGCCCCGGCCCCGACCCCGTAGCGGTCGAGGGCCTCGCGGGCGGCGGCGGCGACGGCCGGATCCGCCGCCAGACCCAGGTAGTCGTTGGAGCAGAAGGCAACAACCGGCTGGCCGTCGATGACCTGCTCCGGTTGCTGCGGCCCACCCAGCGTGCGCAGCCGGCGCCAGCGACCGTCCGTGCGCACGCGGTCGAGACGGGCCTGCAGGAAGGCCTGCAGCGACTCGCTCATGGTGAATGGCTCATGGTGAGTCGCTCACTCACGGCCGCAGCCCGGCACGCAGGAAGATCGGCCAGTGCACGCGGGCGGTGATGTCCGCGTTCGGCCACAGTGCGTGCAGGGCTGGCTCCAGTGCGGCCAGCGGATCCTGGCCGGCGGCCTGTGCGCGGCGGATGGCGGACCAGGTGCCGAGATAGCCGAGCAGGGTGTCGCGGTCCCACTCGCGGTCGATACGGAACTCGGGCGTCTCGATCTCCGGCCAGGGGAAGGGCAGGTCGCGGTAGTGGCTGCGGATGTGGCTGCGCTCCTCCGGCCACCAGGGCGCCAGGGTGGTGTCGTGGAAGTCGGTCAGCAGGCGATCCAGCGCCGGGTCCTCGGCGCGCAGGATGCCGTAGCCCCAGATCGCCAGCAGGCCGCCCGGGCGCAGGACGCGCGCGACCTCGTCATGGAACTCGGTGTGGCGGAACCAGTGCGCGGCCTGGGCGACACAGGCGAGATCTATCGAGGCGTCGGCCAGCGCGCAGGCCTCGGCGGCGCAGGCGATGCGGTCGATGCCGGTGGTCGCCGGCAGGGCGGCCAGCAGGGCCGGGGCGGCATCCGTCGCCACGACCTGCGGGAAGTGCGGCTGCAGGCCCTGCGCGGCCTGGCCGTTGCCGCTGGCGCAGTCCCAGGCCCGTTCGTGGCGCGGGGTGTGCGCGGCCAGCCAGTCAAACAGCTCGGCGGGGTAGTCCGGACGGTGGCGGGCATAGTCCCCCGCCACGGCGGAAAAATGATCGGGGAATCCGCCGCCCACTGTTGTGCCCTCCGCTCGTCTGGCTCAGGCCGATGCGGAGGCGGGCCGATCCGATTCCGCAGAGGCCTCTGGTCCGGTCTCCGGGCGCAGGCCCAGGCGTTCGAACAGCGCGAGGTCGTGGTTCTCGCCGGGGTTTGGTGTGGTCAGCAGGGTGTCGCCGTAGAACAGCGAGTTGGCGCCGGCCAGGAAGCACAGGGCCTGCATCTCGTCGGACATCTCGGTGCGCCCGGCGGACAGGCGCACGTAGGAGGCCGGCATCAGGATGCGGGTCGCGGCGATGGTGCGCACGAACTCCAGCGGGTCGAGGTCCTCGATCCCGTGCAGCGGCGTGCCCTCGACCTGGATCAGCTGGTTGATCGGGACCGATTCCGGGTGCTTCGGCAGGTTGGCCATCTGCTGCAGCAGGCGCGCGCGGTCGCGCCGCGATTCGCCCATGCCGAGGATGCCGCCACAGCAGACGTTCATGCCGGCCTCGCGCACGTGCTCCAGGGTCTCCAGGCGGTCCTCGTAGGTGCGCGTGGAGATGATGTTCCCGTAGAACTCCGGCGAGGTGTCGAGGTTGTGGTTGTAGTAGTCCAGCCCCGCCTCGGACAGGCGTTTCGCCTGCTCGGCCTTCAGCATGCCGAGGGTCATGCAGGTCTCCAGCCCCTCGTCCTTGACCGCGCGCACCATCTCGATCACGCGTTCCAGGTTCTTGTCGGTGGGGTTGCGCCAGGCGGCCCCCATGCAGAAGCGGGTCGCGCCCTGGGCGCGGGCGTTGCGCGCGGCCTCGAGCACTTCCTCCAGCGGCAGCAGGCGCTCGCGCTCCAGTTCCACGTCGTGGTGCGCGCTCTGCGGGCAGTAGGCGCAGTCCTCCGGGCAGGCCCCGGTCTTGATCGACAGCAGCGTGCTCACCTGCACCGCGTTCGGGTCGAAGTGTTCACGGTGCACCGTCTGCGCGCGAAAGATCAGGTCGTTCAGCGGCAGGTCGAGCAGGGCCTCGACCTCGTCGGTGTTCCAGTCGTGGCGGGGCTCGCTCATGAGTGTGGCTCCTTGTCGGCTTCCGCCGGGATGGCGACATCGGCCCAGGGTTCGCGGTAGATGCGGTACAGGGCGTAGACCGTCCACGGCAGCAGGATGGCGGCGGCCACGGCCCAGTAGGCGCGGTAGTAGGCCAGATCCGGCGGGAAGAAGGTGGCAACCCCGATCAGCAGGCCCATCAGCGCGTAGTAGCGATAGGCCGCCCACTGCGTGAAATGGCCCACGCGCGGATCGGGGTGGTGCTTGTTCAGGGCGTAGACCAGCATGGAGGCGCCAAACCACAGCACCAGCGGCACGATGCCCATGATCGCGGCAATGATGAAGCCGACTCCGACCCCCTCGCTGCTGACCACAAACAGCGGGATGCCGGCAATCGACACGCTAATCAGATTGCCGACGTCGAACATCGCGGCGGCGCGCCGCGAACTGCGTGCGGAGACGGTCTTGGTCGCCATGGACTACCCTGAAAGCAAAAGCGGAAGCATACCATCATGGCTCATTCCCCTTCAGCCACGCCGGGGCAAACTGGAGAGCGATCGGGCGCGCTGCGTGCGCTGAGCGCCTGGGCGGCCCGGGCGCTGTACCCCGACCACTGTGGCTTGTGTCTGGTCCCGTTGCCGGAGGGCGGGGCCATCTGTCCTGCCTGCCGCGAGGACCTGGTGCGGGTGGAGGTCCCATGCCCGGGTTGCGCGGCGCCCCTGCCGGCGACAGTGGCCTGCCCCGCCTGTCAGCGCCGCCCGCTGGCAGTAGACGCCCTGCGGGCGCCATGGGCCTATGCCTGGCCGCTGGATCGGGTGCTGCTGGCCTACAAGCGCAGCGGCCACGCCCGCGCTGAACGGATCCTCGTGGACCTGGCCGCACAGGCAGCCCGCGAACGCCGGGATGTGCCGACACCGTTGCCTACCCGCGTGGTGCCCGTTCCATTGCACCCCTCGCGCCTGCGCGAGCGCGGGTTCAATCAGTGCGAGCCGCTGGCGCGGTGCGTCGCCGAGGTCCTGGGGCTCCCGCTGGATACCGCATGCGTTCGCCGCGTACGGGCCACGCCTTCGCAGCAGACGCTGAGCGGTCCACAGCGGCGCCGGAACCTGCGCGATGCATTTGCCGTGAAGGCGGAACTGGCGGGCGAGCGGGTGCTGCTGGTGGACGATGTGGTCACGACCGGGGCGACCCTGGATGCGCTGGCCCGTGCGCTGCGGGCGGCGGGAGCGGCATCGGTCGAGGGTCTGGCGCTTGCCCGCGCGTAACCGAGTTAGCCCCCCAGATGATGGTCTGCGATCATCGCGAGCAGGACCACGGCACCGAGATAATGGTTGTTCTTGAATGCCCGCAGGCAGTCGGTCGGCTCGCGTTCGGCGATCAGGAACTGCTGGTAGAACATCAGCATCGCCACGATCACCAGCCCCGCCGTGTAGTAGCCGCCGAGCCCGGCATGCTGGCCGATCAGGTACAGCCCCAGCCAGACGAGCACCTGGAGCCCCGCGGTGATCAGACGGTCCATCTCGCCGAACGCGATGGCGGTGGACTTCACCCCGATCTTCAGGTCGTCTTCTCGGTCCACCATCCCGTAGAAGGTGTCATACACCACGGTCCAGGCGAGCACGGTCACGTACAGCAGCCAGGCGAGCGGCGGCGGGTGATCCCCGGTGACCGCGGTAAAGGCCATGGGCACGGCCCAGGCGAAGGCCGCGCCCAGGTGCACCTGCGGAAAGTGGTGAAAGCGCTTGGCGAAGGGGTAGGTGGCGGCCAGCACCACCGCGACCAGGGAATAGAGAATGGTCAGCAGGTTGGTGAACAGCACCAGCACAAAGGCGGTCAGCGCCAGCACGGCGAAGGTTGCCAGGGCCTCGTTCGGGGTGATGGTGCCCAGTGCCAGCGGGCGGTCGCGCGTGCGGGCGACATGGGCGTCGAAGTCGCGGTCCGCGTAGTCGTTGATCGCACAGCCGGCCGAGCGCATCAGCACGACGCCGGCCGCGAAGATGAAGATCAGCGAACCCGGCGGCCAGCCCTCGGCCGCGATCCAGAGCGCCCACAGGGTCGGCCACAGCAGCAGATAGATGCCGACAGGTCGGTCCAGGCGGACCAGTCGGGCCAGTTCCCACAGGCGTGCACGTGCGTCCATGGCGGCCAAGCTTACCAGCCCGGCGCGCCGGATGGATGCGGAAGGGGGCGGGCCGGACAATCCCCGGCGCGACCCCGCTGGTAGGCTGCGCTCAGTCCGCGGTCAGCGGGAACAGGGTCAGTTCGACGCGCCGGTTCATCGCGCGGCCCTCGGCGGTCTCGTTGGTTGCGACGGGCTGATGCGGGCCGAAGCCGATGGTGTCGACTCGCACCGACTGGACCCCGCGCCGGATCAGGGCGCGCCCGACACTTTGTGCACGGCGTTCGGACAGGTCCATGTTGTACTCGACGCGTCCGGTGATGTCGGTATGGCCGGCGACCTCGATCCCGGTCTGGTCGTATTCGGCCAGGACCAGCGCCACCGAGTCCAGCACGTCCTCGAACTCCGGCTTGATGTCGGTGCGATCGACATCGAAGGTGATATGCCCTGGCATGTTGAGGATGATGTTGTCGCCGTCGCGGGTCACGCTGACGCCCGTCCCCTGAAGCTGCTCGCGCAGCTCGGCCTCCTGGCGGTCCATGTAGTTGCCGATCGCGCCGCCGGCCAACGCCCCAATGCCCGCCCCGATCATCGCGCGCTGCGTGCGGTTGCGGCGGCTGGTGATGCTGCCGACCACGGCGCCTGCCGCGGCGCCCACGCCGGCTCCGATCGCAGTGCGCGATACGCGCTCCTCGCCGGTATAGGGATCCGTAGTCGTACAGCCGATGGCGAAGGTCAGAAAACCGACCAGTAACAGAACACCAATGCGCGAGATCATGCTTGCCCCCCAGCCGGGAAGGAACTCCCGGGTTTCAGTCTGCGCCCATGGGCGCGCTCGGGGACAGGATTGCGCCGTTGCTTGAACGGAAGGTGAACCGGGCGTCAGGCCGCGTCGTTTTCGTGACGCAGTTGGCGCAATACCGGGGTGGTGTCGGGGTGGATGCCGCGCCAAATCGCGAAGGCCTCGGCGGCCTGCTCGACCAGCATGCCCAAGCCGTCCGCCGTCTGCCGGCAGCCGGCAGCCTGGGCCCAGTCGAGGAATCGGGCTGCACCCGGGCCGTAGACCAGGTCGTAGGCCAGGCTATCCGGGTGCACCAGTGTCGCGGGCAGGTTCAGGCCCGCGTCGGACAGGCCGGCGGCGGTGGCGTTGATGACCAGATCGAACGGATCGGCGGGCAGGGTGTCGAGGCCGCAGGCGGAGAGTTCGGTCTCGATCGCCAGGTCGGCGAAGTCCTCGGCCAGCGCCTCGGCCCGCGCCGCGGTGCGGTTGGCGATCACCAATTCCGCGGGATGGCGCTCCAGCAGGGGCTGCAGCAGCCCGCGAGTTGCGCCGCCGGCCCCGAGGATCAGGATGCGCCGGCCGGGCACCTCGCCACCCAGGCGGTCGAGATCGCGGCAGAAACCAATGCCGTCGGTGTTGTCGCCGTGGAGCTGGCGCTCGTCGTCGCGCCAGAGGGTATTGACCGCACCGGCCCGCCGGGCGCGATCGGTCAGTACCCGGGCCAGGGCGAAGGCCTCTTCCTTGAACGGGACGGTCACGTTCAGGCCCCGGAACCCGGAGGAGAACCACGCCCAGACCTCCTCGGCGAACTGACCCGGGGTGCCCAGCAGGGCCTCGTAGGTCAGGTGCTGCCCGGTTTGTTCGGCGAACAGGGCATGGATGCGCGGCGACAGCGAATGGCGGATCGGGTTGCCGACCACGCCATAACGATCGGGGCGCGGCTCGCTCATCGGGCCGCGTCCTCCGCCAGCCATTCGGCCACGGTGCGGGCGTAGTAGGTGAGGATGCCGTCGGCCCCGGCGCGCTTCATGCCGGTCAGGGCCTCCAGCACGCAGGCGCGCTCGTCCAGCCAGCCGCGTTCGGCGGCGGCCTTGAGCATCGCGTACTCGCCGGAGACGTGATAGACGAAGGTCGGGCGCTGGAACTCGTCGCGGATGCGGCGGACCACATCCAGATACGGCATGCCCGGCTTGACCATCACCATGTCGGCGCCCTCGGCCAGGTCGAGCGCGACCTCGTGCAGGGCCTCGTCGCCGTTGGCCGGGTCCATCTGGTAGGTCTCCTTGCCGCCCTTGCCCAGATTGCCGGCCGAGCCCACCGCGTCGCGGAACGGCCCGTAGAAGGCCGAGGCGTACTTGGCGGAGTAGGCGAGGATGCGCGTGTGCACGTGCCCGCCGTCCTCCAGCGCGGTGCGGATCGCGCCGATGCGTCCGTCCATCATGTCGGAGGGGGCGACCACGTCGGCGCCGGCCGCGGCATGCGACAGCGCCTGCTTCACCAGGGCCTCGACGGTGATGTCGTTCACAACAAAGCCGTCGTCGTCGATGATGCCGTCCTGGCCGTGGGTGGTGAACGGGTCCAGGGCGACGTCGGTGATCACGCCGAGCTCGGGGTGGGCCTGCTTCAGTGCGCGTACCGCGCGCTGGGCCAGGCCCTCGGGGTTCCAGGCCTCGGCGGCATCCAGGCTCTTCTTTTCGCCCGGGACGACCGGGAACAGGGCCAGTGCCGGGATGCCGAGGCGCACGGCCGAGGCCGCCTCCTCCAGCAGCAGGTCAATGGTGACGCGGTCCACGCCGGGCATCGACGGCACCGCCTCGCGCACCCCCTCTCCTTCGGTGACGAATATCGGCAGGATCAGGTCGTCCGCGCGCAGATGGTGCTCGCGCATCAGGCGGCGGGAGAAGGCGTCGCGACGCATGCGGCGCGGGCGGCCGGCGGGATAGGGGGCGATCGGTGCGGTCATGCGGGTCATCCTTGTTGGCGTAGTCAGCCAGCGGCCTCGGCCAGCCAGTCGCGCGGTTTCAAATAGCGCTCGTACAGGGCGGCCTCGGGCGTTCCGGCCTCCGGCTGGTAGTTGTATTCCCAGCGCACCAGCGGCGGCAGCGACATCAGGATCGACTCGGTGCGCCCGCCCGACTGCAGGCCGAACAGGGTACCTCGGTCGTAGACCAGGTTGAACTCGACATAGCGCCCGCGCCGGTAGAGCTGGAACTGGCGCTCCCGCTCGCCGTACTCGGTCGCATGGCGACGCTCGACGATCGGACCATAGGCATCCAGGTAGGCATTTCCGACGCTCTGCATGTAACCGAAGGCGTGTTCGAAGCCGCCCTCGCTGAAGTCGTCGAAGAACAGCCCGCCGACGCCGCGCGGCTCGTCGCGGTGCTTGAGGTGGAAGTACTCGTCGCACCACTTCTTGTGCGCCGGGTAGAGGTGCTCGCCGAACGGGCGACAGGCAGCCTCGGCCGTGCGGTGCCAGTGGATACAGTCCTCGTCGAAACCGTAGTAGGGGGTCAGGTCGAAGCCGCCGCCGAACCACCAGATCGGCGCCTCGCCGGGTTTCTCCGCGATGAAGAAGCGCACGTTCGCGTGCGAGGTCGGCACATACGGGTTGTGCGGGTGGATCACCAGCGACACGCCGGTGGCCTGGAACGAGCGCCCGGCCATCTCCGGGCGGTGCGCGGTGGCCGAGGCCGGGAGGTTGTCGCCCATCACATGGGAGAAGTTGACCCCGGCCTGCTCGAAGACCCGCCCCTCGCGCAGCACGCGGGTGCGGCCGCCGCCGCCGGCCGGGCGTTCCCAGGCGTCCTCCTCGAAGCGGGCCTGGCCGTCCAGCCCCTCGAGGCCCTGGCAGATGCGTTCCTGCAGGCCCTGCAGGTAGTCGATCACGCGGTCGATGGAGACGTTGTCCTGGCTCATGCTGCGTCCCGGTTGATCAGTTGTCGGTATGGGTGTCGGGTTCCGGCGCGCCCCGGAGCCAGGCCCCGGTGCGGGCGTCGCGGATCGCGCTGGGTGCGGTGCGCCCGCCACATTCTGCCTGCAGGATCGCATCGATGCCGGCCCCGAGTTGTGAGGCAACGCAATCCCAGCTGCGGCAGGGCTCCGCGCCCGCGCGGTTGGCGCTGGTGGAGACCAGCGCGCTTTCGGCGGCCGCGCACAGCGCGCGCGTCCCCGGATGGGCGGTGACGCGTACCGCGAGGCTGTCGTGTTCACCGCGCAGTAGCGGCGGGCAGGCATCGGTGACGGGCAGCAGCCAGGTGGTCGGCCCCGGCCAGCTGGCATCGATCTCGGCGCGGTGCTCGGCCGGCAGCGGCGCCAGCCAGGGCGCGAGGCGCTCCAGCCGGTCGGTGATTACGATCAGCCCCTTGGCGGCCGGGCGACCCTTGATCTCGAGGATGCGATCGATCGCCCGGGGGTTGTCCGGGCGGCAGCCGAGACCAAAGACCGCCTCGGTGGGGTAGGCGATCACGCCGCCATCGCACACGCACTGTGCGACGGGTTCGATCTCGGGGGACAGCAACGGGGCGTTATTCGGATCCACGGTCGCCGGAGGGCTGGGCACTCAGGCGGCTGTCGCCGGCGTTGTCACCGCTGTCGGATTTCGCGCCACCGGACTTGGCGGTCGTGGCCTTTTTCGCCGGGGCCTTCTTCGAGGTGCTCTTCTTGACGGCGGTCTTTTTCGTGCCCGTCTTGCTGGCGGCCTTCTTGGTGGTGGCCGCCTTTTTCGTGGACGTCTTCTTCGCGGTCGACGATTTGGATGCGGTCTTCCCGGAAGACTTGGCGGTCGACTTGGACGCCCCCTTGCGGCCGCGGCCCTTGCGTTCCGGGGCGGCGGCGATCAGCTCCTGGCACTGCGCAAGCGTCAGGGACTTGGGGTCGGTCTCTTTCGGGATCTTGGCGTTCTTGTTGCCATCGGTGACGTAGGGCCCGTAGCGCCCGTTCAGCACCTGGATGCCTTCCTCGTCGAAGCTCTTGATGAAGCGCTCGGCGTCCTTTTGCTTCTTCTCGGCGACGATCTCCAGCGCGCGTGGCAGCTCGATGGTCCAGACGTCGTCATCCGGGCCGAGGGAGGCGTACTTGGAGCCGTACTTCACGTACGGCCCGAAGCGGCCGATGTTCACCATCACCGGCTCGCCCTCGGGCGTCTCGCCGAGGTCGCGCGGCAGCTTGAACAGCTCCAGCGCCTCGTCGAGAGTGATCTTGTCCATCTTCTGCCCGGGCAGCAGGCCGGCGAAGCGCGGCTTCTCCTCGTCGTCCTTGGTGCCAATCTGCACGATCGGTCCGAAACGGCCCAGGCGCACGCTGACCGGGCGCCCGCTCTGCGGATCGGGGCCCAACTCGCGTGACTGCACGGCCTCGGCGCGGGTGACGTTCTCTTCCTTCTCCTTCACCCGGTCGCGGAAGTCGCCCCAGAAATCCTCCAGCACCGGGACCCAGTCCTTCTCGCCGCGCGAAATCGCGTCCAGCTCATCTTCCAGCTTCGCGGTGAAGTCGTAGTCCACGTAGCGGTCGAAGTGCTGGGTCAGGAAGCTGTTCACGATCCGGCCGGTATCGGTCGGGATGAAGCGCTTGCCGTCCATCTCCACGTATTCGCGCGACTGCAGCGTGGAGATGATGCTGGCGTAAGTGGACGGACGGCCGATGCCGTATTCCTCCAGCGTCTTCACCAGGCTGGCCTCGGTGTAGCGCGGTGGCGGCTCGGTGAAGTGCTGGTCGGCGGTGACCTCGTCGAGTTGGACCGTGTCGCCCTCGGCCATCTCCGGCAGGCGCTTGTCCTCGTCGTCATCCTGCGCGTCGTCGCGGCCCTCCTGGTAGACGGCGATGAAGCCGGGGTCGACCAGGGTGGAGCCGGTGGCACGGAACTGGTGCTGGCTGTCGCCCGGGACCAGGTCGGCGGCCACGGTGTCGAAGGTCGCGTGGATCATCTGGCAGGCGACGGTGCGCTTCCAGATCAGGTCGTATAGCCGGGCCTGGTCGCTGCTCAGGCGAGCGCGGACCTCGTTCGGCAGACGGCGCACAGAGGTCGGGCGGATGGCCTCGTGGGCCTCCTGCGCGTTCTTCGACTTGGTCTTGTACTGGCGCGGGCTGTCGGGGACGTTGTTGGCCCCGTAGCGCTCCTCTATCAGGCCGCGAATCTCGCCGATCGCCTCGCCGGCCAGGGCCACCGAGTCAGTACGCATGTAGGTGATCAGACCGATCGCTCCGGAGCCCAGATCGATGCCTTCATATAGTTGCTGGGCGGTGCGCATGGTGCGCGATGCGGTAAAGCCCAGCTTGCGCGAGGCCTCCTGCTGCAGGGTCGAGGTGGTGAACGGCGCGGCCGGGTTACGGCGGCGCTGCTTTTTCTCGACCTTGGCGACGCGCAGCTCGCCATTCGCGGCCTCGGTCAGACGCTTCTGGGCATCGTGCGCGAGGTCGGCGCTGTTCAGGTCGAACTGGTCCAGCTTGTTGCCGTCCAGGTGCGTCAGGCGTGCGGTGAACGGCTGGCCCTGGCGCTCGGCCTTCGCATCCAGGGTCCAGTATTCGCGCGGGACAAATGCCTCGATCTCGTTCTCGCGCTCGCAGATCATGCGCAGCGCCGGGCTCTGCACGCGCCCGGCGGACAGGCCGCGCTTGATCTTGCGCCACAGCAGCGGGGAGAGGTTGAAGCCGACCAGGTAGTCCAGCGCGCGGCGCGCCTGCTGGGCATCGATCAGCGGCTTGGCCAGGTCGCGCGGTTCCTCGATCGCTTGCTGGATCGCCTTCTTGGTGATCTCGTGGAACACGACCCGATGCACGCCGCGATCGTCCAGCAGGCCGCGGTCACGCAGCACCTCGTAGAGATGCCAGGAGATTGCCTCGCCTTCACGGTCGGGGTCAGTCGCGAGGATCAGGTCGTCGGCTTTCTTCAGCGCCTTGGCGATCGCCTCGATCTGCTTCTCGCTGCGCTCGATCACGTCGTACTTCATGCGGAACCCGTTTTCCGGGTCCACCGCGCCTTCCTTGGGGACCAGGTCGCGCACATGGCCATAGGAGGCCATGACCTGATAGTCCGGGCCGAGATACTTCTCGATGGTCTTGCCCTTGGCGGGCGACTCTACGATGACGAGGTGCTTGCTCATGTCGCTCGGGACCGTCTCCGTGGCAGCGGGTTCCGTATCGGGGCGATCCCGGTCGCATGGCAGCGACCGGGTTCACGGGCGCTAAAGACTAGAGGAGGAAAACGCCCTTGGCTACCGCATTGTCTGCGGAGGACGGTGTACTCAGTGCAGATAATCCACGGCCGATGGGCCGGCATCGTCGCGCATCACCTCTTCCAGGCGGGAATAGGCGATCGCGTCGTCGGGCTGGTTGAACAGCACCATCAGCACCACCCAGCGCAGCTGGTCGAGGTCGATCTCCTCGGCGTCCAGCTCCATCACACGATCCAGCACCAGCTCGCGGGTGCCGGCGGTCAGCAGGCCGTTTTGTTCCAGATGCAGCAGGAAGCCGTGCGCCTCGGTATCCAGGCGCTTGCGCTCTTCCGGGGCGTAGATGCGCTGGGCCGCGCCGTCGCCGCCGCGGCCGGTAAGGGGGGCCTCGCTCATCAGGCGGTCCAGCCAGCCCAGGGCGCGGTCGATCTCGGGGCGGGCGAAACCGGCCTCCACCAGGTGGCGTTCCAGTTCCGCGCGATCCGGCTCCTCGTCGGATTCCTCGTCCATGGTGTGCTCGAACAGGTACATGAGCACATCCAGCACGCTTTCGTTCATGATTCAGGGGATCCTGCGTCGAGGCGCTGGTAGCGCCCGTGGTCGAGGGCGGCCACACGGCCGTTGAGTTCCAGCAAAACCAGCATGGATGAAAGGCGCTCGATGGTCAATTTGGTGCGATCCCGCAGGGTTTCCAGCGGGATCGGGTCAAAACCCATCGCGTTCAGCACGCGTTCCTGCTCCGGATCCAGTGGTTCCCGGGCCGGTTCCGGCGGTGTTTCGGGTGTCTCCCCGGGGGCGACACCAAGCCAGTCCGCGAGGTCCTCCAGCACCTCGTCGGCCGATTCCACCAGTTGCGCCCCGTCACGGATCAGACGATGGCAGCCGCGGCTGACCGGGCTCAGTACCGAGCCCGGCACCGCGTAGACCTGCCGGCCCTGTTCCGCCGCCAGGCGGGCGGTGATCAGCGATCCACTCTTCAGCGCGGCCTCGACCACGACCGTGCCCAGGGCCATGCCGCTGATCACCCGGTTGCGCTGCGGGAAGTTGCGCGCCAGCGGCCGCGTGCCGGTCGGCCACAGGGAGACGACCAGGCCGTGATCCGCAATGCGGTGGGCGAGGCGACGATGCTGCGCCGGGTAGATGCGGTCCGGGCCGGTCGCGACGACCGCGATCGTGCGGCCGCCGGGGGCGGCCAGGGCCCCCTCGTGGGCGGCCCCGTCGATGCCGCGCGCCAGGCCGCTGGTCACGATCACGCCGGCACCGGCGAGCTCGCGCGCGAACTCGCCGGCCAGCCGTTCGCCCTGCGGCGTGCACTCGCGGGCGCCGATGATTGCGATTTGCGGCCGATGCAGAAGGCTCGGGTCACCATTGAGGTACAGGACGGGAGGCGGGTCGGGGAGTTCGGCCAGCAGCGGCGGGTAGTCGGGGTCATCCCGGCAGAGCAGGTGATGCCGTTCGTCCTGGTCGAGCCAGGCCTGGTCGGCATCGGCGCCTACGGTGCGGGCCGCCGGGTCGATGTCCAGCTCGGCCCCGTGACGTCGCCATTCGCCGGGAGAGGCGGCCAGGGCGGCGCCGGGACCGCCAAAGACCTCGACCAGATGCAGCAGGCGCTGGTGGCCGAGCCCCGGGATGTTGATCAGTTCCAGCCAGGCGCGCTGATGCGCCGCGCGGTCCCGATCGTCGGTCATCGGTGGTGCGGATGCCCGTGCGAGCGGATCAGTGCGACGGATGGCGGACCTTGTCACCCTCGCGCAGGGTGCGGTCGGACTCCGTGACCAGAATGTAGGAGACCTTCTCGAAGGTCTGGAACACCATCACGGTGCCGACCGATTCCTCGGGCAGGGTCACGACCTCGTTCGCCCGGTCGCTAATCGGGTCGCGGACCTGGCGGCCGGCGGTGTAGGCGGTCATCACCTGGCCGTTCTCGATGCCGTCACGCTCGCCACGGTTGATGATCGCAGCCTGCAGCTGGCCGATCTGGCTGATCGCGTCGAACAGGGAGATGATCGTGCCCTCCAGGTCCTCTGGCGGGCGTCCGATCTCGAACAGCATGTCCTGTTCGTCGGCAAACGGGACCAGGCGGTCGCCACGGATCGCCTCGCGCTCGCCCTTGCGGATGTTCGCGCGCGCCACGTTGCCGGGTTCGACGATCTCCGCCTCGCCAATCGGCAGGGTCGCAATACCCAGGTTCTCGCCGGTGTCCGGGTCTACCAGCTCGCCGTCACGGCGCACGATGTGATAGAGGTCGTATTGCCGGGTGTCTTCGGCGTTGCGCACGTAGACGCGGTCGCCCGGGCCGAAGATCACGCGCTCGTCCTGCGAGGCCAGGATGTAGGGGGCGTTCTCCAGTGTCTCGTCGTCCAGCACCTGCGGGCGGAACATGAACGACTGCAGTGTGGAGATCGGGGTCGCGTCCTCATCGCGATCGACTACGCGAATCTCGGGTGAAAGGCGCTTGGTCGGGCGCACGCGCGGGCCGCCATCCACGGTGATGCGCGGTTCGCCATCCACGTAGTAGATGCTGAGTACGTCGCCCGGATAGATCAGGTGCGGGTTCTCGATCTCGGGGTTCACCAGCCAGATCTCCGGCCAGTACCAAGGATCGCGCAGGAACATCGCGGCGATATCCCAAAGGGTGTCGCCCTCGCGGACCACGTAGCGTTCGGGAGCGGATTCGCGGATCTCGGGTTCCGGCTCCGGGGTCTCGGCAGCCCGGGCGGTTTCGCGGGAGGTGTCCTCGCTGCGGGCCACTTGCGTGGCCTCGGTGTCCTCGGCGGTGGCAGCCCCCTCTTCGGTCTGGGTGGCTGCGCAGGCGCCGAGCAACAGCGTTACACTGAGTAAAATGCCCGGCAGAACGAAGGTCGTGGTCGCCCTGGTCTTGTACATTGCTGTCCCCTGTCAGATCCGCGCGCTCCCCGAGCCTTATTTTGCTATAGCCCGGCCCCATGCGGATGACGCAATTCCGCGGATATTGCGGTCCAACGTTAGCAGAATTGCGGCATCTGTACAGTACAAAGTTTGAGGTTTTTCATGGCCAAGCGCGAAATACTGCATTTCCCGGATCCCCGCCTGCGCCTGAAGGCGGAGCCGGTCGAGACGGTGGACGACGAGATCCGCACCCTGGTCGACGACATGCTGGAAACGATGTACGACGCGCCGGGTATCGGTCTGGCGGCCACCCAGATCAACGTGCAAAAGCGGGTGCTGGTCGCGGATGTTTCCGATGACCAGACCGAGCCGCATGTGCTGATCAACCCCGAGATCCTCGAGACCTCCGGCGAGGAGGAGATGGACGAGGGCTGCCTGTCGGTACCCGGTTTCTACGAGCGCGTGCAGCGCGCCGACCGCATCCGAGTGCGTGCCCTTGGCCGTGACGGCCAGCCCTACGAGCTCGATATTGATGGTTTGCTGGCGGTCTGTATCCAGCACGAGATCGACCATCTCGACGGCAAGCTGTTCGTGGACTACCTCTCCAGCCTGAAGCGCAACCGCATCCGCAAGAAGCTGGAGAAGCAGGGCGCGCGGACTGGCGCGGGAGACAAGGCCGCGGCGCCCGCCGTCTGATGACGCAAAGCGACAAGGATGTTCCACGGCCGCGCGTGGTCTACGCCGGCACGCCGGACTTCGCGGTCCCCGCTCTGGAGGCCCTGATCGAGCGCGGCCCGCGGCCCGTGGCCGTGTACACCCAGCCGGATCGCCCGGCGGGGCGTGGTCGTCAGCTGCGCCCGAGCCCGGTCAAGGTCGCCGCCGAGGCGGCCGGTATCCCGGTGCTGCAGCCGGAATCCCTGAAATCGCCCGAGGCCCGGGCCGAACTGGCCGCCTGGCGCCCGGATATCCTGATCGTGGCGGCCTATGGGCTGATCCTGCCGCGCGCGGTGCTGGAAATCCCCGGCCGGGGCGGGCTGAACATCCATGCCTCGCTGTTGCCCCGCTGGCGCGGCGCCGCGCCGATCCACCGCGCGATCCTGGCCGGCGATACCGAGACCGGGGTCTGCCTGATGCAGATGGCGCCCGGCCTGGACACGGGGCCGGTGCACGCCTGTCGCTCGACCCCGATCACGGCGACGACGACCACCGGCGAGCTGCACGACGCGCTGGCCACGCTGGGCGCCGAGCTGCTGCTGGAGCGGCTGCCCGAGATCCTCGCGGGGCGTTCGCAGCCGGAACCACAGGACGATGCCGGCGCGACCTACGCGCACAAGCTGGAGAAGGACGAGGCCTGGCTGGACTTTGCCCGCCCGACGGTGGAACTGGATCGCCAGGTGCGGGCCTTCAACCCCTGGCCGGTCGCCCAGGCGCGCTGGGGCGGGCAGGTGATCCGCGTGCATGCTGCGCGCCCGCTGCCCGGGCCGGCGGACCCGGAGCCCGGCACCATCCGTGCCGTGGGTCGCGACGGGGTGGAAGTCGGCACCGGGGAGGGCCGACTGCGTCTGGAGACCGTGCAGCTGCCGGGCAAGCGCCCGGTCGCGGCCGCGGACTGGGCCAATACTACGGCGCTGGTGGGGCAGCGCCTCACGGGCGGCTGAGCGATGGCGGGCAAGCGCGCCGGACGGATCGTACCCTCGCGGGTGGACTCGCGCTCCCCGCGTCAGCGAGCTCTGGAGGCCGCCGAGGGTGTCGTATTGCAGGGGCATTCCCTGACGCGCGCGGTGGAGCACGCAACCGAGGGGCTGAACGCCCGCGACGCGGCCTGGGTGCAGGCGCTGGCCTATACCACGCTTCGCTGGTATCCACAGCTGTCGGCACTGGTGAACGGTTTCCTGGAGCGCCCGCTGCGCAAGAAAGACGCCGTGATCGGTGTGCTGCTGGCGCAGGGGCTGGCCGAGCTGATGCATTTCTCCACCCGCGACCACGCGGCCGTGCGCGAGACCGCGGAGCTGGCGCGGGCCATCCATCGCCCCGGTGCGGTGGGGCTGATCAATGCGGTCCTGCGGCGCGCGCAGCGCGAGCAGGATGCGCTGGAGGCGGCAGTCCGGGAAGACCCGGCGCTGCGTTACGCCGTTCCGGAATGGCTGCTGGAGGCGATCCAGGCCTCCTGGCCCGACGACTGGGAGACGTTGCTGGAGGCGGCCACCCGTCCCGCACCCATGACCCTGCGCGTGAACCTGTCTCGCACCTCGCGCGAGGACGCCCTCCAGGCACTGGTCGCGGCGGGGCACCCGGCACAGGCGCATCCTCAGCTGGGGGCTGCCCTGACACTGGCCGAACCCGCCGACGTCGCCCGGCTGCCCGGTTTTGCCGAGGGCCGGCTCTCGGTGCAGGACGCCTCTGCGCAATGGGCGGCGGTCCTGCTTGATCCGCAGCCGGGCGAGCGCGTGCTGGATGCCTGTGCGGCCCCGGGCGGCAAGACCGGTCATCTGCTGGAACGGGCGGGTGGCGATCTCCGTCTCACTGCGCTGGACAGCGACGCCGAGCGCCTGGTGCAGGTGAGCGAAAACCTCGACCGCCTGGGCTTCGCCACGCAGCTGACCGCGGCCGATGTCGCCGACCCTGATGCCTGGTGGGATGACCAGCCCTTCGATGCGATCCTGCTGGATGTCCCCTGCTCCGCGACCGGGGTGATCCGGCGTCACCCGGACATCAAGACCCTGCGCCGCGCCGACGATATTCCGCGCCTGGCGGCGGAGCAGGCGCGCATTCTGGAGGCCGCCTGGGGGCTGCTGCGTCCCGGCGGACGCCTGCTGTATGCGACCTGCTCACTGTTGTCCGAGGAGAACGACGCGGTGGTCGCAAACTTTCTCGAGCGGATGCCGGCTGCCCGAGCGCTGGAGCCCGAGGGCGGTCCACCGATCGCCGGCGCGCACGTTCGCTCGGTCGGCTGGGCGCTGCCGCTGGGGCTGGAAGGCGGCGATGGCTTCTACTACGCGCTGTTGACAAAGGACTAGGGCATGCGCGCGGGGCGGTCGCCGATCGGATTCCTGCTGGCATGGTCACTCGTGCTGGCGCTGGCCCCGGGTACGGCGCAGGCCCTGGAGATCCGCGACGCCCGGCACATGTGGATGGACGATGACACCCTGCTGGTGCGCCTCGTGCTCGACATGCGACTGCCGCAAGTGCTGGAAGACGCGCTGGCCAACGGGGTCACGCTGGAGTTCGAGGCCGAGGCCCGGATCGAACGGGATCGCTGGCTGGGCCGGGAGTCCGTGCAGCACGAGACACGCCGGGTCAAGCTGCAATATTTTGCGCTGAACCGGTATTACCTGGTAACCGACGTGAACGACGACCGGATGGAGCTCAAGCCGACCCTGGGCGATGCCCTGGAGTATGTGGCCCGCCGACTCGGGCGCCTGCCGATGCATGGCGTCCCGGGGGCGGTGCGCGAGCGGCCGGAGGACTACAACATGGCCGCGCGGCTGTTGCTCGTGTATTCGGCGCTGCCCTTGCCGCTGCAGCTGGATGCCGGTCTGCGCGGTGACCTCACCACCCGGCGGGAGTGGCATCGATGGTCCCTGGATTAGGGAAACGCTGGTCAATGTACACGCTCGCTGCTTCGTCGCTTTTGCGTGCGAACAAGGCGCGGCGACTGCCGTGCAGTCATTCTGCACAAGGGAGCCGCAACGCCGTGCGCATGCCCGTTTTTGATAACAGCGGGCGGCCGAGCCCCGGCATTCAATCGCTGGTGGGGTTGGTACCCCAGGTTCCCCGATCCTGCGTTGCGCCACTTGCCGGTAGAACCACTACCGGCTGCACGGCGCACCTTGTCTCGGAAAACCTGGGTTACCAACGCGAGTGTGTACATTGATCAGCGTTTCCCTAAGACGCTTCCCATGGGGCCTGCTGGGCATGGGCCTGCTGTTCCTGCTGCTGCTGACCTCGCTGGTGGTCATGGGCGGGGCGGCGCAGGACCAGGCCCGCTTCGAGCAGCTGTTCCTGTGGCTGCTGGTATTCCACGCCGCGATCCTGCTGGTACTGGGTGGCCTGATCGTCCACCAGTTCGTGCGCATGGTCGCCCAGTATCGCCAGGGCGTGCCCGGCAGTCGCCTGACGTTGCGGCTGGTCGGGGGCTTTATGCTGGTGGCGGTCCTGCCGGTCTCGGTCGTCTACTATTTCTCCTTCGAGTTCCTGAACGAGGGCGTGGACTCCTGGTTCGACGTGCGCGTGGACTCCGCGCTGGAGGATGCCCTGGAGCTGTCGCGTTCGTCGCTGGATCTGCGTGTGCGCCAGCTGGCGACCGAGACGCAGGAGATGATGAGCGAGCTGGAAGGGGTCTCGGAGGGCCTGGTTCCGCTGGCGTTGAATGACTACCGCCGTCAGGTTGGGGCCCAGGAGTTGACGCTGGTCGGCTCCAACAACCGCATCATTGCCTCCTCCACCGACAGCCCGATCCGCCGCCTGCCGAGTCCCCCGGGGGCCGATATCCTGATGCGCGTGCGCCCGGAGCAGCCGTATTCGCGCCTGGAACCGCAGACCGACGGCTCGCTGGTCATTCGCGTGGTGGCTACCACCAGCAGTCGAAGACCGGGGGCGGAGAACCGCATCCTGCAGGGGATCTACCCGGTCGACCCGCGCATGTCGGCCTTGTCGCAACGCGTGGAGGACGCCTTTGCCGGCTACCGCGAATTCGCCTACCTGCGCGGCCCGATCATCCAGGGCTTTATCTTCACCCTGTCGCTGGCGCTGGCGATCTCGCTGATGGCGGCCCTGTGGGCCGGGCTGCTGGTGGCAAGGCGCATGGTGCGTCCGATCTCCGATCTGGTGCAGGGGACACGGCTGGTGGCCGCTGGCGACTATTCCACCCGGCTCGCGGTGCAGCGGGCGGACGAACTGGGCTTTCTGGTGCAGTCGTTCAACGCCATGACGCGCACGCTGAATGAGGCGCGTGACGAGGCCGAGCGCAACCGCCGCCTGCTGGATGCCGAGCGCGCCTACCTGGAGAGTGTCCTGCAGCACCTGCGCTCCGGCGTGCTCGCGCTGGATGGCAGTCTGCGCCTTCGTACCGCGAACGAGGCCGCCGGCCAAATCCTGGAGTGCGACCTGCAGGGCGCTCGCACGCGTCCGATCTCCGAGCTGGGCGCCGAGTGTCCGCTGGTCGGGCAATTCTTCGAGGCGATCAACGATGCCCTGGCGCGCCAGGAAGACGAGTGGTCACGGCAGGTCGTCGTGTTTACCCGTTCCGGGCGCAAGGTGCTGATGACGCGTGCCGTCTGGCTGCCGACCTCGGGCTCCAGCCGAGGCCTGCACGCGATCGTGTTCGATGACATGACCGAGTTCCTGAAGGCGCAGCGCGATGCGGCCTGGGGCGAGGTGGCCCGGCGTCTGGCACACGAGATCAAGAACCCGCTGACCCCGATCCAGCTATCCGCCGAGCGTCTGTCGCGCCGGTTGGGCAAGGTCCTCGACGGGGCCGACCGCGATGTCCTGGATCGCGCGACGGGCACGATCATTCAGCAGGTGGAGGCAATGAAGACGCTGGTCAACGCCTTCCGCGACTACGCCCAGGCCCCGCGCCTGGAGCTGGGATCGGTGGACCTGAACCAGCTGATCCAGGATGTCTGCGAGCTGTATGTCGATTCCGACGGCCATTCCCGTGTGCAGACCGACCTCGAGCCGGACCTGCCCGGGATTCGGGGTGACGCCGGACGCCTGCGACAGCTGCTGCACAACCTGATCAAGAACGCGCTGGAGGCTGGCAAAGACCAGGAGGCCTTCGTGGTGCATATCGCCACTGCCTATCTGGACGATCCGACTGGGCCGCATATCGAGCTGCGGGTGACCGACACGGGCCCGGGGATCAAGCCCGAGCTGCTGGAACGCATCTTCGAGCCCTACACCACCGACAAGCCGCGTGGAACCGGTCTCGGTTTGGCGGTCGCGCAGAAGATCGTCGAGGAACATGGCGGCATGATTGAGTGCCATAATGAACCGGCGGGCGAAGGTGGGGCGGTTTTCCGCATTCGCATCCCGGTCGAACATACCCCGCAGGCCCTGGCCCACGAGGAACCGGAATGAGCGAACCGTACGTACTGGTCGTCGACGACGAACCGGATATCCGGATGCTGCTGCAGGATGTCCTCGAGGACGAGGGCTACCAGGTGGCGCTGGCCGGCTCGGTGGCCGAGGCCAAGGCCCAGCGCCGCAGCCGCCGGCCGGATCTGATCCTCCTCGACGTCTGGATGCCGGATGGCGACGGGATCTCCCTGCTCAAGGAGTGGGGCGACGACGAAGGTCTGCCCTGTCCGGTGGTGATGATCTCCGGCCACGGCAACGTGGAGACCGCCGTCGATGCCACCCGCCTGGGCGCCTACGACTTCATCGAAAAGCCGCTGTCGATAGACAAGCTGCTGATTACGCTGAACAACGCCCTGGAGGCCGCCCGCCTGCAGCGCGAGAACGTGGGCCTGAAGCGCCATGCCGGCACGGTCGCTGATCCGGTCGGGGGCAGCGCGGTGATGGTGAACCTGCGCGACCAGGTGCAGCGCATGGCGCAACACGACACCTGGGTGCTGATTACCGGCGAGCCCGGGGTGGGCAAGCAGACCTTTGCCCGGTTGCTGCATGCGCGTAGTGCGCGGCGGGACAGCCCGTTCATCGTAGTCTCGGTCGGTTCGCTGTCGGGCGACGAGGCCGTGGCCGAGTTGTTCGGCAGCGAGCAGGGCGATCGGGTGCGCTACGGGCTGCTCGAGCAGGCCGCCGGTGGCGTGCTGTTCCTCGACGAGGTCGCGGAGATGGACATGCAGACGCAGGGGCGCCTGCTGCATGCCCTGGATACCCAGCGCATTACCCGGATCGGGGGCGATCAGCCGATCAGCGTCAATGTGCGGGTGATTGCCGCCAGCCAGCATGATCTTGGCGAGGCGGTGGAGCAGGGCCGGTTTCGCGAGGACCTGTACTACCGGCTGAACGTCCTGCCGCTGGCGATCCCGCCGCTGCGCGAGCACGCGGAGGACATCCCGGAGCTGCTGGACTACCATATGCGCCATCTGCACCAGCAGGAAGGCCTGCCGATGCGGCTGTTCCAGCGCCCGGCGCTGGAGCGGCTGCAGCAGTATCAGTGGCCCGGCAACGTGCGCGAGCTGCGTAACCTGGTGCAGCGACTGATGATCCTCGGCTCCGGTGACGAGATCACCCGCGACGAGGTCGAGCGCACCCTGACCGGCCAGCCGCAGCGCGGCGAGGAGTTCGAGGATGGGGCACTGGCGATCCCCGACCTGCCGCTGCGCGAGGCGCGCGAGCAGTTCGAGCGCGAGTATCTGATCCAGCAACTGGAGCGCTCGGAAGGCAACATGACACGGCTGGCCGAGCGGGTGGGGCTGGAGCGCACCCACCTCTATCGCAAGTTCAAGGCACTGGGCATCGATCCAAAACGGGTGAAGGCCGACGGCTGAGACGCCAGTCGTTTCCCTGGCACGACGCCCTGACATCTCCGGGACGGGAGACGCATGAAGCACATCATCATCCTCGGCGCCGGGCAGGTGGGCCAGTCACTAGCCGAGGCCCTGAGCGCCGACGGCATCGACATCACCATCGTCGACTCCCGCGCCGAGCGTCTGGCGGAGCTGGAGGACCAGTTCGACATCAAGACGGTGAACGGCTTCGCCTCGCACCCGAGCGTGCTGGAGGCCGCCGGGGCGCAGGACGCCTCGATGGTCATTGCGGTGACCGACTCCGACGAGGTGAACATGATCGCCTGTCAGGTTGCCTCCACCCTGTTCAACGTCGAAACCAAGATCGCCCGCGTGCGCTCGCGGGACTACCACGAGACCCCGGAGCTGTTCGCCCAGGATGCGATGCCGGTGGACATGCTGATCTCGCCGGAGGCGATCGTCACCCGCCACATCCACCGTCTGATCGAGCATCCGGGCTCGCTGCAGGTGCTGGAGTTCGCCGAGGGGCTGGTCTCGCTGGTCGGCGTGCGTGCCTACTACGGCGGGCCGCTGGTCGGGCACGAGCTGAAAAACCTGCAAAGCGACATGCCCGGCATCCATACGCGGGTGGCAGCGATCTTTCGCAAGAACCGCTCCATCCAGCCGGATGGCGACACCGTAATCGAGGCCGACGACGAGGTCTTCTTCGTCGCCGCGAAGAAGAACATCCGTGCAGTCACCTCGGAGCTGCGCAAGCTGGAAAAGCCCTACAAGCGCATCATGATCGCCGGCGGCGGCAATATCGGCGAGCGCCTGGCGGAGACGCTCAGCAAGCGCTACCGGGTCAAGGTGATCGAGCGCGACCCGGATCGCGCCGACCACCTGGCGCGCTCGCTGCCCAGCAATGTGCTGGTCCTGCATGGCGACAGTGCGGACGACCGCTTCCTCGAATCGATCGGCATCGAGAACAACGACGTCTTCTGTGCGGTGACCAATGACGACCAGGCCAACATCTTTGCCGGCATGCTGGCCAAGCGCTGGGGCGTGCGCAAGGTGATGTCGCTGATCAACCGTCCGAGCTATGTGGACCTGCTGCAAAGCGGCACGATTGACGTCGCGATCTCGCCGCAGCAGGCGACGATCAGCGCGCTGCTGGCGCGCGTGCGCGAGGGCGGAACGGCCACCGTGCATACCCTGCGTCGTGGCGCCGCCGAGGCGATCGAGACGGTGGTGAACGGCGATGCCCGCACCTCGCAGGTGGTCGGCCGGCAGATCGAGGAGATCGATTTCCCCGAGGGCACGAGTGTGGGCGCGGTGGTGCGTGGCGAGGACGTGATCATCCCGCACCACGACACGGTGATCGAGGCCGGCGACCACGTGATCCTGTTCCTGACCGACCGGCGCAAGGTCAAGCAGGTGCAGCGCCTGTTCCAGCCCTCCGCGCTGTTCTTCTAGGTCGTCCTGGCCGATGCTGCATTTCGCATCCACCGCCCGCCTGCTTGGGGTCCTGCTGACGCTGTTCAGCCTGACCATGCTGCCGCCAGCGGCGATCGGGTTTCTCTACGGCGAGTCCACCGCCTGGGTGTTCCTGCAGGCGTTCGCGCTGCTGCTGCTGATCGGCGGGATCCTGTGGGGCTCGCTGTACCGGGCACGCTGCGACCTGCAGGTGCGCGACGGTTTCATTCTGGTCGTGCTGTTCTGGCTGGGACTGGGCATTGCCGGGGCGGCGCCCCTGGTGCTGGACCCGAATCTGCCGGTCTCGTTCACCGACGCGGTGTTCGAGTCGATGTCCGGTCTCACCACCACCGGGGCGACGGTGCTTACCGGCCTGGACGACCTGCCGCGCGCGATCCTGTGGTATCGCCAGCAGCTGCAGTGGCTGGGGGGCATGGGGATCATCGTGCTGGCGGTGGCGATCCTGCCGCTGCTGGGCGTGGGCGGCATGCAGCTGTTCAAGGCCGAAACCCCCGGCCCGATCCGTGACAACAAGCTGACTCCGCGCATCGCCGAGACCGCACGCAATCTCTGGTACATCTACCTGGGCCTGACCGTGGCCTGCGCGCTGGCCTACTGGGCCGCCGGAATGGAGGCCTTCGACGCGGTCGGGCATGCATTCTCGACCATCGCGATCGGGGGGTTCTCCACCTACGACGCCAGTATCGGGCACTTCGATTCGGTGGCAATCGAGACGGTGGCGATCGTGTTCATGGTCCTTGGCGGGATGAACTTCGCGCTGCATTTTCTGGTGTTGCACCGCGCGACCTGGAAGCCGTACCGGCGCGACGAGGAGCTGCGCACCTATCTGATCCTGCTGGTCTCCGCCGCCGTGATCGTGGTCGGCTACATGCTGTGGAGTGGCTTTGCCGCCGATACGAACGACGCCCTGCGGCGCGGGGTCTTCCACGTGGTGTCGGTGGCGACTACCTCGGGCTTCACCACCGACGCGTTCTATCTGTGGCCGGGCTTCCTGCCGGTGCTGCTGATCTTCCTGTCGTTCATCGGGGCCTGCACCGGCTCCACCGGCGGCGGGATGAAGGTGGTGCGCGTACTGCTGCTGGTCAAGCAGGGGCTGCGCGAGATCAAGCGCCTGATCCATCCCCATGCCCGGATCGCGGTGAAGGTGAACGGCAAGGAAGCGCCCGACCGCGTGGTGCAGGCGGTCTGGGGCTTTCTCGCCGCCTACGTGATGGTCTTCGTGGTGATGATGCTGCTGATCATGGCCTCCGGGCTGGATCAGGTCACCTCGTTCTCCGCGGTGGCCGCGACCCTGAACAACCTTGGCCCCGGGCTGGGCGAGGTCGGGGCCAACTACGCCTCGATTAACGACTTCAGCAAGTGGGTGCTGGTGCTGGCGATGCTGATGGGCCGGCTGGAAATCTTTACCGTGCTGGTGCTTCTGTCGCCCGCCTTCTGGCGGCGTTAGCCTGAAGATATCCAGAAGGAGGAGCCCTATGAGTGACATGATCGAACGCTTCCAGAACATGCTGGATGGCGGACAGGACTCCGCGATGCTGCGCTTTTCGCTGGGCAACGCCCTGGCGACCGACGGCCAGAAAGAGGCCGCGATCCCCCACCTGGAACGCGCGCTGGAACTGGATGGCGGGTATTCCGCCGCCTGGAAGCTGCTGGCCAAGACCCTCGTTGACCTGGAGCGGCCGCAGGCCGCGCTGTCCACCTGCGAACGCGGCATAGCCATCGCCACCGAGAAGGGCGACCTGCAGGCGGCGAAAGAGATGGAGGTCTATGCGAAGCGCGCGCGCAAGCAGCTCGACGCGGGCGGGGGCGCATGAGCGAACAGGCCGGGGAGACCCGCTCGGGCCAGGAGGCAGGCGCCTATCAGGCACCGCTGACCGGCCGTCATTTCGCCCCGCGCTACTGGGGCAGCTGGCTGCTGCTGGGCGTCGCCTGGGTGCTGCAGGAGATGCCGCGCCCGGCAGTGCATGCGCTGGCCCGGGGGCTCGGGCGGCTGATTCGCAGGGGTGCCGGGCGCAGCCGCGCGGTGGTGGAGCGCAACCTCGAGCTGTGTTTCCCCGAGATGACTCCGGCCGAGCGCGAGAAGCGCATGGAGGCCTACTACCGCTACCAGGCGCAGACCGTGCTGGATTACGGCCTGCTCTGGTTCGGCAAGCCCGGCCAGCACGCCGCGCGCATCCGCATCGAGGGGCTGGAGCACTACGAGCGCCTGCAGGCGGCCGGTACGCCGGTGATTGTCCTCGCCCCGCATTCGCTGGCGCTGGACTACGGCGGCGTGCGCATGAGCCAGATGTACGACGGCGTGTCGTTTGCCAAGCCGATGAAGAATCCGGTGCTGGAGTGGATCAACCATCGCAGCCGTACACGCTACTCGGGCGATATCTTCGCCCGCGAGCAGGGCCTGCGTCCGGCCATTCGCCAGCTCCGCCGCGGCCGTTTCTTCTACTACCTGCCGGACGAGGATCTGGGGGCCGAGGGGGCGGTGTTCGTCGACTTCTTCGGTGTCCCCAAGGCGACGCTCACCGCGCTGGGCCGCCTGGCGCGCATGTCGAAGGCGGCCGTGCTGCCCAGCTTCGCCTGGTACGACTCGGTGGCGGACCAGTACGTGATGCGCCTGTGGCCCCTGCTCGAGGACTTCCCCAGCGGCGACGATCATGCCGACGCCCGGCAGATGAACCGGGCGATCGAACGCGGGATCACGCAGGCCCCGGCCCAGTACCTGTGGTCCATGCGCCTGTTCCGCACCCGCCCCGAGGGCGAGGCCCCGCTCTACCCCAGCCGCAAGCGCTGAACGTCCATCCGCGATGCCCGAGGGCGACACCATCCACAAGCTGGCCCGGGCGCTGGGTCCGGTACTGACCGGCGCCGCGCTGGAGGCCGTGTCGACCCGGTCCCGGCGTGGTGCGGCACTGGTGGAGCATGGGGCCATGGCTGCGCGTGGCGTGAGCGCGCGCGGCAAGCATCTGCTGATCGAGCTGGATGACGCCGCAGGCCGCGCCTGGCAGCTGCGCACGCACCTGGGCATGTACGGGACCTGGCACCAGTATGCGCCCGGGGCCGCCTGGTACAAGCCGGAGCATCAGGCCTGGGCCGTGCTGCGGCTGGTGGACCGGGTGCTGGTCTGTTTCCATCCGCGCGAACTCGCCTGGCAACCACAGCCGGAGGGGCGCGGCGACCCGGAGCGGCTGGATGCGCGCGTGGGGCCGGACCTGCTGGACCCGGAGGTGGACCTGGCCGCAGTCGTCCGGCGCGTGCGTGTCCACAGCGACGCCGCGCGACCCGTCCTGGACGTGCTGCTGGATCAGTCGCTGGCGTCCGGCATCGGGAACATCTACAAGTCGGAGGTGCTGTTCCTGCACGGACGACATCCACTCGACCCGGTCGGCGCGATCACGGATGACGAGCTCCTGGCGCTCTATTGCGAGGCGGCGCGCCTGCTGCGGCGCAACCTCAAGCCGGGCCCGCGCATCACGCGTGACCGGGCCGAGACGGACGAGTACCTGAACGTGTACGGGCGCGGCGGGCAGGCCTGCCGCACCTGCGGGACACCGGTGGAGCGGGCGCTAGCGGGCGAGCACCTGCGCTCCACCTACTGGTGTCCGTCCTGCCAGCCGGGGAAACACGGATGAATGTACACGCTCGCGTTGGTACCCCAGGGAACCCGGCGGCGGGTACGGGCCACCAACGGGTACGGACCTAACGAGGGCAGGGACATGGACAAGCGATATCCGGGTCGGTTGCTGGCGGCCCCGTTGCTGGGCGGGCTTCTGGTGGCCTGCGGGGGTTCGGCCGGGATCGCGGCCGAGGAATTCTCCACCGCCGACGGCGAGCTGAGGGGCGAGGTCCTGCACTCGGGGCTCAATCACCCCTGGGCGATCGCCTTTCTGCCGGATGGCGGGGCGCTGATCAGCGAGCGGCCCGGGCAGCTGCGCTATTTCCCCGACGCGGAGAACCTCGAGGGGCGCGGCGAGATGGTCTCCGGCCTGCCGGACGACCTGGTTTCGCAGAACCAGGGTGGGCTGCTGGATCTGGCCCTGCATCCGGATTACGAGGACAACGGCTGGCTGTACTTCACCTATTCCGCGCAGGTGGAGGGCGGTCAGACGACGCGCCTGGCCCGCGGGCAGTTCACGGACGGGGCGCTGGAGGCGGTCGAGGTGCTGTTCTCCGCCGAGCCGGCGGCCCGTGGCGGGCGCCACTTCGGCTCGCGCATCGTGTTCGACGACGAGGGCTATGTGTACGTCAGCATTGGCGATCGTGGCGACCAGGATCGCGCCCAGAAGAAGGACGACCATGCCGGCAGCATCGTGCGCCTGCACGATGATGGCTCGGTGCCCGACGACAACCCGTTCGTGGACGAGGATGGCGCACATCCCGAGCTTTGGGTGATCGGCGTGCGCAACCCGCAGGGGATGGTGATCGATCCCGAGACCGGCACCTTCTGGCAGAACGAGCACGGGCCGCGCGGTGGCGACGAGGTGAACATCATCGAGCCCGGCCTGAACTACGGCTGGCCGGTGATCTCGCATGGCGGCGCCTACTCCGGCGGCCCGATCGGTACCGGCGAGTCCGAGAAGGAGGGGATGGAGTCCGCCATCCACTACTGGACGCCGGCCATTGCCCCGTCCGGCATGGCGATCCTGCGTGATTCCGCCTTTGCCGCCTGGGATGGCGATCTGCTGGTGGGTGGCCTGCGGGGCCAGACCCTGCGCCGGCTGACCTTCGAGGGCCGCGAGCTGGTCAACGAGGAAGACCTGCTCCCCGATCTTGGCCGCCGCATCCGCGATGTGCGCGTGCACGATGGCGCGATTTACGTGCTGACCGACCACAACCCGGGCGAGCTGATCCGGCTGACCCCGGCCGACCCCGGCTGACGAATCCACGTTTCCGGAAGGAGCCCTTGTGATGTTTGCGTTTTCCGAGCCGCGCATGCCCGCGCCCGAGGAGGCCCTGCCCGGGCGCGACGAGCCGCTGCCGGTCCCGCCACGGCACATGGTGCTGGGCACGCCACTCGCGCCGCCTTATCCGGACGGCATGCAGGTGCTGCATGTGGGCATGGGCTGCTTCTGGGGAGCAGAACGGCTGTTCTGGCAGACCGACGGTGTGTATTCGACCAGTGTGGGCTATGGCGGTGGCTACACCCGCAACCCGACCTACCGGGAGGTCTGTTCCGGGCAGACCGGGCACACGGAACTGGTGCGTGTGGTGTTCGATCCGGCCCGGGTGTCGATCGATACGCTGTTGCGAGTGTTCTGGGAGGGGCACGACCCGACCCAGGGCATGCGCCAGGGCAATGATGTCGGCACGCAGTACCGCTCCGCGATCTATGTGGACTCCGCCGAACAGCAGGCGGCGGCCGAGGTCAGCCGCGAGCGCTACCAGGCGGCGCTGGACGCCGCGGGGCGTGGCGCCATCACCACGGAGATTCAGCCGCTGGACGCCTGGTACTTCGCCGAGGACTACCACCAGCAGTACCTGGCAAAGGTGCCCAACGGCTACTGCGGCCTGGGTGGTCTGGGCGTGTCCTACCCCTCGGGCTGAGGGATCATCGGGTCGCGGTCATCCGCGGCCGGAGGAGCCGAAGCCGCCGACGCCACGGGCGCTCTCCTCGAAGTCCTCGACCACGCGAAAGCGCGGCTGCACCACCGGGACGATCACCAGCTGCGCCAGGCGCTCGCCCACCTCCAGGGTGTACGCCTGGGTACCCCGGTTCCAGCAGGAAACCATCAGCGGCCCCTGGTAGTCGGCGTCGATCAGCCCGACCAGGTTGCCCAGCACCAGACCGTGCTTGTGGCCCAGCCCGGAACGGGGGAGGATCATCCCGGCGTAGCTCGGGTCCTCGATATGAATCGAAAGCCCGGTCGGGATCAGTTCGGCGGTGCCCGGCTCCAGCGTCAGCGGGGCCTCGATCATCGCACGCAGGTCGACGCCGGCCGAGCCGTCGGTGGCCGGGGCGGGCAGCGGGAAGTCCGCGCCCATGCGCGGGTCCAGGATCTTCAGGTCAATCTCGCGGGCGGGCATTCGGGGTTCCTTAATCCGTTTCGCATTCGGCCAGGCGCTCGACGATCAGGTCGATCAGCGCCCGTGCCAGTTGGGTCTTCGGCTGGCTGGGGAGCCGGCGCTCGCCGCCCTCCCAGAGGCACAGCAGTTCGTTGTCGGGTGTGCCAAAGGCGCGGCCCTCGCCGACCCGGTTGGCGGCGATCAGGTCGAGCCCCTTGGCGCGGCGCTTGGCCTCGGCGTGTTCGCGCAGGTGCTCGGTCTCGGCCGCGAAGCCGACCAGGAACGGGCGCCGGGGGAGCGAGGCCGCCTGTGTTGCCGCCTCGGCCAGGATGTCCCGAGTACGCTCCAGTGCCAGGTGCATCACCGGGTCGGACTTCTTGATCTTCTGCGCCTGCGGTTCGGCCGGGCGGTAGTCGGCCACGGCCGCGGCCGCGATCAGGATGTCGGTCTCGGGCAGTCGATCCATCACCGTGGCGTGCATGGCGGCGGCCGTTTCCGTGGCAATGCCCGCGACGCCCGCGGGTACGGCCTCGGCCGTCGGGCCATGCACCAGGGTCACGTGCGCGCCCGCGTCGCGCGCGGCCGCGGCCAGGGCAAAGCCCATGCGCCCGGAGCTGCGGTTGCCGATAAAGCGCACGGGGTCGATCGGCTCGAAGGTGGGGCCGGCGGTGATCAGTGCGTGGCGCCCGGCCAGCGGGGCGTGGGCCGGCTGCAGCAGCTCCCGCGCAATCGCGGCAGGCTCGCGCATGCGGCCTTCGCCCTGCTCGCCACAGGCCTGGTCACCGCTGTCCGGCCCGATCAGGGTTACGCCGCGCTCGCTCAGGGTTGCAATATTGGCCTGCGTGGCGGGGTGGGCCCACATGCGATGGTTCATCGCCGGTGCCAGGGCGACCGGCGCGGTCGTGGCCAGCAGCAGCGTACTCAGCAGGTCGTCCGCCAGGCCCTGGGCGTAGCGGGCGATCAGGCTGGCGCTGGCCGGGGCGACCACGATGCGGTCGGCCCAGCGCGCCAGGGCGATGTGATCCATGCCGGATTCCGCCTCGGCGTCCAGCAGCTCGGTGCGCACCGGCGCGCCGGACAGGGCCTGGAAGGTCAGCGGGGTCACGAAGGCGCGGGCGCCGGCCGTCATCACCACGCGCACCTCGCAGCCGGCGCGCTTCAGCTCGCGCACCAGCTCGCAGGCCTTGTAGGCGGCGATGCCGCCGCTGACGCCGATCAGAATCCGTGGCTGGTGGTCGTGGTCCATCATGCAGCGAATTCTACCCGGTTCCCTTGTCCTGGCGCGCGGAGACGCCGGCGGTCAGGGCATAGCGCATCGCGTCCTCCAGCGACAGGTCCAGTGGCTCGATGCGATCGCGCGGCAGCATCAGCGTGTAGCCGCCGATCTGGTAACTCATCGGCATGTAGACCGCGATCGTCTCCGGGCCGCCCAGGTTGTCCGGCAGTCCCTCGAAGTCCTCGCGGGTGACGAAGCCGACCAGCTTGAAGTCGCTGCCCGGGAAGGTGACCAGTACGGCCTGTCCGAAGCGCTGGTGGATGTCGCCGGAAAGGAGGTTGGTCACGTCGCGCACGGTCCCGTGGATGGTCTTGATCACCGGGATGCGCTGCATCAGCGATTCCACCCAGTCGAACAGGCCGCGCACCACATAAGCCTGTAGCAGCACGCCCAGCGCGAATACCAGCCCCAGCCCGGCGAGGATGCCCAGGCCCGGAAAATACAGGGCATCGGGCAGAATCGCGCGCAGCAGCCCGCCCAGTACCGTCTCGGCCGTGGTGCCCAGCCACCAGAGCAGGGCCAGGGTGATGACCAGGGGCAGGATGGCCGCCAGGCCGGTCAGGAAGGTCCGGGAAATCTTGCGCACCTGCAGTCTCCATCCTAGGGAAACACTGATCAATGTACACGCTCGCGCTCGAGTCGCTTTTGCGTGCGAACAAGGCGCGGTGAGCGCAGTGTAGCCGAGCTACATAAGCGAGCCGCAACGCCGTTCGCGCGCCCGTTTTTGATAGCAACGGGCGGCCGAGCCCCTTCGTTCATTAAGTTGTGGGGTTGGCACCCCAGGTTCCCCGATCCTGCGTTGCGCCGCTTGCGGGTAGAACCACTACCCGCTGCACGACGCGCCTTGTCTCGGAAAACCTGGGGTACCAACGCGAGCGTGTACATTGATCAGTGTTTCCCTGGGGGAGGCCCCGATGCTATCAGTTTCGGCCGCGTAGGCGGCGCAGCGCACTTTGTGGGGTCTGGCGGGTCTATTCTTCACGATCGGGAATATTCGGGGGTGATTGCGATGCAGGGATGGAAGCCATTGGGTGTGGTACTGACGGGCCTGGTGATGGCATTCGCCTTCACGACGGCGTCACCGGCTGGCGAGCCGGCGGCGCCCGAGGACTACGAAATGCAGCCCGAGGCCGTGGCCCCCGGGGTCTATGCCGTGATGACATCGGCGCGCGATTTCCCCAGCCGCGAGAATCTCGGCTGGAACGCCAACATGGCGTTCGTGGTGACCGACGACGGGGTGCTCGTGTTCGATACGGGCTCGTCCGAGACCATGGGTGTGGCCCTGCGCGAGGCCATCCGCGAGGTGACCGACCTCCCGGTGCGCTGGGTCGTGAACAGCCATAGTCATGGTGACCACTGGCTGGGCAATCATGCCTTTGCCGAGGACGAGCCGGAGATCATGGCTGGCCCCGAGGCCATCGAGCGTATGGAGGCGGAGGCCGAGACCTGGGTCGAGAACTTTCGCGAGATGACCGATGGCGCGACCGGCGATACCACACCACTGCTGCCCAACACCCCCGTGGACGAGCGCATCACACGTGACCTGGGCGGTACCGAGGTGGTGATCTTTCCCTCCGGTGGCGCCCACTCCCCGGGTGACCTGATCGTCTGGTTGCCGCAGACAAAGGTCCTGCTGGCTGGGGATGTGGTGTACAGCGATCGCGCACCCTCGGTCTGGGACGGCGACGTCGCGCAGTGGATCGATCTGCTGGACGAGTTGATCGCGCTGGAACCCGATGTGGTCGTGCCCGGCCACGGCCGGATCGAGGGGGCGGAGACCCTGCCGCGCCTGCAGAACTATCTGGTCACCCTCTGGGACGCGATCGAGGAGGGCGTGGAGCAGGGGCTGGCCGACTTCGAGACCGTGCCCCTCGTGCGCGAGCGCATGGCGGACATCATTGATGACTACCCGGGTTTTGAGGACAAGATCGACCGCTCGGTGGCCACAACCTACCCCGATGTCGAGGCCGCGGTGTTCTGAGGCGCGTGGCCGGAGGTCAGAACTGCCAGGTGGCGTGCAGCGAGCCGAATTCCGCTGCACGCTTGGCCTGGCCACTGAACTCGCGTGAGCGCCAGACGTGGGTGTAGCCCAGCCGCACCCCACCCACATGGAACACGAACCCGGCGGTCAGCTCTCCCACTGCCGGGTGCTTGTCCACCGAGGGCCCGTCGCGAAACAGGGGGCCGTCCAGGAACAGGTCATAGGCCATCAGCCGGGTATCCACCCCCGCGAACAGATAGCCGCCCGTGGAGCCGACCGTCTCGAACGTATGCGAACCCGATAGCGCCGGGTTGATCCGGGGCGGGCCGTAGTCGCGCGGCAGGTTCCGGCCGGCGCGTACGATCGCGCCCGCATTGGCGAAGGTGAACGGGCTGCCCACGGTCGCGCCCCAGTGCGGGGTCAGGTCCCAGCCCCAGCCGCCCTCGGCGCGATGCGAGTGTCCGCGCAGCTGGCGCTCGTAGCCCACCATCAGGGTCGCCTCGTTGCCGATCTGGTCGTCCCACCCCTGTGGCTGTGGTGCGCTGGACCAGCTGTGGACTTCCTTTTGTGTGCGGTCGGCCAGCGAGGCGGGCCCGACGGTGCCCACGGTGACCTGCAGCCGGTCCAGGCGGTCGCCATGATCCTCGGCCAGGCTGAAGTTCAGGTACAGCCAGCCGGCGTAGGGGCGGTCGTCCGGGTCCGCGGGGGAGCGCTCGATATCCTCCGGGGTGTACATGTTCTGGCCCAGGTGGATGGCCGATTTCAGGCGGCCGCGTTCCTCGCGGTCGACGAAGTACGGCAGGGCGTCGGCGACCCGCTGCAGCCAGGGGGGTACGCGCTCCTCGCTGCGCGTCCAGCCGATGCGGAAGCCATTGGTGTAGTAGCGGTCCTCGCCGGCGAACAGGTCGTTCTCGAACTCGAAGTGCAGTGCGTCGACGCCGCGCTCGGCGGCGGCCGGCGCCGCTGCGAGACCCAGCGCGACAACCAGCCCGCAGGCCATAACGCGCACCGTGCCGGCTGGGCGGATTGTGGGGGGCTTCCGGTATGATCGACGCATGGACCTCTCCAACCAGATCATCTTCCTGGCGGCCATTGTGCTGCTGGGCAGCATCCTTTCGAGCGTGATCACCTCGCGGCTGGGCGTGCCCCTGCTGCTGGTGTTCCTGGTGATCGGTATGCTGCTCGGGCCGGAGGGCCCGGGCGGTCTCGAGGTGGAGAATATCACCCTGGCCTATCTGGTCGGCTCGGCCGCGCTCGCGATTATCCTGTTCGACGGCGGGATGCGCACACCGGCCCGCAATTTCCGTATCGGACTGAAGCCAGCCCTGGGGCTGGCGACGCTCGGGGTGCTCGTTACCTCCGGGCTGACCGGGGTGTTCGCCGTCTGGTGGCTGGGCCTGTCCTGGCTGGAGGGGATGCTGCTGGGGGCCATCGTGGGGTCCACCGACGCGGCTGCGGTGTTCTCGCTGTTGCGCTCGCGCGGGCTCGAACTGAAGAGCCGTGTCGGTGCCACGCTCGAGATCGAGTCCGGCTCCAACGATCCGATGGCGATCTTTCTGACCATCGTGCTGATCGAGCTGCTGCTGATGCCGGATCAGCAGTTCGGTGTGGTCGTCGCCGTCGAGTTTGTCCAGCAGATGGGGCTGGGCGCCCTGTTCGGTGTGGCGGGCGGTTTCGCCCTGCTGGCGCTGATCAACCGGGTGCCGATGGCGGGCGGGCTGTACCCGCTGTTCGCGATGGCCGGGGCGCTGGCCATCTTCGGCCTGACCGGCCTGGTGGGCGGCTCGGGCTTTCTCGCCGTGTACCTGGCGGGGCTGCTGATCGGCAACCGCCCGCTGGAGGCCTCGCAGAACATCAAGCGCTTCCACGACGGGATCGCCTCGCTCGCACAGATCGGGATGTTCCTGATGCTCGGCATGCTGGTGACTCCCTCGGGCCTGCCGCCGGTGGCCCTGGATGCGGGGCTCGTCGCCGCGGTCCTGATCCTGGTTGCCCGGCCCCTGGCCGTATGGCTTTGCCTGTACCCGTTCCGTTTCCCCTGGCGCGAGCAGGTCTTCATCGCCTGGGTTGGCCTGCGCGGTGCGGTACCGATCATCCTGGCGCTGTTCCCGCTGCTCGCCGGGCTGGAACTGGCCGGATATTTCTTCCACGTGGTGTTCTTTGTGGTGCTGATCTCGCTGCTGGTGCAGGGCTGGACCGTCGCGCCCTCGGCGCGCTGGCTGGGGCTGGAGCTGCCGCCGACCACTGCACGCGTACAGCGCACCGAGCTGGACATCCCCGGGCAGCAGGAGATGGAGCTGGTCGGTTATCGCCTGGCCGAGACCACGCCGGTGGTGCGCGAGGCGTGGTCGAACTTCCGCCTGCCGGGCAGCGCGCGGGTCGTGGCCCACCTGCGCGAGGGCAAGCTGCTGGACACGCTCGAGCTGCTCGATCTGCATGCCGGCGACCACCTCTACATCATGGTCGCCCCGGCCGACCTGCATGACCTCGACCGCCTGTTCGTCCCGCAGGACCAGGTACCGGAGCGTCTGACCGAGCGCAGCGTGTTCGGGGAGTTCGCCCTCAATGGCGACGCCCAGCTCGGCGCGGTCGGCATGGCCTACGGCGCCCCGGTCCCGCCCGAGCACCAGGGCGACACCCTGGAGGCCTACCTGCGCCGCGAACTCCAGGCCGAGCCGGTCGTTGGTGACGCCGTCGATCTTGGCCCGATGCGCCTGGTGATCCGCGAGATGGACGGCGCCCGCATCACCAAGGTTGGGCTGAAGCTGCACCACTGAGGCCGTCGATGCCGGAGGCCGGACGGGGGGCATCAGATCCGTATGGATCGCATTTGCGGCTTCAATTGAGGTGGGGGCTTTGATATAAGAATCAAAAGAAGGGTGTGACAAATTTCATACTTTTAGGCCGCCCGAGGCGCTGGGCGCGCACGGCGAGATGCCGAGAACACGAAGGGGGGAGCGGGCCGGGGTGTCCGGAATGGGCCGGGCGCCCCAGTGGTGATGAGCGATGGCTCCCCGGCCTGCAGTGGCTATTTGCCGAGCATGGCCTTGAGGCCGGCCAGGTGGGCCTGGGCGGTGAGCTTCTGGGTCTCGGGATCCGGCGGCCTGGCGTCCGGCCATTCGAGGTGTTCTTCCGGCAATTCGTCGAGAAAGCGCGAGGGCTCGCATTCGAGGGTTTCGCCGTAGCGGGTCCGGTTCTGGGCGTAGGTGATCAACAGGGTCTGCTGGGCGCGGGTTAGCCCGACATAGGCGAGACGCCGTTCCTCCTCGATGGAATCGTCCTCCACGCTGACCCGGTGCGGCAGCAGTTCCTCCTCGAAACCCACCAGACAGACATGCGGGAACTCCAGGCCCTTGGCCGTGTGCAGGGTCAGTAGTTGCACGGACTCGTCGCCGTCCTGGGACTCCCGGTTGCGGTCGAGGATGTCCATCAGGCTGATGCGGTTGACGATGTCGGCCAGGTCCATGGTCTGCTCGTCGTCCGCCTCGTCATCGCCGTACTCCGCGGTGGTGTTGCCGCCCCCCATGCGCCCGATCCAGTCGATGAATTCGCGCACGTTCTCCATGCGCCGAGTCGCGGCCCGCGGGTTGGGGCTGTTCTCCAACAGCCAGGATTCGTAGTCGATGTCCTCGACCAGGGCGCGCAGCAAGGCGTCCGGGGCCTCGTCCTCGCCGCGGCGCTGGAAGCCGTCGACCCAGTCGGTGAAACGTTCCAGGCGTGCCTGCGCCCGGGCGTCCATGTACTCGGACAGGCCGGCTCCGCGCGCGGCCTGCAGCAGCGAGGTGCCGCGCTGGTTGGCATAGTGGCCCAGTTTCTCCAGCGTCGCCGGGCCGATCTCGCGGCGCGGCACGTTGACCACGCGCAGGAAGGCGGTGTTGTCGTCCGGGTTGGCGAGCAGGCGCAGGTAGGCGACCAGGTCCTTGATCTCGGCCTTCTCGAAGAACGACTGCCCGCCGCTCAGGCGATAGGGGATGCCCTGCTCGCGCAGGAGCTTTTCGAACAGCCTGGACTGGTGGTTGCTGCGGTAGAGGATCGCGAAGTCGCCCCAGCCCGCGTTCAGGCGAAAGCGCCGGCGCATCAACTCGGAGACCACGCGCGCGGCCTCGGTGTCGGCGTCGGAGCAGCCGATCACCTCGATCTTCTCGCCCTCGCCGAGCGCGCTCCACAGGCGTTTCTCGAACACATGTGGGTTGTTGGCGATAAGCGCGTTCGCGGTATGCAGGATGCGGTTGGTGGAGCGGTAGTTCTGCTCCAGCTTGATCACCTCCAGGCGCGGGAAGTCCTGCTGCAGGCGCGCGAGGTTCTCCGGGCGAGCGCCGCGCCAGGCATAGATCGACTGGTCGTCGTCGCCGACCACCGTCAGGCCGTCACTGACGCCGACCAGCAGGCGCACCAGCTGGTACTGCGCGGAGTTGGTGTCCTGGTATTCATCCACCAGCAGGTGGCGGATGCGGTCCTGCCAGCGGTTGCGCAGCTCGGCGTCGGCGCGCAGGCAATCCACCGGGCGCTTGATCAGGTCGTCGAAGTCCACCGCGTTGTAGGCGCGCAGGGCGTCCTCGTAGCGCGGGTAGAGGTTGGCCGCGGCGATCGCCTCCGGTGCGTCGCTCATCTGGCTGGCCTCGTGCAGCGCCTCCTCCGGCGTCATCAGGTCGTTCTTCCAGCGGCTGATGTGGCCAATCAGGGCGTCGACCTCGGAGCCGGTGTCGTCGCGGTAGGTGATCTCGCGCAGCAGCGAGCGGCAGTCGCCCGGATCGAGGATGGAGAAGCCCGCGCGCAGCCCGGCCACAGCCAGCTCGCGGCGCAGGAAGTTCAGCCCGAAGGTGTGGAAGGTGGAGACGCCGAGCCCGCGTGCCTGTTCCTTCGACAGGCGCCCCTGGACGCGCTCGCGCATCTCGCGCGCGGCCTTGTTGGTAAAGGTGATCGCGACAATCCGGCGGGCCTCCAGCCCGCGCTGCTCGATCAGGTACGCAATCTTTTCGGTAATCACGCGGGTCTTGCCCGAGCCCGCACCGGCCAGTACCAGCAGGGGGCGGTCCGTGGTGGTCACGGCGGCCTGTTGTTGCGGGTTGAGTTCGGACACCGGGGTGGTCGATTCCTTCGCAGCGGGGCGCGTAAACTAACCCACGCAACCCGATTCATAAAGACTGCAGCGGTGAGGGTAATCCATTGACCAATGTACCGCCGGCCGCAGCGGGGGCCGCGCACCGGGTCTCGCTCCCGAGCCTGACCCAGTTCGACTTTCACCAGCGCCTGATGGATATCCCCGAGGCGGCGGTGATCCTGTTTACGCGTCAGGGCTGCGGCGCCTGCAAGGTGATGGGGCGAGTCCTGGCCGATTGGCGGGAGGAGGCGGACGCACCCGCCCTGTTCGTAGTGGATGCCGAGACCGATACCGCCCTGGTGCGCGAGTTCGAGGTCTTCCACCTCCCGGCGCTGTTCGTCTTCCGCGCCGGTACCTACCACGGCCGCCTCGAGGCCCCGCCACGCCTGCCGTTGCTGCGCGAGGCCCTCGCGGCCTGTCTGCGGCGCCCGCCCGAGGAGGCCCCGTGACCGAAGCCGTGACCGTCGATCGTGACTGGTGGCCGCCGGCTCGCGTGCTCAAGAGCCCGAACCAGGACGCGCGCCCCGCGGGGATGGAACCCGAGTTGATCGTCGTGCATGCGATCAGCCTGCCGCCGGGCGAGTTCGGCGGTCCGCACGTAGCCGAGCTGTTCCGGAATCGGCTCGACCCCGGTGCTCACCCGTACTTTGCGCAGATCGCCGATCTGCGTGTGTCCGCCCATGTGCTGATCGACCGGGAGGGGATAGCAACCCAGTTCGTGCCGTTCTCCCGGCGGGCCTGGCATGCGGGTGTATCGCAATGGCGTGGCCGCGAGCGCTGCAATGATTTTTCCATCGGCATCGAACTCGAGGGCACCGACGACGACCCATTCACGCCGGTGCAGTACGCCGAGCTGGCCCGCCTGATCGGCTGGCTGCGCGAACGCTTTCCGGCCATTACCCCGGATGCGCTGGTGGGCCACTGCGACATCGCCCCCGGGCGCAAAACCGATCCGGGCCCGCATTTCGACTGGGCCTGCCTGGAGGCCTGCCTGAGCGAGGACACGGCATGATTGTGGATCTGTTGCGACACGGCGAACCGGAGGGCGGGCAGCGCTATCGTGGCCATGGCTGCGACGACCCGCTCAGCGCGCAGGGGTGGACGCAGATGGAACACGCCGTGCGCGACGATGACGGCTGGCAGGCGGTCGTCAGCTCGCCGATGCGCCGCTGCCGGGCGTTCGCCGAACGCCTGGTGGACGAGCGTGACCTGTCCCTGCATCTGGAGCCGGGCCTGCGCGAGGTCGGCTTTGGTGACTGGGAGGGACGCACCCGGGTCGATCTGCAGCGCGAACGGCCGGAGGAGTACCGGGCGTTCTATGCCGATCCGGTGCATTCGCGGCCGGCCGGTGCGGAGCCGCTGGGGGCCTTTCGCCGGCGGGTGGAGGCGGCCTTCGAAACCGCGGTCGGGGGGCAGTCGGCGGAACGCGTGCTGGTGATCGTGCACGCCGGGGTCATTCGCGCACTGGTCGGCTGGGTGATGGGGGTGCCGGACGAGCGGCTGTTCCAGCTGGAATGCGAGTATGCGAGCCGGACCCGGCTGCATCGCCATCCGACGCGCGGCTGGCGCGTGATCCACACCAACCGCCTGCCGTGATGCGCGGAAGGCGCGTTCCTTGTTGCCCGCTGAAGCGGGGTAGCGCCTTTCAGAAGAACTAGCTGGCGCGGCTCTTGCGCTTGGGTACGGCCTTCACCGACAGGTAGTAGCCCTTGTCGAGGATCTCGAACAGGCGGTCGATGTTCGGGTGCTTGCCCGGGTTGGCGCGGGCATCGTCGGCATGGCTGCCGTACATCAGCAAACCGGAGTTGGCGGCCTTCGGGCCGATGCCACCGTAGTCCAGCGCCAGCTGGTAGTAGATCTGCAGCGACAGGGTCTGGCCGTCCACGTTCTCGATGGTCGCGCTCGGGTTGTAGTCCTCGCCGAACAGTTCCAGGCGTTCGAGATTGCTGACGTCGGGCAGGTTCTTGGGCATGTCGGACTCCTCGAAAAGATGGCGGCATTATCGGGGCATGCCCGAGCCGGGACAACCGCCGACCGTTTACTGGCCAGAGCCGCTGGGGACGCCATGGTAAGATGGCTCCTTTTTTTGAAGGGGTAGCAGCATGCAGCAGAGCGCGTTTATGGAGGCCGCCCAGGCCGCCGCCGATGCCGCGGACAAGGTCATCCGTCACTACTACGCCGCCGGCGTCGACGTCGAGACCAAGCCCGACGACACGCCCGTGACGCGCGCCGACGTGGAAAGCGAACAGGCGATCCGCCAGGTGATCCGCGAGCGCTTCCCGGATCACGGCTTCTACGGCGAGGAAACCGGTCAGTCGGACATGGACTCCGACTATGTCTGGCTGATCGACCCGATCGACGGCACCAAGAGCTTCGTGCGCCGGTACCCGTTCTTCTCCACCCAGATCGCGCTGATGCACAAGGGCGAGCTGATCCTCGGGCTGTCCAACGGCATGCAGTTCGGCGAGCGCGCCTGGGCGGAAAAGGGCCAGGGCGCCTTCCTCAACGGCGAAAAGATTGCCGTCGCCCCGACCACCGAGCTGGGCCGCGCCTCGCTGTCCACCGGGAACCTGAAGACCCTTGCGCAGAATCCCGAAGGCTGGACGGCGCTGGGCGGGATCATGGCCGAGGTCAATCGTACGCGCGGCTATGGCGACTTCTACCACTACCACCTTTTGGCGCGCGGCAGCATCGACCTGATCATCGAGTCGGATGTGAATATCCTCGATATCGCGGCGCTGGCCGTGATCGTGCGCGAGGCGGGCGGGACCTTCACCAATCTGTCCGGCGGCGAGCTGGACCTGCAGACCACCAACGTGCTGGCGGCCGCGACGTCGGAACTGCACCGCACGGCGCTGCAGCGCCTCGGCTGGAAGGGATAGGTCGGTCGATGATTGCGCTCACGTCCGTCAGGTGGCGGGCGTGTGCCGGGTACGGCGGGGTGGGTTAGCGCTGGGCGCCGTTCCCGTTCCCGTGGCCGTGGCCGTTCTCGCTGATCAGGCCATGGGCACGCAGCTTCTTGCGCAGCGTGGCGCGGTTGAGCCCCAGAAGCGCCGCCGCCCGGCTCTGGTTGCCGTTGCAGCGCTCCAGCACGCAGGCCAGTAGCGGGCGCTCGACCTCGTTCATTACGAGCGCATAGAGGTCGTGACTACTCTGCCCGTCCAGCGTCTCGAAATACTGGTCCAGCGCATTGCGCACCGACTCGGCAAGTACGCAGCCAGACGCGAGGTTGCCCGATGATGCCGGTTCCCCGCTTTGTTCTTGTTCGAAAGAGGGTACGTCCATCCTCATGCAGCCTCGCTTGTGATTCCTGACAGAATGGCGCGCAGGCGCCCAAGCTGTTCACTAGCGGTAGTGGCGGCGAGAAGGGAAGCCCGTGCCGCCCGGGTTGGGTCCTCCCCGAGACCCATGTGCTGAAGATACCAGCCCAGGTGCTTGCGTGCGATACGTACGCCCTGCATTTCGCCGTATTGCGCATGCAATGCCCGCAAATGCTCCTCGATCAGCGCAAGACGCGCATCCCATGCAGGGTCGGCTGGCACCGGTTCGCCGGCCAGGGCGGCGCGGATCTGGCCGGGTAGCCAGGGGCGTCCCTGTGCCCCGCGCCCGATCATCAATCCAGCCGCATCGGTGATTGCGAGCGCCCGGCGCGCGCTGCCGATGTCGATCACATCGCCGTTGGCCAGCACCGGGATGGAAACGGCCCGTACCACACGCGCGATGGCCTCGTAGTCGGCCGTGCCACGGTAGGCGTCGGCGCGCGTGCGCCCGTGCACGGTCAGCATCGCGATGCCGCAATCCTGCGCGATGCCCGCGATGGTCTCGGCGTTGATCCGCTCGCGATCCAGCCCCAGGCGCATCTTCAGCGTGACCGGGACCTTGACGCTTTCCACCAGTGCGGTCAGCAGCTCGCGTACCCGCTCCGGTTCCCCCAGCAGGGCCGAGCCTGCGGCCTTGCTGCAGACCTTCTTGGCGGGGCAGCCGAGGTTCAGGTCGATCACGTCCGCGCCGCGGCGTACGTTCTCGCGCGCGGCCTCGGCCAGCGGTTCGGGTTCGTTTCCCAGCAGTTGCACGATGCGCGGGCGGGGCTCCTGGCGGTGGTCTAGCCGGTGCCGGCTCTTGTCGCTGCCCCACAGGCGCGTGTCCGAGGTGACCATCTCCGAGACGGCCGCGCTGGCCCCCAGGCGCCGCGCGATCAGGCGCAACGGCCGGTCACTGACCCCGGCCATCGGGGCCAGGAACACGGGCGGGTCGGGGAAATGGTGGGGGCCGAGCTGCATGCGAGATTTCGAACCAGCAGGGTAAAACCCGAGAGTCTAGCAGCGTTGAGCAGGGCGGGGTCAGTGCAGCGTGATGTGGGCCCCGGTGATGTGCGGCCCGGTATCAGGTAATTCGATCTCGATCGCATAGCGGTGACCCGCCGCCATCGGTGCCTGAAGGTTGGCATGGCCGTCCGCCGGATGGAGTCGCCAATGGCCGCGGGGTGTCCCCAGTCGGTCCGACAGCCAAACGTCTATCACCGGCCACGCCTGTTGCAGTGGGCTTTCCAACTCAAAGCGCATGGACAGGTCTCCCGCGTTGGCGAGGTGCAGGTCAGGGGAGGAGACGCGGATGCGTTCCGGTTCGCGCTCAGGTTCCCACCGCGGGCAGAGATCCTCGACCCGGGGCGCGGCGCAGAGGCTCGCGCGGGCGTCGTCCAGTCCGCTCCAGGTCCCCGGGGGCACCGGCGGCGCCAGCAGGAGTTGCAGGGCGAGGAGGGCGACCAGCAGGAGGGCCAGAAAGGCGGCGAAGGCCCGCCCCGGGCGTCGCCCCGGAAATGCCGTGGCCTGCCCGGGGCGGGTATCGATATCGAGTTCCAGTGCCTGGCGCCGGGGGCTGCGCTCGATATCCAGGGAGGCAGTGTGGCGCACCGCCGAGATGCCGGGGCCGGTTGCCCGTTCGCCGGCGCCGCCGATCTCGAGTGCCACGAACAGTGCAAAGTCCGCACCGCAGGCATCACAATGTGCCCGGTCCAGTCGTAGCTCTTCGCCGCGGGTCAGGGTGTGGGCAACGCCACAATGGGGACAGCGGGCGAGCATCGCGAGGGGCTCCGGTCAGCCGTACCAGGGAAATACGGACCCTTGTACATGCTCGCAGACCGGGCGCGCGCTCATACGCTAGCGCCGGCGCCCGCTGAGCAGGGCCCAGCCCTCGCGGGTGTCCTCGATCCCGATGTCGAAGGCGTCCGCGTAGGCCGCCATGACCTCGTCGGCCTGGCGCTCCAGCAGGCCGGCCAGCAGCAGGCGCGCCCCCGGGCGGGCCGCGCGGGCCAGTTCCGGGGCGAGGTCGATCAGGGGCTTGGCCAGGATATTGGCGATCACCAGGTCAAAGCCGGCATCGGGTACCGGGTAATCGGTCAGTCCGACCTCGATCTGGTCCTCGGAGATGTCGTTTGCCGCCGCATTGCTGTAGGTGGCCTGCACGGCCTGGCCATCGATGTCGGTGCCCACCGCATGCCGTGCCCCCAGCTTCAACGCAGCGATCGCGAGGATGCCCGAGCCGCAGCCGTAGTCGAGCACCTCCTGATCGCGTGGCGGGTTCGCCGCCAGCGATTTCAGGCACATCGCCGTGGTCGGGTGATTGCCGGTGCCAAAGGCCAGGCCCGGGTCGAGATGCACGAACACGCCATCCTCGACGTCGGGCGGGGTTTCCCAGGAGGGCACGATCCACAGCGGGCCCCCGCAGTGGATGGCGCCCAGGCCGTCGAGCCCCGCGCGGACCCAGTCCTGATCCTCGATCGCGACCACGGAGATGGATTCCGGCGCCGGCTGGCGGCGCTCCAGCGAGGCGGCGGCCAGCTCGGCCTGGGTGGCGTCGGCGAACACGGCCTTCAGGCACACGCTGGACCAAAGCGGATGGGTACCCAGCGGGGGCTCGAACAGCGGCTCGTCGGCGCCATCGTGCAGCTCAACGCTGACGGCGCCAAGCTCGAACAGGGCGTCCTCCAGGGGCTCGGCCTGCTCCGGGGCAATCTGGCACTGCAGCTCGGCGAGGCTCATCAGGTCAGCGACTTCAGCTTCTTCTCCAGGTAGTGGATATCGGTCCCACCGTTCTGGAAGTTCGCGTCGTTCATCAACTCGCTGTGCAGGGCGATGTTGGTCTCGATCCCGTCGATCACGATCTCGCCGAGCGCGCCGCGCATACGGGCGATCGCGATCTTGCGGTCATACCCGTGGGCGATCAGCTTGCCGATCATCGAGTCGTAGTAGGGAGGCACCGCATAGCCATTGTAGATGTGGGTATCCATGCGGATGCCGAGCCCGCCCGGGGCGTGATACTGCTGGATGGTGCCCGGGCTGGGGATGAACGTGGCCGGGTTCTCGGCGTTGATGCGGCACTCGATCGCATGCCCGCGGATCTCCACCTGATCCTGGGTCATGGACAGCGGCTCGCCCGCCGCGATGAGAATCTGTTCGCGTACCAGGTCGATGCCGGTGACCTGCTCGGTCACCGTGTGTTCGACCTGCAGCCGGGTGTTCATCTCGATGAAGTAGAACTCCCCGTTCTCGTAGAGGAACTCGAAGGTCCCGGCACCGCGGTAGCCGATCTCCTGACAGGCCCGCACCAGCCGCTCGCTCATGGCCTGGCGCTGCTCGTCGGTGATGCCCGGTGCCGGGGCCTCCTCGATCACCTTCTGGTGACGGCGCTGCATCGAGCAGTCGCGCTCGCCCAGGCAGATGGCGTTGCCGTGGCTGTCGGAGAGGATCTGGAACTCCACGTGGCGCGGCTGCTCAAGGTACTTCTCCATGTACAGGGTGTCGTTGCCGAACCCCTGCTGGGCCTCGCTGCGGGTCAGCGAGATCGAATGCAGCAGCGCGCCCTCGGTGTGCACCACGCGCATGCCGCGGCCACCGCCGCCCGCGGCGGCCTTGATGATCACCGGGTAGCCGATCTCGCGGGCCAGCGCCATGTTGGTGTCGGCGTCGTCGGTCAGCGCGCCGCCGGAACCCGGCACGCAGGGTACGCCGGCATCCAGCATCGCCTGCTTGGCCGAGACCTTGTCGCCCATCAGGCGAATCGTCTCGGCGCGCGGGCCGATAAAGGCAAAGCCCGAGGACTCCACGCGCTCGGCGAAGTCCGCGTTCTCGGACAGGAAACCGTAGCCGGGGTGGATCGCGCCGGCATCGGTGACCTCGGCCGCGGCGATCAGTGCGGGGATGTTCAGGTAGCTCTCGCCGGAGGCGGCCGGCCCGATGCAGACCGACTCGTCGGCCAGGCGCACGTGCTTCAGGTCGCGGTCGGCGCTGGAGTGCACCGCGACCGTCGCGATGCCCATCTCGCGGCAGGTGCGAAGGACCCGCAGGGCGATCTCGCCGCGGTTGGCGATCAGAATCTTCTCAAACATGCTCGGACCTGTAGGCAGCGAAGTCGGGGGCGTCAGCCGATGATGAACAGGGGCTGGCCGTATTCCACCGGGTTGCCGTTCTCGACCAGGATGTCGCGGATGGTGCCGGCCTGGTCCGCCTCGATGGGGTTGAGCATCTTCATCGCCTCGATGATGCACAGCGTCTCGCCGACCTCGACCGTCTGGCCGACCTCGACAAAGGGTTTCGCGCCGGGGCTCGGGGCGCGGTAGAAGGTGCCGACCATCGGCGCGGTGACCGGGTGGCCATCCACTTCCGGCGCCGCCGGTGCCGCGGCCTCGCCCGCCGGAGCGGCCGGGGCGGCGGCTGGTGCCGGGGCGGGCATCGCTGCCGGGGCGGCGGCTACGGCCGAGCCACTCGGCGAGCGGGTGATGCGCACCGACTCCTCGCCTTCGTGGATCTCGATCTCGTGGATGCCGCTCTCGTCGAGCAGATCGATCAGTTTCTTGACCTTGCGAATATCCATGGGGTGTCTATGACTCCTTGAGGGCCGCGATTGCCGCGTCCAGCGCCATCCGGTAGCCGATTACGCCGAACCCGCTCAGGGTGCCGGCGGCGATATCGGCCAGGCGCGAGGTATGGCGAAACGCCTCGCGCGCGTGGATGTTGCTGATGTGAATCTCGTAAAACGGGATGTCGACGCCCAGCAGTGCGTCGCGCAGGCTTACGCTGGTGTGCGTCAGGCCGCCCGGGTTGATCAGGATGCGGCGTACCCCCTCACTGCGTGCCGCATGGATGCGGTCGATCAGCTCGCCTTCATGGTTGCTCTGAAAGCAGGCCAGGGTCTCGCCGGCAGCCTGGGCGTGCGCAGTCAGGTCGGTCTCGATATCCGCCAGCGTATGGTGTCCGTACCGCTCCGGCTCCCGCTGTCCCAGCAGGTTCAGGTTGGGGCCGTTGAGTAGAAGGATAGAAGGCATGATGGGCGGAATCGGCAGCGATCCTGTCGTGAATGGACGCGATTGCACCAAAAATGGAAGGTGCATTGAATGAACGGGATTCTGCCGTACCGGTGGTGCGAGTGTCCAGCCAGACAGGCGTTTTTTGCCCCGGCTCGTGTGATGGGCGACTGCGATATGTCGATGGGTTGGGGCAGCCGTTCGAGCCTCGAGAGATTCCGGGCGAACGGTGCGTTTCGCAGGGCTCAACGCACCCTACGTCGCGCCGATGTCACGGTAGGATGCCGATGAGCGCAGCGAATCGCATCAATAACGCTGCCCCGTCGGAGACTCCAGACGCAGCCCGCGCACCTCGCCTAGTGCACCGCCGGCACGCAGCGCAGCGGCGAACGGGGACTGGCGCGCCGGTTCGCCGTTGATGCTCTCGATGGTCACGCCGCGGCGCTTTGGCAGCCAGCGGCTCCCGGCGAGCTGGCGGATCGCCTCGGTGACGAGTGCCGCGTGGGCCTCGTCGGTGTCGATGCCGGGGATGGTCTCCCAGACGAACAGTTGGCGACCGGAGGCGGCCAGGTACAGCAGCGGCTGGCCACCGGCCAGTGCGACCAGCGCCCCGGCGACCCGGCGCAGGCGGCCCTCGGCCGCTTCCGGCGGCTGCGGCCAGGGCAGGAGCTGGCCCCAGGGGCTGGCCGGGTCGACGCTCGCCAGCCACTGCGGCTCGGGGGTGTCGTCGGCCGTGCGTTCCAGGGCGCGCAGGCGGTCCACTGCGCCGGCGCGGGCGAACTGCGCGCCGGTCAGGCCCTCCACGAAGTGGCCACGGCGCAGTTTGCCGGCATCCTCCATCGCGCGGTAGACGGGGTACACGCGGCCGAAGCCGCCGGGCAGGCCCTCGGCGCGCGCCATCTCGCGGCTGACCACGCCGTACCGGGCCAGCAGGTTCTCGGCCTGTTCGCGGGCGCGCTCGGTCAGCGGCACGCCGGGGTCGATCAGCTCGGCGACCCGTGACCAGCGCCCACCGGCCAGACCCTGTCCCGGGCGTCGCTGGCCGCGCGCGGACGTCTTGCGCTGGCCCAGGCTGCGCAGCGGCGCGAAGGTGTCGTTGGTGATCTGCCCGGCCCAGACCAGGTCCCAGATCGCGGCCTCGATCGCGTCCTGGCGGGCGTCCGGCTGTGCGCTGCGGGCCGCGTGTTCCAGCTCCAGGTAGAAGCAGGCGCCGCGCCGGTCCAGGGCCTCCAGGATCGCCTGCGCCAGCGGGTCGTCGCTGGCGGGGGTATCCGTGGCATCGGCCTCCGGTTCCAGCAGCACCATCGCCTGTTCGCGGCGCAGGAAGCGGATGCGCCCGTCGCGCTGGCCCAGTGCGCCACTCCCCACCCAGACGAACTCCCCGGAGGCGGTGATGCGGTCCAGCGCATCCAGCGAGAAGTCGCGCACCCGCATCGGCAGCACATGGGCAGTCCAGGCGGACCAGGGCAGGGCGATGCCCTCCAGTTGCGTCAGCGTGTCGCGCAGGGCGCCGGCCCCGCGGCCGGGTTCGATCAGGCCCTGCCAGGCGGGCAGGAAGCGGCCGAGCGCGCGGGCGTCCACCGCGGCCGCCTCGTCGCGCAGCCGCGCCAGGGTGCGGCGCTTCAGCCGCCGCAGGATGTCCAGTTCGCACCAGTCCTCGCCCGTGCCCTGCGGGCGGATCTCGCCGCGCAGCAGCACGCCGGCACGTTCCAGGCTCTCGAGCGCCGGCAGCAGGGCGCCCGGCGCGAGGCCATAGCGTGCGCCCAGGTCCTCGCTGCGGAACGGGCCGTGGGTGCGGGCGTAGCGGCGCAGCAGTTGTTCCAGCGGCCGCTGCGGCGGTTCTAGGAAGGCGGCGGGCAGGCCGGGCGGGGGCACCACGCCGAGGGCATCGCGGTACAGCGCGGCGTCCTCGGCGGCGATCCAGCGCGGCTCGCCGGCGATACGCACCTCCACCGCGCGCAGGGAGCGGGCGAGCTGTTCCAGCCACGGCCCCGGCGCCTCGGCACAGGCGGCCGCGACCTCGTCCGTGCTCAGGTCCCCGCGCCGGCGCAGCAGGTCGTGCAGGGCGTCGGCGCCCGGCACCCGGGTCGCCTCGGTGGCGTGCGCCAGCTCGGCCTCCAGCTCGGCCAGGGCCTCGGGGTCGATCAGCTCGCGCAGCTCGGCCTGGCCCAGCAGTTCGGCCAGCATGCCGCGGTCCAGCGTCAGCGCCTGGGCCTTGCGCTCGGCCATGGGCGCGTCCTGCTCGTAGATGTAGGCCGCGACATAGGCGAACACCAGGCTGCGGGCGAACGGGGAGGCCTGCGGCGTCTCCACCTCGTGCACGCGGATGCGGCGTTCCTGCACGCCGCGCAGGATCTGACGCAGGGCGCCCAGGTCGAACACGTCGGCCAGCACCTGGCGGTAGGTCTCCAGCACCACCGGGAAGCTCGCGTACTCGCGCACCGAGGCCAGCAGCTGCTGCGACTTCAGCCGCTGCGCCCACAGCGGGGTGCGCTGGCCGGGGCGGTTGCGTACCAGCAGCAGGGCGCGCGCCGCGTTTTCGCGAAAGGCGCTGGCGAACAGGGTGGAGTTGCCCAGCTCGCGGGTGACCGCCTCCTCCAGTTCCTCCGGGTCGGGGAACAAGGCGTCCAGCTCAGGCAGGTCCTCGCTGTCGGCCAGGCGCAGCACGATGCCGTCGTCGGTGTACATCACCTGCACCTCGAAGCCGGAGCGGCTGTTCAGCGCGCCCTGCAGGGCCAGCGCCCAGGGGGCGTGCACGCGCGCGCCGAATGGCGTCAGGATGCAGACGCGCCAGTCGCCAACCTCGTCGCGGAAGCGTTCGACCACGATGCGCTGGTCGGAGGGCAGCTGTCCGGTGGCCTCGCGCTGCTCGTCGATGTAGTCGCTGAGGGTCTCCACCGCCGCCTCCGACAGTGGCGCGTGTTCCCTGAGCCAGGCCGCGCGCTCGGCGCGGCCCATGCGTGCCAGCCGCTCGGTGGCGGCGCCGATGGCCTGGCCGAGCTGGATCGGGCGGCCGGGGCCGTCGCCATGCCAGAACGGGAGCTTGCCGACCTCGCCGGGGGCGGGGGAGACGAGCACGCGGTCGCGGGTGATCGCCTCCACATGCCAGGTGCTGGCACCCAGGGTCACGTTCTCGCCGGTCTTCAGCTCGAACACCATCTCTTCGTCCAGTTCGCCGATGCGCGGCCCGCCCTCGCCGACATGCACGCCGTACAGCCCGCGGTCGGGGATGGTCCCGGCGTTCAGACGCGCGGCCAGTGCCGCCCCCCGGCGCGGGGTCAGCTCGTCGCGGGCGCGGTCCCAGGCGAGCCAGGGGCGCAGGTCGGCGAAGTCGGTGCTCGGGTAGTGGCCGGAGAGCATGTCCAGCGTGGCCTCGAGCAGTGGCCGCGACAGCTCGCGCCAGGGCGCGGCGCGGCGGACCAGCGCGTACAGCTCGTCCACCGTGCGCGGGCGTTCGCAGACCATCGCGACGATCTGCTGGGCGAGTACGTCCAGCGGGTTGTGCGGGGCGTGGATCGGTTCCAGCGCGCCGGCCTGCATGCGCTCGCCGATCACCGCGCATTCGAGCAGGTCGCCGCGAAAGCGCGGCAGCAGCAGCGAGCGCGAGACCTGGCCCACGCCGTGCCCGGCACGCCCGGCGCGCTGCAGCCCGCGCGCGACCGCGCCGGGGGATTCGACCATGATCACCAGGTCCACTGCGCCCATGTCGATGCCCAGCTCCAGCGAGCTGGTCGCGACGATGCCGCGCAGGCGCCCGGTCTTCAGCCGGCCCTCGATCTCGGCGCGGCGCTCGTGGGACACGCTGCCGTGGTGGGCGGCGACCAGGTCCTCTACAGGTTCGACATCCTCCGGCTGCTGCTCCCGCCAGGCCTCGTTGATGCGCTGGACCAGGCGCTCGCACAGCCCGCGGCTGTTCACGAACACGATGGTGGAGCGGTGCTCCAGGATCGCGGCCAGCAGGCGCGGCTCCAGTCGTGCGGCGCGGTCGCCGCCACCGGTAGGGAGCTGCCCGGTGCCCTGGCCGTAGACCGCGCCGAGGATGGAGCCGGACGGGATCGGGCCGGATGAGGGGCTTGTCGCCTCCGGCCCCTCGACGGTCGGTGCTGCGTGCTCGGCGGGCGGCTCCTCGGGGGCGAGAATCTCCAGGTCCAGGCGCGGTGGCTCGGCGGCGTCGATCACCTCCACCTCGCGGTCGCCGCCAAGGAAGCCGCGCGCCACCTCCACCGGGTACACGGTGGCGGACAGCCCGATGCGCTGCGGGTCCTCCCCGCAGCGTTCGGCCAGCCGTTCCAGCGACAGGGCGAGATGCGCGCCGCGCTTGTTACCGGCCAGCGCATGTACCTCGTCGATGATGACCGTGTGGACGGATTCGAGGTTTTCGGCGGCCTTCGAGCCCAGCAGCAGGTACAGCGACTCGGGGGTGGTCACCAGGATGTCGCCGGGTTCGCGCGCCTGGGCGCGGCGCTCGGCCTGCGGGGTGTCGCCGGTGCGGATGTGTACCACCGGCTCGCTTGCGGTCTCGCCTACGGTCTGGCCCACGGTCTGGCCCAGGCGCGTGGCGGTCTGCGCGATGCCGGTCAGCGGGGCGCGCAGGTTGCGTTCGATGTCGGTGGCCAGCGCCTTCAGCGGCGAGATGTACAGCACCGAGTAGCCGCGCCGGGCATCCGGCGAGGGCTCGCCGGTCAGGCGGTCAATGGCGCTGAGGAAGGCGGCGAGGGTCTTGCCGCTGCCGGTGGGGGCGATCAGCAGGCAGTGATGGCCGGCCCGGATCGCGGGCCAGCCGCGCGACTGGATCGCAGTCGCCTGCCCGAAGGCCTCGCCGAACCAGGTATCGGTCGCGGGGCGAAAGGGCGTGACCGGCATCGGCTCGGGCGTAGCGGGTCAGGCGTGGCCGACGGTGGTGTCGGTGGTGGCGTGGAAGTAGTCGCTGTCGCGCGCCAGCTCGTCGATCAGCTCGTGCAACATGGCCAGACGGCTCTCGGCGTCCGCGAACGGGGCGCAGTCCTCGCACAACGGATCGCCGCAGGGCTGGCGGCTGTACAGCCAGAAATGCACGGCACCGGCCAGCAGGCCGTCGGCGACGTCGCCGGTTTCGGCGGCCTGGCCGTCATCGGCGAGCCGGTTCGCCAGCTCGATCAGGTGCTGGGCGGCGTTGTTGTAGGTCTGGTCGGCGGTGTCGTTCATGGGATCTCGGGACAGTCTTGTTTCAGCCAGCGCCAGCCCGTTTGGCCGGCACAGAACCCGACAGTTTACCGCGACTGGCCGATATTCCGAAGAAACAGGGGAATATGCCGCTCTTCCGGCGACAGGCCCCCGTGGGCGCCGACGAAGAACGGCCCCTCGTCGTCGTCCGGCGGGTCCACCAGGTAGGCGTCCTCCGCGGGCAGCAGCAGGTAGTCGCCGGCGCGCGCCCGCAGCTCGGGGTGCTCCCGGTGATGCCCCGGGGGCAGGCCCAGGGTGCCGGGCCCCAGCCAGTCCGCGGCGGGGACTGCGGCTACGTCTGCGCCGAAGGCGGCGTCCAGGGCCGTCAGGAAGTCCGTGTCGCGTCCTTTGCGCACATGGGCGATGGCCGCGCGCGGCTCGCCGGTCAGGCGGTGGCGCAGGCAGGCCTGCACCGCCGGATGTTCGCGCAGGTCCAGGCGGCGCTCCATGGTGCGCATGCCGTGGTCGGCGGTGGTCAGGAAGATGCTTTCCGGACGCTGGATTTGCGCGCAGGTCGCGGTGTAGGCCAGGTCCAGCTGCTTCAGGTGGCGCTCCACCTCCGGGCTCTCCGGGCCGTAGGCGTGGCCCAGGTGGTCGAGCTCCGACCAGTAGACGTAGGTGAAATGCGGCCCCGGTGTCGCGTTCACATGCGCGGCCACCCGTGCCGGCAGCTCGGACAGGTCCTCGAAGCCGATGAACGCGGCGGAGCCGTTCATCATGCGGTTGTACGGTGTGCCGCCGATCCAGTCCGGGCCGATCATGGTCGTGTGGCAGCCGAGCCGGTCGACCAGGCGGTCCGGCTGTACGCGGCCGGTAAGCTCGCGGTAGCCGAGCGTGGCCGGGCGGTCCTCGGTGTCGCGCTCCTGGCCCATCAGCACCGTCAGCGTGCGCTCGGCAGCCGGCAGCCGGGTGTGCCAGCCGAGCAGGCCGTGCTGCGCGGGCGTGCGCCCGGTCAGGATGCTGGTGATCGCGGTGGCCGTGGTGCTGGGGAACACGGTCTCGAGGTCGGTCACGTAGTCCGCGCCCAGCAGCGGCGTGTGGCGGCGATAGCGGGTGGCGAAGCCGTCGATCAGCCACAGCACGATGTGGCGGTCCGGCCCCAGATGCTCGGAGACGCCCGGCAGCGGCGGGTGGCTGGCCGCCGGGTTCAGGCTGGCCTCGATCTGGCCGAGCAGGTCCATCAGCCCCGGCGCTTCCAGCCGGGCGCGCAGGATGTGGTCGACGGCGGATTCGGGCGCGGGGATCTCGGTTAGCGGCAAGGGATCAGGCCTTGCCGCCGTCGCCACCCATGCAGGGCGGGGAGTCGGCGACCTTGCCGGCGCGCTCGAACCACTGGTCCGGGTCCAGCGTGTGCAGCGCCAGGGCATGGATGCCCCCGGCCAGCTCGTCGGCCAGGGCCTGGTTCACCAGCCGGTGCCGCGCGATCAGCTTCTGGTCACGAAAGGCCTCGGACACCACCGTCACCTTGAAATGCGACTCCGAACCCGGCGGCACGTTGTGCATGTGGCTCTCGTTCACCACCTCCAGATGCTCGGGCGCAAAGCGCTCCTCCAGCTTCCGGGTAATGGTCTCCTGCATGCTCATCGACGACTCCAGTGCTTCGATTGACGGGACATCGCACTCAGTGTGCCGTGTCGTACCCGCATGTCCAGATCCTTGGCCAGCCGCATGGCTGCCGCTGTCTGGGGGGGCAGTCATCAGCCTTCCCGTGTGCGTTCCTTCCAGTAATCCGGGTGGCGGTGCAGGTGCATGACCGCGAGAATCAGGATGCCCCCGTCCTCCTCTGCGTAGAGAACCCCATACGGAAACCGCTTCACGAATGAGCGCCGCACTTCGCCCTCCAGAACGGTCCAGGCACGCGGGTAGGCGATGGCGCGTTGCACCGCTGCAAACACTTCAACTGCAAAATCGTTCCCGAGGCCGGGCTCGATTTCTTCGTAGTACTGAACGGCCTCGGTGAGTTCTTGATCCGCTTCCGGGTGAAAGCGAAAACTCATCGTTCAAACCGGCTCCATATCCTCTCGAAGACCTGTTCGCCCGGAATCGCTTCGACTGTGCCCGAGCGGATCTCTTTCAGGCGCTTCCGCGAGACCTCCGCCCATTTGCGGTCCACGCCCGCATCGGGCGGGTTCAGGCTGCGCAGGAGGGAATCGACCACCAGAGCGCGCTCTTCCACGGGCAGGGATTCGGCTTCGTCAATAAGGTCTTTGATCTTCATGTCACCATCTTCCTGGTATCGCTGGGGGCGATGACCGGCGCAAGCGGAATTCTCATACTGGCATCTTGCGGCCGGTAGTGCGAGATGGCGGTTTGGTGGTTACACCCGGGAGGGGCTATGCGGCAGACGCTGGCGTTTGATGTGTACGGGACGCTGATCGATACCCAGGGGATTACGGCGACGCTCGAAGTGTGGATGGGCGAGCGGGCGCCGGTGCTGGCGCGTGCCTGGCGCGAGAAGCAGCTGGAATACACCTTCCGGCGCGGGCTGATGGGGGCGTACGCGGATTTCGACACCTGCACCGAGCAGGCGTTGCGGTACTGTTGCGAGGCCCTGGGTATTGTTCTTGAACCAGAGCAGGAGGCGGAGCTGCTGCGGCGCTATCGAGAGCTCCCGGCGTTTGCCGATGCGGGGGCGGTCCTGGACGAGTTGCGGGCGGAGGGACACCGTCTGTTCGCGTTCTCCAACGGGACCACTGAGACGGTCAGCGGGCTGTTGCGGAACGCCGGCCTGGAGGATCGCTTCGAGGATCTCGTCAGCGTGGACGAGATCGGCTGCTTCAAGCCGGACCCGCGCGTGTACCGGCATTTCCTGCAGCGGGCGAATGTGCTGCCCCAGCAGGCATGGCTGGTTTCAGGCAACCCCTTCGACGTGATCGGTGCGCAGGCTGCGGGCATGCGTACGGTCTGGCTCGACCGGGCCGGGCAGGGTCTGTTCGACCCCTGGGGTGGGGAGCCCACGGCCACCATCGGCGGCCTGGACGAACTGGCAGCAGCGTTTCGTTAGTCTCGGTGCATGGATGATCGGAAGTGGTGATCCGGTTTAACCTCATCTTCAGGATTGATCCATACACGGCCGGGCAGCCTCCGCGGTCGCGAGGTATCCATTCATGAAAAAATCCGGTCCGAACCGACCGCGCGAGGATGAAATGAACGCGATCGTCGCGGCGATCGAACAGTCCTTGGCGCAGGACTCCCCTGATGACCGAGCCGAAAGGGATGCGGTGGTGGCCGCCGCGGTCGCCGAGGTGAATGCCCGGCCGCTGGATGACTTCGCGGGCTTGTCGCCCGAGCAGATGGGGGCACTCCTTTATTCACCGTTCGAGCACCCGGAGCTGGTGAGTTTTGCCGAGGGTGTAGCGGAGTGTCCGACCACCGTGATGAGTGTGCTGTTCCGCGTGCTGGCGGGTGCCATTCGTGACGAGGCCGGCATCCCTTTGACTCCAAAAGGCAATCTTCCGCTTCGAGTCGTGGCAGATGCGTGGGCCGCGGTGGAAGCCGCGGGGCTGGAACCGGAATGGCGCCCCGGGTCGCGGCGCAAGGAGGATGACTTCCCGGAACTGCATGTGACCCGGTTGCTGGTGCAGATGAGTGGGCTAGGGCGGAAATACCGCGGGCGGCTGCAACTGACCCGCTCGACGCAACAGAAACTCGAGCGTGGGGATTGGGTGTCAATCTTTCGCGAACTGCTGCGCTGGCATACCCGCGAGTTCAACTGGGCCTACCAGGACGGGTATCCGTCCCTGTCGACTGTCCAGCAGGGGGCGCCGTTTTCTCTGTATCTGCTTGCGCGTTTTGGCGATGAGTGGCGCCCCGTATCGTTCTACATCAACGCCTTCGCACGGGCCTTCCCGATGGTGCTGGACGAGGCGGACGAATACGACGGCCCCTTCAACGCACAGGAGGTGCTGCGTAATGTCTGGCCCCTTCGGACATTCATGCGGTTTGCTCACCCCTTCGGCCTGATCGAAGAACGCGCCGACCCGGACGAGCCCGATTCCCAGCTGGCGTTCGAGCGCACCCGAGAGGTCCGCAAGAGTGCATTTTACGATCAGGCCGTGACCTGGAAAGTCCTCGATTGAGATTCAGTGGGCAAACGGGGTGTCTCTGGAGGTTGAGGCGATATGAGCCGTTCCCGTCAACGCGTCTCCTTGCAACTGCGTCCTTGCCCGGACGATCTCTCGGACGAGGAGATGCGCGCCATCCTCCGCGCGGCCGACGACCTGATCATGTTTGGCGGGCGGAACCTGCTGGCCAAGGTGTTGAAGGGGTCACGGGCGAAGAAGGTCCTGGAACTCGGCCTGAATGACAATCCCGTACATGGTTTTTACCGGGCCCTTTCCGAAGAAGCGATCCTCGCGCGGATTGATCGTGCCATCGTGGATGGCTGGCTGGCGATCGAGTACGACGGTCGGTTGCCTTTACTGGTGTTTACGGACCACGGCTGGGCCATCGAGCGGGAAGCTCGCGCGCGGGAGCTGTTCGATCAGTTGGCCGAGAACGCCCGGCGTGACCCGCCGTTCGAGGTGGAGACACTGCGCGATCGCAACCGGTCGATGATCTGGCGTCTGCTGGATCTCATCGAGGCCTCGCGCGACTCTGACTTCATCCCGTTGCTACTGGCCTGGGGGGAGATCGACTACCGCAAGGTTCGTCAGCGCATTCGTTCGGTCATCGCGCAGCTCCAGACAGTGAAAACGGCTGAATCTGAGTAGCCTTTTGCTCGGTGCTTTCCGTCACTCCGTGCGTGGCCGTGGAGTACGATGGAGACCGGGCCGCCGCCGGGAGAGGAGCGTGAGCCAGCAGGTCAAGCAACGGGTCGCGCCCGCCGCGGAATCGCCCTTGATCCGTCCGGCCACGCTGGAGGATCTGGATGCGCTGGTGGCGCTGGAGGATGCGGCGTTCGAGATCGATCGCATCTCGCGGCGGCAGTTTCGCTACCTGCTCACGCGTGGGCATGCGGTCACGCTGGTGGCGGAGGGTCCCGGTGGGGAGGGCTTGCTCGGCTACGTGATGCTGCTGTTCAGTCGTGGTACGTCGCTGGCGCGGCTGTACTCGATTGCGGTCAGCGCGCGGGCGCGTGGCCAGGGGCTGGGCCGGCGCCTGGTGGAGGCGGCGGAAGACGCGGCGCGCCAGCACGGGCGGACCGATCTGCGCCTGGAGGTGCGGCGCGACAATGCGGCCAGCCTGGCCCTGTTCCGCGGGCTCGGCTATCGCGACTTCGGCACCATCGACGATTACTACGAGGACCACATGGATGCGCTGCGGCTGCAGAAGTCGCTGGCGACCGGCCCCGATCCGGCGCTGGTGCGCGCGCCCTACTACGCGCAGACGCTGGAGTTCACCTGCGGCCCGGCCGCGCTGATGATGGCGATGCGCGCGGTGGACCCGGCGCTGAAGCTGGACCGGCGCCTGGAGCTGCGCCTGTGGCGGGATGCCACCACGATTTTTATGACCTCGGGCCACGGCGGTTGCGGGCCGTACGGGCTCGCGCTGGCGGCCGCCCATCGCGGGTTCGAGGTGGAACTGCTGGTGCGCGATCGCGGCGTGGCGTTCGCGGATTCCGTGCGCAGCGCGGAGAAGAAGGAGGTGATGCAGCTGGTGCAGGAGGACATGGTCGAGGAGCTGGAACAGCTGGGGGTGCCGGTGGTGCACGGTCCGGTGAACGTATCCCAGCTGGAGGCGCGCTTTGCCGAGGGCGGGGTGCCGGTGGTGCTGATCAGCAGCGTGCGGCTGTATGCCGAGCGCTTCCCGCACTGGGTCACGGTGACGGGCTTCGACGAGCGCTTTGTCTACGTGCATGACCCGTTCGTGGACGTGGAGCAAGGGGAGCGCGCGGTGGACTCGGTGAACATGCCGATCGCGCGTGCGGACTTCGAGCGCATGGCGCGCTACGGCCGCGCGGGGCTGCAGGCGGCGGTGATCGTCGGCCCGCGCCGTACGGCGGAGGGCGCGCATGCCTGAGCACCGCATCCTGGTCGAGCGCCGGGCGGACTGGAAGTCGCACTTCCCCGACCTTCCGGTCATGGCTATTGACGACTACCTGCGTGGCCCCGCTGCCGGCGACCCGGCCAACCTGCGTGTGATCAACCTGTGCCGCAGCCAGCGTTACCTGTCCGCCGGGTACTACGGCTCGCTGCTGGCGGAGGCGCGCGGGCACCGGGTGATCCCCAGCGTGCGCACCCTGCAGGACCTGTCGCGCAAGTCCATCTACAGCCTGGATACCGAGGAGCTGGACGAACGCGTGGCGCGCGTTCTGGGCCGCAGCCGCCAGGGCGTGCAGCCCGAGCGGCTGGAGCTGACCGTGCTGTTCGGCCAGTGCGACGAGCCGGCGCTGCAGGAGATCGCCGGCCAGCTGTTCGCCCTGTTCCCCGCGCCGATGTTCCGGGTGGAGTTCCGGCTTCAGGGACGCTGGCAGATCCACGCCCTTCGCTCGTTCGCGCTGAACGCGCTGGAACCCGAGCAGGAGCCGGCCTTCTTCGCCGCGCTGGAGCGCTACCTCTCCAAACCCTGGCGCCGCCGCCGCGGGGCACGCAGCGCGCGCTACGAGCTGGCCATCCTGCACAACCCGGACGAGGCGATGGCCCCGTCCACGCCGGCCACGCTCAAGCGCTTCGCCCGCGCCGGGCAGGAACAGGGGATGGATGTCGAGCTGATCCAGGCGCGCGATCTGCCACGACTGGCGGAGTTCGACGCCCTGTTCATCCGCGAGACCACCGCCATCGACCACTACACCTATCGCTTCGCGCGCAAGGCCGAGGCCGAGGGCATGGTGGTAATCGACGATGCCGACTCCATCCTGCGCTGCACCAACAAGGTCTATCTGGCTGAGCGCCTGGCCGCCCATCGCGTGCCGACGCCAAAGACCGTGATCCTCACCCGCGAGACCATCCTGCGCGCGGAGGAACAGATCGGCTATCCCGTGGTGCTCAAGATCCCGGACGGCAGCTTCTCGCGCGGGGTGTTCAAGGCGAACGACCGCGCCGAGCTGGAATCCATCGCCCGACGCCTCTTGAAGGAGAGCGATCTGATCCTCGCCCAGGAGTTTGTCTACACCGAGTTCGACTGGCGCATCGGCGTGCTCAACCGCCAGCCGCTGTATGCCTCGCAGTACCTGATGTCGCGCAAGCACTGGCAGATCGTCAATCACGACGCCAAGGGTGGCCCGCGCGAGGGCGGCTTCCGCACGCTGGCACTGGCGGACGTGCCCGCCGCCGTGGTCAAGACGGCCGTGAAGGCCGCCAACCTGATCGGCGACGGCCTCTATGGCGTCGATCTCAAGCAGACCCCGCGCGGCGTGATGGTCATCGAGGTCAACGACAACCCCAACCTCGACGCCGGCATCGAGGACAAGGTCCTCGGCGAGACCCTCTACACCACCCTGATGCAGGACTTCGTCCGCCGCCTCGACGCCGCCCGCCGCCACCGCGCCGCACCCTGATTGGAACGGGAGTCTGCCCGTCGCCGCGTCGGGAAGCGGTCAGGCCACGGCCTCGGGTGGTTCCTGCAGCGGGTCGTGGAGTTCGAGGTCGACCATCAGCTCGTTGGCCAGGGCTTCCAGGTCATCCTGCAGGGTGTTCAGGTCCAGGCCCTCGGGAACGCCCAGGCGGGCCTTCGCGCGGAACATCGGCTCGCCGGTCATCGAGCCCGGTTCGCAGGCCGTCTCCAGCGTCTCGACGCTCACGCCGTGGCGCGAGAGTACGGCGGTGATGTCCTGCACGATCCCCGGTCGGTCGTGCCCGATCAGGTCCAGCACCACCGGATGCCGCGCCGCCGGGGGCAGCTCGCTGCCGCGCTGGATATGCACCTGCAGCGAGTCGCCTGCCAGCCCGCGCAGCGCGGCCTCCAGCGCGTCGGCATTCTCGGTATCCACCTCCAGCAGTACCACTCCGGCAAACTGTCCGGCCAGTTGCGTCATCCGGCTTTCCAGCCAGTTACCGCCCGCCGCCCGTGCCCGCGCCGCCACCGCGCTCACCAGCCCCGGCCGGTCCGGCCCGATCACCGTCAGAATCACCGAAGTCTTCATACGCACTTCCTCACACGAATCGCTATCGGGCCAACCATCCTGCGCGCCCTTGCAGGCCATGACAATGCGCTGGATGTTGCTCACTGCGCCACCGCTCGAGGAACGGCACCATCGCTGCTCTCAGGCGTCGGCGGTTTCGGGGAGGTTGTAGAAGGCGCGGGCGGTGGCGGTGGTGTGGGCGGCGAGGTCTTCCGGGGTCTCGTCGCGCAGTTGGGCCACGTATTCACCGATGTGGGGGAGGAAGGCGGGTTCGTTGCGCCGGCCGTTGCCGATCTTCTTGCCGGAGCCCTTGGGCAGGGTGCGTGGCAGGAGGTAGGGGGCGTCGGTCTCGATCATCAGGCGGCCGCGCGGGATGCGCGGGACCAGCGGATGCAGGTGGGTGCCGCGGCGTTCGTCGCAGACCCAGCCGGTGATGCCGATGTGGCAGTCGAGGTCGAGGTATTCGGCCAGGGCGTCGGCCTCGCCGGTAAAGCAGTGCACTACGGCGGCCGGCAGCTTGTCGCGCCAGCGGCGCAGGATCTGGGCGAAGTCGTGGTGGGCGTCGCGCTCGTGCAGGAATACCGGCAGGCCGAGATCCGCGGCCAGCTCCAGCTGGGCCTCGAAGGCGATGCGCTGCTGCGGGCGCGGCGAGTGGTCGCGGTTGTAGTCCAGCCCCATCTCGCCCATGGCGACGACGTTGTCGTCCGCGCGGGCGAGGTCACTGAACCGCGCGGCGATCGCGTCGGTCCATTGCTTTGCCAGGTGCGGATGCACGCCCAGCGTGGCGCGGCAGCAGTCCGGGTACTGGTCGGCGATCTCCAGGCACTTCTCGCTCTGGTGTGCGTCGGCGCCGGTGATCAGCATCCAGGAGACGCCGGCCTCGCGGGCGCGCTCGAGGACCTCGTCGCGTTCCTTGTTGAAGGATTCGTGGGTGAGGTTGAAGCAGATATCGATCCATTCCATGCGCGGTATGCTAACGGATTGGACGCGCAGCGCCAGATCCCCGGCGCCGTCATTGCGATGGGGCGAATCCCAAGAACGCGCAGTGCGCTGCGCGGCCGTGGGTTGTCACGGCGTGCGAGCCCATCGCTCTGCCAGCTTTGGGAGATTGCCGCGGCGCCTTCGGCGCCTCGCAATGACGGGAAACCAGTAGCGTCATCGCGAGGAGCGCAGCGACGTGGCACAAAAGCGCGAAGCGCGTTGAACGGCCGCAGGCCGGCCCGGAGGGCGAGCGCAGCGAGTAATCTCTGGGAGGAACCCCGGCGTTGCAATGGCGGGGCTGTGGTCCGGGTTTGGGGCTGTGGCCGTGTGGGCGTGTTAAACCTTGTGCAGAGCTTTTGATCGGGAGTTTGGAATGCGTGATGCGAGTCCCCAGGCGGTTTATCTGAGCGATTACCAGCCGCCGGCGTTTGTGGTGGAGAGCCTGGAGTTGGACTTTGATCTGGCGGCGGCGACCACCGAGGTGACCACGCGCATGGCGGTACGGCGCAATCCGCAGGCGGCGGAGCCGAACGGGGCGCTGCGGCTCTACGGCGATGGCGTCGAGCTGGTGTCGCTGACCGTGGATGGGGCGCAGCCGGGCGAGGGCCTGCTGGAGCAGGATGCCGAGGGCCTGCTGCTGCACGGCTTGCCGGAGGCGGTGCGGCTCGAGATTGTCAGCCGCTGCCACCCGGAGCAGAACACCGCATTGGAAGGCCTGTACGCCTCCAGCGGCATGCTGTGTACCCAGTGCGAGCCGGAGGGCTTTCGCCGCATCACGTTCTTCCCCGATCGTCCGGATGTGCTGACCACCTACCGCGTGCGCCTGGAAGCGGACCGGGCGCAGTACCCAGTGCTGCTGGCCAACGGCAACCGCGTGGAGGCCGGCGAGCTGGACGGCGGGCGCCACTACGCGGTGTGGGAGGACCCGTTCCCCAAGCCGTCGTACCTGTTTGCGCTGGTCGCCGGGGATCTGGCCTGCCAGCGCGACACCTTCACCACCATGTCCGGGCGCGAGGTCGCGCTGGAGCTGTTTGTGGAGGCGCACAACGCCGATCGCTGCGACCATGCGCTGGCCTCGCTGAAGCGCGCGATGCGCTATGACGAGGAGGCCTTCGGCCGCGAATACGATCTGGACGTGTACATGATCGTCGCGGTCGACGACTTCAACATGGGGGCGATGGAGAACAAGGGACTGAACCTGTTCAACGCCAAGTACGTGCTGGCCAGCCCCGACACCGCCACCGACAGCGACTTTGTTGCCATCGAGTCGGTGATCGCCCACGAGTACTTCCACAACTGGTCCGGCAACCGCGTGACCTGCCGCGACTGGTTCCAGCTGTCGCTCAAGGAAGGGCTCACGGTCTTCCGCGACCAGGAGTTCACCACCGACTGCACCCTGTTCGGCGTCAAGCGCATCGACGATGTCGCCATGCTGCGCGCCTTCCAGTTCCCGGAGGATGCCGGACCGCTCGCGCACCCGGTGCGCCCGGACCACTACGCCGAGATCAACAACTTCTACACCCTGACCGTCTACGAGAAGGGCGCGGAGCTGATCCGCATGCTGCGCACCCTGATCGGGCGCGAGACCTTCCGTCGCGGGCTGGACCTATACTTCGAGCGCTTCGACGGCCAGGCAGTGACCACCGACGACTTCGTCGCGGTGATGGCCGAGGCCAGCGGGCGCGATCTCTCCCGCTTCAAGCGCTGGTACACCCAGGCCGGCACGCCGCATGTGACCGCAAGCACCGCGTTCGACGGTCCCGGCGGCCCGGCCCGCATCACGCTCGCGCAGGAGACCCCTGCGACCCCGGGGCAGGCGCACAAGGAGCCGGTGGTGATCCCGGTGCGCATGGCCTTCCTCGATGCCGACGGCCAGCGCATCCGCGCGCGTCGGGAAGGCGACGAAGCCGCGCGCGACGAATGGGTGCTGGAGCTGGACGCCGCCGAGCACACCTTCTGCTTCGAGGATCTGTCCGCCGAGCCTGTCGCGATCTCCTGGCTGCGCGGCTTCTCAGCCCCGGTGATCCTGAACGCCAACCAGGGCGTGGACGAACTGGCGCACCTGCTGGCGCATGACGATGATGCCTTCGCCCGCTGGGAGGCCGCGCAGACCCTGTTCCGTCGCGCCATCCGCGCGCGTATCGAGCACGACGCCGCGGACTCCGCGCTGGAGGCCGCCACCGAACACGCCCTGCGTGCCCTGATCGAGGACCCGGCGATCGAGCCCGTGTTGCTGGCGACCATCCTGCAGCTGCCGCCCACGCGCGAGCTGGCCGAGCTGTTCGAGCGCGTCGATCCGGTGCGCCTGCGCATGGAGCGCGACGACCTGGAGAAGCGTCTTTATGCCCCGCTGGCGGGTGCGATGCAGCAGATCCAGCCGAAGCTGGACGATGTGGACAACGGGGCCTTCACCGCCGAGGCGATGGGCCGGCGCCAGCTGCGCAACCGCCTGCTGGCGCTGCGCGTGGCCGCCGGCGACCAGGCCGCGGTACCCGAGGCCCTGGCGCAGTACCAGAAGGCGCGCAGCATGACCATGCGCATGGGTGCGCTGAACGCGGTGAACGAGCTGGATCACGAGGCCCGCGAGGTGCTGCTGACGGACTTCGAGCAGCGCTACCGCGACGACCCGCTGGTGCTGGACAAGTACTTCGGCCTGCAGGCCGGCAGTCAGGTCCCGGGTGGCTTCGAGCGCCTGGAGGCGCTGCTGGAGCACCCCGGGTTCCGCTGGACCAACCCGAACCGGGTGCGCGCGGTGCTGGGGCCGTTCATGGCGCGCAATGAACGTCACTTCCACCAGGAAGACGGCGAGGGCTATCGCCGCATGGGCGGCTTCGTCGAGAAGCTGGACGCGATGAACCCGCAGACCGCCGCGCGCCTGGCCCAGCCGCTGACGCGCTGGCAAAAGGTGGACAGCGTTCGCGGCGAGCAGATGCGCGCGGAACTCGAGCGCCTCGCCGCGCTCGAACTGTCGCGCGACCTGCGCGACGTGATCGAGCGCGCGCTGGCGGAGTAGGCGGCGACTCTCTCGCCGATGAGGCGACGGGAATGTGTGTGTGGGAGCGTGCCTGCACGCGAATGCTCCTGCCCGCGTCCGGCTTTGACGGGGCTTCGCGTGCAAGCACGCTCCCACAGGGGGTGCGCTGAGGCCTGCGGGTTGTGGTAGCGTATCGCCCGGTTACTGGGCTGCTGCCTCCTGAGATGAGGGTTTGGCCGACGTGAAACGGGTCTTCCATCGACTGCTGTGCTGGATGCTGGTGCTGGCGATCGCCGGCCTGCCGGCGCTTGCGGCTGTCGCGAGTGAGGAAGGCGGTCACGCCGGGCATGCGATGCACGGGGCCCAGTCAAAGGGCGACCAGCCTGCGGATCACGCGGCCCATGATCACTCACATGATCACGCGCACGGCGACCACCATGATCACCATGCGCAGGACGATCACGCCGATACTCGGCATGGCGGCGACCACGCCCATGAAGCATCCGATTCCTCTGACGCCAGCGGGGTGATCGTGCACGTGGATTGCGTGGACGCGGCCTGTCTGGCGAGCTGCTCGGCCTGCAGCCACTGCCAGGGCATGCCGTCCATCACCAGTATGCACCTGCTGGCCCCGGTGACGCAGGCCATTACGCTGTATTCCTTCCAGAGCGGTCCGCCTGCGGCCGCGTTATACCGACCCCCGATCCTCTCCTGATCTGACTGTACCGGCCCGAGCGCCGGGGCTGTCCGTATGCCCGGGTTCCACCCGGTGGTGGCGGATGGCAAGGCCGTGTCGCGCGTTCGCGCGGGATGCGGAATCGAAGTCCGATCAAGGAGATTTTCACGATGCGAGCAACCCGATTGCTGCTCCCCGTCGTTTCGGTGCTGTTCCTCGCCGGTTGCGCGGTCACCGCGCCCGAGCTGGACCGCTCCGAACTGGCGGAGGACATCTCGGTGCAGGGGATCGACCTGCCCGAGTCGGAGATGCCCCGCCCCTCTGGCGAGCTGACGCTCGAGGAGGCCATTCATCAGGCCCTGTGGCGCAACCCGCGCATGCAGCAGGCCTACGCCAAGCTGGATCTGACGGCCGCCGATGTGGTCGAAGCCGCCCAGTTTTCCAATCCCACCCTGTCGCTGTCGGTGATGCGCCCCGAGGGCGGTGGCGGCAACGAGACGGGGGTCGGCCTGGCCTGGGGGGTCTCCGGCCTGCTGATGCGCAGTGCCCGTCAGGACATTGCCGAATCCCACTGGGAGTCCACCCGTCTGCAGCTGGCCGAAGGCATGGTGGCCCTGGCCTCGGACACCGAGCGTGCCTGGTATGACGCGGTGGCCGCGCGCCAGCGGGCCCAGGTGCAGGCGCTGGAGACCCGTGCGGCGGATCTCGGGTCGCTACTGGGCGAGCGCTTTTTTGACGCCGGCAATATTACCGACCTGAAGCGTGCCCAGTTGAACATTCGTGCCGCCGAAGCACGTCTGAAACTCGAGGATGCGCGTCAGCGCGAGCGTGAGACCCGGCTGCGCCTGGCTCACCTGATGGGCCTGCCCGGCGAGGTCGACGACTGGGAGGTCCCCGGCAAGCTGCCGCTGCCGCTGGCCGGTGTGGACGATCGCGATGCCCTGGTCGAGCAGGCGCTGGAGCAGCGTCTGGATCTGCGGGCCCTGGATCACGCCCTGGAGGGGCTCACCGAGGGTGTGGCTCTGGTGCGGCGCTATCGCTGGCTGGGGGATATCGAGCCCGGTATCGAGTTCGAACGCGAGACGGACGGCACTCGCCTGTGGGGCGGTGGCATCTCCTTCACCCTGCCGATCTTCAACCAGAACCAGGCCGGCATCGCGCGGGCCGAGGCGCGGCTGGAGGACGGCGAGGCCCGCCGGGCCCGGCTGGAGCAGGCGGTGACCGCCGATGTCCACCAGCACTTCGTGCGGCTGGCCCATCACCGGGACAAGTTCGGCACGAAACGCTACGAACTGCTCCCTGCCCGCGAAATCGAGCTGGAGCGCATGCAGGAGCGCGTGAACTTCATGTTCGACGATGTCTTCGACCTGCTGGTGACCAAGCAGGAGGAGCTGGCCGACTGGCAGCGCGCGGTGGCCGCGCTGGGCGAGTACTGGCGGGCCCGGGTCGACCTGGCCTTCACCGTGGCCGGCGAGCTGCCGGGCGGGGCGCCGGGTGACGAGGGCTATCTTGAAACCGACGCACTCGAGCATGACCCGTCCGCGATGGATCACGGGGACCACGGCGGTCACGGCGGTCACGGAGACCACGGAGACCACGGGGATCACGGGGATCACGGGGATCACGGGGATCACGGGGATCACGGGGATCACGGGGATCATGACCATGGCGATCACGGTGACCACGGCGACGACGGTCACGGAGGGCATCACTGATGAAACGGCGTAACTTCCTGCTGGCCGCCGGCGCGGCAATGTTGCCGGCAACTACCCTGACCCGGGTAATGGCCGAAACGGGTCACGAGCACCACAACGAGGGCGAAACCACGCCCGGCGAACGCACCGAGCAGGGCTACATGCCGGTGCACACGCCGAACGGCTGGACCCTTCCGTACGAGATGAACAACGGCGTGAAGGAGTTTCACCTGGTCGCCGAGGAGATCGAGCACGAGTTCGCGCCCGGTTCGGTGGCCAGGTGCTGGGGCTACAACGGCACCACCCCGGGACCGACCATCGAGGCGGTGGAGGGCGACAAGGTTCGCATCTACGTGACCAACCGCCTGCCGGAATACACCTCGGTGCACTGGCACGGCATCCATCTGCCTTCCGGCATGGACGGTGTGAAGGGCGTGACCCAGCCGCCGATCCACCCGGGCGAGACCTTCGTCTACGAGTTCGAGTTGAACCAGCACGGCACGCACATGTACCACCCGCATGCCGACGAGATGGTGCAGATGGCGATGGGGATGATGGGGATGTTCATCATCCACCCGAAGGACGGCGAGATCGAGCCGGTGGATCGCGACTACGCGATCCTGCTGCACAACTGGGCCCTGCATCCCGGTACCCGCACGCCCGATCCGTCGATCATGGTCGATTTCGACTTGTGGTCGATGAACTCCAAGGTGTTCCCGGCCATTGATTCACTGGTGGCGAGAACCGGGGAACGCGTGCGTATCCGCATGGGCAACCTGTCGATGTGGAACCACCCGATGCATGTGCATGGGGTGTCGTTCGAGGTCACCGGCTCCGATGGCGGGCGTTGGCCGCGCGAACAGTGGCGCAAGGAGACCACCGAGATCGTCGCGGTCGGCCAGACCCGCGATATCGAGTTCGTCGCACCACCTGGTGACTGGGCGTTCCACTGCCACATGACGCATCACACCATGAACCCGATGGGGCACGGCATCGCCAACACCCTGGGCGTGGATCAGTCCGGTCTCGAGGAGGAGATCCGTACGCTGCTGCCCGGCTATATGGCCATGGGCGAACACGGCATGGCGGATCACCAGGACCACACCGATGGTGGCCACATGCGCGGGCCCGAGAATACCCTGCCGATGGGCATGGGCCAGGGGCCGTTCGGCAACATCGGCATGGGTGGCATGTTCACCCTGATCAAGGTGCGCGATGACCAGGAGCCCGGGGACTTCAGCGATCCCGGCTGGTACTGGCACCCGGACGGGGAGGTGGCCCGCCGCGTGAGCAGTGATCCTGATTTCGGCAGTCCGGTGCGCCGCGGCAAGGTCGCGGGGGCGGATTCCGACGGGCTCCCGACCCCCAGCCGCGATGCCCATGGCGGGCACGGAGGCCGCGGGGGGCATGGAGGACACAATGGCCACGGAGGCCACAACCACTGAGCTTCCACCGGCGCGGGTGCCAGGGCCACCGCAAGGTGGTCCCGGTGGCCTACGGCCGGTGGGCTGTGACACGACTGCACTTAAGAAAGAGGAAACTCAATCATGATAACGATTCGTACCCGCAATACCCTGCGTTCGGCCCTTGCGGCCCTGCTGCTGGCGTTCGCCAGCCCCCTGCTGGCCCACGAAGGCGAGATGGGGCATGTCCCGGAGGACGGTTCCACGGTGCAGGGCACCCCGGAGGAGATCGGGATTCACTTCGATGGTGCGATGCGCATTACCCAGTTCGACGTGATCGGCCCGCGTGGCCGGGTCTCCCTGGAAGACCAGCCCGGCAATGACCCGACCGAGGAATACCATGTGCGCCCGGCCGGCGACCTGGAACCGGGGCGTTACGAGGTGCGCTGGCGTGGCCTGGCTCGTGACGGCCACATGATGTCCGGGACCTTCCGCTTTACGGTGGAGGACTGAGCCGTGGCCTGGCTGTCCGCGCTTGCCGGTGTGGATGCCTGGACGGTCGCCATGATCGTGGTGGCGGCCGGCTTCTATGCCGGTGCCTTGCTGGCGGCCGGGGCGGTGCTGTTTCGCCTGGCGTTTCCGGATCTGCCTGATCCGGAACGTCGGGCGGCCAGCCGCACGGGTGCGATCTCGGCCTGGGTCGCGATCGTGCTGGCCCTGATCGAGTGGCCGTTGCAGGCCGGGTATCTCGGGGGCGGCAATGGTGCCGCCGCAGTCGATCCGATGCTGCTCGGCGTCGTATTCGAGGGCGCGCAGGGGACTCAGCTGATCCTGGCCGTGAGCGGTTTGCTGCTGGTGCAGGCGATCCTGCTGGATGCCCGACGCCTGCCGGGGCTCGGGCATGGTCTGAGTCTCGGAGGCGTGTTGCTGGTCATGCTTGCCTTCGTGCAGGTCGGGCACACGGTCGACGAACCCCGTTGGTTGCTGGGCGGGCTGCTGGTGCTCCACCTGCTGGCGGCGGCCTTCTGGGTTGGGTCGTTGTGGCCGCTGTATCGCCTGGCGGGGCGCCCACCTGGCGGAGCGGATGCCGTACGTATCCTGGATCGCTTTGGTCGGGTGGCGGTGTTCGGTGTCGGCCTGCTGGTGCTCGCCGGTGTTGTGCTGGCTGCGCTGCTGCTCGGCGGTGTCACACCTTTGCTCACGACCGGTTACGGGCAGTTCCTGATCGGCAAGGTGCTGATTGTGGCCCTGCTCCTGCTACTGGCGGCATCCAACAAATGGCGCCTGGTACCGGCTTTCGAGCGGGGCGAACCCCGGGCCCCGCAGCGGCTGCGGCGCAGCATTGGGTTGGAGATCGGGCTGGTGGGGCTGGTGTTTCTGGTCACGGCCGTACTGACCACGGTCAGTTCCCCGGCCAACGGGTAGAGAAAGGGGCACCTCCCGGATATCCGGGAGGTGCCATTGGGTATCAGATCGGGCGCTGGGCGACAGTCGCCTCGAGTTCGACTTCCTCGCCGTCGCGCAGGAGCTTGATCGACAGGTCGGCGCCTGGATCGGTTCGTGCAATGACATTCAGGGCTTCGCGCGGGCTGTTGACCGCGTCGCCATTGAGATGGGTGATCACGTCGCCGATCTCGATGCCTGCCTCCTGGGCGGGGCCGTCCCGCAGGATGCCGGCGACCAGCACTCCGCGTGGGGCATCCAGCCCGAAGGAATCAGCCAGTTCGCGGTTCATCGCCTGGACCTCGATCCCCAGCCATCCGCGGGCGACATAGCCTTGTTCGATGATCTCGGTCATCACGTCACGGGCGAGGTCCACCGGGATCGCGAAGCCGATGCCATGGGACCCCCCGGAGCGCGAGAAGATCGCGGTATTGATGCCGATGACTTCACCTTTGGCATTGATCAGCGCGCCACCGGAGTTGCCGGGATTGATCGCCGCGTCGGTCTGGATAAAGTCCTCGAAGGTGTTAATCCCGAGCTGGTTGCGCCCGGTGGCGGAGACGATCCCCTGGGTCACGGTCTGCCCGACACCGAAGGGGTTGCCGATCGCGAGTACGACGTCGCCGACGCGCAGGTCGCGGGAGTGGCCAACCGTGGCCACTGCCACCTCGTCGGTGCGGATGCGCAGGACGGCGAGGTCGGTATCGGGGTCGATGCCGATGATCTCGGCCGGATGGGCGTCGCCATTGGGCAGGACCACGGCGATCGCGTCGGCCTCCTCGATCACGTGGTGATTGGTCAGGATATGGCCTCGATCGGTCATGATTACGCCGGAGCCCAGGCTGGCCTGCTCGGTGTCGCCCGGGGGCATGGGCTGGCCAAAGAACTCGTGCAGGTCGAGGATGCCGGGGGTGTCGAGCACGCGCGAGGTCATGATGTTGACCACGGCCGGCGCGGCCCGCTCGACCCCGTCGGCATAGCTGACCGCGGCCCCGTTGGTTGTGGAGAGCGGGGTGGCGACTTGCAGCTCCGCCTGCTCGGCCCGATCGCGGTCGAGCACATGCGGAAAGAACACGGCGACGACCACGGCGATCGCCACGCCGGTCAGGGCGGCTTGCAGCAGGAAACGCGAGAAATTCACCATATAGGGAATATACCGAAATGGGATGGGCTGCACAGCCGCCGATCCCGGTCCAGCCGGAGAACCGATCGTGATCGAACGGGACGTATTAATGCAGGCCCTGAACGAAGAGCTCCAGCCGGAGCGCTTTCGCGACTATTGCCCGAACGGGCTGCAGGTGGAGGGGCGAGCCGAGGTGCGTCGCATCGTTAGTGGGGTGACGGCATCGCTGGCGCTGGTCGAGGCCGCGATCGCGGACGGGGCCGACACGATCCTGGTGCATCACGGCTATTTCTGGAAGGGCGAGCCGGAGGTGGTCACCGGCATGAAGCGCGAACGCCTGCGCCGGCTGCTGGAGCACGATATCAACCTGGTGGCCTACCACCTGCCGCTGGATGCGCATCCGGAGCTGGGCAACAACACCCAACTGGCCAATCGCCTCGGATTCGCGATCGAGGGGGTGCTGCGCGAGGACGGCGTGGGCCAGCACGGGCGCCCCGCCGCCGAGGTGTCGGGGGCGGGCCTGCGTGACCACATCTCCGCTGTGCTGGGGCGCGAGTGCCTGTGGGTGCCGGGCGGCGAGCGGCCGATTCGGCGTGTTGCCTGGTGCACCGGCGGGGCACAGTCGTTGCTGATGGAGGCAGCGGCGCAGGGTGTGGATGCCTATATCAGTGGCGAGATCTCCGAGCAGACCACTCACGAGGCGCGCGAGACGGGCGTGCACTACTTCGCCGCGGGGCATCACGCGACCGAGCGCTACGGGGCGCCTGCCCTGGGGGAGTGGTGCGCCGAGCGGTTCGGGCTGGAGCACCGGTTCATCGACATCGACAACCCAGCCTGAACGGCGCCCCGGCGTGCGCACATTCGCGGGGCAATCTGCCCTTGCCGGGGGCGCTGAAATCCCGCCTTTATCATGAATGACTTATAATCGATCGGGTGCGTCTGGCGAGGCCGTCCGCCCGGTCTTAAGGCATTCACCTACTTGACCTTATTAGCGTGTTCGGGAATTCTATCGGATTTTACTGGCCGCCCCGCGGTGGCCTGCCCGTTCGCCCGTGAGCGCGCCCAGGGCGGCGCGCTCACGGGGTAGTCTGCGGGCATCTCCGCACCCTCGTCCGCGTATCGAGTGGCTGCCGAGACACGATTTCAACACGTTGTTTGGAGAGACAAACATGGCAAACCAAGGCGTAAATCGAGGCCGTCGCCGGTTCCTCGTCGCCGCGACGACAGTCGTCGGCGGTGCCGGTGTCGCAGCGGTCGCGACTCCGTTCCTGGCGTCCTTGCAGCCCAGCGCGCGCGCTCAGGCAGCAGGGGCTCCGGTCGAGTTCGACGTGACCGAGGTCGAGCCCGGCCAGCGCGTCAGCATCGAGTGGCGTGGACAGCCGATCTGGATCGTGCGGCGTACCGACGAGATGCTGGATGGTTTGTCCCAGGTGACCGATCGCCTGCGCGATCCGGACTCCGAGAACGAGGCCCAGCAGCCGGAATACGCGCAGAACGAGCACCGCTCGATCAAGCCGGAAATCCTGGTGCTGATCGGGATCTGCACCCACCTCGGGTGCTCGCCGTCGTTCCGTCCGGAGATCGGTGATCCCGGTATGGGTTCCGACTGGCAGGGCGGCTGGCTGTGCGGTTGCCACGGTTCGCGTTTCGACATGGCCGGCCGCGTCTATCGCAACATGCCGGCGGTCGACAACCTCGAGGTGCCGCCGCACCACTACATCACGGACAACCTGCTGCTCGTGGGTGAAGATGAAGACGGAGGAGCTGTCTGATGGCCGGTAATCCCGCGGAAAAGTGGCAGGGTGGGCTGCTGGGCTGGGTTGACGCCCGCTTCCCCCTGTCCCAGATGTGGAACGAACATCTGGCTCAGTATTACGCACCGAAGAACTTCAACTTCTGGTATTTCTTCGGTTCCCTCGCCCTGCTGGTGCTGGTCATCCAGATCGTCTCCGGCATCTTCCTGACCATGTTCTACAAGCCCGACGCCGAGCTGGCCTTCGCGTCGGTCGAGTACATCATGCGTGACGTGGAGTGGGGCTGGCTGATTCGCTACATGCATTCCACAGGCGCCTCGATGTTCTTCGTGGTGGTCTACCTGCACATGTTCCGGGCACTCCTGTACGGCTCCTACAAGAAGCCACGCGAGCTGATCTGGATCTTTGGTGTGCTGATCTATCTGGTGCTGATGGCCGAAGCCTTCGCCGGCTACCTGCTGCCGTGGGGCCAGATGTCCTACTGGGGCGCGCAGGTGATCGTGAACCTGTTCCAGACCATCCCGTACATCGGGCCGGATCTGGTGACCTGGATTCGCGGTGACTTCCTGCTGTCCGATGCCACGCTGACGCGCTTCTTCGCGCTGCACGTGATTGCCCTGCCGCTGGTGCTGATCCTGCTGGTGGCCGCGCACATCATCGCGCTGCACGAAGTGGGTTCGAACAATCCCGACGGCGTCGAGATCAAGAAGAACAAGGACGAGAACGGCATCCCGAAGGACGGTATCCCGTTCCACCCGTACTACACCGTGAAGGACATCGTCGGCGTCAGCGTCTTCCTGATGGTGTTCGCGGTCATCATGTTCTTCTTCCCGATGGGCGGCGGCCTGTTCCTGAAGCCGGACAACATGATCCCCGCCGACCCGTTGGTTACCCCTGAACTGATTCCGCCGGTCTGGTATTTCACCTCGATGTACTCGGTGCTGCGCTCCGTGCCGGATCCGTTCCTCGGCGTGGTGGCCATGGGCCTTGCGGTGGTGATGTTGTTCTTCATCCCCTGGCTGGACCGCAACCCGGTTCTGTCGATGCGCTATCGCTCGTTCGCGGCCAAGTTCAACCTGGCGGCATTCGTGGTGGCCTTCGTGATCCTGGGCTGGCTCGGTCTGCAGCAGGCGACCACGATGATCAGCGAAATGAGCTTCCGCTGGTCGCTCGTGTACTTCGCGTTCTTCTTCCTGCTGTGGTTCCTCAGTCGGGAGCGCTCTGCGGCGGTCAGTCTGATCCTGTTCGCGGTGGTCGTGGGTATCTACACCCTCTACGACATCACGCGCTTCGATCCGAGTGACGCAAGCCTGATTATGTGGTCCTGGCTGATCCCGACCGTGCATCTGTTCGTCTGCATGGTGGTCCCGGTGTTTGCCCGGGGTCTGGGTCGTGATCGTGCCGTTCCGGAAAGGGTGACTTCGTAATGAAAACGTTTATCGCAACGACTGTTATGGCCCTGGCGGCCCTGTTCACCGTGCCGGCGGCCTCGGCCGCCAGCTACAGTGGTGATCTGCAAAAAGCCAATGTGGACGTGACCAACCAGGCGTCGCTGCAACGCGGCGCCCGGCTGTACATGAACTACTGCATGGCCTGCCACTCCACCCAGTACATGCGCTACAACCGCGTGGGTCGCGACATCGGTCTGACCGAGGAGCAGGTTACCGAGAACTTCATCTTCATCACCGATGAGGATGGCGACCTGGTGAACCCGGGCTCGCTGATGAAGAACGCGATGTCGGACTCCTATGCCGACGAGGCCTTTGGTGTGACGCCGCCGGATCTGACCCTGGCGACCCGCATTCATGGTGAGGACTGGGTGTACACCTTCCTCAAGAGCTTCTACATCGACGAGGACCGTCCGCTGGGTGCCAACAACACGGTGTTCAGCAACGTCGGCATGCCCCACGTGCTGTGGGAGCTGCAGGGCTGGCAGGAGCTGGTCGAGGACGATGACGGCAACGAGCGTCTGGAGCTTGTGCGCAACGGCTCCATGAGCCAGAGCGAGTACGATCGCGCGGTGCGCGACCTCGTCACCTACCTTTCGTACATGGGCGAACCGATGCAGCTCGACCGTCAGCGCATCGGCCTGTACGTCCTCATCTTCCTGGCCGTGTTTACCGTGCTGGCCTACTTCTTGAAAAAGGAGTACTGGAAAGACGTACACTAGGCGGCCTGAACCGTCGCCGGCGGGCGCTCAGGGATGAGCGCCCGCCGGTGTTATTGACCGTCTGCCCGGCGCGGCGTGCCGTACGACCGGGGTAGGGAGAAAGTTATGGCGCTGGTCGCCAATCGTCGTTCCGTAATGACTCTGTTTTCCGCTCACGACTGCGTGCGCTGCCATCGCGTGCGTATCATCCTCGCCGAGAAGGACATCGCGGTGGATGTCGTCAACCTCGGGCCGGACGAGCTTCCCGAGGATCTCTCCGATCTCAATCCCTACAACGAGGTGCCGACCCTGGTGGATCGGGACCTGGCGCTGTACGGGACGCACGTGATCACCGAATACCTGGACGAGCGTTTCCCGCATCCGCCGCTGATGCCGGTGGACCCGGTTTCCCGTGCGGCCGCGCGACTGGCGCTTTATCGCGTCGAGCGCGACTGGTACGAGGGGCTGGACGCGGTGAAGAAGGCGTCCGGGGGCGGGCTGACCAAGGCGCGCAAGATCCTGCGCGAGAGCCTGATGAACTCGGCCGAGATCTTCGAACTGAAGCCGTACTTCCTGAGTGACGAATTCAGCATCGTGGATTGCGCGATCGCCCCGGTCATGTGGCGTCTGCCGTCGCTGGGGATCGACCTCGAGTCCCTGCCGACTGCGATTCAGGAATACGCGGATCGCGTCTGCAAGCGGGAATCCTTCCAGATCAGTCTCACCGAGGCCGAGCGCGAGCTGAGGCTGTGACCTCTTCGCGTCCCTATCTGCTCCGGGCCTTGTGGGAGTGGATCACGGATAACGGTTTTACGCCGCATATCCTGGTCGACGCCACGGTGGAGGGCACGATGGTACCCGATGCCTTTGTCGAGCAGGGCAAGATCACCCTCAACATCGGTCCGTCCGCGGTACAGGCCCTGAATATCGGGGACGAAGCCGTGGCCTTCTCCGCGCGTTTTGCCGGCAGCCCGATGGATGTCTACGTGCCCACGCAGGCTGTGCTCGCCGTCTATGCGCGCGAGAACGGGCAGGGGATGATGTTCGGCAGCGAGCCGGGACCGGGGCCGGAAGATGGCCCGGGCGGCGACGGACCGGACGACTCTGGCCCCACGGGCTCCGATCAGAATGGGGACAAGCCGGCCGCCAAGCGCAAGGGTCCTGCCCTGAAGGTCGTCAAGTAACTCCCGTGATGTCTGGCCCCGGCGCCTTGCCGGGGTTCAGGATATTGTCTGGATCGAAGCTCTGCTTGATCCCGGCCATCAGATTCAGCGCCACGGGATCGATCTCCCGGCCCACAAAGGCGCGTTTCACTAGCCCGATCCCGTGTTCGCCGGACAAGGTGCCACCGAGGCCCAGCACCAGGGTGAAGACCTCGTCCAGGCAGCGTTCGGCGGCGGCGAGCTCCTGCGGATCGTCCGGGTTCACCAGCAGATTCACGTGGATGTTGCCATTACCGGCGTGCCCAAAGTTCACGATCTTGATCGCGTGCGCCTGGGCGAGCCGGTCGAGGCCCGCGATCAGGTCGGGGATGCGGGAGACGGGTACGACTACGTCCTCGTTGATCTTCTTCGGCGCGACGGTGCGCAGCGCCGGCGAGAGGGCCTTGCGCACGGCCCACAAGGCCTGGGCCTCTTCCGGGGTGTCCGCGCTGATGGTCTGCAGGCAACCCTCGCCATCGGCGGCGGCGCGGACGCCGCGCGTCGTTGCGTCGATCCCGGCCTCGGTGCCGTCCGTCTCGATCATCAGGATGGCCCCGGCGTCGCGGGGTAGCGGGCAGTCCGATGCATAGTCCCGGATCATGGCAATCGCCGAGTGGTCCATGAACTCCAGGGCCGACGGGACCTCCGCGCGGCCCATCAGCCGCGACACGGCGGCGGCCGCGTCGCCCACGGTGCGATACATGGCCTGAATCAGGCGCGTGGCTTCGGGTTTTGGTGTGAGGCGCAGCGTGGCCTCGGTGATTACGGCGAGGGTCCCCTCGGAGCCAATCAGTAGCCTGGTCAGGTCATACCCGACGACACCCTTGGTGGTGTGCACGCCGGTGCGAAACGGTTCGCCCGTGCCGGCCACGGCCGCAAGCCCCAGGGTGTTGTCCCGTGGCGTGCCGTACTTCACGGCATGGGGGCCCGCCGAGTTGTAGGCCAGATTGCCGCCGAGCGTGCAGTAAGTACTGCTCGTGGGATCCGGGGGCCAGAAAAACCCATGGGCTCCTGCCACTTCCTGCACCTCGCCGTTGGTTACGCCAGGTTCCGCGATCAGCCAACGGTTTGCCGGGTCGACCTCCAGGATCCGGTTCATGCGTTCGAACGACAGGACCAATCCGCCATGGTCGGGGACCGCCGCGCCTGTGGTGCCGGTGCCGCGCCCGCGGCAGGTCACGGGTGCGCCCAGGCGGCGGCAAAGCCGTACCAGTTCAGCGACCGTCTCGGCGTCGCGGGCAAACGCGACGGCATCCGGCGGGGCATGCAGCTTGGAGTTGTCGGCACCGTAGGACCAGCAATCGGCCGGGTCCAGCAGGCGGTCCTCGGCCGGAAGGAGTTGCTCGATTTCGCGTGCCAGCGGTGTCATGCCCGGTCCCCCTGAATCGCGTCGGGCAGCCATTCGATCGTGTCGTCACCGTCCAGCAGCACGACATCGATGCGCACGGGGCCTTGCCAGCGGCTCTCCTGCAGATAGCCCTCGGCCGCCCGTAGCAGTCGCCTGCGCTTGCCGGCATCGATACTCTCGGCTCCGCCGCCAAAGCCGCGGTGGCTGCGCTTGCGTACCTCGACCAGAACCAGCGTGTCGCCCTCGCGTGCGACCAGATCCAGCTCGCCCCACGGCCGTCGCACGTTGCGCGCCACCAGGGTAAGGCCTTGCCCGGTCAAGTAGTGCGCCGCTCGTTCCTCGGCGGCCTGGCCGGCCATGCCCGGGCGGAACATCGGTCAGCTGCCTTCGCTGGTGGACCCCAGCTGGCGTGGTGCGCCGCTCTCGAAGCGCGCCCAGACCGGCTCGCGCACCCAGTCCCCGCTGATCGGGTTCAGTGACCAGGTGCCGGCACCCCCAACGATTTGATGGTGGGTGGCTTCGCGTACCGCGCGATCATGCAGGCTCAGTCGCATCGCATCCATGCCCAGCGCGACGAAGCGCGGGAGCTCGTCAGTCACCCCTTCGGCCATTTCGCCGTTCAGCGGCTCGATGGTCGTGAACAGATAGGGCGCGTCCGGGAAGACGATGCCGTTGAGATCGCGGTCACGATTGGCGTTCGGCTGCCCGGCGTAGATATGAGGCGTCGCCATAATCGGGAGTTGCCGGGCCCCGTGGAAGTGCAGGTGTGGCACGAGTTGCCGCATCTGGCGCGAGGTTCCGGTCACGAACAGGTGATCGGCATCGCCCCGAACCTGGGGGTCACCCTCCAGGCTCAGGCCAGTCCGGCGGGCGACATCGCGAATACGTGCCTCGCTCTGCTCAATCCCGAGGGCGTTGCCCACCCGGGCATTGATGTCCTCGGCATCCGGGCGCAGGCGCACGATGTCCCGCGGCCGCAGGCCGTGGTCCGCGAGCGCTTCCTGGTAGGCCTCGGCAATGCGGTCCCCGAACTGACCCTCTGGCAGGATTACCAGCGGGTTGCGCCAACCCGTGCGCACCGCGCGGTCCACCACGGCGTAGGCATCCTCTTCCGGATTCAGTGCCAGCGTGCCGAAGGCACCGTTGCCGTCGAGCCGGGTACGGTTGAGCAGCAGCGTCGGGCGCGTCTCCTCGCTTGCGGCCACCGCGCGCACCGCATCGCGGTCGAGCGGTCCGATGATCCGGTCCACACCGTCCTCGATGCCGCGCCTGTAGAGGTCTGCAGCCGTGTCGGGGTCGCCGCGTGTGTCGCGCACCACCAGTCGACCATGGCCCCCGGTCTCCGCGTAGTAGGCGCGCGTGATGCCGTCGAGGATCGCATTGCCGAGCTGGGCGAGATCACCGGACAGCGGCAGGAGGACCAGGATCGTCTCCGGCGCCTCGGGCTGGAGCGGGTGACTTGCGACCAGTTCCGGGAGCAGGCTGTTGGCCGGGTGCGACGGATAGCGCTCCCGCCACTGTCCGGCCACGCGCCGGGCGTCGTCTTCCGAATTGACGCTGCGCAATCCGGTGAACAGGCGAACCCAGGGCTCGGCATCCGGATGTTCGCCCGCCGCCAGGCCGTCCCGCTGGGCGGGTCGAAGCGCCGAGAGCAGACCCCAGATGCGTTCCTGATTAACCGTCTGGTCATCGGGCTCCAGCAGGAGCAGGCCGTCGAGGCGCAACCGGGCATCCAGCGCCTGATACCATTCGCGCTCGTGCTCGAGCAGGCGGGCATGCAGGCCCAGGCCCTCGCGGTAGACCTCGGGCGTGCGGGTTTCGTCGTCCGGGTCGTCGGCGCCGAGCCGCTCGCGCGCGGTTTCCCACTCGCCGCGTGTGGCCGCCAGGCGGGCACCGCGCACACGGTCGGCCAGCGGTTCCCGGTGCTGGGCATCCAGGTCGCGCCACAGCGCGTCCGCGCGGTCGACCAGGTCGCCGTCCGGCTCGTCCAGTCTCAGGACCGCGTCGATCGCTGCGCGCACGTTGTCCGGCTGCGGGTCCGCCCAGGCCTCGCTGATCAGGATCGGCGCCTGTTGCTCGGCCGGCAGGTCAACGACCTCGGGTCGTTCTTCCTCCGGTTCCGGGGTGGGGGTGGGGTCCGGGCGCGGCGTCGCGCAGCCGGCGAGGATTGCGCCGGCGAGCAGGCTCAGGGCCAGGCGGCCCCGGTAGCGCCCCCCGGCGGCTGGAGAGAGGTATAGGTTCACGATAGCGGGATGCTCAGCGTATTGGGGAGTCAGTATTGAAAGCGCATCAGGTTGTGTCAACGAATTGCGGCACGTTATGGGTGGTTGCCACGCCGATCGGCAATCTGGCCGATCTCAGTCCGCGTGCCCGTGACGTGCTGGCGCGCGTTTCGCGTATCGCTGCGGAGGATACGCGACACAGCGGCGGGTTGCTCGCGCACCTGGGTGTGCAGACGCCCCTGGTCAGCCTCCATGAGCATAACGAGCGCGAGCGCATCCCCTCTTTATTGTCTGCGCTGGAGGCAGGCGACGATCTCGCGTTGATCTCGGATGCCGGTACGCCGCTGGTATCCGACCCGGGGTACCGTCTGGTACGAGCGGCCGCCGAGGCAGGGCTGCCGGTGCGTGCGGTGCCTGGTGCCAGCGCGCCGCTTGCCGCGCTGGCCGTCGCTGGCCTGCCGTCCGATCGTTTCTGCTTCGAGGGTTTCCTGCCGCATGCCGGTGGGGCCCGCCGTCGCCGGCTGGAGGCTTTGCTGGCGCAGCCGGTGACGACGATCCTGTTCGAGTCGTCGCATCGCGTACGTGCCGCTGCCGACGATCTGGCCGCACTGGAACCGGAGCGGCTGGTGTTCCTGGGGCGCGAGCTGACCAAGCAGTTCGAGGAACACTATAGAGGTGTTGCGGGCGAGCTCCCGGCCTGGCTCGATGCTGATGCCAATCGTCTGAGGGGGGAGTTCGTGTTGATCCTCGCGCCGGCTCCGCAGGCGGCCGATCCGGAGTCCGAGGATACCCCGCTGGCTGACGAACATGAGCGCCTGCTCGGGGCCTTGCTGGGGGAGCTCCCATTGAAACGAGCGGTGCGGGTCCTTGCCGATGCCACCGGAGTGCCGCGCAACCGTGTCTATGCCCGCGCCCTGCGTCTGAAGGACGAGGGTTGATGGGGTTTTTCCTTGCGTTGTTGCGGGTGCGGGCGTAAAAGGAGCGCGGGAGCTGGCCTGGCAGTCGCTGTATCCACTGGATGCGGAGGAAAGTCCGGGCTCCACAGGGCAGGACGCCAGGTAACGCCTGGGCGGCGCGAGCCGACGGAAAGTGCCGCAGAAAATACACCGCCGATGGCCTTCGGGCACAGGTAAGGGTGAAAAGGTGCGGTAAGAGCGCACCGCACGGCTGGTAACAGTCCGTGGCAGGGTAAACCCCGTCCGGAGCAAGGCCAAATAGGGGTGCATGGTGTGGCCCGCATCGCACCCGGGTAGGCTGCTAGAGGCGTCCGGTGACGGACGTCCCAGATGAATGACTGTCCACGACAGAACCCGGCTTACGGCCGGCTCCCACTTTTTCCCACCTTTGCGGCCCCATCCCCGAGCCTGTGACTCGCCGTGTCGGCGGTTCCTGTCGAAAAATAGTGAAGTAGTTTCTTAAGTGTGGCCCTCAAGACGCGGCTTTTGGGGTCTTATTTTCTGGCTGCACCGTCGCTGGGCAGGTGTTCGCTAAGTCTCTGTGATTCAACGCTTATTTTTGGTTCTTTCGGGTCAATTTTCTTGACTCCTGGAGATAGCCGTACCTATAGTGTCGAAAAGTGGGAAAAGGTGGGGAAAGGTGGGTGACCACCGCAACCGGTACCGGCCATGTTTCGAGGCGTAAGCCAACTCAATCTGGATGCCAAGGGTCGCCTGGCCATGCCCGCGCGCTATCGCGATACGCTGGCGGCATCCTGTGGCGGCCAGCTGGTGATTACCGTAGACCCCGACCGGTGCCTGCTCCTGTACCCGTTCCCCGAGTGGGAGCGCATCGAGCAAAGTCTGATGTCCCGCCCCAACATGAATCCGAAGGTCCGCAACCTGCAGCGACTCCTGGTCGGTCATGCGACCGAGTGCGAGCTGGACGGTAGTGGCCGTCTCCTGCTGCCGACGCCGCTGCGCCAGTACGCCAGCCTGGACAAGCGCGCGGTGCTGCTGGGGCAGGGCAACAAGTTCGAGATCTGGGACGCCGATTGCTGGGATGCCCGTTGCGAGCAGGCGCTGGGGGGTGACGTGGATGACGACGCGCTCGAGTCCATTGCGTTGTGACCATGACGGAAACCGTCGCTCATATCCCGGTGCTGCGCGACGCGGTGCTGGAGGGGCTGGCCGTGCGCGCTGACGGGTTCTATGTGGATGGGACCTTCGGGCGCGGCGGGCACAGCCGCGCGATTCTCGATCGCCTCGGCGCCGGCGGAAGCCTGCTGGCGATGGACCGGGACCCCGAGGCGGCTGCGGCCGCCTCTTCGTTTGCGGACGATCCACGCTTCTCCTTCGAGCCGGGGCCGTTCTCGGCAATGGCCGATACCCTGCGTCGGCGCTTCCCTGATCGTGCGCCGGATGGCGTATTCCTGGATCTGGGGGTCTCCTCCCCGCAGCTGGACACCCCCGAGCGTGGTTTCAGCTTCCAGCACGACGGTCCACTGGACATGCGCATGGACCCCACGCAGGGCGAGAGTGCGGCGGACTGGCTGGCCCGCGCGGAGCAGGACGAGATCGCGGATGTGATCTACCACTACGGCGAGGAACGCCATTCCCGCCGCGTCGCCCGTGCGATCGTTGCGGCGCGCGCCGAGGCCCCGATTACGCGGACTGCGCAGCTGGCCGAGATCGTGCGCCGCGCGGTCCCCGGGCGCGAGCCGGGCAAGCACCCGGCCACGCGCACCTTTCAGGCCCTGCGCATCTATGTGAACCGGGAGCTTGAGGAGCTGGAGCAGTGGCTCGAGACGATCCCGGAGGTCCTGCACCCGGGTGCGCGGATGGTGGTGATCAGCTTTCATTCGCTTGAGGACCGCATGGTCAAGCAGGCGCTGCGTGGGCCGCGCCCGGACTCGCGCCTGCCGCGCGGGCTGCCGGTGATGCCCGAAACACCCGAGCGCCCGTGGCGCCCGATCGGCAAGCCCGTGCGTGCCGACGCCGAAGAGCAGCGCCGCAACCCGCGCGCACGCTCGGCGGTGCTGCGTGTGGGGGAGCGCACCTGATGGTCTTTCGCGGCTTCATCCTGATCATTCTGGCGACCGGGGTCTTTGCCTCCGCCGTCGGTGTGGTGGCGGCCAAGCACGAGGCACGCCAGGCCTTTATCGCGCATCAGTCGGAGCTTTCGGAGCGCGACGCGCTGAACCTGGAGTGGACGCAGCTGCAGATCGAACAGTCGACCTGGGCGACGCAGGGCCGTATCGAGCAGCAGGCGCTCGAGGAACTGGGCATGATCAAGCCCGAGCCGGATCGCATCGTGGTGATCGGGGGGCGCACATGGGAGCGCTGAAGCGCCAGGTCAGCCATGGCCGCCTGAAGGTGCTGCTGGTGGTCTCCGCGCTGGTGCTTGTGGCTTTGGTGCTGCGCGCGATCGATCTGCAGGTGCTCAGCCGCGATTTCCTGACGCAGCAGGGCGAGCAGCGCCAGGTACGCACGCTGACCGAATCGGCCCATCGCGGCATGGTCACGGATCGCAACGGCGAGCCGCTGGCGATCTCCGCCCCGGTGCAGACCGCCTGGGCGAACCCGAAGGACTTGCTGGAGCAACGCGATCGCTGGCCGGAACTGGCCGAGGCGCTCCAGGTCGATGCCGACTGGCTGGCCGAGCGCATCGAGTCGCGCGCCGGCCGGGAGTTCATGTACCTGCGTCGGCATATGCTGCCGGCCCAGGCGGAGCAGGTGACCGCCCTGCGCATCCAGGGGCTTGGCCTCACGCGTGAGTTCCGGCGCTACTACCCGCATGGCGAGACGACCTCGCACATCCTCGGCTACACCGATATCGACGATCGCGGGCAGGAGGGCGTCGAGCTTGCGTTCAACGACTGGCTGTCGGGCGCGCCGGGTGCCAAGCGGGTGTTGCGCGACCGCCACGGACGCACGATCCGCGATGTGGCCAGTATCCGCCCCGCCCGCGACGGCCGCACGCTGCGCCTGACCATCGATCAGCGCCTGCAGTATCTGGCCTACCGTGAGCTGAAGGCCGCGGTGGCGGAGCACGATGCCCAGGGCGGGTCGGCCGTGCTGCTGGACGCCCGTACGGGTGATGTCCTGGCGATGGTCAATCAGCCGAGTTTCAACCCGAACAATCGCGGTTCGATCCGCTCGGAGCTCGCGCGCAACCGGTCCCTGACCGACAGCATGGAGCCGGGTTCCGTCATCAAGCCCTTCACCGTTGCGGCGGCCCTGGATGCCGGCATCATCGACCCCAATGTGACCCTGGACACCCGTCCCGGGACCATGCGTGTCGGGCGGCTGACCGTGCGCGACTTTCGAGACTATGGCGTGATCGACCTGACCACCCTGATCGCGCGCTCCAGCAATGTCGGCGCCACCAAGCTGGCACTGGACATGCCGCCGGACCGGTTCTGGCAAGTGCTGCACCAGGCCGGGTTCGGCCAGTCGACCGGGACCCACTTCCCGGGCGAGGTGAGCGGCCGCCTGCGCGACTTCCCGACCTGGCGCGAGGTCGAACAGGCCACGATGGGGTATGGCTACGGCCTCTCCATTACCCCGCTGCAGATGGCCGCGGCCTATACCGCGTTTGCCAACGACGGTCAGCGCATCCCGGTGCGGCTGGTGCAGACCGCCGACGACCTGCGCGAACCGGCGGGTGTGATGTCCCCGGAAACCGCCCAGCGTGTGCTCGCGATGATGGAACACACGATCGGCTCCGAGGGAACCGCCCGTCAGGCCGCGATCGACGGCTACCGCATCGCGGGCAAGACCGGTACCAGCCGCAAGAGCGGCCCCGGTGGCTACACCGAGGACCGCTACATCTCCAGCTTCGTGGGCCTGGCCCCGGCCTCGGATCCGCGATTCGTGATGGCCGTGGTGATCGACGAACCCAATGCTGGCACCTACTTCGGCGGCGCCGTGGCGGCGCCGGTATTCCGCAACGTGATCGGCTCGGCGCTGCGGATGTTCAACGTGCGCCCGGACGCGATGCCGGAGATCCCCATGCAGTTCGCCGCCGAACGCGAGGGCTCGACATGATGGCGGCGAATACGGTCCAGAACGTCGCGACACTGGGCAGCCTGTGGCCCGCCGGGGCGCCAGCGCTGCCGCTCGAGGTCGCCGGGCAGCGTGTAACCGACCTCGCCCAGGACAGCCGCCGGGTGACCCCGGGTGCCGTCTTCGTGGCCCTGCGCGGCACCCAGGGGCACGGCCTTGCCCATGCGCGGGCCGCGGCCGAGCAGGGGGCTGTGGCCATCCTGTGGGACGAGGCCGAGGCGGCGCCGGCCCTGAGCATCCCGGTGCTGCATCTCCCGGGTCTGCGCGCCGCGTTGCCGGCGATCTGTGACGCCCTGTGGGGTGCCTGGCCGACCGATTATCCCGTCGTCGCGGTGACCGGTACCGATGGCAAGACCTCGGTCAGCCAGTTGCTCGCTGGCGCCCTGGAGCAGCTCGGTGCCCCCACGGGGGTCGTCGGGACGCTCGGTGTGGGGCGCCTCGGAGCACTGGAAGACTGTGGTCATACCACTCCGGGTGTGATTGACCTGCACCGGCACCTGGCGCAGCTGGCCGCCGACGGCTGCCGCGCGCTCTCGATCGAGGCCTCGTCCCACGGCCTTGAACAGGGGCGCATGGCCGGGTTGCCAGTGCGCGTCGCCGTGCTGACCCGGCTGGGTTCGGACCATCTGGATTTTCATGGCAGCCAGCAGGCCTATGCCGACGCCAAGGCGCGGCTGTTCGCCTGGCCGGGGTTGGAGACTGCGGTGCTCAATGCCGACGACGCCCTCGGGCAGCGCCTGATCCGTGAAACCACGGCTGAACACATCCTCACCTACAGCGCCGTCGGGGCCTCCGCCGACCTGGTCGCGCGGGAGGTCCAGGCAGGCTCCGACGGCATTCGCTTCACGCTGGAGGCGGCCGGCGAGGCCTGGCCGGTGCAGGCGGCCCTGTTCGGGCTGTTCCAGGTCGGCAATCTGCTGGCGACGCTCGCCGCCCTGCGGGCGCTGGGTCATTCCTGGCAGGCCGCCGTCGATGCGGTGTCGCGTCTGCGCGGTGTCCCGGGGCGCATGGAGCGCTTCGAGCTGCCCAGTGGGGCATTGCTGGTCGTGGACTATGCGCATACCGAACAGGCCCTGGCTGCGGCGCTGGATGCCCTGCGGCCGCACACTGCCGGCCGTCTGATCGTGGTCTTTGGCTGCGGCGGGGATCGCGATGTCACCAAGCGTCCGGCCATGGGGCGGGCCGCCAGTGCGCGCGCCGACCAGGTGATCGTGACGGACGACAACCCGCGTTCCGAAGACCCGGCCGCGATCCGCGCCGCCGTACTCGCCGGCTGTGACCGGCCCGAGGCCTGCCGCGAGCTGGGCGATCGCGAGGCGGCGGTGCGCGCGGCGGTGGCCGAGGCGGGCCCGGGCGACGTCATCCTGCTGGCGGGCAAGGGGCACGAGACCACTCAGCAGGTGGGTACGCAGTTTTATCCGTTCAGTGATCGCGAGCTGGCGCGCGAGCTCGCCGCTCGGACGAATGCGGGAGACAGTGGGGGGGGTATCCAATGATCCGGATGACCGGACAGGAACTGGCGGACGCCGTGCGCGGCCGTCTGGAAAACGGAGATGGCCAGCAGGCCTTCGAGGGGGTGTTCACCGATACCCGGCACCCGCTCGAGGGGGGTCTGTTCGTGGCCCTGCGCGGTCCCCGTTTTGATGGCCACGAGCATGTCGCCGCCGACCTGCCGGCCGCTGTGCTGCTGGTGGAGCGCGTGCTGGATGTCCCGCACCCGCAGGTGGTCGTGGCCGATACCGGCGAGGCCCTGGGCCGGCTGGCCCAGCACTGGCGCCGCCGCAGCCGGGCGCGGGTGATCGCGCTGACCGGCTCCAACGGCAAGACCACGACCAAGGAGATGCTGCGCTGCATCCTCGAGGGCGTGGGCTCGGTGCATGCCACCCAGGGCAACCTGAATAACGAGATCGGCGTGCCGCTGACGCTGCTGGCCATGCCCGAGGACACCGATTACGCGGTGATCGAGATGGGCGCCAACCATGCTGGCGAAATTGCCCGCATGGCGCGCTGGACCGAACCGATGGTCGCAATGATCACCAATGCCGGCCGCGCCCATCTGGAAGGCTTTGGGAGTCTCGAGGGCGTGGCCCACGCCAAGGCCGAGATCTATTCCGGTCTGCCACCGCAGGGTGGGACGGCGGTAGTCAATCTGGACGATCCATTCGCGGACTACTGGCTGTCGCTCAATGAGCACCACCATTGCCAGCGCTTTTCCCTGGAGGGGGGCGGCGAGATCGAGGGCATGTGGCAGGCTCCCGACTGCCTTCGGCTGACCATTCTGGGTGCCGGTCGAGACCTGCGTCTGGCCAGTCCGGGGCGCCATGTCGCCGCCAATGCAATCGCAGCGGCCGCTGCGGCCAATGCGGTCGGGGTGGCGATCGACGCGATTGCCAACGGGCTGGCGCGCTGGACGCCGGTGCAGGGGCGTCTGCAGGAGCTCTGGCATGTCAGCGGTGCCCGCCTCTGGGACGACACCTACAACGCCAATCCCGACTCGCTGCGCGCGGGGCTCGAGGTGCTGGCCGCGATGCCCGGCCGGCGCATCCTCGTACTGGGTGCGATGGGGGAGCTGGGCGCCGAGACTCCGGTGCTGCACCGTGAGACCGGGGCGCTGGCCCGCGCGATGGGTGTGGACTACTGCCTGGCCCTGGGCGAGGCCGCGCGCGACAGCGCCGAGGCCTTTGGCGAGGGCGGCGAGTGGTTTGCCGACCATGACGCCCTGCGGACGCGCCTGGAAGCGCTGCTGGAGGACGAGACCACGGTCCTGATCAAGGGCTCGCGCAGCCAGCACATGGAGCGAATCATCGAAGGGCTGGAGATGGCCCCGTCGGCGCGGGGGGCTGCGAATGCTGTACGCGCTGACTGAGTATCTCACGCAGTTCTATAGCGGCTTCACGGTCTTTCAGTACCTGACGCTGCGCGCGATTCTGGGCGTGGTCACCGCGCTGGCGATTGCGCTGCTAATTGGCCCGGCGATGATCCGTCGGCTGACGGTTGGCAACGTCGGCCAGCAGGTCCGGGACGACGGGCCCGAGTCGCATCTGAGCAAGGCGGGTACTCCGACCATGGGCGGGGCGCTGATCCTGGTGGCGGTGGCGGTCGCCACGCTGCTGTGGAGCGACCTGACGAACCGCTTCGTCTGGATTGTGCTGTTGACCACGCTGGCCTTTGGTGCAGTCGGCGGCTGGGATGACTATCTGAAGCTGCGCTACGGCAACAGCAAGGGGCTCTCGGCCAAGGCCAAGCTCCTGTGGCAGACGCTGTTCGCGCTGATCGCCGCCGGGGTGATCATGGCCACCGCGCAGAGCCCGGTGGAGACGAGCTTCTATCTCCCGATTTTCAAGGATTTCGAACTGCACCTCGGCTGGCTGTTCATCCCGCTGGTCTGGCTGGTCGTGGTCGGGTCCTCCAACGCGGTCAACCTGACCGACGGACTCGACGGCCTGGCGATTATGCCGGCGGTGCTGGTGGCCGGAGCCCTCGGGGTATTCGCCTATGCGGCCGGCCACGCGGTCTTCGCGGATTACCTGCAGATCCCCGCGGTGCCGGGGGTGGGCGAGGTCGGCGTCTTCGCCGCCGCGCTGGTCGGCGCCGGACTCGGTTTTCTGTGGTTCAACGCCTATCCCGCCCAGGTCTTCATGGGCGATGTCGGGGCCCTGGCCCTGGGCGCGGCCCTGGGCATGATGGCGATCCTGACCCGCCAGGAGATCGTGCTTCTGATCATGGGCGGCATCTTCGTGCTGGAGACGCTGTCGGTGATGCTGCAGGTCGCCTCGTTCAAGCTCACTGGACGGCGCATCTTCCGCATGGCGCCGCTGCATCACCACTTCGAACTCAAGGGCTGGCCAGAGCCGCGCGTGATCGTGCGCTTCTGGATTCTGACCGTTGTGTTCGTCCTGATCGGTCTTGCGACCCTGAAGATCCGCTGACGCCATGTCGAAGCCACAGCCGCACAATCTGATCGTGGGAACCGGGGCGACGGGGCAGTCCGTCGCCCGTTTCCTGCGTGCGCGTGGCGAGACCTTTGCGATCACCGACACGCGCCGCGAGCCGCCGGCGCTGGCGGCCGGGGCCGACGCTGCGTGGCTGGCCGAGGCCTGGGCCGGACCGCTGGATGGTCTCGATACCGCCGCCTACGCCCGCCTGATCGTCTCGCCGGGGGTCTCGCTGGAACACCCGGCCGTCGAACAGGCCCGGGCCGCCGGCGCGGTGATTACCGGCGATATCGACCTGTTCGCTGCTGTGGCGCAGGCCCCGGTCATTGCGATCACCGGCTCTAACGGCAAGAGCACGGTCACCGCCCTGGTGGGCGAGATCCTGACGGCCGCAGGTCGCAAGGTCGCGATCGGCGGCAATTTTGGCACTCCGGCGCTGGATCTCCTGGACCCGGCGGTGGAGGTCTATGTGCTGGAGCTGTCGAGCTTCCAGCTCGAACGCAGCGAGCAGCTGAAGCCGGACGGGGCCGCGATCCTGAACATCTCGCCCGACCACATGGATCGCTATCCGGATCTTGCCGCGTACATCCAGGCCAAGGCCCGCATCCTCGACCGCGCCGCCCGCGGCGTGCTCAACCGCGACGATCCCTGGCTGCGCGAGCTTCCTCTGCCGGCCGGTCTGCGCGTGGTCTCGTTCGGGCTGGATGCCCCGCTGGCCGCGACCGACTTTGGCGTGACCACGGGCGAGGCGGAGCCGGACCTGGTGCGTGGGGAGGAACGGCTGCTGTCCACCGCGCGCCTGCGTCTGCGCGGGCAGCACAACTGGGCCAATGCCCTGGCCGCTCTGGCGCTGGCCTGGCCGTGGCTGGAATCGCCCCAGGCGCGCAGCGAGGCGCTGGCTGCGCTGGCCGACTTCGCGGGCCTGCCGCACCGTTCGCAGTGGATCGCGCGGGTAGCCGAGGTCGACTACATCAACGATTCCAAGGGCACCAACGTGGGCGCGACCCTGGCTGCGCTGCGGGGTACGCCGGGGCCCCTGGTGCTGATCGCCGGCGGCCAGGGCAAGGGACAGGACTTCTCGCCGCTGGCGGACTACGTGCCCGGCAAGGTCCGGGGTGTGGTGCTGCTCGGCGAGGATGCCCCGCTGATTGCCCGGGCCCTGGCCTCGGTGGTGCCGGTCCAGCGGGTGGACGACATGACCGCCGCCGTGGCGCAGGCCGCGGCCTGGGCGCAGCCCGGCGACACCGTGCTGCTGTCGCCGGGCTGCGCGAGCCTCGACATGTACGAGAACTACCAGGCTCGCGGCGACGACTTCGCGCGGGCCGTGCGGGAGCGAGCGGCATGAGTACCGGATCGCTGCCCGTCGGCCTGCCCTCGCGCGACTCGCTCGATGGGCTGCGCAACAGCGTGGATCTGCCGCTGCTGGCCGCGGCCGCGTTGCTGCTGGGGCTCGGGCTGATCATGGTGGCCTCGGCCTCGATGGACCTGGGTGAGCGTTACTATGGCAACACCTGGCACTTCTTCCAGCGCCAGGTCCTGTTCGCCGCCATCGGTCTGGCGCTGGCGACCGTGATGTGGACGATCCCGCTGGAGCGCTGGGAGCGTGCCGGTCCCTGGCTGCTGATCCTGGTGATGGTGCTGCTGATTGCGGTGCTGCTCCCGGGCGTGGGCCGAACCGTGAACGGCGCGACTCGCTGGATCCCGATCGGCATGTTCAACCTCCAGGTCGCCGAGCCGGTGAAGCTGCTGGTGGTCATGTACCTGGCCGGCTACATCGTGCGCCACTACTCGGCATTGCGGCTGCACCTGCGGGGGTTCGTCCGCCCACTCGTGGTGCTGGGCTTCGGGACGGTACTCCTGCTGCTGCAGCCCGACTTCGGTGGCGCGGCCATCATGCTGGCGATCGGCATGGGCATGCTGTTTCTGGCCGGCGCCAAGCTCTGGCAGTTCGCTGCGCTCGGCGCGACCATTGCGGTGGGTATGGCCTTCGTGGCCGTGGCTGCGCCCTACCGGGTCGCGCGCCTGACCGCATTCCTCGACCCCTGGCAGGACCCGTTCGCGACTGGCTTCCAGCTGACCCAGTCGCTGATCGCGATCGGATCCGGTGGCTGGTTCGGCACCGGTCTGGGCAACAGCGTGCAGAAGCTGTTCTATCTGCCGGAGGCCCATAACGACTTCCTGTTCGCGGTCTTCGCCGAGGAGTTTGGCTTTATCGGTGTGCTCGCCCTGATCGCGCTGTTTGCGGTCGTGGTCTGGCGCTGCGTGAAGATCGGACTCTGGGCGGAGCGCGCCGGGCATGCATTCGGTTCGCACCTCGCCTTCGGCGTCGCGATCTGGCTGGCACTGCAGAGCGCGCTCAATCTCGCGGTGAACATGGGGTTGCTGCCGACCAAGGGCATGACGCTGCCTTTTCTCAGCTACGGCGGCAGTTCGTTGATTGTCACGCTGATGGCGATCGGTCTGGTCATGCGGGTCTATCGCGAGGCGCAGATCCCGGCCCCGCGCCAGTCGACCTCGCCGCGGCGCAAGAGGGGGCAGGCATGAACAATCCCCTGCGCATCCTGATTATGGCCGGCGGTACCGGCGGGCACGTCTTCCCGGGGCTGGCGGTCGCCGAGGCCCTGCGTGACCGTGGCGTCGAGGTCCTCTGGCTGGGTAGCGCCCGCGGGATCGAGACGCGCCTGGTGCCCGCGGCGGGGATCGAGCTGCACACCCTTCCGATCAGCGGGGTGCGCGGCAAGGGCCTGATGGGGCTGTTGCTGGCGCCCTGGCGTCTCGGGATCTCGTTGTGGGCGGCACTGGCCCTGATTACCCGGTTGCGTCCGGCCGCCGTGATCGGTTTTGGCGGATTTGCGGCCGGCCCCGGCGGGCTGATGGCCGCCGCGTTGGGGCGCCCGCTGGCGATCCACGAGCAGAACGCGGTCGCCGGTCTCACCAACCGCTGGCTGGCGCGCATCGCGGACCGCGTCTATGCGGGCTTCGATCATGCCTTCCCGGAGCGTCACACCGTGACGGTGGTGGGCAATCCGGTTCGCGCGGAGATCGCCGCGTTGCCGGAGCCGGAACAGCGCTTCGACGAGCGCTCGGGCCCGCTGCGGGTGCTGGTGCTGGGGGGCAGCCTTGGGGCGCGCTCGCTGAACCGCATCGTGCCGGCGGGGCTCGAGCAGACCCGCGACGCGCAGCCGATGGTGATTCGTCACCAGGCCGGGGAGCGCACGCTGGACGAGGCGCGCGCCGCCTATGCCGAGACCGCGCTGGAATACGAAGTGACCCCGTTCATCGAGGACATGGCCGAGGCCTATGGCTGGGCGGATCTGGTGATCTGCCGGGCCGGCGCGCTGACCGTGGCCGAGATTGCGGCGGCTGGCGTGCCGGCCCTGTTCGTGCCCTATCCGCATGCGGTCGACGATCACCAGACCGCGAATGCCCGCGCCCTCGTCGAGGCGGGTGCGGCCTGGTGCCTGGCGGATGCCGATCTGAGCGCCGAGCGGGTTGCCGAGATCGTACGCCCGCTGGGGCGCGAGGCCCTGCGCGAGCGTGCGCGCCTGGCTCGCGAACAGGCCTGCCCTGACACTGCCGAGCGTCTGGCCGAGGCCTGCCTGGAGATGGCCAATGCCCGGCGCGGGAGGAAGAACTCATGAACGCCCCGCGCCTGCCACGCCACGCGATGCGCCGCATCCGCCGTATTCATTGCGTCGGGATCGGTGGTTCCGGCATGAGCGGGATCGCCGAGGTCCTGCATCAGCTGGGCTACGAGGTCTCCGGATCGGATCTCGGGCAGTCGGCGATGGTCGCGCGTCTGACCGGGATGGGGATTCCGGTGGCCCCCGCGCATACCGAAGAGAACGTCGCCGAGGCCGATGTGCTGGTCGTCTCCAGCGCGATCGACCCCTCCAACCCCGAGGTGCAGGCGGCCCGCCGCCGCGGGATTCCGATCGTGCGGCGCGCGGAGATGCTCGCGGAGCTGATGCGCTTTCGCTACGGCATCGCCGTGGCCGGGACTCACGGCAAGACGACCACGACCAGCCTGGTGGCCAGCGTGCTCGCCGAGGCCGGCATGGACCCCACCTTCGTGATCGGCGGGCGTCTGAACAGCACGGCCAGTCACTCGAATCTGGGGGCGGGCGACTATCTGGTGGCCGAGGCCGACGAGAGCGACGCCTCGTTCCTGCACCTGCAGCCGATGATCAGCATCGTGACCAATATCGATGCCGACCACCTCGGCACCTATGGCAACGACTTCGGCAATCTGCGCGCGACCTTCCTGGAGTTCCTGCACCACCTGCCGTTCTACGGCATCGCCGTGCTGTGCGCGGACGACCCGCAGGTGCGCGACCTCTATCCAGAACTGGAGCGCCCGCGCCTCACCTACGGCATCGAGGCGGAAGCCGATGTGCGCGCCCTGAACGTGCGCCAGGAAGGCGTGCGTATGTTCTTCGACCTGAAGCTGCCGGGGCAGGCCGCGTTCCCGGTCACCCTGAATCTGCCCGGGCGGCACAACGTGCTCAACGCCCTGGCCGCGGCGGCCGTCGCTCATGAACTGGAGGTCGCCCCCGAGGCGATCCAGGCAGCGCTCGAGCGCTTCCAGGGGATCGGGCGGCGCTTCCAGGTGCAGGCGCTCGAGACCGCGCAGGGCCCGCTGACCCTGGTCGACGACTACGGCCATCACCCGCGCGAGATCGAGGCGACCCAGGCCGCGGCGCGCGACGCCTGGCCCGATCGGCGGCGCATCACCGTGTTCCAGCCCCACCGTTACACGCGCACCCGCGACCTGTTCGAGGACTTTGCCGAGGCCTTGTCGGAGACCGATGTGCTGATCCTGCTGGAGGTCTACCCCGCCGGCGAGGAGCCGATCCCCAGCGCCGATGGCCGCAGCCTTGCCCGCGCGATCCGTCTGCGCGGGCAGGTCGAGCCGGTGTTCGTCGAGCATGCGGCCGACGTCGCCGAGGTCCTGTCCGGGATGCTGAAGCCGAACGACGTTGTGATCACCCAGGGGGCTGGCGATATCGGCCGGCTGGTCAGCCTGTTGCCGGACCAGCTGGGGGCGACGAAGCGCCCAGGGGGGACGGCATGATGGCGGCACGCGCGGTGGAACCCATGAATGGCCCGTTCGCCCACGCCCCTCGGGGCGAGGTACGGCCCGATGCCCCGCTGGCGGGGCTGACCTCCTGGCGTGTGGGCGGTCCGGCCGACTGGCTGTTCCGGCCGGTGGACCGGGCCGATCTCGTGTCGGCGCTGGCGGATCACGCCCGTTATGCCCCCGCGATGCCGGTGACCTTCCTGGGGCTGGGCAGCAATGTACTGATCCGCGATGGCGGCATCGATGGGCTGGTGGTCCACCTGTCCGGCGTGCTCAACGAGCGCGAGCGCCTGGAGGGCAACCGCGTGCGGCTCGGAGCGGGGCTTGCCTGCGCCCAGGCCGCCCGTTTCTGTGCGCGCCAGGGACTGGTGGGCGGCGAGTTCCTGGCCGGCATTCCGGGCACCCTGGGTGGTGCCTTGCGCATGAACGCGGGGGCCTGGGGCGGCGAGATCTGGCCGCTGGTCGAGTTGGTATCCACCGTGGATGCCGACGGACAGGAGCACCAGCGCGAGCCGGGCGAGTACCGCATCGGCTATCGCAGCGTCGAGGGCCCCGACGAGTGGTTCACCGGCTGCGTGCTGCAACTGGAGCCGGGCGATCCGGCTGCTGGCACGGCGCGTATCAAGGAGCTCCTGCGCGAGCGTTCGCGCAAGCAGCCGCTGGGCCTGCCGTCGTGCGGATCGGTGTTCCGCAACCCGCCCGGCGATCATGCCGCGCGCCTGATCGAGGCGGCGGGACTAAAGGGTCTGCGCCACGGCGGCGCGGAGATATCCCCCAAGCACGCGAACTTCATTACCCACGATGGCTCGGCGCAGGCCGCCGACATCGAGTGGCTGCTACGCCATGCCCAAAGGGAGGTCGAGCGGCACTTTGGCGTGCGCCTGGAGCCCGAGGTGCGGCTGCTGGGTCGACCGGGTCCCATGGACGAGACAACCGAGGGAAGGCAATGAGCAGGCGCAAACCGGAAGAATATGGGCGCGTGGCGGTCCTGATGGGCGGCTGGTCCGGCGAGCGGGACGTCTCGCTCAATAGCGGCAATGCCGTGTTGGCCGCGTTGCGTCGCCAGGGCGTCGATGCCCATGCCGTCGATCTCACTCGCGAGACGGCACGCTGCATGGCGCTGGAGGGCTACGACCGGGTGTTTATCGCGCTGCATGGCGAGTGCGGCGAGGACGGGACGCTGCAGGGCTGCCTCGACATGGCCGGCATGCCCTACACCGGGACCGGCGTGCTCGGCTCGGCGCTGGGCATGGACAAGCTGGCCTGCAAGCGCCTCTGGGCAGGCACGAACCTGCCGAGCGCGCCGTATCGCCTGCTGACGCCGGGCTTCGATCCGGAGGCGGTGGCCGATGCCCTCGGCCTGCCGCTGATCGTCAAGCCCGCGCGCGGTGGCTCCAGCCTGGGCATCACCCGGGTCGATCGCGCCGAGGACCTGCCGGCTGCGTTCGAGGCCGCGCGCGTGCAGCCGGGCCAGGTGTTCGCCGAGCAGTGGATCACCGGTCGCGAATTCACCGTCGCCGTGCTCGGCAACGAGCCGCTCCCGGTGATCGAGATTCGCGCGGCGACCGGATTCTACGACTACCACGCGAAGTACGAGGCGGACGATACCGGTTACCTGTGCCCGCCGCCGGACCTGTCGCGCAGCGCCCAGCTGGAGCTGCAGTCGCTGGCGATCGCCGCCTTTGCTGCCCTCGAGGGCTGCGGCTGGGGCCGGGTGGACATTCTGCAGGACGAACACGGCGAGAACTTCCTGATCGAGGTCAACACCATCCCCGGCATGACCGACCATTCGCTGGTTCCCAAGGCTGCCGCGCAGGCGGGCATCGACTTCGACGAGCTGTGCCTGCGCATCCTCGATTCCAGCTTTGAATGCGGAGGGCTGCGTTGAGCGCGCGACGTACAACGCGACCCGCGCGGCGGCCGGCCGGTCCGTCGCGTCTGCAGGCCATGACCGGGCCGGGGCTGCGCCTGCTCGCCGGCATGGGGCTGGCCGGGGCGCTGGTGCTGGGCCTCAGCCTGTGGCTGCACTTCGACCCGGATCAGCACCTGCCGATTGGCTCCATCCAGATTACCGGTGAGCCGCGCCATGCCGACACGGACGCGATCCTCGAACGGGTGCGGGCGCATGCGCCGGGATTCGTGGGTACGGACCTCGAGGTGCTGCGCGAGGAGCTGCAGGCCATGCCCTGGGTGGATGCGGTGCAACTGCGTCGGCGCTGGCCCGACACCCTGGAAATCCACGTGACCGAGCCGGTCCCGGTGGCCCAGTGGGGTGATGACCACCTGGTCGACCGTCACGGGCGTCTGTTCGGGCCGGTGGACCTGGCCGAATGGGATTTCCTGCCGGCGCTGGCCGGTGAGGATGGCCGCCAGGTGGTGCTGATGCACCGCTACCTGGAGGTCTCCGCGCGCCTGGCCGACGCCGGGTTCGAGGTAGTGGGCGTACACGAGGGCAAGCGGCATGACTGGACCATCCACCTCGCCGATGGCGCCGAGGTCCTGATGGGCCGCGACGTGAATCTGAACCGGCTGGGCCAGCTGGTGCGCGCGGCGCCGGCGCTGCGGGCGCGCGAGGATGCCCCGATTGCGCGGGTCGACCTGCGCTATCCGCACGGGCTGGCCGTGGCCTGGGCCGAGGAAGCGGACAACAACGACGGCAACGCCCGATGACACGAACGACAGGACGCAGAAAGATGATGGCAAAGAAGTCGGAACCCGGACTGATCGTTGGCCTGGATGTCGGCACCTCGAAGATCGAGGCGATCGTCGGCGAGCTGACCGACGAGGGCGAGATCGAGATCATCGGCATCGGCTCCTCGCCCTCGCGCGGGCTGAAGAAGGGCGTGGTCGTGAACATCGAGTCCACCGTCCAGTCGATCCAGCGCGCGGTCGAGGAGGCCGAGCTGATGGCCGGCTGCGAGATCCACTCGGTCTACACCGGGATCGCCGGCTCCCACATCAAGAGCTACAACTCCACCGGCGTGGTGGCGATCAAGGACGGTGAGGTGGTCGCGGGCGACGTCGACCGGGTGATCGATGCCGCCCGCGCGATCGCGATCCCGGCCGACCAGCGCATCCTCCATGTGCTGCCGCAGGAATACATCATTGACGAGCAGGAGGGCATCCGCGAGCCGATCGGGATGTCCGGGGTGCGGCTGGAGGCCAAGGTGCACCTGGTCACCGGCGCGGTGTCCGCGGCGCAGAACATCGTCAAGTGCGTGGAGCGCTGCGGGCTGCGGGTGGACGACATCATCCTCGAACAGCTCGCCTCCAGCTATTCGGTGCTCAGCGAGGACGAGAAGGACCTGGGTGTCTGCCTGGTGGACATTGGCGGCGGGACCACCGACATCGCGGTGTTCGCCCACGGCGCGATCATGCACACCGCGGTGATCCCGATTGCCGGGGATCAGGTGACCAACGACATCGCGGTCGCCCTGCGCACGCCGACCCAGTACGCCGACGAACTCAAGATCAAGTACGCCTGTGCGCTGCGCACGCTGGCCGACCCGGGCGAGACCATCGAGGTCCCCGGAGTTGGCGATCGCGCCGCGCGCCGGCTGTCGCGCCAGACGCTCGCCTCCGTGGTCGAGCCACGCTACGAGGAACTGCTGCAGCTGGTGCAGGCGGAACTGCGCCGCAGCGGTACCGAGGAAATGATTGCCGCCGGGGTCGTGCTCACCGGCGGTTCGTCCCGAATGGAAGGTGTGGTGGATCTCGCCGAAGAGGTCTTCCACATGCCCGTACGCCTGGGGGTGCCGCAACGCGTCACCGGGCTCCTGGATGTGGTGAAGAACCCGATCCACGCGACAGGGGTGGGGCTGCTGCTCTACGCCCGCGAGTCGCGTGCGGAACAGGAGGCCCGGCCCGTGAGCAGCGGGTTCCAGGGCGTATGGGCGCGCATGAAGCGCTGGTTTTCCGGCCAGTTCTGATGACCAGAACCGCCGGGGTTATGGGGGTCGGACCGCTCTCCGGCCATAGGCAAACGACTGACATGTACACACGAACCGAGAGGACGCAGCCATGACGTTCGAACTGATGGATACCTTTAGCCAGAACGCCACGATCAAGGTCGTTGGCGTTGGGGGTGGTGGCGGCAATGCCGTACAGCACATGGTTCACTCGCAACTCGACGGCGTGGATTTCATCTGCGCCAATACCGATGCCCAGGCCCTGAAGAGCCTGGACTCCAAGACGCTGCTGCAGCTGGGTGGCGACATCACCAAGGGCCTGGGTGCCGGGGCCGATCCGTCGGTCGGGCGCGAGGCGGCCCTGGAAGACCGCGAGCGCATCCAGGACCTGCTCCAGGGTGCGGACATGGTGTTCATTACCGCCGGCATGGGTGGCGGTACCGGCACGGGCGCGGCCCCGGTCGTTGCACAGATCGCCAAGGAGATGGGCATCCTGACGGTTGCGGTGGTCACCAAGCCGTTCCCGTTCGAGGGCAAGAAGCGCATGCAGGTGGCCGTGTCCGGGATCAAGGCGCTGACCGAGCAGGTCGATTCGCTGATCACCATCCCGAACGAGAAGCTGCTGACCGTACTGGGCAAGAACACCACGCTGCTGGACGCCTTCAAGGCTGCCAACGACGTGCTGTTTGGTGCGGTGCAGGGGATCGCCGAGCTGATCACCCGCCCGGGCCTGATCAACGTCGACTTCGCCGACGTGCGCAACGTGATGCGCGAGATGGGCATGGCCATGATGGGTACCGGCACCGGTACCGGCGAAGACCGTGCGCGTCAGGCCGCCGAGGCCGCGATTGCCAGCCCGTTGCTGGAGGATGTCGATATCTCCGGTGCCCGCGGGATTCTGGTGAACGTCACCGGGGGCATGGATGTCGGAATCGGCGAGTTCGAGGAGGTCGGCGAGGCCGTGAAGGCCCTGGCGTCCGAGGATGCGACCGTGGTGGTCGGAACCGTGATTGATCCCGAGATGAGCGACGAGCTGCGCGTGACGCTGGTGGCCACCGGCCTCGGTGCCCAGACGGCCCAGCAGGAACGCCCGCAGGTGCGTGTGGTCGATGCCCAGCCCAAGCGCGCGGTCGGCTCCGACGTCGAGGTGGACCTCGACCAGCCGACGGTGAAGCGTCGCGGCGGGGACAATCTCGCGGTCGACTACAACCAGCAGCAAGGCATTGATGTGCTGGATATCCCGGCCTTTCTGCGCAAACAAGCCGACTGAGCAAGGGGCCGCATGCAGGGAGAGCGGAAACTTGCAATAATGCGGTAATAGTTGTGTGCATGAGGAGCCCGGGAGGGCCCGGGCTCCGCTTTGCACCTGAAAAAGCAAGAGGTTATACGCGTTGATTCGACAAAGAACGCTCAAGAACAGCATCCGGGCCACAGGCGTGGGGCTGCATACCGGGGAAAAGGTCGTGCTTACGCTGCGACCGGCGCCGGTGAATACCGGGATCGTCTTCCACCGGAGCGATCTGGACCCCGTCGTCGAAATCCCGGCTCGGGCGGAGAACGTGGGCGACACGCGTTTGTCGACAACGCTCGTCAAGGGAGACGTGCGCGTCTCCACCGTGGAACATCTGCTTTCCGCGATCGCGGGGCTGGGCATCGACAACCTGCACGTGGATGTCAGTGCCGCCGAGGTCCCGATCATGGACGGCAGTGCCGGGCCGTTTGTGTTCCTGTTGCAGTCCGCCGGGCTCAAGGAACAGGATGCCCCCAAGGAATTCATCCGGGTGAAGCGCAGCGTGGAAGTCCGCGAGGGCGACAAATGGGTGCGCTTCGACCCCTATGACGGGTTCAAGGTCGGTTTCTGCATCGACTTCGAACACCCGATGTTTACCGACGGAAGCCAGCGCGCCGAGCTGGACTTCTCGTCCACCTCCTTTGTAAAGGAGGTCTCGCGTGCCCGGACCTTCGGGTTCATGCGCGATATCGAGGCCCTGCGCGCCAACCAGCTGGCGCTGGGTGGCAGCCTGGACAACGCCGTTGTGCTTGATGACTACAAGATCCTGAACGAGAACGGTCTGCGCTACGACAACGAGCTGGTCAAGCACAAGATCCTCGACGTGGTCGGCGATCTGTATCTGCTCGGGCACAGCCTGATCGGCGCGTTTACCGGGCACAAGTCCGGGCATGCACTGAACAACCAGTTGATTCGCCAGCTGGCGGCGGACGAGACGGCCTGGGAAAAGGTTACCTTCGAGGATCCCTCGGAGCGCCTGCCGATCTCCTTCGGGCAGCTGGCGCCCACGATCGCCACCGGCTAGGCCTGGCGGGGCTAGCGTCCCTGCGGGGGCAGTGCCGCCAGGCGTTCCAGTGCCCCGGCCAGTTCCGGGTCGCTGATCGAACGCGCGGTCTGCATCAGTAGGGAGCGGGCCGACTCCGGGATCTCGCGTTGAACCGCGACCGGTTTGGGTTGTGGCGCGCGTGGCGTGCTGTCGAGTCGGATGCGCACCTCGGTGGTGCCGTCGATTCCGGCCGCCGCGAGCGTCTTCAGCAGTTCGCGCTGCTGGAAACGGATCTCGGTCGCCAGCGGCCGATCGGCGCAGACCGCGATCAGGGTCTCTCCTTGCCGGGTCAGCGCCAGGCGTCCGCGCCGTAGCTCCTCTCCCACCACGGGGGCGAGGGCGCGTTCCAGCTCCCGGTCGCGGTCGCTGTGAACGCTCAGATTCGCCGCGACAAAGCGGTTCGCGTGGCGCGGCATCATTGGCGTGGCTCCACGAAGCCCGACAGTACAAGAGTAATTGAGAAACGCATGCAGCTGATCGTACTACGACCGGATGGCCTTTGTACCCGCCTCCCGCTTCGCATCACCCTCGTCCTGTCCGTAACCCTGTTCGCCCTGGTCGTGGCGGCCGTGGCCGCCGCCTACTGGGTGGGGCAACAGCAGCGCGAGGTTATCAAGGTACCGGTGGTGCCGGGGAGCGACCAGGCGGTGATCGAGGCCGCCGAGCGAGAGGTGGCGCACGAGGGCCTGAAACATCTGGCCGAACGGGTGGTGGCCCTGGAACGCCAGCTCGCCCGCGTGGACCTGCGCATGCGCTCGGTGGGCGAGACCCTTGACCTGGATTTGTCCGAGCTGACGCCCGCGATGGGGGGGCAGGGTGGACCTGAACTGGAGGGCCCGGATTCCCCCGTTGCGATGGATGAACGCCTCTACGCCCTGGAGCGCCTGCTCCATCGGCAACAGACCTCGGTGGCCCTGATCGACGACACACTGCGCGAGGATGCCTCACGTGACGCCCTGCGCCCGCAGTTGATGCCGGTCGGCGATGAGGCCTGGATCAGCTCGGCCTTTGGTTATCGCAACGACCCGTTTACCGGCGCCCGGCGCTTCCATTCCGGCATGGACTTCGCTGGGAGCCATGGGTCGGATATCCGGGCCGCGGGTGGCGGAATCGTGGTCTTCTCGGGCAAGCGCGATGCCTACGGCAAGATGGTCGAGATTGACCACGGGGGTGGTCTGCGTACCCGCTACGCGCACAACTCGGAGTTGCTGGTGGAGCCGGGGCAGCGCGTGGATGCCGGCGACACGATTGCGCGCATGGGCCGCACGGGCCGTGCCACGGATACGCACCTGCACTATGAAGTCCTCAAGGCGGGGCAGGCCGTTAATCCCTACGACTTCCTGCCCAGCGACGACTGAATCCGAACCCCCTCCGGCATCCGCCCATGCGCAGGTGGTGGGCGGATGGTTTATCCTAGATAGGTTTCGGACAACGGCTGGCTCTTAATACAAGCCCCCTCAAACGGATCCCTATGGTCAAGCAGCTCGTACAGAAGTTCTTCGGCAGTCGCAACGACCGCATCATCAAGCGCTATCGCAAGCAGGTGGAGCAGGTGAACGCCCTCGCGGAAGCCACCGAGGCCCTGCCGCGCCAGGAGCTGCAACACAAGACCACGGAGCTGCGCCAGCGCGCCCAGGACGGCGAGTCCATCGACAAGCTGTTGCCGGAGGCCTTTGCGGTCTGCCGCGCCATGAGCGTGCATGCCCTTGGCATGCGCCATTTCGACGTGCAGTTGATCGGTGGCATGGTGCTGAACGACGGGCGCATCGCCGAGATGCGCACGGGGGAAGGCAAGACCCTGGTCGCCACGCTCCCTACCTACCTCAACGCCCTGTCCGGCGATGGTGTGCACGTGGTCACGGTCAACGACTACCTGGCCCGCCGCGACGCCGCGTGGATGGGTCGGCTGTATCACGCCCTGGGACTCAGCGTCGGTGTGATCAATTCTTCCGGCGGGCTGGGCGTGGACAGCGCCTCGTATCTGTACGACCCCGAGTACAAGGCCGAAGAAGGCGGAATGGACCACCTGCGTCCGGTGACCCGCCGCGAGGCCTATGCCGCGGATATCACCTACGGCACCAACAACGAGTTCGGCTTCGACTACCTGCGCGACAACATGGCGTTTTCCGCCGACCAGCGGGTGCAGCGGGGCCTCAATTTCGCGGTGGTCGACGAGGTCGACTCGATCCTGATCGACGAGGCCCGGACCCCGTTGATCATCTCCGGCCCCAGTGGCGACAGCTCCGAGTTGTACGAGCGGATGAACAAGATCCCGCCCCAGCTCACCCGTCAGGAAGACGAGGAGAGCGAGGGCGACTACTACGTCGACGAGAAGGCCAAGCAGGTCTTCCTGAGCGAGGACGGGCACGAGAAGGCCGAGCAGCTGTTACGCGAGGAAGGGTTGCTGGAGGAGTACCAGTCTCTGTATGACGCCGGCGCGATCCAGGTCCTGCATCACCTGAACGCCGCCCTGCGTGCCCATGCGCTGTTCCACCGCGACGTGGACTACCTGGTGCGTGACAACAAGGTCCAGATCATCGACGAATTCACCGGCCGCATCATGGGTGGTCGGCGCTGGTCCGAGGGTCTGCACCAGGCGATCGAGGCGAAGGAAGGCGTCCCGATCCAGCGCGAGAACCAGACCCTGGCCTCGATTACCTTCCAGAACTATTTCCGTCTGTACGAGAAGCTGGCCGGCATGACCGGTACCGCGGACACCGAGGCCTACGAGTTCCAGACGATCTACGGCCTCGAGGTTGTCGTGGTGCCCGGCAACAAGCCGCTGGTGCGGGACGACATGCAGGACCTCGTCTACCTGACGCAGGAAGAGAAATACCAGGCGATCATCAAGGAGATCCAGTGGTGCGTGGATCGCGGCCAGCCCGTACTGGTCGGCACTGCATCCGTCGAGGCCTCCGAACGCCTGGCCCAGGCCCTGAAAAAGACCGGGATCAAGTTCGAGGTGCTCAACGCCAAGCAGCACGAGCGCGAGGCCGCGATCATTGCCCATGCCGGACGCCCGGGCGCGATCACGCTGGCCACCAACATGGCGGGCCGCGGGACCGACATCGTGCTGGGTGGGTCGCTGGATGCCGAGCTGGCCGAGGTGGACCCGGAAGACACTGCGAAATGCGAGCAGATCAAGGCGGACTGGCAGAAGCGCCACGATGCCGTGCTCGAGTCCGGCGGCTTGCACATCATCGGTTCCGAGCGCCACGAATCCCGCCGCATCGACAACCAGCTGCGCGGTCGTTCCGGGCGTCAGGGTGACCCGGGCTCCAGCCGTTTCTTCCTTTCGCTGGAAGATAACCTGATGCGGGTGTTCGCCTCCGAGCGCGTGCGCGGGCTGATGCAACGCCTGGGCATGAAGGAGGGCGAGGCGATCGAGAATGCCTGGGTCTCGCGCGCGATCGAGAATGCCCAGCGCAAGGTCGAGGCGCACAACTTCGATATCCGCAAGCAGCTGCTCGAGTACGACGACGTCGCCAACGACCAGCGGCGGGTGATCTACGAACAGCGTGCCGAGTTGCTGACCACCGACGACATCAGCGATACGATCGAGGCCTTGCTCAATGACGTGATCAATGCCCAGATCAGCGAGTACATCCCGCCCGGTTCCATCGAGGACGAGTGGGACGTCGAGGGTCTGGAGCAGGCCCTGGCCGGCGAGTTCGGGATCGAGTTGCCCGTGAAGCAGTGGCTGGAGGACGAGGACGACCTGCACGAAGAGCCGCTGCGCGAACGGATCATCGAGCACGCCCGCACGCTGCTCGCCGGCAAGCGCGAACAGTTGGGCGATACCACGATGAACCGCCTGCAGCGCGACATGATGCTCCAGGTGCTGGATACCCAGTGGAAGGAACACCTGGCCGCGATGGACTACCTGCGCCAGGGCATCGGGCTGCGCGGCTACGCGCAGCGCAACCCGAAGCAGGAATACAAGAAAGAAGCCTTCGCGATGTTCCAGGCCCTGCTGGAACGCATCAAGCACGACGTGATCAAGTATCTGCTGCGCATCCAGCTGCGCTCGCCCGAAGAGGTCGAGGCGCTGCAGCCGAAGAAAAAGGCCCCGGCCGAGTCCGATATGAACTTCCAGCACGAGAACCCGGACAGCGCGCTGGACGCCGGGGCGGAAGAGCGCGAGCCTGTGGCCAGTGGTGACACCCCCTATCGTCGCGAGGGCCCCAAGCTTGGCCGCAACGAACCCTGCTGGTGCGGTTCGGGCAAGAAATACAAGCAGTGCCACGGCAAGCTCTGATCTTGCCCGGGACACTTTGATGGCTGTCGGTCTGCAACCACCGGATACGCTGCTGCCGGTGCCGGGCATCCGCCTGGCGACTACCGCGGCGGGCATCCGCTACGCCGGGCGCGACGACCTGGTACTGGTCGATGCCGGCCCGGACGCCACCATTGTGGCGCTCTATACCACCAACGCCTTCTGCGCCGCGCCGGTCATCGTGGCCCGTGAGCACCAGTCCGCGTGCCCCGGCCGCTGGCTGTTGATCAACGCGGGCAATGCCAATGCCGGGACCGGGGAGCCGGGGCTGGCCGCCGCGCGTGCCTGTTGCGAGGCAGTCGCCGCAGTGGTCGGCGGGGATGCCCGTGCGGTGCTGCCCTTCTCCACCGGCGTGATCGGCGAGCCGCTACCGGTCGAGCGGATCACCAAGGTCCTGCCCACACTGCATGCGGCGCTGGTGCCGAATGGCTGGATGCAGGCGGGCCGCGCCATCATGACCACCGATACCGTGCTCAAGGGCGGCAGTCGCCGTATCGAGCTCTCGGGCGGTACCGTGAATCTGACCGGCATCGCCAAGGGCTCCGGGATGATCCACCCGAATATGGCCACCATGCTCGGGTTCATCGGGACCGATCTCGCCATCACCGAAGCGGACCTGTTGCCTTTGCTGCGCGCAGCGAATGCGGCCAGCTTTAACGCCATCACGGTGGATGGCGACACCTCTACGAACGATGCGGTCGTCTGCATGGCCTCGGGCGCCAGCAGCGCGACGCTGGCCACGTCCGAGGATCGCGAGACCTTCACGCGCGCACTCGGAGACTTGTGCCTGGAGCTCGCGCAGGCCATCGTGCGCGACGGCGAGGGCGCGACCAAGTTCGTGACCGTGGCGGTGGAGTCGGCCCGTGACGAGGCCGAGGCTGCCCGGGTGGCCGAGACCGTGGCCCTGTCGCCGCTGGTCAAGACCGCCCTGTTCGCCTCCGACCCCAATTGGGGGCGCATCCTGGCCGCGGTCGGTCGCGCCGGCGTCGCGGACCTGGTGATCGAGCAGGTCGCTATCACCGTCAATGGCGTCGGGATCGTTCGCGGCGGCGGCCGTTCCCCGGACTACACCGAAGCGGCCGGGCAGCAGGCCTTTGCGCAGGACGAGATCGAAATCCACATCGCGCTGGGTCGGGGGCCGGCTGCGGCCCGCAAGTACACCTGCGACTTCTCCCACGAGTACGTTCGTATCAATGCCGAATACCGGTCCTGAGCCGGACGGATCCACTCCGCCGCTGGAGGTCGCGGTGGGGCTGGTGCTCGATGCCGAGGGCCGCGTGCTGGTCAGTCGACGTCTGGCCGGCCGGCACCTGGCCGGCTATTGGGAGTTTCCGGGCGGCAAGATCGATGCCGGCGAGAGCGCCTTTGCCGGGCTGGTGCGCGAGTTGCACGAAGAGCTGGGGATTGTCGTGCGCGCCGGTGTTCAATGTCTGACCGTGCGCCATGACTTTGCCGAGTGTTCCGTGGCCCTGCGCGTATTCCGGGTAACGGACTGGTCCGGCGCGGTGCATGGCCGCGAAGGGCAGGAATGGGCCTGGCGCGACCCGGCCACCCTGGACCCCGCGGATTTCCCCGCTGCCAATCACCCGATGTTTCAGGCCCTGGTTCTGCCGCAGCGCTATGTGATTACACCATCCCCTGCGGTGCGGGCCGAGATCCCGGCCGTGGTTGAGCAGGTCCAGGCCGCGCTGGCGGCTATGGACGACGCGATGCTGCAGGTCCGGGCGCCATCACTGGGGCGGAAGGACTACCGAGCCTTGGTCGAGCCACTCCACGGCTTTGCCCGCAGTCGCGGCATACCGCTGCTGGCCAACGCCCCGTGGGAGTGGGTCGCGGACCTGTCCGGTATCGGATGGCATCTTCCCGAACGGCGCTGGCGTGCGCTGGACGAGCGCCCCTTGGTGTCGGGTCTGGTGGCAGCTTCGGTGCATGACGCCGAAGGACTGACTGCCGCTGCCCGGCTGGGGCTGGATTTTGCCGTCCTGAGTCCAGTGTGTTCCACGGTCTCCCATCCCGGCGTGCCGGGCATGGGGTGGGCGTCATTCGCTGCGCAGGTGCGCGAGGCCGGGGTCCCGGTTTATGCCCTGGGCGGGATGCGGGCGTCCGATCTGGGGCAGGCGCGGACCTGTGGTGCCCAGGGGATCGCGGCCATCCGGGGGCTGCTGGGGATGGAGGCCGGTGAAGCGGCGGTTTGAGTGGTACGCCCGTTCAGCCCGCTTACAGGGCGCAGCAGCACAGCCGGAATTCGATGTCCTGTGCGGCGGGGATGGGGCGGCTGCGGAAATCCTCGGGCGAGAAAAAACGCACCGTGAAGCGCTGGCGTCCAGCGCTGATCTCCGGGTAGTAGCCCAGATCGGGATCGACACTGACCCGAATCAGTTGCCATGCATGGCTCGTGTCCAGGCTGCGTTCGAAATACCCGTCTTCGGCGACCGCGGACTCCGAGCGCCCGGATCGGCGCATATAGGACAGGACCTGGACGGTCGCCTCGGCAACGGTGTTCAACGGCTCGAACCATTCCAGCAGCAGTGCGGTGCGCTCCGGGGAGCTTTGGCCCAGCCAGTGATGGTAGATCGGCAGGTCGAAATCGAAGGCCCCGCCGGGTAGCGCCATGCGCTGGCGCACGCTGTTGAAGAATTCGTTGCCACGCACTCGATGATCCAGCGCCCCGGCCTGTTCTTCCAGGGCGGTGTGCAGGCGTTTCTGTGCCTGCATGGTCTCGGTGAAACGCTCCGGGTCGACGCCCGGCTGGTGCGTGAGTCGGTTGAGGTTGGCAGTCTGGCGCTCGATCTCGCCCATCAATTCGCGCTTGATGTCGACGCGGGTGACCAGGGCATAGATGTCGACCAGCGAGACCAGGGCCTCGTGATGGTCAAAAGGCCGGCCGGACTCCAGGGCGTCCCCGAACCGCTGAGCCAGCGCCTCCAGGCGCAACAGCAGTCGCACGCGTTCGTGCAGCGGTTGTTCGAAGGTGAGTAATTGGGTCACGGGCGGCCCGTCCGGCTTGGGTTCTCGGTGTTGCGGGGCAACACGACCCTGGCAGTATCCAGTATTCCGGGGGGGACTTTCCACCCGTCCCTGCCAGCAATCGGAGTCGGTGCGCAAGCTCTCCTCCTATCGCGGGCCAGGCGCATGTGGCTAGCCATTCCCCGTTGCGGCTCGAAGCTGATCGTGCAGGTCGGACACCTGCCGGCGCAGATCCTCGTCCGTGGTCGTGCGGCTGTTCGTGATCACCCGGTCGCCGCGCTGGCGGCGCTCGTCCGGACTCAACTGGCAGTCCATGATGGCCTGCACCTCGGCCGGGGTACGGCCATCGCGATGGGTGACCCGCTCGAGCTGTTCCTCGGGCTCGCAGTCGACGACGATGACCGCGTCGAATTCCTGCTCCCAGCCAGCCTCGAACAGCAGCGGTACCACGATCAGCGCATAACCGTTGGTGTCTGGCAGCTCACGGAGACGGCGTTCCAGTTCTGCGTGCACCGCGGGGTGGACCAGCGCTTCCAGCGCCTTGCGCTCGTCGGGTCGTGCGAAGACCCGTGTGCGCAGGGCCCCGCGATCCAGGTGCCCCCGTGCGTCGAGCACCCCTGGCCCGAACTGTTGAACGATTGCGGCATGCAGGTCGTGCCCCGGCTCCTGCAGTTCGCGGGTGATGCGGTCGGCGTCGAGCACCGGTACCCCCAGGCTGGCAAACAGCCCGGCGACGCGGCTCTTGCCGCAGCCAATCCCGCCTGTCAGTCCGACCCGCCGCATAAAACTAGAGCCCCTGTGGGAAGTAGAACGCCACCAGCGTATCGCCCCAGATCAGTGCCAGCCACCCGGCGGCTGCCAGATACGGCCCGAACGGGATCGGGATGTTGCGGTCGCGCCCGCGCAGCAGGATCAGCAGGATGCCGACCACCGCTCCGACCAGCGAGGCCAGCAGCAGGATTACCGGCAGGGCCTGCCAGCCGAGCCATGCGCCCAGCGCGGCGAGCAGCTTGAAGTCGCCGTACCCCATGCCCTCCTTGCCGGTGGCCAGGCGGAAGCCGTGGAAGATTAGCCAAAGCACCAGGTAACCGGCGGCCGCTCCGATCACGGCCGACTGCAGATCGGTGAAGGTGCCCGGGATATTGACCAGCAGCCCCAGCCAGAGCAGTGGCAGGGTCAGCTGGTCCGGGAGCAGGGTGGTGCGCGCGTCGATCCCGGCGGCGGCGATCAGAACGCCGGTGAAGATCAGCGCCAGCAGCGCCGTCGTGTCGGGTCCGAAGTGCCAGATGGTCAGGGCAAACAGGACTGCGGTGAGGATCTCCACCAGCGGATACTGCCAGCTGATGGCCGTGCCGCAGCCCGGGCAGCGCCCGCGCAGCCAGAGAAAGCTGAGCACGGGGATGTTCTCGTACGAGCGGATCGGCCGCTCGCAGTGGGGACAGCGCGAACGCGGGCGCAGCAGATCGAACGGGGTGTCGTCCGCCGGAGGCTCCTGCTCCAGGATCGCGCGTGCCTCGGCATTCCAGCCGCGCTCCAGCATCACCGGCAGCCGGGCGATGACCACGTTCAGAAAACTGCCGATCAGCAGCCCGAAAATCGCTGCGACCGCGATTGCCCAGGGTGGCGACAGGAGCCCTTCCGTGCCGAGCATCCTAGGGAAGCCCTGACCAATGTGCACGCTCGCGCTCGAGTCGCTTTTGCGTGCGAACAAGGCGCGGCGACTGCCGTGCAGTCATTCTGCACAAGGGAGCCGCAACGCCGTGCGCGCGCCCGTTTTTGATAACAACGGGCGGCCGAGCCCCTGCATTGAATGATTGGTGGGGTTGGAACCCCAGGTTCCCCGATCCTGCGTTGCGCCGCTTGCGGGTAGAGCCACTACCCGCTGCACGGCGCGCCTTGTCTCGGCAAACCTGGGGTACCAACGCGAGTGTGTACATTGGTCAGGGCTTCCCTAGATGACTTGACCCATCTGGAAGATGGGCAGGTACATCGCGATCACCAGGCCGCCGACCAGTACGCCGAGTACGACCATGATCAGGGGCTCCAGCAGGCTCGAGAGGCTGTCCACGGCGTTGTCCACCTCGGCCTCGTAGAAGTCCGCCACCTTCGCCAGCATCGAGTCCAGCGATCCGGATTCCTCGCCGATCGCGACCATCTGCACGACCATGTTGGGGAACACGCCGGTATTGCGCATCGACCACTGCAACTGAGCCCCGGCCGAGGTCTCGTCGCGCATGCGCAGCGTGGCCTCGCGATACAGCGCGTTGCCCGTGGCGCCGGAGACCGAAGTCAGGGCATCGACCAGCGGTACACCGGCCGAAAACATCGTGGACAGCGTCCGCGCGAAGCGGGCGATCGCGGCCTTGCGCAGGATCGGGCCGAAGGCCGGGGCCTTGAGGATTGCGATATCGAGAAAGCGCGCGAACCGGGGTGAACGCTGTCGGGTCTGCACGAAGGCGAAGCCCATCGCGACCATGATCGCGAGGATTAGCCACCACCAGGACTGCACGAAATCCGAGAGATCGACCACCATGCGGGTAAACACCGGCAGGTCCGCACCAAAGCCCTGGAACAGCGCCTCGAACTGCGGGACCACGTAGATCAGCAGGATGGCCGTGACCACGATTGCGACCACAATGACCGCCGCCGGGTAGAACATCGCCTTGCGGATCTTGGCCTTCAGGGCCTCGGTCTTTTCCTTGTAGGTGGCGACCTTGTCGAGCAGGGTCTCGAGCGTCCCTGCCTGCTCGCCGGCCTCGACCAGGTTGACGACCAGGTCATCGAAGTACTTGGGCTGTTTGGCGAGCGCGGCAGCGAAGGTCTCGCCGCCCTCGACGTCGGCCTTGAGCTTGAGCACGAGATCGCGCATCGCCGGCTTCTCGTTGCCGCGCCCGACAATCTCGAAGGCCTGGACCAGCGGCACGCCAGATTGCAGCATCGTGGTCATCTGTCGCAGGAAGTAGGCGATGTCCGCGGGGACGATCTTTTTCTTGCCCCCGGAGAGCAACGACTTCGGCTTCTTGCGAATCTTGACGACATTGATGCCGTTCTTGCGCAGTTCGGAGCGTGCGACGGCTTCGCTGTCGGCCGGGGTTTCGCCCTTGACCCGGTCGCCGTTCTTGTTCAGTCCTTCCCAAGCGTAGATTGTCCCGGAATCGGCCATCTACCTGTCCCCCTGTGCTGGTGACCCGAACCGGAGCCGTCCTGAGCGGGTCGCGGCGTGCTAGTCCTTGGTCACGCGGTTAACTTCCTCGAGGCTGGTCATCCCTGCCAGAACCTTTACCAGGCCGGCGCGACGCAGGTCCTCGACCCCTTCCTTTGCGGCCTGCTGAGCCAGCTGCATGGAGTTGTAGCCCTCCAGGATCCCGCGCTGCATCTCTTCGCTGATTGGCATGACCTGATAGATGCCGACCCGCCCCTTGTAGCCGTTCGTGCACTGGTCGCAGCCCACCGCCCGATACGCCGTTACGCCGGCCTGGATGTCGGCGTCGGTGAAGCCCTCCTTGCGCAGGACCTCTTCCGGGAGATCCTCCGGTTCCTTGCAGTTCGGGCACAGCCGGCGCGCCAGGCGCTGCGCGATGATCAGCAGGATCGAGGAGGCGATGTTGTAGGGGGGTACCCCCATGTTCGCCAGTCGGGTCAGGGTCTGCGGGGCATCGTTGGTATGCAGCGTGGAGAGCACCAGGTGCCCTGTCTGCGCCGCCTTGATCGCGATCTCCGCGGTCTCGAGGTCGCGGATCTCCCCCACCATGATCACGTCCGGATCCTGACGCAGGAAGGCGCGTAGCGCGCTGGCGAAGGTCAGCCCGACCTTCGGGTTCACGTTGACCTGGTTGACCCCGGGCATGTTGATTTCCGAGGGGTCTTCCGCGGTGGAGATGTTGCGGTCGGCCGTGTTCAGGATCCCGAGACCGGTGTACAGCGACACCGTTTTACCCGAGCCGGTCGGCCCGGTGACCAGGATCATCCCGTAAGGTCGCTTGAGCGCCTGGAGGTAGGCCTCCTTCTGGTGCTCCTCGTAGCCGAGCTGATCGATCCCGATCTGGGTGCTGCTCGGGTCGAGGATACGCATTACGATCTTTTCGCCGTACAGCGTGGGCAGAGTGCTGACACGAAAATCGATCGCGCGCGTGCGCGAGAGCTTCAGCTTGATGCGCCCATCCTGCGGGACCCGCCGCTCGGCGATGTCCATGCGCGACATGACCTTGACCCGCGCGGTGATGCGTGGCGCCAGGGTGTTCGGCGGGTGGGCGATCTCGTGCAGCACGCCGTCGATGCGAAAGCGCACGCGGAAATCCTTCTCGAACGGCTCGAGGTGGATGTCCGACGCCTTGCGGTTGATCGCGTCCATCAGCACCTTGTTGACGAAGCGCACCACGGGCGCGTCGTCCACCGCGTCGGCGGCGTCCGAGGTGTCGCCGTCATCGCCGCCACCCGATTCTATGGCTAGGTTTTCGAGATCGTCGTCGCCCAGGTCATCCATCAGCGACGACGCAGCGCTCAGGGCGCTTTCGATCAGGCGGTCAAGCTTGTGCCCCTCGACCAGTACGGCCTCCACCGGCATCCCCGTGGCGAACTTGAACTCGTCGGTGGCCCCCAGGTTGGTGGGGTCGGATACCGCGATATACAGGCGGTTGCCGCGCTGCATGATCGGCAGCGCGTGGTGTTTCTGGATCAGCTTCTCGTTCAGGTGATCCTTGGGCAGCAGCTCGGGCTCAAAGCACGACAAATCCAGTACCGGGAGGCCGAACTCCTCGGCCGCGGCCTCGGCCAGGCGGGCCTCGGAGACCTGCCCCTTGCTGGCGAGCAGGGGCATCAAAGGGGTCTGCTGAGCGCGCGATTCCTCGGCGATCTGGGCAGCGATATCTTCCGCAATCAGGCCGGCGTCCACGAGACGCTTGGCCAGACCCGGCAGGCGGGGCGCCGTTGTCGTGTTGGGCATGGGCCTCTACGCGCGAATCTTCAAGTCCTGAATAGGCACACTCTACGTGCGTCTGTCGTGGAATGGAAACTGTCAGGCGCACCGTATGACTCGAAATCACAGGTAGAGAATGAGCGACATGCGCGCATGCCCGCGTGATCTGCGCGCGGGATGTGATCCCCGCTTGACGCTGTGCTTCGCGCTGGTTCAGAATACGCGGCTTGATCGAGGAGGGATACCCAAGCGGTCAACGGGGGCAGACTGTAAATCTGCTGGCTCAGCCTTCGGAGGTTCGAATCCTCCTCCCTCCACCATCGGGTTTTCAAGCCAGCGGCCTGTAGCGGGCGGTGGTTCGGCAAGCCAGGGTTCTGCGGGTGTAGTTCAATGGTAGAACCTCAGCCTTCCAAGCTGATGATGTGGGTTCGATTCCCATCACCCGCTCCAGTTGATCCGAACGGTTCGGGTCCGGCCCTGGCCAGGTAAGTCAGGCTCATGTAGCTCAGTCGGTAGAGCACTTCCTTGGTAAGGAAGAGGTCACCGGTTCGAATCCGGTCATGAGCTCCAATTTTGTGTAAGTCAGCGTACAACCTGCGTCGCTTGTGAAAGCGTCACGATCCGGGGAAGCGAGAGATGTCCAAGGAAAAGTTCGAGCGTAAGAAGCCGCATGTGAATGTGGGGACGATTGGTCATGTGGACCATGGCAAGACCACGCTGACGGCGGCGATGACGACGGTGCTGGGCAAGAAGTACGGTAGCGAAGCCCGTGCGTTTGACCAGATCGACAATGCGCCGGAAGAGAAGGCGCGCGGGATTACGATTGCCACGGCGCACGTGGAATACGAATCCGACATTCGTCACTACGCGCATGTGGATTGCCCTGGGCACGCGGACTACGTGAAGAACATGATCACGGGTGCGGCGCAGATGGACGGCGCGATTCTGGTGGTGTCTGCGGCTGATGGCCCGATGCCGCAGACCCGCGAGCACATTCTGCTGGCGCGTCAGGTGGGTGTGCCGTACATCGTTGTGTTCCTGAACAAGGCGGACATGGTCGACGACCCCGAGCTGCTCGAGCTGGTCGAGATGGAAGTGCGCGATCTGCTGTCTTCCTATGATTTCCCGGGCGACGACACCCCGGTGATCACCGGTTCCGCGCTGAAGGCGCTGGAAGGTGACGACAGCGAAGTGGGCGCGCAGGCGATCTACAAGCTGGTCGAGGCGATGGACAGCTGGATTCCGGAGCCGGAGCGCGCGGTGGACGGCGACTTCCTGATGCCGGTGGAAGACGTGTTCTCGATCTCTGGCCGCGGCACTGTGGTGACCGGTCGTATTGAGCGCGGTGTGGTCAAGGTGGGCGAGGAGATCGAGATTGTCGGTATCCGCGACACCCAGAAGACCACCGTCACGGGTGTCGAGATGTTCCGCAAGCTGCTGGACCAGGGCGAAGCGGGCGACAATGTGGGCATTCTGCTGCGTGGTACCAGGCGCGACGAAGTGCAGCGTGGTCAGGTGCTGTGCAAGCCGGGTTCGATCACCCCGCACACGCATTTCGAGGCCGAGGTGTACATCCTGGGCAAGGACGAGGGCGGTCGTCATACCCCGTTCTTCAATGGTTATCGTCCGCAGTTTTACTTCCGCACGACCGATGTGACGGGTTCGGTGGAGCTGCCGGAAGGCACC
>NZ_KB905157.1 GCF_000378605.1 Thioalkalivibrio sp. ALJ21
CGCGGCACTGTGGTGACCGGTCGTATTGAGCGCGGTGTGGTCAAGGTGGGCGAGGAGATCGAGATTGTCGGTATCCGCGACACCCAGAAGACCACCGTCACGGGTGTCGAGATGTTCCGCAAGCTGCTGGACCAGGGCGAAGCGGGCGACAATGTGGGCATTCTGCTGCGTGGTACCAGGCGCGACGAAGTGCAGCGTGGTCAGGTGCTGTGCAAGCCGGGTTCGATCACCCCGCACACGCATTTCGAGGCCGAGGTGTACATCCTGGGCAAGGACGAGGGCGGTCGTCATACCCCGTTCTTCAATGGTTATCGTCCGCAGTTTTACTTCCGCACGACCGATGTGACGGGTTCGGTGGAGCTGCCGGAAGGCACCGAGATGGTGATGCCGGGTGACAACGTGAAGATGACCGTGTCGCTGATCAGCCCGATCGCGATGGAAGATGGTCTGCGCTTTGCGATTCGCGAAGGCGGCCGTACCGTCGGCGCCGGCGTCGTATCCAAGATTATTGAGTGAGTGAGATGGCAAACCAGCGTATCCGAATTCGCCTGAAGGCCTTTGACCATCGACTGATCGACCGTTCCGCGGCCGAGATCGTCGAGACCGCGAAGCGCACGGGCGCCCGCGTGAAGGGGCCAATCCCGCTCCCGACCAAGCGTGAGTCGTACACGGTCCTGATCTCGCCGCACGTCAACAAGGACGCGCGAGACCAGTACGAGTTGCGTACGCACAAGCGCTTGATGGACATCCTCGATCCGACCGACAAGACCGTGGATGCCCTGATGAAGCTGGATCTCGCCGCCGGCGTGAATGTTCAGATTCGACTTAACTAACTCGTAACTTTCTGCCATACTATTGGGCTTTCCGTGGCCCGGCGGGATTGTTCGCCGGGCCACGGCTTTAGGGCGCTTGCCAGCGCCGTTCGATACGGAAGGGGTTTTGCAATGGCCATTGGACTCATCGGTCGCAAACTAGGCATGAGCCGCGTCTTCACTGACGACGGCGTCTCCGTGCCGGTGACTGTGCTGCAGGTGGACAACAATCGCGTGGTCCAGATCAAGCGCAGTGAAGGCGACGGCTACAACGCGGTCCAGGTGACGGCCGGCGCACGCAAGGCGTCCCGGGTCAGCAAGCCCGAAGCGGGGCACTATGCTGCGGCCTCGGTCGAGCCTGGGCGCGGTCTCTGGGAATTCCGTGTTGAGGCGGATGAGCTCGAGGGCCTGGCCCCGGGTGACGCCATCACGGTCGATCGCTTTGAGGAAGGTCAGGTCGTTGATGTGACCTCTCAGAGCAAGGGCAAGGGTTTCCAGGGTGCGGTCAAGCGTCATAACTTCCGCACGCAAGACGCGACCCACGGTAACTCGCTGGCGCACCGCGCCCCGGGTTCGATCGGGCAGAACCAGAGCCCGGGTCGTGTGTTCAAGGGCAAGAAGATGGCGGGCCACATGGGCGCCGAGCGCAAGACGATCCAGAACCTGAAGGTTGTTCGGGTGGATGCGGATCGCAGCCTCGTGCTGATCCAGGGCGCGGTGCCGGGTGCGCCCAGCACTGACGTGATGATTCGTCCGGCCGTCAAGGCGAAGGGTTGAAGACAATGCAAGTAACGACAGCCGATACCGGTGCCAGCGTGGAGTTGTCGCCCGTGTGCTTCGAGCGCGACTTCAACGAGTCGCTGGTGCACCAGAGCGTGGTCGCGTTCCTCGCGGGGCAGCGCCAGGGTACCCGTGCGCAGAAGACGCGCTCCGACGTGAGCGGCGGTGGTGCGAAGCCGTTTCGCCAGAAAGGTACGGGCCGCGCCCGGGCCGGTACGATCCGCAGTCCGCTGTGGACCGGCGGCGGCAAGGTCTTCGCGGCGCGCACCCGGGACTTTTCGCAGAAGCTGAACAAGAAAATGTATCGCGCCGCAATGGCCTCGATCCTCTCCGAGCTGGTCCGTCAGGAGCGGCTGAAGGTGGTGGCGGACTTCGCGGTGGCGTCGGGCAAGACCCGCGACGGCGTGGCCAAGCTCAAGGAGCTGGGGCTCGCGAAGGGGCTGGTCGTTCTCGCCGAGGCCGATGACATGACCGCTCGTGCGCTGGGTAACGTCCCGCACATCGACGTCGTCGACGTAGCCGGCATCAACCCGGCCAACCTGGTCGGCGCGGAGACGGTCGTGATGACCGAGGCGGCGATCCGCAAGGTTGAGGAGTGGCTGGCATGAATGCGCGTCTGATGCAGGTAATTCAGGGCCCGGTGGTTTCCGAGAAATCCACCATGGCCGGCGAAGTCGGTCAGTACGTCTTCCGCGTGCTGCCCGATGCGAGCAAAGAAGAGATCAAGGCGGCGGTGGAGCATCTTTTCCAGGTGCGGGTCGAGAATGTCCGCACCCTGAACCAGCAGGGCAAGAAGAAGCGCTTTGGCCGCCTCTTCGGGCGCCGCAATCACTGGAAGAAGGCCTATGTTGCGCTGGCCGAAGGCGAGAGCATCGACATGGGTGAAGGAGACCAGGTCTAGTCATGGCGATTATCAAGACGAATCCGACTTCGGCCGGTCGTCGTCACGCGGTCCAGATCCGTGGCGACAACCTGTACAAGGGTGCGCCGCATGCCGCGCTGGTCGAGAAGAAGACCCGCACCGGTGGCCGCAACAATACGGGCCGTATTACGACGCGGCACGTGGGTGGTGGGCACAAGCAGCGCTACCGCGTGGTCGACTTCAAGCGCAACAAGGACAACGTGCCGGCGCGGGTCGAGCGGCTGGAGTATGATCCGAACCGCAGCGCCCATCTGGCCCTGCTGCTGTACGCCGACGGCGAGCGTCGCTACATCATCGCGCCGAAGGGTCTGAACCAGGGCGACCAGGTCGCGAGTGGCAACCAGGCCCCGATTCGCCCGGGTAACGCCATGCCGCTGCGCTCGATCCCGGTCGGTACCACTGTCCATTGTGTCGAGCTCAAGCCCGGCAAGGGCGCCCAGATGGTCCGCTCCGCCGGGACGTCCGCACAGGTCGTCGCCCGAGAAGGACAGCACGCGACCCTGCGCCTGGGTTCGGGCGAGATGCGCCGCGTCCTGTCCGAGTGCCGCGCCGTGGTGGGCGAAGTCGGTCACTCCGAGCACAGCCTGAAGAAATACGGCAAGGCCGGCGCCAAGCGCTGGAAGGGTGTTCGCCCGACTGTGCGTGGTACCGCCATGAACCCGGTCGACCACCCGCATGGTGGTGGCGAAGGCCGTAACTTTGGCCGTCATCCGGTGACCCCGTGGGGTCGTCCGACCAAGGGTTACAAGACCCGCAATAACAAGCGTACCGACGGCATGATCGTGCGTCGGCGTAAGAAGTAACGGAGTCCCAGCATGCCGCGTTCACTGAAGAAAGGCCCGTTCGTCGACCATCACCTGCGCAAGAAGGTGGAAGACGCGGTCGAGAAGAACGATCGTCGACCGATCAAGACCTGGTCCCGGCGCTCGATGATCATCCCGCAAATGGTCGGGCTGACCATCGCCGTCCACAACGGCCGGCAGCACGTGCCTGTCCTCGTCAACGAGAACATGGTGGGCCACAAGCTGGGCGAATTTGCCTTGACGCGGACCTTCAAGGGTCATATCGCGAACAAGAAGTCGCGCTGAGGACGAACGATGGAAACGATTGCAAAACTGCGTTTCGCGCGGATCTCCCCGCAAAAGGCCCGCCTGGTCGCTGACCAGGTGCGGGGCCTGCGGGTCGAGGAGGCGCTCAACGAGCTCACGTTCAGCGCGAAGAAGCCGGCTGCCATTGTGAAGAAGGTGCTGGAGTCGGCGATCGCGAACGCGGAGAACAACGACGGCGCCGATATCGACGAGCTGCGCATCTCGCGCATCCAGGTCGATGAAGGGCCGGTGCTCAAGCGGATGCATGCGCGTGCCAAGGGCCGCGGTAACCGCATCCTCAAGCGTACCAGCCATATCGTCATCGGCGTCAGCGAGAAGGGAGCCTAAGCATGGGTCAGAAAGTACATCCGACCGGCATCCGCCTGGGCATCTCTCGCCCGTGGTCGGCCACCTGGTACGCCGACGGTCGCGAGTTTGGCGAAACGCTGAACAACGACATCAAGCTGCGCGAGTTTCTGCAGAAGAAACTGGCCCACGCGTCGGTGAGCCGCATCAGTATCTCGCGCCCGGCAAAGGCCGCGCACATTACGATCCAGACCGCGCGTCCCGGTATCGTGATCGGCAAGAAGGGCGAGGACATCGAGAAGCTGCGCCAGGACGTGGCCCGCGAGACCGGGCTGGAGAAAGGCACGGTCAAGATCAATATCGAAGAGGTGCGCAAGCCCGAGATCGAGGCCCAACTGGTGGCCGAAGGGATCGCCCAGCAGCTGGAGCGCCGCATCATGTTCCGCCGCGCGATGAAGCGCGCCGTCGGGAACGCGATGCGCCTTGGGGCCCAGGGCATCAAGGTGCACGTGTCTGGCCGCCTGAACGGCGCCGAGATCGCACGCTCCGAATGGTACCGCGAAGGCCGCGTGCCGCTGCATACCCTGCGTGCCGATATCGACTACGGGTTTGCGGAAGCGCGGACCACCTACGGGATCATTGGCGTGAAGGTGTGGATCTTCAAGGGCGAGGTCTTTGGCCTGGAGCCGACCGAAGGGACCCGTGCCGCCGCCAACGCGAGCTAGGACTGAAAGATCATGCTGCAGCCAAAAAGAACCAAGTTCCGCAAGCAGTTCAAGGGCCGTAACCGAGGCATGGCCTCGACCGGCGCCAAGGTCAGCTTCGGCGAATACGGCCTGCAGGCCGTCGAGCGGGGCCGCATTACGGCGCGCCAGATCGAGGCCGCGCGTCGCGCGATGGTCCGTCACATCAAGCGTGGCGGGAAGATCTGGATCCGGGTGTTCCCGGATGTGCCGGTGACCAAGAAGCCGCTTGAAGTCCGTATGGGTAAGGGTAAGGGCGGCGTCGAGTACTGGGTCTGCAAGGTGCAGCCTGGTCGCATGCTCTACGAAATGGAAGGTGTGCACGAGGACGTGGCGCGTGAGGCGATGCGTCTGGCGGCCGCCAAGTTGCCGGTGAAGACGGTGTTTACCCGTCGGCAGGTGATGTGATGAAAGCGAGCGAACTGAGAAAGAAATCCGACGACGAGCTCAACACCGAGCTCGAGGCGCTCTACAAAGAGCAGTTCGGGCTGCGCATGCAGAAGGCCGTTGGCCAGCTGGCGCGCCCCGATCGGGTGGGCAAGGTCCGGCGCGAGATCGCGCAGATCAAGACGCTGATGAACGAACGAAAGGCAGGCTAAGAAGATGACCGAGCAAGTCTCCAAAACCCAGCGATCCGTCGTTGGGCGCGTTATCAGCGACAAGATGGACAAGACCCGCACGGTCCTGGTCGAACGCCGTGTGCGTCATCCGCTGTATGGCAAGTTCATTCGGCGCAGCACCAAGCTGCACGTCCATGACGAGGAAAATGTCTCGCGCATGGGTGACCGGGTGCGTATCCGTGAGTGCCGGCCGATGTCCAAGCAGAAGCGCTTTGCCCTGATCGAAGTGGTCGGGCACGACGCGCTCTAATCGGCCGCTGGGAGAGAAGTCATGATTCAAATGCAGACCGTTCTCGAGGCCGCCGACAACAGTGGCGCCCGTCGCATCCAGTGCATCAAGGTGCTGGGTGGCTCGCACCGTCGCTATGCACGCGTGGGCGATGTGATCAAGGTGAGCGTCAAGGACGCCATCCCGCGTGGCAAAGTCAAGAAAGGCGACGTCTACAATGCGGTCGTCGTGCGCACCGCCGCGGGCGTTCGGCGCCCCGATGGTTCGATCATTCGTTTCGACCGCAATGCGGCGGTGCTGCTGAACAATCAGCACCAGCCGATCGGCACTCGTATCTTCGGGCCGGTGACGCGTGAACTGCGAGGGGAGAAGTACATGAAGATTATCTCCCTCGCCCCGGAAGTGCTGTGAGGTCGTCATGAATAAGATTCGCAAAGGCGACGACGTCGTCGTGATCGCAGGAAAGGACAAGGGCCGTCGCGGCACCATCATCAAGGTGCTGGAAGGCAAGGTCCTGGTCCAGAATATCAACATGGTGAAGAAGCATCAGAAGCCGAATCCGCAGCGCGGGATCGGTGGCGGGATCATCGAGAAGGAAATGCCGATCGATGTCTCCAACGTAATGCTCTTCAACCCGGCAACCGACAAGGGTGATCGCGTGTCGTTCAAGACACTGGAAGACGGCCGCAAGGTGCGTGTCTTCCGATCGAACGGCGAGGTCGTGGACGCATAACGCGGACGGACGGTTTATGGAACGCTTGAGAGAAGAATACGAGTCCAACGTGAAGCAGGCGCTGCAGAAGCAGTTCAGCTATGCCAACGTGATGGAGATCCCGCGTGTCACCAAGGTGACCCTGAATATGGGTCTGGGTGATGCAGTTGCGGACAAGAAGATCATTGAACACGCGGTCAGTGACATGACGGCCATCGCCGGGCAGAAGCCCGTGGTGACGAAGGCCCGCAAGTCGATCGCCGGGTTCAAGATCCGTGACGGCTATCCGATCGGTTGCAAGGTGACCCTTCGTAGCCGGCAGATGTACGAGTTCCTCGATCGCCTGATCAACGTGGCGTTGCCGCGCGTGCGAGACTTCCGTGGTTTCAGCGCTAAGGCGTTCGATGGCCGTGGGAACTACTCCATGGGTATCAAGGAACAGATCATCTTTCCCGAGATTGATTATGACCGTGTCGACAAGATTCGCGGCATGGACATCACGATCACAACCAGCGCGAAGACGGACGAGGAAGCCAAGGCCCTGCTAGAAGCCTTCCGTTTCCCGTTCCGGAACTGAGAGGTAGGCGCACATGGCGAAGACATCGATGATCGAGCGCGAGAAGAAGCGCGCCCGTCTGGTCCAGAAATATGCCGCAAAGCGGGCGGAACTGAAGGCCATCCTGGTGGACGAAACCAAGTCCTCCGAGGAGCGCCTGGCCGCGATGCATGCATTGCAGAAGCTGCCGCGCGATTCCGCGGCGGTGCGACAGACCAACCGCTGTGGCGTCACCGGTCGCCCGAAAGGTTATTACCGTCGGTTCGGCCTTGGGCGGAACAAGCTGCGGGAGCACGCCATGAAGGGCGAAATCCCGGGCCTGCGCAAGTCGAGCTGGTAAGGAGACAGAAGCAATGATGACCGATCCGATTTCCGACATGCTGACCCGCGTGCGCAATGCGCAGCGCGCGAACAAGGAGCAGGTCGCGATCCCGTTCAGCAAGGCCAAGGAGCGAATCCTCAAGGTGTTTGCCGACGAGGGCTATGTGGGCGACGTCCAGGTGGAGGGCGAGGCCGCGCAGAAGAAGCTGGTGGTGAAGCTGAAATATTTCGAGGGACGTCCGGTCATCGAGAGCGTTGAACGGATCTCCCGCCCGGGCTTGCGGATCTACCGCGGCAAGGACGAGCTCCCGCGCATTAACCAGGGGCTCGGTGTCGCGGTGATTTCCACGCCGCAGGGTGTCATGAGTGATCGCGCAGCCCGGGCCGCCGGCCAGGGCGGCGAGGTCCTCTGCAAGATTTACTGAGGAATCAGCCATGTCGCGCATTGCAAATCTGCCGATCAAGCTGCCCAACGGCGTGGCCGTGGAGCAGGCGGACGGCGAGATCAAGGTCAAGGGCCCGAAGGGCGAGTTGCAGCTGAGCTGCCCCGAGGCTGTCACGGTCACCGTCGAAGACGGTGTCGTACAGGTCAAGCCCAACGAGCACGCCAAGAACACGGCCCTGGCGGGCACGATCCGTGCCATCCTGGGCAACCATGTGCATGGCGTGAGCGAAGGCTTCGAGCGCAAGCTCGAGCTGGTGGGCGTCGGCTACCGCGCGCAGATGCAGGGCGCGAAGCTGAACCTGACGCTGGGCTATTCGCACCCGATCGAGTTTGAAGTGCCCGAAGGGGTCACGATCGAGACGCCCAGCGCGACCGAGGTCGTAGTGAAGGGGACGGATCGCCAGAAGGTGGGCCAGGTGGCTGCGAACATTCGCGCCTTCCGCCCGCCGGAGCCCTACAAGGGCAAGGGCGTGAAGTACAAAGACGAGCGCATTGTGCGTAAAGAAGCCAAGAAGAAGTAGGTAGGCACCAGTGGACAAGAAAGAGGCCAGACTTAAGAGGGCGCGTCGCGCGCGGTTCAAGATCCGCGAGCTGGGGGTGCATCGTCTCTGTATTCACCGGACGCCCCGCCACATGTATGCGCAGATCATTGCCCCTTCGGGTGACGCGGTCGTGGCTGCGGCCTCCACCGTCGAGAAGGAGCTGAAGAGCGCCGGCAACACCGGGAACGCCGATGCGGCGGCCCGCGTCGGGCAGGCGATCGCCGAGCGCGCAAAGAAAGCCGGAATCGAACAGGTCGCGTTCGATCGTGCGGGCTTTCGTTATCACGGACGGGTGAAGGCCCTGGCCGACGCCGCCCGTGAAAACGGCCTGCAGTTCTAGTCCAACGCGACCCACCGGAGAAGATAAATGGCACGTAATGATGTAAGCGAAGCCACCGACGGCCTGCAGGAAAAGCTGATCGGCGTGAACCGCGTGGCCAAAGTGGTCAAGGGCGGCCGTCAGTTCCGTTTTGCGGCGTTGACCGTGGTAGGCGATGGCGAAGGCCGCGTTGGTTTCGGCTACGGCAAGGCCCGCGAGGTCCCGCAGGCGATCCAGAAGGCGATGCAGCAGGCGCGTCAGGAGATGCGCGACGTCTCGCTGAAGGACGGCACTCTGCACTATGCGGTCAACGGCCGTCATGGCGCCGCCAAGGTCTACATGCAGCCGGCCTCCGAGGGTACGGGTGTCATCGCCGGTGGTGCGATGCGCGCGGTCCTCGAGGTGGCGGGTGTGCACAACGTGCTGGCCAAGTGTGTTGGCTCGCGCAATCCGATCAACGTCGTGCAGGCGACCATCGACGGGCTCACCAAGGTGAACTCGCCGGAACGTGTCGCTGCCAAGCGCGGCAAGTCTGTCGACGAAGTGACGAGCTAGTCATGAGCAAGCTGAAACTGACCCTGGTGCGCAGCACCGCCGGACGGCTGAAGAACCACAAGGCCTGCGTCCGCGGCCTCGGCCTGCGCAAGACCCACAGCACCTCTGTGATCGAGGCCACCCCCGAGAATCTCGGCATGGTCCGCAAGGTGTCGTACCTGCTGAAGGTAGAGGAAGTCTGACCTATGCGACTCAACGATATTTCCAGTCCCGCCGGCGCCCGCAAGCCGGGCAAGCGTGTGGGTCGTGGTATCGGCTCCGGTCTGGGCAAGACCGGCGGTCGTGGCCACAAGGGCCAGAAGTCCCGCTCGGGCGGTTTCACCAAGACCGGATTCGAGGGCGGCCAGATGCCGTTGCAGCGCCGTCTGCCCAAGGTGGGCTTTCGTTCGCGCAAGCGGCGCTATTCGGCGGAGGTGCGCCTGAGCGAGCTGGCCAAGGTTGACGGCGAGATTACGCTGGAGAGCCTGAAGAAGGCCGGCGTGATCCCCGAGATTACCCAGACCGCGAAGATCTTTGCGTCCGGTGAAGTCACCCAGGCCTGCGTCGTCAAGGGCGTGGGCGTGACCAAGGGGGCCAAGGCAGCCATTGAGGCGGCCGGCGGGAGCGTCGAGGCCGAATAATGGCGCGTGGAGCGACAGCACGATCCGGTGGCGGGCTCACCGGCTTTACCGAGTTGCGTCAACGCCTGCTGTTCGTGCTGGGCGCTCTGGTCGTCTACCGCATCGGGACGTTCATCCCGGTGCCGGGGATCAACCCGGTCGCCGTATCGCAGTTCTTCGAACAGCAAAGCGGCACCATCCTGGACATGTTCAACATGTTCTCCGGGGGTGCGCTGGAGCGGCTGTCGATCTTTGCCCTGGGCGTGATGCCGTATATCTCGGCCGCGATCATCATGCAGTTGCTGGCTGCGACCGTGCCTGCGCTGCAACAGCTGAAGAAGGAAGGCGAGCAAGGCCGCCGCAAGATTACGCAATACACGCGCTACGGGACCGTGGCGCTGGCGCTGTTTCAGAGTATCGGCATCGGGATCGCGCTGAACGGGCAGACCATTCAGGGCATGCCGATGGCGCTGAACCCGGGTCCGATCTTTATCTTTACGGTGGTCGTATCGCTGGTGACCGGGACGCTGTTCCTGATGTGGCTGGGTGAGCAGATCACCGAGCGCGGGATTGGCAACGGGATCTCGATCATTATCTTCGCCGGGATCGTGGCGGGGCTTCCGGGGGCCATTGGCGGGACCCTGGAGCTGGCGCGTACCGGTGAACTGGCAGCGGCGTTTGTGGTGATCCTGATCGTGCTGGCGCTTGCGGTGACCGCCTTCGTGGTGTTTGTCGAACGCGGGCAGCGGCGGGTCACGATCAACTACGCCAAGCGTCAGGTCGGAAGAAAGGTCGTCGGTGGCCAGTCTTCCCACTTGCCGCTGAAGCTGAACATGGCGGGCGTGATCCCGCCGATCTTCGCGTCGAGTATCATTCTGTTCCCCTCGACCCTGGGGCAATGGTTTGGGCAGGCGGAAGGCATGGACTGGCTGCGCGAGCTGTCGACGACGCTCGCGCCCGGTCAGCCGCTGTACGTGGGCTTCTACGCGGCGGCCATCATTTTCTTCTGTTTCTTCTATACCGCGCTGGTGTTCAACTCGCGCGATACGGCGGAGAACCTGAAGAAGCAGGGCGCCTTTATCCCGGGGATCCGGCCGGGCGTCCAGACGGAACGGTTTATCGACGGGGTCATGACCCGGTTGACCGCGGTCGGTGCGGTGTACATTACCGCCGTGTGTCTGCTGCCGGAGTTCCTGATCCTGTACTGGAACGTGCCCTTCTACTTTGGTGGGACGTCGCTGCTGATCATCGTGATCGTGGTGATGGACTTCATGGCCCAGCTGCAATCGCACCTGGTGTCGCACCAGTACGAAGGACTGATGAAAAAGGCGAATCTGAAGGGGTTCGGCGGGACCGGGATCCGCTAGACCATCCCGTTGGGAATCCGTTGAAGGAGAAAGACCATGAAGGTACGGGCATCCGTAAAGCCGATCTGCCGCAACTGCAAGGTGATCCGGCGTAATGGCGTGGTCCGCGTGATCTGCTCGGACAAGCGCCACAAGCAACGCCAGGGCTAAGGCTTGGCGTCACTGGTATTCATTGCTACTATAGCCGGCTTTGCCGGTTTCTGATGGAGATGTTGGATGGCTCGCGTCGCTGGAATCAATATTCCTGACCAGAAGCACACCGTGGTTGCGCTGACCGCGATCTATGGCATTGGCCCGACTCGGGCCCGCCAGATCTGCGAGGCCGCCGGTGTGCGTCCGGAAATCAAGGTGCGGGATCTGACCGATGCCGAAGTCGACGCTCTGCGTGCGCAGATCGATCGCATTCCGGTGGAAGGGGATCTGCGTCGCGAGATCAGCATGAACATCAAGCGGTTGATGGATCTGGGCTGCTATCGCGGGGTGCGTCATCGTCGCGGCCTGCCGCTGCGCGGCCAGCAGACGCAGACGAACGCCCGGACCCGCAAGGGCCCGCGTCGCCCGATTCGTAAGTAATCAGACTGGGATCACAGGTACATGGCACAAGCGCAGACCCGGACCAAGAAAAAGGTCCGCAAAAATATCGCCGAGGGCGTGGCACACGTGTACGCCACGTTCAACAACACGATCATCACCATCACCGATCGTCAGGGCAACACGATCAGCTGGGCGACCTCTGGTGGCTCCGGCTTCCGTGGCTCGCGCAAGTCGACCCCGTTCGCAGCCCAGGTGGCCGCGGAACGCGCCGGTTCGGCTGCGGCCGAGCACGGCGTGAAGAATCTCGACGTGATGGTGCGCGGTCCGGGCCCGGGTCGCGAGTCGGCGGTACGTGCGCTGAACAATGCGGGGTTCAAGATCACCAACATCAGTGATGTCACCCCGATCCCCCACAACGGCTGCCGGCCGCCCAAGAAACGCCGCGTTTAAGGCTGGAGTTCAAGAATGGCTCGTTACATTGGACCGAAATGCAAGCTGAGTCGCCGCGAAGGCGTGGACCTGGGGCTGAAGAGCCGGGCGCGCGCGCTGGAGACCAAGTGCAAGCTGGACAAGGCCCCGGGGCAGCACGGCGAACGCCGCACCCGCCTGTCCGACTACGCCGTGCAGCTGCGCGAAAAGCAGAAGCTGCGCCGCATCTACGGGGTGCTGGAAAAGCAGTTCCGCAACTATTACAAGAAGGCCGCCCAGCGCAAGGGCTCCACGGGTGAGAACCTGCTGAAGCTGCTGGAAGGCCGTCTGGACAACGTCGTTTATCGCATGGGCTTCGGCAGCACTCGCTCCGAGGCGCGTCAGCTGGTCTCGCACCGCGCGGTGCTGGTCAATGGCCAGGTGGTGAACATCGCCGCCTACCAGGTGCAGCCGTCGGATGTAGTCAGCATTCGCGAGAAGGCACGCAAGCAGGTGCGTATCCAGGACTCCATGACCCTGGCCGAGCAGAGCGGTTTTCCGTCCTGGGTGGAAGTGGACACGAGCAAGTTCGAGGGCACCTTCAAGGCGATCCCGGACCGCTCCGACCTGCCCGCCGACATCAACGAGTCGCTCGTCGTCGAGCTGTACTCGAAGTAACCGTATAGCGGCCTTCCGCCAGGAGACACCATGCAGTCCAACGAACTGGTCAAGAAACAACAGATCGAGGTCGAGGCCGAGAATCGGAACCAGGCCAAGGTCGCGCTGGAGCCGCTCGAGCGGGGCTTCGGTCACACGCTGGGCAACGCCCTGCGCCGCGTACTGCTGTCGTCGATCCCGGGTGCCGCGATCGTCGAGGCCCGTATCGAGGGCGTGCTGCACGAGTACACCGCGATCGAGGGCGTGCAGGAAGACGTGGTCGACATCCTGCTGAACCTGAAGGGTGTGGCGCTGCGCATGCACAGCCGCGAAGAATCGACGCTGAGCCTGAAGAAAAAGGGCCCGTGCGTGGTGACCGCCGGTGACATCACCGTGGATCACGATGTCGAAGTGGTGAACCCGGAGCATGTGATCGCGACGATCACCAAGAACGTCGAAATCGACATGACCCTGACCGCCCGTGCCGGGCGCGGCTACGAGCCGGTGAGTACTCGCCGTCAGGCCGAAGGCGACGAGACCGGTATTGGTCGTCTGCTGCTGGATGCCAGCTTCAGCCCGATCCGCCGCGTGGCCTACCGTGTCGAGAGCGCCCGTCTGGCGCAGCGTACCGACATGGACCGTCTGGTGCTGGAGCTCGAGACGAACGGTGCGATCGCGCCGGATGACGCGGTTCGTCAGGCCGCGACGATCCTGCAGGGTCAGCTGGCCCCGTTCGTGGATCTTCAGGAAGAGACGGGCGAGGTGCCTGGTACGACCGCGGGCGCGATCGATCCGATCCTGCTGCGTCCGGTGGACGAGCTGGAACTGACCGTGCGTTCGGCGAACTGCCTGAAGGCCGAGAATCTGTACTACATCGGGGATCTGGTGCAGCGCACCGAGGTTGAGCTGCTGCGTGCGCCCAACCTGGGCAAGAAGTCGCTGACCGAGATCAAGGACACGCTGGCCACTCACGGTCTGTCGCTCGGGATGCGTCTCGAGAACTGGCCGCCGCCGGGTCTGCGCGACGACAACGAGTAATCACGGCGCTTCGCGCCAACCGTATTTCAGAGGAAATCTCTCATGCGTCATCGTCATTCCGGCCGTCAGCTGGGCCGTAACAGCTCGCACCGCAAGGCCACCTTTCAGGCCCTGTCCGTGGCCCTGTTCCGGCACGAACTGATCAAGACCACGCTGCCGAAGGCCAAGGAGCTGCGCCGTGTGGCCGAGCCGCTGATCACCCTCGCGAAGGAAGACAGCGTGCACGGTCGTCGTACCGCGTTCGCCCGCCTGCGTGACAAGGAGATCGTGGGCAAGCTGTTCACCGAGCTGGGTCCGCGCTACGAGGGCCGTCCGGGTGGCTACCTGCGCATCCTGAAGTGCGGCAACCGCGCAGGCGACAACGCGCCGATGGCGTATGTCGAGCTGGTCGACCGGCCGGAGCCGAGTGCGGATCAGGAGAACGGCGAAGCCGCCTGATCGAGTACGGCACCCGCATTCAATAGCCGGCCTTCTGGGCCGGCTTTTTTGCGTTTGGGGGGCAGGCCCCGGCCTGAACGGAACGATCAGGCGGAAGCGGCGCGATTTTGCTGCGTCCCCAGCAGGGGAGCGAGAAAGCGCCCCGTGTGGCTGCTCGGAGTGCCAGCGACCGACTCGGGCGTGCCCGCGACGAGCAGCTCGCCGCCACCGCTACCGCCCTCCGGTCCGATGTCGATCAGCCAATCGGCGGTCTTGATCACGTCGAGGTTGTGCTCGATCACGACGATCGTGTTGCCGTGGTCGCGCAGGCGGTGGAGCACTCGCAAGAGCTGGGCGATGTCCTCGAAGTGCAGGCCCGTCGTGGGCTCGTCGAGGATGTACAGGGTGCGGCCGGTATCGCGTTTGGACAGCTCGCGCGCCAGCTTGATGCGCTGGGCTTCGCCACCGGACAGGGTGGTGGCGTTCTGGCCGAGCTGGATGTAGGACAGTCCGACCTCCATCAGCATCTCGAGCTTGCGATGGATCACCGGGACGGGCTGGAAGAACTCCAAGGCCTCCTCGACCGTCATCTCCAGTACCTCGTGGATGCTCTTGCCCTTGTAGCGGACCTCGAGCGTCTCGCGGTTGTAGCGCTTGCCCTTGCAGACGTCGCAGGGGACGAAGACATCCGGCAGGAAGTGCATCTCCACCTTGATCACGCCGTCGCCCTGGCAGGCCTCGCAGCGGCCGCCGCGCACGTTGAACGAGAAGCGACCGGGCTTGTAGCCGCGCGAGCGGGCCTCGGCCGTGGCGGCAAACAGCTCGCGGATCGGCGTGAAAAGGCCGGTGTAGGTCGCGGGGTTCGAGCGCGGGGTGCGGCCGATCGGGCTCTGGTCGATGTCGACGACCTTGTCGATTAGCTCGAGGCCGTCGATGCGCTCGTGCGGCGCGATCGTGTGGCGCCCGCCATGCAGGGCCACGGCGACGGCCGGGTAGAGCGTATTGTTGACCAGGGTCGATTTGCCGGATCCGGAGACGCCGGTGACGCAGGTGAGCAGGCCCGTCGGGAACGCGAAGTCGCCGCCCTTCAGGTTGTTGCCGCGCGCGCCGATCACGCGGATCTCGCGCTCGGGGTCCGGTTCGGTGCGCTTCTCCGGAACGGCGATCGCGCGTGTCCCGGTTAGATAGGCCCCAGTCAGTGAATCCGGTGTGCGGGCCACCTCGTCCGGGGTGCCGGCGGCGACGATCTGCCCGCCATGACGGCCCGCACCGGGGCCGATATCGACCACATGATCGGCGGCACGGATCGCATCCTCGTCGTGCTCGACGACCACCACCGTGTTGCCGAGATCCCGCAGGTGACAAAGCGTCTTCAGGAGCCGTTCGTTGTCGCGCTGGTGCAGGCCGATCGACGGCTCGTCGAGGATGTACATCACCCCCACCAGGGCCGACCCGATCTGTGACGCCAGCCGGATACGCTGGGCCTCGCCGCCGGACAGCGTGTCGGCGGAGCGATCCAGGGTCAGATAGTCGAGCCCGACGTCATTGAGGAATCCCAGGCGCGCGCCGATCTCGCGCACGATCTTCTCCGCGATCTGCGCGAAGCGGCCCGGCAGACGAAGCTCGGCGAAGAAGGCCCGCGCGTCGGCCACGCTCATGTGCGTGACCTCGGGGAGCGTCAGGTCGCTGACGAACACATGACGCGCCGCGGAATTCAGGCGGGTGCCGTGGCACTCGGGGCAGGCCTGTTCGGCCAGGTAGCGCCCCAGCTCCTCGCGTACTGCAGCGGAGTCGGTCTCGCGGTAGCGCCGCTCCAGATTCGGGATCACCCCCTCGAACACGCGCTCGTCGGTGCGCAGGCGGCCATTCGCGGCCGGGGTCGACAGCTTGACCTTCTCCTTGCCGGAGCCGTGCAGCACCACGGCCCGGACCTCGGCCGGCAGCTCCTGCCAGGGGCTCTCGACGTCAAAGCCGTAATGCCGGGCCAGGCTGTTCAGCAGGCTGAAGTACCAGGCGTTGCGCCGGTCCCAGCCACGCACTGCCCCGCCGGCCAGGCTCAGTTCGGGTTGCGAGACCACCCGCTCTGGGTCGAAGTACTGGCGCACGCCGAGGCCGTCGCAGGTGGGGCAGGCGCCGGCCGGGTTGTTGAACGAGAACAGCCGGGGCTCCAGCTCGCGCAGCGCATAGCCACAGACGGGGCAGGCATAGCGCGCGGAAAAGATCATTGGCTCGTGTTCGGGCTCGTCCATCCAGGCGATCAGCGCCAGCCCGTCGGCCAGTTCGGTCGCCGTCTCGAAGGACTCGGCCAGGCGCTGGCGCAGGTCCTCGCGAACCTTGAAGCGGTCGATCACGATCTCGATGTTGTGCTTGCGCTTGGGGTCCAGCGCGGGCAGGGCGTCGAGGTCGTGGATCTCGCCGTTGATGCGGGCGCGCAGGTAGCCCTGGGCGCGCATCGACTCCAGCAGCTTGTGGTGCTCGCCCTTGCGTCCGCGCACGATCGGGGCCAGCAGCATCACCTTCTCGCCCTCGGGCAGATCCAGCACCTGATCCACCATCTGCGAGATGGTCTGGGCAGCCAGGGTCTCGCCGTGTTCCGGGCAGCGCGGCTCGCCGGCGCGTGCGAACAGCAGGCGCAGGTAGTCGTAGATCTCGGTGATGGTGCCGACCGTGGAGCGCGGGTTGTGCGAGGTGCTTTTCTGCTCGATGGAGATCGCCGGCGAGAGCCCCTCGATCTGATCCACGTCCGGCTTTTCCATCATCGACAGGAACTGCCGGGCATAGGTGGACAGGCTCTCCACGTAGCGGCGTTGTCCCTCGGCAAACAGGGTGTCGAAGGCCAGCGACGACTTGCCGGAGCCGGACACGCCCGTGATCACGATCAGCCGGTCGCGCGGCAGGTCGAGATCAATGTTCTTCAGGTTGTGGGTGCGGGCCCCGCGGATGCTGATGCTGTCCATGGATCGGTATCGACTCCACCTGGTTGTGCGAGGGGCGCCCGACAGACTGCGTTGGGGCGCAAACCGCTCATGGTAACACTGCGGCGATCGCCGCCATGGTTTCCGTGGCGTTGTTGCCGGTAAACTCGGCACGCATGACAGCCCGTCCTTCCCTGCGGATTCCACCGGCATGACGCCCCGCGAGCTGCGCGCGACCTCCGGGCTCGCGGCCATCTATGGCGTGCGCATGGCCGGTCTGTTCATGGTGCTGCCGGTGTTCATGCTGCACTTGGACACGCTCGCGGGTGCCACGCCGTTCCTGATGGGGCTGGCGCTGGGGATCTACGGGCTGACCCAGGCCCTGCTGCAGATCCCGTTCGGGCTGTTGTCCGATCGGCTGGGGCGCAAGCCGTTGATCCTCGGCGGGCTCGTACTCTTCGTGCTCGGGAGTCTGGTCGCGGCCCTGGCGGAGACCGTGCACGGGGTAATCCTGGGGCGGGCGCTGCAGGGCGCCGGGGCGGTGGCCGCGGTGATCCTGGCGCTGACCGCCGATCTGGTGGGCGAGGAGCGGCGTATGCGCGCGCTCGCGGTGATCGGGCTGACCATCGGGCTGACCTTTACCGCCTCGATGGCGCTGGGGCCGGTGGTGGATCGCGCGGCCGGCTTGAGCGGCGTCTTCGGCCTGTCCGCATTGCTCGGGGTGCTGGCGATCGTGATCCTGCTGTTCTGGGTGCCCAACCCGGAGCGTGCGCGGCAGCACCCGGACATGGTCCCCATCTGGTCCGCGCTGCCGCAGGTGCTGCGCGAACCGGAGCTGTTGCGCCTGAATCTCGGCATCTTCGTGCTGCACCTGGTGCTGGCCGCCAATTTCCTCGTGATCCCGCTGCTGCTGGTCGAGTATCTGGGGCTGGCCGGCGCCGAGCACTGGCGCTTTTACGTGCCCGTGCTGCTGGCGGGCTTTGCCCTGATGCTGCCGGGTATCATCCTGGGCGAGCGCCGCCGAAGGGTGCATATGGTGATGCGCGGGGCGATTGGCCTGCTCGTGCTGGTCCAGCTCCTGCTGGCGCTGGTCCTCTTCAATGGCATGGGCATGTGGCTCTTTGTGGCCCTGATGGTGGCGTTTTTCGCCGCCTTCAATCTGCTGGAGGCCGGGCTGCCGTCGCTGGTCGCGCGGGCGGCGCCGGTCGCGCACAAGGGGACGGCCATGGGCGGCTTCGCGACCGCGCAGTTCCTGGGGATCTTCGCCGGGGGGCTGGTCGGGGGTGGCGTGCTGACGCTGGCGGGGCCCGCCGGTGTCTTTCTGGCCTCCGTCCCCCTGCTGCTGATCTGGTTTGTGATCGCCTGGCGCATGCAGCCGCGCTACCGTTCCAACCGTGTACTGGGGGTTCCTGCCCACTGGGCCGGTCGCGAGGCCGAGCTGCGCTACGCGCTGGTGGGCTGGCCCGGCATCGTGGAGGTGGCGCTGTCGCCCGATGCACGCTCGCTGTACCTCAAGGTCGACCCCGGCGGGCCGGATACGGAGGCCCTGGTGGCCTGGCTGGCGCAGCCACCCGATGTGGTTGCCGCACGCGGCGGCTGAGCCACTTCGCCCGGTTGGCGCACAAAACCGCCCACGGGCGCTGCCGGCTGGCGGGCGCCCTGCTACAATTAAGGAAACACTGACCAATGTACGCGCTCGCGCTCGAGTCGCTTTTGCGTGCGAACAAGGCGCGGTGACTGCCGTGCAGTCATTCTGCACAAGGGAGCCGCAACGCCGTTCCCGCGCAAAAGCGGCCGAGCCCCTCCGGGGTTGGTACCCCAGGTTCCCCGATCCTGCGTTGCGCCGCTTGCGGGTAAAACCACTACCCGCTGCACGACGCGCCTTGTCTCGGAAAACCTGGGGTACCAACGCGAGCGTGTACATTGATCAGTGTTTCCTTAACGGTTCGTTTCCCGCGCCCTGCAAAGGCGTCAGACACTAAGGAGTTCCCATGGCCCGCGGCGTCAACAAAGTCATCCTGCTCGGCAACCTCGGGGCCGACCCGGAAAAGCGCGAGACCCCCAACGGGGTTACCGTGACCAATCTGCGTCTGGCCACCTCGGAGCAGTGGACCGACAAGAACTCCGGCGAGAAGCGGGAGAACACCGAATGGCACCGGGTGGTGATGTTCGGGCGTCTGGCCGACATCGCCGCGCAGTACCTGTCCAAGGGCTCGCAGGTCTACATCGAGGGCAAGATCCAGACCCGCAAGTGGCAGGACCAGTCCGGCAATGACCGCTACAGCACCGAGATCGTGGCCAACGACATGCAGCTGATCGGCGGCCGCGGGGGCAGCGGCGGTGGCGGCGGGTTCGACCAGGATCCGGGCTATGGCGGCGGCAGTTCCTACGGCGGCGGTGGCCAGCAGGGCGGCAACCGCAGCAGCGCCCCGGTCTCCGGCGGCGCCTTCGATGACGACGACGTCCCGTTCTGAGAAGTACCTGACGTCCACCAACACAAGTACGCACGCATGATCCGCAAGGTCTACATCCAGACACACGGGTGTCAGATGAACGAGTACGACTCCGACCGCATGCTCGACGCGCTGCGCGAGCTGCACGGGGCGGAGCGTACCGATGACCCTGAGCAGGCCGATGTCTTGCTGATGAATACCTGCTCCATCCGCGAGAAGGCACAGGAGAAGGTGTTCTCGCTGCTGGGGCGCTGGCGGCAGATCAAGGAGCGCCGGCCCGAGGTGATCATCGGGGTTGGCGGCTGTGTGGCCAGCCAGGAGGGCGATGCCCTGCGCGAACGGGCCCCGTACGTGGATCTGGTGTTCGGCCCGCAGACGCTGCACCGCCTGCCGGCGATGATCCAGTCGGTGCGCCGCGAGCGGGCGCCGGTGGTGGATATCTCCTTCCCCGAGATCGAGAAGTTCGACCGTCTGCCCGAGCCGAAGGCCGATGGCCCGACCGCGTTCGTCTCGGTGATGGAGGGCTGTTCCAAGTACTGCAGCTTCTGCGTGGTGCCCTATACCCGCGGCGACGAGATCAGTCGGCCGTTCGACGACGTGATCGCCGAGGTCGTGGCGCTGGCCGGGCAGGGGGTCAAGGAGATCAACCTGCTGGGGCAGAATGTGAATGCCTACCGCGGGCCGATGGAGGACGGTGATACCGCCGACCTCGCCCTGCTGATCCACTACGTCGCCGCGGTGGACGGGATCGAGCGCATCCGCTTCACCACCTCGCACCCGGTGGAGTTCTCCGATTCGCTGATCCAGGCCTATGCCGACGAGCCCAAGCTGGTCAGTCACCTGCACCTGCCGGTACAGAGCGGTTCCGACCGCATCCTGGCGCAGATGAAGCGCGGCCACACGATCCTGGAGTACAAGTCCAAGATCCGCCGCCTGCGCGAGGCGCGCCCGGACCTGGACCTGTCCTCCGACTTCATCGTCGGCTTCCCCGGCGAGACGGACGCCGACCATGCGGCGACCATGAAGCTGATCGAGGAGCTGCACTTCGATTTCTCCTTCAGCTTCATCTACAGCGCCCGTCCGGGTACGCCGGCGGCCTCGCTGCCGGACGACGTTCCGCTGGCCACCAAGAAGGCCCGCCTGGCCGAGCTGCAGGCCCTGATCGAGCAGCACGGGCGCGAACGCAACCAGGCCATGGTCGGCAACATCGAGCCCGTGCTGGTCGAGGGCCCGGCCAAGCGCAATCCCGGCGAACTGGCCGGGCGCACGGCGAACAACCGCATCGTGAATTTTGCGGGCGACCCCAGCCTGATCGGACAGATGATCCCGGTCGAGATCACCGAGGCCCTGGCGCATTCCCTGCGCGGCCGTGCGGTCGAGCGGGCGATGCCCGCCGCCGTCGGCGCCTGATTGATGAGTAATCGTCTGGATTTCACCCTGGAGCCGGGGGACCAGGAGACGCTGGCGCGTCTGTCCGGTCCGCTGGATGCCCATCTGCGCCTGATCGAATCCCGTCTGGGCGTAGCCGTGCACAATCGCGGGCCGCGCTTCAACCTGACCGGGCCTAAGGCCGCAGTACAGGCCGCCGGCGCGCTGATTCACGACCTCCACCGCATGGCGCAGGAGGAGCCGGTCAGCCTGGAACAGGTGCACACCGCACTGCAGACCGCGCACATGGAAGGACTGGCGGAGGCCGAGCCGGCCGCAGCCGATCCCGCCCTGCGCCTGAAGCGCGCGGTGATCCGGGGCCGTGGTCCGCGCCAGAGCGGCTACCTGGCCTCGATCCAGCAGCATGACCTGAGCTTCGGGATCGGACCCGCCGGGACCGGCAAGACCTTTCTCGCGGTCGCCGCCGCCGTCGCGGCGCTCGAACAGGACCGCGTGCAGCGCCTGGTGCTGGTGCGCCCGGCGGTGGAGGCGGGCGAGCGCCTGGGCTTCCTGCCCGGTGACCTCGCGCAGAAGATCGACCCCTACCTGCGCCCGATGTACGACGCCCTGTACGAACTGATGGGCTTCGACCAGACCGCGCGCCTGATGGAGCGCCAGGTGATCGAGGTGGCCCCGCTGGCCTACATGCGCGGGCGCACGCTGAACGAGGCCTTCATCATCCTCGACGAGGCACAGAACACCACCGTCGAGCAGATGAAGATGTTCCTCACCCGCATCGGCTTTGGTTCCACGGCGGTAGTCAACGGCGATATCACCCAGGTGGACCTGCCGCGCGGCCAGCGCTCGGGCCTGAAACACGCGATGCAGATCCTGCAGGGCGTGGAGGGTGTGAGCATTACCCGGTTCCAGGCTGGCGATGTGGTGCGCCACCCGCTGGTGCAGCGCATCGTCGAGGCCTATGACGCGCACGAGGATGACGCGGCACGGGAGGGCGGACCCCGAGGCGATGGCGACGCTTGAGGTCGTGGTCCAGTATGCCCTGCCGCGCCGGGGGCTCCCGTCCGCCGTTACCCTGCGCCGGGCTGCGCGCGCCGCATGGCGCGGGGCCGGCCGGGCCGGCGTAACCCTGCGCGTGGTGGATGTCGACGAGGGCCTGGAACTGAATCGGGGCTTTCGCGGGCGTGACTACGCCACCAACGTACTGTCCTTCCCCGCCCCCGATCTGCCCGCGCTGGCGGCGGGCGAGCCGCACTATCTCGGCGATATCGTGCTCTGTGCGCCGGTGCTGGCGCGCGAGGCGGCCGAGCAGGGCAAGTCCCTGCGGGCCCACTACAGTCACATGGTGGTGCATGGCCTGCTGCATCTGCAGGGCATGGATCACCAGGAACCCGGCGAGGCCGAGGCGATGGAGGCCGTTGAGCGCTCGATCCTGGCCGGGTTAGGCTATCCCGACCCCTACCAGACCGGCTCTCCGGCCCGTGACCCAAGCGCGCCCGCCACCGGAACCGTCCCCAATGCCTGAACCCGTACCTGACGAGCAACCTGCCTGGCGGCGCTGGCTGGAGCGCGCGAAGACGCGCCTGTGGCCGCGCCGCGATCCCGCTACCCGGCCCGAATTGATCGAGACGCTGCGCGATGCGCACGGTCGCGAGCTGGTCGACCCCGAGGCCCTGACCATGCTCGAGGGCGTGCTCAACGTGGCCGACATGCAGGTGCGCGACATCATGATCCCGCGCGCGCAGATGGAGGTCGTGCGCCGCGACGCGCGTCTGTCCGAGTTCCTGCCCGACGTGGTCGCCTCTGCCCACTCGCGCCTGCCGGTGGTCGGGGACCACCGCGACGAGGTCGTCGGCGTCCTGCTGGCCAAGGACCTGCTGCGCTTTTTCGGCGAGCCCGACGATGCCGCCTTCGACATGCAGGAGATCCTGCGCCCGGCCGTGTTCGTGCCGGAGAGCAAGCGCCTGAACGTGCTGCTGAAGGAGTTCCGCCTGAGCCGCAACCACATGGCGATCGTGGTGGACGAGTACGGTGGCGTGGCCGGGCTGGTGACCATCGAGGACGTGCTGGAGCAGATCGTCGGCGAGATCGAGGACGAGCACGATGTCGAGGACTACCTGACCCAGATCATGCAACACCCCGGCGGGCGCTACACCATCAAGGCGCTGACGCCGATGGAGGAGTTCAACGCCTACTTCCAGACTGCCTACAGCGAGGATGACTTCGACACCATTGGCGGACTGGTACTGTCGCACTTTGGCCATGTGCCGCGCCGCGGCGAGCAGATCGTGATCGACGGGATGCGCTTTCGCGTGCTGCGCGCGGACAACCGCCGCCTGCATCTGCTGGAGATGCGCCTGCCGGAGCCCGACGTGGCCCCGGCCTCGGATGACCCGGGCCAGACCTTCGAGGGCCAGCCGGCCGACGGCGGCGGCGAGCACAAGGGGGGCTGATGCAGCCACTGGCCGAGCGTCTGCCCGCCTGGGTCATCGCGGTGCTGGCCCTGGTCGCCGGGGCGGGGGCGACCCTCGCCTTTGCCCCGGTCGGCTGGTTTCTGGCCGCGCCCCTGGGCCTGGCCGTCTGGTTCGGCCTGCTGATCGGTGCACCGACACGGCAGGCCGCCTGGACCGGCTATGCCTTCGGGCTCGGGTTCTTCGGGACCGGGGTGACCTGGATCTTCAACAGCCTGCTGGTGTTCGGGCAGGCCCCCCTGGTGGTGGCCTCGTTCATCACCGTGCTCTTCGTGCTGGTAATGGCCCTTTATCCGGCCCTGCTCGCGGCGCTGGCCGCCCGTTTTCTGCCGCTGACGCGACCGGCCGGTCTGCTGGCCCTGGCCGGGGGTGTGGTGTTGATGGAGCTGGCCCGCTCCTGGCTGTTCTCGGGCTTTCCCTGGCTGTTGTTCGGGCACACGGTGCTGGACACCCCGCTGCAGGGCTGGCTGCCCCTGGCCGGGGAGCTGGGCGCCGGCCTGATGGTCGCGTTGCTGGCCGTGGCCGTGGTCAGCGTATTTCTGCCGGGGAAGCGCTGGCTGGGAGCAGGGTTGGCCGTCACCGTGGTGATCGCATCGCTGGCACTGGGGCTCGTGCGCTGGGTGGAGCCCACCGGCGAGGAGATCCCGGTTGCGATGGTGCAGGGCAACATCGACCAGGCCCGCAAGTGGGCCCCGGATGGCATCGAGCATTCGCTGGACATCTACCGGGAGCTGACCCGCGAGGCCGTCGGGGACGCCCTGATCGTCTGGCCGGAGACCGCGATCCCGGCGTTCTACACCGAGGTGCATGATCCCCTGGAAGGCATTGCGAGCGAGCTGGCCGAGGCCGGTGGCGAGCTGGTGGTCGGTATCTTCGACTACGAGGCCGAGGGGCGGGATGTCTTCAACTCGGTGGTGCATGTCGGCAGTGGCGCGGGCTACAACAAGCGTCAGCTGGTGCCCTTTGGCGAGTACATCCCGCTGCGCGACCGCCTGGCCTGGCTGGACCGGCTGCTGCAGATCCCGATGTCGGATCTCTCCGCGGGTACGGGCGATGGCCGCATGGAGATGGCCGGGACGACCGCTGGGGTCAGTATCTGCTACGAGTCCGCCTATGCCCGCCACATCCGCGCGGCACTGCCGGAGGCCGGATTCCTGGTCAACGTCTCCAACGACGCCTGGTTTGGCGACAGCCTGGCCCCGGCCCAGCACCTGCAGATCGCCCGGGTGCGGGCGGTGGAGACCGGGCGTCCGATGGTGCGCTCGACCAACACCGGAATCTCGGCGCTGATCGATGCCGATGGCCGTATCCTGGAGCGTTCGGGGCTTTTCACCCGCGAGGTGGTCCGCGGGACGCTGGAGCCGCGCACCGGGCTGACCCCCGCCGCCGCGCTGGGTGAGGGCCCGGCGGTGCTGGCCGCGCTGGTACTGGTGGTGCTGGGTGCGGCGGTGGGTCGCCGCCGCACTCCGTCACCGTCGGTGTGACGGCCCTTAGGCCTCCGCGGCCTCGGGGCCGCCCGGGCCGCGGCGGAAGGTCGTATTGTGGCAGTTGGAGCAGGGCGGGATGCGCGCGACCTTGGTCATGTGCAGCGCGTGGCCGCACTTCTTGCACAACAGCTCGCCGGGGCCGGTGATCTCGCCGGTGTGCCATTCGCCCATCACCTGGGCGCGGGCGGTTAGCTCGGTGATCTCGATGCGGGTCCTGTCGGCGATGCGCTCCAGCGCATTGAGAACGCTGGCCTCGATCAGCCCGAGATCGATCCGCAGCCAGCCGCGCCAGTCCTCGCTGCGGCTGTCCAGGTAGGCCCCCAGGTCCTGCAGGTCGCGGCGCAGATAGTCCATGACCTCGTGCGCCTCCTCGCGCGTGAGGTCGCTGGCCTTCTGTACGCGGTCGCGGGCGTTTTCCAGTGTCTCGGTGATTGCCTTGCTGGTCTTGTCTTCCAGCTTCTCGAGGTCCTCGGTGACCTCGTGCAGCATCCGGTGGTAGGCGCTGCTCAACCGGTTCTCGCGTTCCTCTTCACTGCGTTCTTCGCTCATCGATTCCTCCGTCGATTGCTGGGGAGGGGCGGACGCCCCTCCCCAGGATTAGAGCCTTTTTACGCAGTTTCGACCAGATCCCGGTAGCCGTGCCACATCGCAAAGCCGAGCCACGGGAAGATCACGATCAGTGCCAGCAGGGCCGTGGCCACCGAGATTGCGAACAGGGCGGTAATGATCAGCCCCCACAGGATCAGCGTGCCCCGGTTGTGGCTGAAGGCCTTCAGGCTCATCCCGATCGCGTCAATCAGCGTGGTCTGCGGGGCCTCCTCGCGGGCACGATGATCGATCATGGCGGGCAAGGTGACGAGGCTCAGCACGAAGACAATGAGCCCGAACACCACGGCGGCCACAATCACCCCGATCAGGGAGATAATCCCGGAGCCCGTGGTCAGCATGGTGCCCACCAGGTGATGCAGCTGCCCGGTCACGCCCAGTTCGCCGATATTCAGCACGGCGATCCACATCCAGACAAAGCTCGCCCAGATGACGAAGATCAGGGCCAGGAGCAGGGCGAACACCCAGACCGAGCCTCCCAGATGGGTAAGCCATCCCAGCCCTGCACCCGTGGAATGCCCCTGTTCGCGTTCCATCGCCAGGTAGTTCACGCCGACGGCGAGTACTGGCCCCAGAAACAGGAAACCGGCCAGGAAGGAAAAGGCCATCCAGGGCTGGTTCCATGACATTCCCAGCAGCACCAGGCCGACGATCGCGATGACCAGGCCGTGTATCAGGGCCACGGGGGTTTTCCAGAGGTCTCGCCAGCCCTTGCCCAGCCAGGTCCCGAGATGGTCGGGTTCCACCGTGCGTATCGCGGGACTCTCGGTCTCGGGTGTGTGTTCCCTTTCGACTTCGCCCAGATCTTCGGGGTAGGCGCGTTTTACAACGGGGATTTCGTCCTTTTCCTCACTCATGTCCTCAACTCCTTGGGACTTTTTTCGTGGGCTCACTGATTCCGTCCGTCGTGATGCGCAGTGGTTCCGGTCATTTTTTGAAGTCCGTCTCGAAAACCGGCGGGTTGCCCGGGTGCCCCGGTCAGCGTCGTTTGCTTGGAGGGGGTACGGGCGGCTGGTATTCTGCGCAGTTCTTTGTTTCCCGCGATAAAGGCACAGGTGAGGCGCATGCAGGAGCAGTATTCCCCGGAGGTGATCGAGGCGCAGGTACAGCGCCAGTGGGAGGAGGCCGAGTGCTTCCGCGCGCGTGAGGATGCCTCCGGCGAGCCGTTCTACTGCCTGTCCATGTTCCCCTACCCCTCGGGCAAGCTGCACATGGGGCATGTGCGCAACTACACTATCGGTGACGTGATCGCCCGCTTCCAGCGCATGCAGGGTCGAAGCGTGCTGCAGCCGATGGGTTGGGATGCCTTCGGCCTGCCCGCGGAGAACGCGGCGATGCAGAACCATGTGCCACCGGCCGCCTGGACGCGCCAGAACATCGAGCAGATGCGCACCCAGCTCAAGCGCCTGGGCTTTGCCTACGACTGGTCGCGCGAGTTCGCTACCTGCGATGCCGACTACTACCGCTGGGAACAGTGGCTGTTCGTGCGCCTGCTGAAAAAGGGGCTGGTTTATCGCAAGAAGGCCACGGTGAACTGGGACCCGGTGGACCAGACCGTGCTGGCCAACGAGCAGGTAATCGAAGGCCGCGGCTGGCGTTCCGGTGCGCTGGTCGAGCGCCGCGAGATGCCGCAGTGGTTTCTGCGCATCACCGACTACGCCGACGAATTGCTGGAGGCCCTGGACGGGCTGGACGGCTGGCCGGACCAGGTACGCACGATGCAGCGCAACTGGATCGGGCGTTCCGAGGGCGTGGAGCTGGAGTTCGCGGTGGATGGTGGCGAGCCGCTGACCGTCTACACCACGCGCCCGGACACCCTGTTCGGCGTCTCCTACATGGCGCTGGCCCCGGAACACCCGCGGGTGCAGGCACTGGCGGAGAACGACTCCGAACTGGCCGCGTTCGTCGCCGACTGTGCGCAGGGCGGGGTGGCCGAGGCCGATCTGGCGACCATGGAGAAGAAGGGCCGGTCGCTGGGCTTTACCGCCCGCCATCCGCTGACCGGTGCGGAGGTCCCGGTCTGGGTCGCCAACTTCGTGCTAATGGAATACGGCACCGGCGCGGTGATGGCCGTGCCGGCACACGACGAACGCGACCACGAATTCGCCACGAAATACGACCTGCCGATTCGCCAGGTCATCGCCCCGGCCGACGGTGCCGAGTGCGATGTACAGGCTGCGGCCTTTACCGATCCCGGCGTGCTGGTGAACTCCGGCGACTTCGACGGGCAGGCCTCCGAGGCGGCCAAGGCTGCGATCGCCGAACACCTGGAGCAGGCCGGGCTTGGCCGGCGCCGGCGCAACTACCGCCTGCGCGACTGGGGCATCTCGCGCCAGCGCTACTGGGGCTGCCCGATCCCGGTGATCCACTGCGACGACTGCGGTGCGGTGCCGGTGCCGGAAGCCGACCTGCCGGTGCGCCTGCCGGAGGACGTGATCCCGGACGGCGCCGGCTCGCCGCTGGCACGCATGCCGGAATTCTACGAGGCAACCTGCCCGGAATGCGGCAAGCCGGCACGGCGCGAGACCGATACCTTCGACACATTCTTCGAGTCGAGCTGGTACTTCGCCCGCTATGCCTGCGCCGACAACGACACCGCGATGCTGGACCCGCGCGCCGACCACTGGCTGCCGGTGGATCAGTACGTCGGCGGTATCGAGCATGCGGTGCTGCACCTGCTGTACGCGCGCTTCTTCCACAAGCTGCTGCGCGACGAGGGCCTGGTGGCCTCGGACGAGCCATTCACCCGGCTGCTGACCCAGGGCATGGTGATCGCGCCGACCTTCTACCGCGAACGCGGTGACGGCGGCAAGGACTGGATCAACCCGGCCGATGTCGAGCTGGAGCGCGCGGAGGACGGCTCGGTAAAGGCGGCGCGACACCGCGAGGACGGCCAGCCGGTCGTCGTGGGTGGCATGGAAAAGATGTCCAAGTCGAAGAACAACGGCGTGGACCCGCAGGCGCTGATCGAGCGCTTCGGCGCCGACACCGCGCGGCTGTTCACCATGTTCGCCGCGCCGCCGGACCTGTCGCTGGAGTGGTCCGACTCCGGCGTCGAGGGCGCGCAGCGCTTCATCAAGCGCCTTTGGCGGGCGGTGCACGAGCACGTGAACGGCGATGCGCCGGGTGCGCTGGATGTGGACGCGCTGGACGACGCCGGGCGCGAGCTGCGGCGCAAGCTGCACGACACCATCGCCAAGGTGACTGACGATATCGGGCGGCGCCAGACCTTCAACACGGCGGTGGCCGCGAACATGGAGCTGCTGAACGACCTCGGCAAATTCCCGAAGGATGCGCCGCTGGCTGCAGTCGTGCGCCAGGAGGTGCTGGAGGGCATCGTGCGCATGCTGGCGCCGATCATCCCGCATGTGACCGAGACCCTGTGGCGCGCGCTGGGCCATGACGGGCTGGTCGCAACCGCCGCCTGGCCGACGGTCGACGAGGCCGCGCGCCAGGCCGCGCAGGAGACCCTGGCGGTGCAGGTGAACGGCAAGCGCCGCGCCGAGATCGCGGTCCCCGCCGGTGCCGACCGCGATGCGATCGAGGCCGCCGCGCGCGGCGACGAGAACGTGCAGCGGCACATTGAGGGACACAACGTGGTGAAGGTCATCGTGGTGCCCGGTCGCCTGGTGAACTTCGTGGTGAAGCCGCAATGACCGCGGTGCTGCGCGCAGTGCTGGTCGTATGGCTGGCGGTTGCTGTGGCCGCCTGCGGCTTCCAGCTGCGCGGCAGCATGGACTGGCCGGAGGCCCTGGCCCCGGTGCAGATCACCGGCGTGAATCCGCGTGACTCCCTGTACCGCGAGCTGGCGGTGGCCTTCGGCTCGGCCGGGGTCGAGGTGGTCGATCAGCGCCCCGAGGGGCAGGGGGCTACCCTGGATGTGCGCTCCGTGCGCGACCGGCGGCGCACGCTGTCGGTGACCGACGCGGCACGGGTCGCGGAGTACGAACTGATCCGATCGGTGGAGGTGCGCCTGCGCCCGGTGGACGGAGAGGCCGTGGATCTGGGGACGCTGCATGCAAGCCGGATCTATCTGTTCGACGGCTCGGCGGTGCTCAGCCGTTCCGAGCGCGAGGAGACCCTGCGCGAGGCAATGAACCGGGATATCGTCAGCCAGCTGCAGCGTCGTATTCAGGCGGTGATCGGAGCCGACGGGCAGTTGCGCACGGATGTCGAGTTCGAGGATGACCAGCCGATGACTGGAGAACCTACCGACTGATGGCCCAGGATCTCGCCCGCCTGGAACAGGATCTGGCGCGCGGCGTGGCGCCGATCTACCTGCTGCTGGCCGAGGAGCCATTGCAGGCGATTGAGGCGGCCGACGCGATCCGTGCGGCGGCCCGCGACCAGGGCTTTCTGGAACGGACCGTGCTGGATATGACCGCGCAGTCCGACTGGGCGCCGTTCGAGTCCGCGATCCGCGACCGGTCCCTGTTCGCCGAGCGCAGCGTGCTGGACCTGCGCCTGGCCACCGGCAAACCGGGCAAGGTGGGCGGCGACCACCTGAAGGCCTATGCGGCCGAGCCCCAGGATGACCTCGTGCTGCTGTTGCAGCTCCCGCGGCCGGATCGGGACATGCGCCGGGCGGCCTGGTTCAAGGCGCTGGAGAACCGCGCGGTGGTGCTCCACGCGCGTCCGATCCCGCCATCCCAGCTGGGTCCGTGGGTCCGCGCTCGCCTGCAGCGCCACGGCCTGAAGATTACGGAGCCGGCGCTGGCGCTGCTGGTCTCGCGCATCGAGGGCAATCTGCTGGCCGCGCGCCAGGAGATCGAGAAGCTGGCGCTGGCGGGCGTGACCGACATCGACGAGGCCGTGCTGGCGGAGGCCACCACCGACGCCGCGCGCTTCGAGCTGTTTGCACTGGCCCCGACGGCACTGCGCGGCGATGCCCGCCATGCTCTGCGCATGCTGGAGGGGCTGCTCGACGAGGGGCAGCCGGAGCCCCTGATTCTCTGGGCGCTGGCGCGCGAATGCCGCCTGCTGGTGCAGGCGATGGAACGCAAGGCGGCCGGGGCACCGGATCGCGAGGCCTTTCAGGGCAGCTTCGGGGACGGTCAGAAGGCCCTGCGCCAGGCGATGTCGCGGCTGAGCCTGCCGGCGGCGCGTGGCTTGCTGGGCGAGGCCGCGCGTGTGGATCGGGTCATCAAGGGTCAGGAAAACGGCAACGCGCGGCAGGGGTTGCTAGACTTGGTGGCCCGTATGGCGGGACGCCGGTTGTCCCGGCCATTGCCCGCACTGAACACCGAACGAGTCTGATTGCATGAACGCTGCCGTACACCCGACCGAATCCGCTGCCGCCGACGTGATCGCCCAGGTCGAAGCCCTGGGGCGCGCCGCTCGCGTGGCCTCGCGGCGCATGGCCGAGGCCGAGCCGGGCGCGAAGAACGCGGCACTGCACGCGATCGCCGAGGGTATCGCCGCGCGGCGTGCGGAGCTGGTGGAGGCCAACGGCCGCGATCTGGAGGCCGGGCGCGCGCGCGGCCTGGACGCCGCGATGCTGGACCGCCTGGCGCTGACCGACGCGCGCATCGACACCATGATCGAGGGCTGTCGCCAGGTGGCCGGGCTGCCCGATCCGGTGGGCACCATCACCGACATGGCCTATCAGCCGAGCGGCATCCAGGTGGGTCAAATGCGTGTGCCGCTGGGCGTGATCGGCATCATCTACGAGTCGCGTCCGAACGTGACCATCGACGCCGCCGCCCTGTGCCTGAAGTCCGGCAATGCCGCGATCCTGCGCGGCGGCTCCGAGGCCCTGCACTCGAATCAGGCCCTGGCCGCGATCATCCAGGCCGGGCTGGAGCAGGCCGGGCTGCCGCGCGAGGCGGTGCAGGTGGTGCCGACCACCGACCGCGCGGCGGTGGGCGCGCTACTGCGCATGCCGCAGTACGTGGACGTGATCGTCCCGCGCGGTGGCAAGGGCCTGATCGAGCGTGTCAGCAACGAGTCGCAGATCCCGGTGATCAAGCACCTGGATGGTGTCTGCCACGTGTACGTGGATGGCGGGGCCGATCTCGACAAGGCGCTGGCCGTGGCGGTGAACGCCAAGACCCAGCGCTACGGCACCTGCAACACCATGGAGACGCTGCTGGTGCACGCGGATCAGGCCGAGGCCTTCCTGCCGCGCCTGGCGACGGCCCTGGGCGAGCACCAGGTGAGCCTGCGTGGCTGTGCGCGTACCCGGGCCATCCTCGCCGACAGCGGGGCGGACATCGCCGAGGCCACCGAGGACGACTGGGTGGCCGAATACCTGGGCCCGATCCTCGCGATCCGCGTGGTCGACGACCTGGACGCGGCGATCGACCACATCAATACGTACGGTTCGCATCACACCGACAGCATCGTGACCGAGGACTATACCCGGGCCCGGCGCTTCCTGCGTGCGGTGGACTCCAGCTCGGTGATGGTGAATGCCTCCACCCGCTTCGCCGATGGCTTCGAGTACGGCCTGGGCGCGGAGATCGGTATCTCCACCGACAAGCTGCACGCCCGTGGCCCGGTGGGCCTGCACGGCCTGACCACCCTCAAGTACGTGGTGTTCGGCGACGGTCATGTGCGTAGCTAGGGGCCCGACGGGTTTGGGGCTGATCTGCTGCGCGCGATTGAACCGGCGTCTCCCTGGGGCGATTCCCGCGTGATCGGGGTTCTCGGCGGCACCTTCGACCCGATCCACTTCGGCCACCTGCGGCCCGCGCTGGAGATTCAGCAGCACCTGGGGCTGGAACGGGTGCATTTCATCCCCTGTCACGTGCCGCCGCATCGTACGAGTCCGGGTACCGGCAGCGATGACCGCCTGGCGATGGTGGAGCGGGCGATCCGCGATGTGCCCGGTTTCGTGGCCGACCGCCGCGAGCTGGACCGCGAAGGGCCCTCCTACACGGTCGATACCCTGCTGAGCTTTCGCGAGGAGCTGGGATCCGAGGCGCCGCTGGTGCTGATCATGGGCATGGATGCCTTCGCCGGTCTGCCGTCGTGGAACCGCTGGGAACAGCTGTTCGATCTGGCCCATATCGTGGTCTCGCACCGCCCGGGCAGTCCGGCCTCGCAGGAGCTGGGCGGCTGGCTGGGCAATGCGGCCACGCATGACTCGGCCGCGCTGCGTTCCAGCCCGGCGGGCCGGGTGTATTTCCAGCCGGTGACGCAGCTCGATATCTCCGCCACGGCCATCCGCGAAGAACTGCTTGCCGGGCGCAGCCCGCGCTTCCTGCTCCCCGGCGCCGTCAACCGCTACATTCAGGACCACGGCCTGTACCGGGCCGGGGTCCAACGACATCACGGAACCTGATCGATACATGAACAGCGAACAACTGCTTGAACTCGTGACCACCGCGCTGGAAGACATCAAGGCGCAGAACATTCGCACTATCGATGTGCGTGGCAAGACCACACTGGCCGACTTCATGGTGATCGCCTCCGGGACCTCCGGGCGGCATGTGCAGTCGGCGGCCGAATCGGTCGCACTCGAGGCGAAGAAGGCCGGCATCCAGCCGTTGGGGGTCGAGGGCCAGGAGAGCCAGGAGTGGGTGCTGGTGGACCTGAACGACGTGATCGTCCACGTGATGCTCCCGGAGACCCGCGACTTCTACAACCTGGAAAAGCTCTGGCTGGCCGAGGAGGCCGCGGATACCGAAAAGGCCGCCCCGGAGGACCCCAGCCTGGAACGCGTCCGCCGCCTGCGCGGCTGACCGGGCCGCGCCGCCATGCGCCTGGACCTGATCGCGATCGGCAAGCGCATGCCCGACTGGGTGGCGGCCGGTTTCGACGAATATGCCGGTCGCCTGCCGCGCGAGCTGAACCTGAACCTGCAGGTCCTGGCCGGTCCCTCCGGGGCCAAGTCCATGGATACGGCCACGCTGCTGCGGCGCGAGGGCGAGATCCTGCTGAAGGCCATACCCGAGGGCGCCCGCGTGATTCTGCTGGACGAGCGCGGCAAGGGTGTGGACACCAAGGGCGTCGCGCGGCGTCTGGCGGACTGGCAGCAGGACGGGCGCGATATCGCACTGGTGATCGGTGGGGCCGCGGGGCTGGATGAGGCCGTGCGCGCCCGCGCGGAATGGGCCTGGTCGCTGTCGCCGCTGACCTTCCCGCACATGCTGGTGCGGGTGCTGGTCGCCGAGCAGATCTACCGTGCCTGGTCGCTGCTGAACAACCACCCCTACCATCGCGCGTGACGCCCGTGTCGCACCCGCTGCTGCTGGCCTCCGCATCCCCGCGCCGTCGCGAACTGCTGGAGCAGATCCAGCTCGCCTTCGAGGTGGCCCCGATGGATGTGGACGAGACCCCGCGGCCGGGCGAGTCACCAGAGGCGCTGGTCGAGCGCCTCGCCATCGCCAAGGCGGAGGCGGCCCTCGAACGCAGCGCCCCGGGGCAGTGGGTGCTGGCCGCGGATACCCTGGTCGCGGCGGGCGACGAGGCCCTGGGAAAGCCCGAGGATTTCGCCGATGCGGCGGCTATGCTGCAACGCCTCTCCGGCAGGGAGCACCGGGTGGTGTCCGGCATGGCCTTGTGTCGGCCCGGTGAATCCATGCGGGCATGCACTGTGACGACCCGCGTGCGCATGCGGCCGCTGACGCCATCCGACATCGAGCACTATTGGGCGACGGGCGAGCCGCGCGGCAAGGCCGGGGCCTATGCGATCCAGGGGCGCGGTGCCGCCTTTGTCGAGTGGATTGCCGGGTCCTACACCAACGTGGTGGGGCTTCCGCTGTTCGAACTGGAGCAGTGGCTGGCGGCGATCCCTGACCCGCCGCCGCGCCGCGCCTGATCTGTCCCTTTTACTCGATCCCGAGCTTCTTGAGCCGATAGCGCAGCTGGCGAAAGCTGAGCCCGAGCAGGCGCGCCGCCGCCGTGCGGTTGCCGCCGGTCTGCTGCAGCGCCGTGGCGATGGCCTGGCGTTCCTGCTCGGCCAGGCGCTGGTCCAGGGCGACGTCGTCCGCCGTTGCCGTCGGTATCTCGCGCCGGGGCGGGGGGGGGACAAAGCCCGGGGCCTCGGCCGATGGCAAGGGTTCGCCATGTGCGGAACGGGGCAGGTCAATGCTGTCGGCGTGAATCGTGGGGCCCTCGCTGAGGGTGGCCGCGCGTTCGAGGATGTTCTCCAGTTCGCGCACGTTCCCCGGGAAGGGATGCCGGGCGAGGACCTCGAGTGCGTCCGGCGCCAGTTCCAGCGGTTCGGTACCCCACTGGTCGCTGATCCGTGCCAGCACGCACTGGGCCAGCACCGGGATGTCCTCGCGTCGTTCACGTAGCGCAGGGACCTTCAGTTCGATTACGTTCAGGCGGTAGTAGAGGTCCTGGCGGAAGCGCCCCTCGGCCACCGCGCGCTCCAGGTCGTGGTGGGTGGCCGACAAAAGGCGCACGTCCACCGGGATCTCGCGCGTGCCCCCGACCGGCTTGATCGCGCGTTCCTGGATCGCGCGCAGCAGCTTGACCTGCATGGGCAGCGGCAGGTCGGCGACCTCGTCGAGAAACAGCGTGCCGCCGCTGGCGGCCTGGAACAGCCCGGTGTGATCCTGCGTGGCCCCGGTGAAGGCCCCCTTGCGGTGGCCGAAGAACTCGCTCTCCATCAGCTCGCCGGGGATGGCCCCGCAATTGACCGGCACGAACGGGCGATCACTGCGCGGCCCCAGGCGGTGGATCTCGCGTGCCACCAGCTCCTTGCCGGAGCCGGATTCGCCACGGATGAACACTGGCGCCTGGCTGCGCGCCAGCTTCTGGATGGTCGCGCGCAGGGTCTGCATCGGTGGGGCCTGACCGAGCAGGGGGCTGTCGATGCGGGTGGTTTCGGCGTCCGGGACCGTGCCGGCATTCAGCGCGCCGGGCAGGTCGGGGGCGGGTTCCATTCGCAGTGCGGTGTCGATCAGCTCGCGCAGCTGCTGCAGGTCCACGGGCTTGCTGACAAAGTCGAATGCACCGAGCTTCAGGGCCTGGACGGCGGTGTCCACGCTCCCGTGGGCGGTGATCACGGCCACCGGCAGGTCCGGGCGCTGGCCCTGGATGTGGCGCACCAGATCCAGGCCGTCGCCGTCGGGCAGGCGCATGTCGGTCAGGCAGAGGTCGAAATCCTGCTGGGCGAGCAGTTCGCGCGCCGCGTTCAGGCGTTCGGTCGTGGTGGCCTCGATCCCCATGCGGGAGAGCGTGATCTCGAGGAGTTCGCAGATGTCCGGTTCGTCGTCCACGACCAGGACGTGGCGAATGCTCATGCGCGTTCCCTCGCGGGCTCCGTCGACGATGCTTCCGTGCTGCCTTCCGTCGGGGCGAACAGGATGCGGAAGCACCCGCCGGTGGGTGTGCTGACGTACTCCAGGGTTGCCCCGTTGTTCTCGCACAACATGCGCGAGATGTACAGGCCCAGCCCGGAACCCCCGCCGCTACTCGAGACAAACGGTTCGAACAGGTCGGAGCGCTGATCCGGCGCAATGCCGGGTCCTGCGTCGAGGATATCGAGACTGACAACCCGGGCGACCTGGCCGGCGCCGCCACGCAGCACGATCGGCGGTGTGCCTGGCTGGTCGTGGCCCCCGTGTATGCGGGCATTGGTGCACAGGTTCCAGAGGACCTGATTCAGCTGCGACGGGTCGAACAGTACCTCGGAATCATACGGCTCGATCCTGGCGTGCAGCGCGACGCGCGGGATCTGCAGGGCGCCGCAGAACTCGTCGACGAAGCGGTCGAGGAACTCCTGCAGGTTCAGCCGCTCGCGTTGCCCGGTATCGCGTCGGGACAGGCTCAGAACGTTGGAGATCAGCTCGTTCACGCGCTTGCTCTGCTTGTTGATGATGGTCAGCAGACGCTGGTCGGGGCGGGTCAGCTGGGGGGACTCGGCGAGCAGCTGGGCACTGTGGCTGATCGCGCCGAGCGGGTTGCGGATCTCGTGGGCGATGCTCGCGGTCAAGCGGCCCAGCGCCTGCAGCTTGCTGGCCTGTGCCTGACGCTGGATCTCCGCGAGATCCTCGAGGATCAGGAGCGTCCCGCGGTCGCCCAGGGGGGTCAGGCGGACCTGCAGGGCGGGCTGGTCACGATCCCCCGGCAGCTGTTGCGTGTCCGTGCGCATCCCCGTGCTTTGCCATTGCTCGACCCGCTGGGCCAGCGCGGGGGAGATCGCGGCCAGTTGGCGGCCGGGGCGGGGCGGGAGCAGGCGGCGAGCGGCCTCGTTGATCGAACGGATCTCGCCATCCGGGTCGACTGCGATGACGCCGGCGCTCATGCGCGCGATGATCTGGGCATTGAGTTCGGCGAGGTTCGCCAGGTCCTCTTCCTGACGCTCCACCTGGGCGCGGGTCGCCCCCGCGCGGCGCGCGACATGCCGGGCGAGAAGCCCGGCGGCGAATAGCGTGGCGCCGAGCAGCCCGGCCTGAGTCAGGCCCGAGCCGTCCTGGTCCAGCAGGAAGATCGCCGCCGCCTCGGCCGTGAGCAGGCCAAGGGTGGCGACGGCGGCCAGTGACAGGCTCAGCCGTCCTCCGGAGAGCAGGGTGGCGGCCACCACCGCGGGGATCAGCAACAGGCCGATGCCGGTGCCCACGCCGCCTGCGACCAGGACCAGCGCGACCAGGCTGATGGTGTCGCCAATCCCGCCCAGTAGCGCGAGAGCCGCCAGACTGGTCGTGTTGGGGTCGCGGGCCGGGCGCCAGGTCATCGCCGCGACGAACAACGCAAAGACCAGATAGCCGCCGGCGAGCGCGGGATACATCTCCGGTGCCGCGGCTTGCAGCCCCACGGGGCCCTCGGGTACCAGCCCCAGGATCAGCAGGACGCTGGCGACAAAGACCCGGTAGAGCGCGAACAGCCAGGCCGAGCGGCGCGTGTCGGCATCAAGCGCGATGGGCCCCCCCATGGATGCCGACCTCCCGCGGGATCAGTCGGCGCCCGAGTCGGAACCGGGCCCGGCGTTCTGCCGGTTGCGGTCGACCTCGGCGTGTTGCGGGGAGCAGTAGAGGCGATCGCCATCGCGGTAGGCCTCGGCCTCCGGGACGTGTACGCCACAGTAGGCGCAACGGATCACCGCGCCGCCTTCCTTCAGGCGTTCGGGGCGGGTGTCACGCGAGACGGACTCCTTGCGTGCGCTGGTGGAGCGCACCAGGGTGCGGACCGCCAGAAAGACAGCGACGATGGCAACGATGAGCAGCAGCAGGCGCATGCCGCGATTCTAACGCAAGGCGGTGCGCACCGCCCCCCGGGTCCAGCACGGGGGCGGATGACTGTGCTCAGCCGGTGTTGCGCATCCCTGCAGCGATCGCGTTGATCGAGCGCAGCAGTGGCGACAGCCAGGGGTTGTCCGCGTCATCGTCGGCCTTGGCGTCGAACTGGCGCGACTCGCGCAGCAGGTGGATCTGGATGCTGTTGAGCGGGTCCAGATACGGGTTGCGCCGTTGCAGCGAGCGCGCCAGCAGTGGCGTCTCGTCCATCAGGTTGTCCAGCCGGGCGACGCGCAGGACCTCGTTGACCGTGCGCGTGTGTTCCTCGCGTACGCGCGAGTACAGGCGTTCGGCCAGTGCCGGATCGCTGCAAAGGCGCGCGTACTCGGCCGCGGTGCGCATGTCGGCCTTGGTCAGCGCCATCTGGCAGTTCGACAGCAGGGACCGGAAGAACGGCCACTCCTGGTACATCCGCTGCAGCTGTTCCAGGCGTGCCGGATCCTCGCCCCGCCACTGCTCCAGCGCCGATCCAATCCCGTACCAGGCGGGCAGGGTATGGCGCGACTGCGCCCAGCCGAACACCCAGGGGATCGCCCGGATCGAACTCTTGGAACGGTCCGTCTTGCGCCGGTGCGAGGGCCGCGAGCCGATGTTCAGGAAACCGATCTCCTGCACCGGGGTGATCTCGTAGAAGTAGTCGAGAATCCCCGGGGTGCGGTCGATCAGGTCGCGGTAGGCATCCTCGCCGGCGCGGGCCAGCTCGTCCATCGTGGCGCGGTATTCGTCGCGGTCCTGGCGTGCCGGGCGGATCAGGCTGCGCGAGGCGAGCATCAGCCCGGTCGCCCCCATGCCCAGTTCGTAGACTGCCGTCTCCGCGTTGGAGTACTTGTACGACAGCACCTCACCCTGCTCGGTGAACTTGATCCGGCCCTGCACGGTAGCCGGGGGCTGGGCCAGGATGGATTCATGGGTCGGGCCGCCACCGCGGCCCACGGTACCGCCGCGCCCGTGGAACAACTGGCAGCGCACGCCAAAGCGGTCGGTGATCCCGACGATCTTCTTCTGCGCCTCGTAGAGGTTCCAGCTGGAGGCGAGGATGCCGCCATCTTTGCAGGAATCGGAGTAGCCAAGCATCACGTCCTGGACGTTGCCGGAGGCGGCCAGCAGGCGGGCATAGACCGGGTTGGACAGCAGGCCTTCCAGCACGTCCTCGACATGCAGCAGGTCCTCGATGGTCTCGAACAGCGGCGAGATGCGCAGGTGGCAGAACGGCTCGCCGTTCTCGTCCTCGCCGGCCAGGCCCGCCAGGCGGCCCAGCAGCAGGACCTCCAGCACATGCGAGGCGGCATGGGTCATCGAGATCACGTAGGTGCCGATGCCATCCGGGCCGATCTCGCGGCGCATCGCCTGGATGACCTCGAATACGCGCAGGGTCTCCTGCGCACCCTCGTCGAGGGCCTCGCGATTCAGATCGGCCAGCGCCGGTGCCGCGATCAGATCGCTCAGGACCTTCTGACGGTCGGACTCGTCCAGCGTGTTGTAGTCGACTTCCGGGGCCAGCTGCTGCAGCAGCTGGGCGACGGCCTCGCCATGGACCGTGGACTCCTGGCGTACATCCAGGTGATGCAGGTGGAAGCCGCAGGTCTCGACCAGGCGGATCAGGTCGGTCAGCGCGCCGGAGGCGATGTTGCGGTCGCCATGGCTGATCAGCGAGTCGCGGATCAGGTTCAGGTCCTGAAGAAAAGCGTCGGCGTCCGCGTAGGCGCTGTTGGTCGGCAGCACGGCCGCTTCGCCCTGGATGCGCCGGCAGACCGTCTCCAGCGTCTCGCGCAGGCGGTAGCGCATGATGTACAGCTTGCGCCGGTACGGCTCGCTCTCGAAACGGTCGGAGGCGCCGTGGAACACGGCGTTGGCGATGTTGCTGTCGGCGTCCAGGCTGTCGAGGAACTCCTGCGACGGCTGGCACATATAGGCCGAGTGGGTGAGGACATTGCGCAGGTGATTGACCCGCTTGATGTATTCGCGCAGGACCTGCTCCATCGCCAGGCGGCAGGCCAGTTCGGTGACTTCCGGGGTGACGTTCGGGTTGCCGTCGCGGTCACCGCCGATCCAGGAGCCGAAGTGCAGAAAGGCCGGGATGCGCACGGGCAGGCTGCCGTCCGGGTGTACCCCGTAGATGCGCCGGATCGCCTTCTCCAGGAAGCGGTAGGACTGCGGTATCGCCTCGAACAGGCTCTCCTCGAAATAGAACAGCCCGTACTTGATCTCGTCCTGGACCTGCGGCTTTTTCACCCGCACCTCGTTGGTGCGCCACAGGAGCTGGATCTGGGTCTCCAGCTCCTCGATGATCAGACGGCGCTCTTCCTCGCCCAGCTCGGGCTGGTTGAGCCGGTCGGCCGTCTCGAATACGCGGCGCTGGTTCTCCATCGTGGTCCGGCGACGGGCCTCGGTGGGGTGCGCGGTGAACACCGGCTGGTAATGCAGTTCCGCGAGCAGGCGTTCCAGTTCGGCAGCGGTCACCCCCTCGTTGTGCAACTCGCGCAGCGTCTGGTCGAACGAGCCGGTCCACAACGGTTCGCCGCTGGAGACCTGCGCGCGGCGCCAGCGGTAGAACAGGTCTTCCTCGGCGATGTTGACCAGGCTGAAGTAGATGCTGAACGCGCGGATTACGCGTTCGGTCAGGGCTGCGTCGAAGTGGGTGATGTCCGCCATCAGACGCTGGCGCAGCTGGGGATCTTCGTCCTTGCGCAGGCTCACGAAACCGCGGCGGAGCTTTTCCACCGCGTCGAATACGGTCTGGCCTTCCAGCTTGCGAATTACGTTACCCAGCAGTTCGCCGAACAGGCGCACGCGGGCGCGCAGTTCCTTGTCCTTGGGCAGGAATCGGTCGTCTAGGTCGGTTTGAGTCATAAGCCCTTCTGCACGCACAAGGCCGGCCCATGGGCCGGCCTTGTGGGGAACGTTGCTAGCGCGAAAAGAGGATGATTATAGCGCAGATTAGCCGGTCGTAGCCTGTCGCCTGCGGGGAACCAGTTGGCGATACAGCGAGAGGTAGTGCTCGGCGCTGGCGGTCCAGTCGAATTCCTGGCTCATGCCGGTGCGCAGGAGCTGTTCCCAGCGCCCGTCGGCGCGCTGCTGGTACAGCTCGAGGGCGCGTTCCAGGGCCTGCGTCAGGGCGCTGACCGTGTCGGGCGTGAAGCTGAAACCGGTGGCCGTGCCGTCGGCCAGGTTTGCGGGGCTGGCGTCCACGACGGTGTCCGCCAGCCCGCCCGTGGCATGCACCACCGGCGGGGTGCCGTAGCGCAGGCTGTACATCTGGTTCAGGCCGCAGGGCTCGAAGCGCGAGGGCATCAGGAACAGGTCGGACCCGGCCTCGATCTGGTGCGCCAGCGGCTCGTCGTAGCCGATATGCACCCCGACGCGGCCGGTGTAGGTCCGGGCCAGGGCGCCGGTCGCATGTTCCAGGTCCTTCTGTCCGGAACCGACCAGGGCGAGTTGCACGCGTCCGGACTCCAGCAACGGGGTGCAGGCCGCATGGATCAGGTCCACGCCCTTTTGCTCGACCATGCGCCCGACATGGCCGAGGATCGGCACGTCCGGATCCACGTCCAGCCCCATGCGCTTTTGCAGGGCGGCCTTGCATTGGGCCTTGCCGGCCAGATCCTCCGACGAGTACGTCTGAGCGATGTGGCGATCGCGGGAGGGATCCCAGGCGCGGTAGTCGACCCCGTTCAGGATGCCGTAGAGATCCTTGGCGCGGGCGCGCAGCACGCCGTCCAGGCCCATGCCCGATTCCGGCTCCTGGATTTCGCGGGCGTAGGTGGGCGAGACGGTGGTGATGGCATCGGCGAAGACCAGTCCGGCCTTCATGAACGACAACTGGTCGTGGAACTCCAGGGCGTCCGGGGTCCACAGATCGGGCGGCAGCCCCAGATCGTCCATCGCCTGCGCCGGGAACAGGCCCTGATAGGCGAGGTTGTGGATCGTGAAGATCGTGCGCGGGCGCGGGGCGCCACTGCGCTCGGGGTCCAGGAACACGGGCACCAGGCCGGTCTGCCAGTCGTTCAGGTGCACCAGTTCCGGTGCCCAGTCGAGCCCGGCCTCGTCGCGGGCGATGGCGGTGATCGCCCGCGCGAACCCGGCGAAACGCTGGGCGTTGTCCGGCCAGTCCATGCCATTGCTGGCGCTGTAGGGGTTGCCGGCCCGCTGGAAGTACTCCGGCCAGTCGACCAGGTAGACCGGCAGTTTGGTGCCGGGCAGGTGGCCTTCGATCAGCTTCCAGGGCGCATCCGGGGGACCGGGCAAGGGTTGCGCGTGGGCCAGCTGGCTGCAGGCCTCCGGATAGCCGGGCACGACCAGCCGCACATCCTGTCGACGCCGGCGCAGGGCGACGGGCAGGCTGGCGCTGACGTCGGCGAGGCCCCCGGTCTTGGTCAGGCCGTATGCCTCGCTACTGGCGAAAAGGATGCGCATAACAGTTCCCTGGGGAAACAAGGGTGGAACCGGGAGCCCCGGCTGTGTTTCCAAGAGTGTAACGCACGCGCCCGGAGCGATATGGAACGGGACGGGCGACGACACGCGCCTGGGCATTGAACGGACGGGCGGCGCGCTGCAATCTGGAGTCACCATCGCGAGGGGCACACGGATGATCTCAGGGAACGAAGCGGCACGGAGTGATGATCTGGCTGCACATGCAGGGCGGCTGAACGAGCGCCCCCTGCGAAACCTGCTGGAAGAAGACTTGGGCCGCGTGCAGCGGGATGTGCAGGAGATCGCGGGTCTGCGCCTGGACTGGACGCGCCAGCGGCTGGACGGCCCGGCCTGGCAGGCCCTGACGGCGCATGCGGATCACTGCGGTGTGGCCGGGGCCCTGGGGCGCCTGTTCGCGGGCGCGCGCGTGAACATCACCGAGGACCGTGCGGCTCTCCACACGGCGCTGCGCCTGCCATCCGGCGCTCGCTGCGAGGTCGCGGGCGAGGACCTGGCGCGGGTGGTGCACGCGGAACTCGAGCGCATGGAGACCTTCGTGCGCCGGGTTCACGCGGGCGAACACACGGGCCATACCGGCCAGCCGATCCGGCGCGTGATCAATATCGGTATCGGCGGCTCCGACCTGGGGCCGCGGATGGTCTGCCGTGCCCTGGCCGCACATGCCCGTCCGACCGCTGCGGGCGCTCCGCTGACCGTGCGCTTTGTCTCCAACGTGGATGGCGCCGCGCTGTCCGCCGAGCTGCGCGAGGCCGACCCCGAGACGACCCTGTTCATCGTCGCCTCCAAGACCTTCGGCACGCAGGAGACCCTGACCAACGCCCGCGCCGCGCGCGACTGGCTGCTTGGCCGCTTTCCCGAGGAGGCGGTCGCGCGCCACTTTGTCGCGGTGTCCACCGCGCGCGAGCGGGTAGTGGAGTTCGGGATCGACCCGGCCAACATGTTCGGCTTCTGGGACTGGGTCGGCGGGCGCTACTCGGTGTGGTCGGTGATCGGTCTGCCGGTGGCGCTGCTGCTGGGTATGGATGGCTTTCGCGCCTTCCTCGGCGGGGCGCACAGGATGGACGAGCACGTGCGCGGCACGGCCCTTGCCGACAATGCCGCTGTTCGCATGGCCCTGGTCGACTACTGGAACCAGAACCTGCTGGGGGCCTGCGCCCGTGCGGTCCTGCCCTATGACGAGCGCCTGGCCCTGCTGCCCGCCTACCTGCAGCAGGCGGAGATGGAGAGCCTCGGCAAACGGGTGCGGCTGGATGGCCACCCGGTGGATGAGGATACCGGCAGCATCGTCTGGGGGGCGGTCGGCACCGATGGCCAGCACGCGTTCTTCCAACTGCTGCATCAGGGTACGCGGGTGATCCCGGCGGAATTCATCGGTGTGGCCCGGCCGGAGCACGACCTGCCGGCCCAGCACCCGCTGCTGCTGGCGAACCTGGTGGCGCAGGCGCAGGCCCTGGCGCTGGGCAAGGACGAGGACACAGTGCGCGCGGAGATGGCTGCGGCCGGTGTCGCGCCCGAGCAGATCGATGCCCTGGCCCCGCACCGTACCTTCCCGGGCAACCGGCCCAGCACCGTGATCCTGCTCGAGCAACTCGATCCGGCCACGCTCGGGGCCCTGATCGCGCTGTACGAGCACAAGATCTATGTGCTCGCGACGCTCTGGGGCATCAATGCCTTCGACCAGTGGGGCGTGGAGCTTGGCAAGCAGCTGGCCGGCGAGGCCCTGCAGGCCCTGCGCGGCGAGGGCGGACAGCCGGACGCGGCCACGGCCGCGACGCTGGACTGGCTGCGCTCGCGGCTGCCGACTGCCGACTGACTTCTTTCCTGGCCAGATCCGCTACACCGCCAAGGCGTCGTCCGACTCCTCGATCTGCGGGACATCGGTGGGCAGGGTGATGGTGCGTTCCTCGCCGTCTAGCCAGAAGCGGATCTCCGCCTCTTCGCCATCCGGGGTCGCGGAGACCGCATCCAGAAACTCGATCGGGGTCTCGGGGGTTTGCCCGTTCACTTCCAGGATCAGCGCGCCCTGCGCCAGGCCGGCGGCTGCGGCCGCGCCCTGGGCACGGCTGACCAGCACGCCGGGTTCATCCGGCAGTTCCAGCGCATCGCGCAGGTCGTCGCGCACCGCGATTACGGTGATACCGAGTGCGGTCACCACCTCGTCGTCACCGGGTGGACTGAACTCGAACGGCACGTCGGCCTCGAGGACGTCGGGCGAGACCGCAATCGTGGCACCGGTGCGCACGGCCAGGGCCAGGCCGTCACTGGGGCGGGTGTCGATGTAGCGCGGATCGTCCTCTCCCTCCACGCGCAGTTCCAGCCAGCCAAGGTAGGTGCCGTCGACCAGGCCGTCGACGATCACGCGCTCAAGGGTCGCATCCAGTTCGTCCAGCAGGTTGATCATCAGGTCGTGCGTCTGCGGGCGTGACAGCTGGACCTCGTGCATCGCCAGCAGGATGGCCTGTGCCTGGTCGGGGCCGATCACGATCGGTACCACCTCGCCGGAGTCGGGGTCGCGCAGCAGGGCGATCGGGGCGCCGGTCTGGGCATCCATGCCGACGGTCGCCAGCTCCACCGGGAGCACGCGTTCCAGAGCCTCCGGATCGACTTCGCGGGCGAGGGCGTCACTAGCGGCGAGCGCGAGGGTGAACACCAGGGAAACGATCAGGACTCGGGGCCAGGCAAACCAGCGGGAATGCGACATGGGGCGGGCCTGTGTTCGGGATGTCCCTCGATCATGGCAGTCCGCCCCGGGTGCGTCCAGAATGACCCGAAATCGTATGCAGGAGAGATGATGTCCCGACACAAGCCGTACGCCCCGGCCGCAGAGGAGAACCGCGACCCCATCCTGTCCGTGTTGCGCGAGCGTTTTGCCGCACCGGGGCGTGTGCTGGAGGTCGGGGCGGGAACGGGGCAGCACGCGGCGTATTTCGCCGGCGCCCTGCCACACCTCGACTGGCTCCCGAGCGATGTCGCGGAGAACCTTCCGGGGGTGGAGGCCTGGCGCGCGGACGCGGCGCTGCCGAACCTGCGGGTGCCGGTGGCGCTGGACGTGCTGGCCGACCCCTGGCCCGAGGGGCCGTTCGACTACGTCTACAGCGCGAATACCGTGCACATCATGCACTGGCCGGCGGTCGAGGTCTTTTTTGCCGGCGTGGGGCGGGTGCTGGCGCCGGGTGGGGTCTTCGCCCTGTACGGCCCGTTCGCGCATGACGGCGCGCACACGGCGCCGTCCAATGCCCGTTTCGACGCGATGCTGCGCCAGCAGGACCCGGGCATGGGCGTGCGCGACCGCGCCGATCTGGACGCGCTGGCCGGGCAGCACGGGCTTGGCCGGGCCGAGGTGGTGGACATGCCGGTCAACAACCAGGTGCTGATCTGGCACAAGGCCTGAAGAGTTCGTGTTTCCCTGGCGTGGTGCGTGTCAGATGTTGTGGTGCTGCAGCGGGTAGCCGCGTTCCTTGAAGTAGCGGTAGCGGGCGCGGCCCGCCTCGCGTTCCGATTCCTCGCCGCCGACGATATCCGCGACCCGCTCGAAGCGCCCGCAGTACTCCGGCACCTCCGGCGCCAGGTTGATCAGCACGTCGCAGCGATCCGACGGGGCATGGGCCTCGTGCAGGGAGACCGGGACTTCCGCATCGCGCACATCGGTGCTGTGCGGCAGGAAGGCGGTGTCCTCGAAGGTCCACAGCCACTCGTCCAGCGTGCGCGTCAGCTCCGGCGAGCCGGTGTGGATGTGCACGCGATGGCCCTGGCCGCTGGCCTTCTTCGCCAGGCGGCAGGTGAAGCGCAGCCGCGCCTCTGGGGCCGGGTCCTGCAGCAGGTAGAAGCTGACGTGGGTCATCCGCGCCCGACCCGGATCAGGCCTGGTCGAGCAGGTAGCGCATCAGCATCGGTACCGGGCGGCCGGTCGCGCCCTTCTCCTTGCCGCTCTTCCAGGCCACGCCGGCGATGTCGACATGCGCCCAGGTGTAGTCCTCGGTATAGCGCGACAGGAAGCAGGCGGCGGTGATGGTGCCGGCGGGGCGCCCGCCGATATTGGCCATGTCGGCGAAATTGCTCTTCAGCTGTTCCTGGTACTCCGGCCACAGCGGGAGCTGCCAGCCGCGATCGCCGGTCTCCTCGCCGGCGGCCAGCAGGCCCTTCGCCAGGCGCTCGTTGTTGCCCAGGATCGCCGCGCCCTGATGGCCCAGCGCGACGATGCAGGCCCCAGTCAGGGTGGCGATGTCGATTACGGCCTTCGGCTTGTAGCGCTCGACCCAGGTCAGCGCATCGGCCAGCACCAGGCGCCCCTCGGCGTCGGTATTCAGGATCTCGACGGTCTGCCCGGACAAAGTGGTGACGATGTCGCCGGGGCGCGTTGCGCGGCCGTCGGGCATGTTCTCGGCGCTGGTGACCACGCCGACTACGTTGATCGGCAGCCCCAGCTCGCAGCAGGCCTCGATCACCCCGAACACGCTGGCCGCGCCGCACATGTCGTACTTCATCTCGTCCATCTCGGCACCGGGCTTCAGCGAGATACCGCCGGTGTCGAAGGTGATGCCCTTGCCGACCAGCACCACCGGGGCGTCGCCCTTCTTGCCGCCGGAGTACTCCATCGCGATCAAGCGCGGCGGGCGCTCGGAACCCTTGCCTACCGCCAGGATGGCCCCGGCCCCGAGCTTCTCCAGGTCCTTCTCGTCCAGCACTGTGGCCTTCAGTGTGTTGTGCTGCTTGGCCATCTCGCGTGCGGTCTCGGCCAGACTCTCCGGGTAGCAGACATTCGGCGGGGTGTTGCCCAGGTCCTTCGCGCGGTTCACGCCGGTGGCGATGGCCGCGGCCTCGGTGCAGGCCTTCTTAGCGGCCTCGGCGTCCTTGCGCTCCACGCACAGCTGGATCTTGTCCAGCTTCACCGGGGTGGTCTTCTCCTTGCCCTTGAACGGGGTGAAGCGGTAGGCGGCCTCCGAGATCGCCGCGACCAGGGTGTGCACCACCCAGGCGATGTCCTTGCCGCGCGGCTGGAAGTCCGCGACTGCGACCGCGGCGCTGGCGGCCGGGCGCTCGACCAGCGCGGCGGCCAGGGCCTGCGCCGCCTTGCGCGCGGCGCGGGCGTCGAAGTCCTTCTTCGCCCCCAGGCCGATCAGGAGTGCGCTACCCTTCCCTTGATTGCCTGGGGTTCCACCGCCGGGCAGCAACAGCCGGCTGCCGGCCTCGCCATCCATCTCGCCGGCCTTCAGCAGGGCCGCGATCTCGCCGTCGCGCGCGGCATCCAGGGCGCTGGCGCCCGCGGCCAGCTTGCGCTTGTGGGCGATCCCGGCGGCGCGGATGCCGACGCGGGGTTTGTCGAGGGTCGAGGTGGTGACGGAGAATTGCATGAATGCCTCCCGAAAATGAGTCCGAGCATGTTACCAGCGCCGAGCGGCGCCCGACCACGCGTCGCGTCCGACGCGGGGTGATGCGCGCGTGATTCTGCGTCGTGCCGAGCGTTTCATCGCCCGCGAGCTGTGGCTGACCCAGGCTGCGGTGAGCGTGGTGCTGCTGCTGGTCATCATCGGCGGCGTACTGGCGCGGGTGCTGCGCGACGTCGCCGAGGGCAGCCTGCCGGTCGATTTCCTCCCCGGCATGGTCGCGTTCGGGGCGTTCAAGGGCATCGTGTTCCTCTGGCCGGTCGCGCTGTTTCTGGCGTTCATGCTGGTGTTCGGGCGCATGCAGCGCGACAGCGAGATGACCGCGCTGCAGGCCAGCGGGATGTCGTTCGCGGCCCTCTACCGTGCGCTGTTCTGGGTGGCGGCCCCGGCCGCGATCCTGTTGCTGGTGCTGATGACCATGGTGGTGCCCCGTACCGAGGCGCAGATCGACCAGCTGCGTGACCTGGCCGAGCAGCGCTCCGACCTGGTGGGGATTGCCCCGGGGCGGTTCCTGCGCTCGCGGGTGGGCGATCAGGTCTTCTTCGCCGAGCGCATGAGCGCGGATCGCGAGGCCTTGCTGGAGGTCTTCATCTATCGCGAGGTGGACGGCGAGTCGCAGATCACCGTGGCCGAGCGCGCGGTGCCCGATCCCGAGGCCGAGGGCAGCGGCTTCCTGCTGCTGGAGAATGGCTACCGCTATGTCGGCGAGCCCGGCACCGCGAGCTTCCGCATGCTGGAGTTCGAGCGCCTGCGCACCCAGATTACCGAGCCCGACCCAACCACGCGGCGCGCCAGCCTGGATGCGCTGCCGACCTCCGCGCTGTGGGCGCAGCGCGACGATCCCGAGGCGCGTGCCGAGCTGGAATGGCGTCTGGCGATGCCGCTGTCAATCCTGGTGCTGGCATTGCTTGCGCTGCCGCTGGCGCAGGTACCGCCCCGCACCGGGCGCTACGCACGCATCCCGGCCGCGATCGGTGTGTACGTGCTGTACGCAAACTTCCTGATCCTCGGGCAGGGGCAGCTGGCCGACGGCCGCACGCCGCTGGCCCTGGGGCTGTGGTGGACCCATGGCCTGATGCTGGTGCTGTGGGTGGTGCTGGCCTGGCACAAGGGCCTGTTGCGGCTGCGGTCGGCCACTCCTCGTTTGCGTGATGCCGGAGGGGCGCCATGACCACGGTGCTGGGGCGCTATGTGATCCGCCAGGTGCTGATCGGCACGGCGTTGGCCGTGGTATTGCTGGTCGCGCTGGACGCGGTGTTCGCGATGATCGACGAGCTGCGCGATACCGGCACCGGCACCTACGGGGTCACCGAGGCGATGCTCTACGTGGCCCTGACCCTGCCACGGCGGATGTACGAGATGCTGCCTTCGGCAGCCCTGCTGGGCGGGCTTCTGTGGCTGGGCAATCTCGCGGCGAACAGCGAGCTGACGGCGATGCGGGCCGCCGGCATGACGCTGGGCCGGTTCATCGTCTGGGTGCTGCAGGCGGGGCTGGTGGTGGTGATGGTGATGCTGATTATCGGCGAATTCTTTGCTCCGGCCTCGGAGACGCGCGCTCAGGCGCTGAAGGCCTCGGCCTTCGACGAGGAGATCAGCGTGGGGTCGATGGGGCTTTGGGCGCGCGATGGGCAGCGGATGATCCACGCCGAGTCGGTGCTGGCCGGGAATCAGTTGATCGGGGTGCGCATCATCGAGTTCACCGGGGATCGCGAGCCCAGCCGCATCACCCGCGCGGCGCGGGCCCAGTTTGTCGATGGCGACTGGCGCCTGGAGGACGTGGAGCGCTCGCAGCTGTCGCATGACCGCGTGGTTGCCGAACACCGTGAGCAGGAGACGATCGACCGGCTGATCGCCCCCGAATATTTCGACGTGCTGGTGGTCGAGCCCAGCCAGATGGCCGCGCTCGACCTCTCCCGCTACATCGACTATCTGCAGCAGAACCAGCTGGACGCCGCCCCGTACGAGGTCGCGTTCTGGCAGCGCTTTACCCTGCCAGCCAGCACCTTCGTGATGCTGCTGCTGGCGATTCCGTTCCTGTTTGGCTCGCAGCGCGAGGGCGGCGCCGGCCAGCGCCTGTTTATCGGGATCGCGATCGGGGTCTCGTTCGTGATCGTGATGCGCGCGATCACTCACCTAGGGCTGGTGTACAACCTGCCGCCGCTGCTGGCGGCCAGCCTGCCGGTGTTGCTGTTTCTGGCCATCGCGCTGTTCGCGCTGCGACGCATGGCGGTGCGGGCGTGATCGTTTGTTCGCGACGGCGGTTTCTGGCAGGCGGGATGGCGGGGCTGCTGGCGCTGCTCGCCGGCTGCGGTGGCAGTGGCCCCGGTGACCTGGAGCCGCTGCCGCGCGCGGCCACCGTGCTGGCGTTCGGGGACAGCGTGACCCACGGGACGGGTGCCTCGCGCGGGGAGGATTTTCCGGCACGGCTGGCCGAGATCACCGGCTGGCAGGTGGTGAACGACGGCGTGCCCGGCGACCGGGCGGACAGCGCGCGCGACCGACTGGGCCCCAGCTTGCGCGAGCACGAGCCCGACCTGGTGATTATCGGCCTCGGCGGCAATGACTTCCTGCGCCAGCGCGCCGCGTCGTCGGTCAAGGAGGACCTGCGGGCCCTGATCCACGAGGTGCGCGAGCATGGCGCCCAGCCCCTGTTGCTTGGTGTGCCCTCGGCCTCGGCCTTTGCGGCCGCGACGGGGCGCCTGCGCGACGACGATATCTATGGCGAGCTGGCGCGCGAGGAGGAGGTTCCGCTAATCGACGGGGTGCTGTCAGGGGTGCTCTCGAACGGCGACCTGCGCGCGGATCGCATCCACCCGAACGCGGCCGGCTATCAGCAAATGGCGGAACAAATCGCCGAAGGGCTGGAGGATCTCGGCCTGTGGCTTGCCCCCTGATGTAAAGGACCCTGCGGGCTCCGGGGCCGCAGGCGGCGTCGGTTCAGGCCGCCTTGTCCTTTTTCCAGCGCGGTTTGGCGAGGCCCGGGATGCGTACCAGCTCGGTCCCGGACAGCCAGTCGTGCAGCATCCAGCGCCGTGGATGGAACTGCGACAGCCCCAGCGCGAAGATTGCCGCGGCGGTGACCGCTACGGTTGCCACGGCGCCGTGTTCGCGCACCGCCCAGATCGCCATCAGCACCACCAGCCACTGGGCGGCCGCCACCAGATAGCGCAGCGTGGCCTGCCAGGCATTGACCGGCTGGCCATGCTCGGTGCGCAGCTGGATGTTCCAGGTCTGCAGGCCCAGGGTCTGCCCGGTGCGCGTCCAGAACCAGAAAAAGAATGCCCAGCCCACGAACAGGTTGGCGATGAAATGCGCGCGGGTGGAGTACCAGCCGGTCAGGTTGCCCAGCGCCACCACGATCATGCCCAGCACCATCCAGATCGCGATCAACAGCAAGGCGTCGTAGATGATCGCGCCGAAGCGGCGCAGCAGGCCGGCGGGCAGGCCTTCGATATTCTTGGGGTCTTGGCTCATGGGCAGGGTCGGGATCGGTATGCAGGTTGGTGGAATGGGCAAGGAGCGCGTAGTCTTCCTGTATGGAGCGACGGTTTCAACGTATTCCCCTGGAGTTTCCGGCCACCCTGATCCATGCGAACGGGGAGTGTCCTGTGCGCGTCGAGGATATCTCGCTGCGCGGTGTCCTCGTCGAAGGCACGCAGATCCCGGTGCTGGAGTCGGGTGCCGTGGTCACGCTGGATATCCCGCTGTCGGACGAGGCGCGCATCGCGTTCGAGGGCCGCGTGCGCTGGCAGGAGGGCCTGTGGCTGGGGCTCGAGATCGAGGCGATGCCGCTGGAATCGGCGACGCACCTGCGTCGGCTGGTCGAACTCAATCTGGGTGACGAGGCCCTGCTGGAGCGGGAGTTCGCCGCCATGGCCGAGTCCGTTCCGACTCGCGAATAAGTCGGCCGCCCAAGTAAAGGCCCCAGTTCGTATCCCCGATGTCCGCATCCCCGATGGATGCGGCGATCAGAAGACCTCTCGGAACGGGAGCACCTCCACCCATTCGCCCACGCGCGCCCCGTCGGACTCGCGCGGCAGCACGATGTAGGCATTGGCCTGGCTCATCGCGCGCAGCTGGTGCGAGCTCTGACCGCCGGCCGAGCGCACGATCCACCCTCGGTCATCGGTTGCGAGCACGGCCCGCTGGAAGTCCTTGCGCCCGGGGGTCTTGTGCAGGTCCTCCACCAGGCGCGCGCTGACGGCCTTCGGCGGCGCGGTGTCCCGTCCGGCCAGGGCCTGCAGGGCAGGGCGGACCAGCAGGGCGAAGGTCGTCATCACCGCGACCGGGTTGCCGGGGAGACCAAAGAAATGCGCGTCGCCGATGCGACCGAAGGCCAGCGGTCGGCCCGGCTTGATCGCCATCTTCCAGAAGCAGACCTGGCCCGAAGCCCGCAGCACGCGGGTCACGTGGTCGGCATCGCCGACCGAGACGCCGCCGGTGGTGATGATCAGGTCCGCCTCCTGTCCGGCGCGCTCCAGCGCCTCGCGCACCGCGGCCTCGGTATCGCGGATCACGCCGTAGTCCAGCGCCTCGACCGGGTAGGACGCCAGCAGCGCGCGCAGCGTGTGGCGGTTGGAGTCATGGATCTGGCCAGGGCCTAGCGGCTGTCCCAGCGGCACCAGTTCGTCGCCGGTGGAGAAGAACGCGACCCGCGGCTTGCGCAGCACTTGCAGCTCGGCAATCCCCTGGCTGGCCAGCACGCCGATCTCGGCGGCGCCGATGACCTGCCCCTGGGCGAACAGGGCGGTGCCGCTGGCGGTGTCGCTGCCCGGGCCGCGGATGTTGTGCCCGGGCGCCAGGCCGCCGTTGTTCAGGCGAATCCCGGCCTCGCCGACGCGCTCGACCTGTTCCTGCATGATTACGACATCGGCGCCGTCCGGGACCACGGCGCCGGTCAGGATGCGCACACACTGGCCCGGTTCCACGCGGCCATCCCAGGGGTGCCCGGCGGCCGAGGTCCCGGCCAGCATCAGCTCGCGACCCGCGATGGCATCGTCGGCGCGCAGGGCATAGCCATCCATCGCGGAGACGGCGGCCGGCGGGACGTCGATGCGGGCGGCGATCGGCTCGGCCAGGGTGCGCCCCAGCGCGGATTCCAGCGGCACGGTCTCGGACTCGGTCAGCGCATCGCAGGCCTGCAGGATGGCCGCGCGTGCCTGTTCCAGGGTCAGGGCGTTGGGATCGAACTCGTCGCAGCTGGGTGCGGCCTGGGCCATGGAGGTCTCCGGATCAGGGATTCAGGTTGAAGTAGTCAATGATAAAACGCGCGACTGCATCGGGGTCGTTGACCGGCAGCAGGGGGCCGTCGAAGTCGAGTTCGGTGGCATCGGTCGCGACCGCGATCACGCCGGGGATCTCCGGGTAGAGCGGGGGCTTGCCGACGGCCGGACGGTGGACCTCGATCTTTGGCAGGTCGGCCTGCTTGAAGCCCTCGACCAGGATCAGGTCCGCGCGCTCCGGGTCCAGGCGCGAACAGAGCATGTCCAGGTCCGGTACGCCGCCATCGTCGGTCTCCGGGGTCTCCACCATCAGCGCATAGCGGCGGCAGGAGGCGACCAGCATCTGGTCCGCGCCGGCGTGGCGCAGCTCGTAGCTGTCCTTGCCGGGGGTGTCCACGTCGAAGGCGTGATGGGCATGCTTGATCACGGCCGGGCGCTGGCCGCGGGCGCGCAGGGCGGGGATCACCGCCTTGAGCAAGGTGGTCTTGCCGCTGCCGCTCCAGGCGGCAAAGCCGATGCGCGGGAGGTTGGTCGGGATTGGGTTCATGGTCACCTGCTTGCGTTATGCACGCCCGAGTATAGCGATAACCGCTGGCAGCGGGAGGGAGCGCTCAGCTAACCAGATCCTCGGGCGTGTTCAGGTTGACGAAGGCGCCGGGCTGGTCGGAAAAGTCGACCACCGTGGCCCCGGTGTCCCGAAACCAGCGTCCGACCGCGAGTGAGCCATGGGCGAGATCCGCCTCCAGGCGTGCGGACAGCTCGGGTCTGAGCAGGGCGAACAGCGGTTGCAGGCGTTCGCCGTCATGGGCGATTGCGGCGGGAGCGTCGCCATCACCCAGCGCCTGACCCAGCCGTTCGGCCAGGCCGGGCGGCAGGTGCGGGGCATCCACCGGGACGCTGAGCAGGATGTGCCCGGGGTAGTGCGCCCATGCCGCGGCGATCCCGGCCAGTGGTCCCGGGTAGTCCGGACGGGTATCCGGCAGGCAGGGAAACCCCAGCGCCTGATAGCGGTCGATATCGGTGTTGGCGCTGATCACGATGGAGTCCACTTGCGGCCGCAGACGTTCGATCACCTGTTCCACCAGTGGGCGGCCCTGGTACTCCACCCAGCCCTTGTTGCGCCCGCCCATGCGCCGACCCTGTCCGCCGGCCAGGACCAGACCGAGTGGCGGATGCATTGCCTTGTTCGTGGAAGATGCGGGCATCGGGATTGGGGGGTCAGCGGCGCAATAGCCTATGGTTTAGGGTGGGAGCACGTACCGGGTGAAGCGTTGCCGAGTGTACGACGAAACAGGACCGACGGGAGAGGAAGCCCATGAAGCGAGGCGGCATGCGCCTCTGGCGAACCGTAATCTGGTTGGCATTCCTGCTGCTGGGGGCCGGCTGGCTGGCGATGTCCACGCTGGCGGACACCGGGCAGCGGCAGGCACTGGTGCTGACCGTGGAAGATGCCATTGGGCCGGCCACCGGCGATTACATCCGCCGCGGTATCGAGCGCGCGGAGGCCGAGGATGCCGAGATCATGGTCCTGATGCTGGATACCCCGGGCGGGCTGGATTCCAGCATGCGCAGCATCATCCGCAACATCCTGCAATCGGATGTCCCGGTGGTCACCTATGTCCACCCTTCGGGTGCCCGCGCGGCCAGCGCCGGGACCTACATCCTCTACGGTTCGCATGTCGCGGCGATGACCCCGGCCACCAACCTCGGCTCCGCCACGCCAGTGCAGATGGGCGGGGGTGGTCTGCCGGGCATGGATCCGCCGGAAGAGGAGGAAGAAGAGGCCACCGACGAAGCCAACGACAACGGCAGCGGGGGCAATGACACCAACGGGGCCGAGGAGCAGGACAACGGCGAAAACGGCAACGGCAACGGCAACGGCGACAACGGCGAGGTCGAGCCGGCCACCGAGGAGGAACTGCTGGAGGACGATCCCCCCTCGCCCCGCCGGGGCGGCGACGCGATGGAACGCAAGGTGCTGGAAGATGCGGTGTCTTACATCCGCGGCCTGGCCGAGCGCTACGATCGCAACGCCGAGTGGGCCGAGGAGACAGTGCGCGAGGGCTCCAACCTGACCGCGACTGCCGCGCTGGAACAGAACGTGATCGACTTCGTCGCGGACAACCTCGACGACCTGCTGGCGCAGATCGACGGCCATACCGTGCGCATGCACGACGGCGAGCGGACGCTGTCGACCGAGGGGCTGGAGATCGTGCGCATGGATCCGGACTGGCGCACCCAGCTGCTGTCGCTGATCACCAACCCGAACATCGCCTACATCCTGATGCTGATCGGGATCTACGGCATCATCTTCGAGCTGGCCAATCCGGGCGCGATCTATCCCGGGGTGATCGGCTCGATCGCGCTGATCCTGGCGTTCTTCGCGCTGCAGGTGATGCCGGTGAACTACGCGGGCCTGGCGCTGATGCTGCTGGGCATGATTTTCATGATTGCAGAGGCCTTCGTACCCAGTTTCGGGGCGCTGGGCATAGGAGGAATCGTGGCCTTTACCGTTGGCTCCATCATCCTGTGGGACGACCCGCAGCTGAATGTGGCGATCCCGCTGGTGATCGGCACCGCCATTGCTATTGGCATCCTGTCGGTCTGGGTGCTGGGCCGGCTGTTCAGCCTGCGCGGCAAGAAGCCCGCCACCGGCTATGAAGAGATGATCGGCATGATCGGCGAGGCGCGCGAGGACTTCGACCAAAGCGGTCGGGTCTGGGTCCACAGCGAACAGTGGAACGCGGAGACCTCGGCGCCGGTCCGCGAAGGACAGAAGGTGCGCGTGACCGCCATCGAAGGACTCAGGCTTCGGGTCGAACCCGTGACTGAAGAAGACACCCCGGGCACTGCCTCGGCCGGTTAACCGGCGCGGCACCCTCAACACAGAAGGAGCAGGACATGAACGATCTCGGTTTCTTTGTCGTCCCGCTAGTCATCCTGGTCGCCATCATCGTGATGTCGATCAAGGTGCTGCGCGAGTACGAGCGCGGCGTCATCTTCTTCCTCGGCCGTTTCCAGTCGGTGAAGGGCCCGGGCCTGATCATCGTGATCCCGGGCATTCAGCAGATGGTGCGGATCGACCTGCGTATCATCACCCTGGACGTGCCCAGCCAGGACGTGATCTCGCAGGACAACGTGACGGTTCGGGTGAACGCGGTGCTGTACTTCCGCGTGGTGGATTCCGCCAAGTCGGTGATCCAGGTCGAGGACTACTACGCCGCGACCAGCCAGCTCGCGCAGACCACGCTGCGCTCGGTGCTCGGCAAGCATGACCTGGACGAGATGCTCTCCGAGCGTGACAAGCTGAACAACGACATCCAGGAGATCCTCGACTCGCAGACCGATGCCTGGGGCATCAAGGTCACCAACGTCGAGATCAAGCATGTCGACCTGGACGACTCGATGATCCGCGCGATCGCGCGCCAGGCCGAGGCCGAGCGCGAACGTCGGGCCAAGGTCATCCACGCCGAGGGCGAACTGCAGGCGGCCGAGAAGCTGGTGCAGGCGGCCCAGAAGATGGAGGCAAGCCCGGCCGCGCTTCAACTGCGCTACATGCAGACGATGTCCGACATGTCGACCAACGGCAACGCCAACTCGATCTTCTTCCCGCTACCGCTTGAACTGACCAAGGTGTTCGAGAACCTCGCCGGCAAGTTCCGCGCGGAGAACCCCGAGGCCCCGGGTAACCCCGGCAATCCGGGGGGCAACCCGTAGGCCGCGCGCGGGCCGTGACCGCAGCGGCGGTCCAGTCCGACACCCTCGACCGCTTCCTCGACGAGCTCTGGGCGGTCGAGGGCCTGTCGGATCACACCCTGGCGGCCTATCGCCGCGACCTTGAGGCCCTGGCGCGCTGGCTGCACGGGCGCGGGGTCGCGCTGGAGGCGGCCAGTGGTGCCGATCTGCTGGGGTTCGTCAGCGCCCGCATGCAGGCGGGTGCGCGGCCGAAGTCGATTACGCGTGCCCTGTCCAGCCTGCGGCGTTTCTATCGCTATCTGGTGCATCAGGGCGAGCGCGAGGATGACCCCAGTGCCGGGATCGAGTCCCCGCGCGCCGGGCGTCCGCTGCCGGACAGCCTGTCCGAGGGCCAGGTCGACGCCCTGCTGGCGGCCCCGGAACTGGACACCGCGGTCGGCCTGCGCGACCGCGCGATGCTGGAGCTGATGTACGCGACCGGCCTGCGCGTGTCCGAGCTGGTCGGTCTGGAACAATCCGAGGTGAACAGCCGCCAGGGCGTGGTGCGCGTGACCGGCAAGGGCGACAAGGAACGCCTGGTGCCGCTGGGCGAGGAGGCCGTGCACTGGCTGACGCGCTATCTGCGCGAGGCGCGGGGCGAGCTGATGGCCGGCCACCCGCCGGTGGATACCGTGTTCGTGACGCGGCGTGGCCGGGGCCTGACGCGCCAGGCCTTCTGGTATCGCATCAAGCACTACGCCCGGGTGGCCGGCATCGAGGCGCCGCTGTCGCCGCATACCCTGCGCCATGCGTTCGCAACCCATCTGCTCGACCACGGGGCGGATCTGCGCGTGGTGCAGATGCTGCTGGGTCACTCCAGCCTGTCGACCACGCAAATCTATACCCACGTCGCACGCGCCCGCCTGCAGAGCCTGCATGCGGAACATCATCCCCGCGGCTGACGTCTATTACCCCAGTTTCGTGCCAGAGCCAGGCGGGCCGTATGGTCGGGCCTGCTAGACTGGCCCCCTTTTTTGTACAGCCACGAGAGAGTCCATGTTTGTAAAACGCGCACTGCCCCTGGCCGTCCTGCTGGCCGCCTTCACCTCCACTGCCGCTGCGACCGATGCCATTGAGGAGCGCATGGCGGAGGTCATCCCCAATGCCGAGATCGACAGCATCCAGGAAACCGGCATGGACGGGATCTTTGAAGTGCGTTACGGCACCGAGATCTTCTATGTCTCCGGGGATGGCAAATACCTGCTGCAGGGCAACCTGATTGACCTGGATACCCGCGACAACCTGACTCAGGGCTCGCTGCGTGGCGTGCGTGCCGACATGTTCGCCGAGATCGACGACAGCGAACTGGTCGTCTATTCACCGAACGGCGACACCCGCGGCGTGCTGAACGTATTCACGGATCCGAATTGCCCCTATTGCCGCGAGATTCACCAGGACATCCCGCAGTACCTGGAAGCCGGCATCAAGGTGCGTTACCTGATGTTCCCGGTGCTGGGGCAGAACTCGCCGGAGATCATGGACCGGATCTGGTGCGCGGATGACCGCGAGGACGCGATGGACCGCGCTAAGACCGGCGATACCCTGGATGACATCGATGGCAGCTGTGATACCCCGCAGGACGCGCACATGGCGCTGGGTCAGCAGCTGAATCTGCGCGGCACCCCGGCCCTGATCACCGAGGACGGCCAGCAGATGTCCGGCTACCAGGAACCGGAGGCGGTGATCGAACGGATCGTCGGTAGCAACTGACCGGACGGATCGCCCGGGCCGCATCGGACGGGCCGGGCGCATTCTTCCAGCGGAGGTCTCGATGCTTGAGTACGAGCTGCGCGTTGAACGACTGGATTCGCACGGCAGTGTGGCCAGCGCCAAGCAGGCCGAGGTCACCCTGGACACCGCCATGGACGGGCGTGACGATGCGTAGGGAGACGCTGATTGAATCGCGCGTCCGCGCTCGAGTCGTTTTTGCGTGCGAACAAGGCGCGGTGACTGCCGTGCAGTCATTCTGCACAAGGGAACCGCAACGCCGTGCGCGGGCAAAAGCGGCCGAGCCCCTGCATTGAATGAGTTGTGGGGTTGGCACCCCAGGTTCCCCGATCCTGCGTTGCGGCCCTTGCCGGTAGAACCACTACCGGCTGCGCACCGCGCCTTGTCTCGGAAAACCTGGGGTGCCAACGCGGACGTGCGATTCAATCAGCGTCTCCCTTAGCCCGCCGGAGCTGTTGCTGGCCTCGCTTGGGGCCTGCATGGTCCGGGGTATTCAGCGGGCCCTGCCAATGCTGCGCATGGAGATCGAGACCCTGTCGATCCAGTTGCGTGGCTGGCGCCAGGACGACCCGCCCGCAATCGCCAGAATCGAGTACCGCATCGAAGTCGGGACCGACGCCGACGAGGAGATGCTGGAGATCCTGCACCGCAACGTGCAGAAGGGCACGATCTATTCGACTCTCGCCGCCGGGACCGAACTCACCGGAGAGCTTGTCGCCAGCGCCTGAGGTCGCGCTATTGTAGGAGGCCAGCCCCCTGGCCGATGGGGCGCATGCAGGCGCGCGCTCGCCTGCGAAGCCCCGCCCGAGCGGATTTCCGACTGTCTCCCTAGTACAGCAGCGATGCCATCTGCCGCCGGTACTGTCCGACCAGCGGATGGTCATCGCCCAGCACCTTGAATGCGGCCAGCAGGCCCTTCTGACCGGCGCCGTCGTTGTAGGCGCGGTGCTGTTTCATCAGTTGCAGGTATAGCCCCAGCGCCTCCTCGGCCCGCCCGGAGAGCATCGCGTAGGCGGCCATCTTCTCCAGCGCCTCGGGGCTGGGGTCACCGGACTGGATCTCCTTCGCCACGGCCTGCGGGTCGATGCCGGCCGCGGTCTTGGCGAACACCAGACGGGCGCGCAGTTCCTTCACCGCATCCTGTTCGTGCTGGTCCAGCGGCAGCTTGTTCAGCTCCGCCTCGGCGGCGTCCGCGTCGCCGGACTGGGCCAGCGCGCGGGCCAGCTCGATGCGCAGGTCGCCATTGTCGGGGTCTTCCTCGAGCGCGGCCTTGAGAGTGGCCAGGGCACCGTCGACATCGCCGGTTTTGGCCTGTTCACGCGCCTGGTCGATGATCCTGTCCGAGGGCTTTTCCAGGTGGCGGTCGATCATCGCGCGGATGTTCGGTTCCGGCTGCACGCCCATGAACTGGTCTACTGGCTTGCCATGGCGAAACACCATCACGGTGGGCAGGCTGCGCACGCCGTACTGCTGGGCCAGAGCCTGCTGCTCGTCGCTGTTGACCTTGGCCAGGCGGAACTTGCCGGCGTATTGCGCGGCCAGTTGCTGCAGCAGCGGCATCAGCTGCTGGCAGGGCCCGCACCAGGCGGCCCAGAAGTCGACCACCACCGGGCGCTGATGAGACTCGTCCAGCACAGCCTGCTGGAAGCTTTCCTGGGTGACGTCGAGGATGTCCTCGCCGGTTGCGCTTGCGGCCTCTGCCATGGGAACCCTCCTGAAAACGCTTGAATACGGAATTTGCCATGCAATTGTTGGGATCATGGGGGCGATTGCAAGCAGCCCTGATTTGCTACCCTTCGCGCATCCGCGAGCGCGCGATCGACACAGGAACCATCACGTGAGCTATTCCGCATCCGATATCGAGGTCCTCGAGGGGCTGGACCCGGTGCGCAAGCGCCCGGGCATGTATACCGACACGACCCGCCCGAACCACCTCGCGCAGGAGGTGATCGACAACTCGGTGGACGAGGCGATCAGCGGCCACGCCAAGCGCATCGACGTGATCCTGCACAAGGACGACTCGGTCTCCGTGTCGGATGACGGCCGTGGCATGCCGGTCGATCTGCACCCGCGGGAGAACCGCCCGGGCGTGGAGGTGATCCTGTCCACGCTGCATGCGGGCGGGAAGTTCTCGGACAAGAACTACCAGTTCTCCGGTGGCCTCCACGGGGTGGGCGTCTCGGTGGTCAATGCCCTGTCGCAGCAGCTCGAGGTGCAGATCAAGCGCGACGGGCGCGAGTACCGCATGGCTTTTTCCGGGGGGCACAAGACGCAGGATCTCGAAGAGGTCGGGGAGGTTGGCAAGCGCAATACCGGAACCACGCTGCACTTCTGGCCGGACCCGCAGTACTTCGATTCCGCGAAGTTCTCGGTCCCCCGGCTTAAGCACATCCTGCGCGCCAAGGCCGTGCTGTGCCCGGGCCTGACCGTCACCTTCCGCGACGAAACCACCGGCGAGGCCTGCGAGTGGTGCTATCAGGCGGGCCTGCGCGACTACCTGGTGGAGGCGCTGGATGGACTGGAGCGCCTGCCGGAGGAGCCGTTCATGGGCTCGATGGCCGGCGCCACCGAGGCGGTGGACTGGGCGGTGACCTGGCTGCCGGAGGGCGGCGAGGTCGTCAGCGAGAGCTATGTGAACCTGATCCCGACCACCCAGGGCGGCACGCACGTGAACGGTCTGCGCACCGGTCTGACGGAGGCCGTGCGCGAGTTCTGCGAGTTTCGCAGCTTGCTGCCACGCGGGATCAAGCTGGCGCCGGAGGATGTCTGGGAGCGGGTCGCCAGTGTGCTGTCGTTCAAGATGCAGGACCCGCAGTTTGCCGGGCAGACCAAGGAGCGCCTGTCCTCGCGCCAGGCCGCGCCATTTGTCTCCGGCGTGGTCAAGGATGCCTTCAGCCTTTGGCTGAACCAGCACCCGCAGCAGGGCGAGCGTATCGCCGAGCTGGCGATCCAGAACGCGCAGAAACGCAGTCGCGCGGGGCGCAAGGTGGTGCGCAAGAAGGTCACCCAGGGCCCGACCCTGCCGGGCAAGCTGGCGGACTGCGCCAGCCAGGACCTGGAGCGCACCGAGCTGTTTCTGGTCGAGGGCGATTCCGCCGGTGGCTCCGCCAAGCAGGCGCGCGACCGCGACTTTCAGGCGATCATGCCGCTGCGTGGCAAGATCCTGAACTCCTGGGAGGTCGACCCGGACCAGGTGCTCGGATCGCAGGAGATCCACGACATCTCCGTGGCCTTGGGCGTGGACCCGGGGCAGGCCAGTCTCGACGGGCTGCGCTACGGCAAGGTCTGCATCCTGGCCGACGCGGACTCCGACGGCGCGCACATCGCCACCCTCCTGTGCGCGCTGTTCCTGAAGCACTTCCGCCCGCTGGTGGAACGCGGGCATATCTACATCGCGATGCCGCCGCTATATCGCGTGGACGTCGGCAAGCAGACCTTCTACGCCCTGGACGACGACGAGAAGGCCGGCGTGCTGGAACGCATCGAGGCGGAGAAGATGAAGGGCAAGGTCTCCGTGACCCGCTTCAAGGGCCTGGGCGAGATGAACCCGCTACAGCTGCGCGAGACCACCATGAACCCGGACACCCGACGCCTGGTGCAGCTCACCCTGGACGCCGCCGACGACACCCAGCAGCTGATGGACATGCTGCTCGGCAAGAAGCGCGCCTCCGAACGCCGCGCCTGGCTGGAAGGCAAGGGCCACCTGGCCGACGTCGCCGTTTAAGGAAGTCACGTGCCCATGCATGTGCTCGTGCTCGGTTGGTTGCCCGCGCTTGTAGCGGAACCCGACCATCCCTTAGGGGGTCGATCATGCGTTATGCCCGACGAATCATCCCCAAGGAGTCGCTGATGAAATCTCTGTCCCCGGTGCGCTGGGTTTTCGGGCTGGTGCTGGCCGGCTGTATGGCCCCCGCGCTGGCCAATTCGTATACGACGTTTCAGGACCGCGAGATCAAGGCCCTGTCGGCCGAGGAGCAGGAGGGTCTGCTGGACGGGCAGGGGCTGGGGATGGCCCTGCCGGCGGAGCTGCATGGCTATCCCGGTCCGCTCCATGTGCTGGAGGTGGCCGATCAACTGGATCTCAGTGCCGAGCAGCAGGCGGAAACCGAGCGGTTGTTCGATGCCATGCGCGAGCAGGCGCGGGAGCTGGGGCAGCGGATCGTCGATCTGGAGCGTGAGCTTGACGAGCGCTTTGCCTCGCGCGAGATCACTAGCGACCAGATCGAGGCGCTGACGGTCGAGATCGGCGAGCTGCGTGGGCGGCTACGCCACGTCCACCTCTCCTACCACCTGGAAATGGACGAGCTGCTGTCGGATGAGCAGAAAGAGGCCTACCAGCGTGCCCGTGGCTACGAGGAGGATCGGTCTGGCGCGCACGGACATCAGCACGGCCACGGTCAACACCACGGCGGCCACGGTCACTGATCCGCGCCGTTCAAGGGCGCGCATCGGCGCCCCAGTGCTCGTTTAGCGGCGCTTGCGGCGTTTGCGGCGTCCGAGCTTGATGCGCTTCAGGGCGGTTTGCAGCTCGCCCTGCGCCTCGCGGGGGATGGAGCCGGAGGCGCGCAGGCGCGCGCCCTCGCGCGTGCGCATCGCGGTCACGCGCCCGCGCTGGATGCCGTAGCGCCGGGCGACATCCCGGGCCGTGTGCTCGAAGTGCATGGGTACGTCGCCGCGCCGTGCCCGCGGCTTGCCGTCCACGATCTCGAGGCTGAACAGGATGCTGGCCTGCCAGATGATCAATGCCGCTGCGGACAGCAGCAGCGCAATCATCAGCAGTAACGCGGTGAGCATGGACATTTCGGTCTAATCCGACTCCGGTTCCGGTAGTGCCTCGACCTCGCGGCGAAAGCGCTGGAAATCATCGCTGTCTCGCGCCAGCCCGTCCAGTGTTTCCTGCGGGAGCGCGTCGATCCGCGCCTGGGTGTTCTCGACGCGCTCGCGGGTGGTGGGGTGCGTGGCGAAGAATTGCTCGACCCGGCCGGGATCCCGGTCGCGTTCGTCCAGCAGGGTCTCGAAGAACGAGACGAGGCCGATGGGGTGGATGCCGGCATCCACTAGATAGCCAATCGCCACGTCGTCTGCCTCGCGCTCCGCCTCGCGACTGTAGCCCGCGAACACCCCCGCTGCGCCGACCTGAACGGCCACTTGCTCCGCCGCGCCAGGGTCGCGTCCGAGAATCACGCCGTAGACGACGGCGAGCCCCATTTCCGCCTGCTGCGCGCGACGCCACTGGTCGATGCCATGGCGCTTCACCACATGCCCGACCTCATGTGCCAGCACGCCAGCCAGTTCGGACATGTCGTCGGCCCGCTCGATCAGGCCGCGGTAGACATAGATATGGCCGCCGGGCACGGCGAAGGCGTTTACGTCCGGCCCGTTGACGACATAGAAGGTGTAGTCGATCTCTTCGCGATCGTCGGCCACCGCCGCAATCGAGCGACCCAGCGAATTGATGTAGTCGTTGATGGCCGGCTCTTCGATGATGGGCAGCTCCGCGTTCAGGTCCGCGGCCAGCTCCTCGCCCAGCTGGCGTTCCTCCTGCACGGAGACCCGCGGTGCGCAGGCGCTTGACAGTACAAATAGACCGACCAGTGCCAGTACCGCAGTCAGTCGTCCGTACACCGTGTGCATCCCAATGGCCGTCATACCGTCCCTCTTTGTTTGTTGCGTCTGCTTCATCCCCAACATAGAGGGTTTTCTCATGGAGCGGGAGCCCCGTCACGCGGATGTGCGCCGGGTTCGTGACATCCCACCCGTTACGGAATGCGGGATGGCGTCACGGACCCTTGCCTGGCACGCTGAACCCTGTCGTTCTATAATGTGCTATAAGCACAAAAATATACGGTATGTGCATGTGGTCATCCCTGGAGGTTGCCCATGAGTGTCGCAACAGTTGCAGCGCCGGAGCGCGCGGATGTCCTGCGCGAGGCACTGGTCAACGCCGGCAAGGCGCTGGGTCTTACCCAGGCGGATCTGGGCGAGGTCGTCGGGCGCGGACGCACGGATATCAGTCGAGGCAACATCGACCCGGCCAGCAAGCCGGGGGAGTTGGCGTTGCTGCTGATCCGCTGCTATCGCGCCTTGTACGTGTTGACCGGTGGGGATGCCGCGGCGATGAAGCACTGGATGCACACGCAGAACCACCACACCGGCGGCGTGCCGGCCGAGCAGATCCGTACCGTGCAGGGGCTGGTGGGCGTGCTGGAGTATCTCGACGCGATCCGCGGCAAGCTGTGAGCTTGAGTGGCTGACGTGCCGGACTGGAATGCGCTGGTGAAAGCCGCGCCGCGCGTCCCGCTGCGTGGCGAGGTCCTGCGTCTGGTGGAGAGCCAGGAACAGGTGGCCACCAACCAGATCGTTTCCTCGCTGGACCGCCAGGCCGTGCTGGAAGAGATGCTGGAGGCGACCAAGCCACCCCGGCGCGCCGGCACCGAACGGCTGCACTACCTGCTGGCGACCCCGTTTCGCTACCCCCCGCTGCGCCACGGCTCGCGCTTTGGCCGCCGTCACGAGCCCAGTCTTTTTTATGGCGCCCGGAGCGAGCGCACCGTACTGGCCGAGGCGGCCTTCTATCGCTTCGTCTTCTGGTACGGCATGGCCACGCCGCCGTCGCGCAAGCTCGACACCCAGCACACGTTATTCGCCGCGCGCTACCTGAGCCCCGAAGGCCTGCAGCTCCAGGAGCCGCCGTTCGCGCAGCACGCAGAACGGCTGCGCCACCCTGCCGACTACCGGGCCACCCAGGCCCTGGGCGCGGTCCTGCGCGAGGCCGGGATCGACCTGTTCGAGTACACCTCCGCCCGCGATACCGGGGGCGGCATCAACCTCGCGCTCTACAACCCGCGGCCGTTTACCCGCAACAAGCCCACGCGCCAGGACCCCTGGCTGTGCCAGCTCAGCGCCGAACACGTCCGCTTCCTCAAGCCCCGCGACGGGACCCTGTACGATTTTCCTCTGAGTCCGTTCCTCTATCAGGGCCGCCTGCCGCTACCCGCCTGAGTACCTTCCCCGTACGCCGATCGGCACAGAGCAGGCCGGCCCCGGTAGTCAGGGCAGCGGGATGAACTCGTGTTCGTCGCCGGGGACCTTCGGGAAGCGGCCGTCCTGCCAGTCCTGCTTGGCCTGTTCGATGCGTTCGCGGCGGCTGGAGACGAAATTCCATTCGATGTGGCGCTCGCCCACGGGGGCGCCGCCGACCAGGGCGATGGTTGAGGCCGTGGTGGCGGTGACCGCAATTCCGGACTGGTGCGAGAAGATCGTCATCGAGTGGGTCGGCATTGCGGTGTCCTGCGCGCGCAGTTCGCCGGATACCACGTAGACCGCGCGTTCGTCGGCATCGGGCAGAGTCAGGGTCTGGCCGGGCTGCAGGCGGGCCTCCAGATAGAGCGTCTCGGAGAACACCCGCACCGGCGACTGCTCGCCGTAGACGCTGCCCATCATCACGCGCACGGGGATTCCGTCGACGGTGACGGTCGGGATCGCCTGTTCCGGATAGTGATGAAACGCGGGGTCGGTTTCCTCGTCGGCCTCCGGCAGGGCGAGCCAGAGCTGCAGCCCGTGCTGGGTGTGTTCCCTGGCGCTGATCTCCGGGCGTTCGCGCTCGGAATGGACGATGCCGTGTCCGGCGACCATCAGGTTGAGGTCCCCGGGCCGAATCGCCTGCAGTGAACCCAGTGAATCGCGGTGCAGGATCTCGCCCTCGAACAGGTAGGTGACCGTTGCGATCCCGATATGCGGGTGCGGACGCACGTTGATCCCCTCGCCTGCGGGGAAGTGTGCCGGGCCCATGTGATCGAAAAAGATCCACGGCCCGACCATTCGGCGCTGTGCGGTGGGCAGCACCCGGCGCACGGAGAAGCCGCCCAGGTCGCGCTCGCGGGGCTGCAGCACGGTCTCGATGGCCGCGCAGGGTGCGGGCGAGGCGGTGCAGGGCTGTTCGGTAGTCTCCAGGGTGTTGCTCATCAGGGGGATTCCGTTGTCGTGTCGCGCATGGGCTGGAGGGCGCGGGCCCATTTCGCCAGTTCCTCCAGCATGCCCCGGGCGGAGTCATCGTGCATCGGTTCGGGCACGAATCGCCGCTCGTTGTCCAGGTGGTTCCAGGGCATCTGGATCATCACGCCCTCCGGGATCGGCATCATTTTGAGCGCCGTCACCATTTGCCGGGCCATCTGTGCCGAACGCAGCCCGCCGGAGGCGCCGCCGTAGCTCACGAACGCGCAGGGCTTGTAATTCCACTCTGTATAGACGTAATCGAGGGCATTGATCAGCGCGGGTGGAGCCGAGTAGTTGTACTCGGGGATCACGAACACGTAGGCGTCGGCGCTCGCGACGCTGCGCGACCAGGCCCGGGTGTGTTCGTGTTCGTACTGCTGTGTGCGCGGATGCTGGGGTTCGTCATAGACCGGCAGCTGGAAGTCCGCCAGATCGACCCGCTCGCTCTGGAACGCGCCCTGTTCGCTGGCCAGGGCATGAAACCAGTCGCCCACCGAGGGGCCGATACGGCCCGGGCGAGTGCTGGCGATGATCGTCTGAAGCTGCAGTGACATTGGTGTGTCCTCGTCAGTGGGCGGCATCAGCCGCCGCGCAGGTCGAACAGCAGGGCCTCGGCCTCGCCGTTGGTGATGAACTCGAGCTCGTGCTCCTGACGGATGGTGGCGCCGTCGCCGGCGGCCATCGTCTGGCCGTTCAGGCTCAGTTCGCCCCGGGTGATCTGTACGTAATAGACCCGGCCCGGGTCCGCCGGAAACCGCGTGGTCTCGTGTGCCAGCCGGAGCCTGTGGATGCAGGCGTCCTGCCGGATGGGCAGGGAGCCATCCCGACCATCGGGCGAGACCAGCAGGGCGATCCCGCCGGCACCCGAAAAATCCTTCTGGGCATAGCGCGGTTCGCCACCCTTGCGATCCGGGATGATCCAGATCTGCAGGAAATGCAGCGGATCGGTGGTTGATGCGTTGAACTCGCTATGCCGGATCCCCGTGCCCGCACTCATCACCTGGACCTCGCCGGCGTGCAGCCGGGTCTGGTGGTCCATCGTGTCCCGGTGCTCGATGGCCCCGTCCAGCACACAGGTGATGATCTCCATGTCCCGATGCGGGTGGGCGCCGAAGCCGGCACCCGGGGCGACCCGGTCCTCGTTCAGCACGCGCAGGTCGGAGACCCCCATGTGCTCCGGGTCGAAGTAACTGGCAAACGAGAAGCTGTGGCGCGAATCCAGCCAGCCGTGCTGGGCGTGGCCGCGTTCGGCACTGGGGCGCAGGGTGATCATGGTGTCCTCCTCCCGGGTGCTACCGATCAAGTGACCCATGCCGAGCCCGATGGCCCGGCATGGGGAAGAGCGGCTAGCCGCGGTACGCCCCGGCGAGGCGGTTGTCGACCGAGGCCCGGCCGGCGCCGCTGATCGCCAGTGCGACGGAGACGGCCAGCAGCGACAGCGCGAACTCGTAGCCGTTGTTGCTCATGAACAGGCCATGTTCGAAGTGTACGGCGAAGATCGCCACGACCATGGTGAAGGCCAGCACGGCCGCCGCCGGGCGCACCAGCAAACCGATGATCAGGGCCAGACCGCCGAAAAACTCGGCGCCACCGGCCAGCAGGGCCATCAGAAAGCCCGGCTCCAGCCCGATCGAGGCCATCCACTGGCCGGTCCCTTCCAGACCGTGACCGCCAAACCAGCCAAACAGTTTCTGCGCGCCATGCGCCATGAAGATGATCCCGACCGGGATGCGCAGGGCGAGGGCGGCCCAGCCGGCGTTGGTGCCAAACAGCTGCTGCATGAAGGACGAATTCATTTTGACTCTCCTGGATGGTTTGCGAAGGCCGGCGGTTCTGGCCGGTTAGGGAGAGTCTGTCTATTTCCTCAGGAGCAATAAACGGCTATAAAAGGCACATATAGTTTCGGAAAGTGAAACAATGAATCGTTTCCAGCAGATGCAGATCTTCGTGGCCGTGGTCGAGGCCGGGCACTTCGTGCATGCGGCGGAGGCGCTGGGTCTGTCCAAGGCGGCCGTCTCGCGCGCGGTGAACGGCCTGGAGGAACGGCTGGGTGCGCGGTTGCTGCACCGCACGACCCGGCGCCTGTCGCTGACCAGCGAGGGCGAGACCTTCTTTGGCCGCAGCAAGCTGCTGCTCGAGGAACTGGCCGCTGCCGAGGGCGAGATCAGCGAGCGCGGCACCGCCGTCAGCGGGCGGCTGCGGATCAATGTCCCGGTGAGCTACGGCATCCAGCACCTGGCCCCGCTGTGGGGCGCATTCACGGCGCGGCATCCCCGGGTGGAACTGGACGTTACCCTGAACGACCGCTCGGTGGATCTGGTCGACGAAGGCTTCGACCTGGCTGTGCGCATCGGCACGCTCGACAGCTCCAGCCTGGTCGCGCGCCGCCTGGCGACCACGCGCATGCGCATCTGTGCCGCGCCGGACTACCTGGCGGCCAGCGGTCTGCCCGCACACCCGTGCGAGCTGGCGGACCACGCCACCATCGCCTACAGCTACCACGCGACCGGCGACGACTGGACCCTCACGGGCCCGGACGGGCCGGTCGCGGTCACGACCCGCCCCGTGCTGCGCAGCAACAACGGCGAGACCTGCGTCGCCGCGGCCCTGGCCGGGCAGGGCATCGTCTACCAGCCGGAGTTCCTGCTGCAGCCGCATCTGCAAACCGGCGCACTGCAGGCGCTGTTGCCGGACTGGGAAACCACCACGCTCGGCATCCACGCCGTCTACCCCAGCCGCCGCTACCTCCTGCCCAAGACCCGCGCCCTGATCGACTTCCTGGCGGAGCAGCTAGGTACGCCGAACGAGCTGGCGTCGCGGTAGGCCTGGCATCGGTTGGTCGGCGCATGTCATCCCGGCCGCCGCGAAGCGAAGAGCCGGGATCTCCGGCATATGAAGATCTCGGTGATGTCGCTCCTGCTACTCCGCGGGCCATTAGCAGGCGGATTACGGCGCCGCGAGAGTTCGTTACGGTGTCGAGTCCAGAGAGATGGATGCGACAGGAGTGATGGCTATGGGGTCGAACAACACGCGGGAGCTGGATGAGCTGGCGGCGCGGCTGGAGGCGTTCGTCGAAGAGCGCGACTGGGCGCAGTTCCATTCGCCGAAGAATCTCTCGATGGCGCTGGCGGGCGAGGTCGGCGAGCTGATCGAGCACTTCCAGTGGCTGACCGAGGAGCAGTCGCGTGGCCTGTCCGGCGAGGCGCTGGAAGAGGTTCGGGCCGAGATCGCGGATGTGCAGATCTATCTGCTGATGCTGGCGCGCAAGCTGAACATCGACCTCGTGCAGGCCGCGAGCGACAAGCTGGAAACCAACGCGAAAAAATACCCGGTGGACAAGGCGCGAGGTCTCGCACGCAAGTACACGAACCTGTAAATCGCTCGTTCGGCTCGCCCCGAGGCGTATGCGGCGAGAGTCGTGACCCGGATCAAGATTCCTGGCCTTTGCCGGGCTGATAATGGTCTTGTCCGCGAGCGCCTTGCCGCGGTTCCCCGACTGCATGACGAAGGAGACACAGCATGAGCCCCCTGGAAGGAAAAGTGATCGCAATCACCGGTGGCGCCGGTGGTATCGGCGAGAGCACGGCGCGCATGGCGTACGAGCAGGGTGCCAGTGTGGTGATTATCGACCGCGAGGCCGGGCCGGTGGACGCCATCGCCCAGTCTCTGGGTGAGAGGGCGGTGGGTCTGGCCGTGGACGTCACGCGGCGCGAGGACAACGAGCGCATGGTCGCGACCGCACTGGAAAGTTTCGGGCGCCTGGATGGCGTGTTCCTGAACGCCGGGATCGAGGGCGAGGTTGGCCCGTTCGACAGCCGCTCCGACGCGGCGTGGGAGAAGGTCTTTGCCGTCAACGTGCATGGCGTGCGCCTGGGCGCGGAGGCGGCCCTGCCGGCGCTGCGTCGCGGCAATGGCGGCAGCATTGTGATCACCTCCAGCGTGGCCGGGCTGCGCGGGGCGGCCGGCCTGTCGCCGTACGTGTCCAGCAAGCATGCGGTGGTGGGCATGATGAAGTGCCTGGCCGCCGAGCTGGGGCCGGAGAACATCCGCGTGAATACGCTCAACCCCGGCCCGGTCGCGAACCGCATGATGCAGTCCATCGAGGAACAGGCGAACCCGGGCCACGCCGACGAGGTGCACAAGTCCTTCGAGGCGCGTATCCCTCTCGGTCGATACGTCAGCAACGAGGAATGCGCCGGGATGGCGGTATTCCTGCTGTCCGACGCCGCCTCCGGCTGCACCGGCAATACCTACGTCGTGGACGGCGGCCTCTGCTCGCAGTAACCGCCTGGGTGTCCGTGCAGCGGGACCTGGGGAGCGCATCGCGGGTCCGGCCGGGCGGCACGCTGTCGAGCGTGTCCACATCGTCCGGAGAGCGTCTATATATCGAAAGATCCTGGCCGCTTTCCTGCGATCTCTCGAGTGGGTGCATGAAATGGCCATCGGGCGATTCCGTCGCCCTGGAGTCCACGCATCTTCAGGAGGTGGCAGATGGACGAGGCACTCAGAAAGAAGATCCAGAGCCTGCTGGACGAACACCGGATCATGAGTATTGCCACCCTGCGCGAGGATGGCTGGCCCCAGGTGACGACGGTCGGCTACGTGCATGAAGGGATGACGCTCTATTTCCTCTGCGGACTGGACAGCCAGAAGGCGCGAAACCTGGCGCACGACAACCGGGTTTCACTGACGATCGATCACGACACCTCCGACCTGATGGCGATCACGGGGCTGTCCATGGCGGCGCACGCAGAGCCCGTGGTCGATCGGGATGAGGCACAGAAGGTACTGGACCTGCTCGCGCAGACCTATCCCGAGCAGGACTCCGCCAAGCTGGACATGGAGATGCCCAGCCCGGAGGACGTCCGGATTTTCCGTGTGACGCCAACGGTGATATCCGTCCTTGATTACTCGAAGGGGTTCGGGCACACGGATCTCGTGGACCTGAGCGCGGCATGAGCGCACGGGCGACGTAACCGCGCGCCGACCTGCGCGAGTAATTCAGTACCGTCCGGAGCCCCGCATCAGCGCCCCACGCAGTGGTTCGCAAAGGCGAAGGCGTCGTTCATCGTCCACTGGGCCTGGGGCGTGTTGGCCATGGCGTCGCACCATGCGGGACTGCCAACCGTCTGCGCGCCACCGGCGAACGTGGCCTCCATCTGCCGTTCCAGCCGCTCGTTGGTCCGGGCGAAGTGCAGCCACGCCATCTCCAGTGCCGGTGTTGCATGTGTGGTCTCGACACGCATGATGTTCTCTTCCAGTCGATCCAGCGACTGCTCCATGCGTCCTTCCAGTTCCAGCATGCGCTGGTGGTTTTCCGGAGCATCAAACGATGCCTCCATGACCTCCATCTCGTGCTCCTCGATCGACTCCATGAAGACGATCATCTCGCCTGCCAGTTGTTCCAGGCGCGGCGTCAGTTCTTCGGTCAGCCAAGTGGCGTGCTCATTGGCGGCCTCCTGGCTGTCGACCCCGGCCAGTTCCGCACTCATGGTGTCGAACAACTCGATCCAGGACTCCAAAAAGCCGATCGCGCGCTCCATGGCCGGCGCTTCCGGTTCTTCCTGGATCATGGTGCTCTGTTCCGCGGCCTGGGCCGAGTCGTTCGACTGGCCGCAGCCGGAAAACGTGATCAATGCGAACGCCAGCCCCGCGATGGCTGGCACGGTAAAGCTCGGTAGGGTGTTCATGGCTGCCTCCCTCGGTTCCCCCTAACCGAACACAAATCACTACAACAGGACGGGAACCGCGGCCAACAGCGAATGGAGTGCGAACAGGCGGCGATTACCTAGTTCATAGCAGCAAATGCGCGCGTTTGCGCTGGGTTTCGGGAGCCTCGGTGCATGTGCGAGTCCTGTGTGCGCGCCGCGCGGCTCCGAAGGGCCTTTCCGCCGCTATCTCGAGTTGGGAGGGAGGAACTCGAGGGCTTCGTGGTCCCATCCGCCATTGTCGGCAGCCGCCTGGTAGGTGCTCTGTAGAAAGCTCAGCAGCGCCGCATCGGGATCGGTCGACGCCCGAACAGCGTCGAATGGCAGGATGTATTCCCCGAGGCCTTCGTGGAAGCGGGCCGCGGCGGGCTGGATGGCGGCCTCGCGATATCCGTCAGGTTCTGGGTAGGCATATGCATAGAAAGCCGCTTCACCCAGTCCCGTGCCGGGCCAGAAGCCGGCGCTCGCCAGCTCATGGGAATAAGCCTCTTCCATCACCCAGTCGGCACAGTTGGGGACACCTCCGGGATGCTTCGGCGCCTCGCGGCCGGAAAAGCGCGTGACGGCCAGATCGAACGCACCCCAAAAAAAGTGCACGGGGCTGCACTTTCCCCGAAAGCCCGCACGGAACTGCGAGAACACCGTGTTCGCCTGCACCAGGGCCTGCCAGAAAGCGTGGATGGCATGGTGATCATAGCTGCGGTTTTGCGTGTTCCTGGCAAAGGGGGTGGCTTCCGGTACCTCCACAGGGCGCGCGAGGATGGCTACACGAATGCCGAGGAAGGCAAGTGCGCCAAAGATCTTGTCGTGAAAATCGGCAACGCTCATCGGTTCCAGCGAAAAGACCACCTTGCGGCCGTGCGATGTGGTGATGACCAGTTGGTGCGTGACGAAATTGAAGTCGATGGTGAAGGTCTGCCCCTGATAGGGAATCGGCGATGTCGTCAGCCCGGTGCTGGTGACATACAGCGTGGAACCCCACGAGTGATTCACCCAGGGCCCCAGTTCGAGACGGATCTTGCCGACAATCTGCGTCCACATGTGGACCGTGGTGCAGGTGTCCTCCCAATGATCAAGGGGTGGGAGTTCGGGCCAGTGGGTGGGTCCATTCTGCGAGTGGGCGGGCATGAGATCCTCCGGGGGCTGGTCCGAGGCCATTGCGAATCGAGCGGAAGCACTGGCAAGAGGGCGCGTCCATCAATCCCGAGTAACCTTCGAGGCCATCCTGAGGAGTGTAGACCCCCGCGAAGGGCTTGCTGTCGAACATCCCGCTTGTGATCCCGGCCGCGTACAACGCCGGTGCTCAGCCCAGCAGGCCGCTTTGCTCGAGGCCGTCGAATATGAACTGCATGGCCAGTGCGCATAGCAGCACGCCGAGGATGCGGGTCAGCACATGGGCGCCGGTAACGCCCAGCAGGTGCTGCAGGCGAGATGCGACCAGCAGGCAGATCAGGGCCAGCACCATGATCGCCGCCAGCGCGCCCAGCACCACGGCCTGGGCCATCCAGTCATCGCCGGCCCGGCTCATCAGCAGGATTGCCGCCCCCATCGCGCCCGGCCCGGCCAGCATGGGTGTCGCCAACGGGAACACCGAGATGTCGCCTCGGCTGCGCGCCTCGCTGGTTTCCGCCGGGGTTGCCGACACGCCGCCGGAACTGCGCGCGAAGACCATGTCGATCCCGATCAGCAACAGCAGGATGCCGCCGGCCGTGTACAGCGCCGGCATGGTGATGCCCAGTACCGAGAGCACGGCCTCGCCGAACAGCGCGAACAGCATCAGGATGCCGGTCGCCAGCAATGCCGCGCGCCAGGCCATCCGGCGTCGCTGGGCCCGTGTCATGCCCTGGCTCAGCACCGCGAACACGACCGCCACGTCCACGGGGCCTACGGTCACGAAGAAGGTCGCCAGTGCGACCACACCCAGTTCCAGCATTGCTCTCCCCCGATGGCTCGGGTGACCGGATTAGTCGTTGACGTCCCGACGGGATTCCCGGAATACGAATAGTGTCCGCACTAAGTAGGGGCTGACCAAAGTCAGGATCACCCATCCATTGAACAGCCATCCGGGCGCCCGGTCCACCTGCAGCCAGCTCCCCACTGCAAGGAGCGCAATCGGCGCCAGGATTGCGAGCACCGCATACGACGCGCGCGTACCGAAGCGCGCCCCATTCCCCGAAAAGACGATCGCGATAGCCATCCCAAGGAGAAAAACAGGAAGAAGTAGAGGCCACAACATTCGCGCCTAACCCACCCGGATTCCGCGAATTTCAGCGCCTTCCATCTGCGCAGCTCCTGTTGGATGGCGAATCGCCATATCGTTCGCGGTTACGGCGCCATCGAACCCCGTTGGTTGGCGGTCCCTGTGACATCCTTTGAGCCAATGGCCCGGTCCTGTAATCACCCGTGGACCCATTAGAAGTAGTCGTCCTCGCGCTGGTGCCGAAACGCCAGGAGGGAGACCGTCTCGGCATCGTCGATCTCGAACAGGGCGACATAACCCGAGCGGCCAAACGGAATCAGGAGTTCGCGGATGCGGGGGTGGGAGGCGTCGGGCATGCGGCAGCTCAGCGGAAAGCGCTCGAGTAGCGATACCGCCTCGCCGATGGCGGCCCGAGCATGGGCCGCGGCCGTTGGGTCGCGCTCCGCGAGGAAAGCGACAAGCCGCAGGAGATCTTCGCGCGCCTGCGCTGTAAATCGTACCGAGTAACTCATCCTTGAGACTCCAGCGGTTGGGCTACTACTTGCTTAAGAGACGGTCGAGATCATCGAGTACCGATTGGGCCGGGTAGTACTCGCCCGTTTCCCGGGCGCTGCGTGCGGACTCCAGGCCGCGCGCCAGGAACTCGGCCCGGGCTCGTCGACGGTCAATCTCGTGGCGTACGGCATCCTCGATAAAGGCCGACAATGTCTCCCCCTCGCCAAGGGCTTGCTCCACCTGATGCCGAAAGCCATCGCTCACCCGCAGGGCTGGCAACGTCGTGTTTTTCATCCTGTGTCTCCGCAACCGCCTTCCCGTATTGTATCGCAAATGCAATACAGAATGCTGGCCTGCATTCGAAGGCGTTATCGCCTGTCAGGGATAACGAGTGGCAAAGGAAGGTCTGGTGCTGAAGTCGTCACTGCGAGACTGCGGCCATCCGCCGAACCGGCCAGCTATCCGGTCGCGCGCATGCCGCCGCCACCTCCGCCGCCCGGCGGGGGTGTCCAGACGTTGCGAAAGGCCTGGTGCGTCTTTTCCGGCAGATCGCGGGAGAAGCGCAGCTGAACACCCGTGTCGGTGCGCACCGCGGCGATCCGGCCCCGCTTGAGCCCGAACTGGCGTGCCACGTCCTCGCAGCCACGCACAAAGCCGGCCGGGGGCTTGCCGCGTCGCACGCGGGCCTTGCCATCGCGCAGCTCCACCGAGAACACCTGCCGCGCATGCCAGAGCATCAGCGCGACACCCAGGCCCAGCAACAAGAGCATGATCAACAGCGTAAGGAGCATCACCGAATGGGGCGCCAAATGGGACGAGAATCGGCGCCCAGTGTAGCGCACGCCATCCTGCGTCGATCGCATGTCGCAGCGGCGAGCTGGGGTCTCCCGATGCGTGCGGGGCGAAGTGCGGACGGTTCCGCATCGCCCGCGAGCCGGGGCCAGACGCATGTACTACAGTCCAAAGAAAGACACGAACATGCCGTAGCGGAATGAGCTGCGGGGGGAGTGTGGCCAATGGAGCTTCGCGAAGGGCGTCGCAGGGCGATCGGCATGACCGCCGAGGTACAGACTCGATCCGGTGCCCCAGGGTATCGCGCCCGTGGACGGGTCCGGGATGTCAGCCTCAGCGGGTTGTACCTGGAGTTGCCGGTTTCAGGTCTCTCCGAGAATTCCAGAGTGCGGCTGATCGTAAGCCCGGAAGAAGCGCCCGACGGCCGGACCCATGTCTGGCATTGCATCGTCATGCGCCTGGACGAGAACGGCGCGGGCGTGATGTTCGAAACCGAAGACCCGACCAACGTCGACGGCCTCCTGGACCTAATGCGGGAGCGCATCGGGCTCCCACCCGTGAAGCGTTCGTTTCGGAGCTGAAATGCCCCGTTTAAGGCTGTTCCTACAGGGGGGGGGTTACCGTCGTGCGACCCCGTCATGGGTGGTCCCATTGCTTCCAAAGCGAGACTTGTCCGCTATTTCTTGTAACTCATCAATGTGCCTAACGCTTTTGCGAGTGCAGCTTCGTCCTTAAGGGCCTGAGATAGTCGATCGGACAGTTCAGCCAATACAACCCGCACGCTACTAGCAATATCCAAGCACTCCTCATCCGATAATGCATGGATTCCTTCGCTAAGAGCACTATGCAGAAGCAATAATGGGCTGTGCCCATTAATCAGTAGGCTTTCCGGAATGGCGTCTTTTGCGTTCTTTAGTGCGGTGCTAAACTGGGTCTCTTCGGTTGCGTCTTTGAGGGTTTTGATTTGCTCCTGGGAGGCCCCAATTTTTTCCGACACTTTTATTATTTCGCTTAGGATCCTGTTTTTCTGGTTCTCTACTACTCTGCGGTAATAGATGAATGCGCCTACTCCAAGCCCCTGATTCTCACATCTACGGCCCTTTAAAAACTCGTCCCTATCTGGCCCGATTAGTTTGATCAATCGAGATGGAGTGGGTGGTCCAAAATTAGGCAGTTCCCCAAATTTGTAACACTCTCCAGTCTCAGAAAACGTACTATCCATTTTCGCGGCAAGCGAAAATGTCTTTTCTTCTTTTAAGCAGTTATAGCACCGGTATGTAGCATAAAAAAACGAGAAATCACCGCTGGTAATTACCGGCTTGTTTTGATCTACGTAGCGAAAAAAACGCTCGCCGTTGCACGACTCGCTAGAGCAGTGAAGTTGAATTTGGGGTGCAATAAACTCATCAACCCACCCGCCATATTCGCTCCGGTATTCTTTTTGTGCTAGTTTTGATATTCGGGATACTTGATTCGGTGGGTGGGACTCCAGAAAATCGCTCAAGTGGTATTCTGGTTCGGCTTTCTTTATTTTTTCGTTTTCAGCTCTCTCGGGCATCCACTTGAACCTCTAATGTCGTCATGGCTGACGCCAGATCAATATATGATCTACGCCAAGAAAATACACGGTGTTGTTGTTCGGTTACGACGGGAAAGGCGGATTTGGAAAATCCGTATGACTCCAATGTGGCGTTTGGGACCTGGGACGGGCTGTAAGTCGTGAGCGGTGTGGGTAGTCGGTCATGTCAGGGGGGCAGAGGCAGGGTCGACCGTGCGCTCATTGTCGCGGCAGCGGTCGAGAACGGCGCCCGCGTGTCCCGGCGCAGCGATGGAGGCAGTGCCGGATGTTTCGGCGGCTTTGCGTGGGTCGTTTTCCTTCCATGTGACGTAGGTCCGTTTGCGCTGGTAACGACCTTACCGGTTTTGGGTTTCGATGTCGTGTAGCGGTCTGTGGGGCTTTCGGCGTCTGGTGGCCGGGGTGGCGAGATTGGTACTGCGGGGTTCGGGCTGAACGGGAAGCCTGTGGGCTGGTCGGACTGGGTAACCGTATCGGCGGATGTTGAAGGTGAACGGGCCAGGGATGTTGGTGGGGCGCATCGGATGTCGCCGCACTGCGCGCGATCCGCAGCACTCGCCGGCGCGATAACCACGGGCTATCGCCGGGATGGGCAATCTCAACTGGTACCCATGACGCCTGGGGCCTACCTTCATAGACAGAGGGGCCGCAAGCCGTTCTTCGGCCGGTTGGAATCCGGAGTGGAATGGCTCGCGGCCCCGAGGAAAGCCATTGCCGTGTAGACGGATGGCGGTTCCCGAAGCACGAACAATCTGAACGCAACGAACATGGAGAACGACATGGGTGAGCAGCAGAACATGGGCAAGTGCCCGGTCATGCACGGTGGCCAGACCACCGCGGGTCACTCCGTTACGGAGTGGTGGCCGGAGTCGCTGAATCTGGACATCCTGCACCAGCATGACCGCAAGACGAACCCGATGGGCGAGGACTTCGACTATCGGGAAGAGGTGAAGAAGCTCGACTTCGAGGCCCTGAAGAAGGACATGCACGCGCTGCTGACCGAGAGCCAGGCGTGGTGGCCGGCCGACTGGGGTCACTACGGCGGCCTGATGATCCGTATGTCCTGGCACGCGGCGGGTACCTACCGCATCGCCGATGGCCGGGGTGGCGGCGGCACCGGCAACCAGCGCTTCGCGCCAATCAACAGCTGGCCGGACAACGCGAGCCTGGACAAGGCGCGCCGGCTGCTGTGGCCGCTGAAGAAGAAGTACGGCAACAAGATCAGCTGGGCCGACCTGATCATCCTGGCCGGTACCGTGGCCTACGAGAACATGGGCCTGAAGACCTTCGGCTTTGCCTTTGGTCGCGAGGACATCTGGCACCCCGAGAAGGACACCTACTGGGGCGCGGAGAAGGAGTGGCTGGCGCCTTCCGACGAGCGCTACGGCGACGTCGAAAAGCCCTCCACCATGGAGAACCCGCTGGCGGCCGTGCAGATGGGCCTGATCTACGTGAACCCGGAAGGGGTCAACGGCAAGCCCGATCCGCTGAAAACTGGCGAGCAGGTGCGCGAGACCTTCGCCCGTATGGCGATGAACGACGAGGAGACCGCGGCGCTGACCGCCGGCGGCCACACCGTGGGCAAGTGCCACGGCAACGGCGATGCCGGCGCGCTGGGCCCGGAACCGGAAGGCGCCGATGTCGAGGAACAGGGCTTCGGCTGGAAGAACCCCAACATGCAGGGCAAGGCGGCGAACGCTATTACCTCCGGCATCGAGGGCGCCTGGACCAAGAACCCGACGCAGTTCGACATGGGCTACTTCGAGGCCCTGCTCGACCACGAGTGGGAGCTCAAGAAGAGCCCGGCTGGCGCCTGGCAGTGGGAGCCGGTGGACATGAAGGAGGAGGACAAGCCGGTCGATGCCACGGACCCCTCCATTCGCCATAACCCGATCATGACCGACGCGGACATGGCGATGAAGATGGATCCCACCTATCGCCAGTACATGGATGCGTTCCGCAAGGACCCCGAGTACTTCCGGGATTGCTTCGCCCGCGCCTGGTTCAAGCTGACCCACCGCGATATGGGCCCGAAGACCCGTTACATCGGGCCGGACGCGCCGCAGGAAGACCTGATCTGGCAGGACCCGGTGCCGGCCGGCAATACGGACTACTGCGTGGAGGCCACCAAGCAGAAGATCGCCGAGAGTGGTCTCGGTATTGCCGAGATGGTCGCGACCGCCTGGGACAGTGCCCGTACCTTCCGCGGCTCCGACATGCGCGGCGGTGCCAACGGCGCCCATATCCGCCTGGCGCCGCAGAAGGACTGGGAAGGCAACGAGCCGCAGCGCCTGGCCAAGGTGCTCAAGGTCTACGAGCAGCTCTCCGCCGAGACCGGCGCGAGCGTGGCGGACCTGATCGTGCTGGGCGGCAGCGTGGGCATCGAGCAGGCGGCCCGGGCGGCCGGTCACGATGTGCTGGTGCCGTTCATCCCGGGCCGGGGTGATGCCAGCGCGGAGATGACGGATGCCGACTCCTTCGAGCCGCTGGAACCGCTGGCCGATGGCTTCCGCAACTGGCTGAAGAAGGAGTACGTGGTCAAGCCGGAAGAGATGCTGCTCGACCGTGCCCAGCTGATGGGTCTGACCGCGCCGGAGATGGCGGTGCTGCTCGGCGGCATGCGCGTGCTGGGCACCAACTATGGAGGCAGCAAGCACGGCGTGTTCACCAACCGCGAAGGCCAGCTGACGAACGACTTCTTCGTCAACCTAACCGACATGGCCTACACCTGGAAGCCCGCGGGTAATGGCACCTACGAGGTGCGCGACCGCCAGAGCGACCAGGTGAAGTGGACCGCCAGCCGCATCGACCTGGTGTTTGGTTCCAACTCCATCCTGCGCAGCTACGCCGAGGTGTACGCCCAGGACGACAGCGAGGAGAAGTTCGTGCAGGACTTCATCAAGGCCTGGGCCAAGGTGATGAACGCCGACCGCTTCGACCTGGAGCAGTTCCAGCAGTAAGCACGGCCCGAGCCGGGTAACGCGCTCGGTTCAAGCAAAAGGCGCTCGGGGTGACCCGGGCGCCTTTTTTGTTTGGGCAGGGTCTTCGCGGGCGAGCCCGCTCCCACATGTTTTGGCTATAGCCAGCGGCGGCGGCGGAACAGGTAGAGCATGCCGAGGACGATGGCGAGCATGATGCCGAGCAGGACGGGATAGCCGTAATAGGTGTAGAGCTCGGGCATCGACCACGGGCTGTCGGGGTGGTCGAAGTTCATGCCGTAGATGCCGACGATGAACGTGAGCGGGATGAAGATGGTGGCGATGATGGTGAGTACACGGATCACGTCGTTGGAGCGCTGGTTGATGGCCGAGAGGTAGGCCTCGATCAGGCTGGAGGCCATTTCGCGGTAGGACTCGAGCAGATCCATGATCTGGATGGTGTGGTCATGGACATCGCGCAGCCAGGGCATCATCTCGGAGCCGAACGGGTCCTGGTCGTCGCGCATCAGGCGGGTGATTACGTCGCGCGTGGGCCAGAGCTGGCGGCGCAGCACCAGCAGCTCGCGGCGCACGACATGGATGCGGCTCAGGGTGTCGTGGTTGGGCTGCGAGAGCACGCGTTCTTCCAGATCTTCGATGCGGTCGCCGAGTTGTTCCATCAGCGGGAAGGCCTGGTCGACGACCACGTCCATCAGGGCGTAGGCCAGGTATGGGGCGCCCAGACGGTTGAAGTTGCGGTTGGTGCCGCGCATGCGCTGGCGGATCGGCTCGAACGGGTCGTCCTCGCCGCTATGCACGCTGATCACGAACTGCGGGTGCACGAACAGGTTGAACTGCTCCAGGCGCACGCTATCGCCGTCAAGTTGCGGCTGGTTGAGGATGATTACCGCGTAGTCGCCGAAGTAGTCGAGCTTGGGGCGCTGGCCGCGATGGCGCACGTCCTCCAGCGCCAGCGGGTGCAGCGCGAAGGCCTCGGCCAGTTGTTGCAGCTGGCGTGGGCCGGGTGTGCCCTGGAAGTGCAGCCAGACGAATCCGTCCGCCGGCGCGCCTTCATGCATCACGGTGTCCGGGTCCTGGGGGTTCAGTTGTTCGTTGTGGTAGTGCCAGGCGGAAACAATGGCCTCGGAAGGATGGGGGTGTTCGTGAGCGTGCGCCCCGTGGCCCGGGGCTGTGCCGGGTTGCGGGTAGGTCTTCTCGAACAGTCGTGTCATGGGTTTTTCCGGGGCTGTGTTGTCCCGAGTATAGGGCGTTGACGGGCGCAGACGACACGCGGATGCGGTGGCGCGGCGACTCTGGCAGGCTGGACCACTGGGCCAGCGCGGTGGCCTGTTACGAGGAGCGCGGAGCCGATGGAACTGAATACTATGCTGGTGCCGGTGGACGGCTCGGCCAATGCCTGGCGCGCGGTGGAAGTGGCAGCGGATTTGGCCGCCAAGTATCAGACGCGGGTGGTGCTGGTCAGCGTGCTGCTGCAGGGCGAGGTGCCGCCGCATATCCGCAAGCTGTCGGATCTGCCCGATCCGGACGACCCGCCCCTGGCGGTGGGGGGCGCCGCGGTGGGGGCATCGGTACCGCCGAAGGTTCTGCGCGATATCGCGAAGAAGCTGACCGAGCAGGCCCATGGCTACTTCACCGAACTGGGCGTGTCGGATATCGGACACCATATCGAGGACGGCTCGCCCGCGAAGGTGATCCTGCAGCAGGCCGAGTACCACGATGTGGACATGATCGTGATGGGTTCGCGGGGGCTCGGCGGGTTGCAGGGACTGCTGGCCGGCAGTGTGTCGCACAAGGTGCAGCAGCTGGCGCGCTGCATCGTGGTGACGGTGAACTGAGCGCCGCTGGTTAGCGATGTCACGACTGTCCATCGACCTGCACGAGTGCTTTCGCAACGGGCACAAGATCGATGCGGCGCTGAATGGCGCGATCGAAGAAGCCTGCGACAAGCGCATCAAGACCGTGGAGATCATCCACGGCAAGGGCAGCGGGCAGCTGAAAAAGCGCGTGCTGCGTTTCCTGCAGCAGCCGGAGATCAAACAGCGCTACCACCGGGTGGAGAAGGACTCGAAGAACCACGGCCGCCTGTTTGTGCATTTCAGGCACTGAGCAGGCCGCTCCCTCTTTCCTGTAGGAGGCCAGCCCTCTGGCCGATGGGTTTTTCCGGCGCCGGATCGGCCAGAGGGCTGGCCTCCTACAAAGGCGGGCTAGCGTTGTTGGTCGCCCAGGCTGCGTTCGGCGAGGTGGTAGCCGAGTTCGATCATCTCGCGGGCGCGGTGGAAGTCGAAGATGCCGCAGGCGTTTACGGGTACCTCGATCAGGTGTTCGGGGTTGTAGGCGGCGATGCGAAAGCGCGCGATCGAGCCCTGCATGGCCTCGATCGAGTGGGAGACGACGTCGATCATACTGAGTGCCCGGGCCTCCTGCGCGCGGCTCATGCCGGCGGTGGTGGAGCCGAGGCCCAGCTTGCCTGGCCAGTCCTGCAGCCAGCCGCCGACCCGGTCCGGCAATACGCCCTGCAGCCGCTGATTCAGGCGGCTGCGCCCCAGTTTTTCGGCGTCGACGTCGTCGAAGGCATTGGGGCGGGTGACGCGCGTGAGTTCGTCGCCCATGCGCCCGTTCAGACTGACGGCTACGGTGATGTCGGTGTGGTCGTTCAGGGTTGGTGCGATGGGTACCGGGTTTAGCAGGGCGCCATCGACCAGCAGGCGGCCGCGATGGCGCACGGGCGTGAACACCGTCGGGATGGCGATGGAGGCGCGAATCGCGTTGAACAGCGAGCCTGAGTTCAGCCAGACCTCGCGTTCGCGCTCGATGTCGGTGGCCACCGCGGTAAAGGAGATCGACAGCTCTTCGATGTCGATGTCGCCCAGCATGTCGCGCAGTTTGCCGATCAGGCGGTCGCCCCGGATCAGCCCGGCACCGCGAAACGAGAAGTCCAGCAGCCGCCAGACATCCTGACGGCGCAGCGTCTTTACCCAGTCCTCGTAGATATCCAGCTTGCCGGCAGCGTAGATGCCGCCGATCAGCGCGCCCATGGAGGCGCCCGAGATGGAGCGGATGCGATAGTCCGAATGCTCCTCCAGCCAGCGGATGACCCCAATCTGTGCCAGGCCGCGGGCCCCGCCACTGCCCAGTACCAGCGAAATCGACTGTTCGCGATCGTCCATCGCCGGGTCGCTAGGAGGAGGCGTCGCCTAGCAGGAAGTCGTGCAGCGCCCGGGCGGACTCCGTGGCCGACTCTTCCAGGCGCACCTGCCACACGGCTACCGGGTGTTCCGGCGACCATTCGCTGACCACCACCAGGCCCGAGTAGACGTTGGTGCCGCGGACCGTACCGACGGTGATGCGTCCGGTATCGTCGCCAAACAGGCGGACTTCGAACTCCGAACCGGGCGTAGGCAGGGACCAGTACCCGTTCTGGCCCGTCTCGCGGAATTCTTCGTCGGACGGATGTACCGCCTCGCCAAAGTGGCGGCGCAACAGTGGCACGGCGAGCCGGTGGGGCAGGCCCAGCACGGTCTCGATCCCCGAGCGGCCGCGGTCGATCGCGCGCGCAGCCCCGGTCAGGGGGTCTTCTCGGCCCAGCCAGCGTTTTACGGCATTCAGCATGTCCTCGATGATCCGCGTGACGGCGGGCGGCTGCAACCGGTTGGTGTGGGCCCGGGGTGCGCGTTAGGGTGGCGGGTACGTATTGATCAGGAGATTGGCGATGGGTTTTGCACTGTCCGACATGCAGCTGTCCAGTTCCGCGTTCGGTCCGGGTCAGCCGATCCCGAAGCGCCATGCGGGCGACGGCGAGGACACCTCGCCAGCGCTCAAGTGGAGCAACGTCCCGCAGGAGACGCGCTCGCTGGCCGTCATCTGCCATGACCCGGATGCCCCACTGATCAAGTCCGGCACCTACGGCTTTGTGCACTGGGTGCTGTACAACCTGCCGCCGGATACCGACGGCCTGCCCGAGGCGGCAAAGCTGGGCGATGTCGGCGAGAACGACTTTGGCGGCACCGGCTACGGCGGCCCGATGCCTCCCGAGGGCCACGGCAAGCATCATTATTTCTTCTGGCTGCTGGCGCTGGACCGCGACCTGCAGCTCCCCGCCGGCCTCACGCTCTGGCAGTTCCTGGAGCGTGCCGAACCCCACGTGATCGGCATGAACCGCTTGGTCGGCACTTACCAGCGCGACTAGCCCTGGGCTCACAATTCTTGTTGTGGGAGCGTGCTTGCACGCGAAGCCCCTGCCGGCATCCGACTTTGGCGGGAGCTTCGCGTGCAAGCACGCTCCCACGGGGGCAGGGGTCGGAGCGGGTGCCATCCACAAAAAAGGCCCGGACCGAGGAAACTCGGGCCGGGCCTTTTGCGTTCCCGGGCGGGTGCCCGGGGCGGCGTGAGGTCGCTTAGTAGCGGTAGCCGAAGGCCTTTTCGAACTGGTCGGCGAACGCTTCCGGCGTGAAGTGGTGGTTCTGGGTGCCGGAGTGGGCAATCTTGATCGAGCCGATCAGCGAGGCGATGCGACCGGTGGTTTCCCAGTCATAGCCCTGTTCCAGGCCGAACAGGATGCCGGCGCGGTAGGAGTCGCCACAGCCGGTCGGGTCCTTGATCGCGGCCGGTTCGACCGACGGGATGGTGATCTTTTTGCCGCCGGTGTAGATGTCGGAGCCCTCGCCACCACGGGTGACGATCATCGCGTCGACCATCTCGGCCATCTGCTCCAGGCTCAGGCCGGTGCGGTCGGCGGTCAGCTGCGCCTCGTAGTCATTGAACGCGGCATAGGTCGCCTGCTCCATGAAGCGCTTCAGGTCGTCGCCATCGAACATCGGCAGGCCCTGGCCCGGGTCGAACATGAACGGGATGCCGGCCTCGGCAAACTGCTGGGCGTGTTCGATCATGCCGTCACGGCCGTCCGGGGAAACGATGCCGACCTTGATGCCGTCGGCCTCGGTGACCTTCTGCTGGTGCGAGAAGCCCATCGCGCCCGGGTGGAAGGCGGTGATCTGGTTGTCGTCCTGGTCCGTGGTGATGAACGCCTGACCGGTGTAGGTGTCGTTCAGCTCCTTGATGTGCTTGCGCGAGATGCCGTGCTTGTCCATCCAGTCGGCATAGGGGGCGAAGTCGCCGCCGACGGTGGCCATGATGGTCGGCTCGCCGCCCAGCAGTTTCATGTTGTAAGCGATGTTGCCGGCGCAACCGCCGAACTCGCGACGCATGTCCGGGACCAGGAAGGACACGTTCAGCATGTGCACCTTGTCCGGCAGGATGTGGTTCTTGAAGCGGTCGGGGAACACCATGATGGTGTCGTACGCGATGGACCCACAGATGAGTGCGGACATGTTGACTCCTTGCGTTGTTGAAACGGGTTGGCATGGCACCGATCGCGGTGCCAAAACGGCTCTGCGGCGCGCGATTTCGGGATGCTCGGCGCGTCTGCGGCAGGCCGGACGGTGCGCATAGGGTAAATATTTGGGCGCAAAACAACAAATCGGCGGTTCACATCACGCCCTTCGTGCCCCGTCATCGCGAGTCGCGAAGCTCTCGCCCTGTCATTGCGAGGAGCCGAAGGCGACGTAGCAATCGGCCAAAGCTGTCTGCACGCAGGAACAGGCGGCTTCGGATGGAGATCGCCACGTCGCTTCGCGACTCCCGATGACGGGGCGGGGCAGCGCCGTGCCGGGGGCTTTGTGGCAGCATTGGGGTACTGCTGCGAGCGAGGGCCTGTCCGATGAATCCGCGCGTACTGATTCCGATCCTGATCATTTTGCTGTTGCTGCTGAGCCTGTGGTCCATGAGCCTGGACGGCGAGGGCGGCATCCTGCCAAGCGCGCCCGAGCCGGGCGCCTCGGCGCCGCCGACCACGCACCTGGTAGCCGCACCCGCATGAGCGCGTCCCCGGCCCCCGTGGCCACTCGGGAGGTGATCTTCCGTGCGGCGGGGGTAACCAAGGTCTACCGCATGGGCGAGGTGACCATCCACGCCCTGCGCGGGGTGGACCTGGAGCTGTACACCGGCGAGCTGGTGGTGATGCTGGGCGCCTCGGGCTCCGGCAAGTCGACGCTGCTGAACATCATGGGCGGGCTGGATACCGCGACCGAGGGCGAGGTGCGCTACCGCGATCAGGACCTGGCGCAGGCCTCCGAGCGCACGCTGACGGCCTTTCGCCGTGACCATGTCGGCTTCGTGTTCCAGTTCTACAACCTGATCGCCAGCCTGACCGCGCGCGAGAACGTGGCGATCGTCACCGAGATCTCGCGCGACCCCATGCCGCCGGAGGAGGCGCTGGCGCTGGTCGGGCTGGAGGACCGCATGGACCACTTCCCCTCGCAGCTCTCCGGCGGCGAACAGCAGCGCGTGGCCATCGCCCGTGCGATCGCCAAGCAGCCGGCGGTGCTGTTGTGCGACGAGCCGACCGGCGCGCTGGACTCGAAGACCGGCATCCGCGTGCTGGAGGTGCTGCAGCACATCAACGAGCGCCTGGACACGACCGTAGCGATCATCACCCACAACGCCGTCATTGGCGAGATGGCCGACCGGGTGATCCACCTGAGCGACGGCCGCGTGAGCGAGATCCTTGAGAACGGCGCGCGCCAGTCCCCGGCCGCGCTGCACTGGTAGCGACCGCGGCCGGCCATGCGCGCGCTGAACCGCAAGATCCTGCGTGATCTCGGTCACCTGAAGGGGCAGGCGGCCGCGATCGCGCTGGTGATCGCCAGCGGCGTGATGACGCTGGTGATCGCCGTGACCAGCCTCGATGCTCTCACGATCACCAAGGACCGCTTCTACTCGGAATACCAGTTCGCCGACGTGTTCGCGGAGATCAAGCGCGCGCCGGAGAGCGCGGTGGAACGCTTTCGCGATACGCCGGGGATCAACCAGATCGAGACCCGGGTGCGGGCCCCGGTGCGCCTGGAGGTCGCCGATTTTGACGACCCGATCCGCGGCACCGTGCTCTCGATACCGGACGGGGGCGAGCCACTGCTGAACCGGCTCTACCTGCGCGAGGGGCGGTTGCCGGAGGCCGGGCGCGAGCGCGAAGTGGTCGTCAGCGAGGCCTTCGCGGAGGCCCACGATCTGCGGGCCGGCGACTCCCTGCGCGCGATCATCGACGGGCGCCTGACCGATCTGCAGATCAGTGGCATCGCGCTGTCGCCGGAGTTTGTCTATCAGATCAGCCCCACCGATCTGCTGCCGGACTACGAGCGCTACGGCATCCTGTGGATGAACCGCCGCGCGCTGGCCGCCGCCTACGGGATGGAGGGGGCATTCAACTCGGTGGCCGTGAGTCTGGAGGCGGGTGCGGACCCGGCACCCGTGATCGAGGCGATGGACCGGGAACTGGCGCGCTACGGCGGCATGGGGGCCTATGGCCGCGACGACCAGTTCTCGCATCGCTTTCTGTCCGAGGAGCTGACCCAGCTGCGGGCGCAGGCGGCGATCCTGCCGACCATCTTCCTGGCCGTTGCGGCCTTTCTGCTGAACGTCGTCGTCGGCCGCATCATCCGCTCCCAGCGCGAGCCGATCGCCGTGCTCAAGGCCTTCGGCTACGGCAACGGCGCGATCGCCGGGCACTATGCCCTGCTGACCGGCGGCATCGTGCTGGTGGGCTGCGCGCTGGGGCTCGCATTCGGGGCCTGGGCCGCGCAGGGCCTGGCCGGGATCTACGCGGAGTACTTCCGCTTCCCCGAGATGAGCTTTCGTCTGCAGGGCTGGGTGATGGTGCTGGCCGTGGGCGTGGCCATGGGCGCGGCCATGCTCGGCACCTTCCGCGCGGTTTGGCAGGCGGTGCGCATGCAGCCGGCCGAGGCCATGCGTCCGCCGGCCCCGGAGCGTTTTCACCGCGGCTGGCTGGAGCGCTCGGCGGCCTGGGGCGCGTTTGACCAGCCGACCCGGATCATCCTGCGCAACCTCGCGCGCCACCGGCTCAAGTCCGTGCTGTCGGTGATCGGCATCGGCCTGTCCGGCGGTCTGCTGCTGATGGGCGCCTACCAGCTGAACGCGGTGACCCAGATGCTGGACACCCAGTACGGGCAGGTGCTGCAGATGGACATCGACCTGCAGTTCACCGACCCGGTGCCGGCGCGCGCGGCCGGCGAGCTGCGCCACGAGCCAGGCGTGCTGGCGGTGGAGACCTTCCGCGCGGTACCGGTGCGGCTGATCGGCGTGAACCGCGAGGAGCGCGTGCGCCTGCTGGGCCTGGATGCCGAGCCGCGCCTGCGGCAACTGCCGATGGGCGGCGGGCGCGGCCGACTGCCCGACGAGGGCATCCTGCTGACCGACTACCTGGCCGAACAGCTCGGGCTGCGCGTGGGCGACCCGGTGGAGGTAGAGATCCTGGAAGGCCGTCGCCGCACGGTCACGGTGCCGCTGGCCGGTGTGGTAGAGGAACCCATCGGTGTCGGCGCCTATATGTACCGCCCGGCGCTGAACCGCCTGATCGGCGAGGGTCCGGCGGTCTCCGGCGCCTGGCTGCTGACCGACCGCGCACAGGAGGATGCGCTGTTCCGCAGCCTGTCCGACCGCCCGCGGGTCGCCAGCGTCGGACTGATCGCCGAGGCCGAGCGCAACATCCGCCAGTACATCGGCGAGACCGTCATCGTGTTCGCGATGGTGTTCGTCGCGCTGGCCGTGTCCATCGCCTTTGCCGTGACCTACAACAACGCGCGCATCACCTATGCCGAACGCGCCCGGGATCTGGCCACGCTGGAGGTGCTCGGGTACTCGCGCGGCCAGGTCAGCTGGATCCTGCTCGGCGAGATCGCGGTGCTGACCCTGGCCGCGATCCCGGTCGCCTGGCTGACCGGAACGGGCTTCGCCTGGCTGCTGAACCAGGCCTTTGCGATGGATCTGTTCCGCGTGCCGCTGGTGATCACGCCGCAGGCCTACGGCTTCGCCGCCCTCGGTATCCTGGTCGCGGCCAGTCTGACCGCCTTCCTCGCCTGGCGGCGCCTGCAGCAGCTCGACCGCGTACAGGCCCTGAAGGCGGCGGAGTAGTGGTGGTTATTGCCCGCCTCTTTGTGGCTGGCCCTGGTTCGTCGTCTAGTGTTTACGTGCCTTCGTCCGGCCGCCTGCCAAGCGCTGTCTCGGCAGCGCACCCCGAGGTACTTTCTTGCTTGCCCAAGAAAGTACCCAACGAAGGGCACCCGGATTCCGCCCGGGGACCTTGCTCCAGGGCCCTCGGGCCGGCGGCGCTGAAACTCGCTGCGCCTTCGGCTTCGCTCAGACAGTCAGCGCCTCTTTTCCGTCCCGAGGACCCTTCCGCAAGGGGCTTCATACGGGGGGGGGATGAAGGTCAAGACAACGGCGGTTCTGACGTTCGTGCCACTGGATGGAGGCCAGGTGTCCCGACATCTTGGGCACGCGCGGCCTGCGGCCATGGCGTGCCGCGCCCGCGAGCGGGCGCCAAGGGCCTTCTCTCTACGTCTTGGGTAAGTGCCTGGCTCTTCGCCGGAATACCGCCTGTTTTGACCTACCCTCCCGATATGAGCCCCTTGTGGAGGGCGTGACAGGCCGGGAGAAGGCGCTGACTGTCTGAGCGGAGCGTAGCGCAGCGAGTTTCAGCGCCGCCGGCCTGGCGCGGCCGGAGCAAGGTTCCTGGGCGAATCCCGGGCGTGTTTCTTGGTTACTTCTTTGCACGAGCAAAGAAGTAACTCGTGGCGCGCTGCCGAAACAGCGCATGGCAGGCGGCGGACAGAAGCCACCGTAAACACCGGATGCCGGACCATGCCCAGCCTCACAGCGGCTGGTTGCCAACCACCGTTCAGGTGATAACCGAGGGTGGCACTTTGCAGATATACGCTCCGACACGCCGGGCGATGAGGGGGGAAGCGCGGAGTGGCGGGATTTGCGAGACTGAGCCTATGGCGATGAAAAAGCGAATCACGGTTGGGCTCATCGTGCTGGCGGGGGTGGCCGCGCTGGTATGGGCGCTGCGCCCGCAGCCGGTACCGGTGTCGCTGACCACGGTCGAGGCCGGCCCGTTCGAGGAGACCGTGCGCGAGGAAGGCCGCACGCGGCTGCGCGACACCTTTACCGTGTCGGCGCCGATCGCCGGCTTCCTGCATCGCGTCGAGCTGGAAGAGGGGGACGCGGTCGCGCTCGGCGACACATTGTTCCGCATGGAGCCACTGCCGACCCCGGCGCTGGATGTGCGCTCGCGCGAACAGGCGCGCGAGAACCTGGCCGCTGCACGGTCGCGCCTGCAGAGCGCCGAGGCGAACCTCGAGAACCTGCGGGCTGAAGCTCGCTTCGCCGAGTCCGAATATCGCCGGCACCAGGAGCTGTTCGAGCGCGGGGCGGTTTCGGCCACCGAGGTGGAGCGTATGGAGACCGCACGCGACCGCGCGCGCTCGGCGGTGCGCGCCGGCGAGTCCGCGGTGGAGGTCGCACGCAGCGAGATCGAGGGTGCCCGGATCGTGCTGGAGATCGCCAGCGGCCAGATGCCGGAATCCGAGGCCGAGACCCTGTCCGTGCGTTCGCCGGCCTCGGGCGTGGTGCTGGAGCGCTATCGCTGCTGCGAGGGCACGATCGGGGCCGGGGAGGCGGTGCTGGTCGTGGGCGATCTCGATGATCTCGAGGTGCAGGTGGACCTGCTGTCCATGGACGCGGTGCGTGTAGTGCCGGGCATGCGCGTGCGCCTGACCGACTGGGGCCGCGATGCGGAGCTCGAGGGCACCGTACGCCGGGTGCAGCCGTTCGGCTTTACCAGGATCTCCGCGCTGGGCGTGGACGAGCAGCGCGTGCCGGTGATCCTCGACCTCGACGCGGTGGAGGCCCGCATGGCCGGGCTCGCGGTGGGCTACCGCGTGGAGGCCGAGTTCCTGCTGTGGGAAGGGGATGAGGTGCTGCAGGTTCCGACCAGCGCGCTGTTCCGCGACCGCGGCGAGTGGTCGGTGTTCGTGGTCGAGGACGGCCGTGCCGAGCCGCGCCGGGTCGAGGTGGGGCGTCGCTCGGGTTTCGCCACACAGATCCTCGAGGGCCTGGAGGCGGGCGAGCGTGTGGTCACCCGCCCGGGGGACCGGGTGCGGGCCGGCACGCGGGTTACCGAGAACTGACCGCTGTAGATGGCCACAGAGTTGAATGAGGCGCAGCAGGCCCGGGCGCTGGAAAATCTGCTAACCCCCCTCGATGCCGCGCTGCAGACGCGCGGTGCCGCCGTGCTGGTGGCCGAGCCAGGCGCGGGCAAGACCACCCGCATACCGCTGCATCTGGCCTCCGCCAACCCCGAGGATCGCGTGATTGTGCTGCAGCCACGGAGGCTGGCCGCGCGTATGGCGGCCACCTACATGGCCGGACAGCTGGGTGAATCGGCCGGGCAGACGGTCGGCTACCGCGTGCGCGACGAGCAGAAGGTCTCGGAGCGCACCTGGGTGGAGCTGGTCACCGATGGGCTGTTCCTGCGGCGCATCCAGGGTGACCCGCTGCTGGAAGGGGTCGGCACCGTGGTCTTCGACGAATTCCACCTGCGCCGGCCGGAGGCCGAGCTGGCGCTGGCCTTTGCGCTGCAGGTGCGCCGGCTGCTGCGCCCGGAGCTGCGCATCGTGGTGATGTCGGCAACCCTCGACGACGAGGCCGTGGCGCGGCTGCTGGCCGGCCCGGAGGAGGATGCCGTGCCGGTGCTGCGGGCGCGCGGGCGGCAGTTTCCGGTCGAGGTGCGCTACGCGCCTCCGGCCAAGGATGCGCCGCTGGCCGACGGCGTGGCGCAGGCGGTGCGGGATGCGCTGGCGGCGGAGACGGGCTCGGTTCTGGTCTTCCTGCCCGGTGAGCGCGAGATCCGCGAGGTGGCCGCGCGTCTGGGCGAGGGGGTGGGTGACGGCGTGGATACGCCCGCCGGCCCCGCGCGCATCGCGCCGCTGTTCGGGCGGCTGTCGGCGCAGGAGCAGGCCCGGGCCGTGCGCCCGGCGCCCGCGGGCGAGCGCAAGGTGGTGCTGGCGACCGACATCGCCGAGACCAGCCTGACCATCGAGGGCGTGCGCGTGGTGATCGACGCGGGGCTCTCCCGCGAGCCGCGCTTCGATGCGGCGACCGGGCTCTCGCGGCTGGTGACGCTGCCGGCCTCGAAGGCCGCCGCCGAGCAGCGGGCCGGGCGTGCTGGTCGCACCGAACCGGGGGTGGCAATCCGCTTGTGGTCGCGGGCCGACGAGGTCGCGCGCCCGGACTACGCGACCCCGGGGATGCAGCAGGTGGATCTGCTGCCGCTGGCCCTGGAACTGGCCGGCTGGGGCGAAGCGGTGGCCGAACTCGACTGGCTGGAACCGCCGCCCGCGCAGGGTCTGGCCTCGGCACAGGCCATACTCGCCGAACTGGGTGCGGTGGATGCCGACGGACGGATGACCGGGCACGGCCGTGTCCTGCTGCGCCTCCCGACCCACCCGCGTCTGGCCCACATGCTGTTGCGGGGCCGGGAACGGGGGCTGGCGCGCCTGGCCTGCGAACTGGCGGTAGCCGTGGAGGAACCTGGTGTGGCCGGGCCGGAGGCGCCGCTGGAGCTGGGTGCGCGCCTGGAGCGCGCGCGGCGTTCGGGTGGCCGGGCCTGGCAATCCGGGCTGCGGCGTCTGGAGCAGGCGCTGGCGCGAGCCGGGGACCGCCCCGCCGCTGTGGATGCGGTACTGGACGAAAGCACGGCGCTGGGCGTGCTGGCGGCGCTGGCCTGGCCGGAGCGCATCGCGCGCCGCCGTGGCGAGGTGGCCGGGCGCTTCGTGATGGGGAACGGCCGCGGCGCGTGGCTGCCGGAGCGCGAGCGTCTGGCGCATGCCGACTACCTGGTGGCGGTGGACTGCACGGATGCCGACCGCGAGGCCCGCATCCGCTGTGCGGTGGTGCTGGACCTGACGGCACTGGAGCAGGAGGCCCCGGAACTCTTCCACCGCGAGACGCGCTGCGACTGGGTGGAGGATGGCGCGCGGCTGGAAAACGCGCGGGTTCGGCGGATCGGCACGCTGGTGGTGGAACGGCAGATGGTCGCGCTGGATGACCCCGCCGCCACCATCCCGCGCTGGTGCGAGCGGCTGCGCCGCGAGGGCCTTGCGCTGCTGCCCTGGGATGACGCGGCGACCCAGTTGCGTGCGCGTATCCAGCTGCTGCACGACGCGATGCCCGCGGCGGGCTTTCCGGATCTGCGCGACGCCGCGCTACTGGTGACCCTGGAGGACTGGCTGGGGCCGTACCTGGCCGGGATTACACGGCGCCGGGATCTGGAGCGGCTGGATCTGGCGGCGATCCTGCGCGCGCGGCTCGACTGGGACCACCAGCAGCAACTGGAGCGGGAGGCACCGGCGCGCATCGAGGTCCCCTCCGGCTCTGCCCACCGTATTGATTACACGCAGGACCCGCCGGTGCTGGCGGTCAAACTGCAGGAGCTGTTCGGTCTGGGCGAGACGCCCCGGGTGGCGGGCGGCCGCGTGGCGCTGGTGCTGCACCTGCTGTCGCCGGCGCGGCGGCCGGTGCAGGTTACGCAGGATCTCGCCAGCTTCTGGGAGAATGGCTATCCGGAGGTGCGCCGCGAGCTGAAGGGGCGTTATCCCAAGCACCCCTGGCCGGAGGATCCGTGGAATGCGCCGGCCACGCGGCATACCAAGCGGCGTGGGTAGGCAGGGTCGGGCGGGTCTGGCAGGGGCTTCGCCTGCAAACAGGCTCCCACAGGGACTCGGGTAATACGGGACGCCGTGCATTAGCTTCTGTGTTGTCATCCTGGAAACCGCGCAGCGGTTATCCGGGATCTCGGGCGTTGGGGTGGTGCATGGCCGCGGAGATCCCGGCTCTTCGCTGTGCTGCGGCCGGGATGACGGAGTGGGGTGCTGCGGCGGGATGACGATGCGGCGGGTGGCGTTCTCGGGTAGTGTCGCGTTCAGTGTTTCCCTAAGTCCCGTACGAGGAAGCGAACCGCGATGCTGAAGTTCCTGACCGTTGTCCTGATCCTGCTGTTTGTCTGGTGGCGGGTATCGCGCTGGCTGGAGGTGCGGCGGCGGCGGGCGCGCGGCGAGGATGTCTCCTACGAGGTGCGGGTGAAGGGCTTTCGCCCGATCACGATCCTTAGCGTTATTTTCCTGATTCTCTACGGGGGCTACGTGATCTGGTTTGCCCTGACGGAGTGGGCGGACTTGTTCTAGGGATTGAATAGCGTCCCTCTGGCGCGGGCCAGGGTCGAGCGCCATATTTTTGTGATGCAGTACCTGAAACGGTGGTGTGCACCGTGGCAGATCATGGCCGGGTGGTTACGGTCGAACGATCCCCTCATGCGAGCCCTCCGTGGAAAACCAGCCGCAATCGAATATCGAATTCAGCGCCTTCGAGCGGACCTTGTTCCGCTATGTCGCCGTGCTCGCCGCATTCATGGTGCTGACCGGGCTGGTGGCCCTGCTGGTCTGGTTGCTGGGGCAGGTGGTGTCGTTTTTCTACGCGCTGCTCTTGCCGTTGTCAGTGGCCGGCGTGCTGAGCCTGATCCTCTACCCGGTAGTGCACTGGCTGCAGCGGATTGCGGGATTCTCGCGGATGGGGGCGGTGAGCTCGCTGTTCGGTGTGGTGTTGATCGCGCTGGTGATTATCGCGGTACTGGTGGTGCCCACGGCGAGCCATCAGGTTCAGGAGTTCATCAAGGGGGCTCCGGAGCTGGCGGAGAATGCCTATGAGTCATTCTCGCGCAATTTCCCTAACGCCACCGAGCGCGTGGCCTCGATGCTGGAGGAGCTGGACCTCCAGAGCATCATGCCGAACCTGGAAGGTGTGGGCTCGCAGCTGATGCACTACGTGACGGTGGTCGTCGGGCTGGCCTTTGTGCCCTTGTATCTGTTCTTTGCCCTGTTGTCCGGGGAACGCCTGAAGGAGGGTGGGCGCGAGGTCCTGTCGGTCTTTCGGCCCCAGACCCAGCGTGAGCTGATGTTCCTGGGTCGCCTGTTTGTCGGCTACGTGACGGCGTTTTTCCAGGGGCAGGTGGTGATTGCCCTGATCATGGGGGTTCTGCTGGCCGTCGGGTTTTCGTTGATCGGCCTGCAGGCGGCGATCCTGTTCGGGTTGATGCTGGGGTTTCTCAATATCGTGCCCTATCTGGGGACGATCGTCGGCTTGACGCTGGCTCTGCCGGTGGCCTATCTCCAGCCTGAGGGCGGCGGACTGACGCTGGTCGCGCTGGTGCTTGTGGTGTTTGCCGTGGTGCAGCTGATCGAGAGCTGGCTGCTGACGCCGAAGATCATGGCGGATCGCTCCGGGCTGCATCCGGCGATTGTCGTGATCTCGATCTTCTTCTGGGGGACGGCGCTGGGCGGCATTATCGGCATGATCCTGGCTGTGCCGTTGTCGGCGTTTGTGGCCAGCCTCTGGAAGCACTTCAGGGTCAAGTGGAGTACAGCCCTGGTGGATACCTCGGAGGTGATTGAGGAAGACCCGGAAATCCTGACGGGGTTGAGTGATTTCGACGACCCTGCAACCAATTCCGCGGGGGAGGGGTCGGAAGATGATCCAGGCCCGCGATAAGGAGTGCATGTAATGGCAACGACGAAAAGCAGCAGTGCGAAGAAGCAGGACGAAGCGGAACACGAGGCCTCCACCACCGAGCGCGTGGCGGCCCAGGCCCACGAGGCCGTGGACCGCGTGGCGGAACATGCCGGCACGGCCGAGGAACGCATCCGCGAGGGTCTGTCGCACGCGGATGAAGAGGTTCGCGAACGGGCGGAGAAGGCGCGTCAGAGTTCCGAGGACGTCCTGCGCGTGGTCGGCAACTACGTACGCGATAACCCGCTGACCGCGATCGGCCTGGCCTTTGTGGCGGGGACCCTGTTCTCGGCCTTGACCCGCCGCAAGTAGGCCATGGCCGCGCAGGACGACGGGCCGGCGCGCGAGCGACCGGGTTCCGATACCGCCGACCCCGGGGATGTGATGCAGGACCTCGGCCGCATCCTGGGGGATTCGCGCGAGTTGTTGGGGACCGAGACCCGGCAACTGGTGCGCAATGCGGTGGGGGTTATCGTGTTCGCGGTGGTGCTGGGGCTGCTGCTGGTCACGGTGTGGCTGGCGTTGGTCGCGGCCGTGGTAATGCTGCTGCAGGCCTACGCGGGCGTGTCGCCGGCGTTGTCGCTGGTGATCGTGGCGGCGCTGACCGGTGTGCTGGCGTGGCTGGTTGCGCGTGGCATTGGCCGGCTGCTGCACGGCATGACCTACCCGGAGACGCGTGCACTGGTGCGGAATCTGGTCGCACGGCCCGAGAGCCGGGATACCGAGTAGCCCATGGCTGGCACCTGGCTGGGCCTGCGGGGCCGTTCTCGCGAACTGCGCCTGCGGCTGCAGGGCGAGGTCGACGAACTGCGCGACGATGTGCGTGCCACCGGCTGGTGGCGCGCGCTGCAGCGTCTGGGTTCACCGGAGATGATCCCCAGGGCGTTCCTGCTGGGGTTTGCGGTCGACCAGCTGCGCGGACTGCGCCTGCTGCGGCCCGTGAAGGCACTGACAGCGGGTGTGCTGGCGGTGACGAAGCTGAGCTGGCTGACCCGGCGCTGGTGGTGGAAGGAGCGGGCCCACCCGCCGGAGTGATGCCGAGCCCAGGCTTTTTCTTCAGCCGCTCTTGAGGATGCGCGCGCGCTCGCGCTGCCAGTCCTTGTCCTTCTTGGCGGCCCGCTTGTCGAAATCCTTCTTGCCCTTGGCCAGCCCGATTTCCAGCTTGGCGCGGCCATGTTTCCAGTACAGGGCCATGGGGACCAGGGTATAGCCCTTGCGCTCCACCGCGCCGATCAGGCGGTTGATCTCCGAGCGGTGCAGCAGCAGCTTGCGCGTGCGGCTCGGGTCCGGGTTGATATGGGTGGAGGCGGTGGGCAGTGGGGTGATATGGGCCCCGAACAAGAACGCCTCGCCCTTGCGCAGCAGCACGTACGCCTCGCTGAGCTGGGCGCGCCCGGCCCGCATGGACTTGACCTCCCAGCCTTGCAGTTCCAGCCCCGCCTCCAGGCGGTCCTCGATAAAGAAATCGTGGCGCGCCTTGCGGTTCAGCGCGATGGTGTTGGAACCGGCGTCCTTTTTCTTGTTTGGCTTTCCCATGGCCCGCGCAGTGTACTGCACGCGCGGGGCGAAAGCCGAGGAAACACGCACGAACGTACAGGATCGCGCCCGCGTCGCGGGTTGGCGTTTGCCGCGTACAGTTGAGCCCGCGGGAAGCCTGCCCCACAATTCCGGGCGACTCGAAGCCCTGCTTGTGCCGCCATGTGCCGTTGACCGTGCATCGATCTGGCTGCGCCGAGCGATGGAACGGGTACCACCAACAAGGAGCCGCTGATGCCTGCCACGACTTCCATCCACGGTCAGTGGACGACCCGCCTGGCCTTTATCCTTGCGGCCACCGGGTCGGCTGTCGGACTCGGCAACATCTGGCGTTTTCCCTATATCGCCGGTGATAACGGGGGCGGGGCCTTTGTGCTGGTCTACCTCGGCTGCATCCTGCTGATCGGCCTGCCGGTGATGATGGCGGAGATCCTGCTGGGGCGGCGCGGCCGCCAGAGCCCGATCAACACGATGGTGACGCTGGCGCGCGAGGAGGGCCTGAGCCGTGGCTGGGGCATGATCGGGTGGATCGGTGTGCTCGCCGGATTCCTGATCCTGTCGTTCTACAGCGTAGTGGCCGGCTGGTCGCTGTCCTATGTGTTCAAGTCCGGCAGTGGCGGTTTCATGGGCCTGGATGCGGATGGCTCGGAGGCCATGTTCGATGGCCTGCTCTCCAATCCCGAGGCCCTGCTGGCCTGGCATACGATCTTCATGGTGATGACCGCGATGGTGGTTGCACGTGGGGTGCAGTCCGGTCTGGAGAAGGCCGTGACCATCCTGATGCCGCTGCTGTTCGTGATGCTGGTGGTGATGGTCGGCTACGCGATGGTGGAAGGGCGCTTTATCGCGGGGCTGGAGTTCCTGCTGTATCCGGATTTCTCGGCGTTGACGGCCAACGCGGTGCTATTGGCGATGGGGCAGGCGTTCTTCACGCTGAGCCTCGGCATGGGCGCGATCATGATCTACGGCAGCTACCTGCAGAGCGAGGCCTCGATCGCGCGGACCTCGGCGGCCGTGGTGGGGGCCGACACCCTGGTGGCGATCATGGCCGGGCTGGCGATCTTCCCGATCGTGCTGGGGGCGGGGCTTTCGCCGGAGCAGGGGCCGGGGCTGATCTTCGTCACGCTGCCGCTGTCGTTCGCGGAGATGCCGGGTGGGCTCTACTTCGGGACGATGTTCTTCGTGCTGCTGGTGTTCGCGGCCTGGACGTCGTCGATCTCCATCATCGAGCCGGCGGTCGCCTATCTGGTGGAGAATGTCGGCATGACGCGCGTGGCCGCGAGCGCCAGCATTGCCATCGCCGCCTGGCTGCTGGGGATCGGCGCGTTGCTGTCGCTGAACGTCTGGTCGGATTACACCCTGTTCAACATGGGGATCCTGGACCTGCTGGACTATGTGACTGCTAACATCCTGCTCCCGCTGGGCGGGTTTCTGATCGCGGTATTTGTGGGCTGGCGCATGACCGAGCGCTCGGTCCAGTCCGAGCTGCGCATGAAACTCGGGGGTCTGTACCAGATCTGGTATTTCCTGGTGCGCTTCGTGGCCCCGATTGCCATCCTGTTTGTGTTCCTGCGCGCGGTGGAGCTTATTTGATGTCCTCGACAGTCCGGCGCTCGGCGGAGGTCCCGTATACCCGCGAGCAGATGTTCGACCTCGTCAATGACGTGGATTCCTACTCGGAATTTCTGCCGGGTTGCCGCAGTTCGCGTGCGCGCATGCGTGGAGAGAATGAGGTGGAGGGGACCATCGAGATGGCCAAGGGCGCCCTGCACAAGTCGTTTACCACGCGCAATCGCGTGCAGCGCCCCGAGCGCATCGACATCCGACTGGCGGACGGGCCGTTTCGTCGCCTGCACGGCACCTGGAGCTTCACCGAGCTGGACAATGGTCAGACGCGCATCGCGCTGGAGCTGGAATTCGAGTTTGCCAGCCGGCTGATGTCGTTCGCGATCGGGCCGATCTTCCACCAGCTGGCCAACTCCTTTGTCGACGCCTTTGTGCGGCGCGCACGCGAGGTCTACGGTGCCCGATGATCGGGAGGCCGTCAGCCCCGAGGCGGGGGACGGCACAATCCGTATCGAGGTCGCCTATGCGCGCCCCGACCGCCAGGTGATCCTGCCGCTGGTCGTGCCCGAGGGCACGACCGTGGACGCGGCCCTGCGCCAGTCGGAGATCGACGCGCAGTTTCCCGAGATCGATCTGGACAACGCCAAGGTGGGGATCTTCGGCAAGCTCACCCGACGCGACACGGTGTTGCGCCCGAAGGATCGCATCGAGATCTATCGGCCGTTGATCGCCGATCCGAAAGAGGTGCGTCGTCAGCGGGCCGGCAAGAACCGGAAGAAGCCCGGCAAGGGGGGCGATCAGGCTTCCGAAAAGCCCGCGGGCGAGAAGCCGGAGGGCGGGGCCGGGAGCGGGAAGGATTCGGCCGGCGATTGAGCCGGCCGGTCGCGATCAGTTGTCGTCGAGCTCGACCGGGTACTCGTCCAGCGCGATTGGCTGCGGCACGTCGGAGTCGACGTAGCTGACTACGCCATTCTCGAAGAACACCGTTACGCGTCGCTGCTCCGTCGGCCCGATCCCGGGGCGGCGATAGTAGACGTAGTCCCAGCGGTCCTCGCGTTTGAACGCGCCGTCGATTTGCGGCGAACCCATCAGAAAGCGGACTTGCTGCGGGGTCATGCCGGGCTGGATCTGGGCGACCTGTGTCGCGTCGATGACGTTGCCCTGCTGTACATCGAGGCGGAACTGATTGAAGCCACTGCAGGCGGTGAGCAGGCTTGCAGCCACGGCAATAGAAATGAGAATCTTGATCATCGAGCCGGCGGGTCCCCAGAAGTCGGATGGGCCGTTGAACGCGCATGGTACACCAAAGCGTCCGGATGCTCTCAAGCAATCGGGTGACGGGAATCGAAGGATGGAAACAAGCGATCTCAAGAAAGCGGGGCTCAAGGTCACGCTGCCACGCATGAAGATCCTCGAGATCCTCGAGAACTCGGAAACGCGTCACCTGACCGCCGAGGCCATTTACCGCGAGCTGCTCGACTCGGGCGAGGAGATCGGGCTGGCCACGGTCTACCGCGTGCTGACTCAGTTCGAGGCCGCTGGGCTGGTCTGCCGGCTCCACCTGGAGGGCAACCAGGCCGTGTTCGAGCTGGAACGTGGCGGGCACCACGATCACATCGTCTGCAACCAGTGCGGCCGCGTCGAAGAGTTCTTTGACGAGACCATCGAGAATCGCCAGCGGGAGGTCGCGCGCCAGCACGGCTTCTCCATCAAGGACCACGCCCTGGTCCTGTACGGTGACTGCAGCGACAGCGCCTGCCCCCACCGCCCCGTCTGACGCGCCCTCGCGCGGCTTTTCAGTCCGGCCGCTTTGTAGCTGGGCCCGGTTGGTCATCCTGTGTTTACGGTGGCTTCGGCCGGCCGAAAGCACGTGAACACCGGATGCCGAACCAGAGCCGGCCACAGAGACGTGTGCTATTGCCACGTCCGACCCGGCGGGGCCCCGGGCCTGGCCTCAGGCCGTATCGGCGAGACGCGAGGCGATGTGCGCCGGGGCGAAGCCTTTCTGTGCGCGCAGGTAGGCGGCCAGACGCGCCGCAAAGTCGGCGGGGACCGAGGTGGAGACCGCGTCCATGTCGCGCAGCGTTTCCCAGCGCTCGGCCAGGCGCGGAAACGCCTCCGGCTCCCAGGGATTGTCGATGTCGTCGATCAGGCTGTAGCGCAGCAGGATCGGCGCGAGGGTGGCGTCGATCAGGGTGAAGGCATGCCCCGTGAGCAGCGGATCGGCCGCCAGTTCCCGTTCCAGCCGCTCCAGCCCGCGCGAGGCTGCATGGCGCTCCATCTCGAAGGCCTCTTCGTCGCCCGCTGTCATCCAGCGGTACTGCGTCATGGTCTGCTCGCCCAGATATTCGATCCAGGCGCGCGTGCGGGCCTGCTGTAGCGGCGTGTCCGGCATCAGAGGGGGTGGGGTGATGGCATCGACGTATTCGTTGATCACCGCCGACTCGAACAGCACAGTGTCGTGATCGACCTTCAGGAGCGGTACCTTGCCGAGCGGGGACTGTTCGCGAAACCAGTCCGGCGGGTCCGCGAGATCGATATAGGTCACTTCGAACGGGGCCTGCTTGTATTTCAGCGTGATCACGCTACGCTGAACGAAAGGACAAAGGTCAAAGCTGATCAGGTGCAGATGCGGGAGTTTCATGACGTATCGAAGCCCCATGCGGGGCCCCATCCTCTGATGGTGGAAAGCCGCGCATTGTCCATGCCCGCGATCCGGCGGGAAAGCCCAGTGTCTCCAATGCGAGGGCCTCTTGGCCGGGGCTGAGGCGCGCGCAGCGCCCGCCGGCGGGTTGCGCATCGACAAGTGGCTTTGGGCCGCGCGCTTCTTCAAGACTCGCGCGCTGGCCACCGAGGCCGTCAGTGGTGGCAAGGTCCATGTGAACGGCGAGCGCTGCAAGCCGGCGCGCCGGGTGCACCCGGGCGATCGCCTGACGATTCATCGCGGCCAGCAGACCTGGGAGATCGACGTGCGGGCGCTGAATGATCAGCGTCGGCCCGCCCCCGAGGCGCGCGAGTTGTATGCCGAGACGTCGGAGAGCGAGGCCCGGCGCGAGGCCGAGTCCGAACGCCGGCGCTCGGAACGGGCGGTGGCCGACAGCGCCCCCAGTCGCCGCCCGGACAAGCGCCAGCGCCGCCAGATCCGGCGTTTCATCCGCCAGGACGGTCAAGACGAATGAGTGGCCCACCCCAAACCCCCTTGCTGGCCGCGGATGTGGTGATCCATCACCCCGCCCACCCTGGCCGTGTTCTGGTGATCGAGCGACGCAACCCGCCCCATGGCTGGGCCCTCCCCGGGGGCTTCGTGGATGTCGGCGAGTCGGTCGAGCAGGCCGCCGTGCGCGAGGCCCTGGAGGAGACGGGTCTGGAGGTCACGCTCGAGGCCCTGCTGGGTGTTTACTCCGATCCCGCGCGGGATCCGCGCGGGCACACCGTCAGTGCTGTATTCGTGGCGCGCGGCGCGGGCGAGGCCCGTGCGGCCGATGACGCGGCGGACTGTGCCTGGCTGGATCCCGACGATCAGGGACAGCCGCTGGTCTTTGACCACCGGCGCATCCTCGATGACTATCTGCGTTACCGCCTGACCGGCGAAACGGCGCCGCTGCGCCTGGGGTCGCCGGGGGCGGGGCGAGGGGGCGGGACATGATGTCCGAACCTCCGGTCCTTTCCCGTACCGGCTTGCTGTTACCATACTGCGCTTTCGTTCACGGAACCCGAACCGAGTGACCCAGGCCGATCCCGCAACCCCGTCCGCCGCGATCCCCGAACCGCGCGTGTATTCACGCGAGGAGCATGGCATTTCGCGCGCCGCGATCGACGATAATGCCCTGAAGGTGCTCTATCGCCTGCGCGATGCGGGCTACCGTGCCTGTCTGGTGGGCGGGGGAGTGCGCGATCTGCTGCTGGGGCGCGAGCCGAAGGACTTCGACATCGCGACCGATGCCACGCCGGATCAGGTACGCGGGCTGTTCCGCAACTGTCGTCTGATCGGGCGGCGTTTCCGCCTGGCCCATGTTCTGTTCGGCCGCGAGGTGATCGAGGTCGCCACCTTCCGCGCGCCGCATGACGAGGACGACGACAGCGACGGGCAGGTGGCGCTGAGCGAAGAGGGTCGCATCCTGCGCGACAACCGCTACGGCACGATCGAGCAGGATGCGGTGCGGCGGGACTTCAGCGTGAACGCGCTGTACTACGACATCGACGACTTCTCGGTGCTCGACTACACCGGCGGGGTCGAGGACCTGCGCGAGGGCGTGTTGCGCCTGATCGGGGACGATGTCGAGACGCGGCTGCGCGAGGACCCGGTACGCATGCTGCGCGCCGTGCGCTTCTCCGCGAAGCTGGGGCTGCGCATTGCGCCCGAGGTCGAGGCCGGGATCCGCGAGCTCGCGGGCTTGATGCAGACGGTGGCCCCGGCACGGTTGTTCGACGAGGTGATCAAGCTGTTCCACAGTGGTGCGGCGGTCACCTGTCTGGACGAGCTGGAGCGCTTCGGGCTGTTCGCGCCGATGTTCCCGGAGGCGGCCGAGTGCTTTGCCGATCCGGATCTGGGTGCCGAGCGGCGGCAATTCCTGGTCGAGTCGCTGCTCAATACTGACAAGCGCATTAACGAAGAACTTGGGGTCAACCCGGCGTTTCTCTATGCCGCGATCCTGTGGGCCCCGGTGCAGGTGGCGGCGGCCCGGCGCATCGAGGATGGCGAGCAGGAGATCCCGGCCTGGCAGCAGGCGATGGCCGAGGTGCTGGATCGCCAGGTCAAGACGGTCTCGATTCCCAAGCGCTTCAGCCTGGTTGTGCGCGAGATCTGGGAGCTGCAGGCGCGGCTGGAACGGGCACGGGGCGGCCGCGCGCTGCGCCTGCTGACGCACCCGCGTTTCCGTGCGGGTTACGATTTTCTCTGCCTGCGCGCCCGCGCGGGCGATGCCGATCCGGAACTGTGCCGCTGGTGGACCGAGTTCCAGGAGAAGGACGAGGGCGAGCAGAAGCAGATGGCCGGGGGCGGCGGCAAGGGCAAGAGCCGTGCCCGCCGTGGCGGGCGTCGTCGCAAACGCCGGCGCAAGGGCGATGGCGAGGTCGGTGGCTCGAATGACGGAGGGGATGCGGCATGACCGATGCCGGCTTGCAGGTATTCGTGGGCATCGGCGCCAATCTTGGCGACCCCGAGGCCCAGGTGCGCGAGGCCTTCCGGCGCCTGGCCGGTGATGTGCCCGAGACGCGGCTGACGGGGCAGTCGCGGTTGTACCGCAACCCGCCGATGGGCCCACAGGATCAGCCGGACTACGTGAACGCCGTCGCCCGGCTGCACACCCGGCTCGAACCCCTGGATCTGCTGCATGCGCTACAGGCGATCGAAGCCGACTGTGGCCGCGAGCGCGATGGCACCCGCTGGGGGCCGCGCCTGCTCGATCTGGATATCCTGCTGTTCGGGGACCAGGTGCTGGATCTGCCCGGTCTGCATGTTCCCCATCCCGGGCTGGCCGAGCGCGATTTCGTGGTTCTGCCGCTGGCCGAGCTGGCACCGGGCCTGAAGATTCCAGGCGAGGGCCTGATCGAGCGACTCGCCCGCCGCTTCGATGGCGCCTCGCTGGTCGCGCTGGAGGACCCGAACGTCGCCCGTGCCGGAGGGCAGCGGTGAGTCTGAGCGACTTCGACTTTGTTGCGGTGGAAGGGCCGATCGGGGTGGGCAAGTCCAGCCTCGCACGTCTGCTGTCGGAGCACCTGCGGGCCGAGGGGATTTTCGAGGCGCCGGACGAGAATCCGTTCCTCGAGCGCTTCTACCAGGAGCCGGACAAGCACGCCCTGGCCACGCAGCTGCATTTTCTGGTGCAGCGTGTGCGGCAGCTGACGCCGGTCAGCCAGAAGGGCCTGTTCGAGCAGCGCCACGTGGCCGACTACGTCATGGACAAGGACCCGCTGTTCGCCGAGCTCAACCTGCACCCCGACGAGCTGGAGATCTATCGCGAGATGTTCCGGCATCTGCGCGCGGGTCTGCCACGGCCGGATCTGGTGATCTACCTGCAGGCGCCGGTTGAGGTCCTGCTGGACCGCATCCGTCAGCGCGCGCGACCGTACGAACGTCACATCGAGGCGCATTATCTGGAGCGCCTGAACGCGGCTTATGCAGAATTCTTCTATCATTTCGAAGGGGCGGCACTGGTGATCGTGAACGCCACCGAGATCGACTGGGTGAACAATCCGGCCGACTTCGAACAGCTGGTGCAGTTCCTGGAGCCGATCCAGGGTGGCCGACACTATTTCAATCCGCTGCCGATCACGCTCTGACGTGCGGCAGATCGACCCCGCCCGGGAGGCAGACTGATGCGGCCGATCACGGTCAATACGCTGGCCAGGCGCAAGCAGGCCGGTGAACCGATTACCTGTCTGACGGCCTATGACGCGTCCTTTGCCGCGCTACTGGATCGCTGCGGCGTGGATGTCATCCTGGTCGGGGATTCCCTGGGCATGGTGGTGCAGGGGCACCCGACCACGCTGCCGGTGACGATCGACGACATGTGCTATCACGTCGCCAGTGTCGCGCGGGTGACCCACAACGCGATGATCATGGCGGATCTGCCGTTTCTCGGAGACGCCGATGCCCCGACTGCCTTGCAGCAGTCCGGGGCATTGCTGCGCGCCGGCGCGCATATGGTCAAGGTCGAGTGCGGCCTGGCCGAGCTGCCGATCGTCGAGCGGCTGGTGGCCGCTGGTATTCCTGTATGCGCCCATCTGGGCCTGACGCCGCAGGCCGTGCATCGCATGGGGGGCTTCCGGGTGCAGGGTCGCGACCCGCACGCCGCTGCCGAGATGGAATCGCTGGCCGCGCGGCTGGAAGCCGCCGGTGCCCAGGGCCTGCTCCTGGAGAGCGTACCGGAGGAACTGGCCGACGCGATCGTGCGCGCGACCGATATCCCTGTGATCGGGATCGGCGCCAGCCCGCGCTGTGATGGCCAGGTCCTGGTGATCCAGGACGTGATTGGCCTGACGCCCGAGCCGCCACGCTTCGCCCGCGACTTTCTGGGCGAGGGTGGCTCGCTGGAGGGCGCGGTGCGCGCCTATTGCGAGGCAGTGCGGGCGCGTACGTTCCCTGAATCCGGCGTGCATACTTTCCGTTAGTTCGTTCATTGTTCCGTCCATGAGGACCCCGGCCCAAGAGACCCCTGGCCCATGAGAATCCTGCGTGACCGGCCCCAGTTGGTGGCCATGCATCGAGAATGGGCCCGCAAGGGCCGTGGAACCATTGCCCTGATCCCCACGATGGGGCACCTGCACGAGGGTCACATGACGCTGATCCGGCACGCCCGGGCCCGTGCGCAGCGCGTGGTGGTATCGATCTTCGTGAATCCGATGCAGTTCGATCGCCCCGAGGACCTGGAGCGCTATCCGCGCACCCTGGAGGAAGACTCGCGCCTGCTGACCGAGGCGGGTGTGGACGCGGTGTTCTGCCCGTCGGAGGAGGACATGTACCCGGACGACGGCATGCCTCCAGTGCGGGTGGTTGTGCCGGGACTGTCGGAGATGCTGGAGGGGGCCTTCCGCCCGGGGCACTTCGATGGCGTGGCTACGGTGGTGACCAAGCTGTTCAATCTCGTGCGGCCGGATATCGCGCTGTTTGGCGAGAAGGACTACCAGCAGTTCAAGCTGGTCGAGCGCATGGTGCAGGGGCTGGATATCCCGGTACGGGTCGAGGCGATCCCGACCGTACGCGAGAAGGATGGCCTGGCCTGCAGTTCGCGCAACGACCAGCTTCCCGAGGAGGCACGGGCGATCGCGCCGGAGCTCAAGCGTGTTCTGGACGAGGTGGCCACGGTCTGCCGGGGTGCGACGGTCTTCGATGCCGAGCGCATCCCCGAGGTCGAGGGGCGTGCCTGCGATCGCCTGCGCGAGGCCGGCTTCGATCCCGAATACCTGTCCATCCGGCGCGCGGAGGACCTGGCCGAGCCGGAGCATGGCGTGGCGCTGGCCGACCAGGATCTGGTCGTTCTGGCCGCCGCGTGGCTGGCGGAAGTCCGCCTGATCGACAACGTCCGCACCCGCCCGACGAACTGATCCGTGCCCGATTCGGGGTGGGGCATTTGCCGCGCCTGGCACAATCGCGGATAATTTTGCGCCCCCAGAGGTTATCGCCGGGAAAATCGCCGATGCACGTCACCATGCTCAAGGGCAAGCTGCACAAGGCCCAGGTCACTCATTGTGAGCTGGAGTACGAGGGCTCGTGCGCCATCGATACGCGGCTGCTGGAAGCCGCCGGCATCCTGCCGTTCGAGCAGATCCAGATCTACAACGTGGACAACGGCGAGCGCTTTACCACCTATGCGATCGAGGGCGAGCCGGGCTCCGGCATCGTCTCGGTCAATGGCGCGGCCGCGCACAAGGCGGCGGTGGGCCATCGCGTGATCATCTGCGCGTACGCACAGATGGAGGCCGCCGAGGCCCGCGAATTCACCCCGAATCTCGTGTATCTCGACGCCCGCAACGCGATCGTGCGCACCGGCCACGGCATCCCGGTGCAGGCCGCCTGAGAAGCTACTCCCTAGCGCTCGCCTCCGCAGTTGTCGGGCAACGGGCGCACCGCTATCCTCCACACCCATGAATCTCCACGAATTTCAGGCCAAGGCGCGCTTTCGCGACGCCGGCATCCCCGTTCCCGACGGACAGGTGATCACCCACGCCGATGAGCTCCCCGCAGCCTGGCAGGCCCTGGGCGGCGAGCGCGTGCTGGTCAAGGCCCAGGTACACTCCGGCGGGCGCGGCAAGGCCGGTGGCGTGGTCATGGCGGATTCCCCCGAGGCCGCGCGCGAGGCGGCGGAGAAGCTGCTGGGCTCGCGCCTGGTCACCGGGCAGAGCGGCCCCGAGGGTCTGCCGGTGGATCAGCTCCTGCTGGAGCCGGCCGCCGACATCGCCCGCGAGTTCTATTTCGCCCTGCTGGTGGACCGGGCTCGTGAGCGCCTGGCGCTGGTGGTCTCCGCCGAGGGGGGTATGGACATCGAGACCCTGGCCGCCGAGCGGCCCGAGGCGGTGATCACCCTGCCGATCCACCCGGCCACGGGCGTGATGCCGTTTCACGGGCGGCGGGTCGCCTTTGCCCTCGGGCTGTCGGGCGAGTCGGCCAAGGCGATGGCCCAGCTGGTGACCAATGCCCATGCCCTGTTCCAGCAGGTGGATGCGCAGCTGCTGGAGATCAACCCGCTGGTGCTGACTGCTGACGACCAGCTGCTGGCCATCGACGCCAAGCTGACCGTGGACGACTCCGCCGCCTACCGCCAGAAGGCGCTGATGGCCGAACGCGACGCGCGCCAGCGCGACCCGGCCGAGGAAGAGGCGCACGAATACGACCTCAACTACATCCGCCTGGACGGCTCGATCGGCTGCATGGTGAACGGTGCAGGGCTGGCCATGGCCACGATGGACCTGATCAAGCACCACGGCGGCGAGCCGGCCAACTTCCTGGATGTCGGCGGCGGCACGACGGTGGAGCGGGTCACGGCCGCGTTCAAGCTGATCCTCTCGGACGCTTCGGTGAAGGCGGTGCTGGTGAATATCTTTGGCGGCATCGTGCGCTGCGACCTGATCGCCGAGGGCATCATCGCTGCGATCCGCGAGGTGCAGGTCCAGGTGCCGGTGGTGGTGCGGCTGGAAGGCACGAATGCCGAGCAGGGCCGCGAGGCCCTGGCCAGTTCCGGTCTGGACGTGATCCCGGCCGCGGACCTCGACCGCGCGGCGCGCACCGTGGTGGAGGCCGTGGCATGAGTATCCTCGTCGATCACGATACGAAGGTGATCTGCCAGGGCTTTACCGGCAAGCAGGGCAGCTTCCACTCCGAGCAGGCGATCGCCTACGGCACCCGTCTGGTCGGGGGTGTGACGCCCGGCAAGGGCGGACAGACACATCTGGACCGTCCGGTGTTCGACACTGTTGCCGATGCGGTGGCGCAGACCGGTGCGACCGTCAGCATGATCTATGTCCCGGCCCCGTTCGCGGCCGATGCGATCTGCGAGGCGGCGGATGCCAGCATCGAGCTGGCCGTGTGCATCACCGAGGGCATCCCGGTGCAGGACATGATCCGGGTGAAGCAGGTCCTCGCCGGCAGCCCGACCCGCCTGATCGGCCCGAACTGCCCCGGCATCATCACCCCGGATGCCTGCAAGGTCGGCATCATGCCCGGCTATATCCACCAGCGCGGGCGCATCGGCATCATCTCGCGCTCCGGCACCCTGACCTACGAGGCGGTCAAGCAGACCTCGGATCGGGGCCTGGGCCAGAGCACCTGTATCGGCATCGGTGGTGATCCGATCCAGGGGCTCGACTTCGTCGACTGCCTGCGGCTGTTCCGCGACGATCCGGAGACCGACGGCGTGCTGCTGGTCGGCGAGATCGGCGGTGATGCCGAGGAGCGCGCCGCGCGCTATATCGAAAGTGAATTCGACAAGCCGGTGGCGGCCTATATCGCGGGCGCCACCGCACCGCCCGGACGTCGCATGGGCCATGCCGGGGCGATTATCGCCGGTGGCCAGGGTACGGCCGAACAGAAGATGGCGGCCCTGCGCGCGGCGGGTGCGAGCGTGGCCGAGAGCCCGGCCGAACTCGGCCAGGCCATGCAGTCCGCGCTCGATCGCGCCTGACCCGCCACGATGGCGTCCGCCGATGACCTGCCGCTGGCTCTGGCCCAGATCAACCCGATCGTGGGCGGGCTGGACACGAACCGCCACCTGATCGAGGACGCGATCGAACAGGCCCGTGCCGCTGGTGCACGCGCGGTGGTCTTCCCCGAACTCGCCATGACCGGATACCCCCCGGAGGACCTGCTGCTGCGCCCGGCCTTCCTGCGCGCGGTGGAGCATTCCCTGGCCGCGATCACGCGCGCCGTGCAGGGCATCGATGTGATCCTCGGCGCGCCGGTTACCACCGAGCAGGGCCTGGTGAATGCCGCGCTATGGCTGCGCGACGGCCGCGAGGTCGCGCGCTATGCCAAGCGGGTATTGCCCAACTATTCGGTATTCGACGAACAGCGCTATTTCGTCGCGGGCGATCAGGCCTGCGTGGTCGAGCTGGCGGGCTGGCGGATTGGTCTCACCGTCTGCGAGGATATCTGGCAGCCGGCGCCGGCCGCTGCCGCAAAGGCGGCCGGCGCCGAACTGATCCTGAACCTGAATGCCTCGCCCTATCACCGTGGCAAGGCCGAGGAGCGTCTGCAGGTGGTCGGGGCGCGCGTGTCCGAGACCGGCTGCCCGGTGGTCTACGTGAACCAGGTGGGCGGCCAGGACGAGTTGGTGTTCGACGGTCGCTCCTTCGTGCACGACGCCGCACACGGGGCGCGTGCGGTGCTACCGGCCTGGGCGACCGGGTATGCCCTGATGGAGGCCCGGCGCGGACCGTCGGGGGTCGAACTGCAGCCGCGGCCCGAGACCATGCACCTGTCCGCCTGCGGGATCCGCCCGACACTGACCGACCCCGGCCCGGAGCCGGACGAGGCGGACGCCCGCGACCTCTACCAGGCCCTGATGATCGGCATCCGCGACTATGTCGCCAAGAATGGTTTTCCCGGGGTTCTGCTGGGCCTGTCCGGTGGTATCGACTCGGGGCTGACGGCCGCGCTGGCCGTGGATGCGCTGGGTCCGGCTGCGGTGACCGCGGTGATGATGCCGTATCGCTACACCGCGTCGATGAGCATCGAGGACGCCGAGGCCCAAGCCCGGCTGCTGGGTATCGAATACCACGAGATCGCGATTGAGCCGATGGTGCGGGACTTTCTCGATGGGCTGTCACCGGCGTTTGACGCTATGCCCGCCCATGCGGGGGATGTGACCGAGGAGAACCTGCAGTCGCGCGCCCGCGGGGTGCTGCTGATGGCGCTGTCGAACCGCAGCGGCAAGCTGCTGCTGGCGACCGGTAACAAGTCGGAGATGGCCGTGGGCTATTCCACGCTGTACGGCGATATGAACGGCGGCTTCGCCCCGCTCAAGGATGTCTCCAAGCAGTGGGTGTACCGCCTGGCGCGCTGGCGCAACACGCGCGGTGCGGCGATCCCCGAGCGGGTGATCGAGCGCCCGCCCAGCGCCGAACTGGCGCCCGACCAGAAGGATGCCGACTCGCTGCCCCCCTACGAGGTGCTGGACGCGGTGCTCGAGGCCTTCGTCGAACAGGAGCGCTCGGTGGAGGAGATCGCGGCCGAAGGCTTTGATCGGGCCACCGTGGAGCGCATCGCGCGGCTGGTGTTTCGGGCCGAGTACAAGCGCCGCCAGGCCCCGCCCGGTGTGCGCGTCAGCCGCCGCGCCTTCGGCCGCGACCGGCGCTACCCGATCACCTCCGGTTACCGCCCGGACTGAGGGGCTTCACGCTGTCGTGGCCCCGCGCAATGACGGACCCCGGGCGCGGGCGCCGCGTTGGCGGTTTGGTACACTTTCGGATGCAAGACGAGCGCCCGCGCGGCGGGCACAACCAAAGGGATTCGCATGAAGAAGATCGAGGCGATCATCAAGCCGTTCAAGCTGGAGGATGTCCGCGAGGCCCTGACCGAGATGGGCATTGCCGGCATGACTGCGACCGAGGTCCAGGGTTTTGGTCGGCAGAAGGGCCATACCGAGCTCTATCGGGGTGCGGAATACGTGGTCGACTTCCTGCCCAAGGTGAAGCTGGAGCTGGTGGTGGATGACGACCGCGTGGACGCCTGTATCGACGCGATCGTGAAGGCCTCGCGCACCGGCAAGATCGGGGACGGCAAGATCTTTGTCTCCGACATGGCCCGCGTGGTACGCATCCGTACCGGCGAAGAGGGCAGCGAGGCGCTGTAACCCTCGCCCTTCGGGCTTTGTCCCGTCATTGCGAGGAGCGCAGCGACGAAGCAATCGGCCGGGCCCGGTGACCCCGGATTCAGGCCTGCGGGTTCAGGAAACCGGTTGCCGCGTCGCCTTCGGTACCTCGCAATGACAGTTTGATTGCGAAGCCGGGGGAGTACGGATGCTCCCCGGTCAGTTCGTGAAGAACGGCAGGCGGTCGAACACGCGCCACAGGCCGCCGCGCTGCTCGCGGGTTTCGATCGGTTCGCCGGCACGTACCGCGGCGGCCGCGTCGGGGTAGTTCAGCTCCAGCACCATCATCGTCGCGTCGGCGTAATCCTCGAGCCCCAGTTCGGTATAGGCACGCCACAGCACCCCCAGGGCCTGTGGCTGGACCTCGGCACCGGGGTAGGTGGCCAGCAGGTGACGCGCGCGCTCGGCGCCCGCGACCCAGGCGGTGCGCTCCATGTAGAACTCGGCCACGCGCAGTTCGTAGGCCGCCAGCGCATTGCGGATATAGACCATCCGCAGGTAGGAGTCCTGCGCGTAGCGGCTGTCGGGGAATTCTCGGATCAGGCGGTCGAAATCCTGGAAGGCCTGCTCGAAGGGCTCCGGGTCCATCTCTGCCGGATCCCGCGGGAACAGGTTGGCGAGGAAGCCCTGCTGGCGGTTGAAGTTGATCAGCCCGCGCAGGTAGTACGCATAATCCAGGTTCGGGTGGCGCGGATTGAGCTGGATGAAGCGGTCCACCGCGGCGATGGCGGCCTCCGGCTCGCGCGCCTTGTAGTAGGCGTACGGGATCTCGATCTGCGCCTGCTGGGCGTAGCGGCCGAACGGGTAGCGCGCCTCGAGTTTTTCGTAGTATTCGACGGCCTGATCGTAGTTCCCCTCGTTCAGGGCGTTCTTCGCCTCGCCGTAGAGCTGACTGGCGGACCAGCCCAGCGTCGGGTCCTCGCGTCCGGCACAACCGGCAATAACAAGTGCCAGGAGCAGGACGGCGAGCAGGCGCAGCAGGTTTGGAGCAGAAATCACGATGGGGCCTCGCAGATGAAGCGGTGTCCGCGGATTCTACAACATCATGCCGTGCCTGGCCGTTCGCGGGTGCGGGAAAATCGAGACGAGTATCGCCAATGAACGAACCGCGATCTGCGGAACTCCCCGAGGAAGAAGCCGGCCAGCGACTGGATGCCGCGCTGGCGCGGCTGTTCCCCGACTATTCACGCAGCCAGCTGACCCAGTGGCTGAAGGATGGGGCCCTGACCGTGAACGGTGGCCAGCCGAAACCGCGCACGCCGGTGCAGGGCGGCGAGCATGTCGTGCTGGAGCCCCCGGAGGCCCCGGTCCTGGAGGCCGAACCCGAGCCCATTGCGCTGGATATCGTCCATGAGGACCCCGCCATGCTGGTGATCAACAAGCCGGCAGGGCTGGTCGTGCACCCGGCGGCGGGACATCGGGCCGGCACCCTGGTGAATGCCCTGCTGCACCATGATCCGAACCTCTCCCGGCTGCCGCGCGCCGGGGTGGTGCACCGGCTGGACAAGGACACCACCGGGCTGATGGTGGTCGCGCGTACGCCGCAGGCGCAGACCGCGCTGGTGCGCCAGTTGCAGGAGCGTACGGTGCACCGCGAGTACCGGGCACTGGTGCAGGGTCGCGTGATCAGCGGTGCCACCATCGAAGAGCCGATCGGCCGCCATCCGGTGGATCGCAAGCGCCAGGCGGTCACGGGCGGTGGCAAGCCGGCGGTGACCCACTACCGGGTGGCGGAGCGTTTCCCGGCTCATACCCTGCTGAATGTGCGTCTGGAGACCGGGCGCACCCACCAGATCCGCGTGCACATGGCGCACATTCGACACCCGATCGTGGGTGACCCCGCCTATGGGGGACGCCCGCGCCCGGTGCGTGGCATGGGCGAGGCGGCGAAGGGGGCGCTCACGGCCTTTCGCCGCCAGGCCCTGCATGCGGCACGGCTGGAATTCGAGCATCCTGACAGTGGCGAAGTGCTCGCCTTCGAGGCCCCCGTGCCCGAGGATTTCGAGGCGCTGCTCGCCGCCCTGCGTACCGACCGGGAGACCGAGAATGACCGCTGAACTGATCCCCACGCTCGCGCCGGACTTCGGCGACCTTCCGTCGGGTGTCTGGGCGGTACAGAGCACCCGCGAGGGGGGCGTGAGCACGGGCCCCTGGCACTCGCTGAATCTCGCCCTGCATACCGGCGATGACCCCGAACATGTAGCCGAGAACCGCTACCGCCTGGAACACAGCCTGGGGATCGCGGAGCCCGTCGCCTGGCCGCGTCAGGTCCACGGCACGCGCGTCATCCGTGCCGAGGATCTGCTGGAAGCGTGGGAGCAGGACGAGGTACTCGAAGCCGATGCGGTATTCACCGACGTCCCTGGTGTGATCTGTGCCGTGCAGACAGCCGACTGCCTGCCCGTCGTACTGGCGACCGACGATGGCGGGGCGGTGGCCGTGGCCCATGCCGGTTGGCGCGGGCTGGCCGACGGGGTGCTCGAAGCGGCCGTCGAGGCCCTGCGCATCACGCGTCCCGAGGCGGAGATCCGCGCCTGGATGGGGGCGGCCATCGGGCCGGAGGCCTTCGAGGTCGGGCCAGAGGTGCGCGATACCTTCCTCGATCACGATGTCGAGGCCGCGCCCGCCTTCCGCCCCGGCCCGACCGGGCATTTGCACGCGGACATCTACGCGCTGGCCCGGCATCGTCTGGAACGTGTCGATGTCGTGCATGTGGCGGGCGGCGGGCGCTGCACCTATTCGGAGGCCGGGCGGTTCTACTCCTACCGCCGGGACGGCGAGACCGGGCGCATGGGGACGCTGGCCTGGATCGGGCATCTGGACGAGGATTGAAGATACCCGACTGGGCAGCCTCTGATTTCGGCGTTTAGGGAAACACTGATTAATGTACGCGCTCGCGTTGGTGCCCCAGGTTTTCCGAGACAAGGCGCGGTGCGCAGCCGGTAGTGGTTCTACCGGCAAGGACCGCAACGCAGGATCGGAGAACATGGGGCACCAACCCCACAAACCATTCAATGCAGGGGCTCGGCCGCCCGTTTTCGATCAACAACGGGCGCGGGAACGGCGTTGCGGCTCCTTTGTGCAGAATGACTGCACGGCAGTCGCCGCGCCTTGTTCGCACGCAAAAGCGACTCGAGCGCGAGCGTGTACATTAATCAGTGTTTCCCTAACCTTGAAGCGACGGGCATTGCCCCCATCGTTCGTGTCAGTTCATACAGGTTTGACCGAGGGGTTTCCCAATGCGAATGGATCGCCTGACCACCAAGTTCCAGTCCGCGATCGCCGATGCGCAGTCACTTGCCGTTGGCCGCGACCACCAGTTCATCGAACCGTCTCACCTGCTGCTGGCCCTGCTGGACCAGGATGGCGGTACCGTGCGCCACGTGCTCGACCGCGCGGGCGTCAATGTGCGCCAGCTGCGCTCGGCGCTGGGCGAGGCACTGGATCGCATGCCCCGCGTCGAGGGCGCGGCTGGCGAGGTCCATGTCTCCAATGACCTGGGCCGTCTGCTGAATGTCTGCGACAAGCTGGCCCAGCAGAACAAGGACCAGTACATCTCCAGCGAGCTGTTCCTGCTCGCCGCCGTTGACGAGAAGGGCGGCGTGGGCGAGATGCTGCGCCATGCCGGTGCCAACAAGGACGCGCTGGACAAGGCCATCCACGACATCCGTGGCGGCAACCAGGTGGACAACCCGGATGCCGAGGAGAGCCGCCAGGCGCTGGAGAAATACACCACCGACCTGACCGAGCGCGCCGAGCAGGGCAAGCTGGATCCGGTGATCGGGCGTGACGAGGAGATCCGCCGCTCGATCCAGGTGCTGCAGCGTCGCACCAAGAACAACCCGGTGCTGATCGGCGAGCCGGGGGTCGGCAAGACCGCGATCGTCGAGGGCCTGGCGCAGCGCATCATCAACGGCGAGGTGCCCGAGGGGCTCAAGGACAAGCGCGTGCTCGCGCTGGACCTGGGGGCGCTGCTGGCCGGGGCCAAGTACCGCGGCGACTTCGAGGAGCGGCTGAAGTCCGTGCTCAAGGAGCTCTCGCAGGAAGAGGGTCGCGTGATCCTGTTCATCGACGAGATCCATACGCTTGTAGGCGCCGGCAAGGCCGAGGGCGCGATGGACGCCGGCAATATGCTCAAGCCGGCGCTGGCGCGCGGCGAGCTGCACTGCATCGGCGCGACCACGCTGGATGAATACCGCCAGAACATCGAAAAGGACGCCGCGCTGGAGCGCCGTTTCCAGAAGGTGCTGGTCGACGAGCCCAGCCAGGAGGACACCATCGCCATCCTGCGCGGACTGAAGGAGCGCTACGAGGTCCACCACGGTATCGAGATCACCGACCCGGCGATCGTCGCCGCCGCGCAGCTGTCGCAGCGCTACATCACCGACCGCCAGCTGCCGGACAAGGCGATCGACCTGATCGACGAGGCGGCCAGTCGCATCAAGATGGAGATCGATTCCAAGCCCGAGTCCATGGATCGCCTGGAGCGCCGCCTGATCCAGCTGAAGATCGAGCGCGAGGCGCTGAAGAAGGAATCCGACGACGCCTCGAAGAAGCGTCTCGACACGCTGGAGGGCGAGATCGAGCGTCTGGAGCGCGAGTACTCCGATCTGGAAGAGGTGTGGAAGTCCGAGAAGGCCTCGGTCTCCGGCGCCGCGCAACTGAAGGAAGAACTGGAACGAGCCCGCATGGAGCTGGAGACGGCCCGCCGTGCCGGGGATCTATCGCGCATGTCGGAGCTGCAGTACGGACGGATCCCGGACCTGGAGAAGTCCCTGGCCATGGCCCACGAGATGGAGAGCCAGGAGACCAAGCTGCTGCGCACCAAGGTGACCGACGAAGAGGTCGCCGAGGTCGTCTCGCGCTGGACCGGCATCCCGGTCTCCAAGATGCTGGAGGGCGAGAAGGACAAGCTGCTGCGCATGGAGGAGGCGATCGGCGCCCGCGTAGTCGGCCAGTCCGAGGCGGTCAATGCCGTGGCCAATGCCATCCGTCGCTCGCGGGCGGGTCTGTCCGACCCGAATCGCCCGAACGGTTCGTTCCTGTTCCTCGGCCCGACCGGCGTGGGCAAGACCGAGCTAACCAAGGCGCTGGCCGGGTTCCTGTTCGACACCGAAGAGGCGATGGTGCGCATCGACATGTCCGAGTTCATGGAGAAGCACTCCGTGGCGCGGCTGATCGGGGCGCCCCCGGGCTACGTCGGCTACGAGGAGGGCGGCTACCTGACCGAGGCCGTGCGGCGCAAGCCGTACTCCGTGATCCTGCTCGACGAGGTCGAGAAGGCGCACCCGGATGTGTTCAATGTGCTGCTGCAGGTGCTGGATGACGGGCGCCTGACCGACGGGCACGGCCGCACCGTGGACTTCCGCAACACGGTGATCGTGATGACCTCCAACCTGGGCTCGCAGCAGATCCAGGAGATGGCTGGCGAGGAGAACTACGCGGCGATGAAGGCCGCGGTGATGGAGATCGTCGGGCAGCACTTCCGCCCCGAGTTCATCAACCGTGTGGACGACGTGGTGGTGTTCCATCCGCTGGAGCGCGAACAGATCCGCGCGATCGCCGACATCCAGCTGCAGTACCTGCGCAAGCGTCTGGAAGAGCGCGATCTGGGGCTGACCATCACCGACGCGGCGCTGGACCACCTGGGCGCCGCGGGCTTCGACCCGGTCTACGGGGCGCGTCCGCTCAAGCGGGCGATCCAGACCCAGCTGGAAAACCCGCTGGCGCAGTCGCTGCTGGCCGGCGAGTTCGGTCCCGGCGACACCATCGAGGTGGACATGGCCGGCGAGCATCTGACGTTCACCCGCGCCGCGGCGGCCGCCTGATCCTGCCCGTTTCGTTCCGCAACCGACAAGGCCCGCCTAGTGCGGGCCTTTTTTGTTGGTAGCACGCAGGGCGGCGGGCCCCGTAACGGTGGGTAACAAGAGGCGATCTGGTGCATGCGCCGCTATCCTGAGAGGGACAGGTGGGCGGCGAGACGCAAGAGCCGCTTGTTGGACTGATCCGGGCGGGCAGGAAGGCGGACATGGACGGAGCAAGGATTGCCGCACTGGTGCTGGCGGCGTGGTGGCTGACGGGCTGCGGGCTGTGGGATGCGCGCGGACAGATGCAGATGATGGGCCAGGCCTGCACGATCGCCGGAACCGTGGTGGCGGATGACGAGGTCCCGGGGCCGTATGTGGTCGCGGTATTCCGCGCGCCGATGGAGGAGGGTTCGGTGCCGGAACCGATGGACCATGTCGTGAGCGCCGGTGGTGGCGAGTGGTTCTTCGGCCTGGCGCCGGGGCGTTACCAGATCCTGGCCTTTGCCGACCCCGAGCGTGACGGGCGCCACGAGGCGGGGGCCCCGGTGTACCTGGCCAACGAGGGTGGGGTGCTGGAGTGCCCCGCGGGTACGCGTTTTGGCGATCTGGAGATCCGGATCGAGGGTGAAGAGGTCGCCGCCCATGCGATCGCGTTGTCGCCCGAGCGCGAACGGGGCGACGATGGCGGCCCGCTAAGCGTCGGGGGCGTCACGGTGTTCGGGGAGGTGACCACGCTGGATGATCCCCGCTTCGACGACGATGTGGCGCGCGGGAGCCAGTGGCGGCCGCTGGATTTCATGCTGGCCGGTTATGCCGGGATCTATTTTCTCGAGCCCTACGACCCCGACCGTATCCCGGTGCTGTTCGTGCATGGCATGAACGGTTCGCCACGGGGGTTCGCCGAACTGATTGACCACCTCGATCGCGAGCGTTACCAGGCTTGGCTGTACTACTACCCGTCCGGGCTGCCCCTGCAATCCGTCGCGGCACACCTGGCACAGACCCTGGAAGAGCTGGAGCTGCGCTATGACGTGGAGTCCCTGCCGGTTGTGGCGCACAGCATGGGTGGCCTGGTGGCGAAGGGCTTTTTGCACGAGCGCGAGCGGCGCGCCGCGCCGGCCCGGATCCCGCGCATGATTGCGCTGTCCACCCCCTGGCACGGGCATGCCGCCGCGCAGTCGGGGGTGGATCGCTCGCCGGTGGTGATCCCGGTCTGGCGCGACATGGCGCCCGGCAGCGAGTACCAGCGCCGACTGTTCGAGTCGGAGCTGTCGGGGAAGACGGAGCTGCACCTGCTGTTCAGCTTTCGCCGCCCGGACAGCGGTGGGCGTGCGGGGACGGACGGGGTGGTCACCCTGTCGACCATGCTCTACCCCCCGATACAGGGGATGGCGAGCAGTATTTACGGCGTGAATACCACGCATGCGGGCATTCTGACAGACCCGCTCGCGCTGAAACGAGTGCAGATGCTGCTCGAACCAGACCCCTGAGAAGGCCTTGAGGGCAGTCGCATGCGCGACGCATGCAGCAGTTTTGGCGTAGGCTGAAAGGCGTGCCACGAATCGCGGCGGCACGCTTTCCGGGAGGTCGCAATGCAGCTGTTCGAGTGTGAAGGCTGCGGTAGTGTCATTTATTTCGACAATACCTACTGCAATGGTTGTGGACGGCGGCTGGGCTTTCTGCCCGACCGCCTGGAACTGTCTGCGCTGGAAATGGCCGGGGATGCGCTGGACGCCTCGGGGCAGCCGATCCCGGGCGGGTTGTGGCAGGTTGCGGGTGATCCGGATGGGCCAGTCTATCGCCAGTGCCGCCACTATGCGGTGGACGCGGTCTGCAACTGGATGGTGCGCCACGACGACCCGGAAACCTACTGCCGCGCCTGCCGGTTGAACCGCACCATCCCCGATCTGACAGTGCCCGGCAATGCGCGCCTGTGGGAGCGACTGGAGACGGAGAAACGGCGGCTGGTATACAGCCTGCTGCGCCTGGGGCTTCCGGTCGTCTCCAAGCAGACGGACTCCGCCGGCCTGGCATTCAACTTTCTGGCCGATCCGAACCCCGATTTCCACGAGGGCGGAGGCGTGGTGACCGGGCATGCGAATGGTGTGATCACCCTGAACATCGCCGAGGCGGATCCGGCCGTGCGCGAAAGCATGCGCGAGGCGATGGCCGAGCCCTATCGCACGATCCTGGGGCACTTTCGCCACGAGTCGGCGCATTACTACTGGGATCGCCTGATCCGTGACACGCGCTGGCACGAGCCGTTCCGCGAATGCTTTGGGGATGAGCGGGCCGATTATGATGCGGCTTTGCGCCAGCACTATGAGCAGGGGCCGCCGAGTGATTGGCAAGACCACTTTGTATCGGCCTATGCCAGCTCCCATCCCTGGGAGGACTGGGCCGAGACCTGGGCGCATTACCTGCACATCGTGGATGCCCTGGACACCGCCGCTGCCTACGGCATGGATGTTGCCCCGAGCGTGGGAGCGGCCGCGAGGCTGGGCCCGCAGGGCGGTCAGTCACACTTCAATGCCTATGCCACGGATGACCCCGATGCGCTGGTGGCGCACTGGCTACCGCTGGCGGCGGCCCTGAACAGCCTCAACCGCAGCATGGGGCATGCCCATGTCTATCCATTCGTACTGACCCCGGAGGCGATCGCCAAGCTGCGTTTCGTGCACCGGGTGATTCAGGATTTCCGCACGGGTAATCGTTCCGCCGGCGAGCGGGAACTGTTGCAGGCTCATCGCGTCTGACGGCCCAGCCTTTCACGGAGGAAGCGGATGTACAACGTCGCGACCCGAGGCCCGTTCAAGGGGCTGAACCCGCGCGTAGCGCCGATCGCATTGATGCTGGTGGTGATGATCGCGCTGTTCGCGATCTACCGTACCGAGCAGCTCGAGCAGGCCGTCTTTGATGCCCGCGATTTCCTGACACCCTTTCTCGAGTGGTACTACGTCGTCGCGATGGCCTTTTTCCTGGTCATCGTGATCTGGCTGGGGGTCGGACGCTACAAGGACGTGCGCCTGGGGCGCGACGACGAGGTGCCGGAGTTCACCACGCTCTCCTGGCTGGCGATGCTGTTTGCCGCCGGCATGGGCGTGGGCCTCCTGTTCTGGGCGGTGGCCGAGCCGCTCAGTCACTACGGGGGCAACCCGTTCCTGCTGGACAATGGCGAGACGGCCGAGGCCGCCGACATGTCCATGGTGCTGACCTATTTTCACTGGGGTTTGAACGCCTGGGCGGTGTTCGCCCTGCTGGCGCTCATCCTTGCCTATTTCGGCTTTCGCAAGGGGCAACCGCTGGCGCTGCGCTCCGCGCTGCATCCGCTGATCGGGAAATACAGCCACGGCTGGCCCGGCGACATCGTTGATCTGCTGGCCATCCTCGCCACGGTGTTCGGGATCGCGACCACCCTGGGGCTGGGCATTCAGCAGCTGGATACCGGGCTGGTGCACACCCTGGGGATTTCCGGCGGCGAAAACGGGCAGCTGTTCCTGGCGGCACTGCTCACGGTGATCGCGATTGTCTCGGTCATTACCGGCGTCCAGGTCGGTGTGCAGCGGGTCTCGCAGGCCAATATGTGGTTGAGCGTGGCCCTGATGGGCCTGCTGCTGATCTGGGGGCCGACCCAGTATCTGCTGGCGCTGTTCGTGCAGTCCTCCGGCAGCTACCTGCAGAACCTGCTGGGGCTGTCGCTGTACACCCACGCCCACCAGACGGACCCCTGGCACTCCGACTGGACGGTGTTCTACTGGGGCTGGTGGCTGGCCTGGGCCCCGTTTGTCGGGCTGTTTATTGCGCGCATCTCGCGCGGTCGCACGCTGCGCGAGTTCGTCCTGGGCGTGCTGCTGGTGCCCACGGTGATCACCTTTTTCTGGCTGGCGATGCTCGGTGGTACCGCGCTGCATGCCGAGGTCGAGGGGATTGCGGATATTGCCGACAAGGTCTCCGAGGACCTGACCATGGCCACCTTCGCGACCATGGATACGCTGGAACCCTGGCTGGTGGCCAAGGTCGGTGGCGGGCTGATCACAATCCTGATTGCGACCTACCTGCTGACCTCCGCCAACGCCGGGATCGTCGTGATCAATACCCTGCTGGCCCACGGTTCCACAGAGCACCGCAAGCGGCATCTGACCATCTGGGGTGCGCTGATCGGCCTGATCACTGCGGTGCTGCTACTGGCGGGTGGGCTCGAGGTCCTGCAAAGCGCGGTTATTCTTGCGGCCCTGCCGTTTTCGCTGGTGATCCTGATGATGATCGTGGGGCTGATCCGGGGACTGGAGCAGGAGCGCTGGGCACCGCGTCCGGGCGAGAGGACGATTCTGCCCAGCGAGCCCTGGCAGGTGCCGGCAGATCGCATGCACGAGGACTACGACACCGAGGATGATGCCCCCGAATCCGGCCCGGACGACGACAATCCGGAAGATCGGGAACCACCGCCGCGGCCGTGGTGAGGATCGGACGCTGCGCCGGTCGTGGCGGAAAGTCCCGCCGGCTTTGCGTTCACTTTTGGACGCGGCGGCCTTGCCTTAGCCTGTGCACACATTTGATAACCGAGAGAGCATCATGAGCGACGACACCCTGCAGCTGTCCGGCGACCTGATCCAGAAGATCCAGGACGTGCTGGTCGAGACCGATCCCAAGGCCCAGCAGCCCATCGTGGCCGTGCAGTATCTGAGCGCGATCACCGGTTTTCTGGTGGCGCAGATGCCGGAGTCGGTGAACGAGCGCAAGGAGTATCTGAAACAGCTCTCGCAGTTCACCGAGTCGGTGTTCGTGGATATGGAGAGCCGCAAGCAGGCCGCCCCGCCGCCGCAGGAGGCCAGTGGCGTCTGGCGCCCGGGCGATAACTAAAGTCCGTTTGTGCCCGCCTGAGTGCGGGCATGAAGCCGGAGGCTGGGGCTCAGTCGTCCCCGGCCTCGTCCTTCTTGCGTGAGCGCATCTGGCGCAGCATGGCCTCCTGCTCGTTGAAGCTTGGCATGCGCCGCTTGCCGCCCACGTCGCGATCGCGCTCATTCGCCCCGGCGGGACCCGGGTGCCCGGCGCGCTCGCCTTCCTTGATCGACTGGTATTCAGTCAGTTCGCGCTGGGCGTCCTCGTCGCTGGTGTAGCGGCCGCGATAATCCTGCGGCGGCTTGTGCCCCTTGCGCAGGAACACCTGCTTGCGCAGTTCCTTGTTGTAGTCGGTCACGCGGCGGTCGATCCAGATCAGATCAAACGCCGCCCAGGCGGCGATGGCACCCGCCGGGATCAGCCACCACCAGCCAGCCATAAGCCAGGCCGTGATCAGAATTGCCGCGCTCAGGCCGATGTAGCCGGCGCCCCCCAGGGGCTCACGCAGATAGAAGCGGTGCAGTCCCAGCGGAAACAGGACCCAGGCGATGTAGGCGGGCGGGCGCGCGCGCATCTCGGCCGCGAGTTTCGCGTTGATCGCTTGCAGGCCGCCGCCCTCGAGATCCAGTTCCTTCCACGCCTTGCGCATGGATGCCTCCCAGCTGTTAGCGTTTGATCCCACGGTAACGAACCGCGCGGGCGGGTGCGATTGCGCGGGTTCGGCTCGGGGTTACCGGGCGCTGCGGCCGTGTTTCCTTAAGCGGTGGGGTTCTCGTGTGCCGGGTCGCGCTCCAGCAGGCGGCGTGCGGCCTCGCGCACGGGGCGACCCTGATAGAGCACGGCGTGGACCTCCGCACAGATGGGCATGTCCACCGACAGGGTCTTGGCGCGGGCGTTGATTTGCCGCGCGGTCTCCACGCCCTCGACCGACTGGCCGATACGGGCACGAGCTGTCTCCAAGTCATAGCCCTGGCCCAGCAGACGGCCCAGGCGGCGGTTGCGCGACTGGTCATCGGTACAAGTGAGGATCAAGTCGCCCAGCCCGGACAGCCCGGTCAGGGTGCCCGGCTGGGCACCGACCGCCTCGCCCAGGCGCTGCATCTCGGCCAGTCCCCGCGTCATCAGTGCCGCACGGGCGTTGGCGCCGTAGCCGGCGCCGTCGGCGATCCCGGTCGCGACGGCGAGCACGTTCTTCAATGCGCCACCGAGCTCCACGCCGATCACGTCGGGATTGCGATAGATGCGCAGGGCCTCGCCATGCAGGGCCCCGGCCAGCCGGTCCAGGCTGCGCTCGCTCTGCGAGGCCGCCGTCAGCGCGGTGGGCTGGCCGCGGGCCACCTCTGCGGCGAAGGACGGCCCGGAGATCAGTGCGGGCGGGAAGCCGTCACCCAGTTCTTCCTCGGCGATCTCGTGCAGCCAGGCCCCGCTGGAGGTCTCGAGCCCCTTGGTGGCCCAGGCGACCGTCTGGCCTTCACGCAGGCGCGGCTGCATCCAGCGCAGGGTCTCGCGAAAGGCCCCGGACGGCACCGCGATCAGCACCAGGTCCACATCGTCGATTACGCCAGGGTCGGCGCTGATGGACAGGTTTTCCGGGAAGGGGATGCCGGGCAGGTAGCGGGCGTTCTCGCGCTCGCGGCTCAGCCGCTCGGCGACCTCGTCCTTGCGGCCCCAGAGCACGACGTCCTGGTGCAGGCGCGCGGCATGGATCGCCAGCGCGGTGCCCCAGGAGCCGCCACCCAGGAGTGCGATACGCACGGGTGCGAGTCCCGGATCAGGCCTGGGAGGTCGACTCCGGCGCGTCCGCCTGCGCGTCGCCGGACGCCTTTTTCTGGTCTTCCAGGTGTTGCTGGTACAGCGCCTCGAAGTTGACCGGCTGCAGCAGCAACTGCGGGAAGCCGCCCTTGAGTACCAGGTCCGCAACCGTTTCGCGGGCGAACGGGAACAGCAGGTTCGGGCAGTAGGAGCCCAGCAGCTGGTTGAGCTGGTCGCGGGGGAAGCCGCGGACGATGAACACACCGGCCTGGTTGATTTCGACCAGGTAGGCGGTCTTGCCGTTGGACTCGGTGGTCACGGTCAGTTTCAGCTCGACCTCGAACACGCCCTCTTCTTCGCGAATCGGGCGGGCGTTGGTGTTCAGCTGAATGTTGGTGTCGCCCTTCCACTCGTTCAGAAAGATCTCGGGGGCATCCGGCGACTCGAACGAGATGTCCTTGATGAACACCTTCTGGATGGAGAAGCCGGGGTTGTCCTGGGAGTTGCCCTGCGCGCCCGCGCTGTTACCGCTGGTGTTGGAGGTTTCTTCAGCCATGATGTTGTTCCGAGTCGTGGAGAATGGGATTGGTGTGCGGGAATCGTAAAGGAATGTGGCGCCGGATAGGAGTCAAGAGGCGGGTGAGTTTTCCCGTCGTCCTGGGGGTTCAGGCGTCGCTGGTGCGCGCGATGCCGGCCGCTTCGGCCATCCGGTGCAGTTCACCGGAGCGATCCAGCGCCTGCAGCTCGTCGTATCCGCCGATATGGGTGTCACCCAGGAAGATCTGTGGCACCGAGCTGCGACCGGCCCGCTGTTCCATGTCCGCACGCGCCCCGGGTTCGCGATCCACCGGGTGGTCGTCGAAGGGGTAACCGTGGTGGATCAGCAGCCGGCGGGCCAGCAGGCAGAACGGGCAGCGGACCGTGCCATAGACCTCGAAGCGCATTACTTCTTCTTGATCGGCATGCCCGCGGATTGCCAGGCCTGGATGCCGCCCTGGAGGTTCACGACATCCTGGAAACCCGCGGCGGTCAGCTGCGAGGCGGCCATCGCGGAGCGGTTGCCGCTACGGCAGTACACCACCACGGGCTTGTCCTTGTACTTGGCGATGTCGTCCATGCGCTTTTGCAGGCTGCCCACCGGGATGTGCTTGGCCCCACCAATGCGGCCGGAGGCGATCTCGTTGTCCTCGCGCACGTCCAGCACCAGGCTGTCGTCCTGATTGATCACGCGCACGGCCTCGTTCGGCGAAAGGGTGCGGTACTTGCGGGTCAGTCGGCGGAACTCGGTGAACAGAATCATCCCGACAACCGCCAGCAGGGCACCGGTCAGGATCGGGTGATTGGACAGGAATTCAGGGAGTCTTTCGAGCATTCAGGCCGCCGCGTCGGTCAGGGAGATGTCAGGAGCTGCAGAAAACGTCCTGCATCATACCGATCAGGCGCAGCGTGCGGGAGTCCCCCACTCGGTAGTAGACACGGTTCGCATCCTTGCGGGTCGCCAGGATGCCCTTGTCGCGCAGGATGCCCAGGTGCTGCGAAATGTTGCTCTGCGAAGTCCCGACCTGATCGACGATTTCCTGTACGCTGATCTCGCGATCGCCGAGAATGCAGAGGATCTTGAGCCGCAGGGGGTGGGACATGGCCTTGAGCGAGCGCGAGGCCCGCTCGATGTCCTCGTCCTGGGACATCAGTTCTTCTTCGACCATCTTTTCTTCTTCGACCGCTTCGTTGCTCACGGCATGCCTCTTTATTGTTTTGCGAAACAGCAAGCCCGTAACCGGGTGAGAATATAAGTACCTAAACGTACCCCGATATGCGAATTTGCGCAATCTTGACTTCCCGATACCCCTTACTGCTTGTTCTGGCGGCATTTTTGCTGGTACCCGCGGGCAGCCTCTCGGCGTTTGAGCCGGAGGCCGAGCTGGAGGAGACGCTGGAGGCGATCCGTGACCTGGAGCGCAGCCAGGAGGAGCGCCACGCGGCGCTCGAACGCCTGGAGGATGAGCTCGCGCGCGCGGCGCGAGGCAGCAGCGAGTCGCGGCGCGAATTGCGCGAGCTGGAGGCCCAGCGCGCGCAGCAGTCCGAGGTGATCGCCGAGCACGAGGCGCGCGTTGAACAGGAAGAAGAGCGGCTGCGCGAGGAACGCGTGCAGGCGGGGCGCCTGCTGCGCGACCAGTGGCAGCGCGACCGGCACCCGGGGCGCGTTCCGGGAACCGGGGGCGAGGGCGAGCTGAGCCGGTTGCACCCGGAGATCGCCGCGCGCCTGCGGGAGGCGCGGGCCGAGGCGCTGGTCGCCCTGGGGGAGCAGCTTGAAGTGCTGCGCGCCGCCCGCGACGACCTGGAACGCGAGCAGGCGGTACTGGCCGAACAGGAGGCGGCGCTGCGCGAGGTGGTGGCGGATCTCGAACGCGAGGAGGAACGGCAGCGTGCGGCGATGGAGGAACTGGAACGGGCGATCGAGGACGAGGCACTGGAGCTGGCACGGCTGGAACGTAACGCGGAGACCCTGGAGGATCTGATTCGCGAGGTGGAGCGCGATGCGGCGGAACGCGAAGAGCGTGCCGCGCGGGGCGATCCTCCACCCGAGCGTGCGCCGGTTCGTTCCGACGTCGACTTTGCCGACCTCCAGGGCGAGCTGCCCAGGCCGGCGGACGGCTCGGTCGTCCGGCGTTTCAACGAGCCGCGCGGCAGCCGTCTGCAGTCACGCTGGCGGGGGACCGTGCTGGAGGTCGACAACGGCGAGTCCGTGCACGCCGTCCATTTTGGTCGTGTGGTCTATGCCGACTGGATGCAGGGCTACGGTTTTCTGGTGATTCTCGACCACGGGAACGGCTACCTGACGCTGTACAGCAACCTGGAGGAGATCCTGGTCGCCGAGGGCGAGGAGGTCGAGGGCGGCACGCGGATGGCCCTGGCCGGCGCCGGGCGCGAAGCGATCGCGCCGGGACTCTACTTCGAGATTCGGCGAAATGGCGATCCGTTGAACCCTGAGGACTGGTGGCTATCTCAATGACGAGCGTCACGAAATAATCGTGACCATGTTTGAAGGATTTGTCGGGCGAAAACAGCAGACGCAGTCGGGCGTTCAGGCATGGGTCAGATTCCCGGTGCTACCATCGACACGGTAAATACCTCCGTTTCTAGAGGATCGGTAATGAAGAAGTCTTGTCGCACCGGGTACGCCCTGGTGGTGGGTTTGGTGGTTGGTGTCATGCTCAGCGTGTCGGTGGCGGTGTATGCCGATCGCGAGAATGGCGCACAGAATGCCTTGCCGGTGGAGGACCTGCAGCGGTTTACCGAGGTGTATATGCGCATCAAGCGCAATTACGTCACCGAGGTGGACGACAAGGAGCTGCTGGACAACGCCATCCAGGGGATGCTCTCCGGGCTGGACCCGCATTCGGCCTATCTCGACGAGCAGGACTTCGAGGACATGCAGGTCGGGACCTCCGGCGAGTTTGGTGGTCTGGGCATCGAGGTCGGCATGGAGGATGGCTTCGTCAAGGTCATTGCCCCGATCGATGACACCCCGGCGAGCAAGGCCGGCATCGAGGCGGGTGATCTGATCATTCGCCTGGACGGTGAATCCGTGCAGGGCATGACGCTGTCCGATGCCGTCTCCAAGATGCGCGGCGAGAAGGGCACCGACATTACCCTGACCATCGTCCGCGAGGGCGAGGACCAGCCGAAGGAGATCACGCTGACGCGCGACCGTATCCAGGTCCAGAGCGTGCGCTCCGAGATCCTCGAAGACGGGTATGGCTACCTGCGTATCAGCAACTTCCAGCAGCGCACCGCGCGTGACGTCGTGCGAGCCGTCGAAGAGCTGAAGGAAGAGGGTGATCTGCGCGGCCTGGTGCTGGATCTGCGCAACAACCCGGGCGGCATTCTGAATGGCGCGGTGGGTGTGTCCGATGCCTTCCTGGAGGAAGGGCTGATCGTTTATACCGAAGGTCGGCTGGAGGACTCGCAGTTCCGCTACCAGGCCTCGCCGGGTGATGTGCTTGGCGGCGCCCCGATGGTGGTACTGGTGAACCGGGGTTCGGCCTCGGCCTCCGAGATCGTGGCTGGTGCCCTGCAGGATCACAAGCGTGCAGTGGTCATGGGCCAGAACACCTTTGGCAAGGGTTCGGTGCAGACGATCCTGCCGCTGACCGAGAACACCGGTATCAAGCTGACCACGGCGCGTTACTTCACGCCGGACGGCCGCAACATCGAGAAAGAGGGCGTCGAGCCCGATATCCGGCTGGAGAACCTGACGGTCTCGCGCGCCGATGACGGCAATGGGCGCGATGCCCAGGTGCGCATGCAGCAGGAGTTGCAGGGCGAGGACGTGCCGGAGGACGATGACGACAATGGCGAGAGCCTGGCCGAGCGCGATTACGGTCTGAGCGAGGCCCTGAATCTGCTCAAAGGGCTGAACATCTACAGTCAGCGCTGATTGGGGGTGTGGCCATGACGGAGGAAACACCACGTGTCCTGGTGCCGCTGGCGGCCGGGGCCGAGGAACTGGAGGCCGTCACTATCATCGATCTGTTGCGCCGCGCGCGCTTCGAGGTCACGGTCGCGGGGCTCGAACAGGGCCCCGTGCGCTGTTCCCGCGGGACGGTGATCCAGCCCGATACCATGCTGGATGCAATTCAGGACGATGCCTTCGACCTGATCGTGTTGCCCGGTGGTCTGCCGGGGGCCGATCACCTGCGCGACGATCCACGTGTACAGGCAATGCTGCGGGCACAGGCCGAGCGCGACGGCTGGCTGGGTGCGATCTGTGCCGGGCCCAAGGCTCTGGCACAGGCGGGGGTGCTGGAAGGTCGTCGGGTGACCTCGTTTACCGGGGCGCTGGACGAATCGGGCATCCCCTCTACCGGGGGGCTGGTCGAGGTCGACGGGCGCATCATCACCGGACGTGGTCCGGGGGCGGCGATGGACTTTGCCCTGGCCCTGATCGAGCAGCTGGCCGGGCGCGAGGCCCGCGAGGCCGTCGAGGGGCCGTTGCTGCGTCCTTAGAAAGACAGACCTTTCCTGCTCCCGTGCAAGCCCTGCGCGGCTCCATCCAGCGTCACTTCGCATCCTGGCATGAACCCGACGGCCCCAGTCGATTAGACTGTGCGGGTCTCGCGGTCGCCTGGCCGCGCCCTACGAACCCAACCCAAGGAGTCGTGACCGAATGGCAGGCCACAGCAAGTGGGCGAACATCCAGCATCGCAAGAACGCCCAGGACGCCAAGCGCGGCAAACTCTTTACCAAGCTGATCCGCGAGATCACCGTCGCTGCCCGGCAGGGCGGGTCCGACCCCGAGACCAATCCGCGCCTGCGCCTGGCGATCGACAAGGCACTCGGCGCCAACATGACACGGGATACCATCGAGCGCGCGGCCAAGCGCGGCGCTGGCGAGACCGACGGGGCCGCAATGGAGGAGATCCGCTACGAGGGCTATGGCCCGGGCGGCGCGGCGATCCTGGTCGACTGCATGACCGACAATCGCAACCGGACGGTGGCCGAGGTGCGTCACGCCTTCTCCAAGATGGGTGGCAACCTGGGGACCGATGGCTCGGTGGCCTACCTGTTCCAGAACAAGGGCGTGATTCGTTTTGCGCCGGGGCTGGACGACGAGACGGTCATGGAAGCCGCGCTGGAGGGTGGGGCCGAGGACGTGCAGGTCGAGGACGACGGCGCGATCGAGGTGATTACCGAGCCCGATACCTATCAGGACGTGCGCCAGGCCCTGCTGGACCGGGGACTGGAGCCGGAGGGCTCGGAGGTCACCTGGCGCCCGGAGACCCTGTCGCCACTCGATGACGAGACCGCCGAGTCCGTGCTGAAACTCCTGGAGATGCTGGACGACCTGGACGACGTGCAGAACGTTTTTACCAACGCCGATTTCCCGGAAGGCGTGGGGCAGTGATGCCACGCTTCTGCACGCTGTAATTCGAGCCTCCCTGGATAAGCGATGCGGATCCTTGGTATCGACCCCGGTTCGCGGATCACTGGCTTTGCGGTGATCGAGTACGCCAAGGGCCAGGGCCGTTCCCGCGGCCATGGTGTGATCCGGCCCAGATCCAAGGGGTTTCCCGAGCGCCTGGGCGAGATCTTCGCCGGCGTGGTCGAGGTGATCGGCGAACTCAAGCCCGACGTGCTGGCGATCGAAACGGTATTCGTCGCCCGCAATGCGCAGTCGGCGATCAAGCTGGGGCACGCCCGGGGGGCCGCCATCTGCGCGGCGACTCAGGCCGGGCTCCCGGTACATGAATATGCCCCGCGTGCGATCAAGATGGCCGTGGTCGGCGTGGGCAGCGCGGACAAGGAGCAGGTCCAGCACATGATGCAGCAACTGTTACGTCTGACCGAACCGGCCAGCAGCGATGCCGCCGATGCCCTGGCCGTCGCGCTGTGCCATGCCCATACCGCCCAGCACCAGGCGCGTCTGGCAGGCGCCGCCTCGGCCGTGATTGGGGGGCGCCCATGATTGCCCGGCTGGAGGGGACGCTGATCAGCCGCGAGGTGAATGGCGTGGTGATCGATGCGGGGGGTGTGGGCTACGAGGTCGAGGTCCCGCTCTCCACGCTGGCGGCCCTGCCGGAGCCGGGCGCGACCGTGGTCCTGACCACGCACCTCGTGGTACGTGAGGATGCGCACCAGCTGTTCGGGTTCATGCACAAGCGCGACCGCGATCTGTTCCGGCGCCTGATCCGAGTCAACGGGATCGGGGCCAAACTCGCGCTGGCGATGCTCTCGACCTATGCAGGTGACGAACTGGCCGGCCTGATCAGCGGCGGTGACGTGACCGGGCTGGCCAAGGTCCCGGGGATCGGCAAGCGCACGGCTGAACGCGTGGTGCTGGAGCTGGGTGAGCGCCTGGCCGAGATGGGATTCGCGGCCACGCCGGGTGTCGCCGGTGCCGGGGCCGATGCCCCGGCCGCCGCGATGGACGGCGAGGCTCTGGCAGCGCTCGAGTCACTGGGTTATCCGCGCGCCAGCGCGGAGAAGATGGTCGCCGCCGTGCGCGATCAGGCCGATTCGGTGGAGACTCTGGTGCGCCTGGCACTGCGCGCGACTGTCAGGCGCTGAGAATCCCGGCCCGGTAGTACCCGGGCCGTCGGATACTGCCGAGAGGCGTTTCCCTAGCAGTCGCCGATGCGTTGGCCTTCAACGGTGATCCGCACGGACATGGGGCCCATCGGCGAGTCGATCTCGCTGGTCATCTCGCCCTCTGCTCGATCCCCCATGAACTGCATCGACCCCTGCATGTCCATGCTGGTGCCGTCGGGATCGGTGCAGGTCATGGTGTAGTCCACGCCGTCCGCGCGCATGTCCATGCTGTCCACGCTGCAGCCCTCCGGTGCCTCGATCATCTCCTCGCCGCGCGCGAGGTCGTCCTCGGTTACGCACTCGGTGTAGGTCTCGGTCTGCTCCGGCATCTGGTGTGCGCCTTCCATGGTGGTGGTGTTGGTGTACTCCCACTCGCCCGGCTGGATGTTCGGTGTTTCGGCCTGGGCCATCAGTGGCAGGAACGCGAATGGGACGGCGGCCAGCAGGCCGTAAAGGCTGGAACGAGGCATCATGATGGGCTCTCCCTGCGAAATGTGTGGCGTTCATGGTGCCTCGGCGCCTGCAGGGGAGCAAATTGGCGAATGCCGCTGATTGGTGGCATGTTGCGGTTGGGGATCTCGGAGGGAATGCATGGCCATACCGTTATGGGTGCTGGGCGGTGCGGGTGCCGTGGTGCTGGGCGGGGCCGTGCTGCTGGACGGCGATCCGCGCGATTTCCTGGTGGGCGGGGGGCATCCGGCCGCGCCCGGCTGTGCGATTCCGGTGGAAATGCATCTGGGCGAGATCGACCCGCGTTTCGAGCTGGAGCCCGACGAAGTGCGCCGCGCACTCGATGCCGCGGTGGCGATGTGGGAGACCCATACCGAAGAACGACTGTTCACCGCGCGCGACGGTGAGGGGATGGCCGTGCGGCTGGTATTCGACGAGCGTCAGGCCGACGCCATGGCGCGGGACCGCTCCCGCGCGCAGCTGGATCAGGCGCAGGAGGATATCGACGATGCCCGGGAGCGCCTGGATCGCCATCGCTCGGCGCTGAACGCCGACGTCGAGCTGTACGAACGCAGCGTGCGCGGGTTCGACGATCGCCGTCGTGCGCATGAAGGCCGGATCGCCGACTGGAATGCGGGTCGCGGGGAGCGCAGTGCGCAGGCCCGCGAGCGTCTGGAACGGGAAGCGCGAGAGCTGCGCGAGGAGCACGAACGACTGGAAGAGCGCCGCCGCGGGCTGGAGGATCGCCGGTCGGATCTGAACGCGGCCGGTCGCGAACTGGAACGCGAGATCGCCGCCTTCAATGAACAGGTCGAGCAGTACAACCGGGCAGCGGCCGCGGGCAGTGGTTTTGACATGGCGATCTACCATCAGCAGGGCAACCGTCGCAGCATCACGGTCTACAAGGCGAGCGACTTTGACGAGTTGCGCCTGACGCTGGCACACGAGCTGGGCCATGCCCTGGGGATCGGGCACGTCGATGACCCCGCCGCGGTCATGCACGCGGAGCTGGGCCCGGCGAACGCGGGCCGCGAGGACCTGGCTGCGGCGGATCGAGCGGCGCTGGTGGAGTCGTGCGGGGTGGAGCTGGTGACGCCGTGAAGGGCCGGGGCGCGATCCCTCGCCCCGGCAGGCATCAGAAGCGGTAGCGCAACCCGGCCGACAGGACGTGCACATCGCCGCGCGTGCGCCCGCGGGTCTCGGTGGTTACCCCGACATCCGCAAACTCCGATTCGAGCTCGATGGACTCGCTGCTGACGTCGATATAGGCATAGCCGAAGTCGAAGCTGAAGCGATCACTGGCGCGGTAGCTGGCGCCGACCGTGTACCAGATGCGATCGCCATCCGGTGTGCGCGTGCTGCGAAAGCCGTCGCGGGTTGGCGTGCGGTCGTACTGGATGCCGGCACGCAGCGTCCACTGCGGGTTGGCCTGGTATTCGGCGCCCAGCGCGATGGCATAGCTGTCGCGATAGTTCTGCTCCACCGTCTGGATGGAACTGCTACCGCTGCGTACATCGATCTCGTCGAAGTTCGACCAGCGAAACCAGGTGTACTGCACAAGCCCGGTCCAGCGCGCATCGAACTCGTGCGACAGGGCGACACTTGCGACATCCGGCAGTTTGAGCCGGGCCTGGGCGGACATCGTCGTGCTCTCGCCTAGCCCCTGCGGTGGGGTCACCGTCGCCGTACCACGCAGGTTCTGGCTCACTCCGTGGCGGTAGTGCAGGCCCAGCCGGGTCGCGTCGGTCAGGTCGGCCTGCAGGCCCAGGTTGAAACCGACATCCCAGCTGTCGCCCTCCAGCTTGAACTCGCCATCGGTGTCCGGATCGGGGCCCGCGGGCGAGGGGATGGCGCTGCGCAGCGTGGCGTTCGCGTAGTGGAGGTCCAGACCGCCGCCGATGGAGACACGCTCGCTCAGCTCGAAGGCGATCGAAGGGTGCAGATTGATCACCTTCAGATCGGTGTCGGTGGAGTCGTAGCGGCCAAAGAAGTCGTCGTCGTAGTCGTTGGCCAGGCCATAGGGTGCGGTCAGCCCCACGCCCAGCCACAGGCGCTCGCCGTAGCGCTCGGCCCAGTAGAGGTTCGGGATGGGGGTCGGATCGTACGGGTTGCCGCCGTTGCCACCGTCGGTGGGCTGTTCACCGAAGGCGCCGGTGGCCGATGAGCCCTGGTCGCTCATGCGTGTGCGCGGCATCAGCAGGTGCACGTTGGCCTGAAACTCGCCGCTTTCCAGGCGCGTCATGCCGGCGGGGTTGAAGTAGATGGTGCTGGCATCATTGGCGGCGGCGGCCTCGCCGGCGTAGGCCCGGCCAAGGCCCGTGACGCCCTGTTCCTGGATGTAGAACCCCGCCGCGAGCAGGGTGGTCGGCGCGGCGAACATGGCGCCGGCGACGGCGACACAGAGCGCCAGTCGGCGCGTGGAATGGTGCGTCATGCGGTCCCCCTGGTCTTGTTATGGGCGGGGCAGGGCCTGGCCCCTGTCCCGGGGTGACCGCCTGCTCCCGGTTCGGACCCTACCGGGTCGGACGATATTCGCCAACCTTTTTGCCGTGTCCGAGAATGACAAATGTCATGCTCGGAGGGGTGACTGCGGGGGGATCAGACCAGGAGGGCGAGCCCCACGACCGCGGCGGTGACGCCCCCGATCAGCAGGGCAAGCGTGCGCCGGGTGAAGCGGCCGAAGAACAGGCGGGCTGCCCGTTCACGCAGGCCAAAGCTGTCCTGCAGCCCGACGATGGCCGCGATCAGGCCACCGACCAGCAGGACAATGCCGAGGATCTGGATCATCGCGTCTCCCTCCATGCGGTTTGTCTACCACTTGCGTGGTGCGATCAGGCGCAGTAGCGCCAGCAGCAGGATGGCCCCGACGGTGGCCGCCACCAGCGTGCCGATGAGGCCGGCCGTCGGGACTCCCAGCTGGGTGAACAGCCAGCCGCCCAGCACCGCCCCGATGACCCCGATCACGATGTTCAGCAGGATGCCCTGACCGGCGCCGTGGACCAGCAATCCCGCGAGCCAGCCGGCGATGCCGCCGATCAGCAGCAGCAATAACAGTGATTCAACGGGCATTGAGTGCTCCTTTGCTCTCTTGTCTGATGGATGACCGGGGCGGGTGTTCCGTGCGGCCCTGATTCAGCCGACGGTGGCATAGCGCGTGGCGCTGCCCAGCCAGCGCTCGATCAGGGCCGCGGCGCGCGGCGGATCCTCGCGCACGCGCAGGGCCAGCTCCGTGGCCTCCTCCAGCAGGTCCTGATCGCGTGACCAGTCGGCCACGCGGAAGCTGCGGTCGCCCGTCTGGCGTGTGCCCAGCAGCTCCCCGGGGCCGCGCAGCCGCAGGTCGACCTCCGCGATCTCGAAGCCATCGTCGGTGCGGCGCATCGCCTCCAGGCGTTCTCGGGCGGTTTCGCCCAGCGGCGGGCGGTAGAGCAGCACGCAGGCGGAGGCGGTGTTGCCGCGCCCGACACGGCCACGCAACTGGTGCAGCTGCGACAGCCCCATGCGTTCGGCATTCTCGATGATCATCAGGCTCGCATTGGGGACATCCACGCCGACCTCGATCACCGTGGTGGCGACCAGCAGATCGAGCGCGCCGGCACGAAAGCGTTCCATCACCGTATCGCGTTCGGGCCCCTTCATGCGCCCGTGGGCCAGCCCGATGCTCAGCTCCGGCAGCGCCTCGCGCAGGCGCTCGGCGGTCGCCTCGGCAGACTCCGCCTCCAGTTGTTCGGATTCCTCCACCAGCGGGCAGACCCAGTAGGCCTGGGTGCCGGAGCCGCAGGCGGCACGGATGCGCTCGATCACCTCGTCGCGGCGCTCGTGGCTGATCAGTGCAGTGCGCACGGGTGTGCGCCCCGGCGGGCGTTCGTCGATGACCGAGCTGTCCAGGTCGGCGTACAGGGCCATGGCCAGGGTGCGCGGGATCGGTGTCGCGGTCATGATCAGCTGATGCGGCATCTGCCCGTTGCCCTTGTCGCGCAGGGCCATGCGCTGGTGCACGCCAAAGCGGTGCTGCTCGTCGATGATCGCCAGCCCCAGGCGGTGGAAGCGGACCTCCTCCTGGAACAGGGCGTGGGTGCCGATCGCGACCTGGCGCTGGCCACTGGCCAGTTCCGAAAGCAACTGGCCCCGCTCGCTGGCGCCCTGGCGTCCCCCCAGCCACGCCACCGACACACCCAGCGGTTCCAGCCACTGGGCGAGGTTGCGCCCGTGCTGACGGGCGAGCAGCTCGGTGGGGGCCATGAAGGCGACCTGATGGCCGGCCTCCACTGCTGCGAGGGCGGCCGCGACCGCGACCAGGGTCTTGCCGGAGCCGACGTCGCCCTGCACCAGCCGGTTCATCGGGATCGGGCGGGCCAGGTCGTCGCGCACCTCGTGGATCACGCGGTCCTGTGCGCCGGTGGGTTCGAACGGGAGTTGGTCGCGCAGTTGTTGCCACAGTGCGCCCTCGGGGCGGATGACCGGCGCGCGGCGCGTATCCTGCGGGGTGCGGCTTTGTTCCATGCGGGCGAGCTGGTGCGCGGTCAGCTCCTCCAGTGCCAGGCGGGTGCGCGCGGGCCCGCGCTGCTCGGCGGTGTCCAGTGCGTCCAGGGCCTCGGCCCGCGCCGGGGGGTGGTGCAACTGCTGCAGGGCCGTGTGCAGCCCGGGTAGCTGGCGTTCGTTCAGTTCCGGGAGCAGGTCGGGCAGTTGCCCGGTCGTCGGCAGGACCTCGGTGACCAGCTGACGCAGGAGCTTCTGCGAGATGCCCTCGGTGGTCGGGTAGATCGGGGTGAGGTGGGTTTCCAGGGTGGGCGGTTTCGTGCCCACCACCTGGAGTTCCGGGTGCACGCACTCCATTGCGCCGGGCATGCCGCGCGGTTCGCCAAAGGCGCGAATGCGCGTGCCCGGGCTCAGGCGGCGTTGCTGACCACTGCCGAAATGGAAGAATCGCAGCAGGATGGACGCGCCGTCCTCTTCCAGCGTGACCACCAGCATGCGTCGGCGGCGATGGACGACCTCGGCATGGGTAACCCGGCCCTCGAACAGGGCGGGGAGTCCCGGGCGCAGGGCGCGGATCGGGGTCAGCCGGGTGCGGTCCTCGAAGCGCAGCGGCAGGTGCAGGAGCAGGTCCCGCGCCTGTTCCAGGCCCAGGCGGGCCAGGCGCTCGGCCACCGCGGGGCCGACGCCCTTGAACCCCGTCAGCGGTGCCTGCAGGTCCACCGCGGTCGCCGCGCGCGGATCAGCCGCGCGGGCACCAGGCGATGGCGTCCATCTCCACCTGGGCGCCCTTGGGCAGGGCGGCCACGCCGATCGCGGCGCGCGCCGGGTACGGCTCGGCAAAGACCTCGCTCATGATCTTGTTGACCAGCGGGAAGTGGGTCAGGTCGATCAGGAAGATGTTCAGCTTGGCGATGTCGGAGAAATCCGCATCGGCGGCCTCCAGCACGGCCTTCAGGTTGTCGAACACGCGGCGGATCTGGTCTTCGATGCCGCCGTCGACCAGCTCCATCGTGGCCGGGTCCAGCGGGATCTGGCCGGACAGGTACAGGGTGTCGCCGGCACGCACGGCCTGGGAGTAGGGGCCGATCGCGGCCGGGGCGTTTTCGGTCTGGATGATTTCGCGCGACATGCGGGCTCCTTGGCTCGGGTCGGTGATTCGGGATGCGGGCACCTTACCTCATTGGTTCGGGTGGCGGGATCGCCGGGACGTTGCGCCTACAAGAGAACGAGATTGTCGCGGTGAATGAGCTCGGGTTCCAGGAGGTAGCCGAGCTCCGCCTCAATATGGTCCGCGCGCAGGCCGCGGATGCGTTCCACCTCGCTGGAGGCGTAGTTGGTCAGTCCGCGTGCGACCGGGCGGCCGTCCGGGTCGACGCAGGTCACGACCTCGCCGCGGCGAAAGTCGCCGCGCAGACCCACCACGCCCACCGGCAGCAGGCTGCGGCCCGACTCGCGCAATACGCGCGCGGCGCCGGCATCCAGCAGGAGCTCGCCGCGCGAATGCAGCTGGTCGGCCAGCCAGCGCTTGCGCGCGGCCAGCGGCTCGCGGTCGGGCTTGAGCCAGGTGCCCAGGCGCTCGTTCTTCAGTACGCGGCCGATCACCTGGGCCTCGCGCCCGGAGGCGATCACGGTATGCGTACCGGAGCGCGCGGCGCGCTCCGCGGCCTTGAGCTTGGTGGCCATGCCGCCGCGCCCCAGGCGCCCGAAATCGGCGGCCACGAAGCGGTGCAGTTCGGTATCCGTGGCGCGGCCCTCGTGGATCAGCTCTGCGTCGGCGTGCTGGCGCGGATCGCGGTCGAACAGGCCGTCCTGGTCGGTCAGGATCAACAGCAGGTCGGCGACCACGAGATTGGCAACCAGGGCCGCCAGGGTGTCGTTGTCCCCCAGCCGGATCTCCTCGTAGGCGACCGTGTCGTTCTCGTTCACCACGGGGATGGTGCCCATCTCCAACAGGGCCTGCATGGTCGAGCGGGCGTTCAGGTAGCGCGAGCGATCGGCGAGGTCGTCATGCGTCAGCAGGACCTGCGCCGCGTGCAGGCCATGGCTTGCGAACTCCCGCTCGTAGGCCTGAACCAGACCCATCTGCCCCACGGCGGCGGCAGCCTGCAGGCGGTGCAGCTGGTGCGGGCGCTCGCTCATGCCGAGCCGGCGCATGCCCTCGGCCACGGCGCCACTGGAGACCAGGATGACCTCCAGCCCCTTGCGTCGCAGTGCCGCGATCTGGTGGGCCCAGGACTCCAGCGCCGGGCGATCCAGGCCCGCGCCATCGGCGGTGATCAGCGCGGAGCCGATCTTGACCACCACGCGGCGGATGGCCGGGAGTTCGCGCAGGGCGCGGGTGTTCACGCGCGATCCTCCCCGGCCTCGCCGGTCGCCGTGGGGGCCGTAGCTGGCTCCTGGTTCGCCGCTTCGATGTGGCGCATGACGGCCTGCATCAGCGCGTCGACCCCGTCGCCGGTGGCGGCGGAGATGGTGAAAACCGGGCGCTCGTCGCCCGCCACCTCGCGCACCCTCGCGATCAGGTCCTCGAGGGCCTCGGCGTCCAGCAGTTCCTTCTTGTTCAGCACGATCCAGCGCGGACGACCGGCCAGTTCGTCGCTGTGGCGTTCGAGCTCGCCCAGCGCGGTCTGCATGTCTGCGACCGGATCGGCCTCGGGGTCGGGCGGGGCCACGTCGACCACGTGCAGGAGCAAACGGGTGCGCGCCAGGTGCTTGAGAAAGCGGGTGCCCAGCCCGGCGCCCTCGGCCGCGCCCTCGATCAGGCCGGGGATATCGGCCATCACGAAACTCTGGTTCGGTCCGATGCGCACCACCCCCAACTGCGGGATCAGGGTGGTGAACGGGTAATCCGCGATCTTCGGACGTGCGGCCGAGGCGCGTGCGAGCAGGGTGGACTTGCCGGCATTCGGCAGGCCCAGAAGCCCCACGTCAGCCAGTACCATCAGTTCCAGCGCCAGCTTTCGCAGCTCGCCCGGCGTGCCGGGCTTGCTCTGGCGCGGGGCCTGATTGGTAGAGGACTTGTAGCGGGTATTGCCGAGCCCGTGAAAGCCGCCCTGGGCGACCAGCAGGCGTTCGCCGTCGCGGGTGATGTCGCCCAAGACCTCGTCGGTGTCGGCGTCCCGGACCTGGGTGCCAACCGGGACGGGAATCTCCAGGTCCTCGCCGGAGGCACCGGTGCGCTGGCGCCCCATGCCGTTCTCGCCGCGCTGGGCGTCGAAGCGGCGCTGGTAACGGAAGTCGGCTAGGGTGTTGAGCCCCTCGTCGCCGACCAGCCAGACGGAGCCGCCATCGCCCCCGTCACCGCCGTCCGGCCCGCCAAACGGGATGAACTTCTCGCGGCGAAAGCTCACGCAGCCGTTCCCGCCGTCGCCGGCCTTCACGGTAATGGTTGCCTCGTCGATGAACTTCATGCCGCGTCTTCCTGGTTCCCGTCTTTGATTTGCGCAATAAAAAAGCCCCGCGGAACGGGGCTTTTGGCGCTACCGGTGGCGTGTCCGCTTACTGCTGCGGCTGCACGCTCACGAAGCGCCGGTTGTTCGGGCCACCGACCTTGAACACGACTTCGCCGTCGACCTTCGCGAACAGCGTGTGGTCCTTGCCACAACCCACGTTCTCGCCGGGATGATACTGCGTCCCGCGCTGACGGACGAGGATGTTGCCGGCGCGCACGACCTGGCCGCCAAAGCGCTTCACGCCCAGGCGTTTGCTCTCGGAATCGCGCCCGTTGCGGGTACTCCCGCCTGCCTTTTTATGTGCCATGGATTCGTTCTCCTGAAAAAATGCGCCTGCGCGTCAGCCGGCGATGCCGGTGATGCGCACGGTGGTGTAGTGCTGGCGGTGCCCCATCTGCTTCTGCGAATGCTTGCGGCGCCGGAATTTCATGATGTGGACCTTCTTGGCCCGGCCGTGGTCTTCGACCTTGGCGGTCACCTTGCCGCCGTCGACCAGCGGGGCCCCGACGCGAACATCGTCGCCCGAACCGACCATCAGCACCTGGTCGAACTCGACCTCGGAGCCGGCTTCGGCCTCAAGCTTTTCGATGCGGATCACGTCACCTTCGGCGACGCGGTACTGTTTACCACCTGTTGCGATGATCGCGTACATTTCCCTGGGACTCCGTTGCGATACCTGTGTGGACCGGCCCGTCAAGTCTGGAACTGAAAGACCGGTCTCGCGAAAGGGCGGAAATGCTAGCAGCGAGTCGCCTTCGGGTCAATGCCCGGCGGTGGTGCGCGCTTGACACCCCACCGGGGCCTTCCTAGCATGCCAGCGCCTACCAACTTCCTCATACTGGCGCGCCTACCCGCATGTCCATCAACGCAATCCGAGAGCTGGCTGCAGACGACATGCAGGCGGTCGACCAGTGCATCCGTGACCGGCTCAGTTCGCCGGTTGTGCTGATCAACCAGCTGGGCCACTACATTATCCACTCCGGGGGGAAGCGCCTGCGGCCCCTGCTGGCGACCCTGTCGGCACGCGCCTGCGCGGTCGAGGGCGAGGAGCCGGTGGTGCTGGCCGCGGTGGTGGAGTTTATCCACACGGCGACCCTGCTGCATGACGACGTGGTCGATGCCTCCGAGATGCGCCGGGGCAACGAGACCGCGAACCACATCTTTGGTAACGAGGCCGCGGTGCTGGTCGGCGATTTTCTCTACTCGCGCGCGTTCGAGATGATGGTCGAGGTCGGCTCGATGCGGGTGATGGAGATCCTGGCCCATGCGACCAACGTGATCGCCGAGGGCGAGGTGATGCAGTTGATGAACTGCCACGACGCCGATGTCGACGAGGCTCGCTACATGAACGTGATCCAGTCGAAGACGGCCAAGCTGTTCGAGGCCGCCTGCCAGCTGGGCGCCATCCTTGGCGAGCGCCCGCGGGCCGAGGAAGAGTCGCTCGCGCGCTACGGCATGCATCTGGGCACCGCCTTCCAGCTGATCGACGATGTGCTCGACTACTCTTCCGACGATGCCGTGACCGGCAAGCGCATGGGCGATGACCTGGCCGAGGGCAAGCCGACCCTGCCGCTGATCCAGGCGATCCGGGTCGGTACGCCGGAGCAGCAGACCGTTGTGCGTCAGGCGATCGAAGACGGCGGGCGCGAGCAGGTGGATGCGGTACTCGAGATCGTTCATGCCACCGGGGCCCTGGACTATGCCCGCGAACGCGCGGCCGCGGAGACCGAGGCGGCGATTGCCGCGGCGTCCGTGCTCCCGGAGTCGCCACACCGCCAGGCCCTGATCGACCTCGCACGCTTCGCGGTGGGTCGCGATCACTGACCGTTCGGGCCCGGTGCGCGGTGCATTATGCGGCCGCGCAGGCGCGTGACATTGCCCGGATCACCAGTTCCATTGATCAGTGTCTCCCTGGGGCATGGACACGCCCGGATTGGCTCGGCATAATAGCGGGCTCGGTTCGGAGTGTAGCTCAGCTTGGTAGAGCACTGCCTTCGGGAGGCAGGGGTCGAAGGTTCGAATCCTTTCACTCCGACCAACTCTATTTCCCTGGTATGCCGGGTCGTTTCTGGCCGGCAGCCAGCCGATGATTCCATTCCTGTTCTGCTCCTGCGGACGCGTTCATGACCGCCACTTCCCAGGCCGTTCGCGGCACCCTCTATATCGTTTCCGCGCCATCGGGCGCAGGCAAGACCAGCCTGGTCGCCGCTTTGCTCGAGCGCGTGGAGCAGGTCGAGGTCTCCGTCTCGCATACGACGCGCAAGCCGCGCGCCGGCGAGGTGAACGGCGAGCACTATCACTTCGTCTCGGCCGAGGAATTTCTCGGCATGATCGAGGACGGCCAGCTGCTGGAACACGCGAAGGTGTTCGACAACTTCTATGGCACCGCACGCGCCAGCGTCGAAGAGCGCCTGGATGCCGGCATGGACGTGATCCTGGAGATTGACTGGCAGGGTGCGCGCCAGGTGCGCGCGGCGGTGCCGGATGCGCATTCGATCTTCATCCTGCCGCCGTCGCGCGACGAGCTGGAGCGGCGCCTGCGCGGGCGGGGGCAGGACAGCGAAGAGGTCATCCAGCGGCGCCTGCGCGACGCGGAGTCCGATTGCACGCATTTCCGCGAATATGACTACACGGTCGTCAACTCGAATTTCGAGCGGGCGGTCAGTGACCTGGCCAGCATCTTCCGCTCCAACCGTCTGCGCACGGTGGAGCAGGAGATACGTTCCGCATCGACGATACGGAATCTGTTGGCGAGTACGCCGGGCACGGCGTAACATGCAGTATTAACGACTCATAACCGGAGTACCCATGGCACGCGTCACCGTCGAGGACTGCCTCGAAAAAGTGGACAATCGCTTCGAACTGGTGCTGATGGCGGCCCGCCGGGCCCGTCATATCGCACACGGCAAGGAGCCCCGTGTATCCGAGGACAACGACAAGCCCACGGTTATCGCCCTGCGCGAGATCGCCGAGGGGCTGGTCGGCACCGAGGTGTTCGACGAACACGATGAACGGCCCCAGAACCAGATGCTGGACTTCAGCACGATCCGCCATCTGGAGCAGCTGGAAGCCGACGAACGCTAGGGATCGATAACTCATGGCCGCTGGGCAGCCAGCCGCGCCCGGGGCCGCATCGCCGGTTCCCGGTGACTCGACCCGATTCCTGATCAGCGATCTGTGTTCCGAGCTTGAGTCCTATCTCGAGCCGGACGAAGTCGAGGAGGTCTATCGCGCCTATCTCCTGGGCGCGGAGGCCCACGAAGGCCAGACCCGCAAGACCGGCGAGCCGTATATCTACCACCCCCTGGCCGTGGCCCGGACCATGGCCGAGATGCGGATGGACCACAAGGCCATCTGCGCCGCGATCCTCCATGACGTCATGGAGGATACCGCCACCAGCAAGGACCGCATCCACGCCGAGTTCGGCGAGGAAGTGGCCGAGCTGGTCGATGGTGTCTCCAAGCTGACCCACCTGCAGTTCCAGTCCAAGGCCGAGGCGCAGGCGGAGAATTTCCGCAAGATGATGCTGGCGATCACCCGCGATATCCGGGTGATCCTGATCAAGCTGGCCGACCGCCTGCACAACATGCGCACCCTGGGCGTGATGCGCCCGGACAAGCGCCGCCGCATCGCCAAGGAAACCCTGGAGATCTACGCGCCGATCGCCCAGCGCCTGGGGATGAATGCGATCCGTCGCGAGCTGGAGCAACTCGGGTTTTCCGCCAAGCACCCCTGGCGCGCCGCGGTACTGGAACGCGCTGTGCAGCGGGCCGGGGGCAACCGGCGCGAGCCGATGAAGAACATCGAACAGGCGATCTGTTCGCGCATGGAGGCGGCCGGGATCGTCGGGCGCATCTCCGGGCGCGAAAAGAGCCTGTACAGCATCTATCGCAAGATGCGCGACAAGCACCACTCGTTCGAGGAGGTGTTCGACGTCTTCGCCATCCGCATCATTGTCGACGACGTCGACACCTGCTATCGCTCGCTGGGCGTGGTGCACAACCTCTACAAGCCGGTGCCGGGGCGCTTCAAGGACTACATCGCGATCCCGAAGTCGAACGGCTACCAGTCGCTGCATACCATCCTGTTCGGCCCGCAGGCCATCCCGATCGAGGTGCAGATCCGTTCCACCGAGATGGATCGCGTGGCCGAGAGCGGGATCGCCGCGCACTGGCAGTACAAGGCCGGGGGCGAGTCCGCACGCACCGCGCAGAGCCGGGCCCGCGAGTGGCTGAAGGATGTACTGGAGATCCAGAACAGCGTCGGCAACTCCATCGAGTTCCTGGAAAACGTGAAGGTCGACCTGTTCCCGGACGAGGTCTACACCTTCACCCCCGAGGGCGACATCCTGGTTCTCCCGCGCGATGCGACGCCGATCGATTTTGCCTACGCGGTGCACTCCGACGTCGGCAACCGCTGCGTGGCGGCGAAGATCGATCGCCAGCTGGCACCGCTTTCGGTGCGCCTGCAAAGCGGACAGACGGTAGAGATCGTCACCGCTCCGGGCGCGCGCCCGAACCCTGCCTGGCTGTCCTTCGTTGTCACCGGCAAGGCCCGCTCCGGCATCCGGCATTGCCTGAAGTCGATGCAGTCGGACGAGGCCCGTGCCCTTGGCGAGCGTCTGCTGGAGAAGGCCCTCAGCGCGCTGGATACCTCGCTCAAGCAGATCTCGCCGGCGCGCCTGGATCAGCTGCTCGACGCGATGCAGCTACAGGACCTGGACAGCCTGCTGGTGGATATCGGGCTGGGCAACCGCATGGCCTCGCTGGTCGCACGCCAGATGGTGGGCAAGGAGAGCGCGGACACCGACAACACCACCCAGACCACGCTGGCGGTCAAGGGTACCGAGGGGCTGGTGCTGAACTATGCCCGCTGTTGCCACCCGATCCCCGGCGACCCGATTATCGGCCAGCTGAGCGCGGGGCGCGGGCTGGTCGTGCATCGGGAGAGCTGTCGTAACGTGCTGCACGAGAGCCGTGACCGGGCGGACAAGACAATCGCGCTCGAATGGTCGCACGAGCCGGAGCTGCAGTTCACCGCGGCGGTGCGCACCCGTACCGCCAATCGGCGTGGTGCGCTGGCCGACATGGCGGCCGTGATCGCCGATCACGGCTCGAATATCGAGCACATCTCGTTCAACGAGCAGGACGGCCACTCCACCGCGATGACCTTCCTGCTGACCGTCAGCGATCGCCAGCACCTGGCCCAGATCATGCGAGGCCTGCGGCGTCTGCCGGATGTGCTGCGGATCGCGCGTCAGCGCGGGTAGCAGCGTTTTCCAGGCGATGCCCGTGCGTGCGCGGCTCGCTACCGTTGGCAGGTCGGGCAGTACGCCGAGGCGCGCTGCCCGATACGTCGGTTGCGCAGCGGCGTCGCACACTCCAGGCACGGCTCTCCGGCGCGTCCGTAGACCCGCAGTGACTGGCGAAAATACCCGTGGGTCCCGTCCTCGCGCAGGAAGTCGCGCAGGGTCGTACCGCCTTGTTCGATCGCCGCGCCCAGCACCGTGCGGATGAATCCGGCCAGTCGTCCATATTCCGCCCGGGTCACGCGCCCGGCGGCCCGCCCCGGACGGATCCCGGCCAGGAACAGCGCCTCGGTCGCATAGATGTTGCCCACGCCGACCACGATATCCTGATCCATGATGAAGGCCTTGACCGGGCCACGTCGCCCGCGGCTGCGGCGGAACAGGTAGTCGCCGTCAAATATGGCGTCCAGGGGTTCCGGCCCCAGGGCGGCCAGCAGGGAGTGTGCCTCGCCGGTCTCCGGCAGCGGCAGGCAGCACCCGAAGCGGCGTGGATCATGAAAGCGCACCTGCGAGCGATTCGTCAGATGCAGGATCAGGTGGTCGTGTGTGCGCAGCGGGACATCAGGTGTGCAGTGGCGTAGCGAGCCGGACATCCCGAGATGAAGCAGCGCCCCACCACGATCTGTGGTCAGCAGCAGGTATTTGGCGCGGCGCGTCAATGCGGTAATACGGGCCCCGGCCAGGCGCTCGGGCAGATCTTCCGGCACCGGCCAGCGCAGGCGTCCGTTGCGTACCTCGAGCCGGTTGATCGTCTGGCCCTCTAACAAGGGTGCCAGGCCTCGCCGGGTGGTCTCGACCTCGGGGAGCTCAGGCATGCACGCCCTCGATCTCGAGCAGGAGTTCTGGCCGGCAGATGTCGCCTCGGGCCCACTGGATTACAGGGCCCGGCTTCATCGCCTTGTAATGTTCGGCGATCACCCCCGCGACGGCGGCGCGATCTTTGGGGCGCCGCAGGTAGACCCGCAACCACGAAGGACCGGGGAGCTCGCGCCCCGCCGTGTCGTGCAGGGCCTGGAGGTTGGTCACCGTCTCGCGCGCCTGGGCCACCACATCGTCGGGATGGCGGCTTTCGTGACCGACGATACTGGCCGTGCCGGAGACCATCAGCATGGGTCCGGTCGCGGTCAGCAGCAGCGTGGCGCGGGCAAAGGCCGGGCTTCTCGGGCTGTAGCGTTCCGGGTAGTGGTAGGCACTGACCTGGCGCGGATTCTCGATCGCACGGGCAGGGGCGCGGGTGGCAATCAGGTAGACGAACAGACCCGGTTGCCGGGTGCCGACTGCGGTGGCCGCAGGCATGCTGCCCAGCGGGACCTCGAGCGCCTCCAGCGCCTCGGCGCGCCCGATACAGAAGGCCTGGTAGCGTTCCTGGCCCTGTTCGTCACCGTGGATGTCGGAGAAATAGTTCCAGATGCGCGCCGGATGCTCGAAACCCCGTTGCCGGCAGGCATTCAGGAGCTGACGGTAGGCATGCTCGGTTTGTTCGCGCAGGGGACAGTCCGGGCCCTGCCAGGCGGCGAGCAGTACGTCGTCGAACTCCAGCAGATGCAGGGGGCCGGCGCTGGCAGGCCGCGCAGGGCCGTCTCCCCACCAGTGCTCGATATAGAGATCCGGAGGCAGGGCCTCGAGACCCGGGACGACCTCGATCCGACCGCCCCCGGCATGGACGCCCGCGCTTGCGTCCAGCCGCACGTGGAGGCCGTCCGGGAGCGTCGTCCCGGGCGAGACGAGCCGGTTGTGCAGGTGGGGTGCCATCAGTCAGGTCCTGGACAGCGAATCGAGTATGTCCTCGGTCCAGCGTACCGATTCCAGATAGAGCCGGCTGGCAACCTGCGGTGCTACCGGGGATTCTCCGGCGGGGGGCGGGTTTGCGGGCCCCTCGAATGCCTCGATGGTCGCCAGCCATGGGGCCAGCAGGCCTTTGTGTTCAATCAGCGCCTGTTCCACCTCCGGCGCCAGGCGCAGTTCGTTCAGGATGCGACGCAGCGGGATGCCCAGCACGCGGTCCAGTCCGGAGAGCATCCCCAGCGAAAAGTGACACTCGCACTCCGAGGCCGTCAGATTGCACGCCCGGGCCAGAAGCATCCCCATGCGGGCTCGAATCATGACCTGCTCGACCGCAGCCGAGGGTCCGGCCGCATTGTTGAGAACCAGCAGCATCCCGATGCGGCGGATGCGCCCCTGCCCCAGACGATCGATCGCCGAAGCCAGGTCCTCCGCGGGCTGTTCGCCGCGGTAAGCGGGACTGTTGGCGATGCGCAGGATCTGCGCGGCCAGATCGGGTTCGGCGCCAATAAGGCGTTCCAGTTCCGATGGTTCGGGATCGGAGTCCTGCAGCGTCTTCAGCAGCTTCAGTAGCGCGACTTCCAGGCTCTCCAGGCGCTGGCCTTCGATTACGTGCGGGTGCGACAGGTGGTAGCCCTGGAAGTAGCGAAAACCCAGTTGCTGGCAGTGGTGGTAGCACTCGGCGGTTTCGACCTTCTCTGCCAGCAGCTCCACGCCGAACGTGCGCAGCGTCTCGACCTCGCGTGCCAGTGCCTCGGTGGAAAGGGCCAGTACATCGAGTTTGACGATGTCCGCCAGCGCCACCAGCGGCGAGTGGTGGACCTGAAACTGGTAGTCATCCAGGGCGATGCGAAAACCTCGCTGCTTCAGCCTTTGCACCGCGGCGACGACCTCGGAATCGATCTCGATATCCTCGAGGATTTCCAGGACCACCTGATTGGGGGGCAGGCCGGTGATGATGTCGTCGTCGAGAAAGGACCGTGTCAGGTTGACGAAGGCCAGGTGCGGACCGACCAGATGGGGCAGGCCGATATCCACGAACGCGCTTCGCAGCAGGTCCGAGGTGGCTTCGTCGCCATTGGTCACCGAGGCTTCGCTACGATGTCCGGCGCGAAAGAGGAGTTCGAAACCGACCAGGCGCTCGTGCGCATCGAAGATGGGTTGCCGGCCGACAAAAATAGGGTGCATGCTTGCGCTTTGCCAGTTGATGAAAGAGGCGGCCCGATCTGCGTGTGGCCGGCCCGGGAGAGAGCGTACACATCATGGAGTCCATTGATGCGCCGTTTGGTGAGGTCGTGGAGTTGCGGCAGATCCTGCACGACTCGGGAATCCCTCTCCTGAGGGTCATTATCCGCGATGGCGGCCGCTACACCAAGATAGAACTGGACCCGTCTACTGCCCATCAGTGGGGCCGCATGATGGTGCGCTGGGCCGAGACGGCGTCGCAACAGGAAGGTGCTGGAGAAGGATAGGGTTCCGACTGAGTGGTGTCCGTGATGGTTTGCCCACTCGAGACTACAAGCAATAAAAAAGCCCGGCCAAGCCGGGCTTTTTGATCTGCCATCAGGCGCTCTCGCGCCGGGCAGGCATTACTTGATCTTGGCTTCCTTGTACATCACGTGCTTGCGGATGACCGGATCAAACTTCTTGATCTCCATCTTTTCGGGCATGTTCCGCTTGTTCTTCGACGTGGTGTAGAAGTGGCCGGTGCCGGCGGAGGACACCAGGCGGATCTTGTCGCGTGCGCTCTTCGCTGCCATGGGTAGCTCCTTACACCTTTTCGCCGCGGGCGCGGCAGTCCGCGAGCACCGCATCGATGCCCAGCTTGTCGATGATCCGCATGCCCTTGCTGCTCACGCGCAGCCGCACGAAGCGGTTCTCGCTCTCCACCCAGAAGCGGTGGGTGTGCAGATTAGGCAGGAAACGCCGCCGCGTCTTGCGGTGGGCGTGGGATACGTTGTTACCAGTCGCCGGGCGCTTGCCGGTCACCTGACATACTCGGGCCATCTCGGGGACTCCGGAAATTGGGTCTAGCAAAAGACGGCGGATCTTAGCCTAGTCGGCGGCTCGGCGCAAGATCATCACGGATCGTCCTGTTCCAGTGCGCACTCGCGCTGCAACGAGGGCTCGATCGTCTGATGGCGTGCCCATTGCAGTGTCTCGTTGAAGGGCATGGGGCGGGCGACCCCGAAGCCCTGGACGGCGTCGCAGCCCAGTTCGCGCAGCATGGCGAGGGTCTGGCTGTCTTCCGCGCCTTCGGCCACCACCTTCAGGCCAAGGTCGTGCGCGAGGCCCACAGCCGCGCGGGTGATCTGCTCGTCCACCCTCTGTGTGGCCATGTGGGACACGAAGGTCTGGTCGACTTTGAGGGTCGTCACCGGGAGTCGCCTAAGGTAGGCAAGAGAGGAATATCCAGTGCCGAAGTCGTCGATGGAGAGCGCCAGCCCGCGCTCGGTCAGACGCCGCAGGGCCTCGATGACTTGATCGGGGTCGGCCATCAGGGCCGTCTCGGTGAATTCGATCTCCAGCGCGCAGGCCGGGAGACCAGCGGCTTCTATGCGCTCGATAATGGTTTGGGCAAAGTCGGGATCGAGGAAATTGCGCGCCGAGACATTGATGCTGACCGGGGCCTGGATGCCTTGTTCGCGCAGCACAAGGAGGTCGGCGATCGCCAGGTCCAGCACCTTGAGCGTCAGGGCATGAATGAGGCCGGTGCGCTCGGTTTGTGCAATGAATCGGTCCGGCGGTACCTGTCCCCGATGCGGGTGTTGCCAGCGCAACAGGGCCTCGAAGCCACACAGTTCGCCATGCCGCAGGGTCACCTTGGGCTGGTAGTGCAACTGGAACTGGTCGTCCTCCAGGGCGCTTTGGAGTTCCCCCAGCAGCTCCACGGTCTGGCGCCCGGCGTCGTTGCTGCGCCGGTCGTAGGTGCGGTAGCGCCGGCCCGACTGACTGGCTTCGTGCATCGCCATCCAGGCCTTGGTCAGCAGGCTTTGCGGGTCGTCTTGTTCGTGGAACGGAAACGAGGACACCCCGGCGTGGGCCCCGACGTAGACCGGCAGCCCGAGTACCTCGAACGGCGCCTGCAACTCTTCCACGGCCTCCTGTGTGGTGGCCAGGCACTCCTGGCGGCTGCGGTGAGGCAGCAGCAAGGCGAAGTGATCGTCGTGGATATGGTAGACGAGGGTGTCCGGGCTCCCGGCGACTGCCTGCAGGCGTTCGGCAATCCCCATCAGCAGGGGTCTCTCCGCGGCGAAGCCCAGGGCGCTGATCGTGTCCGCATAGTTATCCATTTGCAGGCTGATCACGAATACCCGGGTCGCGGGCTGCTCCGAGCCCTCCGCCTGGGCCATCAAATGGCGGATATGCTGTTCCAATGACTCGCGGTTGGGCAGGCCGGTCACAGGGTTGTGGTAGGCCTGATCGAGCAGCCGCGCCGCGTGCTGGCGCAGCTGGGAGAAAAGCCACCCGCTGAACCCGCCCAGCACCAGATAGATCCCGGCACGGGTCAGCCAGTTGAGGGTCGGCTGGGCGATCCCCTCGTCCACATTCAGGGGCATGAACGGCCCCAGCAGTAGCCCGGCCAGCAGGCCGAAGGCCAGCCCGCCCCACAGGCCCATCAGGGCGGCGCCCAGCAGTACCGGGATCAGGACGAAGTTGAGATAGGCGGTGCTGGTGCCGCCGGTCTGATAGACCAGTAGTGTGACGCCGGCCATCAGGATCAGGACCAGCCCCACGCCGGTCAGGCGCCAGGCGCCGGTCACCCCCAACCAGGATTCGGGACGCCAGGGTCGGTCAAACTCCGAAAGCCGCTCCATGCGCGTTCCTTGGTGGAATGAGTTTTGCCAGCTTGTCCCTCTTTATAGATTGATTCCCGCGAGACTGGTGAGTTCATTCCTCGGTCGCTGGTTGGTGCCAGTCGTTCATCGGCGTGCCTCTGGCTGTCCCCCTTGCGAGTGGCTTGGTAGCATGCCGAATCGTACGGGTTGCGGAGTGGTGCATGGCCGATCGACGCTTGCAGGTCTTTCTTACGGTGGCGCGCCTGCTGTCCTTCACCAGGGCGGCCGAGGTCCTGCACATGACCCAGCCGGCGGTCACCTTCCAGGTGCGCCAGCTGGAGGAGCAGCTGGAGACACGGCTGTTCGACCGTAACCACAATCGGGTGACCCTGACCGAGGCCGGGCGTCTGGTGCAGCGCTATGCCGAGCGCATCTTCGATACCTACGGCGAACTCGAGGCCGCGCTGCGCGAGCTCAAGGGCGCCGACGGCGGGGCGATCGTGATCGGCGCGAGCATGACGGTGGCCGAGTACATGCTGCCGGCCTTGCTCGGGGCCTTCCGGCGGGCACACCCGGATATCGGTATCCGGCTGCGTGTCGGCAACACCGAGAATGTCGTCGCGATGGTTGAAGAGGGCAGTGTCGATCTGGGGATTGTCGAGGCGCCGGTGAGCCATCGCACCCTGCTGGTACAGCCCTGCACGGTGGACCAGTTGCGCCTGATTGTGCCGCCGGAGCACGAACTGGCCAGCCGCAAGAGTGTGCGGGTGGCGGAGTTCGTCGAGCAGCCATTCATATGCCGCGAGGAGGGTTCCGGGACCCGCGAGGTCATCATGGAGTACCTTGGGCGGTCCGGTTACGACCGCAATACCCTGCGCGGGTGTATGGAACTCGGCAGCCCCGAGGCCATCAAGGGCGCCGTGGCGGCGGGCATGGGCGTGTCGGTACTGTCCGAGGCCGTGGTCGCCAAGGAACTGACGCTGGGCGAGCTGGCGGCGATCCCGCTGGACCCGCCGCTGGAACGCCCGATCTCGCTGGTGCATGCGCGCCAGCAGTTCCGTGTCCCGACGCTGGAGGTGCTGATGCAGTTCCTGCGTGGTTACTGCACGGGCCTGGGGCCCGGCGCGGCCGAGGGTGCCCCCGCGAACACAGAATCCAATCGAATAGAAGACGCGACATGAAGAATTACTGCGTAGTGCAGCATAGTTATTCCGAGTTTCTCGGCCTGATCGAATCGCAGCTCGAGAAGCGCGATATCGGCTTTTCCTACTACCGGCCCTTTGTCGGCCAGGACCTCCCCGGGTCGGCGGCCCAGTTCGACGGCCTGTGGCTGCTGGGTGGCGCCTGGCCGACCGCGGACCACGAAGAAAACCCGCAGGTCCCCGACGAGCTGGCGCTGATTGATATCTTCCGCCGGTCGCAGCGCCCGGTGGTCGGGCTGGGCATGGGCGGGCTGCTGGTGGCCGAACAGGCCGGTGGCACCGCGCATGAGGACCCGATGTACCGGGCCCGTTTCGTGACCGCGCACAAGACCGCGGCCGGCGAGGGCGACGATCTGGCCGAGGCCCTGGACGGGCGCCGCGTACTGCAGCTGGTCAACGGCCGCGTGGATCTGCCGGAGGGGCTGGAGCCAGTCCTGGTGGACGACGACGGTGACTGGTTGGCAATCCGGCCGGACAAGCTGACCTACGGCCTGCTGTTCCGTCCGGAAATGAAGCCGGGCATGCTCGAAGACATCATCATGGAGGCCAAGCACAATCCGCCGCCGAACATGGGCGAGTTGCTGGGCGAGGCGCGCATGGAGTGGGGTGACATGCAGAAGGTCACCGAGGACGTGATCGTTGCCCTGGTCAAGGAGCTCGGCCTGATGCAGGAGCGGCGCAAGATGCCCGTGTTCAGCCTCAAGATCGAGAACGAATAGGCATGCTCCCTCCGATGGGCAGTCCGGGCGGGCTGGGCGGGGGCGACGTCGCCTCCGCCCTGACCCGTGGCAAGAAGAAAAAGGACGACCCGGCGCGCGAGCTGGCCGAGATCGCGTCACGCCTGTCGCCCGAGGATCAGGCCAGCCTGCTGAAGTTCGCGCGTTTCCTCGAGCAGGAGTCGCCGGCCCCGGCGCCGGAACCGGTGCCCGAGCCGGAGCCGATCCCGCGCCCGGAGAACGAATCGGTGATCAAGGCGATGCGCCGGCTGTCGGCGACCTATCACATGCTGGATCGCTCCAAGCTGCTCAACGAGACCTCGGCGCTGATGGCCCAGCATGTGATGCAGGGGCGTTCGGCGGTGGAGGTGATCGACGAGCTGGAGGTCGTGTTCCAGACCCACTACGAAAAGGTGGTGGCCGAAGACCCGACGCGTAAGGATGGGTCCTCCCAGGCGTCCGCAGACGCGACAAACGGGGATGCCAGTCGATGATCGACGTCCTGCGCGAGTGGTACCGGCGGCACTTCACCGACCCCCAGGTGGTGATCCTGGCGTTCCTGCTGCTGGCGGGGTTCCTCATCATCGTCTTCGCCGGACGCATTCTTGCCCCGCTGCTGGCCTCGCTGATCATCGCCTACCTGCTGGAGGGGGCGGTGCAGAAGCTGATACGCCTGCATGTTCCACGCCTGCTGGCGGTCACGATCGTGCTGATCGCTTTCCTGGCGCTGACGGTGGCTGCCCTCTTTAGTGTCGTGCCGCTGATGTCGGCCCAGGTGACGCAGCTGGTGCGCGAACTGCCGGGCATGATCCGCGAGGGGCAGGCGCTGCTCCTGCAGCTGCCCGAGCGATATCCGCAACTGATTACGGACGAGCAGGTGCGCGACCTGATGGGCGCCATCCAGGCCGAGGCCACCATGCTGGGACAACGCGTCGTCTCGTTCTCGCTGGCCAGCGCCCGGCATCTGGTGGATGTCGTGATCTACCTGATCGTGGTGCCGCTGATGGTCTTTTTCATGCTGAAGGACCGCGACCTGATCCTCGACTGGGTGCGCAGCTTCATGCCGCGCGACTCGCATCTGGCCAGCGAGGTGTGGCGCGAGGTCAACGTGAAGATCGCCAGCTACGTGCGCGGCAAGTTCATCGAGATCCTGATCGTCTGGGCGGTGAGCTTCCTGACCTTCAACTGGTTCGGGCTGGAGTACGCCGTGCTGTTGTCGTTCATGGTCGGCATCTCGGTGATCATCCCGTATATCGGGGCAGCGGTGGTGACGATCCCGGTGGCCGCGGTGGCCTACTTCCAGTTCGGGTTGTCCAGCGAGTTTGCGTGGTTGCTGATCGCCTACGGGGTGATCCAGTTCCTGGACGGCAATGTCCTCGTCCCGCTGCTGTTCTCCGAGGTGGTCAATCTGCACCCGGTCGCGATCATCGCGGCGGTATTCGTGTTCGGTGGCATCTGGGGGCTGTGGGGGGTGTTCTTTGCGATCCCGCTGGCGACTCTGGTGCATGCGGTGATCAAGTCCTGGCCGCGCACCGACAAGCTCGAGGCCAGGCGCGAGGCGGAGCAGCAGGCCGCAACGCCCGAGCCCGCCGAAGCCGACTCCAAGTAGCCCCGTCGCGCCGGCGTCCCACGCCTGCGCGGGAGGTCGGCGCGATCTGTACATTCACAACAACAAGAAGAAAAACCCAGCATGACCGGTACCGAAATCCTGATGAACGTCACTCCCCAGGAAAGCCGCGTGGCCCTGGTCGACAACGGCGTTCTGACCGAACTGCATCTGGAACGAACCCGTCGGCGCGGCATCGTCGGCAATATCTACAAGGGTCGTGTCGTGCGCGTGCTCCCGGGCATGGATGCGGCCTTCGTGGACATCGGCCTGGATCGGACGGCCTTCCTGCATGCCTCCGACGTGGCACCGGTGGAGCGTGAAGAGCTTAATGGCCCAGGGTCGAGCAATGGGTCGGGCAATGGGTCGGGAAACGGCGGCGGCAATGGTTCCGGCCGTGCCGAGACCATCCGCGAGTTGCTGCGCGAAGGCCAGGATGTGCTGGTGCAGGTGATCAAGGACCCGCTGGGCTCCAAGGGTGCCCGGCTGACGACTTACATCACCGTGCCGTCCCGCCATCTGGTACTGATGCCGAATCAGAGCAATGTCGGCGTATCCACGCGCATCGAGGACGAGGGCTCGCGCAGCCGTCTGCGCGAGAAGGTGGAGGCCCTGCGCGACGAGATCGCCCCGCAGCATGGCTTCATTGTGCGCACCGCGGCGGAGCTGGTGGACGACGAGGCCCTGGAAAACGACACGGCCTTCCTTAAAAAGGTCTGGGACAGCATCCAGATCGCCGCTGCCGAGGCCAGCGCGGGGGAGGAGGTCTACGCCGACCTGCCGCTGGTGCTGCGCATCCTGCGTGACATGGTCGGGGTCGAGATCGAGCGCATCCGCATCGATTCGCGCGAGACCTATCAGAAGGTCTGCGAGTTCGTCGCACAGTACCTCCCGGAGCTGGTGGGGCGGATCGAGCATTACCCCGGCGAGCGCCCGATCTTCGATCTGTTCAATGTCGAGGAGGAGATCCAGCGGGCGCTGGAGCGCAAGGTCGAGCTGAAGTCCGGGGGCTACCTGATCTTCGACCAGACCGAGGCGATGACCACGGTGGATATCAACACTGGCGGCTTCGTTGGGCATCGCAAGCTGGAAGAGACGATCTTCAAGACGAATCTCGAGGCGGCCCAGGCGATCGGGCGCCAGCTGCGCCTGCGCAATCTCGGCGGGATCATCATCATCGATTTCATCGACATGCAGGACGACGAGCACAAGCGCCAGGTGATCCGCGCGCTGGAGAAGGCGCTCGAACGCGATCACGTGAAGACGCAGATCTGCGATGTCTCGCCACTGGGGCTGGTGGAGATGACGCGCAAGCGAACGCGCGAGAGCCTGGAACACCAGCTCTGCGAACCGTGTCCAACCTGTGCGGGGCGTGGCTATCTGAAGTCGGCCGAGACCGTTTGCTACGAGCTGTTTCGCGAGATCCTGCGCGAGGTACGTCAGTACGACGCGCGCGAACTGCGCGTGCTCGCCTCGCAGAACGTGATCGACCTGCTTCTGGACGAGGAATCGGCGAGCCTGGCGGAGCTCCAGAGCTTTGTCGGTATCCCGATCCGTTTCCAGGTGGAGACGCTATATACCCAGGAGCAGTTCGACGTGGTTTTCATCTAGGTGGTTTTGTTCTAGCCAGGGAAACGCTGGGTAAACGAGCCCCCAGCCAGGAACGGAGGAGGAAACGGACGGCGTGACAACGATGCACGGGCCCAGACAGCGCAGGGGTCCCGGCACACCGGGCCGGCGGTGTTGCGGCCGGTCGGGGCTGAAATGAGAGCCCTGTCACACTCCGTTCGTATCGTTGTTGGCGTCCTCCTGCTGCTGATTGCGGTGACCGCGGTTGCCTTGCTGGCCCTGCGCCTGACGGTGGCCCACTGGGACGGGCTGGACGAGTGGGTGGAGACCACTGCCAGCACGCAGCTGGGCTATCCCGTTCGCACGGACGAGATCGATCTGGGCTGGTCCGGCTGGTCGCCGGCGCTGGTTGCCCGGGGCGTGAGTGTTGACCTGTCTGGCGAGGAACCGCTGCATCTCGAACGTCTGCGCCTGTCACTCAGCGCCGGTGCGACGCTGCGAAGTCGTTTTCCGTCGATGCAGGTCGAAGTGTCCGGCACCGAGGTCCGGGTGGTCCGCGAGGCTGATGGCGCGATTCATGTGCACGGCTACGACGTGGGGCTGGGCGATGGCGCCTTGCTGGAGGTCCCGGTGGAGCGCTGGCCGGACCTCGAAGCGAGTGAGGTGCGCATTACCTGGGAGGACCGCGGGGCGGGGCTGGAGTCGGTCCTGGATGTGCGCCGACTGGCCGTGCGGACGGATGCCCGGAGCCGGCTGCGCGTTTTTCTCGACGGCGCCATGCAGGGGGCGGCCGACGGTGACTTCATCCTGGGGGTGGAGGTGCCGGACGCGACCGCCCGCGACGCGCGTTTCTTCCTCGATACCCAACCGGTGGCACTGGGGGCCTGGTCTCCCTGGCTGGTGCGTCTGGGCTGGGAGCCACCCCCCGGCACGACCGCCCTGCGTCTTTGGGGCGAGATCGACGATGGCCGTGTGGTCGCGCTGCGCGGCGAGCACGACACCCAGCTGGACGGAGCCGGGGGCGAACCGGGGGGCGCCTTTGGTCATCGCTTCGACTGGCGGGTGCGTGGCGCCGCCCATGAATCCAACTGGACCGCCACGCGCCCGGGGTCGGGCGATCTGCGCCTGCGCTATACCCTCGGGGGGGAACCCGAGGCGGTGATTGTCGAGGCGCTGGAACTCGCGGCGCGGGACCTGGAGGTGGAACCCTATGCACCTCTGCTGTTCCTGGTGGAGCAGCGCGCGCCCGAGCTGGCCGACCCCCTGCGCGAGGTGCGCCCGCGCGGACGGCTCGGCGATGCCTGGGTGCGGGCACGGCATGACGGGGAACGTCTGGAGCCGGTAGAGGGGCTGGCGCAACTGCGCGATCTGCAATGGCATGCGGGCGATTACGGGCCGGGCGTGCAGGGGGTCGACGGGGAGGTCTCCTGGCGCGAGGGCGGGTTGGAGCTCGACCTCGCCAGCCGCAATGTGCGCTTCGAGATGCCCACCCTGTTTGACGACCCCCTGTGGATCGAGACGGTGCGCGGGCGGCTGCGGGCCGAGCGCAACGAGGCCGGTGACTGGCGCATCGCCGGGGAAGGGCTCGATGTCGCGAACGAGCACGCGGCTGCCCGTGGCCGCATGCGGCTGTTGTTCGACGGGCACGAGTCGGGCCCGCGCGTGGACCTGGCGCTGGATATCCTGCGTGCCGACGGAGACTACACCCAGCGTTATCTGCCCATTCATTTGTTGCCGTCCAATACCTACCAGTGGCTGGCGGAGAGCATCCAGACGGGGGTCTCCGACGGGGGCGGTATGGTCTATCGCGGCCGCGGCCGCGACTTCCCGTTCACGGATCAGTCGGGTGTGTTCGACCTGTGGGCGGATATCGAGGAAGGCCTGCTCGATTACGAGCCCGGCTGGCCGGTGGCGGAGGACCTGCGCGGGCGGTTGCTGTTCCACAACGCGAGTTTCCGCGCGACCGATGTCTCGGGACTCATCCTCGATACGGCGGTCCACGGCACCGAGGTGTGGATCGACGACATGATGGACACCCCGGTCCTGGAGATCGAAGGGACGGCCGACGGCACCGCACAGGACCTGATGCTGTATCTGCGGCAGGCCGGGTTGCTGGAAGACGCCGCCGAGATCCGCGATGCGGCAACACTGGAGGGACCCACGCGTCTGGCCCTGGGCATCACCCTGCCGCTCGACGAGGACCGCCTGCAGGACGTCCGTGTGCAGGGGCGGCTGGACCTGCTGCGAACGCGGGCCGAGGTCGCCGGCTGGCCGACCGGCTTCGAGGCCGTGGAGGGTGCGGTGCATTTTGATACCCACGACCGGGTATGGGCCGATGATGTACAGGCACGAGTCCATGGGGAGTGGATCAATATCAGCGCCGACTGGCCGCTGAACGGCGAGGAGGCCACGATTCGCGCCCATGGCCCCCAGCCGCTGGAACCGTGGCTGGAGGAGATACCCGCCCTGCAGCCGTATCTGGACGGCCGCGCGACCTGGGATGCGACCCTGAGGCTGGGGGATGCCATCGATGGTGTGCGTCTCGATCTGAGCTCGGATCTGGTCGGCGTCGGGATCGACTGGCCCAGCCCGATTGGCAAGGACCCCGATGAGAGGCGCCCATTGGAGGTAACGCTCCCGTTCGGTCACAGCCGGGCGGGCATCGGGCATGTACGGCTGGGCGAGACATTGCGGGCCCACTTGCGCCTGAGCCCAAGCCAGGCACCGGACGACCCGGCTGCGCGCGGGGTGGATCCACAGACCGCCGCCGCGGGAATGGGCGTGCAGGCCATGGCGTTGGAGATTGGCATCCCGGCCGCAACCCTGCTCTCGCTTCCGGGCGAAGGCCTTTCGGTGCGGGCACGGCTGCCGGAGCTGGGCGTCCAGCCCTGGCTGGAGGCGTTGGCCGAGGCGCCTTGGGCGCGGGATGTGGACCTGGGTGATATTGAAGCCGCCGATGGCAGCGGCGGCCTCAGTCTGCAGCGGATCGAGCTGGACGTGCGCGATCGTATCCGCTGGGGCGAGCTGGAGATCCCGGGTACGCGTCTGCAGGGACAGCGGCGCGAGGATGGCTGGGACCTGGAGGCCCAGTCTGCCTGGCTGGCGGGAAGCGCCACCTGGCGTGCGTCTGGCGATGGTCGTGACCGTTGGCAGGCGCGCCTGCGTCATTTGATCCTCGAGGACGTGGATTTCGATGGCGAGCCGGACAGCGATACGACCGTGCGGGCTGTCGAAGGAGGGGGGCTGGAGGACCCGCGGGAGTGGCCGGGGGTGGATCTGGTCCTGGACCGGCTGCACGTCGGCGAGTACCGCCTGGCCGATGTTCACCTGGCGCTGGAGCCGGTGGACCAGGGGCTGCGGGTAGAGAACCTGCGGGCCCGCGGTCCGGACGGCGATTTGCGGGCGCAAGGGACTGGCCACTGGCATGTCCTGGCCGACGGGTGGCCCGACACCCGTCTGAATGTCCGGCTGTCCGGTGATGACTGGGGAGGGGCCCTGTCATCGGCGCGGCTCTCCCGCGCAATGGCGGGGGGCGAGGGCGAGGGTCGACTGGATCTGTCCTGGCCAGGCCCGCTGTATGCGCCGCGCCTGGCGCTACTGGGCGGAACGATGGAACTGGAACTGGAGGACGGTCGCCTGGCGGATGTCGAGCCGGGGGCAGGGCGCCTGCTGGGGCTGGTGAGTCTGGATGTGCTGCCACGGCGTCTGCGGCTCGATTTCCGCGATGTGTTCACGGAAGGGTTTTCCTTCGACCGCCTGGAGGCGACGGCGACGCTGCAAGATGGCAATCTGCACGTCCCCGATCTGGAGATGCGGGGTCCGTCCGCTCGCGTACGCCTGAGTGGCCGCACCGGCCTGGTCGCGCGCGATTACGATCACCACATCGTGGTGGTGCCGAGTCTGCGTACCGCGCTGCCGATCGTCGGGGCCCTGGTCGGCGGCCCGGTAACCGGGGTGGTGGTACTGTTGGCGGAACGAGTGCTGGGGATTGGGGATCAAATCGAAGAGGCCGCGCGCGTGGAATATCGCGTGACCGGTCCGTGGGACGACCCGGAGGTGCAAACCCTGGTTCAGCCCGCCACAGACAACGACGACTAGCGGATGTACCGATGACACAGGTAGCGGCAATACAGATGGCCTCCGGGCCTCAGCCCCAGGCAAACTTGCTGGAGGCCAAGCGCCTGCTGCAGGAGGCCGCGGACAAGGGGGCCCGCCTGGCGGTGCTGCCGGAGAATTTTGCGTTCATGGGGATGCAGGAGTCGGACATCCTGGGCATCGCCGAGGTCGCCGACGGGGCGGGGCCGCTGCAGGCCTTCCTCGCCGAGCAGGCCCGTCGCCTGGGGTTGTGGATTGTCGGTGGTACCGTGCCGCTGCAGACCGGAGGCGGGGAACGCGTGCGTTCCGCCTGCCTGGTGTTCGACGACCAGGGTCAGCAGGTCGCGCGTTACGACAAGATTCACCTGTTCGACGTGCAACTGCCGGACAGCAGCGAGGCCTACACCGAGTCGAAGGTGTTCGAGCGGGGCGACCAGGTGGTGGTGGTCGATACCCCGGTCGGGCGCATGGGGCTCGCGATCTGCTATGACCTGCGCTTCCCGGAACTGTTTCGGGCCTTGCTGGACCAGGGGGCCGACTGGGTGGCGCTGCCGGCGGCATTCACCGCGCAGACCGGCCAGGCCCACTGGGATGTGCTGCTGCGCGCCCGCGCGATAGAGAACCAGTACTACATGCTCTCGTCGGCCCAGGGCGGATTCCATGTGAACGGTCGCGAGACCCATGGCCACAGTGCCCTGGTCGACCCCTGGGGCCGGGTCGTGAATCAGTTGCAGCGTAATCCGGGCGTGCTGCTGGCCGATCTGGATCATGCCCAGGTCGAGCGCATCCGCACGGTGTTTCCGACCATCGAACACCGGCAGCTGGCCTGCCCGGGAACGGTCTGACCCGAACGTCCGGGGCCGGCATAACCGCGTGGCGCGCGGGCTTGAAAGCCTGGCGCGGACCCCAAGCTCCATACTGAAAGCATTCCTGAACCCCGAGGATTCCATGATCGACAGCCTTGCCCAACAAACCCTGCTCGACCCGGCCGGCCTGGGCGACCACGAGTTGACCACCCTGCTCGGCACGACCTTTGGCCGCGGCGTGGACGGGGGCGACTGCTATTTCCAGTTTGCCTGCCAGGAGGGCTGGTCGCTGGAGGACGGCATCGTCAAGTCGGCCAGCTTCAATATCGAGCGCGGGGTGGGCATACGCGTGGTGCGCGGCGAACAGACCGGGTTTGCCTACTCCGACGATATCGCGATGCCGGCGCTGCTGGATGCGGCGCGGACCGCGCGCAGCATCGCCGATGCTGGACAGAGCGGCCGGATCGCGGTGGCGAGCCGCGCGCCCTCGCGGCCGGCGCTGTACGCCCCGGAGAACCCGATGGACTCGCTGGACGAGCAGTCCAAGATCGACCTGCTCAAGGAAGTGGACGCCGCGGCGCGTGCCGCCGACCCGCGCGTGACCCAGGTGATGTGCTCCCTCGCCGGAGTGCACGAGGTGGTCCTCGTGCTGAACGCTCGTGGCGAGCTGACCACCGATGTACGTCCGCTGGTCCGCCTGAGCGTTCAGGTGATCGCCCAGCAGGGCGATCGTCGCGAGTCGGGTACCTCCGGGGGCGGTGGTCGCTTCGGTTATCGCTACTTCCTCGAGAACGATCGCGCGGCCGGCTATGCCCGCGAGGCGGTGCGCCAGGCCCTGGTGAACCTGGAGGCGCGCGACGCGCCCGCCGGCACGATGAAGGTCGTGCTGGGGCCCGGCTGGCCCGGTGTGCTGCTGCACGAGGCGATTGGCCACGGCCTGGAGGGCGATTTCAACCGCAAGGGGACCTCGGCCTTCTCCGGGCGTATCGGCGAGCGGGTGGCTGCAAAGGGCATCACCATCGTTGACGATGGCACGCTGGAAGGGCGTCGCGGTTCGCTGAACGTGGACGACGAGGGCACTGCGACGCAGCAGACCGTGCTGATCGAGGACGGCATCCTGCGTGGCTACATGCAGGACGAGATGAACGCCCGGCTGACGGGAGTCCAGTCGACTGGCAACGGCCGTCGCGAGTCCTACGCCCATCTGCCGATGCCGCGCATGACCAATACCTACATGCTGGCGGGCGAGGCCGACCCGGAGGAGATCCTCGCCTCGGTGGAGGACGGCCTGTATGCGGTCAATTTCGGCGGCGGACAGGTGGACATCACCTCCGGCAAGTTTGTCTTCTCCGCTTCCGAGGCCTATCGCGTCGAGAAGGGCAAGGTGACCTACCCGGTCAAGGGCGCGACCCTGATCGGCAACGGCCCGGACGTTCTGACCCGCGTCTCGATGGTGGGCAACGACATGCGCCTGGACCCCGGTGTGGGGACCTGTGGCAAGGAAGGGCAAGGCGTGCCGGTAGGCGTGGGGCAGCCCACCCTGCGTATCGACGGCATGACCGTGGGGGGCACCCAGGCGGCCTGACGCCGGCCCGGAGTGCCCGCGGACGAGCAGCGACAAGGAGGCTTAGATGAAGCTGGATTTTCTGGATCAGGAACATTCCCTGCCGGAGGGGCACGGCCACGACAAGATCGTGCAGTGGCATGTCTTCCGCGACCGCGAACGTGCCGAGCATTTCGCCGATCACGTCGAGCTGGGCGAGGGCCAGGAACTGGTTGGTGGCTGGACCCGTGACAGCGTCGGCAAGCTTTACTGGGTCGGCGTGCACGTCGAGGACCTGGAACGCTGGGGCAACGTTGGCGCCGTACACAAGCACACGGGCCGCCCCTCCTGAAGCCCCGCGGGGCTTCGCACACCACGGCGGGCCGGGATAAACCCGGCCCGCCGATTCTGTTGATCTGAAGGCAAACGGACGTCTGTATGAGCACATCCCCCGAACGCATGGCGCCGGATCTCGAGATCCAGGCCCTGTCCCATTCCGCCGACTCCCTGCAGGATCGCGTCCAGCGGACCCTGGACGCGGCCCGTGCGAAGGGAGCCTCGGATGTGCAGGCGGTGGTCAGCCACAGCGTCGGGCTGGAACTCTCCGTGCGCAAGGGCGAGATCGAGACGCTGGAATACGAGCGCGACCAGAGTCTGTCGCTGATTGCCTATTTTGGCCAGTCGAAGGGGGCTGCCTCGACCACCGATTTCGGCGAGCAGGCCCTGCTGGATACGGTCGAGGCCGCCTGCCGCATCGCGCGCTACACCGAGCCGGACCCCCATGCCGGGATGCCCGATCCCGCGCTCAAGGCCGGGGAGTGGGATGACCTGGACCTGGATCACCCCTGGGACTGCGATGCGGAACAGGCGACCGAACTCGCGCGTGCGATCGAGGCCGCGGGCTTTGCCGCCGATTCGCGGATCGAGAATTCCGAAGGTGCGAGCGTCAGCACCCGCCGTGCGATCGCTTTTCTCGGCGACTCGCAGGGCTTCATGGGCGGGTATCGCAGCACGCGTCATTCGATGTCCTGTGCCCTGGTGGCGCGCGACGATGCCGGCATGCAGCGTGATTATGCCTACACCGTGGCCCGCCGCGCGGCGGACCTCGACGCCTGCGAGGCCATCGGGCGTCAGGCCGCCGAGCGCACCGTGCGGCGACTGGGCGGGCGCAAACTCTCCACGCGCAGCTGCCCAGTGCTGTTTGCCCCGGAGATGGCGCGCACGCTGATCGGCAGCTTTACCCGCGCGATCTCCGGCCCCGCACAGTATCGACACAGCTCGTTCCTGCTGAATGCGGTCGGGGAGTCCGTATTCCCCGACTGGATGCAGATCGAGGAACGCCCGCTGACACCGCGCGCGCTCGGCAGTGCCCCGTTCGACGGCGAGGGCGTGCGTACGCGCAACCGTCCTCTGGTGTCTGACGGCGTACTGCAGAGCTATACCCTGGACAGCTATGCCGCCCGGCGCCTGGGGCTGGAGAGCACTGGCAACGCAGGCGGCGCGCGCAACGTGACCGTACAGCCGGGCCAGCGGGACTTTGCCGCCCTGCTGACCGAGATGGACACGGGCTTTCTGGTGACCGAACTGATCGGCCAGGGTGTGAACGCGGTCACCGGCGACTACTCGCGCGGGGCCGCCGGCTTCTGGGTGGAGAATGGCGAGATCCAGTACCCGGTGGAAGAGATCACCATCGCCGGCAATCTCAAGGACATCTACCAGCGCATCGTCGCGGTGGGGACCGACGTCGACCGCCGGGGCAACATCCACACCGGCTCGATCCTGGTTGAATCGATGACCGTCGCCGGCGAATGAGCTCCTGGGAGCCTTCTTCCTAGCCGCACGCTGCCTGCCAGATACGTATCTGATAGGGGTCGCGGGTCTCGTCGAGGCGCGCGATCGTCATCTCTCGGCCCCAGACACAGCCGCTGTCCAGTGACAGCCAGTCGGGTCCTCGGCGGTGTCCGAGGGCGGCCCAGTGACCGAATACCAGGGACAAACCTCTGCTCGGGCGGCCCGGCCAGGCAAACCACGGCGTCAGGGTGGCCGGGGCGTCTTCCGGTGGCCCGTTTCCCGAGAATTCCAGACCGCCATCGGGCATCAGATAGCGCATGCGGGTAAAGGAGTTGATCGTATAGCGCAGGCGATCATACCCGGCCAGCTCCGGGTCCCAGTGGGTGGGCTCGTCGCCGTACATCACTTCGAACAGGGCATGGCGTCGCGCGGGATCGCGCAGCTCGGCCTCCACCCGCCGGGCTTCGATCTGTGCGGTTTCGAGATCCCAGTCGGGCGGGATGCCAGCATGCACCAGGGTCCAGCCAGCCGCGGGATCGGTGTGCAGCAGGGGGCGCTGTGCCAGCCACTCCAGCAGCTCGGCGGCATCCGGGGCGTCCAGCACGGGGCGCAGGGTATCCTTGTTGCCGGGGGTGCGTACCCCCTCGGCGGTGGCCAGCAGATGCAGGTCGTGATTGCCCAGCACGGTGGTCGCGGCATCGCCCAGGGCGCGTACGCGGCGCAGACACCCAAGCGAGTCCGGCCCGCGGTTGACCAGGTCGCCCACCAGCCACAGGTGGTCCGTGGCGGGGTCGAAACGGACCTGCTCCAGCAGGCGTTCCAGCGGGTCCAGGCAGCCCTGGAGGTCGCCGACGGCGTAAAGGGCCATAGCGACTGGCTTAGTGCAGCGTGCGGGGTACGGAGAGGGTGAAGGGCGGGATCGGCGCCTCGAAGGTGTTGCCGCGTTCGTCCTGCATGCCGTAGCTGCCCTCCATGGTGCCGACCGGCGTCTCGATCACCGTGCCGCTGGTGTACTCGAAGCTGTCACCGGGCTCGATGCGCGGCTGCTCGCCCACCACGCCCTCGCCGCGCACCTCCTGCGTCTGGTCGCGGCCATCGCGGATGATCCAGTGGCGATTCAGCAACTGCACGGTCAGCGCGCCGGAGTTGCGGATCGTGATGTGGTAGGCGAACACGTAGCGGTCGTCATCGGGCTCCGACTGGTCCTCGACATAGGCCGTGGCGACCTCGATCTCGATGGCGTGTTCTTCGGTTTCGCGAGGCGAATTCATTCGGTTGCAGCTCCTGTCTGGAACCAGGCGCTGACGGCAGCGCCCAGCAGGCCGGGTTCAGGGTGCATGATAAGGGACACGGGCAGTCGCTCAAGCAAGTGGGTCATCGGTGGGCGATTATGCAGGGCCCGCAGAAACGTCGTGTCCTGGAAGTAATCGGCCCAGCGCGGGGCGATCCCGCCAGCCAGATACAGCCCGCCGGTGGGCAGGGCGGTCAGGGCCATGTCGGCCAGTTGTCCCGCATAGATCGTTACAAAACGCTGGACGACCGCGAGGGCCGCCGCGTGGCCGGCATCGGCCAGGTCACTGATTGCGGCGGCCGGGTCGGCAGCGGCCAGGGCCCGCGCCAGTGCGGTATCGTCCCGGCGTGCCAGCTCGAAGCGTGCAATGCGTGCAATGCCGCGGCCACTGAGCAGATGCTCGCGGGTGCAAAGCCCTTCCTCGGCGCTGACGAATGCCGCGAGCGCCGCCTCGTCTGCGTCGGCCGGGGAAAAGCGTGCGTGCCCCCCTTCGCCGGGGTGGATGACGAGCTGCTGCGGCGGGCCGACCAGGCAGGTCCCGAGACCGGTCCCGGCCCCGACTACCAGGCGCAAACCCTCCGGATCGGCCGCTGCGTTCTGCAGGGTGAGCCGGTCTCCGGGTTCCAGGGCATCCAGGCAGGCGCCGACAGCGGCGAAATCGTTGATCAGGGCGACGGGGATGCCCAGTGTCTGCTCGAGGGCACGCGCATCCAGTTCGGGCCAGTCGAGGTTGGTCGCGCGGGCCCGACTGCCCTGAACGGGGCCGGCCAGGGCCAGACCGGCAGAGGCCAGCGGCTCGGCCGGTTCGACCTCGTTGCGCCAGGCCTCGAGGATGTGGTCCAGGTCCGGAAAGTCGCGGCTGGGGTAGCGGCGGATGTCGTGCAGCGACCAGTGCGCGCCGCTGCGGCGCGCACGTGCGACCCGGGTGCGGGTACCTCCGATGTCGGCCACCATGAAGTCCATGGGCTCATCATAGCGGATCACGCTCTGCTGGCGGGGCTGGTCAGGCGGGGGCGACCAGTCGCGCCAGCGCCGCGAAGCCGTGGACGTCCACGGTCTCCGGGCGGGCGCCCGGGTCCAGGTCGGCGGCCTCGATCCGGGCGGCATCCACCAGTCCGGACAGCCCCCGTCGCAGCGTCTTGCGGCGGTTGGAGAAGGCCTGGTTCACGACCTTTGCGAACGCCGGATACAGTGCGCTGTCCACCAGCGGCGCCTCCAGTGGTGTGATGCGCACGACCGCCGAGTGGACCTTGGGCGGCGGGTGGAAGGCACCGGGGGGGAGCCCGAACAGCGACTGGGCCCGGGCGCGCGCCGCGAGCATGACCGTCAGCCGGCCATAGGTCTTGCTGCCGGGGACGGCGGTCATGCGCTCGACCACCTCGCGCTGCAGGAGGAAATGCATGTCGCGGATGGCCTCCATCTGATCGAGCAGGTGGAACAGCAGGGGGGTCGAGATGTTGTAGGGCAGGTTGCCCACGACCCGCCAGCCACCCTCCGGTGGCGGGCCGAGGCTTGCCAGGTCCAGATCCAGGGCGTCGCCCACATGGAGCTCCAGGCGTTCCGGGGCAAAGGCGGCACGCAGGCCGGCCGCCAGGTCACGGTCGATCTCCACTGCGACCAGACGATTCAGGCGTTCCAGCAGGGCGCCCGTCAGGGCCCCTCGGCCAGGGCCGATCTCCAGCACCGGGTCGTCGGGGTGCGGGGCGATCGCGCCGACGATGCGCGCGAGCACGGCCTGATCATGCAGGAAGTTCTGGCCGAACCGCTTGCGGATCGGCGGCAACGCGCTACCCATATGCGGCGTCACCCATGGGCGTTCGCGGCCTGTGCCTGCAGGCGATGGCGGGCCAGTTCCCGCGCCAGGCCCTCGGCCGCGAGGAAGCTGCCGACCTCCGCGCGACCACTGCCGGCCAGGTCGAGGGCCGTGCCGTGGTCGACCGAGGTGCGCACGAAGGGCAGCCCGAGGGTCACGTTGACCGCATGCCCGAATCCCGCATGTTTCAACACCGGGAGCCCCTGGTCGTGATACATCGCCAGTACCGCGTCGACCTCGGCAAGGGCGCGCGGTGTGAATGCGGTGTCGGCGGGCAGTGGCCCGCGCAGGTCCAGGCCTTCGGCCCGCAGACGGTCGAGCGTCGGGGTGATGACCTCGATCTCCTCGCGACCCAGCACACCGTCTTCGCCGGCGTGGGGGTTCAGCCCGCACACGCCAATGCGCGGCTGCTCGATCCCGAAATCCTCGACCAGGTCGTGGTGGAGTACCTGGGTGACCGCCTCGATGCGCTCCGGTGTGATCGCGTCGGGGACGTCGCGCAGGGACAGGTGCGTAGTCACCAGTGCGACCCGCAGGGATTCGGTGGCCAGCATCATCACGGGCATGGGCGCGCCGGCGCGTTCGGCCAGCCACTCGGTATGACCACTGAAGGGGATGCCGGCACGGTTGATCACGCCCTTGTGCACCGGACCGGTGACCATCGCATCGAAGGTGCCATCGAGGCAGCCATCGGCGGCGGCGGCGAGCATTGCCAGCACGCCTCCGGCGTGCCGGGGGTCGAGGATGCCGGTTTGTACGGGGCTCCCGGCCGGGGCCGCAACGATCTCGAGGGTCCCGCGCGGTGTAGCAGTGCGCGGTCGTGCGGGGTCGAAGGGAATCAGGTGGATCGACTGGCCCAGCTGCTGCGCCCGTTGCTCGAGGACATCCGGATCGCCGATGGCGACGCGCTGGGCGCCACCGCCAGGCTCGTGGGCCAGGGCAATCAGCAGATCCGGCCCGATCCCGGCCGGCTCGCCAGCGGTCAGTGCCAGACGCGGGATTGCACCCGGCGTCCGGGCGTCAGGAGCCGAAGCCGTCAACGCGGTACTCGACATAGGCCTCGTCGCGCAGACGCCGCATCCACAGCTCGATCTCTTCCTCGCGCTTGCGGTTTTGCAGGATCTCGCGGGCACGGGCTCGGATCTGCTCGCGCGAGGTGTCGACCTCGCGGTGGTCGAGGACCTCGATGATGTGCCAGCCAAACTGGCTCTCCACCGGCTCGCTGATCTCGCCCGGCTGCAGGGCGTTCATCGCCTCCTCGAACTCGGGCACCAGCTCGCCGGGGCTGATCCAGCCGAGCTGGCCGCCCTGGGCTGCGGACCCGGGATCGTCCGAGTTCGCGCGGGCCAGGGCCTCGAAGTCGCTGCCCTCGCGGATACGGTTGTACAGGGACTCGGCCTGGCGGCGGGCCTCTTCGTCGCTGCGGACCTGGTCCGGGCTGATCAGGATGTGGCGGACCTGCGTCTGCCGGACGCGGGTCTGGTCGCCCCCTTCGCGGTCGACCAGCTTCATGATGTGGAAGCCGTTCGGCGAGCGCAGCACGTCGCTGATCTCGCCGGTGCGCATCAGCACGGCCTCGCGGGCGAATACGGAGGGGATCTCGCCAGCGGTGCGCCAGCCGAGGTCGCCGCCTTCCAGGGCATCCGGGGCGTCGGATTCGGAGATAGCCACGCTGGCGAAGTCCTCGCCCTCGCGCACCCGCTGGCGCAGTTCGCGGGCCTTTTCGCGGGCGGTGGCGATCTGGCCGGAATCCGCGCCGCGCGGCAGCGAGACCTGGATATGCGCGATGCGATAGCGCACGCCGCGGTCGATGGCGCCGCTCTCGGAGGCGATCAGATCCGCGATCTCCTGGTCGCTGACGCGAATCTGGTTGTCGACCTGGCGGCGCTGCAGCTGGTTGACGGTCAGTTCGTTGCGGATCTGTTCGCGGAAGGCGTTGAAATCGACACCGTCCTGCAGCAGGGCCTGGCGCAGTTGCGGCAGGGTCATGCGGTTCTCGCGCGCGATGTTCTCCATCGCGCGGTTCAGGGTCATCTCGTCGATGTTGATGCCGACCCGCTCGGCCTCCTGCAGCTGAACGCGCTCGACGATCAGCCGCTCCATGACCTGGCGCGCGAGGGTGTCACGATCCGGTGGGCGGGTCCCGCGCTCCATCATCTGCTGGGCGACCAGGTTCATGCGCTCGACCAGCTCGCGCTGGGTTACCACGTCGTCGCCGACGACCGCGAGGATGCGATCGGTGAACTGATCCCCCTCCGGTGGCGTAATCGGCGCGGCGGGGGCTCCGGCCTCGGAGGCGGCCCCCGGGGTGACCGGGGCCTCGACGGCGTCCTCGGGTTGTTCGCTGCCGGGGACCTGCGCCTGTGCGGACAGGCCGAGGCTCATGAGCACGGCGCCCAGTAGCGGGAGCCAGAAGGCCCGGCGGTGGTGGTCAGGGGAGTGCGTCATATCCGGCTATACCCTCGCTCAAAAGCGAATCCACGCCGGAGTCGAAGCGTCCGAGCCCGTCCAGCGTGAGTTGGAAATAAATCGAGTTGTCGTAGGTCTCGTCGAAGTCGTAGGCGCGGCGGGCGACCACTCGGATGCCATAGCAACAACTACGATACTGAAGGCCGGCCAGAAGTTCGAGATCACGTTCCTCCTGCAGGCTGTAATTCCAGCGCCCGATCGCATCGATGCGCGGGGTCACCGGCCACAGCACGGAGACATCGGTCTGGTCGATGGAGCGGGCGCCGGCCTCGCGCTGACGATATCCCACATTGATGCGGGCACGCGCGCCCGGGCTGTAGCTGACCGACAGCGCTGTGAGGGTGGTCTCGCCTTCGTCCTGGTTGTAGAGGATGGAGCCGCGGCCGCTCCAGGCATCGCCGATGCGCACGCGGCCCTCAAGGGCGAGGTCCGAACGGGATTCCGTCAGTGGGTCGCCGTCCGGATCGCGGCGAACCTCGCGGTCCTCGAAGTAGCGAATCTGGCCGGCCGACAGGCTCATCCGTTCCTGCCCGGTCTGCTCGTCGAAGATGCGCGTGGTCAGCGCGGTGGTCAGCTGGTGGGTGTCGCCGACCCGGTCGGCGCCGACGAAGCGGTCGAGGCTGAACAGGTTGTCGAAGCTGAAGTCCGCCTCGCCGGTGTCGAAGATCGGGATATCGCTCTGGTCGACGAACGGGACATAGCCATAGAAGATCCGGGGTTCCAGCGTCTGCAGGCGACGCCCGTCCTGGATCGGACGTTCGAAGACCAGGCCGGTGTCGATCGAGGCCCGCGGCACGGTGCGGCTGATCGACTCGGGCCCCGGCTCGCCCCGGCGGTCCAGTTCGTAATGCGTATAGCGCACTCCGGCGCTGGGCTCGAAGAAAAAGCCCCCGGTATCGAAGCGCCAGGAGGCCGTGGGGTTGAGGTCGAAGCGCGTGCCCAGGGGTTCCAGCGAGTCGCTCTCGCTGCGCTCGAAGCGCACCAGTTCAGTGTCCAGGTCCCAGGCCAGGCCGCGCCCCAGATACTCGCCCGCCTCCAGGGTGATCTGCGGCAGGCGCTGGTAGGGCTCGCGCTGGGCCCGCAGCTCGGGGTCGATGATCTGGTAGTCCTCGATACGGGTGCGTAGGCGGTAGGCGGGCTGGTTGTAGGTCAGGTCCGCTCGACGGCGCAGATAGGGCGTGCTTCCGGAGTAGCGGTCCGCGCCACCGAAGTCGCGGAAATACTCGCTGTCGGAGGCATCGGCGGCGTCCAGGCGAAAGCGCAGGTCCGAGGTCAGGCGGCTCTGGTGGAACCACTGTACGTAGTGCCGGTCGTCGCCGAATACGCGGTCGCTCGGCAGGTAGCGGATATCGGCCACGCCCTCGTGGCGGGGCTGCAGGTAGCGGAACTCGGTGCCGAGCTTCACCCCGCGATCCGTCATGACGCGCGGGGTGAAAGTCGCGTCGTAGTTCGGTGCGATGTTCCAGTACCACGGCGTGCTGATGTCGACCCCGTGTCTTGAGCTGACCCCGGCGCTGGGTAGCAGGAAGCCGCTCTGGCGACGGTCGTCCAGCGGGAAGTGGATGTACGGCGTGTAGGCGATGGGCACGCCCTTGAAATCAATGCGGGCGTTGCGGGCAACACCGATGCCGCGTTCGCGGTCCAGTTCCAGATCACGTGTGCGCAGCCACCAGCTGTCGTTGTCGATCGGGCAGGTGGTGTACTCGGCGTTCTCGAATTCGTGCAGGTGAGGCGCGAGCTGGATGCCCACCCCGGCGCTTCCGCGTGCCGGCACGGACTGCACCAGGTAGTCGATGCGCCGGAACTCCCCGGTCTCCTCGTCCAGGCGGTATTCGCCCCCGTCGGTGTGCAGCAGAAGGTCGCCGTCGAACAACCGGGTATTGCCCTCGGTGCGGGCGAGGCCCGTGGCCCGGTCGTATTCAAGGAACTCGGTGTCCAGGCGGCGCCCTTGTTCGAAGAGCTGGACGTTGCCGCGGGCGCTGATCATCTCCCCCTCGCGGCGTACGTAATCGGCGTCGATATCGGTGATCTCGGCCGCGAGCTCGCGCATCTCGGGCCACTCCATGCCGGGGGCGAATTCGCAGCCCGGGGGGCGCTCCAGCCGCTCGAGTTCGGCCTGCGCCGTCGTGGCGGTGACGCCGAGCACGCAGGCAATGATGGCCCGCGCCGTGGCCCGGCGGTGCAGTGGGCGTGCGTAGCCGGCTGGCGCTGGCGTCATGCGGGATTCAGCCTGGGGAAACACGGATCATGTTGGGTCAGTGTTTTCCTAGCAGCTGGCGGATCTCGTCAAAGATCAGAGCGATGTCGCGGGTGCCATTCACATGCTTGAGCAGATCGCGGCGGGCGTAGTATTCGATCAGCGGCTGAGTCTGTTCTTCGTAGACCTTCAGACGATTGATGACCGTCTTTTCGGTGTCATCGGCGCGGTGGACGAGTTCGCCACCGCACAGATCACAAACCCCTTCCTGCTGGGGCGGGAAGGTATGGGAGTTGAATACCGCGCCGCAGTCGCCGCAGGAGACGCGCCCGGTCAGGCGCTGTTTCAGCTCCTCGAACGGCACGTCGATCTGGATCGCCTGATCCAGTGGTGCCCCGAGTTCCTCGAGCATGGTATCCAGGGTCTCGGCCTGGGCGACGTTGCGTGGAAAGCCGTCCAGGATAAAGCCGTTTTGTGCGTCCGGCTCCTGCAGCCGGTCGCGGATCAGCCCCAGGACCAGGTCGTCCGGTACCAGCTGGCCTGCGTTCATCGCGCTTTCGACCTGCTTCCCCAGGTCGGTCTGAGCGGCCATTGCGGCGCGCAGCAGGTCGCCGGTAGAGATCTGGGGGATGCCGAAGGTGGCGACCATCTTCTTGGCCTGGGTGCCCTTGCCGGACCCCGGGGCGCCCATCAGGACGATACGCATGGCTGACTCCTGCTGCCGGGTGCGGCGCCGAACCGCAGCACAAGCCGGGTACGAGGCGGCACGGTAAATGGCCATCGTGAAAGGGTTGCGGCGGTGCGGCGCAAACCGTTTCCCGAGCGCGGTCTTATACCGCCTGAGGGTGATCGGCCGCAACCGCTCACTACAGCCCGTGGCTCCCTGGCCTGACGGCGACGGGTGCCATTGCGGGGGCTCTCCCCTGTATAATCCCCCGCTCTTCAAAACAATCGGAATATAACCAAGCATGGACCTCAACCAGATCGAAGCCGGCAAGGATCTCCCCAACGACATCAACGTGGTGATCGAGATCCCCACCCAGGGCCAGCCCGTCAAGTACGAGATGGACAAGGACAGCGGGGCTCTGGTGGTCGATCGCTTTATGGCGGTCGCGATGTTCTATCCGTGCAACTACGGATTCATCCCGAATACGGAGTCGGAAGACAATGACCCGGTGGACGTGCTGGTGATCACCCCGGTGCCGCTGCTGCCGGGTTCGGTCGTGCGCTCGCGCCCGATTGGTATGCTGAAGATGACCGACGAGGCCGGTGTGGATGCGAAGATTCTCGCGGTTCCGGTGAGCAAGCTGTGCACGCAGTCCGGGCGGTTCCAGGGGCCGGAAGATGTGCCGAAGGAGCTGCTGGATTCGATCAAGCACTTCTTCGAGCGCTACAAGGAGCTGGAGAAGGGCAAGTGGGTCAAGGTCGAAGGCTGGGTCGGCGCCGAAGAGGCCAAGGCGGAGATTGTTGCCAGCTACAAGCGTTACCAGAAGAGCAAGATCTGAGCCGGTAGCGGCCCGGCGTCTGCACGTGGCGTGGATCGTCCCCGCATCCCCGGGGCCGGGGTTCGCCGCGTGCGCGGCGTTCGTTGTTGTGGCGGTCCGCTGAAATGGCCGGGCGCGATGACTACGGACAGGAACAACAGGACCAGCAGCGGTTTGTCGTCCGTATTCTGCTGGCGCTGCTCCTGCTTGCCGCCGTTCTGCTCCTGATTGGCTGGCGCCTGTCGGGGCTTCAGGTCGGCGCGCATACCCATTTCACCACGCTGTCGGAGAATAATCGGCTGCGGGTGGAGCCGATTGCGCCCAGTCGTGGCGTGATCCGGGATCGCAATGGCCAGTTGCTGGCGGGCAACCGTGCCTCCTATCAGTTGGAGGTGACGGTCGAGCAGGCCGGCAATCTGGACGACCTCCTGGAACGACTGCATGACTTTGTCGAGCTCTCCGACGCGGATATCGAACGTTTCCGCCGCGGCGTGCGTCAGCGCCGACCCTTCCAGCCGGTGCTGCTCAAGGCGGGCCTGGACGACACCACGGTGGCCAGGATCGCGGTCTCGCGGCACGAGTTGCCAGGCGTGGAGATCGAGGCTCGTCCGATGCGCTTCTATCCGCTCGGCGACAAGTTCTCGCATGTGGTCGGGTACGTGGGCCGGATCAACGAGCAGGACCTGGCGCGGGTGGACCCGCGTGCCTATGCCGGTAGCTCGCATATCGGCAAGATCGGCATCGAGCGCTACTACGAGGATCTGTTGCATGGCCGCCCGGGTTACCGCCAGGTAGAGGTCAATGCCCAGGGGCGGGTGATCCGCGAGCTGTCGGTAACGCCACCGGAGGCCGGTACCGACATTACCCTCACCATTGACGCGGACCTGCAGCGTGCCGCTTACCGGTCGCTGGCGGGCCGGCGGGGGGCGATTGTCGCGCTGGATCCGAACAACGGCGAGGTGCTGGCGCTGGTCAGTGCCCCGGGCTTCGATCCCGAGATGTTCGTGCACGGCATCTCCCAGGCCGCCTTTTCCGATCTGCAATCCGACCCTGCGCGGCCGTTGTTCAATCGCGCCCTGACCGGGCAGTATCCGCCGGGCTCCACGGTCAAGCCCCTGGTGGGGCTGGCCGCGCTGGACGAGGGGATTACCACCGCGGATCGCCGGATGTTTGCCCGTGGCTATTTTCAGATCCCCGGCCATGAGCGTCGCTATCGTGACTGGCGCCGGGAAGGGCATGGCTGGGTCGACATGTCGCGCGCCATCGCCGTGTCTTCCGACGTCTACTTCTACGACCTTGCGCATACGATGGGGATCGACCGCATGGTGCCGATGCTGGGGGCATTCGGGCTTGGGCAGCGCGTCGGTATCGATGCCACGGGCGAGCGCGCAGGTATCCTGCCCAGCCGTGACTGGAAGCGGGCCACACATGACCAGGTCTGGTTCCCCGGCGAGACCCTGATTACCGCGATTGGCCAGGGCTACATGCTGTCAACGCCGTTGCAGATGGCGGACTTCACGGCGACCCTGGCCGGGCGCGGACAGCGTATCCAGCCTCGCCTGCTGCAATCGATGGATAATGGCAACGGCGAACTCGAACGGTTGCTGCCGCAGCCTCGCGAGCCGGTGCAGGCGGCCCCGGAGCACTGGGACACGATTCACGAGTCGCTGATCGAGGCCGTGCATGCGCGCCACGGCACTGCCTGGGGGTCGATTGGCAGCCGCCCGCCGACGAACTACCGCATCGCGGGCAAGACCGGCACTTCGCAGGTCTTCGGGCTTGGCCAGGACGAGGAGTACGACGAGGACGAGCTGCCCCGGCATCTGTGGGATCATGCCCTGTTCGTGGGCTATGCGCCCGCGGACGATCCGCAGATCGCGGTGGCCGTGCTGGTCGAGCACGGCGGCTCGGGCGGTCGTGTGGCGGCCCCGGTGGCCCGCGAGGTGATGGACGCCTTCCTGAAAGGCGACGCCGGAATGACGCTCGACGTGGCGGAGGACGAATGATCAGCGTGACGGGTCGCGAGATGCCGCTAGGGCAGTGGGTGCTGGGGCGCCTGCGTCTGGATGGCGTGCTGCTGGTGCTGATCGGCGTCCTGCTGCTGGTGGGTCTGGCGGTGCTGTTCAGTGCCTCCGGCGAGAGCATGATTGCCCTGGAGCGACAGACCATGCGCATCGGACTCGGCGTGGCCGCGATGGTGCTGGCCGCGCAGATCCCGGTGCGTACCCTGCGGTCCCTGGCACCATGGCTATTTGTGGCCGGTGTCGCGCTACTGTTGGCGGTCATGGTTGCCGGTGAGGTCGGCAAGGGGGCGCGGCGCTGGCTGGATCTCGGCTTCATGCGCTTCCAGCCCTCCGAGATCATGAAGCTGGCGGTGCCGATGATGGTCGCCTGGTACCTGTCCACTCGCAACGACCGCCCGCGTTTTCGCGACCTGCTGGTGACGGTGCCACTGATCCTGGTTCCAGTGTTTCTGATCATGCGCCAGCCGGACTTGGGGACTGCGATGCTGGTGGGTGCGGCCGGTTTCCTGGTGGTCTTCCTGGCGGGGCTGAGCTGGCGCTGGTTTGTCGGATTGGGTCTGGCCGCGGCTGCCGCGATCCCGGCGTTGTGGTTGCAGATGCATGATTACCAGCGCCAGCGGGTGCTGACCCTGTTCAATCCGGAGTCGGACCCGCTGGGGACCGGTTATCACATTATTCAGTCGAAGATCGCGATCGGATCCGGCGGGCTGTACGGCAAGGGCTGGCTGAACGGCACGCAGTCGCACCTCGACTTTCTGCCCGAGCGTTCCACGGATTTCATTTTTGCGGTATACGCCGAGGAATTCGGGTTTATCGGTGTCGCGCTCCTGTTGTTGCTGTATTTTGCGATCGTGGCGCGCGGGCTGTGGATCTCGGCCCTCGCTCAGGATCGCTTCGCCCGTTTGCTGGGTGGCAGTCTGGCGCTGACTTTCGCCGTCTACATGGTGGTCAATATCGCCATGGTGACAGGGCTTCTGCCCGTGGTCGGTGTGCCGCTTCCGCTGGTGAGCTACGGCGGTACATCATTGGTGACGCTTATGGTCGCCTTCGGTATTCTCATGAGCATCGCGTCGCAAAAGCGCCTGGTGAATCGATGACCCTGAACCTCCGCCCGCTGGGCACCCTTCGTTCCGTCCTTCTGCAGGCCGGGTTGATCCTGTCACTGGGGGCCTGCTCCCTGTCGAATGTTTCGGGGTCCGAGTTTCGTGCCGGCGACCCGCCCTACCTCGAGCGCGAGGAGGTCCAGGCCTTTATCGACGAACAGGTCGAGGCGGGCATGGATCGCGATGAGCTGGAGAGTATGTTCGCCGAGGCCGATCCCCAGCAACGCATCCTGGATCTGATCTCGGCCCCCGCCGAGGCGCGTCCCTGGAAGGATTATCGCCCGATCTTCGTGAACGACCTGCGTATCGAGCGCGGCGAGCGTTTCATGGAAGAGCAGGCCGAGACGCTCGCGCGCGCCGAGGAAACCTTCGGCGTCGAACAGGCGATGATCACGGCGATCATCGGCGTGGAGACCAACTACGGTCGCAACACCGGGGGCTTCCGCGTGTTCGACGCGCTGGTCACGCTGGGTTTTGACTACCCGCCGCGGGCGGACTTCTTCCGCCGCGAACTGGGCGAGTTCCTGACCCTGGTGCAGGAGGAGGACCTGGATGTCCGCGAGACGCGGGGCTCCTACGCCGGCGCGATGGGACGCGGACAGTTCATCTCCTCCAGCTACCGTCACTACGCGGTGGACTTCGACGGCAGTGGCCGCCGGGACCTGCTGAATTCCTGGCCGGATGCCATCGGCAGTGTCGCCAACTACTTCCGCGAGCATGGCTGGCAGACCGGCGAGCCGGTGGTGGCACGCGCCCGGGTCGAGGGCGATGCCCACGAGGAGCTGATCAGTCGCAATTACCAGGCCCGCTTTGACCTCGACGAGCTCGCCGAGCACGGCATTTATCCCGACGAGTCCGTGGCCGAGGACGGGAAGTACTCGTTCATTCGCCTCGAGGGCGAGGACGGGTATGAATACTATCTCGGGTATCCCAATTTCTATGTGATCACCCGCTACAACCGGAGCCCGCTGTATGCGATGGCCGTCCACCAGCTGGCCGAGGCCTTTGCCGAGTAAACGGTGTCGCCCTGGGGCGGCCGCCGCCGCGCTGGCGGTGTTGTTCGCGCTGGTGCTGGCGGGGTGCTCGTCGACCCCCGACCGCGAGGCAGACCCGGACCGCCCGCTGGGCGATGCGGCCTATGACGCCTATCCGGACCCGGATGATATCCCGCAGGATCTGGCACTGATCCCCGATGCGGTGCCGACCGACGAACCCCCGAGTCGCTATGGGAACCCGCCCGAGTACGAGGTCTTCGGGCAGCGTTACCGTACCCTGCGTACCAGCACCGGGTTTGAGGAAGAGGGTCTGGCCTCCTGGTACGGAACCAAGTTCCACGGCCGGCGCACCTCCAGCGGGGAGCCCTACGACATGTACGCGATGACGGCGGCCCACAAGACGCTGCCGCTGCCGACCTATGTCGAGGTCGTGAACCTGGAAAACGACCGCCGCGTGATTGTGCGGGTCAATGATCGCGGGCCCTTTGTGGACGAACGTATCATCGACCTCTCCTATGCCGCGGCGCATCGGCTGGACATGACCGATGCCGGTGTGGCCCCGGTGCGCATTCGTGCCGTGGGGCCGGAAGACGTCGATTCGCCGCGTGTGGCGGAATCGCGCCCGCCGGTGCCGGAACCGATCGAGCTGGCCGAGGCCAGCCAGGGGGGCGGCAGCAGCCCAGTCGCGGCATCCTCCGATGACGCGCGCTCTTCTACCGAAGCAAACGCCCCAGCGGCCGCCGCGAACAACGGCCGCTGGGTGCAGATCGGGGCCTTTTCCGAACGCCGAACGGCGGAGGAGATCCAGCGTGACCTGGAGGCCCTCGGATTCGAGTCGGTCGCGATCTCGACGCTGGAACGCGACGAGCAGGCGGATCTGCATCGGGTACGTATCGGGCCGTTGGAAGAGGCCGAGCTGCAGGAGGCGACCGAGCGCCTGCAGGAGGCCGCCCACGTCGACTACCGCATCGTCGACGACTGACGCCGCGTATCGCTCAGTTTTTGTACCGCCGGTTCCGTTTGCGTTCATCTGCGCGGACCCGGTCTGCTATCGTTAGCCATCTCTACAGGAGGCCTCGAACCACCATGATCCCCCCGCTCCATTCTGTCGCCCGCCGCGCCCTGATGACCCTCTCCCTGGCCGTGTGCGTGGCCGCCATGCCGGCGATGGCGGATGAGCCCCTGCCGGTTCCGGGCAGTGGTGGGGCCATGCCGAGCGGGATCCCCAGCCCGCCCTCTGATGTGACGGCGAAGAGCTATGCATTGATGGACTTTGACTCGGGTCTGATGCTGGCCTCGCGCGAGGCGGATGTTGATCGCGAACCGGCCAGCCTGACCAAGCTGATGACGGCCTATGTCGTGTTCGGCGAGATTCGTGACGGGCGGCTGGGGCTCGAGGACACGGTGACGATCAGTGAGCGGGCCTGGCGCACGGGCATGCGGGGTGCGTCGCGCATGTTCATCGAGGTCGGCGACGAGGTGAAGGTCGAGGACCTGCTGCGCGGGATGATTATCCAGTCCGGCAACGATGCCTCCACTGCGCTGGCCGAGGCCGTGGCCGGTTCCGAAGGGGCGTTCGTCGACATGATGAACAACCAGGCGCGTGAACTCGGGATGACGCGCTCGTATTTCACCAACTCGCACGGGCTGCCGTCCGACGAGCCACAGTCCACCTCCGCTCAGGACATGGCGCTGCTGGCGCGGGCGTTGATTCGCGAGTTCCCCGATCTTTACGGCTATTACAGCGAGCGCTCGTTCGAGTTCAACGATATCTCGCAGAGCAATCGGAACATGCTCCTGTGGCGTGACGCCGGTTTCGATGGCCTGAAGACGGGCTGGACCTCCGCGGCCGGGTACAACCTGGTCTCGTCGGCGAAACGCAGCGATCGCCGGCTGATCGCCGTGGTGCTGGGAATCGAGGCCTCCAATCACCAGGAGGGTGGCACGCGCCGGGCCAACGAGTCGCAGGCCCTGGTCAACTGGGGCATGCGTTTTACCGAACCGCAGCGGCTGTTCGAGGCGGGCACGCAGCTGGGCAGCCCGCGCGTCTATCGTGGTGCGGATAGCGAGGTGTCCGTCGGGCTAGCCGAGGACTTCTGGGTGATCGTGCCCCCGGGTCGCGGTGACAACCTTGAAGCCACGATGGAGCTGAACCAGCCGCTGGAAGCGCCGCTGGCCGCAGGGGCCGCTGTGGGTGAGGTGCAGGCTCGCCTGAATGGCGAGTTGATCGGGCAGCAGCCGGTCGTCGCCCTTGAAGAGGTCGAGGAGGGCGGACTGATGCGGCGCCTGTGGGATGGTGCTGCCTTGTCGTTGCGCTCGGTCTGGCCGTTCTGATTCGGAGCGAGTGTGAGCGTTGCGTATTTCAATGGCGAGTTTATGCCGCTCGAATCCGTGCGGATCTCGCCGCTGGATCGCGGGTTTCTGTTCGGGGACTCGGTCTACGAGGTGATTCCCAGCTACGCCGGCCAGTTGTTTCTGCTGACGCAACACCTGGAGCGACTGCAGCGCTCGCTGGGCGCCATCCGCCTCGAATCGCCGCTGTCGCTCGACCAGTGGCGGGCCATGCTGGAAGAGCTCGTCCGGCGCAACGAGGGGGATGAGCCCACCGATCTCGGCCTGTACCTGCAGGTCACGCGCGGGGTTGCCCCGCGCGACCACGCCTTTCCCGCCGCCGGACCACCCACGGTCTTTGCGATGGCGAACCCGATCGCGCCACTGCCGGACACGATCCGCCAGGCCGGGGTCGCTGCGGTCACGGGGCCCGACACGCGCTGGTCCCGCTGTGACATCAAGGCCACTACGCTGCTGGCCAACGTGCTCGCGCGTCAGGAGGCCCGCGAACAGGATGCAGTCGAGGCCATCCTGTTGCGTGATGGGCAGGTGACGGAGGGTGCGGCCAGCAATGTGTTCGCCCTGGTCGATGGCACGCTGGTCACGCCTCCGCTGGCAGCATCGCTGCTTCCGGGGGTGACCAGGGCCCTGGTCCTGCGCCTGGCCGTTCAGTGTGGTCTCGATGTCGTGGAGCGTGATCTGTCCGAGTCCGAGTTGCGTGCGGCCGACGAGATCTGGCTGACCAGTTCAACCAAGGAGCTCCTGCCGGTTTGTCGGCTCGACGGCCATCCGGTGGGAGCCGGGGTCCCGGGTCAGGCCTGGCAGGCCGTTCATGCCGCGTATCAGCAGGCAAAGTGCGACGCTCACCAGTCCCGGACGGCGGTCGAGGGGTGCGCATGACAGACGAACGCGAAAGCCTGATCGAGTTTCCCTGTCGTTTTCCGATCAAGGTCATGGGGGACTCGCACCCGGAACTCCTGGAGGCCGTGGAGGCTTGCGTGGCAGAGCATGTGCCGGACCCGGACGATGCCGTGATCCAGCAGCGCGCCTCCAGTGGCGGGCGCTTCGTCGGCATCACCATCACCTTTACCGCGACCAGTCAGGCCCAGCTCGATGACCTTTACCGGGCCCTGGGGCGCTGCGACCGGGTCCGCATGATCCTGTGACCGGCCCGCTCGTTCCCGGCGGGCCCGTGGTCCGTCTGCTGGGTGTGCAGCCCTATGTGCCCGTCTGGCAGGCGATGCAGCTCCAGGCCCGAGAGCGGGATGCGACGCGTCCGGACGCGTTCTGGTGCGTCGAGCATCCCCCCGTCTTCACCCAGGGCCGTAATGGCCGCCCCGAGCATCTGCTGGACCCCGGCGCGACGCCGGTGGTGGCGATCGATCGCGGGGGGCAGGTGACCTGGCACGGCCCCGGGCAACTGGTCGTCTACACGCTGGTGGACCTGCCGCGTCTGGGGATCGGGGTTCGGCGGCTGGTCCAGGGCCTGGAGCAGGCGGTGATCGATACGCTCGCGCAATGGGGTATCGGCGCGCAGCGCCGGGAGAAGGCGCCGGGGGTGTATGTAGGCGGGGCCAAGATTGCGGCGCTGGGCCTGCGCATCCGGCACGGGCGCAGCATCCACGGGCTGGCGTTGAACATCGCCCCGAGTCTGGCACCGTTTCAGCGCATGAATCCCTGTGGCTATCCCGGCCTCGCCGCGACCTCCATGCAGCAACTGCTCGGCCCGCTGGACGCCACCCGCGTCCGCGAGCAGCTGCTCGCCCATCTAGCCGAACAGCTGTTTCCCGCCGAGGCTTCGAGCATCCGGCATGAGCCCGCTTTGCCGCCCGAGCTTGTCCGGGTTCTGGCGCTGGGGCGTTGTCCTGCGTCCTGAGGCTGGACCTGGTTCGTCCTCTGGAGTTTACGGTGGCTTCGTCCGGCCGCCTGCCAAGCGCTGTCTCGGCAGCGCGCCCCGAGTTACTTCTTTGCTCGTGCAAAGAAGTAACCAAGAAACACGCCCGACTGCCGCGACCCCGGCCCGCTATGCGGGCCGGGGTTTCCCTCGCTCCGAGGGTTTTCGCGGGCGGCGCTGAAACTCGCTGCGCTGTCGCTCCGCTCAGACAGTCAGCGCCTCTCTTCCCGCGAAAACCCTCTCCACTCGGCGCGACGACAACGGGGGTGAAGGTCCAAACAACGGCTGTCCCAGCGACGTAGCACATGGATGGAGGCTGGGTCTTCCGACATTTTAGGCACGCTCGGCCTTCGGCCATGGCGTGCCGCGCCCGCGAGCGGGCACCAAGGGGTGGGTAGGATGCCGATGAGCGTAGCGAATCGCATCAGGGTTAGCCCCGGTGTCGGGATGGTGCGTTTCGCTGCGCTCAACCGCACCCTACGGCGTTGGAGTTGGCTGCAGGCATGGGGATACTTTTGTTTTGACCTTCATCCCCCCGTATGAAGCCCCTTGCGGAATCCGGGTGCACTTCTTTGGGTACTTTCTTGGGCAAGCAAGAAAGTACCTCGGGGTGCGCTGCCGAAACAGCGCTTGGCAGGCGGCGGACCGAAGGCACCGTAAACTCCAGATGCCGAACCAGGCCCAGCCTCAGGGCGCGGGACAACGCCCCAGTGAGAGGGGATGGCGGGCGGGTCAGGCGGTTTCGAGGCCCTGGGCCTGGAGGTCGGCGTGGTAGGACGAACGGACCATCGGGCCGCTCGCCACCTGCTTGAAGCCCATTTCGCGCGCGGCCTCGCCGAGGTCGTCGAACTCCTCTGGTGCCAGGAAGCGCGTGACCGGCAGATGATGGCGCGAGGGCTGCAGGTACTGGCCGAGGGTCAGCATGTCGCAGCCGTGCTCGCGCAGGTCCGCCAGGACCTCCAGAAGCTCCTCGCGGGTCTCGCCCAGCCCCAGCATCAGGCCGGACTTGGTCGGTACTCCGGGATGCTGCTCGCGGAAGCGCTTTAGCAGCTCCAGCGACCACTGATAGTCGGCGCCGGGACGCGCCTCGCGGTAAAGCCGCGGGATCGTCTCGAGGTTGTGGTTGAAGACGTCCGGCGGGGCCTGGTGCATGATCTCCAGCGCCCGGTCCATGCGGCCGCGGAAGTCGGGCACCAGGATCTCGATCTTCGTGGTCGGATTCAGCTTGCGGACCTCGCGGATGCAGTCCACGAAGTGGCCGGCGCCACCGTCACGCAGGTCGTCGCGATCCACCGAGGTGATGACCACGTACTTCAGGCCCAGCGCCTGGATGGTCTCCGCCAGGTGACGGGGCTCATCCGGGTCGAGGGCCTCGGGGCGGCCGTGGGCGACGTCGCAGAACGGGCAGCGGCGAGTGCAGATGTCGCCCATGATCATGAAGGTAGCGGTGCCGTGGGCGAAGCATTCGCCCAGGTTCGGGCAGCTCGCCTCTTCGCAGACGGTGTGCAGCTTCTGGTCGCGCAGGATGCGCTTGATGCGCTGCACCTCGGGCCGGGCCTGGCTCTGGGCACGGATCCACTTCGGCTTGCGCTGCGGCTGCTCGGTCGGGCGGATCTTGACCGGGATGCGCGCGACCTTGTCGGCGGCGCGTTGTTTTTCGCCAGGTTGGGGGCGGGTTCGAGTATCCATATGTCTTCCCTGAGTGGGTTGCGGTCGCCCCGCCAGTGCCGGGGTGATAGCAGCGCGATCGGGGTCAGGCGACCTCGCGGATCAGCGCGTCGATTTCGCGGCGGGCCGTGTCGATTGCGGGCAGCTGCCCGTCGTTGTCGAGCACGAAGCCGAATCGGGTCACGGCGTTTAACTCGGCGAGTGGCGTGCGGTCCGCCAGGGCATCGTCGCCGTCGCGCGTGCAGGCGCTGCGAGCGATGCGCACGATGTCCGTCAGCGGTGCTGCCGTGGCCGTTTCCGGACCGCCGGATTCGCGAATGGCCTCCATGATATCGGATGCCAGACCCCATTGTTGGGCAACCAGTTCGCCGATCAGGCCTTCCAGGCGATAGAGGATGCGTTCGATATCCTCGGCACTGCGGTCGGGGTGGCTGCGGGCGACCTCGCCAATGATGGGTAATGCGCCGACGCGATGCAGCAGGCCGGCCAGCAGGGCCTTTTGGGGGTCGACTGCCTCGCTCTGGTCAGCCAGCACGCAGCTGATCGCCGCGATTCGGGCCGAACGGCGCCACAGGCGTTCCAGCAGGCCGTGGTAGGGGCTGTCGCGCTGGATGAAGACCTGGTGTGCGGCGAGCGCCATCACCAGTTGGCGGGTCCGTTCCAGGCCGAGGCGGGAGACCGCATCGGCCAGCCGCGAGACCTCGCGCTGACTCCCCATGGCCGGGCTGTTGGCCACCGACAGCAGGCGCGCGGCGACACTGGGGTCTTCCTCGATGATGCGGGTGACCCGCTCGATATCGACGTCCGGGTCCTTCAGTGCCGCCTGCAGGTGCAGCGCCACTTCCGGCAACTGCGGCAGTTGCAGTTCGCCGGAGAAGGCGCGGGTGTAGATGCTGGTGAACAGCTCCCCTTCGAGGTCGGACAGCTCGATCTCGCTGACCTCTACGCCTTCGCGTGCACCGTCGATCAGGTTCTCGTAGACCTTGCGGTCGAACAGGGCGATACGCCCGCTACTCGCCGCGATCGCGTGGCTGTGGTAGTCGCGTTCATTGAACAGCGGGTTCAGGGATTCCGGGCTGCCGCCCTTGAGGATGACCGACTGGCCGTCGTCAGACAGGATTACCCGGCCTTCAAGTAGAAAGATCAGATGGCGCCATTCGTCACGCGCATGCAGTTTCAGACCGGGCTTGATATCCAGGGTGCTGGCGTGCTGGAGGAGTTTGTGGTGCGCGCGCTCGCCGAGGTCGGCGAACGGGACCAGTTGTGGAAGACGTTCCTCGAGCACCAGCGCCTCTACATGTCAAAGAGTTTTTGCAATTCCGCCAGGTCGGCGGATCGGGCCTCCAGGAATGCGATCGGTTCCCCGGGAGCGGGGGCATCGATGCCCAGGAGTTCGAAAGCCTTGACCTCGGACGGGGGCGGCAGTTCCTTGCCCTCGGCCTGCAGCGCGGCGTACTGGGCGACCAGCGCGATACTGGCATAGTCGGGCTCCGCCGGCCGGTAGCCCCAGTCGCTGCTGTGTTCTGCGACGTTGACCAGGTCTCCACCCAGATCCCAGTAGTTGATAACCAGCACGCCGGCCAGATTGCGCAGGCGGCGAATCAGACGGGCGACACGCTCGGGCTCCGGGTGATCCTCGCGTACCTCGATGAACTGGATGATCGGGACGGCCCCGATGCCGGCCACCAGGCCGGCGAGCAATGCGCGCTCACGGTCCAGCAGCTTCAGGGAGTCGGCCACGAGATAGGCATAGGCCGATTGCAGGACCCCGTGTTGCCAGACCGCCTCCATGGCTTCACGCGTGGTGGCGTGGCGCGCCTTGAAGGCCTGCCGCATGGCCATGTTCATGGCCAGCATGCGGGTATTGCGAAAGCCCAGACGCGTCACCGCGTCACGTACCGACTGGATCTGTTGCGCACCGCGGAACAGTGGGCTGTTCGTGGCGTGCAGCAGGGCCCCGGCGATGGTCCCGTCGCGCTGGATGACATCGGTCAGCTTGTCGATGTCCGCGTCTGGGTCCTTGGTCAGCTCCTGGATGCGCAGGGCGACCTCGGGCATGGTTGGCAACTCCAGGCGATTGCTGGTGATCAGGTCGTACAGTTCGCCGAAAAAGGCGCCTTCCGTGTCATCGAGTTCGGTGTCGTGCATCACCAGCGAGGCACTGTGGGCCTGCTCCAGCGCCCCTGTGGGCACCTCCAGCATGCGGCAGGGCTTTTCGGTGATGATGAAATCGTGCTGGCCGGCCCCGCCGTCGAACATCTGTAGTGGTGGCTCGCCGTCGCCATCGTCCACGGTAATGCGCGAAGGGGTGCCGCCGCTGACGCGTACCAGTTGCCCGCTCAGCAGAAACAGGTGCCGGTCCGCGACGTCCTGCGGACGCAGGCGCTTGCCGGCGGGCAGCTCCGGGCTGGCGCATGCCTGGGCCAGTTCCGCACGGGCGGACTCCGACAGGTGTGCGGTGAGGTCCATTTCCTGGAGCAGACTGTCGATGGTCGTCGTGTCCATGAGCGATTCCGTTGCCTGTGTTTCGATCATTCCCTGGTCCGGGCGGGGCGCCAGTGGGTTCGTGTCTCCCCGGATCGCTGTGCCCGGCCGCGCAATCACCGCAATGGATCTTGCCGGGTATTTTGCGGGGGAGTCGCGTCTTGTGACGTGGATCTCAGTGTAGCATCCCGTGCTGGTTCAAGGCCCCCGCGACAGGCGAAGGAGGGGCGCTCGTGCGAGTCAACCAGGCCTTCGACACGCAGGAAGGCCCGCGCATCGTCGGCGTCCTCGTCAAACCAGCGTGCGGTTGATCCCAGGCGGAAGCTGTAGCCCCAGGTGTCCATGTCCCGCATCAGGCGTTCGCGACCCACTCCGGGCAGGGCATCGGCGAGCAGGATCTGCAGATAGCACACCCCGCATTCCTCCAGATCATCGCCGCCGGCATTGGTGTGCAGAGTCGCGCGGCGCTCGGGTTCCATGCAGATCAGGTGTGCGGCCTCGTGCAGAGCCGAGTGCAGCGGGGTGTCCGGGCGCACATGCACGGCCAGCCCGATGATCCCGGCCTCGGGCTCGCCCCACCAGGTCCCGGGCAGTGCGGCACCGGGCGGATGCATTACCAGTTGTAGCCCGTAGCGTTCGAGCAGGTCGCGTAGCGGGGTTTCGATGGTGGCATCGCCGCATTCGAGAACGGTTGAGGTCATGGGTCGGAGTTGCCGGGCAGGGCCTGGGTCTGGGCGCGGCTGCGGCGCGGGCATTCCTCCGGGTGCTCGCGGCACCAGTCATCCACCCGTTCGGCAAGGTCGTCCTGAAAGCACAGGAGGTAGAAGCGGGCCTGCTCGCGGTTCGCGATGGCCGGTCGCCCGAGGGCGTCGACCACGCCGGTGCGCAATGCGGCGATGATTGCGTTGGCGGCCTTTTTCTGCGGCCAGGCAGTGATTTGTTCCCAGGCCGCGGGGCTGAAATACAGCCGGAGCAGGTCCGGGCGCGTGGTCAGCAGCATGCGCGTGACATTGCGCAGGGTCGTCTCGGCCTCGCCCCAGTCGTGAACCAGGCCGCCCTCCAGCAGGCGTTCAATCTCCTCGCGGCCCTTGGGCGAGAGCATTGCGTGCTAGGCGCCCGCGGCTTCTTCCGGCGTCAGGGCGCGGATGGACAGCGCATGGACCTCGCCGGAGTCGATCTGGTCGCGCACCGTCGCGTAGACGGTCTGGTGCTTCTTGACCTTGTTCATCCCGGCGAACTGCGGGCTGACGACCAGGGCCTCGAACTTGCCTTCGCCCCCGGTCACTTCGACCTTCTCGGCCTCCGGCAGGCCGGCGCGGATGAGTTCGGCCACTTGATTGGCTTCCATGGTGAGTCCTTGATGTCGATGTGTATGTCGGCAGAGGCCGCATGATAGCCAGTGGCGTGTCACGACAGAAGGGTGGGGCGGGCAGGGCGCGGGAACTCGTGGTCGCCGCGAGGTTCCGAATCGGAACAATGGCGCACGCCACATGTGCCCGGTTGGTGCGTGAACCGGCCGCCGGTTAGCATCGAACCATGTACCCCAATGGACCGGCCCTTGTGGCCACGGAGGACACCGCATGATTTTCAAGCAGCTGTTCGAGGATGAATCGTCCACCTACACCTATCTGTTGAGCTGCCCGGATACGGGCAAGACCGCACTGATCGATCCGGTCATCGAGACCGTGGACCGCGACCTGCGTGTGTTGCAGGAGATGGGGCTGAGCCTCGACTACGCGATCGAGACGCACATCCACGCCGACCACATCACCGGCGGCAAGATGCTGCGCGAGCGGACGGGCTGCCAGCTGGCCGGCCCGGCGCTGGACGAGCTGCCCTGCCGTGACGTCGACCTGCGCGAGGGCGAGCCCTTCCAGGTGGGGAATCTGGTGATTAACCCGCTGTTTACGCCAGGGCATACCGATACCCATCACGCCTACCTGATGGATCACGTCGGCCTGAAGATGCTGTTCTCGGGCGATGCCCTGCTGATCGAGGCCTGCGGCCGCACCGATTTCCAGTCGGGTGACGCCAAGACCCTGTACCGGTCGATCCACGACAAGTTCTTCACCCTGCCGGACGAGACGCTGGTGTATCCGTGCCACGACTACGAGGAGCGTCAGATCACCACCATCGGGCAGGAGAAGATGCGCAACCCGCGCCTGGGCAAGAACAAGCCCGAGGCCGAGTTCATCAAGATCATGGAGGAGATGGACCTGCCGTATCCGAAGAAGATCGACTGGGCGCTGCCCGGCAACGAGGGCTGCGGGATCTGCCCGGACAACCTGCCGGACGAGAAAAAGCGCCTCTGCGAGCCGGATCAGCAGGGCTGACCGAGGGTGGCGGGGCCGATTGCACGGCCCTGACACTGGCACCGGGGTGTGGTGGGCGGTTTTGCCTGCCCACCGGACCCCTTAGACTCCACCCTCATGAGGAATACCAATCCCGTGGAGCGCCTGCGCGCGATCATGGCGCGCCTGCGTGATCCCGAGCAGGGCTGTGCCTGGGACCGGGCGCAGACTGCCCAGACCATCGTGCCTCACACGCTGGAGGAGGCCTTCGAGCTGGCCGATGCGATCGCTCGCGACGATGGCCGCGAGGCGGCTAGTCGCGAGCTGCGCGACGAACTGGGCGATCTTCTCTTTCAGGTGGTCTTCCAGGCGCGGATCGCGGAGGAGGCGGGGCGCTTTGACCTCGATGACATCGCCCGTGCGATCGGCGACAAGCTGGTGCGGCGCCACCCGCATGTTTTCGCCGATGCCGAATACTCGGACGATGCCGCCCGCGAGGCGGCCTGGGAGTCGGCCAAGGCCGAGGAGCGCGCCGCGCGCGACCACCACAGCGCGATGGACGATATCCCGCTGGCGATGCCGGCCCTGGCCCGTGCCGCCAAGACCCAGCGCCGCGCCGCCCGGCTGGGCTTCGACTGGGACGATCCGGCCCCGGTGCTGGAGAAGATCCACGAGGAACTGGACGAGGTCCGCGAGGAGTTGGCCGGCGACGCCGATCCCGAGCGTGTGGCCGAGGAGATCGGCGATCTGCTGTTTGCCGTGACCAACTGGGCGCGTCATCTGGGGGTGGAGCCGGAGGGTGCGCTGCGCGGGACCACGCGCAAGTTCGAGGCGCGCTTTCGTACCATGGAGGCCCTGGCCCGCGCGCAGGGGCAGGCCCTTGAAGAACTGGATTTCGACGCCCAGGAGGCCCTTTACCAGGAGGCCCGGCGGCGTGAACGCGACAACAACACGGACCCCGAATGACACACGCCGTTGAACTGCCCGAACACTTCATGCCGGCCCGGATCGAGGCCATCGAACAGGTCACACCGCTGATCAAGGTCTTTACCCTGTCGGCCGACCCGGCGCGCTTTTCCAGCAAGGCCGGGCAGTGGCTGGACCTGGTGATCCCGCAGCCCGCTGGCAAGCCCTTTGTCGGGGGGTATTCGGTGGTCTCCGCGCCGCGTGATGACGGGCGGCTGCAGCTCGCGATCAAGTATGCCGATCACCATCACGCCACGCATTACCTGCACACCACCGCGCGCGAGGGGGATACGGTCTATATCACCCCCGGCCAGGGCAGCTTCTTCTTCGAGCCGGGTATGGCACGGAACGTCGTGCTGCTGGGCGCGGGGATCGGGGTTACGCCACTGTTCAGCATCCTGCGTGCGGTCAATGACGGCATGCCGGACGTTTACGCCCATCTCGTCTACAGCGTCGCTCACCAGGACGAGATGCTGTTCCCCGACGAGCTGGCGCACCTGGCCAAGGCCGAGAACATCGACGTAACGCTGACAGTGACGCGCGAGGCCGAGGACTGGCTGGGCCACACCGGGCGCATCAGCCACGAGCTCCTCGAGTCCCTGAACCTGCCGCGCGACGCCCTGTTCTACTTCTGCGGTTCGCGCGAGTTCATCGAGGACATGGCGGCGTTGCTGGCCGAGTGGGGGATCCCCGAGGTCCAGCTCAAGTACGAGAAGTGGTGGTAGCGCCGCCGCGCTTGCCTCCGTTATTGCGAGGAGCCGCAGGCGACGCGGCAACCGCCCGAAGCTGACGTCGCTTTGGGGTTCGCTGGCTTGCGGATACCGATTGTTTCGTCGCGATGCTCCTCGCAATGACGGAGGAGCAGCTTACGGCCGGCGGCGGTCGCCCGGGCGCAGGGCGTTGTCCGGTGCCAGGATCGTCGGCTGCCCGTCCAGGGCCGGGTCGGTCTCGGGGTAGTCGCGGATAAAGTGCAGCCCGCGGCTTTCCTTGCGGGACAGAGCGCTGGTTACGATGATCTCCGCGACCATGGCCAGGTTGCGCAGCTCGAGCAGGTCCGGCGAGATACGGAAGTGGCTGTAATACTCGTGGATTTCTTCCTGCAGAATGCGGATGCGGCGCTCGGCGCGATGCAGGCGCTCGCGGGTGCGCACAATGCCGACGTAGTCCCACATCAGGCGTCGCAGTTCGTCCCAGTCGTGGGCGACCACGACCTCTTCCTCGGATTCCGTGACCCGTGACTCGTCCCAGGCGGGTGGTACCGCGAGCTGCTCCGGCGCGGGCAGATCGGTCTGCGACAGGATGTGCTCGGCGGCCGCGCGGGCATAGACCAGGCACTCCAGCAAGGAATTGCTGGCCATGCGGTTGGCCCCGTGCAGGCCGGTATAGGAGACCTCGCCGGCCGCGTACAGGCCCGGCAGGTCGGTCTGGCCAAAGTGGTTCACCATCACCCCGCCACAGGTGTAGTGCGCGGCCGGCACCACCGGCAGCGGTTCGCGAGTCATGTCGAAGCCGAACTCCAGGCAGCGCTCGTGGATCGTCGGGAAGTGCTCGCGGATGAACTCTGCCGGTTTGTGACTGATGTCCAGGTTCACATGATCCAGGCCGAGGCGTTTCATCTCGTGGTCGACCGCGCGGGCGACGATGTCGCGCGGGGCCAGTTCCGCGCGCTCGTCGAAGCGCGGCATGAAGCGTTCTCCGTCGGGGAGCAGCAGCAGACCGCCCTCGCCACGCACCGCCTCGGAGATCAGGAACGACTTGGCGCGCGGGTGGAACAGGCAGGTCGGGTGGAACTGCATGAACTCCATGTTCGCGATGCGGCAGCCGGCACGCCAGGCCATTGCGATCCCGTCGCCGGTGGCGCCATCGGGGTTGGAGCTGTACAGATAGACCTTGCTCGCGCCGCCGGTCGCCAGGATCACGGTCGGGGCGAGGATGGTCTCCACTTCGCGGGTCTTGGCGTCCTGCACATAGGCGCCGACCACGCGCCGGGTGCCATCCACGGGCTGGGTGATCAGGTCCACCGCCACGTGGCGCTCGAAGACCTCGATGCTGGCCTGCCCGGAGGCGCTCTTTACAAGCGCATCCTCGATCGCGCGGCCCGTGGCGTCGGCGGCATGGGCGACGCGTCGGGCGCTGTGCCCCCCCTCGCGGGTCAGGTGCAGGCGGCTGCGCCCCTCCAGGGCCTCACGCGTGAACGGCACGCCGAGGTTCAGCAGCCACTGGATCGCCTCGGGGCCGGCGGCCACGGTGCGGCGTACGGCGTCCGGGTCGCACAGGCCGGCCCCCGCATCCAGGGTGTCGGCGATATGGGCATCGAACGAGTCGGCGCGGTCGAGAACGGCGGAGATGCCGCCCTGGGCATAGCGGGTCGAGCCCTCGTCCACCGGGCCTTTGCTGATCACGGTTACGCGGCGATGGGGGGCCAGATGCAGGGCGGCGGAGAGCCCCGCCGCGCCGCTACCGATGACCAGTACGTCGGCCAGGCGAGGTTGTTGTACTGTTCCCATGGCTCAGGTAACGTGCTGCGCTTGTTGCCCGAGCAAATCGTGGCCCTTTCGCAACAGTGTTGTGCGGAAAGCGAACTTAATGCGAGTCAGGCGGTCCATGCATCATAGATTACCGGAGACCGGTGCCCTGGCGGGAGCCCCCGCATGAGCGAGAAGGCTTCCGACGAGGCCCTGGTCAAACGCGTACAAAACGGCGACAAGGCGGCTTTCGACATCCTGGTGCTGAAGTATCAGCACAAGATCATCAATCTGGTCGGGCGCTATGTGCATGATCAGGCTGCCGCCCTGGATGTGTCCCAGGAGGCCTTTATCAAGGCGTACCGGGGGCTGGCGAACTTTCGCGGCGAGAGTGCGTTCTACACCTGGCTCTACCGCATCGCCATCAATACGGCCAAGAACTACCTGGTTTCCCAGGGACGGCGGCGGCCGGAGGCCGAAGTCGACGCACAGGACGCGGAACAGATGAGCGGTGATTCCGCTCTCAAGGACAATGCAACCCCGGAGGGGGAGCTCTTGTCCGAGGAGATAGAAGGCGCGGTGCAGCGCACCATCGAGAAACTGCCCGACGACCTTCGCATGGCGATTACGCTGCGCGAAATCGAGGGACTGAGTTACGAAGAAATCGCGCAGACGATGGGATGTCCGATCGGTACCGTACGGTCGCGCATCTTCAGGGCCCGCGAGGCCATCGACCGGACCTTGCGTCCTTTGTTAGACGAAGAATGACGAGAAGCACCATGAAAGAACAAGTCACCAAGAATGAACGTCTATCCGCCCTCGTAGACGGAGAAACGGATGACTTCGAGACGCGGCGCCTGATCGACGAACTGGTCAAGTCCGAAGAGGACCGCAACCAGTGGGAACGCTATCACCTGATCGGCGACAGTCTCCGCGGCGGGCTGCGCAACACCGCCCCCGCACATTTCATGGATGATATCCGCACGGCCCTGGCGGACGAACCCGTCCTGCAGGGTGTACCCCGACGCGAGTCGCCGCGCTGGCTGAAGCCCGTCGCCGGCACCGGAGTGGCCGCGGCCGTGGCGATGGTCACGCTGGTGGGCATGCAGATGCTGGGGGATCAACCCGGTCAGGATGCGACCCCGGTGGCCGTGGAAAGCGGTACCCCGGCGGCTACGGGTGACGTGCAGACGGCCAGCTCCCGCGCCGGTGCCGATGACTCGGCACAGACGGAGGGTGGCGACTCCCTGGATCCGCGGTTTGCCCGCTACCTCGAGAACCATGCCGAACTGACCGGTCCGGGCTCCTCGGCCCTGGGACGCGTACGCTACTCGGTCAGCGACGAGTAATACGTCATGTGGCGTGGGCTGCCGCTCGTTCTGGCCGCAACCGCGCTCTGCCTTCCGGCACAGGTCCTCGCGGACGAGGCCTCGCCGTCGGAATGGCTCGAGCGCATGACGACAAGCCTGCATGCGGAGAGCTACCAGGGCACCTTCGTGTTGCAGCGCGATGACCGCATCGACACCATTCGTGTGGTGCATGTCGCCGAGGATGGTGGCTATCGCGAGCGCCTGGAGACCCTGACTGGCGCCGAACGCGAGATCCTTCGATCGGTGGACCGCCTGAGCGCGATCAAGGGCGCGCGCGGCGCGTCGGGCGATGGTGCGCAGTCGCCGCTGGGGCCTGCCGGTGCGCCCGTTTCCCTGCTGGAAGAACACGACCTCTATGCCCTGGATATCCAGGGACTGGACCGCGTGGCCGGTTACCCCTGCACCCTGATTCTGGCGCGCGCGCGGGATGCCCTGCGCTACAGCCATCGCTACTGTCTCCATATGGACAGTGCCCTGCCGCTCCTGAGCGAGCTGTACGACCCCAAGGGCAAGCTGCTGGAGCGGCTTGCCTTCACCGATCTGGAGTTGAGCGACGAGATCGCCGAGAGCGAACTCGAGCCGACGACCGATCAGGCCGAGCACATCGAGGTGCGCGCCGATCGCGGCCACAAGAAGCCCCAGTGGGACGACGACAACGGCCTGGGTGGCTGGAAGTTTGGTGAACTCCCCCCTGGCTTTCAGGCAGTCGCCGCCACGGAGCGCTCGCTGGGTAATGGGGACGAGGTCTCGCGCCACTTCGTGCTGAGTGATGGCCTGGCGTCGGTGTCGGTCTATGTAGAGCCGGCGGATGGCGAGAAGAGTTTCGAGGGTACGACCCGTGCCGGCGCCACGCATGCCGCGGCGCGGGTGATGGCCGGGCATCAGGTCACGGCGGTCGGCGATGTGCCCCATATTACGGTCCAGCAGGTGCTGGACGCGGTCTATTACCAGGGCGCCGCGGGCGAGTAAGACCCGTGGGACACTGGATCGAGGAACAGGGTGTCGTGCTCTCGGCCGAGGCGCACAGCGCGCGCGTGCGCATCGAGCGCCAGTCCACCTGCGGAAGCTGTTCGGCCCGCACCGGCTGCGGTAGCGGTGTGCTGTCCGAGGTGCTGGGGCGAAAGGCTGTGGAGGTGACCATTGGTCACCCGGGTCAGCTCCGTGCCGGCGATCGCGTGATCATCGGGATTCGCGATCAGGCCCTGGTCTCGGGGGCGCTGGCGATGTACCTGCTGCCTCTGCTGGGCCTGGTTGCCGTGCCGGGGCTGCTGATGCTGGCCTGGCCGCTGCTGGGCGAGGGCTGGCTGATGCTGGCCGGTGCGGCGGGTTTTGTGCTGGGGCTCGGCGGGGTGCGGTACTGGATGCGCCACCGCGCGCCGGATCTGGCGCCGGTATTCCTGCGGCGCGAGACGGGTGCGGGGGTGGTCCGGGCGCAGGGCCGTCCGCGTCCGATCGAATAATGCAGGCAATCGCCGGGAACTTGTCCCGGTACGAATTTTCTAGAGCATGAACGCACGAGCAAGAGCGGCTTCAATCATGACGCGACCGATGCAATGGGCCCTGCTGGGGCTGATCCTGTTTGCCTTCTCCCTGCCGGCCTCGGCGCGCATGCTGCCGGACTTTGTTCCGCTGGCGGAGGAGCACAGCCCCGCGGTGGTCAATATTTCCACCACGCGTGAGCGCGAGGGTGGTCAGACGGGCGGACACCCCGATTTCGAGGGCTCTCCGTTCGAGGACCTGTTCGAACGCTTCTTCGGTTCGCCCCCGGGCGGCGAGGGGGGGCAGGGACGGATGCCCGAGCGCAGCTCGCTGGGGTCCGGCTTTATCTACACCGAGGACGGCTACATCATCACGGCGAACCACGTCGTGGAGGGGGCCTCCGAGGTTGTCGTGCATCTCTCCGACCGGCGTGTGTTCGATGCCGAAGTGGTCGGCAAGGACCCGCAAAGCGACGTGGCCCTGCTGAAGATCGATGCCGATGACCTGCCGACGCTGGAGCTGGGCTCCTCGGACGACCTCAAGGTCGGCGAGTGGGTGCTGGCGATCGGCTCGCCGTTTGGCTTTGACCACTCCGTGACGGCCGGGATCGTCAGCGCCAAGGGGCGCAACCTCCCGACCGAGAATTACGTCCCGTTCATCCAGACCGATGTCGCGATCAACCCCGGGAATTCGGGTGGCCCGCTGCTGAATCTGGACGGCAAGGTCGTGGGGATTAATGCCCAGATCTACAGCCGCACCGGTGGCTTCATGGGGCTGTCGTTCGCTGTCCCGATCGAGATGGTCGAGGATGTCGTCAAGCAGCTGCGCGAGCACGGCGAGGTCACGCGAGGCTGGCTGGGCGTGCTGATCCAGGAGGTGACCCGTGATCTGGCCGAGTCGTTTGGCATGGACAAGCCCAGCGGCGCCCTGGTCGCCCGCGTGCAGTCGGACAGCCCGGCGGAGAAGGCCGGCTTCGAGACGGGGGATGTGATCCTCAAGTTCAATGGGATCGAGGTCCCGAACTCCTCCGCGCTGCCGCCGATCGTGGGACGTACACCGGTCGGTACCGAGGCCGAGGTGGAGATTCGTCGCGGCGAGGAGACCAGGACCCTGACGGTCGAGATCGAACGCCTGCCGGACGATATCGCGGCGGAGCGCGGCGGTCCCCAGCCGGAGCAGGGAGAGCGTGCCGAGCCGCAAAGCCTGCTCGGGATGCACCTGGAGCCGCTGGACGCGGCCCAGGCCGAGGAGCTGGGCCTCGACGGCGGGCTCGTGGTTACGGAGGTGACCGGCAACCCGGCGCGTTCCTCCGGCATTCGCCCGGGTGACGTGATCGTGCAGTTCGGTCGCCACTCGGTGGACTCGCTGGAGGAGCTGGAAGAGCAGATCGAGGCCGCCGGTAGCGGACGCACGGTGCCGGTCCTGATTCAGCGCGACGGCAACCCGACCTTTATCGCCCTGCGCATCCCGTCCGAATGATGGTCCTGCCCGGACCCGGGCGCTGTGCGCCCGGGCGGCGGCGGCGATCATGATGCGGACCCTGACGCTGTATCACCGCGAGGGCTGCGGGCTTTGCGAGCAGATGCTCGCGGAGCTTTCGGCCCTCAAAAGTCGTTATACTTTCGCCCTCGAGGTCGTCGACATCGACGAGGACCCGGACCTGCGCGCGCGTTTCAACGCGAAGGTCCCGGTGCTTGCGGTCGACGGCGACATTCTTTGCTGCCATTTCCTCGACCGAAAGGCACTGCTGGACCTACTGGCCCCTGCATGACCGAAACTCGCCTCACCCGTAATTTTTCCATCATCGCGCATATCGACCACGGCAAGTCCACGCTGGCCGACCGCCTGATTCAGGGCTGCCATGGCCTGACCGAGCGCGAGATGTCCGAGCAGGTGCTGGACTCGATGGACCTGGAGCGCGAGCGCGGGATCACCATCAAGGCACAGAGCGTCTCGCTGTTCTACGACGCCCAGGACGGCCAGCGTTACCAGCTGAATTTCATCGATACCCCGGGGCATGTGGATTTTTCCTACGAGGTGTCGCGTTCGCTGTATGCCTGCGAGGGCGCACTGCTGGTGGTCGATGCCTCCCAGGGTGTGGAGGCGCAGAGTGTGGCCAACTGCTACACCGCGATCGACCAGGGGCTCGAGGTCGTCCCGGTGCTGAACAAGATCGACCTGCCGGCGGCCGAACCCGACCGCGTGGCGGCCGAGATCGAGGACGTGATCGGCATCGAGGCCACCGACGCCGTGCGGGTCTCCGCCAAGACCGGCGAGGGCATCGCCGAGCTGCTGGAGGAGATCGTGCGCCGCATCCCGCCGCCGGAGGGGGACGCCGAGGCCGCGCCCAAGGCGCTGGTGATCGACTCCTGGTACGACAACTACCTGGGCGTAGTCGCGCTGGTGCGGGTGAAGGCCGGGCGCTTCTACGCGGGGCAGAAGATCAAGGCGATGTCGGTTGGGCGTGCCCACGAGGTCAGTCGGGTCGGGGTGTTCACGCCCAAGCCGGTGGACCGCGAGACCCTGGAGGTGGGCGAGGTCGGCTACCTGATCGCGACTATCAAGGACATCTCCGGGGCCAAGGTGGGCGACACCTTCACCGACTTCAACAACCCGGCCTCGGAACCGGTGCCGGGCTTCCAGGAGGTCCAGCCGCGGGTGTTCGCCGGACTGTTCCCGGTCAGCGCGGATGACTTCAACGACCTGCGTGATGCGCTGGACAAGCTGCGCCTGAACGATGCCGCGCTGTCCTTCGAGCCGGAGACCTCGCAGGCGCTGGGCTTCGGCTTTCGCTGCGGCTTCCTCGGCATGCTGCACATGGAGATCGTGCAGGAGCGCCTGGAGCGCGAGTACGACCTCGACCTGATTACCACCGCGCCCACGGTGGTCTACGAGGTGGAAAAGAGCGACGGCGAGGTGGTGATGGTGCACAACCCCTCCGGGCTGCCGCCGAGCAACGAGATTGCCGAGATTCGCGAGCCGATCATCGAGGCGAACATCCTCGTGCCACAGGACTACGTCGGCGCGGTGATCACCCTGTGCATCGAAAAGCGCGGGGTGCAGACCAAGATGCAGTACCTGGGGCGTCAGGTGCAGCTGTCCTACGAGCTGCCGATGTCCGAGGTGATGCTGGATTTCTTCGACCGGCTGAAGTCCGCAACCCGTGGCTACGCCTCGTTCGACTACCAGCCGCGGCGCTTCCAGGCGGCGCCACTGGTGCGCGTGGATATCCTGATCAACGGCGAGCGGGTGGATGCCCTGTCCGGGATCGTGCATCGTGACCATGCGGAGTCGCGCGGTCGCGAGCTGACCGAGCGCATGGCCAAGATCATCCCGCGGCAGATGTACGAGGTGGCGATCCAGGCGGCGATCGGCTCGAAGATTATCGCGCGCTCCACGGTCAAGGCGATGCGCAAGAACGTGCTGGCCAAGTGCTACGGCGGCGACGTCTCGCGCAAGCGCAAGCTGCTGGAGAAGCAGAAGGCGGGCAAGAAACGCATGAAGTCGATTGGCAAGGTCGATGTGCCGCAGGAGGCCTTCCTGGCAGTACTGTCGGTCGGCGACGACAAATAACGCGCCCGGGTCGGAGCGGGCACGCCGCAAGGCGGTGATCGAGGACAATACATGGCGAATCTGGAACTGATCCTGGTACTGGCCACGGCCGCAACGGGCCTGATCTGGCTGGGCTGGGTGCTCCTGCGGCGGCGGCTGAGCCCCGAGCGCCAGGCGCGCATGCCGTGGTTCGTGGACTATTCGCGCTCGTTCTTTCCGGTGCTGCTGATCGTACTGGTGCTGCGCTCGTTCGTGGCCGAGCCGTTCCGTATCCCGTCGGGCTCCATGATGCCGACCCTGCTGGTGGGGGACTTCATCATGGTGAACAAGTTCTCCTACGGGATTCGCCTGCCGGTCACACGCACCAAGGTCTTTGATATGGGTGAGCCCGAGCGTGGCGAGGTCGTGGTGTTCAAGTACCCGCGCAATCCGCAAGAGGACTACATCAAGCGGGTGATCGGTCTGCCGGGCGATACCATCGAGTTCCGTGATCGTGTGCTGTACGTCAACGGCGAGGCACAGTCGGCCGAGCGTGTGGGCACCTTCGAGGGTGAGGGCTCCGGGGAAGTCATGTCGGGGGCCTCGCTGTACGAGGAAACCCTCGACGGACGCACCTACACGACGCTGATGCGCGAGGAACGCCCAAGCCTGGATGGCTCGGTGACGGTCCCCGACGGCCACTACTTCATGGTCGGAGACAATCGCGACAACTCGAACGACAGCCGGACCTGGGGTTTTGTCTCCGAGGACCTGCTGGTGGGGCGTGCCCTCTTTATCTGGCTGCATTGGGATTACAATGAAGGGCACAGGGACTTTTCCCGGATTGGCCAGGCAATTCGTTAGGTCCATTTCGCGGGCGCAGGCAACCAGGGGATAGGGCGATGCGGCATTCCAGACATTCCATGCGCGGGGCGGGTGCCCTGACGGTGATGGCGTTGATCCTGCTGGCGCTGCTGGTCGGGACCTTCGTGATCAAGATGGGCACTCAGTACACCCAGTATCTGACGGTGCGCTCGATCATGCAGGATGTCGCGACCCAGCCCGGTGCGGCCGAGAAAAGCGAGCGCGAGCTGTGGCGCGAGATGAACCGCCGCTTCCAGATCAACTCGGTGTACGACGGGATCGAGGAGGAAGACTTCTCGGTGACCGAGGAGGGCGATCGCCGGCAGATGCATCTGGAATACGAAGTCCGCCGCGAGTTCCTGGGGAACGTGGATGTGGTCGCGCGTTTTTCCCGTAGCGAAACCCTGGCGCCCTAGAGAAACACTGTGGGATTGTCGGAACGTAACCTTCAACGATCGAGTCGCGACTTTCGCGAGCTGCTGCCGGAGGTGGTGCGCGAGGGCGATGGCGTTCGCCAGGCCCTGACCCATCGCAGTGCCGGCGGGCGCAACAACGAGCGCCTGGAGTTTCTGGGCGATGCGGTCCTGGGTCTGGTTATCGCCGATGCCCTGTACGAGCAGCTGCCGGACGCGCCAGAGGGGGATCTCACGCGTCTGCGCGCGGCGCTGGTCAACCGCGAGTCGCTGGCGGCCCTGGCGCGCGAGTCGGGACTGGAAGGCACGCTCAATCTCGGTCAGGGCGAACGCAAGAGCGGCGGCCAGCGGCGCGATTCCATCCTCGCCGACGCAGTCGAGGCCCTGATTGGCGTGACCTACCGCGAGGCGGGCATGCAGGCTGCACGCGACTTCACCCTCGCACTATATGCCGAGCGCCTGGGGAATCTCCCCTCCGCCGAGTCCCTGAAGGACCCGAAGACCCGGTTGCAGGAACAGCTGCAGGGCCGCAATGCGGAACTGCCTGTTTACGAAGTTCTGGAGGTGGTCGGTCCCGATCACCAGCGCCGTTTCACCGTCTCCGTGCATCTGCCTACCCAGGGCTGGGGGCAGCAGGGCGAGGGCTCCTCTCGGCGCCGCGCGGAGCAGGCTGCGGCCGAGGCTGCGCTGCAGCGGTTGCAGCAGCAGGCCCAGGAGCAGTGAGCGGCATGGACAGCGCCCCCGAGTCCGGAACGCGGTGCGGTATGGTCGCGCTGGTTGGCCGCCCGAATGTCGGCAAGACCACGCTGATGAACCGTCTGGTGGGCGAGAAGCTGGCAGCCACTACGCGGCGTCCCCACACCACGCGCAATCGTATCCTCGGCATCGTGACCGAGGGCAACGACCAGATCGTGCTGATGGACACTCCGGGGATTGATACCGAGCGCACGCGTCTGGTGAACCGGGTGCTGAACCGCACGGCCAGTCAGGCCCTGGCCGACGCGGACCTGGTGTGTTTCCTGGTCGAGGCGGGACGCTTTGGCGAGGGCGACGAGCGCATCGAGCAGCTGATTCGCCAGTCCGGGTGCCCGGCGCTGCTGGTGATCAACAAAGTCGATCGGGCGCGGGAAAAAGAAGAACTGCTGCCGTTTATCGCGGCGCGAATGGAGGCAATGCCGTATGCGGGTGTTGTCCCGCTGTCGGCAAAGACGGGTTCCAACGTCGCGGGCCTGATCGACGAGATCCGGGGCCATCTGCCCGCCGGGCCCTTCCTCTACGACCCCGAGCAGCTGTCCGATCGCCCGGAGCGCTTCCGCGCCGAGGAGATGATCCGCGAATCCCTGCTCGAGAGCCTCGGGCAGGAGGTCCCGTACTCGGTGGCCGTGCGCGTGGAGCAGTGGGCCGACGAGCCGCGGACGACGCACATCGACGCGGTGATCATGGTCGAGCGCGACAGCCAGAAGGGGATCGTGATCGGCAAGGGCGGGCAGCGGTTGAAACGCATCGGACAGGCGGCTCGCCTGCAACTGGAAGAACTGCTGGGCCGCAAGGTCATGCTGCGCCTGACGGTGCGCGTCGAAGCGGACTGGACCCGGAATCCGCGCGCCCTGCGCGAGCTGGGCATCGAAGAGCCCCGGTGAAGGCCCTGCGGCGCGCATGAGTGGCGCGGCGACGGCTGTCACCCAGGGTGTGGTGCTGCATGCCAGGGCGCTGCGCGAGAACAGCCGTGTGCTGGAACTGCTGACGGGCGAGGCCGGGCGTGTGGCGGCGGTGGTACGTGGCAAGGCGGGGTCGGTACAGCCCTTTGTGTTGCTGGATCTGGCCTGGCGCGGACGAGGCGAGCTGCCCACACTGCAGGTGGCGGAGCAGCAGCGGGTCTTTCCGCTGACCGGGCGGGCGCTGGTTTGCGGTTTGTACCTGAACGAACTGGTATTGCGCCTCTATCCGCGCGAGGCCCCGATCCCCGAGGCGCTGCCGGCCCTGCTGACGGCCTACGCGCGGCTGGCGGCCCGGGAGCGGGCAGACGTAGTGTTGCGCCGCGCCGAGTGGGCGTTGCTGTTGCCGATCGATTCCGGGCTCGAGCATGTCGATGTTGCCGAGCTTGAACCGGCGGTCTGGTATCGGTACGAGCCCGAAATGGGGCTGGAGCCCACGGCACCGGGGCGCGCGGGCGCCATCGCCGGGGAGGCCCTGGCGGCGCTGGCTTCGGGGCAGTCGGTCCCCGATAATTATGCCCGCCCGGCGCGTGACTTCATGCGCGCCCTGATTGACCATCACCTGGCCGGTCGCGCGCTGCGCACGCGAGCGCTGCTGTAGCCCCGGCCCTGACACGCATCCAAGCCCATACAAGGCCACTCGTACCATGTCGCATCCCGCACCGCTCAAGCTGGGGGTCAACCTCGACCACATCGCCACGATCCGCCAGGCGCGCCACACGCCGTATCCCGACTTGATGCAGGCGGTGCGCCTGGCCGAGGCCAGCGGCGCGGACTCGATCACCCTGCACCTGCGCGAGGATCGCCGCCATATCCAGGACGACGATGTCTTCGGTATCAAGCCGAAACTCACGGTGCCGATGAATCTCGAGATGGCCGCCACCGAGGGCATGCAGGCGATCGCCCTGAAGCTGCTCCCCGAGGCCTGCTGCATCGTGCCGGAGAAGCGCGAGGAGCTGACCACCGAGGGCGGACTGGATGCGGCCGGGCAGCTCGAGCGGTTGCGCGATTTTGTGGCCCCGCTGACCGCGGCCGGGATCGAGGTCTCGCTGTTCGTGGAGCCGGACGTGCGCCAGTTGGAGGCGGCGGTCAAGATCGGCGCCCCGGTGGTGGAGCTGCATACGGGCGCCTATGCCAATGCCCGTGATGCGGCCGAGCGCGAACGCTTGCTGGCCGGGATTAACGAGGCCGCCGCTGCCGGTCAGGCCATGGGGCTGGTGATCAATGCCGGTCACGGGCTCGATTACGACAATGTGCGTCCGATCGCCGCGAATCCGGTCTTCCACGAGCTGAATATCGGCCACTCCATCGTGGCACGGGCGCTGTTTACCGGGTTGCCGGAGGCAGTCAGCCACATGCGCGGGCTGATGGACGCCGCCCGCGCCGGTCTGCCGGTCGGCCAGTACCCGGTGTGATCGTCAGATGATCCTCGGCATCGGCACCGACCTCGTCCAGGTGGCGCGCATGCAGGGCATGTGGGAGCGCCACGGTCGGCGGCTGGCCGAGCGGATCCTGCATCCGGTCGAGCGCGCCGATCTGCCGTCGGAGCACCCGGCGGGATTCCTCGCCCGGCGCTTTGCGGCCAAGGAGGCCCTTGCCAAGGCGTTGGGATGCGGAGTCGGGGCCGACATGGGACTGGCCGAGGCCGGGGTGACCCATGATGCCCGCGGGCGCCCCGAGTTTGTGCTGGAAGGCCGCGCGCGGGCGACTGCCGAACGCCTCGGGGTGGTCGCCATTCACTTGAGCATCAGTGACGAGCGTGACTATGCCCAGGCGTTTGTTGTCGTCGAGAGCGGCGAGTAACCCGTATTTCCCTCCGGACGTGGTTGCCCGGGTGGGGTCGGCTCCCTAGAATGTGGCCCCTTATGCCCATCCATGTCGGCTGAACGGATGGTGCCAGCCCTGAGCGAGTGACGGAGTCCAGTCCATGCCCTGGAACGAACCGGGAAATAGTAACCGCGACCCCTGGAGTGGGGGCGGCGGTGGTAGCGGTGGTGGCGGGGGCAACCAGCCCCCCGATCTGGAAGAAATGATGCGCAAGCTGTCGCGCCAGCTGAACGGAATCTTCGGCGGTGGTGGCGACAGTGGCTCCGGGGGGGCCTCCGGTGGCGGCATGGGTCGTGGTACCCAGGCCCTGGTCAGCCTCGGGTTGATTATTGCTCTGGTGGTCTGGCTGGCCTCCGGCTTCCATATCATCTCCGAGGGCGAACGCGGCGTCGTGCTGCGCTTCGGCGCCTTCCAGGAAGTGAAGAACCCGGGCCCCGGCTGGCACCTGCCGTATCCGATCGAGCGCATCGAGATCGTCAACGTGGACAACGTGCGAACCATCGAGCACCGCGCGCTGATGCTGACCGGGGACGAAAACATCATCGATATCGATATCGCGGTGCAGTACCGCATCCTCGATCTGGTCGATTTTCTCTTTAACGTGCGCAATCCGGACTCCACCGTGAATCACGTAATGGAATCCGCGATCCGCGAGCGCGTGGGTCGTTCCAACCTGGACTTCATCCTCGGTGAAGGCCGTGGCGAGATTGCATCCTCGGCACGTGTTGTGATGCAGGAGAGCCTGGATGCCTACGGGGCCGGGGTTACGGTAACCGCCGTGTCCATGCAGCAGGCCCAGCCGCCGGAGCCGGTCCAGGAGGCCTTCGCCGACGCGATCCGTGCCCGTGAGGACGAGGTCCGCTTCCGCAACGAGGCCGAGGCCTACGCCAACGGGGTGATCCCGCGGGCCCGTGGTCAGGCGGCCCGTATCATCGAGGAGGCCGAGGCCTATCGCGATCAGGTCATTGCGCAGGCCGACGGTGATGCCGCCCGCTTCGACCAGTTGCTGGTGGAATACCAGCAGTACCCGGAAGTGACCCGCGACCGTCTGTATCTTGAGGCCGTCGAGGCCGTGCTCGAGGATTCGCGCAAGGTCATGCTCGACGTGGGCAGCAGCAACAACCTGATGATGCTGCCGCTGGATCAGCTGTTCCGTGGTACCGGTACCCGGTCCAACTCGGGTGATACGCCGACCCCGCAACCCATCGATACCAGCCGCGGTGGCCTGGGTGCCACTACTGGGTCAGGTGTCAATCGACTGGGTAGCCGTGATCCGGCGGCCCAGCGCTCGCGGGAGGTGCGCTAATGCTACGCATAGCCGGTATCGCCGTTGTTGTCATCGGGATCGTGGTGGCGCTGTCGACCTACACCGTCGACGAGCGCGAGCGCGTGATCAAGTTCGCCCTGGGCGAGATTCGCCAGGTCGACCCGGAGCCGGGTCTGCACTTCAAGTTTCCGCTGATCCAGAACGTCGAGAAGTTCGACGCCCGGATCATGACGCTGAACATCCCGCCGGATCGGTTCCTGACCTCCGAGGCGAAGAACATCATCGTCGACTTCTATGCCAAGTGGCGGATCGACGATGTCGGCCAGTTCTACCGCTCGACTCGCGGTGACGAACGGCTGGCCGAGGAGCGCCTCGCACAGATCCTGCGCGACGGCATGCGTAACGAGTTCGCGCGGTACGAACTGCAGGAAGTCGTGGCCGGCGAGCGCCTCGAGATCCTGGGCGCGGTACGCCAAACCGCGCTGGAGACGGCGCTGGAGCTGGGGATCAATCTGGTGGACGTGCGCGTGCGCCGGATGGACCTGCCGGACGAGGTCTCCGAGTCGGTGTACGAACGTATGCGTGCCGAGCGTGAGCGCGTGGCGCAGGACTTCCGGGCCCGTGGTCAGGAGGAGGCCGAGCGCATCCGCTCGCGCGCTGATCGTGACCGCACGGTTATCCTCGCGAACGCCTATCGCGACTCCGAGGAGATCCGGGGTGCCGGTGATGCGCGTGCTACCGAGACGCTGGGCCGCTCGTTTGGCGAGGACGAGGAGTTCTTCCGCTTCTACCGGAGCCTGATCGCCTACCGCAACAGCATGAGCGGCGAGAAGAGCACCTTTATCCTGGAGCCGAACTCCGAGTTCTTCCAGTTCTTCAACGCGCCGGGCGGGGAGCGGCCGGCGCCGCTGCCGACCCAGTAACACCGGGGCCGGGCGCCGTCGCAGGTGCCCGGTGCGCGGTGACCGTTTGACTCGGGCCCGGTCTTCCGGGCCCGAGTCATGCCGGGCGCCGCTGTCTACCGCGCGACACAAGAGGCAGGGACGAGATGACCGAGATCAACCGCTGGCTGCTGCCGGATGGCCTCGACGAGGCGCTGCCGGATGCCGCGCGGCGCCTGGAGGGGCTGCGCCGTCGGGTGCTGGACCAGTTCGATACCTGGGGCTATGACCTGGTAATGCCGCCGCTGGCGGAATACCTGGAGTCCTTGCTGGTGGGCGCGGGCCATGCGCTGGATTTGCAGACCTTCAAGCTGACAGACCAGATGAACGGCCGTCTGATGGGCGTGCGCGCGGACCTGACCCCGCAGGTGGCACGCATCGATGCGCACCGCCTGAAGGTCGAGGGCCCCAACCGCCTCTGCTATGTCGGGAGTACGCTGCGTACGCGTGCCGACGAGTGGTCCGGGTCGCGCAGTCCGCTGCAGGCCGGGGCCGAGCTGTTCGGCCATGACGGCCTGGATTCCGATCTCGAAATCATCCGCCTGATGCTCGCCACACTGGAGGTCTGCGGGGTCTACCAGCCCAGCATGGACCTGGGGCATGTGGGGATCTATCGTGCGCTGGCGCGCGAGGCCGGTCTCGACAACGCCCGCGAAGAGGCCTTCTTCGACCAGTTGCAGCGCAAGAGCGTCCCCGAGATCGAGGAGACCCTGGAAACATGGCATGCGGAAGGCATGGATGCGGCCGTCTGCGGGCGGTTGCGCGCGCTGGTGGATCTTAATGGTGACGCCGGCGTCATCGCCGCCGCGCGCGAGGCCCTGGCCGGTGCGCCGGCCGAGGTGGCGGCGGCCCTGGATCACCTGCAGGCGGTGGCGGAGCGTCTGGAGGCGACACAGCCGAACGTGGACCTCCACGTTGATCTCGGCGAGTTGCGCGGCTATGCCTATCACACGGGCCTGGTGTTCGCGGTGTTCGTGCCAGGCTCGGGGCAGGCGATTGCACGCGGCGGGCGCTACAACGATATTGGTCGCGTCTTTGGCCGCGCGCGCGCCGCGACCGGCTTCAGCACCGATCTGCGCGAGTTGCTGCGCCGTGCCGAGGTGGCGCCGCCGGTGCCGCGTCGTACGGTGCGCGCGCCGGCCTCGGGTGACGTGGCCATGGAGGCCGCAATCGCCGACCTGCGTGCGCGCGGTAATCGCGTGGTGCGCGATCTGGAAGGGCAAACCAATGAACCCCCCGCCGATGCGCGCCTGGAGCTGCGCGACGGGGCCTGGACGGTAGTGGAGTACTGAGCCGATGGGACGTTTCGTAGTCGTACTGGGCAGTCAGTGGGGTGACGAGGGCAAGGGCAAGATCGTCGACCGCCTGACCGAGGACGCAGCCGCTGTTGTCCGTTTTCAGGGTGGGCACAATGCCGGGCATACCCTGGTGATTGATGGCGAGAAGACCGTGCTGCACCTGATTCCGTCGGGGATCCTGCGCGAAGGCGTGGAATGCATGATCGGCAACGGGGTGGTGCTTTCGCCCGAGGCGCTGATTACCGAGATGGAAGAGCTCGAGGCCAAGGGCGTGCCGGTTGCCGACCGCCTGCGGCTGTCGGACGCCTGCCAGTTGATCCTGCCCTATCACGTGGCGCTGGACCATGCGCGCGAGAAGGCGCGCGGCAAGGCTGCGATCGGGACCACCGGGCGCGGGATCGGCCCCGCCTACGAGGACAAGGTCGCGCGTCGCGGCCTGCGCCTGGACGACCTGTTCCACCGCGAGCGCCTGGCCGCCAAGCTGGGCGAGGTGATGGACTACCACAACTTCGCATTGAAGCATTATTTCAAGGCCCCCACGATCGACCAGCAGGAGGTGCTGGAACAGTGCCTGGGGCACGCCGAGCGCCTGCAGCCGATGGTCGCGGATGTCGCCGGGAGGCTGCACGAGTTGCGGGCCCAGGGCCGGGACGTGATGTTCGAGGGCGCACAGGGCACCCTGCTGGACATCGACCACGGGACCTATCCGTTTGTTACCTCGTCCAATACCACCGCCGGGGGCGCCTCGACGGGCTCCGGTGTCGGTCCGCGCGATATCGACTACGTGCTGGGGATCACCAAGGCCTACACCACCCGTGTCGGGGCCGGCCCGTTTCCGACCGAGCTGTTCGATAACATGGGCGAGCACCTGGCCACCCGGGGCAACGAGTTCGGTTCCACCACCGGGCGCGCCCGGCGCTGCGGCTGGTTCGACGCGGTCGCACTCAAGCGCGCGGTCGCGATCAACAGCATCAGCGGCCTGTGCATGACCAAGCTGGATGTGCTGGACGGGCTGGAGAGCGTGCAGATCTGTGTCGGCTATGACTGTGGCGGCACGCGCCACGAGGTACCGCCGTCCGGGGCCGAGGCCTATGCAGCCTGCAAGCCGATCTACGAGGAGATGCCGGGCTGGCAGGAATCCACCGTGGGGATTCGCGAATACGAAAAGCTGCCGGCTGCGGCGCGGGCCTATCTGGAGCGCCTGTCCGAGGTGGTGGGGGTCCCGATCGACATGATCTCCACTGGGCCGGATCGCGACGAGACGCTCGTGCTGCGCGACCCGTTCGAGCGCTGATCCAGGGTCGTTTGGGGCATCAGTTGGACGTGCGGTGCGGGCTAGTCCCGTGCCGCACACGCGGACACGCGTATAGACACCGCTACACGGACATCCGTGCGGAGCGACGGGGCGGGTATTTTCGTCTTGGGGATTCCGGAAGCAGAGAAATGGTGCCGAGGAGAGGACTTGAACCTCCACGAGCTTTCGCTCACTAGCACCTGAAGCTAGCGCGTCTACCAATTCCGCCACCTCGGCACGAGGTCGGAGCGCCGGTGCGAGCCCGGGTCCTGCGCTTCAGGAGCGCGCAATATAGTGCGCGGCCAAAAGCCTGTCAACGTCCGCGAGAATGTCCAGTGTCATGGGCGCGAACGTGAGACTGCGTTCGCGTGTCCTCCGGCACTTCCGGCAGCAAATCTTTACATGCCGCATAATAGGTCGCTTGCGCTGCCGGCCTTCCGCGGGCAGCCACCGAATCATCCAACGAGTTGTTTGAATGCCAAGAAAAAGAAGCAAGGCGCCGGTCGATCCCAATTTCGAGCGCGAGGCGCAGAAGTACGACAATCCCATCCCCAGCCGCGAGTTCATCCTCGGGCTTCTGCAGGAAGCCGACAACCCCCTGTCCTATGACGAGATCGCCGAGCGGCTGGAGATCGCCGACGACGATCGTCTCGAGGCCCTGCGCCGCCGCCTGAAGGCGATGGAGCGCGACGGCCAGGCCCTCTGCAACCGGCGCGGAGCCTATCTCCCGGTTAACCAGGAAGACCTGATCCGCGGTCGCGTGATCGGCCACCCGGACGGCTTCGGCTTTCTGGTGCCGGATGAGCAGGACGACGATCTGTTTCTCTCGCCGCGCCAGATGCGCGGTGTGTTCCATGGCGACCGCGTGCTGGCGCGGGTCATGGGCGTGGATCGTCGCGGTCGCCGCGAGGGCGGTATCGTCGAGGTCCTCGAGCACAACACGACCCAGGTGGTCGGGCGCCTGCGCATCGAGGACGGGGTGGGCATCCTGACCCCGGACAACAAGCGCATCACCCACGACATCCTGGTGCCGCCCGATGGCCTGGGCGAGGCCGGAGACGACCAGATCGTGGTCGTGCGTATCCGCGAGTCCGCGTCGCGCACGGCACGCCTGCGCGGCGATGTGATCGAGGTGCTGGGCGAACACATGGCGCCCGGCATGGAGATCGACATCGCGATCCGTGCCCACGGTCTGCCGCACGAGTGGCCGGAAGAGGTCGCCGCCGCGGCCGACGAGCTGGGCGCCGAGGTCAGCGAGAAGGCCAAGAAAGGTCGGCTGGACCTGCGCGAGCAGCCGTTTGTGACCATCGATGGCGACGACGCGCGGGACTTTGACGATGCGCTGTACTGCGAGCGCGACGGCAAGGGCTGGCGCCTGTGGGTCGCCATCGCGGACGTGTCGCACTATGTCGAGCGGGAGGCGGCACTGGACCGCGAGGCACGTACGCGCGGGACCTCGGTATATTTCCCGAACAACGTGATCCCGATGCTGCCGGAAGTCCTGTCCAACGGGCTGTGCTCGCTGAACCCGAAGGTGGATCGGTTGAGCATGGTCTGCGAGATGGAGATCGGTGCGCGCGGTGCCCTGAAGAACTATCGTTTCCACGAGGGCCTGATCCGCTCGCATGCGCGCCTGATCTACGAGGACGTGGCGGCGATGCTCGATGGCGATGCGTCGCTGCGCGAGCAGAATGAGCATGTGATGCCCCACCTGGAGGTCCTGCACGAGGTCTTCAAGGCGCTGCACGCCGCGCGCAACCGCCGAGGGGCGATCGACTTCGATACCACCGAGACCAAGATCCTGTTCGGCGAGGATCGCAAGATCGAGCAGATCGTGCCGACCGAGCGCAACGACGCGCATCGCATGGTCGAGGAATGCATGATCATGGCCAACGTGGCGGCCGCGCGCTTCCTCAAGAAGCACAAGGTGCCGGCGCTCTTCCGTATCCACGACCAGCCGCCGACGGACAAGGTCGACGACCTGCGTGACTTCCTCAATGGGGTGGGTCTGGCGCTCGGCGGGGGCAGCGAGCCGAGCCCCCGCGACTACACCGAGGTCCTGAAGGCGGCGAAGAAGCGTCCCGACCAGCAGCTGATCCAGACCGTGCTGCTGCGCTCGCTGAGCCAGGCGGTGTACGCGCCCGAACTGGACGGCCACTTCGGGCTGGCGCTGGATGACTACGCCCACTTCACCTCGCCGATCCGGCGCTACCCGGATCTGCTGGTGCATCGCGGGATTCGCCATGTGCTGCGCAAGGGCAGCAACAAGGGCTTCCCTTATTCGCACAACGACATGGAATCGCTCGGCGAGCACTGCTCCATGGCGGAGCGCCGTGCGGATGATGCCACGCGCGACGCGGTCGCCTGGCTCAAGGCCGAATACATGCAGGACAAGGTCGGCGACACCTTTGACGGCGTGGTCTCCGGGGTGACCGGATTCGGGCTGTTTGTCGAGATCAAGGATGTCTACATCGAGGGACTGGTGCATGTGACCGCCCTGGATAACGACTTCTACCACTTCGAGCCGTCGCGCCACACGCTGACCGGCGAGCGTGGTGGTCGCGTGTTCCGCATCGGCGACGAGGTGCGCGTGCAGGTCGTGCGCGTCAGCCTGGATGATCGCAAGATCGATCTGGCGCTGGCCGAAGAGTCGACAGTCGAGCCCGCGCCCAAGAAGAAGGGCGGCCGTGGTCGCAAACGCAAGGACGCGGAGGCCGTGCAGCCGGCGCCGGAGGCCGCGCCCGAGCAGGCCCAGGACGACGCCCCGCCGAAGAAGAAGCGCCGCCGTCGTGGTGGACGCGGTCGCGGCAAGTCGGCGGAGTCCGCCACGGAAGCCCCGACTCCCGAGGCGTCGTCCGGCGACACTTCAGAGACGCCGTCGGGTACCGACGGCGAGCCCGGTGGCAAGTCCGGCCGGCGTCGTCGTGGTCGGCGGCGTCGTTCGTCCAGCGCCTCCTAGGAACCCGGGCGATGGGCAAGGGCGGCAAGGGGCCTCGCGGCGAGTCCTTTGGCGGGATCCACGCGGTCGCCGCCGTGCTGCAGCATGCCCCGGAGCGCGTGCGTCTGCTGCAGCTGGCGAGTGGCACCCTGGAGCCGGCGCTGGCGCATTTGCTGGAGCAGGCCCAGGCACGCGGGATCTCGGTCGAGCGGGCGGGGCGCGACAAGCTCGACCAGCAGCACCCCGGCTTCCAGCATCAGGGTGTGATCGTGCATTGCGCCCCGCGCCCGGTGGTGGACGAAAAGACCCTGGTCCAGCGGGTACAGGACGGGCTGGACCTCGTGCTGGTGCTGGACGGGGTGACCGATCCGCACAACCTGGGCGCCTGCCTGCGTACGGCGGATGCGGCCGGAGCGGGTGCCATCGTGACACCCCGACACCACAGTGCGGCGCTCACGCCGGCGGCGATCAAGGTCGCCTCGGGCGCGGCGGAAACCGTGCCGGTGGTCGCGGTCGGCAACCTCGCGCGGACCCTGGCGGTATTGAAGGATGCCGGCATGTGGACCGTAGGACTTGATGGTGCCGCGCACGAGGACCTCTATGCAGTCGATCTGCGGCCGCCGACCGCGATCGTGATGGGGGCCGAGGGCGAGGGTATGCGACGCCTGACCCGTGAGGCCTGCGATCATCTCACCCGGATCCCGATGGGCGGCACGGTGGAGAGTCTGAACGTCTCGGTGGCGACCGGGATCACCCTGTTCGAGGTCCGGCGCCAGCGCCAATCCTGACACCGCCGGGCCTGATACACTCGGGATATGCGCGCGCATCCTCGACCGTTCCTCTGGCTGTTGCTGCTGTTGCCCCTGCTGGTGATGGCGCAAACCGTACATGCGGCCGACATGGCGACCATGCCCGCCGAGCCCGTAGAGATGGACGCCTCCATGCACTGCGAGGGCGCGCACTGCGATCATCACGCCGAGCAGGAGTGTTCCAGCCACGGTGGCTGTTGCATGGCCCCGCTGGCGACTGTCGTCTCGCTTACGCCGAAGCTGGCCCGGATACCCGCCGAATCGCTGTTGCGGCCGGCCCGGTCATCCGCCGCACCCCCGAGCCCTCCACCGAGATCCTGATTCCCCTGTCCCGGGACGCGGCCTGGCCGCGTCCGTTTTGATGATTGCGACAGCGAGGAATCGAGATGTCTTTTGCAACCGCTTTTCCGGTCAGCGTCCTGCTGGCCATGAGCCTGACCCTGGCCACGCCGCTCGCGGCGAGCGAGGGCCACGACCACCACCACGGCGAGCCGGCCCATGATCACCATGACCATTCCGGCCAGGGTGACCACCGCGGCCATGACCATCACGCGCACGATGACCCCATGCACGACCACGACGCGCATGAGCATCGCTGGGAGGCGCCTTCCGATGCGGCCGAGCGCGATAACCCCCACGCGGCGGACGAGGCATCCATCCGCATGGGGCGGGATGCCTACAAGGCCCAGTGCCTGGTCTGCCACGGGGAGGCTGGCGCCGGTGACGGCCCGCAGGCGCGTGCGCTGGAGTCGCGTCCAGCCGATTTACGGGCACACGCCGGGGGGCACACCGCAGGCGAATACCACTGGATGATTCGCGAGGGTTCGGGCGAGATGCCCGCCTTTGCCAGTGTGCTGGACGACGACGAGATCTGGCACGTGGTCAATTACATCCGCTACGAGCTGGCCGATGCCGGCGACGATCCCTCGGATGGCCACGATGGCCATCACGCGCCTGACGGACACGACGACCACGATCACCACAACGGGGGGCATCATGGGCATGCGTATTAAGTCGGTCGGGGCACCGGTGATCGCGCTGGCCCTCGCCAGTCTGCTCGCCGGGTGTGGCGACGAGGTCTCGGAGGCCGCGAAGGAGCGCGCGCCGTATCCGATCCAGGGGCTGGCCAGTATCGAGCTGTACGGCGATCCGCAGGTGGGTCGGGAGCGCTTCGCGCAGAGCTGCGCGGAGTGTCATGGCGCCGATGCCCGCGGTACCGGGCAGGGGCCGGCGCTGATCCACCGGATCTACGAGCCGTCCCATCACGCCGACATCACCTTCTTCATCGCGGTCGAGCGCGGGGTGGTCGCGCATCACTGGGAATACGGCGACATGCCGCCGGTCCCGGGGCTGGATCATCAGGATGTGGCGGATATCGTCGCCTGGGTGCGGCACGAGCAGCGTGACGACGGGATTATTCCGGACGACGAGTGGCCGGTGGACGAGGACTGACATCGTCGCCCGGCCTGGCGCGACGGCGCTACCGAGGCCCGTCGGGCTTGTTGCCGGGGCCCAGTTCGTTTAAGGTATCGCGCCTTTCCGTCTGCCGGTTATCCGGTGGCCGGAATCCTTGCCTCACCGCTGCGTCGGGAGGCTGATACCCGCAAGGAGTCGAAAATGCGTCATTACGAAGTTGTGTTCCTGGTCCACCCGGACCAGAGCGAGCAGGTCCCGGCGATGATCGAGCGCTACAAGGGCCTGGTCGAAGGTCACGAGGGCAAGATCCACCGCCTGGAAGACTGGGGCCGTCGTCAGCTGGCCTACCCGATCCAGAAGCTGGTCAAGGCCCACTACGTGCTGATGAACATCGAGGCCTCGGAAGAGGCGCTGGAAGAACTGGTCAGTGCCTTCCGGTTCAACGATGCCGTGCTGCGCCACCTGGCCATGCGCATGGAAGAGGCCGTCACCGAAACCTCCCCGCTGGCCAAGGGCCAGGAAGAGGAAGGTGCCAAGGGCCGTCGCCGCGAGCGTGACGACGAAGGTGGCCAGGCCGCCTCTGACGACTCGGCCTCCGCCGAGTAAGTCCCGCCCGTCCGTTGACCGAATTTTTGAAGGAGATCTGACATGGCCCGTTTTCCGCGTCGTCGCAAGTACTGCAAGTTCACCGCCGAAGGCATCGAGTACATCGATTACAAGGACCTGAACCTGCTGAAAGGTTTTGTAACCGAGACCGGCAAGATTGTGCCCAGCCGCGTGACCGGCACCAGCGCGAAGTATCAGCGCCAGCTGGCCACGGCCGTGAAGCGCGCGCGCTACCTCGCGCTGCTGCCGTACAGCGACAACCACTGATCCGCGCTCCGGTTCGCCCGGACGCACGGCCATGCGTGTACTGGCCGAATTCGTGATGAAAAGCCGGGGCCGCGCCGTGGGCGCGGTCTCCGGCTTTGGCGTTGCGGGGCTCTTCCTGCCGCCGATCGCGATCGTCAGCAGTGCCCTGATTGCACTGGTCGGCCTGCGTGTCGGTCTGGGGCAGGCCCTGCTCGTCGCCGCGCTGTCGGCGCTGGTACTCGGGGCCGCGATGTTCGTGCTGATCCCGGAGGCCCCGCCGATGGCGGGCGTGGCTGCCGGGTTTGTGCAGTGGGCACCCGTGGTCCTGCTGGCCGAGGTCCTGCGCCGTACGGTGTCCTGGCGCATGACGCTGAAGGCCGGCGCGATGGTCGCCGGGCTCGGTGTACTGGCAGTGCATGCCCTGGTGCCGGACCTGCAGACGGCCTGGTCCGAGGCGGGCATGGCCCTGCTGGGACCGCTGTTCGAAGGTACGGATACCGGGGCGCAGGAGCTGGAAGCCGCGCTGCGCCGTGCGGCGCCCTACCTGACGGGTCTTTTTGCCGGGATCGTGCTGCTGAGCCTGACGCTGAGTCTGCTGATCGGGCGCTACTGGCAGGCGCTTCTGTACAACCCGGGGGCGTTTGGCGAGGAGTTCCGGGCGCTGCAGTTCGGTCGTGCCATGAGCGGCGTGACCGTCGCGCTGGGGCTGGTCGGGCATCTCGGCCCGGTGCCGCTGGCCACGGAGCTGGCGTTCATCCTGGGGGTGCTGTTTTTCCTCCAGGGGATCGCACTGGTGCATGCGCTGACGCACCACCAGGGCATGAGCAGCTTCTGGCTGGTGGGTATGTACGTACTGATGGCGCTGGCCCTGCCGCAGATGTTCCTGCTGCTGGCGACGATCGGGGTGATCGATGCCTGGGCGGACATCCGTTCGCGCCTTGGCGCGCTAGGCGGGCGCAAGGGTCCGGGTGACGGACCGGACGGTGACAACAATTCGTGAGACCGGTCGGCGACCGGTGTAGAATGCGCCCCTTTGGGGGCTGACCCAACGTTACAGGAATACCGAAGATGGAAGTCATTCTGCTGGAAAAGATCGATAACCTGGGTGGTCTGGGTGACCGCGTGACCGTGCGCTCCGGCTTCGCCCGCAACTACCTGCTGCCGCAGGGCAAGGCCAAGTTCGCCACCGCGGAGAACATTGCCGAGTTCGAGGCCCGCCGTGCCGAGCTGGAAAAGGCCGCCGCCGAAGCGCTGGCCGCCGCCGAGGCGCGCAAGGCACAGCTGGAAGGTACCGTGCTGGAAATCACCGCCAAGTCCGGTGGCGAGGGCAAGCTGTTCGGCTCCATCGGCCCCGCCGATATCGCCGACGCGCTGACTGCCAAGGGCACCGAGGTGGAGAAGAAGGAAGTGCGCATGCCGGAAGGCCCGCTGCGTACCACGGGCGAGTTCGAGATCGGCCTGCACCTGCATACGGACGTGGATGTCGACATTCACGTCGTGGTCATCGGCGAGGAGTGATCCTCCGCATGTCGGGAGAGTGGCCGCAGGTCGCTGACGCCCGGCAGGCTGGCCGGTTCACACGGTGCCCTCTGGCATGAACCGGCCAATGACGCCGAATCCGCGCATCCCCCCGCATTCCGAGGAGGCCGAGCAGTCGGTCCTCGGCGGGCTGATGCTGGACAACGCCGCCTGGGATCGGGTGGCGGACCGCATTACCGATGAAGACTTCTATCGCCATGACCACCGCCTGATCTTCCGGGCGGTGGCCGCATTGGCCGAACGCAACGCCCCGTTCGACATGGTGACCGTGTCGGAACAGCTCGAGCGAACCTCCGAGCTGGAAGACGCGGGCGGCATGGCTTATCTGGGCCGCCTGGCGGCCGAAACCCCCAGTGCCGCGAACATCGTGGCCTATGCGGACATCGTCCGCGAGCGTTCCATCCTGCGTTCCCTGATCTCGGTGGGCACCGAGATCGCCGATTCGGCCTTTGTGCCCGAGGGTCGGGAATCCAAGGAACTGCTGGATCAGGCCGAGCAGAAGGTGTTCCGCATCGCCGAGCAGGGTGCGCGCGGAGCTCGGGGATTCCGCGGCATGAAGCCGCTGCTGACCGCCGCGGTCGAGCAGATCGAGTACCTCTACGAGACGCAGAACCCGATCACAGGCGTGGCGACGGGGTATCAGGACCTGGATGCCCTGACGTCAGGGCTGAACCCCGGCGATCTGGTGATCGTTGCCGGCCGACCCTCGATGGGCAAGACCTCGTTTGCCATGAACATCGCCGAGTATGTGGCGATGAAGAACGCCGAACCAGTCGCGATCTTCTCCATGGAGATGCCCGGCGAGCAGTTGGCGATGCGTCTGTTGTCGTCCATGGGCCGGATCAATCAGCAGAAGCTGCGCTCCGGGCGCCTGGAGGACGGCGACTGGCCGCGCCTGACCAGTGCCGTGCAGATGCTCTCCGAGGCCCCGCTGTTTATCGACGACACCCCGGCGCTGTCACCCACCGAACTGCGCGCCCGTACGCGCCGGCTGATGCGCGAGCACAAGGGGCTCAAGCTGATTGTGGTCGACTACCTGCAGCTGATGCAGTCGCCCGGCAGCAGCGAGAATCGCGCGAATGAGATCTCGGACATCTCGCGATCGCTGAAGGCCCTGGCGAAGGAGCTGAGCGTACCGATGATCGCGCTGTCGCAGCTCAACCGTTCGCTGGAGCAGCGCCCGAACAAGCGCCCGGTGATGTCCGATCTACGCGAGTCCGGGGCCATCGAGCAGGACGCTGACATTATTGCCTTCGTCTACCGCGACGAGGTCTATAACGAGGAGTCCCCGGACAAGGGCACGGCCGAGATCATTATCGCCAAGCAGCGTAATGGCCCCATCGGGACTGTGCGCCTGACCTTCCGCGGGCAGTTCACTCGCTTCGAGAACTACGCCCCCGACGTCTACGGCGGGATGGAGCAGTAGGGGGACACCCAGCCATGTACACAGTTGCGTTGGCGCCCAATGCTTCTCGATCCCTGGCCCGAGGCGGCGCGTGAGGCGCGCGGCCAGCATCCAGCTCCACCCCGAGGCCCTGCGGCACAACCTGGCCGTGGCGCGAGGCCTCGCACCCGGTGTCCCCATGTGGTCGGTGATCAAGGCGGAAGGCTACGGCCACGGACTGCTGTGGGCGGCCGAGGCACTCGCCAGCGAAAGCGACGGGCTGGCCGTTTCCCAGGTCGGTGAGGCGCGGGCACTGCGCGATGCCGGCTTCGACGGCGCGTTGCTGGTGCTGCAGGGTCCGCGCGATCCCTCCGAGGTGCATGCCTGCACCGAATTCGACCTGCAGCCTGTGCTGCACGACGCGGCACAACTCGACCATCTCGAGACCGCCCGAGTCACGCTTCCCATCGTCTGGATCAAACTGAATACCGGGATGAACCGGCTGGGTTTCGTGCCGTCGGAGGCGGCCTCGGTCGCCAGGCGACTCCAGGCTACCGGCCACGGGCAGGGCGGGTTGCACTGGATGACCCACATGGCCTGTGCCGACGAGCCGGAGCATCCACAAAATGCCCGCCAGCTGGACCGTTTCGCGACGACGGTGGCGGAATTTTCGGGACGCCGCAGCGTGGCCAATTCGGCGGCCCTGTTTGCCGGCTGGGGTCGGGGCGGGACGTCCGATGCCCCCGGTGAATACTGGGGCCGGCCCGGTATCATGCTCTACGGCGCGCATCCGGCCTCGGTACCCACCGAGCACCTCCCGGAGGGTCCGGACAGCGACCTGCGCCCGGCGATGACCGTGCAGGCCCCGATCATCGCCACCCAGCCGCTCGAATCCGGCAGTACCGTCGGTTATGGGGCGACCTGGGCTGCCGATGTGCCGGGCCGGGCCGGGATCGTCGCGATGGGGTATGCCGACGGATACCCGCGCCATGCCCCGTCGGGCACACCAGTGCTGGTGAAGGGGGCGCTTTGCCCGCTGATCGGGCGCGTGTCCATGGACATGCTGGCGGTGGATCTCTCCGGGGTGCCCGATGCGCAGGTCGGGGACCCGGTGACCCTGTGGGGCGAAGGCCTTCCCGTTGAGCGCGTGGCGCGCGCGGCGGGGACGATCAGCTACGAGCTGCTGACGCGCGTGGCGGACCGCCTGCAGCCGGCGCGCTGATACACTGTCGCATCCCGCATTCAAGGATGCCGCGATGACCGACTTCGACCCCGCTGATTACGACCCGCAGACTGTAGCCATCCGGCACGGTTACCAGCGTACGCCCGAGGGCGAGCACTCCGAGGCGATCTTCCCGACCTCCAGCTTCGTATTCGGCTCGGCCGCGGAGGCCGCCGCGCGCTTCGGCGGGGAGTCGCCCGGCAACATCTACTCGCGCTTCACCAACCCGACCGTGCGTACCTTCCAGGACCGCCTGGCCGCGCTGGAGGGGGGCGAGGCCTGTGTGGCCACCGCCTCCGGTATGTCCGCGATCCTGGCGACCATGATGGGTCTGCTGAAGGCCGGCGATCACGTGGTCTGCTCGCGTTCGGTGTTCGGCACGACCACGGTGCTTTTCAACAACTACCTCGGCCGTTTCGGTGTCGAGGTGACCTACGTCGAGCTGTCGAACCTCGAGGCCTGGGAGGCCGCCACGCAGCCCAATACCCGGCTGTATTTCTGCGAGACGCCGTCCAACCCGCTGGGCGAGGTGGTGGACATTGCCGCGCTGGCGGAGATCGCGCATCGGCACGACGCGCTGCTCGCGGTGGACAACTGCTTCTGCACGCCGATCCTGCAGCGCCCGCTGGATTTGGGCGCCGACATCATCATCCACTCGGCGACCAAGTTCCTCGACGGCCAGGGGCGCTGCCTGGGTGGCGCGGTGGTCGGCGATGCCGAGCGCGTGGGCAAGGACGTCTACGGCTTCCTGCGCACCGCCGGGCCGACCCTGTCGCCGTTCAACGCCTGGGTGTTCCTGAAGGGGCTGGAGACCCTGGCCCTGCGCATGCGCGCCCACAGCGAGAACGCCCTGGCCCTGGCGCAGTGGCTGCAGGCCCACCCGAAGGTCACCGCCGTGCATTACCCGGGGCTCGAATCCCACCCGCAGCATGCGATCGCCAAGCGCCAGCAAAGTGGCTTCGGCGGCGTGCTGAGCTTCGAGGTCGCCGGCGGGCGCGAGGCCGCCTGGTCGGTGATCGACGCAACGAAATTCCTGTCGATCACCGCGAACCTGGGCGATACCAAGACCACCATCACCCATCCGGCCACCACTACCCACGGCCGTGTGGACCCGGACAAGCGGGAGGCTCAGGGCATTACCGAGGCCCTAGTGCGGGTCGCGGTCGGGCTGGAGGCGGTCGCCGACATCCAGCGCGATCTGGCCCGCGGGCTCGACGCGCTCTGACGCAGGCACCGGGTCGACCGCGCGGATATGTCCAGACCCGGGTCCGGTGATGTCCATCCGAAGCCGCGCCGGCGTCCGCGCTGGCGTGTACTGCTGACGATTGTCATTGGTTTCCACCTGCTGGGGTTCCTGTCGTCGCTGGATGCGCTGATGTCCACCCGCACGCCGCAGGGCGCGGTGGCGTGGATCGTGTCGCTCAACACCGTTCCCTATGTGGCTGTGCCGGCCTACTGGGTATTCGGCGCCAGCGAGTTTCGCGGCTATGTGGTCGCGCGCCGTGACGAAGACTCCGCTCTGGCGCGGGCCCTGCAGCCGAAAACCGAGGAGCTGTGGTCGCACCAGTACATCGCGCAAGAACCGAGCAAGCACCTGGACGGGGTGCAGCAACTCGCCCGCTGGCCGTTTCTGCACGGCAACGAGGTCGAGCTCCTGGTGGATGGCGAGGCGGCTTTCGACAGTATCTTCGAGGGGATCGAACAGGCCGAGCGCTACCTGCTGGTGCAGTTCTATATCGTGCGTGACGACGCGATCGGGCGCGAACTCCAGCGACGGCTGGTGGAGCGGGCGCAAGATGGGGTCGAGGTCTACTTCCTGTACGACGAGATCGGCAGCTACCGCCTGCCCGGCAGCTATCTCGACGACCTGCGCGAGGCGGGGGTGCATGTGCAGCACTTTCACTCGACCCGCGGGCGCGGCAATCGCTTCCAGCTGAACTTCCGCAATCACCGCAAGATCGTGGTGGCCGATGGCGAACAGGGTTGGGTCGGCGGACTGAACGTGGGGGACGAGTACCTCGGGCGGGACCCGAAGATCGGCCCCTGGCGCGACACCCACCTGCGCATCGAGGGGCCGTCCGCCCTGGCCCTGCAGTCGGTGTTCCTGGAGGACTGGCACTGGGCCACCGAAGAGATCCCGGAGCTGGACTGGCAGCCGGCGACCATGGCGGACGATGGCGTCCCGGTGCTGATCCTGCCCTCAGGACCGGCCGACGAGTTCGAGACCGCCAGCCTGATGATGCAGCAGGCGATCCATGCGGCGGAGCGGCGCATCTGGATCGCCAGCCCGTACTTCGTGCCGGACGAGGGCGTGCAGGGCATGCTCAAACTGGCCGCGCTCAGTGGCGTCGACGTACGGGTGCTGATCCCCGAGGTCACCGACAACCCGCTGACCACGCATGCGGCCTATGCCTTTCTGGGTCCGCTGCTGGATGCCGGCGTGCGCATCTACCGCTATCAGGAGGGTTTCCTGCACGGCAAGGCCTTCGTGGTGGACGACATGGGCGCGGCGGTGGGGACCGTGAACCTGGACAACCGCTCGTTCCGGCTGAATTTCGAGGTCACCGCGCTGGTGATGGATCCGGCCTTCGCTCGCGAGACGGCGCGCATGTTTGAAGCCGACTTTGCCCGCTCGCGCGAGATGACCCGGCAGGACGTGGACGACCTGCCGCTGTGGCGACGGGTGGCCGCAAGGGCTGCCTATCTGCTGGCGCCGGTGCTGTAGGTTTCAAGGCAGTGACCGGAAGGCTTGATCTGTGTCATGTGCAGATGCAGCGCCAGTGCTAGACTTGCAAAACGAATACCTGTTCAGGCCAGCCCGTGTCGCGAGCCCTGCACCATCTGCTGAATCTGCTGATTGTCGCCGCCCTGTTGCTGGCGCCGATTGCCGGCGCCGGGATGATGCACGGTGATCCCGCGGACAGCATGACCGCGGCGGATCACTGCCCGAATCATGGAGCGGGATCACCTGCGGAGCCCCTGCCTTCGGACCTTTCCCTGGACCTCGTGATCCAGGCCGAGCCTTCGGCCTGCGAGATGCCCTGCGCGGTCTGTGGCGTCTGCGGGGTCCCGGCCTTGCCTTCGCCCGCCGGCACGCCGGTCACCGCGGCTGCACCGGTTCTCGCGCCCCTTCCCGTTGCCATGGGCCCCGGTATCCCCGCAGCACCGGATCTGCGACCTCCCCTCTGAGTTCTCCCTGGCTGGGGTTCCGCCCGGCCCCGGGTGATCGTGGATCACCCACTCGGTGCGCGGTGTCGCGCATTGCAGTTGTCACGATGTCCTTGGGAGGACTACACCATGATGCATGAACAAGGTTTTGGCTGGATGACGGGCCTCGGCTTCGGCCATGGCTGGATTGGTCTCCTGATTCTGGTACTGCTGATCCTCGGGATCGCGGCCCTGATCAAGTATCTGTTCAGCAATCGCTAAAGGAATCGCACGATGACGACGGAAACGAAGCCAGCGGACGCCCGCGAGGCGGTGGTGATCGTCCCCGGCATGGGGTCGGATCACTGCGCGGGGATTGTGCGCGCGGCGCTGGAGAAGATGCCGGGCGTGGCCTCGGTGGGGACCAATATCGCCCGCCACCGGGTCACCGTGGGATACGATCCCGAGCAGGTTGACCCGCAGGGGTTGCGAGCCGCCGTGGAGGGGGCTGGCTACGATGTCGCCCAGGTCGAGGGCGCGGCGGGCGGTGCCGGTGCGGTGCGTCTGGTGGTACCCGGCATGGGTTCGGATCACTGCGCGGGGATTGTGCGCGGTGCGATCGAGAAGCTGGACGGCATCCAGGCGGTGCGCACCAATATCGGCGATCACCGTGTGACCGTAGAACCCGGTCCCGGTGGCCCCGACGCCGAGGCCCTGCGCGCCGCGGTCGAGGGGGCCGGCTATGACGTGGCGGCGGTGGAGACCGAGGAGGCCGGCAGCGAGGCGGACGACGCCGAGATTGATGCGGCCTATCTGAAGCAGGCCTGGCGCCGGCTGTGGATCGCGATGATCCCGACCATCGCGATCATGGTGCTGATGATGCCGCACATGTTCTGGCAGGAGATCCCCGGCTATCTGCTGATCATCGCCGTGCTGGCGTTCCCGGTGGTGTTCATGGCCGGGGGTGCGGCCACCCACCGTTCGTCCTGGCGCGCGCTGAAAAGCGGCAGTCTGAACATGGACGTGCTGATCTCCATGGGCTCGCTGCCGCCCTATCTGCTGGGGCTGATCGGCTTTGTCTACCCGATGACCTCGTTCATCGAGATGGCCGCGACCATCATGGCCTTCCACATGCTCGGGCGGTACCTGGAGTACCGCGCCAAGGGCGAGGCCTCCTCTGCGATCCGCAAGCTGCTGGATCTGGGCGCGAAGTCGGCCCGGGTGGAACGCGACGGCGAAGAGATCGAGGTGCCGGTGAAATCGCTGCAGGTGGGCGAGGTGATGATCGTGCGCCCGGGCGAGAAGATCCCCACCGATGGCGAGGTGGTTGCCGGCGAGAGCACCGTGGACGAATCCATCGCCACCGGCGAGTCGGTGCCGGTGGACAAGGCTGAGGGCGATACCGTGCTCGGTGCGACCCTGAACCAGCAGGGGCGGCTGAAAGTGCGCGCGACCCGTGTGGGGGCCGACACTTTCCTGTCGCAGGTGATCCGTCTGGTGAACGAGGCGCAGGGTTCGCGGGTGCCGGTGCAGGAGCTGGCGGACCGCATCACCGCGCGGTTCGTGCCGGCGGTATTGATCATCGCGCTGGCCGCGTTTGCAGCCTGGCTGGCGTTTTCCGGGGCGCTGCAGCCGATCCTGATCTGGGGCGAGGGCTTTCTGCCCTGGGTGGACTCGGAGCGGCCGCCGATCGTGCTGGCTATCCTCGCGGCCATTGCCGTGCTGGTCATCGCCTGTCCCTGCGCGCTGGGCCTGGCCACGCCCACGGCGCTGATGGTGGGCTCCGGCATGGGGGCCGAGCGTGGGGTGCTGATCCGCTCGGGCTCCGCGATCCAGACGCTGAAGGACATCCGCGTGATCGTGCTCGACAAGACCGGGACCATCACCCGCGGGCAGCCGGCACTGACCGACGTGATCGCGGCCGAGGGCTTCGATGACGCTCGCGTGCTGCGCGCGGCCGCGGCCGTGGAGGCTGGTTCTGCGCATCCGCTGGCCGAGGCCATTGTGCAGGGTGCGCGCGATCGGGAGCTGGCGGTCGCCGAGGTCGAACAGTTCCAGTCGCACACCGCGCGCGGGGTGGAGGCCCACCTCGACGGGGAACGCGTCCTGGTCGGCAGCCAGCGGCTGCTGGAGGAGCAGGGCCTGGATCCCTCCGGCCTGCTGGCATCGCTGCGCCGGCTCGAGGATGCCGGCAAGACCGCGATGCTGGTGGCCATTGGCGATCGACCCGCCGGTATCGTCGCGGTCGCCGACACCCTCAAGGCGGAGTCGCAGGCCGCCATCGAACAGCTGCATGCCCTCGGCATCCGCTGCGTGATGGTCACCGGCGACAACGAGCGCACCGCCAACGCGGTGGCCGCGCAGGTCGGGATCGACGAGGTCCGTGCCGGCGTGCTGCCGGAGGGCAAGGTCGAGGCGGTCCGCGAACTGCAGGCGCAGTACGGCGACCACGTGGCGATGGTGGGCGACGGCATCAACGACGCCCCGGCGCTGCAGCAGGCGAACGTCGGCATCGCGATCGGGGCCGGCGCGGATGTGGCCATCGAGGCCGCCGATGTGACCCTGGTGCGCGGTGAGCTGACCAAGGTCGTCGAGGCCGTCCGGCTCTCGCGCCTGACCTTCCGCAAGATCGTGCAGAACCTGTTCTGGGCCTGGGGCTACAACACCGCCGCGATCCCCATCGCCGCGGTCGGCCTGTTGCACCCGATGATCGGCGTGATCGCGATGACCGCCAGCTCGCTCTCGGTCATCGGCAACTCCATCCTGCTGCGCCGCAGCATGCCCAAAGGAGAACAATCATGAAACGACGTCAGTTTCTCGGACTGGCCGCGGCGCTGCCCGTGGTCACCACGTTTGGCGGCTGGACCCTGTTCAACCATGCGGTCTCCGCCCCGCGTTTCGACAACACGCTGTTTCTGCCCGGGAGTGACGGGCCGTTTGCAGTACTGGCGCCCGATGCGCCGTTCACCCTGGTGGCCGAACAGGGGTGGTTGCCGGTGCCGGGCCGCAGCGAGACCCCATTCCTGTGGTACCGCACGCAGGTGAACGGGGCCGACTATCAGAATCCGATCCTGCTGCTGCGCACGGGCGACGAACTGGACGTGACCCTGGACAACCAGCTTGACGAGGGCACGATTATCCACTGGCACGGCCTGCATGTGCCGGGCCGGGAGGACGGGCACCCGATCCATACGGTCGACCCCGGTGACCAGTACGAATACCGCTTCAAGGTCACCAACCGCGGCGGTACCTACTGGTATCACACCCATGCCCACCACCGGACCGCGCGCCAGGCCCACCAGGGACTGGCCAGCTTTCTGCTGGTCGGGGACGACGACAACGATGCCCTGAACGAGGCACTGGACCTGGAGCTGGGCAGCACCGATCTGCCGCTGGTGCTGCAGGACAAGCGCTTCGACCGGCTCGGGCATCTGGTGTACCAGCCGAATCCGATGCAGGGGATGATGGGGTATCTCGGGGACGAGGTGCTGGTGAACATGACACCGTCCGCCCGCCACGAGGTCGAGCGTCGCATCCATCGCCTGCGCCTGCTGAACGGCTCCACCGCCCGGATCTATCGCCTCGCCCTGCGGGCCGATGGCGACGCGGTCCCGTTCCGGGTCATCGGCACGGACGGGGGTCTGCTGGGGTCGCCCCGGGAGGTGAAAGAGGCCTTCCTGTCACCGGGCGAGCGTCTGGAGGTGCTGGTCGACTTCGCGGCCTTTGCCGGGGGCGATCGGGTGGAACTGCACAGCCTCGAATTCGACCCGATGGCCGGCGGCGGCATGATGGGCCGCGGTGGTATGGGAAGAGGCATGGGCGGTGGCATGGGCCGGATGATGGGCGGCGCGATGCACGACGGCGACCCGCTCGCGCTGCTCGAATTCGTGGTCCGCGAGGGCGAGGCCGTGACCGCCCGGGTGCCCGAGCGCCTGTCACGGATTGAGCCCATCGACATCACCGATGCCAGGGAGCGGGACATCCGCCTGGACATGGCCCCGATGCAGTGGCGCATCAACGGCGAGGTCTATGACCCGGACCGGGTGCCGATCGAGGTGGATGCCAACACGAAGGAGGTGTGGGTCATCCGCAATGCGGACCACAGCATGCCGCACCCAATGCATATCCATGGCTTCTCGTTCCAGGTGCTGTTGCGCTCTGGCGGCCCCGATTTCGTGCGCGAACAGGCGGTCAACGACGACGGGCTGACGGTCGCGGATCTGGGCTGGAAGGACACGGTCCTGCTGTGGCCGGGCGAGACCGTGCGCATCGCCATCGACTTCACGCACGATTACGATGGCGACCAGCTCTACGTGTTCCACTGCCACAACCTGGAACACGAGGACAATGACATGATGGTGAACGTCCGCGTGCGTGCCTGACGGCGCGCCTGCACGTACAGGGAGATCCATGAACGCGACAGCGCGACCGGAGGCAAACCTCTACCGGGCGGCCGAGGCCGCCCTGCTGGAATCCGATCCGGAGGGCAAGTGCGAGCGCGTGCTGGGGCTGATGGACGCCTGGTGGTCGGGCGCGACGGCGCTGGCAGCGGCGCCACCCCCGCGGCGCCTGGAGGTGCCCGGGCGCCCCGAGCGTCCGGTGCTCGTGCACCCGCGCGAGCTGCCGCGGCGCGGGCTGCACACGACGGCCGGACGGGCAGCCCTGGTGCATGCCGTTGCGCATATCGAGTTCAACGCGATCAACCTGGCGCTGGATGCCGTCTACCGCTTTCGCGACATGCCGGCTCCCTTTGTCAGCGATTGGCTGCAGGTGGCGGCCGAGGAGGCGCGCCATTTCCGGCTGTTGCGTGCGCGGCTCAACGAGCTGGGAGCGGACTACGGCGACCTGCCGGCCCACAACGGGCTGTGGGAGGCCGCACTCGCGACCGACCACGACGTGATGATCCGCATGGCCCTGGTGCCGCGGGTGCTGGAGGCGCGCGGGCTGGACGTGACCCCGGGCATGATCGAGCGCCTGACGGCGGCGGGCGATCACGCGACCGTGGCGCTTCTCGAGATCATCCAGCGCGAGGAGGTCGCTCACGTGGCGATCGGCACGCGCTGGTTCCGCGAGCTGGCCCACGCACGCGGGCTCGACCCCGAGCCGCTGTTCCTCGAGCTGCTGGCCGAGTACATGCCGGGCCGTGTACGCCCGCCCTTCGCCCACGAGGCCCGCCGCGCCGCCGGCTTCACCGACTCCGAGATGGCGCAACTGGAGGCCCAGGCCATCACCGAACCGTCGCCCTAGACTCGACCGCCTGCCTTATTGAGGCTGGCCTTGGTTCGGCACCCGGTGTTTACGTGCCTTCGGTCCGCATACTGCCGAGCGCTCACTCGCGAGTGCGCCGCGAGGTACTTTCTTGTTTGCCCAAGAAAGTACCCGTCGAGGCGCACCCGGATTCCGCCCGGGGACCTTGCTCCAGGGCCCTCGGGCCGGCGGCGCTGAAACTCGCTGCGCTGTCGCTCCGCTCAGACAGTCAGCGCCCCCGTTTCTATTTTGAATCGTCCGTCCCGAGAACCCTTCCGCAAGGGGCTTCATACGGGGGGATAAGGTCAAGACAACGGCTGGCCTGACGTTCCTGCCAGTGGATAGAGGCTAGGCATTCGGACATCTTGGCACGCTCGGCCTTCGGCCCTGGCGTGCCGCGCCCGCCAGCGGGCGCCAGACCCATCGTAGGATGCGGATGAGCGCAGCGAATCGCATCAGGGTTAACCCCGGCGTCGGATCGGTGAGTTTCGCTGTGCTCAACGCACCCTACAGCTCGGGACTTAGACAGGTGCGGGAACACCGCCTGTTTTGACCTACCCTCCCGATATGAGCCCCTTGTGGAGGGCGTGACAGGCCGGGAGAAGGCGCTGACTGTCTGAGCGGAGCGACAGCGCAGCGAGTTTCAGCGCCGCCGGCCTGGCGCGTCCGGAGCAAGGTTCCCGGGCGAATCCCGGGCGTGTTTCTTGGTTACTTCTTTGCACGAGCAAAGAAGTAACTCGGGGCGCGCTGCCGAAACAGCGCTTGGCAGGCGGCCGGCCGAAGGCACCGTAAACACCGAGTGCCGAGAAAGAGGCCCAGCTTTACAGCGGCGCGAGGCGCGTGGTTCAGGCGTGCAGCAGGTGCGCGGGGTAGGGCGAGCCGTCCAGCTCGCGCAGGACGGGCCCGGTTGCCGCGACCTCGAGGTAGCCCGGGTGCTCGTCCCAGGCCGGGAGGACGCAGCGCTGGCGGGGCTGACCGTCGACCGCCAGGTCGTGGATCGCGGGGCGGTGGGTGTGGCCATGGATCATCAGCGGGACATCGGCGTCGCGGAAGGTATCCGCTACGGCGTTCGCATTCACGTCCATGATGGCGTCGGCCTTCATCCGGCTGTTGTCACGACTGGTGGCGCGCATGGCCTCGGCCTGCCGGATGCGTTCCTCCAGTGGATGGGCCAGGAAGGCCCGCTGCCATTCGCCGCCGCGCACCTGCTGGCGAAAGGCCATGTGTTCGGTGTCGTCGGTGCACAGGGAATCGCCATGCAGCAGCACGGCGGGCCCGCAGGGCAGGGCCGCGTGCAGCGGCTCGGGCGCCAGCTGCATCCCGGCGCGGGCGGCATAGTCCGGGCCCACGAGAAAATCCCGGTTGCCATGGATGAAGGCGACCGGGATCTCGAGTGACTTGAGGGCGTTGGCCAGTTGTTCGGCGGCCGGGAAGCCGGCGTCATCGCCGACCCAGTATTCGAACAGGTCGCCGAGGATGTACAGCGCCGAGGCGCTGCGCGCCGGTCCCTTCAGGAAGGCGAGCGCGGCCTCCAGCAGGGGGCCGGGCTCGCGATCCAGGTGCAGGTCGGAGATGACCAGGGCCGGCGCACTCGAAGCCACGGGGTGGCTCAGTCCTCGACGCGTTTCACGCTTTCCATCACGACCGGCTCCTGCGGCACATCCTGGTGCATGCCGGAACGCCCGGTGGGCACGGATTCGATCTGGCGCACGACGTCCATGCCCTCGGTCACCTTGCCGAACACCGCATAACCCCAGCCCTGCGCATTCGGGGCCGTGTGGTTAAGGAAGTCGTTGTCGTTCACGTTGATGAAGAACTGCGCGGTGGCCGAGTGCGGATCCTGGGTGCGGGCCATGGAGATCGCACCCACCTCGTTCTTCAGGCCGTTGTCCGCCTCGTTGCGGATCGGCTCGCCGGCGGACTTCTGGCTCATGTTCTTGTCGAAGCCGCCGCCCTGGACCATGAAGCCCGGGATCACGCGGTGAAAGATCGTGCCGTCGTAGAAGCCGTCATCCACGTAGGACATGAAGTTGGCGACCGTCTCCGGGGCGGCCTCGGCGTTGAGTTCCAGCACGATGCGGCCATGGTTGGTTTCGATCGCGACCTGCGGATTGGTATCGGCCATGGGGGCTCCTGAAAGCAGTAGGGCAAGAAGGGCGGTGGCCAGCACAATGCCGAGCCGGAAACGGGATCGCTGCACGGGACTGGCCCTCCGGATGAATGTCGGGCAGCCATGGTACCCGGCAGGCGGGGTGCCTGCCAGCAACGCTACTAGGGAGACGCTGATTGAATCGCGCGTCCGCGCTCGAGTCGCTTTTGCGTGCGAACAAGGCGCGGTGACTGCCGTGCAGTCATTCTGCACAAGGGAACCGCAACGCCGTTCCCACGCAAAAGCGGCCGAGCCCCTGCAGTAAATGGCTTGTGGGGTTGGTGCCCCCTGTTCCCCGATCCTGCGTTGCGCCGCTTGCGGGTAGAACCACTACCCGCTGCACGACGCGCCTTGTCTCGGAAAACAGGGGGCACCAACGCGGACGTGCGATTCAATCAGCGTCTCCCTAGGGCCACGGCCAGCCCGGCTGGTGGCGTGCGGGGTGCTCCGCTAACATGCGCGCGATGACGACACCGCCGACCAAGACCCGTTTCGCGCCCAGTCCCACCGGGCTTCTCCATCTCGGCAACGTGCGCACCGCGTTGTTCAGCGCGCTGTTCGCCCGCTCGCGCGGCGGGCATTTTCTGCTGCGGATCGAGGACACCGACGCCGAGCGCTCGCGCCCGGAGTTCGTGGCCGCGCTGATGCGCGACCTGCGCTGGCTGAAGCTGGACTGGGACGAGGGCGTTGATTCGGGTGGCGATGCCGGACCGTATGCCCAGTCCGAGCGTGGCGGGATCTTCGATGGCTATTACCAGCAGTTGATCGACGCCGGTCAGGCCTACCCCTGTTTCTGTTCGCCCGCCGAGCTGGAGCGGGGGCGCAAGCGCATGCGCGCCCAGGGCAAGCCGCCGCGCTATCCGGGGACCTGCGCCCACCTGAGTGCGGAGGAGGCCGAGCGGCGCTTGGCCGAGGGGCAGAAGCCGACCCTGCGCTTTCGTGTGCCGCTGGGCCGCACGGTCCGTTTCGAGGACGGGGTGCGCGGGCCGGTGAGTTTTCGGACCGACGAGATCGGCGATTTCGTGATCCGCCGCTCCGACGGCACGCCTGCCTTTTTCTTCTCCAATGCGATCGACGATGCCCTGATGGGCGTAACTGACGTGGTGCGCGGCGAGGACCATATCGCCAACACCCCGCGCCAGATGCTGCTGCTGGAGGCGCTGGGGCTGGCGGCGCCGGCCTATCATCATCTGCCGCTGGTGATGGGACACGACGGTGCGCCGCTTTCCAAGCGCAATGGCTCGGCCAGCGTCGAGGATCTGCGCACGGCGGGCTACCTGCCGCTCGCGATCCTCAACCATCTCGCCCGCCTTGGGCACCGGTACGAGTCGGATGAACTGTTGAGCGTTGAGGAACTGGCGACCGGGTTCAGCCCGGAGCGTATCGGTCACAGCGCTGCACGCCACGATGCACAGCAGCTGGAACACTGGCAGGCCGAGGCCCTGCGCCAGCTGTCCGATCCCGATCTGCTGGCCTATCTCGAGGACTTCGATGTATTCGGGCAGGTGCCAGAGGACCAGCGCCCGGCACTAGCGGGACTGTTGCGTGACAACATCACCCGCGCCGAGGACGCCCGTATCTGGGTGGAGGCCTTCGCCGCCGATCCGGCCCCGGTGAGCGAGGCGGCCGCCGCCGAGCTGCAGCAGGCGGGTGCCGATTTCTACCGCGCCGCCCTGGAGGCCCTGGACGAGGCCGAGGATTTCCCGGCTCTGGCAAAGGCCGTCGGCGCAGCGACGGGTGCGAAGGGGCGCAAGCTGTTCATGCCGTTGCGCGCAGCGCTGTCCGGCCAGACGCATGGGCCCGAGCTGCCGCGTATCTTCGAGTATCTGGGACGCGAGCGTGTACGTGCGCGCCTGCAGGTCGCGCTCGAACAGGCGGGCTGAAGCGCTTTTTCAGTCTCCCTCGGGCGATTTCGTCGCCGTCACCTTCAGTTCCAGTGCGCCGCGCGCCAGGCGGGCCTTCAGCGGCGCGCCAATCTCGGTTCTTGCGGCGTCGCGCAGGACCTGTCCTTCTTCCGTTTGCAGGATCGCATAGCCGCGCTCCAGGACCGCCTGGGGGCCGAGGGCGTTCAGTTGGCGCCGCGTCGCCTCCAGCCGCTGCTGGCGGATCGTCAGGGCCTGGCGCATCTGGTATTCGAGATCCCGGTGCAGGCGTGCCAGGCGCTCGCGGTGCGCGCGGATGTCGTGTGCCGGGGTGGCACGCGCGAGACGCTGGTGCAGATGGTCGAGGCGCATTCGCGCAGAGGCGATGCGATTGCCGGGTGAGGCCCCGGCCAGGCGCAGGCGCAGATGCTGCAGGCGCTGGCCGGCCTGCTCGTGGCGGCGCTGCCAGGCGCGTTGCAGGCGCTCGTGCTGGTCGTCCAGGCGCTGTGCGTTGCGTTCCATCAGCTGGCGCGGGTGGCGCCGCTCGAGTCGGGTCCACAGGGCGTTCAGCGTCTGCCGGTGCTGGGCAACGCGCTGGGCCGCAAGTGTGGTCATCCGGTCGCGCGCCCGCTCGATCCGGTGGCGCAGGGTGGCGCCATCCGGGCTGACCGCCTCGGCCGCCGCGGTGGGTGTGGAGGCGCGCAGGTCGGCGACGAAGTCCGCAATGGTGGTATCGGTCTCGTGCCCGACCCCCGTCACGACCGGGATCGGCGAGGCGGCGATGGCGCGGGCCACGCTCTCCTCGTTGAACGCCTGCAGATCCTCCAGCGACCCGCCGCCGCGCGCCAGGATGATCACGTCCACGGTGCCCTCGCGGGCGGCCTGCTCCAGGGCCGCGGCGATCTGGCTGGCGGCCTGCGCGCCCTGTACCGCGGTGGGGTAGAGGGTGAAGGGCAGCAGTAGCGGGAAACGCCGCGCCAGGGTGCGTTCGATATCGTGCCGCACATCGCCCTGGGTGGAGGTGATCACGCCGAGGCGGTGGGTCCAGGGGGGGAGGGGCTTCTTCCGCTCGGGGTCGAACAGGCCCTCGGCGGCGAGCTTTTCCTTGAGGCGCTGGAAGGCCGCCAGAAGCTGGCCCTCGCCGGCCGGCTGCAGCTGCTCGACGATGATCTGGAACTGGCCGCGTGCCGCGTAGATCCCGGCGCGGCCCTGGATCTGCACTGCGTCGCCATCGGAGAAGCGGGCAGCGTTGCGGGCATTCCCGCGAAAGAGCACGCAGCTCACCGAGCTGTTCGCGTCTTTCAGCGAGAAGTACTGGTGGCCGGAGGCGTACTGGCGCAGGTTGGAGACCTCGCCCTCCACGCGTACCCGGCCCAGGCCGTCGCGCAGCAGGCCGTCGGCACACTGGTTGAGTTCGGTGACGGTCAGTACGGGGGCGTCGCTCATGGCTCGGGATTCGCGGACGTGGGTTTAAGGGTATGGGGGGGCGAGGGGCTACTGGCGCCGGAACACGCGGTGCAGGACATCGGTGCCGCGTCCTTGCGGGTTGGCCCGCAGGCGGGCCTCCTCTTCAGCCAGCATGAAGAACAGGCCGTCCATCGCATGCTCCAGGACGTGCTCGACCGGGTCGAAGCGCACGCGGGCGAGGAAGGGGATGTCGCGCATGCGCTCCTTCAGTTCGCCGTAGGTGTCCAGGGCCTGCACCTGCTCCAGACTCTGCTGGATGGCCGGGCGCATCGCCTCGGTGATGCCGGCGCGTGCGTGGTATTCGAGATGCCGGGTGGCGGCGTCGTCATCGCCACCCAGGATCTCGCGGGCATTGTCCAGATCCAGCGCGAACACGGCCCGCACCAGCGGCTCGCGTGCCTCGGGTATGGCGGCCTCGGCGGCCCGGTTCATCCCCTCCTCAAGCTGGGTTAGTGGTGTTGCCATGCCGATGCGGTCCAGCGACCGGCGGGCGGTCGCGAGTACCTCCGGGAGCGGGATGCGTACGTCCGGGTTGCCGAAGAAGCCGTTGCGCTGGGACAGGGTCTCGGTGGCTGAATGGGAGGCGATGATCAGGGCTTCGTGTACCGCCTCGATGATCTCGGCCGTCGTGAGATCGGAGGCATCCGGGCGGCGGGTCAGCGCGCGCAGCACGTCGGGGTTGAAGGGCCACCAGCTGGCGCGGGCCGTCGGTGCCGCGGCGATCGCGATCAGCCCGGGCGCGAGCATCAGGGCAAGCAGTCGGCGGCGGCTCAGGCGGGGCATGCGCTCGGGCATGAACGGGCTCGGTGGCTTGAAACGAGGACGGTCATCGTAGCAGGGTGCCGACGTTGCGTCTGCCGGGCGACATGCACGGCGTTTGCCCGGTCTGCTTGTCGGGAGCTAGCCGGAAAATTTATACTGACCGGCTATTTATCTTTCTGGGAAAGAATTCGGTTCTTCCCCCCGCTGGACAGTCCTGGAGCGATGCATGCGGATACTCGGTGAAGCCCTGACCTTCGATGACGTGCTGCTGATCCCGGGGCATTCGAATGTCGTCCCCCGCGATGTCGATCTGACCACGAACATCACCCGCGAGATCCAGTTGAGCGCGCCGGTCGTCTCCGCCGCGATGGATACGGTGACCGAGGCGCGCCTGGCGATCGCGATGGCGCAGGAAGGCGGGCTCGGGATCGTGCACAAGAACATGTCGATCGAGGCCCAGGCCGCCGAGGTCCAGCAGGTCAAGAAGTACGAGAGCGGGGTGATCAGCGAACCGATCACCATCGGCCCGAGCGCGACGATCGGCGAGGTCGTGGAGCTGACCCAGGCCAATCACATCTCCGGCGTGCCGGTGGTGGATGGCAATGACCTGGTCGGCATCGTGACCTCCCGCGACCTGCGCTTCGAGACCCGTATGGAGGCCCCGGTCACCGAGATCATGACCCCGCGCGAGCGCCTGGTCACCGTGCCCGAGGGCGCGGATCGCGGTCACGTGCTGGAACTGCTGCACAAGCACCGCATCGAGAAGGTGCTGGTGGTCAACGACGACTTCCAGCTGCGCGGGATGATCACCGTCAAGGACATCCAGAAGTCCACCGAACACCCGAACGCCTGCAAGGACGATCGCGGTCGCCTGCGCGTGGGCGCGGCGGTCGGTGTGGGTGCCGGTACCGACGAGCGCGTGGCCGCTCTGGTCGAGGCCGGGGTGGACGTGCTGGTCGTGGATACCGCACATGGCCACTCGCAGGGCGTGCTGGATCGCGTCGCCTGGGTGAAGAAGCACTATCCGGACGTGCAGGTAATCGGCGGCAACATCGCCACCGCCGCCGCCGCGAAGGACCTGGTCGCGGCCGGGGCCGACGGCGTGAAGGTCGGGATCGGCCCGGGCTCGATCTGCACCACCCGTATCGTGGCCGGCGTGGGTGTGCCGCAGATTACCGCGATCTCGGATGTGGCCGAGGCGCTGAAGGGCACCGGTGTGCCGATGATTGCCGATGGCGGCGTGCGCTTCTCCGGCGACCTGGCCAAGGCGATCGCCGCCGGCGCCAACTGCGTGATGCTGGGTTCGATGTTCGCCGGGACCGAAGAGGCCCCGGGCGAGGTCGAGCTCTATCAGGGCCGTTCCTACAAGATCTACCGTGGCATGGGCTCGCTGGGCGCGATGCAGCAGGGCTCCTCGGATCGCTATTTCCAGGACCCGAACAGCTCCGCCGACAAGTTCGTGCCCGAGGGCATCGAGGGCCGCGTGCCGTACAAGGGTTCGATCGTCGCGATCATCTACCAGCTGATGGGCGGGCTGCGCTCGTCCATGGGCTATGTCGGCGCGCACGACATCGAGGAGATGCGCAGCAAGCCGCACTTCGTGCGCGTGACCGCCGCGGGCATGCGCGAGAGCCATGTGCACGACGTGGCGATCACCAAGGAAGCCCCGAACTACCGAATGGACTGATCCTGCCCCCGGGCGGATCCCCGACAGCGACCCGGCCGTCCGGCCGGGATACCGGATGACCTCATGACCCAGGATCTTCACGCCCACCGCATTCTGGTGCTGGACTTCGGCTCCCAGTACACCCAGCTGATCGCCCGCCGCGTGCGCGAGGCCGGGGTCTACTCCGAGGTGCATGCCTGGGACATGCCGGCGGCGGACATCCGCGCCTTCAATCCCACCGGGATCATCCTGTCCGGCGGCCCGGAGTCGGTGAACGTCGACCACCCGCCGCGCGCCGAGGATGCAGTGTTCGAGCTGGGTGTGCCGGTGCTGGGGATCTGCTACGGCATGCAGACCATGGCCGCGCAGCTGGGCGGACGGGTCGAGCCCTCCGAGCGCCGCGAGTTCGGTTACGCCCAAGTGCGTGCCCGCGGCCATACGCCGCTGCTGCGTGATATAGAGGATCACACCACACCGGAGGGCTACGGCCTGCTGGACGTGTGGATGTCGCATGGCGACCACGTGACCGAGCTGCCGGAGGGCTTCCGCCTGATGGCCTCCACCGATTCCGCGCCCATCGCCGGCATGGCCGACCCGGAGCGCGGTTTCTACGGTGTGCAGTTCCACCCCGAGGTCACGCACACGACCCAGGGCCAGCGCATCCTGGAGCGCTTCCTCCACGAGATCTGCGGCTGCGAGTCGCTGTGGACTGCGGACAACATCATCGACGACATGGCCGCGCGGGTGCGCGAGCAGGTCGGGGACGACCACGTGGTGCTGGGCCTGTCCGGCGGGGTCGACTCCTCGGTGGTCGGGGCGCTGCTGCACAAGGCGATCGGCGACCAGCTGACCTGCGTGTTCGTGGACACCGGCCTGCTGCGCCTGGGCGAGGGCGACCAGGTGATGGCGACCTTCGCCCGCCACATGGGCGTGAACGTGATCCGCGTGGATGCCGAGGACCGCTTCATGCGCTCGCTCGCCGGGGTCGAGGACCCGGAGGCCAAGCGCAAGGTCATCGGCGGGCTGTTCATCGACGTGTTCGACGAGGAGGCCGCGAAGCTGAACAACGTGCAGTGGCTGGCCCAGGGCACGATCTACCCGGATGTGATCGAGTCGGCCGACTCCAAGACCGGCAAGGCGCATGTGATCAAGTCGCACCACAACGTGGGCGGGCTGCCCGAGAACATGAAGCTGGGGCTGGTGGAGCCGCTGCGCGAGCTATTCAAGGACGAGGTGCGCAAGATCGGCGTGGAGCTGGGCCTGCCCACCGAGATGGTCTACCGCCATCCGTTCCCGGGGCCGGGCCTGGGCGTGCGCATCCTCGGCGAGGTCAAGAAGGAATACGCCGAACTGCTGCGCCGGGCGGACGCGATCTTCATCGAGGAGCTGCGCGCCGCGGATCTGTACGACAAGACCTCGCAGGCGTTTGCGGTGTTCCTGCCGGTGAAGTCGGTCGGGGTGATGGGCGACGGCCGGCGCTACGACTACGTGGTCGCGTTGCGCGCGGTGGAGACCATCGACTTCATGACCGCGCGCTGGGCGCACCTGCCGTACGACTTCCTCGACCACGTCTCGCGCCGGATCATCAACGAGATCCCCGGCATCTCGCGTGTGACCTACGACATCTCCGGCAAGCCCCCGGCCACGATCGAGTGGGAGTAGGCGCTGCGGCGCGAGGGGGCGAGTCTCCCTCAGGCCCCGGCCAGAAACAGATAGCCCGCCGTACCGGCGATGCCTGCGGCTACGGCGGCCGCGACCCAGCCCGCCAGGGCCAGCAGGCGGCGCCGATCGCCCGGCGGGGCGTGGCTCGTTGAAGGCGTGCTCCCGCTGGTCGCGGGTGCGGTCTCCAGCTCGCTGTCGCGTCCGCTGCGCAGGAGATCCAGCATCGCCTCGATCTGCTGATCGTCGAAGCCGAATGGATCGAACCGGCGCTGCCCGAACTGCTGCAGCAGGGCGCGTACCTCGCCGGCCGCGGGTACATATTTCATCGACCACTCTCCGAACCCGGGGCGCTCCAGTTCGCGCTCGCGCAGTACGGTGATCTCTTCGTGGCGCGGGTCGCAGCGGATGCGCTCCAGGGTCGCGTAGACGGCCTTGGGCTCGCCCTCCAGGCATTGGAAAAAGTGGCCGTCGCCGTAGTAGAGCGCACCCACGATGCCGGCCCGGGGGTTGTTCTGGCGCGACTGCAGCAGGATCCGCCCGACCTCGGGCTCGATGCCCTGGGCGGCATGTTCATGGGGCGCAAAGGCCGCGCGGCTGACATACACCAGCTGGAGCGTCATCAGCGGAACATCCCTGAATGGATATGTAGGGAAGACCACACCCGGGGTCGGACGTTCCGCAGCGGGTGTCGGTGTCCTCGTTTTACTCGATGATCTGGTTGACGTGTTCCAGACCGATCGCGTCGCCTTCCCAGTCCAGATTCCGGGTGGACGAACGCGGGGCCAGTCGGCGCAGTGAAGCGACCCCTTCGCGATCGATGTGGGCCAGGCGGTGGGGAGTGCCGACATGGCTTTCGATGTTCGCGGCCTGTACGACGTCGCTGTAGCTGATCGGGGACTCGGGCTCCGGTTCGCGCTGGAGGTTCTCGTGGTCGGCGACCGCGCGGATGATCTCCGGCTCGAAGTTCCAGTTCTTCAGCATCGCGCGGCCGATTGCGACGTGCGCGGCATCTGCCGCTGCCTGCAGGGCGCGTGGATCCTCGTAGATCGCCGGCGTCTTCTCCGCACGGCGCAGGATCGGGATCATGCCGATGTCGTGCACCAGGCCGGCGAGCAGGGCGGTGTCCGGGTCCAGATGCGGATGCCGGCGCGCCAGCAGATAGCTAATGATCGCGACCTCGAGGCTGTGGTTCCACAACGCCTCCATGCGTTGCCGGATCGCGTCGTTCCCGCTTTGAAAGACCTCTTTCATCGACAGGGCGATGATGGTCTGCCGCGCCCGCTCCATCCCCAGTCGGGTCACCGCGGAGCGGATGGTCGCGCAGCGGCTCAGCCCCCGATAGGCGGGGCTGTTGGCATGGCGTACCAGCCGCGTGGCCAGCGCCGTATCACGAGAGATCAGGTTGACCAGGTCGGCGATGGAGCTGGTGTCGTCCTGCACGATGAACAGCGCCTGCACGGAAATATCCGGCAGGGTCGGGATGTCGATCTGCTGACGTTCCAGATCCGAGCGCAGTCGCTCGAGGAATTTTTCCACTTCCGCGCGGGTGGCCAAGGGTCGTCCCTGTATGGCTGGGAGGTCAGGCGGGATTATGCCACACGGTGTCGCCCTCGCCGATCGGAAGGTGAACCTGGTTGACGGGTTTGCGACCGCCGCCGATGATGGAGAAAGAACCCGACAGGAGGTCGTGATGCGCCGCTTTGTGCTGGATACCAGCGTGTTCACCAACCCGCATGTGGCGGGTCAGTTCGGTGCGGATCCGGAAGACATCCTGCGGACCTTTCTGCACCTCGCTCGGGACTGCCCGGCCGAGTTCTACATGCCGCTGTCGGTGTACGACGAGTTTCGCGGCATGCGCGATCTCGAGGCCCTGGCCGCCGATTTCGAGACCGTGGTCTGGGTACGCTCGCCGCGTCGCTTCGCCCTGACACTACCCAGCGACATCCTCTACGAGTTCATCGACGAGGTGCGTACACGCATCGACCGCGGGCTGCGCATTGCCGAGGAGCACACGCGCCAGGCCGGTGCAGCCGAATCGCTCAAGCCGGAACTCATTACCCAGCTGCGTGAGCGCTTTCGCGAGGCCATGCGCAAGGGCCTGGTGGATTCGCGCGAGGATGTCGACGCCGTCCTGCTGGCGATGGAACTCGATGCCGAGCTGGCCAGTGCCGACGAGGGCATGCGCAAGCTGGGCAATCGCATGGGGATCAAGCTGGTCACCGCCGACTACCTGCGTCGGGTGATGGAGAATCTCGCGGAGACGGAGCGCCCCGGCGCCTGACCCCGGGCCCGGGTCAGTCGTACTGGCGGTCGCCGGCCAGGGCGGAGGCCAGCGTGCCGGTGATGCGGTCGAACTGGCGTTCGAACTCCAGCAGCCAGTAGCCATCCTCCTCGCGCGGCCCGTCGTCGGCAAAGCTTACGTGACGTCCGCCCGTGGCCTGCATGTGATTCATGAAGTGCAGGGCGTTGGCATGCTCGCGAAAGCGGCAGCGATAGCGATGGCCGACGTGCCCCTGCCGTCGGTGTTGAGCGACCGCGCCATGGAGCCCTGACAGCAGTGCCTGGCCCAGTGCCTGATCGAGGTCGGCGTGGTGCCGATCCGGGTGTTCGGACAGGAAGATCGCGAGCCGTGTCAGGCGGTTGGTGAAATACTCCGGCGGCAGGTCCAGTAGCTGTTCCGCGCAGACCCGGATATCGGAGACGCAGGAGCTCCCGGTCACATACTTGGCCCGGTGCAGCCCGTCCGCAGTCTTCAGCACCAGTCCCTCGGCGCCTTCCTCGTCCAGTCGCTGAATCAGGCGCCAGAGTGGCTTGGTGTCGCGCGGGGTGAACTGTCCGTGCAGTGGTGCCGGGGGTAGGGCGTGGCGCTCGATCAGTGCGAACTTCTCCGGCTGGGGTACGAAGCCGGGGTGGCCCAGGCGCATCAGATCGAACACGAACAAGCCCACGTCATGGGCGACCCGGGGCGTGGACCCTTCCAGGTACGGCGTATCCGGCCCGGCGATCTCCGCGCACAGGATCAGGTCGGGTTCGGCATCGAAGATCACCGGGTCCATGAAATCCACTACCCGGTCAGTGCTGAATGCGCAGACGTAACCGCCGCGGCTGAACGCATAGACGCGCCCCTGCCAGCGCAGGATGCGCACGTTGAAGCCGTCGATCTTTTCCTCCGCCCAGAACGGCTGCTCGAACTGCCGTGGCAGCCCGGCCTCCAGCGACTGGATGCGCCCGATCGACGGGTATCCGGGCACCACCGAGCCACCTGGCAGCACCACGGAACCACGCGGATAGTGGTTCACCGGTTCCAGCAGGCGGGCGTATTTCAGTCCGTCGAACGTCAGCGCCTCGGCGCGACGATTCTCGATGGCTTCTTGCAGCACTTGGTGCTCGATCATGCGGTTTCCGAATCCAGTGTCGAGTCGAGGTCCCGAGGATGGTTTTGCAGGATCTCGCTGTGGCGGCGCGCCTTGTCGGCCTGAGTCACCAGACGACGCGCCATGCTGATGATCCGCAGCTGCCGCTCCATCTCGGCCATGCTCAGCGAACCGAAGGTCCCCTCGCGCAGCAGCGCGGCCTTTAGTTCGGCATAGGCGATCTCAACCGATTGCACGGCCTCGGCAGCCGCGATGTTCTCGCCATTTTCGGGTTCCAGGTTGGCCAGGTCGAGGGCGCGGATAACCTGCTCCTGCCAGGTGCGACGCTGTTCGCTGACGGCCGGGCGTTCCTCGCCGGTGGATTGCCTGCGCAGGTCGCTGATCTGCTCGGCCAATACGGCAATCTCGCGATGATAGCGGGCGATGCGGACGACCTCGGCGATCCCGTGCCCTATCGCCTGCGGCATGGGGTGGTTGGCGGTGCGGGTGGCGAAATCGCTGATCGCCGCCGTCAGCTGCTCGACTGCGGCACGCCGGGTGTCCAGGCTGCCCTCGGCTGGTGGGTCGGCCCGCAGGGCCTCACGCGCCATGGAGTGGCTGATATCGGCGAGACGGTCGGTCTCCTGCAGCAGTGACTGCAGCGCCAGATCCGGCACGCCGGCGCTGTGCCGGTCAAGGAAACGCGGCCGGGCGATGTCTTCCTCTTCTGTGCGAAAGCGTGTCTGCAGGAAGCGGATCATCGGCGGGGCGACCGGCACCATCAGCGCCACACCCAGCAGGTTGAACGCGGTATGGAACAGCGCCAGCAGTACCGCCGGGGCCGGGGCCTCCCCGGTGCTGCCCCAGATCCAGGCGATCGCGGCCAGGAACCAGGGCAGGATAAGCAGGGCGACAATTGCGGTCAGGCCATTGAAGATCACATGGGCCGCGGCGACGCGCTTGGCGTTCGGGGTCGCGCCGATCACGACCAGCAGCGCCTTGACCGTGGTGCCGAGGTTCGCGCCAATCACGGCGGCGGCGGCCGCTTCCAGCGGAACCGCGCCGCTCATCGCGGCGGTCAGGGCCATGGCCATGGAGGCCGAGGAGCTCTGCATCAGCACAGTCAGCAGCGCGCCGAGGCCGACCATGATGACCAGCCCGAGGAAGCCGGGGCGGGCCAGCGCGCCGAGGTCAAAGGTCGCGCTTAGGCCCTCGAAGGCCTCGCGCAGCACGTCGATGCCGAAGAACAGCAGGCCGAAGCCGGCCAGGGCCAGGCCCAGATAGCGCGGCCGCGCGGCCTTCATGAACAGGTAGAGCAGGGCGCCGATGCCGATCGCCGGCAGGGCAAAGGCCTCGATGCGGATATTGAAGCCGATCAGCGCGACCAGCCAGCCGGTCATGGTGGTGCCGACGTTGGAGCCGAAGATCACCCAGACGGACTGGCCGAGCGTCAGCAGACCGGCGTTGGCGAAGCCGATGGTGGCCACGGTGACCGCGCTGGAGGACTGCACCAGCGCGGTCACACCCATGCCCGAGGCGAGGGCGCGCGGGCGGGTGCGTGTCCACTGCCCGAGGATGTGTTGCAGCGCCTTGCCGCCGGCGGTCTTCAGGCCGTCGGTCAGCAGGGTCATCCCGAGCAGGAACAGCCCGAGACCGCCGAGGAAGCCGGCGATCAGGGCATAGGTGCTGACGGCTTCGGCCTCCAACATCGGTGCTGATTTTTCGTGCGGTTACAGGGTGATGGTCTCGCCGAAGGCGGGTACATGCGCCTCGGCCCCCAGCTCGTCGCGCAGGCCGGCGGCCAGGGCCTCGCGCGCTTCCGGCTCGCCGTGGACCAGATGGAACACCGGCTGGTCCTGAAAACCGCGTGCCCAGTCGAGCAGCTGGCTGCGCCCGGCGTGGGCGGAAAAGCCGCCCAGGGTGTGGACCTTCGCGTTCACTGCGACCTCGTCGCCCAGCAGCTTGACTCGCTCGGCGCCGTCCACCAGCCGCCGTCCCAACGTACCCGCCGCCTGGAAGCCGACGATCACCAGGTGCGCCTCGCGCCGCCACAGGTTGTACTTCATGTGGTGACGGATGCGCCCGCCATTGCACATGCCGGAGCCGGCAATGATGATCGCGCCGCCGGTGATGCGGTTGATCGCCATGGATTCCTCCACCGTGCGGCAGACCTGCAGCCCCGGCAGGTAGCCGTTCGGGTCGCCATTCGCGGCCTGGTGGAGTCGGTCGACGTCCTCCGGGTCCAGTGTCCGGCGCAGGCGGGCGTACAGCTCGGTGACCTTGATCGCCATCGGGCTGTCGAGGAAGACCTTCTGCTGCGGCAGGCGCCCGGCGTGGTGCAGCATGCTCAGGTGGTAGAGGATCTCCTGGGTGCGGCCCACGGCGAAGGCCGGGATCAGCACGTTGCCGCCGCTCTTGTCGGCCTCGGCCAGCACCTGCGCGAATTCCTCGACCGTTTCGTCCATTGGGCGGTGGTCGCGGTTGCCATAGGTGCTCTCCAGCAGCACATGATCCGCGTGTTCCGGGCGAGCCGGCTTGTGCATCAGCACCGCGTCGTCATTGCCGAGGTCGCCGGAGAAGATCAGGTGCCGGTCACGCCCGCCAGAGGGCACGATCAGGCCCACGATCGCGGAGCCGAGGATATGCCCGGCATCGCGAAAGGTCAGTCGGACCTCGCCCGCGATGGTGCGGGTGTCGCCGTAGGGGATGGCTTGGCAAAGCCCGAGGGTGGTCGCGACATCATCGATGTCGTAGACCGGCTCCAGCAGCGGCCTGTCCGCGCGCCGGCGCCACTTGTTCTCCCACTCGATGTCCTTGCTCATCACGAACGCGGCGTCCTCGAGCATGATCTCGAGCAGCTCCTCCGTGCCCGGCGTGCAGTAGATCGGGCCGCGGTATCCGTCGCGCACCAGCTTGGGCAGTAGCCCCGAGTGATCGAGGTGGCCGTGGGAGAGGACCACCGCATCGATTGTTTCCGCCAGTTCGGCGAGCGAGGCGCGATTCGCCTCGTCCGCCTCGCTGTTGCCCTGGTGCAGGCCGCATTCCAGCAGGATGCGGGCGTCGTTGGTCTCGAGGAGATAACGCGATCCGGTGACTTCGCCGGTCGCGCCGAGAAAGGTCAGTTGTGCCATGGCAGGAAGTGTACGCACGGTCAGGCCCGTCTGCGCAACCCGCTGGTGCTTTCCGGGCGCGCCGGGCGCTTCGGTTCAGCGGCGCTCCAGGCGTTCGAAGGTAAAGGCGCAGGCGTGGCGGTCGTCGGGTTCGTGGCGTTCGGACCAGACGCAGTCCCAGTCATCGGGGTTGATGGCCGGGAACCAGGTGTCCCCGGTATGGGGTTCGTGCACGCGTGTCAGGTGTAGCACAGAGGCCCGGGGCAGGGCCTCGGCAAACAGCCCGGCACCGCCTATCACGAAGGCGGGGCCCTCGGGGATGGAGGCCAGGGCGCTGTCGAGATCCGGATAGACTTCTACACCGTCCTCCTGCCAGTTCGCCTGGCGCGTCAGCACCAGGTTGCGGCGTTTCGGAAGAGGGCGGCCGATGGACTCGAACGTGCGCCGACCCATGATCATCGGGTGCCCGTCGGTGACGCGCTTGAAGTGCTGCAGGTCCTTCGGCAGGTGCCAGGGCAGATCGTTGTCGCGTCCGATCACATGGTCCGGGTCCAGCGCGACGATCAGGTGGATCTCGGGGGTCGCCATCAGATCGCCACCGGCGCCTTGATTGGCGGGTGCGACTGATAGTCGCGCACCTCGATGTCGTCGAAGGTGAAGGCGAACAGGTCGGTGACCTCGGGATTCAGGTGCAGGGTGGGCAGCGGCAGGGGCTCGCGGCCCAGCAGCTCGTCCACCTGCTGTTCGTGGTTGTGATACAGGTGGGCGTCGCCGAAGGTGTGCACGAAGTCGCCCGGTTCCAGGCCGGCGACCTGCGCCAGCATGTGTGTGAACAGGGCATAGCTGGCGATGTTGAACGGCACACCGAGAAATACGTCGGCACTGCGCTGGTAGAGCTGACAGGACAGTCGGCCATCGGCAACGTAGAACTGGAACAGGGTGTGGCAGGGCGCCAGCGCCATGCGCCCGGCGTTCGCATTCTCCTGCGGCGAGACGGACTCGTCCGGCAGGTCGGCCACATTCCAGGCGCTGATGATGTGGCGCCGCGAGTAGGGACGGTTCTTCAGGTTGTCCACCAGTTCGGCCAGCTGGTCGTGCCCGGCCCAGTTGCGCCACTGTGCGCCGTAGATCGGGCCGAGGTCACCGTCCTCGGTCGCCCACTCGTCCCAGATGCGGACCTTGTGTTCCTTGAGATAGCCGATGTTCGTCTCGCCGCGGATGAACCACAGCAGTTCGTGGATCACCGAGCGCAGATGGGTGCGCTTGGTGGTGACCAGCGGGAAGCCCGCAGCGAGGTCGAAACGCATCTGGTAGCCGAACACCGAACGTGTGCCGGTGCCGGTGCGGTCCGGGCGGTCGGTGCCGTGTTCGCGAATGTGGCGGACGAGGTCGAGGTATTGCTGCATGTCAGGGGCTCTCGGTGGCCGGGCGGGATTCCGGCACGGCGTTCTTGCGTGACCAGACGATCAGACCGATCCCGAACAGGATGACCGGCAGGCTCAGGACCTGGCCGAGCGTCAGCCAGTCGAAGGCCAGATAGCCGATATGCGCATCCGGCACGCGCACGAACTCGACCAGGAAGCGGAAGCTGCCGTATAGCGTCAGGAACAGCCCGGAGACCAGCCCCGTGCGGCGTGGATGACGCGAGACGATCCATAGCACCACGAACAGCACCAGCCCCTCGAGGAAGGCCTGGTAGAGCTGCGACGGGTGGCGCGGCACGTAGTCTGCGGCCGGGAAGATCATTGCCCAGGGCAGGTCGGTGGGCTTGCCCCACAGCTCCCCGTTGATCCAGTTCCCGATGCGTCCCGCGCCCAGGCCGATCGGCACCAGCGGGGCGATAAAGTCCGTCAGGCGGAAGAAGCCCACGCCCAGTCGGCGTGCATAAAGCCAGGCCGTTACGAGTACCCCGACCAGACCGCCGTGGAAGGCCATGCCGCCCTCCCAGACGCGGAACAGGCTGACCGGGTCGGCCAGTGTGGCATCCAGGTTGTAGAACAGGGCATAGCCCAGGCGCCCACCGATGATTACGCCGATCGCGCCCCAGAACAGCAGATCGCCGACCTGTACCGGCTGCAGGGGCGCCCAGCCCTGCGTGCGTGCACGCCAGGCCCCCAGCGCCCAGAAGGCCACGAAGCCGATCAGGTACATCAGCCCGTACCAGTACAGGGTCAGGGGTCCCAGCGACAGGGCTACCGGATCGATAAACGGGTGCGTGGGCATGGTCGCTTGCGGATGGAAAATCGGCTGCACATGCTACCCGGCCTGGCCCTGACGTGCACCTGTGCCCGCCGGGGCGAATCCGATTTCCAGGGAGGTCGTGCGATGAACCGACTGGCTGGAGCCAGCAGCCCGTATCTGCTGCAGCATGCCGACAATCCGGTGGACTGGTATCCGTGGGGCGAGGAGGCGCTGGAGCGCGCCCGCCGCGAGGGCAAGCCGATCCTGCTGTCGATCGGTTATTCCGCCTGTCACTGGTGCCACGTGATGGCGCATGAATCGTTCGAGGATCCGGCCACCGCCGAGGTAATGAACCGCCGCTTCATCAACATCAAGGTGGATCGCGAGGAGCGTCCCGACCTCGATCGTATCTACCAGAACGCCCACATGCTGCTGTCCCAGCGCCCGGGCGGCTGGCCACTGACGGTGTTCCTGACCCCCGACCAGGTGCCGTTCTTTGCCGGCACGTACTTCCCCAGTACCCCGCGCCACGGGCTGCCGTCATTCGTCGACCTGATGAACCGGGTGGCTGATTTCCTCGCGGAGCACCCCGACGAGATCCAGCGCCAGAACGAGTCCCTGCAGCAAGCGCTCTCACGCATCTACCGCCCGGCAGGCGGGGCGATACCGGCGATCGGCGCACTGGACAAGGCGCGGGCGGAACTCGCGCAGACCTTCGACGCGCAGTTCGGGGGCTTCGGCGACGCGCCCAAGTTCCCGCACCCGGCCAGCCTCGAATGGCTGGCCTGGCACTCGGCGCGCCACGATGATGCCGAGGCCGACCACATGCTCGAACGGACGCTCGCGGCGATGGCCGCAGGCGGGATCTTCGACCAGGTCGGTGGCGGCTTCTGCCGCTACTCGGTGGATGCGCGCTGGATGATCCCGCACTTCGAGAAAATGCTCTACGACAACGGGCCGCTGCTGGGCCTGTACGCCGAGCGCGCGGCCACCGGCGACGACCGCGCCCGGCGCGTGGCCGAGCAGACGGTCGCCTGGCTGGAGCGCGAGATGCGCGACCCCTCCGGCGCGTTCTACTCCAGCCTCGACGCCGATTCCGAGGGCGAGGAGGGTCGCTTCTACGTCTGGGATCCGGAGACGGTCGAGGGTCTGCTGGCGGAGGACGAGTGGGCGGTCGCCAGCCGGGTCTGGGGGCTGAACGGCCCGGCCAATTTCGAGGGCCGCTGGCACCTGCACGAGGTGGTCCCGATTGCGACCGTGGCCGATGCCGTGGGCATCGACCAGTCCGAGGCGGATGCGCGCCTCGGCCGTGCCCGCGAGCGCCTGCTGGCCGCGCGCGAGCAGCGCGTGCGGCCGCATCGCGACGACAAGATCCTGGGCGCCTGGAACGCGCTGATGATTACCGGGCTCGCCCGCGCCGCGCGCGCGCTCGGGCGGCCCGACTGGCTGGGACTCGCCCGCGCGGCGATGGACGCGGTGCGCGAGCGGCTCTGGCGTGACGGTCGGCTGTTTGCCAGCTACCGCGAAGGGGCAACCGGCCAGCTGCCACGCGCCTATCTGGACGACCACGCCCTGCTGCTGGAGGCCACGCTGGCGCTGCTGGAAGCCGAATGGGACAGCGACCTGCTGGGCTGGGCCACAACCCTGGCGGAGGCCCTGCTGGACGACTTCGAGGATGCCGAGCACGGCGGCTTCTTCTACACCGCGCGTGATCACGAGGCGCTGATCCAGCGGCCCAAGGTCTACGCCGACGACGCGATGGCCGCCGGCAATGGCATCGCCGCGCAGGTGCTGCAGAAGTTCGGCTTCCTGCTGGCCGAGCCACGCTATCTGGAGGCCGCCGAGCGTACGCTGGCCAATGCCGGGCCGATGATCGAGCAGGCCCCGCTGGGGCACATGAGTCTGCTGATCGCGCTGGACATGCATCATCAGCCGCTGCCGTTGATCGTGCTGCGTGGCGCGGCGGACGAGCTGCCGGCCTGGCAGCAGCGCCTGCGGTCACAGGGCCGCCCGGTGTGGGGGTTCGCGATCCCGGGCGATGCCGACGGCCTCCCGGCAACCCTGGCGGAGAAGACGCCGCCGGAGGCTGGCGTGTGCGCCTATCTCTGCCGCGGCCTGCAATGCGAGGCGCCGGTAGCGGCCCCGGATGCCCTGGAAAACGCCCTGGGTCAGGGTTGAATCGGCGCCCTTTGGCCACAGTTTGAAGTACCGTCGTATCCGTTTTCTGTTCACTGCAAAGGGAAGGTTCGAATGAGCGAGAAGAAGCTGATGGATTTCGTCGCCGAGGCGCGCCAGAACGTCGAGGAGATCTCCCCCGAGGAACTCTCGGAGAAGATGGAGGCCGGAGAGGACTGGTTGCTGGTGGACGTGCGCGAACCCTACGAATACGAAAAGATCCATGTGCCGAACTCGCTGCTGATTCCGCGCGGCCTGCTCGAAGGCGCGGCGGATCCGAACACCCCGCATCGCATCGATGCACTGGTCAACGCCCGCGAGAAGCCGGTGGCCGTGATGTGCGCCACGGGCGGACGTGCCGCGATGTCGGTGCAGCGCCTGCGCGAGATGGGCTTTGGCCAGGTCGTGAACGTGGCCGGCGGCATAAAGGGCTGGGAGGCCGAGGACCTGCCGGTGGAATCCGGCGCCTATACCGGTCAGCTGCCGTAGAAAACCCTCCCTGCTGACACCCGTGGCGTGTTCACGGGAACGTCACGCGGGTTACACGAGGCCGTCAAATCGCGGGCGTAGTCTCCGGGACAGTTCAACCGGAGGTGGCGCCCATGTCCGCACCGCAGATCATCCCGCCCGTAAAGGCGGCTCACGCCGAGACGGGCTTTCGCGTTCATCTGGCCGCCGGACCGGGCGATCTGGAGGCCGCTCAGCGCCTGCGCTACTCCGTGTTCGCGGAGGAGATGGGCGCGCGGATCCCCGACGCCGAACGCGAGCTGGGTGCCGATTATCTGGACCCCCACTGCCATCACCTCCTGGTACGCGAGCCCCGCACCGGGGAGCTGGTCGCCTGCACACGCATCCTGACCGAGGAGAGCGCGGCCATTGCCGGTGGCTTCTACTCACTGGCCGAGTTCGAGCTGGGTCCGTTGATGAATCTGCCCGGCAAGACGCTGGAGATCGGGCGCACCTGTGTGCGCGCGGATCAGCGCCAGGGTGCGGCGATCAATGCCCTGTGGTCCGGTCTCGCCCGCTTTATGACCGCGCGGCAGTATCAGTACCTGATGGGCTGTGCCAGCCTGCCGCTGACCGAACGGACCCCGGCCCAGCTCGCCTGGCTGCGCCTGTTCCATCGCGGCCCGTCGCGCCTGCGGGTCACACCGCGCCGGCCGCTGCCCAATTCCCTCAGTATCTGGCACGGCACACCCTCGCGCGCCGACTTGCCGCCGCTGCTCAAGGCCTATCTGCGTCTGGGCGCCCGTATCTGTGGCGAGGCCTGTCACGATCCCGACTTCAACGTCGCCGATCTGCTGGTCCTGCTGGATGTCAGGGACCTCCCGGATCGCTACCATCGGCACTTCCTGGGCGCGACCGCGCCCGCAAGCCGAGGGTTGCACCATGACGGGAAGCCTGCGGGCATCGGGTAGGCTGATGCGCATTCTCCTGCACCTGCTGAAGGGCGTCTGGCTGACCTGGCGCATGTCGCGCCGGGGCGATGACTTCGAGACACGCAGCCGCATCCGCCGCGACTGGTACGACCGTGCGTTGTGGCTCGCGGGTGTGCGTTTTCGCCTTACCGGTACACGGCCCGAACAGGCCTCGCTGGTGGTGGCCAACCATGTCTCGTGGCTGGACATCCCGCTGATCGGTGCGGCCGTGGATCCGTGCTTTCTTTCCAAGGACGAGATCGCCCGCTGGCCAGTGATCGGCTGGCTGGCGCGCCAGCACGACACGCGTTTCATCCGCCGCGGTGCGGGCGAGGCAAACGCCCACATCGAGGCCATGCGCGAGGGCCTCGACGAGGGCCGGCACTTCGTCGTGTTTCCGGAAGGGACGACCAGCCGCGGACAGGGCGTACGCCGCTTCCACCCGCGCCTGTTTGCCGCAGTGGCCGAGAACGGCCATCCGGTGCAGCCGGTGGCGCTGGACTACGAGCGCCCCGAGGGCGGTCCGGTCCCGGTCGCCTATACCGACGACGACCGCCTGCTTGTGAATGCCTGGCACCTGCTGTGCCGCCGCGAGACCCGCGTGCAGGTGCATTTCCTTGCGCCGCTGCAAACCGCTGAAGAGGATCGCCGTTCGCTGGCCGAGGCCTCGCGGGATGCGATCGTCGAGCGCCTGGGTCTGCCCGCCGACCCCCTGGACCCGCCCACCACGAAGCGACGAAAGGCGCGCTGACCATGGAGGCCGCGACGATGCCCGCCCCGTTTACCCTTGCATCGCGTGGCCCGAATCCAGGTCGTTTGAACGTGGCCCTCGTGACCGAGACCTGGCCACCCGAGGTCAATGGTGTGGCGCATACGCTCGAGCGGCTGACCGAGGGGCTGCGGCAACGCGGCCACCGGGTACAGGTGATTCGCCCGCGGCAGGTGCTGGATCGGCCCGTCGCGGGGCCCCGGCATGCAACGAGCCCCGAGGATGTCACGCTGCCCGGTATCGCGATCCCCGGCTACCGGGGGCTGCGGATGGGTTTGCCCTCCACGCGCCGGTTGCGCCACCTGTGGCGGCACTCACCCCCGGATGTCGCCTACATCGCCACCGAAGGACCCCTCGGGCATGCCGCGCTGGCGGTGGCCAGGCAGCTCGGTATCCCGGTGGCCTCGGGTTTTCACACGCGCTTCGATGGCTATGCCCGCCACTACGGGCTGGGACTGCTGACCCTCCCGGTGCGCAGTCTGTTGCGGCGGTTTCACAACCGTTGCGGCGCTACCCTGGTACCCACCCGCGCGCTGGCCGAGGAGCTTCGGGATCAGGGCTTTCGACGGGTGGGGGTGCTGGCGCGAGGCGTGGATACCCGGCGTTTCACTCCCGCGCGTCGTTCCCGGACGCTGCGGGGGCAATGGGGCGCGAGTGGTTCGGTACCGGTCGTGATCCATGTGGGACGCCTGGCCGCGGAGAAGAACCTGGATCTGGTGATCGCCGCCTTCCGCGCGATCCAGACGGCCCGTCCCGATGCGCGGCTTGTGCTGGTGGGGGACGGCCCCCAGCGGGAGCGCCTGGCGCGCGCGCATCCGGATGTCATTTTCGCCGGGCAGCAGACCGGACAGGCCCTCGCGCAGCACTACGCCAGCGCGGACCTGTTCCTGTTCCCGTCGACCTCCGAGACCTTCGGCAATGTGGTGATCGAGGCCATGGCCAGCGGACTTCCGGTGCTCGCTTTCGATACGGCCGCCGCCCACGAGCACCTGGCCGATGGCATCTCGGGTACTCGCATCTCGCTGACCGGCGCCCGTCGGGTCGACGAGCAGGCCTTCGTGCGCGCGGCGCGCGAGCTCGCCGACCGCCCCGAGCAGTGGCCGCTGCTCGGCGCGCGAGCGCGGGAGCATGCGTCCACGCTGGACTGGTCCGAAGTGATCGGCGGCTTCGAGTCGGTCCTGGTGCAACTGGTGCAGACGGAGGCCCGTGATGCGCATGCCTCGGCGCATGGATGAGGCGGAGCTGGCGATCTGCCAGCTGTGCAATCAGGTCAATCGTCAGTGGGCGGTCAGCCGCTTCTTCGGACTGATCAGCCGGCTGGGAGACGGGGTGTTCTGGTACGGGCTGATGCTCCTGCTACCGCTGCTCCACGGTCCCGAGGCCGCCTGGGTCAGCCTGCAGATGGCCGCGGTGGGGCTGGCGTCATTACCGCTGTACAAGTGGCTGAAACGCCGCACGAGCCGACCGCGACCGTGCCACCGCGACCGTCCGTTCACCCGCACGGTGGATCCACTGGACGAGTTCAGCTTCCCCTCCGGCCACACCATGCATGCGGTGGGATTCACCGTCGTGCTGGTGGCATGGTTCCCCGTCTGGGCCTGGCTGGTGGTGCCGTTCGCCGCCCTGGTCGCCGCCTCGCGCCTGGTACTGGCGCTGCACTATCCCAGCGATGTCGCAATGGGGGCGCTGATCGGGGCCAGCATGGCCGGAGCGGTGCTGGCACTGGCCGGTCTGGTTTGAGTTGGCCCCGCCCCTTGTGAGTAGGCTGTCGCCAGCACCCCGGATAGCCACTGCGCGGTCCCCGGGGTGTCGGCACGGTGGGCGAGGGGGTCAGCCGCGCGAGGAGAGGGCCTCGTCGTTGTAGGCGGCGTCGATGGTGACGATGGTCTTCTCGACCAGGCGGAAGCCCTCGACCGGGGCGTCGTCGGCCATGTACTTCAGGCGCAGCGGGCCGATGGCCTTGACCGCCTCGGCGCGCTCCAGGGTGGTGTCCGGGCCGTCGGCACCGGCACCGTCCATCAGCGTGGTCAGCACCTCGGCCGCGATCGGGTTGCGGTGCTGGCCTGCACGGGCCTTTTCCAGGGTGCTGGCCGGGTCGCCGTCCAGGAAGACCCCCTCCATGTTCTCGTCCAGATACTGCAGCAGTTCGGATAGTGTCATGTTGCGTCTCCCGCAGGTTTCGTTATCGGCTCGCCCAGGAAGCGCTGAATAAAGCCATCCTGGCTTTCTCAGCGCACGCGGCGTTGCAACGTTCTTGATGCCCTGGCACGGGCCAAGGCGGTTTGCAGCTTGCTTCGGAATCAACCACCTACGGTGGCCGATTCCGGCGGCACGTCCCTGTGCCGCAGGGAAACGCCAATAACTCAGCGTTTCCCTCGCACGGCCCTAGGCTTGCTTGTAGCTCGCGCGGGCGGCGGCCAGGGCCTGGCCCGGCTTCACCGCGCCCATGTCGGCCAGTACCGCCTCCAGCGCGGACAGGCACAGCGACACGTTGCGCTCGTTGGCGCCATGGCCCATCAGGCCGATGCGCCAGACCTTGCCGGCATAGGGGCCGAGCCCGGCGCCGATCTCGAGGTTGTAGCGCTCCAGCAGCTCGGCGCGCACCGCGGCCTCGTCCACGCCTTCGGGGACGTGCACGGCGTTGAGTTGCGGCAGGCGGTGGGCCTCGTCGACCAGGAACTTCAGGCCCATCGCCTCGAGGCCCGCGCGCAGTGCTGCGTGGTGGCGGGCGTGGCGGGTCCAGCTGTTCTCGAGGCCTTCCTCGGCGAGGATGACCAGCGACTCGTGCAGCGCATACAGGGCGTTGATCGGCGCGGTGTGGTGGTAGGCGCGCTTGCCGCCGCCACCCCAGTAGCCCATCACCAGGTTCAGGTCGAGGAACCAGCTCTGGACCTTGTGGCTGCGCGCCTGGATGCGCTCCACCGCACGCTGGCTGAAGCTGACCGGCGACAGACCCGGGGTGCAGGACAGGCACTTCTGGCTGCCGGAGTAGATCGCATCCACGCCCCAGTCGTCGACCTTCAGCGGGCTGCCACCCAGGCTGGTGACCGCGTCCACGATGGTCAGGCAGTCGTGCTCGCGGGCCATCCGGCACAGGGTCTCGACATCGGAGCAGGCGCCGGTGGAGGTCTCGGCATGCACGAAGGCGAGGATCTTCGCGTCCGGGTTGCCCTTCAGCGCGTCCTCGACCTTGCTCGGGGAGACCGGGGCACCCCAGTCATCCTCGACCACCACGGCGGTGCCGCCGCAGCGCTCGACGTTCTCCTTCATGCGCGTGCCGAACACGCCGTTGATGCAGACGATCACCTTGTCGCCCGGCTCCACCAGGTTGGCGAAGCAGGTCTCCATGCCGGCGGAGCCGGGGGCGGAGACCGGTAGGGTCAGCGCGTTCTCGGTCTGGAACGCGTACTGCAGCAGGCCCTTCATCTCCTCCATCATGCCGACGAACACCGGATCCAGGTGGCCGATGATCGGGCGGCTCATCGCGCTCAGGACGCGCGGGTTCACGTCGGAGGGGCCGGGGCCCATCAGGGTGCGCTGCGGGGGGAGAAAGGATTTTGCCTGCATGGATGCGTCTACCGGATTGGAAAAGGGGGAATCTAGTTCGCCGCAGGAGCCCGGGCAAGCGCCCCTACGCACCGGCGGGAGTTGCCGGGCAATGGCGTTCGAGCAGTGTCAGCCAGTGCTCGACTGGCGTTTCGGTCCCGGACTGGAGATGCGTCTGGCAGCCGACGTTGGCCGTCACGATGCGCGCGGGCGCGGCGGCCTCCAGGTTGTCCAGCTTGCGGGTACGCAGCCGGGCGGCCATCGCCGGTTGGGTGATCGAGTAGGTCCCCGCCGAGCCACAGCACAGGTGAGGCTCCGCTGTGGGTACCAGTTCGAAGCCGGCCGCCTGTAGCAGCGGTTCCACCCGCCCGGCCAGGCGCTGGCCATGTTGCAGGGTGCAGGGGGCGTGCCAGGCGATCGGGTCGTGGCCCTGCGGCGCGCGAATGCCCAGCTTCTGTATGGCAGCCGGGGTGAGCAGCTCCACCGGGTCGCGTACGCGCTCGGAAACGGCGCGTGCGCGTTCAGCGTAAGCGGGGTCGCCGGCCAGCAGGTGGCCGTAGTCGCGCAGCATCACGCCGCAGCCGCTGGCGGTGCTGACCACCGCGTCCACGCCCTGGTCGAGCACGGGTCTCCAGACGTCAAGGTTGGCGCGCACCCGTTGCCGGGCCCGTTCCTCGAAGGCGAGGTGGTGCTCAACGGCGCCGCAGCACCGGGCCTCGCCGGTCTCCACGACCTCGATGCCGAGGCGTCCCAGCAGGTTCTTCAGTGCGGTGTTGGTGCGCGCGTCGACGGCGTCGTGCACGCAGCCCCCCAGCAGCAGCACGCGCCCGTGGGGGAAGCCTTCCAGCATCGGTGAAGGGGCCGGTTCTGTCGCCTCATGGGCTTCCTGCCGCTCGGGCACCCGGCGGCGCAGGATCGCGGGCAGGGCGGGGCGGACCAGTCGCCCCAGCCCCAAGGCCATTTGGAACGGCCAGCGTGCGGGCAGGGCGCGGGCCAGCAGACCGCGCAGGGCCCGCTCGCGCCAGCTTCGGTCGAGGTCGTGTTCGATCACCTCCCGGCCGTAGGCGACCAGGTGGTTGTAGTCCACCCCAGATGGGCAGGTGGTCATGCAGTTGAGGCAGGTCAGGCAGCGGTCCAGGTGGGTGCGCGCGGTCGGGTTGGCCTCCCCGGACTCGAGGATCTCCTTGATCTGGTAGATGCGCCCGCGCGGTCCGTCGACCTCGTCACCCAGCTCCTGGTAGGTCGGGCAGGTCGCGTTGCAGAAGCCACAGTGCACGCAGGCGCGCAGCGCATCCTCCGCAGTGCGCGCGGCCGGATCGTTCGCGAAGCGTTCGTGCAGCCGGGTCTCCATGGCTCAGGTGGTGCGCGGCCGGCGGGAACGGGGGTTCGGCAGCAGGGGGGCGAAGAAGACGCCGTCCGGGTCCAGGGCCTCGCGCAGGCGGCCTTCCAGGGCCTCCAGCCCTTCCCCGCGCGGGTGCAGGCGGGACACGCCCGGGGCGTCGCCGAGCCACAGGCGGGCGTGCCCGCCGGCGTCGGTCACGGCGCGGCGCACGGTCTCGGGGTGTTCCGTCGTGCGCAGCCAGCGTTCTGCGCCGCCCCAGTTCATCAGCCATTCGCCGGACAGCGCGAGCGGTTCCGTCGCCGGCGGCAGGCTGATCCGCCACAGCCGGGCCCCGGTGGCCAGTTCATCCGTGAACAGGGGCAGGCTGCGATCCCTCAGCCCGTTCCAGAAGCCCCGGGCCGGGTCGCCCGGTTCGGCGTCGATACGCCGGATGGCCTCGTCCACCGCTTCCTCGCCGCCGCCAAGACGGATATGGGTGACGCCGTCGTGCCAGGCGATGCCCGAGAACGGCCACCCGGTGCGTCCCCAGGCGCCGCAGCGCGCGATGAACGATTCGGCATTATCCTCGCGTTGCAGGTAACGCTCGCAGGCCGGGCGCGGCAGCAGCTTGAAGCTGGTCTCCAGGATCAGCCCGAGACCGCCCAGGCTGCCACACATCAGGCGGGAGACATCGAAGCCGGCGACGTTCTTCATTACCTGGCCACCGAACTGCAGGATGTCGCCGCGTCCATTCACGACCCGGGTGCCGAGCACGGCATCGCGCAGTGCAGCGGCCCACGGGCGGCGCGGTCCCGACATGCCCAGCGCGACCATGCCACCGACGGTGGTTTCGGGGGCGCCCAGCGCGGGTTCGAAGGGGAGCATCATGCCGACCTCGTCCAGGGCCTGGTCCAGGGTGACCACGGGCGTCCCGCTGCGCACGGTGACGACCAGTTCGCTCGGCTCCAGGGTCACGATCCCCCGATGTTCGTGGCTCTCCAGCTGGAGTACGCCGGTGGGGATGCCGTCGGGGAAGCTCTGATCACCATGCTGGCGGCCGCCGCGCAGGGCGATTCGGTTCCCTGCCACGCTGGCCTCGCGGATCGCCTCCGCGAGCGGCGCGGCATGGTCTTTGGTGTCTCTCACCGGGCGGCAGGCTCAGCCGGCTTCCAGTGCCTGGCGGACCCGTTCGAGGCGTTCCCGGACATCGCTGGCGAGGGCCTCGACGCCCGGTTTGTCCACCAGGGCCATCACCGCGACCGGGTCCATGAAACCGACGGTGCAGGTCCCGTCCTGGTTGTCCTGCACCAGGACGTTGCAGGGCAACAGCAGCCCGATGTTGGGATCGGCCTCGATGGCATGACGCGCGAGATGCGGGTTGCAGGCGCCGAGGATGCGATAGGGGCGATGATCGAGATCCAGCTTCTTCTTGAAGGCGGCGGCTACATCGATCTCGCTGAGGATGCCGAAGCCCTCCTCGCCGAGGGCCGCCGTCGTGCGCTCGATAGCCGTATCCATCGGGGCGCTCAGAATCACGTTAAAGCCGTATTTGGGTTGTTCCATAGTGCCGTTCTCCTGTCGCGTGGATCGTCAGGCGCTGAGCGCCGGTGCCGCCGCAGTCGGCCCGGAGGGCGGCTCGCGGCGGCGCTGGTTCCAGGCCACCAGCAGCGCCGGCAGGAGACCCGGGAGGTACCACCAGTAGGGGCTCGGACGGTCCGTCTCAACGAGCACGCTGGTGATTGTCCAGCCGCCTTCCAAGCCTACCCGGCCGGCCGGACTGCCAAAAGCAACCGTCTGGATGCGGGCCTTTTCCGCGTCTTCGTCAAAGGTGACGTCGAGGCCGGCATCGGACAGGCGTTCGCGCGGTTCCAGATCCGGGTCGCCCAACGGGAACATCACGGTGCGGGTGATCTCGCGGCCCTCCAGGTCAATGCCGGTGGCCTCGACCCGCAGCGATTCGCGAGCCGGGATGGTCTCGACGACCTCGAACAGCTGTTCGGCTGGTACTCGCTCATAGGGCTCCGCTACCCGATCCATCAGCACGGTCGGGGCCAGCAGCACGAACGCACTGACCAGCAGCAGCGCCGACTCCCAGCGGCGACTGCGAGTCAGGAACCAGCCTTGGGTCGCCGCAGTGAACAGCAGGATACCCGCCAGCGAACCGAGGAAGACCAGCAGCAGCTGGAACACGTTGTCCACGCCGATCAGCAGCAACTGGCTGTTGAAGATGAAAAAGAACGGCAGCGCGATGGTGCGCAGGCTGTAGGCGAAGGCCTGTATCCCGGTGCGGATCGGGTCCGCCTTGGCCACGGCCGCCCCGGCGAACGAGGCCAGACCCACCGGAGGCGTCACGTCCGCCATGATGCCGAAATAGAACACGAACAGGTGTGCGGCGATCAGCGGGATCAGGATGTCGTTCTGTGCGCCCAGTTCCACGATCACCGGGGCCATCAGGGTCGCGACCACGATGTAGTTTGCGGTGGTCGGCAGCCCCAGGCCCAGCACCAGGCTGATCAGCGCGGTCAGCAACAGCACCATCAGCAGATTGCCGCCGGAGAGGGTGTCGACCAGGTCGGTCAGCACCAGCCCGACCCCGGTCATCGCGACGGTGCCGACGATGATCCCGGCCGCCGCAGTCGCCACCCCGATGCCGATCATGTTGCGCGCGCCGGTCTCGAAGCCCTGGAACAGCTCCCAGACCCCGACCCAGGTCGCCTGGGCGAGCCGGCCCTGGCGCCGGAACAGCGCTACCAGTGGCCGCTGGGTCAGCACGATGAAGATCATGAACGCCACGGCCCAGAAGGCCGAAAGCCCGGGCGACAGGCGCTCAACGACCAGGGCCCAGACGAGCACCACCAGCGGCAGCACGTAGTGCAGGCCGCCCAGCACCGTGGGCAGCACGCGCGGCAGGGGACGCTCGGTATCCAGCGGCTCCGGCTCCGGCTCGTGGGCGGCAATCCACAGCAGCACCAGATAGGCGGTAAACAGCAGCCCGGCGATGATCCAGGCGGCCGCGTCGCCGGCCAGATCCTTGATCCAGCCAAGCCCCCAGTACACCGCGGCGGCGAGGATGATCAGGCTGGATACCGTGATCCCGAAGCTGATCAGGCGGCCACGCCAGGTGGTGACGGTGGCGCGTTTGAGGCCCTCCATGCCGTTCTTGCAGGCCTCCAGGTGCACGATGTAGATCAGCGCGATATAGGCGATCAGGGCCGGCAGGATCGCGTGCTTGAGGACCTCGACATAGGGGATGCCGACGTACTCGACCATCAGGAACGCGGCCGCACCCATCACCGGCGGCATCAGCTGCCCGTTTACGGAGCTGGCGACCTCCACGGCCCCCGCCTTGTGCGGGCTGAAGCCGACCCGCTTCATCAGGGGCACGGTGAAGGTCCCGGTGGTGACGACATTGGCGATGGACGAGCCCGAGACTACCCCGGTCATCCCCGAGGCCATCACCGCCGCCTTGGCCGGGCCGCCGCGCAGGTGCCCGAGCAGGGAGAAGGCGACCCGGATGAAGTAGTCCCCCGCGCCGGCGCGTTCCAGCAACGCGCCGAACAGCACGAACAGGAACACGAAGCTGGTCGAGACCCCGAGCGCGATTCCGAACACACCCTCGTTGGACAGCCACTGCTGGGCCATCGCGCGCGGATAGCTGGCGCCGCGATGGGCAATGATGTCCGGCATGATCGGGCCGGCGAAGGTGTAGAACAAAAAGATCGCGGCGATGATCGTCAACGCTGGACCCAGTACCCGCCGGGTGGCCTCCAGCAGCAGAATCAGGCCGATCCCGGCGACGATCAGATCGACGTCCGAGGGCGCCCCGGGGCGATCGGCCAGTTCGGCATGAAACAGGTACAGGTACAGCGCACTGAAGGCCGCGATCGCAGCGAACATCCAGTCGGTCAGCGGTATGTGGTGGATCGGGTCGTGGCCGCGCAGCAGCGGCAATGCGATCACCAGCAGGGTCAGTCCGATGATCACGTAGACCTCGGCCAGGCGCTCCAGGCCCAGCAACTGCCAGATCCCGAACGCCATCAGGACCAGCCCGCCCAGGGCGTAGGTCACGCCAATGGCGCGTGGCCAGGAAACGTGGCGCGTGCCCGGCCGGATCGCGGGAAACAGCAGGTAGGCTAGGAAGGCCGCAAAGGCCAGATGGATCGAGCGCGCCTCGGTATCCGAGACGACAAAGAAATCCAGCCAGTCGCCCAGGGGCGAGGCGATCCAGATCTGGAACAGCGACCAGGCTACCGCAGTCAGCCAGATCAGGCTGCGTGTGCCGCGCCCCGGGTGACGCGCACCGGACTCCAGTTCCTGAGCGGTCTCGGCCGCGTTGTTCCCCGGTTCCGTGGTCTGCCCGGTGGTCCCCCTGGTCTCGCTCATTCGATCAGCCCCGCTTCACGGAAATAGCGTTGAGCCCCCGGATGCAGAGGGGCCGACAGTCCTTCGTCCACCATCGTCTCGCGCTCCAGCGGGCCAAAGGCCGGATGCAGGCCGCGAAAGGTCTCGAAGTTCTCGAACACCGCGCGAGTGATCTCGTAGACCGCGCGTTCCGAGGTGCGGGTCGAGGTCACCAGCGTGGCACCGACCCCGTAGGTGTGGATGTCGTCGTCCTGGCCCGGGTAGGTCCCGGCGGGGATCACCGCGCGCAGGTAATAGGGGGTGTCCTCGACCAGTTGGTCGACGGTTGCACCCTCGATCGACACCAATCGGGCGTTGCAGGTTGCGATGGGTTCCTGAATCGCAGCCGAGGGGTGGCCGACGGAAAACACAAAGGCATCGATGCGGTTGTCGCAAAGCGCCTGGGCCTGTTCGCGCGAGGGCAGTTCACTCACCCGGCGAAAAGTGTCCTGGTCCCAGCCCAGTGCATCCATCAGTTCTTCCATCAGGATGCGCTGGCCCGAGCCCGGATTACCGATGTTGACGCGCTTGCCGGGCAGGTCATCCAGCCCCTCGATGTCTGCGTCAGGACGCACTACCAGGGTGAGGGGTTCGGCATGCAGGCTGAACGCCGCTCGTAGATGGGGGGCGGGGCCAAACTCCTCGAAACGCCCGGAGCCTCGATAGGCGTGGTGCTGCAGGTCCGACTGCGCGACACCAAAGTCCATGTCGCCCGAGCGGATCATGTTGAGATTGAATACCGAGCCGCCGGTGCTCTCCGCTGTGCAGCGCATCCCGTGCTCGTCGCGGCGGGTGTTGAACAGGCGACACAGGTGCTGGCCTGCCGGGTAATACACCCCGGTGACCCCGCCGGTGCCGATATTGATGAAGCGCGATTCGGCCTGCGCGGTGGTGGCCAGCAGCAGGCTGACCAGGGTGAGCACTGGCAGCAGGCGTTGCAGCCATCGCCGGTCGGCCCTCGGCACACTGGATCGATTCATACGCCCTCCGGGGTCATGCCGGGAACGAATCGCGGCAGTGCCGAGGATTCTAGGGAGACGTCGATCAAATAGCACGTTCGCATTCAGGTCGATTGTGCCTGCGGGCGGGGACGATGGGGGCAGCCTCGCCTTCGGATATCCGTGGTCCTGTGCAGGTGACTCTTCAAGCAGGATCAAGGACACGCCCGACAGGCGTGCCCTTTATGGCGCGCGGCGACGGGCCGCGGTGTGTTTGGCTAGGCCGGAAAACGGGACCCCTGAAGCCGGTTTCGGCGAAGCATCAGCCCGAGCAGGCCGAGCCCCAGGCCCATCAGCAGCATCGTCTTCGGTTCGGGGACGGTGCCGACCGCGCCCGAACGGTAATAGACGCTGATATGCGAGATGTTGCGTGTAGCCGCGCCCGGATAGCTGAAGGGCGGTTGGGTGAAGGGCGAGCTGTATTCACCGTTCATCCCGGTCATCAGGAAGCCGACCAGGTTGGTGCCGCTGCCATGGCTGAACACGAACAGCAGGTCTCCATAGTCCCATTCGGAATCGAGGCTCCATTGCCCGTTGTGGCGATTGCCATCAAAGCTGGCGAGGGTCGAGCTGTTCGACCCGGGGGAGGTCCAGCGGCCGTCGAACAGCCAGTCGCTGATCCCGAAGAACCCGGTATCGCCCGCGGTATTCACCAGCCAGTTCGAAGGGTCCCCAATGGTGGAGTCGGTCGCGGCGCCATCCAGTGGCGACAGGATCTGGCAGCCGATATTGCTGGTAACTGCATCGCCGACACTGCCGGGCAGGGTGTTGCAGTCCAGAAGGGCGGCGTGAGTGGCTCCGGAGAGCGACAGGCTCAGTACGAGCAGCGCCCCGGTCAGGAACGAGGGCAAAGGCTTGCATGACATCGGGCATACCTCCGTGGGACGGGAGTCCCTCCATGGTTTTCAGTGTTTCCCTCATGAATGCGGCTGTGGCAGACCTCGCCCGAAAGTGCCATCACTCACAAAGCGGGAATACAGCACGCTTCGTGCCACATTCGATGGGGAGGGGAGATTGGCTCGATGAAACAATCGCTTGCAGGTATTGCTGTGGCGGAGGCGGTCGCCGACTGTGGCCGAGGTGTAAAAAAGCCGGACATGTCCGGCTGAGGTGAGTCATTCACTACCGGTCAGCAGACCGGAACGAAATGATGGCGCCACATGGGCGCCATCATGGTTGGGGTGAGCAGAACCGATCAGGCTGCCATCGTGTCCTTGCGTGACTTCCGGCGGAACGCGATGCCGAGCAGCCCCAGTCCCAGGCCCACCAGCAGCAGGGTGTGAGGTTCGGGGACATGGCCACCGGGGCGGTAGTAGATGCTGACATGGGAGATGTCGCGATCGTTTCCTGCCCCCGGCAGCGGGAACGGCGGGCTGCTGAAGGGCGTGGAATAGGAGCCGCTATAACCGGTGATCAGGTAGCCAACCAGGTTCGTGTTGCCGCCGTCCTTGAACAGGAACAGGAGGTCACCGTAGACGAAGCTCGGATCGAGTGTCCAAGTGCCGCTCAGAGAGTGGCCATCCAGGGTGACTAGGTTGAGTGTCGGGTCCGCCGGGTCAAACTCCAGCGGATCGCCGTTGCTGTCGGGCGGGTCTTCCCAACGACCATCGAACTGCCAGTCACTGATGCCGAAAAACCCCGTGCCACCGGCGGTGTTGACGATCCAGTTGGCTGAGTCGCCGCCCACGGGGTCGTTCGCATTGCCATCGAGTGGCTGGAGTACCTGGCAGCCGATGTTGCTGGTAACACGATCCTCGAGGCCCCCGTCAAGGCTGGCGCAGCTGAGCAACGAAGCCTGTGCGGCGCCGGAAAGGCCCAGGCCTAACAACAGGGCGGCACTCGCGAGATAGGGTGTAATACGTTTGGGTTTCATTCGATGCACCTTCCCTGGGAATAGCCCCCTGGGTGGCTTGCGCGGATCCGGCCCATCCGGTCCTTGTGCATGCAGGGGGGTATGCAGAAACGGTGCCATGCGGGCCCGGTGCAAGAATCCATACGCAAAACATATGGATAGGCGAATGTCGCCGTTGTCGGGCATGGCGCTAAGGGTATGGGTGTAAAAAAGCGTGACGCCGTTTGGCCGTCCATTTGGGTGACAGGCCTAGTGCGCACGTGGTTAGAAGGCGGTGGCCGTATGCCGTTTCCCACGCCGGTCCGAGATCGGGTGTAAAGAAACAGGACACTAATGGTATGTACGGGGCGCATCGGTTGGCCTCGCTACCGCGCCGGCCTCGTGAAAGAACGGAAACTCGTCTAGGCAATTGAAAAAAAGGAGATAATGTCGGTATTGCGTGGTGTGCCGAATTGCGGGTGGCGGGGCCTTGCCGGGGTGGCCGCCTGAAAAAAAGCCCCGCATCCCCTATCATTACGCGTCTTTGTTTCCCCCTTCCCAGGCCTGCGCCGGTGAGTCGGCGCGCCGGGAAACCGAATCCACGAAAGTAATGAAACGGGAGATCCGAATGTTTTCGATCGACATGAGCATCCACGGCTACGACGACGAACTCTGGGGCGCGATCAGCAAGGAAGCGCAGCGCCAGGAAGAGCACATCGAGCTGATCGCCTCCGAGAACTACACCAGCCCGCGCGTGATGGAGGCCCAGGGCTCCGTGCTGACCAACAAGTACGCCGAGGGCTATCCGGGCAAGCGCTACTACGGTGGCTGCGAGTACGTGGATATCGTCGAGCAGCTCGCGATCGATCGCCTCAAGGAGCTCTACGGCGCCGACTACGCGAACGTCCAGCCGCATTCCGGCTCGCAGGCCAACGCGGCCGTGTACATGGCCCTGCTGCAGCCGCATGACACCGTGCTGGGCATGAGCCTGGACGCCGGCGGTCACCTGACCCACGGCGCCAAGCCGAACTTCTCCGGCAAGATCTACAACGCGGTGCAGTACGGCATCACTGACGAGGGCCTGATCGACTATGACGAGGTCCAGCGCCTGGCCACCGAGCACCAGCCGAAGATGATCGTCGCCGGCTTCTCCGCCTACTCGCGCGTGGTGGACTGGAAGCGCTTCCGCGAGATCGCCGATTCCGTGGGCGCCTACCTGATGGTGGACATGGCCCACGTCTCCGGCCTGATCGCCGCGGGCGAATACCCGAATCCGATCGACCATGCCCACGTGGTCACCTCCACCACGCACAAGTCCCTGCGCGGGCCGCGTGGCGGCTTCATCGTCACCAAGGGTCAGCCGGAGCTGAATAAGAAGTTCCAGTCGCTGATCTTCCCGGGTACCCAGGGCGGCCCGCTGATGCACGTGATCGCCGGCAAGGCGGTGGCGTTCAAGGAGGCCCTGGAGCCGGAATTCAAGACCTACCAGAAGCAGGTGATCGCCAACGCCCGCGCGATGGCCGAGGTCCTGGTCGAGCGCGGCTACGACATCGTGTCCGGCGGGACCGACAACCACCTGTTCCTGCTGAGCCTGGTGTCCAAGGGCATGACCGGCAAGGCCGCGGACGCCGCGCTGGGCCGCGCCAACATCACGGTCAACAAGAACGCGGTGCCCAACGATCCGCAGTCCCCGTTCGTGACCTCCGGCATCCGCATCGGCACCGCCGCGCTGACCACCCGTGGCTTCACCGAGGCGGAGTCGCGCGAGCTGGCCGGCTGGATCGCCGACGTGTTGGACGACCACGAGAACGAGCAGGTGATCAACGCGACCCGCGACAAGGTCGTCGAGATCTGCCGCCGCTTCCCGGTCTACGGCGCCGCCGAATAACGCGGCGTAGCGGCGGCCTGCCATGCGCTGCCCGGCCTGTGGCGCTCAGGACACCCGCGTGGTCGACTCGCGGGTGGCCGGCCCGGAGCAGGAACAGATTCGGCGGCGGCGCGAGTGCCGCGAGTGCCGGGCGCGCTTTACCACCTTCGAGCGGGCGGAGTTCAGCCTGCCGCGGGTGGTCAAGCGCTCCGGCGAGCGTGTCGCCTTCGACGAGGACAAGCTGCGCAGCGGTCTGCGCCGGGCGCTGCACAAGCGCCCGGTGAAGACCGAGGATGTCGAGCGCGTGATCGACGACATCAAGCGGCAGCTCGCCTCTCTGGCGGCCCCCGAGGTCAAGTCCGACCGCATTGGCGAGATGGTATTGGCGGCCTTGCATGCCCTGGACCATGTGGCCTATATCCGTTTTGCCTCCATCTATCTGAGCTTTGCCAGCGTGCAGTCCTTCCGCGAGGCCATCGAACGGCTCGAGGATGACCTGACGCCGGAGATGCGCCGTTCGCAGCTGCGCCTGATCGATGAGGGGCTCGCCGACACGGACGCCTCCGCGCCGGGGGATTCGCAGGAGGGCAGTTGATGGCACAGCCGGGACACGAGCAGGTGGTGGAGGATCGACTCCACATGGTGCGGGCGCTGGAGCTGGCCGATCGTGGCCGCTTCAGTGCCGATCCCAATCCTCGGGTGGGCTGCGTGCTGGTGCGCGATGGCGAGGTCGTCGGAGAGGGGCTGCATTGGCGCGCCGGCGAGCCGCACGCTGAGGTGAACGCCCTGCACGCGGCCGGCCAAGCCGCGCGCGGGGCCACCGTCTATGTGACGCTCGAGCCATGCAGCCACCACGGCCGCACCCCTCCCTGTACCGAGGCGCTGATTCAGGCCGGTGTGGCCCGGGTGGTGATCGCGATGCAGGACCCGAATCCGCAAGTCTGTGGTGGCGGCATGGAGGCCCTGCGCGCGGCCGGGGTCGAGGTCGAAACTGGTGTGCTCGAGGCCGAGGCACGGGCGTTGAACCCAGGCTTTGTCCAGCGCATGGAGCAGGGACGCCCCTGGGTCCGGATCAAGCTGGCGGCCAGCCTGGATGGGCGTACGGCGATGGCCTCGGGCGAGTCGCGCTGGATTACCGGCGAGGCGGCACGCCGCGACGTACAGCTGTGGCGCGCGCGTGCCGGGGCGATCCTGACCGGCAGCGGCACCGTGGTGGCCGACGACCCGCGCCTGACCGTGCGCATGAAGCCGCACCAGCTGGCCGCCCAGGCCGGTTTTCCCGATGACCCGCACTACTCGGACCTGCCCACCCGGCAGCCGCTCAGGGTGATCCTGGATGCCCGGCTGCGCACGCCCCCCGGCGCCCAGATCCTGAAGAGCGGCCCCGTCTGGATCCTGACCGGTCCGGATGCAGCACGCTCGCCGGCAGCCGATACCCTGCGCGGGCATGGCGCCGATGTCCGGCCGGTCGCGCTGGCCAGCGACTCGCCCGAGGGCGGGCTGGATCTCGGCGAGGTACTGGCGGAATTGGCACGGGCCGAAGTCAACGAACTGCATGTGGAGTCCGGCCCGGGCCTCGCCGGGGCCCTGGCCCGCGGGGGCTGGGTGGACGAGTGGCTGCTGTACCAGGCGCCGTTGCTGCTGGGCTCGAGTGCTCGCCCGCTGGTGGAATGGCCGCTGGCGCGCATGGACGAGCGCGCGGAACTGGAGATCCTCGAGAGCCGCTGGGTCGGCGACAGCCTGCGCCTGCGGGCCCGCCCGCGCACCTGAGGGGCTGACCGCTCGGCGTCTCTCCAGGCTAAACCCATACGCCCACCGTCGTGTGGTGCGAAGTCCTTCATGTTTCCCTAAGATGGGCGGCTCGCGGCACCCCCTCCCGGGGCGGCCTGCAACCGAAACAAGGCCCATGTTCACCGGAATTATCGAGACCCTTGGCAGCCTGGATCGCCTGACCCCCAGCGGCGGCGACGTGCGCCTGTACGTGAATGCCCCCGGGATGGACCTGTCGGACACGCGCCTGGGCGACTCCATTGCGGTCAATGGCGTGTGTCTGACCGTGACCGACCTGACGGGCGCGGGCTTCGCCGCCGACGTCTCGCGCGAGTCCCTGAACGTGACCACGCTGGGCGGGCTGGGGCCCGGCGACCGGGTCAACCTGGAGCGGGCCCTGGCCCTGGGCGACCGCCTCGGCGGCCACATGGTCTCGGGTCACGTCGATGGCGTGGGCGAGGTGGTCGCGATGGAGCCGGACGCACGCTCTACCCGCGTGCGCTGTCGCGCCCCCGCCGCCCTGGCGCGCTACATCGCGGCGAAGGGCTCGATCACCATCGACGGCACCAGCCTGACCGTGAACCGGGTCGACGGGGCCGAGTTCGAGGTCAACATCATCCCCCACACCTGGTCGCTGACCCGCTTCTCCGTGTACGCGGTGGGTACGCCGGTGAATCTGGAGGTCGACCTGATCGCCCGCTACCTGGAACGGTTGATGCTGGGCGAGCGCGCGGCCGAGCCGGGCACGGACGCCGGCGATCTGTCCGAGGCCTGGCTGGCCGAACAGGGCTTCCCCAATCATCCCGGGCCGCGCGACTGAGCGCAGGGCCCCCGACCGAAGGCACGCATGGAATTTTCCAATACCGAAACCATCCTCGAGGAACTGCAGGCCGGCCGCATGGTGGTCATCGTCGACGACGAAGACCGCGAGAACGAGGGCGATCTGCTGATGCTCGCCTCGCATGTGCGCCCCGAGGACATCAACTTCATGGCCAAGTATGGCCGCGGGCTGATCTGCCTGACGCTGACCCGCGAGCGCTGCAAGCAGCTCGCGCTGCCGCTGATGGTGACCGACACCAACGACGTGCACGGCACCAACTTCACGCTGTCGATCGAGGCCGCCGAGGGCGTGACCACCGGCATCTCTGCCTATGATCGCGCGCACACCATCCGCACGGCCGTGGCCCCGAACGCCCAGCCGGGCGACATTGTCCAGCCGGGGCATGTGTTCCCGCTGATGGCGCAGCCGGGCGGGGTGATCGTGCGCGCCGGCCATACCGAGGCCGGCTGCGACCTCGCGCGCCTGGCCGGGGCCGAGCCGGCCGCGGTGATCGTGGAGATCCTCAACGAGGACGGCACCATGGCGCGGCGCCCGGACCTCGAGCGCTTCTGTGCCGAACACGACCTGAAGATGGGCACGATCGAGGACCTGATCCGCTACCGCATCGAGAACGAAAAGACCGTTCAGCGCGTCTCGGAGCGCCCGTTCCCGACCGCACATGGCGAGTTCCGCTTGCTGTCATTCCAGGACGAGGTCGACCATCAACTGCACTTTGCGCTGGTGCGCGGCGAGCCGAAGCCGGAGCAGGACACCCTGGTGCGCGTGCATCTGGAAAACACCTTGCACGACACCCTGGGCTATGCCGGCCCCGATCGTGGCTGGCCGCTGGACGATGCCCTGCGCCGCATCGACGAGGCGGGCGAGGGGGTCGTGGTGGTGCTGCGCAAGCACGAGAGCGCCGAGGCCCTGGCACAGCGCCTGGAACAGCTCGGGCAGCCGCCGCAGGAGGAGCGCGGCGGGCGCGAGAATTCGGCCGAGTGGCGCATGTACGGCATTGGTGCGCAGATCCTGGCGGACTGCGGCGTGGGCCGCATGCAGCTGATGTCCGCGCCCAAGCGCTTCCATGGCCTGGGCGGTTTCGGGCTCGAGGTCGTCGACTACATTCACGAGTAGCCCGGGCCACGAATATCCCGGGGCCGCGAGCAGCGCAGGGCGCTCCTCGTGCTCGTCCGCGCTATATCACCCCGTCCAGGCGCAGGTAGCCGATCAGGAACAGCACGGCCAGCACCCCGGACAGCACGTACAGCCAGTTGGACAGCGTCGGGTTGTTGGGGCGGCTGAAGAAGGCCGCCCACAGCGCCAGCAGGATCAGGACGAAAAAGAAGAACAGAAATCGCATGGCTCAGGCTCCTTCCGGCACTGCGTAGGGCAGGTCGACGACCTCCGCCCGCGGGCCATCCGGTGACCCCCAGTGCAGCTCGCCTTCGGCGGCTGCCACTTGCACCACCGCCAGGGCCGAGTAGAGCCCGTCCGGGTGCAGCTCGGCGGCCACGATCTCGCCATCCGATTGCTCCGGGTTGCCGTCGGAGCGAAACACCGGCGAGCCCGGCTGCGGCGGCTCCGCGGCATGGATCGCCAGACGGAACATGCGCCGCTTCAGCTTGCCGAGGTAGTGCATGCGGGCCACCACCTCCTGTCCCGGGTAGCAGCCCTTCTCGAAGTTGATCGCCCCCAGTGCGTGCAGGTTCAGCATCTGCGGCACGAACATCTCGCTGGTCGCCTCGACCACGGTCGGCATCCCGGCGAGGATGTCGAGCAATGCCCACTCGCGCGGACCCACCGGGCCCGAGCGCACGTTCAGCTTGTCCCAGGCGGTGCGCATCGGTTCGAGCTCGCCGAACAGCTCGAAACGCGGGTGCACGCCGGGTACACGCACGATGGTCACGCCGTCTTTCTCGACCACGTCGTCCACGTTTGCGGGGCAGGCTCCCAGGGCGTTGTTCAGTTCGGATTCCGCGTCGGGGCCGGAGAGCCCGAAGTGGATGCGCGAGTCGTCGGCGCGCTCGATCACCACATGGGCCCGCAGCACGAACATCCGCAGCCGCTTGGCGATGGCCTCGATGCGGTCGGCCGGCATCTCCAGCAGGTAGCTGTCCGCGGTGCGCAGCACGCGGAACACCGCGTAGGCGCGCCCCTTGGGGCTGGAATAGCTGGAGATCTGGCTGTGGCTGGCATCGACCTGGGTGATGTCGTTGCCGAACTGGCCCTGCAGGAAGTCGGTCGCGTCCTCGCCGCGGACCTCCAGCAGGCCCCGGTGGGACAGGTCGCAGATCACCTCGCCATTGATGGCCATGCGGCGTTCGCGCTCGGGGTTGCCGTAGTGCAGGAGGTCGTCGTCCTCGAACTCGGCCCCGGCGTCGATCAGGTGATTCTTCCAGTCTTCGCGCATCGAAAACTCTCCCGTGGCAGCGCGTCGTGTGTCCGTTCGGCTTGTGGCCTTGGGGACCCACGGCGGCGGATTGAGGTGGTAAGCTCAACACAGGTCGGGCGACCGGCTGAACCAAGCGGGTCGATAGTAGACGAACCTCTTGCAGGGTGTCAGCCCGACATTTTTCATCATCCGGTTTTGGGGGTGGCATGAGTTCTCCGGCACGGCCCGTTTTCCTGGATCTGCGCAAGATCCGACTTCCGCTGAATGCCGTGGTTTCCATCCTGCACCGTATTACCGGGATTCTCCTGATTCTCGCTATCCCCGTGCTGTTGTGGCTGCTGGATCGCTCGCTGGCGAGTCCGGAGGGCTTCGCTCAGGTGGTCGCGATTATCCGGCACCCGATCGGGCTGGCGCTGCTGCTGATCGGCCTGTGGTGGCTGCTGCATCACCTGTTCGCCGGGATACGCTATCTGCTGATGGAGTTCGGCATCGGGGAGGATCGGGCCGGTTCGCTGCGCACTGCGCGTGATGCCCTGTACGCCGCGATCTTCGCCACGCTCGCCGTCTGGCTGGGGTTGATCCTGTGAGGCTGCTGTCGGGGCAGGGCGCCTGGCTGCTGCAGCGGATCACGGCGGTGTATGTCGGGCTGTTCGTGATCGCGGCCCTGGGCTATTTCCTGATCGCCCCGCCGACGGATCACGCGGCCTGGGTAATGGTGATCGCGCACCCGGTCGTGGCGCTGGGCAGTGCGCTGTTTGTCGTGCTGCTGTTGCTGCATGCCTGGATCGGATTGCGCGATGTCCTGCTCGACTATGTGAAGCCACTGGCACTGCGCCTGACCATGCTGACCGTCGGCGCGGGCGCACTCATTCTTCTGGGCCTGTGGGCCCTCTACCTCCTGATTCGAACGGGGCTTGCATGAACCTGACCCGGCGCAAATTTGACGCGCTGATCATCGGCGCCGGCGGCGCGGGCCTGCGTGCCGCGCTGCAGCTGTCCAACGGCGATGCCAAGGTCGCGGTGGTCTCCAAGGTGTTTCCCACGCGCTCGCACACGGTGGCCGCGCAGGGCGGGGTGAATGCCGCGCTGGCGAACGTGCTGCCGGACTCCTGGCACTGGCACATGTTCGATACCGTGAAGGGGTCGGACTATCTGGGCGATCAGGACGCGATCGAGTACATGTGTCGCGCCGCATCCAAGGTGGTCTACGAGCTGGATCACTTCGGCGTGCCGTTCTCGCGCCTGGACAACGGCAATATCTACCAGCGTGCCTTCGGCGGGCAGAGCCAGAACTTCGGCCAGGACCAGGCGGCGCGTACCTGTGCGGCGGCCGACCGCACCGGGCACGCGATCCTGCACTCGCTGTACCAGCAGAACCTGCGCGCACGCACGCACTTTTTCGATGAGTACTTCGCGGTCGACCTGCTGCGCGACGAGCAGGGTTTCGTGCTCGGTGTGCTCGCCTTCGAGATCCTGACCGGCGAGCCGATCGTGATCGAGGCCAAGACCACGCTGATCGCCACCGGCGGGGCGGGTCAGTTGTTCCGCACCACCACCAACGCGCTGATCAACACCGGCGACGGCATGGCGATGGCCCTGCGCGCCGGGGTGCCGCTGGAGGATATGGAGTTCGTGCAGTTCCACCCGACCGGCATCGCCGGACGCGGGATGCTGATTACCGAGGGCGCGCGCGGCGAGGGCGGCTTCCTGGTCAACGCCGACGGCGAGCGTTTCATGGAGCGCTATGCCCCAAGGGCAAAGGACCTGGCCTCGCGCGACGTGGTCAGCCGCTCCATTGCCACCGAGGTGCGCGAAGGTCGTGGCTGCGGGCGTAACCGCGATCACGTGTTGCTGGACCTGCGCCACCTTGGCGCGGATGCGATTCGCCATCGGTTGCCGGGTATTCGCGAGGCGAGCATGACCTTCCTCGGCGTGGACCCGATCGAGGCCCCGATCCCGGTGTTCCCGACCTGCCACTACAGCATGGGCGGGATCCCGACCAATCGCTTCGGCCAGGTGGTGGCGCCGGTCAAGGACACCCCGGAGGACCCGGTGCCGGGGCTGTACGCGGCCGGGGAGGCCGCCTGTGTCTCCGTACACGGGGCCAACCGCCTGGGCGGCAACTCGCTGCTGGACATCCTGGTATTCGGACGTGCGGCGGCCAACCATATCCTCGAATACCTGCGCGAGAACCACTACCACCGGCCGCTGGACGAAACGGCGGTGGAGCAGGCGATGGCACGACTGACGCGCTGGGACCGCAAGGACCCGGGCGACGGCTCCTCCGAGCAGGTCGAACCGCTGAAGCGCGAACTGCGCAAGGTGATGGAGGACCACTGCTCGGTGTTCCGCACCGACGAGGTGATGCGCGAGGGGGTAGAGAAGGTCCGCGCACTGCGCGAGCGCCTGAACCACGCCGTGATCGCGGACCACTCGGCCACCTTCAACACCGCCCGGGTGGAGGCGATGGAGCTGGAGAACCTGATGGACTGCGCGATCGCGACCATCCGCTCCGCGCTGGGGCGCGAGGAGAGCCGCGGGGCGCATTCGCGTATCGACTTCCCCGATCGCGACGACCAGCACTGGCTCAAGCACAGCCTGTACTCGCTGGCGGACGACAGCCTCGACTACAAGCCGGTGCGCACCCAGCCGAACACCGTGCCCTCGTTTCCGCCGAAGGAGCGGGTCTATTGACGGCCGGTGCTGCTTCCAGGGAAGCCTCGCATCAGGTGGTGACTGTGAAAGCACCACGTTCGGTGCGTTTCGCGGGCCTCAACGCACCCTACGCACCCTGGGCTGTACACGGCAGGAAGCGACGATCGCAGTCGGCCCCCTAGCGCGATGATGGGCCGCCGGTGGCGCCACTGAAAGGAGAGACGATTGGAATTCTCGATCTACCGCTTCAACCCGGAGACGGACACGCTGCCGAAGATGCAGCGCTTCACCCTGCCCGACGACCAGGTCGAGCCGGGGATGATGCTGCTGGACGCACTGCTGTTGCTGAAGGAGCAGGACGATTCCCTGGGCTTTCGCCGCTCCTGCCAGCACGGGGTCTGCGGCTCCGACGGCATGAACATCAACGGCATGAACGGCCTGGCCTGCATCACGCCGCTCGCGGATCTGGAGGCGCCGGTCACGCTGCGCCCGTTCCCGGGGATGCCGGTGATCCGCGACCTGATCGTGGATATGGGCAACTTCTGGGACCAGTACCGCAAGGCCGAGCCCTGGCTGGTCAACGACAGCCCGGAGCCCGAGGTCGAGCGCAAGCAGAGCCCGGAGGATCGTGACCAGCTGGATGGTCTGTACGAATGCATCCTGTGCGGCTGCTGTTCCGCCGCCTGTCCGTCGTACTGGTGGAATCCGGACAAGTTCCTGGGGCCCGCCGCGCTGCTGCAGGCCGCGCGTTTCATCCAGGACAGCCGCGACGAGGCCACCGATCACCGCCTGGCACAGCTGGACGATGCCTGGAAGCTCTACCGCTGCCACACCATCATGAATTGCACCCAGGTCTGCCCCAAGGGCCTGAACCCGAGCCGGGCGATCGGCGATATCCGCCGTACCATGCTGAAGAAATCGCTTTGATGGAACCCGACAGCCGTACTCGCTGGCGCTGCCGCCGCGGCATGCTGGAGAACGACTGGCTGCTCGGGCAGTTTCTCGCGCAGGGATATGCGCAACTGGACCAGGAGGGTCGCGATGCCTTCGAGCGCCTGCTCGACTACCCCGACAATGTGCTGCTGGATGTGGTCATGGGTCGCCAGACCACGGTGGATGACGGGATAGCCCGGCTTGTCCCGGCGCTCCGTGCCGCCGCTGCGGCTGAGACTGCACCCTGACCCCGTTTTGCCACGGCTGGCGCTAGCCGGGCAGATCCTGCTGGTCCTCGCTGTCTCCGGATTTGTGCTGGTCTACAGCCCGTTGTGGATGCTGTTGCCGGTCTGGGGCCTGGCGACGATCGGCTGGTGGTGGCAGCGGCGCGATGCGGCACCGGACTGGGCCTGGCTGGGACAGACGCCGGAGGGGGATAGCTGGGTCGCGACCCGCGAGGGCCTGCGCCAGGAGCAGGTAACCTGGGTCGAGTTGCTGCCCGACAGCCGGGTCCTGGCCGGGACGGTTCTGCTGGTGCTGCGCGAACGGGACGGCAGGCGGCTGTGGCGGCTCTGGCTGCATGCCGCGCGCATGGATCGCGAGGACCTGCGCCGGCTGCGGGTCCGCCTGCGCTGGCCGCCGGTCGCGCCACCGGAATCCGGTTGGCGCGTGCGGCTTCGGGCCGGTCGGGAACGGGCCGTTGCTATACTGGCGCGAATGCGATCACGCGGAGGACCGACGATGGCGGGACCCGACAAGGCTCAGGTGATGGTGGATGTCTCCCACCTGCTGAGCGATGACCCGGATCATGTGTACAGTGAGGACGAACTGGACGCGATCGAGGAGCTCGATCCGGAGCTGGCGCTGCGCCTGGACCGGGCACAGACTTTCGCCGAGCGCGAGGCCTCCGATGTCCCGGCGGACGGGCCGATCGACGAGGACGCGGTGCGCGCGGCGATCGAGGAGGCACGGCGCATCCTGATGCAGGACGGCGGCGATATCGAGTTCGTGGAGCTCGACGGGCGCACCGTACGGGTGCGCTTGAAGGGGGCCTGCGTAGGCTGCCCGCGTTCGACGCTGGATCTGAAGAACGTGGTCGAGCGCCTGGTGCGCTCGCGCGCGCCGGGGGTTGCCAGCGTCGCGAATACCTTTTGACTCGACGGGCGTTCGCGCGCCGAGCGCCAGCAGGGAGTGCATGATGCAGCGGGCTTTCCGGATCCAGACTGAACTGCGGGAGATCCCGCGCCTGGCCGAGCAGGTGGAGGCCTTCTGCGAGGAGGCCGGCGTCTCGATGTCCTCGGTCTACCCGATCAATCTGGTGCTGGACGAGTGGCTGACCAATCTGATCACCTATGCCTTCGATGACGGCGCGGAACACACCATCGAGGTGGAGTTGCGCAAGGCGGATGACGGGCTGACGATTACCGTCACCGACGACGGCCAGGCCTTCAATCCGCTGACCGATGCCCCCGAGGCCCAGCTTGACGGCGATATTGATTCGCGCCAGGTCGGAGGCTTGGGGATTCACTTCATGAAGACGCTGATGGACGAGATCGACTATCGATCCGCCGATGGCGTCAACTGCCTGACCCTGCGCAAGCAGCCGGTCTGATCCGGTCGCGCCCGCGCGGTGGAGCGCGTGTGGGCGGGGCCGCTACTCAATAACAACGAAAAGGCAAGGCGCACCGATGCAAGTCAACGAAGAGACGATCGACGGCGTGCTGGTCGTCAGTCCGGCGGGCCGTCTGGACAGCAATACCTCGCCCGAATTCGAGGCCCATCTATTCCAGCGGATGGAAGATCACCCGTCGCTGGTCATCCGCTTTGGCGACGTCGACTACATCTCCAGCGCGGGGCTGCGCGTGATGCTGATGACCGCGAAGAAGGTCAAGCAGAACGGCGGGCGGCTGGTGCTGTGCGAGATCGGGGATCCGATTCGCGAGGTGTTCGAGATCAGCGGGTTCCTGACCATCCTCGAGGTGTGCGATGACCCCCGCGGGGCCGTGGAGCGCGTCAACGCCTGACAGGAATACCCGGCCCGGGAGCGGGCCGGGTGGCAGAGCGGATCGTTAATCCGCCGGGGGCATGTATTCGTGCCGGATGTGGTCGGGCTGCGCGGGCAGCTGGATTCCGGCCTCTTCCAGGGCCTCGGCCAGTTCCTCACACTCGTCCAGTTCATCGGCGCGCTTTTTCAGTGTGGCCAGGGCATCGGAGGCCTCCGCCTCCGGCATCGTGATCACCAGTTCGCCGTTTTCGGCCTTTTCCAGATGCATAATGTCCTCCTTGCGGGTTCCGTGTGTATACGAGCGGGCTCGCGTCAGTCCTCGATCGATGGCTGCTTGGGCGCGTGCTCGTCGAAGGCGTGCGGCGGCTGGCGGAATTCGTTCTCCAGCTCGTAGACACCCTGCTGCAGTACGGAGCCGAGTGCGCGGGCACCGTTGCTGATCTCGCCCTCGAGCTCGGTGATGTTCTCCGCGATGCTCTCGGCGGTCTTCTTGTCGATCTTCAGGGTCAGGATCCCGTCCTTCAGTGTGGCCTCCATGTCGTGCTCCTTGTCGTCAGGTGGATGACTGGTGGCCCGATCGGCCCGTCGGGCTGGCGGGTACTCAATTGATCTGCGTCAAGCCGCGTTTGTGTGGATTCCGGCATACTGCTGCGGCCGCGCGGCTCCTGTTGGTGGAGACAGCCCCTGGTTCGAGAGGGTTCCACCGGATGCTGCGGAATCCATCGCCGGCGGGCCACCCGTCACCGATCTCAACATTCTTCTGCTGCGGACGCTACCAATCACTGGCGGTCAATCCGTTCAGTGTCACCCGAGAGAGGCGAATCATTCCTTGAAAGCGTTGGCACAAACCAGGCGATCGCGGGCCCCCGAGTGGATTGCCGGGGCCTTTCTGCTGCTGGGAGTGCTGTGGGTCACCCTGTCCGATGTTGCCGTTGCCTGGTGGCTGGGCACCGAGATCGGCGATGCGCTGACCCTGGCCAATCTCGGCAAGGGCCTCGGATTCATCACTGTATCGGCTTTGGCCCTTTATCTGGCGATGCGCTGGAGCGCAGTCGGGCAACTGGATGGCGACCGAGCGCCATCGTTGATGTCCTCCATCCCGAAGCGTTTTGGCCCAAAGCGTTTTGGAGCGGGTGGCTGGACGGTGCTGGCCCTTGCTGTGGCCCTGTCCACCACCGGTATGGCGTTTGGTACCTGGCAGATCCAGGCGACCTCCGCGAAGGATCAGGCGCGTGAGGATCTGCGCCGATCCGCCTTTCTCAAGGGTGCCCTGCTGGACCGCTGGCTGGCGGAGCGCGAGGGCGATGCGATGGTGCTCGCCCAGGCGCGGGACTTCTCCGTCTTTGCGCGAACCGCGGTCTTGGTGCAGTCGCCGCTGGCGCTGGAACAGGTACGTCATCGCCTGGAGTTGATGCATGAGCGTTACGACTACGACGCCATTTCGCTGATCGACCGGGACTGGCGGCCCATTGTGGAGGTGGGGCATAACTCGCTGGACGATGTCGCGGTGGACAAGGCGGTCACGGAAGCCCTGGTCAGCGGTGAAGTGAGCGCCCCCTACCTGCATGCGAATGCCCGGGGCGAGGTGCGGATTAGCTGGGCGGTCCCGGTAGCGGACCGAGTCGATCCGGACGGCGAGTCAGTCGCCGTGGTCGTGCTGTCCTCCGGCATCGAGACGTTGCGTGCGCTGCTGACCGTAGGCGAGGAGGCGGGGACGGTCGATCCCCATGTGGTGGCCCGGGACGACACACGCTGGGCCACGATTGCACGAATCGAGGCACAGGGCGGCCATATCATCGATCCGCCGGAGGCCTTCGCGCGCTTGCGCCACGAGATTCTCGACCGTGAACGAGAGGGTGTGACGGTAGCGCTGTTCGATGATGCCGATGGCGGTTTTCTGGCGGGCGTCCAGCCGCTGTCGGCACCGGGATGGGACCTGATCCTCAAGCGCAATGTTGTGTCACTGGCGATCGCACCCCGCCAGCAGGCGCTCTGGATGGGGGCCGCCACACTGTTTGTCTGGTTGATTATGCTGGCGGCCGGTGGCCTGCTCTGGCGCCAGCAGTGGCTGCGCCACCATCTGGAACTGATGCATTCGCATGCCGAGCAGGACCGTCTGCTGCGACTGTACTTCGACATGCCGTTTCTGGGTATGGCGATCTCGTATCCGGGCGGCAGGGGCTGGGAGCGGGTCAATCCGTTCCTGGCACAGATGCTCGGCTACTCGCCGGAAGAACTGGTGCGGACCGACTGGGATCGTCTGGCCGTACCCGAGGATCGCGGCTGCGAAGCGCCGCTCGATGCGGCCATGCAGGCCGGCGAGCGCGACGGGTACAGCATTGAGAAGCGGCTGTTGAGACGGGATGGCCGGGTGCTCGTCGCGGACATCGATGTGAAATGCACGCGCACGGCCGATGGCGCCATCGATCGAGTAGTCGCCACCATCGAGGACATCACCGAACGCCGGGAGCAGGAGGAGCGCCGGCGGCTGGCGTCGGTGGTGTTCGAAAACACCCGCGAAGGCGTGGTGATTACCGACGCCACCGCCCACATCCTGTCGGTCAATCGCGCATTTACCGAGTTGATGGGATATACCCAGGACGAGGTGGTGGGACGCACGCCCAAGATGTTCCAGTCCGGGCGCCACGACCAGGCCTTCTACGCCAACATGCGGCGTCAGCTCGAGACCGAAGGGCACTGGCAGGGCGAGATATGGAACCGGCGCAAGACCGGCGAGATCTTCCCCGAACTGCAAAGCATCACGGCGGTGCGCGATGACCAGGGTCGCCTGACGCACTACGTCTCGGTGTTTGCGGATATCTCCCGCCTCAAGGCATCGGAGGCCGAGCTCGACTTTCTCGCGCACCACGACCCCCTGACCGAGCTGCCCAACCGCCGGTTGCTGCGTGCCCGTCTGGCGCAGGCGATCGCGCTGATGCGGCGGCGCAATGGTCTGCTGGCGGTGCTGATCATCGACGTCGACCGTTTCAAGGACATCAACGATTCAAGAGGGCATGCGGCGGGGGATCGCCTGCTGAAGATCGTCGCCGATCGCCTGCAGGCGGGGCGGCGGGGGACCGACACGGTCGCCCGCCTGGCCAGCGACGAGTTTGCCGTGCTGGCGGATAATCTGTCCCATGTGGACGATGCGGCACTGGTCGCCGAGGACATCCTGCGCGAAGTGGGACGCCCGGCGGATCTCGGCGATGGCGTCGAGATCGAGATCGCGGCGACGATCGGCATCGCCGTGTTCCCGGATCACGGGGCGGATGCCGAGACCCTGTTGCAGCAGGCCGGTACCGCGCTGTCGCGTGCCAAGGAAGATGGGCGTGGCGGCTATCGCTACTACTCGGATGCCTTTACCGAGGCGGCCCGCGAGCGCATCGACCTGAATGCACGGCTGCGGCGCGCGATCGAGCAGGACAGTCTCGAGGTTCACTACCAGCCGCAGTATCGCGTCAGTGATGGTGTGCTGATCGGGGCCGAGGCCCTGCTGCGCTGGACCGATCCCGAACTGGGGCCCGTATCGCCCGGCCGCTTCATCCCGGTGGCGGAGCAGACGGGCCTGATCGTGGAGCTGGGCGACTGGGTGCTGCGGCGCGTGCTGGCGCAGGGGCAGGCCTGGCGCGATGCCGGCTATCCGGCTGTACGCCTGGCGGTGAATGTCTCCGCACTCCAGTTTCAGCGGGTGGCGATCGACCAGCAGGTGGCCGATCTGCTGGAGGGGCATGGTTATCCGGCCAAGTATCTGGAGCTGGAGATCACCGAATCGGCGCTGATGTCGGACCCCGAACGCGCCCGGCGTATCCTCCAGCGGCTGCGCGAGCGGGGCGTGAGCTTTGCGGTGGACGATTTCGGGACCGGGTATTCGTCCATGGCCCAGCTCAAGCGCTTCCCGGTCGATACGCTGAAGGTCGACAAGAGTTTTGTGGACGGCCTGGCGGCGGGTGCGCACGATGCCGATGATCGCTCGATTGCGCGGGCGATCGTGGCGCTGGGACACGGGCTGGGCCTGAGCGTGCTGGCCGAGGGGGTGGAGACCCGCGAGCAGCTCGGCGCGCTGCGCGAGCTGGGCTGCGATCACTACCAGGGCTATCTGGCCAGCCGGCCGCTACCCGCCGAGCGCTTCGTCGAGCTGTTGGCCGAAGGGGTGGTGGCGAAAGAGTATTAGTCCGCGCGTGCCGAGTCGGCCAGGAATTCGCTGAAGTTGTCCAGCTCCTCGCGGATGGCCGCCGTCGCGCGGGCTTCCATCTCCCGGTAGCGGGCCAGTACCCGTTCGCCAAACTCCGTTACCCGTGCGCCGCCCCCGCCGGAGCCCCCCTTGGCCGTCTCGACCATGGGGTCACGGAAACTCTGGTTCATCGTCTCGACCAGATCCCAGGCGCGCCGATACGACATGCCGACACTGCGTGCCGCGGCCGAGATGGAACCCTTCTCGCGGATGGCCTCCAGCAGCATGGCCTTGCCCGGGCCCATGGCCGTGACCTCGCCGAGCAGCACGCGCAGGCGCGGGGTTTGCGGGTGATCGGAGTGGTGTGTCGTCATGCCTTGGGTGCCCCGGGTGGAACGGATATGGTGCCCGGAATGGGCATCGTCGCCAAGGCACGAACGGTAGGAGGCCAGCCCTCTGGCCGATTGGCCCTTTCCGGCGCCCAATCGGCCAGAGGGCTGGCCTCCTACCGGAAGATCAAAGCAGGGCCGGGGCGATGGGCCCCGGCCCGTGACTCAGGCCTTGCCCTGGAGCTGCGGGATCACGGCCTCGTTTTCGAGCGTCGAGGTGTCCGAGGTGATCTCCTCGCCCTTGGCGATGGAGCGCAGCAGGCGGCGCATGATCTTGCCGGAGCGGGTCTTCGGCAGACCGTCGGCGAAGCGGATGTCGTCCGGCTTGGCGATCGGGCCGATCTGGTCGGCCACCCAGTTGCGCAGGTCCTTGATCATCGCATCCGCCTCGTCGCCGGTCAGGCGGTCGCCCTTCAGGATCACGAAGGCCACGATGGCCTCGCCCTTCACGTCGTGCGGGCGCCCGACCACGGCGGCCTCGGCCACCTCGGCATGTGCGACCAGGGCCGATTCGACCTCCATGGTGCCCAGGCGATGGCCGGAGACGTTCAGCACGTCGTCGATGCGGCCCATGATCCAGAAGTTGCCTTCGGAATCGCGGCGCGCGGAGTCGCCGGCCAGGTAGTACTTGCCGTCGAACTTGGGCCAGTAGGTGTCCTTGTAACGTTGATCGTCGCCCCACACGGTGCGCAGCATCGACGGCCACGGCTTTTTGATCACCAGGTATCCGCCCTGATCGGCGGGCAGGCTGTTGCCATTCTCGTCCACCACGTCGGCGTCGATGCCGGGCAGGGCCTGGGTGCAGGACCCGGGCACCAGTGTGGTCGCGCCGGGGATCGGGGCGATCATGTTGGCGCCGGTCTCGGTCTGCCACCAGGTGTCGACCACCGGGCAGCGTTCGCCGCCGATCACGCGGTAGTACCACATCCAGGCCTCGGGATTGATCGGCTCGCCGACCGTCCCCAGCAGACGCAGCTTCGACAGGTCGTACTGGGCAGGGAAATCGTCGCCGGCCTTCATTAGCGCACGGATCGCGGTCGGCGCGGTATAGAAAACCGTCACGCCGTGGTCCTGGCACATCTTCCACCAGCGCCCGGCGTCGGGCACGGTCGGCACGCCCTCGTAGACAACCTGCGTCGCGCCGACCGCCAGCGGGCCGTAGGCGACGTAGGTATGGCCGGTGATCCAGCCGACATCGGCGGTGCACCAGTAGACGTCGTCACCCTGCAGGTCGAATACCCACTGGTTGGTGATGATCGCACCCAGCAGGTAGCCGGCACTGGAGTGCTGGATGCCCTTGGGCTTGCCAGTGGAGCCGGAGGTATAGAGCAGGAACAGCGGGTGCTCGGACTCGACCCATTCCGGTTCGCAGTCGACCGACTCGCCATCCACGGCGTCGTCCCACCAGATGTCGCGTTCGTCCTGCATGGTCACGTCGTTGCCGGCGCGCTTGCAGACGATGACCTTCTCGACGTCGGCCGGATTGGAGTCCAGCGCCTTGTCGACGTTGGCCTTGAGGGCTACGGTCTTGCCGCCGCGCACGCCACCATCCGCCGTGATGACCAGCTTTGCGCCGGAGTCGACGATGCGGTCACGCAGGGCATCGGCGGAGAAGCCCCCGAAGACCACCGAGTGGATCGCGCCGATGCGGGCGCAGGCCTGCATGGCGATCACGGCCTCGGCGTTCATCGGCATGTAGATAATCACCCGGTCGCCTTTCTCTACCCCCATGGTCTTGAGCGCGTTGGCGAGCTTCCCGACCTCGTTGTAGAGGTCGCGGTAGGTCAGGTTGCGGGTCTCGCCATTTTCCGCCTCGAAGATGATCGCGGTCTTGTTGCCGCGCACTTCAAGATGACGGTCGATGCAGTTGTAGGAGACGTTCATGCGCCCGTCGGCGAACCAGCGGTAGTGCGGTGCGTTCGAGCTGTCGAGGCCCTCGGTGAACTCGGTCTGCCAGTCGATCTTCTCGCGCGCGAGGTCACACCAGAAGCCCTCGTAGTCGGCGTCGGCCTTCTTGTGCAGGGCCTCGAGATCTTCGGGCTTCAGACGGGTGTTCTTCGTGAACTCCGCCGGCGGCGCGAAGTGACGGGTCTCGTGCAGCGTGGACTCGATGGTGTCGCTCATCAGGGCCTCCGTGATTCAGTTCGGGAATCGTGATCAATTCGTGGGCATTTTGGGAGCTGAGGATAGCATGTCGACCGCCGGGATCCGTGCTACCAGAGCCACCCAGGGCGGAACAGCACGCGCTCCAGCGGGACTCGTGCCTCCGGAGAAAGCTGGCTGACCAGGGCGGCGAACAGCTCGCCGGCGGCCAGGGCGTCGAACAGCGCGTCGTGTGCGCGGTACTGCGGCAGATTGTAGCGTCCGCGCAGGGTGTGAAGGCGCATGCCATCCGCCGGGATCGGGCGCCCCGCGCGCCGCAACTGGCGCTCCGCCAGGCGCAGGGTATCGACCACCGGGAGCGGGGGGCGCACGCCGTACAGGCGATGGCACGCCTCCTCCAGAAAGCCGAGCTCCAGTGCGGCGTGATGGGCGACCAGGACGCGCCCCTGAAGCGCCTCGAACAGGGCATCGAGGGCGCTGTCCACGGTGGTCCCGCCGGCCGCCTCGCGGTCGGTGATGCGGTGGATGACCGCGCTTTGTTCCGGCACCGGGCAATCCGCGCGTACGAGCCGCTGATCGGCGGTCGACAGGTCGATGCGTACACCGTCCATCGCCACCCAGCCGATGCTCAGGATCGCATCGTGCTCCGGGTCCAGCCCCGTGGTTTCGAGATCCACCGCGAGAAAGCGGCAGTCCGCCACCACGTGCCGGGCGGAGGGCAGGGGTGACTCCAGGCAGGCCCGCAGCGCCCCAGCCGGGGCGTGTTGCGCCGCCCGCTGGCGGCGCCGGCAAAAACGCCAGTGCCCGATGGGGTGCACCCAAGGGGTGTCCTTCGGCCGTGGGCAGGGCATCAGGAAGCCTCGGACGGGTACATGCAATACACGAGACGTGTCACCCGTGTACCTGCTCGGCCTGGGCCAGGGCGGTCTTCTGCGCATGGGCCACCAGGCGAAAGGCGTTCTTCAGGTGGCTGCGCTCCAGCCCGGACAGCTCGTTCGGGGGCAGGGCGTTGTCGGGGGCGGACCCGCGCCGGATCTGCTCGGCCTGCAGGCGCGCGCGCAGCGTGGCGATGAACTGCCAGGCGTCGATCAGATCGGCGCCTGTGCCCTCCGACAGAGCACCCGCGTGGCGAGCGGCTCGCAGTCGCTCAAGCGTGCCACGTGCATCCGACCCGGCGCGCAGGGCAAACACCCGGGCCAGCGCGACGATCGGCATCAGGCCGCGCATCTTCAGGTCCAGGGTGTCGGCGTGTTCGCCCCCGCGTTCGAGCACGAACTGACGAAAGAACCCCAGTGGGGGGCGCAGCTGCCGCGCCTGGTCGGCGAGCGTGCTCAGCAACGCCTCGCTGCGATAGCCCTGTTCCAGGGCCGCGTGGCGCACGGGCTCGAACAGGTGGGTCGGGCCATGGATCACGCGCAGATCGAGGTAATGGGTGGCGAGCATCGCATCGCGCGGTGAGGGGTGGCTCAACACCCGCCGGATTTCGCGCTCCCAGTCGCTGGTCGAGCGACGCCAGTGGGGCTGGCTCGGGTCAACATCGCCCGGACAGCGCCGGATGCCGCAGGCCGCCAGGCCTTCGCCGACCTCATCGGCCAGGCGCTGGAACCAGGCGTCGGCCTCGGGGGGTGCCGCATCGTCGTAGACCAGCGCCGTGTCCTGATCGGTATGCACCATCTGTTCGTGCCGCCCCTGACTGCCGCTGGCCAGCCAGGCGTAGGCGGCCGGCGCGGGCCCGAGCTTCGCTTCTGCCTGTTCAATCAGGCACTGCGTGAGGGTGTCGATCACCGTGGTGATGGTCTGGCCGATCTGGGTCGCATCGGCCCCGGCCTCGACCAGCTGCACCTGCAGGCTGGGCAGGGCCCGCATCACGTCGCGCAGGGCGTCGAGGCCGTCGGCGCGGCGCAGATCGCGTACCAGGTAGACCGCGCTGGTGCCCTGATGGCGGATCAGGTCGGTGCTGGAGAGAATGCCGACCAGCGGGCCGTTCTCGCCATCGGTGACCGGCAGGTGATGGATGTCCCGCCGCGCCATGCGCAGCAGGGCATCGAAGGCCGGGGTGTCGCGGCTGACCGAGGCGACCGGCTGGGCCATGCAGTCGGCCACGCGGCATCCGGGGTCGGTGCCGGCGGCCAGGGCATGGCGCAGGTCGGTGTCGGTCAGGATGCCCACCGGGAGGTCTTCCTTTCCGGGCTCGTGCAGCAGAAGGGCGGAGATGTCTGCCTCGGTCATGCGCTGGGCCGCTTCGCGCAAGGTGAGGCTGGTGGGCGACATGATGGGTCGTGGCGTCATCAGGGCACGCACGGGGGTCGTCAGCAGGCTGCGCTCGCCCGCTGGCGAGGTCGCGGCTGGCGCCCGCAGGCGGTCCGCGCCGAGATCGATGAACTCGCGGAAGGCCCCGTCCCGGCCGGCGAGGTCGCGGGCACGGTCGGCCTCCAGCTGGTAGATCAGGGCGTCCTCGGTGATGCGACCGTGCAGGTTGTCGGTGTGGGCGGTGTTGAGCAGGTCGCCTTCGCCCAGACGGTCCTGGAGCTGATCCTGGGCGTCGTACAGTTCGGCGGCCCCGGTGCGCACGATCCACAGCTCGCCGGGGGGCGCATCTTCGGGCGGAAACGGGCTGTCCTCGCGCAGGTAGCGCAGGGTCAGGCGCCGAACGAGGCTGGTGCGGGTTTCGGACGGCAGTCGCGCGAGCTCCGGGCAGCGTTCCAGGAACTCGCGAATCTCTTCCAGTTCACCGTTCATGTGTGTTCCGGACAACCGTCTTCGCGGGATGGGTGATGCTCAGGGCAAGCCTGCAACGGCCGATGCGGCCGCTGGAGGTTTGTCCCGAAGGAAAAAAAGCCGACCCGGCATCTGCCGGGCCGACCTCAGGGAGATGGTGATCCCCCTTTCCTGCATGAATGTTAAGCGTTTCCATTCATGGTGGGCCGAGAGGCCCGGTCATGTCGGCGACATGACCGGGCACGGCATCAGCTCGGGTTGTCGGTGCGCGGGACACGCACGCTTTCCACCAGTTCCTGGATATGCTGCGGCGGTTCCTTGGTCAGCTTCATCACGATGTAGGCCGCGACGAAGTTGAACACCGCACCAATGGCGCCGAAGCCGGTCGGGTTCACGCCGAACAGCCAGTACTCCTCGGTATCCGGGAGCATGGCGGTGCCGGAGAAGAAGAACCACCCCTTGTAGGTAAAGATGTACAGCAGGGTGGTCACCAGACCGACCAGCATGCCGGCGATCGCGCCTTCCTTGTTCATCTTCTTCATGAAGATGCCCATCATCAGGGTCGGGAACAGCGAGGCTGCAGCCAGACCGAAGGCGAGTGCTACCACCTCGGCCGCAAAGCCCGGTGGATTCAACCCCAGATACCCGGCGAACAGGATTGCGCCTGCCATGGCGATACGTCCCGCCAGCAGCTCGTTTCTCTCGCTGATTCGGGGCATGAATACGCCCTTCAGCAAGTCATGCGAGATGGCCGACGAGATGGCCAGCAACAGACCGGCCGCGGTCGACAGGGCCGCCGCGATACCACCGGCCGCCACCAGCGCGATCACCCAGCCCGGAAGACCGGCGATCTCGGGGTTTGCCAGCACCATGATGTCGCGGTCGAGGGTTACGATCTCGGAGCCTTCCCAGCCGTATTCCTCTTCCGCCATCGCGGCGAACTCTTCGTTGGCATCGTTGTAGTACTGCATGCGGCCGTCTTCGTTCTTGTCCTCGAACGCGAGCAGACCAGTCTGTTCCCAGCGCTCCATCCAGGCCGGCTTGTCCTCGTAGGCCAGGTGGCCTTCCTCGGTGCCGATCTCGCCCGGATGCACGGTGTTGACGAGGTTCCAGATCGCCATCGCACCGACCGCCGGGGCGGTGGTGTAGAGGATGCCGATGAAGACCAGCGCCCAGCCGGCGGACTTACGCGCATCGCGCACACGCGGCACGGTAAAGAACCGGATGATCACGTGCGGCAGACCGGCGGTACCGATCATCAGCGCCATGGTCAGCAGGAACATGTTGAGCATGCTCATGCCGCCCTCGGTGGCCGTGTACATGGTGAAGCCAAGATCCACCATTGTCTGGTCCAGGGCCTCCAGCAGGTAGGTGTCCTGGCCCTGCAGGGTGGAACCCAGGCCGATCTGCGGGAACACCTGGCCGGTGAGCGTCAGCGAGATGAAGACCGCCGGCACGGTGTAGGCGAAGATCATGATCACGTACTGTGCGATCTGGGTGTAGGTAATCCCCTTCATCCCGCCGAGCACCGCGTAGATGAACACCACCGCCATGCCCGAGATCAGGCCGATGGCCAGCGGCACTTCGAGGATGTTGGAGAACGCAATCCCGACACCACGCATCTGCCCGATCACGTAGGTGATGGACATCGCGAGCAGCGAGATGACTGCCACCACGCGCGCGACCTTCGAGTAGAACCGGTCACCGATGAATTCCGGCACCGTAAACTTGCCGAACTTGCGCAGGTACGGGGCCAGCAGCAGGGCCATCAGCACGTAGCCGCCGGTCCAGCCCATCAGGTAGGCGCCCCCGGTGAAGCCGAGGAACGCGATCAGGCCGGCCATGGAGATGAACGACGCGGCGGACATCCAGTCCGCGGCCGTGGCCATCCCGTTGGCGATCGGGTTGACGCCGCGTCCGGCGACGTAGAACTCGCTGGTCGAACCGGCGCGCGCCCAGATGGCGATACCGATGTACAGGGCGAAGGTCGCCCCGACCACGAGCAGGCTTAGAGTCTGTTGATCCATGACAGGCTTACTCCTCGTGGACGTTGTACTTGCGATCCAGGACGTTCATGCGCCAGGCATAAACGAAGATCAGGATGATGAAGGTGTAGATCGCGCCCTGCTGGGCGAACCAGAAGCCCAGCGGATACCCGCCGATCGAGAACGCGTTCAGCGGTGCGGCCAGAATGATCCCCAGCCCGAAGGACACGAGAAACCAGACGGCAAGGCAGATCGCCAACAGGCGCAGATGCTCGCGCCAGTAGGCCTGCCGGCTCAGGTCTTCTTGTGACATGACGTAGCTCCTCTCATAGGTTTTATTGTTTGCCGTGACTCGTCTATGCGATTCGTCACAGCTGGTACTGCACTTCAAGCTGGCCTTGCAGCTTGCGGGCCTGCCGGAAGGATTCCTTGAGGATGCGTCCCTCAAGGGTGCCGAGTTCCTCCGGCCGGATTCGGTTGTCGTCGTCGCGCCCTTCACGCAGCGCCTTTTGTTGCGCGCGCAGGCGCAGCATCTGCAGATAGCGCAGTGCGGCGTGATAGTCCCGCGCGTCGGATTCGCGCATCACCTCGGCGGTGACGGCCTGGTCGAGACGCTCGTGGGTGCGGGTGGCCGGCAGTTCGGCAGCCAGGGCGATCACGCGCGCCGCATCCACGAACGGGGTCAGCCCCTGCTTCTTGATGTCGATGCCGTCCGCTCCGCTCTTGATCTCGCCGAACAGCCCCAGTGGCGGGCGGAAGGCCTGCTGGTTGGCCGCCATCTGGCGGCGAAAGCGGCTGTTGTAGGCGGTCTTTTGCAGCAGCTGGGTGCGCAGGGCCTCGACCGGGCCGTGGTCGCCATCCACCGCGCGCAGGTCGAAGAAAATCGTGCTCTTGAGCAAGTGCTCGGGGGTGCCCTGCTCGATCCAGCGGGTAAAGCGCCGATCCCACTCGGGGCCGCTCAGACAGCACTCCGGATTGCCCGCCATGATGTTGCCGGGGCACAGCATGAAACCGCACTCGGCGAGTGCCTCGTTCACGGCCCGGGCATAGGGCAGCAGGCGCTCGCGGATCGCGTCCGCATCGCCGTCCTCGGTGTCGAACAGGATGCCGTTGTCCTGGTCCGTGACGAGCGCCTGTTCCTCGCGCGCCTGGGAGCCGAAGGCCAGCCAGGTGAAGTCGATCCCTTCGATTGCCTCGTAATGGGGGCGCAGCAGGGCCAGCACGCGGCGCGTGGCGTGTTCGTTCAGGCGCGTGATCAGGCGCAACACCTGATCCGCCTCGGCCCCCTGGCCGACCACTGCCTCGATCAGGCGCGGGACCTGGCGCAGCCGCTCGGCAATGGCCGCCACGCTGTCGGCGCGGCGGATCTCGCGCACCAGGCCGTCCAGGGTCAGGGGCTGGCTGGTCAGCAGGTCGCGTTCGCCGAGCACGCCGACCAGCCGCCCGTCGCGCACCACGCACAGGTGCGTCATCCCGTGTTCGGTCATCGCCTCGATGCCCTCGAAGCCCGGCGCGCTTTCCTCCAGTGCAACCGGGCCGGGCGTCATCACCGAGTCCAGCGGGGTGTCGAGGCCGACATCCTTCAGGGCGACCCGTGCCAGCAGGTCCCGCAGGGTGAAGATGCCCACCGGACGCTGTTCGGCGTCCACCGCGACCACGGAGCCCACGCGCTCGTCGCGCATGGTGGTCAGCACCTCGCGCAGGTGTGTGTCCGGGCGGCAGGTCACCGGGCTGCGGGCGATGCGCAGTGCGAGCGGGGTATTGAGCTGCCCGGCTGCGCCGCCTTCACGGCTGGACAGGGTGTCCAGGCCCTGTTGCAGGCGGTCCAGCAGATTGGCCAGTCGTCGCGTGCAGAAGTCATTGAAGACGCGGGAGCGGGTGCGCAGCCGGTCGAAGTCCTCCAGGTCCAGCTCCAGGCATACCGTATCTTCGGCGGCTCGGTGTACCGTATGGACGGCGCGGCGACCGAGCAGGGCGCCAATCGGGAAACACTCGCCGGGGATCAGTTCCCAGGCCTTTCCCGAGAGTTGCTCGTCTTCGCTGGGGGTCTCGCCACGGATGCGGCCCTGACGGATGATGTGAAAGCGGCGTGCCGGGCCGGCATCGGGATCGGTGATTCGGGCCCCGCGCTCGTAGAAGCGGTTCTCCAGGCGCGGCAGCAGGAATTCCAGCGCGTCGGGTTCGAGCTGATCGAACGGGGCGTGGGCGCTGAGGAACTCGCGGGTGCTGTCGAGCGCATCGGTCATGGCGGTGGCGCATTCCCCTGGGTGAACGGGTTCACAGAATGGCCTTTAGGCTTGCAAAAAGTACGCCATGGAAGGACGGTATTGGGAATCAGTCGTTTGGACGTACGACTTTCTTGTGATTGTTACGTGAGGTAACACGGGTGTTTCGTTGCGTGACATGATCGCTTTGTGCGAAGACAAAGGAGCCCGCGATGCCCATATCGCAAGGTTGCATCCTCGAGCAGATTGACCAGTTTGCAGACCTCGTGCCCGAGGAGAAGGCGCTGTTGTTGCAGCTGGAGAAGGACCCGAAGCGTTACGCCGCCGAGACCTGCCTGTGTGCAGCTGGCGAGGAGGCCGAGCGTTTCTACACGCTACGCTCGGGCTGGGCCTGTGCGGTACGTGACCTGGCCGATGGGCGGCGACAGGTGCTGGATATCTTTTTGCCGGGGCAAATCCTGGGCTTGCGCGAGATGGGGTTCAACGAGGCTCGCTCGGACTTCGTCGCGCTGACCGACATCGAGGCCTGCCCGTTTCCCCGCGGCCAGCTGACCGAGGTGTTCGAGCAGGCCCCGCGCCTGGCTTCGCTGTTCTTTCTGATCCTGGCGCGCGAACAGTCGATGCTGGTGGAGCGCATCATCAACATCGGCCGCCGGCCTGCGGCCGAGCGCCTCGCGCATTTTCTGCTCGAGATGAAAGTGCGCCTGCAGCGTCCTTCGGAGGAGGTACGGCTCCCGATGAATCAGAGCGTGCTCGGGGATGCGCTGGGCATGTCCGCGGTGCATGTGAGCCGGTCGTTCAGCCAGTTGCGCAAGCGGGACCTCATTAGCACGGAAGACGGAGCCATCCGAATCAAGGATCTGGACGGACTGGTACGTTTCTCCGGATTCAACCAGGCCTATCTGGACTGTGAAGCCAACTGGGTAAAAAGCGCGGACCTCGTTTGCGCCGAGGAAGCCTCGTAACGCAATCGCCCGGCGCAAGGCCGGGCGATTGCAGTACCAGACAGACGCTTATAGCGGGGGGCGTCGTCCCGTGATGAAGAAGATGACCGCCAGGATCAGGCCCACCACGAAAAGAATCCATGCAATATTGGTCGCTGCGCCCGCGATCCCGCTCAGGCCCAGCACGCCGGCTACGATTCCGACGATCAAGAACATCAGTGCCCATCCCAGCATCGTCCACTCCTTTATTGGTTGTAGTCGCGCCTGAAGTGTAGGGCATGGTCCGCGCTTTTGCGCGGTCCAGCGTCCGCAGGGTGTCTCGGTTCTCATTTTTCCCGTTTCCGGGGAGCTTTTTGCTCCAGGTTAATGCCATCGTTATCTGGCGTGTTCAGGCTTTAGCGCCCGCGTTATGGAGACGCATTCAATATAAAGGAACAACGTATGAACGAAGATCAGATGCTGGGACGCAGTGAACGCTTCAAGGCGCGGCTGAAACAGGAGTGGGGCCGCCTGACCGATGACGAGGTGGTTGAGGCCGAGGGCAATATGGACGAGTTGGCCGCGCGGGTTCGCGAGAAATACGGTGATAGCCAGGAAAAGATTGCCGCGAAGATCAACCAATTGATGGACGAGGTGCGTAATGAAGAAGATTCCTGAGACGCCTGGCGTTCGTTGGGTGGCGATGGCCCTGGCCGCGGCCGGCCTGTTGTTTTTGTCGGCCTGTTCCGATTCGGATACGGCGGATGAAGCCGGTGACGCGTTCGAAGAAACGGTAGAAGACGCCGTGGATGCCGTTGAAGAATCGGGTGATGAGGCGCGCGGCTGGATCGAAGATCAGCGCGAGGACGAAGACGAAATCCAGCGCGAGGAAGAAGAAAACGAGGAGCAGTACGAAGACGACTATTATGACGAACACCGGGACGGAAACCCGATTCGTTTCGATTAGTCAGTAGCCGTTTGAACCAGAAGGCTGGGGCGCGGGTGGCCACGAGCGGGTGGTCATCCGCGCCCCAGCCTTTTTGTTTTTATGGATCGTTTGAGATTGATCCCTGGCTTCCTCCTTAAGGAGACGCTGATTTAATCGCACGTCCGCGTTGGTGCCCCCTGTTCTCCGAGACAAGGCGCGTCGCGCAGCAGGTAGTGGTTCTACCTGCAAGCGGCGCAACGCAGGATCGGGGAACAGGGGGCACCAACCCCACAAGCCATTAAAAGCAGGGGCTCGGCCGCTTTTGCGCGCGCACGGCGTTGCGGTTCCCTTGTGCAGAATGACTGCACGGCAGTAACCGCGCCTTGTTCGCACGCAAAAGCGACTCGAGCGCGGACGTGCGATTAAATCAGCGTCTCCTTAACCTGAGTCAAAGTGGGTGTGCGCTCGGTCAATGATTGATGCCCGGGTCATGCAGACATCCTTGTAAGTATGAATCGGTTCAATCATTGCGCCTTCCGTGTGGCCTGGATTGAATCAAGAATCCTCTCCGTTGTTTTGCCGTCCTCAAGCACGATTAGCAAATGATAAGGAGAGGAAAATGAAACGTTATCTGGCTGCCGGGGTTGCAGTATCGGCGCTCGTCCTGTTTGGTTCCCAGAGTGCGCTGGCACAGCAGGATCGCGATCGCACGACCCAGGAGCGTGACCGCACCACGGGCGTGTATATGGGTCTGGGGACGGGTTTTAGCTCGTTGAAGAACGACAGCGACGAGGTCGCGGATTTCATCGGGTCCGGGACGTCGGACTACAGCATCGACGACGATGACAACGTCTGGCGCGGCTTTGTCGGTTACAACTTCAATCGCTATCTCGCAGTCGAGGGCTTCTATACCGATCTGGGCGAGGTGACTTTGCGCGGGGACGAGGACGGCGCGCATTCGAGTGTCCGCTCGACGGCCTACGGTGCCAGTGTGCTCGGCAAGTTGCCGATCGGCCCCTATGTGGAGGCTTTCGCGAAGGTCGGTGCGGCCAAGTGGGATGCGGACGTGCGCGGTAACCTGGGAGACGAGGGCCGTACGCTGCGCAGTCAGGACGGTTTCGATCCGGTCTATGGTGTCGGGATGCAGGTCAATCTGAACGCGTTCATGATCCGCGCGGAATACGAACGCTATGACTTCGACAGCGACTACAAGATGGACGCCTTCACCGCGTCGCTGGGCTGGCGCTTCTAGACAAGTGCAGGCCGCCACAGATGCCTGACGGGTATCGGCGATCGAGCAGGTCCGCTCTGCCGGATTCGTTTCGCCATTACCTTGGGCAACACAGGCACGCCGCCCCGGCGCTTTGCACAGGGGCGGCGTTTTGCCGTTTGCGACCCGCCGCCTGTTAAGCGGCCTTGGCCTTGGCCAGGCCCTGCTGGCGGCCCGGGCGGGCCTCCTTGAGGGTTACCAGCTCCTCGGCGCTGGTCGGATGCAGCGGAATGGTCAGGTCCAGGTTGCGCTTGGTGGCGCCCATGCGCACGGCCACGGCAAAGCCCTGCAGCATCTCGTCCACATGGGCTCCGATCATGTGGATGCCGACGACCTTTTCATCCTCTTCGGCGCAGACCAGCTTCATCGCGACGGGAGGCACCTCGCCCTTGGCGAAGGCGCGGTCCAGACCGCCGAACTGGGTCTCGTAGATGCGCACTGATTCCCCGAAGCGCTCTACGGCCTGCGGTTCGGTCAGCCCGACCATGCCGGCGGTCGGGTGGGTGAAGGTGACCGTCGGGATCTGGTCATAGTCCACGGGCACGGGGTTCGTCTCCGGGGCATACCAGTGATCTGCCAGTCGGCGACCGGCCGCGATCGCAACCGGAGTCAGCGGACCCTTGCCAATGATGTCGCCCAGGGCATAGATGCCGTCGACGCTGGTCGCTTGCCATGCGTTCACCGGGACGGTGCCGTCACGGGCGATCTCGACGCCGGCGTCTTCCAGCCCCATGTCAGCGGTGGCGGGTTTGCGGCCAACGGCCCATAGCACTTTCTCGTACGGGCCCAGTTCCTGGCCGCCCTCGAGTTGGACGGTCACGGCGCCGGGCTTGCCGCCCAGACCGGCGACCTTCACGCCCAGATGGCGGTCGATGCCCTGGTGCTCCATGTGCTGGTCCAGTGCCTGCGAGACCATCGGGTCGAACATCTCCAGCACGCGGTCCTCCATCGCGACCACGTCGGTTTTTACGCCCAGGGAGCGCAGCATGCCGGCCATCTCCAGGCCAATGTAGCCGGCGCCGATTACGGCGATGGACTGCGGCAGCTCCGTCCATTCGAAGAAGTCGTCGGAGGTTGCGCCCAGTTCGGCACCCTCCAGCGGCGGCACGATCGGGGCGCCGCCCATCGCCAGCACGATGCGTTCGGCGGTGTATTCGGTGCCGCTGTCGCTGATCACCTGGTTTTTGCCGGTCAGGCGAGCGCGCTCAGGGATGTGGGTTACGCCCAGCTTCTCCAGGTGCCCGGCCCAGAACTGGTTCAGGTTCTTCAGCATCGCCTGGCGCTGGTTGGCCAGATCGGCGTAACGGATGCCCTTGATCTCGACATCGACGCCGAACTCGTGCGCCTGGCGTGCCTGCGCGACATGCTCGGCGGCATACCAGGTGAGCTTTTTTGGTACACAGCCTTCGTTCACGCAGGTACCGCCGAGCGGTTTCGGGTCGAACACGGCGACGCGGGCGCCGTGCGGCGCGGCACGCTCGGCCACTGCCAGGCCGCCACTGCCGCCGCCGATCACGATGATGTCGTAGTGTTCCATTTCGATTCCTTGAAGGGTTCGGTGTAAGTTTCGCACACGACCGTACGGGTGACGGTCATCAGGGGTTGCCATCCGCATCCGGACATCCGGGCAGGGTGGTGTCCGGATGCGGATGGCCACCCATAGTTCGGGTGGCCGCCCGGGACGGGCACAACCCCGCCCCGGGTACGCCGACGGGGCTTATGCCGCCTTTTTCTCGCGGGAGATCCACTCCTGCAGGTCCTCCGAGCCGCCGATGCGGTGGCCGCCGACAAATACCTGCGGGACGGTCATCGCGCCGGTGGCGGCGCGCAGGCTGCGCAGGCTGGCATCGCGGCCCAGCACGATCTCCTCGTAGTCGAGACCGGCGTTCTCCAGCATCTCCTTTGCGCTGGCGCAGTACGGGCAGCCCGGCTTGGTGAAGACGACGACGTCTTCAGGGCAGGCCGCATCCGGCGCGACGTGGGCGAGCATGGTGTCGGCGTCGGAGACCACGAAGGGGTCGCCCGGCTCGTCCGGTTCGATGAACTGCTTCTCGATCACGCCGTCGCGCACCAGCATGGAATAGCGCCAGGAGCGGTGGCCGAAGCCGAGGTCGCTCTTGTCGACCAGCATGCCCATCTGTTCGGTGAACTCGCCATTGCCATCGGCGATGAAGGTTACGCGGTCGGCCTGCTGGTCGGCCTGCCAGGCCTCCATTACGAAGCCGTCATTGACCGAGATGCAGACGATCTCGTCGATGCCATGCTTCTTGAACACCGGCGCCAGCTCGTTGTAGCGCGGCACATGGGCCGAGGAGCAGGTCGGGGTGAACGCGCCCGGCAGGGCAAAGACGATTACGTTGCGGCCCTTGAACAGGTCTTCCGAACGCACATCGTTCCAGTCGTTGTCCTTGCGGCAGCGGAAGGTCACTTCCGGTACGCGCTGGCCTTCGCGATTTTCGAGTTCCATTTAGTGTTCTCCTATTAATTGGCGTTTGCTTGTCAGGGATGAAGATTTCTATTCGGCCGGGGTAGTTCCCGACTACGGGTCCCAAGGTACGGGCAGGCCGGCGATTGATCCAGTTTTATATTCCTATTGTGTTATTAGCTTCTAGCTATTGTGTATGCTTGACGTCACCCGGCCAAACACGGAAGCTTGCCAACCCGATTCGAGTTCGCCTCGATTCGAGGACCGCGTTATGGTGGTCCGTATCAGTCCCCTCGCGACAACAGGCTGTGAATCCCGCCAGGCCCGGAAGGGAGCAACGGTAGCAGCTGCGTTGGGCGCCGGGGTGTGGCGGGTGCGGGCCACCACCCTTTTCCCTGCGGCCCCGATTCCTGCGGTGATGGCCCCGCACGCGGGCCCGCGGAAGACTGCACTGACGGGGGAGGCATGAGTCACCAGGTTCTGGCCCGCAAGTGGCGTCCCGGTCGTTTCGAGGACCTGGTCGGGCAACCGCATGTGGTGCGGGCCCTGGCCAATGCCCTGAGCGGGGATCGTCTGCATCATGCCTACCTGTTCGCCGGGACGCGCGGCGTGGGCAAGACCACGATCGCCCGTATCCTCGCGCGCTGCCTGAACTGCGAGACGGGCGTCACCCCGACCCCCTGCGGTGAATGCCGTTCCTGCGTCGAGATTGCCGAGGGCCGGCATCTCGATCTGATCGAGGTCGATGCCGCGTCCCGCACCCGCGTGGACGACACCCGTGAGCTGCTGGACAATGTCTCCTACGCCCCGACGGCGGGCCGCTTCAAGGTGTACCTGATCGACGAGGTGCACATGCTCTCCGAGAAGAGCTTCAACGCCCTGTTGAAGACGCTGGAAGAGCCGCCGGATCACGTCAAGTTCCTGCTCGCCACGACCGATCCGCAGAAACTGCCGGTCACCGTGCTGTCACGCTGCCTGCAGTTCAACCTCAAGCCGATGCCGCCGGCGCTGATCGCCGAGCACCTGACACGCATCCTCGAGGCCGAAGGCCTGCAGGCCGAGCCGGGCGCGCTGCTGCGTCTGGGCGAGGCGGCCGAGGGGTCCATGCGCGACGCGCTGAGCCTGACCGATCAGGCCATCGCCTATGGCGGCGACCGCCTGACCGAGTCCGATGCCTGCGACATGCTGGGCCTGCTGCCGCGTACCCGCTTGACCGGGCTGCTGGATGCGGCCTTTGCCGGTGATGGCCCGGGCCTGATGCAGGGTCTGCAGGAACTCAAGGGCCTGGGGCCCGACTGGTCGCGCCTGCTGGACGAGCTGGCGGCCCTCGTGCATCGCGTGGCCGTGGAGCAGTTGGTGCGTGGCGAGGGCGGTGCCGAGGACGACGATGCCGCCGAGCGCTGGGCGCGCGAGACCGCAGCCCGGATGGACGCGGAGACCCTGCAACTGACCTACCAGATCCTGATTCATGGGGCCCGCGATTTGCCCTGGGCGCCGGATGCGCAGATGGGGGTGGAAATGACCCTGCTGCGGTTGCTGGCGTTTCGGCCGGAAGGTCCCAGCGAGGGTGCCGTGCCCGTTGAGCGCCAGGGCGGGGCCCCGGCCGCGGCACCGCGAACTGGCCCGGGTGCGGATACGGCCACGGCCCGGGCCGACGCCACGGTGCGCTCGGCTCCGCCCCCCATCCCGGAGCCGCCGCGCGAGCGGGTTCAGGAGCGGGTGCGCGAGCCGGTCCCCGATTCGGATATCGGGCCGAACGAGTCTGCGCCGCGACCCCGGGATGCCGAGCCTGTCAGGTCCCCGGAGCCGGACTCCGGGCCCTTTGACTGGCACCGCTTTGCTGAAGGTCTGCCGACCGGCACGGTGCGAGAACTCGCACTACATGGCGAATTGCAGCAACTGGATGACGAAAGCGTCGTGATCGCCGTAGCCCCGGGTACGCTCTATACCGATCGAACCCGCACGCGCCTGAAAGAGGCCCTCGAAACACGCCTCGGGCACTCGGTGCGGCTGGAGATTGTCGACCAGACACAACCCTCGCAGGCCACGCCCGCTGCACGGCTTGCGGCAGACGCAGCGGAACGTCAGGCTAGCGCCGAAACGGCGATGCGTGAGGACCCGGTGGTGCAGGCCCTGGGCGAGGCCTTCGGGGCCGAACTGGGCACGGTACGCATTCGCGAGGATCGCGCGGGTGACGAGCCGTCCGCGTCGCAATAGATTGAACGATAACCCTCGCGCACGGCGTGGGGCAGGAGAGCGAAATCATGATGAAAGGTGGCATGGGTGGCCTGATGAAGCAGGCCCAGAAGATGCAGGAAGACATGCAGAAGATGCAGGCCGAGCTGGCCGAGATGGAGATCGAGGGCCAGGCGGGTGGCGGTCTTGTGAGTGTGCTCATGACCGGCAAATACGCGGTGCGTCGGGTCAAGATCGACCCCAGCCTGCTGGAGGACGACCGCGACATGATCGAGGACCTGGTGGCCGCGGCGATCAATGACGCCGTGCAGAAGGTCGAGTCCACCACCCAGGAGCGTATGGGCAGTCTGACCCAGGGCATGGGCCTGCCGGCCGGGATGAAGCTGCCGTTCTGATCCCGACCGATCCGAATGGACACTGAACTCGACGAGCTGGTGCAGGCGCTGCGCTGCCTGCCGGGCGTCGGTGCCAAATCCGCGCGGCGCATGGCGCTGCACCTGCTGGAGCGCGACCGCGACGGTGCGCGCCGGCTGGCGCGCGCGGTCGACCAGGCGGTCGAGCGCGTCGGACACTGCCAGGTGTGCCGCACGTTGACCACGGCCGAGGTCTGTTCCCGCTGCGCGGATCCCGAGCGCGACCTGGGCGTGATCTGCGTGGTCGAGAGCCCGGGCGACGTGATGGCCATCGAATCGGCGACCGACTTTACAGGCCGCTTCCATGTCCTGCTGGGGCGGCTTTCGCCGCTGGACGGTATCGGCCCCGAAGAGCTGGGGCTGGATCGGCTGGAGGCGCGTCTGCAGGAGGATGGTGTGCGCGAGCTGATCCTGGCGACCAACACCTCGGTCGAGGGCGAGGTCACCGCACACTACCTCGCCGAGATGGCCGCGCGCCACGGTATTCGTGCCACGCGTATCGCGCAGGGGATCCCCACCGGTGGCGAGCTCGAATACATTGACGCCGGCACCCTTGCGCATGCCCTGTCCGGGCGCCGCGAGTACTGAGCGCGCCTGCGCCGTTGGCGCGTTGAATCCATTACCATTCCCTGATATAAATCCGCGCGCCGTTTAGGAGAAGAAGATGGCTGACTGCATCTTTTGCAAGATCGTCGCGGGGGAGATCCCGGCGAAGATCGTGTTCGAGGACGACCAGGTCCTGGCCTTCGAAGACCTGAATCCCCAGGCCCCGACGCATGTGCTGGTGATCCCGAAACAGCACATCGCCACCCTGAACGAACTGACCGCCGAGACTGCTCCGGTCATCGGGCATATGGCGCATGTGGCGGCACAGATTGCACGCGATCGCGGATTTGCGGAAAACGGTTATCGAACCGTGATGAACTGCAACCAAGACGGCGGGCAAACGGTCTACCATGTACACATGCACGTACTGGGCGGTCGCGCGCTGAGCTGGCCCCCGGGCTAATCGAGACAACACAACACGGACGATACGGCGTGACGCGACGGAATCATCACGGTGAAGCCAGGCAAGCAGCGCGGGACAACAGCCCGCGGCTGGCGCCTGCTCGCGTGCCAATCGCGCTGGCACTGGCCGTCTTGTTCGGATTGGCCGCCACCAGTGTGGCTCATGCCGATGATCGCTATTCCCTGACGTACACCCCCACCAGCACCGAGTCGACGCTTGGTGGGCCGGATCGCGCCGATGAAGAAGCCGCGTACGAATCCGAGAGCGGGACCGTGGTGGACCCGGTCGGTATGGAACCGATCGGTAGCGCGGCCCGCTCCGGGCCGAACGTCCTGCCGATGACTGATCCGGAGCCTGCCTCGGCGAGCCGCGACTGGCGCTATCAGCTGACGCTGCGCACCGAGACCACCGGCGGCCTGCCGGGTGAAGAGGCCGGCATGGGCGTTCTCTCCAGCCGCCTGTTCGAGGTGGAAGGGGCCTACCACCAGCAGCTGGGCGCCGGTTTTGGCTACGGCCTGAACCTGGGGCTCGGCATGGAGTCTCGTCCGGGCTGGTCGGACCTGGGCCCGGAGACGGAATCGACCGCCTATTTCACCGACCTCAGCTTTGGTCCCACCTTTGCGTCCGGGTCTGGCCGCTTTGACAGTCAGTTCCGTGTCGGCGTGCGCCAATCACTGACGAGTGGAGACGATGCCCTCGGCTTTGGCTACGGGGGCCGTCATCGCGAGCTGGGCCGCAGTGCGGGTTACCTCAGCCTCGACAGCCGCCTGCGCCTGCAGAACCAGTCCGAGTTGTCGCTGAGCCTGTATTACGACGACTATTCGCTGAACACCTCGAGCGACTGGATGTCCGACCGTCTCGACTTCGAGAGCACCCGCGACGCGTCGTCCTCGGTGGTCGGCGTGGAGATGGGGCTGACGTTCTAGCGATGCGCTGTTCTCGAATCTAGCGTTTCTCCAGCGTCCCCAGAAGTGCAGTCCAGGCCTCGAGCCGCGCCTCGGGCAGCGTGCCTTGATCGACGCCTTCCCTTACCGCGCAGCCGGGTTCGGTCTGGTGCCGACAGTTGCGAAATCGGCAAGTGTCGGCAAGCGCTTCGATATCCGGAAACCCGCGCACCAGCGCATCGATGGATTCCAGTTCCGGCGTAAAGTCACGCACGCCCGGCGAGTCGATCCAGGCGCCACCCCCTGTCAATGAGTACCACTGTGCCGTGACCGTCGTGTGGCGGCCCTCGCCGGACGCCGCGAGATCCCCCGCTTCCGGAAGCTTGATATCACCGCTGCCGTGGCGCTCCAGCAGCGCGGCGATCAGCGACGATTTGCCCACCCCGGACTGTCCGATCAGGATATTGGTATGCCCCCGGGCCGCCTCGGCGAGGGCGTCCAGCCCGTACCCGCTGCGGGCGCTGACGTGCAGGGGAGCGAGGTCCAGGTGGGCGTAGGGGGCCAGCCAGTCCGAGGGTGCGGCGGGCCCCGCGTCCTGCTTGTTCACCAGGATCCGTGGCCGTGCGGGGAGGTTGTACACCGCGACCAGGAACCGGTCGATCAGGAAGCGCGCCGGCATCGGGGAGGGCGCGATCACGATCCAGACGGTGTCGATGTTCGCCGCGATGACCTTGCGCCGACCAAAGCCGTCCTGGCGCACCAGGGTGTTGTCCCGGGGCAGGCGTCGCTGAATCTGCTCCCCCGCTGCGTCCATCTCCACGCGATCACCACAGGCGAGATCCTTCTGGCGGCGGTGCAGTCGGATTCGGCGCGGCTCCGCGTCCTCCGGCACCGCGATATCGGCCATCTGATTGTGGCGGGCGTGAACCCGGCCGGTCGGACTCAAGAGTCCGAACCGGCCGGTGCCGGGGTCTTGCCGGTTGGCAGACTAGTCAAAGAGCGCATCGATACGGGCGGCGCAGATCAAGTCGTTTTCTGTCAGACCGCCCACCGCGTGTGTCGAGAACTGCACCGAGCAGCGGTTGTAGCCCACGGCCATGTCCGGGTGGTGGTCCTCTACATGGGCGATCCAGGCCACCGCGTTCACGAACGCCATCGTCTCGTGAAAGTTCTTGAACTTGAAGCTTCGCTGGATGCTGCGGCCGGCCTCGTCGATGCCCCAGTGGCTGTCCAGCTGGCCGAGGCCGCGCTCGGCGTCCTCGCGCGACATCGGCTCGGTGAAGCCTTCGCAGGCCTGGCAGTGCTTGGTCTTCAGATCACTCATCGAACTGGTAGTACTCCGCGTTCAGATAGGCCACCACCGCCTCGATCTCGTCGTCGAACCAGTTGGTGCCCAGTTGTGCGTTGCAGTTGTTTACCTGCCGGACCAGGTGGTCATAGTCGCCGACGATCCGGTTGTCGCGCGTGTACAGGTCGGTACCATCGCCACCGACCATGTCGGCATGACAGCTGATGCAGTTGTCCTGATGCAGGTTCTTGCCCTTCTGGATGTCGTCGGCCTGGGCGGTGCCCAGGGAAAAACCAAGGCCCAGGGCCGCAAGGCTTGAGATGATCAGTCGCATGATTCCCTCCTTTGTGGGGAATGGATCCGGCGGGACCGCATGGTCCCCGAGACCTTGGCCATGTTGCATGTGAGCAAAACGGACAACGTCGTCCCGGACCATGATGATAGACTTCGAGCGCACAGGAAAGGAGCGGGCATGGCAGCGAGCGCCGAAAACCTGATCTGGATCGATCTCGAGATGACCGGCCTGGATCCCCAGAACGACCGGATCATCGAGGTGGCGACCATCGTCACCGACAAGGAACTGAACATCCTGGCGGAGGGCCCGGTCCTTGCGATCTACCAGCCCGCCGACGTGCTGGATGCGATGGACGAATGGAATCGGCGCACGCATGGGGCCTCCGGTCTGATCGAGCGCATCCGCCACAGTAGTACGGATGCGGCCGCCGCCGAACGCGAGACCATCGATTTCCTGTCCGACTATGTGCCGAAAGGGGCCTCGCCGATGTGCGGGAACTCGATCTGCCAGGATCGACGTTTCATGGCGCGTCTGATGCCGCAGCTGGAGGCCTATTTCCACTACCGCAACCTGGACGTCTCTACGCTCAAGGAGCTGGCCCGGCGCTGGGCACCGGACGTGCTCTCGAAGCTGCAGAAGAACGCCTCGCACCAGGCGTTGCAGGACATCCGCGACTCCATCGACGAACTCCGCGTCTACCGCGAGCACTTCATCCAGTTGCCGCCCGCCGCCGCCCACGACTGATCGCGCTTCGGCTGGCCGGCTGCCTGTTTGTGGCTGGCTCTGGTTCGGCATCCGGTGTTTACGTGCCTTCGGTCCGCCGCCTGCCTGCGCTGTCTCGGCAGCGCGCCGCGCCAGTTGTTGATCAAAAACGGGCTTCTTTGCTCGTGCAAAGAAGTACCCAAGAAACACGCCCGGGATTCGCCCGGGAACCTTGCTCCGGGCGCGCCAGGCCGGCGGCGCTGAAACTCGCTTCGCTCAGACAGTCAGCGCCTTTTCTCCGTCCTGTCACGCCCTCCACAAGGGGCTCATATCGGGAGGGAAAGTCAAAACCGGTGGTATTCCAGCACTTCTGGCTACTCCGTACGCCGTAGGGTGCGTTGAGCGCCGCGAAACGCACCGTTCCAACGCCGTGGCAACCCTGATGCGATTCGCTGCGCTCATCACATCCTACGATGGGGTCCGGCGCCCGCTGGCGGGCGCGGCACGCCAGGGCCGAAGGCCGCGCGTGCCAAGATGTCCGAATACCCACCTCCATCCACTGGCACGAACGTCAGGCCAGCCGCTGTCTTGACCTTATCCCCCCGTATGAAGCCCCTTGCGGAGGGGTCCTCGGGACGGAAGAGAGGCGCTGACTGTCTGAGCGGAGCGACAGCGCAGCGAGTTTCAGCGCCGCCGGCCCGAGGGCCCTGGAGCAAGGTTCCCGGGCGGAATCCGGGTGCCCTTCTTTGGGTACTTTCTTGGGCAAGCAAGAAAGTGCCTCGCGGCGCGCTCGCGAGTGAGCGCTCGGCAGTATGCGGACCAAAGGCACGTAAACAGCGGATGCCGAACCAGGCCCAGCCTCAACGGCGCTGGCAACTGACCACAGGCGGAGCTGCATAGTAAGGGACTGGTGCGGAAACCTGCCGGCAGGCGGAGGCTAGTAGAAGCGACCGAGGGCGCCGCGGACCTGCACCTCGGTCTCCGGCGTCAGGTGCGCGCCCAACTCTAGCGGATGATCCGGCAGCAGCAGGACCACCGACGAGCCGAGGTTGAAACGCCCCATTTCGGTCCCGCGCTCGAGCGTAATCTCGCGATCCGGATATTCGCTGCAGCTGTAGGGCTGCCCGGCCGGCGGCGTCACCTCGCCCGCCCAGACCGTCTCGATCGAGCCGACGTTCTGGGCCCCGATCAGGGCGACGGCCATCGGCCCGAAATGCGTGTCGAAGCAGGCCACCACGCGCTCGTTGCGGGCATACAGGCGCGGTACGTGGCGCACGATGCGCGGTGCGACGGAGAACAGCCGACCGGGCACATGCAGCATGTGGGTCAGCGTGCCGGTCAGCGGCATGTGCAGCCGGTGATAATGCCGTGGCGACAGGTAGAGCGTCACGAAATGGCCATGCCGAAACGGTTCGGCAAGGTCTTCCTCACCGCCCAGGAGCTCCCGCACCGTGTAGTGGTGGCCCTTGGCCTGAAAGATCTGGCCGGCCTCGATGCGCCCAGCCGCGCTGACCCGCGAATCGGCGGGGCTGACGACCGTGTTGTCGTCACCCGCCAGGGGGCGGGCGTCCTCGCGCAGCGCCCGCGTGAACAGGGCATTGAAGCTGGGGTAGGCCGCGATGTCGGGCTCCGCCGCCTCGTCCATGTTCAACCCGTACTGGCGCACGAACCAGCGCAGCAGCGGCTGGACACGCGGGCTCTCGATGCGGGCCAGGCGGTGCACAACCCGCGACAGCGCATGCTGCGGCAGCAGGTGGGAAGCTCGGGCCAGCCAGGGGTCTAGGGCACTCATCGGAATACTCGGTTCGGGCGCACGGGACGGAAGCGAGCCGGTATGATGACGGCCCCCACGCCAATGGGAAAGGCCCAAATGGAATCCACCACAGGACTGCGCACGCTGCGCGACTTCATCCGCTTTGGCGCGAGCCAGTTTCGCGCGGCCGGGCTGAGCTTCGGCCACGGGACGGACAACGCCTTCGACGAGGCCGCCTGGTTGGTGCTGCATACGCTGCATCTGCCGCTGGATCTGCCCGAGAGCTGGTGGTCGTCGAACCTGAGCGAGGCCGAACGCACGCGGGTGATTGCGGTGCTGCGCACGCGCATCGAGACACGCAAGCCAGCGGCCTATCTGACCGGCGAGGCCTGGTTTGCCGGGCTGCCGTTCTTTGTCGACGAACACGTGCTGGTGCCGCGCTCGCCCCTGGCGGAGTTGATCGCGGTCGGCTTCGAGCCATGGATCGAGGCCGATTCGGTCGAGCGGGTGCTGGATTTGTGCACGGGGGGCGGCTGCATCGGCATCGCCACGGCGCTGGCCCTGCCGCAGGCACAGGTCGATCTGAGCGATGTCTCCGAACCGGCGCTGGCCGTCGCGGTGCGCAACATCGAGCGCCATGACGTTGGCGACCGCGTGCAGATTCGGCACTCCGATGTCTTCGATGCGCTGGGGCCGGAGGATCGCTACGACCTCATCGTGAGCAATCCGCCCTATGTCGATGCCCGCGACATGGCCGAGCTGCCACAAGAGTACCGCCACGAACCCGAATTGGGCCTGGCTGCGGGCGAGGATGGCCTCGACATCGTACGCCGCATCCTGGCCGATGCCCGCCGCCATCTGACCGAGGACGGCGCGCTGATCGTCGAGGTCGGCAACAGCCAGCCCGCGGTGGAGGAGGCCTTCCCGGACCTGCCGCTGATCTGGCTGGAGTTCGAATCTGGTGGCCACGGGGTCTTCCTCGCGTATGCCCGGGATCTTCCGTAGTCTTCGCGGGCTGGGAATGAACAGAACGAAAGGAACACGGCAATGATTCGAGTGGCAGTGGCAGGCGCCGCCGGGCGCATGGGGCAGAACCTGGTGCAGGCCGTCGAGGATCACCCCGAAGGCACACTGGGGGCGGCGAGCGAGCGGCCAGGCAGCGAGCGCCTCGGTACGTCCGTGGGGTCGGCGACCTCGGTCCAGCTGGTCGAGGACCTGGCGAGCGTGGCGGATGACTTCGACGTGCTGATCGACTTCACCAGTCCCGTGGCGACCATGCAGCACCTGGAGCTGTGCCGTGCGCACGGCAAGGCGCTGGTGATCGGCACCACGGGCCTGGATGCCGCGCAGGAGCAGCGGCTGCGTGACGCGGCCGGGGCGATGCGCATCGTCTATGCGCCGAACATGAGCGTTGGTGTGAACCTGACCTTCAAGCTGGTCGAGCTGGCCGCCCGCGCACTGGGCGACAGCGTGGATGTCGAGATCCTCGAGGCGCACCACCGGCACAAGGTGGACGCCCCCTCGGGCACCGCCCTGAAGCTCGGCCGGGTGGTGGCCGAGGTCCTGGGGCGCGATCTGGAGCACGACGCCGTCTACGGCCGCGAGGGCCAGACCGGGGCGCGCGACCGGCGCACTATCGGGTTTGCGACCGTGCGCGCCGGCGACATCGTGGGCGAACACACCGCGCTGTTCGCCGGCGAGGGTGAACGCATCGAGATCACCCACAAGGCCTCCAGCCGCGGGATCTTTGCCTCGGGTGCGGTGCGTGCGGCGGTATGGCTGGCCGGCGCCGATCACGGCCTGTACGACATGCAGGACGTACTGGGGCTGCGGGAGCTCTAAGATCCAGCTGCTTCAGCTGCGCGGCTTGAAGCCGGGCGGGTGGCGCGCGATCCAGACGACGAAGTCCCGCACGACCGGCTCGGCGAGCAAGGCCTTTGCGGTGTTCAGACGCTCGGCCAGGGTCTGCTCGTCAAAGTGCTTGTGGATGTGGTCGTGGCAGGGGCGGCAGACCCAGAGGATTCGCTGTTCGCGCTCGCTGCGAGTGAACAGGCGCCGGATGCGCTTGCGTCGGTGCTGTTTGCGCGGGATCAGGTGATGCCGCGTCAGGTCGTCCATCGACCGGCCGCACAGTTCGCAGGCCGGTGGCGGGCCGGACACCCCCGACATCATGGCTTCGCCCTGGCTCACGGCATGTCGTGCGCGCCCCCGGCGGGAGGCGATGTGCGGCCACCCATGCGGCAGCGAGGGGGCGGCTCGGTGATCGCATAGGCTGGATCGCCCAGGTCCATGATGCAGGGTGCGCCCTCGGGATCGACGATCCGCTGCAGCATGCCGCCGAGGGCGTCGAGGCTGTCGCGCCGGGGGAGTTCGCCAACCTGGCGCGAAGTGATCGATTCCCAGTTGCCGTTGTGTTCCTCCGCGATCTCGAAGCCGAACGGGAAGAAGCCGGGGACGCCCAGCCGGATGTCGGTGACCACGAGCCGGTCGGGGCCCTCGTCAGGCGTGGCGCGATGAAAGCGCAGGAAGTCGCCGGAGAACCACTGCAGGCGCTGCCCGTCGTCCAGGGCCAGCGCGGCTTCGCGCAGCTCCGGGTCACCGCGCTCGTAGCGTTCGAAGTCGGGACGGATCGGGTCGTCGAAGATGCCCACCCAGGCATCCAGGAACTCGTCGCCGTTGATCACGGTGACACGCCACAGCAGCAGGTTGAAAGGGGTCGGCTGGACCAGTCGCGGTTGTTCTTCCAGCTCCATCGCCGCCAGCACGGGCTGGATGCGATGATCGATCCACGCCTTCAGTGCCAGGCCGGACCCGGCGTACACGGTCGAGAGCACGAGTCCGGCAACCAGCAGGCGCGGGGCGAAGCGGTAGAACAGCGCGCCGATCGCCGCGACCAGCAGCGGCAGGGTGTAGAACGGGTCGATCACGAAGATCGAGCCCGTGGACAGGGGGCCGACCGGCAGCGGCCAGAGCACCTGGGTGCCGTAGGTGGTCAGCAGGTCGTTCAGTGAGTGCGTGGTCCAGATCAGCCCAAAGAACAGCCACCAGCGGCCGAAGCCGATCTCCCGCGTTGCCGGGAGCTTCGCGAGCAGCCCCGCGACGCCGGTGGCCACCAGCAACTGCACCAGCCAGGAGTGGGTAAAGCCCCGGTGGTGGATGAACTCGGATACCGCGTCCCCGTAAGCTATGAACGCATCCAGGTCGGGCAGCAGCGCGACACCGGCCCCCAGCACCACGGCCTTGCGCCCCAGGCGGGAGCCGAGGGTGAGGCCGCCGATTACGGCGCCGAGACTGGCGTGGGTAACGGGATCCATGCGTGATCATTCCTTAATTCAGAGGCTCGACGAATACCGAGCCTGCGACCGGGCCGCAGGGCGCGAGTTCGGGCGATCAAACCAGAGCGGTGGACATGACTCAAGCCACAGCGGCGAAAGACTGGCATTTCTGGGTAGACCGGGGCGGGACGTTCACCGACCTGGTCGCGCGTGATCCGGCGGGGCGCCTGCACACCCGCAAACTGCTGTCGGAGAACCCGGAGGCCTATCGCGATGCGGCCGTGCAGGGTATTCGCGATCTGCTGGAACTCCCGGCCGATGCACCCATCCCGGACGGCGTGGTGCACGAGGTGCGCATGGGCACGACCGTGGCCACCAATGCCCTGCTCGAGCGCAAGGGGGAGCGCACGCTCCTGGTGATCACCGAGGGGCTGGAGGACACGCTGGCGATCGGCCATCAGGCGCGCCCCGAGCTGTTCGCCCGCGAGATCCGCCTGCCGTCTCCGGTCTACGCGCGAGTGGAGCCGGTACGCGAACGGGTGAATGCGGCTGGCGAGGTCCTCATCCCGGTCGATCTGGACGCGCTGCGGCCGCGGCTGCAGGCGGCGCTGGCGGACGGTATCCGGTGCGTGGCCATCGTCTGCCTGCATGGCTATCGCTATCCGGCACACGAGCAGGCGATCGCCTTGCTGGCGCACGAACTGGGCTTTACCGAGGTCGCGACCAGCCACGCTACCAGCCCGCTGATCAAGCTCGTCCCGCGCGGCGAAACCACGGTGGTCGACGCCTATCTCTCGCCGGTCCTGCGCCGCTATGTCGAACAGGTCGCGGGCGAGCTGGGGCGGGCGCCCCTGCGGTTCATGCAGTCGCATGGTGGGCTGGTGGACGCGACCCGATTTCGCGGTCGCGACGCGATCCTGTCGGGGCCGGCCGGGGGGATCGTCGGGGCACTCAAGACCGCCGGCCCGCTTGGTTTCGAACGTCTGATCACCTTCGACATGGGTGGTACCTCCACCGATGTCGCGCATCTGGCGGGGGCGCTGGAACGGCGCCAGGAGAGCGAGGTGGCCGGTGCACGGCTGCGCGTGCCCATGCTCGATATCCATACGGTCGCGGCCGGCGGCGGATCGATCTGCCGCTTCGATGGCATCCGTCTGCGGGTGGGACCGGAATCCGCCGGTGCCCAGCCCGGACCCGCCTGCTACGGCCAGGGCGGGCCGCTGACCGTGACCGACTGCAACCTGCTGCTGGGACGGCTGCGCCCGGAGTATTTCCCGGCGGTGTTCGGGCCGGACCGCGACCGTCCGCTGGATCCGGAACCGGTGCGCCGACAGTTCGCGGAGCTGGCCGCCGAGGTGGCGGCCGCGACCGGAGAGCCCGCGACCCCGGAAGGCCTGGCCGAGGGGTCGCTACAGATCGCGGTGGAGCATATGGCCCAGGCGATCAAGACCATCTCGGTGCAGCGCGGGCATGACGTCTCGCGTTATGCGCTGGTCTGTTTCGGTGGCGCCGGAGGGCAGCACGCCTGCCGCGTGGCGGAGCAGCTGGGCATGCGGCATATCCTGTTTCATCCGCTCGGTGGCGTGCTCTCCGCCTACGGCATGGGGCTGGGCGAGTTGCGCGCCCTGCGCGAACGCAGCCTGGAGTGGCCGTTGGACGATCAGCACGCCGGGGCGATCGAGTCCGCCCTGGCGGAGCAGGCCGAGGCCGCCCGCGCCGCGCTGGCGGAGCAGGGCGTGGCGGTGGCGGATATGCGCATCGAGCGGCGGCTGCATCTGCGCCTGGCCGGATCGGACACCGCGCTGGAGGTGCCGGCGGGCGAGCCCGCGGCGTTGATGGCCGCCTTTGCCGAGGCCTACCGCGCGCGCTACGGCTTTGCCGCGCCGGATCGCAAGCTGGTGGTGGCGATCGCGACGGCCGAGGCGATCGCCGCCCCGAGGGAGACCGCATCGGAACGCATGGCGCCAGCGGCAGCCCGGAGGCCTGCGCCGGAGGCGGATACCGTCGCGATGGTCGTTGACGGCGAACAGCGCCATGTGCCGCTGTACCGGCGGGAGTCCCTGCAGGCCGGTATGACCCTGGCCGGTCCGGCCATCGTGATCGAGCCGACCGCGACGCTGGTGCTGGAGCCCGGCTGGTCCGGGTGCATCGAGGCGGACGGGACCCTGCGACTCGACCGCGAGCGGGGCAGCGCGCGGCGTCCGGGGATGGCTCCAGCAAACCCCGAGGCCGTCCCGCGCGATCCGATCCTGCTGGAGGTGTTCAACAACCGCTTCATGGCGATCGCCGACCAGATGGGCTTCACCCTGCGCAACACCGCGCACTCGGTGAACATCAAGGAGCGCCTGGATTTCTCCTGTGCACTGTTCGACGCCGAGGGCCGTCTGGTCGCCAATGCCCCGCACATGCCCGTTCATCTCGGCTCCATGGGGGCCAGCGTACGGGCGGTGGTGGAGGCGTTCGCGGGCGACCTGCGCCCGGGCGATGCCTTCGTGCTGAACGACCCCTACAACGGCGGCACCCACCTGCCGGACATTACCGTGGTCACGCCAGTGTTCCTGGATGGCGACGAACAGGTAACCGAGGATGCCTCTGCAGCGGCCGGTGCCCCCGCGTTCTTCGTCGCCTCGCGCGGGCATCACGCGGATGTCGGTGGCATGACTCCGGGCTCCATGCCCGCGTTCTCCACCTGCCTGGAGGAGGAGGGTGTGCTGATCCCGCCCACCCGGCTGGTGCGCGACGGGGTGTTCGACAGCGACCGTCTGTGCGCACTGCTCGGCGAGGGCCCGTGGCCGGCGCGCAACCCCGATCAGAACCTCGCCGATCTCGAGGCCCAGGTCGCGGCCAATCGCAAGGGACTGGAGGAGCTCGGCCGGCTGCTGGATGAGTACGGCGCGGCCACGGTAACGGCCTACATGGGCCACGTGCTGGACAACGCGGCCGAGGCCGTGGAACGGCTGATCCCAAGGCTCGAGGCCGGCCGATTCGCGTACGCGATGGACAACGGCGCAGAGGTGCAGGTGTATGTCGCGCCCGATCCTGACGGCCGGCGCCTGCGCATCGACTTCACCGGCACCAGCGCGGTACGCGAGGACAACTTCAACGCGCCGAGCTCCATCGTGCGCGCGGCGGTGCTGTATGTACTGCGCACCCTGCTGGAGGATGCGACCCCGCTGAACGACGGCTGCCTGGCGCCGGTGGACCTGGTCATTCCGCAGGACTGTCTGCTGAACCCGGCGCCGCCCGCCGCGGTGGTGGCCGGCAATGTCGAGACCTCGCAGGTCGTGACCGATGCCCTGTTCGGGGCGCTGGGCGTGCAGGCGGCGGCCCAGGGCACGATGAACAACCTGACCTTCGGCAATGCCGACTACCAGTACTACGAGACGATCGCCGGCGGGGCCGGCGCGGGGCCGGGCTACGCCGGGGCCAGCGCGGTGCAGACGCACATGACCAACTCGCGGCTGACCGATCCCGAGGTGCTGGAGAGCCGGTTCCCGGTGCGGGTGGAGCGCTTCGCCTACCGCTGCGGCTCCGGGGGGCAGGGGTATTATCCGGGCGGCGACGGGGTGATCCGCCGGCTCGGGTTCGACCAGGCGATGGAGGTCGTGCTGTTGTCCAACCGTCGCCGGGTGCCGCCGTTCGGGATCGCCGGTGGCGGGGCGGGTGCGACGGGGGAGGATGCGATCCTGCGCGCCGACGGCACGCGCGAGCCGATGTCCGCCTGCGATCGCCGCCACGTGGAGCCAGGGGATGCGATCGAGATACGCACACCCGGCGGCGGTGGCTACGGAGACCGTCGCAGCGACGCGTAGGCGTTGTATCGCGGGAACCGGTCACATTTCCCGGGGTCCATGTTGCACTCAAGGGGAGATGCGGCATGCAGCGGATGATGGAGTGGGCGGAGCAGGGACGCATGCCGGACATGCTGGTGCGCGCGGGGGTCCGCCTGCTGCTGGCGGAGCGCCTGGCAGAGGTCTCCGGCTCGGTCGAAGAGACCATGGAGCGGCGCTACGCCCTGATCGAATCCATGCGCGCGGCCCCCGTCGCCCTGTCCACCGATATCGCCAACGAGCAGCACTACGAGATCCCCACCGCTTATTTCGAGCAGTGCCTGGGCCCGCGACTCAAGTACTCCAGCGCCTGGTGGCCGGAGGGCGTCGACACCCTGGAGGCGGCCGAGGTCGCGATGCTGCGCCTGACCTGCGAGCGCGCGGGGATTGCCGACGGCCAGCGGGTGCTGGAGCTGGGCTGCGGCTGGGGGTCGCTGTCGCTGTGGATGGCCGAGCAGTACCCCGGCGCACGGATCACCGCCGTCTCCAACTCCAATACCCAGCGGGCCTTTATCGAGGCCCGGCGCGATGCCCTCGGGCTCGCGAATCTAGAGATCCTGACCGCGGACATGAACACGTTCGCCCCGCCGTCGCCGGGCTTTGACCGGGCGATCTCGATCGAGATGTTCGAGCATATGCGCAACTGGCCGGAACTGCTGCGGCGCATTGCCGGGTGGCTCAATCCCGGCGGGCGTTTCTTCATGCATGTGTTCGCCCATCGCGAACACGCGTATGTGTTCGAGTCCGAGGACGAGCATGACTGGATGGGGCGGCACTTCTTCCGCGACGGCCTGATGCCGTCGGACGACCTCGCGCGGCATTTTCAGGAGGACCTGCGGGTGATCCGCCAATGGCGCGTCGGTGGGCAGCACTACGCCCGCACGCTCAACGCCTGGCTGGCCCGCCAGGATCGCGCCCGAGCCACGCTGATGCCCCTGTTCGAGACAGCCTATGGTGCACAGCAGGCGGCACTCTGGTTCCAGCGCTGGCGGATCTTCTACATGGCCTGCGCGGAGCTGTTCGACTACAGCGGCGGGGACGAGTGGTTCGTCTCCCATGTCTTGTTCGAGCGGCCGGGAGACTGATCGCGATGGAGGCACTGATGGCGTTTCTCTGGGGGCTTCTGGCCAGCCTGCTCCTGATGACCCTGGTCTGGGCTGGCAGCGTATGGCGCCACGACGCCAGCCTGGTCGACCGCTTCTGGGGCCTGGGCTTCGTGGTCGTGACGCTGGTCTGGTGGGGGCTTGCGGGCTGGCCGGCGCAGGGTCTCTGGATCGTGATCCCGGTGTTGGTGTGGGGGCTGCGGCTGTCGCTGTTCATTACCTGGCGCAACTGGGGTCACGGCGAGGATGGGCGCTATACCGACATGCGCGAGGGGCTGTCGGACCGGGCCTTCGCCGCGCGCAGCCTGGTCACGATCTTCTGGCTGCAGGGTGCGCTGGTGGCCGTAATCGGCCTGCCGATGCTGGCGGTGACGAATGCCGCAAGCATCTGGTGGCCGCTGGCAGCCCTGGGCGCGGCCGTCTGGGCGCTAGGCACGCTGTATGAATCGGTCGCGGACGCACAGATGGCGCGCTTCCGGGCCGATCCTGAACGGCGGGGCGAGGTCATGGACCAGGGCTTGTGGCGCTACAGCCGCCACCCGAACTACTTCGGCGAGATCGTCGTCTGGGTGGGCTACGGCTTGCTCGCGCTGGCTGCCGGGGGCTGGTGGGCGCTGCCCTCGGCAATCCTGATGATCGTCCTGATCCTGCGTGTGTCGGGCGTCACGTTACTGGAAAAACGTATGCATGCCTCGCGGCCGGGCTATGCGGACTATGCGCGGCGCACCAATACGCTGATCCCGGGTCCGCCACGATCTTAAGGAAACACCGATCCGGCGCCGATTTCGCTGGTACTCCCTTGCTGTGCTTTCCCCGTCCGCGCTATAAAGCGCGCATCTTTCCGGTGTTCCGACGCGCGTCGGAGGCCGAGTTTCCCGATCGCCGATCTCACAGCAGGGCCCTACGCACGCATGAGCGCTACGCCGAGTCCCGTCCAGACCATTGAACTGAAAGGGCGCATGATGCTGGTGTCGGTGCTGCGGGTGTTCCAGACCGACCCCCGGCAACTCGGCGAGCAGCTGATCGCGCACCGCGAACAGGCCCCGGACCTGATGCGTGATATGCCCATCGTGCTGGACCTGGAGCCCGTGGCCGAGGCCCCCGAGACGGACCTTCAGGCAACCATCGAACAGGTGCGCGCCGAGGGCTTCAAGCTGATTGGCCTGCACGCGGGCGAGGTCGCCGAGCGCCTGCAGAGCTATTCCGAGCTGTTCGACGTATTGCCCGTGCTGCAGCTGGGCGGCCGCGGTGGCGCGCCCAGTGGCGAGGTGCCCCTGGATGAAAGCGAGCCCCCGGAGCCGGCGCCGAGCAAGAAGGGCAGGAAATCCGCGGACAAGGCGACCGAGGCCGCTCCCGCGGTCCACAGCGCGACTCGCGTGGTGGACCGGCCTGTCCGTTCCGGACAGCAGATCTACGCCCGCGGCGGCGATCTGCTGGTGACCGGCGCGGTGTCCGCGGGGGCCGAATTGTTGGCGGATGGCCACATCCATGTGCTGGGTCCGCTGCGCGGGCGGGCACTCGCCGGCGTGCGAGGGCTGGAGACGGCGCGGATCTTCTGCCGACGGCTGGATGCGGAGCTGTTATCCATCGCCGGGCATTACCGGGTGGCCGAGGATATCGCCGAGTCCGAGCGCGGCGAGAACCGGCTGGTGACACTCGCGGGCGAAAGCCTCAAGATCGCTGAAATCTGAGCGAGCGGCGTAGAGGGCGCTCGGTCCTGTATACGTCATCGCGCGACGACTAAGGAGAAGCAGCCACCATGGCACGCATCGTAGTGATTACCTCGGGCAAGGGCGGGGTCGGCAAGACCACCACCTCTGCCGCGATCGCCACCGGTCTGGCCCTGCGCGGCCATAAGACGGCCGTGATCGATTTCGACGTCGGCCTGCGCAACCTGGATCTGATCATGGGCTGCGAGCGCCGCGTGGTGTACGACTTCGTCAATGTGATCAATGGCGACGCCAACCTGAAACAGGCGCTGATCCGCGACAAGCGCGCGGACAATCTGTACATCCTCCCGGCCTCGCAGACGCGCGACAAGGATGCCCTGACGCAGGACGGCGTGGAACGCGTGCTGAACGAGCTGTCCGAGGACTTCGAGTACATCATCTGCGACAGCCCGGCCGGTATCGAGCGGGGTGCGCTGATGGCAGCCTACTTTGCTGACGAGGCCATCGTGGTCACCAACCCCGAAGTCTCCTCGGTGCGTGACTCGGACCGCATCCTTGGCATCCTCGCCAGCAAGACCCGGCAGGTGGAACAGGGCGGCGAGCCGATCCAGGGACGTCTGCTGTTGACCCGCTATGCGGCGGAGCGCGCCGCGCGCGGCGAGATGCTCAGCATCGAAGACGTGGGCGAGATCCTGGCCATCGATCTACTGGGTGTGATCCCCGAGTCGCAGGCCGTGCTGAACGCCTCGAATGCCGGCCAGCCGGTGGTGCTGGACGAGGAATCCGACGCCGGTCAGGCCTACCAGGATGCAGTGGATCGTTTCCTGGGCGAGGAGCGCCCGCTTCGCTTTGTCGATGTACCGAAGAAGGGCTTCTTCGGACGCCTGTTCGGGGGCTGACCATGGGCATCTTCGATTACTTCCGCCAGCCGCGGCAGAAAAGCGCCAGTGTTGCCAAGGAACGCCTGCAAATCATCGTGGCGCGCGAACGTGCGGCCCGGGGCGGGCCGGATTATCTGCCCGCGATGCAGCAGGAGCTGCTGCAGGTCATCCGAAAGTACGTGAAGGTCAACGACGACGCCGTGCAGATGAACGTCGACCGCGAGGGCGACTGCGAGGTGCTGGAGTTGAACATCACCCTGCCCGACGATCGGGGCTAGCATATGTTCAGCCCGTCTCTCTCTGTAGGAGCTCAGCCCCCTGAGCGATGGGGAGCCAGGCCCGGCCCCATCGGCCAGAGGGCTGGCCTCCTACGGCGGGTTGCCCCGGCCCCCATCGGCTTAACATCGGCATAAGGCACATGATCCGTCCATGAGAATCCTGGTCACCGGCAGTGCCGGTTTTATTGGCAGTGCCCTCTCCCTGCGCCTGCTGGAGCGCGGCGACGAGGTCATTGGCGTTGACAACCTCAACGACTATTACGATGTCTCGCTGAAAGAGGCGCGCCTGGCGCGCACGCAGGACCACCCGGGCTATACCGAGGTTCGCGAGGACATCGCCGACCGCACGGCGATGGACCGGGTGTTTCGCGAGCATCGCCCGGAGCGGGTGGTGAACCTGGCGGCCCAGGCCGGGGTGCGCTACTCGCTGGAGAACCCGGCGGCCTATGTCGACACCAACCTGGTCGGTTTCGGCAACATCCTGGAGGGCTGCCGGCACAACGGCGTGGAGCACCTGGTCTACGCCAGTTCCAGCTCCGTCTACGGCGCCAACACCACGATGCCGTTCTCGGTGCACGATAACGTCGACCACCCGCTGAGCCTCTACGCCGCGAGCAAGAAGGCCAACGAGCTGATGGCGCATACCTATGCGCATCTGTACCAGCTCCCGGTGACGGGCCTGCGCTTCTTTACCGTCTACGGCCCCTGGGGCCGGCCGGACATGGCGCTGTTCCTGTTCACCCGGAAGATCCTGGCGGGCGAGCCGATCGACGTCTTCAACTACGG
>NZ_KB905158.1 GCF_000378605.1 Thioalkalivibrio sp. ALJ21
TGGTTGCCACCACCACCGCCGCCGCCTTGGTTGCCACCACCACCGCCGCCGCCTTGGTTGCCACCACCACCGCCGCCGCCTTGGTTGCCACCACCGCCGCCATCGTCATCACTGGCGCCTTCCCCAACGCCAACCAGGAACCCCGATACCATGCTGAATCCTTCCTGGTTATCGGTTTCGAGGAGCACTTCGCCGGTATCCCGGTCTACGATCTGCTGCAGATCCTCAAGCGTCCTGCGCTCAAGGTTCCGATCCATGTCGTCAATCGGTGCAATGCTGTCGGCCTCACTCGGGTCGATCGCCTCCCCAAAGTTACGACCTTCGCCCGACGGGTCAGGGATAGAGACCGTGCTGGGGAGGGTGCCACGAGCGAGATTGACGGCATGATCGGGCGGGCTCCAGAGCACATCGCTGCTCACCAAAACGCCCAGCTCCTCTTCGTTCTCGCGCATGCCCTCCCAGACCACTCGAACAGCGACATCCAGCTGCGCAATCTGCCCCGAAGCATCATCGGTAGGGTCCACGTCAGAGCGGACGTGAAAGTTCGCGTTAACCCCCTGGACCGGCGATCCCTCCGGCGTATCCAGGGCATCGATCGCACGTACCAGGTCATCCTGGCTCAACGCATTCCGTAGACTGTCGACTCGCGATTCCGCAATCTGAATCGCCTCGGCGCGAGCCTTCGATTCGCCTGTGCTCGCCATGATTTCGCCGTAGAGCTTGGCAATCGCCAGCACGCCCACCGAAATCACCACCAACGAAATCAGCGCCTCCAGCAGGGTGATTCCACTTTGTTTGACTCGATAATCCTGCTTCATGCTTACGCCTTCCTGGGTTCTCGGTGTACGCGGGGCAGGGGCGGCCCAAGCGCACCAGCAATCGATTAATAAGAGGTCCAATCACGCCAGGATCCGGACACGACCGAGCGCGCCCCGATGTTGGCGCCACCGCTAGCTGCCACGGGGTCAAAGATGAAATTCGGCGTCCCTGCAATGAAGTGCGGGTCCGATTCATCGATCACCTCCGCCATTCCCTCAATGACGGCGGAGCCGTAGAAATTCGGGTTCCCCGTGGCTTCGAGGTCGCCCATGACGTACAGCACGCCATGGAAATCGTCGAAATTGCCGCGGGCAGTAACATCGCCATCGACTACCAAGATCACAGGGTTGTCGCGATCGCCGATCTGACCCAGGAGGCGGACATCCCCCTCCACCCAGTGCACTTGGCCACGCGCATCTTCGCCGAGGGCGAGTTCTCCGCTGCTGTGCACGTTCTCCGGCGGCACCTGGGTGTTCCTGAAGTCCTCTTTGCTCATGCCCATGAAGGCCTCGAAGAACTGATCCTGGGTGAGAGCGAAATTGTCGTCTCGGTCGATCACCCCCAGGCCAAGGTCGTCCTGTTGGCTGTCTAGCTGATAAATGGAATCGCCCGGTGCAGGAACCGGATCCGAATCAGACGGCCGCGGCGCATCCCGGTGTCGAGTGAAGGTCGTTCCAGACGCTCCCGAGATTGATACGCCGCCACCCGATCGAATCGTGGTGTTCTCGTAGGCGTTGTAGACGGAGGCCGAGCCCCGCATATCCAGTCCACCTCGAGCGACCAGCGGGTTATTCGGCGGGTTCGCCATTGCAGGGCCAGCCTTCATGCGCAGAACGACCACCTTTCGAGCCGCCAGGTCATCACTCCACCCGCAGGACACGATGGTGGCATCCCGAAAATTGTCGCCCTCCTGGAGCATGAGGCCCTCTGCTGCGGGCCCTGGAAAGTTGGCGGGCTCAGCGGGACAAACACTGTCAATGCCCGACACTTCTGGGGCGTCCATTGCATCCGGATCCAGAAAGGTCGCGCGGTAAATCCTGGGGTCACTCGCGCCCGATGCGATCAGGGTCGGGGTGCTGCTCGACTGCATGTGGGCCATGGCCTTTTCAAGGCCGCCCTGAGCTGCACTCGAGGTCTGCTTCATGCGCACCTCGTTCGCCGACATGCGCTGCTCGAGCGCAGCCGTTTGCGCCGTAAACACCAGTGTCAAGGTGACCGCCACCAGGATCACTACCGTGATCAAAAGGGTTGCGATTCCTTCCTGGCGTCGCCGGAGCCGATAGGGCAGACGGGGCTTATTCATGCGGTGTGCTCTCTGATTCGCGGTCATTCGGTAATGCGAACGTTGCGTACGCTCACGGTATTGCTGTACTGGACGCGGGTATTGCTATCCTGGGTGTGCTCCGCCTCCAGGGAGATCGTGATACGACGGTTTTCCGCCAGAACGGATCCTTCCTCGAGGCCCTCTCCGGAGGGGCACACATCGCCAACCGTGGTCGACCCATCGCTGCGCACCTCCATGCACCGAGATGGGCTCGCATCGAAATCGAGCGTTGTGACATTGGTCGTTAGCGGATCCGTCAGGGACGCCCATTCACCAGCATTGCAATCGAGAGTGTTGCGAACAGGGCTCACGAGCATCTGGATCTCGTTCCCGCTCAGCCGATACCCAAATACGAATTGGGAGCGCTCTTCCTCCTCGTCGCCCCACAGATCGCTGAGGTCGTGGGCGAGGGTGATGCCTGGATCCGTGACCCGGTAGCTGTAGGTCGGGTCATAACTCAGAAGGATGCACTGCCCCCCGTCATGGATCGCGATGTTCAGGTCGTCTTCCATAAACGGGTTGATGACTGGCCCATCCTCCTGCTCGCGGAGCCTCTCCGAATGCGAGTATCCGGCCCGACGAAGGTCATCGGTCATGAAGTCGATGGAGATTCGCGTCTCCTGCGTCAGGCGTGCCTCCCGTGTGGCAAAGGCACTCCCCTGGATGACCGTGATGTAGAGCGCAATGACGCCCGAGATCACGATCAGGCCCACCACCATCCCCACCATCAGCTCTACCAGGGTGAAACCCTGCTGCCGCGCGACGGTCCGCTGTTGCGGCCGGCCCCGTCGTGCCGCCAAAGACCGGCTCGTGCTCAGCATTGGTTGTAGGCCCCCAGCCCGCGTTCGATACCGCAGGCGCGAGGACGCCCGATTAGGTTGATGTCGACCTGCATGGATGCATTTCCCGAGGCCGAGGTGAACACCAGAGGTTCCGCCAGGGCTTGATTGCCTGGGGCTCCAACGCGGCTCACGGTGCCGCGGATGTGGCTGAAACGGAGCTCCTGGTCACCCGTCATGGAGACCTGGCTGAATTGATCCGACCGGGTTGCCCGCTCTACCGGGTCCTCCCCGCCGGCAATCGTGATCTCGCAGGCATTGGACGCGCCTTCCATGCAGCTGCAGCCCGGCTCTTCGGAGATGCCATGGCACCACTGGTCACCGTTGACCTCGCTGCGAAAGTACATGTCGCGACGCTGCTGAATCGCCTCGCTGCGCACGGCCTGAATCTGACTGAGCGCACTCTCGGCCGCGCCGATCACGCGCCGCTGCTCGGTCATATTTAGTACCGGGGTTGCGAGCATCATCAGGATCGCCAAAACGGCAATCGTGATCATGAGCTCAATGAGCGTGAATCCTTGCTTTTGCTTCACTCCAGGCATGAAGAGGCCTTCCAGAATCCGTCTGTACAGGGCCCATTATAATGCCTAGGTTCCAGAAGAATTGCATAAGTGCTACCGTTTATAGAATGATCCGAACCGTTCGGAACCTTTATTCCGAACCACTCGGCCAGCGCCATCCCATCGTCATCTCACCCCGCAGAACAAAGGACCACCCAATGGAACACCGAAATCGCCAGGCCGGCTTTACCCTGATCGAGGTCATGATCGTGGTCGCGGTCATCGGGCTGTTGGCCGCGATTGCCTACCCGTCCTACCAGAACCATGTCCTGAAGGCTCAGCGGTCCGATGCCCATGAGGCCTTGCTTCGCATCCAGATGGAGCAGGGGCGTCACCGGCTCAACAACCCGCAGTACGCCGAAGGTCTCACGGAGCTTGGCTACTCGAGCGATGTGATCGACTCAACCGACGGCCACTACCGTGTGCACATCGAGTCCGCGAGCGGATCCCGGTTCACCGTGGTTGCAACGCCCCAGGATCGGCAGACACGCGATGCCTGCACCAGCATCTCGCTTCAGTCCTCCGGCGGGTCCGCCACCCGAAACGGTGCGCCCTCTGGATCGATGTGCTGGTAGCCTTTCGGTAGGTGAGCGTCGACATGCAATAGCACTCGAACCAAAGGCTCGCGCTCAGGACCACCGAGAGTCATCGCCTACAAAGCGTGCTTTTAACGAATAAGAAACCAAGGAGTAGGGCCCATGAAGATTGTTCTCGCCGCAGCTGCAGGGGTCGTCCTGTCAGGCCTGGTGCCTGCTTTCGCCTCTGACGCCCAAGCCTCCGTCGCGGAAGATTGCGCATTCACGGAAACCCTGGCCCGCTCATCAATGGCGGCTCGTGTGGGCGGCCTGAGTCGCTCAGAAGCCGAGTCCGGGGTGCTCCCGACCACCGACATCCGTCAACCCGCCTCGCAGCTGTCCTACATGGTCATGATGCAGGCGTGGGATGCCGATCTTTCGTCTCTGGGGGGCGCCCAACAGGCACCGGACGCATTCGCAGCTCAGCAGCTCGAAACCTGCATCCGTAACCTGTCCGACCCGCAACTGTCCGAGCAATGGTTCCGGGATGCCGCCGCCTACACCCGAAGCCGCGGCGGCCCTCAGGTTCAGCGCCAGCTCAACCGTTAACCGCAGGACGCCCTCTGCATCACACCCCCCGTGCGGTGGTGGCGCCCCATCCAGGAGCGAGCACACCTCACGGGGTTCCTTCAGGAATTCCAGGGCAGTTCATATACAGGCCTGAACATGCGAATTCCGGATGCGATTCCGTTGCCTTATCGAGGCCCCTGAATTATCTTATATGATCTATTCTGTGCCGCATTTGCGATATGGGTCTTGTTCTCTAAAAGAGCCCGCACAAGCAATCATCAAAGGGTCGCGCGTTAATGAAAATTCTGGTGGTGGATAGCTCTCGAGTGTTTCGGGCCCTATGGTCTCGCATGATGCTCGCGGCAGGGCATAAGCCGATCATGGCCAGCAGCGGCGCCGAGGGTCTCGCGGTCATCGAAAAGGAGAGCGACCTCCAGCTGGTGTGCGCATCCATCAGCCTCCCGGATATGGACGGCGTTCAGCTGTGCAGGGAGATTCGCAAAACCAGCAACGGGCACGACCTTCCGGTGATCCTGCTCACCTCCAAGCGCGATCACTACATCCGCCAGGAGGCATTCGAGGCCGGCGTTACCGACCTCCACGACAAGAGCAACATCCGCGATCTCTTCCAGCAGGCCGCACGCTACGGGCGCGCGATCGAGAATTCCTATGACGGACGGGTGCTCTATGTAGAAGACAGCGCCACGGTCGCCCACGTCATGATCCGGGTGCTCAAGGATATGGGGCTCGAAGTAGCGCACTACACCAGCGCCGCAGACGCCCTGGACGACTTCGATGACGCGCGATGGTCACTGGTGCTGACCGACATCCTGGTGGAGGGCGATATCAGTGGCATGGGCCTCGTCAGCCGCCTGCGCGAGCGCTTCCCCGACAAGACCGAGCTCCCAATCGTGGCCATGTCCGGACTGGACGATCAGAATCGACGCGCAGAGCTGTTTCGCCTCGGTGTCAATGACTTCGTAACGAAACCTGTCATGGAAGATGAGGTTCGGGCGCGCCTTGGCAATCTGCTGACAACCCGAAAACTCCTCGACGAGGTCCAAGAGCAGCGCCAGCGTCTCTACGACATGGCCATGGTAGACCCGCTTACGGGGTTGAATAATCGCAACGTGCTCTCCGAGAAGAACCTCAGCGCGCTCTCCGAGAGCCAGAACGGCGATTCCTCCTTTAGCGCGATCCTCCTGGATATCGACCACTTCAAGCAGATCAACGACAACCATGGCCACCTGATCGGTGATGAGGTGCTCATGGCGGTAGGCGACCTTCTGCGCTCGTCCATCCGGGACACCGATATCGCGGTGCGTTTTGGCGGCGAAGAGCTGCTGGTTCTGCTCCCCGAGTGCAAGCTGAAAGATGCGCATGCCAGGGCAGAGGAGATCCGCCGACAGCTGGAAGCCCTGCGGCCATCCGGTCTGCACGTAACCGCAAGCTTTGGTGTCACTTGCTGCCCGGCGGGTCACCGCGGCCGACTCAATGAGCTCCTGCGCATTGCGGACAAAGCCGTCTACGAGGCCAAGAAGAGCGGGCGTAACCAGGTCGTCTCCCGTGTCTATGGCAAGACCCCTTCCGACGGGGAGGGCGCCCCCCAATGCGAGCCACAGAAACCCGAAAGCCGGTGTGGGCCTTTCGAAAAAGAAGAGGACACCGGCGAGCGCTGGTTCAAGACGCACCACCACTGCCGAGAATGCGGCCGCTCATGGGTGGATGAGGGCGGTCACGAATCGCACCACAGCACCTGCGACGTCTGCGAGCAGGAAATCGCTGCCCACTCCTGCGAACCCCTGACGGCCTAAAAGATATAAACTCCTATAAGCCTTGTTTTCGTCATACGCCTAGTATAAAATAGAATCATAGTCTGAATGGCGACATAAAACAGCGCCATCCACCAACGATTGCTAGGCGATCCAGCGCGCTGGAATCGCATCCGATATTAACGCCAGACGCTTCCCGCCCAGCGGGCGGCGGGCACTACGCGCTTGAAAGGAAGTCGATATGACGAACATGGACCCCAATCAGATCACGTCCCGCGAGCCGGCCCCGGAGCAGATGGGCCCGGAACCCAGCATGGCTACGCCCTGGGACGTGAACGAGAAAGAATATGCCCGCTGGAAGCGCTTCATGATGCAGGGCGCCAGCTCCCTGACCCTTATGTTCCTGGTCCTGTATGCCTGGGACTGGTTCGCCTTTGGGCTCCTGAATGATGGATGGCCGCAGTTCCTCGCCGGTGCCACTTCCGTGCTGGTGTCGATTGCTTCTTATATCGGCGTTGGTGCGTACAGCAGCGACTGGGATTCGGAGATTCCAATGAACCATCTGGCGCTCGCCTTAAGCGCATCGGTCATCCTGATGCTGGCAGCGGCCGTGATCGTTCCGGAGGCCATTCCGGGTCTGGTACTGGGCGCTTTCGTAGGTCTGGTTTTCGGCACGCTGTTCGGTCTCGTGCGCTGGGCGAGCGGACCCCTCCGGTAACTCGACTACCTGTTAACGCGGCAGGGTAGGGCTCACCCCCGATCCTGCCGCTTCACCGCGCAGCACCCCTCTCTTGGTTTCATCCACGATCGCCTCAAAGGGCGGGCCGGCGGCCTATTGCGAGCCCAGACTATCTTGTGCCCGTGGAATGCTATTCCGTAATTGATATATTATATGCACCCGCCATAAACATCTGAGACCTCGCTGTGAGACACCTATCCAGGCGCCGCCCGAATCACTTGCGCACGGCATTTTCCGCTGCCGCATCCCTAGGAGTCGCGACCGGCCTGATCGGGCTATTTCTTTCCTGGTCGCCACCGGCCTCCAACGATCGCTATATCAACGACGTGCTCTCCACCTGGGTGGAGGTCCACACGGTTGATATCGGACAGTTCGAGAGCGGATCCATCAGCCAGGAAGTCGCCCTGAACGCGCGCAACTGCAGGCTTTCCCGCGGTGAAGTCCGGAAGACAGTAAGCGATCAAGACATCACACCCGTGACCTGGTCCAGCTGGCAGGCGGACTGCCTGAATTCCATCCAGGACGCGCACTCCATGCACCACCAGGAGGCCGTGGCGCAGGCGTTTGACCAGCATGTCGCAACCGACTGCCCGGATACGGTCTGCAGAACTGGCCACACGGTCTCGTGGCAACTTCCGTTGCTGTCGGGTGCGCAGGGCGCCACGACCACAGGAGAACCACTTTGACCGCGCCGGTGATGGTACGCCTCGTCCTAGGGGGCACCCTGATGATCTCCGGGTTGGCGGCCGGCTTGTACGCAGGCCTCTGGTGGGCTCTGGTCGGCGGCATCGTCGACATCATCGGGGTCATCCAAGCCGACTACGTCGATACGGCACGGCTGGTATTCGGGATTCTCAAAGTGATGCTTTCTTCACTGATCGGATGGGCGGCCGCTTTCGCGCTCATCCTTCCAGGCTATTTCGTCCTTGCTCGGCCGCACGCGACCTGAAGGCAGCTGAACGCTCAAACCCCAATCTCAACCCCACAGGGAAACACCGCAGTGATCATCTTTCGCAATGCCAGCATCCGCTTCAAGTTATTCCTGGTCTTCGGATTCCTTATCGCACTTTCCGGAACGATCGCGGGCGTTTCCTACCTCTCCTCGCACACCCAGGGGGAGCGCTATACCGCGGCCCTCGAGGTCATGGACGAACTCCGACGCCAGACACAGCTGGAGGTCGACCATGTCCGCTGGTCATTGAACCTGGGCTCCAGTCTCATCACGAATGAGCCCTTCGAGGGGCAACTTGATCACCGCCGTTGCAACTTCGGGCAGTGGTACTACGACTTCAAGGGGTCCGATGCCTACTACCAGGCAAGCCCGGAATTCCGCGAGGCCTTCGATCGCCTGGAAGAACCCCATTACCGCCTTCACATGAGCGCGCACGCCATCACCTCCAGCATGGGGCGAGGGGAGACCGACAAGGCCGCCTCCACCTATAGCGACCGCACCCTGGTCGCTCTCGAAGAGGTGGCCTCAGGGCTCGATCGCTTCACCAGGATCCTGGAGGACGAGCGCGAGTATTTCCTGGCTCGAGCAGAAGATGGGCGCGCAACGGCGAATCTCGTAATTGCATCGACAACAGCCGCCGGCGCCTTCATTGCGCTCCTGGTCGCATCCTCATTTGGGCGCTACCTCACCCGGGCGATCTCGGCCTTGCGGGATCGCGCTCGCTCGATGTCCAGGGGCGAGCTCAACCAAAGCCCCATTCCGGTCGCATCCAAGGATGAGCTTGGTCAGCTGGGCGAGGCCTTCAACGAGATGCAAGGCCATCTATCGAACCTGGTGCGCGATGTGACGTCTTCGGCCGAAGCTCTCTCCGAAGCCGTGGACCTTCTATCGGCCAACGCCACCCAGGCAAAGTCGGGATCGAGCGCTCAGCAGCAGAAGATCGACCAAGTGGCAGCGGCCATGAACGAGATGAACGCAACCGCCCACAGCGTCGCCGAGCGCACCGAGCAGGCGTCAATCTCCGCGAGCGAAGGGAAGTCTCAAGCCGAGACCACCAGCACACGCGCGCGAGAGTCGAGCCTCCAGGTCAACGATCTCGCCAACAGCATCGGCCGATCGTCCGAGCGCGTAAAAGCCCTGGCTGACCAGACCAACAAGATCACGGACATCGTCGCCCTCATCCAGGGAATCACCGAACAAACGAATCTGCTGTCGCTCAATGCCGCCATCGAGGCTGCACGCGCCGGAGAGGCGGGGCGGGGCTTTGCCGTGGTGGCGGACGAGGTCCGAAAGCTTGCGCATCACACGAACGAAGCAGCTGACGAGATCGGTGCCACGGTCAAGTCCCTGCAGGCCGATGCCGAATCCGCGGTGTCAGCCCTGAACGAAAACGAAGAGGGGGCGGCCCAGGTTCAAGGGGACATCACCGCGATGCTTCAGCAACTGCAGCAACTGGAGACCTCCATCTCTTCGATCGAGGAGATGAACCTGCACATCGCGAGCTCCACAGAAGAGCAGTCGGTGGTGTACGAGGAGGTGAACCGAAACCTCCAGGGCGTCACAGAAGAGGCCTCCGAGCACAGCAAGGGGGCGGACCTCCTCGAGACGACTGCCCGAAGCCTGGCGGACCAGGCCGCTGACCTGCGCGAGCACATTCATCGGTTCCGGCTGTAATCAGGCCCACGCACGCGCCAGGCACATCAATCGCGGGCGAGGGACACCTCAGCCCGCACTCATATCCAGGGAGAAAGGGGCGACAGATGAGCGAGAACACTCAGGCAGCGCGACATGACCGGATCTATGCCCATACCGTTACGATGACGGTCTATTCCGATAGCCCGGATCGACTGGGTCAGGCCATTAAGGCGATCCCCACATCAGAATCCGCCCTTGGCGACTCGCTCTTCATCATTCGCCATGACCAGCAAAAAAGCCTCACCGCACTGGAGGCGTCCTCCGAGATCCTGGCAAATGGGGGCGACCCGGGCCACCTCCGGCTACCCAACCTGGACGCACTCCTGGCGGATTGCCAGGACGCCCTGGTGGCCTGCGACTCCATCCACTCCGAGACCTTTCGGGGCCACCTGAATGTCCTGATCCATCAGGCCGGGCTCTACCCGGGCGATAGCGTGGAGATGTTCTTTTTCGGCAAAGAGGGGATCTGGGGCCAGGCGAACCGGCAAGAGCGCATCGACATGCTGAACGAGTACCTGGAGCTCGAGCGCTACGTCCACAATGCATTCGCTATCCCATGATCAGGATTATCGACCGCATTCTCGGCGCCACTCAACACTCGACGCCCACACCGCACGAGAAGGACTTCCTGGATTACATGGAGGAGGCGACTGCGCGCGTGGAGCTCACCACCAAGGGGGCGCCTCGCACACTACACAGTCAATCGCGCGTCACGCCCGAACCCATCGAGGCGCTTCCCGAGCATGAGCTCGAGTCTGGTGATCAACTGGAACTGTGGGGCCGACTGGGCACCCTGTTGGGCTGCGAGATCATCCAGCACAAGACCCGCCGCCTGTAGCCCGATCCTCCGGGGCACGATCACGCCGTGTCCGAATGACCCCGCCTACCGAACCAGTCGTAGCTTCCCGTGGGGGCGCCCACGGGGCGCTTTTGGTCCGCTATCCCCCAGGGAGGGGCGCTCCACTGAACCTGGACCAGAAGAGGGGAGGGACGGATGCTCATGCGCAAAGACCGCCTCATCGTCCACAGCCGGGGCAACATCATCCCGAATCATCGCGAACATCGAGGCCGTGCGACGGTGGATTTCGACACAGGTTGCCCATAGCTCTGGCGCGCGAAATCGATCAGACTCTCTCACCTTGACCATGGGAACCGAAGACGCGCGGACGGGGTACCACATGTCCGCGGGATCAAAGCGGAAGTAGAGGGCAACGGGTTCACCTTGGTATTCGGGGGCCTGGTCTGCCCGAAGCGCCCGAAGCGCCCGGTCAAGCCCGGTCGCAAAGCTGCGATGATCGACCGCATCAAACGGTCGCCACAGGGCTTTGCACTTACTCGATACGGCTAGCCTCATATACCCCTCCCTTGTATGCCCAGGGGTGCATATTCGCACTTGCAATCCACCTGCAGACCGGCGCAGCGAGCCCGGTTGCGAACCAAGGTGGAGGCGTGGTTTGTAACACGGTCAGCGCGCCATGGCGACAAAAAAGCCGACCCAGGACATCCTCGAGCCGGCTATTTGTGAAGGGGTTCGCGAGAACGCCACCAGGCTAGGCCGCCTGATGGTTCGCCTCATCCCCCGCCAGGCAGTAATGCCCACGACGCGGTGAATCTACGCGCCCGGTGCTCTTCAGGTAACTCATCACCTGCGCCAGGTGGCGCGGCTCTTCGTGGCCGGCCGCCGCAAGGCGCCGACGAATCTCATTGAGCGAAAGAGCCTCATTCTGGGGCATCAGCTCGAGGATCTCGTTGGTCCCCGCAGCGTTCGGATTCCTCCGGCGGGTCGCACCCTTGGGCTTCGGCTTCACACCCGCCCGAATACCGAGCAACAGCTCGAGCTGCTCAATCTTCTTCTCGACCGACTGAAGATCCGACTGCTGATCGCGCTCCAGCGCGCGCTCCTCCTTCCGGTGTCGAGCGTGCAGTTCGCGCTTCTGCGTGCGGTGCTCTTTCTTGATCTCGCGACGCTCGTCCTTGGCCGCCTTGAGGGAGGCCTCGATCTCGGCGCGCTTTGCCTCTTTCTCTTCCTGCTCGCGTTCGTCCGCCAGCTGGCGAAGCTGTTCCGGTGTTAGGTTTTTCACCAGATCTCCCAAATTATCGTCCATTTATAACCTCCTGATGCTCTTCTTATTGGCACGCCCAAATGGGCGCGTTCTATCTAAAATCATGAACCGCCAATTCCGGCCCCGTGCCCCCGGGTGAGCAGACCTAAAGCGGCACGAAAACACCACCGAATCCCATCGATGCAGATCCAGCAGAACCGCTCATGGCGTCTCGATTCCGGAGCCTCTTTGTTCTTCGTCCTTCAATTCGGAGTCCTGCGTGACTCCCTCTTCTGATGGACTACATGACAATGTGACTCGCATTATAGTAGACACGTTCTAGGTTTCAATGCGGCCACTGAAAACAGGACCCTAGAACACATTAAGACGCATGAAATCACAATATCACTTGCGCTCTTTATAGCGAGATCAATTTCCTTGTTATCACGCCAAATCGACCCCACCTGAATCAGCAATATCACCAGCAATGTATGGGGATTTCATCGAAAACGACCACATGCCGCGCGCGACAGAGGAGATCGCATGAGAAAAATCACTCTAGTTTTTTTTGGGGTCCCGATCCAAAGAAGGCGCAAACCCAATGCAGCATATAAGCAAGAGGGGTATCAGATAACACAAAGAGTCCCCAATATCACGGCCCCAAACCCCTATCCGGGACCATGAAAACCAACATCATTCTTAGATGAACTCCATCGCGCCCCCGGGCGTGGCCCGCATCCCATAGAAACCATCAATCAAAGCCCCCTCATTCCGCCAGGCACATTCCACGAGACCCGAATACACCAGGTGGCCATACCTGTTGAATCCTCCTGAACACCGCGAAAGAGGGCGACATCGAGCGAATCCCGACAGCCTTCGATGGGGAGCTCTCAAACCCCGGCCCCAGAACAAGTTCAGACACGCACCGTCCGGGCCCACCCCAATCCGGACTCGATACCCAAGAGACCGAAGACCCCCGATCTCGAACGCCAGGAGAGGGTCCGCTAATAAGAACAGTTCTCGAACCAGAATCGGCACCATGAGGATTAGGAGATCCCAACCCGGGGAGGAGAGGGCGCCAAAAAGTGCACCGTAAGAGTCAGGACTCGGGATAGCGGTTACGCACCGCGCCGAGAGCACCCCGCCAGGAGCCGCATCAATAAACGGATCCCGGAATCAGGAGACACCGCAAAGAGAACAGTTCTCAATAAGCTGGGTGTCTGCGGAGTGGGTGGCGAGACCCCCACCCGGGAAGACCCCGATCACCGCAGATTTCGATTTAGAGCGCCAATTCCCCCGAAATCGCCCTCAGCCACTCCGTTGGCGAAAAAGGCTCGAATACAGGCTAATTCCGCCCCTTGAGATCGCTCGGGAGCACGCGAGAAGAGGGCAGATCCGCGGAATCACACCATCGGGGCCGAATCACTCCGAAATCACCCCGTCGGGCCCGCAAAAGCACGAGCCCGAAACACGCGCCACAGAGAACCAGCGAAAAGGGGTCAGAACGAGAGGAACCCAGAACGAACGGATCCAGGTATGCCGATCCCAATCACCCGGTTTCAGGATGAACGAGGCCAGGCAGGCTGAGACCAATTGCCCGGTCTCGGGATTGCCCGGTCTCGGGATTGCCCGGTCTCGGGATTGCCCGGTCTCGGGATTGCCCGGTCTCGGGATTGCCCGGTCTCGGGATTGCCCGGTCTCGGGATTGCCCGGTCTCGGGATTGCCCGGTCTCGGGATTGCCCGGTCTCGGGAGCACGAGATCGAGAGAGAAAGAAGGATTTCGGAATTACCCGGTTTCAGGACGAACGAGGCAGGCAAACCGAGCCCACTTATCCGGTTTCAGAATCACGAGATCGCGAACGATAGACCTCGGGATCACCCGGTTTCAGAATCACCCGGTTTCAGAATCACGATACCGAGAAAGAAGGATCTCAGAACAAGAGAGCCCAGAAAGGCGGAGACCCGAACTGGCGCCCCCACGGCGCAGCCAGCAGAGCCCAAACAGCACGAGATCACGCATCAGCGGATTCGCAATCCCGGTCACCAAAAACACCCGATCTCAAAACAAACGATTCCTGCCGCAGAAACCGATCAGCTCGAGCTCGACCCGACGGAATCAGCCCCGAATGAAGCCGGAACAGAACGAGCCCAAAAGAGAGTAGGGCGCCACACGATCCCAATTGGATGCGGACCCCACTACACAGACCCCGATCAAAATACCGAATCCTCCCGCGGTCCCTGTGGCCGATCGTTCAAGATCCCAAAACCATTCAGGCTCCGAATCATCCGGTCGAAGTCCGCCACCTCGTCCTCCGCCAAGACGCTCGCTTCCCCCTTCACCGTCCGGCCGTAATGGTGTCGCGCCGTCGCGTCCGATGTGTGCCCCACGATCAACATCTGAGACAACTGACTCAGCCCACTCCGCTTGAGCGTGGCCGCGTACTGGTGGCGGGCCGAATAGAACGTCACCCTCTCTGCCTCGTAACCAAACACCGCCACAGACGCCCGACTCAACACGTAACGGCACCGCTCGTAGAACTCCTCCCACGTCCCGTTCTCATGCTGACGATTCGCCTCCTTGATCTGGTGAAGCACAATCCTCTGCTCGTGCTCGTCCAGGTGGCCGACCGGCACCCACCTCTCCGGCAGGAACGGGATCTCGAGACCCTGTATCTTTGCGACCTTCGCCGCGTTCGTGCGCTTCCTGCTTCGAACCCTCACGCACTCCAGGCCTACGCCTTCCACTTCCTCGCGCACCCACTTCGCATCAACCCATTCGGCCGGCCGCAGCCCGGTCACCTTGGTCGCCGCCAAGAAAATCAGGACGTCCCTCGCGAACTCTGATCGCGACTTCTTTAGATACTTCTCAAGCGCTGCGAAGTCTTCCGCGCTTAGATACTTCCTCCTGAGTGCCGACCCTTGTTTCTCGATCATTCCCTTCTTGTTCGCAGCCGGCCCCCCGACGATCTTGCTTACTTCTTCCCCCGATCCCGCTGCTGCTCTAATCGCACAGCGGTAGAGCTTCCACGTATTGAATGAGATTCCCTGCCTTACCTCATCCCTCAGCCATTCCGCTACATCTATCCATTCGCTCTCGCTCTTTGGTGTCCACCTCTCTCCCTTCGCTTTCTCCCTGCCGTATCGCTTCACCAGTTTTTGCACTGTCGATCGATACGACGGAGGCTCGCTCCCGATCGCAGCAGGATCCCCTGCAGCTTGATCCTTGACGGTCATCCGTGAACTCCCTCTGTCAACCTGTTTTTCTGCTCTGGTATTATTACCGTTGTCACGTTAACTGTCACACGCAACCTCCGGGGGCTCGAGCAAGCCACCCCTGATCACCCCTCCGCGCGGGCCTCTCCGCGCAGAGGCCTGCACCCTTTGTCCGCCCCAGCGAGCACCCCTGGTAACACCTCTGGCCCCTCGGCTTTGTCGGCCTCTGCGCGCGGCAGTCGGGCCGCTGACACCCCCACATGGACCGCCCAGCCATTGCGTTTGCGCCGCCACAACCCAAGCCGATAACGGCCGGCCTGGCGGGGGAGGGCGGGCGCTCGAGTCACGCGCATTCTTGTACGTGAGCCACCGCGGATCACTGCTGGCCGGGCATTCCGGCCTTTGGGGCAATTTCTGGCACTCCGGGTCAATTTCTGGCACTCCTGGTCAATTTTAGGGCGACAGTACGCAGCCCCCTCCCTCGAGCTGGGTCAATTTCTGGCACTCCGGGTCAATTTCTGGCACCCCGCAGCCCCCATTTTTCGAGCCGCCCAGGTAAGCCGGACCTTCCATTAGGGCTTTGTCCTTAGGTGATGCTGTTTGAGCGTGCACGATTTACGCCCAAAACCCGGGAATCCCCTGTACGTCCTTTATTGCTGGCCCCTTTGGTTTATTGTATATTCCTAAGAGATACTTCTTGTGCTTCTACAAACAGGGGTTTTATATGACCGAATCACTCCCGCACTACCTCTCAGGCCGACGTCGACCGCTCGTTTTGGCGGCCGCCATCGCGCTCTTCACTGCGGGCTGTACTGCAACCCCGGAACCCAAGCCCCAGGAGGGTCCGACCGAGATCGAGCGGTCTCTTATGGAGTCGGCATCCACTATTGCTGAGTCTCGCCGGGCGCTAGCCGAAACCAAGAACGCTGACCTGACCTTGAGCCTGTCAGCGGAAGATCACGCCCTACTTGATCGCCATGCGCGACAGGTCCCGCCGGGAATGGATCGGGAGATCAGCCTCCAGTGGGACGGGCCGGTCGATGGTGCTCTCGAGATCGTTGCGGGACTCGTTGGCTACGACTTCAAGCAAGTTGGAAACCCACACGGCAGCGCCCCCATGGTTCGCCTTCGCGCCAATAATCGAATCGCGGTGGACCTGGTGCGGGAGATGGGAACATCGGTCGCCGAGCAGGCTGAGGTTCGCGTTCACCCGCGCACCGACCACGAGTCCGGGCTCATCGAGCTGCAGTACCCGGGGGTGGATGAGGGATGATCCAGTTCAAGCGGTCTCTATGCGCATTTGGCGTGATGGCGGCGCTGTCCCTATCGACAGCTGCGGCCGGCGAAGAGGACAAGGCCGAAGGGGAGCGCGAACCACTCCAGTTCAGCCAAGAAGAAAGCCAAAAATCAGCCGAACGATCCGCTCAGGCCATCGAGCATCTGACCGTGGACCTGTATGTCCCGCCCCGCAGCCGGAGCGCGAATACCGGTGAGCCGCAGATGCTTCGGGATCTGAAGGATGTCCGCGACTGGGACGGAACCGATGCGGAGCGTCGTTCTTCAAGCCTGCGAATGAGCGCGATTGAAAGCGCCGCTCGTACCGCGGGCATTCAGGGTGGCCTCAAGTGGCGGACAGACCAGATTACTGAGGAGGTAATGAGCCTCGAGGAAGTGCTCGACGAGGTCTATGAGTTCGACTCCCTGATGATCAAGTCGCGTAACCACATGATCAAGCCGCCGGTCATCACCGACGCCAACAGCATCACCCGCATTACTGATTCCGGTCAGACCCTCCGGATTGCCTCAAAGACCTTCCGGATCCTATCTGAGCCGAGGTTCGTGACTCACCCCCCTGATTGGCGGAACTACCTGATCCTGCCAGTTCCCGAGCCGCGCTCGGTTCACCGCTCGTTGCGCCCGACAAGCAAGTCCGAGCATGACGCATGGGTGCGCGGTGCGGAGAAGGGCTGGGCGGAGGGCGTGGCCCAGGCAGAAGAGATCTTCCAGCTTCAGGTCGCGCGCCTCTCCCGGGATCTGCACGGGATGATCACCTACCACATCCTCCGCTCTCACAACATGGTGACGGAGCCGATCGTCGATCAGAACTACAACCCGGTGAGCGGCGGCGGAGATCAGATGGCGATTTCAGATCGCATCATGACGATCGAAGTTTCACCCAATCTCAACCCAGACCAATCATCCTGGGAGGCGGTCCCCAGGCTGCCCGACATCGAGCGCCTGTATCCGCCGAGCTACCGGATGAGAATGATGGAACTCTCTCGGAGCCAAGAATGAGCCAAGCAGCAGTCGCCACCACCGAAGAGCCCCAGGTAGACGAGGCGCAGGAGCCACTTGCGGACCTCCTTAAGCGGTCGATCAATGTTCCGCTCGGTTTCTCCGGGCCCGAGCTCAACGAGATCCTGCAGCAGCTCGAGGAGCTGGAAGGTTTTGACGACCTCTACATCTCGACTGACATGCGGATGATCGTGAAGCTCCACGGTCACCTGTATCCAATCGGGAAGGCTCCCCTCAGCTATGCCGACGTCGAGATGATCATCAACTTCATCTATGGCGACAACGGAGCGGCCGAGGTCTACCGAGGAAACGAGATCGACACATCGCACGACTTCCAGGCGTCCAGAAAGGTGTCGTATCGGTATCGTGTCAACGCGGTGGGCATTCGCTCAAAGAGCTCCACCAAGGGCATCCAGATCACGATGCGATCGATCAAGAGCGATCCGATGCACATCGAAGATCTTGGCGTTGAAAACGAGGTCAAGGAAAACATCCGTCCCCGACAAGGACTGGTGCTTGTAGTAGGGGAGACCGGGTCCGGCAAATCGACCCTGCTCTCCAGCGTGGTCCGATCGATCCTCGAAGACCCGGAAGAGAATCGCGTCATCCTTACCTACGAGGCGCCGATCGAATATGTGTATGACAGCGTGGAGAGTCACGGCTCAATCGTCATCCAGAGCGAGATCCCGCGGCACGTCAAAAGCTTTGCAGCCGGCGTTCGGAACGCCCTCCGTCGAAGCCCGGAAATCATTCTGATCGGTGAGGCCCGCGACCGGGAAACAGTTGAGGCGGCCATTCGGGCAGCATCAACAGGCCACCTCGTCTACTCCACCGTTCATGCCAACTCTGTTGCCGAGACCCTGCGACGCGTCACAGGAGAATTCCCGGAGGGCTCCCGGGAGTCGCGCATGAAGGAGCTGGTTTCAAATATGCGAATGGTCGTTGCCCAGTACCTCGCGCGCGGCGCTCACGGTGGGCGCGTTCCGATCCGCGAATACCTGACGTTCAACCGAGAGGTTCGTGAGGCGCTTTCGGACGGACGGATCGACACGCTCATCAGCGACGTGAATCAACTCGTTGAACTCCACGGCCTACCGATGGCGAGGGACGCGAAAGACAAGCTCGAACAAGGCCTCATCACCAAAGAAACCTACGACTTGGTCGTTTCGGGGATCTGATATGCACCCAAGCAACTGGCGAAACATTTCCAAGATGCCAAAGATGGGGGTCGAGTCCTTGGCCCTCGATCTTCGCATCCTTCTTGTCTGGCTCCCGCTCATTGTCACGCCTGCACTGACGACCATCAGCGCAATCGCGACCGTGATTCTTCTGATCGCTCAATTCAAAAAGGTGAATGTGAAAATGCTATTCCGACTGGCACGGCGCAAAATCTACGGAACCCGCCGAGGCGCCCATGTACTCTGGCGAGAGGGCTCTATCCTTTCGGTCGCACTCGCTTCGGTGGTGGTAGCCGGCTCAATGTCGGCCCCGGCCACCCCCGCCAATGCGTCCTTCTTGATTGTGGATCCGGCGCCGGGCCCAGGCGCTGAGGCGCGCCAATACCCGTACCCGCTTGACCCAGTTGTGCAGGGCTTCGCCCAAGAGGCCGAGATCAAGAAGACGGTGACCGAGCTTCTGCCCGGCGGATGGGCTGCCGAGTTTCAGCCCGCCTCTCTGGCCAACGAGAAAGTCCGCTGGTGGAGCGACCAGCGTTCCATCGGTCACATCATTGACCACCTGGGCGACCAGATTGGGGCCGCCGTTACATTCGAGCTGGACTCCGGTCTCGTCCGCTTTGTAGACCAGCAGCGTGCTTTCGGAGAGAACGGCGCGGCCCAGCCGCTCAGCTGTGAGCGCTATGCTTCTCAGCGCCAGGCTGGCAACCAGGGCGCCGCTGAAAGTGAAGGCGCGGCCGCCGCCCCTCGGGAAGCAGCCTGGGGGCACCCGAGTGACGCAAAGGACGGCGCGGAAAGCGCGTCCTCAGGAGGGCAGGCGGGAGGCCGATCATCGTCAGCGAATGGCGAGCGCGCCCAGTCCGAGATCGAAGGTCCCGCATGGGGAACCAAAGATCAGCCTGGCGCTCACTTCATGCGAACCGACATCCTGAGCGATGGCACCGAGCTGGTTGTCCGCTCGTGCGAGTACCGCCTGAAGGAGGACTAACCCCAGACGGCTGAAAGGCCAAGTAGTGGGCTAGCCGCCCTCACGTCACCCTGGATCAAGGTGCGTGAGGGCGGTTTCTTTTTGCGTCCACCCCATCTCGGATACGGATGGATAGACAGACCTTTCCGGGCATAGCGATGAGGCCCCGCAATGCGGGGCCTCACGAGGCACTTCAGGATTCGATACGGCCCGCTTCTCTACGCGAACTCAAAGTCCAAAGAAGGCTCCGCACCCCTGAAGAAGCGACCTTGAACGAGCCCCAGGTTCAACCGATACAGATCAGCCAGGACGTCAGCGTTCTCTACGCATGGGACGATGAGTTTCTTGCCATGCTCCTGGGCGGTCTTGGAAATCTCTTCCATCTCGACCTGGCCTCCTTCTCCGCCACTTGCGAGGCCCTCAGTGAAGGATGCGTCCAGCTTGAGGTGATCAGCCTCGACATGCTGCAGGAGTCGCAGCGGATCCAGGCCGCCCCCGAACTCGCTGATACACATACCGACCTCCATTTCCCGAAGGCCGCTAGCCACTTCTCGAGCGTGTGCAAGATTGGCGGCCACTGCCGCCTCCTTGAATTCAACTGCGACGTTTTCCGGGGGCACGGTCGTCTCACCCAGGTCTTCTTTAAGCCACCCAAGGACGGCTTGATCCACCAGTGACCCAGCGCTCAATTTAAGGAAGAACAACGTGCTCGGGTTCCCCTTCATCTGATCAGCAAGGGCCTTCAGGGACGCCTTTAGGGTCCACCGATCAAGCGACGCCGCGAGACCTGTCCGCTCAGCGCTGGGGACGAAGGCGCTCGAATCGTGGATCTCGCCGTCTGCATCCTTGAGGCGAACGGACACAGAGTACCGCGGACGATCAGTCCCATGGATGTTCACGATCGGCTCGTACATCAATTCGAGCCCGCCCTGGTCAATGGCCTCCTTGATGCGGGAGGCCCACTGCTGATCCGACTGAACCTGAGTGATTTCACCTTCTTCCGGGCGGAAGAAGCACACCTTGGGCCCTTCACTGGCCACCGAGTCTTGCAGGGCCTTATCCGACAGCGACAGAAGGCACTCCGCGTCCGACGAGGCCTCATCCGCAATCACCGCACCGGCCGAAAGCGTACATTCCACGGAGCTGCCATCAAAATCAAAGATGCGTCCCGAAACAGCGCCCATCAGTGCGAGTACCCGTTCCTCGACTTCGCCCCTTCGCGTGTCGGGGATCAGCAATCCGAAGTGCTCACCCTCCATGCGGGCGGTGACGGACGGGTCGCCAAAATGCTCATCGATCATATTTCCAATCTCGGCAAGCAACAGGTCACTGGTCGACAGCCCAATGTTGGCGCGGATCTCAGTGAATCCATCAACCGCTAAGGTGACCAAAGCGAAGGGCTTTTCTGATGCCGCCGATTTTTGGTGGGCGGCCTCAACCATCTCCGCAAAGAAGTGCCGGTTGTACATCCCCGTAACCTGGTCGCGCTGTGAGAAGAAATCGGCCTTTCCTGCAAGCGCAGGATCTTCTTCCCCGGCGCCCAAAAGCACCTGGATGCAGTCTTCTCCGTCGACATTCGCAGCGGACAATCGAACGTCAGTTTCGAACTCCTCGCCGTCATACGACTGGAGCCGCATGACCTGGCTGACCGATCCCGAATTCCCGCTGACCTGGAACTTGCGCATGAAAGCCTTCAGATCATCGCGAGCACCCGGCGCCACCAAGTCCATCAATGGCAAGCCCTCGACGTCATCCGGGTCCTCAATCCCAAAGCGCTCCCGCCAGGACTCGTTAGCGTAGAGATGCATTCCTTCGTGGACATAGGCAATGGCGTCGCGAGAATTATCGAGGAGTTGTGCGCAGCGCTTCTCGGCCTCCTGAAGCTGAGTCTCCGCCCGAACCTGCTTCTGCCTCACCAGGAAATGCTCGCGCGCACGCACCACCAGGATTCTCGCGAGATCATTCGAATCGTGCCCAATGGCCGCATAGGCGCCCATTTCGTAATCGGCAACGCGCTCCTCTTCCGGGCGATCGGTCATCACCAAGAGCGGAGTGCTTCGGCCCGCATCAAGCAATTGGGCGTCCACCTGCGCAGGCGTCAGATCTGAACCGCGCTCGATCAGCACGACGACGTCGGAACGGTGGCTCTCCAAAGCTTCGGCAAGATCCTCCGCAGTGGCCACTTGGTCCGGCCGAACCGCGTGCCCGTTACTCCGGATGCCACTAATGACCTCTTCCGCTTTGTTCGGGTTGCTGGTCACAAAAAGAATGCGGATTGGTTCGTTCATGATCTGAGTGCACCGTCTGCGTAGTTAACCGTCATGTAGGCCTCAAGCTTTTCTTGCCGGTGGCCATGTTCCCTTCTCGGGATGCTCCCCATCGTTGTCAGCGGGGTGGTGAAGCTAACCCAGGACACTGCCTAGGCTCGCAAGGGATCCTCGGCCTTCGGAGTCGCCACTCGTGGGGGCGTCCTGTTTCATTTCCCCGTCGGCCGCGTCCCGATCATCAGGGCGGCTGCCCTCCGATCGCTCGGCAAGTGGCCGCGGGGCTGGGACGTGCTCTGGTGATGGTTCGGGCGGGTCGTTCTGGTCTGGTGGCGACTCAACAGGTCCTTGTCGAGGGGGTGGCACTGCGTCATCAACTTCCGGCCAGGTCGTCGCGGGTGCGGGGCGAGGCCGAGACTCCGGGGCCTCCTTGCGCCCAGGCTGCTTATCAGCTCGCCCAATGCGGATCTCTGGCGCTTGCTCTTGAATGACCACTTGGACCGGTTGCCCACCCGAAAGAGATTCCCGGCACCGGAGATCAGCCTCCATCTGGTTGATCATGGCCCTCCGGACCCACTGGTTTCGCACATGGCCGCCCATGCCCGACAGGTACAGCTCGAGATTCTTCTCCCCCGGGTCCCGGTCAGGATGGATCCGGATCCTCAGCCTGAACTCTTTTGAATCGCTTACCGCCACGGAACACTCCTACCTTCGATCCCTAACTTGAAGGGGGCCGAAACGCATCAGCGATCCGACCCCGTTCCTCGAGAACCCAGCCAGTCAATTGCGCCCATCAGGGGCGAGTGGCGGTTACTTGGCTACGAACCTCATGTACTTCGCCATCCCACGGGCGTTCGCGAAGACGGGCTCATCCGCAACCGTTTGGTGGGGGAACCAGTCCTCAAGCATCTCCCTGAGACCCATCGACCCACCACCGATAAAGATGATGTTGTCCAGGGTGGCCGCCTGCCCAAGGAGTCGCATGGACTCATTGCTGATGCGACGCACCACCGCAGCCTTGGCTTCGTGAACCATCTGCGAGACGTCGATCTGCTTACCAAGCAGCTTGATCGAGCCCGTATCGACCGCCTTATCGATCACTGCATCGGAAAGCTCGGAAACGTCGTACTTGTTCATGATTTCGCCGCGGACGTGCTTGTGAACGTCCAACATTCCTACATTCACGGACCCACTGCGCGCCATGTCGACCACCTGCGATTCGATCACCGCAAAGTCCGTGGTGCGGCCGCCGATATCAATAATCGCAACGCTTTCGCTTCGGCGTTCATCCGATGCGACCATTCGGCCATCGCTGTCGAACTGGATGATGTAGTCAAACCACGCAGCCAGGCCTTCCGGTAGGACATCGTGCCGAACGATGGTGGCCATTCCCCTGTCAGCCTTATTCGGCGCCTTCACCAGCGAAGCTGGCGCCATGATGTTCTGCGTCTTTTTGTCGATCAGGGACTCATTCTTCTCGGTCACCGCGCCCGGGCGGTAATAGAGGCGAATTGGGAGGCCAGTGGCGATCTCCACGTCATGCCCGCCATAACCTGCAGACATCAGAGCGTGGTGAACGATGACCCGATTGAGAGGGGAGGTTGGGTAGCCATCGAAGGCGATGTTGTCGCCGTTCACTGCGCCGGCTGAATAATGGACGCCATCAACCTCGATCTCCGAGATGTCCGTTACGCGACCATTCAGAGCGAGCTGCTCTGAGCGCCCGACACGGGCTCGGCTTTGGACAATGCGTGGCGACTTCCCAACTTGAACGATCTTCGTGTTGAAGAAGCCATCATCGACGCCCAGGATCACTTTTTCACTGGCCACTCTTATCTCCCAATGTCACTGTTTGTATCGGTTCTAGTATGCATAGAATGTATCACTTTACATTCAATTCAACAAGTCTTTGCCAGTGATCATGCACTCGACCGATATACCTTTCGTGATGCTCGGGGGTACGCGAATGGTAGTTACCAACACCTTCCCAGAAGGTCTCGGCCCTGCTCAGCTCGTTTGCCAAGATCCAGGCGCCGATATGAAGGTTCATGCACCCATTGTCGCGAATATCGACCACCCCCAGATCCACCCCAATTCTGTTCTTCATCTCCTGGATCCAGATCGTATTGATCTGCATCGGCCCAAGATCCCGGGTGCCGTTGGTGTTCTCGACCTCCAACCCAGTTCTACCGCCCTCTGTAGCCAAGATCGACAGCAGAAGCTCGGGCGCAATGCGATACCTGCGAGAAACAGACTCCATGCAATCCTTGTATCCCGACAAGTAGGGGAATTCCCGATCTACGATTCGATGCATCCATAGGATCTGTCGATCGGTGGGCTCTTTTCCGTATAGGGCAGAAGTGGAGCCCAGGGGGCTCGCCGAAGCGGGGGCGGTATAGAGCGCAAGAAATATCACATAGGCAACACAAACCAGCGAGAAGTAGAACGCTTTTCCTGTTGATAGCGAATGCATGACGGATTCTATTGAGATAATAAGGGATTAACGGGAACTCCCCCGCCAAAACTGACGGGGGAGGGGGCCACAGCGGATCGCACGGGATCGGGTTTTACGCGGCGTCTTTTTCCGGATTCGACGACTTCTTCTTATTCCAGGTGCGAGTCTTCCAGATGTCATCGATCCCTCGGACGCGGGCCTCGAGGTTGACCATGTCGACCCATTCCTCGAAGCGGCCGGCTTCGGCCTCCCGCCTCAGATGGACCGCTAGACGGGCAACGGCAGGACTATACGCTGACTGCTCATTCTTCCAGCGCCGACCGGACACCATTTGCTTACCTAGGGCAATCCCAATTTCGTAAACCCCAAGGCCGGTCATCTCCATCAGCTCATCCACAGTCGGCGGCTCTTCAATCGGCCAGCGCTCTGGATTGTCCTTCAGGTATCGGAAGAGGATAGCGATCGGGGGCGATACCGCCTCCCGGGGTTGCTTGTTCACAGCCTTCCCCCAGATCGGCATCGTTACACCAAGCGCCTGCCGGACTTCCTCAACGGTCAGATTGAGATCCGTGAGGATCGCACCCAAGTGAAAGCCAAGAACGGGCGTCTTGTTCAGGTTCATCGAGGCGCCGCTGGCCGTATCTACCTGGACGGGATTGTCAGTCGACCACGTATCCCGCTCCATGATATCCCCAAGCCCTCGAAGCTCGGCCTCTTGTTGCACCAAGGAGAGCCAGTAGCTCAAGCGCCCACGGTTGGCCTCATGCATGATGTGGTGCGCAAGGCGCGCCACCGGCTGGGACGGCTTCGTTGTTCCATTGAGCCAGCGAACGGCCGCGGTGCTGTGGCACCCCAGTGCGAGACTGAGCTCCTGGTTACTCAAGCCTGTGACTTTCTGGACCTCGCGCATATCCGGCGCATCCAGGACAGGGCAGTGCTCGGGATGCTTATCCAGGTAGCGGAGGAGGAGGGCGATCGTCACGTTCCGCACCGGGCAGAGCCCTTCGGCGCCCTTAACCTTGGCGGTCCAGTGCTGGATAGCCAGCCCCAGAGCGAACCGCATCTCCCCAACCGTCAGCTCCAGCTTCAGCCGCATGCGGTCAGCATCCCGACCAATCACGGGCCGATTCGAAGGAATTATAAGTCTTTGTTTTTGTTCTATGCTCATCTGCCCTCCCGTGAGGATTTCCAAAGCCAGGCAAAAACCGCCCAAGCCTGGATTACTGGTCGCGTCACAGAGATGCGCGGGGGGGGGCTTGCCCCGAAGTGCGAAAGCATGGTGAACCAAGCGCCCAATCGGCCTATGATACGAGCCATGCGCCACAGCACCGCGCCGCACCCTGTTTTTCGTAAGTGTACACGATTTTCATGCGTTGCGCATCATTTGTGGTATTCTCCTTGCGAGCGATAGAGCGGGATGAGCAACATGGAAGAACTAGCGAAAGAACGGGAGATGGTCCTTCGGGGGGCGCACGTTTCCTTTGGAGACGACGGCATCGAGGACCGCAAAGGATTGATTCTCCACTCTATCCCCATGCCCATGAGGATCCAAAGCGAGAGCCTCAACGGATCGGGGCTGCCGGAAGGGGCCATCACGCTTCTGTACGGCCTAAGGACACCCCTGTCCAGCGTACCCGCGCTTCACGAAAAGACAGAGAAGGAGGACGCTACCGTTCACCCGGTGAAGGTGCGCGTCCAGCTCCCGTGCCCCGCAGGCATCAACGCCACGATGGAGAACCTTCCGCACATCAAGATGATCCACCTGGATCATGCCCAGAGACCGCTGATCGAGCGGTTCACCGAGGAATTCCTGAAAGCGGTTCGATCGGAAGGAATCACCCCAAAGAACAAGCTCGGAAAGGAAATCGAGAGCCTGTCGGGGCTATCAATGACGGACATGATCGACCTGGTGGGCCGATACCCGGAGTTCCTGTCGAAAGTGCTCAGAACCGATGACTTCAAGCATATCCAGCTCGTTATCTATCGGATACGGGAAGAGGGTCATTCGGCGATCCGCGCATCGCTATTTTCCGCGGATCCGGTTGTTGAGACCTTCCTGGTAGAGGCCCCAGATTTCCCTGTTTCGATGCCACCCCTGGGCTTGTAGCACCTCTCAGAGACGGGCGAGGAGGTCAATAGAACCCCCGCCCATCTTCCTCCAGCTCCTCTTCGCTCACGCGCCCGCTTCTCGGGGCGAAATCGCCACCAGCTGAATCACCGTCATCGTCGTCCATGGTCTCAAGGATCTGGCCGATGATATCGACGACGACATCCGGGTCATGATCAGGAGTCGGATCGGTGGGGTAGCGCGTCGCCTGAGACAGCCGCTCGGTGGCTCCGCGAGCCGACTTCTCGGCTGCCCCCTTCTCCATTCCGGCATACTCATTCACTCTCGCCAGAGAGGAGGTCAGGCTGTCACGGTCAATCAGCCCTGATCCAAAGATGTCGCCGAAGTGCTCCTTGGCCTCAGAGTACGCATCGTCAGCGGCTCCCATTTCCTCTACCCGGCCACGAACCCCGATAAGATCGTCCTCTTCCGGATCGTCATCATCCGATTCAGGCCCGAAGCCCTCGTAAACGTCACCACCAAACGGATCCTCGCTGCCATCAGCACTACTGATCTCATCAAGCTGATCGCCCAGGCTCCCCCCCTCGCTTTCATCCAGGGGCTCGCCCTCGATATCCCGGAATCGGTTGCCGCCGGCTGCCTCATCTGCTTGCTCTTCCTGTCTGAGCGCACGGATGTTTTCGGCAGCTCGGTCCGAAATGTCATCTGAGCCCTTCAAGGCCTCCAGGGCAGACGCGGCACGCTCATCCTCGAACGCAAACCCTCTCATGGCGGCAAGAACAGACTCGAGTGGCCCGGCACCGTTGGACCTCGCCTGCGCGATCAAGCTTGCTACCGATTCAATCGCCTTCTTGTCGTGATGCGCCTCGACTTTCCTCGCTGGATCCACCTTCTCCTTCAGGATCTCCATGAACGTCCTGGTCGCCTTCTTACCCGAGTCCTTGATCCTCTCGATCTCGGTCTCGCTCGGCGAGTCAATCTCGAGCCCGCGAGTTAGCTGTACAAAGCGGATGAGCTTCGGATTCGCATAGAACATATCGACGCGAATGAGCGTGTCCTTGAAATTGATGAACACTTGCCCCTCATCCAGGACCGCCAAGTCTCTCGGATCAAGTCGATTGCGGCGCGTTACGTTCGCGCCCGACTCGTAGTAGTCGCCGGCGCCGTCTTCGTTCCTCTGAAGGGACGTGTTCTCGCCAAAGTAGCCCTCACCAGCTCGCTCCTTGAACACCTTAACGGTTTCCTCGAACTCCTCGAGGCGGCCAACAATCTTGATGTTCGTGTTACCGATTACGGACGCGGTTTCCCGAGCCGCCTTGTCGCCAAGGCGCTTCATGGCGGGCACGTCCTGAGCGGCGTAGATCACCTGGAAACCAATGCTTCGCGCCTGCGCAGCCGCCACAGCCATCCCTGAAACGAAGTAGTAACCCACCTCGTCAAAGATCGCCGGGAAGGGGACACTCGACGCTGTCGGCCTGTTCTCCAGGTTGTCGTGAACATCCCCCTCCAGCACTGAACCCAGAGAACTCGCCATCATGCTCTTCAGTGAGGCGACCACAATACGCCCCAGGTTAGCCAGTGAGTTCTCGGACTTTTCCAGCGCAGGAAGGAGAACGATAAGGATGCGGTTTCTCAGAACCACATCCTCCATATCCACTTCACTCATGCGCGCGTTGAATATGTGCCCAAAACGACCCGAGAGCTCGTTCAAGGCCGGAACCAGCTGCATCGTCACATAGCCGTGCTGCTCGAATGCGGTCGGGTTGTTGACCTGAGCGCCCTGAGCCAGGGCATCGATTTCTTCCTCTTTCAGGCCGGGGAGCGTCTTGAGGTATGCCGTCAGCTCGGCCCGAGCAACCATCGGAATGGATTCGTCCCGGACGATCTTTGCCACCTTATCGAGCTCGAGGTTTTCCCGAATGATGTCAACCGTCAGGTGCTTACCCTGCGAGTCGCGCTGATACACGAGCGGCGTAACGAAGGCCGAGACTGCCGCCTCGGCCCGCTTGCCCCAAATATCCTTGTCGGCGTCGACGAGGCTTCGGAGAATCTCGATGATCGCGGACGACGAGCCTCGAGACATGAAATTGAAGGTGTTCGTAATCTGCGAGTCAGGGAGGCTCCATGCGTCCACGTTACCCGTGAGATAGTTCACGACCAAGACATCGTCAGCCCGACCTACGCGGTGTGCTAGCGACATGATCCTGACCGCCACGTCTAGATCCGCCTTACCGTCAACGAAGACGAATCCGGACCCCTGGATGAGGGGGTTCCACATCAGCGAGGTCAGCGACGCGGTTTTGCCGCCACCGGTCGTAGCAAGGAAGAGGAGATGCTGGCGAAGAGCGTTATTGGTGAACCAAATTTCTTCGTCGGTGTAATGCCCTCGACCAAAAAAGTAAATGCCAGACGCGGGGCCCATTTTTCCGCTTCCAGCCTTAAGGTCATGAGGATCTTTTCGAAGGCCGGATGATGCCGGAAGAAAGAATGGTAGCTCCACGAGGCGAGCGAAGTGCCACCAAAACAGAAGACCGAATAGCAGCAGGGACAAAGGGGCAACGCCAGGGATGAAGAGACCGAACAACCCGAACATCCCGACGACGATCCCCATGTCCGGGGACGCCACAAAGGACAGAGCCTTTTGGATTGGCGGTCGCGTATCCCGACTTACTAAGCGGCGATCAATCTCTTGATCGCGGACGTGAAGCTTCTCCGCGGGCATCTACGCACCTTGTGAAAATAGTGAGGCCTCATGCGGGGAGCGCAGAGGAGGCGCGACGGAGGGCGGGCGCGAGCTGCCCGTCAATAAGGGAATCCACCACCACCCGAAGGGTTGAAGCTTCCATCCCCAAACCCACCCCAGGTGCTCATTCCGCCACCACTGGTGGGAATGTCAGTACCGCTGATATCCGAGATGGCCCCAATGATTGCCGTCTCGCATGACCCCAGCTGACCACTAGAGCCGCCACCGAAGCCGCCGCCAAACGAGCTGTTATTCAGGAAACCACCAATCCCGCATGACGACATCAGTGACTCGCCAGCCTCCATTAGGTAGCGATCTGCGGCCGCCTGGTGGGCGTCCGCGGTGCTCTGGGAGCAAGAGGAGGGTGCAGCCTGAGACACCGAAGCAAGGCCTGCGACCGCAGCGCCCACCAACCAAAGCCCAATCTTGTTGCTCGTCTTCATCTTTCCCGGTCTCTACTGGGTTCGTTGTGGTTATCCTGCTGCCGCTCGGTCTCGCTCCAGAGCCTTAAGGATGACGGCCTGGCGCTCCTCCGAGAAGATCGTCCTCGCGATCTCGAGGCGCTTGATGTGACCAATTCGCATCAACAGGGTTCGTACATGCAGGTTAGCGACCCTCAGCCCAACCTTGGCCGGGTTCAGAAGTTCTTCAATGCGCTCCGGAGACTGTTCGACAACCTCCCTGAGCGTTAGGAATGAACGAGGGAGATTAATCATAGCTAGTAGACCGCAAAGTAACGCCGGATCGGTCTCCGCGAGGATCTTTCTATTTTCCGGCTTATCCAGCTTGGCGCTCAGTGCCTCAAGTGCAGACGAGGTTTCCTGGTCCTCGTCTGAAGGCCACCCTTCGTTGTTCATGGTGATCTCAACGAGGGTGCGAACGTCAATTTCGAGTTCGTCTAGAAAGCCCTCAACGTCCGATTCCCTCAGCACCCCGGGAACCTCTCGATCTTAAGTCTCGGCGTATTGTCGATCTTTATCATAAGTGGCATAGTACACGAAGATACTGACACCGGCAACAAGGGCAGGGGCCACATTAATGCACATAAGTGATCGTCTATTTTCACTCTCGGCCTCTGGTCCTGGTGCGCGATCGAAACGGTCAAGAGGGGGCCTGTCTCGCCCGCTCTCGGGCCTCTTCCTCCTCCTGTCCCTCCTTTTTTTCGCGAGCTCAGCGTTTGCGCAGTCTGCAGACGAGCTCTCCCGGACAGAGCAGCTGCACGAGCACAGCGCATCAGAGCTCATCTCGGATGCGGAACAGCCGGGCTTGCCACCGGGATCGCTGCAGGGTCCAGCCGAAGATGACCTTGGTTACCTGATTCTGCGAAAGCTGCTCGGGGCGCCGGCATCCCAGACGCTCGAATACTTTGACCGGTCCGACGCTTCCCCGCCTCCGGGCGCAACGGCAACAGCTTACGTCCTAGGGATCCTCCCTGGAATCGCGCTAATTATTGCGGGCGTCCTGTTCGTCTACCTGTTCCTGATGGGATCTTTCAGTACGGGTAACACCGGTCAGTTCCTGGGCCGCAAATGGGACTCCGCCATGGTTCCGGTGCGATCAGGCCTCTGGGTGATGATGCTCATGCCTTTGCCCGGGTTTACCCCTTTGGCCGGTGTCCAGGTGCTGGTTCTGTTTCTGGCGCTCCTCGGGATCGGCATGGGGTCGGCCGTCTGGGCGCAAGCCGCCAAGTACATCGTTTCCGCCCCTATCGTCACTGTTGAGGTCCCCCAGTCAGCCGAGGCGGCAAACGCGCTCTTTCAAGGAAATGTCTGCCTCCACGCCCTGCGGGAACAGCGAGTCCTAGAGGGAAGCGGAGCAGCGATAGATTGGGGGGCGCCTTATACCCCAAGCAACCCGAGGTATGCCGAGCGCGACCAGACCAACCCGTACGCCATGTCGACCCCGAACACGCTTGAGGATAGGAATGAGACGTGGCAAGAGATCAGGTTCGGCGAGGGCGGCGCCTGTGGCGCTAAAGAAATCATGACCGCTGTCCCGAACGCCGTGCCTGGGAACAGCCCGAATGCAAATGTAAGCAACCTAAATCGGGAGCAGTTCAACCGCATTGCTCAGCCGGTGCTCCCTGCCATGCAGGCTTTCGTTTCGTCCACGAACTCCCTCGCCCAGCGCATCGGCACAGATGCGGACTACGAAATCACCTCCGCCGACATCACTGAATACAGCCAGGCGATGGCGACATTCCGCACTGCTGTGCAGGCCGGCGTCTACTCGGATCCTTCCGATCTATCTGAACTCGAGCTCCAGTATGCAGAAGACATCTCCAGAGGGGGGTTCGTCCTCGCAGGCGCCTTCTACTGGCAGATGGAGCGCCGCCACGATGCGATGGTCTCGTCCATCAAGCAGGCCATCTCGACACTGAGCGAGCCCGATGTCCCCAGCACCGGCACTGACGGCCTGTGGGAGCGCGTCAAGAACTTCATTCGGTCCGAGAAGGCGACAAACGAGTTCGTTGAAACCGCCATGAGCAACTCGGACGCGCTGATGCGGGAATACCTCGCTGCCACCATGTCGCCAAAGGAGCAGTTTGAAGCCACAGCCACTGCATACGGGGCATCCCCTCAGTTCCTTGGCGTCGGCCGCTGGCTCTCAGGGGCATCAGCAACGCTCGCCGAGAATCTGACCCGCATCATCCGCCATGACCAGCTTGCTGGGCACGGCGTAGACAACGCCAATCCAAATCCGATTCTCGAGATCAAGCTAATGGGCGACGTGATCACGAACGTCGCCACTATCGCAATGGTTGCGGGCCACGCCTTCAAGTTCAAAAGCGAAGGCCTGTCTAGCCAGCCTGTTATTGGGAAGGGATTTTCAGCAGCGCTTGCGGTTCCAATTGGAACCGTTTCCTATCTCCTGATGCTCGCAGTTTTCCTATTCAAAATAGGGTTCCTTTACGCGAACATTATTCCCGCGATCCCGACGATTCTTTGGTTTACAGCAGTTCTGAGCTACTTCATTTACGTCATTGAGAGCTTGGCTGCCGCGCCGTTCTGGGCAGCGATTCATGCGCACCCCGACGGGGGCGATGAATGGGCAGGCCGAGGGGGGAGCGGTTATCCCATCGTCCTCACTCTCACGCTGATGCCATCACTGATGGTCGTCGGGTTTGTCCTGGGCAACGCGATCATGCGCATGGGCGGCTGGCTCATCAACATCCTGCTGTTCGGGGCCCTGGAAGATATGAACTCGATGGGTCTCAACCTCCTCGCGTTTATTGGCATCCTGGTGGTTTACGGGATCCTGATGGTGATCCTGATTTACAAGTCATACTCCCTGGCCTTCACGCTGCCGAAGACCGTTCTGTCCTGGATGGGCGTCAACAATGCCATGGGCGACCTGGGCAGCAGCGAGGACAAGAACACCATCCTCATGGGTGCAGGTGCCGCGGGTGCCGCCGCTGGGGGAATCGCCCAGCAGGGACTCAACAAGAAACGCGGACCCGCGCCGTCTGCTAACCCCTCCGGTGAGCCGCCGCGCGGCGGAGGAGGCGAAGGTGGAGGATCTGATAGCACCACCGATGCCAAGGGAGGCTCATCCCGCGGGCAACGAGCAGGCCGGGTCGGCGACATAGGCCGGAAATGATCGGCGCACCCTAGGCCTGCCAGTTCCTAGCTAACCAACGAGGACTGAAAACGGAAGCCCGCCACATGGCGGGCTTCTTATTGTCTTGAACCCAGGCTTCAACGTTCGGAAGTGATTACACGCAGGCGCACAACAAAAAACCGGTGCAGGAGCCTCGCTCTTGCACCGGTCTATGGGGCCCACATCTGGCCTAGAAGGCTACATTCTCTTCCACTGCGCGCGCGACAAGTCCGATGTGGTCGTCATGTCGCCATAAATGGCGCCGGCCGTGCACTCGGACTCCATGGCGCAATGCTCATTTTGCGCCTTCATCTGCTCCAGATTGCGGCTCTTGGAGAGACCGTTTCTCGCCATGATGTTGAAGCCACCAAGCTCGGGGAACGGATCGTTCCCATCCTTATCCAGGATCGGAGAACTGGTGCGCTGGTAATACTCCATCGGGAAATAGAGGAGGCTCTTTCCAGACTGCTCGCGGAAAGTCCCGTTCTCCAGGATGAAGCGCTTCCTTCGTTCCAGCCATCCGTCATCCCGCTTGATGTCGGACGCTCTCTGCACCTTTCCAATCTTCTCCGCTTCCGGGGCGACACCCTCCGACGCCATACGGGACTTGTCGATACCTTCCCGCAGGCGATCAATGTAGCTCCTGGCGATCGCTATCCTCTCCGCGATTTCATCGGCACCGGCTCCGGATAGGTCGCCCCCGAGGAATGCATCCAGGTCATCACAGGCATCCCTTGCCATCCACGCCGGGACCACCATATACATGGCGACCCGCTCGGCTCGTGCAATCGCCTCGACGGAATACTCTCGGATCTTCTCGTTGCGCTCATTCTCGTCCCATTCATGATGGGAGTAGTGGCGGGGATCGGAGGGATTCTCAAACATCGCGATTATCCGAGAGATTGCGACCTTCACCTCCATCTCCAGGATGGAGGAGATGACTGACCCGATGGGCTTGTCGGAGATGAGGCTGGGCTGAAGCTCCTCTTCGCTCACTCGCTGTTGTAGCTCGCGGGCACTGTCTTGCTCGCTGGACAGCTGTCGCCGGGTAGCTTCGAGGTTCTGCTTTAGAGCCCCGATCTCTTCGTCGAGGAGCGCGTTCTGTCCGCCTTCCTCGCGTTTCTTGGCGTTGAGATCGGAGATCTTCTGTACGACCCGATTGAAGTCCTCAGCGAGGTTGTTGTACTCATCGACCAGCGTGTTGTACTGGCCCCAGGACGGCCTGGATTCCGCGTGACGCCTGGCCGCGAACATTTCGCGGATGGCGCTAGCCTCCTCTGGCGTTGGCCCCGAGAAGCAGGATGCGATAAACATCCCGCCCGCCATACCACTCCCGTTTCCTCGTCCAGACATGCTCAGGCCCCCACAAGGGTTGTCGTTTTCTTATTGGTTAGCGTGACGCCTGGCACATCATTTGTCAACCTATCCCGCAACCCCTGGGCGGCGTGACAGGGCAGGGGTGATGCTCGTTTCTTTCCACCCATCAAGAGAGGCATCTCCCACGGCCTCGAGATCTTTCTGCATCTCCGTGTGCTTCGCTTTCTTCTCGAGCTTCTCCATCGCCGTCTCATAGATGTCGTCGATGTCCATGCCATCAGGGTCGAAGGAAATCACGTTCTCCCAGCACACGCTCATTCCGCGGTCGTGATTTTCCGATTTCCGAAAAGCCTCGCGAATGGAGTCTCCCTCGTTGACCTGATCCGCCAAGCCCTTGCAGATATTCGCTTCGAGAGGTAGGAACTGCGAGATGTAGTCCCAGCGGGAATCCTCCGCGATTCGCTTCGAGATGGTGCGCGAGCGGTATTGGGCAACCAGGACCCACTCGTGAAAACGGAGTCCGCGCTGCTGAGGTTGCGGAGCGTTATCCCGCAGGCTCGGAATCGCCTGCCCCTCCGGCGGCTGGCTACCTGACGGCACTGCGCTCTCCGGCGCAACCGGGCGAGTGAGACCATTGCGCTCACGCCTCTTGTCCTCAAGCGCGGCCACCCATAAGGCCTCCGGGATCTTGAGCTTCTCGGAGAGCTCTTTAGACAGGTTTGTTTCGATAGGGTGAGGGGAGGGGAGGCGAGAGAGGATGTCCTCGATCTCTCCGTAGCAGAAGAACCTTCCCTCCGCTGATTTCGTGAGCCCCCTGGCGGCGAAATCCTCGACAAACGCATCGGTCAGCGCCATGACGTTTTCCCGCATAAAGGCCTCGAACTGCTCTCTTCCTTTTTCGGTAATGAAGTCGTCAGGGTCGCTACCTTCAGGAAACAGAACAAACGCCGCCTCGAAGTCCAGGGCCGGGTCTGAGAGGATTCCATTGCGGATCTTTCGCATGGCTGCTCGGCCCGGGTTATCGCCGTCCATGGCGAACAGAACGTACCGACCTGCTTCGTTCAGATTCCGAAGATTTTCCTCGGTCATCGCAGTGCCCATCGATGCCACGACGTTTGGGATTCCGTACTGCGAGAGCTTGATGACATCCATGTAGCCCTCGACAACGAAGGCCGGCTCGAGATCGGTTACCACCCCTAGGCGATGCGCGCCGAATAGGATTGATGATTTCTGGAAATGCTCGGACTCTGAGGAGTTCAGGTACTTTGGTCCGGCCGCATTATCATCGACCGCTCTGCCCCCAAACCCGGCCAGCGTCCCGTCGGCCGCCCGGATTGGGATCATGATTCGGTCCCGGAAGCGGTCAATCACCGCGCCTCTGTCCGTTTCGATGAGAAGGCCCGCTTCGACCCCCACCTCCTTGTCTAGATCCGTCGCAAGGTAGGCGCTCGATCGCGGGGAGTAGCCAATTTCCCAGTCCTTGACCGTCTCTTCCGAGAAGCCCCGATCCAGCATATAGCCCAGAGCCTCTTCGGACGCCCAAAAGGCTTCTTGAAAACGCTTGCTCGCCCACTCCAGAGTGTCGGCGACGTTCGCTTCTGGTTTCTGTTCCTTCTTTCCGAACCCAAACATATCGCTTACACCGCAACCCTGGGCGCTCGTTGAGGCTCCGATTGAGATGGGGCAGAGGGGGAGGGCTGGTCAACGTGCGCGGCTTCGGGCACAAGGACCGATCCCAGAATGTTGTACGCCTCGTCCTTGAGAGACGCCAGCGATGCATCGTTCCACACCACCAGGTCCCCGTCCTTCTCCTGAATGCCGTCTTCGCTGCAATGGGTGGCACTCTGAGGCGGCAGCTTGCGCCGGCGGGCATTGGCCTCGGAACGGATGTGAATCAAGGCGCCACCACTTTCACGAACGAGGTCACCTTCGTCCTCGAAGCGGATATCTGAGACCAGCGTCCTGGCTCCTTTCGGAGCCCTAATAGCCAAGCTTTGAACCCAGACCTTTGGGTTCACCATTCTTTGCCCCCAATCGGTGCCGATAGTCTGCTCCAGCGAGCGCATCGTCCGCCCTCCAAGCGCTTCGATGGAGGCGTCTTTGATCTCTTCGCGGCGCGCGAGCGAGACCCCAAGAACAGCGCACGAAAGCTTGCGGAGAGGGGCGGCAAACGAGTCCCAGTGGAAGGCTCCCCCTGATCCTTCCTGGAGAAATCTTGCAAACGTGTCTTTCCCGGCCCCCGCAAAACCCGCAATGCCCACGGATCCGCGGTTAAGCATCGCTTCCTGTCCGTGCAGATAGAGGGCCTTCCGCGAACCCCAAGGCTCGTCCAGTGGGATTGCCACCGTGGGATGCTGAAGCACGATCGGGAGCCTCCAGAAACCATGCCCAACGATGGCGCCCCAGTCGTGACGCAAAGATTGGGCGAGATCTGCCGCCGTCCATCCCGGCGCTGCATTAGCGGGCCGCCCAGGATGCTGGGCGACATCGAAACCCGAGATGTCTGACACCAAATCAGCGAACGGTTTTGGCAGCTCCACAACACCCATGACTGAACCCTCGTGAATATTGCGCTGACCATATCACTTTCGACATTCTGTGCAAACTGTTTCCGGAGGAGCAGCGTTCGCAGTGCGACTTGCCGGTCTGGCCGACGGAAGGCTCTCGAGGCCCACAGCGGCGCATATCGATCAAGCGTTACCGAATGACGTGCCGCGCCGAACGACGCCCATCATCAGCGCCGTTCGTTCTGTCACGGAACGGGGTACACAGGAAAGATGAAGCGAATCGAAAGCGCTTCATAGCGCCCTACTTGGGCCCATTCTTCTACTTCTGATAATAGGGGTTATCAGCAATTAGAGCCCTCCAGGGCCGCCTCTTGCTGCTTTCGCTTCTTCCCCGGCCGCACAAACCACAGGGTGTCCGAATCAATACCCCAGTTCTCCACCGCGCCGACCTCGACCAGGCGCTCCATTGCCTTCTTGGTCTTCGCCTTGAATGCCCGCTTCGACTGCGTTTCCGACCCGCATAGCTCGATGATCTTCCCGATCGAGACGCGATGCGGAACCGGCCGCGTTACGTGTGACATCACGTACCCGAAGAGCCAGCGCGCCAGGTCGCCCCTCACAGCCAGCCACATAGAGCGTTCATAGCGCGAGAAGCCATCCAGGAACAGCCTCGCAAGATTTACGTTGAGGTGAAGGTATGTCTCGCCGGTCTCTGCATCCGAGCTGAACTCATGGATCAGGCTACCTTTGTAGGTGGATCGCGGCGTCTTCACCTTCACCACGCACGCCATCATTCGGTCGATGCTCTCACCGAGCCATTCGTAGTCGGACTGTCCGACGTTCTTGCCAAGCTGTTTCAGGATTCCATGAAGACTGCACCGCACCACGTCACCCTCCATCGGAGGCTCGTGATGGTCGGGCTCACGCCCTCCATCATCTTTGGCGGCTTGCTCCTGCAGCTTCCTGTCATACCAATGGCTCAGGTTCCCGTATTTCTTCCTGTACAGGTCGACAGCGTGCATCCAGACAAGCAGGTCTGATTGGTCGAGCCGCATACCCGTGTAGCTGATCGAGACGCCCTTCCAAGCCGCAATATCGCGGTTCTTGTACATGTCTCGAGCCCCTCGCCCAGCAACCTTGAACAAAGCCGACCTGAGTACGCAGTGCGGGGCGGCGATCTCGTCCTCCTTCCAGTACGGAATCACCTCCTTCCTGCGTCGCCCGCTCGCCCCGGAATCGATTCCCAGCTCCATCTGCTGCCCGTTGCTCGCCATAAGCCCTACTCTCCCCCTGGAACATAAGAAGCAAAGGATATCATGAAAGCATTTAAGAGATCACTTGCGAACATCGAAGGCCGGGTGTATATTACCCCCTCAATGATCGTATGTAGTCATGTTGTTTCATCTCCTGGATCGGGGGCTAAAGATGGGTTCCACGGCTGAAAGACTGATTGATGCGTTGCCTCAGCGCCCGCACATCCGCGATGAGGATGTCGCCCGCTGGCTCGACGCTGTTCGTCGCCGGGATCCTGGGCGCGAGGTTTGGCACACGGACCGTCTGTTTGGTATTGGCGGCTCCGAAATCGGCAACTTCGTTCTGCACTCGCGAGGCGCCTTCGCGTTCGATCACCCGCGGAACATCATTCAGTCCAAGCTCCTTATGCGGGCGCCCAGTCCATCGAACCCTGACACGGAGCGCGGGACCGATCTTGAGCCGATCATCGGCAAGAAATTTCTCGAGCTTTCGGGTGGGACTCGGGACACCGAGGCGCTTCGTCACCTTGAAAACTATGACGGCCCTAAGCGTGCGAGCTGGATGCGGTCCAACCTTGACGACATCGTCGTCATTGACGGCAAGCGCTACATTCCCGATTACAAGGCTCCCGGGCCCGGCCGCGCTGAGATGTACAAAGAGAAGGGCGCCCCGCTCGATTACTCCTGCCAGCTCCACCAGTACCGGATGTGCTGCGAAGATGCCGGAATCCCAATCGACGGACTACTTCTCGTCCCTTTCTCTATGAATGAGTGGACCCCTCTTCCGCTCGAGATCGCCCATGACCCGAATCTCGATTCCGAAATCGTCGCCGTGGGAGATCACTACTGGAATGAGTGCGTACTGAAAGGCTTCATTCCTCCATACCGGGAGCCCGATGAGGACCCCGACCCCGTCGAGATCCCCGATGAGCTGCGGGAGCTCGCGGTTCGTTTCGCCCAGGCCCGCGCGCTCGAAGAGGAAGGCAAGGATCGTGCTGCAACGCTGAAAACCAAGATGGCGTTCATGGCCGAGCACTACGGGCTCACCCAGCGCCCCCTGACCTCGGTAGGCGTGGCCAACTTCAAGACCGACCTGCGCACAACGATTGACCGGGACCGAATCAACGAGCTCCTTAAAGCGCAAGAGGTCGACCCCAAAAAATTCATGAAGGTCGCGCGGAGGGAGTTCGATCATGTCGCCGCGATCGAGGAAATCGAGAGGCTTTATCCCGACATCGACTCAGAAGAGCTTGTCTACGAGAAGCCCTCGCTAACGGTTTCGCTGACCCGGAAGAAAAAGGGTGACGAGGCCGAAATGCTGGAAATCATTCGATCCGAAGTGCGCTCTGCAGCGTCTTCGGTTCTCTCATCCGACGAGCCCGCTCAGGGCGAGCACGAAGAGGAAGCTGCCCCAAAAGAAACCGAGACGAAACCGAAAAGCAGTAACGAACCCGTACAACAACGAAGCACCCTTCATCAACTCCGCGGTCGCATCTAACAACGACCCCTGACGAGGACGAAATCATGAGTCTTTTTGCGCAGCTCCAAGAGAAAGCCCAATCCGCCAACGCTGAGGGCGGCGGCTCCATGGCCCCCATGGAAAACATTGCAATCGCAGTTTCCGGGTACGACATGTCGGGGCAGACGCATTACGCGGTCGGCCGGCGCATCGATGATGACGGAAACCCCGACCCGAATTCGCCAGAGATCCGGATCAGTCTGCGCGAGGACAAGCAGAAGCGCGCTAACCCCCGGGCCGAGATCGCGGATTTCGCGAACCCTTCCAGCAAGAGCCACACAACGCAGGGCGGCATCCTGGTCGCCTCGAACTGCTATCCGACCCGGGGCGCAGAGAACACCTACTCCTCCCGCTGGCTGAGGCCGTACGCCCACAACCCGAGCGAGGCGATCGTGCTTCGACGGCTCACCACCGTTGATGCCTACCAGGGTGTTGACGATAAGAATCAGCCGCGCCAGTTCGTCCGGCTGGTCTCGTTGCGACCCTCGGGCGCTCAAGCGGTTACCAGCTCCGCAGACCTTCGGGCCAAGCTGCGCGATGCCCTGCAACCCTCCAACCCCGCCATCAATACGCTTGCCGTAGTGCGGGCTGTGGCGGCCGGCCCTGACGGCACGGACCAGACGTTCGGTGTTGTGGTGGACTCCCACTCCGAGCGCGATCCGTCTACGGGCTACAACCTCACCGCAGACGCAGAGAAGTCCCTGCAGATGCTCGAATCGAATGGCACCCGTAGCGGCTTCAGGCTCGCGGACTTCGACCAAGTGCTGGGCGATCCAAATCTCAAGATGATGGAAGTGGTTCCCGGGACCGCAATCTACATGGGCAAGCAGTCGGTGCAGGCGTTCTTTAAGAACCCCAAAACCGTCGATCTGACCAATCAGACTTACCGCGTCCCCAGTCTCGCGGAAGACGGCGTCGAGCGCGCCTTCATCCCGACTTGGGTTGCTCTGCGCGAGTACCCGCAGCGCGACCCCAATGTGGCGCCCGGTCTCTTTGTCACCGAGTTCGCACCGGAATTCTCGTTCCCGGATCGCTATCGTCTCCACGATATTCCGACGCCGAACTACTCGAATCCGGCTGCCGCTTTCCCCTCGAACCCGCCGAAGAAAGAAGGCACGCAGCATCAGACCCCGATGAATCAGGGTCAGGCTATGCCGCAGCAGCAGAGCCCGATGAACCAGGGTCAGGCCATGCCACAGCAGCAGAGCCCGGTGAACCAGGGTCATGCCATGCCGCCGCAGCAGAGCCCGGTGAACCAGGGTCAGGCCATGCCGCAGCAGCAGAACCCGATGAACCAGGGTCAGGCCATGCCGCAGCAGCAGAACCCGATGAACCAGGGTCAGGCCATGCCGCAGCAGCAGAGCCCGATGAACCAGGGTCAGGCCATGCCGCAGCAGCAGAACCCGGTGAACCAGGGTCAGGCCATGCCGCAGCAGCAGAACCCGATGAACCAGGGTCAGGCCGTGCCGCCGCCTCACCAAGGGTTCGATCAGACCCCTCCGCCTCCGATGGACGATCAGGCTGACGGACTTTCCGAGGAAGATGCCGCCTTCTTGGACCAGATGGCTCCCAGCAGCGCATTCCGGCCGCAGGTCTGATTTCCACTCGACCCAATCAACCCTGCCCCGGTTTCCGGGGTGGGGTTTTTTCCGTTCGGAACCGGAATTCCTGAGATGCGATTAACCGACGAACAGCAGGCCATTCGAGACACCCGCAGCAAAAAGGTGTCGGTATCCGCTTTTGCGGGAACAGGGAAAAGCTCAACGCTCAGGGCGCTTGCGGAAAGCCGCCCTCGCGAAACCTTCTTGTATATCGCCTACAACTCATCCGTTGCTCGCGAGGCAAACGATAAGTTCCCGGCGAACACGAAGTGCACAACCGCTCACGGCCTCGCATACGCGGGGTACGGGCACCTCTATCGATCCAAGGGGAAGCTCCAGGCTGGAGGCTCGATGACCGCCTGGCAGGTGCTCCAAGCCCTACCGGAAGCCGCCCAGTCCCATATTTCCGAAGAGCAGAGACCCGTATTTGCGCGTCACGTCCTCGAGTCCCTGAACCGATTTCTCTATTCGAGCGACAAGCAGATCAAGATGCAGCACGTTGCCTTTCGCAAGGCCAATGATCCCGATGCCAACTACGACGCCCACGAGATCCTGAAGGCCGCACGATTTTGCTGGAGGCTGATGGTCGACTACTCCACTCGCGCGCTGCCGATGACTCACGACGGCTACCTGAAAGTCTTCCAGATTTCCGACCCCATCCTGAAGGGCGACACAATCCTTCTCGATGAGGGGCAGGACGCTAATGGCTCCATGTTGTCGATCATCGACAGCCAGCGAAGTGTCCGCAAGATCTTCGTCGGGGATCGCCACCAGCAAATTTACGCCTACCGAGGCGCCCTAAACGCACTCGATCGCCTCGAAGGATTCGACGAATACGCGCTCACCCAAAGCTTCAGGTACGGCGAGACAACGGCGTCGCTGGCAACGCGAATCCTGAAGGACGCTTCCAACGAGGAAAGGGTAATCCGCGGCGCACCCATCGAAACCGAGATTGCGGTTGCCGAAGCAAATCTCGAGCCCGGAAAGGCCATACTCGGGCGAAGCAATATCGGCCTGATAAACCGCGCCCTGGAAGCCATCGACCAGAGGATCCCCGTCTCCTTCCGCGGGGGGCTCAAGCAATACGATCCGATCAAGCTGGTCGATGTCTACGCACTGAAATACGGCGGAACCCTCCGGTCCCCCGAGCTCAAGCGTTTCCGGTCATACGAGACCCTGTCGTACTACGCCCAGAAGAGCGGAGATGCCGACATCCTTTCGGCGATCAAGCTCGTTGACACTCGCGGGCGCGACCTCCTGCGCGACATGGACCGCTTAACGCACGCAGCCAGCTGCCCCCGCGATCCCTCGAATGGCATCGATTTTCTTACGGTGCACAAGGCGAAAGGTCTCGAGTTCGACCGGGTCGAATTGTCTGACGATTTCTCCGCCCTGGAAGGACGGAGGAAAAGTGAGACTCGGGCCGTCTCCGAAGTCCCCCTGTCGGAGATCAACCTTCTCTATGTCGCGCTCACTCGTGGAATCCGCCGCATAGACCTTCCTAAGGGGGTTCGCTCATTCATCCAAGCCAACTGGCCTACTGCAGGGGTGGGCCTGACGCGAGAGGAGTGGCTTAAGACGATGCCTGCCAGCGCCGGGAAGATCCCTGGGGGCGAGTAACAGTTCCGCATGCTCTCCGTATGTGATACGTTTCATGCAATTCTTCTGACTGTTTTAGAGGGGCATCAAGATGAAATGGATTGATCTCAGCGAACACCAGGCGGCCGTGATACCTCAGCGGCTCCCATCAGGCCTGGTGGTGCTGGTCCTTTGGTCTGGACCCGAGTCTGATACTCAGCCCGAAGCGATTCGATCGATCGGGTTCCAGCAGCTCCCCTCTGGTATTTGGTTTTCTCGGCGCTGGACAAACCCCGAAGGCGGGCTGAAGCCGCCCAGAGTGGCCGATTTCTCGCCTGCATTCCCGCGTGCCGCCCTAAAAGAAATGTCGTGGGACCAAGTCACTACCATGCCCTCCTCCCCTCCTTCTGAGCCCAATGCCCTCGAGCCCGCTTCGAACGAGGCGCCTAAAACGCCGGCCCAGCAGTTTGCGCCGCTAAACGAGGAGTCCTTCATCGGCATTAACTCGGACGGGGAGCGCGTCTACGCAGGCGCCGACGCCCGGTTTGTGGTCGCCGCGGATGGGTCGCGCGTGCCAGGCCCCGAGATCGATCCGAACGGCCGCGGCATCGTAGATGCCCGCTTCCTTCATGCCGGATCCGCGAGACGCATCGATGACTTTGCGCTGCTGTCCTGCGCTCGAGGAGCCCTCCAGAACGCATACCAATCAGGGTCGGACCTAGGCAAAGAGCAGATCCGCGAGTTCGCGGACACCGTTCTGACAGGGGTCAATGCCAGGACGTCTATGGGGAAAGGAGCCGTGGCGAAGGCCCATGAGGCTTTGGTTGTGGCTAACGCTGAATTCGCGAATCGCATGCGCCTAGATGGCCAGTCCGCGATTGGCACCCTGCTTGACGACATGGTGTCGATCGAAGACCGGATTGCCCCGCTCTCCAGCGAGACTCACACCGACATGCCTCTACCCCTGGCGGCCTGCGCGGGCGACTTGATTCCAACCGCCGACCGCTTGGTTACGGTTACGCACTCAGTGGGCGCCAATGCGTCGGCCGCCCTACACCCCAGCTCGGAAGTGACGTTCATTGCGGATAAGTCCCGCACGGCCCTTGAGTCGTACGATATCCCGAAGCTGTTCCGGTCGAGCGCGACCATTCGAACGAACCTCGACCTCCGGCATCGCTATACACCCAACAGCACTGACGTGCTCATCGGACACATTCAGCAGCTTGACAACGCCATCACGGAACTCCCGCCGGTGGATGGTTCCCAGTTCCTCGATACGGCCCTGTGGCAGGCCACGCATGCGCTGCGCACCATAGGCGACTCCGGGCGCGCGTTCCTGTCCTTCCAGGCGCCGCCGAATGGATTCTCAGAGGCCGCCCTGGACCAGTTTGCTCGATGGGCTTCCACCTATTATCACGTCGAGTCTGCGATTGATCTTTCCCCTTCAGCCACCGGGAAGCCATCGGTGGATCCGGCCCGCCAGGTGTTTGCGGTTCTCATCGGCGGCCGAAGAGCAGCGCCCGACCCAGAAGCATCGCGTGTGGAGATCCAGAAGCTGGAGTCCCTGGACGATCTGGCTGGCTGGGTGACCTCCACTCTCGAAGCCCGAAAATCTCTCGGTGCCGCCCAGGTGGAATACGAAGGTGAGCGGGTCTCGGAAATTCTGCGGGACCTGCGGAACAAGTCTCAGGCTGCTGAAGCGGCCCACCTGAACGCCTACCAGGCACGCTACATCCCGCTGACTCGCATAAGCGAAAGCAGCACCATGGTTCCAAAGTTCATGGCGCGCCCCCTGCGGCAGGCCTTTACTCGCCTCTTACACGAGAAAGGCCCAATCGATCAGTACGTCGGCACTTCTCTAGGGCTCGAAAAGGATGCCCTCTCGGACGGCCGTTACTCCGCCGAGCAGATCGACGCCCTTGGGCTAATGTTTCGCCGAATGGATCAAGGCAAGCCATTCCTCATTGGCGACCAAACCGGGGTCGGCAAAGGTCGAGAGCTTGCAGCGGGCATTGCCAAAACGATCCGCGATGGCAACCGCGCCGTATTCTTCTCTGAATCCTCCGCCCTCTTCCAGGACATCTACCGAGACCTGAGCGACATCGGGGCAGCCGATGGGATACGCATATGGTCGCTCAACGACGACGCCGTGATCCGTGATCCGGCCGACCCAGGCAACATCGTGTACCAATCCGACCCGAAGCAGACCCGGCGTCTGCTGAAGTCGAATCTTCGCGAAATCGACGAAACTCTCGAGGGCGTGGACCTAGTTCTCTGCACCTACTCGCAGATCAGCCGCCTAGCCCCCGGGGAGAAGAGGCTCCTGTCTAGCCACAGAAAGAAAGAAGACGGGGCTTGGGTGGATCCGGCCGGCGTCTACTCGCTTGACGACATCCAATCCATGAATCGCGCTGAGAACAAAGGCGCCCTTATGACCTGGATTACCAGGGGCGCGAGCATCTTTGCCGACGAGGCCCACAACGCTGCCGGACAAAGCAACACTTTCGAGCGCATGAAGACCATTATTGAGGGCGCAGGCCCGGTCGTTTTTGCAAGCTCAACCAGCGCATCGGACGCCAAGAACTTCCCTCTGTACGCCGACCTGTTCCCTGGGGACATCAACGACGAGCAGCTCATTGGGACCCTCAAAAAAGGCGGCGCACCACTCGCCGAGGTGGTCTCCCAAATGCTCACCTCGGACGGCGCATACATCCGCAGGGAGCATGACATTGGGGCCCTCGACGTGGAGCCGATCACCGACCCATCTCGCCATGACCGAAACGTTCGGCTGACCAATGCGTTTGCTAACGTCATCAGTGAGTTCGGGATGCTCACAAGCGAAATACACCGGACCACATCTGCAGCCAGTCAGCGGCTTCGCCAGAGCAGCAAAGGATCGCCTGGCCCCAAGGCTGGTCGCGAAATAGGCTTCTCGTCCTCACTCGGCGTTGGGTCGCAGCTCGAGATTATGGGCAGGCACATCCACCTTCTCATGTCGGCAGATAGCGTTGCTGATCACGCGATCGAGGATCTCAAGGCCAATCGAAAGCCAATCATCTTCTTCAACTCCACCTCGGAGGCTCTACTGAAGGCCGTCAAGGATCGCCATGAATCCCTTGGGCCCGAAGCCGAGACCCCTCTTGAGGCTGCCGGCTACGACATAACTGATGAAGGCATCCCTGCAATCCCCACCATCAGGGATTCTTTCGCCCGCGTGCTTCAGGGCGTTCTCCGGGTCGACGAACGCGATGAAAACAACAAGGTCCGCAGAACCATGTCGATCGAGGAGCTCGCCCAGGAATACGGGCTGAGCGCAGGGAAGGTCACGAATCAAATCCAGAGCGTCATCGACGCCATTGACGACCTTGCCAAGCAGGTCCCAGAGGAGGAGCTGCGCCTGGCCCCACTCGACATCATTCGCCACCGAATCGCGAAAGCAGGCTTTTCAGTGGCCGAGCTAAGCGGGCGCAAGCATGAGATCCAATTCTCGGGCGAGGACGAGCGGCCCCGCATCGTGGATCGACCAAACGTCGCGCAGAACGACATCATCCGCGGATTCAACTTCGGCGAGTATGACGCCCTCATCGCAACACGAAGCGGAATGACTGGCATCAGCCTGCACGCTTCAAGGAAGTTCTCCGACCAGAGGCAGAGGTCTGTCATCAAGACGGAGGCCGAGACACGGCCGGAAAAGATCTTCCAGATGTTCGGTCGAGCCTATCGTAACGACCAGGTCAACACCCCTCTTCTCAAGACATTCACCACTGGCATGCCTTACGACATACGGCGAACTGCCATTGAGAACAACAAGATCCGGAGCCTCTCCGCAAACACAACGAGCAACCGCGCCTCGCCAATTCTGCGCGAGACCATTGACATCCTTAACCCCGTTGGTGACCGGGTGTGCGCAAACTGGCTGCTCAACAATCCCGACATGATCGACCGGCTGTTCATTCGAGAGGACGAGATCACCAACGGACTAAAGGGCGTCGGTGCCAACACCGGCAATTCGCTCTCGAACAAAGTCACTTCCCGGCTCATGATGCTTCCATATGAAGAGCAGATTGAGACCTATAATCAGCTGGAATACGAATTCCAGTCCCATGTTCGATCACTGGAGTCTCGAGGCATCAACCCATTCCGGGTAGAGGAAGCCGACCTAAAAGCACGCGAGCTCAGTCGCGAGGTGGTATTGGGTGCAGAACGGACCCACTATGAGTCCGAGTTCGATCGACCAGTAGAGCTGGTTGAAATCGAATTTGATATCACCGTCAACCCGCTTACTTCAGATCAAGTGGACGACCTTGTGCGTAAGGGATCGGATGACATCCTGCATCTTCCTAGGGTCCGCGACGCTATCAAGCGTGGAGCGGCATCGGATGCTGCTATCAGCGCATCCCCGATGGCACCTTACCGAGCGATCGTCGAAAACAACCGCGAAGACCTCCTCGAAAAAACCCTGAAATGGGAGTTGATGGGGCGTCGGTTCAGCAGACATGGAGGACATGATTCCATTGAGTCGGCCCTTCAGGATTCAAAAAGCCAGGTTTTTGAACTCAATCAAAGGCTCGATGACCTAGTGGATGCGCTATCCAAAATCCGTATCGGATCGACCATCACCAGTCACGACCTCTTTAGGGGAGACCGAGAATCCGTAGTCGTGGCCATCCAGCCCCCTACGCCTGGGTATGAGCATAACGCGAGCCAATATGAGGTCCACCTCGCCCGGCCAGACGCCAGCTCCGTTACGGCAGTCCCCTTGACCCAGCTCATTCAGTCTGGGGCCCTAGACACCATTTCGGCATCCATCTGGAGCGACAATCACCCGCTCCGGTCTACATTTGACTCAGCCAAATCCGGGACCTTTAGCCAGCGCCGATACATGCTTTCAGGAAACCTGTTCTCTGCCGCGAACTGGGCATCCCAGAAGAATGTCGGAGTCCCCTTCGCCTATACGGACCATACAGGCGTGCGGCATCGGGCCATTTCCCTGAATGAGAAATTCCACCCAGAAATGATTCGGTCGACAGACATACCTGTTACCGACGCTGCAAAAGCGATCGACTTCTTTGGAATCTTCCCGAAGTCGTCACTCGAAAACCAGATGGAATACAAACCATCAAGCAGCGTGAAATTGCAGTGCAACCAGAGCGCGCCCACCAAATACGCGGTCCCTGGCGAGTACACCCTCCAATTTCCAACAAAAAATCCAAGGCTCGCAAGACTCGCCGACCACCTCCCCTCCGCTGGAAACACAACGCGCACCATCGTGGGCTTTGATGCCAAGGACATGGGCAATGTTCTGCAGTTTCTAAAGAGTGCCGGCATTCAGCTACGCACGCCCGCCCGAGAGAGGGCATGGGAATGGTCCCAGGAGTACGATGCGCGCGAACAAATGGGGTCGAAGAAACCCTCTGATTCGTTGGAACCGGATGAAACAAAGGGTACACTAATGCACAAGGCAACGGCCTAGCCCACACGAAACCTCAGAGGGGAGAAATGAACAATAGCGACCACGCGAAGAACCCTCCACGTCCCTTTAAGACAGGGGATGTCGTAGCGCTTCGAGACATCCCTCCGGGAGAGGATCAGCCACGAGATCTCGCTTGCTACGTCCCTGATGGCCGCAGCGCGGTAATGGTTCTAGTGGATGACCCTTACACCATTTTCCGCCTGGACCGGGAAAAGCTAGCTGAGCTGAGACCCCTCGCAAGGGATGCCACCTTTGGCCCTGAGAACGCCGATCAGATTTCCGGCGTCCTTAGCGAGCGAGCGCGAGACACCGAGGTAGAGGTCGTGTCCGGGAAGTTCCGGTCTGGCGCCTACGCAATCGCCTTTCGAAAGGGGCTGGACACGCCTGTAGACGAGAAGATCTTTGCGATCGCTCACGGGCCCGAGGCGCAGCAGGCATTGGTTGAGGCCGCAGAAGGCCACAATCACTCCCTGCGATCTGCGGTCGCGAGCTCCCCGGATCGCGCGCCCTCCACTCCCCGGCCTCGCTCCCCGGGAATGTAGATCGCGCCCTTCTTGTTGGCCCTGGATGTGTGAATTAACGGGAGCGCACGAGAGCACCCCGTGCGCCCTCAAAGGCTATCTATGAACCTGCTTATCGTTGAGAGTCCCAGCAAATGCAAAACCATTGAGGGGTACCTCGGCCCCGGCTGGGTCGTCGCTGCTAGCTACGGTCACATCCGGGATCTCCCCGAGAAAGAGATTGGGGTGGCGCCCCCCGATTTTCGCCCCAAATACGAAATTCCCGACCGCTCCAAAAAGGCGGTCTCTAAGCTCCGCTCCCTCGCCAAGAAAGCCGACAAGATTTTCCTCGCGACTGACCCCGATCGAGAAGGCGAAGCCATTTCGTGGCATTTGGCGGCGGTTCTCGGCGTCTCGAAAGACCCACGAGTAAGCCGGATCTCTTTCAACTCCATTACACCGGAGGCCGTGAAGTCGGCAGTCAGCAACCCTGGCCGAATCGATACGCACCTGGTTGCGGCGCAAGAGTGCCGGCGGGTGCTTGATCGACTGATCGGATACATGGTTTCCCCGGACCTTGCCCGGGCGCTCGCCGCAAAGGCTTCAGCCGGGCGAGTCCAGACTCCAGCCCTGCGCCTAGTAGTAGACCGACAAAATGAGATCGACGCGTTCGTCCCTACTGATCACTTCCTCGCTCGGCTCGGATTCCCTGGCGGGTGGTCAGCAACCTGGGTTGCTGCCGATCACTGCGAGGGTGACCCGCCCTACTGCCTAGAGCGCGGACTTGCTGAACAGGCGGCGGGCACGCCCCAGGTTCGAGTGGCCACCTATGAAGAGGGCACTCAATCGCGCAACCCCAGTCCCGCGTTCACGACCTCATCTCTCCAGCAGGCTGCCAGTTCCAAGCTCAAGATCCCACCGAAGCGGGCCATGGACCTAGCGCAGAAGCTCTACGAGAAAGGTCTGATCTCGTACCATCGAACCGACTCCAAGAACCTCAGTGATGAGAGCGTCCAGGCTCTTCGGGCCTACCTTTCGTCAAAAGGTATCGAGCTGCCTGAGAAGCCGAATCGCTGGAAAGAAGCCTCCGGATCCCAGGAGGCGCACGAATCGATCCACCCTACGCGCTACGAGCTAGAGAAAATCCCCGACTGCGATGACCCCGATCTCCAGCGGCTCTACGACCTGATCCATGCCAGGGCCCGCGCCTCTCAGATGCTCCCGGCCAGATACAACGCCAAGGTGGCGATTCTGGAGTCGACCCAAGCAGACTCTGGCGGCCGAATTCACCGATTCCGCGCAAAGGGACGCGTACTGAAGTCGCCGGGCTGGCTAGCCGCATGGAATCCAGATGAAGAAGCCGAGGAGGAAGTTGACCCGGATGACGATCCCGATGCCGACAACCCGATTCCTCGCCTAGCCAATGGGTCGGTGATTTCTGTCGAGCAGGGCCAGGTCGTTTCCAAAACGACAAAGGCCCCACCCCTCTATACAGAGGCTTCTCTAGTGCGGGCACTGGAGCGTCGGAATATCGGACGACCCTCCACCTATGCCTCAATCCTGGACCTCAATCAGCGTCGCGGTTACTGGTCCGTTTCGAAAGGCAAAATCCACCCGGAGCCGATTGGCCACTCGATCATTAACGCGCTCCGCCCGCACTTCCAGTTCGTTGACCTGGCCTTCACCGCGGACCTCGAGGCCCAGCTGGACCGGGTAGCCAAAGGTGAAGCCCAGTTTGGTCCACTGGTTAAGCTCGCGTACGAGATGCTCTCCAAAGAGACCGAGAACCTGAGGGCAAGCAATCCGGAGGCTCCCAAAGGGGCTGGCAACGAAGAGGCCCATGCTGATTGCCCGAAATGCGGCCGTGCAATGCGTCGCCTCCCTTCCAAGAAAAAGAGCGGCTCATTTTGGTGGTCGTGCTCAGGTTTCCGCGAAGACCCCAAATGCGACTTCAAGGCGCCCGACCTCAAAGGCGCCAAGCCACCCAAGCCTGACCTGGAAGCTGCGAGCAACAGCGAGCGCAGCACGAGTGACACATCCGCAGCCCCGCCCTGCCCCAACTGCAACGAAGACCACGGCGGCCTCCTGCTGCAGCGAAAGGGGAAGTACGGGGTCTTTTATGGGTGCAACCGATATCCCGAATGCAAGACCACCGTGCAGGCCGACAAGAAAACGGGCGAGCCCGCCCTAGAGAGCGCCTAGGAAGACACTGGAACCATGAAAATCCCACAGGACTTCGTCGACCGCCTTCGATCCGATGTACCGATCGAAGATGTGATCGGTCGGCATGTGAAGCTCAAAAAAAGCGGAAAGGAATTTCAGGCGCTTTGCCCTTTCCACACTGAAAAGAGCCCCTCTTTCTCGGTCGTGCCCTCCAAAGGGTTTTACCACTGCTTCGGGTGCGCCGAGCACGGCGACTCCATCAGCTTCATCATGAAATTCTCGCAAGTCGACTTTCGTACCGCGGTTGAGGAAGTTGCGGCAGTCGGCGGGCTCACCATTCCAGAGCCAACCCCGGACGCCACCAGCGCTTCGATCGCCAAGAAAAGTGCTGAAAGCAAGAAGAACGCTGACCGGAAATCGGGGCTCATCTCGAACGCCCTCTCCGTCTTTCAGGGAACCTGGAAGAACCTGCCGGAAAAGACGCGCCGATCGATCACCTCAGGCAATGATGAATTCTTTTCCAATGAGATCGGGATTGGATGGGCAGACGGGGCCGGCTCCACGTCCGTGATCGATCTCATTGCCGAGTCCCCAAACGATCTGGAACTGCTGCGCCAGGCGGGACTTGCCGAATATTCGGCAGCTGACGGGCGCTATCGCGATGCCATCAACAATGCCCTCATTCTTCCTGCCGCCGATAGCGCCGGGAAGCTCCGGGGCATCTATTCGATCCCAGCGAAAGGCGCCCGAGTATTCCGGGGAGCGCGTCAGGTGAACTGGCATGGAACCGGACGCCCCACCTGGGTGGGTGAGCCGCAACGGATCCAGTCACAGTCGTCCAAGAGCGACGGCCCCCAGTACCAAGGGGGCGACCGACTTTGGATTACAGATTCCATCACGATCTACGGGCAAGCGTTGAATGCGAGCATCCGGAACATCGTGTACGTCCCGAAGCCCGAAGGATTCGAGGCCGACCCAATGCTGCAGCGCCTCCAAAGGGTTTCCGAGAACCAAGTGATCCTGACGCACAATGAATCCCTTCTGGCGCCCTCCAAGAACCCCTTGCTGACGGCTGTCGCGCGGGTCAGCGATCCGAGCGTGAAATACGCGGTTGTCCCCCACTTTGCGATCCCGCAAGCCGCGAAAGCACCCCCTGAGGCGCTACCTGGATACATTGAACAGGTCGTGACGGGCCTCCAGATTTACGCTTGCCCAGAATGCTCGGGCGGGAAGGAGAGGTTCCTGGAGCAAGCAAGGCCCTGGGTTGAGGAGATCCGCCACCCTATTTATCGATCCATGGCGCAGGAATCGATTGAGAAAGAGGCCGCACAAATCCACGAGGCTTCACTTTCAGTGGGATCCAGCAGCAAGGCATTCATCTCAACCCCAGAGGCCATCAGCGAGGATATGAAAGACCTGATCGCCGAGGCCGTTGAGAAGCGAGGTCGGATTTCTCGGCCCATGCCTCCTCACCTGCAGGGCCAACCGGGACACAATCTCCTCTTTCGCCTCACCAACGAACAGGCGCCTGACGTCACGCATGCTGAGCTTGCGGCAGCGAAGCTTATCCTTGATGACGTGAATGCCGCTAAGCGGGCCCCATCACTCGCCAGCGAAGACCAGGCGGAGCCGGCACCCCATAAAACAAGAACCCCCTAGGTGGGGGTTCTGCGTGCTTCGCCCTTCTCGAGCCCTTATGGCCTCATTCCCACCGCCGGTCGGTCTCCGGGATCGCGCACGGCATCCAGGTCGACCGTCGTCCCATCTTCAATCGCAACGACCTCGGCATATTCCGACAGCTGCCCGCGGATGGCCTCCGCATGTGCTTGGCAGCTCTTCGGATAGATAAACACCGTGGGAGGCATCTCCTCAGGAAGCTCACTGCGGCGGGGCGCTGGCGCTCCCATATCTGACGCATAGATCAACGCAGACACGCGTTTTCCGAGATTCTTCGTCGCCCATTCGACCGCCTGATTAATGGGCTCTGCAAAACTGGTCCCACCTCGGCCGCTGATGCCGAAGCCGCCCGAGGCGAGTGCTTCCTCCCAGTTGTCCTCCCGCAGGATTGTCGGCTTTCCTCGAATCACGGTGTCAGCCGACATGACGACCAGCTCGGGCGACGCGTCATCCTGCTGCCGAACCATTCCGAAGGCCTCCGTGACGACCTCGCTAAGAATCTCTCGATCCATAGATCCGGAGCTGTCGACCAGAAATAGCACGACATTCTCGTTGACATACGGGACACCTGAGCCATCGTAGAACGGCTCGAAACCGATCTCGTCCTCTTCCAGGTAGTAGATCTCATGAGGGATGTCATCGTTGTAGTCGATGAGGGCGCCCTCCCCCTGAATGAGGTGCCGCACCGAGTCCAACCAGGAGAGCTTGCTTTTCGCCGCTATATCGATGACTTCCTGGATTTCGTCCTCCACATGCCCGCCCGGCATCCTAGATGCGCTCTCGGACTGTTTGCGGATTTCTCTTGCCTCCGACAGGGCCGCCTGCACCTTGGCGTCAGCCTCCTTGTCCAGGGCCTCTTGTTTTTTCGATGTGTCCGCATCGCTGATCTTCAGCTTGTCCGCCACGCCCTTCAGGCCTGCTTTATCCAGCGCCTTCTTCAGATCCGAAACCGAGACCAGGTGGTCATTCCCACTGGGGTCATTCGGATCGTCACCGCCTAGCGGGTTCTGCGGACCATCCCCGTCGTCAGGGATCCCTGGTGCCCCGCTCCCCCCCGGATCTCCCTGGCCTCCTGGCTGGTTTTGCTGCTGCTTGCGCTTCTCCTCGCGCTCTTTCTTTTGAACGATCGCGATCGCCTCTTCAGAGAGGCCTTTGTAGTTCGCCTTTTCTTCCTCAGACATTCCAAGGGCCGGAGGCGACGGCTTCGTCTCGCCAGGGAATATCGACCCGCCTGTGAACACGGGCCCACACCGCATTCCCGCCTCACTCAGGATCTCTTCAACTCTCGGGTTGATGTACGCATCGGCTGCGATGTTTGCCGCTCGCGGATGGATGCCCCGCATCCTCTGTAGATGCTTCAGCATCATGTGCATGCCTTCATGGGCTAGCACCGGAATCAACGACTGGGTCTTCTCCCCTCTCTGGCGTGATTCGGCGTCCTCCTTGATGAGCATCGCCAAGAAATCCCGATGGAAGAAGATATGATGCCCAGTTGTGAACGCCGTTCGGCATACCTGGGTTAGCATTGGGTGGTCGTAGCAGTAGACCGGGGTCGAACGCAGGAGGATCGACAGCGCACCAAATCGCGGGACGCCTGACGCGTTGTTCCCTGAGAAGAACTCGACATACTCCTCAAGGATGTCCTGCATCTTGTCGTCGGTGTTGAGTCGCGGTGCTCGGGCCAGCTCCTCACTGAACTTCTTGGAATCTTCTTCGAGTCTAACCTCGCTCATGAGAGCCCCCTACATCCGTGCCCGGGCTCGCCGGGGTGCGTTGTTTGGATCCTGACTAGGCGCAGAGGCAGCCACCGCGGCGCGCATCCTCTGGGACGAGATGAACGCCCCCATGCTGGCTGAGCACCCACTTTCCGCCATATCCCGTATCGACCATCCGTTCATGGAATGAACCGGAGCTTCCAGCGAGACCTCCTGCCGCTCAACCCACCCCTTGAACTCTTTAGGCACGGAATCCAGCTCTGCCCGGCCAAGAACAAAGGCTGCAAAGCATGCAGCCTGAACATCAGGCCCCATTGTCTCCGCGCCCAGACCCGCCTTCTTGATGGATCTCCATGCCCTATCGGCATTCCCCATTGCGCCTTTCTTTGCCAACGAATCCAATGCGGACAGCATTGGATGCCGCCCCATGCCCCAATGAATTCCGCCAGGCTCGACCCCTGCCGATCGATTAACGTCAACCACAGCCCCCAACGACGACTCCACCACCTCGAGCGTGTCATCCTCATGAAGGCCTGCTGAGAGCTGATGCAGAGCGATCTCTGAAATCCAGACCGCCCCTCCGCCTCCCGCCCCGGTCAACTCGACCGACAGGCTTGACCGGTCACCTCTCCCCGCCCTGATGGCCTCCAGGGTGACCGCTGCGGCGTCTTCCGAGGATCCGGATGTGTCGATCGATGGCATCACGAGGGCGAGCATTGGAACCGATGGCGGCACGTCGATTTCCTCATCGATCCTCAGCGATACGTACTGATCGAGCGCCACCCACTCCGATGGAGCCTCCCTGATGTCTCCCGCGAGGCTTTCCGCGTCCTGGGAAGAAATGCGCTTCGGCATCTGGTGCAATAGATCGTCCAGCGAAAGCATTCTCGTCTCCATCTTCCGTCTTTGCCGTGGCCTCAAGCGGGGAAAGGCCGGCGCCCACACCCCTCGTGCGGCGTTCAGTCTAGCGGCATGTTTGCATAAGTGCCACTGTTTACGCTAGTCTCCCCTCATCACGCGGCCGCGCGCGACATCGCACCACGGATCATTGATTAATTACGGCGCCAAGGAGCAAATGGATGTCCGACAAGACCAAGAACCCAGGCTTTCCCGAGATCTCCACCGAACGATTGATCGAGTACCTCTGGAAGGATCTAATGATCCGTGCTCATACCTCAGGTGCCGACCCGGAATGGGATCGCCACATTGAAGATGTCTGGAAGGCGAAGCAAGGCACGCCGTACTTCGAACGCAAGGTAATCCCAACCTATGCGCGCGGCTTCCCCGGCATGGGCAAAACGACTGCATTCCTGGTAGCCGCCAAAGAGGTGGCCGACGACCTCGGAATGAACCTGGTCGAGAACCCTGATGCCCATTACAAGGTTCAGAAGAACGACCTGGTTGTCGTCCTGATGGAGATGGCCGGCGAGGTGTCGAACTCCAACTTCAAGGGCCCCCCGCGGAAGCACACCTTGGCGGGGACCGACAAAGAAGACTTCACGAAGACGATGCCATCGCACAGCATCGGCGCCCTCAAGATGAGCCGCCTCGGCGTGCTTCTGCTCGATGATTTCGCGAACGCTACCCCATCCATTCAGAACACGGCTCTCCCGGTTCTCCAGATGGGGCGCTCTGTGGGCATGGACCTTACCAGCTACCACGATGGCTTGAACCATGTCCTTGGCGGGCTGACCGGAAACCTTGGCGCGCTAGATGGAACCCACACAGCTACCACGTCCTCCGCGCTCGCTACGCGTGTTCGCTCATTCATGGTGAGGGACACCCTGAAGAAGTGGCATGATCGGACGATCGCGAAGTACAACGACCGGATCGCGGACGCGGGTTACTGCGACTTCCTGCAGCAGAACCCGGAGCTCTTCCACCGCCCCGATACATCCAAGGCCGGCCTTCCCTACCCGAACTCGCGAACCCATAGCGACTTTCTGGAGATGGCCCGAGAAGTTGTCTTCTCCTACGAGTACGAGATGGAGGAGGCAATCAAATCGCAGAAGTCCGGGCGCTCGATGCCGATCCCTACCTTTGAGCCCCACCTTCAAACGCTCGAAGAGCTCGGATCAGCCTCGCTTGGCGTGGAATCCGGCCGGAAGCTGCGTGCCTTCTATTCCGCGCGGATGACCCATGCGGCACCGCTCGCAAAAGAGCTGGCCGAGAACGGCGAGCTGAGCAAGGATTCCCTCGAGCTTCTGCAGTCAAAATGGGGCAACGAACAGTCGGCTGACGAGAAGGACTTCGGGTACGCCTTCTTCGGCAGCCTGTCCCGTTATATGGCGCCCAAGCTCGCCGAGGCCTGGAAGTCTTCCAAAGAAACTGGCGACACATCCACATTTGACGCTCACACTCGAGCGATCTCGCATGCGATGTATGACCTGGCCCCCGACAAGCGGCCCCTGGGCTACTTCTCGACGTCGCTAGCGGAGCGCATGGTCCGCACCACCGACGCACCCGACATCATCGGCCACAACACCCCTGCGGGGCCGGTGCTGAACCAGGACATGCTGGTCCAGATGGTCCGGGTCATGAGCACGAACGACAACGCGCATATCGCCGCGAATGAATTCTCGTCAAGCGCAGGCGAGAACAAGAACAAGCTCATCCACACGGGCTTTATCGACCCCATCTCCTTGATGGCCCAGATGAGCGACGCACCCGATCTGGATTTCGACGCGATTGTTGAAGGGGTGGACCTGCCGAGCGCTGCGGAACCGAAAACCGCTGCGGCAAACGAGCAGGAGAGCACCAATGATCTGTTCCAAGAGCCCGTGAAACGCCCCAACAACAGCTTCGGCGTATAAGTCTGAGGCGCCAGTCAATCCGGGCTGGCGCCCTCCATCCAAATCAGACCTGGTGAGCCCCAGGCTGCACTACGCGAACCCCCGCTTATGGCTGACATCTTTAGCCACCCATGGCTTCTCGCTGCGGCCCTCACTTCGTTCTTTGCCATCGCCCTCGGGTGGGCTTTCCTGCCTCGCGCCCGTTCCTCTCAACGATATCGCATCAAGCAATCGAGAAAGATCCTTGAGCGCCTCCCTCATCTAGCTGGGGAAGTTGGGTCGCACTCTCATCGAGCACGCGTCCTTTCCTACCTCCGAAAGATCGACCCTTTCACCTTTGAAGAGATGCTGCTCGAGGCATTCAAGCGTGCCGGGTTCCCCATCAAGAGAAACAAACGATACACCGGCGACGGAGGTATCGACGGCCGCGTTCGTATCGATGGCGTTTGGTGCTTCATCCAGGCCAAGCGGTACAGCTCCTATGTGAGCGCGCAACACGTACGAGACTTTCAAGCGCTATGCGACCGAATGAGAACTCCCGGTTTATTTATCCACACAGGACGGACCAGCCCCGGGACCAGGGCCCTTTTCCAGGATCACGCGGGCACGGTTCTCGTCACGGGTGGAGAGCTTTACAACCTTCTACTGGTTGGCAAGTTCTCTACTTCTTGCGCTCAATAAAAAAGCCCCGGCTCGCTAGAGACCAGGGCCTTCTCGTTCAGGCTTTCGCCTTTCCTCTCTAAATAGCTACATCGCCATTCGTTTTCGAACCTCGAAAGCATGTTGCTCGGCTGTCAGACTTCCGGTCAACTTCGCCTGAACCCCGTCTTTCTTGAGCTGCTCAACAAGTTCATTCGTCGCCATCGACGTCTTGAACTCGAATACACGGCCATCAGGCTTCTCGACTTCGAGTTTTACCAGGTGATGGAGCTGCTCGTCCGTCGCCATCTTCTTCATTAAGCTCTCGACAAGCCGGAAGCGGACCTGGGGATCGACATCCTCTGGAAGCGAGAACTCGATTTCCTGAGCGTCGTCCTGCTTGGCCTCAGCCTTGGGTTCGTCCGTCCATGCATGCCCCTCTAGGGCGGCTCTAACCCTCAGCGCCGCCTCGGACCCTTGCTCGGAAGATAGCGTCTGAACCCAGTCGAGCTCCGCCGCCCTGCCCACCGCAGCAGCGAGTTCACTGCGGACAACCTCCCGTTCGTCCCCTAGAAGATTCCTCATCTCACCTTCCTATGGCCACAGTTTCGAAATATGGCCTAGCTACCCAGCCACAAACCGCTCAATGCGCTTGCACCCGCGCCCGGAGTCGTAGGAAGCCGGGTCGATCTGCGAGCACTCTTCCACATGGGGGTGCACTACCAGAGACGAGCATTCACTGACTTTCGTCAATTCGTTCCCCTTGAGCGTGATCACCAAAGACCAGAAGCGGCCTTCAATGCGCGACTCCGCCCACAGCACCAGTTTCGACCCCTGAATCTCGAAGCTCGTCCAGCGATACGAAAGCAGCTCATCAAACATTGGGGGAAGAACGAAGATCACTTCATTCGGGTTAACAGAGCCATCGACACAGATCCCAGTCGATTCCGAAAGCTTGTCTTGAGCATAGAAGACGCCCTGACCCTTCTCGTCAGCGTCCGCGACCACATACTCACTCTCGACCATCATGACGAGAAACGCTTCTTGCCTTGAAAAACCTTCGTTTTCTCTCGACATTATTCGTGCTGCTCCTGAATCTGGCATTTTGCCCTCCCTTAACTGATGCAAGCTAAATAACTGGCTGCGCCGATCAGCCTCCTTTTTTATGGATTACGTTGGCGAGGTTTTCCTCGAGCCTGTAGGGGTTCATCAGTCCGTCCGGACCAAACACCCCCTCCATAACCAGGTCTGCATCAGTCGCCTCCTCCGCATTACTCTGGAGGCGCACTTTATCGGCGCTACTCTCGGTGTCCCTGTTACCCAGGAATCGCCCAAACTTCTCCGAAGCGCCGAAGAGATGTACCTCTTTATCGGCGCCGCTTTTTTCTGTGTCGGGCTGAAAATTTGGCCCCAAAATCTTCTCGATCTTAGATTTCGCAATAATGGCCGCCCTGCCGACGGCCTCTCGAGATGGCGCGTGCTCCTGAATGCACTTCGGAGCTGACTCGGAAATCAAATCCGCGCACGTAAAAATCCGTGAGGCCACGTCTTGGACGTGCATCCTAGCCTCAACTTCATCCATGCCGCAACCCTGTATTCCGAATTTTATCAAATCCTGACTATCGGGGTCCGTCTTTCCGTTTACCCGAAGAGCTAACTGATCCCCTGATTTCCCGAGAACTCCCGCTGTCACAACTATGTCGTAACCCGGAGACAGAATCGTCTCTTCCCACTTATTTAGTCCGTGAGAGGCCCTGGATAGCATCGAGAAGTTCTTTGCGTGGGCGTCCCCATTTCCGATCAGTGTGTTCACAATGGTTTGCCGAAAAAGCTGCCGTGCATCCCGATACCAGTTGCTCGAAGCTGACTTCACCGCTTCGGCGCAGTCTTCCATGGTTCCCCGATACTTGTGCTCCGCTGCGATACCCCTAACCGAGCAAAGATCTTCCGCCAAGAGCATGCGCCCATCTTCCGGGTTCGGAATATCAAACCGCTCAACGATTAGTGCTGGCATCGGTTCTTTGAGGGCTGGCGCCGAGCTCAAGACACCGCGATCACCGGAATCCAGGGCCGATTCGAAAATCTCTCGACCCGTCATCTCTTTTTCGCTGATCGTCCACCCATTTACTTCTGCGTCCTCCAGCCCAGGTCCCCCATCATCCGCGCACTCGGCTTTCGATAGATCGACAATGCACGACGCTGCGACGCCGATTCCAGCGGCTCTCGCGAGCTCCATTCCGTACCATTCCAATGCTGGAAGCGCGTTGTACGCACCCGGCCCCGGCAGCTTTAGGATATGGGTAAAAGGCGAGTCGATCGCCGGCTTTAGCACTCCCCGCAACGTCATGCTCATCGGTATCTTCGTTTGCGCCCCGGAGATCTTTGCTGCTGACTCAAGAGCAGCCATCTTCTGAGCCCCTAGCTCGAAATCACTTCGAGACGGGTCCGGTATTCCCTCGACCTTTCCTTGGAACTCTCCTTTGCTCGCAAGTGCAATCAAGGGCTCACCAATGTGCCGATCCTCTAGGACAATCAGCGCGCTCTCGTCCCGGTCCACGATGGACAGGTTGGACATAAGACGATTATTTCTCTGTAAGAATTGGGCCTTCGAACTGTGCGAGGGGCCCGGCTCAGGAAGAAGATTGTCGACAAACGCCGGGAATCCACGGACCGGCGATGTGTTCGCCCACATGGGCAGGACCCACCCCTTCTCGTATGAGAAACGCCATCCCCCACTCTTAGTTCCCCTGAGTCTTCCAACGTGCATGTTTGCCCACCGGACAATCATTTCAGTGGGATTACGCAGTTCCGGACGGCCATTCTGACGAGAGGGAACAACCTCGAGGTCTCGCTTGCTGGAATAAAGGAGCCCCTGGTCGGCGAGCGAATACAGCTTGCTCCTGATCCGCTCGAGAGCCCGATCGGATCGGGAATCGGACAGCTCTCTCTCAATTTGATTTACCCAAGCTTCGATCCTGGGCTCGATGGCTCGATCATCCGGCCCCAGCAGGAGCCGATTTCGCCTGAGAAGCCCTGCAATCTCCTCGTCGCTCAGGCGCGCCTCCTCGGTGTCGCGCACGAGGACAACATCGTGAAGCGTCTTGGCAAGTGTCGTTACCGGGATTTCCTGGATCAGAAACTGGCGCGCTTCGTTCGTAGAGACGCCATTCTTTGAGGCCATTGCGAAGTCCAGCACCTCCGGGTGCTCAATCAGCCGGTCGGGGGGCGACCGGTAAGCAACCTCCGCGTCCATATCGACGTCTTTCTTGTACGTCTTGATCTTGACTGGTTCGACAAGTGAAGCCACATCCGAAGCACCCAGACGACTGAGACCTTCGATGATCTCCTCGCCGAGGACTCGCTCGTGAAATCGTTTTAGATTCGGGTCTGACATGAACACGATCCCACCCCGCGGCCGCAGAAGGTAAGCCGAGGAATGGCTCACCACTGCTTCGGGGCGGTAGTAGGAAGCGATCCGAAGCGCGCAATCATGGAGGGTGCGATTGATCGCTCCAGCCGCATACTCAGGGGGCGCGGAGAGGTCCTCCAGGATCTCCCTGGGTGTGGACATGTACACGCCCGGGCAGACCTTCAGGATCTTCCCCTTCGACTCCAGCCTTCGGGCTGGTGACCGACTGATCGTACCGTCGACGAACAGCACGATCAGCGGCGTATGGGCGTCATCCTCCCACTTTTCCGTGCCTGCCGAACTCCCGCCTTCCTGGGCGTCCGGAACCAAGCTGGGATCTAGTTCTTCTGGCATCGAATGACTCAAAAATTAACTTTGCAGTTGAGACTAGCAGCCCATCACCCTCCGGGCAAGCCAAAAAACGCACCATTAGCCAGAAAACGCACCATGTGGATACCCCTAATCATTCTGGATTGACCAGAAAACGCACCATCAACCAATAAACGCACCTTGATGCTGCTGTCGGCCGCGTCACTGGATGCCACCAAGTCGGGGTGAGCGCAAAGTCAAACCAGAAAACGCACCATCAGCGCAGAAATGCACCATGAGCTGGCTCGCCACAGGGGGCCAAGGGGGATCGGCGACGACCTAGACCAATCCGAGCGACCAGCTTTCGCACCATAGGCCAGATTTCGCACCATGACGCCCCCCCCGCGCGCGCACCCCAAGGAGGGCAAACCAAAAAATGCACCTTTTGCGGATGCCGGTGACCGAAATGATTGCCGGAAACGGCGGTCAAGCGCCGCGCCCATCTCACAATGTCCTAACGACGCTCTCGAGGTCCTCGATATCCTTGTGGATGTACTGGGCGGTGGTTTCGTATCTCTCATGTCGCCCAAACTTTTGAACCACCTTATCGGGCATGTTGAGGGCTCTGGCCCGATCGGAGAAACGTGTGATCCCCGTGTGACGAAACCAATGGGGAGATGCCTCCGTCATCATGTTTGCGCGATCTTCCTCGCCCTTTGACCGAAGGATGTCTCGCGCCCGGGCGAAGACCGGCGTGTAGAGCTGATGGATTCGTCTTGACGATATCCCGGTTTCTTTGCGTGCACCTCGCACTAGCGGCGTCGAGTTCCCTGGCGAAGGAAGGCTCGGCCCACCGGCGCACCGAAGATAATCACGAGCGGCCTGAAGCAGCCGGTCACTCATGGGAAGCAGGTCCTCGCGCCCCCCTTTTCCGCGAATCCGTATCCGCCACCGCCCATCCCGGCTGCGAGTACAATCTCCCACCGCCATCAGTGCGGGCTCATGGATGCGGGCCGCGACATCAACCATTAGTAGAGTAATCAGATTCAGCCTTGCTCGGTCCTTCGCTTGCGCCACAGTCGAATGCGGCATCTCATCGATCGCCTCGAATATTGCCGACAACTGGATGTCATCGAAAATACGTTCTTGCTTGCCATGGGCGGCTGCGCTCCCCTTATTGCCCCGCCGGCGGGCCGACCTGCGCACCGCAAATGGCGTGGCAGCAAGGTAGTTCGCGTCGACCAGGAAGGCATACATGGCCGCCACGACAACGAGCGCCGTCCTCCGACTGGATGGCGAAAGGCCGCCAATAAACGGCCGCCATTCTGGATTTCGACTCCCATCAGCAAGGACTCGTGGCTTCTTTGGCCCGCACCACTTCGACCGCGGCTGGGGATCTTTTAGAAACTCTTCGTAACAACGGATATCTTCGGGAGTGAGGTCGCTGATCGACTTTCCCCTCTCTTCCGCGGCCCACACCACCAGGCGCACACACTCTTTCTCATACGAGCGAAGGGTGCTCGGCGAATCTGTGTACTCTGCGAGAAATTCCTGGATCGCTGCCAGGTCATCTTCGACATGGATGAGTACCGGCGCACCCACTTCCCCTTCTGCGCGTTTGAGATACCCACCGGCTCGAGCCACATCCGCCAACGCCCCCGCCCGACCATGTGAAGTCGAAAGCCCCCGGCCCGCAACAGGGGCCATCACGCTCTTGCTCCACCCAGGTTGTCCCTGGACCTTTCGAGCTCCCGGAGCGCTCTCGGCTTTCGATGGTCCTTTGCGCGCTGAATCAGTGCCTCCAGATCATCCGCTAGCCACGACTCCACCTGACCAAGAGCGGATGACAAGGCCTCGTCAGAGTCGAGGTCGATCATCTCGTGAATAAGAGCCATAAGCTCATCATCAGTCATGCTCAACCCCATCGGATGCGTCCTTAGCCGCGGATCGTCCGCGCCCCAGTACCAATGAAACTCGCTCTCACCACCGTCATCACGATCGTATTGCGTCTCGTCCATCTCACACTCCAGCAAGGCTCACAGCAGGACGAGCGACCCGAGCCTTCCCGGCCGCGGCCACCTTCTCCAGTAGCTCCTGCTTCACCGAGGCCTCCGCCTCCTCCTCATCCACCCCGGCCTGAGCAGAGAGCATCTCTCGCACCCGCTGCGCAGACCCCATCACCTGGTCGCTAGTCCTGCGCTTGGACTCAACGCAACGGTGCAGGTCCTCCGCAATCGTGCCCTCAGCGATCGGAATCGTGACATTCACATCTCGCGTCTGACGCATCCTCCAGGCCCGGTCCTCAGCCTGGTCTACCATCCCCGGCGTCCAAGGGAAAAGGTTGAACGTGACGTTATTCCCCCTGACCAGGTTGAATCCCACCCCCCCGGCTGCAGTGGTTGCGGAAAAGACCCTGCAGCTCTCGTCTTCCTGGAATTGGTCCATTCGGCGGGTGCGCTCTTCCATCGATGAGTCCCCGGTAACCGTAACTCCCTCGATTCCTCTCGCCCCCAGGGCCTCACTGACCCAGTCCGCGGTCTCCCGGAACTCGGAGAACACAATGAACTTCTCATCAGGCCGGAGGGCTAGATCGCGGAGCGTGTTCTCGACGACCCATTTCGCGGTCTCGCGCTCAACCAGCCGGCGCAGCGCGTTGAGCTTCGGAAGCGGGTTCTCGAACGAATCATCATTGTACAGGCGGTCGTACAGCTCCTGGCTCTCTGGCCCCAGGCTAAATCTGTTGACATTCCGGTGTTTCGCAGGGAAATGCTTGAGGACGTCGGCTTTTATCCGGCGAATCATCCACTCCGCGAGCACCTCACCCAGCCGCTCCCGAAGGGGGGCTCCCCCTGCAAATTCCTGCTCAAACCGCTGCCGGTCAAGTGCACCCAGCGGATGCCCGCACACCTTCAGGAGCGCGTGAATCTCTCGTTCCCGGTTCAGGATTGGCGTGCCCGTCATCGCCAGAACATTGCCAATGATTGCGGACACTTCAGCCGTATGCTGATACCGCTGACTCTCTTCTTCTTTCAGGTAGTGAGACTCATCGAGAACAATCTTCCCAAATCGCCCTGGATTCTGGCGGACGTACTCCTTGATGAGATCCATCTGCTCGTAGTTCGCAATGACCCAGCGACTATCTGTCAGTATGCCGTCGCGCTTGCGCTGGACCACCTCAACCCGGAACGCCTCATCTACATCAACGATCTCTCGCCGCCAGTTCTCTTTCAGGTTTGCCGGGCACACCACCAGGATATCTTTCGGCGTAGCTCCGGCAGCGACCACGGATTGGCGGGTCTTTCCGAGACCCATATCATCCGCGATCAGCGACGATGTGAACTCTGCTCCATGCCGAGCCCCTTCAATCTGGAAGTCTTCTAGGGTTGCCTTTCGAGCAAGGCGATCGAACTCGGCCTGGTCATAGTGCGCCGGGCGACGGGGCGTGGAAACGATCTCGATTACTTTTCTTCGGCGATACTCGCTGACGATCTTCGGCGCTACAGGGAGTTCGTCATCCGCGCTACAGAGGGCTCCGACATCGATCCCCACGTACTCATCATCAATGAGCTCGGCCGCTTCCTGCAGCGAGAGGGCCCGAGGGTGGACATGCTGCAGCTCCCTACGGATGCCGGCCTGCTCAAGCTCCTGCGACACCGTGGCGAGATTGAGCCCCCACCTCAGCCAGCAACTACCTGCCTCGTCCCACTGCCACCCCATCCTTTTGAGGTCCGCATTCACCCAGCGGTCGGATTCCACGCTCACGGCATAAACGTCGCAGGCCAGGCTCTCATCGCGAACCACGAACACCCGCGTATTCAGGTATCTCACGATCGCTTCCGGCTTGGGCGACTGGACCGCCCTTTCGACCTTGGTCAGGGCAGCATTCTTCGAGAAGTAGAATGCCGACCTGGGAGGCATCATGGAGAATTCGTACTCGATCCTGTCGAGCAGGCCCACCACCTGGTTAGGCGGATAACACCACGCTCTTCTTGGCCCGAAGAACCCACCGCCAAACCTCGGATCCTTCAGTGCTGGCAGCAATTGCTTCACATAATCAAAGTTCATGACCATGCGCCGACCATCCCACACGACGGCCTTCAAAAAGGGGCGCTGCCTCGTTTCTGGCTGATCGCCGGTCCTTAGGGGGGCGCTCGGGGGCGCAATCTCACCGATACCGAGCGATTCCGACGAGAACATCCCTAGCGGCCTTTGCTTCTCTTGTGTTTCAAGTAATCATCGAATGCGGCCTTGAGCGAGTCCACAGCCTTCCTGATGCAGGGCTCATCAAGCCCCTTTCCTGCGGCCTTCTCAGCGAGCAAGTGCGCTCGGATAGCAGCCGCTTCAGCCGAGGCAGTCTGCCTTCCAACGTCATTGAGGACGTAATAAAGCCGCCGGCTCTCGAGCTTGACCCACGGTATAAAGCTCGTCGACATTTTCCCCCCGTAGTGGAGGCTCATCATATAAGCGAGCATGGTGAAGACGTACGCATGCCGCTTCTTGGCTTCTTGCGCGTACTTGGAGTCGCCATACTCCTTCAGAACTTTCGCAACCTCTGAGTTAACGTCTTTCTTGGAGAATTCGCCGGCATAGCAAGCCCCCATGTCGCCCTTGAGCGTGTCCCAGCGGTCTTTCTGTTCGTTCACCTTCAGCAGAAGCACCGCCATGACCCAGCGCTCGGGGTCCGTCATGTCGTCGTACCCAGTGAAGCGCTTCCCGAGTTGTTTTTGCATGACCTTCTCTGCTGTCGGGTAGTCAAAGTATTCCCCAACAGCCGGGTCCTTCTTTGCCAGATGATATTTGGCAATAAACTGGATGGGCTTCAGCCTTACCGCCCAATCACCTTTGGTCAGGTCGAGGTTTTTGGAAGGGTTGTGCTTCACGAACAGCCGAGAGAACCTCCACACCTCGGTTTCCTGCTTGAGCAGGCTCTCCATGGTGTGCGCCTTGTTGAATCGATTCTTCCGGTACATCATCAAGCCCATGAGCACCACGACCAGGCCGTACAGAACGGAAGGGAACGGGTACAGCATCTGCTCGACCCGCCAGAATGCCGCGTAATCGGCCGACCCAATTGGCGACGTCCTGAAGTTTTGATGTACCTCCTCCATGGTCGCGCCCACCGATTCCGGCAGCATGAACGCCAGTTTCGACCAAACCCAGGTATCCGCCATGCGGGTTATATGCCATGGGATTGTCACTAAGCGTGGCTCAAAGTACAGAAATATAAGAAGCCCAAGAGCCAGGAGGGTCCACATCCAAAACGTGTTCTCCTGAAGAGAGAGATCGCCCTTCATTCGCCGCGCTCCATCGGGCGCTCTACGTTCCTTTCACTCTTGGCTTTCGCTCGAGCGAGGGTCAGACTTGGAATCCAATCTTTAGGATTTGTGTACCAGTCCAAGAACGGAACCAAGCTGCGCTCGCGAATCTGCAGGGCTTGCCAGCTATACCTGGAGGCCATCAAAGCGGTCGAGGTTAGAATTAATAGAAGACCAATGACCGTTACGATCTGAAGACCGCTCGCGATACTAAAAATCGGGTGAATCACCGGGACACCGTTCTTTGCCACATACAACGTGAATGCCGCAATCAGGGCGGACCACACCACGTTCATCCAGAACCCGATAATGATTCTGCCGTACATAGTCGCAAGGTCCTCATCCGTTAGACCCTCCTCCCGCACCCTCCACTCGAACCGCTCTCGGTCATTCTCGATCGCGAGCGCCCTGGAGTCGGCCTCAGCCGTCTTCCTGGCGAGGCTATCGACCGCTTCTTTGCTGGTCGAAAGAATCGATCCGGATCCCTCTGGAAGGACCCCTGATCCCAGCTTCCTGTGAAAATAAGGGGACGCCAGCCAGCCAAGGAATCCTCCACGTTTTTCTTCTGATGACATTGCGTAAGTGACCCCTTGCATAAAGTGAGTATGTCTTATAGGCTATCTTCTCACCATGCCAATTTTTCGTCAACGTGTTTAGGAGTTGTTGCTGATGAGCGAAGTTCTCGCAAACGAAGCCCTCGAGTCGGGCGCGGAAGACGTTTCTTCTGGCGCCCTGGTGGAGCGCTACCGGGAGGGCTTGAGCTCGGAAGGCTCCTATCCCGCTGCACGCATGCTTTCGGTAACCATGCGCTCCGCGCTCGTTACAGGCCAGGATCGATCCCACGCGATGACGCGCGAGATGGTGGAGGAGATTCGCAATGCGGCGCTTCTCGCCGCCTCGGAGGCAGCCGACAAGTACGGCCTCTCCCTTGATGACGTGGACACCCAGTTCGGGGAGAGGGAGGCTGAGCTCTCCTTCAGGATCTCCGCGGTAGATCTCCTCGGCATGGATCGGTATGCCCGCATGCTGCTTTCCGACTACGCGAATGCTGGGCTTGAGGCCAGCGACTTTGGCCGGGAATTCCACCACCAGGGGCATCGATTCGTCATCACGGGTCTGCGCGATTCCTCCCGGCCTGGCCTCTTTGAGGTCCGCCTATTCGACCTCGAGAGTCAATCCATCTCGTTCGTGGCAAGCGCGGCGGTCGCCAAGGTTATCTACGGCACCCAGTAGTCGCTCCCTTCCCGAAAATTACGGGATCGCGAGAAGGCCGGGCAGGTACGCCCGGCCTTTTTGTTTGCGCCTGCGACTCAGTCACAGCAATCTCATCGCCGCATGGCTGCCCGGGTTTTCGCCACCCCGGGGCCAACCGCCGACGGTGACCACTGCAGCGCTCCCCTTTCTGAGCGCAGCTGATCGGCGATTTGCTCCGGATCCGCATTCGGCCCAGCGGATCTCGCCACGGTTGCCGACCTGCTCATCCGCTCCCTGTAAGCGTCGGACAGCCCCTTTTCCCTTAGTGGGTGCCCTTCCGCCAGTCGAGGGGCCACCTCAGCCTCGAAAAATCCCGGATCAGCCCGGAAACCCTCGCCTGTCGAAACCACGGTTTCCCCGCCCTTGAGTCTCACCCCCACAAAACCACCTCCTTTCAATTGCCAAACGTTAACGATGGCTCAGCGGCACATTCCGCCGCTCCTGCACAATCGCCTTTTCACGAGACATCAGACAGAGATCAACCGATCGGGTGTTTGCGTCCCTTATAGCTCTCGTCACCGCCGGGGAGCAGCCAACCCTGATACCAAGCGTCCGAGGCTCATCGTCCATATAGGTATCCGCCTGGAGGACCAGTGCGCGCGGCTCGATGGCCACCGACCGCCACTCCACATCCGCCAGAAACGGGGCCTCCTCTTCTGGCGCCACAATGAAGAGGCGCCCGCCCTCTCGAACCCCAACGCCAAAGACACTATTGGCTTCTCCGCGCAGACAGAAGACGCCCTTCCCGTCTGTTGTGGCGAACCCCGTCTCCACAAGGGCCGCGACGTACTCTTCGAGCAAGGTCTTGCCAATCGCAGCGCGCAGCGCCGCCTCGATCCCATCGTTCAGCGCCCCCGAGGGTCGGCGCGCGCCCTGCTCGGCTTTTAGATTCTCCATTTCGCCCCTGTCCTCGGTTATGTGAGCACTCCGAGGTGTGCGCATTCTCACCTAAATCTTGCCTACCTCGAGAGGTCGTGTAGAATACAAGAACACGATCACTTTGGAAATTAGGAGCCATCATGGCGTCCGTCAGCATTCCCTCTGAAGTTCGCCAAACTCACGCCCTCATCGCGCGCCTTATGGTCCCTGAGGGTGGCTCCCCGCGCATGATCGAGTCGACCCTCGATGAGCCGTCCTCCTCCGTAGAGCCGAGCGACAAGCTGATCCGGATCGCCTCCTATATGACCAACGAATACAGCATCGCACTTTTTGGCGATGCCGCATATGACGTTGATTTTGTTTCCAATGGAACAGAGATCGAGACGCCAAAGTTCCTTCGCAACCGTGATTTCGCAGCCTTCGACTCGAGCATCGAAATCTCCCTTGGCTACGAAGCCTGGCGAACGATCCTTCCATACAGCCCTGAGCTTAACGCTCTTGATGGGCGTCCCGCTGAGCAGTGGTGGGACGATCTGGCCATCGCGGCAGGGCCCGGCGCAAAGCTCGTCCAGGGCGAAGGTTTTGCGTCTATGGTCGCTGGTCAAGCGAGTCTATTTACGCACATTGACGCGGAAACCCTTATGGCTTCGCTCGCGGATGACACCTTGCCCCATATCTTCCCTCGCGCGCCCTCAAGGGCCCTGTAGAAGACCAAGAGAGCACCATGGACAGCGAACACAAGCAGTCGGCCGACCCCTTTACTCCGGCGCGAGAGTTTCAAGCGGAGCGGTTTGCCCGCAAGAACGATGGCGAGACCGAGAATGAGGCGCCGCGCACGAGACGACGCGCACGCAAGAAACAACGAGGGGACACCTCTGGCGGCACCGCGTCTTCGTCCTCTGTCTTTGAGCACATGAAGCGGCGCGCTGAAGAGAACCAGTCGGCTGACGAAATGGCCCCTCCCTCCCACGAATCAAGCGTGAGCCGGGAGGCAGATTACGCGAGCCGTGTCTGGCTTACGGCTCTCGGCACCCTTGAGCCCCTACTCCGGTCCACCATCGCCCGGCCTGGCTCAGGCGAGACCGTTGGGGATCGAATCTCAAGTCTGAAGCCGCTCATCCGCGAGTCGGACTCGCTGGCTTACAACATTGCGCACAGCCTTCAAGAAAACGCGTTCGACCCTTGGGCCGAAAAGAACCGATGGTCGCTGAGGAAGATTCTCCGGATGGCGTCGGAATCAGTGGGCTTCAACTGGGAAAGGCATGAGACCGCCGACCATAGGCCCATTCTGGGTCAGTATCAGTTTGTCATCGAGGGCCTCAGCGAGAACCTGCCGGGTAAGGGGGAGCCGGAGCGCGCGCATGAGAGCACGGGCGACCTATTCGCCGGATTCATCAAGGAGGTTGCGAGCGAGTCTGGCAATGCGAACGAGCACTTCACTGCAGATGCGAAGGCACGCCTCCAGCTCAGCCTGCTCGAATCCATGCGCCCGGTCATCAACGAGATCAATCGTTTCGCGTTCTTTCAGGACCGGAAGCAGCTTTCTCACGATGCAGCGAATCGTGTGGCCGCTGGGGCGATCTGGCTTTTCAACAAGCAGTCGTCTCCCGCAATGACTGCCGACGGTCGACTCACTCTCCTGCAGGGGTCGCTACGACACGCCGGCGACCTGTACTCAAAAGCTTGGGCGACTTGCGCCACCCAGGCGCTCAACCGCATCCTCGCCGCCAATTCGGAAGAGGAGCGGGAGCAGGCGAAGAGCGCCATCATTGCAGAAGGCAACCCTCTGGAGCTTGTTCAGAAGCACTTCGACCGGTCAGCGGGCTATCTCGCCTCCGCGGCGGAAGCGGCATCTGACCACATCCAGCGGGCTCTCAATTCTCGCCTCGAGTTCAAATCCAGCTCGGCGCAGGTGGGATCCCCCCCGGGCGGGGAGCGCAAATGAAGGCGCGCCGTCACGCCCTATCTTGGCTCCTAGGTCTTGGTATGGGGTCCGCCTCCATGCTCTTTGCGTCTCCGGCTCACGCCGCTGCGGCGAGCTGCCGCCCGGTTACGAACGCAATCATCGAATACCTCAACGTCTACCTCCCTGAGCAGATCGAGTTGTACATGGACAACCTCGAAATGACCATGGAGTACCTGACGGAGGCCTCAGGAGACCAGGATAGTGCGCAAATCGGACGCGCAGGTGACGCCATCATTGACGGCATCACCCAGCAGCACAACCACAAGGTTCAGCTCGAGACGGAGCCACGCCCCTCCGCATGCACAGACGCCAGAACCCAGGCAGCCCTGGAAACGGTCAGCCAAGCCGCAGAGGCCGAGAAGGCACACCTCATCGCAGAAGAGATGTGCCGCGTGCAGACCCAGAACCATACCGAGGCCCGAAAGGACCGGGTGGATCGACATCGGCAACTCCGCGAGTTTGAGGATGTTGGCTTCTCGGATATCGCTGCCGAGACCCTCCTCAATCCTGTCGGGTATCGCTACCCCGAGCTTGCTCAGGACTTTATTCATAACCTTCTCGGCGAGACAGCCCATCTAGCCCGAGAGGGCCTTGACGAGCGCACCGCTACGCCCCGCGAAGCCGCCTATAGGCACAACCGCGACGTCTACCAGATCCGTGTTGCGACCATTCTTGATGCCGTCTACACGATCTTCACGGATCGCCTTCGGTCCCCCGCTGCCGGGCAGGATATTTTCGACACGGCGACCCCACACGAAAACGCGATCCTGTCGGATATGGGGGTTGAGCGTGACCAGGGATTTTCCGTTCTCGACATCTACGAGTTCGAGATCAGACGGACGTACGGGAGCATCGAGTGGCGTGACCGGATCGCGCAGTACGGCGCATCCACCCCCGTGACAAAAGAACTTGCACGCCTGAAGAGTATCGGCCGACAACTCCAGGACCGCCTGGCTTCCCAGGAGAGTCAAAAGGCGGTGCTGGAGTCTCTCCTGGGGATGTCCGAGCTTGAAGATAAGGCCCCTGGCGAAAGGCCCTCCTCCCCTCGCTCACTCGAACCCGTTGGAGGCTGACCAGGCATGGGTATCTCACGAAAGAAGAACCCCTCCAGGCGCGGCGCCCTGCGTTACCTCGTTGGAGGGGCCGCGGGCTTCTTGGGTGTGCTCGGATTATCCAAGCAGTCCAAGGCAGATATGTGCCCATTCAACCCGTTCCGCATCGGCTTCGAAGTTGGAACCGAGGTTGCGGAGGAGTTTGCCGAGGATCTGTGTGAGCTGCAGAGCACGACCACCGAGTCGGAGCAGGACGCTGCCGATCAGCGTAGTCGCGCCATAGGTGAGTTCGCCGACAGCATCAACCAGGCCATCATCAATGCCCACAATTCCGATGTCTATCGAGACTCCGAGCCCAATCCCAACGAATGCCAGCAGGCCTCTTTCGCCAAGGCAAACCTCGAGTCCGGGAACGCATTGCGCAACCAGATCCGAGTCGACCATCTAGCGCACATCAAGGCCCGAAACTCTAATGTCTATGGCGACCGCGACCAGGCCTACGATCAAGCGGTAGCGCGAGGAGAAGTTTGTGGTGGCTCGTTCCCCGGGCATCTGTCTCCCTCCATGGTCACGAGCGATCACAATCTCCCCGACGAGATCAAACAAAGCGCGGACGAGTTCGAGCGCCTAATGAGTGACGGGCTTTTCCAGGTTCCGTACGAGGTTCCGCAATCACAAACGGATAGCGGACGTGGTGAGCTCTATCAAGGCGCTCGCATCCGCCAGATGTCCCGCCAAAGCGCTCTCTGGTACGTCGTCCAGAAAAACATGGCCCGTCGAACATACGGGAGTGAGAACTCTCCCCGCGCCCTGGAAAGGGCTGAGGTCTTCGCTGCGAGTCGCGAGGAAAGCATCAGCGCCCTCGACCAACTCGGCTCTCCAGTACCGATTTGGAAGCACATGCTCTCCCTGCAGGCATCCATCAATCATCGGGAATACCGTCGCCTGGAGGCTATGAAAGAGCGCTCCGTACCGGCCGCCATTCGCTTCATGGTCTATTTCGAAGACCGCGCTGTGGATGAGGAGCAGGACCGCCCGGCTCCCGTCACGATTCGCCCCGCAACCCGCGCCCTATCTCCGCGATAGCGCTAGAGAAACGGACTGAACGTCTAGGAAGACACGCATCTATGAAAACCATCCTGAATCGCCTAAATCCCTTTTCGTCCGGCGCGAGCGCGAACACCAGCGGCGCGGATGAAACGGGAGTTATGGGCCCCAGCCAAGACCAGGACCCGGCCACCGAGAAGTCATCCAAGATCTTGTTGCGGGAACGGATTGCCGAGAGTGTTGCCCACGAAAGCAGCGACCAGGAGGCCCACGGCGCACCCACCCCATCATCCGGCCACGAGGCAGGCACAGGGGCGGAGAAAGACGACGCCGACTACGGCGGCTCCGTCCTCGCCGGCGCTGCCGCTATTGGAGCTGTTGCGGCGCTATCGGCCGCACCCAAAAAGGCGGAAGCCGCTAGCCTCGACCTCATTGGTGAGATGGTTCTTGCCTTCTTCGAGGGTCCCTTTCAGAGCATGGTGGATGCCTTCCTGGGCGACATGACGGATGTTTTCGAGCAATCCGGGGACCAAACGGCGGCCTCTATTGGCGAGGCCGCAGACTCGATCATTGACACGATGATCAAGCAGACCAATAGCGAAATCTATCGCGCCACTGAACCATCCCCCATGCGATGCATGTCCGATAGCGCCGCCAAAGCAAACATGGAATCAACCGCGAAAGCGCGCGCCATGCATCGGAGTCGCTCGCGCAACAAAGCTCGCGCGGTCGTGCAAAAAGACCCGAACGACACGCACAGCCGTCGCGAAAGCCTGGTTTCCCTGCACAGGAGTCGCCGGGGCACCCAATACGAAGGGGAGGATATTTCGGCGGGCAATCTGCTTGATGGCGACCTGGACGACAACTCTCTTCGTGAGGCGGCCGAAGCGTTCATCGACAACGCCGAGGGTCAACTCCCCGACATGGCTCCGCGAATCCCCGAAGAGCGCGAGGAAACCGGCCGCGGCGAGATGTACACCGGTGCCCAGCTCACCCATGCCGCCAGGCTGTCGATCGCCAGCGAGTCGCTCGATCGGATCCTGACAAATCGGGTTTCAGCTGATTCCGACACCCCCTCACTGATGAAGACCTTCGAGCACGAGATCTCCCGGACCTACGGGTCAGAGGACTGGCGAAACGAGGTCGCCATCAAAGCTCACGCGGCACCCCTGGTGAAAGAGAGCCTCTACCTGACCGCGTTCCAGAACCGGATGCTGCTTGAACAGATCCGCCAGAACGACTCGACTCTTGCCCTGCTTGCGGTGCAGACGCTCGAGCAACTCGAGGGAAGCGGGCGTTCTGCCTCCCTTGGCTCTGGACGTGCCGCCACGCGCCGTCTCGAGCCAGTGAACTAGCCCCAGCCCAGATCGATACTCTGATAAGGAGAACACTCCATGGTCCAGCCGATCGAGCCAGTTGAGCCACCCGCGTTCGCTTTCAGCCCGAACCCAGACGATGACCCAAACGATGAGCTCAACGTCGCGAACGTGTACCACGATGTCGAGTCGCTCTCGGAACGCCGCCTAAAGCCACCGGAAGATGGGTCACCGTCGCGCGCGATCTATATCAACAGCCTCGATGAGAGCCAGAAAAAGGACCTCGAGAAGCTCGTCGATATGGCCCACACGAAGATGGACCAACAGCTTCAGGATCCCGACCTGAAAGGTGTCGACTTCTCACACTTCGACAATGCCCGAAGGCTTTGCGCGCTCACTGCGACCCGGAATGACACTTCGGTCTCGCGCGTCTATTTTCGGCCTCAGGTCTTCAACGAGGAGGAACGCCAAAACGTCAGGGATACCCTGAACAGGATCTTCCCTGGGGCGCCCATTAGCCACCTCCAAACCATGCAACTCTATATCGACCACAAGAACGGGTCGCTATACACGCAGGACTTCAACTGCGACCGACCCGTCGTAATCGAGTCCACAGAAAAGACCGAGCCCGGCGTCAAAGGCTTTACCAAGCCCAAAGACAAGGCCCAGGCCACGAACCATAAACAAGCCGCGAACGACCCCGCTCCAAAGCAAGCGAAGGAGAACGGCCCCTCTCGTGGCAACCGCCAAGAGGCTCTCAGCGAAGAAGAAAAGGCCCTCCAGGAAGAGGCCGAGAAGGGCCAGCGAAACATGAGAAAGCCGATGTATGGCGGTGGAGGCCAGGGCGGGACCGTGTTCAATCCGTTCGCAGGCCTTGGTGGCGCCATCGGAAAGACCTTCACATCGACCGGCAAAGGTATCGCGACCGCCTCGCCTATCGTGGCCGCTGGGGCTGCCAGATCAGGCAAATGGCTCCAGAACAACGACCGCTCGATCCGGATGATCCGCGAACTGCGGAGCATGGATCATTCCGCACGAGGCTACCGCGCCGCGATGGCGCGGGCGCACGCCATCAAATCCAAAGCGGTGGACGGCGATTTCTCCAAGTACGAGAAGAACCCCAAGCTCCTCAAGATGGTGGAATCCTCGGAGGTGTACCAGAGTGCGATCCAGTCCGCCGAGAAGAACTACAACAAGGTCGAGCAGAAGCTGAACTCATCGAAGAAGGCTCTAAACAAGAGCTATCACGAAGCGTTTGAGCGAAACGGAACCCCTCTCAGTCCGACCCACAAGGCCGAGATGGAGGCCCGCCTGAGGTCGATCGAAGAGAACACAAAGAAAGGGACCGCTACCGCCAAGAAACTCCCCACGATTGGCGAGGACGGAAAGCTCACCAACGAGGCCAAAAAGCGCAAGCTAGAGCGCATCCAGAAGAAGCTCAAAGAGGCGGCTCTGGCAGCAATCAATGCGCTCAAGCGTCTCGTGGGGCTTCGTCCTTCGGCGGGTCCGTCAGCAACGTCCTCCATGGCACCGCCCTCCCCATAACCGCGTAGGCCCGGCGATTTGTCGTCGGGCCCTTCCTCCAGAGCACCATTAAAGCAAGGAGCGGGCGGCGGCCAGCCTCTTCTTCCTAGCGCTTTCCACGCCCTGGATCCGCGTTCCTTGATCATTGGCCTGCCGAACCGCGATCGAGACATCAATGGGCGCCTCAGGGACTTCCACGGCATCCAGGTCCTTCCCAAATCGCTCACGCATCCTACTTTCGAGAGTCGTTACACGCGCCAGGCTCTTCACGGACTTGATTCTTTTCTCGAAGGCTTTCCCGTCACCAACGAGAACCACCCTCTCTTTCGCCCTTGTGATCGCCGTATAATCGAGGGCTCGGTCTGCAATGAGCCCATGACCATACGTGTTCGTGACCGGCATGATCACGGATTTGAACTCGGACCCTTGGCTCTTGTGGACGGTGATCGCGTAACCCAGAGAGATGTATCGCGCCTTTCCTTTCTCAATCTGGACGGGCTCCCGGTCGTCACCCTCAAATTGGATGACCAGCCTCCCATCCTCACCGATCTCCAAGACTCGGCCGAATTCTCCATTCCGGACATCGAGATCGTAGTCATTCCTCGTCTGAATGACCCTGTCCCCTTCCACAATCATCAGCCCCCGGAATCCTTTCACCTTTTTCTTTCCGTCCAGCTCGCCGGATTGAGCAATGCGCTGCAGGGCCTTGTTCATTTCCAGCATGCCGAGAGGCCCGTTATTGGAGGGCGTCAGGACCTGGATGCCGTTCCCCACCTCGAGCCCCTCCCCCATCTGCATAGGGATGATCTCGTGCAGAATCTTGTCGCGAATCATGTTTGCCTCGGCGAGATCACCACCCTCACCTCCGCTGCACCACACCTGAGAATAGGCACTCGAGTTCGCGATCTGAGGGACCTTTCCGGCATTGACCGCATGGGCCGCCTCGATGATCGGAGACCCTTCTCCTTGCCGGTGGATCTTGTCTAGGTGAACCCGCGGAACGCTGCCGGATTTCACGAGATCCAAGAGCATATTGCCCTGCCCCACCGACGGGAGTTGATCGGGGTCGCCTACCAATACGAGGCGCGCCTCCGGGCTGAGGTTGGCAACGATCCCCCTCATCAAATGGATATCGACCATCGACGTCTCGTCAATAACGAGAGTGGAAGCGTGGCAGATCGGGCTGTCTGGCTCCACATCGAACCCGGATCCCTTCCAGCCCAGGATTCTGTGAATGGTGGAAGCGGGGATCCCCGTGCTCTCACCCATCCTCGCAGCTGCCTTTCCAGTGGGCGCTAACAGAACAACCCCGCCATCGCCCTCTCTCTTCTTGATGGTGTTGATCACACCTTTCAGAACCGTCGTTTTTCCAACGCCCGGGCCGCCAGTCACGATGGATACGGAGGAGACCACGGAATTCTTGATTGCCTCCCGCTGGCGCGGGGCCAAAGAGAATCCTTCGGCTTCTTCGAACTTGCCGATGTCTTCATCAATCTCGGATGCAACTGCCGCGCTCTCGTATTCCGCGAACCGCTTCGGCCTTTCTTTCCCTAGCCTTGCTGCGATTCTTCCCGCAATCCGTTCCTCCGCTGCGTTCGACCGCGGGTCCATAAGGAGGTCCGTGCCCCCAATCCGGCGCTCGATGAGAGCCCCCAGCTCAATGCCGAAGTCGATACCCTCTTTTGCAGTCCCGTAGTCAACACCAAGAAACTCGGACGCCGCGCGCACAACATCGGTATAACGGGCCGCCGTGTGTTGCCCCCGCGCGGTGTGCTCCTCAACCAAATGGAGCGCCCCCATGAACATCCGAACAACCGAATCTTTGGGGTGACCGAGGGCATGAGAGAGCCGATCAGCATCCAGGAAACCTGCCCTTTGCATCCCGCCGCACATAGCGTAGGGATTGTCAGCGAGAAGCTTGACGGCCGCCTTCCCGTGCCGCTTCTTGATCTCGATGGCTTTCCGCTCATCGAGCCCCATTTTCACAAGGTAGTCGGTTGTCCACATGTCCTCAGCGCGGTCAACCATCTTGCTCAACAAGGCCTTATCCGACTCAGAGAAATACACGAAGCGACGAAGCCCCCGGGAATCCCTCTTCACGAGAGGATCCCAGATCATTTCCATGGCGATGATGTCTTTTGCGGATTTCCGCTTGCCCTCAATAACGCGATGAGCGTCCCCCTCATCAGCCAGGCAGCACGTGACAAAAGCGAACCCTTGCTCGGTCGTCTTTGGGGTCCCAACCGTGATCTGAGTGGCCTCGATGCACCGGTCTCCCCGATTATCGACACCGACTGATCCCGCGACCGCAATCCGCAGGTCTCGGACCGGGTTCATATGGAACCGGCCGGCAAGCTTGATCTCTCCTCGCTCCAAAGCGGGCCCGTCCCACGCATCCGGTCGGAACATCACCACCGAGAAAAGACTTTCTGGGCTCCGGAACCGGACCTGGGTAACCACCCCTGAGAACAGCTTGTCTGCGTCTTTCTCTGACACCGTAAGGCCTTGAGCTGATGGGCGTATGAAACCTCGGAGGAGTCTACCCGGCACGCACCGAATAGTCCATACAATATCACTTACGCAACCTATCCCGCTTCAGGCGGACAAACAAAAAGCCGCGACCACTACGGCCGCGGCTTCACTCATTCTGGCTTGCCGGACTACCGGCCGCGCGGACGAAGCAAGCGCTGAGAAATTGCCGTCCGGACGATCTCAGAGATTACCCCCTCAACATACGGGTTGTCGCGACGGACTTCGGCAATCGCCTTCTCTAGCGCCTCGGCTCCAGCCGGGGACAGACTGAATTGCTTAGTCGACCCCCCCTCTGTTCCGAGGGCTGAATTCGGCGCAAAGAGGCAATCTTTCCAGTCCGGGTATTGCACGAGGTCGATCACGGCCTCATCTACCCAGCGCGAACGCCCTCTCTTTCCGTATTCTTCTTCGACCTGAGCATCCATCTCACGCAGGAGCCACGCCGGGATCACCACGCGCACTGCGCGCCCCTGGGCCTGCCCCACGATTGGCTCCGCATTGATCTTCAGCGTCCTCGGTTTCTTATTTTGCTTCGTCATCTTGGTCTTCAATCGCCTCGATCAATTTTTTCCATGCTTTTCGAATCTCGGCTGGATCCGCGCCATCCAGAGCAGACGGCTCGATGCCGATCTCAATCCCCGCAAATGCTTCTGACTCAAGGAGGGTCCGGAGAATGAAGGTCGCCTTCTTCGCTGGCACCGAGCCCAGGCTCGTCTTTTCGGTCCGTTTCGGGCCTGGCTTCTTTTCCTGCTGCGCCGCGGCACCGGCATCACCCGACTCTCCTTGGCTCTCCAGCTGAGCGATCTTCTCCAGGGCATCCCTCTCGCTGGTGGCCGCAACTGCCGAGTCGAGCATTTGCCGAAACTGAGCTCCGGGAAAAGCCTCGTGTGCAGAGGCAAGGCGTTCCAGGACCTTCTTCGACGAGATACGGCCTTCCCTCAGCTCCCCCATGACCTCTTCTGGAAGTGAGGCGAGGCGCAGAACCTGAAACCCTCGATATCGGGAAAGCCCCAAGGTCTTGGCAATCTCAGGCCCCGTAACACGTTCGCCGCCCTTCTCTCGGGACATGGTGTCCACGAGATCCCTCTGAGCGATCACCTGCTCGTAAAGGCTCAGGTCGACACGATGCACGTTCTCCACGTACTGCATCAGCCGGATCTTTGTAACCGGCGGGGGGTCAGGAAACACGTTCGCCGGAATCGTCGGGGCCCCAGCCATCAGCGACGCGAGATATCGACGTTCACCGGCAATCAGCGAATAACGATTCCCTCGGGCGTAAACCCGGATGCTCTGCACCACACCAACCGCCAAGATCGAAAGTGCGGTCTCTCGAAGGTCATCGAGGTCCTGGATCGCTCGGTCGTTCAGACTGACGCCGTCGTTGACCAGATCGCGAGCATCCAAGCGCGAAAGAACCTCAGCAAAGGACTCCTCCCCTTCTGCAAGCGATGCCAGATCACGCCGGATATCTCCCGGCTCGATCTCGAGCTGACGGTGATTGTTCGGATCAATGTCGACCAGGTCGACGCTTAGTTCGTCGTGATATGCCTGACCCGAGGCATCCGACATGACCTCCTGAAACGCCTTCTTCAGAGGATCGTTGATGCCTAGGCGCTTTTTCTGCCCTAGCTTAGCCATTGGCGTTCATTCTCCTCCAGATCTCGTCGCAGGCCGCCTGCGCTTCAACCCTTGCCGGATCGTTCTGCGAGAGCTGGAATACTGAGTCCGGGCGATCTTCTTTTGCGTTCACCGCATCAAACGCCGTTCGCAATCCAACGCTGTGAGGCAGAACATACTCACTGAGAACCGATCCCTCCCCCATCAGAGAAGCAATCATCTGCTTGGTCTGGCGGGTGTTTTTTCGCACCATGTTGGGAAGGATTCCGACGAGGTTGAGAGGCGTGTCATCGCCGCCCCGCCGGTGCTTTTCGTCCTTGTAGAAGCGGAGCATGCCATAGACGCCTTCCATCGAGACCTGGTCGAGCTTGGTCGGGATTACGAGATCCGTCGAGGCTCTCAGAACCGAGCGGGTGACCGGGCTCTTTGCCGGCGGCGTATCAATGACCACGATGTCGTAGATATCGGCAATATCCTCCGTCCAGAGGAACTCGCGCATGCGAGCGAGGATCCGGAGCTCGACCTCTTCTCGGCGGACCAGCTCGATAGTCCGGAGCTTGCTACCCCACCCCGGGAGAACATGGATGCCGTGATAAGGCGTCTCGTACGGGGTAACGCCGTAGGTCATGTCCATGTACAGGTCGGCCGAACATGACCTACCGTTCCAGCCGGCCATCTCGGGATCGTTTGGGTCGAACTCTTCAGAAACCGGTGGCTTGTAGGATCCGTCCGAGTCAGATTCCGCTTCCATCTCGAGGTAGCGAAGGGAGTACGAGCATTGCGCGTCAACGTCGATGCCCAGGACACTCTTGCCATGGACGATGGCGAAATACTCGGAGATGGCTTTCGCCATACTGGTTTTCCCAACGCCGCCTTTGTTGTTGACGACGGAGATGACTCTCAGCCCACCCGGTGCCTTCATGGTTACCCCTGTTGTTGTCTGCTATTGTTTGGCTGTTACTGACATCTTGTCAGCTAACCCATCAGGATACAACCACTGTTCCAGGTTTGATGGTTTAGCGATTAAGAACAGATAAAGACCTTTTGCGGGGAAACAGCGCCGTCAAAACAGGCATTTGCGACGGATTCGTTGGTTTCTGTAAGGGAAAAAGACCATCCTGCAATCAAGAAATTGCGGGGATAATCGGACGGAGAGTGACTGTGGGGAATACTGGACCTGTCAGCGGGAAATCCGGCAAAGGCTGGGAAATCAGCAGTATAGACTCGCACGAGAGACTTACCGCTCGGCCTCTTCGGAAGCACGTCGCGCTCGTTCACAGCAATGCCGAGAGCCTATCTCTGGCAAAGCGCAAACTGACGAACCTCTTCCTTCAGGAGGCCTCGCTGTCCAGAAGGAACGGTCAGGGTCGCACGGAAGAAGGCTACTTTCGGACTCACACCAAAGACATTGCGGCTGTGATGGGGGTCACATCCCGGAACATCACCTGGCTGAAGAACCAGCTGCGTGGTCTGCAGGATGTCGCGCTGGAGCTGAATCTGCTCCACGACGATGTTCCCGAGCTCGACGATAACAGTGACAAGGACACCGAAAGCGCAGAAGCGAAGGCTGACAAGGGCACCGCGCTATGGGAGCGCTGCATTCTGTTCCCGTCGGTTCGGATCGAGCGAAATGGGGAGGTCCTGTTCAGGGTGAACCCCGATATCGAAGACCTGGTCTTGAAGCCGAGCGTTTACGCTTACATCAACCTCCAGGAGATGCTCGCTCTTAAGAGAAAGCACGGGCAGCAGCTTTACGAGGTCCTGTGTCGATTCATTGGAACCGGGAGCACCGGTTGGGTCGACTACTCGGATTGGCTGCGTTTGTTCGCTGGGCCGAAGAAGACATCGGCACCATGGAGCTGGTTCGAGAAAGACATCCTGATTCCAGCCCTTGAGGATGTCGCTGAGCACACCGGCTTCAAGGTTCGCGTTGAGCTCAATCAACGCGGCAGGAAAGTCACATCCGTGCGCTTTCTGTTTTCCCATAAGAATTCCGGCCGCGACGCTCTTGCGGAGATCGATCCCTCTGCTCTGAGGGCCCTGAAGCGTGCCGGGCTTGGGGACTCTGATGCTCGATCGGTAGCCCAGTGCGGATCAACACAGGCCGTCATCAAGGCAACAGAAGATTTCATGGCTCTAAACGCGGCTGGAAAGATTCGCTACGCGGCGAAATGGTTACGCACGCGGGTCCAAAATCTTGACAAGGCCCCCTCCCCTTCCGGTTCTCTCGCCCCTCCCCAGGATGCACCGGGCCGCAGCACCGGCTCCGTCGGCCAGGGATCCGAACAAGATGCCGAGGACCACGTCGACTTGGAGGCGCTCCCCGAACAGCAGGTCAAGGATCTGTGGGCGAGATTCGAATCGAGTGCGTCCGGGATGACCAAGATTCATCTCGAGTCAGGAGGGGCTGACCATCCAATCATCAAAGAAGAGTTTCGCCTTTTCGTTGGGACCGTGCTGAGGCGGCAGCGCGAGGCAAAGTAGGACCTGGGGTTCTGGAATTTGCCCAGGAACCACAGTCTCTAGAGGCGGCCTCAGGCGCCCTCTGTGGGGCGATACCCGCAAAGATAGGCCAGCGCCCATCCTTGGTTGCGAACGGCCAGCATGCGCGATCCTGTGAGGTCGATTTTTCACGTCATTATAGCCTATGTCTATTCGCCGTCTATGTTCTATAGGCCGTTAGCTATCGAAAGGCTTCTGTCGCGGCGCGAAACTTCTGCCCCTGGCCTCAATGGGCCCGGGCTTCTGTGGGCGCAACACCACCCCAAACAAGAAGGCACGCCGCGACGTATTTGGGTTAGCGCGCGCTAACCGATCGCTCCTGCACTGCCGGGACCGTCACCGAATCGCCAGACTGGCGGCGCTTGACCGCGGTGACGGGCTGACGCGCCAGGACTCCATGCGCCCCACCCTTCCCCTCTGCGTTAGGTCCGGTATGAGCCTATGCAGGCCGGTTCGTGCCCATTATGCGGGGTACACCAACCCCCGGGTTCCCACCCAAATGGCCCATCCTGGGCGACTGATGGGCTTCGTCGGCCGCCTCTTGGGGCTATCTTGCGGACGAACTATTGGTTGCAGCGACAAGGTCACGGACGCAGTTGACCTGGAATCTTTGTGGCGCCCCACCCCCTTTCGGACAGTCACTGCTAGGGTTAGCGCGCGCTAACTCTCCCGCCCACGGCCGATCAATTACCGATCAAGATGCCGACTCCCACGCGCAATCCTCGCTTCCACGCGTGTCCGATCGCCGGGAATTTGCCCGGCTTCATCGTCCGCCTACCCTGGTTAGCGCGCGCTAACCCCACCCCGGATACGAAGCGTATGGCGTGCACCCCTAAGGGTCTGTCTGCCCCACCGAGTTAAGCGTTTGGGCCGGGTGGATGAGAATGCGCAGGTACAAGATCCGCCCTATTGGCCGGGCCGTCATCTGCCCGCGATAACCTACCGCCTCGACTCACCGCATTTCGAGAAGACCTCTCCTTGAAAGGATCTGATCGTGAACTCCCGGCTTGTTAGTGGTTTCGTTTACGCACGGTTAGCGCGCGCTAACCACCCGGACTTTTCGGTAACGGAAGGCTTCGTCTTGCCCGGCTAGGGGTTGCCGCGAGGTCGATTGGGCGATATGCAACGCAAGCCGAAAAAGGCTTAAATGCCGGCTCATCGGAATCAAGATTTGTAGAGCAATCATCCGCTCCAGGCCCGCAATGCGTTGGCGTTCAAATGGCGCGCCATGGAGGCATGATTGACCTCCTTATAAATCCCAAATTTCGAGCGCCATAAGTGATTGAAAATAGACGCCCGTTTGCCCCCCCCTTATAAATCCCAATTTCAGGCGACGCATGAAGCCTTCGAAGGCCGGGTCAACAGGCCTCGGTTGAGGGTTAGCGCGCGCTAACACCCATGCGGGCATTTGGTTGTTGCGTCACGCTCCTTGTGCTTCCCCTCATGGATCGCCGCGCATGATGAGCACGGCGAGACACTCTCGAATAACAGCAATCACTGACGAAAGAATGCTGGACACCGAGTGGAATCCGAAAGAGGGTTAGCGCGCGCTAACCGTTCGGACAAGGTATTCAGTGGTTCCGTCCGCAGCAGAAGACGAGCTCTCGATGTGCTCCGAGCGTGAGATCACAGTGGAGGCCTGGTTAGCGCGCGCTAACCAAGATCACCTCGTTCTGGCCGGAAAGACCCATAAACTGAAAGAGGGGCGCGAGGCCAAAAATCAGGGCAGGGCGACAAAAGAGCTGCGGCTCTTTGCACACACTGCATAACCGAAAGACGAGGGTGCGGGCGCGTGAACAGATTCACTGGTCAGGATATTCGGCTTGTCCATGCCACACCGAACGTCAACTGACAGCAGGTTGGACGCTCGAAGGCGATCTGAGATCGCGCAGTCATCCCTGGGACAGCGCTCCGGTTAGCGCGCGCTAACCGCGAGAAGGGTGGGGCGATCACAGGAAACCACATCGCAACGACCCGCGGATCTCGCAGCTTGTCGCGTCATCTATCGAGTGGCTCAGCCGTGGCGAATAAACATAGTGAGCTCTGGCCTGACCGAATCATCCGGCCGTCAGAATCATTCGGACCAGCGCCAGTGACGCAAGAGGGTTAGCGCGCGCTAACCCTGTATCAACGCGATCCAAGATCTAATTCTGAACCCGCTGAAACCCACGCGCCTGGAGCTGGAATTGGGACCTGTAGATCGTGCCAAGGCCTTCTCATTTCAAGAACGCTGGCCAGAAACGTCGGCGCGGAAGGGCTATGCGCTTTCAAATCAAATAGTTAAAGGCCTTAGATCTGCAGCAAGGGCCAATTGACAACGCCACGCAAACAAACATGTCGAGCGATTCCCGCTTCATCCCCCTTGGCTCATGCAGAAGGGGAGGGGGGGGTTAGCGCGCGCTAACCTTGAATCGGAAGGAAAGTCGGGAGCGCAGCCCGGTACGCCAAATTCATATCGGGACTCGTGTGCTCCCTATGCGGAAGAATCAGACTTCCGCTGTCCGACCCCACGACAGGCAGGATAGGCTCCAGGGTCTGCAGATAATAGAAGTGGTAGGGCAGGGCGAACCTATCGCTTAGCAGGGCTGGTTTTTGATTCGCCGTTTTCGACACAGGCGAAGGGTGCTTGCGAAGGGTCGATAGGACGCCACAAACAAGGGCGGCTGAAAGCGTCTGTGTTTGTGGAAGCACGAACGGCTGGCGTAGCCGGCCCCTCCTTCTTGGTCAGCCAAGGTTTTGCGGGTGATACCGTTTGTGCAGTGTCGCTCTCCGCTCGTTGGGACACTGAAACCAGGTCGATACAGCCGGATCCCCGGAAAGCCCAGCGGGCTTTTTGGAGCTCCGGTTAGGGGTATTCTTTTAGGTTCCTTTTTTCTTTTTTTTTATCCTCCCGCGGCGCAAGTCCGCAAGTCATTGTATTCACGTATTAAAAAGGACAATTTGAGGGCGCTCTGCGTAACCGCTATCCCGTGCCGTGTAACCGCTATCCCGTGCTTGGCGTAACCGCTATCCCGTGTGCTGTAACTGCTATCCCGTGCGTGCTCCGTAATTCCGTGAGGCCGCACGGATCGCTCCTAGCAGTCTTCACTCCATTGCCAAGAACGGTTTGCGTATGTAGTATTGCAATATCACGACACGGAACGATCTCTACCGATGGCAAGACAGCGGACTGTAAGCCCGGACATTTGGGGTGATGACGCCTTTCTCGAGCTCTCTTATGCGGCTCGGCTGGTCTACCTGGCTATGCGAAATTTTGCCGATGACGGCGGCGTTCTCCCGGCTAACGCAAAAACCGTGGTCTCAAAGGCTCTGCCTGGTGACGCGGAAGCGCTCCTTGCTGCTGACGGCCTCATTGGAGAGCTTGTCTCACGGGGGTTCCTGATCGAATGGACAGCAAATGACGGGAAGGTCTATTGGGCTGACGCGCATTGGTCGAGCCAATACGTCCATCGCCCAACCTATCGTTACCCGTCCCCTCCGAAAAGGGGCGAGTCTTACGACCTCGTGGGAACGTTCGGTGATGGCGAGCCCGTGCCGCAGATTTATATCCCCCTCCGTACTGGAGATGACTGGCTCGTTCCGGCGGAGGACATCCTCGCGTGGGTTGACCTATATCGCGACATCGACGTGCTGGAAACCCTCCGAAAGGCCCGCGAGTGGAACCTAGCCAATCCGAAAAAGCGAAAAACTCCCGAGGGTATTCGTCGGCATCTGATCTACTTCCTCAACACCGCAAACGGCGGCGCCGGCCCGAAACCCCAAGATGCTGCGCCATCCCCCAATGCTGCGCGACCGAGTCGGCCCCCTGCTCACAGCCCGAGGCCGAACCCTCAAGCCGAGCTCCTAAACCAGGCCCCTGCCGGCGATGCTCTTGTTGAATCCCCTGTGGCGCCCGACGTCGACTTCGCAGCTATGCGCAAGCATCTCCGTGGCGGTCGATTCGCGGGCCAGGGGCTTGGCGGGACAGATGATCAGCAACCCAATAAGCCCGCGGGCGCTCAGCGGGGTTCGAAATGAGCGGTTCCGCTTTTGATGCGCTGCAAAAGCAAGCCGTCCGCGTCGAGTCCGACGGTGCGGCTGGAATGGCTGCGTCAGTAGCCCAGCTTGCGTCATTGGAGCAGGGCGGCTCGCCGACTGAGGCCACCAGCGACAAAACGATGATGTTTGAGCGCGAGGTCCTCGCTTGCTGCATGAAGGACTCTAGCGTTATCGGTGAGGTGGTCCAGGAGGGTCTTCGTGAGACAGATTTTTCTGTCGACACGCATCGCAGGGTGTTCTCTGTGCTCATCTCTCTCGATGCTAGCGGCACCCCGATTGACCCGGTAACGGTGACCGGGGCCCTCGAGCGCGAATCACCAAAAAGCTGGTCCAGCCTTGTCGCCGACATTGCCACCAACTCCCTGGCCAGCGTGAAGAATGTTTCGCACTACGCGACAACGATCCGCGACCAGGGTCGCCGGCGCCAGGCGATCGAGATGATTGGGGGGCTTACATCCAGGATCGCGACGGATGGAATCGCGTCTATCGACTCCGTCATCCAGGATTTGATGTCCTTAACCATCAATGAGGCGACAGCTTCTCTCTCTCTGCGCGACGCTCTGTCTCAAAGCGTCGGCTATTTGGAAGACGTCATGGATCTTGATGGTGAGCTTCCTGGCGTGCCTACGGGCCTCGAGGGCTTAGATGAGGCGACGGGCGGATGGCGCGACTCCGACTTCATTGTTATTGGCGCTCGACCAGCGATGGGCAAGACGGCGTTCCTGCTCAATTCCGCGATGGGAGCCGCCACCAGGGCAGGCAAGCGGGGCCCGGCGCATGCGGGAATTATCAGCACAGAGCAGCCGGCCTCTCAGCTCGGGCTCCGTTGCATTTCGATCCGGGGTCGCCTGAGTGCGACACATCTTCGGCAGCCTCTTAAGATGACGAACGAGGACTGGTCCAAAGTAACGTATGCGATCCAGGAGATGTCTAGCTATCCCGTTTGGATCAATGAGTCCTCTAGCTTAACCATTGACGATATCTTTCGCCAAGCTCGCCACTGGAAACATCATAATAAGCTAGATATACTTTTTGTGGACTATATTCAGCGCATCAAGCCGGATAACGAAAGAGCAAATCGTTCGGAGCAAGTTGCGCAGATCGCTTCAGGACTGAAGAGCATCGCTAAGAATCTTAAGATCCCCGTTGTCGCCCTTTCTCAGGTTCGCCGAGAGGTCGAGGACCGGCCGAACAAGCGCCCAATGATGGCTGACTTTAAGGAGTCTTCCGCGATTGAGCAGGAGGCCGATCTTATGTTCACCCTGTATCGAGACGAGGTCTATAACGAAGAGACGCTCGATAAGGGGATTGCGGAGATCGCGGCTTGCAAGAATCGCCACGGCGAAGTCGGAGTCCCGATCAGGGCTAGGTGGGAAGGGAAATACCTGACTTTCCGCGATTACGACCCGGCAGAGGGCGTTTACGAGAATTTGAACAGGCATTGATGGCTTATCGAGCTCGCCTCTCGGGGCCGCGCTCTTTGTTCTAACTTGGGGGATAACGATGTTTGGCAAGAAGAAGGATGAAGGCGGTTCAAAGGTCGCCACAGAGGGCGCTGCCGCAACGGAGGGGCAGGGCGTGGGCGGTTCCGGCCCTGGCAAGGGTGCGGCAGAAACGAAGCCGGGACCGCAGCGCCGGGCGCGCAAGCAGCCGGACGACTCTGCGTTTGCGTCTGCGATTAAGAGCATCCTTTTCCGTGATTCATTCCGGGTCGCCGTTCGTGTCCTGACCGTCTCGATGGTCGTGAATGTGGTCCTGGCGCTTGGGATCATCTATGTGGGTTCTCAGGATGAGCCGGCCCCTCGTTATTTCGCCACTAACCCCGATGGCACGCTGACTGAAATGACGCCCCTTTCGCGTCCAAACCTAACGGACACGACGTTGCGTAACTGGGCTGGTATGTGCGTCACAGAGGCCTGGACCATGGGTTTCCATGATCTTGATCGCCGGATCACCCAGGCCTCGGATAAGTGCTTCACTGAGTCTGGTGCCACCGCATACCGAAATGCGCTCATCCGGAGTGAAACGGTATCCCGTATCCAGTCGGACGAGATCGTGATGAACACGACCCTCAATGGCAGCCCGATTATCGTTGACAAGGGTGAGTCCCAGGGTCGCCTGGCGTGGCAGATCCGGGTGCCGGTTGTGGAAACGATCCGTGGCGCCGACATCCGAACCCGTACGCGTGAGCGCACGATCGTCATCCTTGCTGTTCGCTCACCGACTCTTGAGCACCCGCATGGCGTCGCAATCAATCAGTTCATCTTCGAATAAGTCCAGGAACTCTAATGACCAAACCGAATCGACTGGAGCCTTTGCGGTTCGCGATCCTCGCCGCCGTCCTTGGGCTGGGGGTGTCCGGCGGCGCGATCGCCGAGGAACAAGGCTCGACCCTGAAGGCGGCCCCGGGCTCAATGGATCCCGTAGACCCGGACGTTCTGGATGCGATGCGCCCGCCGCCCTTGCCCGTGCCGGCATTCCAGGGGGCCGCCTCTGGTGTGCTCGATTTGACGCCTGACGAGATTCGGGTTTTTCGGAGCCTGGTGGAGCAGGTCCAGCGTGCGAGCTCGTCTGAGATTCGGCCAGTGAAGCCGAAAATCTCGACGACCCGTATTGATACGGATCCTTCGGCGCCGCCGCCCGAGCTCTACCTTAGGGTTGGGTATGACACGTCGGTAGCGTTCCTGGATGCCGCTGGAAACCCGTGGCCTGTGCGCCCGGTATCTATCGGGGATTCGGAGGCCTACTCGGTTCAGCAAGCCGATGAAAACGTGATCGTGCTACACGCTACGTCAGCGTTCCGCCCGTCAAACTTCACGGTCATGCTAGAAGGTCGATCCAGCCCCTTGATGATTCACCTAGTCAATGGTGAGGAGACGGTCGACTATCTTCGAACTATGACGATGCCGGAGCTCACTCCAGGTGCAATGCGGGAGCGTCTTAAGGCCGGCCAGCCCACGGACGTGCCAACCATCAATGACCCCTCGCTCACATCCTTCCTCGATGGCGTGCCGCCAAGTGACGCGCAGGTGATCCCCGTCCTCGATGCTCAAGTGCAAGCATGGAAGTATCGTAACAGGATGGTTGTGCGCACGAGATTGGATCTGCTCTCTCACGCGGACTCGATCCTTCATGGCCGCGATGGGTGGAGGGTGTACGAGCTGAAAGACATCCTTCCCTCTCTCGTGATGTCCCAAGGGGGGCAAAGCCGAACGGTTCAGTTTGTCCTCGATGACATTGATTTTGATGACTATGTCGACCGCAGAAGGAGCGCCCGATAATGAGTAAGTTCACTCAAAGCTATAAGCGCCTCAGTGGTCGCCGGAAGGCCAATTTTTGGGGCGTAATGGCGGTATTCGGGGTGGTCGTAATTGTCACGCTGAACTACGTTTTTTCGGGGTCGGGTGGCGAAGAAGAGAACCCGCATGCTGATCGAGGTGACGGCCGAGCCGTAGTGTCCGCGCCTCCGGTTTCGCGGGAGAGGGGAGCGGGTGAGCGCCCCCCTGGATACGACGAGTTCCGGCAGGAGGCTGACAATCAAGCGCGTGACGAAGCTCGAAGCTCTGGAGACTCGTTTATGCCGCGGCAGCGCCTGGAATTTGGGCGCGCCGATGTTGGGGAGGTGATCCCGGTCCGTGAGGAGCCAGAACCGGAGCCCGAGCCCGAGCCCGAGCCGGAGCGCGAACCGGAACCCGAGCCGGTCCAAGTAAGCGAGGAGCGCTTCAACGTGGCGATGAGCGCAATGTCCCGCCTCGCTGAACGAGAAACCTCCCGCGGGGAAGAGGTGGAGATTCTGTCCTCCCCTTGGGAGCGCGAGCATGACGATGGCGCGGGCCGCGATGATGACGCGGACAATGGCGGCGATACATGGCCGCCCGAGCGCCCTGAGCGTCGACATGTGCTACCTGGCGACCTGTTTGTTGGCGTTCTGGATACCGGTATCAACTCGGACACGCCATCGCCGATTAGGGTCTACATCACTGACGGCCCGCTTAAGGGTGCCCGACTAATGGGTGGATTCGAACTCGTCGGCGAACGCGTTGTAGCCCGGATTAACACGATCACGTTCGAGGACTGGACGGCGTCGGTCAACGCCGTTCTCGTCGACGCCGACCTGAAAAAGACGAGTCTTCAAGCTGACATCAATCGCCACATCATCTCTCGCTACGGCAGCCTTTTCCTGGCTGGGTTCGCATCAGGAGCCCGGGATGTCATGTTGTCTGATGGCCGTCAAACGACCGTCGTTGATGGTGCGGTTATTTCCGAGGGCCGGGAAGCCCAAACGCGTGATTACGTCATCGGCGGCCTTGGCCGGGTAGGGGACGTCCTGATCGATAACCTTGCGCAGAACTTCAATCGCCCGCCCACCATTCGCGTCCCTGAGGGCGAGATGGTCGGGATCATGTTCGCGAATGAGTTTGAGGCCGACTGGCTTCCGGACATGCGCAACCAACCGGACTACTAAGGTACGAAACTGATGAGCCGCAACGACGACAAGCAAAGACTCGAAGAGCATAACCCGCTGTTTGCGGGTATCGAGGGGAACGAGCGATCGGTGCCGGCGTCGGCGCCGGAGAACAATGGGCACAACGGCGATGATGCGCCCGGCCCGCTGGAGGCTTCAGCGGACGAAGGGGCCGAGAATTCCGCTTATCTCGCAAAGGACGTGGGCGGATCGGTAGAAAAAGAGGATTTTCCGGATCCTCTCGAGGACCTGGTTTCGTCGACCGTGGATCCCGACACATCTGCCGCAGCGGATGACATCTCAGACCTAGAGGAAGCTGTCGATGACTCCACGTTCTTTGAGCGAGAGAGCGCCAAGTCTGACAGCGAGGTAGAGCAGCCTCACGAGGTCGGACTCCCGACCGACCAGGACGACAGCGACTCAATCTTTGGGTTGTCGGAGGCCGATATCCCGGAGGCGACCGATACGGATGCGCCTGCTGATTCGTCGCTCGAAAGCAGCGAAGCTGCCCCTGAACCTCGGGATGCGCCAGAAGAGCCCGACGATGAGGGATTTTCTGACGACGAGATCGACGATTCTGGGGCTGGCCTTGACCCTTACCTGTCGAACTCCACGGAGGACTCCGACGAGTACGAGGAGCCGGCGATGGACGGCGATCCGATGGCCGAGCTTGAAGGCTCCGATGGCGACGCACCCTCAATCGAGGATGAGCTGAGCGCGATCGACAACCTCGACGCAGAGCTCGAGTCCCTGGATCAGGATGGCGCGGCCGAAATTGGTGATGCGTCCGATTCTGCTGGAGTCCAACAACGCGGCGACCTCGTGCGCAAAGGCATGATGGCGGCAGCGGTGGTTATTCCGGTGGTCGCCCTCGGGGCGATCATCCTTCCGTCGATGTTTGGTGGTGGTGGTGCTGAGCAGCAGCCTCCGCCCCTCGACGCCACAGCTGATATCGCGGCCACGGAAGAGAGCGGCGACGACCGCCCCGGGGGTGGCGAGGGATTCGATTTTTCGTCTTCCGTGGGCCCCATTGCGGACAGTCAGGAAGAAGACCGGGTGCCGGCAGGCGACGACTTCGGTTCTTCTACGAACGGCATGGTCGATTCGGAAACGATTGAGGCACTCATTGAGGAGCGCCTGCAGGAGCGCCTTGCGGAGGAGCGTTCGCGCTTGATCCGCGCCATGAGTGCTGAACTCGATACGCGTTTTGCAGATGTCGACCTGTACCTGGCCGATGGCCAGCGCGGTGTCTCGAGCGAAGAGGGCGCTTCGGAATCCCAGGACCAGCCGACCAAAGAGCCCAAGACCGAGCCGAGCCAGGCGGCAGCCAGCGAGTCGGTCAATGATCGCTTCCCACTGGAGCGTGACCTTGTGGTCATTGGGGCCACACAGGGAGCGGCGATTATCCGCGAGAACCGGTTCGGAGAAGAGATTCAGTTCCCCCTGTATGAGGGCGAGAACCTGGTCCGTTTCGGACGCGTCGCATCGATCGATTCTAGCGGTTGCATCTACTTCGAGAATGATCGCGAACCCCTCGGGGCTCCTTCCTCCGAATGCTGATGCGCACTCACCTTACCGGACTTCTCGAGGGTAGCTGTCAATGAACATGACCAATCTTTTGGCGGCGATCTATGCTGGTGGAGCGCTGGCCGTCGCGGTGGCCTTCGCGCTCGGGATGATCCTATTCGTCATTGGGTTCGTTCGCCTCAGGAGTCATGCGGGTCACGGGAGAGGGCAAAATCCATCCTGGACCGCGACGATCATGTACTTCGTTGCCGGCACGTTTCTGATCTATCTGTTCTCTTTCATTGCGGCCACGCACCACACGGTGTTCGATTCGGACGGCAGCCTCCACCCTGCAGGGGCCGAAATGCCGACCAGCTGGCAGCCCAACGCGAGCATCTCTAGCGGCCTAGAGGGCAACGAGATGCAGCTTCGGGCTCGACTCATTGTTGACGGGTTCGCTCTAGTGGGTCTGCTGTTTATCATCAAAGGCATCATGAAGATGCGGATGATTGGTAGCGAATACTCCCAGCCTGGAGACGGCAAGATCAGCACAGTGATCGCCCATATTGCGGGTGGAATCATCCTTATCGACATCATACGGGCGGCTGAGCTACTGGGGTGGCTCTTCCCCTTCTTTGACGACGTAGCAGAGTTCTTGAAGGGAGGGCATACCTAATATTATCCAGCTGAATATGAACTTCCTTGATTCCGTAACTACGCCTGTCTTATCTTTATAAATGAACTAACCAAAAGGAAACCAACCAATGAAGTCGCTCTATCGTTATGGTGTTTCTGGCGCTCTTGCCGCTACCGCTGCCGCTCTCCCGTCCACCGCTTTCGCGCAGTCCGGGAACACCGGGGGGCTGGTCGGGATCTTCAACAACCTCATCGAGTTGTTCCAGGGTCTCGGTATGGCAGCCGTCGCGCTGGCCTTTGTGGTCGGCATCATCTTCTTCGTGATCGGCTTCTTCACTCTGAAGAGCATGGGTGGCCGCGGCGCTCAGGAGCCGGGCAAACTGGGCCTTGTGGTCGTCTACTTCGCCGCCGGCGTCGGCCTGATCTATCTGGGCTACATGATCCAGGTTGGTGGTGACACCATGTTCGGTGGTGATCAGAGCCAAAGCGGATCAATCGAGGATGGAGCCTTCGGTCTCTAACATGGCCTCGGCCTCTCTTTTTATATCGGTCGACAGAGGGGCGCCCGGCGGGCGCCCCTCTTCTGCGCCAGACAAAGAGAAGTATTCCCAGGCGAGGGCCAAAGTCCTCCAGAGGGATGACTTCACCTGCACGTATTGCGGGTTTCGAAGCCAGAAATGGCAGGAAGTGCACGCGAAGGACAAGGACATAGGGAACCTGTCCCCCTCCAATCTGGAGACATGCTGCCCTCTGTGCCGGCAGGTCCTAAGTCTGGATTTCGTCGCAAAGCATCAGTCTGGTGTTTTGGCGTTCATACCTGAGCTGGAGCAGGGCGACGTCAACCTGCTTTTCCATGCTCATGTGATGCTTGGCTCGAGCGATGACAGCTACCTTGTCGAGCAGAGTGAACGGCTGTGGGGTGCGCTTATTCAGCGGCATCACCTCATGTTCGAGCTGTTCGGTGCGGAGATGTCTACCCCGGAGGGTATGGCCAAGTCGCTCCATTCGATCGAGCACAAGCTCTACGACTACAGGAGCCGTTTCCTGGGTGGCGTACGGGTTGTCCCACTTCCTGAGTCGCCGATTTTTTCCCAGCAGATTGACTACTGGATGTCTAAGGTCTACCGGCAGTATCCGGAAGGCTCATGGGGGAAGATAGCTGAGCAGTTCTTGGTGAAATAGGCGAGGAGGCTGGGCTCTGCATATGCACCGGATCGATGACGTTGGGCCTTCTCGGACCCCGTTTGGGGTTGTTCTTTTCGATACCCCCTATAAGCCATCGGGCGGATGGGCCTCCAAGGCTGGTGGCGATGCCTTCCGAGTGAATGGGCGTCAGGACCTACCTTCTGACCACCTTTGGGTTACCAATCTAGGCGTTCAAGACTTCCCTTCTTATCGCTCGATCGGGGGGAATCTGAGGCGCAGCAACTTCTTTCGAACAGACCTTTCGGCCATTGCGGACGAGCTCGGCCTGCCCCGGGACAACCCTTTCGACTCCGTCCCTTTGCTGTCTGAAATCGCTGATAGGGCTTCATCGATCGCTTACAACGAATATGAATTTTCGCGCATTGGGCTAAGTCTGCGCGACACCATTGCGCCCGCGGTTACCGAGAATCTGGTGACCCCCTCGACGTATGGCTCGAGGGTGGCGGATCTGGCGCTGATCAACGCTCACAAGACGCATCACGTCTGCGCCATGCGCGGCACGCTCGGCGCGCGAGCGGTCCGGTTCCGTTGGTCTCGCTCCCAGCATGCTGACACGCTCATGAGGATGCCAATCCCGGATGGAGCGTGGTCTCAGTACACTGGGGAGCCCCCGCCTTCAGCGAAGCGCGATTCGGGCGGGGGAGATTCGGCCCTTTATGCATGGCTCGACGAGGTAGGGACCGAGCAACCAGCCCTCATTCGTTTGTCTTTTGAGGCCTTTGATGCGACCGCTGATTCTCTACTGCAGCCCAGCGGGGAGGAGGCCGTACGCGAGTGGGTGCCGGTCCACGAGGCGATGCTGATGGTTCAGCATGGTCGCGTGTCTATACGGGGGGTGCTCGTCGGGCAGGGGTACACGTCGATTATGCCCTTTGCTGGCGTTCGGCCGCCCGCGAACGGCCTGGCGGGATCGGTCAGTCTTTCAAATGGAATTGTCGCCGAGAACTACTGGATGGTTCTCGCTTCGCTGCGCTCTGACTCAACGGCGGGAACCCGCCATCGGATCCCAGCTCCGATGTCGATTTGGATGAGGGCCTGGGACCGCCTGATCTGCTTCCGCGCCGCTCAGGCCTTCCAGAGGGCTGGGATCCCTGTTCAGTCTTACGGGGGTGGCGCCGTGAATGTCTCGCTGACGCCCCGCAAGTACCAAGAGGCCCTGGATGTCTGCATGCAGCAGGGGATGACTCCGCCCATGTGGCTCATTCGGGATTCCAGCATTTCCAAGAGGAAGCTTAACCGGCCTGTCGGCGCCCCAGCATAGGAGGCAGCCAGTTGTCACGCTCTTCAAATGCCCGTATGTCCGATCTTGTATCGGGCGATCTTTCTTTTTTGTCCCCGTATGGTGCCAATTATGGCCTTGAAGGGAAAATGACATCTTATGGTCATCGTGGTATCGTAATTACCCTCGACCGTGTTATGGACCTTAGCTCTGATAAGGCCCGAAAAGTCGCACTCAACAACATCGCAAAAGAGCTTAGCCAATGAGTCTTCTACTTCGCCTAACGACTGCTCTTCTGAGCCAGCAGGTCCATAACTCTATCGCTCTCGAGGATATTGCGGACTCGCATACTTTCGTCTGCAAAGATCAATCCATGATGACCTTGATTATGGTGTCTGGGCTAACGAAAATCCCGGGCGACGATGAGATCGAGGATACCAACGCCGTTATCGAACAGATGTTCGACACGATCTTCTCGAAGCCGGGGCACTCTATCTCTTGGGGATTTCTTCAGGACCCCGCGCGGACCCGGAGTGACGTTGAGTACACGATGCGGGCGGCCCGCAAGTCCGCAAAGGCCATGGGCCTCGACGTGGGCGATATTATCGATGAGAACGTGGACGTCGTAAGCCGGCTTTGCGTGCACGAAGAGAACTACATCGCCATCTGGACCCACCCGAGCGCGATTGAGCCCGAAATCCTAAAGATGGATGCGAAGAAGTCGGCGGAAGCGAAAAAGAAGATTCCCTTTATCTATCCAGATGCGCCAGACCCCCTAAAGGTGGTGTCCGATATCTACGATAGCCACAGGGGTGTCGTTTCCTCGGTGCTCGCGTCTCTTGAGGATGCAGACCTCGTGGCTCGCGAGATGGAGGTCCACGAGGCGGCGAACACCATCAGGTCCCAGATCGACCCCAGCTTCACCTCTCATGATTGGCGCCCAACGCTTCACGGAGACCGCATCCATCCGCGTGAGACTGACTGCGACATTCCAGAGCGCGACCACTCGGACATGCTGTGGCCGCGGCTGGACTGGCAGCTTGCGCGGACCCCCCATGACCCGGTTCCGCATGAGCCGACCTACGTGCGCGTAGGGGATGTTTATTACTCGCCCATGCTGTTCGAGCTCTTCCCCCAGGACATTCACCGCTTCGGGGTGCTGTTCAATCGGATCCGGGATGCCGGCATCCCGTGGCGCATTACCTTTCACATGCAGCAGGGGAAGGGGCACGACGTTACGTACAAGAACCTGGTGACCGGGTTCCTTGCGTTCCTTCACAAGGAGAACAAGCTCATCCGTCGCGAGATCGAGGCCATGGATGACCGGATCCTCGAAGGAGGGTCGCCGATCAGAATGAAGGCGGTTGTGGCAACGTGGGCCCGGAACCTCGAGGAGCTCAAGCGCAACCAGGCGAAGCTGACCCGAGCGGTCCAGAGCTGGGGCAACCCGGATCTAGTGCACGATGTCGGGAGCCCTTCTGAGGCGCTTGTGTCGTCTTCGGTGGGGGCTACCTTCAAGTGCCCCGCGACGGCCGCGTACCCACCCTCCCATGATGCGGCGATGTTCATGCCCACCTCGAGGGCGGCCTCCAGCTGGGAGACGGGTGCGGTCATGTTCCGGACGCAAGACGACAAGATCTGGCCGTATCAGCCAGGGTCCTCGAAACAGACCACCTGGATCGACCTGTTCTTCGCGAAGCCCGGCATGGGGAAGAGTGTTCTCTCGAACGCTATCCTGATGGGCCTTGCCATGAAAGCCGGTATCAAGCAGCTCCCTTACGTCGCCGTCATTGATATCGGTCCCTCGTCACACGGCCTGATCAAGCTGCTGCGCGACAACCTTCCGGAGGGTCGCAAGCACGAGGCTGTGCATCACAAGATGACGATGAGGGCGGAGGATTCGGTGAACCCGCTGGATACACAGCTGGGGTTGCGGTTCCCGCTCCCGCATGAGCGGTCGTTCATTGTGAACCTGCTGACGCTCCTGGGAACCCCGGTCGGGCGTGAAAAGCCGTACGAGAACCTTCCAGAAATGATCGGCGTCATCATCGATGAAGCCTACGCTCAGAAGGCCGATCCATCGACTGCTACGCGTTATCACCGTGGGATCGACGCGGACGTCGATAAGGCGATGGATGAGTACCTTCCCGACTACGATTACGATGACAAGACTACCTGGTGGGAGCTGGTCGATGCACTGTTCCAGCGAGGCCTTCCGCTAGAAGCCAAGAAGGCTCAGCGGCACGCGGTTCCTCTCATTGGGGACCTTGGCAGCATTGCCTCCCAGTCGCCGACGGTATCTGACATGTATGGGGAAAAAGCCGGAGTGTTTACGTCCGGGGCCGGGGGTGAACCGCTGAACCAGGCGTTCAGTCGCATGATGTCCTCGGTGGTGCGCGAATTTCCGCTCTTCTCCCGCCCGACCACGACAGACTTCTCGTCTGCGCGTGTCGCGGCGATCGACTTGAACGACGTCGCGCCGTCTGGATCCGACAATGCGGATCGCCAGACCGCTGTGATGTATATGCTCGCTCGGCGCCTGCTGGCGTCCGACTATTACCTCGTGTACGACCACCTCCGTCTCTTCCCGGAGGAATACCAGAAGTACCACGAGAAGCGCATTCGCGAGATCTCCGAATCCGATCGGCGCGTCGTGTACGATGAATTCCACCGTACCCGCAAGGCTCTCGCCGTTCGCCAGCAGGTTGCCCTCGACATGCGCGAAGGTCGTAAGTGGAATGTCCAAGTGGCGGTGCTCTCCCAGAACGTACAGGACTTCGACGCAGACATGGTTCGCATGGCGACGAACATCTTCATCCTGGGTGGGGCAAACGCGGCCGAGATCGAATCCATTCAAGACATCTTTGGTCTCTCCAGGACCGAGCTCAATCTGATGAAGAACAATTACATTCATGGACCGAAGGCCGGCGGCTCATCCATGATCTTCCGGCACCAGACTAAGACTGGGTGGAACTACCAGCTTCTCAAGTTCGCCAAGGGACCGATGGAGCTGTGGGCGTTTTCGACCACATCGGAAGATGCCAAGCTGCGAGACGAAATGGGGCGCAGGATTGGCGACAAGGAGGCCCGGCGCGCTCTGGCGGCCCGCTTCCCGAGCGGTTCTGCGAAAAACGAGATCGAGAAGCGGATGGATAGCGACAACCAGAGCGAAGCTGGGTATCAGAAAAAGAGCGAGTCGATTATCGGTGACCTTGCGGATGAAGTGATCGAGTGGTGGCACACCGAGCAGCACCGCATGCAAGTCAAAGAGAGCATCGCCGCAGCATCGTAACCTGAGCGCTACCCAGGACTAACCAAGGACACAGCTGATGCACTTCACTCTGGGAGTCGATGCGCACGCGAAGAAGCGGGGGCAGATCGAGACCGTTGGATGGGACTTCGAGACCGTGGTCAATCCGCACATGCTCATTATGGGGATGAGTGGTGCGGGCAAGACCCACACGATCCGCTCGATCATTCGCGGGATGCTGAACACATCCGAGGGAATGACCCGGATGCCTCGCGTTCATCTGTTCGACGTGCACGGCGACCTTGCCAGCCCAAAGGCGTCTAGTGCGCGGATCTCGGAGCAGTCCCCATACGGGCTGAATCCATTGAAGATTAATCCGGACCCTCATTTCGGGGGGCCCCGGAAGCAGATCCAGTTTTTCCTCGACACCATTAATCGGTCTACGCGCCGAATGGGTGACCGGCAGGAGGCTTGTCTGCGTAGCATTTTGGTCGACCTCTACGCCGCGAACGGTTTCTACCTGGACAAGGTGGAGAGCTGGAAGCTGGATGATGGGCGGTCGCGCAAGTACCCGAAGAAACACCCAACGCTTCATGACGCCCAGCGTTTCGCGTACCACAAGCTGAAGTCCCTGTATCTCGGTGGCGACAACAAGGCCACTGCTTCACTTGAGCAGCTCAACAAGAAAGTCGCCAAGCTGAATCGACTCAGAAAACCGGACCCGAACGGAGAAATCGAGCCTGAAGACCTCGACAAGACCAAGGCCGAAGTGATCGATACCTATTCGCAGTATGTCGAATCGATCACCACTGGGCGCGAGCTAGAGCAGTACATCCGCTACGGCTCCAAGGATGTCCTGAGGTCCATTTCCGACCGCCTAGAGAACCTTGCTGCCTCGGGCATCTTCAAGAACGAGACCCCTCCCTTTGATGATCGCGTCCCAGTCTGGCACTACGACATGACAGCGATCTCGAACGCGGAGCAGAAGATGTTCACGCTGTTTCGCCTCCAGGAGGTGATGGAGGAGGCGTACACCAGGGGGCCGACTAAGGATCTCGTCGACATCGTTGTCATCGATGAGGCGCATCGCTATATGTCCGGGGATTCCGAGAACATTATCGACACGATCGCGAAGGAAGGGCGGAAGTTTGGGGTTGGTCTGATGGCCGCGAGTCAGTCCCCGAGCCATTTCACCGACGACTTCCTTTCGTCTGTGGCCACAAAAATCATTCTCGGCCTTGATGAAATGCACTGGTCTACGGGCGCGCGCAAGCTCAGGATCGACGAGAAGCTCATGACTATGGTGATCCCTCGTCGCCGCCTTCTGGTCCAGGTTAAGCGCTCGACCACCACGCAGAATCGTTATCACCTCACGCTTCCGCCGCAGGAGCAGAACGCTTCAGGCGTGGCCTCTGGGTCGTGACGCCCCATGGCACCCGCTGGTAGCGAGGGACCCCTTGAGATCTGCCGCGAGTCGATAGCGCGGGGGCTTTCAGCATTTCGTCCCGATGCCAATCCTTTCCCGTGCTCGGATCCGGACGACCTCTTCATCGAGATCCTTGACCGGCGGCGTGAAGCTGACGATGGCGATCTTTTTACGCCGCTCCCCGCAGGTATCCCGATCCTCACCTCGTTCTCTCATACTCTTCTCAGGGTCAGCCGAAAAGGGTGGAAATCGAAGAGGATCGTGCTCTGGAACAGCCTGGGGCAATGCCCGGAGGCAGTGGCGTTTTCTCCGGGGCTGTTCGGCGAAGGGCTAATCCACGGCTTCCAGGCAGCTCGCGTCAACGCAACGCCGAAAGAAGGTGGGGCCGCCTGGTCCTGGTCACCGAACCGACCGGCATTGGGCGATGGTTTGCGCTTCTGCGTGATTGACCGCTCGACTTACCTTCACCCCATTTCCAGGGCAAAGATGGGCCCCGGCTGCCTGGCCGGACTCCCCGAAGCTGAAAGCTTTTCAGAGCAAGCCAAACCACTGCCGGATGCTTCAGACCGCATCTTCAGCTCGGACACGAAGAGGGGGCGGGGCTGGTTATCAATTGACCTTGACGAGCACCAGGCTCAGTTCGCCGCAGGTGCTTCAAATCATCTTGGACGGTCGGTCGACTTCGTTCTCGCCTTGAGCGACAAGGCTGACTTACAGGCCGTTTGCCAGGCGAATGGAGCCCGAACAGAGCCGTCGTTCCTGGAGGAGTGCGCGAAGGCCCTGGGCTTCCTCCTGACACAAAAAGACGCGCAGATCGCCAGGCAGAGTTATCGGACCTCAATTCCTTGGGCGCTTTATGCGGACTCCCTGAATTGGATCCTGCAGCGGTCTCGGGCTCCTTCAGAGACCGTACTCCGCAAGTGTCTGCGTGGATTGCACGGGACCCGCGTTTCCTCGGGGCGCAATGCCAATGAAGAAATCGAGGCGATCGAGCGATCCCTCTCCGCGCTTCGCTCCGAGATTGACCGCGTGATTGGTCCGGCGGCGAATATGCCGATCACAAGGAGCGAGCTCTCGACGCTGATTGGAACCGGGATCGACACGGTCGACGAGTTGCTTACCTAGGCCTCGAACCCGACAGACACAGGGCAGCACGATACATGATCACCGACAAAGACAACGAGCTTGCCTTCAAGGCTCATGCGGGTACGCCTCAGTGGGCGGACGGCCCCTCACAGATCACGAATCTCGGCACCTATTTGCTGATGCTAGCCCTCTTTGGGTTGGCCTTCTACGCCAGCTCTGCGTGGCCTGCTGAGTGGGTCGCTGACACCCTGCCATTCACGGGGGTCACCGAGAATCATGTTGCCGTGGTTTACTCCGGCCTGATTCTGGCGCCTTTGACGTGGGCCTTTTGGTGCTACCTGGTCGTGTACTTCACTCGGTACACCGTGACGGATCAGAAGATCCTCAAGAGGGTCGGCGTCCTCAATGTGCAGATCGACTACGTCGAGCTCTATCGAGTCAAAGACTACCAGCTGCAGAAGCCCTTGCTGCTCAGGATCTTCGGCCTGGGGACGGTCCGAGTCCAGACGTCCGATCGGTCAAGGCCGCTATTTCACCTCGTCGGGATCCGAGATTCCGAGAACGTGGGGATGTCGATTCGTACGCTGTCTGAGGCTAAGCGCCTCGAGCGTGGGGTGCGGGAGCTGGATGTGTCTTCGGCCGGCTAAGAAGGCGGGGTGAGCGAGATCCCGCTAGATCTCCTGGATGGGGGACTCTCTCGCTTGCTGCATATCCTCGCTTGCTGCGACCTGCAGGATTTCCCTGGCTGATGGATTCCGCCTCATAGCGTTCATGCTGCGCAGGCCGGTGACGATGGCAGGCAGAGCCAGGAACGAAACCAGCCATGTGGTGATCGCCCCCAAGGCCAACACAATTCCGACCACGGCCAGAGACAGCCACGAATTTCTCGCGTTTTTCGACTTGTAAGCCTGGACCAGGCCGGTCTCAAAGATCCCCTCATGCGGCGTCTTGACGCCGCATATCACCTTCTCCCCGCCGCCCATGCGCGCAACGATCAAGCGCAACTCCTGATGCTTCTGCGGCCGCCATATGTCGCTCTTTACCTTTGCGTTTTTTATGACCGTCGAGGTGAAGCCTTTCCCCCCTCCATTACTGAGGATAACCTCCTCTAGATGGGTCACTTCCGAGCTTTCCTTTGCGCCCACCGCGCTTTCGAAAGTTCCGATAACCAGCTCAACGGACCCAGGCTTTAGCTCGCTGTACGTCATTGACCAACCCCTGCACATTTGTGATATTATTATTTCATTGATATTATGCTCTTTAAGCATTCTATCATTCGTTTGTGGTCCCGTCTGTGCATCGATAAATGGAGGCCCCTTGCCTGTTCGGGTGACGCTTAAGCAAGCCATGAAAAATGGCTGGATATCGGACGAGGACAAGCCCTCCAAAACGGGGGCTGATCGCTCACTCAAGCGGGGCCTGAAAAGTGACTTGGCGTCTCCGCTGCTGAGTCATGAGCCGCAGGCCATCCTGTGGAGGTGCATGGCGGGCAGGTGGCCGGATCTCGTAGGGAAGGGGCTCTTGGTTTGGGAGGCGGAAGGCCTCATTGAGGGGCGCAAGTTCCGGGTGGATATCGCGCTTCAGGCGCCCCGAATAAATCTCGCGATCGAACTCGATGGCTGGCAGTTCCACGGGAAGCACAAGGCGGGGTTTCATCGTGACCGCATGAAATCCCGACTTCTGGTCCTGAACGGCTGGACCCCTTTTCCCTTTGCGGCGAAGGAAATTTTGAAGGACCCCGAAGGCTCCGTTGACCTCATTGAGCAGGCGGGCTGGGGAAGCGTAAGGAAGAGAAGATGATGCTGCAGCCGCAGGTGACGGAACGACCCCTTGACCACGATCGGTTGAGAGCGGCCAAAGCGCTGGGATTCTCCCCGGCCGTGACGTCCGTTCTTGCCCGCAGGGCAACGGCAGCGGGCGTCGAGCCCGACAGTCTGGTGAACCTCTCCCTGAGGAACCTCGAGGACCCGTCAGGGCTTTCCGATATCTCCCAAGCCGCTGGACGGATTGCGCATGCCATCGCGCAGGGCGAGGTGATTGGCCTGGAGACTGATCATGACGTGGACGGGACTTCGTCGCACGCTGTCATGCATCGGGCCCTAACAAAAGCCTTCGGCCACCCGGAGCACTTGATCCGCCATTACATTGGCCTCCGCCTGCACGAGGGGTACGGGATCTCTGACTCGCTTTGCGATCGGATCCTGAATGACTCGCCGCGTCCGTCGCTGATCATCACGGCAGATAACGGCTCGAGCGATGAAGACCGAATCGCCCGCATGAAGGCGGAGGGCGGGATCGACACCGTGGTCACCGACCATCACGGAATGGAGGATGGATTGGGGCCGCCCAGCGCATTTGCGTGCGTCAGCCCCTTGCACCGGGAATCGAAATACTCTGATCGCGCAATTGCCGGCGTCATGGTGGCCTGGTTGCTCATGGTCGAGACCCGCAGGTGCATGATCACCCGGGGCCTCCTCCCCGGGGATGCCCCCAAGCTCGGGACGTTGCTTGATTACGTATCGGTAGGCACCGTGGCCGATTGCGTCAGCTTGTCCCGCAGCCAGAACAATCGAATTGTGATCCGGGCTGGGCTCAGCCAGATCAATTCCAATCGGCGGCGCGTGTGCTGGGATCCTTTGATCGCTGCGAATCAGGAGGCAGGGGGCGGAGCGCCCATTCGGGCTGAGGATCTGGCCTTCAAGGTGGGTCCGCGGATCAATGCGGTCGGGCGGCTGGATGACGCCATGAAGGCGGTGACGTTCTTTCTGTCCGAGGAGCCGTCCAGCGCCAGCGATGGCTACGACCTTCTGTCCACCATGAACTCCGAGCGCCAGCGAATCGAGAGGGGCCTCACGGAGGTCGCGTTAGCGATGGCGCATCACCAGCACGATCAAGGCCGAAAGCTGTTTGTGCTCCTTCTTGAAAGCGGGCATGCAGGGGTTCACGGCATCGTTGCAAGCCGCGTTGTGGAGGCGTTCGGGCATCCAGTGATCTGCCTTTCGCCCCACGCGGGCAACCCGGACCTCCTCGCGGGGTCCTGCCGCAGCGTCCCCGGATTTGATATGCGGGAAGCTCTCTCGCGAATCGCAAACCACCGTCCGAATCTGCTAACGAAATTCGGAGGGCACCCTGGGGCGGCCGGTTTGACGCTACCGCGCGATCATGCCCAGGAGTTTATCGAGCTATCAGAGGTGCTTGCGCGCCCGATGATGAGCGGCGCCACTTTGGGCCCCGTGCTCGAACATGATGGAGATCTCGATCCGAACGAGATCTCCACCAACCTGGTGAATGAGCTCTCAAGCCTTGAGCCATTCGGGCGTGAATTTGAGCCGCCGGTTTTCCGTTCGGTGATGAAGGTGGCCACTTTGCGCTCGATGGGGGCAGAGGGTAAGCACTGGCAGCTGGGTGTTGAGGCCGGAGTGGGTGGCACCATCCGAGGGGTCTGGTTTGGTGCTGGTACCGAGCCTCCCGCGGAGGAGGGGCAGGCGTATGCCTTCCTTTACACGCCTTCGATCAACCACTGGAAGGGATACCAGAACCTCCAGGTGGTGATCCGAGGGATTGATCCGTCCATCTAAGGCTTGGGCAGCCCCATCTTCCGGGCTGCTTCCTCGTTCACCTCTTTTGCGCTAGGGCTGCGCGCCTTGCGCGTCGACCGCTGAATGCCGACCATCATCTGCTTTCCGATGGACAGGGACTCCTTGCCCGGCTCAGCGGGACCGTGCGCCTCGACATGGCGGCAGAGGATTTCGTGTTTTGTGTGGGCCTGCGCTCGACTGAGCTCAGCCTTAAATCCCTTGTTAGCCTGGAAGGTCGCGACATCTTTGTCGGGCGCATCCACAACCTCATCCCATACCTCATCCCAATGTTTACCTCCGGGGGCCTTCTCAATACGGAATCGGCCACACCCCTCGATCTCCAGGGATTGATTGGTGATGAGGTTGCTCATCCAGAGGGCTTGAACAACCTGGACAAGATCCTGGGCGCCGACGCGCGTCATGTTCATCCGAGCCCGCAAGGTGTCGACTAGAGATGCTTCACTCGAAATGGCCGCCACGGGGGCCGCATTAAGAGCTTCCGTGAAGGACACCGTTTCATCGTCTTTGTGGTAGAGCTTCTGGTCGCGCATCGACTTGGAGAAGTTGCGCTTCCTTTTCGACTCCATCGACTTCTTGAATCCTTGGGATGGCTCGAAATGAAGGGTTGTCTGGAGCCGAGTGGTTTTTCTCCGGCTCGCTCTGGTGTCAGCATCTTGAGACCACGGGCCGAGGTTCAGTCCGCCACTCAGATGCATTGGCCCCTCGAGCGGTCCAGACTGGTTTTTGACGGGTGTGATCACCCCGATTGCTCCGAGGTGGACTGCACGGCCGCCGACAAGCTCGTGCTTGATGGCGTTCACAACCCCCGCGTGCAGGTTCCTCGCCTCCAGTCGAGACACCCCGTATCGCTCGGCGAGCACCTTTTCGACCTCATTCCTCGCTTTGGTTGTCGGGTCGGAGGGCCCCCCGTCCTTCTCCTTGGGCATTCTCGATACCGTGCTTTAGTTGACCATTGAGAGCCATAAGTAGTATCGTGTATTCACTTACATGTCCAGCCCGGCTATTTCCATGAACCCCTCCAGAAAGCGCTTTGACCCGTTCTCTCGTCTGTTCCTCGACACCGTCCTCACCAGCGTTATCGTATTAGGTACGGTATGTGCAGGCGTATGGATGGCCTTCAGGGGGCCGGAGTCGGTCCTGTTCGGGTGGCTGTTATGGGTCCCCGTGGCGGCATTGACCGTGACGGCGGGAGAGCTGGTTCTGCGTCGGCGGTTTTGGCCGCAAGGCCAGATCCCGGAAGCGTGGAGCGAGCGCATTAAAACGATCTGCTTCCCCGGCCTTGGCATCTTGGCGGGCTACTGGATGGTGTTCTCTGGCCTGTACGCAGCTATTGCTGGGGCGACCCTGTATTTCGTTGCATCCCAGGGCGTCGCGTCGTGAAGGGGGCCCCGTACTTCACGCTCGCATGTCTGCCTGGCCGAACCCCCTGGGGCGCCATGGCCTACGCCTTCGATCGGCGTGCGCACGCAGTCGATCCCTGGTTCGGCTCGCTGTCGTTCGACCACATTCAGATCTGCCCTCAAAACTGCCTGGGGGAGCTGACCGTAGACCGGGCGCTGCAGATGGCAGCCGATTACCCGGATACGCGGTTCCGGTTGCATGCCAACGTGCGCCTGAGTGGAAAGCACTCGCTCCGGAGAGACGCCAACCGAATCCATCTGGATCAGGCCTATATCGACGAAATGCAGCAGGTGACTCGGGCCCTCGGGGCTCCCGCCTATGTCCTCCACCCGGGCCGCAGAGCGAAAGGTGAGCCCGAGCGAGCGATCCAGCGGGTCTTTCGCAATACGCTGGATCTCGAGCAGCGCCTCGGCATCCCCGTCGGGATTGAGGGGCAGTACCCAGTCACCTCCCCGCAACAGCATTGGTTCCATGACTGGGAGGGCTACCGCGCGCTCCTTGAGGGGCCGTGCCACTTCGCCATCGATTTGTCGCACCTCAACATCGTGGCCTCCAAAACCGGGCGCTGGGATTGGGCGTTGCTGCGGGATCTTGTGCAGAGCCCGCGCTGCATCGAGGTTCATGTGTCGGACAACGATGGAACCCGAGATCAGCACTCTCCGATGGATACGGCAGCGCCGCCTGCATGGGGCTCGGTCTTGTCATCGGTCCAGCCTGGTGCTGCCATTTTCTACGAAGGGGTCATGCGCACGCTGGAGCCGACAGGTGAGGTGATCGCATGACCCGCACGGCCAAGCTCGTATCTCTGGTGTGGGTGGCGTTTGCGGCCGCGGGGCTAACGATCACCGCCTCCGGAGGCAGCAAAGAGCCTGGACTCTTGTCCGAAAGCGAGGATCTACGTTTCGCGGACGAGGACTGGTCCCCATACGTCCTCTGGTACAAGAACGAAGTCGCGAACACGTACCTCTCCAAGGAGGAAACCTTTACCGTGGACCCGCCCCCTCGGTCGCGATCGGTCAGGACTCGATCCGAGATCAATGACCTTGTGGCCCTGCACTCTGAGCGCACGGAAAAGACGCTGCGCGAGATCGCATATGAAGACCGGGTCGGGTCGCTTGAACGAGCGTTCTCAAGGCACGGGCTACTTGACCATGCGGTTTTCGCCCGGCCGGCTCTGGAGCTCGCCCGCCGAGTTTCGACTACTGATGGAATCTACTTCGTGTTCGAGGAGAAAAAGCGCCACGCCCGGCCACGCCCCCGGCACCTTAGCGACGATGTTCGGCCGGTCATCGACATGCCTGGGCACCCGGCGTACCCCTCTGGCCACGCAGCTCAGGCGCACATCATTGGGCTCATCTTGTCCGAGATCGACCCAGATCATGCGGAGGCATACATGGGGCTGGCCCGAGATATCGGGATCCGCCGCGAGATTGCGGGCGTCCATTACCGTTCTGACACATTGGCGGGCATCGATATGGCCGAGCAGGTCTTCGAGCGCCTGATGGAGCATGACCAGTTTCAATCCGACCTGGCATCTGCGGAGAAGGCGTTCCATGATCGATGAAAACCGCGAACCCCCAATGACCCTCGATCAATTTGCCGAGCGCCTCCTTGATGGTGACGCCATTGTTTTTACGTTTTCAGGAGGTGGCGACAGCGGCGGGGTCGATCGCGTCGCGATTACCCGGAAACTTAAATATGACGATGTGATTTCCAGCGAAGGAGGGGATGCTCAAGCACTGGACATAGATGGACTGATGGCGGAGGGCACTGAGGTGCCCGAGTTCCCTCGGGACGCAGGGGGGCAAGGGCTTAGCGATCGAATCGGCCAAGAGATGGTTCATGTGGGCGTCGACTGGATCAACAACGAGGGCGGTTCCGGCGGGGGGCTTCTGGCTGTGCATCCAGATACCCTTGAGGCAACGGTAGCGGCTTATGCGGACGAATACCCTCCGAACACATACACCTCTATCGAATACGATCCCGATAGCGAATCGTCGCCCCCCTGGGGAGACCTCGACCTCGACCACTTCCTGAATCGGCTCTCCATGAGCGGATCCGCGCTTTCTAAGTGGCTCGAAAAAAATATCCCCGACTATAGCCCCTTGGCCGAACTCGCTGTCACGTTCTCAGAGGCGCTGGTTGATCGCGAGATGGTTACCGAGGCCACGGTATCCTGCAACCGTGACACGATCCAGCTTGGAGACGAAAACCACTCTGAGGCTCTTGAAGACCTCCGTTCCGCTCTCATTCTTGACGCGGCTAGCGAAGCGATCGACTGGGAGAGCGTAGATCCCGAGAGCGATTTCGTTTTGAACATCCGGCGCCCCCTGGGCTCCGCAGAGTTCGAAGCGAGCGGAAGGATCTCGATTGAATTTCAGTGCGAGCTTGTTTCTGATCAGGAATCGGTTTGCTCTGATTCAATGGTGACCAGTTTTTCGCTCCCACCGGAGATCGAAAATGCCTGTCTCCGAATCAAGTCTCAGCGCCTTGCGGAACGCCTCTCCCAGGACGTCACCCCACCATCGGATCAAACGGCGCGTCCACGGCCGCGGATGTGAGGAGGGCGACATGCTAAAGCCAACTCGGCCCTTGTTTACATGCTACGAGGAATCTTGGGATGCTCGCATTCCGGCAAAGGAAACCTACGCAGCCCTGACAGACGGCGCGCTAGTCTGCGCGGTAGGGGTGGTGGACCCGAACACGGGTGGTCGACGCTTTCAAAAAGCCTGGATCGCGAACGAGTGTGAGGCGGGCGATTCAGACCACGATAGAACCTTGGCGTACATCTCCCATGCGCACGGAATCGATCCAGAAGGGTCATTTCTTGTGCACATGGACGATGCCGCCGGCTGGCATTGCGATGTTGCGGACGAATCTTTGGGCGGCCGATTTGAGCTGATGATCTATAGTGACCCGGCTGCGCGGTCTTTCGCCCCCGGCGAACTCTCAGCGACGCGATCCAGGGCGCCTGAGGCGCACGATCTTCCGCAGCCAAACACCGGCTTGTATCTGGAGGTTTGCGAGCGCCCGAACGTTGCGTCGACGTACTCGATCGAGAAAACGTTGGACGAGCGCGAATGCCGCCTCCTGGCAACATTAATTCAAGCGGCGCAGGTGAGGGCCGAGCAAATCGGCCCTGGTGGCGAGCTCGAGATTGCGGCCTCCGTTCCAGATCAGGAGGTCGGCCGGCTCTCGCTTGCATCGTGGGAAACTGAATCCGGAATTTGCGGCCGGGTCACGCTGAACGGCCCCGAAACCTCCACCGGGGACGGGGGCCGCTTTGACCGCGCTTCCGCGGCGCTTCTCGCGGCAAGCGATCGCTATGCATTTTCACCCCAGAACCGAGATCCGGATAGCGTTTCGGCTACAGCGGATCAGTTTCGCTTCAAAGCGACCGTCAATGATCGCCTCGAGGTTGTCGCGGCCCGCGCGTCGATACGCGTTCACAGCCTGGCGCCAAGCCGCGAGCCCAATCACCGAATCATTTCCATGAGCACGCTCGCTACCCGGAATCATGATATGGCGAAGGCTTCGGCCGCTATTGAGCCTTTCCAGCGATCGAGAATGCTGGAAAGCGAGGCGGACGGAGTGAAGCGTTACCTGATGACCCCGAGTGCGCCGTCTTCACAACGGCGACGCCCACGTATGTGAACTCACGATAAGGATCCTGCGCGGATGCCAGACATCAACCGACCATTCTCTTGGGAAATGTCCAGGCGCCTTCTCTCTGGCGAAGAGGCACGTGTCTTGTTTGTGGGGCAGGGCGATAGCGGCGGGGTTGCAGGTGTCGAGATGAGCCGTGGCGGTCCCATGACCGAGGACGACCGCGAAGTGCTGGTGTGGCTGGCACACGAGGCCCTGCACGAGAACAGCGGCTTTGGCGGATACGAGAACGGCGAGGGGGCCGAGGTGACCGCGCGCATCTCCCTTCCGGACCCCGAGGGGCTTGGCCCGAATGCTCAATTCGAGGTTGCCTTGGAATGCCGGAACGCATGCCTGGATGAAGCCAGCGACTTGGAGACTCGCGAAGTGTTCGTTTCCTTTGATCAGGCAGAGGATCGGGCCACGATTTCGAGTGAAGGCCAAGGCGCCCTGGACGACCTCGTGGACGTTATGGTTTCCCATCTCCCGGAGGACCTGAAGCAGGAGGAAGGCTACACTCCTGCCGGGGTGATGCTACAAATCGAAGAGGGCCCGCTCGGCGACTGGCGAGACGCACATGGCCGTGTCTTCCTCGCCCCATCCGGCCAACAACCCGGGACCATGCATCGCAGATCGCTTGTCCGCTTCTCGATCCCACCCGATGCCTACAAAGAGCCCGTCGACAGGCTCTTTGACGCCTTCCTTGGCGCCTCAAATCCAAGAGTCAGGGATCGCTATCCAGACGCTTCCGAGCGCCCGCTTCGGCCTGGCTATCTTAATCTTCGCGCCAAGACTCTGCGTGATCCCGAAATGCTGGTATTGGTCGAACGTCGCCCCACTATCGAGGGGGCTTTGAAGGAGGAATCGGTACGCGTTCCGATTCCGGAAGCGGTGCGCTTCGGCTTCCAGGCTGCCATCAGTCACGATGCTGCCACGCGGGAAGTCAGCTGTCCGAGTGCGCCTCTTGATCGCCCGAGACCCCGACTTTGACTGACAAAACCGTATTACATAGGATTATTCCCTCACCAACAAGGAGCCTGAACAATGCCGAACTCGACACCCGCAACTCTCGGTGACTGGAATAACCCTCTGGGTGAAGCCACACCTCTGGCGGACGACGGGCCCGGCACCGATCAGGCCGATCACCCGGGAATCGCAGACAACGAGTCGTTGATGAAAACCGCCGGGGATGCCCCTTCGGTCAACCCGAATCCGGAAACCGGAAGTGAGGAGGTTCTGGCGGGTACCGGCCTCGAAGATCTCGAAATGGGGGCCAATCGCATCCGCGTGGATGACAAGAAGATCATCAACTGCCACGCGGACCTCAACCAGCTCGTGCCCTTCAAGTACAAGTGGGCCTGGCAGAAGTACCTGGACGGCTGCGCCAACCACTGGATGCCGCAGGAAATCAACATGACTGCGGACATTGCCCTGTGGAAGGACCCGAATGGTCTGACCGAGGACGAGCGCACTATCGTCAAGCGCAACCTGGGCTTCTTCTCCACCGCCGACTCGCTGGTGGCGAACAACCTGGTGCTGGCCGTGTACCGCCATATCACCAACCCCGAGTGCCGCCAGTACCTGCTGCGCCAGGCCTTCGAGGAGGCGCTGCACACCCACGCCTACCAGTATTGTGTCGAGTCCCTTGGCCTGGACGAGGGCGAGATCTTCAACATGTACCGCGAGGTGCCCTCCGTGGCCACCAAGGCGGAGTGGGCCCTGCCGTTCACCAAGCACCTGGCGGACCCGAACTTCCGCACCGGCACGCCGGAGGCGGACCAGAAGCTGCTGCGCGAACTGATCGCCTTCTACGTCGTGTTCGAGGGCATCTTCTTCTACGTTGGCTTCGTGCAGATTCTCTCCATGGGCCGGCGCAACAAGATGACCGGCGTGGCCGAGCAGTTCCAGTACATCCTGCGCGACGAGTCCATGCACATGAACTTCGGCATCGACGTGATCAACCAGATCAAGCTCGAGAACCAGCACCTATGGACCGAGGACTTCAAGAGCGAGATGCGCAGCATGATCGCGGACGCCGTGGAGCTGGAGGCCCAGTACGCGCGAGACACTATGCCCCGGGGTGTCCTGGGCATGAATGCCAAGATGTTCGAGGAATACCTGCACTTCATCGCTAATCGCCGCTGCGTCCAGATCGGCCTCGATGAGCTGTACCCCGGCGCGGAAAACCCGTTCCCATGGATGAGCGAGGTGCTCGACCTGAAGAAGGAGAAGAATTTCTTTGAGACCCGGGTTACCGAGTACCAGACCGGCGGTGCATTGTCCTGGTGAGGGGGCTCCCGGAGAAGCCCCATGACTGATGCGAGCGATAGAGGGCCGAGCCGCGAGGCGGTCTTTGAGGCGCTGATTGAGATCTTGGTCCCAGGCGGGCGTTTCTCATTCGATTTCCACGGAAGCGGGGACTCAGGGGATGTCACTGAGCTATCGGTGACACTCCCCAAGACCTTTCCGGAAGGATCCCAAATCGGTCTTGCCGCCGAAGTCTTGCTGGATCTCAACCATGAACCCTCCGTGAGTCCCGGTCGAGTCTGTGAGCTCAATGAATCCGCCTCGGGGGTGCTTTCGGGATTCGCAAACGAGCTGATCAGTCGTCAGTTTCCCGGCAGCGAAATGGACGCGGGAAGCCAGGGCTCCTGCCAGGTTCTGCTTGAGACTTGCGCTGAGATGGGAGTGGACCCTGAAACCATGGCGACGGCCGCCCCCCCAATCGCTGGAAAATCTCTCTTTGTCGATTCCGAGATTGTTTATAACCGGTCTGAGCCCCCTCCGGACTTGAACATCGAGTTTGAGGTCAAACCAAGCAACGACCAGTTGCTTTCATTGTTCCGGTCTGCCAGAAGGGCGTGCGGTTCGGATCGGCTCGACCTCGGGGAGGAGATCCTGGGGGTCATTACTGGGGATGCCCGAGGGGACACATTCCCGGAGGCTCGCTTTGCAGTGGCTTTGCATGAAGAAATTCGGGGCTATGACGCACGCGTGTCCCCCCATCTTGGCAGCAACTCCATCGGGGCTGAGCTAAAGGAGGCGGAAGAATTAGGTGCCAGTCCCGGTGATGCCATCGACCTATGGGTGGAAGAGAACAGAGGGGCCGAAAGCCTTCGCGTTGGGCTGTCCATAATTGGCAGCCATCGACCCATGGCCTGGACCACGACAGAATCCGAGCCAGAAAAGCGCACGACCTCGATTGAGGAGAACCTCTTTAAGCCGGCCGGCCTCGAAATCCTGTCGAAAATGGCGGCCAAGGTCCAGGCTCGCATCCGTGCTGTGGAAATGAGCAAGGCGGCCACTCCAAGCCCTCCATCACCGGGGCGCCCGCAGCGTCCGCGCATGTAATCGAGAAATGAGACTCCGATGAGCCACCTTCTCTACAGCATCAGGGTATTTCTGATGGGCCCGGATCCGATGGAGCCAAAGCGTTCGGTGTACCCATCGAAACGATAGGCCTGGCCTCGCCAAACCGCAAAACCAAAAAGGGGCGCTAATTGCGCCCCTTTCCTTTGGTGCCACCAGATGCCGGCAGCTGATTTGCTATTCGGGCGCAGCGTCTAGAGCGACGTCCTCATCCGCCTGCTCCGGCACAGAGACAACATTTCGAACCCGTCCGTTCTTGATGATGCTGGACCCTGCCGTGGCCCGGCCGCTGCGCGGGAGATCGCCACCGGAAATTCGATTGGCGCCGCCTGCGTCGTTGAAGATCACGACATCCATGCCTTCGAACAAGACCGTGGCGGCAGCAATGTCACCCGACCGCTTGTTCGGTGCATGAGCGGTGACCCCTTTGCCGGCTCGCGCCTGCATCCGGAAATCTCCGATGGGCGTGGCCTTGCCGATCCCCTTGTCGGTCAGCACGAGAAGGGCGGCCTTGTCGATCTCGTCATTGCGTACCAGATCCGCCGAGATGACGCTGTCTGGGTCACCCATCTTGATCCCGCGCACACCCTTCGAAGTCCGGCCAATGGCCCGCGCCTCGCTGAGCGGGAAACGGATCGCATGGCAGTTGTCGGAGGCCATCACCACCGATTCGTTTTCGGCATCGAACGAGAGGCGGGCGCATACGATGGCGTCGTCCTCCTCCAGCGTGATACCGCACGTCCCTCCTTTGCGTGTCGCGCTGGAGAAAAGGGATAGGGTCGTGCGCTTCACCAGGCCTTTGCGAGTGAAGATCACGAAGCTCTTGCTCTCGTCACTCAGCTCCGGTGTCGTCACCATCGCTACCACACTGCCCTCGAGGCCCTCGAAGACGTTCCTGTAGTGGCGTCCGCGGTTACCAATCCCGGTATCAGGGATGTCGTAGGCTTTGACTGCATGGACCTGCCCCTGGTCGGTGAGCGCGACCAGGTAGTCGTGGCTATTCCCGGTATGGAACGTCGTGACGACATCATCATCCGCAATCTCGATGATCGACCGCCCCTTGGTGCCTCGGTTCTGCCGCTTGAGCGCGTCGGCTGAGACACGCTTCAAGTACCCCTGCTGGGTCGCCACAAGGACCACCTGCTCTTCCGGGATCAGGTCGGCCGCAGAAACCCGAGACAGTGATGTGTCGATGGTCGTGCGGCGCTCGTCACCATGCGTGTCCACGATAGCCTGTAGCTCGTCTTTCAGGAGCCCCCGCTGGCGCTCATCGCTGGCCAAGATCGAGCGCAGTTCTTCAACCTTTGCTGCCAGGCCTTCGTGCTCCTCCCGAATGTCCTTGATCTGCATGCCCGTGAGCCGCTGGAGTTTGAGATCCAGAATGGCTTGAGCCTGTGTTTCATCAATCGCAAGCAGATTCACAAGCCCCAAGCGCGCCTCTTCCGCATCCATGCTGGCGCGGATGGTCGCAATGGTCTCGTCCAGGCGATCCAGCGCCGCGAGGAATCCCTCGAGGATGTGCAGCCGATCAAGAGCCTTGTTCAGATCGAACCGAGTCCGACGCTGAATGACCTCGATGCGGTGTTTATAGAACTGATCGAAGACATCGCGAATGCCCATCTGGACCGGCGTCTGACCGATCAGAGCCCGCACGTTGTACGATTTCGTGTCCTCGAGACGGGTCTTTGCGACGAGCTGGATTGCGATCAGCTCGGGCTCGTATCCCGCCTTGATGTCGAGCACGATCCGAATGCCTTTCTTGTTTGACTCTTCTCGCAGATCCGCCACACCTTCGATCTTTTTCTCCCGGATCAGGTCGGCGATCTGTTCGACTAGAGAGGCTTTGTTGACTCCGTACGGGATCTCCGTGATCACCAGTCGTTTCGCGCCGCGCTTGCGGTCTTCGATCTCCCACCTGGCGCGCAGTTTTACGCTTCCAGATCCTGTCTCAAGCGCCTGAATGTACCCATCGAGGTCATGAACAATGCCGCCGGTAGGGAAGTCCGGGCCCGGCATGATTTGCGCAATCTCGCGCGTGGAGATCTCAGGGTTGTCCATCCACGCCAGGAACGCATCCGATGTTTCGCGGAGGTTATGCGGCTGGACCCTTGTAGCCATGCCGACTGCGATCCCATCGGACCCATTGACCCACAGATTTGGGTAGGCGAGGGGCAAGACCGAAGGTTCGCTCTCGGTGCCATCAAAGTTGTCGCGGAAATCGACGGTGTCTTTGCCGATGTCGTTGAACATCTTCCCGCCCATTTTCGACAATCGCATTTCGGTGTATCGCATGGCGGCCGGGTTGTCGCCGTCCATCGAACCGAAATTGCCCTGGCCATCGATCAGCGGGTGCCGCATCGACCACGTCTGCGCCAGTCGAACGGCTGCCTCATAGGCAGCCGAATCCCCATGGGGGTGGTACTTACCGATCACCTCACCAACTACGCGAGCGGATTTCTTGTGCGGGCTCCCCGGCTGGATACCGAGGCTATGCATGGCGTACAGGATGCGCCGATGAACCGGCTTCAACCCATCACGAGCGTCCGGAAGCGCTCGATCGGTAATGACGGACAGGGAGTAATCGAGAAAAGAGGTCTGCATGACCTCCCGAATATCCAGGTCGAGCGGGACCAGGTCTTCTCCGTCGACCTCAGTGATGTCAGACATGATGTTTCCTCAGGTTCTTTTGGTGGGCATGCGCCGGCCTATGGCTGCGCACCCGGATGATTTGTCAGATGTCTACCGAGGCGGTCTCGGCTCCACGCTCAATGAACTCTCGACGCGGCCCGGTATCGGTCCCCATCAGGGTCTCGAACACCGAATCGTCCAGCTCCATGCCGTCCTCGGAGTAGTGCACGCGGCCCACGCGCCTGGTTTTCGGATCCATAGCGCTCTCCCAGAGCTGCTCTGGGTCCATCTCGCCCAAACCCTTGAAGCGCTGCACCCGCCACTTGTCCGGATTGCTTTGTCGAGCCAGGAACGCCTTCAGCTCAGCGTCATCTTTCAGATAGAACGCCTTTTCCCCCTTCTTCGCCCGATAGAGCGGCGGGAGCGCTGAATAAACATACCCACCTTCGATAAGCTGGGGGGCGTAGACGTGCAATAGGGTCAGCACTAGCGTAGTGATGTGCGCGCCATCTACGTCCGCATCGGCGAGGATGATGATCTTGTGGTACCTCAGTTTCGAGATGTCGAATTCCGAGTGCGGCCCGCAGCCCAGCGCGAGCACGAGATTCTTCACCTCTTCGCTCTTGATGATATCGGCGAACTTCGCCTTGTATGCATTCAGGATCTTCCCCTTCAGGGGGAGGATGGCCTGGTATGCCCGATCACGCCCTTGTTTAGCGGAGCCCCCCGCCGAATCGCCCTCCACCAGGAAGAGCTCGGATTTAGCCGGATCCTGCTCCTGGCAATCTGCCAGCTTGCCGGGCAGGGCAGTCGCTCGGATCACGGACTTGCGGTTAATCACGATCTCGGCTGCTTTCTCGGCCGCCTGACGGGCCTCCTGGGCGGTTTTGGCGCGCTCGATGACCGCCTTCGCCGCATCAGGGTTCTCTTCGAAGACTCGCCCGATAGCGTCCCTCACCGAACGTGACACGACGCCCTCGACTGAGCCGTTCTTCAGTTTCTCTTTGGTTTGCCCTTGGAATAGGGGGTTGCCCAGCCGAACGGCCACGGCGGCAACCAGGCCGGATTGGACGTCATCGCTAGACAGGGACGCCCCTTTCTTCAGCATGTTGTTCGCCTGGGCGTACGTGTTGGCGGCTCGCGTTACGGCCTTCTTCAGGCCCACCACATGAACTCCATCCTGGGTGGGGATAATGTTCGCGAAGCTCGCAATGGTTCCGTTCTTTTCGTACCAACGAAGGGCCACGGACACCTCGATTTCGCCCTCACCCTCGACTTCTTCGGAGCTGTCGGCCGAGATGACTTCGCTTACGGCCCGACCGCTGCGGAAAGCCAGGTCCTCCAGGATCTCGGCGAATGCGCCGAACTCGTACTCCACGGAGCGCGGCTCGTCCTCTGGGGAGCTTGAGTTCACCTCTTCCGACAGGGATAGCTTCAGGCCGGGAGCAAGGTATGCGGTCTGCTTGAGGCGCTCAGCAACGAGATCGAAATCCACCACGGCACCGGTCTCAAAGAACTCCAAGTCCGGCCAAAAACGCACGGTCGTGCCCGTTTGCTTGCTGCGGACCTCTTGAATGTCTGGCGCATCAGGAACTCCGCCATCGATGAAGCGCTGCCGGTAACGCTTCCCGTCGCGAACGATATCCACCTCGAGCCGCTTCGAGAGAGCATTGGTAACGGCCGAACCGACGCCATGCAGGCCACCGGATACTTTGTAAGCCCCGTTGTCGAACTTTCCGCCCGCGTGCAAGGTGGTCAGCACGAGCGCTGCGGTATGCATACCCTTCTCGTGATGCATGTCGATCGGGATCCCGCGCCCGTTATCCTCCACAGAGTAGGAGCCGTCGGCATGGAAGCGGACTTTGATCTCACTCCCGTGGCCCGCCAAGGCTTCGTCGGTCGCGTTGTCAACGATCTCCCAGAGGAGGTGGCGGAGCCCCGCGGAGTCGGTTGACCCAATGTACATCCCGGGTCGCTTTCGAACGGGCTCCAACCCCTCCAACACCTGGATGGAGGTGCTGTCGTAAGCGGTTTCATTAGCCATCTGTGATCCTTTGTGTCTTGTTATAGGCAAAAAAAACCACCCCTCAACATCAGGGGTGGCCATCTAGCTTCATGCCTTACGAAGTCGGTTGTCCGTCCGTTCCGAGCTCTCCGGCGCGGATCATGTCGAGTTTGCGCTCGTAGTATTCGACTTCCTTCTTGCCCATGAGAAGGCTGAATGCTTTCTTTCCGTATTTGATCATCACCCAGACGAACGGAGAGGCCGCAATCAGCCCCCAAATGATGCCGAGCATCCCAAACATCAGAAAGAAGAAAATGATCGGAATGATCTGCGCAGCCGCCACGAAGAGGCTGCCTCGGCCGAGCTGACCCATCTGATCTCGAAGCACATTCTTCGCCTCTGGTCGGTCAGGCGACACGCCGAGCTGAGTCAGCAGGGGAATGACCTTCTCGGAAAAGAATTTGTCGTACTTCTTCGCTTCCTTTTCTTCCACATTCATTGGATTTTAGTCCCTTGTAATAAAAGTAATATTATTGTTTCATTTCGGAGCCATTGCGTCAACCCCGACGTCAACTTTCCTGGTTGTTCTTCTTAAGTAGAGGAGCCACATCTAAAGAAACTGGATGGGCGGAAAATTTCGTTTCTAAACTCGCCTCGCGATCCTTCGAATCTCTTCGGCTTCCTTGGGAGGGACGACGACGGTCACCACTTCCCAGTCGCCAGGCTGGCCTTTGTACTTGGTGATGGCTTCCCGTATCCGCTTGGTCACCTTTGCAACCATTTGCCGGGATACGCCTTCCTCTCTCGCGACCTCGGAGGCCTTTTTGCCGCCAAGAATCACTTGCTCAGCCATTTCAATCGAGTGTTCTCCGAGCGGAGTCATTCGTGCGGCGTGATCGAAATCTTCTTTGGTGACTATGCTAGGGCTGGACATTGGCGCCGTCTTTATTCTGATTGGGATCCTCCCGACGCTACCAGAATGTCACCCTATATGTCAACCTATGCTTTTTATATGCCCAACGCTGTGGCTTTGGATCGCATCTTCTCAAACACGTCTTCTTTGAGCTCAGAAGCGCGCGATGTAACCAGTTCTGGAGCTGCCGCCACTTCCCACTCGAGACCCATTTCGGAAGCGAATCCTGAGGGCTGGTACTTGGCGCGCTCATACCCCCAGTAGATCTCGTTCGCGTGGTGGACGACCAGCCTCTCGCGAGCTCGCGTAGCGGCGACGTACGACAGGCGCCGTTCCTCCTCAAGAGAGTTCGTAGAGGCGTCGTCGTCATCTTCAGGCCCGGAGGAGCGACGCTCCATTGGCATCAGTCCAGCCGACATGCCAGCTACATGGACGGTGTGGTACTCCAAGCCTTTGACCTTGAACACGGTCGCCAGCGTTACTGCATCGTGGTCCATCTCTTCATCCGGGGTAGCGATGCCCATCTCCTGGATGGCCGTCCATTGCTCGCGGCGAGACAACTCGCTGTCGACAGAGGATTGGTCGCTTGACCCGAACCGGGCGTGAATGGCGTCCTCGATGTCGACCAAGGTCTTGAGCCGTCGATTGAAAGCTTCTTTCGGGCGCTCCGCCTGTTTGGACATCTCTTGCAGCTTGCCTTCGAAGTCGCCCCCATCGGGATCGAGAGCCCAGGAACTCAGGAAAAGCGGGGGCCATTTCTCCAGAGCGGCCATTCGGTTAGCCAGGGACTCGGCGGCCGCGGCTGCGCGCTTGTTCAGGCGAACATGGTGGCGCGACTCCAGAATAGGCGTGTCGTGCACGGCGGCATGCCCAATCAGGGCGCCGAGCGATTTTTCTCCGAGCCCGTCTACCAACGTTGCCAGCTTGGTCACCGCGAAGCTGTCGCTTGGGTTGATGTTGTAGCGTACTGCGGCCATCAAAAGCTGCGCCTCCTGCCTATCGAAGAGGTCCACCCCTTGGGCGACGTGGTAGGGAATGCCCCTGGCGATGAGCGCCGGCTCCAGGACGCCGGCCATCCGGTTAGTGCGGTATAGCACTGCGATCCTTTTCGGCGGGACACCGCGGTCGATCTGCGCTTTGATGTCATCAGCGATCGCGCCGGACATGTCCTCTCCGGCGTCATGAAGCTGCGCGCGCGGCGGCGTGCCTTGATGCTGACGACCCGAGAACGGTGTCTTGGGGATCCGGTTGACGTTGTGCTTTATATGCACTGCCGCAGCTTCAACAATAGATGGCGCACTTCGGTAGTTGCGCTCCAGGCGCACAATGCGGGCGCCGGTCTCGTCGAGGAATTCTTGGAGGTTTCGCGGCCTGGCGCCGCGCCACTCATAGATGCACTGATCATCGTCGCCCACGAGCATCAGGTTGTTGTGCTTAGTGAACGTACGAACCATCTGGTATTGCGCCCGGTTAGTGTCCTGGGCCTCGTCGACAGCCACACTGGGGAAGCGATCCGATAGCTGCTCCGCCCACTCTGGGTGCAGGGTGAGCCCGGATAGGGGGAGGGCGATAAGGTCTCCGAAGTCGACCACGTTCGCGTCTCTTTTCTCGGTGTTGTACTGCGAGAGCGCATTATTCAGCTCAGCCCAATGGCGACGCTCTACATCTGACTTTTCCAGGACTTCGATAATGGACTGCCGGCGCTCCGCATCGTCCTTGGCCGCCGTTGGGTCCCCGAGCATTAGGCCCTCGTTGGACAGGATGTCCTGTATGGTCATTAGTCGCTTGAGAGGAATCGCCTCCTGGAAGCCCTGGCTCTGCTCTTTCAGGAGTTTGCGCAGCATCTTTTTCTGGTCCGCAGGATCGACCAGGCTGACCCCGCTTCGCCGCTGGCATTTCTCGGGTGCGGCCTGTATTAACCGCCACCCGAACGAGTGGAAGTTTTCGATAGTGGGCATCTTGTCCCGCCCCGGATTGCCGAGCCGGTCTCTTAGGCGGGCATACATCTCGCGCGCAGCCTTCCTGGAGAAGGTGAGCTTAAGGAGGTTCTCGGGGGGCATCCCGGACTCGATCATCCGGGCACTGCGCTCAGTCAGCGTTGCCGTTTTCCCCGCCCCGGCCCCCGCGAGCACAAGGACCGGACCCGATGTAATCGCGGCCGCTTTCTCCTGGTCGTTGTCCAGGACGATCTCGTCATGACCCATCGCGCCATTTGCTCCCAAGTGATGCTCTGTCGAGACAGTATCACTTGTGCAACAGCTCCGTCGAGTGTTAGACCGCCATTGAGGCCATAGGCGCCCCAGCGATTAGGCCGGCCAGGCGGGTCCTGCGCTGAATGCTGCTAGAGGCCCGAACAGCCCTCATAAGTGCCCCCCTGTCAGCAAGTATCGTGGTGTGCTGTCTCCCGCGCGTGATACCTGTGTAGAGCAACCTTTGATTCAGCATGAACTGCGCCTGCGAGGAAACCACCTGGATGACCCCGGGGTATTCGCTTCCTTGGCTCTTGTGGACGGTGATTGCATAGGCAAGCTTGAGGTGCTGCAGGTCATCCGCCTCAAAGGTAACCGGCCCCTTGTTGTCGACGTCGACCACCATCGATCGCGTACTGCGACCCACCTCAAGAACCACCCCCTGATCTCCATTAAAAACCCCGAGGTTGTAGTCGTTGACGGTCTGGATGACCCTGTCGCCGGGGGCAATGATTCCGCCGTTCATGGGGATCGAGCGATGCTCCACGATCCCTGGGTTCAAGTGACCCTGCAGGAGGATGTTGAGGGCGTCCGTGCCGAGGACACCTCTCCGTTGCGGGGAGATCACCTGGACCTGATGTGGCCCGAACTTTTCGGCGAGCTCGGTGAATCTTTCGAGGAGGGCAGGGTGCGCCACGGACGGGTCTTTATCGTCGTCGATAAAACTCACATCCAGATCGCCCCCTGGCTGGGGCTCTTTGCCCGATAGCACCTGCTGCGCACCCAGTACGATTGCGCTCCCTTCCCCCTGGCGATGGATAGTATCCAGGCGGGCAACCGGCGTTGCGCCGGCCTGGATGAGATCCCGCAGCACTGCGCCGGCCCCTACGGACGGCAGCTGATCCGGATCCCCAAGCAGCACGAGCCGGGCCCCATCAGGGATCGCCTCGACCAGGCTCCGGAACAAGTGCGCAGGGATCATGCTGCACTCATCGACGGCAAGCACATCAACGTCAAGAGGGTTCTTTCGGTTCCGCGCAAAGCCGTTCTCTCCGTACTCGAGAAGGCGGTGAATCGTGAACGCTTCCACGCCCGTCGACTCCGTCATTCTATTGGCCGCTTTTCCTGTCGGAGCGGCAAGCTTGACGACAACCGACTTTCCGGTCTTCCGGATCGCTTCGATCACCCCGGACAGAACAGTGGTCTTGCCGACGCCCGGCCCCCCGGTCACGATGGAGACGGGGCTGTCGTGGGCGATTTTGATGGCGTCTCTTTGGGCGTCTGCGAGATGAAAGGGGAGGCTTGCCTCGACCGATTTCATCGCCTCTTCAAACGGAATCCGATTGCGTTTGAGTTTGCCCATGGATAGGCGCTTGATCGCGTCAGCGATATCCTTCTCGACCTCGAAGATCTCTTTCTCCGAGAACACCGCCTCAAGATCCGCCCCCGTAGTCCGCACGATCTCGCCGCGAAGCTCCGCCTCCTCAATGCCAATTCGGGCTACCTTGTCGTTCCCAATCTCCAGTAGCGACATTGTTTTTCGGACGAGCTCATGCTCAGGAAGGTAGCAGTGCCCCTCGTTACCAGCCTCCTCTAGGGCATAGATTACGCCCGCCCTGGCGCGCCTTCTGGACGCCCACGGGACACCCAACTTAATGGCCGCGGCGTCGGCTAGCTTGAACCCAATCCCGCGGATGTCTCGGTAAATGATGTAGGGGTCTTCTTCGATCAGTGAGCGAGTATCCTTCCCGAGCTTTTTGATGATGTTCGCTGCGCGCCGCCCTCCGAACCCGAGCCCCAGAAGGAATGCCATATGAGCTGAGTTCTCCGAGCATTCTTTGGCGGACAGATGGATCTTCTCGGCGAGCTTGTGGTTGCATCCAAGAGCTTTCTGGACGGCTTCCGGGCCGGACTCAATGGCCTCTAGGGCGCGCTCGCCTAGTGCGCCTACTAGCTTCTTGGCGCGCTCTGGCCCAACGTTCTTAATGATTCCCGAAGAGAGATACCTCAGAAGCTCGGCCTCGGAGTTCGGGCGAACAACTTCGATTTCAGAGGCCTGCACTTGTACACCATACGAGGAATGGACGGACTCTTTCCCTCGAATTCTGACGGTAAGCCCTGGCGCCAGGGGTGCGGGCGTTTTTCCGACAACCTTTCGATCGGCCCCATCTTGGTCGCTCACCTGCATCGCGAAATAGCCGCTTTCTTCTCGCGCATGCATGAACACTCGGCTGATCTCAGCCTCAATTGATAGCTCCTCCTGCTCAGACAAGCTCGGCCCCTCGCTCATGCGCCCACCGCCCTCGATTTACTTTGATATTCGTAGCAGAGTATGCCTTACTGTATCATAACAACCACCCGACGTTCTCATAGTATAGAGGTAGGTATGGCACCTAGGATTACGCTCATAAAGACAGCCGGCGAGCAGTTTGCAGCCATGTTGGTTGGGGGCGTGAATGTCGCCTGTTCGCCGAGCCCCGGCGATCCCGAGCCAGCCACAGAGGACCCCAGCCGATTGGCGCGTGCATGCATACCCGCTCAGGAGGTGATCAACCTGTCGCGCATGATGGCCCTTGCTTGCGGCTCCAAGGTGAGCATCGTGGAGATGAGCGACATGGGCGGCGATGATTGGTCGTGGCTTGAGGTCCAGGACGTACTAAGCGAGGCCGGGATTATAAGCGGGGAGGACGCGTTCCCGACCCATTTCCTCGAGTCGGCGGGGGCTGCCGCTCACTGACCGACGCCCCGGTCACCGCGGCACTACGGGCCGAGCGAATGCCCCAGGCAAGTGTTGACAGGGGGCGTGTCGAGACGATACTACTTACGCAACTATAGCCGCCGGCTGTTTTGCGAGGTAGCCCCATGTCCGAACAGATGACTTTTGAGCTTGATTTTCCTGACCGTCATGCAGGCCCAGGCGGGAGCGCAGTTGCCCCTGGCTCGGATGCCTCCCGGGCCCATGAGCCCTTCTTCTTGCTCGGAGCCATGGACGCAGAGATGCGGAGGGTCGCAGAGATCCTGGATCAAGGGGTCCGCCTGGGGATCTGCTCGGGGTACGAGCAGGCCCGGATCAACGGTCGCCCAGTTCATGTCGCCAACGCTTTCAAGGCCGTCGATGCCCCGAGCGCCTACAACGGCCAGGCGCCTTTCTTTGCCGTTGAATGCTCGCCGCCGAAAGGCGTCAAGAAAGCGATCCCAGTGACTCACGAGAAGCCAGGGCTCAGCGAAGGCCCTTCGGTGTCGGACTATTTGTCGGCCTCTCTTATCGGGCAGGTGGTTGGCGCGCTCTCGGAGCGCGCAATCGAGCGCCAATGCAGTAACGAGTTCGAGGCGTTTCTTTCCGAAAGGGGCGAAGACCTGCGTTTCGCAGCCGCGGCGGATCACGCTCTTTCGGCCGCGTACCAGGGGCAGTGCCCAGGGGTGGATCCGAGCAGGCTAGCGGAGTGGCGGCTTCGGGAGCGGGCCGCAGCGCGGGGCATCCCAGTGGATCACGTTCGGGACCAGATGCGGGAAGCTGTCGACGTTATCGAGGCCACCAGCCATCACGGGGCGAGCGGAGAGTCATTGGCGGGCGCGCCGCTCGTGCGCTTGGAAGATTCCATCCCGGAAGTTAGGGAGGCCGCAGCCTATCTTGGTGTGGCGGTTGAGTACGAGATCGAAGACATGGCCACCAATAATCGCAAGCTCGTTCTTGTTGGCGCGTCGCCCGGCCAGGTTGCCGAATGGATGGGGCAGAGGGCTCCGGATCTAGGCGGCGAGCGAATCCACGGGTCCCCCAGCAAAGGGACGGCCCAGGCGACCTTGGACATCCCCTTGGTGCCTGACCGCCCCGATGGCGATCGCCCCGCGCCCATGAGGATGCGTTAACCTCGATGCCGATCAGGCGGGCCGCCCAGAGATCACACCTCGTAGACTTCCACTGTCGCGCATACGGGGCTTTCCGCCGCGCTGTCCTGGGGTGCAATCACATCTAGCTCGGCGGGCTCGCCGTTTCCGACATCCATGACGGACATGGTGTACATCTCAAGGTCCACATCGGGAAAAGCCTCAAGAACGCCGTCGACAGCCATAAATGGTACGGCTTGATGGTAGCAATCGCTCCCCATGACCTTTGCTTCGAACGTCCTCTCAGGTGCGCCTGACATTGCCGATGGTGATGCCTCTACGCGCAGCATCCTAGGGTAGGCCCTTTGCATGTGTTCTCCTTATGGCGCGCGACGGATTGACGGCGCGCTTTGTATGTCGTTCTCGGATGATTCGTCTGCGTCGCTCTTCAGCGCCCGGCCACCCCCAAGTTTCGAAAGGGCAGCCATCATCGCGAGTCCGTTCTCGCGGCCTTCGCCGCCAAATCCTTTGAACCCTGAGGCCTTGTCCTGCTCGGGCGGACTATCGAGATAGCTTTCTAGAGCTGGCGCCCTATGCTCTGCGCTCCGACCTGCTGGGGCCTGCCTATGCGCTGAAGGCTTCACGCGGACGACCTCCCATCGGGTGACCCTGCTTCCGGCCGCATTCACTGCATCGCGCCCTTGTATGCGGCCATCCTCCATCAACCGTGCGATTTCACCTCTCACTTCCCCGGGGTCCATCCGCATCGTCTCGGCGATCTGATCGAGAGTGCAGCCAGGGTTTAGCCGAATAAGGTCAACAACCTTAACCGGCCGTTGCGCGCGCCCGTGGCGCCAATCGATTTCCCGGCTCATGACCTCGCCTCCGCGAAACAAGACAGCTAAGAGCCTGCCCGGCCCCTCAGGGAATCGAGCCGGACCTGCCGCATTTTGCATATCAAGCCTAGTTCTAGCACGACCTCGGGTGGCCTTCAATGTCCGCAGGATATGGGCGCGGGCCTTAGGGTTCGGCCATGTAGATCGCACGAAACCACAGAGCGGCCTCTGTTGATTGTCGATCAAGTAGCAGCGCCGAAGCCTCAAAATTGGAGACCATCGCCTCACAGGCAGGCCGGGGCTTAACTTTGACTTTCGCTTGGCTGAACACCTATATTCATAGAAGGAATCTCATTGAGGAATAAGATGTTCTGCATACTTGTAGGTTACATCGAAGGGGCGCTGCCGAGCCCGTCATCCGATGCGCTCTCCGCGGGCGTTATGTTTTCTCTCTCACCCATCTCTATCGATGGAAAAAGAAGCGGACAAACAGTATCTTGTCGGATATCTCACGCGTCTTCCGGGGCGGTTTCTATACCGGGAGATAGTAGCGAGCCAGTAGTGGTTACCGGCTCCCTCGATGTCGGTCAAGGTGGACAGCAGAGCGGCCAGATTTGTCTGGAAGTCGCGAGTATTGCTCCAGCCGCTGAGGGCCACGCATTAGATGTCTCTGCCGTGCTCGCGCGATCCGATATCCCAGCCCAGGGCCCAGCGCCCCTGGTCCCCCCGCCGGAGGGCGCGGCACAAAGAACCCAAGGGGTTGCGCCCGCCGGGAACCGGATGGTCGACCGAGACGAGAGCGAGATCTGGTTTTAGGCTGACCCCGATCAACCCCTCTCGACCCCGGTGGTATTACGTAAGTGATATGGTCTTGACATCTCGGTGACTGATGGTATCGTTTGCCATCACATTCAACGCCCGGCGTTACATGGGCGACCGAGAAAAGTGGGTTAAAAGTCATGCAGGCCATTTTGCTGAGCACCGATGATGTCGCGGAAACTCCCCAGGCGGGTGGTCGCTCGTTCGCGACCTTGGAAGTGCACACGGAAAACGTGGAGCGCTATTTCCTTCCTCTCATCGCGCATGACCCCAGCATTCCCCGGGGGGCGCACGATCGGCTTCGGGAGGCGCTCGATCCTCGCCATACTGAGATTTGCCCGATCGATGCCGCTAGCAATTCGCTAACGCCTACGACCCTTATTCGCATTCACAGCCTTCCGACTGACGAAGTGCGCAGCAGGGCGCGCTCCCTGGTTGAGTTCTGCCGGGCCCTAGAGATCGGGTACAACCTGGTCACATCCGACTTTTCTGATCACTCACCCCGGCACTCTGTGCTCAGGGGCATGCCATCGCATGGTCGGGGCCTCGCTGAAGATGGAGGCGTTGTACCAGCAGCGGATTGCGGTGGCGCTCGAGATCACGATGCCATGCGGATGTATCACTTCCGGTCCATCTCGCTTGAGGATGCCTTGGCTGTGCATAAGGGGGCGTCTCCGGTGAGCACTGACCGACGGCTGGGCCATTTTCAAGTCGCAGATGTGAACTATCATGCCAACGCTTCCAGGGGTTCTGCGTTCTATCCTTTTGCCCTCGCTGCGTGCCGGCGCGCCAACCTCAGAAATGACAGCGGTGTTCGCGACCGAGTCCTCTCCGAAGATCTTCACCACGCCCGGCACCAATTCGAGGCATGCCCTGGTCTTTAGGTTTCTACTCCAATCCTGAGTTCGTTTCTAAGCTTTGGACTTTCTCGCCCAATAGCGGATATTCTATTCTAGAACCGAAAGCAAGAGGCGGCCCGACATGATGGCGAACGAATCCATCAGCAGAGTTTTTGTTTACGCGATCGATGTCTCTAACGGGGAGCTTGAACGGTTCTCTGCGCCGCGCTCGGTCTTGAGCGCTCAGCACGCATCCGACCCCCGACTTCAGGGGCAGTCCGCCGAACAGATTAAGGCCTGGGTTCTCGATGCGGTATCGCGTAGAGATGGATCCATCTCGACAATGGACCCACTGTTTGCGCCCCCGGTCGATGGTGCGAATGATGACGCCCTGGTCCTGCTGATCGGATATCTTGGCTCGCTGCTGGACCGCGATGGCCATGGTGAGCCTAAGGATGCGCATGTTGCGGTCTCGTTTTACCGGAATTCTGGATCACATGTGATCTGCGAGCTCGACGCATCAATTCTTGAGGCATCCACGCCTCCACCCGGAGGCTACCAGGCGGGCTCTGGATTTCTCGAGACGGAGGACGTTTTCGAGCGCGTTAACCCGGTCATCTTCGCGCGCCTCGGGGCTGCCAGGGGTCGGCTCGCTACTCCTGACTGGCGAGGGGCGCCCGGATCAATCGAATCGGCGGCTTAACGCCGCCGATCGAGCCCTATCCCTCAAACTCCCCCGTATCGGGGTTATAAGTCCCGAGCCCGAATTGCTGCTGCATATAGCTAACGCGGCCAGGGCAGATCTCCTGTACCCAGTAGTTAAATCGCATTCGAGATAGGGTCGGGTCCTCAACGACAATGTGCACAATGCGATTGAATTCTGTCATTAGTTGAAGCTCGTTGTACCCCTCATCCCAGGCGTCGCACCACTGGGTTGCGTACCAGCACTCGTACTCGCCATTCCATGCGTCCCAGTCGTATCGGCATTGAGGGGCCAGTTCCGTGTGGTGTATGTACGGAGGCCGGCTTAAGTCGATTCCATCCCACTCAAAACTGTTCGTTGGGGATGACCATTGAAATCCGTCATCCGGCGGAGCTTCAGTTCCCGGGTTTACACGAATGTTTCCGCCGCGGTAGTCCGTCATGAAGTCGCCGTATCCACCGTAGTCCGATTGCATTGAATCAAACCCGCAACTGCCTCCGGCGCCACCCCCATATTGGGCGCTCGCCGTCGTGATGCTGATGGCGACTAGCGCGGCGGCCGACACGGGGGCGCCAGCCCAAAAGGGTTGGCGCCGCTTCCGGTTGCCGGGTGTCAACGCCAGGGATTGTTCGTAATCAGTCATGGTCGGGCCCGTCAGTGGATTGGGAGTGATCTTCTTGCTCTGTGATTGCTGTGGTGCACTCGGCCCCTCGCGGAACCGGGGAGGCCTCGCTCAGGATGGCGGGGTCGACATCGAGCTCCGCACCACACATAGAGAGCACTTTGTAAATGAAGCCCATTCGGTCCTCGATGCCGGCAAACCTGGCCACCCTGTCGGTCGTAAGCATGAAGCGATAGGCGTCGCCGTCCAGGCCTGGAGCGAGCTCGCATAGCCGCTCCGCCAACCGCTCGCTCGAAATGCTCTCGCTTTCGCTTGGCGAGCTGCAGCCAGAAACAACGAATGCCGCAGCGGAAGCTGCGGCAAGGTAAAGTGACGCCTTTCGCATTCTATTCGTTCTCAATTTTTGAGCGTGTTCTTCATATATGGTACTTTTAGTTCATCTGCAAATCAAAGAATAGGCTATCGAAATGGCAGCCAGCCCCTCGATTTTCATCTATACGATAGCCCCCGCCTCGGGGGTGCTTGTGCAGTCGATATTCCCTGCGCGCTCACTGCGACCGGCCGCGGATCAAGAAGGCGTGAGCGCTGACTCCCTGGACGGGCTGCTCGGTGCGCTGACCTCGCCCGCAGACTCCGGCGACCACGCAGGAATCTCGCGGGCGGGCGGTCTCGCTGGCGCGAGCGCTTCCTGCGCTGCCATCACGCCAGGTGAATCCGACCCGAGTCGAGCGGTTTCGGTGATCTCGGGAATGAGGCTCGAGATCGAAGGAGGGGAGGGCTGGCGATCCCATGGGGGCGATGCGCACGTCGCGATCGCGGTCTATCACCACAGGGGATTTGAGTCCGTGTCGGTTGAGGTTGTGATTCTGGGTTCAATCGAAGTGAGCGCTGAGGCGGTGGATGACCACGGGAGCAGCCCACCCCTTCTTCCGCGGGAGCTGTACGCTATAGCGGGGCCGGTTCTGGAGGGCCGGTATCGAGCGAACCCGGAGCTGGAACCCCCGGTCGACGGAAGCGTCAGAGGGTTCTTTGAGGGCGTGCGCGCGGCCTAGCTTGCACCCATCTCCCTGGCCAACAAGCACATAGATCGCATACCGCGACTTTTTCTGACCGAATCTCCGTAACTATCGGGTTTTAGGTCTCTTCTTGAGTTACGCCGGCGCGTCGCCTTGCCCTTTCAGTGGGGCCCTATCTACACTCTCACGGATGGCTCTTATTCCACATGCACCCCCCCAAGATGAGCGCCCTCGCGGACACGGGGTGACCATCCATCTTGTGGACTCCATGTCGGGGCGTCACTTCCCCTTGCGCCTCCAGGCGTCGGATATCGAAGTCATTTCCGGCTCCGGGGTTCTTGATGATGGCTCGCCCCCGGTCGCCCGCTTCCTCGCCGAATCGCTGGACTTCTTAGCCGCGACGGCGTCCGCCCGAGAGGATGGTCGCACTGTTTCGTGGTGCGAGGTGGCCGAGCGGATCCGTATGGTCGGGATTTGCGCGGCCGCTTTCGCCCTCCGCGGCGAAGAGCTGGGGTCTGGAGGATCGCGTGCCCGGGAGTATGCAGTGATTGTCTACCGGACCTCCGGGGCCGGCAGGCCGGACTCCCCCTCGGTGGCCAGCATGGCGTTTCCCAGCTCCCCCGGTATCGATGCTGTAGCCCGTCGCCAAATACTGGAGCGCGCGGTGCAGCAACTCGCCCCCTGGTCTCAAGCGGAAGAAATCGCCGCTCGCCCCGTCCTCCAGGCTGCAGGCCAGGCAGCATAGCTCTCCAGCGCTAACCGCCCTCGGTGAGCGCTACGGCGCCCTGAGCGGCGGGGGCGACGAAGGCCTGCGAATCCGCTTCTTGAGCGCCCCAAGCCGCACCCGGCGCGACCTTCTGATGTCTATGCTAGATTCGGCATTATCTTAACTGATATACTTTACGCTTACCGTTTATTATGAACCCGCATGAGGCCTTTGACATGAGCCCCAGGATTCGCCAGAGCGCATTTGCCGCTTTGACTCTGTGTTTCGCATCCGCAGTTTCCGCCGACCCTTCTGATTCTTTTGTCGAGCTTGGTGATCTCGAGCGCGCGCACATCCAATACGTGCACGCCGAAGCCAAACTCGCGGACGAGCTATGGGAGGCATCAAAGGGCGGGGACGCTGATGCAACCTATGCCGCGGCTGTGATGCATGAGAACGGGACCGCGGGCCACCGCAGCCCTGAGCTGGCGAGACAGCTCTATCGAGAGGCCGCGCAAGCGGGTCACCGGCCAGCACAGATCGCGCTCGCAAGGATGCTGATTGCAGGGTCCGGCGGCAAGCCAGACGCCTCGGAGGCACTGAAGTGGATGTCCGCAGATTCGTCGGCCGGACGGCCGAGCGGGAAGGACTAAGGCATCGTGAGCCAGCGATACCGCCTTACGGTGGACCCCGGGGCCTCTGTTAGCGCATCTCCGGCCGGCCGGGGCGCATGGGTTCTTTTCAGTGACCGCGCAGCGGTGCTGGTCGACGCCGTCCCGGATCACCATGCTGAGCCCTTTGCGGCCGGCGTCGAATCAGACTCTTCCTGGTTTGCGGGAGTCTTCGCGGCGGGGTTTATCGAGGCGTTCGAGGCCAGCGGGGACACTGCGACCGCGATTTGCGACGCAGTTGAGTCTGCGGAGAGCCGGTTTGACGCGCTACTGCAGGAAGCGCGGAGCGCTGGGTCCGATGGGCCTATCGACGCGTCCATGCTCGAGCCGCATCAGCAGCCATACACAAGCATGGCGATCGCCGCCCTGGAGGGCGACGCCCTTGTGATTGCACGAATCGGCGACACGGCGGTGTATTTCTCTGACGCCTCAGGCGCCACGCACTCGTTGCCGACGCATATGCACTACCCGGTTCTTCAGCAGGAAACATTCGTCAGGCTCGCAGAGAGGCACGATCTAGGGCTTGAAATCGGGCTGGATGAGCCGCGAGCGCTCGAGCTTTCTGCGTGGGAGCGATCCAAGATCAACAGCCCTCATGACCTGTCCGCTTTGACGGTGAGCCACGACTGCATCGAGTACATCGATTTTCGATCTCTGGATCTGTCATCCGAGAGCTCGGTCCTTCTTCTGAACGGCGGATTGAACCGGGCGCTCTCTTCAAACCGGTCCCTCGTGTCGGCAGAAGACGTGCTTTGTCGTCGCTTGGGCGCCCCAACGCGGGAAGTCGCCGCACAGGCAAGGGAGATCCTTAGATCGGAGCTTCCGGATTGCGGGGCTCACCCCATGTTCGATTCAAGACAGAGCTGTGTGGGCGCGCTCGTTAGCGTAGTCCAGGCATAGCTGCACACAAGCCGAGAGAGAGAGAAAATGGAGGCAACTGTCCCATCCGCCGTCAGCGCAACATCTCGCCTGGAGCCAATGACTGAGGCTTCGATCAAGAAGCGCAAGACCACGCTCTCAGTTGCCTTGCTGCTCATCCTGCTCCTGGTTCTCGCGTCCGCTGCGGCGGTTTACTTCACTTCAGGGAGCCTGCTTTCCGCAGCGATTGCGACATCCGTCGTTCCCATGATGATGGTTGGTGGATCGCTCGCGCGGCTTATTCGATCTCTTCAGCCCGCCCGAAAGGAAGCCGACTTGAGCGCCATCGCGGTCATGCGGGACGAAGATCCAGCTGTCCGGGCGTATCTCGACCTGATCGCTGAGGAAGGGCGGGCCCCCTGCTCATTCGAGGTTGAATCGCTCGTCTCGGCCTATTTCTTCCGCCGATCCATTCGGGCTTCGGCCCTGGGCGAAAGCGTGCCGCCGAGGGACGTTGCGCTTTGATTGCGCGCATCACAGGCGAGCCACTGGATTCGCTTCAGGCCCTACCGAGGCAATCCTTTGGTGGCTTCTGGGTGCGGTTTGGCGCTCTTGCGATTGATGTCGGCATCATCAGCCTGATTGGACATGCCGTGGCAACGGTTGCGACCCCCCAGTTTGCCGCCGAAGTGATGCTGAATCCGGCTTTTAGCTTCTTTGTTTTGGCGATGTATTTTGCCGGGTTCCATTCCTCCCGCCTTCGGGCGACGCCCGGGAAGCTGCTTTTCAAGCTCCAGCTGATCCGCTATGACGGCGCGCGCGTCACGTTCTTGCAGGCACTGTGGCGCGTCGTAACCCATCATATTTCCGCTGTGATCGGCGGAATAGGGTTCATCATGGCGGCCTTCACCGAGCACCGCCAGGGATTACACGACCAACTGGCAGCGACGCTGGTTGTGAGGAAGGGCTCGGTTCTCGATCCTTCCGGGCTCGAAGAGGGTTAGCACTGCTGCGCGAGGTTCGCCGACCCCTTTATGGGTTGTCAATCGGGTTGACAGCAGGCTAAACTGGGGGCTTCTTGAGCTAAAAACTGCGATCAATCAGATGGAACCCATTGCCAAGGTGCAGGGACGGCAGTCCAAGGCCGTATCAACCCATGTTTCTCTCCCCGAGGATGTCCTGAGGCGCCTCCGGTATGCCGGCGGAGGGAAGCTCTCCCAGGGAATCGTGAAGCTCGACCGATTAGCACAGGATCGCGCCCGAACGATCGATATGGATGTCGCCCTTCAGTCGGCCCACGCTCTTCTTCAGAAGGCGCTGCGGGATTCATCTGGAAACCTCCCCGGCGTCGGGCCAAAGGAGGTCTCCGTCAGCGTTGTAAACGCCAAGGCCGTCCTGGATCTAGTGGAGCTCGCCCTGCTACCCAATGAGTGAGACCGAACATGTGCGCGTGACGGCATCGTATGTGGTACGGTGCTGTCACTCGTAACGTATCAATACGGACGGTCGCGCAGCATGATCCCGGATTCCCTGAAGAGGCTCTTTACGCGAGACGCCAAGAGGCAGAGCGCCGACACACCCTCACCAGAGAAGTCTAAACCGGGCCGGTATGGCGGCTATCGATACATCACATTCGACGCCAGTCAGCGGTGCCTCCTCGATGATGTGCTTCCGTATAAGGATGTCGACCAGGTTGTTCAGGCCCTCCTGGACAGCAGCAACTCCGAAAAGCAGGCCCACGTATTCTCGGAAATCACCAATCTCGACAAGGGCACGGGCCGCCAGTCGGAACGCCAAGTCCTGGTGTTTCAAGAGGAGAACTACGACGAAGCAGCCTTTACCCGCCACGTAGGAGTGGTGAAGGGCTTGCTCGAAGACATAGGCCTGAAGGAGGCCCCGTACCAGGGGGCAATAAAGGGGGAAAGGCGCACCCTGACACGCCGCGAGAATGGGGCGTATCACGACGAGCACGCTGAAATGGGCGCCGAAACCCGCACAGGCCTCCTGAGCCCATTTGCGAGCCTTTCCGCGTACATGGCCGGCAAGAGCAAGCGGGGGCGGGTGTCCAAAGAGTCCGGCGTTTCAGAGACCGTGCACTCGAGGGAGTTCAATCAGTGGGATGCCTCTGGCCTCCTGCTTGCAGCAATCGGGGATCGCCTAAACCTCTTGCACCCGCGGCGCCTTGCGCAGTTTGGGGATGCCGAAGACACCCTTTTTGAGACCCTCGCGTCGAATGACAGCTTGAGCTCGACGTACAAGCGGATCCGAATGATGGAGTCGCACCTCTTCAAGGCGGCCGGCGAGATCCTGCCGAAGGGGGAGACGGGCGATCGAGAGTTCGCAGATGGAAGGCTTCAGGTTGCGACCCTTCTAAAGGGCGGTTACGGCGCAGAAGCGCTTCGCCGCGCGACACGCCTCTATCAAGACAGCCTGGGTAACTCCCCGCCAAGCCGTCCCGACGTGGTCTTGCACATCTTGGCGTACGGCCTGATGTACCAATCTGCCCGGCAGCGGATGGAGCAGGCGATGATCGACCGGTTGGCATCCATGGCGGAGGAGAAGGGGGTGCCGATCGAAGAGTGCTCGATCAATCGATCCCCCCTGTCCCGAATGCCAAGCGACCTTGCCAACACGATCGATGTCCCGAAAGGTGGCCGCTACCTTAAGGGCATTCCATTTCCTGTTGGCATGCTCACCACTGAATCCGGGGGGGTCCGAATCATGGCAATGCCTGACGCCAAGGTTGGGGAAGATCGCATCCCCCGCAACCCAAGCCGACACACCTCATTCTTCTATACGCCTGAAGAGGTGGGCGATCTGTCGTCGTTGGTCTCCATGAATGACGCTGATGCCGTTGCCCGCATATCCCCTGACGACCCCGCATTTCTCGACAGCGATGGGGCCAGCACTCACCCCGTGCGAGCCCTGGAGCGGCTGATCAGCGAGGTGCACGCTCAGCGTGCCGCGCCGACGGATGCCCCGGTCATTTCCCTGAGTGAATTCCAGAGAGAGGTGTCGCTCAAGCAGTCCGGTGGCTCGATGCGGCCGTAGCTCTAGCGCGGGGCAGCAAAAACAAACTACGCGCGCCATTTTATGCGGGATGCGTAAGTGATACTATCAACGCACTATTCTGGCAGGGAGTCTTGCTATGGGGTGGGATCCGGCACCTGAACCTGTTCTGGACGCGTTCCGCGCGGGGCATGACATTGAATTCCAAATCGCAAGCCGGTTTGGCGCAATGAAGGTGACCGGCATCCAGGCCCCAAACCCCAAGACTGGCGAGATGTACCCATTGCCGGAGAATGTGGACCTGGAGGCATTCGGCGACGTTCTCATGGACATGGTGGCTCACACCGCTGGGCACAGCTTTGCGGGCGCCGCCACCGCAGACGGGGTGGGCCGGCTTGCCTACTCCCCTTGCTACCAGCAAGCCGACGACCCTCACTTCGGGCTCAGTTTTCGCATCATCGAAGACAAGACAGGAAAGCAGGCCCATCATGAGAGCTCTTTCTCGATTCCATTTGAGTCTGAGCGCCCGGAAACCTCCCGTCTTGTGCGCCTCTTGGAGGAGGCGAAGCGTTCGAACCCGGATGCCCTCAAGTGGCATGAGTCAGAGGGCCCAGGCGAGCTCGAATTTCGACTCTATGATGCACCCAATGGCCGGTCCACGATCAGTCCCGATAGCCCTTTTAGCAGCATCGATTTAAGGCGAGTCGTCGCCGAGCATTACGCCGAAATGGGCGTAAACGAGCCTGAAAGAATCGCTTGCTCTGCGGCCTGGTCGCCCGATACCGACCCCGCGGGGCACGACGGAAACCTCGACGGGGGAGGGGTGGTGGTCCAGCTGGGTACCGAAAGGACTCCGTCTATGGTGTCGACGTGGGCGCGCGTCCGGTACGCGCGACACCAGACCATCCACCAAACGACGGCACCGGCACGCTGGGATCTCACGGATTTCGAGAAGATCGGACAGGACCGATTTGCAGCCATTCTTGATGTGTACTTATCCGGCAGTGAACTGCAGCCCATTATTCCCGAGGTAATCCTCTCGGGCGATCGACTCCCCCCGGGATACAAGTCAATTACTGAGCGCAGATCGGAGCGATCGGCGGCCATGCTGGAGGCTGCCCGAAACTCCCAGCAGCACGCTTCATGCGATCCGGCCCAGCCAGCGCCCCCCTCAGGTAGAGCCGTCCGACCATAAGGATCGAGATCTGCCTACCGAGACATCACACCATGCTCGGCAATGCTCGGCGTCATTCTCAAGGCATCCTGATTTTTATGATGTGTTCATAAGTGATATGCTCTTGTTGTTCTAATTGCGGCTTCTGGGGGCGGCTTCCTCGATGCCCGATTCCAGCTGCTCATAAGGTTTTGGCTTAGCGCCAGACGTACAACCACAAGGAGGGGGCATGCTCCTTCGGGCGTCACGCACCAACACATTCGGAATAAATCGGAGCGACTGCAGTGCTTATCGCTCAGAAAGGCGCCCGGCCGCGCCCGGCGGCATCTGCTGCATGCAGCTCCCAGGGGGATGCTTCCGAGGCACAAGAGGGGGTTCGACACCATGCTAGCCCGGGACGCACGCCCAGCTCGCGCCCTCAGCACGCGAGGCGCCACGCTCGCATTTGGCTCGCTTCTGTTTCTCGTAGCCGCCCTGATGGTCTTCAGCCTCGCCCGCCTATCGAGCATTCATGCCGATATCGAATCCATCACGCATGGACACTCCGAGAAGTCATCTCTGCTGTCCGAAATGCACCTTTTCTCCACGCAAGGGCACAGCCAACTGCGGCCGATGCTTTCAGAGGACACTGGCCAGCTGCAGCGCGAGGCCCTCTATCTAGAATGGATGCGCTCTTCTGAGAAGCTTTCAGAGGCTGGGCGCGGTCTGTTTTCCCTGGATGCGACGAGTGACGAGCGCTCGCTCTTTGGTGCGCTTGAATCCGCAGTCGAGCGGGCGGCGTCTCTTCAGCGAGAGGTGGCAGAGCGGGCGATCGGCGGCGACCTAAAGGGTGCGTCAGAAATGATGCAAGAGCGAGCGATCCCGGCTCAGGGTGACTTAATCGCTCTTCTCGATGCGATCCAAGACACCCATTCGGGCTCCATTGCCGACAAAATCGATTCGGCCGGTTCGAGTTATGCGCTGGCAGCACTTCTGATCGCTTCCGCAGGGGTGCTGTCGATTCTTCTCGGCGGGGGCGCCGGGCTTGCGGTTGCGTCTCGCCACAAACGAATCCGGAAGAGCCTTTCGGACTCAGCGGAGCAGCTCCAGTCAGTGCTGCATGCCATCTCTGAAGCCGTCATCACTACCGACACCTCGGGCCGTGTCGACCACATGAATCACGCGGCAGAGGCCATTACCGGATGGCGCCTCGACGAGGCGAGAGGCCGCCAGGTCGGGAGTGTATTCTCGATCGTCTCGGAGGACACCGGCGCGCCGCTCATTCACCCCGTACTCGAGGAGATTCCCGACGGCGCCTTCTGCAGCTCCCTCTCGGGATCAATACTGCTCCGATCTCGCAATGGCCGCGAGCGCTCCATAGAGGACACCACGTCCCCCATCCTGGACGAGAGCGGAGAGAAGATTGGCTCGGTTCTGGTGTTTCGTGACGTGACCGAATCCCGTGCCATGACTCGCGATCTTATGTGGGCTTCCACTCACGACCGGTTGACCGGGCTGAAGAATCGCGACGTATTCGAAAGGCACCTTCGCGATGTTGTTGCCAGCGCCAAGACGACCAACCAGGAGCACGTTCTTCTTCTGGTCGACATCGATCAATTCAAGCTCATTAACGACTCTTTCGGGCACTCCGCTGGGGATGACCTCCTTCGGCAGCTCGCGCGCCGGTTGAAGGACCAGATTCGCCCAGGGGACCTCTTCGCGCGCATGGGTGGCGACGAATTTGGAATCCTGATGACGGACGCGTCCCTCCCGGCAGCTCGGGAGTTCGCCAGCCACATCCAAGCTGTTGCGGGCTCATTCAAGTTCGAGTGGGATGGGCAGAGCTTTGCCGTGGCCTTGAGCATCGGCATTGTCCCAATTCATGGCGACTACGGGTCGGCCGACCATTTCCTTACAAGAGCCGATGCCGCCTGCCACTCTGCAAAGCAGCACGGGCAAACGCAGATCCACATAGACCCCGCCTGGAACTCAACGCTGTCCGAGCGGAAAGAAGACATCGCCCGAATCCAGCGCATTCGAGATGCCGTTGACTCTCACCGGCTGTGGATTTTCGGACAAGAGATCTCACCTGTAAGCGGAACCTGGCCAGCTCCTCGCCATACGGAGATCCTTCTCCGGATGGTTACCGAGGATGGGCAGGTCCATGCGCCAGGGCAGTTCATTCCTGCCGCCGAGCGTTACAACCTCATGCCCATGATCGATCGATGGGTGATAACGCGGGTTATGAAGCACATCGCTGAGACAGGGGCGGCGTCTAGCGATCGATACGCGATCAATCTGTCGGGGCAGTCGATTTGCGACCCGCAAATCCTTGAGTTCATCGTCGACCAGCTACGCAAGAACAGGGTTGATGCGTCAAGGGTTACGTTCGAGATCACCGAGACCGCCGCTATAGAGAACATGCGGCAGGCTTCTCATCTTGTCCGCGTCCTTCGCCACCTTGGTTGCTCGTTTGCGCTCGATGATTTTGGCGCAGGGATGTCTTCATTCGGCTACCTCAAGGCGATGGAGGTTGACTACATAAAGATCGACGGAAGTTTCGTCAAGGACATCATCTCTGATCCGGTTAGCCGAGCGATGGTGGAGAGCATCCACCATATCGGCCGAACCATCGGACTCAAGACTATCGCCGAATTCGTAGAGACCGACGACATCCTGGATGCCCTCAAGGATGTCGGGATTGATTACGCCCAAGGCTTCGGTGTCCATACGCCTGAGCCTCTTGAGGCTCCTCCGGTCCCTCTTTCTCAGCCGACCAAGTTCTCATCGGCCAGCTGAATTTCAAAACCATTCCACCAATCCAGCAGAGGCGGACACGTTCACAATGTCAGATCAAAATCCAGCCCAGCCATCTCTATCGGATCTATTGAATTCGCGCGCGTCCGATCTCTCATCGGATCAGCTTCGGCACGCAGCCAGAGAGAAGGAGCGCCTGGAATTCACGCGCTCGAAGAAACGAGAAGACGGGGAGGCACCGGAGCATGTTTGATGGTAGTGGCGGAGTTGGATACCCGGCGCTGTTCTTTGTTGCGAGCTCGGTTGTGGCGTTCGTGTTCGCGTCGAGGCTGTTCGAGGGGCGGGCTGGCATTGCCCATCCGACCGCATACCTCGTGCCGCTTCTCGTGCTGGGTGTCGAGTTTTCCGTAACGGCCCTTTCTCATGTCGGGATCCCGCCGAGCCTCCTGCTGGACATGACGTTTGTTCCATCGGCCTTCTATTTGGCCGCTTGCGTCCTCTTCTTGTCGGTCCCGGTTCTACTGGGGTTTGTTCTTGCTGCTGCGCCTTTCTTTTCCAGGGCCGCGCATGGGGCGCCTTCCTGATGGGTCTGCCGAGTAGCGACCACGAAGGAGTGGAAAGCCCGGACCGCGGCGAAGCCGGCCCTCATCTGCACGATGGTCCGCTTTGCGATGGGACCCCAGGGGCGCCGCCTCAGTCACTCAGGGAGGTCTTGGATGCCTCGGCCTCTTGGCGCCCCAAGGGGTGGGCTGAATGGTCGGCCATCGCCGCCCTAGCTCTAGCGGCCGCGTTTCAGCTCGCCGCAGGAATACCGGTGCCCTTTGTCGGGTTCTCGGTGGTGGCGTTCTGGATCACAGTCGCCTGCGTTCTCCCTTATCAGGGTTTGTCGGGGGAGTTGGCGTCTTTGCGCTCCCGCGGGTACTGGCTTTTGATAGGCGCAGCCTTGCTTGCTGCAGCAGTGCTCAACGCCATGGGGTATGGCGCCACTTAGCCGCCCCGATTCCTTCGTTATCGCCTTTGGATTAAGAGCCGACATGACTGACGCGCTATCCCGAAAAATCAATCGCCGGTCCCTTCTTGGGGCGGGCGCGGCTTTCTCGCTGGCAGCGAGTGCCCCTTTCGCTTTCGCCGGAGATCGCGGAGTGGTCCTCAGGTCCTCCATGCTGGAGCGGACGGTCCCTCGTGATAGCGTATTTCGCTGGCGCATGCGCATCGAGGATGGCGGAAGGGAGCAGGCCGAGCTTCGCTCGCTCACCGAATACCGAATCGATGACCCGGATCACGGTCGGCATCGAATTCTCCACTTTGACCAGCCTCGATTCATGTCCGGCACCACCTTGCTCGCCCGCAATCGGTTCGAAGGGGAGATGTCGTCGAGCGAGGCCGATCAGTCGGGCCTTTGGCTCATGATTCCGCCATCTACCCATCCTCGCCGAATCCGACCAGAAGATCGTGGCTTCCAATTCATGGGGTCGGTATATGAGTACCAGGACTTTGTGATCCGCTCAACGCGACGCGATACGCACTGGATCCTTGGTGAGCACAACGTCAACGGCACATGGACCCAGGTTCTCGAGTCCATCCCCAGGGACATCAATGATTCCCCGTACACGAAGTGGGTTCGATATGTCGATGAAGAGACACACGAACCCATTCAGATCGACTACTACCGGGGTCGAGAATCCCCTGTGAAGCGCTATCGCGTCCTGGAGCGCGAACGCGTGGGGCCTTACATCATTCCGGCTGTCTCCGAAATGGAAAGCTTCGAAGGGAATGGGCGAATGACTCTGGAGATCGTCTCAGCTGATATCAACGCAGGATTGGATCCTGAGATGTTCATGCCGGGATCGCTCGCAAGGCTATCCGATCTAGCCCCGGGGTGATCTCGGGCGGTGGCGGCGTGAACGCCCGGGCACCGTAGCGGGTGTCACGATAAGGGGCGATATAGTTCCGTTTGTGATCGTTTATAGTCATCGGTTATTTCTTCCGGTTTGCGGGAATACGTGCTCGCCATGGCCTCATCTCAGGGCCGCCACAAGCCCCGCCTTGCGAACCCTGATCGAAATAGCAGTCGGCCCAGCCCGGCCTTGGCCTAGCAGTATTTATCGCCTACAAATCAACCCGATATGATCGATCCCCCTGGGGCCTTTTGCCGCGCGGAGGGAGGGCGCTCGCCCCCTCCGCGTCGACGATGCGAGCTTCGAAGAGAGGCATAATCTCCCTGTATTTACAATCCATTCCCTTCCTGTATAATTTCTAGACGTTGCGTAAGAGATGCTGCCTATGCTCGATGAGTCGACACGGGTTGCCGCGCAAGATTGGGGCTCCGGGTATTCGACGCCCGGCGCCTTCCTTCAACGAAGCAAATAAATCAGGGGTTCAGGGTGTCTGACGCGCTTAACGGATCCGGTCTTGGTGCTGAGTTCCAGGGCTTCAAGGTCATGGTAATTGACGACAGCAAGACCATTCGCCGAACAGCAGAGTCTCTGCTGCAAAAACATGGCGCCGAAGTGATCACCGCTGTTGATGGATTCGAGGCTTTGTCCAAGGTCGCGGAGCAGCGGCCGGGCATCATCTTTATTGACGTAATGATGCCTCGCCTCGATGGATACCAGACGTGCGCCCTGATCAAGAACAACCGGGAATTCCGGTCTACCCCAATCATCATGCTGTCCAGCAAAGACAGTGTTTTCGACAAGGCCAAGGGTCGGGTTGTTGGGTCTGAGGACTACCTGACCAAGCCCTTTGCGAAAGAAGACCTGCTCGGTGCAGTTCGAAAATACGCCTCCCTGGCGTCACCGCGGTAAAACGCTCCAACTCACAAAACAACAAAAGTAAGGAAAAGCAAGATCATGGCGCACATCCTTATCATTGATGACTCACCCACCGAAATTCATGTTCTCCGGGGAATCCTGGAGAAGAATGGCCACTCCGTCATTACCGCTTCGAGTGGAGAGGAAGGCGTTGCGGTAGCGAAAGAGAAGGTTCCGGACCTGGTCCTGATGGATGTTGTGATGCCGGGCCTCAATGGCTTCCAGGCAACACGTCAAATTGCCCAGGCGGCTGAGACAGCCGAAGTCCCTGTGATCGTGGTAAGCACGAAGGATCAGGCAGCCGACCGCGTTTGGGCTATGCGTCAGGGGGCGAAGGAGTACATCACCAAGCCTGTGGTCGAGAAGACCTTGATGGCCGCAATCAATAAGCAATTGGCCGCATGAGCTTCAACGCCACCACCCCGTATGGGTTGCTTGCCGACCTCGATGCTGCAGGCCGGCAGGTCAACCGCGATCTTCGCAGGGACATCGGTGTCGGCTGGCGTGGCGTTTTGCTGCGCGTGGGGAGCTTTCGTTTCCTGGTCGACATGGACTCGCTCTCTGAGGTCACCGACCCAATGCCGCTGGCGAACGTCCCCCTTGCGGGGGCGGGCGTTCTCGGCATCGGCAATCTTCGCGGTCTTGTTCTTCCGGTCTTCGATATGAGCCAGCTCTTGCTGGGGGAGCCGCTACCGGAGGATAAGGCCAATCGGCGCGTGGTTGTGGCGCCGCAGGGCTCGGGGATGGCTGGGCTACTGGTGAGCCAGGTTGAGGGGATGCGACGGTGCATCCCCTCTCAGCGGCGCCGGGAGGCTGACGCCCCCGAGACCGCGATGCCATTCATTACAGGCGGATTTGATTTGGGTCACCGCCTTCATCCGGTCCTAGACCTGGATCTCTTTCTAAGTGACAGCAATCGCTTTTCTGGCGACCTAATCGCCGGTTTTTCTGATAACGAACAGCCTGCCGCGGTCGCCTAAATCAACCGTCTGGCCCCGAAGTGAGAGGGAGTATCAACCAATGGTAGTGAGTCGTCGCAAACGGAATTCTGTCCTCGGGGGCATGCTTGCCGCCTCCCTTATTGTAACGGGCGGAGCATTCACCTATCACCAATACGAGCAGGGCCAGTACCGTGACCGCACGGCGCTCGCGAACGACATGCGCCTCCTGTCCCAGCGCATCGCGACGAGCTCGCTTGAGGCCGCCGGCGGTTCCGAAAGAGCGTTCGAGAACCTCGAGAGCCTGAGGGACGGATTCCAGGCGCGTCTCAACCACTTGCAAGAGGGCGGCGGAGGCCTGAAGCCTCTCCCGGCAGCTCTTCAAGAAGAGTTTTCTGGAGTAAGTGGCGAGTGGTCGAGCTACCTCGGAGGGGTTAACGCCGTCCTTCGTGGCCAATCCAGCATCGAGATGATGGGCATGTATTCGGAAGCCGTGGAGATGTTCTCGCCGGAACTTTCTCGGCTGTCTGATGACGTTGTCCGTCGCATGTCGAGCGTCGGTGCGGATCCTGAGCAGGTTTACATCGCGTCACGGCAAACGCTCCTGGTTCAGCGCATCGAGAACAGCCTCAGCCAGGTGCTCCGCGGCGGGGCCGAAGCGGAGGCCGCGATTGAGCGGTTTGAGCGGGATGCCACCCTTTTTGGGCGTGTACTGGATGGCCTGATCGAGGGGTATGACGAGCTCGGCGTTGAAGCGGTTGATGATGCCCGCGTGCAGGCCTTCCTTCAGGAGTCGGCGACCGTCTTTATTGCGTTCAGTGAGGCGGTTGCGGGGGTCCTTGAAGCGTCGTCTGCCGTCCTTGAGGTGAGCGCTGCGGCGTCGAGCATCGAGGCCAGCAGCGCAGGGATGCTCGATGTCACGAGCGCCCTCGAGTCAGGTATTGCGCGCGAGGCCGACTCGCTGAGCTCGATCGCTGCGGTCGGGTATGCGACCGGCGGCCTGGCCTTCCTGTTGCTGATTGCTCTCGGTCTCTTGCTGCACCGTGACACTCGCCGGGAACTCGCTCAAACCGAGGCCCAGAATGAGCGAAACAATATGGCGATCGTTCAGCTTCTCGACGAGATGGCGAATCTTGCTGACGGGGATCTGACCGTGAATGCCACGGTTAGTGAGGACTTCACTGGAGCCATCGCAGACTCGATGAACTTTGCAATCGAGAACCTGAGAAGCCTGGTGTCGACGATCAACAAGGCCTCCGCTGACATCAACGATTCGTCCTCCGCTACTCGCTCCCAGGTTCTTGGGTTGGCTGAGAAATCGGAAGAACAGGTGCGCGAAATCCAGCAGGCGAACGCCGCTATCGACGACATGAGTCAGTCGGTTAACAAGGTTGCGGAGGATGCCGGGCAGTCGGCCCAGGTGGCACGAAACTCGGTGGAGATCGCGTCCAAGGGGGCGGCCACGGTGCGTCGCTCGATCGAGGGGATGGATACCATCCGCGAGCAGATCCAGGAGACCGCGAAACGGATCAAGCGCCTGGGCGAATCCTCGCAGGAGATCGGCGACATCATCGGGCTGATCAACGACATCGCCGAACAGACCAACGTGCTTGCGTTGAACGCGGCGATCCAAGCCTCGGCCGCAGGCGAGGCGGGCCGTGGGTTTGCGGTGGTGGCGGACGAAGTTCAGCGTCTCGCGGAACGTTCCTCTAGCGCCACCCGTCAGGTTGAGGGTCTGGTCAAGGCGATCCAGGCGGATACGAGTGAGGCGGTCAGCTCCATGGAGCAGAGTACCGCGAACGTGGTTCACGGGGGCGAGCTTGCCCAGGCGGCCGGCAAGTCACTCGCCGAGATCGAACAGGTTTCCTCTGATCTGGCGCAGCTCATTGACGGGATCTCTTCCTCCGCCCGCAAACAGTCCGTGATGGCCAAGGATGTGAGTGGGATTATGTCCAGCATTCGCGAGATCAGCTCGGAGACTGCCCAGGGTACACAGTCCACGGCTGCTGCCATGGGGGACCTCACGGATCTCTCGGCGAAGCTGCGCTCGTCCGTATCCGACTTCAAACTTCCGGACACGGATACTACGGAGCCAGCAGCACCTGAAGGCACGGGTTCTTCTGCATCGAGCAACGACGAGATGACGCCTCCCGCTTTGAAGCGGGCCTAACGACGGGGCTATTTGATGGCATCCAGCGCACTGAATTGGGTCCGTGATGAACTGCTTACGCTCTTTGGCGAAGTTCAGGAATCGTTGCGGCACTACTCCGAGAACATGGAGCGAAAGGGTGACCTGGCTGAGGCCAGGGCCCGGGTTGAACAGATCCGGAACACACTCGTTGTCGTTCAGGTAGATAACGGGGTCTTGATCTGTGACGAGATGATCCAGGTTTTCGGTCATCTCGAGCAGCTGGAAGGGGGAGACTGGGCAGCTACGGAGGCGCTGTTGCGCGCCTCCATGCAGCTCCCGGACTATCTCGATAGCGAGAGCGATGGGCTTCTCCCGTCCCCCATGAATCTGGCGCCGGTGCTTACAGACCTTCGCGCAAGCAGGGGCGCCCCCCTGCTCCTGGATGCCGCCTCGCTTGTCGCGGATGCGCCGAGCCTTAAGGATGATGTGATCGTTTCGGAGGGAGATGGACTCCCGCCTGAAGCCCGCATCGGAGCCCTTCAGGATGTGCGCCGCGATTTCCAGCGTGACCTCCTGACCTTTGTTCGCGATGACAGCCCGGAAGGCGCTGCCGTCCAGATGCAGGAGAGCATGAAGGCGGCTGTGAAGTTGTGCCCACCCGGCGACCCCCGTCAGCTGTTCTGGATCGCTGACGCGCTGTTCGAGTGCGTCGCACGAGGCGAGCTCAAGGTTGGCACCGATTTGCGCCGGGTGGTTGGTCATATTGACCGCGATCTCAAGCGCTACATCGAGATTCTAAAAGAGCATGTGGAGCAGGGCGGGGGGGCGTCTGAGCCTGAGTATGCGACTCCGAACGACCTTACCAAGACGTTGCTCTTTCATGTGGCGTCCGCGCGATCGGAGGGCGAGCAGTCGCGGGCGGTGCGGCGGGCGTTTGGCCTCAATGACGATGCAGAGCATGTCGGCCGCGAGGTGTATGACAGCCTCCGCCAGGCCATCGAGGAGGACCTTTCTGATCTGCGCGAGCGGATGGATATCTTGCTTCGCTCACCGCAGCGGAACGTAGACGATCTCGAAGCCATTCAAAGTCGGGTGTCTCGCATCGGATCCACGTTCAGCATTCTTGGCTCCGATGAGGGGCGGGATCTAACGGATAAGCTGACCCAGGCGCTGAGCCCGGATCACGCTGGCGAGGCGAGCGGCCAGCACGACATGGTATTGGCTGAGCATCTACTGGCCCTGGAGTCCCTTCTCGAAGCCGGCCTGCATCGGCGTAGTGCGAGTGGATCGCGCGATGAGACTGGATTCGATGAATCGCTCGCGACAGTGATCTACAAAGAAGCGCTTTCCGATGTCCGGCAGGTGCGGGATACGTTCTTGAGCTTCCTTTCATCCTCGGCTGGCAGCGAATCCGGCGACGGACTGAGCGGAGCGATTGAAGGCCTCCGCCGGATCATGGGCGCGATGTCGATGTCTGGTTTCGAGACGCTCCATGCGCTCTTGGCTCCGCTGACTCAGTATCTCGATCAGCGGGCGCCGCAATCAGCTGGCGACCTGAGCGAAGATGAAATCGAAGCTCTGGCGGAAGTGCTGATCAGCATTGAGGTTGCCCTGGAATCCTCCGGGCAGCCCTGGCGGGAGCTGGACAGCGTTCACGAACGAGGCATCGAGGCGCTGCAGCGCCTTGGGGCCATTTCCGTCGCGGCCGATGGCCAAATTGCCATGCAGCACGACACGAACGAAGGGGCCAGCGACGATCATGGCGTCGAGGCCGAGATCCCCGAGGTCGACGATGCAGTAGAGACCCTCGAGGCTATTGAGATCACCGAGGTAGCGGATGGCGACACCGAGATCGAGGGGGTTGCTGACGCCGGCAGCGAGCTCGAGGCCGCCCCTGAAGATGATGCGCTGGCTTCTCCTGTTGAAGAGGCATCGGATGCCCTCGAGGCCGAGGCGCTAGAGCTACCGGCTGATCCTGCCATCGATGAATCCGCCGAATCCGTAGAGGCAACCGATGAGCCTCCCAAGGGCCGCGGCCTGTCGGACGCATTCAATGAGGAAATCCTTTCTCAAGAGGTTCGCGGACTCGATGCGGACCTGGAAATCCTCGAGATTTTCATTGAAGAGGCTGACGAAGAGGTGGCAGGCCTGGGCGAGAACTTCCCCCGCTGGAAGAGTAATCCGTCCGATCTTGACACCTTGGCTGTGATCCGTCGCTCATTCCACACCCTCAAGGGCTCCGGACGCCTGGCGGGCGCCCTGCGCCTTGGTGAGTTTGCCTGGGTCGTTGAGTCATACATGAATCGCATTCTCGAGCAAAAGGCGCCCGTGGATGCGGATTGCCTCCAGGCGATCGAAGACGCGGTCAGCGTTCTTCCGGGTCTTGTGGACGAGGTTCGCGCCAACGCTCAACCGACGGTTCCCATCCTGGATATCGCCCTGCGCCTGAGCGCTCTGATCGCTGGGGAGCGCATTGAGGCTACGCCGTCGCCGAAGCGGGATACCGCGGCTGCTCCGGTCGAGCCTGAAGGCGACGCGGGCATGGAGAAGGCAGAAGAAGGCCTCGATGTTGCCGACTCGAAAGGCGAGGGCGGCATTGAAGCCGACAAGCCGGGCGCCGAAGAGCAAGAAGATCGGGCCGACCTCGACAATGCCGTATCCGACCTGGAGTCGGAGGCCGAACTCGACGACCTGGTGGCCGAGTGCTCCATCGGTGCGGAAGAGGGCACCCAGATCGAGACGGAGAACGTCCCCGAATCCTCACTCGAGGCACCAGATGCAAGCGGGTTCGAGGTGAGTTTCGAGTCTGTCGACTTGGGTGAAGAAGAACTCTCTGTCGACGACGAGCAGGCCACCGAGACATCAGAAGCCCTCGAAAGCGCCGTCGAGCACGAGATTGACGAACAGCTATGGGCGGTTTTTTGTGCGGAAGCCCAGGTTCATCTGCTTACGCTGCGTTCGTGGCTCGACGACGCCGCAATGCACCCGGACCGAATCCCGAACAATGACGTCGAGCGAGCCCTTCACACCCTTCACGGCAGTGCCCGGACGGCAGAGGTCGGCGGGGTGTCCGCGGTTTGTGGTCCGTTTGAACGCATCGTACGAATTCATCGTGACGTGGAGACCCCGCTGTCATCGGAAGCGGTGGGTTTGCTTTGCAAGCTTGAGTCCTACGTCACCGAGGTCGTTGCGAATGAGGAGCCTGACCTCGAAAACGTGGTGAACCCCCCGGGGTGGGCTGGCGAGGTCTTCGATCTCCTGGATCAGGCGAGCGCGATTCAGGTGCTCAATTCCTGCGACTCCATGGAGGCCCAGCTCGCAAGGTACGAGGACGCCTTTAGCGCTGAGGACCCGGCCTCTAGCTCCGAACTTCCAGAAGCCGGGTCCGATGATGCGGAGGCTGGCGAAGTGGCCGCGCCCGCTCTCGAGGCGGATCATGAGATTGAGCAGTGTCCAGCCGCAGAACCCGAGCAGGCTCCCGAGGCATCGGGAGACCCTGAGTGTGAGATTGACTGGGAGTTTGGGGAAGTCTTCATTGAGGAAGCGGCGGACATTCTCGAGGGCGCCTTTGAGTCCCTAGGTGGGTGGCGTGACTCGGGCGGTCTGCCCGGGCCCGATCAGAACACTTTCCAGCGTGAGATCCACACCCTCAAAGGGAGTGCACGCATGGCGGGCTTTACGGTTGTCGGCGCTATCGCGCACGCCCTTGAGAGCGCTATGAGCATTGAGGCGGAGCGGGATCCTCGCGAAGGATTCTTCCCCCTCATTGAGCGGGCCCTTATGGATGTCCAGCAGCTTGTGGAGCGGGGCATTGGCTCTTGGCAAATGGACGAGGCCAGCAGTCAGTCCTTGATGGCGCTTCGTGAGTGGGCCGATGGCAATCCGGACAGCGGAGCTGATGCCACTGTGGCGGATGAAGATGCCGTCACCTCCGAGGCTGAAGCTGAAGGCGAACATGCTGACGATGCCGGTCAGGCCGAGGACTCGGGCAGCGCCCAGGAAGATGTGTCGCCCGCCAAGTCCCCGTCCGGGGAAGGGCGCCGCCTGCAGGAACAGGTCCGAATGGACGCCGACACCCTGGACGCCCTTATCGGGAACGCTGGGGAGCTATCAACGTTCCATCGTCGGTTCGAGCAAGGCATTGGGCGTGTCGAATCTCAAGCGGAGGAGCTGGGCCGAACCATCGCTCGCTTGCGGGAGCAGCTGCGCAAACTTGAGATCGAGACCGAGGCGCAGATTCTGTTCCGCGTGGAAGAGGAAAGTGGTGACGAGGCCATTGATTTTGACCCTCTGGAAATGGACCGCTATTCCGGTATCCAGCAGCTGTCTCGTTCGCTAGCCGAGAGCGTCAGCGACCTGGAAGCGCTTAAGCAGGATGTTGGCAATGAACTCCAGAGCGCCGGAGCCGTGCTCCTCCAGCAGCGCCGCATAGGAACGGATCTGCAGGATCAGCTCATGCGCCAGCGTATGGTCCGCTTCTCTCGGATGGTGCCGCGCCTGCAGCGTGTGGTTAGCCAAGCGGGGCAAGATCTGAGCAAGCCGGTCCGGATTGAATTTACAGGCCAAGGGGCCGAGCTTGACCGAGCCCTTCTAGAGCGCCTGGTGCCGCCCATGGAGCACCTCCTTCGCAACGCGATCGCCCATGGCATCGAGGACAAGGGCGGACGCTCGAAGGCGAAAAAGCCGAATGAAGGCTTGATCCGTGTGAGCCTGAATCAATCTGGGGGCGAAATTCGCCTGCAGGTGGAAGACGACGGGAAGGGGATCGATGCTGAAGCCATCCGTCGGCGAGCGGTCGAGCGAGGGCTTCTCGCGTCGGATGCTGAGATCTCTGACGCACAGGCTCTGCAGTTGATTCTACAGCCTGGTTTCTCTACGGCTAGCGAGGTGTCACAGGTTGCCGGTCGCGGCGTTGGCCTGGATGTCGTTAACAGCGACGTCAAGCAGCTGGGCGGGACCCTCGATATCCATTCAACCCCAGGAGAGGGCTCGCGGTTCACAATGCGGCTGCCCTTTACCCTCGCCATCTCGCAGGCTCTCTTGGTTCAGGTCGGCGAAGAGACCTTTGCCGTTCCGCTGGGGTCGGTCCAGGGCGTTGTTCGCGGCCGTAAAGACGAAATCGAGTACGAGAGCGGCTCTCCAGTCTACAGCTATGCTGGCCAGGACTTTACAGTTCGAGGGCTCGGTGAGCTGATGGGCGTCGAAAGCCAGGCGACTGCGGACGACCTCCCGGATCACGCGTTCCCGATGCTCCTCGTCAATTCGGACGAGGGCGGCATGGCCCTAAGGGTTGACGCCCTACATGGAAGCCAAGAGGTCGTCGTGAAGTCGGTAGGCCCGGTCCTGAGCCGAATCCCCGGGGTGGCTGGCGCAACCCTTCAGGGCGATGGCTCCGTCATGCTGATTCTCGACCTTGGCATGCTTATGCGATTCGCCACAGCGTCAATGGCGGAGTCGATCGCTGCGGGATCCACCGAGCGCGCGCCACAGGCCACAAAGGCACCGGACACGCGGCGCGTCATGGTGGTCGATGACTCCATCACCATTCGCAAGGTGACCGCTCGACTCCTGAGTCGACACGGGTTTGATGTGGTCACCGCGAGAGATGGGCTCGACGCCCTGGGAATGCTTGAGGAGCAACGCCCAGACGTCATTCTCCTCGATGTGGAGATGCCGCGAATGGATGGGTTCGAGTTCGCAACGCATGTTCGTGAGCATGCGGAATTGGGGGCTACGCCGATCATCATGATCACCTCGCGCAGCGGCAGCAAACACCGCGACCGCGCCGAGCGTATCGGCGTCAATGACTATCTCGGAAAGCCATACCTTGAGGGGGACCTGATGTCGTCCATTAACGAGCAACTGGAAGGGGTTTCAGCGTGACGGAGGAAGCGAACAATCAGTCTCTCGAGGCGGTCATCGTCCAGCTCGATAATGGCTCGATCTTGCTTCCTCGGAGCGCCTTTCTGGAGGTCTCGACGCGGCCGGGCGGGGCGAACACCGATCGCCAGAACGACTCCAGGGGCTGCATGGAGCCCGACTTCACCTGGCAAGATCTCGATATTCCCGTGGTGAATGTCTCCCGATTGCTTGACCCCGATCAGGCAGAGGGGACGGTTGGAAAGCGCAACCGCTTCACACGCCTCCTGGTGATGCAGTCGATCGCGAACACGGAATCGCTCCCTTTCTACGCACTGGAAGTGAAGGGTACCCCGCACCCTGTGCAGATTACGCCCCAGAACATCCAGGGCCTGGGCGAGGCGGACTCGACCCCTTGGTCCTGGCGCGTAAGGGCCTCCGGCGTTACCTCCCACCTCCTTCGTCTAGATGCGATCGAGGAGCACATTCTGGCCACGGCTGGGTAGATTTATAGGGTCTCCAGGGCGTCTATTTACCTTCAACCGAACCTTCTTTATAGCTCTCCCTTTCTGGTGTATTCTTTTATGACCACACCACCAAACCGAAGGTACAAGATGGGCGATATCACAAAGAAGGACCTCATTGAGATGATCGCGGAAGAGTACGACATCACCAAGTCGCGATCGAAGGAAATCATTGAGCGGATTTTTGTCCGGATCGCGGAAGAGGCCGCGAATGGCAACAAAACTCGAATTCCTGAAATCGGAACGTTCGAGCCCAAGCATCGAAATGCCCGATCCGCACGGAACCCATTGACTGGCGAGAAGATCGAGGTAAAGGCAAAGACGGTCCTGTCATACAAGCCGTCGCCCGCTCTGCGAGACCTTTAGAGGTCCACCTTATTCGCGCCGGGGCCTTCGCAAGATGGGCCCCGGCCATTTTCCTTTCCGCGCATCCCCGAGCAGGGAATGCCCCGTTTCCCCCCTAGAGATATAGATCCTGGACCGGATTCTCGCGCTTGTCTAAGCGCAAGACCGCTCCGCCCTCGCGACACGCCACATTCCCAGTATGCTGGCTGCAGTGTAGAGAACCCCCGCCAACGCACCAGGTAGGGATCCGATCATTATGGAATACAGGACCCAGCCGGGGGTGACGACTAGCAGCATCACCCAGCGAATGTTCTGGTTATCCCTGATGGCATAGGCAAGGAACGAGACCCAGGTGACAAGCAGCACAATAATGTCGTGCCACCCACTGTAGAGAAAGACAATCAGGGCCGAAGCTAGAAGCAACAGAAGGCCGCGCATCAACCACTCGGCCGCGGCTGCCTGGCTCATCATCCCGGTCGCCGCAGCAGCCGCATAGAGGAGCGACAAGGCTGCCCCATAGGCGCCCCCAAGGCCCCAAAAATGCGCTGCGTAAACGGTGTCAGCGGCAACTTTGCTGCTCAACAAAGCCGTCCTAGAGGAAAGGGTGAGCCCGACAGCCGCGATTATGAGGCCAGCCCACCCGAGCCCCTCTATCACCCATTCATGCCATTCAGTGAGCATGGGGTTACCGGGCGCCCGCAAAGAGGCGCTCCTCCCGGAACGGAACGCGAGAGAGCGCCGAGGGGGGAGGCGGGGTAGAGATGGATGCCACCTCTAGCTAGCCTGCGCCCCCAACCCCTTCGTTCCGCGGCCGGATCCGACCCAGAAGGGGCACTACGGGAACCGGGGTCCCCATCATCAGATTGAAGTGCTTGGCCTCAGCCTCTTGAACTTCAACGTGCACCGCCTCAAGGCTTGGGAGATCGTGTTTCTGAATCTCAGCCATGGTCGCCTGGAGCTGCCGGTAGATGTCGTCCACTACGTCCTTCATGACGCTGACTTCAACCCGAAGGACTGTCTCCTCCTGGGTGGTCGTGTCCGCATACGCTTTACGGTCGCGAGCGTTTGCCTCCGGTGACCAGAAGCCTTTTTGCAGGCTCATCGTGCATCCGCCCGCGACCTTGGTGAGCTCCCGCCCAAGGAACCTCTGAACCCGAGCCTGGGTTCGCTCGTCTTTCGCATCGCTGATATTGATGAATGCGAGCAGTCGAACCCGAGTGCGGTCTACCTCGTCCTGAGTCCTTCGATCTATCACTTCCTTTCCCCTGTATGTTCTGCAAGAGGAAGCATAACAGATATCGCTTACGCATCGACAAGATGAGCGTAACTGGTTCGCGCCTCATGGCGGGCAGGCTCGGGATGGTCGTCCGACAATAGATTTGGGGCCTGATCTTGCCGGAAGTGGCGGCAATAATCTGCCGACCTAAGGTGGTTTTACGTTGCCAGCATCGGGCTTGAATCGATCTTAAGGAAGTGCGTAAGATATATCGAGATTGCATACCAAGTGCAAATCGGATGCCTCGGCCTTCGGGTCGCATCCATTCCAGGTCACCCGGGAGCCGGGGCGGCCCCAAAGAAGAAAGAGCGTGCGCACGGGGCTACCAGGGCCTCAAAGGCTCGAGCGGTTCGGCACCGCTAGCGGCTCCTTATCTCGCAAGCAAGTTGCCACCCAGAGTGAGGCGGCCGGCTTCACGATCAGCGATCGATCGCCCCAAGGTCGTTCGGCAGAACTCAGCGGACTTAACCATGAGCAGAAAAGACACATCTCACCGACTTCTGATCGAGGAAGGACTCCCCAGGCCGGCTGGCCTGTCTGAAGGCGGCGCGTTTGTGGTCGGAGGGGTTCGATATTCCGTCACTTTCTTCGCAGAGGACGATTTTCTGGGGGGGCAGGTCGCATTTGACGAGCACGACCTTGTGATGGGGTCTGGAGCTGTCTACGAGTTTCGCGCGTTCGTCAACGAAGGCGCGCCAGCGCCAACGGTTTCGCGGTTTCCAATTCCATTGAGGCGGTTTCTGAGGAGGCCCGTGGGCAAGACGACGCTCGAGAAGGCGAAACGTGGCGCGCGTTCCCAACTAGATATCGCTTCGGTTAAGCCGGGCCTCTTCGACCCCAGCGTGCTTGATCCGCTGAACCCTAAATCACTCCGAATCCGAGGTGGGCGGCATTCGAACGCTGACATTTGGGTCTCCCCGGCGCTCCCTGATCACATGCCATATAGGGCCTTCATCGTTGATGGCAAAGTGGACGGCCTAGCGCCGGCACCCCAAAGCGAGTCGCCTTTTGACGCGAAGAAGGCCCAGCTGGTCGCGAGTGAGTGGGCCCGATCCGGCGCAGCGTGGTGCGGCTTTCCACCGAGGGTCTACGCCCTCGATCTCGGGGTCACGTCCAGCGGTGAAACATTCTTGATCGGGGTCGCGGATCCACTCCTGGCCACATGGGCTGACGGCTACCCGTTCGAGCGCTATCTCTTCTTTTCCGCGCTCGCTCAAGAGCGAATTGCCCGGCCAACATCCTGCACTGCCGCTTCTTCTGGGGCCTTCACGCCTGAGGAGGGCGAGCTGACGGAATCAACCGGGGGCGACAGGGCATGCAGCTCAAAATCGCGATCGGGTTCCATAGGTCTCCACTGACCGCGGGCCTCTTTTCTTCGGCACTTCAACCCATATTGCATCTGTTAACTGCGAGGTTCACATGACCCGGAGCCCACTTCGCTCGGTAGTGATTTCTTTGGCGCTAGCCGCCGTGACATCGTCGGCCACATTGTCGATTGCCCACTCTAGCGACGGATCTGAAGCGCCGGATGCCGTCATGAGCCTCCTCTCCTCTTTGTCCAGGGACGCGACCCCAGATAGGGTCGTGAAAAGCCCGATTGCGGGGCTGTACGAGGCTCATTATGGCGCCGACATCCTGTATGTCGACGCAGCAGGTGAGCACGTTATTGAGGGGCCCATTCATGAGCCAGGGACCGGTCGCAATCTAACCAAGGAGAGCGCGAACTCGATCAGGCGAGATCTGTTCGATCGGATCCCCGAGAGCGAGATGGTGATCTTCGAGCCTAGCGGCGACGTGAACGGCCAACTCACGGTATTCACGGATCCGGCCTGCCCATATTGCCAAGCCCTACATGGGGACCTTTGGGAGTATATGGATGCCGGCATTCGGATCCGCTATCTCATGTACCCCCTGGTTGGTCGAGATTCCCCGGAGCTTATGGATGCGATCTGGTGCAGCGATGACCCCACACGGATGATGAACCGAGCCAAGTCCTCTGGAAGTCGTGGCGCCAATTTGCGCGCGGACGCCTCCTGCGATTCTCCTCGGGAGAACCATATCGCCCTGGGTAAAGCCCTTGGCGTCACCGCTACGCCGGCCGTTGTCACCCATGAGGGCGACATGCTCCAAGGTTATGCGCCTGCGCACGAAATGATCGACCGCATGGGCCCCATGGAGCCTTGAGTGGGGGGGCAGAGAGGGAGTGGGCTCCAGAGGGGTTGGCAACGTAGTTGCTTAACAGATATACTGCGTGCTGCTGGAACCTCCATCTCCGGCATGCAGACTGAGGACTCCTCCACTCTCCTTTGGTCTCCTCTCTTTTGCCCCGCATCATGTGCGGGGCTTTTTTATGCCGTTAGGCCAGGTTTGCGGGCCCGGCCTGTCGCAGTAATTGCATAAGTGATACCGTGACGAGATCCATTCCCGCGGATCACAAGAACGATCCCGACACTAACTACAAGGACGACAAGCGTATGACCAAGCTTGGAATTTCGGCGGCCCTGATCTCCATCATCGCTCTGGCCGCACCCGCTGCGGCCCATGAGGACCATAATGCCCTTGAGTTTGACCGCCTATCTCATCTGGCGGCGGATGGCGATGCTGGCGCCATGTTTGCGCTCGGGCGCATGCACGAGCGCGGCCGCGGCACGTACGCTAGCGTGACCGAAGCGCACCGCCTGTACCTGAAATCGGCCAACGAAGGCTTTCCTGGCGCTATGGCGGCCGTCGGGCACAACTACCTCGAGGGGGTAGGGGTGAACCGGAATGCGAGCCTGGGCATGCACTGGATCCAGCGTGCTGCGGATGGGGGCCACCTCCGATCGCAGGTCTGGCTGGCTTCGTCGTCCGCACCCAGGGATGTCACCTCTCATTACGCCAAAATGGCGGAGAGTCAGCACGAAACGCCCGCGGGAGCCCGTTGCGAGAGCCCGCTTTCGCTGGCTTCGGGGTGGTGAGAACACCCCGGGTATGATTGGCGCTGACGACCTGGCAACCGGCGAATGGGAGTGCCGCGAAATCCTCGAGATACGGGGAACCGATTTCGATCGCCTAGTGAAGCCATACCTCGATGGCGAAATTCCGCTCCCCCTCCTCATGACGCGTGGCCGGCTACTCCAATGCCCCAGTGAAATCCTTGGGCGTCGCGAATGTGATGATCGGTTTGGGGAGATCGATTACACCATCCAGGCCATCCCCCTGGATCCTGTAACAGCGTTTCTCTCTCTTGAGCGCAAGTTGGTTCAAATCCGCATCTATGAGCGGGGGCTAAGTGATTCTTACGCGCCCTTTGCCACGAGGGCAGGCTTTGCTCGTCCGCTTAATACAGCCCTCGTTGGGGGGCAGATTCCCCACAACCGGCTATCCGTATTGATTCACCGAGACCTTGAAACCGGCCTTGATAGCGCTTGTTTCAGGGGGCTGTTCCTGAGAGACCGTCGACCGGCGGGGTCCGGAGTGATGGCGCCTCACACTGTTGACCTTCTTTCCGAAGAGGGGAGTCGGGAAGAGGTGAGGGGACGTACGATGGAATACTACCGTACAGCTCTCGAACGCCACGGCCGCATCTTGGGTGGAACCCTGGCTTGGATATTCAAGCCCAGCGCGACGTCGAGTGTGAACGGCACCAGAGACATTGAATTTGTGCCCCCGGGGACCCCTGATGAGTATGCATCCATCGCCCCGCCGAGCCCAAAGTTCATTCGGCCACTGATCCAGCAGGCCGCAGACCATTATCGCTCCAAGGTGGAAGGATCGTGGCCCCTCGAGCGCTGAAGCCCTCGGAGCAGCGGCAGCGCGCTATCGCTCAATCTGAACGTGGACCTTGAGGCTCAAGTCGGAAGCCATATCCACCAGTCGATCCAGGCTAGCGGACGATCCGTCCGCACGACGGATCCTGGATATGCTTGGCTGGGTGACCCCGAGGTAATCCCCCGCTTCAACCTGGGTCCAGCCTCTGCGCTCGATCTCATCCCGGATTGCAGCTTCGAGTTCTGACCTCATTGCACGAGCTCTAGGACCCTTCATTAATCCCCATACCCCCTGTAGGTAGAATTCTTCCGTGATCGCGTGAAAAGCGCGCGGCCTTTGTCATTAGCTGATGCGAAACAGATCCCCGTCGATGTCAGCGATGATTATTGAGTCCGCCGACTCCACCTGCTTGACCGCCCGGTCATCGGCCAGGGTCCATGTTTCGCATCGAGCCTCCCCGTGAATCGCCCATATCAATCGGAGCATCCCGTCCGCTTCTACGCTCGACGTCAGCTCTCCTCCCTCCCCATTTGAAAGCCGCGCAATGCGCCGCCCTGGCGTTTCCAGAAAACTCCTGAGAACGCCTCGGTTCACGGCTCGAGAGGGTGGCAGTCGAAATAGAGGTAGAGGGCTTCTCCCTCGAGGTCCTGCAGGAACATCACCTGGACCCCGGGGATCGCGATTGCGTAAGGGTTATCTTCAATTGAGATCACATGCTCTCCCAGGCCTTTCCCTGGGGAGTCCCATCGAATCACGAGCTGATACTCTTCGTCGATCCTATAACTGACCAGGGAGCCATTCTTCTCCGGATCTCTCAATGCCACGAAAACATGGTCCGCTTGCATGATTCGTGCGGCAACGCTCTGCATCCCCTTGAGAGGAGCGGCGCGCGTCGACCGGAGACTGTGCGCCCGGGGGTGGTTCGTGCCCTCCATCATTAGGGCGTCCTCCTGCGGGGTATTGCCGGAGGCTTTCGATCGGGCGTTTGCGGGATCGATTCAGCGTCAACAAGGGTGCGCGCCGCCACCCAGCCGGATGGGACCTCATCAGCAGCCTTCATTCCTTCATATGCCCTTTGAAACGCATCGATATCTTCGAAGCAATATCGTTGTCGGTAGACGGCCACCCCGGGCTCGATCACGCAGATGGCCCGCGTGAAAAGAAGATCCATGGCGCCGATGTAATTACCATCATCCATCTTTCGGGCCATCTTGTAGCCTAAATCCTCTACAAGCACCCTTTGAAAGTCTTTTGTCTTGATTTCCGTCATGGCTGCCTACGTGCCGGATTGACTCTCGGAACACGCATATGCGTACTCACAGCTGAAGCAGCGCGCCGGCGTTGGCCTCGCTTCTCCGCCATTACCGCTTTTGATCTCGCGCGCCTCGGCCATCTCTCCTCGGATGTGGAGCGCGAGTTGCTCATCCTCTGATGGAAAATCGAACTCCCTGGCGTCCGAGTTCGTTTCCACTCGAACGCGCGTAACGGAATACTTGGATCCTCGGGCCGCCAGAGCGGTCGCCGCTGCCACCTTCCTGTCGGACTCATAGACACCGCGGTCACGATCGATTCGGATGGTGGCGACGAGCGTGCCGTCATCTTCCTCATGAATTCGTTCTGCACGACCGCTCAGTCGGTATGTGGTGCTGTACATCAATCCGATTCGGGCGCGGTCGTGATCGACGGGGCCCGAGGGGCGCCCCCTAATCCAAAGCACGATTCCGACTGCCAGGAGCGCGGACAGTATGAGCGAGGCCCCAACCAGAACATGAGCGGAAAGTGCCAACCCTGGAACGCCGTCAGCGATCGTCATTATTCTGAGCCTGCCTTCCGCTCTTTGCGAGCATCGAGATACCGCCTGATTCTCGCGAAGATTCCGTGGTTGTCATAGTAGTGATCCATCGCTCTAAGGTCGCGCACTGGGGCGCCGCCATTCGTTCGATCTTGATTCGGGCGGATGGGGTGCGCATGCGGACCCTCAACCCTCCTAGCCTGGACGCCTCTCTCTTTCAGCTCGAGCTGCCGAGGGCACACCGCGGTCAGGCCAATCTCGGCGGCGTCTATCTTAGGCGCACTAGGTATCGGCCTGACGTCATAGACGACCTTTCTTTCCCGGATGTCTCCCATCGTATCAACCCTCTGTGATGCGCCCGGCTTCGTCGCCTCGCATGCGTTGACGCGGAACCCGCGGAAGGGGCGGTCAGGCTGGGCTCTTAAACTCAAAAAGCATATCACATACCATACAATATGCCACAGGTGCTTGTTCGGCTCGATTCTGTTCGGGCCGACTCGGGCGCGATAAATTTACTTACCCCGCGGATCGTGAGAGGCTGCCTATCCAGGGGGGCGGAAGATAATAGATGATCTTTTTTGAAGGCGAAGTCTGACAAGCATGATATATGACGCGCTTAGACTTGCGGCGACGCCGTTTGCGCTCCCGCCCGCGATTGGATCGCAGGACTCGCCCGACGGGCCCACTTATCGGGTCGAATTCCAGGGCGCCTCAGCCCTTGGCTATTGCGCAATCAGCGAGGCTCTTCGCTCATCTGGCCAAATCCGCAAGCATTCTCTTGTGGGCGAGACGGAGGTCGACGGGGGGTGCCGCGTGCAGGGGGAGGCCCATGTTGTCTCGGGCTCGCCAATGGCGGCCGCCCGGGAGATTCTTGAAGCGCTCTCCGGGGTCGACTTTCAGGTCTCGGGGTTCGATGTCTCTCTGCGGCCGGGTACGAGCACGCCAGATCGGGGCGCTTAGGGGCCCGATTTTCCCGCGTCCTTAACGCATCCCAGGCTTCCGCCAAACCATGCTGGATTCTTTCTTGATCTGGAGGCGGTCCCAGTCTACCAAGGGTGGAAATTGGTGCCGGAATGCTCCGTCCTCCTCCTGCTTCAAGGGGAGGCGAGCCATGATCTTTTGCTCCACCTCTTTCGGGTCCAGCTTGGCGAGGTCTTCAATTGCCTCATGGGGATTCGCTTTCTGGTTCATGTAGACAGCCGGCGCCATCAGGCGGAATTGCTCTTTCCGCTGACCAACAACCCATTGAAGCATCTCATCCGACAGAAACTCGGGCTTTCGCTCAAGCGGTACAGAGATCCCCTCCAGAGCGCGCTCAATGCGCTCATGGATCTCGCGTGCTCGCGCTCTGCGCTCATCCATGTCTTCGGGCTCAGGAGGGTATGGGTCGCCGAAGTACACCCACCTGGATAGCGTTGTCTGCCCCCAGTCCCTTGGGATTTCCTCATGCGTAATGGTGGCCCGACGGGGCTGCCCATCTGGAGTCAGAGCGGGCTCTTTCCTGTATAGGGTCTTAAAGATCTCGACGCTTTGCTGATACCCCTTCAGGTCTCCAGACCTCTTTTTGCTATACGCACTTTGCGCAAACTCGATCATCTCGACCGTTGCTTGAATAGCCCGCTTTCGGGTCTCGATGTGGCGATCCTGGTCGGTCATCCTTCTCTCCCCAATTCGGCAGCAGGTTGACATGAATGTTGACATATTATCGTGAATTTGTCAGCATTTCCAGTCTCGTTCACGCATCAAATAGAGAGCCTGAAAGTGGTCACAAAGAAGTACACCGGCACCATGAGCTTGCCGCTCCCTGTCCAAAAAAAGGGGCCTGTCGTCCTTATGCCTTCGGTGCGGATCGGCGGCAAGTCGTTGCGGAACCTGCGCCTAAGTCGGAAGCTTTTCATGCGCCTTAGCGAGATGGGCGAGAAGGGCATCACCCTCCACCTGCTCAGCAATCATCAGGACGTTCTCGCTATCCAGGGGGAGCGCTGCAGAGAGATCGCCATTGATGGCACCGCGCTAAGCAGGACCCGCCGATGGGCCTACCTCTGGATCATGACGTCGATGGTCACGTTGGTTTTGTCTGTAGGCTCTCCGGACGTGCCGAGCGTTATGGGCGTGGTGGCGTTCCCGATGCTTCTCGGGAGCACATACTTCTTCGCCAAGGCGCGCGCCATGCGCACGGCTGCGACCCAGTTGCTTGGCTCAATTGAGGGCGGTTGGCAAATCCGCTCCGTTTAACCCTGAGAGCTGCGCTCTCGTGTCGTTTGGATTCTAAAGGGAGGGGACATGGCCCCGGAATGCGATCATGCAAAGAGGCTGATTTTGGGCTTAATGTTGACGGCTGCCGCCTGGGCGCCGGCCTTGATGGCGGGCCAGAGCGCCTCCCCTGATTGGGCAAACGGGGAGCTCACTCACCTCGAGAGCGCGAGACCTGGGGCGCACCCCGGGGCGGCGGCCAGCATGGACAGTACCGATGCCTTTGGGGCGTTCCTGCGGGAGACGTTCTACCTAGGTCTGGCCGGCATTCTAGCTCCGCCCGTGCCCTCGGCGACCGACGACGCACCCTCCCTGAGTCTCTTTCTGGAGTCGCACTCGAGGCAGGTTGCGTCTCTGATCAGGCTCGCGGGTAGCGATCTCACGGGGGCGTCACAGCCCATCATCGATCAGGCCGTTTCTCAGGCGGTCTGGGTGGATGTCGTCAATGCGGATCTTGAGGGGGCATGGATCGATGCCAGCCCCGAACCTCGCCGCCGGGCCGTCGCCTTCGTGCACTTCGGGCGTGAAGGGGATGAATATCGCGCTGCGGTGCGCGGTTGCGACGCTGCTCCTGGGGAGGGGGCTCACCCATGTGAGATCCTCGGGAACCTGGTTGCCTCCTACGAAGTCCCGCGCCCAAGCCGGGAAGATGTGGAGATGGGCTTTACCGCCATTCGCCTTAGCCCCTAGGTGCCCTCGATTACATCCCCTTCGAGTTGTCACTGAGGTTGCGAAACTGATACTGTATCCGCACTTAATTGCGGAGCGTTTTCAGATGAAACCCGATCAAGGTGACGGATACAGCGGCACCGAACGCCCGACCGGGCGCCCCTCGAAATATGTCCAGGAGGAGATTTTCGTCTACACCCGGATTGGGCGGGACCTGATCGAAGGGCATCGCCCGACTCCATTGGGCGCTGATGGTCGACGCCAGCATATGCTCGTTGGTCTGCCGCTGTACGAGAGGAAAGCGCGCCGCTTCTGGTTTGATGCGGCACACGACAACCCTTACGCGAAGCTTTGGATCCAGCGGTGTCGCCTCGGCGTCCAAGAGGCCGGAACGGTAATCGACGGCCTCCTGGATCAGGCTGAGGAACGCCTTGGGCGGCGAGGGATGGCTCTAAAGGACCTCCCGTCCGAAACGCCGGTGCATCAGCGCGGCGTCAAGCTCAAGACCGGTCTCGGCACGCAGATGAGAGACCTGATCAACGATGCCGACCTGCTCGATAGCGCTTGCTTCCAGCTTCACCGCATGGGCGACATCAGCAAATATGAGCGCCGCGACCTGCAGTCCCGATATGGCCGGGTAGCTCGGCTTGCCATGCGCAACTGCCTCGGCTACCGGCAGCTGCGGCTCTCTGCAGAGGATGTCCTCAGGGATCGCGCCGTTGCGCGAGAGGCCAGGGAGGCGATGGGCGATCTGCCGCGGGCTTTTCTTACGATGCCTGGGGATGACGCATGGCTAAACCCCGAGCTTGCGGTGGACCGGAGCGAACTTTGTCGGCCAATTAACCCGCAGAAGATTTTCCTAAAGGGTGCCCCCGAACCCCGGGTGTGCTCTAGCGTGACGCGCGCAATCGCAATGCACCCCTAGGTGTTCAAAGAAACCGCAGGAGATGGACATGAGTGAATCCCAGACAACGCTTAGGCTTGGCATCGTTGATACCGAAACGACCGGGTTTAGCCACGAGGATGACCGCCTCATTCAGGTGGCTCTGATTCTTCCGCAGCCCAACACGCCAGTGGAGGAGTGGCCGGTCTTCAACCAATACTGCAATCCCGGGATCCCCATCCCCGCCACCGCTTCGGCTGTGCACCACATCACCGACTTGGATGTAGCGCAGGCGCCTCCGGTTGAGTCCCTAGTGGAGGACCTCGTGGGGTTCATCAGGGCGCATGCTGCGGACATCGATGCGCTAGTTGCGCACAACGCCCCATTCGATCGCGGGTTCCTCCCGGCGCTGTCGGACCATGCATGGATCGATACGCGCCGGTGGGCTCAACACCTCATTCCCGAAGCGCCCGGCTTCTCCAACCAGGTCCTCCGCTACCATCTTGGCTGCGATGTCCCGAAGACATACAAAGGAAGAACTCTTGAGGCCCATGACGCCCTGGCTGACGTCATCGTTACATCGCGAATTGCCCAGAACCTCATGCGAATGCATCACGACGCTGGGCACGACCTTAGCGTTGACGGGGTCCGGTCTGTCTGCGAGCGGCCGCTCATGATCGAATCCTTTCCATTCGGGAAGCATCGAGGGGTGGCGGTTTCCGACGTCATTAAGAAGGACCCAGGTTATGTTCGCTGGGCGTTGTCGAACATTGAGGATATGGACGCCGACCTGAAGGCAACCCTGATCAAACGGAGCCCTGACGCCCTTCTCTCTGCGATTGCCGGGTCCGATACAAATGAGGATTCTGCTAGCCCCTCATCCATGGCACGCGAAGAGCTATTCGCTCGATCTGCGCAGCCCGCTGATCCTTCGCGAAGCGTCCGCTCAGCTCGTTTCGGCGTCTAAGGGAAAGGGCAGGGATTCGAGGCGTCATGAGCGAGCTACCTATCATTCGGCACCTTTCGACCATGGGCGCCCGCGGCTTGGTTGTATGGATGCACGGGTCTCACTATGAAACCCTGGTTCGCCCCTGGGTCACGGAACTCGACGGCGAACGAGTGCTCGAGCACATGAGCCTGCGGGAGACCTACCCAGCGGCGCTCCAGATGATCGATGAACCCCTAAGGCATCTCAGTGCTTCCGTGGTCGAGAGCTCACCCGATGATGGCATTGTCGCGGTCGACCTTTCGTTTGGTCGGGAGGGGAGCGAGGCCTGCGACCGAACACCCATCCTCAGGTTCCTAGACCTTCTGCCAATTCCCTTCGATGTGGCTATCAAGGACGGGGGCGAATGGGTCATCAATTTCACTCGAGAGCATGTAGCGCCAACCCGGGCGAACCGGGGTGGCCTTGTATTGGCGCACACCCTTCATTCGGTAGGTCCGGCAAGCATTGAGGGCAATACTCTCCCGATTGATTTCTTCGGCGCCCTGGTTCAGGGGCTCCGCGGGAGAGCGGGGGTCGAGATCGACTGGGTGAGTGTCACCCGCCACCTTGAGTCTCCCCCGTCTGATGGCAGGCATGGGCTCCCCATTCACAATGCCTCGGGGCTTCTTCAGGATGTGGCCCAGAGGCGCGACCTCGCTTCGCTTTGCCTCTCGCGAGAGCCTGAGCGCGACGTTGAAGAGTTGCTTGACGGAGAAGGATGGAGGGCCCCCGTTTGCTCTCTCCCGGGGTCACCCCAGGAGAAGCTTGCTCACGATATCCTGGCGATGTCTAGGGCCGCCTCGCGGCGCAAGAAGCTCGCCGCGCTAGTGCCTGCTGCCCAGAACGCTTCGCCCGCCCGCGTCAGTCGCCGCCTCTGAACCCGCTGCCAACTTCAGGTTCTGCCATGCACCCCGACCTAGAGTCGAATCTAGAAAGGCGCGCCCGCCTTTTTGCCACCGAGGCCCACGCGAGCGCCGGGAACATCCGAAAGTACACCGGGGCTCCGTATATCGAGCACCCCAAGGCTGTTGCGGCGATTGTCCGCTCGGTCCCCCATACGCCCGAGATGCTAGCGGCCGCCTGGCTCCATGACACTGTTGAGGACACACCGACCACGCTGGCGTGCCTGCATTCAGCCTTTGGCAGCGAGGTGGCCCAAATGGTCGAGATGCTCACCGATGTGAGCCGCCCAGTGGATGGAAACCGAGCCCAGAGAAAATCCCTTGACCGCGACCATATCTCGAGGGCGTCGCCGGAAGCGAAAACAGTCAAATTGGCCGATCTGCTGGACAATTCGCAGTCGATATTGCGGCATGACCCCCGGTTTGCGGTGATCTACCTCCAGGAGAAGCGCGCTCTTCTGGGTGTTCTCCATGAGGGCGACCCCGCCCTTTATTCGCGCGCTCTGGATGTGGTTAGGAAAAACCTGGAGGGCTCACCCCCTCGGGGTCCGCACCCCTAAAATTACTTTATAAACGATATCTTATATTTCGCCGTTCTCGCTCTGGACATTTACATTTCGCCACGGAGTATGTATCGTAAGTTATATTGCTTGCGCTCCACTGTGGCGTCTCGTCCAGCCCCCCAGGAACAAGGGGGGGCTTCGAGCGTAAGCGCTTCGCGCCCTGAAGAGTGCGCCTTACGACGCTATGGCCACCTCTCCCCAAGAAGCGTTCGCCTCGGCTCTGAGGCGCACTCTTCAGGGCGCGCGCATGTGACGCGTCGGTTTTGTCTTGGGCGTTGCGCGCTTTGTTGGCGCGCCTTCCTGCAAGGCGAGGGCGATGGTTTGCGTCCCTTTGTTTCGATTAATCACAACGTATGAGGCATTGTTATGTCAGCTAGTTCTTGTCAGTTGGTCACCGAAGAAGTCGATCCTCCTGTTCACGAATCCGCCGCGGACCAGCAGTCGCTGGAGCTCCAAGAAGATGTTCAGCGGAACCTCGACATTATTCTACGCCGCAAGAGTGACGGGGCTACCCCGGAGCTCACGGCGCGTGATCATGAGGTGGCGGGGCAGATCATTGCGTGGCTGATCTCCGATGAATGCGAAACGCCGGAGGCGGAGTCACTTCGCCAGCGGGTCCTGGATAAGACGTGCACGCAAGAGTGCGGTTAATTCAGGTGGCGCCTGTCGATCATTCAGCAACCTACTGGAGCACCCTCTAATGTTGATCAACGAACGGAGCCTCTACACGTTACGAGTGGCCCTGCAGATCGCCCATCACTCGCAATCCCGCTCAGTTCCCACGTCCGAACTGTTGGCGGCGCATGGCTTCAAGGATTCATACCTGTGTTTGCTGACACGAGACCTTTCGGACGCCGGACTGGTGACCGCAAAGAAAAGGGGCACCTCAAAATACCGTCTCACGCGGCCTGCGAGCGAGGTGTCCGTTGGTGACGTTGTAGCCTCAGTTGAGGGCGGAAGAGGGCTTTCGTTCGGCGGAGACCCCGAGGCAGATCCTGCATCTGGCCACCCGATTTCCAAGGGCATGAAGGACATGAGCGCCAAATTGAGGGCCTGGATGGACTCGGTTTCTCTCGAGAGCCTCCTCTCAGAGTCCCACGGAGAGTTTTCGGGGCAGCTCCATGTGGTTCCGGTCGATCACGCCCTCAACACGGCTGCGCGTGAGCGCGATGCGATTATGGCGTCTGCCTACATCGCCGAGCATGACGACCAGCGCGTCCGGGCTCACACGATCGCGGATTTGCTGGAGCTAAAAGAGCCCTACGTACTCGCGGTTCTGAGAACGCTTGTGCGTCACTCAGTTCTGGACCGCACGCCTGGAAAGTTCGGCGGCTACAAACTGAAGCGGCCGGCATGCGAGCTCAAGGTCTACGATGTGATGAAAGTGATGGCGGATACCAGGCGCTTCCGTGGGGCCACTATCGATCTCTCCATTACGCCCGAGAACGCCCCGGTATTCCGCGCCAGCAATGGCTTCATCCATCAGTTTGAGGAGTTCTTCAGGTCGATGACCTTCGCAGATATCCTCGGGCATTCGGTGGACCGCAGGAAGACGCTGGTGCAGGACCTGAAGACGTCCATCAACAAGCACCACTTCATTTTTGAGCTCCAGCCTTAACCGCGATCTGAGGGGCGCTCCGCGACGGGGCGCCCCTCTCACCCTTCGTCGCATCTATCGCAATCCCTCGCAGGGCCTCGCCGCCCTTCACCCGAGGCCTCGGGTCTTGGCCCATTCATTCATGGGGCCGATACCCCCCCGCCAGGCCCCCTCGCTCCCCGGTTGATGTCCCTTTCCATGTGCATATACAATATCACTAACGATAAAAGGAAAAGGACTCACACGATGAACCAACTGCGCACCATCCGCTCTTTGTGGCTTGCTCTCACGGGGGTTATCGCTCTCGCCGCCCTTGCACCAGCTGGGGCGCAACAGGCAACGCCGTTTCAGGTGCATTCGAATGGGACGGTGTCCTGGGTTGCAGATGGCGACACCATGCGTGTCCAGATTGATAACAGGAGCGCCTATGAGACCCTTAAGCGGGAGGCCCGGGGCCTTCAGAGCACCGTGGACCGAGATCTTCGCGTGAACGATCGATTTCGCGATCGCGACATGAGCGCCCTTGTTCGGATTGGCAACATCGACACCCCGGAAAGCGTTCATGAGGATGAGTCCCGCAATACGGAGGAGGGCGCGCAGGCCTCGGCATACGTGAAGGAGCTGATGGAGGGTACACGGGTCGAGCTGGTGTGCTGGGACATCGGTCACTGGGGGCGCCCGATCTGCTCTCTCTACGGCGGAGACCATGGCGATCGATTTGATCTTGGCGTGCACCTGGTGCAGAAGGGGTATGCTGAGTACGTAGGCTCGTTTGGCGCCCATCCATACTGGGACGACGAATATCGTCGCGCAGCCCAGGACGCGCGCTAATGCCAGCGCCTGAGCGATCCCTGGCGGGCATGTCCCCGGCATCTAGCGTCGGGGGTCACCCATATCACGAGATGACGACCCAAGCATGACACCATTACTGGCTAGCCTGGCGCGCAGGTCCACAGAGCAGCAGGCCGACTGATGGCCCCTTCATCCGGGGAAGAGGGTGGTCGCCATGTCCAGATATGGATTCCGGGCGCGCAATTTCGATCGCTTCTTCAGCCGTTCGCTGTGGACGTTGATACCCAGGATGAGCCCTCATTTCGCCTCCCGGGAGTCAACGCTGACGGATCTCAGGAGCGAGAACCTGGCGATGCTTCCATCCATCTATCCGAAACCCGATTCGCTCGGCTACCTTGCAGCCGAGAGGGCATGACGCGACTGCAGATCTTCTCTGGGTCGATTGATTTTGCGGAGCACTTCCCCGCACCTCTCGACATCCTCGGCGATGGATTTATCGAGTCCGTTCGCTGGTCGAGCCAAGAGGGTGGCACGCGGCAGTGGGTTCTCACGACCATCAAGATCCTTACCCGCACCCCGGCCGAGTTGGCGAATGTGGTGAATGAAGATGGCCTGCTCGATATGACTCGGATCCGAAGGCGCATTGAATCAGAGGCCTTCTTTGTCTCCTCGTGCCCATCATTCTTCCGGGGCCTATGCGCTCAACCTGGCGCTGGGCGCTACAGGCTTTCCGATAGGGACATCCATCAGCGCTTCCAGCTCGGTGAAGCTAATAGCCAGCCGTTGTCCGAGCTGCGCTCCATGCATCTCCCGGAATGGCTTCCTCATGCTCAATCCGATCTAACGCTAGCCCACCAGTGGATCATTGGTGCCTGGTTGCACGACCTCGAGCAGCGGCGCCAGGGGGCCTCCGGCAGCGTCCCTTCGATGTCGACAAAACAGCGAGGCCGCGATTCACTCTAGGAGCCAGGGTATGCTCGATGACGACCCTCATGGGAGGGCGGACGCGAATCTTTTGCCCCCGCAATAGCATGGAGGTCAACTTGACCAACCAAGTGTTCGAGTACCGCGGCTACCAGGGATCGATCGAGTTCTCTCTTCCCGATGGTGTTTTGAATGGGAGGGTCCTCCACATTGACGACCTCGTTACATACGAAGGCACCACCCTGGAGGAGTTGAAGCGCGAGTTTTGTGCGTCGGTGGACGGCTATCTGGAATTCTGCGAGGCCGAGGGGGTCGAGCCCAATAGGCCGTACAGCGGCGCAATCAAGGTGCGAGTGCACCCCGAAATCCACCGAGAGCTGGCGCTGACGGCCGCACGCTCAGGTGTGACGTTAGACGCGGCCCTCGAGCGGATCATCAAAGACTTTCTCCAGTCACACCCTCGGGGATAAGAAGCGCGCCGCAAAGCGCTGCGGCGCTCGGGATGAGCTCTAGATCCTTAGGCGGCTACGCGATGGAGCAGCGACTTCCAGCCACCTTTCCGCTTCAAGCCCGGGAACAGTGTGTCGCGCCATTCGCCCGGGTCCCGGGGGCACGGCTTTTGCGCCCTGCCTGTTGGCAGCACGCGGAAGAACGTGTGAGTTGATAGGTTGCATTGATTGCAGATGCACCCAACCGTGAAGTAGTCCGCCCCATCTTCGGCTGCGCGGTGAACTACATAGATGTCCTCCGGCTCGAAATCTTCTTTGCACGCGCCGCACTTCATGTGAAAGGAGCTAATTTCGCCTGACCGGATGGCAAGAGGCAGAATATCGATTGCCTGAGAGCCTGACATCAGCACGTTTCTAGCCTGTTTTGTATAGTTAGATGCCACCCAATAGTCCTCATCCTTTATTATAATAATAGCGTACCCATTCCGGATTTTATCTGCAACCCATCTGTCACCCTATGGAATTATGAATACGACCCCTATGGTTCCCTTTCGTTACCACCCAATGATTGATTTTGCTATTGGGTCGACAATGGAGTTCGCGATCGAGGACGCCCCACCTCCATCATCGGTGTTCCTTGGCAATAGCAGGGAGTCGAACGAGGTTGCTCGAATTCTTATCGATCACGGAGATCCGGGCTCCAACGTGAGCGGCTATGCCGCCGCAGTAGAGTGCTTCGCTGAAGAGATCAGGGCAGACTTCTATATCTTGGTGCTCACGCAGGATGCGTGCGATCGAGGCGTAAAGCAGGAGCGGGAGGGGTTGCGACCCTCCGATGGTCATTTCGTCATGATGATCGAAACTTTGTCTGGCGCCTGGGCTACCGAGATCCCGTTTGGATATCGGGCGTTCTCGGATAAGAGCCCGACTGCGTTTTCATTTTCTTTCTCGGGCATCGCGATTCCATTGCCCGAGTTTCGAGGCGTATTGGCGCACTCAGCAGCCCAGGCTGCCGGGTTCGCTCATTAGCTGGAAAGCCCGAGGGTGGGGCGCGCCCAGGCTCGTCCTTCAGCCCCCAATGGTGATTAAGCTTTATTGGGCCCGCCATCGTTGCCCGCGTCATTATCCTGATCTTGGGCTGGCGCATGATCTTCGGCTGGGATTGCGTCCAGCGCCTCGTGGATCAACGACACCTCTTCATGGGTCAGCTCGACCGTTACAGGCTTGGATTCGTCGCCCGTCAAGGTCGAGACCTTCGAGCCAATGACTTGCAGTGCGTTTGTCATCTTTCGGGCCGCTTTTTTGGGAATTCTTCCCGTTGCTTTTGGGCGCTGATGCCTGGAGTTCGCGCTTTCCAGTTTCTTCCTGGTGAGCCGCCCCTTTCCCGATCGCAGAACCTCTTCGACGCCATCTTGAAGCATTTCAACGGCCTTTGTGCCGTGCTTCTGATAGGTCTGAAGCGCCAGGGTTGCAGACACCACCTCCTGAGACACTAGGTCCTTGATGGCGTCCGGCATGGTGTGCATTTCCAGCGACATTCGTACGTGCTGGGTGGTTTTCCCGACGATCCTGGCGATGTCGTCTTCGGTCTTCCCTCGGTTCTTCATCCGGCTGTACATCGCAGCCACTTCGATGGGCGTGAGCTTCATGCCCGATTGACTGGTCAACACCAGCGCATCGGCCTCGATCTCGTCGCCTCGAAACTCGATAACAGGCTGCGGCCCCAGGTCCGCCCCTTCCTCGATCGCTAGAAGCATCGCTCTGCGTCGGCAGTGGCCGTCACGGATATAGATCCTCCCGTCGATCACCTGGACGGCGACGGGCTCGACGTATCGTCCGGCGGTGTACGCGTCGGCCAAGGCTCGGATGTGCCGCTTCAGGTCCTCGCGTTCGTAATCACGAGGGTTGAATCCATTGATCTCATGCAGATCCTTCGGATGAGCATAGAACTGGTTCGATTTGCGGACATCAATCAGCTTGGATCGATGTATCTTGTCTAGCGACTGCGCAACGTTCTTCATGATCGAGATCCGTTCGGTTGTTCCGGTTCCGCATTCCAGTGCACTGACGCTCTATGGGTGCGGCTTCATTCCAACGCCATGCCTGACTCTCCTTTCTGGGCCCATTCTACAAGCGGGCCTGGTCTACACTGGGTTCTCTAAATCATGGACATGCCGCTCAGTTCGACGTTTCTCTCTGGCCCCCTATTGTATGACGAAATTCACATTCCTGTATTGGCATCGTTTGTGTGGTAATTATGGATTGCGTGCAAAAACGGTCACATCTCGCGGGTTCTTTGCTGCGACTTGGCATCCAGCCGACGCGTCACACGAAAGCACTGCACGAAGCGCTAGCAACTAAATCGAGACTCGGCGCCGAGGTTGCGCTTTATCGCGAAATTGGCGCACGGGCCCCGAAACCGCGGCATGAAGCCCGTCGGCGGAAAGACTTGAGATCCACTTTTGAAGCCCTTGCTCGCCAGGCGGCGCCATGCCCCCATAGCAGGCAGCCTTCTTCGCGTCATCAAGAGAGAAAGGCGGATTCCGAACCGGTGCAATTTCGGAGCAGAGAAGGGCGACACCCCCGGTCTTCATCTCGATCCTGGGCGGCTTGGAGCCCCCTCGGTCAGCGGAGCGGTTGAAGACCCAATCAACGGGATCCTCTGCGCCATCTCGAACTGCCCGGCAGAACGCGCCAGCTGGGACAAATGCGTCCGCTTTCAGAGAGTAGGGCGCGCGCGAGTTCGGTCTCCTTAGGCCTGCCGTCGTAACACGCGAAGAATCCATTCCAACCGGCATGGTGTATGTCAGCTGGTGCTCGACCTGGAACCTCTCAAGCGCCCACTGCAGGTCCCTTAGGGCTGAGATGGGCGCCCCGAACTTCTTCACAGGCCCGAGCTCGAGCGAAACGGTTCCTGGATAGCCAAATCGGTTTCGCATGAGGAGGTCACCGGACCGGAGCAATTCATCCACGGATGTATTTCCCGTGGATGCCACTCCCTCCATCACCGGCTTCAGCATGACGTCGAACCCTCGCTCGCCGACTTGCAGTATCGCCCGAAACGGCGGCTGAACCACCAGGCAACCGGCTTTCTTCGTCACTTCAACCTCCTGGTCTCGATTGGCCTTTTTATCTGCATGTCGCACCGTATTTCGCCGCTACCGAGGATCGCCTGCGCTCCATCCCGCCAAGAGGGAGTGCAGATAGCTACCAGACCCAACAAACCCAACCCGAAAGGCTCTTGCGAGAAGCCACATGCTGAGAGTGAACATCGCCAACCCTCCGATGACGACCCAGCCTGCTAGCGCATCTGGAAGCGCGGGAGCCGCGACAGCGGAGAGCGCCGCGGACGTTGCCGCCACTGTAAACAGGAGGGTGAACGCTACTAGCGCCTGAAATCGGATGAGCACGCTGTAGGCGGCCGGCCCAGTGAGACTCAGGATGAAAACCGTGGCGGTGTAGGCAATCAGGCCAACCGAGATGTTGTCGCGAAGGTCATACCATGTGTGATCGGCAAACAGGCCGGGCCCCGCGGAACTAACAGAGTCAGCCAGGTACAGGATGCTATAGAGGACTGCGTGCCCAAGCAGAACCGTTTGCAGCAGCGTCCCCAAAAAGCCGTTGCGGCTCTCTGGCGCGTCTTCCCTGAACATGAACCACAGCGCGAAAAGGAGGACCATCACGGCGTAGGCCGCGATTTTTCCAACCCTGAGCTCTGGCGGGGCCTCCCAGATGCTCGTTACGTGCGTCAGCATGAGCCCGATGACCGCCATGATTGCGACCGCCTGCAGCGCCGCCCGACTGCACCTGTCTCTCCGCATCGTGATCGCGCCGCTTAGCATGCCTCTTGCGCCGAGCACGATGGTGGATCCTCAAGCGACAGCAGCTCTTGTGCGTCAATGAGAGGGAAAGCGGTATTGGCCTGGAGTGCCGCCCCCTGCGAAGCTCCCGCTTTCCAGGTGTGCCCGGTGTCCAGGTATGCGACGTCTCCGTGGCGCACGAATTCCGGAACAGGGGTATGCCCCACTGCGCACACTCGGATTCCCGATTTGGGGGCAGGGGTGATCTTGGCCGGGTCTTGCCTGACAAGCCAGTCCGTGACTTCGGGCGCAATGCCCAGTCCCTCCAGCTTTCGCACAAGCCGTTCAAACCCGTCCCTTTTGATGGCGGAGATGCGGATGCGCCCCCATATTGCCGACAGCTGCGCAACTGGATAGCGCTCCGGGTATAAGGCCTCCTCTCGAAGGGTGTCGCAAAACGCCTGCCAAGTCAGCCCGATGGGGACCTCCGCGTGGGTCACGCCAATGGTCTGGCCGCACGTTGTCTTGACCGAGATTGCATAGGGCAAAACACTCAGCTGCCCCTTTAGGCTGTCCAGGCACCGCTCCGGTAGCCCGTCCGCCCATCCGCCGCCATTCAGCATCCAAATCCGCAGTAGGCTTCCATCAAGCGCGGACTCGATCGCCATTTGCTCGTGATTTCCGCGGACTGAAAAGAACCAGTCATGCCTCAGCCACTCTAGGGACCGCTCGGAATCCGGGCCGCGATCAATAAGGTCCCCGACACAGATCAAGCGGTCTTTGCTTGAGTCGAACCCGATTAAGTCGAGCGATCGCTCGAGATCTCCGAAGTGCCCATGGACATCCCCAGCAAAGAAGTCGCGACCCCGCTCATTCGCCTCAAGGTCTAGAACCGCCGATTCCGGAGTCGCTCGGTCAAGGGTGTTTCCGGGGAAGCTCCCAAGTGCCTCCTGGATGATTTGATTGTAGGTGACATCGATCATTATCGCCCTCTTTGGCGCCTTATTCTCTTATTAGGCTATCACGCGACAGAGACGGAACGATATCGCTTAAGACATGATCTCGGTATTGCCGACGCCCAGCGCCAGCCGACCCTTCGCCCCTGTTCCGCGATACGGCCTCAAGACGCTTGGGCGCGGCAGATGGCCGCGCACGCTTAGTTGCGCGCGCCGTTCCGATATGGCCGCAAGGGGCGCCCAGGCTGCTTGTTCAAGCCGACCCACATGGTCGCATCGCGCAAGAATAAAGAGGTCTCAGTCGAATCTGCCGGGGGTGCTCATCTCGGCCCCGTTCTGATATGATGCATACGGTATCACTTTGGCAACACGATACCCATGCGGTCTACGCATACGTAATTTTTGAGCGCCTGATTGACCCAGCCGGGGCGAGATATGGCGGTACTTGTTATGGATAAAACCGAAGAAGGGGAGAAGGTTAAATGAATGCAAACGTGATCCGCCGGAGCCTGGTTGCTGCCGCGGTCGGGATTGCCATGGGGGGCGTTGGCTCCGCGCACGCGACGAATGGCTACTTTGCCCATGGCTACGGCACTACCGCGAAAGGAATGGGTGGCACTGGCATGGCTATCTCGCAGGATGCCTATGCCCCAGGCACCAATCCGGCCGGCATTGCCGGCATGGAATCTCGCTTCGATATTGGGGTGTCCTATTTCCGCCCGAAGCGCTCCGTCACCCTCGATAGCCCTCAGGGTTCGATGGAGGTGGAGTCCGGCAACAGCAGCTTCAACATCCCGTCTATGGGGTACGTCCGCCAGATCGATGAGCGCCGCTCCTGGGGTATCGCCTTGCTTGGCAACGGCGGCATGAATACGGAGTACCCGGCATTTGCGACCGGCAACCCGGAATGCGATATGGGCGGTGGCGGCCTCTTCTGCGGGGGCGCGGCTGGAGTCAATCTGGAGCAGCTGGCGATCATTCCCACCTATGCCCAGAAATCCGAAAGCGGGCGCGTGAGTGTCGGTTTCAGCCCGATCATCAGCCACCAGCGTTTCAGTGCTACGGGTCTGGGCCAGTTCGCCCAAATGAGCAACGACCCGGAGCGTGTTAGCGACAATGGCACGGATTCCACCTGGGGTTATGGCGCCCAAGTGGGCTTCCAGGCGGAGCTTTCCGACACCGTGACGCTGGGCGGCAGCTATCGCTCCAAGATTCGTAACGGCAAGTTCAGCGACTACAGCGGCCTCTTTGCCGGTGGTGGCAGTTTCGACATCCCGTCGACGCTGGGGCTAGGGGTGTCGGTCGAAGCCACCCCGAACCTAACGATCGCGGCGGATTACCTGCGGATCAACTACTCCGATATCGATGCCATCTCGAACACGATGCATACGCACGAACCCCTGGGTGCTTCCGGCGGCCCCGGCTTTGGGTGGCGTGATATCGGCGTCTTTCGACTTGGCGCCCAGTACGAGGCCGGCAACAACTGGACCTGGCGCGTCGGTTACAACCGTGGCCAGAACCCGATCTCGTCCGACGAAGTCATGTTCAATATCGTGGCGCCGGCTGTGACGACGGACCACTACACGTTCGGCTTCACCAAGGCGTTCAACAGCAACCATGAGCTGAACTTTGCGGCGATGTACGCGCCCCGAAACAGCGTTTCCGGCCCGATCGGAAACGGCATGGACGCCACCATCGAGATGCGTCAATACGAGCTCGAGATCGGGTACGCCTACCGCTTCTAACCGAGCCCGTCATGAGATGGCGGGCCTGATTCGGATTCCTTTCGTTCGGGCCCGCTTTTTCCTCATTCCCACACGCACTACAGGTATATCAAATGAAAGCATTCAAGAAGCTCCGTTTGCTTTCCGGGGTCACCGGATTGCTTATGGCCGCGGCAGTATCGACGGCGCCCGCTGTAGCGAGCGACACGTACCGCCCGCTCGTTCTCGCCTATACCGAATCTGGCCACGATGTTTCGGAGGAAGCCGCCAATGTGCGCGAGCGTCTGGAGGAGGCAAATTTCCAGTTCCTCGGCGAGTACCCGATCAACGACCAGCGGCATGTTGTCGTGGTCACGCACAATGATCTCCTGGCTGCAGCTGGATCGCATGATCGTGCCGGGTACATCGCGCCCATTCGCGTCTCAGTAACTTCGGTGAATGGCGAGATCCAGGTGAGCTACAACAACCTGGACTATTTCGGACACGCGTACCGCATTGAAGAGCCACTGGATTCCGTGTCGAGCCTGCTGGCCGATACGCTCGGGGCCGAGAAAGAGTTCGGCTCCGAAGAGGGCCTGACAGAGCGCGAATTGAGCCGATATCGCTATTCGTTCGGCATGGAGCGGTTCCATCAGCCGTTCGAGCTCGGAAGCCATGGCTCCTATAGCGAGGCCCTCACTGAAGTCACCTCGAATCTCGAGGCTGGCCTAGAGGGTGTGACCAAAGTTTATCGGGTCGAGATCCCCGGCCAGGACACCACCATTTTCGGAGTGGCGATTCGTGAAGCGGATGGCGCTAACGAAGATGCGGCCGACCTTCATCATCTGGACACCGTCGATGTGCGCGGCCTAAGGCACACCGCGACCGTGCCGATCGAGGTGATGGTGCGAGGCAGTGATGTCGAAGCCCTGAGCATGCGCTACCGAAAGGCGCTGCACTTCCCGGATCTCAACATGCTGGGGGATGGGAGCTTCATGCGCCTGCGCCGCTCTCCGGATGCCGTTGAGGCCAGCCTTCGGGTTATTGCCGGGTATGAAGAGGAAGAGCAGTTCGGGTTCGACGACTGGTAGGCAACCTCTTTGAACCTCTCTATTTGAACGGGCCCGCCTGGGCCCGTATTTCATAACCCGTTTGGCTAATTGTTGAGGCATTTGAGTTGATGCTATCCGTGGACGATATCTCGCGACCCTGTCACCGGTGGGCGGCCGATGTTTATGACGCTTTTCTGAAAGACTCCGACAGCCGGGCAGATCGCCCCCTGGACGAGAGCCAAGGCAAAGAGATCGAGGCGGTCTTCAAGGCCGCGATGGGTGTATCACGGCGCTATGCACTCCCGGAGCCGACCCTCAAGGAGGTCCTGGCGACCAAGAGGGAAGCCGCTGGGCGTCCTGATTTCGCAAGCTACTGGGCTACCAGTCTGATCCTTAGGATGCTTTCTCGCTCTACGCTCTATCCGCGTCCAAGAACGGATGCGGAGCGTCGGAGTCTTCCAGATCCCGCTTTCGCACTTCCGCCTCTGCATCCTCTTGAGCGCCGACTCTATGACGCGTTCATGAAAACGGCGGCATTTCGTGCCGGCCGGTCGCTGCAGGAGTGGGACGCAGCCGAAGACCGAGCGATGCGCGCAGCCACGAAAAAAGTGGCGGAAGAAATCGGGGCCCCATGTCTCAGCCACCGAGAGATCGAGGCGGCCCGACTAGAGGCGGAATGCACCCTGAATTACGGGGCCTCATGGGCGAGGGGAGTCCGCGCGCGCCTTCATGCCCGCCTGCCAACGGTTCGCCCGAAGCGGGTCGCCCCAGAGAGTGTGTTCACGATGGAGCACAACGTCTGGCCTGCGGCGCCGCAATGAGTGCAAGTGGCAACCTATCCCGAGGCTGAGAGATCAATGATGCACAGAATCCTGTTTCTTCTTCTATCCCTCGGGCTTGGCCCGCTGGCAAACGCCGCCCCGGACGAGGAGAGGTCGATCCCGTTCTTGCCGTCTCCGTCTGAGGGGCGCTCGTTTTCCCCTTCGGTGATGATCTGCAACCTTGATGATCATCCGTATTTTGACATCGTGACATGGATGCCAGAGACGCAAGACGCCGGATTCCGAGACCACTACGGCAACTATCACTATGGCGATATGACGCGTGCCGCGAAGGATCCAGGCATTGACCCTCAGAATCTACGTTTCGATATCGCCCGCGGGGGATCTTTCTATTCCAGGATTGAAGTCCTAATCGAGCCTCAGTTTGATGGCTTCTCGATCTTTGGAGTTGGGTACAGCCGCGAGAACCACGCACAGCACATCACCATGGTCTGGCCGGAGTATAGGTCTGCATGTCAATGAATAAACGCTCACGCACAGGCCGCGATCAGGAGGCACCAATCGCCTTCAAGCTCCCCTTGGGCGCGATCGATACATCGAACCTGCCTCTGCCCGGAAGCCCGGATTACGGCGAGGCGCTGCGGCGCCACGTTTCCGCCATGTACAAGAGCGAAGGTTATAGCCTACGCATTGCGGTCAAAGAGGATTACGTTTACGGGGTCGGCGTCCGCCCCACCTCAATGCATCCCCAGGAGTATGTCGAAGGCCTCCTGAAGAGCGGCTTCTACAGCGACGCGCTTCCTTTTCTGCAGGCAATGTCTCTCATCACTCCGAGCCCAGACCTGCTGTACAACCAAGGGCTCGCACTGGCCTCGCTTGGGCGCCCAGGGGAGTCGATTGAGCCCTTGACGGTGGCGGCGCAAATGTCGCCTAACGACCCAGCGATGCGGACCGCTCTCGCGCTATCTTTCTTGAAGCTGAACAAGGCGGAAGCAGCCGAGATGAACTTGCGCGAGGCGATCCGGGTTCAGCCCGATTACCACTGGGCGAATCGGAACTTGGCCGCACTGCTAAGCCAGCAGGGCTCCCTGGAGGAGGGAGAGCGCCTCTTCCGGGCCGCCCTCGAGGCCCAGCCCAACGAGCCGCATAGTTTGTTTGGCCTGGCACAGAATCTCGCCGCACAAGGCAGCCACCGCACAGAGGATGCTGCCTCGGCCTACAAGGACCTCATTCGCGAGCACCCGGATCACAAGCTCGCTGAGGAGGCGAGGCGGCAAGTGAACCGGATGATGGAGGTTCATCTTCGGTCCGATTCGGGGGGTGGCCTGCGACCCGATGCCGTGATGTACATGAGGGGGGCCCTCGAGCGTTTCGAGGGCATGGATCGCAACCAAATCCTGGCGGTCATGACGGAAATTGCCGAGAAGGGCGAGCAGGGCATCGAAGTTGGAAACGCGGACAAGCGGTACCGCCTAGACGCCCTACCTGGCGAATTCACGGGTCTTCATCTCCTTTGTCTCTTGCACGTTTCCGCAAAAATGATGGCGCCTGATCTGGATACCGGGTCGGGGCTGGACCCAGAGTACGAGGCGGCCATCGGGCAACCTGTAGAGCCTTAAAGGGCCTCAGGACGCGGATTCCCGGGCTCTCTACCTTGTCGCCGAACGGCATCTCACGCAGATGTCTTTGCCCGTCTATTAGATTTTGCTTGTATTCCGATTTCGTAACAGATATACTATGTGCAGTTGGCTGGTTAGCGGGACCAAGCGTCCTTCCGGCGAATACCTTTTTAACCCTTAAACACACCTTTATATGGAGACTAAACAATGAAAAAGCTGAGCACTCTTCTGATTTCTTCCACCCTGATGGCCCTGTCCTTCGGCACCGCGAACGCGAACGCCGCGTGGGACGCAGAGCGCCACGCGTTCGAATCCATTTCCGTAAAGGCTCTGCAGGGTGATGTGTCCGCGAAGACCTCCCTGGGCCATCTGTACGAATCCGGTATCGGCGTAACCGAGAACCCGGTGCGCGCCCGCATGGCCTACCAAGAGGCCGCGGAAGGCGGAAATGAGATTGCGATGGCTGCGCTCGGCCGGATGTACCTTCAGGGCAAAGGCGTGAGCGTTGATCACGCACTGGGAATGCACTGGATGCAGCGCGCGGCCGATGCCGGTCACGTTGGTGCGCAGTACATGGTCGGCGTCGCCTACCTGGACGGCAAATACATCGGTGCGAACGAGGACACCGCCCTGTACTGGCTGAGCATGGCGGCTGAGAGTGGCCACCAGGTCGCCCGCCAGCTGCACACGGATTACGTGTCCTTCGCTGAGTAATCGTTTGCGGCTTCGCGCCGAGAGCCCGCGTTCAGAGATGAGCGCGGGTTTTTTGTTTGGAGCCCGGGACTCATAGGGCCATAGAATATGTAGCCGTCCCTCGCGACAAAGGATGCAGTCGGAAGATGTCCAGCACCAGCGGCGCCCATCGTTCGGCGGTTGTCCTGAACGTATCGACGCATACGGCCGACGTCTACATCGGGCGAGGCAGCCCGTTCGGGAATCCGTTTGTGATGCGGGACCGAAGTGACGAAGAGCGCAAGCGCGTCATCCAGGCATTTCGCGAGTGGATCAAGTGCCAGCCGGAGCTGCTTCGCCTTGTGAGGCGTTCGCTGCATGGCAAGACGCTGGGATGCCACTGCGCTCCACAGGAATGTCATGGTGATGTGCTGGCAGAGATCGCGAGAGGAGAGTGGGACGATCGGATCCCCTTGGAACCGGTGATGACTTTCTGGTCAGACCTGGCCGGGCGCCATGGGCGCGGGGCCGCCTTGTTCGCCAAACGAAATCTAGGGGCGGACGAGTCCGTTACTCGCGGCCCATCTGGGTCTTCGTACGCGATTCCCGCGAAAGACGACCGGCTTAGGCCCCTGCCTCTGGAGCAGATCCACGAAGAGGTGCAAGCGTTTATTCGGCATGCCCGGGCGCACCCTGAAATACCATTCCAGGTGGCGCGCTCCGGACGCGGGTTGATGAGCTATTCAGACGAGCAGGTGGCGGCCCTGTTTGCGGGGGCCCCGATGAACGTCGATCTTCCCGGGGTCTGGAGGAGGGCGCTGGCACCGGAATCGACGCCCATCCAGGTGATTATCGCCGGCGGTCGATCCTTCACTGACTGGACACGCCTTCAATCCAAGCTTACTCACCTTCTTGGGAATCACCCCGACGCGACGGTGGTGAGCGGAGGCGCTCGAGGCGCCGACTCCCTTGGAGAGAGGTTTGCAGTGCAGCACGGGCTCCGGCTCCGCCGGCTGCCTGCAGAGTGGGATCGCTTCGGTAAGAAGGCTGGGCCGAACAGGAACCACGCAATGGCGCGACTCGCTACACACCTGGTCGCCTTCTGGGATGGCCATAGTCGCGGCACCCACCACATGATTGACACGGCCGATCGCTGCGGCCTGGAGATTCGCGTCGTCCGGATTGACGGCGGTTAGGGCGAGGGGCCGGGCGCATGATTGTTCACGACTCGGCGCCTCTCGCGCGCACACGCCCTAAACGGGAAGGTTCTTGGATCCGACAAGAAGGGGGGATCTGGAGCGCCGCCCCGAGAGAGCACTCACGACATCCTGGGTGATCCCAAATGTCATCAGCCCGACGACAGAGGAGCCGAGGATCAGCGCAACCCCATACGGCGAAAGTGCCGCCTCAACGATCGAGAGTCCTCCGGTTTGATCGCCGATAGCCCAGATGCTCCACGCGAGCAAGCCAGACCAAAGAAGCCCAAACACATAGAACCCGCATTCTTGACGGTGCACTCGGAGAGCCAGTCCGCTCGCGGACACAGCAATGGCGAGGGCGGATGCTGACCACACCCCCAAGAACGCACTCGAAGCCATCATGGCCCCATAGAGCAGGGCGACGGCTGCCGCGAGCGCCGCAGCCGCCTGGTTCCGCGATCGATTCGAGCGTCCCCGGCTCATACCGCAACCGGCGCCTTGATCGTCGCCATCGGCTGGTACCCCTCGATCGAGAAATGATCGATCTTGAAGTCGTCAATTTCTGTCACGCCCGTGTCCATGCGGAGACGGGGAAGGGGGAGGTCGTCCGGCCGCTCCAGGAGCTCGCTCACCTGGTCGAAATGGTTGTGGTAGATGTGCGCGTCCCCGATCGACCAGACCAAGTCCCCGACGGCATGGCCCGTCACCTGGGCGATCATCTGGGTGAGCAGCGCATAGGAGGGAACGTTGAAGTACCCGCCGAGAAAAAGGTCCGCCGACCGCTGGTATAGCTGGCAGGAGAGCGCCCTTGATGGTGCCCCAGCCTCGCTCAGAACCGCGTGCAAGTGATCATCGTCCTGGACCCCGCGCAGATCCAGCGACTCACGCCCCCCGGCGTTCCAGTCAAGCCACTCAAGCCGCTGATTCGACGTCATGGGCGCCGAGTAGAACTGGAACAGAACATGGCACGGCGGCAGGGCCATATCACCGCTCTCGACGTCCGACACGTTCCAGGCGCTCACCAGCATGCGGCGAGAATCCGGGTTAGTGAGGAGCTGGTCGATCACGATCGCGATTTGATCGATACCCCCCGCATGAATCCCCCGGTCAGGGTCCACCGGAAGCGCGGTCGGCCAAGACCGCCACTGTTTCCCGTAAATCGGCCCAAAGGTGCCGTCATCCTTCGCCCACTCGTCCCAGATGTGGTTCTCATGCTCATGTAGATAGGCGATGTCTGGATTCCCTTTCAGGAACCACAGTAGCTCGGTGGCGATGAGCTTGAAGGGCACGAACTTTGCGGCTTCCAGCGGAAATCCCTGCCGGAGGTCGAAGCGCTGCTGAGCCCCGAACACACTGCGGGTTCCCGTCCCAGTTCGATCGGGGCGGTCCACCCCGTTTTCCATTACGTTTCGGAGCAGTGCGTGCATCTGTTGCATAGCGGACTTTCCCGTTTTGGCGTAAGCGGATACAATAGCACTTACGCAATTCTATGTCATGTCTTCGAGCTTTAGAGCGGCATCGCTGCCTTTCGCTCGCCCAACTACAGGAGAAGCCAAGTGAAGCAAGCTGCAGGGGAACGCACCCCCTCGATGCCCGGGGCCGCGACCGACAAAGCATCTGAGGCGGACGTCAATGGCGCCCTGAAGTCCCCGTGCCGTGAACCGGTTGGCGCGCGATCTTTGGGGCTGGCGGACTCAGCCGACGAAATCATCGCCTCGGGCCTCGACCCCCAGTGGAGGGGCGTTGGCGAAGAGCACTTCTAGCGTCGATTCGCTTCCCACGGTGTAACGTAAGTGATACGGTAATCGCACATTCTTCGACACGAGATCCGGACATGACCAGCCGACCAGCCATTGCCTCCGGGCAGAGTGATGACTACCGCGAGAAGCTTCTTGCTCGGGCCTCCAAGAAGGGGTCTGAGATCCGTTTGAGCAAGTATCCGGGGGCGGACGGCAAGCGCAGGATCTACCGGGTTCAGTCACGCCCAGGTGGGCATGGTGCCAGTGGGGCCAAGCCGGGCCGCCTCTCGGATGCCGATATGGCCTCGATCTCTGCAGCAAACATGCACACTCCGGCTGGCTATAGCGTCCGAGCCGAGGGCTCCATCTTGGTTCTTTCGGGGCCATTCAGCCGCACCCTGCATGCCGACATCAAGGCGATTGGGGGCCGGTGGGATGGGAAGCAGGGGGAAAATCGGCGCGTTTGGATGGTGCCCGCTGGAAAAGGCCTCGACCTTGAACGAGTCCTGTGGGAGCGCATCCTTAGGGAGCGAGGGATTGATCGAGAGACCTCCAGTCCGCATGAGGTCGCAACCCAGTGGCTCCATTTCCTGGAAGCCTCTCTCCATGACGGAACGATCGAACCATCTCATTTTCTCGAGGCTCAACCGCGGGTGACTCGATTTGAGGATCTGGCTCCCCGGTTTGACGACCTCGTGAGTCGATACGACCTATCCACGTCAGCCCCCGGATTCCACTCGATGTCCGAGGAAGAGGTGGCTGAGCGGGTGGCAAACCGAAGCATTGTTCGCGGCATTGCGCCGGCACTTCGGGAGCCCGCACAGCTGGGCGATCGCTGGGTTGTCTACGAATTCATCGGGATTCCATTCAACCTTGAGAAGCGCCACTGGGTCCGCGAAGACGGCACCCCCTTGCCTGGCGTTGTTACCGGCCGGGCACAATTCGCCTACCACCGACCAGCGACTCATGAAGAGATCAGCGCATGCCAGGCCTCGGTTACCGCGAACGAGGGCAGGCTCCGGCGACGGATGTGATCGGCGCCCCAAGACACTCATCACTACGGAGATAGACCATGACGACAGAACAAGACACCTCGAAAGACCTTCTGGGGCGGGAATTGGCAGCGCGTTTTTTCAGGGGGGAGATCGAGTTTGAATTCACGATCAACGGATCTGGAGACAGCGGCTCGGTGGTCGAGGCGCTCGTTTCGCCTTCGCCGTTTCATGTCGGAACCTCAACCGAAGCGCCGTCCTGCTCGTTCGTGGAGGAGCTTGGGGTGCTCGCCGAAGATCGACACTGCGATCTATTTCCAGGTTGGGAGGTTGATGAAGGTTCGAATGGATCTGCGACGCTGCGTGGGGACGCTGCGGCTTTCGCCGAAGGTCGCCTAGGGGTCACTGCCGTGAGCGAATCGGCCTTTGGCGAGGATACCCTTGTCGCGGGGAGCGAAGATGAAGGCAACGCCGTGTACGAGACCGAGTTTGGCGAGCCGCAGCGCGAAAACTGGACCCTGAGCGAACAGGAAATCCTGGATTCTGGCATTGCCGATGCGGCGGCCTTTGCTCGCGCTCAATCAATGGCCGAAAGAATGAACAGCAACGCCTCCCCATCCCCAGCCGCCGCCAGCCCTGCGCGCCCGAGAATGTAGCGCGAATTAACCATAAGTGGTATTGTTCTTGCGTTTATGGGCTGCATGATCTAATCTGCGGTGACTTCCGACATGGCGCAGACGCATGAATGCTGGTGGTGACGCTAACCTTCGACCTGTGACACCAGGGGAGCCGAGCCTCCTCCATGAGGGTGTCACGCACGAGGCAGCCTTTCCGGTCAGGCTCCCAAACGGGAGCGCACTAACGGGGTATCGGATTTCGTGCTCAGCCTGCGGGGAGAGCGTTCCAACCCCTCAGTGCAGGTTCCGAATCTTGACCCCGATTGAGCATACGCACGTTATTGAGGCGGCCGGACTTTGCGACTCATGTGCCGTGGTGACCACCAGCTGGCGCCGGCTAATGCCGGATGGGCGCCTGCAGTGGCAGATGGACAACGGAGCCTGGGTGGAGACCCCATTCCTGCAGTCGCGCCCAATCCCCTGGTGGGATCTTTATCGTCTCTCAAGACGCCTCATCAGGCGCGCACTGCGGAATTCTCAAGCGTGATCCCGGAAAGATGGGAGCCACCCCTTCTTGAGGCGCCCGATGAGCCCAGCCTCCCCGTTGAACCCGGAGCGGCTGAGCCCGATGTCGGCTGGGTGCTAATGAAGCGGCGCGACTTCGACTTTCTGTTTCGGCCCGCGCTGGACCAGGCGGGCGCACCGAATCGATTCACCCTGAACGACACGGGATCGATCCTTCGCGAGGTTTGCTCCCAGGTGGAGCCGTTCGCCCACCCCGGAGGAGCCATCATGGCCTTGCGCATGAAAGGGTATCCGAAGCAGTTCTCGATCTGCCTCCCGGCCTCGATCGATTTCGACGTAATCACTCCCGGGTCAATCGTGATCATGCGGTCTTACGAGGATTCACAGGATCTTGTCCGCCGCATGCATGCCCGCGTACCCGTTCGGGCCACCAGCAGCGACGTCCTGTCGAATCTTTATGCAGATGCCTCTCGCAACGGGGGCTTCAACTTGGCGGCACTTGCGGACTACGAGCGCATGACCGGGGGCAGTCAGCTTCAGCAAGTCGAGGCCCTGGCGCCTCCCCGGGGCACCCTAGAGCAGGGGTTGAGGGATTCGCATTTGGCGCATTCATTGGGCATCCCGAGGCGCCGACTCACTGAAATGCCGGACCCGGAAGAGATCGAAAAGAAATGGATCCCCGCGGCCTTCGCAGCCGAGCAATCCAGGGCGCTCTCCAGCTCCGTAAACCCAACCGATCAAAGGCCGCGTCAGCGGCCACGACTGTGAGCGTTCCTAGGAGGCCAAGGATTATGGAGTCTCAATTACACTCCAGTGTTGATCGCACTCTGCGATCCATCGAATTTGGCGGACCGAATCAGCCTCGGGCTTTTCGCGTCCTGCGGCTAGGGCGAGCCGCATGATGCCGCACCCATCCGTTCGCGAAGCCCTTGAGCCGCGAGGCACCGGCGATCTCTTGCTCATTGGGAAAGTTCATTTTGAGCGCATTCTTCAGCCTTGCGCGCCAATTTCCGACCACCAGATTCTCCGGGGGCCGTCCAGCGAATCGGACACCGTTCTGTTGGTCGAGCACTTTGACGCCAGAAGGGACCTGGCATCCCCAGGCGCCGAGGACCTTCGTGACATCTTGGAATGGATCCCGTTTCTTGGTGGCGACGTCGTTCATTTCTCGGAGGGCTCGATCATGCATATGGCGTGCTATCGCCCCGAGTGGCTCCAGGATGAGCAGGATGGCGAGGTGAATCTGCGGCAATACATCCATTTCCCGGCTGGGGATGGCCGGCAATCGACTGAGAGCCGCCACTCTTCATCTTCCGTCGACCAGATCCTTTCCGGGGACTGGGATGCCAACGATATTCTCGCGACCGGTGACACGCGCTCGATGCAGCGCTACCAGGACACATGGCGCGCGAGTACAGGGCTCACCCGTATTCCGACGCCTGGGGCTTACCAGAAGGTGACCCCTTCATTCTGCCTTGCCGTTCTGGGGGATCTGATCACGTCGGAGCCGGATGAGCGCACGCGCAATCGCATTGAGGAAGGCAGCGCGGCCTTCCGCGGCCGTCTTATGGGCGCTCAAAATCGGTCCCTTCGCGATGAAGTTTCGGCTATTCATTCCGCGCCACATCGCCCGCGACCGCGCCTGTAGCCAAGCCGACCGAAACGAGATTCCAGCCATGCGCTACGCCCACAAATTCAAGCTTCAGCGCGATTTTTCCAGCGACGAGTGGGCTGGCGTCGTCAAGGATGCGCTGTCCCTTCAGGCCAACCTGGGCACGCTATCGGATCCTAGCGGGCTCAATCTCATGCGTGACCCAGTGATCCTGGAGGGGGTTTCTGATGAGCATCCTGAGCGAATTTTCGATTCCAAGGAGGAGCGTATCGTCTTCATCGACGCGTCGCCCGGTATCTCGTATGGAGCGGTCAAGGGGGTGAATTTTGGCTACTTCGTGCTGAACCGCTCTACGCGGAGCCCGAGCCTGCTGGGGAACGCGTGCAATACCGCCCGAAAGCCTTACGACATCATGGTGTGCGCAACGCTGATTGCGGCCTACGACCGGGCCCCGGCCGCGCTCTCGATCACATCCCATGGCGAGCCCAAAGACTGGGCTCCCGCCCAGGCCTTTGCCGAGCACACGCTTGGCCGCCCCTTAAAAATTCCTGCCGGGGTATTCCCGGCGCCGACTCCGCGCACCATCCGACGCGGCCCTTAGCTCACAAGAGGACGGTTTCAGCATGGGTTATGCGCACTACATGAAACAGCAACGGGACTTCACCGAAGATGAATGGTCGGGGACCGTAAACGACATCCGCGCCCTGCAGGCCAGGCTGCCGAAACACTCTGAATCCGCCGGCGGGTACTATCGAGACGCGCCGCTGGCCATTACCGGGTTAGACCCGGATCTCCCTGCCGAGCAGATCTATGACCCCAAGCACGAAACGATCGCATTCAATGGGTGCGCCCCGGGGGATGGGGGCGATGAAGAGGACCTCTCCCACGAATCTTTCAGCCTCAACCGACTCAAGGACAGCCAACACTCACTCGAAGGTTTTTGCAAAACCGCCCGCAAGCCTTATGACTTGATGGTGTGCGCATCCCTGATCGTAGCGGAAGACCGCGCTCCTGGGGCCCTCCGCATCCGGTCGGATGGGGACCCTGGCGAATGGGCCCCCGCTCAGGCGTTTGCCGAACAGGTGCTGGGGCGCCCGCTCAAGATCCCCGGTGGCGTCTATCCGACCCCGACACCGAGAACGATCCGGAGGGGCCCGTGACGGCGCCTCTCGACTCCTGCATTGACCGGCTGCTTGCCGGCGAGACGCTTTCCTGCCAGGTCTCGGGAATCATCGAGGTCTTCCCGTTTGCGGATGATCCCGATCTCCTCGGGATCGTCAAAGGCATTCGATTTCCGAGTGATCAGGGCTTCTCCCCGCCTCAACAATCAACTGCAGACGAGCTCTTAACGCCGCTGGCGGAAGCGCTCTCCGCCCATCTGAACCGATCCCTTTCAACCAAAGGGGAGTCCCACTACGAGGGCGTTTTCGATGTGTCGGTCGTTCGCGATGAGACAGCCGGCCTCAAACTCGATTTCGACCTCTCTCTGCGGGGCGAGCCCAAACCCAAGACCTATAACCTGGCTCTCGATCTAGACGGCCTGAAGGAGGAATCGGCGCTTTGTCCGTTTATTCATGGCCGTGATTTTCGGGACCAGGGTTGGAGTGCGCTTTCCCGGCACTCCGGACTCGATCTGATCCGTCTGGAGGAGGGCGAAGTGAGGGCGTATGCCCCGCACAGAGGCGAGATGGTCGATATCTCACCCCTGATCCAGCAGGCCTGTGACGCCTACCCGGATCTTCAGGCGCTCCTGCACGCATCCGTGGAGCACGACGTCCCTCTTGAACAATTCTTCAAGCTCGAGGGTCCTGCGCGGAACAATGCGGTGCATTTCTCCCGAGTAGCCGTGAGCGAAAAGGATCACGCCCCCCTGGAGTTAACCGTGACGCTCCATCAGCACGAGGCTGCTCCACTTCACCCGGTCACTCGCGGAGAAAACGCCAATATGGCACCCGTGCACGTCGGCCGGTCTCGCCCGGACCGAATTCCCGAACTCCCGGGAAAGATCCCGGAGCTACTTTCGCGGATTCTGGCGCGCGACCTGCACCAGACTGCAGACTCGAGCGCCGCGCTAACTGAGCACTCCAGGCGCCCTAGGGCCCGACTTTGAGGCTGAAATGAGCGCACATTCAGGCCCCACCCATACACTCGCCCTGGTCGCCCAGCACCTTCATGAAGGCGGCGCCGCATCCTTTCGTGCGCGCGTCGAAGTCAGCGATCCGGGAGGATTCCCTGAGTTGAAAGCACAGGGCCGGGCGCTTGCACTGCAACCGGCGCATGAGCGAAGCCTAGAGGCCATACCTCCCGCATCCTCTGATCCAGTCCCACAAGCTCTCGCCGCAGTCGCCAAGCCTTTGGTGGATTATCTTGGCGCAAAACAGCCTTTCGATTTCGACTATGCGTTCGCTGGATGGGTCGAGATCCGCCTCGATCCCTCGACCGGGGCGCTGGTCCTGGCGCATGAAGGCGAATTTCTCCTGAATCCGGCGGAGTCCTTGCAGCACGTCTCGATCTCACCGGGCCACGCCGCCTACAGCGCCATGAACCACCTGATTGAACACTCAGGATCACGCTTTGCGCCGGGCGCCCTGATTCTGCGGGACGATGAGATCCGGGTTGAGCGAAACCCTAACGGCGAACTCAGCATGCGCGTTCAAGGGGGTGGCGACCTCGATCTAGCCCGGGTCGCCCTTGAGTGCGGAAATCGTTCGCAGCTGCAGTCCATTTTTGATGGCGTGCGCGACGGCGACCGTGAGTCATTCCTCAAACTGGAGGGCGCGGACCGATCCGGAGCCACCCACCCATCTCGAATCCAGATCGAACGGCATCGAGGCGGGGAGCTCCGGATGGTACTTGTGGTCGCGGAGCACCCCTGGGAGTCGCACCCGACTTCAAGCCTGACCCCGGGTTCTCTCGAACGGCCGCTGGCACTAACGCGGAACGAGATCGATCAAGATGAGGACCTTCAAGAGGACCTCGGCCCTCTGGTATCGAGTCTTCTGCATGCTTCCCTGAGCCGCGAGGTGCGCGACCCAGGTGTGGGCTCCCCCCTGGCTCGACCCCGTCCACGTATGTAACCGGAGCACACTTGATGCCGGAAGAGAGAACCGATTTTGAGCATTTTGTGGAGAGGCTCTGGAGAGGAGCGACCGTGCACGCCTCTTTCCTGGCCGACACCGGGACCGGCCTTGCTTACATAACGCATCCGCTGCCTGCCGAACTTGGCATCACCGACAGAAGGCCAAAGGATCCAGGCCATCAGCTACGCAGCGCCCTTGATGAGCTTGTAAAGGAGTCGATTGCCGCGGTTGGGGTCGACCCCGACCGAGACCATTGGGAAGGCACGGCAGGTTTCTCCTTGACCCCTAATGGGTCGATTCAGGTTGCCTTAAGGGCTGACATTACGCCCCCTGCGCGGACTTCCTCTGCGTCGTCGCGTTATCCGATCCCAGCCTCGAATGGCGACAAGAGATGGCTGGCGAAGACCCTGGTTGAGATGGAACTGGGGGGGTACCCCACGCCGGACGAAGACGAAATCATGGGGCAGTTCCCGATCCAGGTCGAACTGGACGATCTATACTTGCATACCCCAACGACCGGGCGGCGGGGCGCCCTTAAAGAGATCCGATCCCGATCTCTTGAAGGCCTGGACTTGCGCGAGCTGCTGCGAGAGCACCTGGATCTTGATCAGGCCATCATCAACTCCATGCAAATTCCGCAGAACGATGCGGCCGAGTTCGGAGCCCCCAAAATCGAGTCCATCCGGTTTTCTGTGGAGGCCCCGCCGGAAGGCCTTGATCCGTATTTGGAGGCCGGCGACCTGTCACTACGCATCGATCTGGACTACACGACCTGCGATTCGTCCATCACCCCTCGCAAGATCGATCAATCCCCAGCGGGCCCGGACAATCCCGTAATTCTGTCGCGCAAAGAGCTCACCAATCTGGCCCCCTTGATCCTGGCTGAGCTGAATCGACTGGCGGCAGCCTCGATTGCAAGTGAGGCGCAGCCAGCCTCCATCACCCGGGCTCGCCCAAGGCTTTGACATGAACCATCAAGAGGCTCACGAACCACTTCTCGATACACTCGCTCGCCACCTTATGGCCGGCCACGCATTCTCATTCTTCGCCAATGTTTCGGTTGAGGATCCGGAATCCAGGCCGCTGCTCAGCGGGTGGGGCCTCGATCTCGAGCTGCGCCCCTTGGACCTACGAAGCAATGAGGCACCGGATGACGAGCGCTCCATACCCCTCCCGTCGGCCGTGCTCTCACTGGCGGAGTGCTTGGTGGAACATCAACCTGACATGCAGGCAACTCATCGGGACTACATGTTCTCGGGCATGCTCCAGGTGGAGCGCCCGAAGGAGGGCGAGGGGTTGCTGATCCACCATATCGGCGAGATCGTTCCAGAGCCGGAGGAAACCGAATACCAGGTTTCCTTTCGGTACGGCGACCCGGCATACGAGAAAATCTCGGACATCCTGCGGCATTCGGCATCGCATGTCACACCCGGCGCCCGTACGTTTTCGGGGCAGGAATTGGCGGTCGAACACGACCCTGACAGCGGACGCCCCAGTCTCTCTGTTGCGGGCCACTCAAACATCGACCTGATTCCGATACTGGAGTCGGCTGGCGCTGGAGACCGTCTGAAACGGCAGCTCGAGCATCTGCAGGACCTAGATTGGACCGCATTCTACGACCTGCGAGGCTCCGACCGCCACGGTGCGGCCATCCCTTCCGTCTTGCGCCTGGAAAAGGTCCAGGGGGATGTCATCAGGATGACACTTAGGGTCGCGCAGCACGACGATAGAGCCCATCCCACCGCCTCTCTGGGGCCTGAGGCCAACACTCAACCTTTCCTGCTGACGGCGCGCATGGCCGAGAAGACGCACAGCGCCACGAATGAACTCGCTCCGCTGTTCGCGCGAGTGCGTCAGCAGGAGCTCAACAATGTTTCGGAGTCGACATGCGAGAGAACACGAACGCGGCCGCGCCTATAGGCGATCATCCGGCCACTCACGAAATCGTACTGGGCATCGACACTCCGGAGTCCGACGCCTTTGCGAACTGGCTGCAAGCGCGCGGGCATACGGCCAAGCTTGGATATGGTGCTGGCAGCTATGTTGATGGCGCCTGGGTGCGCTCCGATGCCGGCGCTGCGTTCATCCTGGACCGCCTGTGGGCGGAATATAGTCGCGACTAACCGACTTGAATCGGGCGATCTCTGGCAGCATCTCCAGATGGCCCGCTAGACAAAACAATATCACTCTGGATAATCTTCCAGAACACCATGACAAATAAGGAAACGGACGATGGCCTCTACAAGAACAGAAGGAACCCACACCGGCGTCACCCAGGAAGCCTTCAAGGCTCAGTATCGTTCCCCGGGTGGCGCCACCATTGAGGTCCCGGTCGAAGCCGGCATCGCCTGCATTCGCCTGGACGACCCTCAGGGTGGTCGATGGGTGCTGAATGATGACGCCTACGTGAATCGGACTATGGGGTCGTTTTATGGCTCAGAGGCCGAACACTACGGGGTCCCGGTCCCCGAAAAGCACGTCGGCCAGATCGAACCCGTCGCTGCTCCGGCCGCGCGCCGCGGCATGCGGATGTAATCGGGATCCTCTGACTGGGCATCGATACAATCGAGACCAAGAAGCGGGCGCTGGCGGACCAAGGCCGGGCTATGCCGCCCGCATCGGATAAGAGCCGCGACGCCCTGCAGACGCCGCGGATCACGCCAGCCTATTAGTCGTCTGGCTCTGTGCCATCAAACAGGGTGCATTGATCCTCCTCAGAAGGACAGATGAGCGCGCGCGAGGACCGAGCGGTAAAGCCCAGCATGGCGACTCGTGATCCCGGCGGGTAGATGTAGACGACCCCCAAGGGCTCGCCGACGTACGCAAGCTCCACCCCTGGCTCGATCAGGTCCTCGGCCTCCCGGGTCATGGTCCCCAGCCTCACGTATTGCTCGACCGCGGGGCTCGTACCTTCGGGCTCGCAGATAACGGACAACCCCGGGTAGCCGCCCCAGGTATCGTCATTCCAGTGCTGCACGCTCTCGGCAATACAGCGATCGGTGAAGGCATCCGCGACCTCAGCCGGATGGGGCCGACCCATCATCCGCCTTGCCTCCGCGTAATCCCGGGTCAGGACCGCATCGTTCTTTTGGTGATGCTCGATGAAGGCATCGATCCCATCGGTCTCGCTGCTACAGCCTGAAAGGCCGATGGTCGCGATCAACCCGGCCGCAAGGATCCAGGGCAAGGGAGCGAGGGCTCGTCCATTTGATGGCTTCGCTGCTTTCATGATGCTTTTCTCTCCTTGTGCGGTTTCTGCTTCCTGACTTTTCTGAGATCTCCCATCAGCTCCTGGACGAGAATCTCGTCTTCGTCCTCCCAGTAGAGATCGCCTTCTTCAGGGGCCCAGCCATCCTGGTAGACCCACCGATCCGCAAGCGCCGCCGGCGCAGACAGGCGAGGAAGTCCTTCGCTGTCGGGCTCGAGATGGGCCTGCATCAGGGCATACCAGGACCGAGGACGATGAACCGCTCGGGCCCGCTCCATTCTGGGCGCCCCCCTGCTGTGCAGTGACGCCACCTCAAGGGTCCGCGGACACTGAGTGATCCAGCCGGCATCACGCAGAGGCCCAATGCCGATCTCGATCGCTGAAGGTACCGCGCTACGCACGGCCTCACGGTAGTGATTGTCCTCAGCATCTGGGTAGGCGGCGACATTGAAGTAGACCCCCGTGCGCCCACCAAGCGGCCGAATCCAGTGCCCCTGCGCCATGCGCCGAAGCATCGTCCGAGCCTGCGTTGGCTCAACGCCCTGAACCCGAACAAAATCATTCAGGTGGAACCAGGGCGCCATCCTCAGCAGGCGGTCTTTTGTGGAGATGTATTTCACGACGATGGTTTCCAATTCCAGCCTACTAGGGCCCCATTCGCCGCGGGCGAGGGGGTTCCGGGGCCAGCTCGGGCTTACTGCTCAAAAGGGTTTCGCAGAGCGCGCGAGCCTTGGCGTCCTCCTCGAGGGCTCGCCCGAGGTTGGCGGCAAAGGCCGATGCCGCCTTCTGGGTGTTCTCGACCCAGCTGCGGGCGAGGGCATCGACATCGGACGGGCTGTAGTGCTCCGGGAGAAAGGCCTCCAGCTCGTCCTTTGCGCCCTGGACGTGCTCGTCCACGTCGGCGCGGGCGAACGCTTCCATGCCCCGCTGATGTTCTCGGGCCGTGTCCAGGAGGTCTTGCGCCGTCCAGTCTGCCTTCGAGTAGAGCGAGGCACTCACGAAGTACCGCTCAACCATGGAATCCTGAGACAACGACTCCGTGAGGGTCGCCCGGTCCCGGCTCTCGTGCACGAGCCAGGCAATGTCGTGGACATCGCGATACTTCGTGCGCGGGCGCGCCGTGAGCGCAAACAGTTTGTCGGCGAGAATCGAGTCGGTATCCGCAACGGGGAAGGGCGTCGAATGGCCATCCGGACGCGCCAGCGGCCGCACCTGCGCATTGTATTCCTGGACCTTCTCGCGCTCGGCCGGCCAGTATTCAACCTTGGTCATGGCCTTGCCGAGGCGTCCGGCGACGGAATACTTGAACTCGAACAGCTCCAAGGGGTTGCCCTCGCGACCTACCTTCTCCTTCATCTCGACCTGGGCGCTGGCGTCCTCGGCCACAAACGCGGCCTCTACGCGCCGGCGGACCTTGCGCATCGTCTCGACCAGGCTATTGCCGACCAGGTCCTGGCTAATCAGGAAATCGAGGTCCTCCGAGCGCCGCGGGCTCTGATGCCCCATGTGCAGTGCGGTACCGCCCTGAAACGCGACATCATCCGGCGACCACTGCGTGACGCGCGCCAGGGCCTCGAGGACATAACTCTGGAGCCGCTGCCCCAGCTCCAGCTTTTCCTTCTGCGTCCAGTGCGTCGGCTTGGCGTTCCTTCCCATTACTCGGCCCCTCTTGTCTGCGCCTTATTCTGCAAATAAGTGTACAAATTTGTACACTAAACTGCAAATTATTGCCGACACCCAATATGGATCCAATGGAGCCAGGTCTAGGGTTCTTAGGGGCAGTCTCCGGCCAGGGCTCGGGCGCGCGCCCATCGCTCGGGGTCGAAACACTGAAGACGCTGAATCCGCGGCTCGAGGTCTTCCCATTCCCGGCGCGCGAGCACCATGAACGCTTCCTTGGCGAGTCGGTTGTAGGCGTCAATGACGGGAATGACCGCGGCATTGGTCTGCCGCCTCATTCGGAGCGCCTTATCAATCGCGGCTTCATACGAGATGGGGTTGCGGGAGGTCGCGAACGGAAAGCGTGCTTTGCGCACACCCCCGGTTTCCGGGCAGCGGTAGTGAAGATCCACGCGCTCGCCCTTTTTGGTCGGCACCCGATAGATTCGCATGTATCCGGTATTGCTCCGGGTGGCATCGTCTTCCGTTCTCGGGTGGTCGATGGCGATGTATTTGGCGCGAAAGGGGAGAGCCTTGCACAACGCGTTGCGGATCGAGATCGCTTCCCTTAGCGCATCCACGCCCTCGCCATATACGACCTCCTTGTGAAGCCGATCCTTGCGCTCGTCCCACATCGCAACCTGGAACCGGTTGGTGAGCTTCGAGATCGAGTGAAACGGGCACCCTGGCGTCGCATCCTCGGTTGGATGCCATCCGATGCGATCGAAGATTGCGTGATCGGCCGGGCAGGGCGCAACGGGGCGGGGCACGGCTTCCATTTCGATTCCTCTACTGAGACCTGACAGACATTCCGTAAGTGGTATTGTATGGGAATCTGTATCGGGCTGCATCTTCATGCCCCACCCAACGAGCCTGCGCGAGGTACGGCATGCCCCAACCGAATGACTACTCGAAGCCCCTTGCGGATGCGCTGGAATCGTTCTCACCGTCTTCGGGGGTTCTCTGGATGTACCGTTCGCACTGCGAGCGGCTGATCAAGCCATTCGCACGCGAGATCAATGGGAACCGTGTAGAACCACCCCTTACCTTTCGCGGGGTCGCTGAGGCGGCGATGGCAGTAAATCCCCGCGCGAATCCGGGCGCCGCCCTCAATCTGACGGAGAAATACGAAGGCTTTCGGATGCGAGAGCTCGGGGGCTCCCGTGACGGGCGGGTGGTCTGCATCCACATCGACGCCGACACTCGCCCTGAATTTCATCTCCACCTCGCGATGGCTTACGGTCGCGTGCTGTGCCCGACTTTCCCGGTGCCCATGGATTTGGTTTCCCGTAATGGCGAGGCCTATGACCTAACCATGTTCCGGGAGCCCTGCGGAAAGCGCGCAAATGGCAAGTTCCGCACTATCCAGCACCGCTATGATCTATCCCCTCCATACGGCAAGAAGGGCGCTGCGCATTCGTCCATGGCACTGAACGCGATCGGCTCCGGCCTGGAGGCGACGGGCTGGGACTCCATCGATCACGCGGCGACCCGTGGCGCTACTCCGGATGTGCGCGAGTGCGACTCCATGGCGGGGTTATGTGGATTCTTCGGCGTCACCGGCAGTGACGAACTCTTTCTTGCCAGGCAGACAGAGCGAGCGGTCTCGGAAATGCTGCGGCTGCATGAATCCATTCCGCCCGGCCTAGGTCCCAACCTGGACGAAAGCGACCTCGCGTTTAGGTCATCACTCCTTCATGTCTGCCAGGCGCATGCTGCCCAGGCGGATTTGAAGGATGTCGCTTTGCACGCCTCAGGTCGCTTAGAGCACCCCGTGCAGCGTGTTCGTATGCGGCTTTAGGGGCCTGCCTGCTGACCCTTGAAAACCGTATGTGATATTGTTTATTCGACCTGAGAAGCAGGGCCGGCAAGAGACTTGGAATACGCGTTCTTACGCCCCTTCCTCGACCGGAAAGCGTCGCGTTTGTAGCGAAAAGGAGCCTCCATGAATGACGGGACCAATCGCCCCGAAGAAATCATCCGAACAGGGGAGGCCTTCAACCTTCTGGTCCACCTGGGGGACGAATACGACAACGCGGACAACCACCTGGTGGCGACCCAGGACCTGAACCTCACGAAGGAAATGAATCGCTACGTTCTCTCGCTAGCCGAAAGCGCGCTAGACCGCGGCGAGGATCCCTGTGAGCTCGACCCATTCGATGCCGAGGAATTCATTGGGTTCGTGAACTCGCTCGTTCGCCACGGGTTGGCCGAGCACCGCAATCCGCGAGCAATCTTTCTCAACGATACCGATGCCCCCTTCGGCCTAAGCACCATCAAATCACCAGAAGAGGCGGGTCGCCAGGTCCTGGAAAAACGGCGCCAGGCGCTCAACGAATCCGCGTGCGATGCCCCGAGCGCGCCAGCACGACCACGACCACGGATCTAATCAAGGGAGCGGCATGAGCGACTTCATCATTCACAAAGGGTGCCTGTGCGAGATCAAGGCAGCGGAAGGGGCCGGGCCCGCCGCCAATGCGCTCGCTCGTGCGTGCCATCGGATGCAATGATGCCTTCGCCCCCCGATCGCTCGCCCTCCCAATCGAAGATCGCCATTGCGCGCGTCCCGTATGCCCTGTTTTCGAACGACTACCTTCTGAGCCAACCCGGCGGCGACAACAGCGAGGGCAATCGGCTTTGGATCTGGATGCAGCGCGAGAACTACGACTGGCTGATGGATCCTTATCTCGCACAGAGCCCGGACCATCCCGACTGGTATGAGATGACGTCCCTTGGCGGGGGCCTGGATCCCGAAGACCCCGTTGGAGGCCCATCATGGATCGGGTCCAAGATTCGTCCCTGGCAAACGGAAAACGGCCGCGACCTGGTCATCCTCGAGGTCGCAACACCTAACGGCCTGATGAGGCCGAGCGCTCGCTCTCTGCCCACTTGTGTTCCGATCGACTGGGTCTCGGTGAGCCAGAACGACACGGTGCCGACTGGAAAAACGCAATCCATTTCGGTCTCTTTCGGTTCGGTCCGCGCCCCCGCGCTTGATAGCAAAGAGGTTTTCTTGCCTCATCTTGATATGCACTGGGGGCCAGAAAAGCTTCCCGGCCGGGTTCTGAAACTGGACGCCCAAACCGGCGAGGCGGATCTTTCGTGGTTCTACTCCCGCTCTCGCCAATCGATTTCGAATCAATCCGTATCAGCCGACCAGCTTTCCTTTGATTTGGGCATGCAGAAAAGCGATATCGCGCTGACAAAACAGCCGCCGCTCACCCATCGCCGCCTGCTCGAAGCACAACAATCGAACGAGGCGGTCGATCCCATCCCAGCCCGATGGCTGGAGCATGCCGCCAACCTCAAGATCGCCCGGGACCTCCAGGGCGCCGCGAATGCCGCGGTAACTCCAGACGCGGCCGAGACCTCTGGGGCCACCCTCCGGAGGCCTCGGCTATGAGCTGCCTGGACGATTGCATCCGGGTCACCCCAACCCTCAATGATTGGTTTTCCTCGTCTGACGAGATCCCATACTCAGCAGACGATCGCAAAGACCGGGCATGGATCTGGATGCGGCGCCATGAGTTCGATCTCCTGTTCGCGCCCTATGCGCAACCCGCCCCCGACCGCCCGGGCTGGTACCACTTATCGCCAGGAAGCGGAAACACAGAGGAATACCCCATCGCGGGCGCTGAATGGCTCGAGGCGGAATTCCGCGCCTGGCAGACGCTGAAGGCGGGCACGGTGGTGACCATTGAGGTGGCGACCCCGAACAGTGAGATGGCGAGTCTTTCGCTTCCCAGATCGATCCCAAGCGCGATCCCGATGGACTGTTTGAGCTACACACTCGAAGAATCTGGAAAGATGGGGCGGTTTTTCCTTGGCTGCCAACGAAATGCTCCGACTCTGGATTCGGATGGCTATCGAGACAGCTTCATCTCAATCCTGAGGACGGGCCCTCGCCCTTCGGAGATCCCCCTCATCCTCCCAAATAACTCTCGGACTGGGATGCTTCATCTCTCTAAGCTAAATCCCGCTTTCGCGTCCGAAGCCTCAGGTTGGGAGCGCGAAAACGTTCACGAAAACCTTCGGCTATTCCATGCGGTGGCCGACACACAGAGTCCAGACTTTCCGCTGGCGGAGCAGCCGCTTCCAAGTATTCGAGATCTTGCCCGCGTCGCGGAGCGAATGTCTCCCGAGCCCTCTCAATGGACCCTGGGCAAGCACTGGCTCGAGGATGCCTGCGCGCGCACCCTGTCGAGGGAACTCCAGGCGGCTGGCAATGCAGAAGTCGGCGCATCCGCAATCGCCGCACCGCGGCACTGCTCTCGCCCCCGGATGTAGAGCCGAATAATCATGCAAAATCGCACCTCGACACCAGCGAAAGACGAGCTTCCTTTAATCGGCCCTCCCGAAGGCCCCGACCACACACCGATCAAAGACGACGACGGGGGCGTCGCCTGGATCTTCATGCGGCGAGATGATTTCGAGCTGGTCGTGAATCCGTTCCTGTCCCCGCTGGGCGCAAGCGGCCGAGACCTGAATCGATGGAAACTCGCATTGGACCTGGGCGATGAGTTTCAGCCGGATCAACTGGGCCCGATTGGGCTGTTTCGCACCCATCATCCCGAGATCCAAGCACTCCGGGTATTCCCCTCATTCGCGCCCATCCGTGATACCTGGTCGCGTCTGCCAATCCGGGTGCCTTTCGATGTCGTCCAGAAGTATGCCCATAGGTCCATACGCCCAGCGCGGGGTGAAAACGGCGATCTACTCGGATTCAGTGCCAGAGATTCCCGCAAGCTCTCCCAGCGGGGAAAGAAGGATCAGCAATGGTTCTGCGAAGCCCTCAACGTCGGCTATCCTGCGATTGGGGCGTTCCGCACTCTCGGATATTCCAGAGACGCGATCCGGGCCCGTGTGGACCTCCCGCTGTATCCGGGGCTAACGCGTGAGGACGTTATCCAGATCATGGACAGGGCCAAAATGTACAGGGCCAAAATGGACATCGACAGCGCGCGCTCCCGGTGCCTGAGCCGCGTATTCGATGCGAGCAGTTGGCGCCAGGCGAACGCGCTCGCGGAGCAGGTTCCAGCTGCAGCAACCCAAACTCGAGCGAGGCCTCGCCTGTGATAGACCCGAACACAGTCGGCACCATGCGCGACCTGCATCCGCGTCAGCGTCTGAACCTTGATCACGTCATCGAGAGCCACCCGGCTGTGCACTGGTTCCTGCTCAAGGAAACCGATGCCGAAGTTCTGTTCGACCCCTTTATGGTCCGGGCGCCGGAGAAGGGACGCGGTCGCTTTAAGTTCGAAGATGGCACCGGGGCGCTGCATTGGCGGAAGACCCATATCGACTTCGCGCACCCCAACCAGGACTCCGAATTACGCTGGGTGCGCGCGGAGTATCCGCAACAGATGGTCTACACGGATCCGGAAGAGGCCGAGAACCTCCACACGCTGCTTCTCAACGCCTTTCCTCTCGGTCTCTCCGTGGATTCCCTTCACGAAAAAGCCGTTCGTTGCCTGCGCCCGATCCAGAAAGAGGGCGGCTCATTACCGATAGGGAAGGCCGAAATTCCGATTCCCCTGAAGAGGATGCTGACCGGCGATCGAGAGCTATGCCTCCTCGGCAAAGACTGGATCGATCAGTTCCCGGAACAAGGGGTGGATCTTGAGAGGCACTTAGCACTCGGTCTGGAAATGGATCCTTTTGTCACGCGGGTGTACTCCGGAAAGGATCAGGTCTCACCAGATCTCGCGCCATCGTTTCGACCCGCGAATCTGAAGGACCGGGCGCCGCTTTCTCTGTCCGGGCTTGAAGCCTCCCTGGAGAAGCCAACGATTACATTTGGGCGACTCGCTCAGCCCTGGTTCGAAGGGGTGATGGTTCATATGCGACATCGCGCGTTGGCGGAGGAGGTCGCCGGACAACCTCATCGATCGCGCGCGAGGCCCCGTCTGTGAACGCCTATCCACCGCTATCGGAGTTCTTTGATCTCCAGGGACAGGGGTTTTCGAAGAGCGCAGCTCTCGATCGTGAGGATCACGCTCGAATGAGCGCATGGATCTTCCTGCTGCGCGACGATTTCGAGCTGCTGTACCGGCCGCACCTGGATCCGGTCTCGGATGTGCGCTGGCGGATCGACCCGGCGCCCACCCCCTTTAGAGATCTGGACTTCGTCGACTACGAGTTTGCCGTGTATGCCGCCCCCAATCCCGGACAAATCGCGATCCACCTAGAGGAAACACAGCGGGACGGGCCGGCCGACTGGCTCCTGGATGCCCGGCTGGCGGGTATCACCAACCTCCCGCCGATCAACATGCAGGCAATCGTTGTGACGCCATCCGGTACCGGCGGATCAGCTACGACATTGATGATGTCGCGACGGGCACCCGCGATCCAAGACTCATCCGACCCCGTGCTGATCGCCCGGCACATCAACGTTACATCAGAAACCGAGCAGTACGGCTGCTCCGTCGCTCCGGGGCCCGGGCTTTCCTGGCTGGATGAGAGCGTCCAAACCGGTACCTTTGACCCCGAGGACCTTTTTAGTCGCGCGAGTAGCACCCGGGCCGACCACAGCTCCAAATGGACCCGCAAGGCCGGGGACTGGTGGAAGCGACCCTTGAGCGAATCATCGCCGCTCCAACGCCGGGACCTTGAGTGGCTCAAGCCCTTCGCAACCGGGGACTCGACGGCGGCACCCCCAGGAAGCTTCACCGAGTTTCATCTGGACCCGGATTTTCTCGAAACCATCGATGCCCGAGCCCGAGCGCGGGCGCTGAGCAAGGTAGCGGATCGACAGACGACCATCCCGCGACCGTCTGCCCGGCCGCGGCTTTGAGACGTTGACCTTCGTCGTTGTGGCTCAGGACCGCAACGGTTTCTTTCTCGCGATGATCCGCCGCTTTCGCTCCCTTTAGTCATCCAGGAGGGTGTGATTACCCACGGGCTTCCAGAAAGGGCACTGCTCCCGCTGCATCCCGGGTTCAGCATGGATGCATTGATCGGAACGGTCCTCGTCGAGCACACACTCTGGCAACACAACCCCTTCGATGTCGACCTCAACGTGGCACCCGCAACGATCCCCGGTCGCTTGCGGATGGGTGAAGGCGGCCTCCGGCTCTTTCGCATCCTGATCCTGTGAGTGCTTGGCCAGGGCCGCCAGAAACTCACGCACCCGCGGCATCACATACCGATCCCGAACCCGCTCGACCACCATGACGGAACCGTTGTGGTGCTCCTCCCAGCGCCGCCAGCGGCGCTTGTGCAGCTCCAGGATGTCGCTGAACTGGTAGGTGTTCCACTCCACGCTTTGACCGGCGTCCCAGGACCAGTACCACTCGGCCGCGATCTCCTCGGCACTCAATGCGAGCAGGTCCTTGTCAAAGGAATCGGCCAGGTCCTCCATGACCGCCTTGATGTCGCTCTCGTCCACCACAGCAATACTCCTTTCTGTCGCTTTACGAGCGCGCTGGGCGCCGATCTTGTAGCGCGTTCACGAGGCGGGAAGCTGCATCCGTTTGTCGCAGCATTTCGATTACTTCCGGGGTCTCGGACTCGAGCGCATCGACCAGATCCACCGCATGCTGCACGAGAGGGTTGTTATTGACCGATTGATAACGCTCGTGGCGGGTGAGGGCGGCGCGCGCCTGACCCCACTCCTTAGGATCTTCCCACTCCGGGCGTCCGCCTTCGTCATCCGCCCACTTCTGCCCGCACTGGTCGCAGATCTCCCACAGCACGCCGCCGCGGTGGGTGTCCTCATGCATGCAGGTGTTGCGCTCGTCCCGCCGGAGCACTGCCTTGAGCGCCTCAGCAAGTTCGCTGTTGATCTCGCGAAGGGTCTGGATCTCTTGGTCACTCATAGCGTGCGTCCTGATATCGGGTTGCGATGGATATTATCGTAATACGTTTTCTTTTAACTTGTCAACCTCGTAGTCAACCCTTCTCGAAAACCACGACCCAGTCGTAATCGCCTTCGTCGTTGTCTTGCATCTCGCACCGGATTGATGCGTTGCGGTATTTTTTGGGAACGATCATGGGGAACGCGGCGATCAGCTTGCGGACCTCGCGCACGTCCCATTGGTCGATGATCCTGTGGGCTTCACGCTCCATTTCCTGCGCTTGCTCCACGCAAAGCTCACGGTTTTTCGCGCTGGACGCCCCGAGGTCATTCAGTACACTCGGAAGCGCCTCGATCAATGCTGAAACGCTGAATCCTGAAGAAAACGGCGAGGTTACCTCGTGCCGAAAAATGGGTTGGAGGCCTTTTTCTTTCGCGGCCTCTTTCAGCTTCTCGAAGGGGATGATTTTCTGGCTCATGGCTTTCCTTTCTGATGGACGAGACAACAAGACACCCGAATCAACCCTGCCGATTTTTCTTTTTCCCGCACTCGGGGCACTGCTTCAGGATGTGTCGAGATTCCCCGCCAGATCCGCAATCCGGGCATCGCCAGTGCAGCATCCCATCGCTCCGCACCAACACCCCGCAGCAGTTCTTGTATTGGAGTCGGCTGTGTCCAATCACGGCGCACCTCATGGCGTCTGGTTTCGATGAATATCATCGTAATACGTTTTCTTTGGCTTTGTCAACCTTGCCGTCAACCGCTGTCAGCCGCGATCAAATTCGTCTTCTTGTCCAGCAATTGGCCTACAAGGCGGGGTGGGCCGGGCGAGCCCTGGTTTCCCTCGACCCGGCGGATGAAGCGGCGGCCATGTGGCCGGCCGGATCCCGCTGCCCGTTCGGAACTGGGTGTGTCCGGCGTGCAGCACTGAGCACGATCGCGACGAAAACGCCGCGATCAACATCAAAGCCGCCGGGCTGGCGGTGCTCGCCCTTGGAGAGGACGTAAGATCCGCGACGTGATCGCGTCTAGGGCAGACCTCGATGAATTGGGAACCTCCGTCCGCATAGGCGGATAGCAGCCAATACTCATCACCCTGTGGTGATCGGCTCCACGGCGAGCATCGCCTTCCCGGCTTGGGTGAGTTGATACCTCCCCGCTGAAAGGTGCCTGATAGCACCCTTGTCCGCCAATCTATGGATCATTGCCTGGCCTATGTCGTAGGTTCCATCGTCCTGCGTTGTCTGAACGAACCTCACAATAGCCATCGACTCGTCGTTATCCAGCGCCGGCACAACCACATACCCCTCCGGCACGGCCTTGGTGAGCAACTCCGGGCTCTCGCCGCGCTGGTGCAGCATCATCGCGAGGTTGGCGATGTCCTGAAAATTCCCGGGATTCCCCTTACCGAGATGCTCAAACAGCATTCTGGCCAGCATCTCTCCTGAGCACTGCTCGGGGTCATCCCAACCGCCGCGACCTTTTTCACGGGCACCGGCCAGCTTCTCCTTCATCGCTGTCGCGAAGCGGTCCACGGCCGCGTCGTCAGGGTGTTGTGCTGGCGGGTTAGGCACGGCGGCCAGTGCGCACCTGTAGGCCCTCACAAAGTCCTGCCACTCACCGTCCTGCCGGTGTACAGGCCATTGGGCCATATTCTCCGGGATGCCCGTAGCCGCCGACGTCATTTTCGGGTCCGGCTCCATCGGCGCTACTTGCCACCCCGCCGGCAACCTCTGTGGTTGATCGTCTGGGCAAGGCTCGAATTTCTCCTGAAACTCGGCCGCATTGATCAACCACTGAGCGGCGTTGTCCGGATTCCGGGCGATCACGTCTCCGGGCCTGGGGCTTCCGTTCAGTTCGTCCTCCCGCGAGATACTGACTTTTCCGGCGAGATCTTCCCCTTCGATGTACGGGCGCACATCCACGATGGTCTTGCGGCGGTATTTCTTGAATGACTCGTCCATTTTTCTATCGCTCCTGTTCCTTTCGTTGCGCCTACTCCAGGGTCTTACCCCATGCCTTCCCAGCGTTGCCGGCGCTGGCGATCGCTCGGCCATCTGGCAGCTCGACCACATACCCTCGAATTCCGAGCGCCTCACGCTGGCGGAACCGGGGATTTCTCCAGGGCGTCGGCCTTGGGGGCGCGCCCGGCATTGGGCCGCGGGCGAACCCTATGCGCCCCGGTTCTCGCAGGACACCCATTCAGTTCCGGTTGCGCATCCACCATCTGGGCGACCTTCTCATAGTGCTCATCGCTAATCTCTTTCGGGAAATACTGGTCGTAGAAATAAAACCCAGCCCAGATGCACAAGAACAGCGCAAGGAGCTGGTTGAGCGAATTACGAAGAGTCTCGGATAGCGTCGGCTCTTCGATTCGAATACATTGAGACTCCGCTGCTTTATTCATTTCTCGCCCCGCTTCCACGCTGGGAGGGCACTGCCCGCTCGTTTTCCTCGATAGCTCACGACTTCAGCCGCAATCAACAGGATAATCAGAATGGCCGCAACGGATGCCGCCGGGGCCATCAGGAACGCCTGCGGCTCGGGCAACTGTAATTGCTGCCCATAGGCATTGAGCGACATGAACCCAGCAGCAAAAATCAGTTGCACGTTCGCAAAGGTCAACCCGGTCAATAATGTACCTTCTGTATCCTTCCTGGAGCGTACGGGTTTTTTCTGCATAAGCTCAGCGAGGCCGGCCACAACCATAAGCATGGCGGTGGCCCAGAAGACCGCCAGGGTCACAAGCAAGACCTCGAGGTTGCGCGGGATGTCTTCGTCGTTAAGGTGGATGTCAAGGGCTCGAAGTGACACGATCAATCCGAGTGCCGCGAACAGCAGGGCTTGTCCGCCAACCTTCCATTTCGTCATTGTGCCCACCCGCCTCTATCGCTTTTTTCGTTTTCCTTATCTCTTATTGAATGGTATTACGCTATCAATGCTGGTGTCAACCCATTCGTCAACTTATTAGGTAGATTTTGGGGTTTCCTGCTCGGCTCTATGGGCGCTCCCTCAGCCCTGAATGGCATCGAATTCGCCTAGCGCCAGACTGCACCCCTGCCGGGCCACGGAGCCCTGGTGGGCCGCGAGCAGGTGCTGGCGGCCAAGACTCAAGAGTTCAACGAGAAGATGGTGTACTTCTATGTGTCGAAAGACGCCACGCAGATGATGACCTTTCTCGCCAGCTGTTATCCTGATGGTGAGGCCATTATCAGCCCCTCGCCATCGCGGAGCCCTCGACCTAGGGGGTCGATGAAAACTGCGCTCAAGCAGGATCACCCGCAACACACCACCCATTCCGAGGTGCCCTTGTGCGCAACCGAACACCGAACAACGTCCACCCGAGACCCCTGCACCATTCCGTGGCGGCCACGGATGACTGCCCATTGCACGACAACCCCCAATCCGGGTGGCTCTTCATGCACGCGACCGACAGCGAGCATCTGCTCGAGCGGTTCTGCCACCTTTCGCGATTGGAGCCGCCGCGATGGCGCTCATCGGCCCCGCAGCTTCACGAACTCTGGGCGGGGCGCGCGATCGAGTTCCTGGACAGCCCGCAACCGGGTATTCGGGTTGTTCGTTTTGAGATCGGGACCCACGAAAGCACACCCGATGACCGAGATGCCCGCGGGAGCGACGGGATCTTCCTTCATTCGCTGATCACGGCAATCCCGGGTGCGCCGGCACTGGATGCGCTTTTCAAAGACCAGGTCCTGGTGCAGCGGCCCGGCGAGGTCGAGGGCCACTATGCCTATGGTGTTGGAGGCTGGGTCATGGGGCAGCGCGATCCAGACATTCCGACCCAGAGCCCGCTCTCGCGGGATCCCTTTCGAAACTGGTTGCGGAAAGCCTGGGTCGACGGCGCCATGGATATTGATTCCATGGACCGAGCGGTGGAGGAGGCTGAACCCAGCGTCAAAACGGTGCGCCACTTTCTGGGTACGGATTTGGGCGACCATCACGAAGTCACCAGCGGCTCCTTGCACCTATTGAGGTCAAGGCCGCGCGCGCTGGCGGACTTCATGAATTTTGCGGCATCCCCGCGCGCACAAAAACGGATGGATGATTCCGGCACGCGAGCATGGCTGGAGGGGGAGGGCGGTGTCATCGAGACCCTAGTGGCGGACCGGAAGGTTGCCCTGGATTCGGCCGCGGAACTCCAGCACGCGGTACCCGATCCCTCCCGACGGCGGGCGCGACTCTAAAGCGCAGCCTGAGGCTTGATCCCGGGAGGGGTCGATTGTCTGCATTTTGCGCATAAAGTATCATTAACGAAATAATTTCGTTCGCCAGCGGGCCTTTATGCGCAACCCCCCAGTCAGCGACATCATGTATGCAGCTCAAAATCTCGAGATCAACGAGGCGCTGGTTTGGGTGGCTCCGGAGCACTACGAAAACCTGATCCGACCCATTGCGCTCGAGACCAATGGGCCGCAGCGGGCGCCGGCGTTTCATCTTGAGGATCTTGAGCCCCCTGTGCAGCACCCGTTGACCGACGACGATAAGCACTTTACCCGCAAGCACGGAACACTGGCCGCCACCCGAATTGCCACCCCGGAAGATGGGTCCCCTTGGGTGATTCGTCTCGCACTCCAGCACAACGAACGCGAACCCACCCGCCACCAATGGGACTATCTGCGCGCTTTTTTCTGCACCCTTCCAGTCCCCGTGGATGTGATTCGGCCCGCAACCGGGAGCACTCCTCAGCCGATGGCGGATTTGGACCTTCTCCTGCATCGGCGCGACCCCCTGATTGCGGGACGTTCGTTGGTCTCCTGCCTCACTTCATCGCATAAAAGCTACTCGAGTCATCGGCTGGTTCAGGGTTTCCATTGCGCGCTCGAGAGCGGCGCCGGTTCCCTGGATCTCGAATCCTTGTGCCATTACATGGACGAGCACCCACTTCAACCCCACAAGGGATGGCTGCGCCTGGGCCCGAGGCTTCGGGAATCCCTGAGAGTCGACTCCTTGCGGGAAGCCAGTCTTTCTTCTCAGCGAACGCAATCACTGGAGGACCTTGTCCAGATGGAAGCCTGGCGGGGGCTCTCCGGGCCCGGCACGCGCGTACGGATTATCGAAACCGCGGAGAACCTCGTTCAATCCTGCGTGTCACTGGCACGAGCGAGCGCGCTTCGATCGGAAGTCACCGCGCCACAGGCGACTGTTTCGCGGCCCCGACGAAGGATTTAGCACGCCATGCCCATCAGCCCCGACGATAAAATGCTCCCGCTTGGCGGCTTCGTGGATCTTCTTTCCGAAGATGCCGATGCGTGGGCTCGCGACTACCTGTTCGCGGCCATTGATGCGACCGAACCGCCGAGCGGGCCCGGAGAAGGCGCGCTAAAGCGCTTTTACGTCGGCGAGATCCAGTTTGCTGCACCGGATGCATCCAGCTCCAAGATCACCCGGTTTCTGTTTCGAATGCCCGATGCGTCGGAGAAGGGCGATTCTGTGCGCCTCCCGCAGCATCGGCTTCGCCCGAGCGCTACTTCAAAGACTCCGACGACCCGGCGGCCGGCTACATTCTTTCAAGCCTCACGCAAAAGGCTTTGAGCCAAGAGGTCGCCAGCACCGCCACCCACCAACGGCGGTCGCGCGCTCGGATCTAGCCCCCTCTGTAGCGTCTAGTTTCTTTGACTCTAGATCGGTATAATGTCAATGAATCTATACCGTACTGGATTCCCCCATGCGATTCCTTCCGCCGCCACCCTTGGTTAGCGCCATGCAACAAATGGGGGCCAACATCGAGATCGCCCGCAAGCGTCGACGCTGGACCGAGGCCATGATGGCAGAGCGCGTCGGGGTCAGCCGGCAGACGTATTCCAAAATCGAATCCGGCGACCCCAGTGTAAGCTGGGGGGCGGTGGCGAGCGCGCTCTTTGTGCTCCAGATGACCGATCAGGTCTCGCAACTGGCGGCCCCGGAAAACGATCCCGTCGGGATGCACTTGAGCGAAGAAGATCTTCCGATGCGTGTCCGCCGCCCATCAAAAAGAGGCCGGTGAGCCATGGCGGCCACTGACCGAGAGATCGAGGTGTGGATCGACCTGATGGGAGACAACCGTCGTGTCGGTACCCTGCACAGCACACTCCAGCGCGGCCGCAACCTGGTTCGATTCGAATACGATCCGTCCTGGATGCAGTCTTCGGTGGCCTTCGCCCTGGAGCCGCGCCTCCCGCTCGTCCAGGGGCCCCAGTACCCCGATGGCGGATACGCTCTGTTCCCGGTGTTTACAGATGCGGCCCCGGATCGCTGGGGGCGCTACCTGATTGCGCGCGCTGAACAGTACGCGGCCGAACAAGAGGGTCGGGACCCGCGGGCGCTCATGGATATTGATTACCTGGTTGGATTGAGCGATCGACATCGAATGGGCGCCCTGCGGTTCCGAGATCCCGGTGCCGAGACCTTCCTGTCGGCGTCCCCGGAACCGATCCCTCCCGTCGCCCGGCTGCGAAAGCTTCAGGAGGCGGCCCGACACCTGGAATCCGATCGCGAGACTGCGGAAGATATCCGTTTACTCCTCGCGCCCGGATCGTCCCTGGGTGGCGCGCGGCCGAAAGCCGTCGTGGTGGATGAACGCGGCGATGAATGGATCGCTAAATTCGAGCGCGCCCAGGATCCACGCCCGATTCCCCGATGGGAGGCGCTCACGGCTCGGCTTGCCCACGAAGCCCGCATCCACACCCCCGACATCCAGATCATCGAAATCGATCAGCGGGGCATCTTCCTCTCCCGGCGGTTTGATCGCACGCGAAACAGTGAAGGCCGGGTGCCTTATGTCAGCGCGATGACCCTCTGCGGCAAACGCGACGGGGAGGAGGCGAGCTATATCGAGATCGCGCAGGCGATTCGACAGCACGGTGGGGCTGTTCAAGAAGACCTCGAGCAACTATGGCGCCGGATGGTGTTTAACGTCCTGGTGCGCAACACCGACGACCATCTGCGCAATCATGGGTTCCTGTGGAGCCGCGAGGAGGGCTGGCGCCTGGCCCCGGCGTTCGACATGAATCCAACGCCGCCCGAGGAGGGGGCACCGGTCCACGCCCTGGCGCTGGATGACCGCGGGGATCGTTCCTGCTCGATGGATCCAGTGCGGCGATCGGCGGGGCATTTTGGGGTTTCGACACCGGCCGCGCGACAAATCGAGGACGACGTTCGTCAGGCGCTATCCAGGTGGTCCGAACACGCCTCCAGCTTTGGGTTGAGTGCATCCGAATGCCGACGGATGGAGGGCGTGTTGCCGCAGTCCATGCAGCGTCGAAAACCGCGCTAAACCACGCCCCGAGTTCAGGTCTCGCTACAGTCGCGGCCGCACCCGATGCGGCGCCTCAGCCGGCCGGGCTGCATCCGCCTTGCGCGCCAAATGAATTGCTCGGGCCCGGGAGAGCCCGTCGGCCATTGCACTCAACACCTGGCCAGCGTCTTTAAGATATTCATCATCGGTCAGCGCCGTTGGGTTGCGTTGCCGGTTTTCGATGAGTTCAATTTGACTCCTGGCCTCTTTCTCGCTTATCAGATTTAATCCACCCCTGCGCAGAAACCAGTTGGGCTCGGCACTCACGACCCGGGGTAACCCGGCACCCAGCGGGGCATACTGATTGCAGAAATCGGCCAGTTCGCATTTCAGTGATCGGCCCTCATAAAACCCGGCAGACTCCTGCACTCGGACATGGATGGAGTCCGCGGGCTCTTTGGGCGGTACGGCGGCGTAGACGCGGGCATGCGTTTGGCGGACGGCTTCTTTCGATACCGGGATCAATTCCGGGTTCGCCGCCGCGAAAGCGGTCCCGATCGTCCATGGCCGATCAAAATCCCCTGCATTCGGGTCGCGCTCCAGGCCTTCGATCTCTCCCCAGTACACCTGGGCCATTCGGATCCAGCGGGCAGCCGCTTGCTCATGCTGTTCGGCCTTCGGACTCATGAAGGCGGCCTCATCTTCGCCGACGACGTAGTAGGTCAGTTTTTCGCAGTCTGTCATTGCATTACCTTAGAGACGCGGCCGGCGCGGGGCCGGGCGATCAACGTGACCGGCATTCTCGGCCACCTGATTCATCTCGTGGGCCTGCTCTTTATTGATCCCGGGGAGCCAGGCCTCGATGACCTTTTCGAGATCGCGTCTGTAGTGCTCTTCTTGTTCGGATTCGATCGCTCCACGGACCTTCTTGATCGCTTCGCGGGCGGCATTGACTGGAAGCAACCAGGGGGCGCGATGTGCAGGCGGCGCCTGATTGCTCGTGCTGACCACACGAGGACACCCCATCGGCGCATGCGTATTGCAGAAATCAGCAATCTCCAGGCGCTCGATCAAAACCTCTTGCTCCTGGCGATCAAAGACCAATACCTCCGTGTCGGACGTCCCCCCGCTTTCCGGGGGCTGGACCAGATAAAGCCACCGGGCTTCCTTGGCGACCGCATTCCCCTTGCTCGCGACGATCTTCGACCCCGCAACAACCGTCTCCAAATCGCCATTGGCCTTCTGAAAAGCGTCATGGAGCGTTGCCGTCCTCATGGTTTTCACCAGGCGTCGTGTCGGAGGGAAGGTGAAATCATGTTCGACCGCCAGCACCTCAGCTGCACGGATCAAACGGGCCGCGGATGCCGAGTGATCGCCGGTCTCCGAACCCACAAAGCTCCACTCCGGGGAGTGAATCCAGTACAGCGCGAGCTGATCGTTGGAGTAGGGTTCTGGCACTTTGATCTCCTATAGCCGCGGCCGATTCCTGATCGGTGAAACGGGGCTCTCATCCGCAATCGAATGCATGGACTTCGCATTCAAACGCGCGAGCCCCGGGGACCAGGTATCAATCAGGTGCTGGTTGCGGGGCTGAACAGAATCCGAATGCGCCTTTCGCTTGGCCAGATGCTCAAGGAGCCGGCGGGCGAAGGCTTCCGTCACCAACCAGGGCTCGTATTCATCCATAGTCCCCTGGGATATCCGGGCAGACACGATACGTTGCTCGGGTCCGCCATCCGGCAAGTGCGCATTACAGAAATCATCGACCGGCTCGTTCAGCAGCACCCGATCCGATTCCGCTTTCGTGACATCAAGCACTCGGATGCGCATCGGGCCCTCATCCTTTTTAACCGGAAAGAAGGTTTGGGTTCGCCTTTTGAAAGCTCCTCGCGAATAGAACCCCAGGGTTTTTCTCCTTGGCGAGGCGACCGATCTCCAAAGGGTGAACGTCCATGTAGGACTTGCTGATCTCCTGCGCAAGCCTCAGGTAACTTTGCGCAATGAGACCGTAATCGAGCCCGCTATCGGATAGGTAAGCTACGGACGATTCTGCATTCCAGAAACTTACCAAGTGGTCATTATATTGGCGGTCATGATTCACAGCCGGAGCCTCGGGCGGGCAGGGGGTGCCGGCGCTGCCTGTTCGTCCGCGCACACCCGGTGCAACTGCCCGGCTCGCGCATGGATCACCGAAGGGCCCCAGGCCTGAACCAGACCCTCGATAAGCTTCTTCTGCCGCCTTAAATGCGGCGCGTCGAGATGACCTTCACTCAGCTTTTTCTCCGCGCTCGCAACGAGGCGGCTGGCGGTATCGAGCGTCAACAAAAACGGCTCCGAAAACTCAAGGATCGACACCCCAGGCTGATAGCTGACAACGGTCGGCAGCCCCCATTCCCGTGGGGCATATTCATTGCAAAAATCCGCCAAATTGCGCTGAAAGCTCGGCATCCATCTGGCTTCACCTTCGTATATGGCAAACGAGACAGGCAAAGGGGTGTCGGTATTAGGGATGAGGACCACATGATATTGATCTGCCCTTGTTCGCCTCTCCCTCCCTTTCTGTAAAGGCTCAACCTCTGTGTTGGCCCCAAGAAAGACATTCCCAGTAGACGGCAATGCATTTTTATGTGAGCCCCATACCGATTGGGTCTTGATCCATGCCTCCAGAAAGGCGTCGCCGTCCGGGGCCAGGCGCTCCATTTCCTGCGCCATTCGAATCAATCGGGCCGCGCTATCCGCCAGGCCATTGGGGCAATGGGCATAACCGTGGGCGCCTGCCACCCGGTAATCCACAGAGAAACCCCGATCGGCTCGTTCATCCATGTCGCTAGATCCTCGGGCGAGGGCGAGCGGTCGGGCTGGGGCCGGCCACTTCTTCACTCAGCGCATCCGCCTGGTGCTTTGCCAGCGCCGCTCGCCACTTGTGGGCGAGGCGGTCATAGCGGCCGGATTTGTTGTTGCCAGGCGACAGGCGCTCCATCTCCATGAGGATCTTGCGCGCATTATCAACGGTTGCTATCGAGGCCGTATCCGCGGGGCCATCGGGGTTCGCGAATTGCGCCTCCACTAGATAGGCGTGCTTCATCTGTTTCGCATGACTGTTGCAGAAAACGACGAGACTTTGCCGCAGATCCGGGCCCATCTGGATCCAGTACCGCCCTCCGGCGTCGCGCGTGATCTCGCGAACCTGATCGAGGGCCGACGACGGCTTTTCAGGCGGCTCGGACTCGATATTGGCTCGAATGAAGGCGTAGGCAAGCCCGCCTTTTCGCCGGGACATCTCTCCGATGCCGTTGTCATCCACGGCACTCAAGGCATCGACCGCCTTGACGATCATTTTGGCCTCGGCCGCCGGACCGCAATGCGGAATCCCGATGTCGACGCCTTCGATTCGGTAATAGATCACTGGATACCCTCCCACTCCTTGGCCGGTCTCAGCTCAGCCCTTCTTTGCCCCTTCGGACTCGATCAAGGAGTCGACTCATTCTCAGCAGCTTCAGAAGACTCCCCGTCACGAAGGCGATGCTAGCGAAGGCAAACACGGAAACGAGGGCCAGATAGTTCTGCAGTCCGCCAGACAGGACGAACCCACCCCTGTGCGCCTGCAAGCTCACAGCGATCAACGCCATCACGAGAGCCAGACTCATCAGCGCGAGACCGAAGGACAGATTGACCAGGGTCTCCAGTTTCTGATTCTTGATGCTGTCTTCGCCTTCCACGAATCTTGTCTCCTCGCCAAATTCCACGAAGAGTATCATATGTGATATTCTTAACGCTCAACGATTAACCCCCGGTAGAGGCCATGCCATGCGCACACCCCTATCTCCTGATCGGCCAGATGGAGACGATCCGGCCGGCATTGGCTTTGCGATTGGCCGCCATCTTTTTCTTCTGGCAACCCTGCGCCACGGAGGCGCAGGCTTTCCACTCACCCCTCGTTATGGCTGGATGCTCGTCATCCCGCTTCTTTTGGTGGCGGTGTTTCTCGCGCATCAGCGCCATACCATCCTGGGGGGAGGGGACGCGGACCTCCTGCAGTGGTTTAACGGCTTAGTTCTGTTTACCGCAGTGATTGCCTGGCTGGCCTGGCGGCTATTGGGCTCCAACCCTCTAGGCATCGGCTGCGCATACCTACTCATCAGCATCTTCGCTGACACGCTTGCGATCGGGGGCGGTCATTTCGCGGATATCGAGGTCCTGATTTCCGTTTACGAACTGATGATGATCGGGGCGCTCTTCCTGAATGCGTACTTAGCCCGTCGATCACTCGATGAAACGAGGATCTGACTGTGGAGCCTAGCAGCCCTAATCGCGATCACGCCCTCAAGGCCGGTGACTGGTTTCAGCTCGAAACCGGCGAATACGCCGACCGAGCCTACGAGGGCCTGTTTCGCGCGCAGCGCGCATTCGATCTCACTCAGGTGGCCAACAGCTTTATGCGAGACCGGGCGGAGCGTGCGGTTCTGCACGATGAGCTGGACCCGAGAACACTCGGGGGATACGAGGCACACAAGGCCTTCTGCTCATTTCTGGAGTCCCGGGGATACGCCAAACGCCAGGAAGCACCGATCTTCAATCTCGGCAACGGGTGGGACGATTTCGCGCTGGCGACGATCACCCCATCCGAGGCCGCCCAGGAGGTCCTCCGCACGCGCCGGGATGCACTGACCCATGAGGTGGATGCCGAGGCGGTGGAGGCGGTTACGCGGCGGCGCAACCGGCTGCGACTCTAGCCGCCCGAAACCCGTGCACCTCCCTTCAGAATCCGCCGCTTCCTCACGGAAACGACAGGCCTATGACCGGCGAAACCAACGAATTGAGAGAGCGCGCCCAGGCGGGCGATGCCCCAAATCCGTCGGTACGCCCGCAGCCGCGGCTCTAACCCAAGGAGAGACATGAGCGAGTCGATCATTCGCAAAGGTGACCTGTTCGAGATCGCCGTCGAGCACGAGGAAGAACCCGCTGACACGCAGTACCTGCTGATCGCGAACCAAGACTTCAACCTCACTGAGGCCGCGGATGCGTACATGAAGGAGCGGGCACGTAAAGCGCTCGAGTCAACCGAGGAAGACTTCGATCTTATCTCGGAAAACGGAACCTCCCACGGAATGGAGTTTGGTGAGTACCTGCTCGCGTCTGGACTGAGCCGCGAAGCGGGCGCCCGCGTCTTCAGGGCCGTGAATGGTGACTTCGATTTCGCATTGTCGGGACTCACGGTTGAGGAAGCGAAACAGGCCGTTCTCAAAGAACGCCAGCAGGCGCTCTGCAAGGTTGCGGAAGAGGGGGCTTGCAGCCCTGACCAGCCTTCGCGGCCAACACGGCCGCGGATGTAGGGGCGCCATGCGCACGTCACCCCCGATCCCCCACCAGGACGATCTCCCGATGATCACCCCCCCGGGCGATCCCGGTCACACACCCTTCGCTGAGGATGACGGCAGAGTCGCCTGGCTCTTCATGCTTCGCGAAGACGCCGAGTTGATTTTGGACCCTTTCCTGTCGCCTATGGGGGCAAGGGGGCGCGAGCGCAACGCATGGAAGCTGGACACGGACCTTGGATATCGGTTCCAGCCCGATGACCTGGGCGCGATCTCGCTGTTTCGTACGCGCCACCCGGACATCCGCGCCCTTCGTGTATATCCCTCGTCCCTGGATGTGCACGACACATGGGGCCGCCTGCCAATAAAGGTTCCGTATGACCTTGTGCAGAAGTATTCCTTCCGCGCTAGGCGCCCGGTTGGAACTGATGGCGTCAATTTGGCGAGCCAAGACACGACCACTACACCCAGAATGAGCTGGCGCTGGAGCACGCGCGCGCTCCGGCAAGACCGCAATGGGCCCAACGGCTGGTGGGGGCGGGTTCTGGAATTAGGGTACCCGGAGATTGAGGACATCCCGCATCCGAGGTCGTCGCCAAAAGAGATCGCGATGAATTGGTCTCGCGCTGATCTCCCGCTCTGCCCGCGGCTCACTCACGCCGATGTCGCGCTGGCAATGGAGAAGGCTCTCGCGAAAGCCGATTCCCCCCGTGCCCGGTGCCTGCGGCGCGCGTTCGATGCAGCCCGTGCGCGCCAGGCTCGGGATCTCGCTGAGCTGGCCACGGCGCCCCCCGCGCCCGCCCGCACGAGGGCCCGGCTTTGAGCGACCAGGACCTCTATCCTCGTTTGGACGAATGCTTTGATCTCGAGGGCGCCGGGTTCGCTGCCTCGGCGCTGCGACAGGGCAGAGGGGTCGACGACTGGGTTTTTCTGCTGCGAGCGGATTTCGAAGCCCTGATCCAGCCCTACCTCATGGCAGTGGCAAACCATCAGTGGATCGCCGATCCCAGCCAGCTCGCGGAAGCACCCCACCCGCTGGACGGCCTGAGGTCGCTGGACCGAGCGGCATCCGTGTTTCGGCTCGAGGACCCGCGGGTGATGGCCATGCGTCTGACGCGCCCGGATCGCGACATTCATGCCCCGGGCCCCGTGTCTGAAATCCTCTCGAGTCTGCCTCCCATTCAGGCGAACACCATCAAGGTTCTCCCGGGAGCGTTTACCGGAGAGGACCTCTCTTTTGGCTGGAAGCGCCGACCTGCGGGCGTACATGACGACCCGAAACAGCAGCGCCTGTCCGCAAGCGCCCGAACCTCGCGCGGTCGAGCGAGCCCGGTCTTTCCGACCATCCTCGCGGACATGGCTATCCACTGGATCAACCATCACGCGAGATCCGGCTCCTTTGAGGCACACGAACTTATCGAGCACATCCAGGCGCGAGCCCCTCAATCCGCCTGCTTTAGAGGTATCCAGGAGCCCATGCAATCGAAAAGCCTCGAGCTGGAAGAGAGTGAGCCGCTTGTTGCTCGAGATCTGAGCCGACTCCGTCACCAGGCCCTCACCAACCAGGATCGTTCCAAGGCGCAGCGGTTCTGGAACTTTGAAAGCTATCTGGCCGCGCTCGAGTCTCGCTTGCTGGCCAGGGAGATGAATGCGGCCGTCGACCAGCCCCGGAATGCGCGCGCCTCGTCAAAAACGAGGTCGCGCCTGTAGCCCCCAAGGAAGAGATGCCCATGCGATTCGACCAGAGCAACAACCAGGAACCCCTAGGCGGCGCCCTCGATCTTCTTACCGAGGATGCGAACAGCTGGGCGCGAGAGCATCTGTTTTCGGCCGTGGAGTCCGTAGCGGACGGCGGGTTCGATCCGGCCATCCTGAAATCGTCCTACATGGGCGAGGTCTCATTCCCCGCGGGCGACCCCGACTCCGCCTCGGTGACTCGGTTCTTGTTCCGGCTCCCGGGCCGAGGGGATCCGGGAATGCAATCGGCATTCTTTGAGATGACGGACTTTCTTGCCGACCACGGCGTCGTCTTTAGCGCGGTCGTTTCCGGGAGCGAGCCCGACAATCACGAAGAAGAGCCGACCATTCTCACAACCGGCCGATCTCGCCCGGATCACCACTTGATCGATCACCAGGAAGATTCGGTCAAAGGCCCCGGCTCCTGCTCGTTCTGCCTCGGTGACGCGCTCGAACTCGACTTCCTCAGGCCGTTTCCCATGTCCGCAGGGGACGGGCCCGGCCTGGCCTCGCTTGCGAAAGACCGCCCAAGCACGCCGGAATCCTATTTTGGGCAATCCGACGATCCCTGCGCGATCGCCATTGTTGCCGGGATCACGCGCAAGGCAATGGCTGAGCAGGTGACTCCTGATCCGGGCGCGCACCGCTGCAGAGTCCGGATGTGACGGTGCCGGAAGAGTCCGCCCCCGGCCACCCCATGACCCCTCTGATGGAGGCCCTTTCTCGCGGGGGCGCCATACGTTACGAGGGGCGTTTTGGGCAGGTGGAGAACCCTCAGGTGAATGTCTCCCGCCTGGACGATATCGGGTGGCTTGATGGGGGCGATCTATCCCCTGGTCAGGCGGCAGCGGCGACCCGCGTTCTGGAGGCATTATTGGTCCCGCAGACCAGTCTGGCGTTGCCCGTCCTGCAGTCGCGCGGGGTGCTGCGGCTGCAAGCGGAAGACCCCTTGGATGTGTCGACCTCTGGCTGGTCGTGGGTACTGGATCACCAGACGCGCCCCGGTCGCCTCCGCAGTCACCCGCGCAGGCATTCCAGCCGCCCGATCTCTTCTATGGACCCCGCGGTTTCCGGTCTTGCGGCCGCCGCTCCGATTCAGTCCCTAGCACGCTCTGCTGGCGATCCGGATCGACTGCTGCTTCGTTTGAAGTGGCACCTTGGGTCTCGCTACAGAGAGATCTGCAGCTACCCCAATACGAGCAACCCACCGAACCCATGGGAGGTCCGTGAGCCAGCCCGTAGATTGACCGCTCTGAACACCAAGCTGGATGAAGGTCTCCGCGGCTTCTCACCCGAGACCTTCTTTGCTCGCCTGGTTGAGGCCGGCCATCTCAAGATCCCCGCGAGCATCACAACGATCCAGTCCGATACCGGCGATCCGGTTGAGGCACCGGGCACGATGGTGCTGAACGAGCTCGAGCTGCTCTTCGAAAAGGACCCCAATGGGAACCCCCTGGGGTCTGTGGTGGTGGCCTGGAAGGTCACGGAGCATGAGTCGGCCGATACCTCCAGCGTCCCGGGTCACCTCTCAATGTCCTCCGACGCTCTCGCCAAGGCGGGGGTGAAGGGGGTGGAGGAGGCCTGCCGTAGCCTCGCCATTGGGAATCGAAGCAAGGCCTTGGCCGAAACCGCGCGCGAACCGCTAAGTGGAGCCAGCCACCGCAAGAAGCGCGTTCGGTTGTGACACTACAGGCGAGGGCGCGACCTCACGGGCTCTGCCTGCTCATCGACCTGGGACTCCATCTCTTTCTTTCGCACGATCGCGAGGGAGGCCCACCAAGCGCCCGCTCGATCTAGAGAACTCTGGTGATTTACGTTTTCGGGCGGGAACTTCGCTGCGTCGAGCTCATAAGCGCGTGCTATCGCCTCGGCGGTCTCGTGCGTTGCCAATGTCACCCGATTCGGTAGGCCAGATTCGCGAGCGATCACGATGTACGGTGTCTCGTTGTGGTCCCGGTGCGCATTGCAGAACTCGTGTAGCGGGGTGGGCGCAATGTCTTCTTCCATCCCGTCCCGATTAAGGCCACGAATCCAGGGCGTTCCATCCTCTGCAACAGACACCTCGTAATTCCAGGCGGCATCCTCATGACCTTCGTGCGCTCCGCCGCTGGCCATTTCCGCATCCACGTTCCCCCGAATGAAGGCAAAGGGCAGGCCACCTTTCCGCTGCTCCCGCGCATCCGGCGCCTTCGAATTAAAGACAGTATGGGCCTCGATCATGCGCACCATCCGTAAAGCCGCCCCTGAAGGGTAGTTATCGTAATGGCAGTAGAAGGTCGTGCCTTGTATGCCGTATGTGGCCCGAGTGCCCATGCTGTCTCCTGAGATATCCGCAAGTCCGACGCTCCAAGCATCCAGGAACTCATTACTTGTTCTACGTCACCTGGATGCTCATAGGGTATCGGTTATGACGGATAGTATCCACACAAATTGCCGCTTAGAAGGATAGGATTCAGCCACTGAAGCCCGAAGATGCATGGGTTACAGGTCAATAGATCCAGCCCACTGATATGGCCGCCCCGCGCCCTATTAACTTCAATTCGTATTGTTTACGTATTGCGTTTGTAGTATAGTGTATTCATCGAAACAAGGGAGAAGGGACATGGCTGGTGGCGCGGTTATCTATTCGAAAATTGGCGAGCATCGAGGTCGGAAGCGGCTGTGGCTGGAAGGGGGGCATCTGGCTCGCGCTGGCATCGAGCCGGGGCAGACGTTTGAGCTCTCCCCGCTGACTCGCAAGCCGGGCGGGGCCGCCCAAGGCATCACTCTTTCGTTTACTCCCGCCGGCGACCGGAAGGTTTACCAGCGCAAGAGGCGGGACCGCATCTTCCCAGTGATCGATCTTAAGCATGAGGAGATCGAGAAGATCCTGGGTGGCGCCGAGCGAGTGCGCGTGGTGGTCCAGAGCGGCCGCATCGAAGTAACCCTCCACCATCACGATGCCGCCACGCGGAACCGCTCCCAGACACTGAACGGCCGGATCGAGCGGGGCCTTCCCGTGCGAATTGGGTCGCTCTGCCATGGTGGCGGCGTGCTGGACCACGCCCTGCATAGCGGCCTCAAATCAGCTGGAATCGATTCAACGCTTGCATTTGCGAACGAGGTCGATGGCCACTACTTGAGTGCCTCCTTGGAGCGCAATCCGGTCTGGAGCGACAAAAGCGTCGCGATCGAATCCCCGATGCAGGAGATCGAATGGGGGACCCTCCCGGCGATCGATCTCCTGGTGGCGGGTATCCCGTGCACTGGCGCATCCAAATCAGGCCGCACGAAAAACCGGCTCGCGAACGCCGAAGATCACGAGACCGCCGGGGCCCTCTTTGTTTCTTTCTTGGCCGCCATTCAGTCGCTCAATCCGTCTGTGGTGATCTTGGAGAATGTCCCCGAGTACGGGAACACGGTGAGTATGACGGTGATTCGCTCCGTGATGGCGAGCCTTGGGTACAGCTTGCACGAGTCCGTTCTAGATGGTTTCGAGCTGGGCGCTCTCGAGCGGCGGAAACGTTTCTGCCTTGTCGCCACGAACGAGGACATCCCGTTCGAATTCGGATCCCTTCGACCGATTCGTCAGCGCGAACAGCGGATTGCGGACGTGCTGGAGCCCATCGCCCTGAACGACCCCCGATGGAAGTCCTACGACTACCTCGCCAACAAGGAGGCGCGGGACAAGGCCGCCGGCAAGGGCTTTCGTCGGCAGCTCCTGACCGGCACCGAGTCCTCGCTCGGCACCATTGGTCGCGGCTACTACCGCGTGCGTAGCACTGAGCCCCAGATCCAGCACCCGGTCGACCCGAACCTTTCGCGCCTGCTCACCCCGACCGAGCACGCCCGGGTTAAAGCGATCCCCGAGAAGCTGATTCACGGGCTGAACCCGACCCGCGCGCACGAGATCCTCGGCCAGTCCGTTATCCATTGCGCTTTCGAGGCAGTGGGGCGTCACTTGGGGCTTGCACTGAAAACGCTGGGCGCGCAGCAGCCCCTCCCGCTGGCGCATGCCTGCTAGGGCTCTGGAGCGATCAGGAGTCCATCCCCCCGCGGGGGTGGGCCGCTCGAAGCACCGGTTGCACTGGCTGGCGCCGGCCCCGGAAATGCTCGAATGTGATGCATGACCGGATGCATCAAAAGATATGAAAGCACTTTGGAAGATTTCCTCAACTGTATGTATTCAGATCATTTATTGAGCGCTTGGCGTCAGCGCCAAGGCGCCCGGAGGACTCCCTCATGAGTAAGCCCACCCTGTCATTCTCTTGGGGCGATCTGCGCCCCCTGATTGAGCACACCCGCAAGGCGGCGAAATGGCAACCGACGTTTGCCGAGCGGATTGACTACCTGCTTCAGAGCGGGGAGGCGAAGAACGAAGACGAAGCCTTCCGGGTTTGCTCTGATCCCGAGCGCGACTGGAGTGCGGCCGGGTCGCCGGGCATTTTCCTCGTGGGCGATCGCGGCGTGTATATGATGAGCAGCGGGCTGCCGGATCTGATCGACCCGGCGAAAGGATCGCCCCATCGGCAGGTCGCCTACGCGAAAGGGGCGGACCCGGATGCCGATCCGGAGTGGTACGACCTAAAGGTCGCAACGTTTGGGGGTGACGACGGGGTCGACAAGATCCCACTGGACTTCTTTACGTCCGTTGAGGCGGAACACAGCCCCTCGGATGACGACTGGGTTCACGTCAGCTTCAGCCAGAACCGCATGGAGATCACGTTCGAGAAAGCGCGCCCGGTCAAGAAAGGGGGTCCAAGTGTTCGATGAGCGCCGGAACTACCCGCGTGTCCCCATGCCCGCCGACGTCGCGGTCGAAACACCATCCGGATTGGTCTTCTCCCTGCGGACGCTGAATCTCTCGGAGGGCGGGGCATTCCTGAGTTGGTCCCACTACGATGAAGCGGAGATCCACGCCGACATGCTGATGCTCCAACCGGAGGACCCTCTCAAGGTCCAGGTCTCTGGGGTGTTAGGCGACGGGGGCGAGCCGCCCAAAGTTCCCTCGCGAGTGGTTAGGGTGGCCGATGATGGGGTCGCTGTCCGCTTCGAGAGCGAACAAGGGGGCCTGCGGTGAGAACCACCCAAGTCGCGGGTCGCTTGCGTTCGTGCTTGAAGGCGCTACCGGCGGGCGCGCTCGTTCTATTTGCCAGCGCGTGCACGAGCCTTGACCCCGTCCATTCGGAAACGCATTCGATCGAAGGGGAGGGCCGGGATTCGCGCACCAGTATGGACGCTGGGCGCGCCCACCAGGGCGTAACAGACCCATCCGAGGTGGAGCTCATCCTCGCGATCGATCGATCCCGTCAGCCACAATCCAGCCATTCCGGGCCGAATGACCTCCAGGGGTTCTTTGTGGGCGAGCGGAGCGGTTGCTCCAGCATCTCCGTCAAGAACCGAACCTATGGGCTCATGAGTCATTACGATGTCTGCGGGGACCGCATTGTTCGGCGCCAGGAAATCGCGCCCGCGCGCCCCTCTGGCCCGTCGGATCGATCGGCCACTCGAAGCGCATTGCAGGGGGCGCTGCTATACGGGACTGGGGAATCGAGGTATCAGCGGTATCGCTATGAGGCCATCCGCCTTGGGGTATCCGATTCACAGGGGTGCATGCCGGTGGGGCTACAGATTAGTTTCGACGGGCTGCTCGTTGACCGGCAGGTCGACCGGGTTTGCATGGATTGAGGCCACCCCTGAAATTATCGGGGACACGCGGGCCAGATCGAGACATCAATAGGGGAGTTCGATGGCAGTTAACCAGGGAAGGATTATGGGGGGGCTCGAGGAGGCCGTGACGGGCCCGGATGACGAGTTCATCTACCGTTTCCTCGACATCTACGGATTTCCGCGCGCGACTGTCACGCAGCTGAAGCAGGGGACCGGCAACCGCAACGCAGCCACCGAGCCCGGCGCGGTGGCCCTGAAGCGGAAGATCTACTTCCTCCCGGTTGCGCCCGGTGACGACATCCACGCAACGCACGAAGCCCTGCTGAAGTCGGGCCGTCTGGAAAAGCACGACATCCGTTTCACCCTGGTCACCGACTTCAAGACGGTGCTCGGTTACGACCGCCGCCTGAACGACCCACTCGACTGCGGCTACACCGAACTCCACCGCAACTACGGTTTCTACCTGCCGCTGGCGGGTGTCGAGCGTGTTCGCATGCACACCGAGGCCATTGCGGACGAGAAGGCCGCGGACCGGATGGGGCGGCTGTGCGACCAGCTCCGGGACCGAAACCCAACCGAGACCCCGGACGAGATCCATCGCCTCAACGTCTTCATGGCGCGGCTGTTGTTCTGCCTGTTTGCCGAGGACACCGGGATCTTCCGGCCCCATCAGTTCACCGAGGCCTTCCTGAGCCACACCCAGGAGGACGCCTCCGACGCACACGATTTCCTGCGGGCGCTGTTCCGGGTCCTGAACCAGCCGGAAACCTCCCGCGGTGACGACGTCCCTGCACACCTGGACGCATTTCCTTACGTCAACGGCGGCCTGTTCTCGAACGATCTTCCGGTTCCCGAGATGGGCGCCCGGGCCCGACGCCTGATCCGCGATGCCGGGAAGCTCGATTGGTCGCAGATCAACCCCGACATCTTCGGCTCAATGTTCCAGGCGGTCATCGATCCCTCCCAGCGCGGAAGCCTTGGCCAGCACTACACATCGGTCAGCAACATCATCAAGGTGCTGCGACCCCTGTTCCTCGATGAGATGTACGCGGAACTGGAGAAGGCGAGGGGAAACCGGAGGCGGCTGAACCGGCTCCTCGAGCGCATTCACAGCCTCAAGGTGTTCGACCCCGCATGCGGCTCCGGGGCCTTCCTGATCATCGCCTACAAGCAGCTTCGCCGCCTGGAGATGGCGATCTTCGAGGCGATGGACGGACTGAACGGCAACGGGGCCGGTGAGCCCCTGGTGCCGGATGTTCAGAACGAGATGTTCGACCGCCCCGGGCAACAGCCACTCATGACGCAGCAGGGCCAAGGCGAAATCTTCATGTCCGGGATCCGTCTGGAGCAGTTCTACGGCATCGAGATCGACGACTTCGCCCACGAGATCGCACTGCTGTCGCTTTGGCTGGCGGAGCACCAGATGCACGCCGAGTTCGAGGAAAAGTTCGGTCATGCCGAGCCGATGCTGCCACTGAAATCCAGCGGGAACATCGTGCTAGAGAATGCTCTCCGGGTGGACTGGCGCACGGTCTGTGACCCCTCTAGCGCCGAGGTTTTCGTTTGTGGCAACCCCCCATTTCTTGGCGCCAATAGGCGCTCGGAAAGCCAAAATGCGGATATGGCGGCGGTTTTCTCGGGGTTTCGAACCTACCGCTATCTGGATTTCGTGGCCTCCTGGTTCTGGAAGGCCGCGCAGTACCTCCAGGGGACCTCGAACCATGCGGCGCTCGTGTCCACGAACTCGATCTGCCAGGGGGTCCAGGTGGACATGCTCTGGCCGCCAATTTTGGGCCTGGGCATCAAGATCGAGTTTGCCTACCAGACCTTCCCGTGGAGCAATCACGCTAAGGGAAATGCCGGCGTTCACGTCATTGTCGTGGGCTTGAGCGCCGCCCCAGGCCCGAGGCGCCTATTCCAATTGACGAACCAGGAGTGGCGCGTCTCCGAGGTCAACAACATCAGCCCCTATCTTCTAGAGGGTGGCAATACCGTCGTGCGAGGACGGTCGCGACCGTTTCAAAACGCGGCGCCTCTCGTGTACGGAAACAAGCCGACGGATGGCGGCCACTTGCTGCTGTCTCCCGCAGAGAAAAAGGAGCTGGTACAGCGCGATCCCGCGGCCGCCCGGTGGATCCGCCGACTGGTGGGCGCGGAAGAATTCCTCAATGGACAGGAGCGATGGTGCCTATGGCTCAACGATGCCGCAGAAACCGATATTGAGTCGATGCCAATGATCGCGGAGCGTACGAGAAGGGTTCGCGAATTCAGACAGAAGAGCACGAAACAACACACCCGAGACCTCGCGAACACTCCCTCCGTCTTCGGCCAGATCCGACAAAACACATTGCAGGATTATATCGTCGTCCCACGCGTAACATCGGAGCGGCGAGAGTACGCCCCAATTGGCTTTATGGATGGCTCCGTCATCGCCACGGATCTCGTCAACATCATCCCCGGGGCCACCTTCTACGAGTTCGGCATCCTCTCGTCACGCATGCACATGGACTGGCTGCGGCTGGTTGGTGGACGCCTGAAGAGCGACTACCGCTATTCCGCCAAGCTGGTCTACAACACCTTCCCGTGGCCGGCGCACACCCCCGCCCAACGCCAGGAGATCGAAGCGCTGGCGGAGGAGGTCTTGCTGTCTCGTGAGGACACCTTCGATCTCACGCTCGCGCAGATGTACGATCCCGACAAGATGCCGGATGGCTTGCGCCGCGCACATCAAGCTCTGGATGAAGCCGTGGAACGGCTCTTCCGAAAACGCCCGTTCCGCGACATGGCGGAGCGTCAGCAATACCTGCTTGCGCGCTACGCCGAGCTGGTCGAGGACGAACAGAGGAAGGGAGGCTCCTGATATGCCCACAGACCTGATCCGCGTGGAGTACGGACGAACCGGAAAGAGCGCGAAGACGAACGAAATGGGGATGCGGGAGATGCAGGCGCGCGCCTTCGAATCCCGTGACCGGCAATACCTGCTGATCAAGGCGCCGCCCGCATCGGGGAAATCCAGAGCCCTGATGTTCATCGGCCTCGACAAGCTCGTGAACCAGGGAGTAGAGAAGGCCATTGTGGCGGTGCCGGAACGCTCCATCGGATCCTCGTTCAAGGACACGGCATTGTCGGATCGCGGATTTTTCGCGGACTGGAAGGTGCGGCCGGAACACAACCTGTGCACGGCCGGCTCGGACTCGGGAAAGGTCGACGCTTTCTCGCGATTCATGGCCTCAAGGCCCAAGGCCCTCGAGGACCGCGCACTCGTCTGCACGCATGCCACCCTGCGATTCGCCTACGACCGCCTGGGCCCGGAGGCTTTCAACAGCGTTGTGGTCGCGATCGATGAGTTCCACCACGTCAGTGCCGATGAGGACAACCGCCTCGGCGCCCTGATCGACGGACTCATGCACCGGTCGACGGCCCATGTGGTGGCCATGACTGGGAGCTATTTCCGTGGCGATACGGTCCCGATTCTCCAACCGGACGACGAGGAGCTGTTCGACAAGGTCACCTACACCTATTACGAGCAACTCAACGGCTACCAGTATCTGCAGTCGCTGGGGATCGGATATCACTTCTACCAGGGGCGCTATCTCGATGCGGTGAAGGAGGTCCTCGATACCGATCGCAAGACCCTGATCCACATCCCCAGCGTGAATTCGGCCGAGTCGACCGCCGACAAGTACGGAGAGGTCGACGCCATCGTGGACGCCATCGGTGACGTGGATCACCAGGATCCAGAGACCGGTTTGCTGCATGTTCGGCGACGGACCGATGACCGCATCGTCAAGGTGGCGAACCTGGTCGAAGACGAGCTGAGCCACCGGACCCGCGTGATGGATTTCCTGCGCACGGTGTCCGAGCGCGAAGACGTGGATGTAATCATTGCACTGGGAATGGCAAAAGAGGGCTTTGACTGGCCCTGGTGCGAGCACGTTCTGACGATCGGCTACCGGCGCTCCATGACCGAGGTGGTCCAGATCATCGGGCGTGCGACCCGGGACGCCCCGGGCAAGACGCATGCGCAGTTCACGAACCTGATTGCGCAGCCGGATGCGGAAGACGACGACGTGAAACACGCCGTTAACAACATGCTCAAGGCCATTACGGTCTCGCTCCTGATGGAGCAGGTGATGGCCCCAACGTTTCGCTTCCGCCCCCGAGAGCCGGGGAACCGATTCCTGGCGGAGCCCGGCACCATTCAGATCGGCGATCCGGGAGGCCCACCGCCGAGCAAGAAGGTCCTTGAGGCCCTTAATTCGAGCGGGGACGACATCATCGCCGAGCTCCATCAGAAGCCGGAGGTGGCCACGGCTGCGATCGACCCGAGCATGGATAACGCCTACGCCAGCCAGGTGGAGCTGCCCAAAATCATTCGGCAGCGGCACCCGGATCTGTCGGAGGACGAGGTCGAGCAGGTGCGCGCCGGCATCCAGACTCAACTCAGCATCAATTCCCTGGGCGGCCTCGTGAGCGAGGAGGACCTCCCTCCGGGCGCGGAGATTGTCTCAGGGGACGACATCCCGATCCCGAACCCCGGGGAATCAAAGCCTCTCTCCGGGGATGGATATGACGAACCACCGGATGCCGACCGGCCAAAGCCACCCACGGGAGACCCCGGCGCCGGTACCCGGCAATTCGTCCAGATGGGCAATAAGTTCGTGAACATCGAGGACTTGGACCTCGACATGATTGACCAGATCAACCCGTTCCGCGGGGCGTTCGAGGTCCTCTCGAAATCGGTCACGGCTTCGATGCTCAAGACCATTCAGGACGTGGTCCGGGGGCGCCGGATCCAGATGAGCGAGGAGGAGGCTGTCGTGCTGTGGCCGAAGATCAAGGCCTTCAAGCGCGCGCATGACCGCGAACCCTCGATGCACGCCAGCGACCCCCTTGAGGTTCGCTACGCCGAGGCCCTGGCCTACATCCGCAACAAGAAGCGCGAGCGGGCACAGGCCTAACCGGATGCCTCGATACCGCTCCCTCGATGAGGTGCTTTCAGAGCCCGACGATCAAGGGCTCCTGGACGTCCGGGCGGCAGGCACCCAGCTGTCGCCATCAGACCGGATTCGCGATGCCTTTGAGGCCATCAACGCGTTCGTAGACACGCATGGCAGGGCCCCAACGAACGAAGGCGACCTGAGCGAAAAGACCCTGCATCGACGGCTGCAGCGGATTCGGGCCTCGAAAGGGGCCCATGAGAACCTCCTGAGTCTCGACCGGCATCACCTCTTGGGCAGTGACGGCGGCGAGGGGGCTCCATCCCGAGACGCAGCCTCGCACGCGGAATCCCTCGAATCCGACGTCGAGAACCTTGACGACATCCTGCTGGATGATGACCTCGGCCTCCTGGATCTTGGTGATGAGTCCATCCTCGCTTCGCGCTGCCCGGCAGGGGACCGGCCATCGGGGAATACACCTCCGGACGGCATTGCGCAGCGGCGCCCATGCGAGGAGTTCTGGCGTTTCGAGCCCCTGTTCGAGCGGATGCGGAATCGACTCGAATCCGGCGATGCCGAAAGCCGTCGATTCCAGTACGAAACCAAGATCGACGTGGGCGATTACTTCATCGTATATGGCTTGCTGTGCCTGGTGGACTCGGTGGCGGATCCGCGAATGGAGATCGACCCCGCCAACCCGCGCTTGAGGGTGGTGTTCGACAACGGAACCGAGACCAATCTGTTGAAGTTCTCGCTGGGCAAAGCCCTGTATGCCGACGAGAACGGCCGGCGCATCATCGACCCGGACCTCGAGGCCGACCGCATGGCGGGCGTAAGCCATCACGATCACCGCAGCGGAACGATCTACATCCTTCGATCTCGCAGTCCGCACCCATCCCTGAAAGAACACCGAGACCTCGTGAAGATCGGCTACACGGAAGGGGAGGTCGCGGATCGCATCCGCAACGCCGAGAACGACCCGGCCTTCCTCGAGGGGCCCGTGGAGGTCGTGGAGTCCTTTGCCTGCTACAACCTGGACCCACGGAAGTTCGAAGGCCTGGTGCACGGTTTCCTGGCCGACCGGCGCCTGGATATTCAGCTGAGGAGCAAGAAGGGGCGTGTATTCAGGCCGAGAGAGTGGTTCTCGGTGTCACCGCAGACGGCCGTTCAGGTCGTTGAGGCCATCGTCGACGGGAGCATCACCCGATACCGCCTCGATCCGATCTCCGGACGCTTCCTCGCGCGCGAAAAATAACACCCATCCCGGTCACCCCGGGCAAGACACTACACAACAGCCAACCAACCGAGATCCGACCAACATGAACGCATCCACATCGTCTTTCATTCGCACGATTGCCAAGGTCATTCATGAGTTCCGCAAGCACGACCCTCAGATGCCCATGCAGACCGCGGCGATCTTTCTCGAGGTTGCTGCGCGACCCGGGATCACCATGAAAGATCTCGGGAGTCGGCTCGGCGTCGCCCAATCAACCTGCAGCCGAAACGTCTCCGCCCTCTCGAGAATGAGCCGAAACGACAACCCGGGACTCGATCTCGTAGAGGCCCGAGAGGATCCGTCTGAGCGGCGCAGGAAGCAGGTTTGGCTCACGCCCAAGGGCAAGCTGCTAGCCCTTTCCCTGGAAGATGTCGGTTAGCCGGATCCACGCGCTCCGACACCTTTTCATAAGTGATGGATAAACCACTCGGATCGGGTAAGCTATACATTCGTCTCCTGCCTTTCTTATAGGTCAGGCCGTAATGTGGCTGTCGGGTTTTTGTGCCCGATTCCGAATGAGAACCAACATGAACCAATCGCCATCCCGAATCATCGACAACCTTTTTCGAACGATCGCTGAATTCAGAAAATATGACCCCCAGCTGCCGATTCAGACCGCAGCCGTTTTCCTGACGGTGGCAGCGCGCCCGGGGATTACCATGCTCGACATCGGAAAGAAGCTGAATACCTCCCAGGCCTCCTGCAGCCGCAATGTTTCAGCGCTCTCGAAATGGCGCCGCCAGGGATCCCCCGGGCTGGATGTGGTGGTCGCCAAAGAGGATCCGGCCGAACGCCGGCGGAAACAGGTGTGGCTGACCCCCAAAGGTGAGGACCTGCTCAGGTCTATCCTGGATATCTACTCAGTCGACGATCACCAGCCCCCAATGCGAGAGGGCCCGATCATGGTCCGCGCCAACTCGATTGCTGAGCCTGAGGCCGCGCACTAATCCCTCCGCAGCCTGGCGACTCTGCCATGCGGACCCGAACTCATGAGGACGACAGTAGTGAAAAAATGGATTTTCGGCCTGACCTCAGCGGTCGCGCTCTCTTTCTCCGCGGCCGCATCTGCAGGCCACCCCATCATGGCCGAGTGCACCCTGACGGACCAGAACGGAGTGGTCGACTCCGTCATGTGGAATCTGCCGTCGCGGGACGCGAGCCTGCGCGGGATCCCGCCCAACTTTGTCTCCGTCAGTGAGATCCTTGGCAACAAGACGGGGTGGATCTTGTCCATCGACGATCACGACGAAGGCTACAAGCTCAACGCACTGGTGCCCGATGTGGTCGGCTCGGAGATCCACGAGGTCGAGTACGTCATCATCGTAGGCACGGATAACGACAGGGTGGGCTGGGTCCACTTCCGAGAAGTCGATGGCGATAACCGCGTGTACGCGATCTCCAAATTTCGCCCGGCACGGTGTGACATCATCGAGTAGATCATCTTGATGAGGGGCACCCGGTGAAGCCGTCGACGTCCTACCGAAGACATCGCGAAGCCATACGGATGGTCGTAGAGCAGCACCATGCGAGAAACCCGCGCATTTTCGGCTCTGTTCTTCGCGGCCTAGACGGCGAGGGGAGCGACCTCGACCTCCTTGTAGACGCCACCGATGACACCAGCCTGCTGGATATTGGGTGCATCCAGGCCGAGCTCACGGAGCTTCTTGGCGTTGAAGTGAACGTGGTTACGCCGGCAGCACTGCCGGAACGCTGGAGGCAGGATGTGCTCAGGGAGGCGGTACCAGTTTGAGACTGCTATTCGCTACACCGGCACAGGTGCTGGCTCGGGCTCCCGCATGCCTTGCACTTCTCCCAGGAATCCCCTTCATCCGCGGGACGCACCTTTGGCCTGTGGATGGACTTGATCTTCTCGATGATGGATTTCGCCAGATCGATTGACTCGGCGTCACCATCCATCAGCTTCTTCGCAATGAGGTTGGCCTCGGTCTCGCTGAGCGCCACATACGAAGAAAACTGATCGGACAGCCCCTTCAGGTCGAGCTCGACCTGCTCCTTCTCGTTGCGAGCCCTTGCGAGGTCTTTAGACATCGCCTGCGCACGTCTCGACATCTCCGCCATTTCGGCTGTGAGGCGCTCCCTTTGATCGTTGGCGATATCGAGATCCCGCGTGGCGCGGTTTCGCCCCAGCTGCGCCTCGTCACGTTCTTTTCGGCAACGATCGAAGTCATGCTCGAGCTCGGTAACGCGCTTTTCCAGCTCATAGAGCTTCAGGTATTTCTTCCAGGCCCGCTCGTAATCGTTCCAGGGCTGAGCCTGGCCCTCTACCACATCGACGAAGTGGCGCTGCTCGGGCGTCCGGGGGCTTCTGACCCCATACGTCAGCGCGTGAAAGAAATCGTGATGCTTCCGAACGATCTCCAACTCGAAATCGGTCAGCATCGACTGGGCAACTGACGATATAGCAATCGACTGATGGGGCATTCTCATTCCCTTGAATACCAATGGCCGCAGACGCCTTCTGGCGGCGGCCGCCAGAGTTAGGGCTCGTATCGACTATAGCCCAATTCCTGTGTGGGCTTGCCTACATGGCGACGACATCGCTCCGACCCCATCAAGGGTGCACGCAGGCCTGGCCGCTCTCCTTGATGTCCTGCAGTCGACCCGCCCCAATCCCCCGAACTCGATTCAGATCCGCCACCGATGCCCAGGGGCGCCCACTCTCGATCTCTGCCGCCCGGGCCTCGCCAATATGGGGGAGGGTGGTTAGGTCGGCCACTGATGCCTTGTTGAGATCAACGCAGCGTGCCCCTGCCTGCTCAACCAGCCTGGCCACCACGGGGTTGCGCAACTCGCTTCCTTCGAACAGGACATAGACCGGGGCATGATCCGATACATGGCTTCGGGCCTTCTCATGGTCCCAATAGACCCCCGTGACCTCGCTGAGAATGACCGGGAACTGCAGGATCCCGGCGTCACCAAGGGGTAGGGTGTGGTCCAGCGGCACCCAGATATGGTCGTAGAGGTTCGCGTAACGACGGTCGTGCGTGGAGAGCGTGGTCGCCCCCTCGGTGATCAGCGGCTCGGCAACAGCCCGCATGGCGGACCACCCGTCATGGTGCGGCTGAAGATTGAAGTCCCCAAACAGAATGCGCTCGCGCTCGTACTCCGGCATTACCTGCGCAAGCCAGTCCCAGTAATGCCGCAAGGCCTCAACCTCCGCCACTCGATCCGCAACGCGGTTGCCATAGGTAATGTGGACGTTGGCCGCGAGAAAGTGCTGGCCGGTGCCACGCGAACGGAATACCGCAGAGAACGGCTCCCTGGCGAATCGATCGGAATCATCGATGTAGGTCAACGCACCACCGACGTACTCGGCCGAGTCCTCGCGCCAGATAAAGGCGTACTTCTCGCGATATGTGCTGCGGCCTAGCGCATCGGAGTACAGGACGCCCCATTCGGCGTCGGTCGCCTGCTCCAAGGTATCTCGTAGCCGGTAGATCCCCTCGGCGGTCATCACCTCTTGCACGGCGATGAAGTCGAATTGCGATGCGATCAGCGCGAGGGCGGAGTAGTCTTTCTGGTTGGCCCAGCCAAGATTTTGTATGTTCCAGCTTGCCAGGCGCAGATCCGCCATGGCGATCGATGGCAGCGCCACCAGAACTAAGATCACGACTTGAAAAATTGCGCGCATTCCCTTCACGTTCCCTCCACGGGCTGGAATCCCATTCCCTTCTATGTGGTCCACTATTAGGCCATAAGTGATATACTCCTGTCATAGTATGATAGGGAAGGCGGTGCTGCATGCTCGAGACCAAAGGCGACTGCTGCGAAGCAGCAATCCACTATCTGGATTACCTCATTCACGTTCGCGGATTCGATCGGGGCGACCTGTATGTGGCTCACGGACTCGTCACCGGAACCGGGGGCGAGGTCGCCAATATGCGGTACGGGCACGCCTGGGTCGAGCACGCCAACGGCATCGTATTCGACTTTTCGAACGGCCACTCTTTTGTCGGGCCCAAGGATGCCTATTACCGGGCGGGCCAGATCGATCCGGAAGAAACCATCTTCTACAGCCACCTGGAAGCGCACAATGCGTGTATCGAGCACGGCACTTACGGCCCTTGGGACGACGCGCTCGGCGCGAAATGGATCCCGGAGGAGGTGCAGGACGCGCTCACCGAGCCGGCCATCACCCGCGAGGCGCCTCGACGCCGAGGCATGGCTCTCTAGCGAAGGTGCGACGACACAGATCCGCTGAGCTATCATCCCGGGGAAACGAGACCGCAGGAGACCCCTCAATGCCGAGTCACGCCGTTAACCCCGACTGCCATCAGGCACCGAAGCCATGACCTTGGCTCTTTTCGCTTTCATTGCGCTGGGCGCCGGCGGGGTAATCACCCTAGCGTTGCATCTCGAGCGCCGAGATATCGAGGAGGCCCGCAGACTTCGCCGGACCTCTTCCGGCGGGGCGCCCCAAACCCCCGAGCGCTAACCGTACGGCGTACCTTCGAGGTCTTCCTTGGGGACAGTCTCGCCCCGGTTGTGACGGCGCAATGCGTCTGCGCGATCCCATACCTCCTCCCCCGGATACCGCCGAATCAACGGATCGGGATCAATTCCCTCGATCGCCGCAAGATGCTTGCAAGCCGAGATCCAGGCGCCACGGTCCCCGTAGTCATTGACGGCAAATCGCTTCGTGTAGAGGCGTCCTTTTCGCATTAGGCGGACCGTGTAGAAACGATAGTGGATATCGCGACCCCATGAGCGATCGTTGAAGGTGATGATGATCCCCTCAACAGGCGATAGGCCGTTGCTTTTTCGTTCCCGGCGCTTGCGCTCACGAGCCTCTTGCTGCGCCTCAATCAGTTCGCGATCGTAGGCTTCAGCCGCCTGGCGCGCTTCTTCAATTTCTTCTGGGGTGTCGCGGCCGACCTTCGCCGAAAACGTGCGATGGAATATCTGATTGTCGACGCTTCTGCGCACGACGAACCCATAGTTACCCCAGGGCGACTTCTCGATGGTGTAATCACGCACTTCTGGACCTCTCCAAGACCACGGCTGGCGGTCTACGATCTCGCAAACGCAAACAGAAGCCTGATATCGCGATGGTCGGCAGCGCGCAGGGCATCGACGTACCGTTGCCGTGTTTCGCCAGGGTCAACGAGATTAGCCCGCCCCCAGGTGAACCGGGGGCGCCCCATCGAGACCAGCAACAGGTCGGTCGCCATACGCGCATGTCTGCCGTTTCCATTCGGGAAAGGATGGATCGAAACCAGCCGGTGATGAAACCGCACGGCGACCTCATCCGGATCGTAGGTTCCATGCTCGACCCAGTACCGGCAATCGTCGATCAGCTGGCGAAGCTCGGGTGCGATGCGGTAGGCGTCAATCCCGATATTGCGTTCCGTCTGTCGGAATTTTCCGGCCCAGCGCCAGACCCGGTGAAACATGCGCTTGTGCAAGCCCCTCAGGAACCGCTCATCGAGCACATCGCGCGTGCGCGAAAACGCCCACTCCTCCGCTTCCAGGATGTTGTCTTGTTCCGCCTCGTTCAGCTCCGGACGCAGGGCGATATAGGACGGGATCAGGTCCTGCCGCTCTTCCTCAGTGAGCGGGGTGGAGGCATCGTCCTGGTCCTCCAGGGGATCCTTCATTCATCGTCCTCCCACAGGTCCGAGCCCGCTTTTTCGAGAAGCCTCTTTGTCAGTCGCTTGAGCTGTTCTTCCTCATCGGCCCCGGTCACGCTCTGCGCCTCGAGCGCCATACTATGGCTAGTCGACTGAAGGCGTTTCCTGGCCTCGGCTTTGGCGCGATCTTCCGCAAGCTCCTCGAGGGGTTTGCGAGGGACGAGCGTGTAGACCAGGCGGCAATCGAGCGCCTGCGCTGCTCGCTCCAGGCTGTCCAGAGTGATCGCTTTTTTCGCTTCCGCTTTCTCGATCGCGACCACTCGCGGCTGACTGACGCCGAGCCGCGCGGCAAGCTGGGCGGTGGTCATGCCAAGCGCTTCCCGGATGGCCTTGATCCAGCCGCGGGGAGGCGTCTGAGCTTGAGCATTCCCCAGCGCACCTAGCCGTTGGTCGAGTTTACGTCGGGCAGTCGCCCGGTCTTCAGCACGCATGACAATAATCTTTGCGTTATCGTTCGGAGAACAAATAATAGCATAAAGATTATCAGCGCATCGTCAGATAATAGCGTTTACATTATTATCGATAGCGCGATTCAGCGTGCGCTGACCTACAATCTGGATCCCGATCGGCGCCTCAGCGTCGACGCCCAAGATCCTCCGCGACAAACCTTTGCGCCTCGTCCATCCACTCCTGCATCAGCTGCGGATTCTCGTGCGCGCGCTCACAGCGACCAACCTGGCGGCCTCGGTACATCGCCTTCAGGGCGGTCAACTGGTAACCCGATACACCCTGAATATCCGTCTCCCAGGCCTGCATTGCCGCCATGTAGAGGAGATGGTTCTCGGGCACCCCAAGATCCAGAGACCGGAGCAGTTCTTCTCGGGTTTGCGCTTCCGGCACCCGATTCAAACGATCCTCGATCGCGATTTCCGATACCCAGCGGATCTTGGAGCACAGCGGTTGCGAGGGCTCCATCGGCACCGCCGTCGATGCAAAGCCCCCCATCACTACGATGGCGAGTACGCCCATCCACCAACTACGACGGGTTCGTTTTCTCATCGATTTCCCCAATACAGACGCCTTGTTGATCACAGCCGCGGGCGGCGTTTCGTGGCCGGCCGGGTGGGGGCCTGGTCCGCGAGCGCCTCGCCCTTGAGGATTTGCTGGCGTACGCCGTGAACCAGGTCACCGGGATCAGCTCGGTCAGCCAAGTGCTGCAGACGTTCCGCTAACGGCACCGAGGGAGGGTCCCGAAGACGATCGACCCTCCAGCCCTGAGCGCCATCATCTCGAGCAACCCGCTCACGAGTGGGCCGATTTGGATAGACGATGTCGACAGGGTGATTGTCATAGGGGATCGCCCCGCACAGCTCGTCCACCAGGTCGGCCACCTGAAAAACCGACCCGACCCCCTGCGATGCCAGGCGCTCCTGCACGGGGTACCTGGCAGCCCCCAGGCGTCGTTTCTGAGAAAAGTGACCATACCCCCTCATCGCGATCTGGACGCCTCGCCCAGGCCGCCATCGATAGGACTCGACTCCGTACACATGAAAGCAGGGTGGGGTGCCGCACTCTCCCGTTGGTTGCGCATACCCCGAAACGATGTCGAAATCGATGAGGCGAGACGCGACAAGAAAAGGGGACACGACCGACTCAAGATTCGAGATAGCCGCTGATGGCGATCGAGGCTGAATCGCCATCAAAGCTTCGGATCGCTCCACGGAGCAGGATCCACTCAGGACCTCCTTGGCTTCCGGGCTGCCCGCCTGCACCAGGCTCTTCAGAAGCGACTCATCCTCAGCTCTAAAGAACGCGGCCGTGAAATTTTTGTGTGCCAACCGACACCCCCGTTGATCGATCCTGGCTTTCCTCCGCCGCCCCCGGCGCTCTACATCCGAAGCCGTGGCCTTGGAGAGGACGAGGGGCCCGGCAACGCGCTTGAGACGGACTCGGACGCCGCCTGATGATTCTTCCTGATGCGCTCTTCCAGTATGTGGGCCTGAAGAACCTTGTGAGCCGGGGACCCATCGATGCCGGCGCCCAGGCTGATCGTTGTGTTGACATTACGCGGTTTGGGCTCGGCGGACTCCATGATCTCAATGCGCGCCGTCATCGGCATCTCGGCCGCTCCCCCGGGATGCTTCAGCGCGATGGCGCGAGCGGCGCGCTTGCCCGCCTGGTCGACTACATCCTGCTCCGAGGAAGCGAGAAGGCCCCCGATATCATCAACCTCCGGGAAAAGCCGCTGGGCCAGCGACTCCACGTATTGGCTGCCGAAAGAGCACCCAGCCGCGCCCTCAATAATGCGGTCACAGTCATTTTTCGAGGGATCGCTCGGGATTGTGACCAGGAAGAAATCCGCTGCCTCTTCCCCGCGGCCCAGGATCGACACTTCCCACTGATCATCATCCGTTACGATTTCGAATGGCGGATAAGGCTCCCCCGATCTCCAGACGCCCCCAGCCTCGAGCGTCCTCTCTACGAACTGCTTAAGGGTGGCCAGAGGCCCTGAGCCGCCGGCGCCCGCGAAACTCACTTGGACGCCCTGTGTTTCTTTGATCTCGAGATCCGGATCGTTTTCGCTCCAGTATCCGGCAGCGCGTAACCCGATCGAGTCGCCCTCTTCATGCCCGGAAGGTGGAAGGAAGGAAAACGTGAACTCACCCCGAGCGCCTTGATTGTCTTCCCAGCCGCTCCCCAGGATGTGTCTAACCCCATCATCCGCCATGTCCGTGACCAAATTGAAGGCCTCAGGCGCCAGCTTGATTCGGTTCTTCGCCTCCCCGCCCAAGACTGCATAGACATCGCTTACGCTTCCATCGTCACCACCCCCGTAGAACGCGGCCACAAAGGACGCGTCTCCGCGCGCAAACCGCGCCAGAAATTCGCTCTCGGAAAGCTCCTGTCGGCCTGGTGTCATGAGTTTGATTCCCCTTGGGTGCCTCGCGATAAAACTGGAACAGTATCACATAAGAAAAGGCCCCAGGTGGGGCCTCTCTCACTGCCAGCGGTCTTCGCGGTCCGGAACCATCCTCGATAGGTACGCATTCTGGTCCGCCAGGATCCGGCGATTCGCCAGGATTAGCGCCTCGGCCGTGTTCGGCGCAAAGGGGAGAGCGATCAGCTTGAGCCCGGCCTGCTCTGGCGTGCGCCCACCCTTGAGATCGGAGTTGCACCGGATGCAAGCGGTGGCCACGTTCGTCCAGGTATCGGGGCCACCTTGGCATCGAGGAACGATGTGGTCGCGTGTGAGTCGGCTCTCGCTATATCGGGATCCACAGTAGAGGCAGGTGTGCCGGTCCCGCGCAAAGAGCAACCGGTTCGAAAGGGGTGGAACCTTCCCACTCGGATCGCGATGCATGTCCCGGGTTGCGATAACCGGGTCGATCACCAAACGCGACCGCTCGCCGTTGCGAACACCACCCAGGACCGTGACATTCGACTCCCCTGTGCTCCAGAGCACGCGATCGGTGCAAATTAGCTCCGCAGCTCTTTGCCACGAAATCCACGCAATCGGCAGGCCCGCAGAATCCACGCGCAGGATGGGCGGGTGAGCAGGGGGTGTCATGTCACGCTCCTTTAGGTCATGTTCTCTTCTTGGGCTGAGGGGGCATCACGATCCCCAAACAAAAACGCACCCGGATCACCCGCCACGCGCGAAATGGCTGGCCGATGCCCGGGCACACGGACTTGGATCCACAGAATGCTGTTGGCGGAGAATCAGGGATTCGAACCCTGGAGACGGGGGTACCGTCTACTCCCTTAGCAGGGGAGCGCCTTCGACCACTCGGCCAATTCTCCTTGAGCTGGCGGAGAGAGAGGGATTCGAACCCTCGAAGCAGGTTTGCTGCTTACACGCTTTCCAGGCGTGCGCCTTCGACCACTCGGCCACCTCTCCGGGTTGAAACGATGAAATAGGGGGATGACGACGCCAGCCTTTCCGCTTTTGGTTATCGGTTCAGGCGTCAGCCCATTCGGACTGAACTCGGTTGGCCCTGGCTCGGAGCTCGGTCGTTACCCCGGGCCCCAAAACCACTCGCTCCTGACCCCTGGACAGGGTGGGAGTTGGCAATCGACTCACCTATTGGCGTGAGCCGACCCGACGCCTGGGTTCCCCCGGCGCCAGACTGTGCCCAGCGTTCGATCTGGACGGGATTTTCACCGAGAGGCCAGCACCATAGGCTGTTGACTCGGCTACTGAACACCGCCATCCGGAATGAGCCCGATGAGCCGGGCATCCCATTCCGCATGGCGGGGCATCGAAAATGGTGCGCAGGGCGGGACTCGAACCCGCACAGCCTCGCGGCCACTAGCCCCTCAAGCTAGCGTGTCTACCAATTCCACCACCTGCGCGCATACATCATCGACGACCCGAATAGGTCGCCCGTTTGCTGCTCTCACCCTGATCGCCGCGAGAAGCGGCACTTTTTTCTCGCCGGGCCCGCTCCAAGAGCGCCCTCCGGCACCATGACGAAATCGTAACCCCGGCGATCTCGGCCGCCTGCCGGACTTCTTCGTTCTCGTAAGGCTGGAGACTGATCGAAAGCTTCTTCCTCATGGCGTTGCCCCCTGCGTTTCGTTGCCGCTATGAAATTGGCGGAAGTGGAGGGATTCGAACCCCCGGGCGAGATTCCCGCCTCCGGTTTTCAAGACCGGCGCCTTTGACCGCTCAGCCACACTTCCAGATTTCGTGCACCCCCGCTTTCGCCAGGGTCGCTCATTGGCGGAGAGAGAGGGATTCGAACCCCCGGGCGGGCTTCCCCGCCTCCTGTTTTCGAAACAGGCGCCTTCGACCGCTCGACCATCTCTCCTGCATCGTGGTGGCCCCAGAGGGACTCGAACCCTCACACCCATGGGGTAGCGAGTTTTGAGCTCGCCGCGTCTACCGATTCCGCCACAAGGCCTTGTTGATTCCGCTATTGATTCTGTGCCTCGTGGCGCTCCCGGCACTCGACGCACTGCCCCCACCCCCGGTCCGCACGCACTTTCGGCAGCGTATTGCCGCATTCCGCGCAAGAGGGCTTCCCGTCGATGTAGACCGGGGCAGGGTAGTCCGAGACGCGCTGGCGGATCTGCCGCGCACGCATCTCTTCGTCATACTCCATTTGTTCTGCCGTTTGATCGCAGGGGTCTGGCACCTGTTGATCCTCGCTGTGTCTGGGGCCGGTAATGCTCACCCGGTGCCGCTAAATGATGGTGCGAACGGAGAGACTCGAACTCTCATGGGTTTTACCCCACTGGGACCTAAACCCAGCGCGTCTACCAGTTCCGCCACGTTCGCTTTCTTATAAAATGAACAAACTATTTCTCGTAATCAGCTGATAATGCACGATTATGGTGGGCCCACCAGGGCTCGAACCTGGGACCAACGAATTATGAGTTCGCTGCTCTAACCAACTGAGCTATAGGCCCGGACTGGTCGACCGCGGCGCGCGGTGCGCAGCCTTCGGTTTTGTTTGGCGTCCCCGAGAGGAATTGAACCTCCAACCTGCGGCTTAGGAGGCCGCTGCTCTATCCGGTTGAGCTACGGAGACAGTTGCATGGCACCCCGGGAGGGACTCGAACCCCCAACTTGCGGTTTTGGAGACCGCTGCTCTACCAATTGAACTACCGAGGCGTGGAATTCTGGTGGGGCCTCGGGGGCTCGAACCCCGGGCCACGCGGTTAAAAGCCGCATGCTCTACCAACTGAGCTAAGGCCCCGAATATGGTGTCCCTACGGGGACTTGAACCCCGGTTTCCGCCGTGAGAGGGCGGCGTCCTAGACCACTAGACGATAGGGACTGAATGGTGGCGCGCATAGGAGGACTCGAACCTCCAGCCTGCAGCTTAGAAGGTCGCTGCTCTATCCGGTTGAGCTACATGCGCAGGAACCTTTGGCCATCGGAGCCGTTTTCGATCCGGCCGCATGACTGCAGCGCGATGGAAAACGACTCCGGGCTCTTCCTCAGTTGCGCTTTCACTCGATTCCGGGCGCAGCGTGTCTTGGCTTGATGGGCATGCGATTTCGCCAGGATCGGCGATCGCGCCACAGGATTTCGCCGTTTGTTCGGCTTCATGCTGACCTCCAGGGGAATGGGGCGCCTAATGCACCCGATCTCGGATTAATGGCTGGGCCGGCAGGATTCGAACCTGCGCATGCCGGGATCAAAACCCGGTGCCTTACCGCTTGGCTACGGCCCAATTTGGTGCCTGCGGGAGGACTCGAACCCCCAGCCGTCGGATTACAAATCCGCTGCTCTACCATTTCGAGCTACGCAGGCTCGCTTCAACCCTCAAGCCCGTCCGGAGCCGAATCGCTTTCGGGACCGAACGGAAGCCTGCGGCCTGTTGCTGAATTTGGTCGGGGAGGAGGGATTCGAACCCCCGACATCCTGCTCCCAAAGCAGGCGCGCTACCAGACTGCGCTACACCCCGAAACGCCGTCCTAATATGCGGGCCCCGGCGCGGACCCTAAAGTGGTCGGGATAGCTGGATTCGAACCAGCGGCCCCGCGCCCCCCAGGCGCGTGCTCTACCAAGCTGAGCTATACCCCGAAACGTGCAAATCATCTCCCATGCCGGCCCCGGTCACCCGCAGGCGCGACGCTTCAAAACCATCATGACCAACCGAACGCTCCTCAGCGATGCGGTCGACGTACCCACAGAGATACTCGTCGTGATCCTCGACACCCGCCGGGACGGTGACGATGAGGGTTCGAGGCATTGGCTGCCCAAAGGCGTCTTCATCGACATCCCAGAAGATCGGTTGGATACAGTATTTGCGCTCTTCACTCACCCCTGAGCCCTCCCTGGTGGCGGTTGATGGTTGCCCGGGCTGGATTTGAACCAGCGACCCCGCCCTTATCAGGGGCGTGCTCTGACCAACTGAGCTACCGGGCATGAAATCACGATCTGAACCGACCATCCTGAAGGGTGCGCCCTAGAGCAAAGAGCGACCGTTCCTGGGAGAAGGGGCCAGTGATGTGTTAAGGCGCACCCTTCAGGATGTCGAGTCGTTTCGCGGTTGAAATTGGTGGAGCCAGTCGGGATCGAACCGACGACCCCCTGCTTGCAAAGCAGGCGCTCTCCCAGCTGAGCTATGGCCCCGAATCTGCAGAACCACCCAGGAGTACGCTTTAGCGTGGCGCGAGCCGTGCCCCCGGGATCCGTAATCCCGGTACTGAGCACCTGCCCCCACAGGTTCGCTCAGCCCCCTGTACACGGCCGCCTGTGCCGACAGCCAAAGCGCACTCCTGGATGGACCTGCAACTGCTTGGTTGGCTGGCGTGGTAGGGATCGAACCTACGACCATCCGGTTAACAGCCGGACGCTCTGCCGCTGAGCTACACGCCATCCATTTCGATGCCTTCGGCGCGGTTCTGGCTTAGACGACCATCCGAGCGACGAAGGCGGATAAGGTGGAGGGTTCAGGATTTGAACCTAGGCTGGCAAGACAATCACCGGTTTGCGCACGCCAGCCGACGAACCAACACGCCATCCCCTCCAGAGCGACCGCATTCGTTATGCAGTCACATGGAATTTGGAGCGGGTGATGGGAATCGAACCCACACCATCAGCTTGGAAGGCTGAGGTTCTACCGTTGAACTACACCCGCAAACTTGGCCCCCTCCTGCGAGGGACGGCGCGGCACCACCCGCGCCGGAGTCCGGGGCGCCAATCACCATTCAGAGAATGGTCGGGGCACCCGCGTTCTCGGCCTGGTGAAGCCGATAAGACCTCACCTTTCTGCGAATCCAAGTTGTTAAAGAGCAGGCAACCAAAAAACCCCGGCGCCTCTCGGGCTCTCCGGGGTCTCTGTTTATTCAGAGTTCCTGGAGGCCCGCGGACCCCCAGCGAAGGAGGGTCTTAGTGCACTGAAATCCCAGCCTGTGATGGCTTTCTTGGATTCCTGGTTTCGGGTGACGGGTGACTCAACAGAGGCGCGCGCTGACCCAGGAGCCCTGTGGGCTCGAGAGCTGTTATCGCGCTACCTGCTTGTTGGGCCATTCCTGACTCCCGCGTATTCGATATAACTTACGATACCGACACGAAGATCAAATGTAAATACTGTTCCGAAAAAAAATGGGACTTATACCTTTTCGGTTACGAGACCCTAACGGTCGTCGTCATCCGCCCAGAGGGCGCTGGCTTCTTCGAGGCGATCACGAACCCATCCACCGCCACCCAAATACTTCAGGATTTCGCGCTGGCGCTCGGTCATCCGGATCGAGACCGTGACCATCGGCCCTTCGTCATATCGCGGCTTGCGACCTTGCCCGCGCCCTGGACCTCCTCGACCCTTGAGTGCAGCATCCCCCAGGGGATCGGATCCGCTTTTCCAGCGCTTCGCGTACTCGCCCCCGGTGCCCAGGTTTTCCGCGTCACCCGAGCCCGCTCGCCGCACCACGGTGCCTCCGGCAATCAACACACGGGCGCCGTCGTCTATAGCATCAACGTCGAACGAAGGGGCGGCTGGATCGACTTTGTGGTTATCAACAGAGAGTGACACCCCCACAAAAGCGACCCGCGGGGCGCCACTGCGCGCGTGGGGCCAGAACTTGCGGTCCTTCATGAAGGCCTTGAACTCGGATCCAGTCATCGTTGCGGTCATTGCATTTCCCTGTTGTGCAGTACGTGGTCGACTCGCCGTGGCTTAGGCGGCCAATACCGGCGCAACATCCTGCGCGCCGGCCTCGTTCGAAAAGAGCTCGGGGTTAAACCAGGTTCCACCCCGAGAGAAGCGGGCGCCTCCGGCAGCCTGCAGGTATTCACGCGTCAGATCCGTCGCGACCCATCGCCGCCCGAGGCGCTCGGCAACATTTGGCACCGTTCCTCCACCCGCGAACGGGTCTACCACCAAGTCGCCCACTCGGCTCAGGTACTGAATGAAGAAATCCACCAGCCTCTCCGGAAACATGGCCCCGTGGCGCGGCAGTCCGTGGCGGTCGCAATATCGGTGCACCGATCGCGTACCAGCACATGCATGCCCCGCCTCGATTACGTTCTTGGGGATGCTGCCCTCCGTCTCCCGGCCAAAATTGCCAGGACGGAGCCGATAAGCCCCATCTCCGTAGTCTGCAGTACGCTGCTCCCCGCCCACCGCAATCAGATCAGACTGCCGGCGGGTGTGGGGCTGCAGCACACGACGGTTGTCGGCATCACACTGAGCCGGATCATTCGTGAGCCAGTACACGGGCTCCCACGCCACGGCGAGCTGCTGGCGATTCTTGCAGGCCCAGTGCGTCGGCCCCGGGGGTTTCGAGCGATTCACCCAGGGAATCTCGTCCATTTTCCACAGACCCAGGCGTTCATTCAGCGCCAACACCATTCGCTCCCGGTAGAGAGAGCGCGCAGGCGAGCCGGCTTCGAAAATGTCATTGGAGACATTGAGCACAATCGACCCCCCGGGCTTCAGCGAACCAACGATAGGCTCCAGGGCCTCGCAAATGAAATCGATATAGCGCTCACCCCTCTCGTTGCCATAGGCCCGAGAATTCCTGAGGGGGTAGGGCGGTGACGTTACGCACAGGGTAACCGGCGCGTCTAGATCCGAGAATACACTTCGGCAGTCCCCCAAGATCGCAACACCGAGCGAGGTCGAAAACGCGACCAGTGACGCTGACTGATCCGCCCACTGTGTGAGCTGACGGCGCCCCTTTCCCGTGAGCCGCCAAACACCGCGGCGCCCCTCCGTGCGCTCCAGCATGCGCCCATCCTTGAGCGTCTGCTGCACCCACCGGATTCGACGGTGGAGTAGGTTGCGTTTCACCCCCTTTTTTCCAACCGGCCCCATGTGCTGGAGAGGGTCCTCACCCAGAGCGCGGGCCACATCGGCATAAACGGCAGCGTTCTCGGCCTCTCCGCGACGCATGTAAGCAGACACCGTCGCCTGGAACAGGTCGAGCTGACTCACGATGCATCCCCGTTCTCGCGCTTAGCGACGGGCGCCAGGAGATCGGTCCCGGCAACTGTGCCGGGCGCCAGGCCGATTTGCGCGCCCACAGCTCGCATATAGCCATCTACCTCGGTTTTGGCCTCATTCACCACCGTCTCCATGTAGGTGGCGAACTGCTTGTGCGAGAACTCCATGTTCCGGGGCGCATTGTCCAAACACGAGCGCATCCGATTGACGGCATCGCGGAGCCCTGTCTTGGGCACGGCGCGCCCTGCGCTCATCATGGATTCGATCTCGTCCAGCGCTTCAAGCGCCTCTTTGTACGAGGACTCCATGCTCTCCCGGGCTTCCCGGGTGTGGATCTCTCGAGCACGCTCCAGTCGCTCGATTCCAGGAACAAGGTGGCTATCCTTGTGTGAGTTCGGCGCTCGCGTCAGCGTCACAGGCGTCCCGCTCCCAAGACCCGAGCTCGACACGAGAGCTGCCCACTGAGACTCGGACATCTCGATTTCCACCAGAGGGGATCCCACGGTGTGCACCCAGTCCCGGTGAAGCTCACGATCCAGGGCGGCACGGCCAATCGACAGCCGAACAGTGTGCTGATGGTCGATTTCGGACTTGAAAAGGGGGCCGGATCCGCTCGTTCGCGTCACGGAGGCGACGCCGTATGCCGGGTGCGTGTGGCGGGTTCGCTCACGACTGGATCCGCCATCCACGCACTCAATCTTGGGTGGCTGTGAGTTAGCTGCCATTGCTTCCATCCTCTCGTATTCTCGATATTAAATATCGTAATACAGAAACAATGGGTGCTGCAACCTTTACTTTTCTCTCACCCTACAATCGATACCGCCTTCGTTCTGCCAGCCGCCGAGAAGACCCCGGGTGGCGCCCTGGGGGGCATTTGGATCTACAGCCGCGGCCGTGACCGCACCTGGTTTGTCTGCGCTGGGACCTGAACGTTCATCAGGCGCCTGGCCCAGTCCTGCTTGAAGTGCGCGATGAACGGGTGCTCACCCCCATCGAGGGTGGAGCGTTCGGTGAAAATGGATTCCACTCGATTGATGTCGAGTTTGCTCGGCGGCTCATCAGGGTCGGATTCGGAGACCAAGGGCCCGGGATCACGCACCGAATAGTCCACCGAAACCAGAACGTGCCCGGCGCGCAAAGTATCGCCACCGATTTGGATCTTTTCGTATGAATAGCACCCCTCGGGCGTTTGGCAGCCACCCTCTGGGCTTTCGACACGCTGGCGCCCCTTCACGTCGTCCGCGATCTTGTAGCCGGCGGACAGGCGCTCAGGGATGACGGTTGCCACGCGATCCCGGATCTCTGGGGTGAAGGAGTCCATCGTATAAATATCGACCGGCTCGCTATAGGTATATGCGCGCTCTCCCGGGGATAGAATCTGGACGGTATTGCCTTGAGATGGGTTTCCCGGGAAAAGACGGACACGGAACTGTTCGCCCGCGGCCGCCTCCGGGAGCCGCATTTCAGCGCGCACCAAAGACACCAGCTCTCGAGCGATGGCGCCCACTTCTGGATCCTGCTCAACCCAGCCGCTCGATTCGCGCCTCGGTTCGGGATTGGCCTGATGCGAAAACGCGACCTCAAATCGAGGTGGCGATTCAGCGTCCTCTCTGACGCTCTCCGGGTCGAGCCTCAGGGTTACTTCGAGCTGCTCTCGGCTCGCATCAATCCCGTTCAGATCCAAGTCTGACTGACTCAGCACGATGGCGCTCAACAGATCCGCCATTAACCCCTCGTCATCAGGCTTCGACCAGGGCTCATCGGGACCGGATTCGAAGTGCATCATCGACGAATATTCCGAGATGATGGCCCGGACGGTGCCGCCCGCAGCCAGATGCTGAATTGATTGACGTACGAGATCCATTTTCTGTCCTGTAGCCGCGGCCGCTTCTCTCGAGCAGCCCTGGTTTCTTGTTCAGCCGCGCTGCAGCGACCTGGCCTGACAGATCATCCGCCACTGGCCTCGAATGCGGATTCGACGCCTTCTCGTCGCGCGATAAGACGCCGGCGCTCCCGCCTTAGACGATTATTCTCGTCTTGCAGCTCGGCCGCTTTCTGGGTGATCCGCTGAATCTCCCGGTAGCGCCGATTGATCGATTCCGGATCTTCCAGGCGCGCCAGCAAATGGGCCATCAGCTCCTTCTCGAGCCTATCGTTGACCGGGTGCGCCCATTCCTCGTGCGTGGCCAGGTAGCGGTGATCGAGGGTGTGGCCCTGAAGCACTTTCAGGTGGCCGCGGGCATTGGCATGAATGAGCCCCCACCGGGGCGGGAGGTCATCGCGCCCGATGACACCTTCCGGGCACAGGTAGTAGCGATACCGCCCCATCCCGGATGCGCCACCATTGCGATGCTGCTTCTTCTGGTCCGCGAAAAAGTCGGCGCGCGATGTCTTGACCTCAACCAGTGTGGACCCCGGCCCGCCGGATCCGGGGTTGTAACGGTAACCCCAGGCATCCGCGCGCTCACCGGAAAAGACGCCGCCAACCTCCGAAAGAGCGATCGCACATCCAGGCCCCTTGCGACTGGCCGGCCGGCGTAGCCACTGGAGCGCCAGCTGGACCAAATCACCGTGGTTCATCGGCGCCCCGAGATTGCGCGCTGCACAGGCCTGTAACTGCGCCGATGTTCGGGGCACGGGCCGATGGCGCCCAATGCCTCCATGTGGTCTTTCGTGGGATACCCGGCATGGCAATCAAATCCGTAATCCGGATACTGCTCGTGCAGCTCGCTCATCCACCGGTCGCGAGCGACCTTTGCGATGACCGATGCGGCACTGATCGCCAGAACGGAGCCGTCACCCTTGATGATCGCTTCGGCTGTCCAGGGCCCGTTGGGGGTGTGAGTGCCATCGACCAGAAGGTGATCAGGCGCACGATCGAGACCCTCGGCGGCGCGCGCCATCGCCAGCAGCGTCGCCCGATGGATGTTGAGCTCATCGATCTCCGCGGCCTCCACCCGAGCAATCGACCATACGACACCGGGATGCGAACGGATCCGGTCTGCCTCCGACTCCCGACGCTTGGCAGAGAGCTTTTTCGAGTCCGTCAGGCGGCCCGCCTCAAAATCGTCGGGCAGGATCACGGCGGCGGCCATCACCGGCCCCGCGAGCGGACCTCGGCCGACCTCATCGACCCCCGCCACCACCCGCGCCGGAGACGCACTCACGACCGGGCCCGCATCGCCGTTCTTTCTTGGAGATCCCGCGGCTCCAGCACCTTGCGAATGAGGGCGTTGGTTTCGGGCGCGCGGGCATCCGGCCCCTGCATTTCCGTTTCGAGCACCGCGCTGATCTCTTCCCAGTTTTCGTCCAGCCGGCCCCAGTGCTCACTGCGCGGCGCCAGCACATCGGTAATCGCTTGTCGGGCCTCCGGCAGGAGGGTCAGCAGCTTCGAGCAGCGCAAAAAATCACCTGCATCGTAAGGGTGGTTGAGGCTTGGACCCTCCTTTCGGGCGCCGGTACTGAAGTCCAACGCCTCGGCAACAGCCCGTGAAGATGCGCCCACGTCACCATGGCGGAACCAGAACCCCAGGCGCTCGTGGATGTCGGCACTTTTCTCCGGGCGGTCCGCCTGCGCCTGGCGATGCATGTGCGCCTGGCGGATCGAGATCGTGTTCGGGTCCCCAATTACGGCAAACATACCCATCTTGTGCGCCAACCCCGGGTCCATGACCCAGTCATCTTCACCATGGTGCAAAAGGACCTCCGAGAACACATGGGCCGGTACCGATTCCGCCTGAATCGCCATCAGGCCATCTTCCGCGCGCAGGATTTCATAGCCATCGCCACGCTCAACGGTCTCCATGCGCTCTCTCTCACTGCTCGCCATAGGTCGCTTCCCTCTTCGTGTGTTCGTGCGCCTGCTGCGGCACCAGCTCGTCCCAGCGTGCCGCCAGCAGATCAAAATAGCGCTCGCGCTCCATGCCGCCGTAAAAACCGAGGGCCCAGGCGTCGTTGCACTCAATCAATGCGGTTTCACCATCCGCGGTTCGCGCCCAGTCCATGGCGTAGGCCCGCGGCAACCCGGGCCCTAGTCGCGCCAGCGCATCCCGGACCTGGCGCATATCAATGGCCGGCTCACTGCGATCTTCCAGATCGTCCGGCCCTGCATACGGCGCGACGCCCTCGATCTTTCCGCCCAGGACGTACACCCGGTATTCCGCTTGGAGCGGCGTAGCCAGCATTCCGGCAACCCAAACGGGCTGACCCGGATCCAGACCCTCGAGGTCACCAGGGGAGGCGACCACCCGGGCCTCGAAGGACTTGGTTTGCAACGGCTTCACGAACACGGTCCCGGTCTTCGAGGTCTCCTGTGCCTCTGCCAGCGTTTGGATCATCAGACGCCGGCGACAGTACGGCTGCAAACCCAGCGGGTAGTCGAGCGGCTCGGGCTCCATCACGCCGTTCGTCCGAAAGACCGCACGCAGCACCTCAACACTCCCCACGACCATCTCGCCAGACGGAATGACCAGGTGGCCCTCGAGCACATCCTGACCCGAAAAGGCGCGGGTCTCGACGTCTCGTTTTCCCGTGATGCCAACCAGGTGGATGGCCGCGCTTTCAGCGGGCATGGGTCCGCCTTCATCGCTCTTCTGGATCCAGACCGTTCTCGAGGGCTTCATGGTGTCGATCTCGCGCTATCCGTGTCCGGTAGCGGGTTCCTGTTTTCTGCACTATCGATGTGATCGCGCCACATCGCGCGCAGATTGGCGGCCGACATCAAGCCTTCATTGATCATTGCCACGATGCTTCCGACCAGGAGGGCGTTGGCGAAAAAGAGTCCGTGCCCCACCAGAAACAGCGCACGAACATGCAGGGTGTTGTGAAGGAGGCCGCCCACCACGAAGACGATGGATCCCGCACCAACGACCCAGCCGGCCACGGACATCGACAGAGCACTCACGGCAAGGTAAATGCTGATCGCGATGCCGGCCCACATCCAAGACGGCTTCGAGGCCACCAGCAGCATGTACGCCGAGGCCACCACCAGCAGCACACTGACCTCCGGGGTGCCGAGCAGATAGAAGTGCAAGCTCCAGAGCGCCATCGCGCCGGACAGCCCGCGGAACAGGGTGGGGCGCCAACGGGCCCCAAAGAGAAACCCGAACTGGGTGGCGCTGGCGGCAATGCCGGACAGCACCACCAAGAGCATTGTCAGGTCCATATCGAGCCTACAGCTTCATCCGTTCCGGCCCTGCCTCAGACACATCCGCTGGCGGGAACCCCGGGACCGGTTCAAACCCGTAGCTCGCCACGACATGGGCCTTGCGGTCCTCATCGACCAGAATGTGTCCAACCGAGATCGACATCATCCGATCCAGCCGCTCGATGGATTCATTCGGGCCTGTGTTGCCTACCCAAAACGCACTCACAAGGCCTGTGGCATGCACGTTCGCCACATGGCGATACAGGCCCATCTCCACCGCCTCCTGGACATCGGCGTTCAGCATGGCCTTGGTAACGGCGTCAATGTGGGCTTTCGGCATTCCCTGGTCGAGAATCTCCGGCTGGTAGAGTTCGTACTTCATGCTCGCTCACTGAATATTAAGGGTCACTTTCGACAACGAGATTACCCCACCCCTACGTCTTCGTACAGAGGCGGGGCAGGGCCTTACTGCGCGCGCCAAGTGCCATCTGACTGGCGGCAGGCGCGGCCAGTGATCGCTTCCGCTTCCCCGCCCACCTGGCCGTAGACTCGGTACGTCCGACAGGGCTTGCCACCCGAGGACTGGTAGGTTCGAGTCGGTTGGGCACGAAACTCGCCGCCAGTGTTCGGGTTGCGCCACGCGACAGGACGGTTGTCCGGCTGCGTTTCCAGTGCACGCTGGACGTTGGCCTGGTCATTCTGGTCCATGCTCCGGCCCACCGAGCCCCCCACCGACGCACCCAGGAGGGTTCCCGCGATGGTTGCCGCGGTGTTCCCGCGGCCGTTTCCGACCTGACTCCCGATGGCGCCGCCGGCGAACCCACCGAGGATCTGGCCGATCATCTCGTTGTTCGCGCTGGCAGGCTGGGCGCCTACAGCGAAGAAAACTACCCCGGCGATGACGATATGAATAGCACGCATGAATGACTCCTTTTGGGTCTGTTCTGATCTCAATTCGATCTGTATCAATCGTAATACGATTTCTTTGATCCGTCAACTCAGACGTCAACCTTATCGGAGTAATACGAATTCATTGTAGTTTGATTTCGTGTTCGCTATATTGGGTCCATTATTCAGCCCCTCATGGAGCCCCCGGTATGAGCATTAAAGAGATGCGCGATTCTGTCGTCGATCAGTTTCGAGGCCTGTATGAGCGGGGCGAGATCCTCGCCTTCGCGACCAGCTTCGGGAAAGACTCCACGACGACGCTGAACCTGGGTCTTGAGGCGGCTCTGGCATGCCGGGCCCAAGGGGGCGTGGTGCCCCCCATCTTGGTTCTTCACACCGACACGCTGGTGGAGAACCCGGTTGTGCGGACCTATGCCGACGCCATGATTGCGGGTCTCGAGATCTTCGCCGAGAAGCACGGTCTCGACCTTCGGGTTCGCGTTTCTACGCCATCCTTACTGTCCCAGTGGCCGGTGCAGGTCCTCTCCGGGCGCAGGCTGCCGACGTTTGCTAACCGGGCCCACCGAGCCTGCAGCATCGATCTAAAGCGGACGCCGGCCGAGAGGGCGCTAGCCGAAGCGCGGCGAGAGCTCAAGAAGGAGGGGGGCGACTCAACCCCGATCCTGATCCTGGGTACACGCACCGACGAGTCCGTTGGGCGCGCGATTCGAATGCGGGAGCGAGGGGAGGGCGCCCACGTCCAAGAGACCCTCGATCAAGAGGGCAAGGCCGTCCTGAAGCGGACATTTGCTCCGATCGCCAACTGGTCCACGATCGATGTCTGGGAGTACCTCGCCCTTTGCGGCGAAGGCCGTCCGTTCGGCAGCTTCATGCACGATTTTGCCGAGACCATCGACCTGTATCGCGACTCCGGGAATGAGTGCGTCATCATCCAGGATGCGTCCGGAAATGCGCCGAAATCGGCATGCGGAAGTCGATTCGGCTGCTGGAGCTGCGGGGTCGCTGGATCCACGGACAAATCCATGGGGGCAATGCTGACCCAGCCCCAGTACGCGTTTATGCGTGGATTGAGCGACCTCAGAAACTGGCTGGTGGCCACCCAAGGGGATTACTCGATCCGACGCTGGATCTCGCGCAAGCCACACGGGGACACCGGTTACACCTCGATCTTCCCCGCCGACTACGACGCCAAAACGACACGCTGGCTACTGGCAGTGCTGATCTCGCTCGATCTCACGGAGGCCGACCGGGCTCGCGATTTCAAGCGTCGAGTGATGGCGGGAGGCGCCGAGGCCGACCCGGGTGTTCAGGGCATCCGCGCGTCCGCAGCCGACCCGGACCTCATCGAGAAGCGGGTGGCGATGTACATCGAGCGTATGCAGACCCCCCAGTTCCAGGTTATCTCCCCGGAGGTCCTCGCGACGATTGACTACACCTGGTCCGTAGATGCGCTCCACCCCCCGCACGAGGCCCTGAAAGTGTGGGACGAGGTGGCCAAACAGGGGGCACGCGTGTTTGCCCCGGGATACACCCCGAAACGACCTCCCCAGAAGACCCCGGCTAAGCTCTGGCATCCGCCGCTCCCGAATCCTGGGGTCCTGGGCGCGCATGGCGCTCTTGTGGAGGCCGTAACGGAGGGACGAGGCGTCGGCCTGTACGAGGTGAAGCCTGTTGCCGGCGAGACCCTTAAGGCGGACGGGACCCCGGTCACGCGCCGCCTGCTGAACGCCGAGCGAGTCATGACCGCCGAGACCGATGACCGCTTCGGATGGGATCCGGAAGGCCTGTCATTGTTCATGGAGCTTGAGTGGGAGTCTTCCCTTCAGCTGAACGCCGATTGGCACCGCGGCCTGGTGGGATCCCGAACGGAGGCGGCACTGCGCTACATTCGATTCGGCGCCGTATCGATGGGGCGCGGCCGGGCTCGAGAGCAGGAGGGCATGATCAAGCGCGGGCAGCAATGGGAAGTCGCTGGACTGCATGGCGACTCCAGCCCGGAATCGATCCAGATGCGATGCATCACAGACGCCGAACACGAGGCGATCAAGGACGAGGGGAAGCGGCAGCTCGAGGCCAAACGCGGACAGCAAGACGATCGGGCTACCCGTTACGCGCAACGCGCGGGCCTCTCGGTGACCGATGCCACCCCCATTCGCAAGTCGCGAGCACGCATGAAGCGTGAGATCCCGCGCCTGCGAGCACGCCTGCTGGCGCTTGAGTCTGCGAACGAGGAGGGCCTGGTGCACATGGAAGGCGAGCCACTGCAAGACCTCCTGCGGCGCTACCGGCGCGACTGGAGAGAGTGGACCCGCTACGCCCTGGAGGGCCCGCACGCAAACGCACTCGCACCCCTGTACTGGCGCCTGGAAGCGGGGGCGCATGAGCGCTGCGCGACCCTTCTCGATGCCGGAAAACCCAGCAGCCAGCAGTTTCAGTGGGGCTTTGGCATGGCCCTTTCATTCGACAGCGCCCCGGCACGGGCTCAGCGCCATCGAACCCTCGCCCGCGAAGCGAGAGCCGAGCGCGAGCGGCTCCTGACCCCGGTGTTCGAAAGCGGGCAACTGGGTCTCTTTGCCGCCTAGCAGCCCCCCGGGCCGGCCTCATCTGGCACAGACCAAGTAGATTGTTTTCGTATTACGTTCCCGCTATACTAACTAACAGGGCAAACAAGACGAACTCCACCAGGGCAACCCTCTGGTGTGAGCAACTACTTACGATACCAAGAGGGACTCGCAATGACCGGGCTCAACTCCTGCCATAACCACCCGTATGATGACCGATATCGGGTTCAGGTCGCGAACAACGGGTATTCCCCGGACGGTCGCCTGCAGCGAGTCGAGGTTCCGGTTCAGTGGGTCGTGGCTCAATGCGTTCATGGCGGGCATCCCGACCAGGATCCGAGGTGCGAAGGCTGCATGTGGCGGCCGCCGGCAGGCGCGACCCAAGATCAGTTCCGCGAGCACGAGGAGAAGGTGATTGCGAAGCTGCAGGCGGCCGAGAACATTTCAGAGGCCAGCGGCGCATGAGCAGCCGCCACAAGAAGTTCCGGCCCTACATTCGGCGCCGCCATGCGTCGGATCGCTCGGATGACTTCCACACCGCTTTGCGGCTGTCGATTTTCGACGAAGCCGGGTGGGGCGGATGGGTCCTGGTCCAGCACGGCGTGCGCGGGAAAGTGATTGCGGTTGAACGGTCTCGGGATGAGGTCGTCGGGAGCGTTGTCTCGAGCGGGGAATCCTTCCGTGAATGGGCGCTTCGAGTTCAGGGCTTTGGAGAGATGAAGTTCTAGGCAACGGCTCGCTCTGCCGTGAGGCACGCGATGAGAATCCAGCAAAGAAGGGGCGAACGAATGCAGATCAAAACGAAAGACGGCCAGATCAACATTAACGGACGCGTGTTCAAAGGAACCCACATCACCATCCGCGACGGCGAGATTATTGTCGACGGCGTAATCCAGGATGGAGATCCTCTGAGCGACCTGAATGTGACCATTCACGGGGATGTCGAGCGCATTGAGACCACCGCCGGGAAGGTGACCGCAAATCGAGCCGGCAGCATCCGCACAAAAAGCGGCGATGTCGAATGTGGTGATGTCAGCGGCGACGTGAAGACTATGAGCGGCGATATCGAATGTGGGGCGGTCGGCGGCGGTGTCGAAACCATGAGCGGCGATATTCGTCACCGCTAACATTCAACACAACCAAAACGAGGTAACAACCCATGAGCGATGACTGCGGAATGTTTGGGCCCGACGCCGATCGGATTGCGGCGGAGCATCTTGGGCTCCCGGAGGGATCCAGGATCGTCGCATGCGCCACCGAAATCGACTTCCTCGACACCATGACCCTGGAGCCGGAACTGAACGAAGTCCTGGAAGACCGGGGGTGGATCATGCTGGAGGAAGACGTGCGGAATACGGTCGATTCCCACACCCACGCGATCAAGGTCCCCGCGGGCTGGCGCTTCTTTGGCGTTGCGCCCCCGGAAGGGAAAACCCAGTTTGGCCTGGTCCCGTTCAGCGAAGAGGACGACCAGCGGGTATCGGAGTACATCGACGCCCGGCGCGCGAGCCTGGCTCAGTAATGTTTATCAAGGGTCCGCCCCCGGGCGTAAGCCCAAAATCCGAGGCGCTAGCCGCTTTCTCCGTCGGTGCGGTTGCTGCTGGTGGGGTATCGGGGTAATTAATGACGGCTGGTCCGTGTGCGAGATTTCGAGCCAGAAGAAGGCGGGGTGGCTCACTCTGTGAGCTACCCCCTTGGGTATGCTGCCGTCTTGCACGCAAAAAAAGAGCCCCCTATAGAGGCTCTTCATTTTGCGCTCTGTAACCAGCTTGTTGACGATTACAGATCAAACACAGTTGGCGTTAGCCAACGATGGGAATGTTACACACAACTCAATTCGGCGTCAACAGGGGCTCCATCCATTCTTTGCCCGCGGACGCAGAATCATGGAAGAACCACCGAACCACGGAGAACGCATGAACACACGACTTGCACTTGACCTCGGAAGCTCTTCGATTGGCTGGGCTCTTTTCCGGCTGAACGACGACAGCCGCCCCTGCGCGATCATCCGCTCCGGGGTTCGCATTTTTTCCGATGGGCGGGACAACTACCAAAACTCACTCGGAGCAAGGCGTCGGAAGAAAAGGCTTGAGAGAAGGATGCGTGCTCGTCGCAATAAGCGCGTTCGAACTCTCGCTCGCTGGCTTATTACTCTCGGATTTCTTCCCTCGGATCCGGTTGAGAGACGACTTCTAATGAACGAGTTAGATCCGTATGAGCTTCGAAGCCGGGGCGTCCGTGAAGAACTGACACGATTTGAATTTGGTCGCGCCGTCTTCCACCTGGGCAAGCGCCGCGCCTTCAAATCGAACCGGAAAACGGACACGGAGGACGAGAAAGAGTCCAACATGAAGTCGGCCATCACGACCCTGGAAGGGGAGCTGCAAAAGAGTGGCACCACTCTGGGCGACTGGATGTATCAGCAGCGAAAAAAGGATTCATCCTTCAGTCTTCGATTTCGCCCCAATTCATCTTCGTCTGCCTCGAAACTCGACTACGACTACTACGCAAGCCGGGCAATGGTTGAGGATGAATTCAGAACACTATGGATTGAACAAAAGAAAAGGTCCACCCATCCGGAAGACTTCTCTGACTGGGCTTTTGACCGTATTTTTGATGCAATCTTTTTTCAGCGGCCACTGAAGCCCGTTGTTCCGGGCTTGTGCACGCTGATCCCAGAGGAGCGACGCGCGCCCAAGGCCCTGCCTAGTTTTCAGCGATTTCGACTTTACCAAGAGCTTAATCATGTGCGCCTCGTTTCGGCGGATGGCGCCCGCCGACCGCTCTCTCTTGGTGAGCGAGACAAACTAGCCCTTTATTTGGAGAACCACAAAACACTAAATATCCTCTCAATCCCCAGGAAGCTGAAACTAAAAGACGGATCTCAAGCTATTAACCTATCCGGGGAAGATGGATCCAAAAAGGAACTCACAGGGAATCGTACAGCTTGCGATCTCAGAGGGAACGGAAAGAGCAAACCTGGGTTTGGCGTCGCGTGGGATAATTTCTCAGACGCTCGACAAGAAGAAATCACCAAAAAGCTGCTTAATGAAACCGATGCCGAATCGCTTTCCGGTTGGCTTGTTAGAAACACCGGCGTTTCACCCGACCTGGCGCATACCATCTCTGAAAGGAGTCTAGAGAGTGGGTATTCGCGCGTAAGCGAGAAAGCCATCAGCCTTGTTCTTCCGAAGCTTATGGAGTCGGTCATTCCCTACTCCAAAGCCGTAGAAGAGTCTGAGATCGGGAGTCATTCGGGGCTTTCTCACTATGAAAAAACCGGCGTTCTTCTTGAAGAGCTTCCGTATTATGGCGAATACCTACAGCGCCGAACCGACGGGGGGACCGGAGACCCCCGAGAGACCAACCCAGAAATTCGTTTCGGTAAGATCGGAAACCCCAGTGTACACGTCGCGCTTAATCAGCTCCGCAAGGTTGTAAACGAACTCGTTAGGGAGTATGGGCGCCCAACCGAAATTAATGTCGAGGTTCTTCGAGATCTCAGGCATGGACGCAAGACAAAGAAGAAGATCCACTTAGCCAATCTTGAAAACCAGAAAGAAAACCAACGCCGAGTCGAAGAAGCCCTCCCTTTCCTTGGCGTCAAAAAGGTCAAATCCCTTTCGGATCATAAGCGCTCAAGTGTTGCGAGAAAAATGCGCCTATGGGAAGACCTGGCAAAGAATCCAGGGGATCGTCGGTGCCCATATACCGGAACCCTCATCGAGCCACAGATGTTCTTGAAGACCGGTGAGGTTGAAATCGATCACATTCTACCGCTTTCTGATACGTGGGATAACACCCTATCAAACCTCACGTTGTGCACAAGGGAAGCCAATCGAAAAAAAGGCAAACAAACACCTTATGAGGCATTTGGTCATATCGACGAGGGTCCGTATTCTTATGCTTCGATCAAGAAAAGGGTCAAGTCGATTCGTGATCCAGAGAAGCGTCGACGCTTTCTTGAAAATGCGCTTGATGTTTGGAAGGAAGATCATTCGGGGCCGTCGAGTCGCGCTCTGACGGATAGCTCTTATATCGCTAGAGTCGCCGTTGAATACCTCTCTCTCATCTGCCCGCGGGAGAAGGTTATTCCTGTGTCCGGGCGAATTACATCTCAGATTCGAAAACGATTCAATTTCAAGAAAGGAAGGCACGACCATCGGCACCACGCCCTGGACGCGATTGCGCTGGGCATCGCGGATCATCGCCTAGTGCAACAGTCCGCCAGGACGAGCCGAGAAGCGGACGGCCGATATATGTCCCTGGCCAAATTCATTCGCGAGCCTTGGCCTACATACGAAGAGCACGCAGAACGGGCCATTCGGAATATTGTGGTTAGCTTTCGTCCAGACCATGGCCACCAAGGGCAAATCCATAAGGAATCGCACTGGGGCCTCAGGGGTGATGGGTCCGCGAAAAGGAAAGGGGCTAACAAGCCAAAGACGCCGAATGATGTGACTCGAATGATGTCGATTTCGAAGAGTTCCGACCCTTTGCGAATCCACACAGGCTCCCCCGCCAAAAGCGGAACCGCCTATAAGTTCATGGAAACCAACTCGAATTACTGCCTTGAGATTACGGTTAACGCGAAGGGAAAGTGGTCCGGCGAGGTGATCTCGCGCGCTAAGTCCTATGAGTTTATGCGGGATCACCCGGGGGGCAACATCATGGATGTTTTACCCAAAAACAAAGGCATTAACGGGCGACCTCTCGTAATGAGGCTCACCCAGGGTGACATGGTTCGGATTCATGTTGATGGAAACAAACACATTATGCGCGTGAATAAGATGGGATGGAACGGCAGCGTATTCTTGTCAGAGCATTTCGAATCGAATTGCGATCAACGAAACAGGGGCAAAGCGGAGCCAGGCTTTCGATACCTGACCAAAAGTGCGTCCGGGCTTCAGGCTGCGAATTGCGAATGGATTTCGGTATCTCCGGCCGGCCGAACATCATCTCGATGGCATGCGGCCGCTTGATTTCGTAGCCGCTGATGACTTACCAATTCCTCGATATAGAAGGCTCTGATCGGCACCTCGCATTGGAAGACGGGTTTGTGCGCGTGTCTGCGGAGGGCCAGCGAGGGGGTAACCCCCCCGAACACCGAAAAGTAGCGCTTGATGACGTTTGCGCAATCGCGGTAACCGCTTATGGCGCCACGTACACCAATGCGCTCCTCTCGGAATTGTCGAGGCGTTCGATTCCCCTCGTGGTGTGCGGGCGAAATCACGTTCCTTGCGGGATCTTGCTGGGTCTCGATGGCAATCATCGGCAGGCGAAGCGCTTCGATCTACAGGCATCAGCGAGCCACCCGATGCGGAAGAGGGCATGGCAACAGATCGTCAGATCGAAACTTCAACAACAAGGACGACTATTGGATCGGGAGGGGCGAAACGGCTCATCGCTTTACCGGATGGCTCGTCGAGTCCGCTCCGGGGACCCCGAAAATATAGAGGCGGCAGGTGCGCGATATTACTGGAAGGCCCTATTCGGCGCCGATTTTAAGCGTGATCGTGCACTGCCTGGCGTCAATGGCCTTCTGAACTATGGCTATATGGTGCTGCGATCGACCATGGCGCGATCGGTGGTCGCCACGGGGCTCCACCCAAGCCTTAGCATCCACCATCAGAACGAGGGGAATCCCATGCGCCTTGTAGATGATCTGATTGAACCCTTTAGGCCTGTGGTTGATTCGGTCGTTTTAAGGCTATTGGAGGAAGGCTTCAATGAGGTCGACCGCACCTCCAAACCCGAAATCCTAGCCGGAGTCTTTAATGCCACGCTGGAGATAACTGAAAAACAGGAACGATTGCCTGCTTGCTGTTATTGCGTCTGCCAGTCTCTTGTTAAGGTGTATTCGGGTGACGCCAGAACGCTCTCCCTTCCGCTCGGACTCGTCTCTGCGTCGTAGATTGATATGTGGATATTTGCCCTCTTTGACCTCCCGTCGGACTCACCCTCCAGGCGGCGGTCGGCATCGAGGTTTCGCAAAGACCTTTTGGCAATCGGGTTCCATCGATTCCAGCTTTCTTGCTATGCCCGGTACTGCTTCAGCAGCAGCCAAGCGCATACCATTCAATCGCGAGTAGAGAGGTTTCTCCCGCAACATGGAGAGGTGATAATTTTCTTATCTACGGATCAGCAAATGTCTCGGACTCGTATTTTTTCCGGACGAGCGCTTGTAACCCCTCCATATCCGCCCGGTCGCTTCTTAATCCTGTAGCCCGTACCCCGTTTTCGCGCGCACAAAAAAGGCGCAACACCCTTTTAATTCATGGTGATGCGCCTTCTCTATGCTACTTCACTTGTGTTTGATCTGCAACCGGAACTCCAGCGTCGGCTCTTCGCCGATTTTGGAAATGCTACTTCACTTGTGTTTGATCTGCAACCGGAACCGATGCGGCTCGGCGACGACTGGCGGCAGAATGCTACTTCACTTGTGTTTGATCTGCAACCGGAACTAAAGCCGGTGATCGTCTCGGATCGTAACATGCTACTTCACTTGTGTTTGATCTGCAACCGGAACCCCATGAGATTCTCTCTTTGCAGCATTCTATGCTACTTCACTTGTGTTTGATCTGCAAACGAAAATAAGACGCCTGTTCGGCGGGGGTTGTGTTTATCTTAGTTAACGATGGATCCATCATCAAGAGAAGTGTTTCAGTTTCTGTCGTTTTGTGGAATCATAAAACACACTCATACCCTGCCCCGTGAACCGAGTCCACCTATGCGCAACGATTGCTTCGCCTGTTCACTTTCCGCAAACCGCACGCAAATGGTCGAACCCGACGGCGCCGAACACTCCATTCTCGCCATCGGTGAAGCGCCCGGAGCAGACGAGGACGAGCAGGGTGTCGGCTTCATCGGCGCCTCCGGCCGCACGCTCACGCGCGAGATCGAAAGCGTCCTGGGTCTGGGTCGCGAACAATGGGCGAGGGCGAACATCGCCCGGTGCCGCCCACCCGGCAATCGGAAGCCCAAGGCTGCGGAAGTGAAAGCGTGCGCTGACAAGCTCAAGGAGGCCGTTGCGCTGAAGAAGCCCCGCGTCATCCTCGCGGTCGGGGAGAGTGCCGGGCGCGCACTATGTGGAGAACGACTGAAGGCCGGCGCCTATCTGCCGCAGATCGCGCAAATGCTGGCGGACGCTCGGAAGCACGGCCCCTCGGTTCTTCCGACCTTCGAAGGTTGCCGCGTCCTCCCGATGCCGCATACCTCCGGGCTCGCCTGGAATCGCACGTACTCAACCGCAGACGGTCCCCGGCGTATTGCCGAACTCGGGCGGGATGCGATTCGGCTGGCGGGGTCCTCGTTTCCGCTGAGGCCGTAGGGATCCTCGGCGCCGCCTCCAGGCCCATCAAGCTCGCCCCGTGGGGCGGCGCCCCCACTGACGGTGCGGTGGCTTTGGTTATATAAAGGGTCATCTGGAGGAGGCGAGCCCATGCCTGAACGAACCCCCAATACGATTCGGCCCGAGGATTTTCCCGAGCTACGACTGATCTGCTGGCACCGGGACCCGAAGCGGCCCCTGTCCGAATCCGAGGCCTTTGGTCTTTACGAGGCCAACTGGCGCTATATCGATGTGGGTCGGCTCACCCAGGAGGAGGCAGACCTCATTGATCGCCTCAAGCGCGACTACGGGAAGGGCGTGATCAATGGATGACAAGCGCGACCACCATCGACGCATTATCTCTGTCCTCGAGGCGATGGACGCCGATCTCCTGGAGCGGACGCAATGCCTTTTTGGAGGCGGAACGTCGATCGCCCTCAGGCTGAATGACTTTCGGATGAGTGCCGACATCGATTTCCTGTGCTCGAGCCCGGAAGGCTATCGAGAGCTAAGGAGCATGATTCCCAGGTTCTCGGAAACCGGGTTGTCCAGCCTCTTCCAAAAGCCAGTCCGCCAGCTTCGCGAGGCGCGCGCCGATCGATACGGGATTCGAAGCGTCTTGGATGTCGATGGCGCGCCAATCAAGTTCGAGATTGTCATGGAGGGGCGCATCAATCTTGACGCCTCATTTGAACGCTTCCACGGCGCTCCAGTGCTCTCCATGGCCGACTCCTTCGCCGAGAAGATGCTTGCGAACTCTGACCGGTGGGGCGACCGATCGATTGAGAGCCGAGACATCCTTGATCTGGCTGCAATGGTCCACACTTGGGGGCCGATTCCATTGCAATCCCAGATGAAGGTGTACGCGGCGTACGGCAGCGACCCCATCGATGACCTCCGCAAGGCAGCGCAGTTTGTGCTCGACCAGGATGCCTACCGTGAACGCTGCTTCGAGTCGCTTCAGATTGACTCCGAAAGCCAGGCTTGGGTCACGAATGCGCTTCGGCACCTGGGGGCCGGCAAGGGTCTGGAGGCCCGGAATGCGTCTCTTCACGGCCACCAAAACCATAGGAGCCCCCACTGATGCCAGCCAATGAATTCCAGGCCGCGTGGCCCGATCAATTCAACCTGGTCGCCGAGATCGACTGGACGCGCCCGGCACCACACGACCTCCTGTTTTCCGGTGGCGTCGAAGAGGACCAGTGGGCGTATCTGTATGCGATCGTAGCCTGGGTCGACAAGGGCTGGTGGCCTTACTACATCGGCAAGACGTTCGCTCAAACGGTTTCGAGGAGGAATCAGCAGCCGGACCATAGGGCGCGCCTCGACAAGCTTCAGGCGAAACACCCATCCCTGACGTTCTCGGTTTCACTGGGCACTCCGGACATCACATCCGGCCGGTTTGATGAGGGTGCGATTGATGCCATCGAGGGGCTGCTAATCTTCTCGAACTGGCATGAGGACATGGCGAACGAGCGCAAAATCAACAGCTTCTCCCATAAACATCAAGTCCGCCTTAAGAACACCGGCTGGACGGATCACCTCGAGAAAGAAATCGCCTACGGCGTGTTTTACCGCTAACCCCAACCCAAGGAGCCTCATGGCCATCCAATCAAGCGTGCTTTCTTCGCACCTGGGCGAATCCCTCGAGCACCTTCACCAGCTGCTACTGGCACCCTATAAAGGGGCCAATCCTGATTGCGATGCCGCCATCTTGCCGTTCGAGGCCGCGCAGTCCGCCAGCCGGCCCCACGAATACCTGCAGTGCATGCTCGACGTGCTAAGGGTCACGTTCGAGCCCGCGCCAATCGGCAGCGTGCTCCTGAACGCCAACCCCAACCTGTTCACGAGCATTCCGGCACTGATGGGCGCCTTCGATTTGGGCTACGGGTCACTCGTGGCCGACCCAGCGCAGGCGTTCGGCGATTTCTGGCCCCAAACGATGAAACCTCACCTGCGCAGCCATGGAAGCGATCCCGATGCCGCCCAGGCGGTCTTCGTTATCGTGACCACAGGCCCCGAGCGTTACGGCCCAGCGCTTCTCGACGAGATCGCGCCGGCGCTTGAAGATCAGGCCCACTATGGATTCTGCCTGGACCCGGCACTGGAGGGGCGACTGCGGGTTTCGGTGTGGTGCGTATCCCCGGCGCGCGCGCCCAGCTAACCCCTCATCCTTCCCACTCCTTTGTTTTCGTGTTACGGTGTACTAACACTAATTAGCGATCAAAAGGAAAGGGTCATGGATCAACTCGACGCCATTCTTACGCATGCCCTCTACAAAGAATGCGCCTCCCGTCCTCCGTCCTGGATTCCGATGGACCGCAGCGAGGAGCCGCTTGAGGGGTTTCACTGGATTGCCGGCACCCGCCCCAGAAAAGGCCGCCACAACGAGTGGGCCCCGTTTATGCTGCTCGCGTTTTTCGACTCTCAGGTCTGGCAGCCGGAGTACCCGATCGAGAAGGGCTTTGACCCGGTGAGATCGACCAGAGTGTCGATGGATAGTGCGCACATCCCCGAGTCCTCCACCTGCGGCCTCCCGGATGGCTGGACAGTGACGCACCATATCCCGGTGGTATCTCCCGACACGACCGACCTCGAGCTTCCAGAGTCCGGCGTGATGGCGGGCGATAGCGACCGCTGACATGGATGCTTTCGATTTCGAAAACGTCGACGCCCTGAGCGACTACATTCAGGGCTCGGCCTTGGCTCACCCGGACCTCGCGCTGGCTGCACGCACAACCTACACGGGCGATGGCATCCTGGTCGCTCGCTATGTTGATGTCAGCCTGCATGCCGTCACGCATGAGATGGCGCATGTGATCGACTTCTATCGGCGCGGGCAGACCGAGCGGTATGGCCGCTATGGCTTTGGCCTCAGCTATCCCGAATTGACACTGCTGGACCAAACGTTTCCGAATCCGACTAACACACGCGGCATTCTCTGCGAGTGCCGGGTGTTTGCGATGCAGGCGGTCTTGCTACGAGAGCACCTGGGTTTCGACCTCGATGTAGCCGATTTCTTCGCCGATTCGGCGCGCCTGATCGCCGCCAGTAGCCTCGAGCTCCCGGATGCCTTGCTCATCCCGAGGCGTCGGGCGATCACGCGACATATGAACGCGGAGGAGAGGCGCTTTCGAAAGGCCCAGCACCGAGGTGAAGAGGCGAGGGGATCAAACCCCTACCTGAACCCCTCTGTCTGCTCTTACCGGCAGGATCGCCTGGAGTACGCCCTCAAGCATATGGTTCGCGGATACCAAAACGAGCGCGCAGACGCAGTGCTGGCGGATTATCGCGAGGCCATCTCGATGTTGGCCAGGTATCGTGAGGAGCCCAAAATGGCGGCCTAATGGGTGCTATTGTCCGGGGCTGCTTACCCATTATTTATTGATTACGTGTTACGTTTCTTGTATTATTAACTCTAACGAATGGCTTAGGGCTTCTACAGGAGCACGGCATGTACGACTACACCCGCGTCACCACCTTCATTCCTAACTTCGCAGCCGAGAAGGACCTTCTCCATGTTGCCCGCCTGGGGCTTGCTCAGCTTGAGAATCAGGCTCGGAAGCATGGCCCTCTGACGAACCTGGATAGCGCCCGCAGAGCGGTTTCGGCTTTGGAGGTTGCGATCGTGTCGGCCATCAAAGATGACGAAAAGCTCAACCAGGCGTATCGGGATGAGGCCGAAAAGGATTTCGGCCGTGATGGCGAGCTGGAGTTCGACTATGGCGCGACCATTAGTCATGGCACCGAGGAAGGTGGCGCCTATGTGCAAGGCTGGCGCTGGGTCTCCGACACCCCCGCGATCCGCGCTCTCAAAGGGCTCCCGGAAGAGGAATCCGAGTCTCGGTTTCTGAATTACTATCGCTGCGAAGACTGCGACACCGACTGGGAGGACGAGTGGGATTCGACGTGCGATGACGACTGCCCGAGCTGCGGCAAAGACTTCTCGCCCTACATGTCCGAAGAACTGTAACTGCCCATGATCGCCTGCGCCCATCCGGCCGGGCATTCAAATTGGGAACCAGAAGATCACCCACTCACGAGGTCGCCATCATGACAACGCACACCGAACAATCCTCCTCGGCCAAGCCGGTCGAGTCCCCTGCGGCCGCTATGGCGGAACTGCACGGCGGCTATTGGAGCGAGCACCCTGATTTCCCGCTCGCGGACTGGCGGCACGAGATCGCGAACGATGATACTCGCCAATCGTATTGGGACTGGGTGGTCTCGAAGTCTGAAGAGGGTGGCAAAAAGGCCCGCATCCTCATCACCCTCCAGCTCGACTACGAACTGAACGGCGAGCTCCCGCCATTGGCGTCCGAATTGGCCGAGTCGACGATCGAGCGCGAGATCGAGAATGGCGGGTTCACGGGCGACACCGCGATGTTTATTAATGCCTGGGACCTTAGGGTTCGCGCCATCAGCGAAGACTGATGCACAACGGGTTCAGAGCCGCCATTTGCTAACGACACCGTCTCCCAGCACGATGGCGCAACCCATATCTTCATCGACGCAAAGACCAGGGGTACCCAGACCCGTGAACGCCCGCGAGATGCTAGAGGTCCTGGTCGACGACTACGGCCTCAATATCAACCAAATTGCAGCGGAGTCAGGCCTCCATCAGCCGACCGTCCACCGCGTCTATTCGGGCGACAGCGCATCCCCCAAAGAATCGACGTTTACGGCCATTCGCGAAGTATTCGAGCGTTACGCGAAGGAGGGGGCGGACAGCCCGGTTGCGGTACATTGGTACGAGGTCGTGATTCGCTCCTCGCAAACCCGGACGTATCGCCTCCAGGGGCGCAGCGAAAGCGCGGCGCGCGGGCGTGCCCTCGAGCTGGACTCCCGCTTGGCCGGGGCTGAAAGCGCCGTTCTTTCTGCCTGCGCCCCCGCAGTGTTGCGACGAACTGATCGCGAGACGCCCACCATTGCGCGCTCGGCCCAGCTATCGAGGCCGGCCGGCCCCGTGAGGGTGTCGATGCCGGGGCAGGAGCGTCCCGCCGACCTGACGCCTGATGAGGCTCGCGATTTGCTGTCGTCCCTGCTGGATCAGATGGGTGGGGAGCTCGAGCTGGGCAACTGAGGGGCTGCAGAACGCCGCAGCACTACAGCGCAAAGGCCGAGTGGACGCCGGCAATGCTGTAGATCGCCCAATCCAGCTCACGATCCTCCCACCTTCTCGATCCCCCGCACACCGGAGCCAGGCATACGGCCTTAGGGCGAACAGCCACGAGCGCCTCGACCCGAACCTCTCCAGTCGCCTGCGAGTGCAGCAGCACGTCCACACCCGGTGCCGGCGGCCTAATGCGATCCAGCAGCAGCATCTCCCCATCGCGGTACCTTGGGTCCCAGTGTGTCCCTGCCACCTCCAGCGCCCAGTATTCAGGGCCCGCAGGCCCGCCTGCCGGGAGATACCGGGTCGGCTTGCTCTCAATGGCTTCAGTGCTCCCGTAGATCGGGATGTGCTCGACTGGCTCGGCCCCCGATGACGCGCCGAGGAACCATTGAAGCGGCTTTCCAAGAGCCTCAGCGACAAGCTCAAGATTATCGATCGTTATCTGACCCTCCTGAACCCATCCGGTCACGGCCGAGGGCGAAACACCCACTTGGCCTGCAAGCCACCGCTGCTTGCGACCGATCTCCTCGAGTCCGAGGCTGATTCTTGCTCGAATAATCTCTCGTAACGGGGTTATTTCCGTGCCCATGGGCTCGTGTGTCCTTGATGTGCCTGAGGCCCTGGATTCTACCCGTTCTTACGCGCCCTGAAACCGGGGACCAATTAATCACCTTGCGATTGTTTTCGTATTACGTTGTTGATATGATATTGAAAACGCAAACGAAGGAGCCTGCCAATATGAAATACGCGATCGAAACCGTGCGACCCTACCATGTTGGCGTAACCCATTTTCGAGATGATCAAGCCCTGGATGATCCTATTCAGGAGTCCGATATCGGAAAGCTCATTTTTTCGGATGGACCCACCTTCACGCTGGAGTCGGACGAAGATCGCAGCATTCGGCTCGCTCACGCGGCCACCGAGCGCATGGAGAGGTTAAGCGAGGAGATTCGCGCGATCGCAGAGGCGATGCCCCATCGGGGCGATACGTGCGAGGAGAGCCAGCGCATGTGCCTCCTCTGGGCTGCTCTTGATCTTGAGCGCGTGATCAATGGCCTTTCGATGGATGACTTCAGTCCTGCGCCGGATTCGGCAGATGGATGGACGCCGTACAAGCTGGCCGGAGTCCTGGAGGCGGGCGGACATGAGTGACCCCAAGAGGACCTCTCGTCACGATCGGGCGCGCGCGCTCCTGAACCATGTGGCCGAGGCCGGCGCCTCGGAAGAGGGCGATGCGGCCCTGAGATCCCTCCTCGAATACATTCGCGAAATGGAAGCCGTGGAAGACGAGCTTACAGTCGCGTACATGGCCGGGCAGGGCGCCGGGCGCGCGGGCCTCGAGGCTGAGAATGCGCGGCTCAAGCAGTTTATTGGTGAGCTCCCGGGAAAGCTTCAAGAAGCCGAGCTGAGAGCCCAGCTTGGCCCTGGGGAGGATACGCCGCTGGCGAAGGTCGAATTGACTCACATGTGGGACTCCGGCGAGTGTGCGGAGTGGATCCAGGAGCAAGCGGAGGCGCTCCTGGGGGGCGGCGAAAAACCGGAGGACCGGCATGATTGACGCCACCCCTGCGCGCGTCAGCCATCTGATTCGCTTCCAGGTCATCGTTCCCGTCGAGCGCATTACCGAAGAGTCCTTGCTATCGCTAATCGGATCGGAAGGCATCTGCCCTGAGACTGAAGGTACGATTGAGCGCGTAATGGATGCACTCCCACGGCACGCGCACGCGGAAGATAGCCGCCTTCTCCTGGGCCCTTTGGCTGCAGCAGGGGTTGATGTGCTCGGCTTTGATCGCGGGAAGAGGGTGCGCATCCCCAAGGGTGTCGCAGTCCGCACAACCGGCCCTGTCGCCCAAACGACCGAGACCCGGCGTGCCCAGATCATTACTGTGCACAACGCGTTTGCCGGACACTTTATGCATGACCACTTGCGCGAGGCCGTCGTGCAATGGGCGGGCTCTGGCGGCTACTGGAAGCAGGCGGCTCTGAACGACATTCTGGTGAACGGCGGGGGCCCCGTCTGATGGCAGGCATGGGCTCCCACCAATCAACGGTCGCGCAAAAGGACGAGTGGTTGACGCCACCCAAGATTCTTCACGCACTGGGGCCATTTGATCTGGACCCCTGCGCCCCGGTGAATCGCCCCTGGCCCACGGCCAATGAGCACCTCACCGTGCTCGACAACGGGTTGACCCAACCGTGGCGTGGGCGTGTGTGGCTGAACCCCCCGTACGGCGACCAGACCGGGCACTGGCTGGAACGCCTGGTACGCCACGGGGACGGCGTGGCCCTGATCTTTGCGCGCACCGAGACGGCGATGTTCTTCGAACATGTCTGGGCGCGGGCCGATGCACTACTGTTTCTTCGCTCCCGGCTGCATTTCCATCACGTTTCCGGAGAGCGATCTGAGCACAACTCAGGGGCGCCCTCGGTGCTAATCGCCTATGGCGAAATTAACGTGCGATCGTTGAAAACCTGCGGCCTTAAAGGGCACCTCGTGCCCCTGAACGGTGAGCGCTCGTATTCCGAGTCACGCGCGCCAATCCGCGCCCCCGAGCTCAGCGATCTCCCTCTTTTCCGCGCAGCGACTCCAGTTCAGCGCGCCCCAAATTCGGAGGACGAATTGTGAGTAACGAAAAGCCTACTGCGGCTGATATTTCGGCTTACCGGGAAGAACACGGGGTCGGTTTGATGGAGGCGAAACGCATCCTGTGCGGTGAGCCCACCAGCCTGGACGAAGCCAATGCGTTGATCGGCGCAATGCGTTCAGCCCTGGAGGAGTACGAGGCCTGTTTTATGCTCGAGGCATCCGGTGAGGCTGCCGACTGGGACAGCGCCCGCTCACGAGGCCGGCGCGCACTGAACGCCGGTCCCGGTGGGGTTGGTCCCGCCCAAGCACGCACTGAGTCAACGGCCACGATGGCGGGCCAAAGCGCAGACCAGGAAACCCAAACCCAGAAGAGAGGCCCCACTCCATGAGCGAAAGCCAGCACGGCACCCAGAGCCTACCGTCCCACATTAGGCCGCTGGTGGAGTCATTGATCGCGCACGCCCGAGAGATCTCGGAATCCGGCAAGGAGCTGATGACGATCGCCGTCGTCGGGAGGCTGGACCCGAATGAGGTTCGGCTTCTTTCGGTCGACCAAAGCGACCCTGATCGCCGTGACCGATCCCTGGCTGAAATCCGAGCGACCGCGGCGACACTTGATGCGGATTTCGTCCTCCTGATCTCCGAAAGCTGGACCCTGGAGGGTAAGCACGCGGAGCGCGCCCAGGAAATCATCGAGGAGTACGGATCCATCGGGAACTCCCCGTACAAGAAGGAGGTGGCCACATTCTCCCTGGAAACCCACGATGGCAACTGGTTGGGCGTCGCACCACTGGTTCCAAAGGGGTACTCCAAGCGGAAGAAGACCTTCCGTGACCCAAAATTCACGTACGCGCCCCCGGCCAAGGGAGGGAAAACCGAGCTTGTGGGCGCCCTCACGGGTCTGCTGCCGCCACGCAACCCCTCGGCCGACGGCCCTGATGGCCCGAAGGTTCACTAGACAAGAGGGCGCAGCGTTTGGACCTGAGGAGCAAGAGCACCCCGTTTTTGGGGGTCACCAAGAGTGAGCGCGGCTATTCGGTCGCAGGCTGGGACTCGCCCGCACAAAAAATGATCACTCACTGGATCAAGGGGGACGGTCCCGACCTTCTTCGCGAGGCACTGCGGATGCGTAATCGGATCTACGGCATGCACGCGTTCCGCTCGAAGGCGATGATCATTGAACAACCGGAGATGGATGATGCGTATGCGCGCACGAACACCGGATACGCCAGAATCTCGGAAATCGAGCACCGTGGCCGCCTGCTATTTCGCGTGAAGCACCTGGATGTAGGGACCGGACGACGCATGGCCGCAGCGTTTTCGTACGAGACCCAAAAACGGCCGATCTCTCGCGAGGCCGCTCTTCGTGAAGCGCTGGCATTTCGCCAGGCCAATGCCGACCGGATTGCACCGATCATTCGCGAGTACAACGCACGCACCCAGGAACGGTTCGAAGCCCTGGCCGAGCTGGAGGCCATTGACCTGCATCCTCGCCTACACACCCTTAAGGGGTTCGATATCGAACGCTGGATGTCAGCTCGTGAAGCCGTCGAGGCGCTGGGGGCAGGGGAGCCCGCGAATCCCGCAATGGATCGCCCGCATCGCCGAATGCGCCCCCGGTAGCGCAGCCCCGCTAGATGGCTTATTGATTTCGTATTACCTTTGTCCTACACTGATCCTGTCAGTTGCAGGAAGCAGCCACAACAAGGAAGACAGCGAGGATCATTGAAGATGAATACGGAAAGGGACCGCAGCGGAGCGAATCGAGCCATCCTGAAGTTTACGGTGGGCTATGTGCTCATGACGCCTTTACTCGCGGTCGTCCTTGTGTGGTGGTCTGGCCTCCCCCCGGAAGTGAATGCCCTCGCGTTGGCCTTTACCAGCCACCTGTTCACGATGTTGATCGGGGTCTCAGGTCTCCTCTTTGGTGTCGTGCTGATGGCCGGGGCTATCCGTGACTTTGGCCGCTGGATGCAAGGGACACTGCCGCCGAGCCCGCCTGGAGGCTGATATGGAGCTGAATGAGGTCCTTCATAGTCTGTGCGCCCATGATCCGCGCCACCCGATGTTCTATGAGCTCCACGGGGAGCTGGATCCGGATCAAACCCCTGCGGCGCGGAGTGATTGCAGTTGTGACAACTGTTTTTATGGGCGTGACCGCCTTGCTCTGGAGATCCTCCGGCTGCGCGCTGAATCCGGAAACGGAGCGGGGTGACAAGGAGGGCGGGGGCTAGTCTCGTCAGTCCTCTTCCTCGTCGCGCCATTCTGGATGGCTTGATTCCACCAGCTGCGACCAGGTATCCGGAGGATTGCCTCGGTCGAGCATCTTCTTGAACTGGGCATAGGGGTCGGACTTGCTCCCTGCGGAGCGAAGGGTCTGCTCATCGTTGACCCAGGCAAATACGATGGTCTTCGACTTGGAGTCGTAGCGGAAGAACAGACGGAATCGCCGGCCGATCTTGGCACGGCGCCAATGGCGATAGGCGGACCCCAATGTGCCCCCCTGGCGATACTCGTCCCGGCCGGGGTCACTCGGGATGACCTCGATGATCAGGCGGCTGATCGCCCGGTACAATTTGACGTTGGCGTTGCGCTCAAAGCCTTTCGGGTCGTTACGCTGGGCGCGCTCGGCCGCTTCGCGCAGGGTCTTGAGCTGCCCCGCGATACAGTCGTGGAACAGCAGCACCCACCCATGGCTACAGGTCAAAGCGCGACCTCACCCTCGATCTCTTCGTCCTCGGCGCCCCGGTGGCCCGCGTTGGCGAGCATTGCCTCGGCAAGCTCCTCCGGTAGGGGGCCCAGGTTCCGCCCATTGCGGATATCGGCCTCAATAAGCCCCAGGAAAGCCCCGATGGCCGGATCCTCGTGATCCCCACCAACTCGAGACACGACGACTTCGCCATCACGCAGGTCGAAGGCGACCTTCCCCTGGGTGGTTACGCCGAGCACCTGCCGGATCGTCTTGGGCAAGGTGATTTGGCCCTTGGAAGTAAGGGTCGCTTCCTCATGTATGCTGGGCATCGCGGGCCTCCCGATCGATTGCAATGACTACAGAAGAACGGTAAGGCGAATTCCTTACCCTGTCAATCCAGATCATGTGCAGCGCGCGATTCGCCGTGCTAGGCCCGCCACGATTGAGCATGATGGAGACCCGGAATGTGCGGACGATTCGATCGAACGACTCCCGTGCGCGATGTCGCCCACTCCGTGTTCCAGCTGAGCCTGGAGGCAACGCCGTTCGACACCCCGAACCGCAACACCACACCGGGCGCCCCCATTCCAGCATTTGCGCACGACGAGTTCAGCTATGCGCACCTACGCGGACCGACCTGGGGGTTTCAGCCGCACTGGGCCAAGAACGGCCCGAAGCCGATAAACGCACGCGCTGAGACCGTCGCCACCTCGCCTTACTTCCGTCGCGCATTCGCCCAACGCCGCTGCATTATCCCGGCGGATGCTTGGTACGAATGGCAGGAGACCCCCGCGGGAAAGCAGCTCTACCGCATCGCCGCAACCGACGAGGCGTCCGAAGACACTCTGGACCGGGTTCTGCTGCTGGCGGGCATATGGGAGGCGGCCGAGCCGGGACGCGAGATCGATGATCCGACGGCCCCAGCCACATGCGCCATCATCACGGAGCCTGCAGCCCCCCATCTGAGTGCGATCCACGACCGGCAACCGCTGGTACTCGACCAATCATGCATCTGGGCCTGGCTGAGCCGGGCGTATCAGACGCGCGAGGAGGTCAGGGGGATCACCAAGCGTCTCGATCCCGGGCAGCTGGTGGCGACCGCGATTGACCGGATACCCTCATCTGCCCCCTGAGGCAGGGCCTCGATCCTCGGCCGGCTTCAGCAACAGGTCCCGTCAGGCCCCCAGCCACTCGTCAAAGGTCATGGGTTCCACCCCCATCTCTTCAACGGACGAACGATAGATCTCGTATTCGTCGTCGAGCGATCCGCGCATCCGTGTGTTCGTCTCCGGAAGACTTCCGCCGACAATCTCATCATGTGCTTCATGGGGCCGATTTTCTTCGCTCATGTCACGCCTTTCTTGTGTGCTTTTCAGCACTCTACCAGCCCATATTAAGTCGATCTAGTATTGATTACGTATTGCGTTTATGGAATAATACACGTAGTCGAATCACACAGAGATCAAAGCCATGCCAGAGACCCCTCGTACGTTTTATCGCAAGCACATCGAAGCGACCTTTTACTCCGAATCCCCCGCGGGCCTGGGCCTGAGCCTGGCTGAGCTCTCGCGTGAGGCCATGACCGGGGATCTGGTGGCGCATGTCCGCCATGACGGCGACATCGAAACGATCTCCGCCCTCGAAGCCGCGGCGGGTCTCGAGCGGTCGGGTTCCGAGCCGACTTTTTTCGGGGAGGATATGCCCAAGCCTGCCGACATCAAGGATTCCGAAACCATCAGGGCTCTGGCGGAAGCCGTTGCCGATACCGATATCGGCACCGAGGCCTTCACGGAGACCCTGGCAAACCTGCAGGCCGCGATTGGCGTGGTCTCCGGTGATGCGGCCGGCCACTTCTTTTCCGGCCTCGATACCCGATGGGGCCCCATGACCCGCGACCACCGATTCGAAACCGTGCGCCAGTACGTCGCCTTCGAGGTAGCGCTCGCCGAGGAGTCTGTCACCGCCGAAACGGCCGGCTTCCTCGATGAGGCCCCGGACTTTCCGGTCGCGCATTGGCGGCGATCCGTGAGTGATGGCGAGACCCGTCTGGGGTATTGGGATTGGGTGCGCGATGAGCGCGCGTGCGCATAGGGTTCCCGACGGCAACCCAGATTCCAGAACAATCGCTTGTGATACTTTTTTCAGGCGCCGCTCGCGAGCGCTACAGGAGCAAGACCGTGACCGACAACAGCAACAACGACCCCGAGTGGGACTCCCCGCCATCTGGTTTCGTGGGCGTGGCGTATCGGGTGGTTCGGCGAAAAGAAGGCAAGGCCGTATTCAGCTCGCGCTTCAGCGTGAGCCCGAAACCTCGGTCTTCTGCTGAACAGGCGAAATCGGACTGCCTTCGTTACTTTCGCTCCCAGGAGGGCCCCGCCGCCGATGGCCTGCAGTTCGAGATCGTCCATCTGCAAGCGACAGACAGTTTGTTCAATGGCGTCACCTACTATATGGGTTCGCCTTCGCCGAACGGCGGTCGAATGAGCTGGGGCCGGTGTGTCCTGGATCAGCGCTCGCCCCCGGCGCCCTGAAACCGAGAGATATCCGGTGATGCCGGCAAGGCAACGGGTTTTCGAGGGCGCCAGAAAGGTGTTCGACGCCGGGCTCGACGCTTGATCGCCCAGCTGCTGTCCCGCCTTCTCCGCGGCATTGCGCGAGCGGTCTCCGGTGTCGCGATCTGGCTGGTTTCGGTCGTGCTCGGCCTCGCGCTCGCGGCCGCTGTTGTGTACGACCTCAGCGGGGGATGGCGGGGTGCTCCAGAAGACCTGGCGGTGCGCTCGCTAGAGGTAGGGGGCGTCATCCTCGAGGTGGAAATCGCGCAAGACGAACGGGCCCGGCGCGCTGGCCTCATGTTTCGTGAGCATCTCCCGGCGAATCACGGGATGTTGTTCATCTGGGATGAGTCGGATTGGCGCTCAATGTGGATGCGCAACACCTATATTCCGCTCGATGTCGCCTTCATTGATGACAACGGGGTCATCGTCAATATCGAGACGATGGAGCCCGAGACGCGGCGGCAGCACCGATCGGTCGAGCCGGTCCCTTATGCCCTCGAGGCCAATGCGGGATGGTTCTCGGCGCAGGGCGTCGAGGCTGGGGATCGTGTACCTGCGCTCTCACGATAGCCCGATTTTTTGCCCCGCCCAGAGCGCTCCCACTACGAGACGACCAAGGCTGTAGTTGTGGATCCAGATACCCCATACCTTGCGGCAATTGATCATGTCCTCGATGGGGGCGTGATCCATGTCCGCGCCGAGCGGAGGCTCGGGGGCAGCTTCTGCGCGCACGACATGGGCCTCGTGACCGGCAGCGGCGAAACGCAGGCGGCCGACCGCATCCCACTCGGCAAGCCAGGCGATCGCGGCTTGGGGCGGATGCTCGTGGACTTTTGCATGAGCGAGGTTAACTGGGCCCCCGCGAAGGGAAAGATCAGCGGTCATCTCGTGGGTCCGCACTCGATCTGGATTGGGAGGGAGCCCGCGGAGCAGGGGGGCGAATGGTTCCTGGAGATGGCCGGCTGTGTCGAACAGGACCACGACTCTCCGCGCGCTGTGTCGATCGGGGGCCTCTACGATCCATCCCTCCTGGAGGTCTTTCCCAGGGCGTTCCTGGCAGACCTGCAGGCGGCAATGGATGAGGAAATCGATCGCGCACACAAAGAAGGGAGGGCGATCGCCTTTATCCGCTTCGATATGGACGGGGCTTTCTTCATGAATCCGGAGGCGGGCCTAGGTGGAGCGCTGCGTCCTGCCCGGATGTGCTGGGATGGGAAGTGCTGCGACCTCACGGAGTTTCTGGCGGATTGGCTGAGAACCAGGATCAACCCCGATAGCCGCATTGCCGAGGCCGTTCGGGCAAACGTCTCGTTTCATACGCAGGACAGAGACCTCCCTGGCCGCGATCATCCTCAGGTCGAAATCACCGTACGGACGCCGTCCGTCTTCCGGGATGACAACATCGGCGCCCGGTGTACGCGCTTCGACATCCTCGGGCTCGAGCAGCGAGGCGAGGCGGTACCGCCTTTTCTTGTGCGGGCTGATCTGCGTGCGCGCCAACGTGTCCTTGAAGAGACAGCGGCCCGATCCTCTGCCTCAGCCCCGCTCCGCAAACGGGCGCGAATGTAGGGCATGTCGCGCGTTACCGGAACCGTCCGAATTCGCTAAAATATATCGTTCCTGCATAGAACATTTGTCAGCTCGAGACCTCGCGCTGCAGCAACACACACGGACGAACACGAAAGGGAAGTCCTCATGAAGCTACGCACTCTATCGATCAGCACCGCAATTGCCACTGGCGCCCTGTTCCTTTCTGGTTGCGCCTCCAGCCCAAGCCCGAGCCTTGAGGATCGCCAGTCAGCTGCAGAAGAGGCCGGCTTCCGCATCATCGACACTCACCACTTCAGGACCACCCGGTGCGAGGCAATCATGGAGGACGGGGATAGCATCATTGTCTCGAGGAGCGAGGTTCATCCCGTCGGCTCCCAGCGAAGGGATCGCGTGGAAAGGGTCCGAAAGACGTATGAATTCACGGTCTACCACATCGAAAGCCGGCTCTACACCAGTGGGCGACTCAACCAAACCGAACACCGAGGCCGCCAACCCTGGCCCCCGGAATCCGAGCACACCGCCTGCCTGGATGCGCCCTTTACCAACGAGGTGAGTGGGTCGCGGCTCACCGTCAATACCCTGTTCCTGGATGAGCCCGCAGAAATCCTGGCAAATGTCAGCGAAGCCCCCGAAGCCGCCGCTGATGCCGCAAGGAGGCTGAGTTTTGGGCGGGCGTCTCATCCCGTCTTCTGGGGCAGGACGGCGCGAGGATCCGAGAACACCGCGGGGGTGGCCGTTGGGCGCCACCCCAACCATCAAAGCATCCATGTCCGCTCGGCCACCGACGTTCCGGACGCACTCCAGCATCTATCGGGCGATGCAACGTTCCAGAGGCGCATGGCGCGAGCGATCGAGGAGCAAGAGAACCGGGTCAGCGCAGTCGAGACAGCGCGCGCCGACCAGCAGCGCCGGATCAACCAGGATCGCCAGACCTGGAATCGCCGATCTCAGTTCGACTTGAGCCGGGGCGACACCATCTGCACGTATGACTCGAATTTCTTCGGTAACGTAGAGAGCATTGAGGGCGATCGCGTTCAAATGTACGTCGTTGGCCGGGCCGCATCGTCCCGTGATGGCTTCTTCTTCCGCGGGGGCGTGGGGCGCTTCCAGCATGTTGAGGTCAACGCCCCGCGCTGGTTCGACCGCGATCAGGTTGCGCCCTGCCGCGCCAATCCCGACTAACCCATTCGATCCAGCTCCGGTCGAAACGCCCCGCTGAAGAGAAGGGCCCCAGACCGGACAACACCTCAACCCCGGAGCCCTGTGGTTCTGGGGTTTTTTGTTGTATGTTGTATTGTTTTCGTATTACGTTTCGCTATACAATATCGGTATCACTTAAGACTCGAGGCAACCCATGGAACAGGCAGTGATCCTCCCGGAAGGGGTGAAGCACCCGAAGCATTGCACGACAGAGGAGCTTGCCGAGGTCTGCGGGCTTCTGAATGCTTCCTATCGGGCAGGGAGCCCGCTGGTAGATGATCACACCTACGATCACCTCTTTGTTGCAGCCCTCAAGGAAAGAGAGCCTGATCACCCGTTCCTGCGGACGGTGGAGCCCGATGCCTTCGAGGGCGATACCGTCAAGCACGATATTCCGATGCTCTCGACCGACAAGGCCTACACGGAGGACGAGCTTCGCCGTTTCCTTGGGCGGGTCGAGGTCGCCGCCGAGGCGCTGGGTATCCGCCCGGAAACCCTGACGTTCCGGATGACCCCGAAGCTGGATGGCATTGCCGGAATGCAGCGCCCGGATGGCCGCCTGGTCACACGCGGCAATGGTTTTGCCGGAGCCGACATCTCCCACGCCTTCGAGCGTGGTCTGCGCACACCGGATGGCTCGATGGAGCCGGGCCCGGGCGAGCTGGTGCTGGAGGAGATGTTCTTTCAGGACGAGATTCGGGTGGCCTTCGGCATGCCGCATCCGCGCAATTTCGTCGCGGGGTTTGTCGGGGCCGATACGGTCAAGCCGCATCACCAGAAGGCGGCGGATGCTCAAGCCATCATCTTCTTCCCCTATCGCCAGCTTCCCGTGTGGCAGGCGTCGGCCGCCGTCGTGATGGCAAGCTGGCAGGAACGCATGGAGGCGCTGCGTCAGGCCGTGCCGTACCGCACGGACGGGGTTGTGCTGGAGGTAACGGACGAGGCAGTGAAAGCCCACATGGGCTCCACATCCCACCATCATCGATGGCAAGTCGCGCTCAAGACCAAGGGCGAGGTCGCTCATGTCCGTGTGCGCGACATTCGCATCCAGACCGGGCGCACTGGGCGCATTACCCCGGTGCTTGAGTTCGATCCCGTGCTTCTGACCGGGGCGCGCATCTCGAACGTGACCGCCCACACTGCGGCTAATCTGGCCCAGCAGGGGCTCGGGGTCGGGGCCGAAATCGAGATCAGTCGCGCGGGCGACGTGATCCCGAAGCTGGAGCGGGTGCTGGAACCGGCGTCTGAACCGATGACCGTGACCCATTGCCCGTCCTGCGGACACGAGGCTGAGGTCGAGGGCGAGTACGCGGTATGCCCGAATACCGTGGGTTGCCTGGCCCAGGCCGAAGCGCGACTGCGCCACTTCTTCCACATTATGGGCAATGCCGATTTGTTTGGACCGAAAACCGTCGGGGCGCTGGTCGAAAACGGCTATACCGACCTGCGCGGGCTCTTTGATCTGGAGGAGGGCGCGTTCCTGGCGATGGGCTTTGGCCCGGGGCAGTCGGCGAACCTCGTGCGCGAACTGGATCGCTGCCGTCGCGAAGCCGTGCCGGACTGGCGCTTCCTGGCCGCGCTGGGCCTGCGCCACCTCGGTCGCGGGGATTCGCGCAAGCTGCTGGCGGTCTACCCGCTGGAGCAGGTGACGGGTCTCACCGCCGAGGCCATTGCCGCGGTCGATGGTTTTGGGCCGATCACCTCCCGCGCGATCGCCGAACAGCTTCAGGAGCAGCGCGAGAGTATCGAGATCATGATCCGCCTGGGCTTCAATCTGGAGCGCACGCCACTGGCGGCCGAGGCCACTGAGAACGCTGACGCCCCGCTGGCGGGCGAGTCGGTGGTGTTCACTGGCACCCTGACCCTCGGGAGCCGGGGCGAGCTGGAGGAGCAGGCGCGCGGACTGGGCGCGACGATCCAGTCCAGTGTGAACTCCAAGACGACGATCCTGGTGTGCGGTGAAAAGGCGGGCTCGAAGCGCAAGAAGGCCGAGGCCATCAACGAAAAAGCGGGCAAAGAACAGGTGCGGATTCTGGATGAATCGGCCTGGGCCGCCTCGCTGGAAGGAGGCGATTGAACATGGCGATGCGCAACGATAAGAACGAAATCCAGTTCGACCTGCGAGCGGAGCCCGTTCGGCAGGAATCCATTGACCTGGTGGCTGCATCTCTCCAGGTCAGCGTCAACGCGCTGGAAAAGCGTTTTACCCTCGATATGTGGCTCATGGGGGCTCTTCTGGCGGGTGCCGTTATTGCGCTTCCATTTTTCGTTGTGCGGTTCTTCCACCAGGTCGCGTCCGGAGAATTCGAGACAACCGTTTTGTCCGTGCTTTTTTGGGGGGGGCGATCGTGGTGGCATATGGGGTCTTCATCCCCCTGGCCGGTTCCCGGCGGACCAAGCTGCTGAAGCACCTGGAGAACGCCAAACACAAACGGCGACAACTTGAACCGATGCGCCCCGAGTATGTGCAGGAGGCTCTCGAGATCGCCTCGAGCCATCCCGAGATCGAGGCCTACCGCAACGCGGTTGCTCGTCAGGGTCGAACCCTGACTGCCGGCGAGGTCGCGGCGATCCGGACGTGGGCGCGCGATCTAGAGGTCAAAAGGCAGCGCGAGGAGCGAGACGATGCAATGCGTCGGTTACACGCCCCGAATGCCACTTGACCCGTGCCCGACCAGGTCCGCATCTTCGATAAGGCGGCCTGGGTGGAGCGCGCCAACCCAAACTTTACGGCCGCCAATCGCGGCACATGCTCTTGCCGAGCAGAAACCATACGAAAAGGAGCTCGACATGAGTGAAATCGACAAGGCCACCAACCCCGACCTGACCACTCAGCCGCCGATCAATCTCGCGATCGACTTTGCGCGGGTGGAGCTAATCAATAAGCAGGTATCCCTGCACTGGAAGCACGCTTTGGCCGCCTTTATCCCGGTTGCGTTTTTTGTAGCCTTTTGGGTGGGTGGAACGTGGCTCACCGGGCAGATCAGCCGCGCCGATACGACCCTGGCACCCTGGATTCCGATGCTCATTGGTATTGCGATGGCGCTTCCAGCGGTATTCCTTTCTGGTGTTGTGCTCAGTGTGCTGCGCGACAAGACCACACCCCTCCTGGCGACCCTCGCTTCATTTGTCGGAGCCATTGTTCTGTCCGCATTCCTTCTCCAGGGCGCATCCTCCGGTCTGGTCTTGTTCTCGATCTATGGGGCGCTCATTGGCTTGCTTCTGGGTCTTTTCTGGGGCGGCTTTCAGTGGAAACGCTTTACCGGAATCGACATGAAGCGCCTGAGTGATCGCCTGGGTGGCCTTGAACGGATCTCGGACCCGCATGCAGCGGAGGCCGCGGAACTTTGCAAGGAGGATCCCGTCATTGGCGCCTACCAGCGCAAGGTCGCGGAACAAGGTCGATCTCTCACGGAAGCTGAGTACGCAGCAATGCGAAACTGGCCCGAAACGAAAAAGCGCATCACGAAACAGAAGGAAGAGCAGGACGCCCAATAGCCCCTGTCGCGGCCGATTGCTTCGTGACACTCATATAAATCGGTCGCCAGTCCGCCCGAATTATTGATTTCGCATTACTACGATGCTAGTCTGTTGTGGTCACTTTTCAGGAGCCCATTTCATGTCAGATTCGGTACGAATGAGTGGCGCGGAGTTCCGAGCGTTCTACTCAGACCCGGACTACTGGCCGGATGGGGTTTGGCATGATGACGAGGTCATCCTTCTCGACGGGGGAGAGCCCCTGAATCTGGATGATCTGGAGGCCCTGGGGGCGAACACCGCTGTGGAGATCCAGTACGGCGACGTCCGCCGCGACACAGAGGGGGAAGTCATTGCCCCCGTGATCGCCTCTCTGCCCGAGTACGCTCGGATGTGGCGGAAGCGGGCCCAGGGTGAAACCCGTGTCATCCTTCAGGTGGCGGTTTCCGAAAAGAACCGTGAGGCGGTCGAGGAGGCCGTGGCGAAGGCGGGTGGTTCGGTTCTGTAATCCTGTCCTCTCTATAAGCGGCCCAAGACCTCGGGCTGCGGACGCCCGGCCGAAGCCGGAAAGGAGCAACCTTATGAACAGCCGCGATCTTCATCGCATCGCCACCGACCCTCAGGCGTACCTGCGTTTTCGCACCACGGGGGAGACCCCTCGGCGGCACCGGGCGCAGTCCCCGCTGATTGACCTGCTGCGCCAAATCCCGCCGTATGTCCGTGCACGGATGCGGGGGGTGCAACTGGATCCTTCTCTGGGATATCGCTCTGCTGCACGGTTCCATACCGCAGAACAGCTTCTTCGCTGGCTCGCGCCGGAGGAGGAGATGTACGAGGGCGATTTCTGGCCCGGCGAAAGCCATCGCGACCGGCGTTTTCGGGGTCCACTCACGCTGGAGGATCTGCGTCCGTTCGTGTCGGACTGGCCGGAATGGCTGGATTCGACCGAGGCCACGCGGATCGTTCGCTAGCCAGACTCGGGCAACGAAAGGAGGGCGGCGCGGGCAGACATGGATCAGAGCCTCGCGTGTAACACCGAAATCTAGCGATCTTTCAGTACCGCGGGCTCACAGGTATTCGCCCCAGAGACAGAGGAGGGGAGTACCTATGTCGCGATCACCTTGGACGAACTCGATTCAGCCCTAGCGAGCGGGGTCATCGAGGACGCTTTTACCCTCTCCGCACTCGCGCTTGCCCGATCCCAGGGCATCCTCAATGCCGGCGTCCCGATTGACGAGGGTCGCCAGCCCGTAGAGCGGACGCCACGCCGCGGTTCCTCAGATCTTGGCGCGCACCCTGGTTACGATCGCCTGACCCGCGATCCCTTCCGGAACCGCCTGACTCAATTGCCGCGCGCGCAGGCGCGCGCACCAGGCATCAAGGTTGATGTCACCCGGGGGCACCGTGGCCGCAGCCGCAGCCGCAGCCGCAGCGGCGACATCCAACGAATAGGGGTGGTTGCGCACCGGCTCGATCATCGGGCACTCCCGCCGCCGCCCAGCGACGCTCATCTCGATCCGGGTCGAGAGGTTCTGCCCATTGAATAACTCACCGCCTTTCCCTTGGGCCTCCAGCTCACGAAGCTTCGAGGTTGGAACCCCCAGTGTGGCCTTGACGGTGTAGGGTTCCCCGGGCTCGTTCGGGTATCGGGGCCGATATCCGTTGGTGGTCAACCTCGCCCGATCGACCCCGGTGGGGTTTGCATACGTCAGCTGGTGACCAACCTCCAGACGTTGAAGCGCTTGTTGCAGGATCCGCATAGCAGCAATCGGCTTCGCGAATCCGGAAACGCTCTCCGGGATCTCGAGCATCACAACGCCATTGCGCTCAATCCCTCCATGCTCCTTGAGCCAGGCCCCGTTTGTCAGGATCTCGTCCACTGATCGCGCGCCCGTTTCCACGACCCCATCCAGCACAGGGCGCACAAGGAGCTCAAACGGCTCTTTGGCCACCTCGAGCCGCGCACGGAAAGGCGGCTGCACGATCAAGGACTCCTCGTTCTGCGGCATCTTGTAACTCCTCCTGGATCAGAATAGCCGGTAACACTGGCCCGGGCGCACTTCGGCATTCGCAGCCTCCAGGGCCCCCTCGTGCAGCATCTCTTTCTGGATGCGCTTGATGCCCGCGTCGCCTCTCCTGAGTGCGCACTCGATATTCATCATCGTGTGCCCACTACCAAGACGATGGCACTGCTCGACGACCTGGAGCGGGAGATACCGGTCCCGGACAACATGCCCCTCCAGGGCCTCCCGGAAGACCTCCATCTCCCGAATGGACTCGTTACTCCGAAGGTCGATGTAGAAGTCGCCGGGGATAGGCCTCTGGGCATCGAGCGCCTCCCCGATCGTCTTGCGGAAGTTGCGCACATGGCTCTGAAAGCGCGCCGCCTCCGGCGCCCGATCGCGGCCGAATGCCTCCGTATATCTCGCCACCAGATCGTACGAGGAAGAGGCGAACTCAACCGCACCGCCGGCCTTTTCCACCACCATGAATTTCTCAGTCACCCCGAACACCTGAACGTCGCCTGCCAGGCTGGCATCCAGATCCGCCTCCGGGACCGCGGAAAGTGCCTCCTTGAACAGGACACCCCCAGGGTTATAGCGATGCATGGTTACTTGATCACCGAGCGACCCTGCCTGAAACGCCTCCCAGGTCCGGTCATCTTTGTTTTGCTCCTCAAAACTGGGGCGCCGCACCGCATATGGGAAAACTCGGAAGGAATACTGGGCTCTTTCATTTACGGCCGCGACCACACCGGCATATTGCCCCAGCGGCAGACTGATCTCTTCGCCAAGGATGAGCGACTCCGCCAACTCCCCAAGGCCGCTTGAGCGCAATTCATCCAGGATCTGATGGTTCTCGTTGATTGGACCGTCGCCCCAGCGATCCTCACGCAGAGCCCTGGACTCCAGGGATGCCTCGTATTCAGGAAGGATGCGACCTGGGTCATTCAGCGCCTTCAGCCCACGCCGAACATACGTTTCCGGGTTCACCATTCCGGATGGCCCCTGTAGCATGCCTCCAGCGCAAGAGCTCGCAATATCGAACAGTCGCTGACAGACTTGCCGGGCCGTTCCGAAGGCGATCACGCTTTCACTCGCCTCGCTCTTCGGCGATTTCTTGTCTCTGGATGTTTCGCAAAGGGCGAAGTAGGGGGTGCCATTGACCTCCAGGTAGCCCGCCCTGATGTCGTGGTAGACCGTAGCACCCATGAAACTTGCGCCCCGCTGAAATTTGACCGAACAGTATCACATACGGAATAATGATCAAACCTTAGATCGGGGCCGCTGCACGAGTCTCAAGCTGAAGACCTCACCCCCCCTGGCCTCGGCGCTCTCGTTCCAACATGGCAGAGCACGCTGACGGGGCCTGACCGCCAACCCCAGGGCCACATCGCGCCCGGATCGGGAAATGTTCACCGGGGCCTTCCTGGCTCCTGCAATTCATGCAAAAGCGAGCTCATCCATGTCCGACGAGACCTCCTACCTTGTTTCGCTCTTCTTCTACTACGTTGTCTACTTCTTCGTTTTCGGCTTCATGAGCCGCTTCGAATGGTTTCTCAACCTCATGAGAAGCTCAGCCAACAAGGGGTCATCGTGGCCCATCCTCCTGGGTGCCACTGTCGTCTTTGTGCCGCTTGCCGTCCCGGTCGCTGGAAGCCTCGGGGCTCTTCCGATCGGGGAGCTCGACTATGACTCTCCCCCCCTGATGCTTGCGGGCCTGGGGATGGTCTTTGTGTTCCCGCTTCTCTGGATCGCATCCGTCATCTATTCCGCGATCCGGGCGAACGTGCGCGGAGAATCCGGCCCCATCCAGCTGACCTCACCCGCGGTCTGCCGAGGGAAGCGGGATCTCGAGTCCGTCATGCTGTGCGTCTCGAAAAAGCTCGAGAAACTCCTGTCCGAGTGGTACGGCGCCGAAGGGAAGGGGCTGCACGAGAAAATGACCTCGGTTGAGGGCGAGCTCGACCCGCAGGATGTGAAGGCCATCCGCTATATCGCCTCCGTCCGGAACCAGGTCACTCATGACGAGGATTTCGATGCGAGGGGTGTCGACCGGAATGACATCCTGGAAACGGCCGCTAGCGTCACACACCGGCTCGCGAAGCAAAAAGGGGTCAATGTCGGGGTCGGGATTCTGGATCGGCTGGATCAAACCCCGGGTTTGCGCGTATTCGCCTCACCGCTCGCGTTTGCTGGCGGTCTTCTTGCCGGGTTTGGGTGGGTTAGCGCCTTGTTCTCCGTTTTTGCGGTATCCGCGACGATCTTGATGTTCGTGCTGGTATGACACCGACATGGTGAGGGGCGCATAACCGCGCCTCTCACCGGGGCAGGCTGATACATCGCTACCCGCCCCAGGTGGTCCTGCAGTCATCCTCGGCGGGCGCCTTTCAGGGGTTGCTTGCTCTTCTGCTTGTTCTTCTGTTGGTTCTTTTTCCCCGCCTTTGGTCGAGTGACCTGGTCCTCCTGGGACAGATCAATGTGAGCAATCTTCCGGTTCTGCTTGGCCATCTTCCGGACCCTCATGCCGTAGTGAATCTGCCTGGATCACGCGGCGCCATGTAACCCCCGCGCGATGACGAGTGTAGCCCGAGGTTCACGTACTCGTTGTCCTGCCCCGGGGTTTCGGCATTTTCGCCACGCAATACCGGAGCCGATAGTTTCATAAGACATATCGTGTATGATTTGTGCTGTCCGCTCCTGCATCTTAATAACCGAAAGATCCAGGCCAGATCCGACCTATAGGATTACGTAAAAGGTATCGTATATGAATGATGGCGCCATTCCCTTTCGTCGCGCACTGACGCTCGCCTTGCTTGCCGCTTTCGGCACCGCCACACAAGGGGCGCTGGCAGACTCGGGCTGGAGTATTGAGAGCCCCGAGCATCTTGATACCCCTGACCGCATCGAATCGGCCGATCCCCGCGGCGATCTGACGGCCTTGATCGAGCAGCTGCGCAAGAATGGCGACGTTCAGGTTTATGCGCGCGTTGACGCAGACTCCCGAACCATCGAGATCCGGGAGGCCGAGATTAAGGCGGAAGGCGTTCTCGCCCCTTATGTCCGCGACTCCCTGGAGTCCACTCAGCGTCATCTCCCTCTGACGGATCTAGCCGCCGAGGCACGCGGCGGTCGGCCCGCGATCTCCTACGGCCAGGTCAAGGATGGGACGCTTCCCGTCACTGCAGAGGTCAACGAGGCTGATCGGACCGTTCTGGCGGCCATGGTCTCGTCCTACGGCGGCCGGAATACCGGCGAAAACATCATCTCCGGGCTCTTCCGGACGGGCGCCGGAGGTTGGATCTTCTCGGGCGGATACTCCCACGGCGTTGAGGCAATCAGCCCCAGTGATTCGAAAGGCGGGCGCTACGACGCACTCCAGCTGAGTGCCATGCGTCCCGCCCCGGTCGGCGTCTTCTCCTTGCGTGGGGCATACGCCGACTCCAAGCAGGGGGGCGATTTCGCCGATTTCGACCTGAACGGGACCACCTATAGGGCATCGATTGGTTGGTCCTACCCGGTCGAGGGCCTCAAGCCGTACGTGAACCTCAATCACTACTACCAGGAAAGCAACATCGGGATCGTTGCTCTCGAGGGTGACCAAAAATCCACCGCGGTCGAGATCGGGGTGGAGACCGACCACAAGATGGACTGGGGAAGGGCCGCCCCTCTGTCGATGACGCTCGATGCGTCGCTTGAGCGGGGCCTTTCGGCCAGCAATTCCGGATTTGGCCTTGGCCGGGAGCTGGATTCCAATTGGACCCGCCTGGCAGTAGACGCCAATGCATCGCAACCCCTGGGCTCAATGCTCCTGTCCATGTCCGCTGGACTCCAGTCAAACTCGGGGATGCTCCCCAATCAGCGCGACTTTGTGATCGGCGGACAGCACCGGGGCTCTGGCTACCGAGCCGGCATCGCAAGCGTAAGCGAGGGTCACTACGCAGGTTTGCGGCTATTCACTCCTGCGGTCGATTTTGAGAACGGCCGGATCCGCCCCTTTGTTGGCTACAACATGGGCAGCGGAAAACCCATGATCGGCGACCGCCGCACGGTCGAAAGCGTCGAGATCGGCACCGTCATGCGCTTCGGGGACCACTTCTCCGGAGAGGTTGGGTATGCCCGCGTCACGAATGACCGGAACGTCATCACCGACGACTCTGATGGCCGCCTGAATTTCAACCTGGTGGCGCGCTTCTGATAGCCCCCGATCGACGACCAATAAAGGACGAGCATGAACCACATTTTCAAGAGCATCTACAACGCGGGATTGGGCGCTTGGGTTGCAGTCTCCGAGCTCGATGGACGCCGAGGACGTCAGGCTTCTGGGGTATCCGGACAATCGCCTGAGATCACCGAAGCGCAGCGTGACTCTTCAGGATCGATGATTCGACGAATGGCGGCCCTGTCCGCCGGGGTTGCCTTGGGCCTGTGTGCTGCCTCGGCTTCGGCCGGGCTCCCGAGCGGCGGGGTTTTCATCCATGGTTCGGATGGCACCATCACCGAGATCGATTCGAACACGCTGGAGATCCTGGCGGACCAGCTGGGCGATACGGCGCTCGGCAATGCCGACGGCGTAACGATCGACTGGACGGGCGGGTTCAACATCGGCTCGGGCAATGAGGTCATCTTCAGTGACCAGGGGGCCGCGGGCACTCCCGGTATCTGGGTCAATATCGACCAGACAGGAGTCCTGTCCCAGATTGATGGCGCGATCACCAATCTGACTGGCGCCGCCGTGGCCCTCATCAACCCGAATGGCATGCACATTGGGGGATCGGCGGTATTGCCATCCAACTTCATCGGACTGGCAGCCGAACACGATATCGATGGCGACATCCTCAGTGCTGATTTGACCGATGCTCCCATTACGGTCGATGCCGGTGTCACCATTGAAGGGCTCGACGGCCTGGACTCCGTGACCGATCACGTCGAAGTGGCGGTGAATGCTACGGACGCACAGGTCGACCTCGTGGACGCAGAGACCGATGCGCCGACCCTCCCATTTATGACCGGGCAAACCGGCCAGAGTGACGCAGCGTGGGACGCCCCCGAAGTGGTCGTGGATCTCGAAAATCGCGACTCTCTTGTCGGCAACTCGAATGTCTATCTCAAGCTGCCGGACGTAGAAGGCGGATTTGACGGCGATCTGAACGAGCAGCAGCTGACGATCCGATCGGATAGCGCTAACGTTCTGCGCACTCATGTGCTGACGCCACAGGATGCGAACCTCAACCTGCGCTATGAGACGGATGGCAGTGACGGCTTCAAGGTCGTCGCGCCATACGAAACCGGAGGGCGCCTGCGCGGCTCGGTATTCGTCGATGCTCCGAACTTCAACCGAACTGCCGGCCGCTCGCTCCAGATCGCAGGCTTCTACGACATCGTGGACGCCGACATCGAGACCACTGACGGTCGCATGTACATCCTCTCCCACCTGACGGGCCCCCAGGGCAATCTTTGGCGCGACACGATTGGGTACGGTGATTCATTCCCAGGGATCCGCATCCAGGATGCGCGCATCGTCGCAGAGGGGAATGACTCTCGTGTCTCGATATTCCAGAACCTCGAGAGCGAGAACGTTGACCCCGGGTACGAGGTTGCGCTCGAAAACGTTGAGATCTCCACCAACGCGGACGGCCGCAACCTGATCATGAATTCAGCGGGGGGCGTCCATATCGACCGCCTCACCTATCGCTCGGATCATACCGGCGGCGGCAATCTCGCCATCTTCTCTGAGGACTGGCGCAGCAATTCGCGCGGGCATTCTCTTCTGATCGAAAACAGTGACATTCAGACCCCGGATCTCCAGGCGCACAGCTACACCGATCTCGGCGCCGAGCATGGCCTTACGGTCCGCAACACCGATATTGATGCGGACATCGTGGGCTTCCAGAGCTACTCCAACATGGTTGGCACTCCGGGCGATGACCCGACCGATGCCCGCGGGATTCTTGTCGAAGACGTGAATATGTCCACGATGAGCCTGTATGCGTTCGTCATGGACCATGGTGACCTGATTGTTCGTGACTCCAACTTCGACTTCATTGGTGACAGTAGCGGGTGGACCACCCATGCCGACCTGATGTTCGACGGGTGGGGCAACGATGGCCTGGTGAAGCTCGAACGCGTCAACATCATGGATTCGTCCGTGGAGATCTTCGGGGATACGGCATACAGCGGGGCTGGCTCCAGGAGCAGCGCGATCGAGCTTCGCGATGTCGTGATTGGCGTCACCGACGAAAGCGTCATGGATGAAGGCTGGGAAGGGCACTCCCTGATCGTGGAGAACAGCGGCTACGACAACCGAATTCTCCTGGAGAACGTCCACTACTACGGTGCCGATTACGTCATGCTGTACGGCGGCGAAGTCGAGGTGCGCGACTCGGAAATTCTCGGTGGATTCATCGATATATTCACAGAAGACCATGCTCAATATGCCGATGGCAGCATGCGGATCACCGATAGTGACCTCACCTCACTGGAAGACTGGTGGTTGGGCGCCTTTGGCGGCGACATGATCATCGAGGGGAGCCGTTTCGAGGCAGGCACTGACCTGAACTGGGCTCCGATGATGGAGGTCGGCCCCGGTGTCGTCGGCTCGGGAAATGTCATGCGCATCATCGACAGTGAGATCATCAGCACTGTCGGACTTGACCTCATCGCAGATGCCGACGGCTCTTCGTCGAACTACTCGATCGGCATCATGGATTCGCAGATTGACGCAGGGGACTACCTGGACGTTCTGGCTTACAGCGGCTCCGTGGCCATTCTGAGGTCCAACCTCGAGGCCGATGAGTCAATGCTGATCAGCGCTGACGGGGGAACCAGTGGCGATGTCGTGATTCAAGGCTCCCGTCTCGCCCTGAGTGGGATGGATGGCTCAATGACGATCGAGGCCTCCCGGGACCATGGAGGGGACATCGTTTACCGAGATGCCTCATCCATCGAAACCAATGGCGGAACCTTGGAGTTTGACGGCGGCGGACGCACCTATCTGGGCGTGAACCCTGACAGCGACCTCGAGGGGGATCTCACCAACGACCAGACCTGGACTGCGGATGCGAACCACACCGAAACCACCATCAACGGGGTGGCGGTGGCCGACATGGGTGACGATGACATGGTCCGGTTCAACACCGATTACAACCCAGAGGGCGTGGACGGGACGCTGTTCGATCCGTCCGAAGGCGGCACGGTAATCCTTGCAGCAGGCGAGAACGATGAGCCAGGCGAGGAGGGTCGGACCCTGCGGACTATTTGGGCCTCCGGGGAGGTGGCTCCGGAACCTGAGCCTGAGCCCAATCCTGAGCCGGAACCTGAGCCTGAGCCGGAAACGGACATCGATGATCCCGCGGTAACGGAAGGGTTCGTGATCAATGCCGAAATCACGCGAGACCGCGGCTTTGAGGAGCCCGTGAGCCACAGCGATCGCACGCTCTGGACACACTCCCACGATGCCTCGAGCGATGCCTCGATCACCACATCAACCAGTGATGCGGAACCGGAAGGCAATATTGACCTTCAAGATGAAGAGCGCGAGGACGAAACGATCTCCAATTAGACCCGGTCACGCTCCACACACGACCCCACCCATCGGAGCCGCACGTTCCGTGCCTCCACATTCCCCTCGCCCTGGACTCTCCAGACGAGGGTTTTTTGTTGGAGGGGTTAGGGCGGGAAGGACTACGAATGAGGACGCCAATCACACTGAGCGCGCGCACTGATGCCCCCTGATTGCGATCGCTCTCACCCAATCGAGGACCGCCTGCGTTCACTGCCCCCGGCCGCAATCATCGCCTGGATGTTCCGGTCGCATTTCGAAGGACTCATCCAACCCTGGGTCCAGATGCTGGATGGTTGCGAGCAACCAGGGTCCCGGAACCTGGTCGACCTCGATTTCCATTCCCGTCACGGCTGCCCCCGGTATTCGAACGGGATCTTGGCGTGCTGACGGCGCAGCTGCTACCCGGTGTTCAGGACCCAAGGATCGTGGCAGTGCAGCTGGAATTCCAGGGGAAGGGGGACACCCCCTATACGCGCAAATACGAGCTTCAGGGGCTCCTGCGCATGCTCCCGATCCCAATGGACTACGCGATCCCAAAAGAGCTCCCAGTCGACTTCTGCAGGGTACGGGAACACCACCCCAATCGCCCGCCCAAGAACGAGCCGCCTGTCTCGATGCTGCTCGACGAAGTGCTGTACGAGAAGCCTTTTACCTCCGACGATGTTTTGTCCTCCATCCGCTCGAGCCTTCGGCCAGATGGCCTGATCGACTGGAGCCTGGTGCACGACCGTCTCGGCGGCCCAGGTCGGATCGAAGACTCACAAGCGGGGGACAGCGGCCTTGCCCGGCAACCCGAGCGAACATTGGACGCCCTGTCGCGTGCGCAAACCGACCAAGCCTCCCTAGCCACAAAGAACACCCACGCTCGAGCCGAGACGCTGCAGCACATCATCCAGGTGGGTCTCTCGCTCACGATGACCCAGGCAATGAAGGAGGGGGTGCAGGAGAGCGAATCGGGCCCTGTCGCACTCGCTCCCGACTGTAGTCGACCGAGCCTTAGATCGGCAGCCGCCGTTCGAGCACCGCAGCACGCAAAAATCCACTCGTGTTCGCCGCCCCCTCCGTTTTCGTAACAAGCATCCTTTATGCTAATGGACTCCACGGCTGTTCCATCAACCTACGAAAGAGCACACACATGAAAAGAACACCTCTTGCGGCACTATTGGTCAGTGGATTTCTTCTGAGCGGATGCATGGCGACACCAGGCGCCGGCGGCGCCGGGGCGGGTTCCGTGGCGGGCACAATCGGCGCCATCGCCAACCGCGGAAACTCCGAACGCCAATTCGAGCGCGCACAGCGTGAAGCGGAAGCGGCCGCACTTGCACCCACCGAGCAGGAGATCGAGGTTGCAACAATTCCGGCAACCGTCGGTGACGACCCTCAGGCACAGGCAGCCCATGAAGCCATCGCGATGGGGATCGATTCGATGAGCGGGTCAGATGCAGCCCGCAGTGGCGCCGCTATCGGTCAGCGCGGTCCTTCTGCGGCGATGGCGGGGAACCTCGGTGCCGCCGCATCGGGCGCAAGCATCGGCATGGCGGCCGGGTTGGCGGGCGCTGGCACAGGGGCCGCATTCAGGGCCATGGCGCGAGACTCTTCGGTTACCTTCGAGGATGTGCAAGCGATGAATATCGACATCCAGCGCAGTGAGGAGTACGTCCACACCAATGGACTCACCTGCGTTGATTTCACGGTTGATGCATCGAGCCTTCCGGAAGGGCAGGCGGATCAGTTTCAGGAAACCACGGCATGCAAGACTGCTGATGGCGACTGGGAGCCCATCTAGCCCCCAGTCGAAGCCAATGCGACGAAAAGAGCGGGGCGGTCAACGCCCCGTTTTTTATGGGTCTAGCGTCCAGTGTTTGCCCAGGTTCCCCACAAACGCATCGTAATCCCCGGCGACCTCGTGCCCGGCTTCTTCCAGGACCTCACGACAGCCGGCATTGTTGGCTCCGTAGCGACGCACTACGAAGTGATGGCCGAATTCGCCACCGTCCGCGCCCTCAGGAAGAGGGATCCCCGGAATCCCCTGGCCCAAGACTTCACCCCCTCCGATCCCAATCCCTCGGTAATCCCTGCGCACACCCGCGATCGGCGCATGCAGGTGATCGTTCGACACAGATGGATCCCCCATGCAGATCTTTCCTGCAACGCTGCCTACATCGCCTTCGAGATCAATCACGCCGATGTTTCCGTACCAGCCCACACCCACTTCGCACTGGTAGAAGATCACATCCTCAAGGGTATTCCCTGCGCTGTCGGTCGCCTGCGTATTCAGGCATAGGCCACCAGCGGAGGCGTCGATACGGAATTTCTCGTTACCGCTCGGAGCGTTGCCACCACCGCCGCCACCGCCGCCTTGGTTGCCACCACCGCCACCGCCGCCGCCTTGGTTGCCACCACCACCGCCGCCGCCTTGGTTGCCACCACCACCGCCGCCGCCTTGGTTGCCACCACCACCGCCGCCGCC
>NZ_KB905159.1 GCF_000378605.1 Thioalkalivibrio sp. ALJ21
CATCGCCGCCGTCAGCGTGGTCTTGCCATGGTCCACATGACCAATCGTCCCCACATTCACATGCGGCTTCTTACGCTCGAACTTTTCCTTGGACACAGCTCAAACCTCTTTCTACAGTTCTTTCGGATTACGCGATTCGGTTCAGGAGGCCTTCGCGGCCACGGCCTCGGCGACCTGCGCCGGCGCCTCGGAGTACTTTTCGAACTCCATCGAGTACGTAGCGCGGCCCTGGCTCATCGAACGCAGCTGCGTCGAATAGCCAAACATCTCGGACAGCGGGACCTCGGCCTTCAGCAGCTTCTGACCGGCGACATCTTCCATGCCCTTGACCAGGCCACGACGGCGATTCAGGTCACCCATCACGTCGCCCATGTATTCTTCCGGCGTCTCGACCTCGACCTTCATCATCGGCTCAAGGAGCACGGCGCCAGCCTTCAACGCGCCTTCCTTGAAGGCCATCGATCCAGCCACCTTGAATGCCATCTCGTTCGAGTCGACGTCATGGTAGGAGCCGTCAAACAGCGTGACCTTCACGTCCACCACCGGATAACCGGCGAGTACGCCATTGGCCATCTGCTCCTCGACGCCCTTGTTGACGGCGGGGATGTAGTCTTTCGGCACGACACCACCGACGATCGCGTTGACGAATTCGTAGCCGTCGCCCGCCTCTTGCGGTTCGATGCGCAGCCAGACATGACCGTACTGGCCGCGGCCGCCCGACTGGCGCACGAACTTGCCTTCGGTTTCCACGCTCTTCTTGATCGTCTCGCGGTACGCCACCTGCGGCTGACCGACGTTCGCCTCGACCTTGAACTCGCGCTTCATGCGGTCCACCAGGACCTCGAGGTGAAGCTCGCCCATGCCGGAGATGATCGTCTGGCCCGACTCCTCGTCGGTCCGGACGCGGAAGGACGGGTCTTCCTGCGCCAGCTTGTTCAGCGCGATACCCATCTTTTCCTGGTCCGACTTGGTCTTCGGCTCGACGGCGATCGAGATCACCGGCTCCGGGAACTCCATGCGCTCCAGTTCGACCGGATTGTTCGGGTCGCAGAGCGTACTACCGGTGTACAGATCCTTCAGGCCGACGACCGCACCGATGTCACCCGCACGCAGTTCCTTGATCTCCTCGCGGGAGTTGGAGTGCATCTGCAGGATGCGACCAATGCGCTCGCGGCGGTTGTTCTGCGTATTGAGAACGGTGTCGCCCGCGCTCAGCACACCGGAGTACACACGCACGAAGGTCAGCGAACCGACGTACGGGTCGGTCATGATCTTGAACGCCAGGGCCGCAAACGGCTCGTCGTCCGAGGCGTGCTTCTCGACCGGCTCCTCGGTCCCGGCCTTCACGCCCTTGATCGCCTTGACCTCTTCCGGCGAAGGCAGGTATTCGACCACCGCGTCGAGCATGGCCTGCACGCCCTTGTTCTTGAAGGCGGAGCCGCACAACATCGGCACGATCTCGAGCTCGATGGTGCGATGACGAATTGCCTGCTTGATCTCTTCCTCGCTGAGGTCGCCCTCGTTGAGATACTTGTCCATCAGCTCTTCATTGGCTTCGGCGGCGGCCTCGAGCATGTTCTCGCGCCACTTTTCCGCCTCAGCCTTGAGCTCGTCGGGGATATCCTTGTACTCGAAGGAGATCCCGAAGTTTTCGTCGTCCCAGAAGATCGCCTGCATCTTGACCAGGTCGATCACGCCGCGGAAGTTGTCTTCGGCACCGATCGGCAGCTGGATCGGGACCGGGTTCGCCTGCAGGCGCTCCTTCATCTGCTCGTAGACACGCAGGAAGTCGGCACCGGCGCGGTCCATCTTGTTGACAAACGCCATCCGCGGAACCGAGTACTTCGTGGCCTGACGCCAGACGGTCTCGGACTGCGGCTGCACGCCACCCACGGCGCAGTACACCATCACCGCACCGTCGAGCACTCGCATGGAACGCTCCACCTCGATGGTGAAGTCCACGTGCCCCGGGGTATCGATGATGTTGACGCGATGCTCGTCGAACTGCTTGGCCATACCCTGCCAGAAGCAGGTGGTCGCCGCGGAGGTAATGGTGATCCCGCGTTCCTGTTCCTGCTCCATCCAGTCCATCGTGGCGGCGCCTTCATGGACCTCGCCGATCTTGTGCGACAGACCGGTGTAGAACAGGATGCGCTCGGTCGTCGTCGTCTTGCCGGCGTCGATGTGCGCGCTGATCCCGATGTTCCGGTAGCGCTTCAGTGGGGTCTTGCGTGCCACGTTGAGCCTCTCTAAATCGGTTTTACCAGCGGAAGTGGGCGAACGCCTTGTTCGCTTCCGCCATGCGGTGAGTGTCTTCGCGCTTCTTCACGGCGGAGCCCTTGGCATCGGCGGCGTCCATCAGCTCGCCCGCCAGCTTCAGCGCCATGGTGCGCTCGCCACGCTTGCGGGCCGCTTCCACGACCCAGCGCATCGCCAGGGCGTCCTGACGAACCGAGCGCACCTCGACCGGCACCTGGTAGGTGGCGCCGCCCACACGACGAGACTTCACCTCGACACGCGGACGAATGTTGTCCAGCGCGCGTTCCAGTGCACCCATGCCGTCACCCTGCTTGGACTCGATCTGGTCCAGCGCGCCGTACACGACCTGTTCTGCGACCGACTTCTTGCCGTCACGCATCACGGTATTGATGAACTTGGCCAGGCGCTCGCTTCCGAATTTCGGATCAGGAAGGATGTGACGCTTGGGGGCAGCTGCTCTTCTCGACATGTTTCAGTTCCCGCTCTTGTACACGGTTAGGATTTCTTCGGGCGCTTGGTGCCGTACTTGGAACGGCCCTGGGTGCGGTTCTGCACCCCCTGGGTATCCAGGGAGCCACGCACCGTGTGGTAACGCACACCGGGAAGATCCTTTACACGACCGCCACGAATCAGGACCACCGAGTGCTCCTGCAGGTTGTGGCCTTCGCCGCCGATGTAGCTACTGACTTCGTAGCCATTGGTCAGACGCACGCGCGCAACCTTGCGCAGCGCGGAATTCGGCTTCTTCGGCGTGGTCGTGTAGACACGGGTGCATACCCCGCGCTTCTGCGGCGAGCCCTGCAGCGCCGGCACGTCGCTCTTCTCGACGGGGCGCTTGCGGGGCTTGCGTACCAACTGATTGATCGTGGCCATGAAACCCTTTCTCCTAGCCTAAAAATAACGACAGGCCGGCGCCGTGACCGGCCTGTCGAGGGAGCGGAATTCTAATCGCCGCCCCCTGAAGTGTCAACAGAAGGGAAGGCTATTCCGAGCCTTCCCCGGTGGTTTCCGAACCCGGGGCATCGGATTCGGTGTCGGCGGTAACCGCGGACGCCTCCTCGACGCTCTCGAACTCCGGCATTTCCAGCTCGCGCTTGCGGCGACGTTCCTTGTGGTACGCCAGCCCTGTGCCGGCCGGGATCAGGCGGCCCACAATCACGTTCTCCTTCAGGCCGCGCAGATCGTCGCGAGCGCCACGGGTGGACGCCTCGGTCAGCACGCGAGTGGTCTCCTGGAAGGAGGCCGCAGAGATGAACGATTCCGTCACCAGCGAGGCCTTGGTGATGCCGAGCAGCACACGCTCGTAGGTCGCCGGCTGCTGGTCGTCGCCGAGCTTTTCGTTCTCCTCGAGGACGCGAACCCGATCCACCTGGTCCCCCGCGAGGAACTTGGTGTCGCCCGGGTTGACGATGTTCACCTTGCGCATCATCTGGCGAACAATGACCTCGATGTGCTTGTCATTGATCTTCACGCCCTGCAGGCGATAGACGTCCTGGATCTCCTGGACCTGGTATTCGGCAAGGGTTGTCACACCCCGCAGACGCACGATGTCGTGCGGGTCCAGCTCGCCGTCCACCACGACCTCGCCACGCTCCACACGCTCGCCCTCGAACACGTTCACGGTGCGCAGTTTCGGGATCAGCATCTCGACCGGATCACCCTTGTCCGGCGTGATCACCAGGCGCTGCTTGCCCTTGGTCTCCTTGCCGAACGAGACGGTGCCGGAGATCTCGGCCAGCACGGCCGGCTCCTTCGGACGGCGGGCCTCGAACAAATCGGCCACACGCGGCAGACCACCGGTGATGTCGCGGGTCTTGGACGACTCCTGCGGCAGGCGGGCGATAACATCACCGACCTCGACGCGGGCGTTGTCCTCGAGATTGAAGATCGCATTGGCCGGCAGCATGTACTGTGCGGGCATGTCGGTGCCCGGGATGTACACCTCGTTGCCATCATCATCCACGAGCTTGACGGTCGGACGCAGGTCCTTGCCGGCGCTCGAGCGGCTCTTCGGATCGAGCACCACGTTCTGGGACAGACCGGTGAATTCGTCCGTCTCCTTGGTCACGGTGACGTTCTCGACGAAGTCCGCCAGACGAATATAGCCGCCCACCTCGGTGACGATCGGATGGGTATGCGGATCCCAGGTCGCGACTTCCTGACCCGCCTCGACCGCATCGCCGTCCTTGACGGTAATGGTGGCGCCGTAGGGGATCTTGTAGCGCTCGCGCTCGCGGCCCTGATCGTCGATCACGCCCAGCTCCCCGGAGCGCGATACCGCGACCAGGTTGTCCGCCTTGTTGGTGACGGTCTTCAGGTTGTGCAGACGCACAGACCCGGCGTTCTTCACCTGGATCGCGCTGACCGTAACCGCACGGCTCGCCGCACCCCCAATGTGGAAGGTACGCATGGTCAGCTGGGTACCCGGCTCGCCGATGGACTGCGCGGCGATCACGCCCACCGCTTCGCCCTCGTTGACCTCGTGGCCACGGGCCAGGTCGCGACCGTAGCACTTGGCGCAGATGCCCTGACGGGTTTCGCAGGTAATCGCGGAGCGCACCAGCACCTCGTCGACCGAGGCCTCGTCCAGCTTGTCGACCATTGCCTCGTCCAGCAGGGTGCCGGCCGGGATCAGAACCTCGTCGGTCCCCGGGCGATGGACGTCCACCGCCGTGGCACGACCCAGTACGCGATCGCGCAGCGGCTCGACCACATCGCCGCCCTCGATGATCGGCTTCATCATCAGGCCCTGCTGGGTCCCGCAGTCGTGCTGAGTAACCACCACGTCCTGTGACACATCCACCAGACGGCGGGTCAGGTAACCGGAGTTCGCGGTCTTCAGCGCGGTATCGGCCAGACCTTTACGCGCGCCGTGGGTCGAGATGAAGTACTGCAGGACGTTCAGACCCTCGCGGAAGTTCGCGGTGATCGGCGTCTCGATGATGGAGCCGTCCGGCTTGGCCATCAGGCCGCGCATCCCCGCCAGCTGACGGATCTGGGCCGCAGAACCACGCGCGCCGGAATCGGCCATCATGAAGATCGAGTTGAACGAGCTCTGCTCGACCGTCTCGCCCTCGGCATTGGTGACCTGCTCCTTGCCGAGCCGCTCCATCATCGCCTTCGCGACCTGGTCATTGCAGTGCGACCAGATGTCCACGACCTTGTTGTAGCGCTCGCCCTTGGTGACCAGGCCCGAGGCGTACTGGTCCTCGATCTCCTTCACCTGCTCTTCGGCGTTCTGCAGGATCGGCTGCTTCTCGTCCGGGATGACCATGTCATCCGAGCAGAACGAGACCCCGGCGCGGGTCGAATAGTAGAAGCCCGCATACATCAGCTGGTCCGCGAACACCACGGTGTCCTTCAGCCCCAGGCGACGGTAGCAGGAGTTGATCAGCGCGGAGATGGTCTTCTTGCTCAGCTCCCGGTCGATCAGCTCGAACGGCAGCCCCTTCGGCATGATGCGCGACAGGATCGCGCGGCCGACGGTGGTCTCCACCCGCATGGACGGCAGCGGCTCCCCTTCGGCGACATCCGCCATGGTGTCGGCGATGCGCACGGTGATCCGGGCATGCAGATCGACCTGCTTGTGTTCGTAGGCGCGATGCACCTCGTCCACATCGGCAAAGGTCATGCCCTCGCCCTTGGCGTTCACCTTCTCGCGCGAGAGGTAGTAAAGCCCCAGCACGATATCCTGCGACGGCACGATGATCGGCTCGCCGTTGGCCGGGGACAGCACGTTATTGGAGGACAACATCAGCGTGCGCGCCTCCAGCTGGGCCTCCAGCGACAGCGGCACGTGCACGGCCATCTGGTCACCGTCGAAGTCGGCGTTGAACGCGGCACAGACCAGCGGGTGCAGCTGGATCGCCTTGCCCTCGATCAGCACCGGTTCGAAGGCCTGGATGCCCAGGCGGTGCAGGGTCGGGGCGCGGTTCAGCATCACCGGATGCTCGCGAATCACCTCTTCGAGGATATCCCAGACCTCGGGACCTTCCTTCTCCACGGCCTTCTTGGCGGCCTTGATGGTGGTGGCCAGGCCACGGCGCTGCAGCTTGCCGAAGATGAACGGCTTGAACAGTTCCAGCGCCATGCGCTTGGGCAGGCCGCACTGGTGCAGACGCAGGGTCGGCCCGACCACGATCACGGAACGGCCGGAGTAGTCGACGCGCTTGCCCAGCAGGTTCTGGCGGAAGCGGCCCTGCTTGCCCTTGATCATGTCGGCCAGGGACTTCAGCGGGCGCTTGTTGGTGCCGGTGATCGCACGGCCGCGACGGCCGTTGTCCAGCAGCGCGTCCACGGATTCCTGCAGCATGCGCTTTTCGTTGCGCACGATGATGTCCGGGGCATTCAGCTCCAGCAGGCGGCGCAGACGGTTGTTGCGGTTGATCACCCGCCGGTACAGGTCGTTCAGGTCGGAGGTCGCGAAGCGGCCACCGTCCAGCGGCACCAGCGGGCGCAGGTCCGGCGGCAGCACCGGCAGCACGGACATGATCATCCACTCCGGCTTGTTGCCGGATTCCAGGAACGACTCGATCAGCTTGAGCCGCTTGCCCAGACGCTTGATCTTGGTCTCGGACCCGGTCTCGGACAGCTCCTGACGCAGCTTCGCGGCCTCGCCCTGCAGGTCCATCTCCTTGAGCAGGGACAGCACGGCCTCGGCACCCATCATCGCGGTGAAGTCGTCACCATGCTCCTCCATCGCCTCGAGGTATTCCTCGTCGGTCAGGAGCTGGCCCTTCTCCAGCGTGGTGAAGCCCGGGTCGATCACGATGAAGGACTCGAAGTAGAGCACCTTCTCGATGTCCTTCAGGGTCATGTCGAGCAGCAGCCCGATGCGCGACGGCAGGCTCTTCAGGTACCAGATGTGCGCGACCGGCGAGGCCAGGTCGATGTGCCCCATGCGCTCGCGGCGCACCTTGGTCTGGGTCACCTCGACGCCGCACTTCTCGCAGACCACACCCCGGTGCTTCAGGCGCTTGTACTTGCCGCACAGGCACTCGTAGTCCTTCACCGGGCCGAAGATCTTGGCGCAGAACAGGCCATCGCGCTCCGGCTTGAAGGTCCGGTAGTTAATGGTCTCCGGCTTCTTCACCTCGCCGAAGGACCACGAACGGATCTGGTCCGCGGAGGCCAGGCCGATACGGATCGCATCGAACTCTTCCGGCTGGGTCTGCTGCTTGAACAGATTGAGGAGGTCTTTCATTCGCTATGCCTCACAAAGCTTTGGGTCGAGGGGTGCCCTGCACCCCTTCGGATCACATTCGGATCGGAGGAGATCAGTCCTGCTCCAGCTCGATATTGATGCCGAGCGCCTTGATCTCCTTCATGAGCACGTTGAACGACTCGGGGACGTTGGCCTCCATGTGGTGCTCGCCGTCGACGATGTTCTTGTACATCTTGTTGCGGCCCTGCACGTCATCCGCCTTCACCGTCAGCATTTCCTGCAGGGTGTAGGCGGCACCGTAGGCCTCCAGCGCCCAGACCTCCATCTCGCCGAAGCGCTGGCCACCGAACTGCGCCTTGCCGCCCAGCGGCTGCTGGGTCACCAGGGAGTACGGGCCGGTCGAGCGCGCATGCATCTTGTCGTCGACCAAGTGGTTCAGCTTCAGCATGTGCATGTAGCCGACGGTCACCGGGCGATCGAAGGAGTCACCGGTACGGCCGTCGAACAGCTCGGCCTGCCCCGTCTCAGGCAGATCGGCCAGACGCAGCATCTCCTTGATCTCGGCCTCCTCGGCACCGTCGAACACCGGCGTGGCCATCGGCACGCCACCGCGCAGGTTGCGGCAAAGCGCAATGATCTCGGCGTCCGACATGGAGTCGAGGTCGACCTTCTTGTCGCGGTGGTTGTAGATCTGGCCCAGGAACTCGCGCAGCTTCGCGATCTCGGCCTGTGCCTCGAGCATGCGGTTGATCTTGTCGCCCAGGCCCTTCGCGGCCCAGCCCAGATGAACCTCCAGCACCTGCCCGACGTTCATGCGCGAGGGCACGCCCAGCGGGTTCAGCACCACGTCGACCGGCGTCCCGTCTTCGAGGAATGGCATATCCTCTTCCGGCACGATCATCGAGATGACGCCCTTGTTCCCGTGGCGGCCGGCCATCTTGTCGCCCGGCTGCAGACGGCGCTTCACGGCCACGTAGACCTTGACCATCTTCTGCACGCCCGGCGGCAGGTCGTCGCCTGCGGCGACCTTGGCCTTCTGATGCTCGAACTTCTTGTCGAACAGCTCGTGCTGCTCCTGCAGCTGGCGACCGAGGTCCTCCAGCTGGGAGTTCACGGCGTCATCCTTCAGACGCACCTCGAACCACTGGTCGCGGGACAGGCCCTGCAGGTACTTCTTGGTGACCTTGGAGCCATCGCCCAGTCCTTCGGGGCCACCGGCGGCAACCTTGTTGACCAGCAGCTTCTCGACGCGGGCGTAGATGTCGTCCTCGTAGATGCGCAGCTGGTCCTTCAGGTCCTTCTTGACCGCGGCGAGGTCGTCTTCCTCGATCGATTTGGCGCGCGCATCCTTCTCCACTCCATCGCGGGTGAACACGCGCACGTCGATCACCGTGCCCTCGATGCCGGAGGGCACTCGCAGGGAGGTGTCCTTCACATCCGAGGCTTTCTCGCCAAAGATCGCCCTCAGGAGCTTCTCTTCCGGGGTCAGCTGGGTCTCGCCCTTCGGCGTGACCTTGCCGACCAGGATGTCGCCCGGGTTCACCTCGGCACCGACATAGACCACACCGGACTCGTCCAGCTTGGCCAGCAGCGACTCGGAGACGTTGGGGATATCCGCGGTGATCTCTTCCTGGCCCAGCTTGGTGTCGCGCGCGACACAGTTGAGCTCTTCGATATGGATGGTGGTGTAGCGGTCTTCCTGCACCACGCGTTCGGAGATCAGGATGGAATCCTCGAAGTTGTAGCCATTCCAGGGCATGAACGCGACCATCATGTTCTGCCCCAGGGCCAGCTCGCCAAGATCGGTCGAGGAGCCATCGGCCAGCACATCGCCGCGGGCGATCTCGTCGCCCACCGCGACCAGCGGACGCTGGTTGATGCTGGTGTTCTGATTCGAACGCGAGTACTTGGTCAGGTTGTAGATGTCCACACCCGGCTCGCCGGCGACGGTCTCGTCGTCGTTCACGCGCACCACTACACGGGCGGCATCCACGGAATCGACCGTACCGCCGCGCTTGGCGACGATCGCGGAACCGGAGTCGATCGCAACGGTGCGCTCGATACCGGTGCCGACCAGCGGCTTGTCCGCGCGCAGGCAGGGCACGGCCTGACGCTGCATGTTCGCACCCATCAGGGCGCGGTTCGCATCGTCATGCTCCAGGAACGGCAGCAGCGCGGCCGCCACGGACACGATCTGCTTCGGCGAGATATCCATGTACTGGATCTTGTCCGGCGAGGAGATCGTGAACTCCTCCTGGAAGCGGCAGGAGACCAGGTCGTCGGTCAGACGCCCTTGCTCGTCCATCGCCGCGTTCGCCTGGGCGATCACGTATTGGCTCTCTTCGATCGCGGAGAGGTACACGATCTCGTCGGTGACCTTGCCGTCCTCGACCTTGCGATACGGGGTCTCGAGGAAACCGTAGCGGTTGGTGCGGGCGTACACGGCCAGCGAGTTGATCAGGCCGATGTTCGGGCCTTCCGGCGTCTCGATCGGGCAGACCCGACCGTAGTGGGTCGGGTGCACGTCGCGCACCTCGAAGCCCGCGCGTTCGCGGGTCAGGCCGCCCGGGCCCAGCGCGGAGATACGGCGCTTGTGGGTCACCTCGGACAGCGGGTTGTTCTGGTCCATGAACTGCGACAGCTGGCTGGAACCGAAGAACTCCTTGACCGCGGCCGCTACCGGCTTCGCGTTGATCAGCTCCTGCGGCATCAGGCCTTCGCTCTCGGCGACGGTCAGGCGCTCCTTGACCGCACGCTCGACGCGCACCAGGCCCAGACGGAACTGGTTCTCGGCCATCTCGCCCACACTGCGGATGCGGCGGTTGCCCAGGTGATCGATATCGTCGGTACGGCCGTTACCGTTGCGCAGGTCGATCAGGACCTTCAGCACGTCGAGGATGTCCTCGGGCGACAGCACGCCCGGGCCCTCGTCGGTATCGCGGCCGACACGACGGTTGAACTTCATCCGGCCGACCGCCGACAGGTCGTAGCGATCCTCGGAGAAGAACAGGTTGGAGAACAGGTTCTCGGCGGCGTCCTTGGTCGGCGGCTCGCCGGGGCGCATCACGCGATAGATCTCGACCTGGGCCTCCAACTGCGTCTTGGTCGGATCCAGACGCAGGGTGTCCGACATGAACGGGCCATGATCATAGTCGTTGGTGTAGATGGTCTCCACCGACTTCACGCCCTCGGCGCGCAGCTTGTCCAGGAGTTCCTGGGTCAGCGGGTCGTTGGCGGCCGCCATCAGCTCGCCGGTCGACTCGTCGACTACGCCCTTGGCCAGCACGCGGCCGAGCAGGTACTCGTCCGGCACGCGCAAGCGGTTGATGCCGGCCTTTTCGATCTCGCGGATATGCCGCGGGGTAATCCGGCGCCCGGCCTCGACGATCACGTTCTTGCCGTCGGTGATGTCGACCACGGCGGTCTCGCCGCGCAGGCGCTCGGGGATCAGATCCAGTTCACCGCCGTCTTCATCGAGCGTGATCTGGTTGAATTCAAAGAAGGTGGACAGGATCTCTTCGGTATCCATGCCCAGCGCGCGCAGCAGGATCGACGCCGGCAGCTTGCGGCGACGGTCGATACGCACGTACACCCCGTCCTTGGCATCGAACTCGAAGTCCAGCCAGGAACCGCGGTACGGAATAATGCGCGCGTTGTAGAGCAGCTTCTGGGCGCTGCCCTGGGTCTTGCCACGGTCGCTGTCAAAGAACACGCCGGGCGAACGATGCAGCTGGGAGACGATCACGCGCTCGGTGCCGTTGATCACGAAGGTCCCGTTGTCGGTCATGAGCGGCATCTCGCCCATGTAGACCTCCTGCTCCTTGACTTCCTTCACCACGGTGGAGCCGGCCGGGGCCTCCTTGTCGTGGATCACCAGGCGCAGCAGCACCCGCAGCGGGGCCGCGTAGGTCACACCACGGATCTGGCATTCCTTCACATCGAACAGCGGCTCGCCCAGGCGGTAGCTGACGTACTCGAGCTGGACATGACCGGAATAGCTAACAATCGGGAACACCGACTGAAACGCCGCGTGCAGGCCCAGCGCGTGACGCGCCTCCGGACCCTTTTCGGCCTGCAGGAAATCCCGATAGGAGGTCAATTGGGTTTCCAGCAGATACGGGACGTCCAGGATCTGGGGACGCTTCCCGAAGTCCTTGCGGATACGTTTCTTTTCGGTATAACTGAGGGCCATGGCTTACCTCGGCGGCTAGCTGAACAACGCGCGAAAAAACCCGCGCCACCACGGGCTGAGGCTGACGACCAAAAGGCCGCCAGCCTCAGGGCTTCGTGATGTACACGAAAACAACAGGCGCAAGCGCCTTTTACTTCAGTTCGACAGTGGCGCCAGCCTCTTCCAGCTCCGCCTTCATCTTCTCGGCTTCGTCCTTAGCCGCGCCTTCCTTGACGGTCGCCGGAACGCCTTCGACCATTTCCTTGGCCTCCTTCAGGCCCAGACCGGTCAGGCCACGGACGACCTTGATCACGCCAACCTTGTTCTCGCCGAAGCTGGACATGACGACGTCGAACTCGTCCTTGGCTTCGGCAGCGGCGGCATCACCACCACCAGCGGCAGCCGGGGCGGCCGCAACGGCGGCAGCGGCGGAAACGCCAAACTTCTCTTCCATCTCGCTGATCAGGTCCACGATTTCCAGGACCGTCATGTTGCCGATGGCTTCCAGGATGTCTTCTTTCGAAACGGCCATTTTTTACTCTCCTAACGGGGAACACCCGTATTCATTCAGTACTTGCTCAGAAACGGCTTGATGAGATTCAGGCTGCCTGTTTCTGGTCACGAATTGCTGCAACGGTACGCACGAGCTTGCCCGGGACTTCGTTCACCGTACGGGCGAACTTGTCGAGCGGCGCCTTCATGGTGGCGAGAAGCGTTGCGAGCGCTTCATCGCGTGTCGGCAGGCTGGCGAGGCGATCGAGATCGTTCGCCCCCATCAGCTGCCCACCAAACGACACCAGCCGGACCTTCAGCTGTTCGTTTTCCTTGGCGAAGGACTTCACCAGACGCGCGGCGGAGCCAGGCTCCTCCTCACTGAAGGCCAGGATCAGCGGGCCATGCAGCTCGGGCTGCATGCACGCGAAATCCGTACCCTCGATGGCACGCTTGGCGAGGTTGTTCTTCACCACCCGCAGATAGACCCCGGAATTGCGGGCCTGCCGACGAAGGTCGGTCATCTGCGCGACCGAGAGACCCCGGTATTCCGCGGCGACCGCGGAATGCGCCGAGGCAGCAACCGTAGCCAGCTCCGAGACAATCGCCTTCTTGTCGTCGAGATTCAAAGCCACGTTGACTCTCCTCTAGTGAGACCACCCGGAGGCGGTCGTGAAACCGAGCGAACCCGGCACTTCGGTGCTCCCGTCGCAGGTACTTCCTGAATCGGGTGACACCATCTGCGCAGGCTGGTGGATTAAGCCACCCCGTTAACGGGGCCGCGCCTGCGGTCTTGGATGGCGTGCCGCTTGCGCGACAGCCGACCAAAAACCATAAAACTTATTACAGTGACAGCGAGGCCTGATCGACCTTTACGCCCGGGCCCATCGTCGTGGAGATCGTGACCCCCTTGACGTACTGCCCCTTGGAGGTCGCCGGCTTCATCTTGATCAGATCCGCCAGCAGGGCGTTCAGGTTGTCGGCCAGCGAGCTGGAGTCGAAATCCGCCGCACCAATGGTGCAGTGCACGATCCCGCCCTTGTCGGTGCGGTAGCGCACCTGACCGCTCTTGGCATTGGTCACCGCGGTCGCCACGTCCGGCGTCACGGTGCCGACCTTCGGGTTCGGCATCAGGCCGCGCGGGCCCAGGATCTGGCCGAGCTGACCGACGACCCGCATCGCGTCCGGGGAGGCGATCACCACGTCGAAGTCCATCTGGCCGGCCTTCACCTGTTCGGCGAGGTCGTCCATGCCCACCACATCGGCACCGGCTTCCTTCGCGGCGTCGGCATTGGCGCCCTGGGTGAACACGGCCACGCGCACGCTCTTGCCATTGCCGTGCGGCAGCACGGTGGAGCCACGCACGACCTGATCGGATTTGCGCGGGTCCACGCCGAGGTTCACCGCCACGTCGACCGACTCGCGGAACTTCGCCTTCGGCAGCTCACGCAGCAGATCAAAGGCCTCGGTCACCGGATACAGACGGCCCGGCTCGACTTTCTCGCGGATGGCCTTCATTCGCTTGGTCATTTTCGCCATGTCAGAGACCCTCCACTTCGAGGCCCATGCTGCGGGCACTGCCGGCAATGGTGCGCACCGCCGCGTCCAGATCGGCGGCGGTCAGATCCGGCTCCTTGGTCTTCGCGATTTCCTCGAGCTGCGCCCGGGTCACGGTGCCGACCTTGTTCGTATTCGGCTCGCCGGAACCCTTCTGCAGACCCGCGGCCTTCTTCAGCAGGATCGACGCCGGGGGCGTCTTGGTGATGAAGGTGAAGCTGCGATCCGAATAAACGGTGATCACCACCGGAATCGGCAGACCGGGCTCGATCTCCTGGGTCTGGGCGTTAAACGCCTTGCAGAACTCCATGATGTTCACGCCGCGCTGACCCAGCGCCGGCCCGACGGGCGGGCTCGGGTTCGCCTTGCCGGCGGGCACCTGAAGCTTGATATATGCTTCGATTTTTTTCGCCATGATGACTCCCTCGGGTGCAAGCGCCTCGCGGCTCCCCGATTAGCAGTGGTGACGTCGGTACGTCAGGTTTTCTCGACTTGGTGGAACTCGAGTTCCACGGGTGTCGAGCGACCAAAAATCTGCACGGCCACCAGGAGGCGGCTCTTCTCGTAGTTCACTTCCTCGACGACGCCATTGAAGTCGTTGAACGGGCCGTCGGTGACGCGAACCATCTCGCCCACCTCGAACAGGACCTTCGGACGCGGCTTCTCGGCACCTTCCTGCATGCGCTGCAGGATGGCATCGGCTTCCTTGTCGCTGATCGGGGCCGGCCGGTCGGCGGTGCCACCGATGAAACCGAGCACCCGCGGAACGGCCTTGACCAGGTGCCAGGCCTCGTCGTTCAGATCCATCTGCACCAGGACATACCCCGGGAAGAACTTGCGCTCGCTCTTGCGCTTTTGGCCGTCCTTCATCTCGACGACCTCTTCGGTGGGCACCAGGATCTGACCGAAATGGTCCTGCATGCCGAAACGCTCGATGCGCTCCTCCAGCGACCGCTTCACCTGGGCCTCGAAGCCCGAGAATGCCTGTACGACGTACCAGCGTAATGCCATGGAGAGAATCCTGTGACTAACCGATGAAGCGACTGATGGACCAACCCAGGAACATGTCCAGGAGCCAGAGGAAGATCCCGATAATGATCACGACGGCGATGACGATCAGCGTAGTCTGAGTAGTCTCGACCCGGGTCGGCCAGACCATCTTGCGCACCTCGGTGCGTGCATTGCCCATAAAGGCCGCCAGCTGATGCCCCTTCGCCGTGGTCATGCCAATCGCCACGGCCACGCCGACCACGGCCAGCAGTCCGAGCACACGGATCAGAGTGGACTCGTCCGAGAACCAATAGAAGCCCATGACGCCAGCAATCAGCAGCGCCACGGCTACCGCGAGCTTGAAAGTATCCAGCCCGCCGGTCTGTTCCGATTGTTCACTCATGAATACGTATCACCCGGTACTCGCCGCCATCGGTGAAGATGGCAGGCCAGGAGGGACTCGAACCCCCAACCTGCGGTTTTGGAGACCGCTGCTCTGCCAATTGAGCTACTGGCCTAAAAATCGAATCGACAAGAAACAAACGCGAGAGACGACGCACCAGGCGCCGCCTCTCGCGGTCGATCGTTCAACTTATCTACTGTATCACTCGATGATCTTGGATACGACGCCGGCGCCGACGGTACGGCCGCCTTCGCGAATCGCAAAGCGCAGACCATCTTCCATCGCGATCGGGCTGATCAGCGACAC